>JBLXHJ010000001.1:0-822339 GCA_048259785.1 Methylophaga sp.
AATACAAAAGAAGCCCATCCAATCGGATGGGCTTTTTTTATATCTGATAGTTTTGCAGCCACCTCGCATGAGCAGGTGAACAACCCAAGTGACATTTTTGTCAGGACAAGTCATGTTCCAGTCATGGCTTTGCATACACTCCAACCTCGGCGATAAACAAAAATGGACAGCGATAGCTGCTCGAAGGCTGAAGTGTAGGCTGCACTTCATCAAAGTAGGTCACCGATAACGGCATCCTGCGTTATCGGCATGCATTACATCCATGTAAATAACTGCCAGACTTTTTTATTATCTAGCGTTCAGGCGTGACTTACTTGAATGAAGTGAAAGCCCGTCGCTCCAATCGCCCTTGCATGGGCGGCATAAATCATACCCTGGTGAATGGTTATGGGGTTAATCCAAAGAAAGGCTTCATTAATAGACAAAGATCTTTGATCATTGCAAATGTTGGTTTGCTTTAGAATTCCTGCTGGATGTTTATCAATAGGGGGATCGTAGATAGAAAGTTAGTGAAGATAGTTGTTGCTTGGGAATTGTCGATAGCCAGAATTCTTCACTTACGTTAACCAGCCTGTCACTAATTTGAAGTAAAATATAAGCTTTAAAATATTAGAATTTCGCAAGGCGATTAATGTACAAAACACTTATTTACCTTTTTATCGCCTGCTTAGTGACGGCCTGTTCAGATGACACACAAGAGCTTGAGCTCAATAATAATCTACCTCTTCCTCGTGCAATAGATGTTGATTACGTTTCTGATATCAAACCGATTATTGAAGAAAAATGTGTTGCTTGTCATGGCTGCTTTGATGCGCCATGCCAGTTAAAAATGGAATCTACAGAAGGATTTCTGCGTGGTGCCACCAAATTAAATGCTTATGATGGGACAAGGAAGGAGCCTATAACACCGACACGCTTATTTATAGATGCTCATTCGCAAGTAGAATGGCAAGAAGCGGGCTTTCATTCGATTATTACTGGGCAGGATGTACAGGCTAGCTTGTTATATAGAATGTTAGCTCTGGGGAAAACCCATCAATTTAAAGACAACAGTAAGTTGCCTGATGAGCTTGATATCAGTATTCGCCGTGAAAACCAATGTCCAACTGTCGATACGATTACTGAATATGAAGCGAAACATCCTCTAACAGGGATGCCATTTGCGGTCTCCGGACTTACAGATGAGGAATTCTCGACAATCAGTGGTTGGTTATATCAGGGCGCTAAAGTCAATATAAATGAGGTTAAGCTAAGCCAAAAAGAATTATCAGCAATAAAAAAATGGGAAACATACCTTAATCAAACATCTAATCCGCGTAGGTTAGTTTCCAGGTGGCTTTTTGAGCATCTTTTTCTAGCTCATCTGTACTTTGAGAACCAAGGTCAAAATACCCATTTCTTTGAACTTGTTAGATCCTATACACCGACAGGTAAGCCAATTTCAATTGTAAAAACCCGTCTTCCAAACTCTGATCCAGGACAGCCAATTTATTACAGATTAAGATTAGTAAAAGGGATTACTGTTCATAAACGTCACATAACTTTTTTGTTTGATGAGAAGCTAAAAAAACATATAGAGCAACTCTTCTTCTCAGAGCCATGGCATGTAAATACTATGCCTGGCTATGATTATGAAGATAGAGCCAATCCCTTTTTAACGTATTCTGCGATACCGGCTGAAGCCAGATATCGGTTCTTGCTGGAACATGCCGAATATTTCACACGAACGTTTATTAGAGGCCCTGTTTGTCGCGGTCAAATCGCAACAGATGTGATCCGTGATCAATTCTGGGTGATGTATCAAGATCCATCCAATGATCTTTTCATCACTGATCCTAGCTATAGGAAAAAAGTAGAGGCACTTCTAGGTTTGCCTGGACAGGACGACAACCTGACAGAGACAAAAGAGAATTGGGATAAATATAAAGATAAACGCAATGCTTATTTATCTTTAAGAGATCAACATTATCGAGATGCACCGATAAACTGGACTTCGACTAATGCTATATGGGACGGTGATGGCAGTAATACCAATGCTTTTTTGACTGTGTTCAGGCACTTCGATAATGCCAGTGTTGTTAAAGGTATGGTGGGACAGGTTCCTCAAACGATTTGGTGGATGGATTTTCCATTATTTGAGCGAACATATTATGAGTTAGTGGTTAATTTTGATTTATTTGGCAATGTAGCTCATCAACTTCAAACGCGGTTATATTTTGACTTAATCCGTAATGGTGCCGAGCATAATTTTCTTAGATTATTGCCTAGAGACAAACGCAAGTCAGTGTTAGAGGATTGGTATCAAGGTATGGGTGCTGTCAAAACTTACTTCACCTATGCACCGCTTGATGTTGATAGTAGAACCGCAGAAAAATTCTCGTCTGACGATACCAAAGATGAGCTGGCCAATCGATTATTAAAGCAATTTAGTCAGGTTAACGCTGCAGAAAACGACGCTATTAATCGTTGTCAAAATCAGCAATGTTTCAGGAAGTTACAGACTGACTGGATACAACAAGCTGATTCACGGTTAAGTCGTATAACGGAAGCTACATTTAAGGAAAAGTCAGGGCTACAGTTCTTGCCTGAATTAACATTTATACGGGTGAACCATGGGGATGAAAGAACAGTTTATTCCCTAATACGCAATCGTTATCACAGTAATGTGGCTTTTCTGTTTGGAGAGTCACTTCGCTATAAACCTGAAAAAGACAGTTTAACGGTTTATCCGGGAATTGCCGGAAGTTATCCTAACTTTATCTTTGATATTAATGCTGAGGAACTGGAACCGTTCGAGAAAGCCTTGATGAAAGCGACCTCTGAAGAAGAGTTTGATGCCCTAGTACTGAAGTGGGGTGTCCGCAGAACACATCCACAGTTCTGGCAAATTTTTCATGATTTCACACAGTGGCAACGTGAACAAAATCCGATTGATGCGGGGGTATTCGATGCAAACCGTTATGAGAATCTTTAAACCTGATTTTAGCTGCGTTTTAAGTGTGTTTTTGAGAGACTGAACAATAAAATTTTTAACTGTGTTCTGCGCGTTAATCTTGGTCGGCTCAATATGTTCTCATCATCTTGTGCCGATAATTTGTTTAATGTTTCCAGTCCACCCAATGTCATCGCTCTGATTTCCCAGCCTAGTCGTCCCTTAATACCATTACCGAGTTCCAAGCCTTCATTCATGAGAGCCATCGTTTGTTGGAATAAATGACGAAGCAGAGGTGCTAATTTCCGGCTATTTGCCAGGGTAATGTCATCCTCATTCAGCCCAGCCTCTGTAAGCATTTGTTGGGGGATATAAATGCGGTTGTTTTCCTGTTTGTCTTGCAGGATATCCTGATAAAAGTTGATCAATTGTAACGATATACAGATGGCGTCAGACTCTACTAACTGTTGTTGTGATGGCTGACCATTTAAGTGTAGTAATAAACGACCCACAGGATTAGCAGAGCGTTGACAGTAATCCAGTACTTCTTCCATCGTTTGATAACGCGTTTTTACAACGTCCTGCATAAAAGCTGATAACAAATCATCAAATAAATAGATGGGTAACTGAAAGTGTGTGATCACATCATCAAGAGCAATAAAGATTGGATTATCACCTGTATATGAACCATGACTTATCTCAGTGAGATGTGAACGATAGCTTTGTAACCTAGCTGTTCGCTCTGCTTCGGTGAGCTGACCTTCATCAGCATAATCATCGGCAGTGCGAGCAAAGGCATAGATAACAGCAATGGGTTTTCTTAACCTTTTAGGAAGTAAAACTGAGGCGACAGGAAAGTTTTCGTAGTGCGACTTTGCAAGCTTTAAGCAGAAATCATAGGCTGCAGCCAGATTTTTATTCGTTGTCATGACGTAACAGTTAAATCCAGTTGAGGATTTCTTCAGGCTTATAAATGGTGGCTTTCGCCTGCCATGTTTCAGGTTGGTCAGTACTCTTTAAGTAACCGTAATGAGCGATGAGCGTGTCCATATTCACGCTATTCCCAGCCTCGATATCACGTTGAGCATCGCCGATGTATAAACAGTTTTCTGGCTTAACGGCAGAGGCGTTACATGCAAATAACATCGGAGCTGGATGAGGTTTGCTATTGGCCGTGGTATCTCCACTCACGATACAACTCGCCCTCTGAGTCAGCTCTAATGCCTGCATTAAAGGATCGGTCAGAAATGCAGGTTTGTTAGTAATCACTCCCCATTTCAAGCCTGATGTTTCTATTGTTTGTAGAACATTTTCCATGCCATCAAAGAGCCTGGATTCCCGGTTGATGTGGTGACGATAGAGTTCAATAAATCGTGTTTGTATCGGCGTATATTCAGGACATTCAGCTGATATCCCAAAAGCGAGTTTGATTAATCCCGGACTACCATCGCTAGCTACAGGGCGAATTGTTTCGAGAGGCAGTGGCGATTTATTGTATTCAAGCAAAACCTGATTAAGTGCGTAAGCTAAGTCTGGTGCGGTATCAACAAGGGTGCCATCCAGATCAAAAAAAACAGCATCGTATTTTGACATATCAGATTTTTTTGCAGTGGATGAGGTAGTTTACCTTGACGTCGTTTCCAAGACTAAATTGACGCGTCAAAGGATTGTAATTCATTCCTGTCACATCTTTGACTTTCAGTCCAGCTTGGCGGCACCAGGCAGATAACTCAGCTGGACGAATAAAGCGTTTATAGTCATGGGTGCCTTTTGGTAGCATTTTCATAATATATTCAGCGCCAAGCACAGCCAGAAGATAGGCTTTGGGATGACGGTTTAATGTGGAAAAGAACACATCACCACCCGGTTTAACTAAACCTGCACAGGCACTGATGATAGAGGCTGGATCCGGCACATGTTCTAACATTTCGAGGCAGGTAACGGCATCATATTGTTCTTTATTTTGCGCTGCCATTTCTTCTGCGGTGATCTGTTGATAATTGATTGCCAAACCTTCTTCCAACGCATGAAGCTTGGCAATATTAAGTGGCATCTCGCCCATATCAATACCGGTGACATGGGCCCCACTTTTTGCCATCGCTTCTGAAAGAATGCCGCCACCACAACCAACATCAATGACGTTGGCATCTTTTAATGATGTTCGCTCTGCGATATAAGCCAAACGAATTGGATTAAGATCATGTAACGGTTTCGATTGACCTTCCAGATCCCACCAACTGGATGCTAAGGCATCAAATTTTGCTACTTCATTTAAGTCGACGTTTGCTTGTTTTTGGCTCATTGACTGAGTGATCCTATTTTTATTGCCCATTGCTGAGCATCTTGGATAATTTTTGATTCGTTTAATGTCATTAGTTGACGGGAATTGAGTAGCTGTTTGCCGGCGACCCAAACATCGGTGACTTTATCCCGACTTGCGGCGTAAACCAACTGAGATACGACATCAAAAACAGGCTGTGTTTCGATATCCGATAACTTCACCGCAACGATATCAGCTTGTTTTCCTACTTCGAGTGATCCTATTTCCTGGTCTAATCCTAATGATCTTGCCGCATTGATAGTCGCCATTTCTAGCGCATTATGAGCAGGCACCGCGGCAGCATCTTTGGCTACTGCTTTTGCAAGTAAAGCTGTTTGACGCATTTCTGCAAACATATCCAGATCATTATTTGAGGCAGCGCCATCGGTGCCAATCGTGACATTCACATTATTTTTTTGCAGTTCAGCAACGGGGCAAAAGCCACTAGCCAGTTTTAAGTTAGACTCAGGACAATGAGCGATGTGAACACCCGCTTCGGCGCACCATGTTATTTCTTGGTCATTAAGTTGTGTCATATGCACGGCGAGTAGTCGGGGGGAGAGCAGGCCGATTTGTTTCAAACGCTCAAGCGGCCTAACCCCAAACTCTGCAATGCTCTGTGAGATTTCATCTGCTGTTTCATGAATATGCATACTGATCGGCATATCCATTTCTTCAGCATTGGTAATTATTTGCTCCAGTGTTTTGTCTGCGACAGTGTATGGCGCATGCGGTGAGTAAATCGTATTAATCCGTGGGTGATGACGATAGTGATCGTGTAATTGGTGGCCTTTATGTAAATATTCTTCTACTGAGCTGGCCCAGTTTGTCGGAAACTCAATAATAACGATACCCAGACTGGCTCGAAGTCCTGATTTATCAACAACTCTGGCCGTAGCTTCCGGAAAAAAATACATATCATTGAAATAGGTGGTGCCGCCCCGAATCATTTCTGCCACCGCTAATGCACTGCCCGCTTCCACAAACGGATCACTAACAAAGGCTTTTTCTGCGGGCCAGATATGATCATTCAGCCAAGTCATTAAAGGTAAGTCATCAGCCAATCCCCTAAACAGCGACATGGGAGTATGGGCATGATTATTGATTAAACCAGGGATTAAACAATGCTCATTCAGATCATGAGTCACATTGGCAGAGTAAAGCTGTTTTGCCTGTTGCTGTGGCAGAAGCGCTAAAATACGTGCATCCTTGATAATGATGGCGTGGTTTTCTAACACGGTCTGGTCTTGAGTGACGGGGACTAGCCAGCGTGCGTTAATTATCAGATCGACATTTTCCATAGGATTTGATTATACCGTTGAGCTGAATGAAAACCTATTCTAATCAATTATCATGACAAACCAATCACAACTAAAATTCATCAAGCATCACAGGAGCTTGTTTTGACCAAACTATTGCAGACTATTGAGCCAATTTTATGGCGTGATGAACGACTTCATTTATTGGACCAACGTGTTTTACCACATAAAGAAAATTGGTTGGAATTTCATGATTCCGATGCCGTCGCTGAAGCCATTAAAACGATGGTGGTCCGTGGTGCCCCAGCTATTGGTGTGACAGCTGCTTACGGTGTGGTGTTGGCAGCAAGAGAAGCTTGGTTTAGTGCTGGAGAAAACTGGCAGGAGGCAATCAATCCACCACTCAAAAGATTGGCTGCATCACGTCCTACTGCAGTGAATCTGTCTTGGGCGATTGATCGTATGAAGACGACCTCTGCATCACTATCTAAATATGAGTCACCAGAACCCGCCTTGTTAAGATTTGCTCAGCAGATACATCAAGAAGATGTCAAAGCCAATAGAACCATGGGGCAATATGGTGCTGACTTGCTGGATAATGACAGTATTGTGCTGACACATTGTAATGCTGGTGCGCTTGCCACTGCTGGTTTTGGCACGGCCCTGGGCGTTATTCGGCAAGGTTTTATCGATGGAAAAATTGAGCATGTTTACGTGGATGAAACCCGTCCATGGTTGCAAGGTAGCAGACTGACAGCATGGGAGCTTATGCAGGAAGGGATTCCTATGACCTTACAAGCCGATGTCGCCGCAGGTGCGTTGATGGCGACCGGTCAATTAGACTGGGTCATTGTTGGCGCTGACAGAATTGCCTCAAATGGTGATACAGCCAATAAAATCGGTACCTACTCATTAGCCGTATTAGCAAAATATCATGGTGTAAAAGTGATGGTGGTGGCTCCTACCACAACGATTGATTGGTCAATTGATAATGGGAGTCAGATTCCGATTGAACAACGCACGGGTTCAGAAGTCTCAGAAATAGATGGACGTGCCATTGCACCCGCAGAGGTTCATGTATCGAATCCGGCGTTTGATGTCACACCGGCAGAATTAATCGATGCCATTGTGACAGAGTCAGGCGTGGTAAGGTCGCCTTCAAAAGAAAATATGAAGCAACTAAAAAGTGAGGAGGAAAAATGACACAAACAGCATTAGTGACTGGAAGTAACCGGGGAATTGGTTTAGAACTCTGCCGTCAGCTTGCCGCAAAAGGAATGCTTGTTATTGCAACCTGCCGCAAAGCCTCACCTGAATTAACGTCCCTGAATGTCGAAATTATTGAAGATGTGGAAGTCAGTGAGCCTAAAAGCTTAGCAAAACTGGCTGATTTATTAGGGAACAGAAAAATTGACTGGCTAATCAATAATGCGGGTATTGCCGGTGGCATTGGTCTTGGGCAAATTGATGATGATGCGATCGATGATTTTGTCAGAATGTACCGTGTTAATAGCCTTGGACCACTTCTGACCACTCAGGCTCTATTAAATCATCTGGGACAGGGCAGTAAAGTTGGTATTATTACCAGCCGCATGGGTTCGATTGATGATAATGACTCGGGTGGTAGTTATGCGTATCGTATGTCGAAATCAGCGGTGAATGCTGCCGGGAAATCATTATCAATTGATCTCAAACCTAAAGGTATTGCTGTCGCCATCCTGCATCCAGGTTGGGTAAGAACGGATATGACCGGACATGGTGGATTGATTGATCCAGATGAATCAGCAGCAGGTCTCATCCAACGTATGGAAGAGTTAACACTCGAAACCAGTGGTACCTTCTGGCATACCAATGGTGAAAAATTACCTTGGTAATACAGCATCGTTAGATGTATTCGTATCCTGAATTAACTGTTGAGCAACAGGCGACATTGCCGGTGTTACGTGCACCGGCATTAGCATTGGACGCACAATTTCCTGATAGCACGCACCAGCTTTGGCAGTGCGATACCTCTGATGGCATGATGATTTTAAAAGTCTGTCACCAATCGAGAGTGCGAGACTCAACATTTTGGCTAGGCATGAATCATCTGTTTCAACTCGACTTCCCAACGTCTTTAGCTTGTACCCAAGTCATCAGTCAATTTCTACAACGAGAGGGCGGTTTTAGCGTACCCGATGTGTTGGCAGAACAGGCAGGGCAGTTTGTATTGGTGCGTTACCTGGAAGGCATAGATCTGACGGCAGAAAAAGTCGATAACATTGTTGTGACACAGCTTGCTCATCACTGGGGCAAACTGCATCAACAAATATCATCTCAATGGGGGCGTCTCGATAACCCCGTATTCAATGCGAATGATTGGCCTGTGCGACTGGAGCAGACGATTCAGTTTTTATCTGGCCGCAGTGAGATCCCGATCCCTGCAGATACGTTAAAACTCAGCTATGAACAATGTCGAAGACTATCAGCTCAACAGTTTGTGCCGATCATGCCTGATTTTCGCTGGGATCAACTGCGTCAGTGTACCGATGGGACTTTAGCCGTGGTGGATTTGGATGCCTTTGTCAGAGCACCCCGTGAAGTTGAGTGGGTAATACTGGAATATCTGCTGAGCACTCAACAAGCGAAACATTTTGTCGAAGCCTATTCACGATATCAGCCCATCCCTGATCTTACGAACTGTCGCTTAAGTTACCGTTTACTTTTGTTTTTGATGAATATTCTTGGTGAAACCGATTTGCGCAACTGGCTTGAGCAGCCGATATTATTTAAATAAATCACGCAGCTCTTGGATGGCAAGCCCGTTTAGACTCTCAAGCTTTAAGGCAGCAACATCATAGTGTGGTAAGTGATAATTGGCTTTTGAAGGAACAACAACAGTGCGGATACCGGCACCAATAGCGGCCGTCATACCGGTGACGGAGTCTTCAAAAGCGATGGTATGGTTTGCTTGAGCGTTAATGCGTTCCAGAGCCAGTTGATAGATAGCAGGATGGGGTTTGCCTTGTTCCACGTGATCATCGGCGACATAACTATCGAATAATGCTGTGATATCTAGTCTTTCCAGTACCACAGGAACAAGACGAGCCGGAGCATTAGTCGCTAGACCAATTTTCAGCTTGTGTTGTTTGAGTTGTTCCAACAGGTCATGAACACCCGGCAGTGCCTGGCCTTGCGTGGCAGTTAATAAGGCAACTTGATCGATGACATCATTTTCGACCTTTTCCATCGCGTCCTGACTGAATGACAGGCCTGCATGATGCAGCCAGAACTCGGTCGCTTCGCGGGTAGTCATGCCCATGGTTTTAGCCGATAGCTCATCGGTGATTTCAATACCAAGTACGGAAAACACACGTTTTTCGGCTTGTTTCCAGAAGGGCTCTGAGTCAATCAGCAGCCCATCCATATCAAAAATAACAGCTTGCATTTAATGAGTTCTAACTGTTGTTTGTTTGTAGTACAGCTTAATCCAGTTGGCAAAACCTAACATCGCCAGCACGGTATAGATTGAGAATAAAGCGACAGTAGCGTAGTAACCCGTTTGAAAATACAAAACGATGGAAGCAGCATCAATAATGATCCAATAAAACCAGTTTTGCAGCACTTTTCTGGCCATCAACCAGGTATTCATCACAGAAAAGACAGTAATGCTGGCATCAAGGTAGGGACGTTGTGAGGCTTCATTCTTGTCCAGATAATAAGCCAGCAGCAAGCTGATGATGGTGCCTGATACAACAAATAGTAAGTTGGCATTAAATGACCAGTTGTGAATTACCAGTTCATCATTATTTTGCTGATGTCGCCGCCATAAAACGAAGCCATATACCGCCATGCCCATATAATAAAAATTGAGCAAAGCTTGCATAGGCAGCTGACCTTCCCAAAATAACACGGTATAGATCAGCGTACTGATAAACGCCATGGGCCAACACCATTGCGATTCCCGAGCCGCCAGAATGACATAAGCCATTCCCAGCAAGGCAGCAAATACTTCCCAGCCGGATAACGCCAGCAGGCCATTCATCATGGCATCTATCATGAGTCTTTTCGCCTAATCTTCAACGTGGTAACGATCGTTACCGATCATTTTCAGGACAAATACACTGTGTGGTAGTTGCTCAAAAACGGCTTCAATCTCGGCATCCATGGCATCCATAACATCACGGTATTCACCAAAGATTTGTGTGCTCAGATTATTCCGTGAAATATTCAGCTTTGGATTGTCTTCCAGTTTTTTAATAAATGCCAGAATAGGTTCGACAAATTGTTCGGTGAGTGGGTAGAGACTGATATCAACAGAAACGCGCATTATGATTCCTTAAAAAAAATAAAAAGAGGGCTTAGATAAGCCCTCTAGTCTGATTAGTAGTCGTAGCTAAGCGTTAGACCAACAACTCTTGGATCACCGTATTGAGTGTAGGTTTCTTCAGCATAAGATTTTGATGGGTCGATACCAAAGTAAAAGCCACGAGTGTAGTAGTCTTTATCGAATAAGTTACGTCCCCATAAGGTGACTTTCCATTGATCCTTTTTGTATTCGACACTGGCATTGTATAGAACATAAGAGTGGGATTTTGCATTGTGGCTGTTTGAGTAGTAAAACTCGTCTTTACCTTCCATGTTCGCTTTAAAAGTCCAGCCTGGAGCAAAGTAATACTCACCACCCAGATTAAATTGGTAGGCAGGTGCGTGAGCAATTCTGCGACCACTTAGTTTAGTACCTTCTTCTAGTAACCTGGGATTTTCATAATCTTCAAGTTTTGCATCCAATAGTCCTAGAGAAGCAATCACACGATATTTTTCGTTAATGGACCAGTCTAACTCAGCTTCAAGGCCGATATTTCTGACTCTGTCAGCATTCACAAAATAATCAACAAAATCGGTACCTGGTCCAGATGTTTTAGGAACACTGATTGAGCTTTTAATTTGAGCATTACTCCGGCGTGTATAGAAAGCTGTTACAGACGTTATTAAATCACCGTCCAACCAGAATGACTTTAAGCCAGCTTCGAGATTCCATAATGACTCCGTATCAAAAGATCGTAAGTCATCACTGATTCTTGGTTCGACGTTTATTCCTCCCGCTTTATAAGCACGAGATAAAGTCGTAAAAGCCATATGATCATTATTGAACTGATATTCAAGCCCTAGCTTGCCTCCAAACATCAAATCATTTGGATCATCTGAAAGTCCTACTGAATCCTTATAATCTGCTTCCCAATATTCTGCCCGAAGCCCGCTTATTAAGGTGAGTTTGTCAGTTAGTGCTGTATCCAGTTGACCATAAAGCGCTGTGTTTACAGTCTCATAACTGTTTTTGGTTACATAACCAGTCACTGCATCACTGATGATATCATTCGCGAAATATGTACGATCCAAGTTTTGGCGCTGTTTTGATACATACAGACCGATTGTCCAGTCAGTTGTGTCAGCGAATATACGCCCATTTTCGTTTGATAAAGCGCGAAACTCTAAAGCGGTGTTTTCACGTTTACGCTTATATTGATCGAAACCACTATAAGGACAGGTGAACGCATCGTTAGAGTCATCGGAGTCTACACAGGTGGCATCAACTGGAAATTGTGATTTATAAGACCAGTCATCATCGTAACTGTATTCAAGATTGGATTTTGAATAACTGATGCTGGATTGTAATTGAACTTTGTCATTAGCACGGTAATCTGCTTTTAAAGCAAAGGCATTAGTATTTTGAGCATCCTTACCTGGCTGGTCTGAAAAAGTGTTGCGACTGTTATCAAGTGTGAATGCATCGTAACCATTGTCAATATTGAGATGCAATACGTTAAGATCGATAGTCAGGTCATCAGTGGCAAGCCATTTTAGGTGACCTCGGGCAGTGATTTCATCACGGTTTTGAGTGTTATCTCTACCTAAAAAGTCGTTATCCATGTAGCCATCAGACTTGTAGCTATGAACAGAAAAACGACCAAGCAAAGTATTATCAATTAATGGACCACCTACAGCGATACCTTCAGCATGAGTATTATAAGTGGCTAAAGTTGATTCAAACTTCATAGCAAGATCATTTGTCGGTTCAGTACTTTTCAAGTTGATGGTGCCCGCCATTCCGTTTGCACCATAACGTGTGCCTTGAGGACCACGCAGAATTTCGACTGACTCAATATCGAAGAGAGTGGCTGCACCACCACTTCGGCTAAAGTCGATCCCATCGATATACAAACCTACCGAAGGGTTGAGCGGGGCTTGGAACTCACTTCGTTCACCAATACCGCGAATCTGAAAATACTGGCCTCGTGATGCACCGCTTGAGACATTGACATTAGGAGCGAGATTAAGAACGTCCTCAATATGCTGAGCGCCGCGAGATTCGATGGTGTCTTGATCGATCGTTGTTAAACTAATCGGTGTGTCATGCGCATCATTAGGACGAAAATCAGCACTGACGATCATTGATGGTAAGTCAGCAGGGGTGACTTCCGCTAAGGCCACTGGCGATGACATAGCCGTTGAAACAGCTATGGCAAGTGTTTTTACTTTCATGGTTATCCTTTTTTGAATCAAAAAGGACAGGGGAATAAATCGAGAGACACCAATACGGTGTAGATGAAGATCTATTTCAGCCTGTCCCTACGCCAGTATTAACTGGATCAGGTTCATCGGGTCCGCTCTTTGATTGAGCATCTCAGGCTTTCGCCACCCCGAGGCATCATTCCTTATATTTATGCAGTCACATCCTGTGAATGGTCATTATTCTATTGTAATTACACTCTTTTTTCTAGCAAGAAACTTATCACGGTATTTATTTGGCAGGTTTGATACTGGCTCTGCACTGAGGGCAAACACGTAGACGGCTGTTGATACGTTGCGTGCCGATTAAATCTTGTTGTGTTTCATAACAACGGGGGCAATAAAATACTGATTCCTGACTGCGACGATAACACCCCGATGAGCCGTCGAATTCAGGTTTAGCGAGGTATTCACCCGATAATAATGTATCGGGTAAAACAGTCACTAATTGCTCAATTTCAGTATTGAGTTCAGACAGTAAATAGTGATGTTCCTCAGGGATAATGTTTTGAAGCTGCTTTATTAGCTGTCTTATTTTGGAATGGGAAGGTGTTGTGTTCATTGATGATCCCAGTGAAGTGAACTAAACAGATTATCTTGCCAGATTTAAAGACTGATGGCTTTTTCAACAGTTTTTTTATCAAGATGGGCCGCAAAAAACTCGATAAAGGCATACATATAACTTCGAAGATAACTGCCTTTACGAATGCCCATGTGGGTAACACTGGGTGGAAATAAGTGTTTGGCATCCAGTGCCTGAAGAGGTGCATCTTTGTCAGGATCAAATGCCATGCTGGCAATAATCCCAATCCCCATTTCTAACTCGACGTAGGTTTTGATGACGTCGGCATCAGTCGCCGTAAAAATAACGTTAGGATGCAACCCTTTTTCAATAAAGGCCTGATCTTGTTTTGCGCGGCCAGTAAAGCCCATCACATAGGTCAGAATTTCATATTGCGCGATATCTTCCAGACATAACTTTTTCACAGACAATAACGGGTGTTCAGGCGGAACAACAACACAACGATTCCATTCATAACAAGGCAGAATAGCCAATGATTCGAATTGGGCAAGCCCCTCTGTTGCAATGGCCAAATCGATTTTGCCTGTCGCTGCCATTTCGCCGACTTCGGTCGGCGTGCCTTGGACCATATTTAAATGAATATTCGGGTAGTGTTCTGAGAATTTTTTAATGGCACTAGGTAAGGCATAACGGGCCTGGGTGTGTGTTGTACCAATTGATAAAGTACCAGATTGTTCGGTTTTACTATCCGCTACTAACTGACGAATATTGTCGACATCCTGCAAGACTCTCTCAGCCATCTCTATGACCGACTGACCAATGGGGGTAATGGCGGTCAATCGTTTACCATGCCGCTCGAATATCTGTAATCCAAGCTCATCTTCCAGTAACTGCACCTGATTACTGACACCGGGTTGTGAAGCGTGTAATGCATTTGCAGCAGCAGAGATACTCAGATCCCTTCTGGCTATTTCACGGACATATTTTAATTGCTGAAGCTTCATCTATATATGATTTAGTTATAAAGATAGTCAATAATATTCATTGATAGAATATTATGCTTTGGTAAACTTGTCAGCACTTTCGTAATAGACAAGGCGTAAAACAAATGGAATGGGGCTTTCTTCTTGCTGGACTATTTGTCGGCATCATGGTCGGCATGACCGGTGTGGGAGGCGGGTCTTTAATGACACCCATACTCATTTTTATTTTTCATGTGCAACCAGCTATTGCTGTTGGTACGGATTTATTATTTGCAGCGATCACTAAAGCAGGTGGTATCTGGTCTTACTGGCGTCATGGTGTCGTCAAGTGGCATATCGTATGGCGTCTGGCTGCGGGCAGTATTCCAGCAACACTGGCAACGTTATGGTTTATGAATGCGACAGGAATGCATGATGGCAACCATAATGAAATTATTACAAAGGCGCTCGGGGTAGCGTTGATTTTGACCTCTAGCGCATTATTACTAAAAGCGCCTTTAGGCAGATTATTGCGTTCACAGGAAAGCCATCCTGTAGTGAGTGCGCTTTATGATATTCGCGAAAATGAATTAAATAAGGCCATGATTACGGTAATAACCGGTGCATTGCTTGGTGTAATGGTCACGTTATCATCGGTGGGGGCCGGGGCGCTTGGTGCAGTGATTTTGTTGTTTTTGTATCCACGTCTTAAAGGTGTCGAGATTGTGGCGACGGATATTGCTCATGCAGTGCCACTGACATTTGTCGCAGGTCTCGGGCATTCAGCCGTAGGCACGGTAGACTGGTCCTTATTAATGTACTTATTAGCCGGCTCATTACCAGGCATTTTTATTGGTACGCATCTGGGGGTTCGTATTTCGGATCAAATCATGCGTCCATTGCTGGCAGTCATACTTGTATTGGTGGGGATAAAATGTCTGATATAAAGCAAGTCGACTTAACCCTGTTTGGCTGTCCGATGCACTATATCAAAGCCAGAGAAGCCGTGCAGAAACTGGCATTAGAACAATCAATTGATCTACAGGTGAATACTGGTGATGCCGTGGATGAAGTATTCAACAGCTTAACCCAGGATGGGCAGCTGTGTGAGATCACCTCAACAGAGGGATTAACCACAACAATTCGTGTGAGAAGAAAACAATGAGTGAAATAAAACCGGCTCTGGCCGCCAAAATAGATGCTGTAATCGCAGTGTTAAAAGACATTGAACAGAATTATCTTCCTGCCACGCTGGCAACCAGCTTTGGTGCGGAAGATATGGTGCTGATGGATTTAATCTGCAAACATGCACCGGGCATCGACATTTTCACTCTTGATACTGGCCGTTTGCCAAAAGAGACGTATGAGCTGATGCAAACGTTGAATAAACACTACGATAAAAAAGTCGACGTGTTTTTCCCCAACACTGCCGATGTTGAATTATTTGTCACTAATAACGGGCCGAATGCGTTTTACGACAGTATTGAATTAAGAAAGCAATGTTGTGGTATCAGGAAAGTGGTGCCGTTGAATCGCGCTTTATCTGGCAAAAAAGCCTGGATTACCGGCATGCGCCGTTCACAGTCGGTCACTCGTGCTGAGTTACCTGTGTCTGAGTGGGATGATGATCACGGCTTACAGAAATTCAGTCCTTTAACAGACTGGTCAAATGGCAATGTATGGGCTTATTTAAGAGCGAATGACGTGCCTTACAACAAATTACACGATGAAGGTTACGCCAGTATTGGCTGTGCACCTTGTACACGAGCTATCACCATGGGCGAAGACATTCGTGCCGGACGCTGGTGGTGGGAAGATCCAGAAAATAAAGAATGCGGCTTGCATGTCAAATCTAACTAACGAGAAAGATAATGACTGAAAAACAATTAACACACTTAAAGCAGTTGGAAGCAGAAAGCATCCACATTATGCGTGAGGTGGCTGCTGAGTTTGAGAATCCAGTAATGCTGTATTCGATTGGTAAAGACTCAGCCGTCATGTTGCACTTAGCGATGAAAGCTTTCGCGCCGGGTAAACCCCCATTTCCATTGATGCATATTGATACTACATGGAAATTTAAGGAAATGATCAAGTTCCGTGATGACCGGGCGAAAGAGCTGGGGTTGGAACTGTTGGTTCACACCAACGAAGAAGGGCGTGCGGCAGGTATTAATCCATTCGATCATCCTCGTTATACCGACATCATGAAAACTGATGCCTTAAAACAAGCATTGGATAAATATGGTTTTGATGCGGCATTCGGTGGGGCTCGCCGTGATGAAGAAAAGTCACGTGCTAAAGAGCGTGTTTATTCATTCCGCGATAAGAACCATCGTTGGGATCCCAAAGCGCAACGACCAGAACTGTGGAATATCTATAACAGTAAAGTCAATAAAGGTGAAAGCATTCGTGTTTTCCCTCTGTCAAACTGGACTGAGCTCGATATCTGGCAATACATTTATCTGGAACAAATTCCCATTGTGCCGCTTTATTATGCTGCTGAACGTCCGGTAGTTGACTACAACGGTCTGACGATCATGGTCGACGACGATCGTATGCGTATTCCAGAAGGGCAAGAGCCTCGCATGGAGAAAGTGCGTTTCCGTACCTTAGGTTGTTATCCGTTGACGGGCGCAGTGAAATCATCAGCGGATACCTTGCCTGAAATTATTCAGGAAATGTTGCTGACCACTACATCTGAGCGTCAGGGTCGTGCGATTGACCATGACCAGGCGGGTTCTATGGAGAAGAAAAAACAAGAGGGTTATTTCTAGATGACTACTGAATCAAGTTCATATCAATCAGATAGCCTGATTGCCACAGATATTGAAGCGTATCTGAAGCAGCATGAAAACAAAGAAATGTTGCGTTTCTTAACATGCGGTAATGTGGATGATGGTAAAAGTACGCTGATTGGCCGTCTTTTACATGACTCGAAAATGATCTATGAAGATCAACTGGAAGCCGTCACACGTGATAGTGCCAAGTCAGGTACTACGGGTGAGCAGGTGGATTTAGCTTTATTGGTAGATGGTTTACAGGCCGAGCGTGAGCAAGGTATTACCATTGATGTTGCTTACCGTTATTTTTCTACCACCAAGCGTAAATTCATCATCGCCGACACACCGGGGCATGAGCAGTACACGCGTAATATGGCAACAGGGGCATCCAGCTGTCAGTTAGCGGTTATCCTGATTGATGCACGTTACGGCGTTCAAACACAGACGCGCAGACATAGTTTTATTGCCTCATTGTTAGGTATTAAACATGTTGTTGTGGCCATCAATAAAATGGATTTGATGGATTATAGTCAGGAAGTGTTTGATAACATCCGTCACGACTACACTGAGTTCTCACGTGAGTTAGAACTGGAAGATATTCACTTTGTGCCGATGTCTGCGTTGGTGGGTGATAACGTTGTTAACCGCAGTGAAAAGATGGATTGGTATCAAGGACAAACCTTGATGGAAATTCTGGAAACGGTTGATGTTGATAAAGATCCTAACTTCGATGATATGCGTTTCCCTGTTCAGTTTGTGAATCGTCCAAACCTAAACTTCCGTGGTTATTGTGGCACTCTGGCATCGGGTATTTTGAAGCCGGGTGATGAAGTGACAGTGTTACCGTCAGGTAAAGAAAGTAAAGTAAAAGCGCTTGTCACTTACGATGGTGACTTGGATCATGCAGTGCCGGGTGAAGCCATTACTGTCACATTAGAAAATGAAATTGATGTCAGCCGCGGCGATATGCTTGTTCATAGCAATCATCATCAACCACATGTATCAAGCCAGTTTAAAGCGATGGTTGTGTGGATGACCGAACAACCGTTAGTTTCAAACAAGCAGTACAACATTAAAGTCGGTGTCAGTGATGCGGGTGGCTCCTTAACTGGGATCGACTATCAAATTGATGTGAATACGCTCGAGCATAATAAAGTCAGTGAACTCAAACTCAATGAAATTGGGTTGTGTGAGTTTTCACTGAATAAACCGGTTGTGTTTGATTCATACAAACGCAATCGTACTACTGGCGCCTTCATTATTATCGACCGTCTGACTAATGTGACCATTGGTGCCGGTATGATTACGGATGCCGTGTCAGGTAGTCATGAAGTCGTGGCAGCAGGTGAGGTTTCTGCTTTTGAATTAGAGTTGAATGCACTGATTCGTAAACATTTCCCTCACTGGGATGCCAAAGATTTGAGTCAACTTCTCAAATAAAGAAACGGTGTCATTATAGAAAAGCCAGTCAGTGTTTTGCTGACTGGCTTTTTTTATGTCCGTTAAAATATGTAAATCGTTTTTATCGATTAATTAAAACATAATAAACAATTATACAAATCATTTTAAGCTGGATAGACTTTGTTGTGTGCAATGAATTTGCTCAACATAATTAGCAGCAGCAAGGAATAAATGATGACTAAAAAAGTTTTGACGACATCAGCAGGAGCCCCTGTCTCTGATGATAATAATAGTATCAGTGTCGGACCACGAGGACCTTTGACTTATGACAACCACTACACCTTCGAAAAATTGGCTCACTTCAACCGTGAGAGAATTCCTGAACGCGTGGTCCATGCACGTGGTACCGGGGCTTACGGAACCTTTACCCTCACCAAAAGCTTAAAAGAATTCACCATTGCTGATTTCTTGCAGAATGAAGGTAAAAGAACCGATGTGTTTATTCGTTTCTCAACGGTAGGTGGTGGACAGGATTCACATGATTTTGCCCGTGACCCACGTGGGTTTGCCGTAAAGTTTTATACCAAGCAAGGTAACTACGATATGGTGGGGAATAATACACCGGTGTTTTTCCTGCGTGATCCAAGCAAGTTTCCAGACTTTATTCACTCACAGAAAAAGAATCCGCGTACCAACTTGCCAGATCCTCGTATGGCTTATGAGTTCTGGGCTAATTACCCCCAGGCCTTACATCAGGTGACTATTTTGATGTCTGATCGTGGTATTCCGGCTTCATACAGAAATATGAATGGCTATAGCTCTCATACGTATAGCTTCTGGAATGAAAACGGCGAACGGTTTTGGTTTAAGTGGCACTTTAAAACCAATCAGGGCATCAAAACGCTGCGAGCAGAAGAAGCGGCAGTAGCGGACCCTCATGGGGCGCAACAGGATTTGGTGGAAGCCATTGACCGTGGCGATTTTCCCAGCTGGACGGCAAAAGTGCAGATTATGACGGAACAGCAAGCGCGTGATGCTGAGGTTAATCCGTATGATTTAACCAAAGTATGGCCGCATGATGAATTTCCACTGATTGAGGTGGGTCAGCTAGAGTTGAACCGTAATGTGGATAATTATTTTGCTGAAACGGAACAAGCGGCTTTTGCACCAAGTAACTTTGTGCCGGGTATTGGTTCATCACCTGACAAAATGTTGCAAGGAAGGCTATTAGCGTATCAGGATGCTCATCGTTATCGGGTGGGGGTGAACTACAATCAGTTACCTGTTAATGCGGCAAAATGTCCGGTCAATCATTATCAGCGTGATGGGGCTATGGCGGGCTTGTGCCCGGCGGGTGGGAATCATCATCAGACAAGTGGTGCGAACTACTACCCGAATGATCGTGATGATGGTCCGGCACCGGATCAAGCTGTGGCAGAACCGCCTATGCCTGTTGAAGCGGGAGCCTGGTTGGATCGCTTTGATACTGATGAAGAGGATCATTACACACAAGCGGGCAATTTGTTCCGTATTATGAGTGACGATCAAAAACAACAACTAGCAAATAATATTGCTGGTGGACTTGGGCAGTGTGATGCATCTGTTCAACAACGTATGTTAGCTCAGTTTGAAAAGGCTGATCCGGACTATGCTGCCAGAGTAGCGGCTGCACTACAGGCTTAAAGAGTCTGAAACTAAAGGGGCGTTAAATACGCCCCTTTATTTATTGGATAAGTTGCTTGATGCTGCTTAGTTGTTCACGCCAGATGGTTTGTTTTTTCTCTAAAGACAGAGCCGCATTAGCAGGACTGGTGGATGGCAGCCGAGATGTCGTGATGTCCTGCCATGGTTTTTCTAAGCTCGCCTGAACGTATTTCATATAAATTTGTTCTGCTTTAGCGCCATTAAAAAACACAGCCCGAATCTTCGGATGAGCCTGAAAAAAGGCATTAAAGTCGTTGGCTTCAATAGTGTCAGGTGCAATATTGCTATCCAGACTGCCTGGTCTGTCACAGGCCTTTAACACATCCCACACTGCCACACGTTGTTGCGTCAGTAGTTCACAACGTTGCTGATATGGCCAGCTTTTTTCAATAGCAAACAGACTTTGCATAATTGACCAGAAAGCATTGCGTGGATGAGCATAATATTGCTGTTGCCGAAGTGATTCTAATCCTGGCATAGAACCGAGAATGAGAATTTCAGCTGAAGGCTTGGCGATCGGTGGAAAGCTGTAACAGCGAGATTCATTAGCTGACATTATTGATATAACTGACCCTTGTAGCGTATCCAGCCGTGAGGATGTTTATTGTCAGGATCGTGATGAGTCCAATGAATGACACCGCCTTTGTCATTCCACTCATATTCACCAAAAACATGTACTTCATCGCCGACTTTCAGAGCGTCAATACGTGGTGCCAGATCAATATTATGAGCAATCAGCACCGTCAGCTTATCCGGCAGGGTGATAATAAAACGTTGATGACGACTGCCTTTAGTATCGTCTGGGAGAATACGACTAACGACACCACTGACTTCAACCAGAACATCACTTTTTTGCTGTTGGTAAAGTGACGAAATCGATGTGGCTTCAGGACTGTTAACATTTTTATTGTGTGGCTGATAATGACTGGCGCCCCAAATCAGAAAGCCAAAAGCGATCACTAGCCATAAACGTTGTTTTTGTCGACTTGCTTTAGACATGCAAGATTTCCTGATCAAAAAATGTGTTCAGTATAACCAGTTTTACAGTGAATTAGAGAAAGCAGTGAGAACAGCAAAACAGATTGACTAAGGAGTGATTAAAACTGAGATTCGCCCGTTAAGTGACGCGCACAATTAAAACTGAAAGCAATCGCTAGCGATAAAACGATATTTTGTGGTCCGATTAAACCATAGAGATGACGGGGTATTAGTCAATTAACTAATATAGATATTGGTATTTATAATTTCCTGTTATATATCGCCAGCGTTATAATAACGAGTCCGGTATTAAGAGTTTAGAGAGCTTAAATGTATCAATACGATAAGTATGATCAAACGATGGTTGAGCAGCGGGTAGCACAGTTCCGTGATCAAACACGTCGTTTCTTGGCGGGTGAGCTGACCGAAGAGCAGTTCCGTCCTTTACGACTGATGAATGGTTTATATATTCAGATACATGCACCTATGTTGCGTGTTGCTATTCCATATGGACTGATGTCATCCAAACAAGTTCGTAAAATCGCGGAAGTCTCACGCCGTTACGATAAAGGGTTTGTTCACTTCACTACGCGTCAGAATTTCCAAATGAACTGGCCGAAGTTAGAAGATGTGCCAGATATTCTTGCTGAACTGGCCACTGTACAGATGCACGCAATCCAGAGTAGTGGTAACTGTATTCGTAATACAACGTCTGATCAGTTTGCGGGTATCAATGCTAATGAGATTGAAGATCCACGTCCATGGGCAGAAATTATTCGTCAATGGTCAACCTTTCATCCAGAGTTTGCCTATTTACCGCGTAAATTCAAAATTGCGGTCATCGGTTCTGAAGAAGACCGTGCTGCAACAAAACTACATGATATCGGCTTACATTTAGTCAAAAACCATGAAGGTGAGATTGGTTTTGAAGTGTTAGTTGGCGGTGGTTTGGGACGTACTCCAATCATTGGTCAGCAAATCAGACCGTTCCTTGAGAAAAAAGATCTGCTGTCTTATTTGGAAGCTATCTTGCGTGTTTATAACCGACTGGGCCGTCGTGATAATAAATACAAAGCACGTATCAAGATTACTGTTCGTGAACATGGTATTAATCATATTCGTGAATTGGTTGAAGCCGAATGGGTGCAAATTCGTGACCAGCTTGAATTGAATCAGAAAGAAATTGACCGTGTTAAGTCTTATTTCACTGAACCAGAATATGAAGCTGACGCAGCTGCAGATGAAAGCTATGAAAAAGCACTGGCTGAAGATAAGGCGTTTGCACGCTGGGCTAAACAAAATACGTTTGCTCATAAACAGCCTGGTTATCGTGCCGTTTATGTTTCACTGAAAGCGCCCGGTATTGCACCTGGTGATGTCACATCTGACCAGCTTGAAGTGATTGCCGATCTGGCTGATGAGTTCAGTTTGGGTGAAGTTCGTTCAACTCATACCCAAAATCTGGTGTTTGCTGATGTGAAACAAGCAGATTTGTATGCGTTATGGTTAAGACTCGAAGCAGATAACCTGGCAACGCCAAATATTAATACGCTCACCGACATTATTTGCTGCCCAGGCTTAGACTATTGCGGCTTGGCGAATGCTAAATCAATCCCTCTGTCGAAACAGATCGCGGAACGGTTTGGTGATCTGGATTATCTTTATGATCTAGGTGACATCAAGATCAAGTTCTCAGGCTGCATGAATGGATGTGCTCATCAAAGTGTTGGTCATATCGGTATCCTGGGTGTCGATAAGAAAGGTGAAGAGTGGTATCAATTCACGCTTGGTGGCAGCTCAGAAGCTGATGCATCATTAGGTGAACGTTTAGGTAAGGCTATTCCTAAAGAAGAAGTCGTTGATACTGTGGGTCATTTACTGGATGCTTATGTCGACTTACGTCATGAGGATGAGTCATTCCTGGCCACTGTCCGTCGTTTAGGTATTGATCCATTCAAGGAGCGTGTATATGCAGATAATTAAAGATCGTGAAATCGTCGAAGATAATTGGACACATCTGGATGATGATGCAGATCTGGTTGCTGGCAATATTACCGTCTCCTTAGCTCGTTGGCAGGAACAACATGAAACACTGGTCAAGCATGAAGGTGAACTGGGTTTGCGTTTAAGTGGTGATGACCCTTTGGAAGAAGTCGTTCCGGATTTGATTCATTTTTCGTTAATTGTGTTGGTTTTCCCTGCGTTTACAGACGGACGTTGTTATTCCTTTGCTCGCTTACTACGTGAGCGCTATGGCTTTAAAGCTGAAATCCGTGCACAAGGTGATGTATTACATGATCAGCTGTTTTATATGTCACAGTGCGGAATTAATAGTTTTGAACTGGCGAATCCAAATCGTATCGACAAGGCATTGACCGCTTTTGATGACTTTAGTGAAAGTTATCAGGCCACCGTGTTGCGTCCTGAACCGCTCTATCGTCGTCGTTAGGTTTCAGTTCTCGTCTATATGGCTGTATATGCGATTGGTGATGTTCAGGGCTGTTACGATGAGTTAGTCAAAATGCTGGATCGAATTCAGTTCGATCCAGCAGATGATCAGATATGGTTGGCTGGTGATCTTGTCAACCGAGGCCCTAAATCCGCTGAAGTATTGAGATTGGCAAAACAGCTTGGCAATAGTTGTGTGGCCGTTTTAGGGAATCACGACCTGCATTTACTGGCTAATGCTGCCGGTGTGGTTGAGTATCAACACCACCTGGACACGATTGAGCAAATTCTGTCAGCACCTGACAGGGAAGAGCTTATCGGCTGGTTAAGACAACAGCCCTTGTTTTATCACGATCCCGCTATTGATTTTAGTATGGTACATGCCGGTATTCCGGCCGAATGGTCTGTAAATGAATCACTGGCGCGAGCGGCAGAAGTTGAAACCGTTTTAAAGAGTGATAACTGGCGCGATTTTTTTCAGCATATGTATGGTAATAAACCTAAACGCTGGACACCGGAGCTGAGAGGTTGGGACAGATTACGCTTCATTACCAATTGTTTTACCCGACTGCGTTATTGCCATGAAGATGGCCGAATTGCATTAAAGTTTAAAGGGGCACCTGAAGATAAACCGTTGCATCAAAGGCCCTGGTTTGAAATGCCCAATCGGTTAACAACCAATGACCGTATTGTTTTTGGGCATTGGTCTACCCTGGGGGTGGGGCGTTATGGCAATGTGTTTTCATTAGACAGTGGCGCTGTGTGGGGAGAAACACTAACAGCAGTCCGGATTGACCAAGAGCCATATGAGTGGATAACGGTTGAAGCTGATGCGGCTAGTTTACCTTTCCCTAAAAAAAAGTCGGATAAAAAGCGGAGACGTTGGCTGTAGGTATTGGTTCGCCACTGCTCTGTGAAAATGAGTACAATATATTTCATATTGATTAATTTCTGGATTAAAAATAATGAGTGATGTCACGAGCTATTCCGCTGACGTATTTGCGAAAGGCGAGGAGATGGGGACTGACACTCACCTTTTCAGCGTTGCTAAGGCAGCCACTGGAGTGATTGAAATGGTTAATGGTTTAAAACAAATTGAGGCTGGCAAATAAATGGCCACGGGATTACCCAGAACAAAAGCACGCCGAGCGGCTGTACAAGCGCTCTATCAGGCTCAAGTCAATGGTGAAGCACCACAAAAAGATACACTTGAGTTTGTTACCGCCGAATATGCTGACAAGATTGATAAGAAATATTTTGTGACGTTAATCGATGGTACGCTCAAGTATCAGGGCGAAATTGACGCTGAGCTCACCAAAGTGATTGATCGTGACCTGGACAAAATTGACCCTGTTGAAGTGTCGGTTTTACGTTTAGCCGTGTTTGAATTTATGCATTTGCCGGAAATACCTTACCGCGTTGTGCTCAATGAAGCTGTTGAATTAGCCAAATCATTTGGTGGTGAACAAGGCCATAAATACGTCAACGGTGTATTAGATAAAATGGGCGCGCGTCTGCGCTCGCATGAACATCAGGCAGCAAAAGCTGCACGTCAAAAGAAATAATTAAGCTCAGTGCCTGAATCCTGCTGGATTCAGGCACTGATTACTATAAGGTTTCTGTGTGGCTTTAAACGAGTTCTCTCTGATAAAACAGTATTTTGCTGATGCTACGCAAAAGCGCCAGGATGTTATTGTTGATATTGGCGATGATTGTGCTGTTCTGTGCTGTCCTGAAGACAGCGATATTGCCATTTCCATTGATACCTTAGTTTCAGGCATTCATTTTTTTGCTGATGTGGATCCGTTTACACTGGGTCATAAATCCCTTGCTGTGGGGTTAAGTGATTTGGCCGCGATGGGAGCAACACCAGCCTGGTTTACACTCGCGTTAACATTATCCGAACTGGATGAAAACTGGTTATCCGCTTTTGCTGGAGGTATGGCAGCATTAGCTAGCCAGCATAATATTCAACTTGTTGGTGGTGACACGACGAAAGGACCTCTGACCATCAGTATTCAGGTTCATGGGTTGGTGAAAAAAGGCACGCAGCTACAACGCAGTCAAGCAAAGTTATCCGATAAGATTTATGTCAGCGGAACACTGGGTGATGCCGGTGCGTCCTTACAAAAACGTCTATCATCATGGCAACCCTCAGAACTGACAGCACAAGATTGGCTATTCCTCAATAAACGGCTTGAGCAACCAAGCCCAAGACTGGCGATTTCACAAAAAATCTTACCTTTTACTCACGCAGCAATTGATATTTCTGACGGTTTATTAGCTGATCTTGGTCATATTCTGGAGACGAGTGGTAAGGGAGCCAGAATTAATCTCGATGCTATTCCCTTATCTTCCAGCCTACAAAAAATCGATAGACAACAAGCGCTAAAGTTTGCACTGAGTTCAGGTGACGATTATGAACTCTGCTTTACCGTGGCGGCAGATCAAGTGGCTGCCGTTGAAGCATTAAATCTGGATATTCAACAAATTGGTGAAATTATCGATGAACAGGCCATTGTTCTGCTTGATGACGATGGGAAACCCTCGATATTAGATATCACTAGCAAAGGATATGACCATTTTGCCTAAAGTGACCTTTAAACAATTATTAGAAAGACCAACGGCATTTTTAGCTTATGGGTTTGGTTCAGGTCTTGCACCTAAGGCGCCCGGGACATTTGGCACTTTGGCGGCTATCCCTGTTTTCTATTTGATGCAGTCCTTACCTATGGCGAGTTATCTCTTGCTGACGGTTGTATTTTTTTTCCTAGGCATCTGGTTTTGTCAGAAAACAGTCGACTGGTTACAACAGGATGATCCCTCCGCAATTGTCTGGGATGAAATTGTTGGGTTTCTCATCACTATGATTGCCGCCCCGAGTGGCTGGTTATGGATTTTGTTGGGATTCGTTCTATTCAGGGTATTCGATATTTTGAAACCCTGGCCGGTCAGTCTGGCTGATAAAAGACTGCATGGCGGTTTTGGTGTGATGTTAGATGATGTTATCGCCGGATTATACGCTTTGCTGATACTTCAGCTTATTGCGTATTTTGTCTAATCCGACGATAACCAATATTTATCTTTCTCTACAGGATAGAATCGGCATCAATCGAGTGATTTTGTGTACCGTGCTGGGCAATTTTTAAAGCACCAAGGGTAGAAGCAATTCTGCCGGTTTCTTGCCAATCTTTACCATGCAAAATACCGTGTAACAGGCCAGCACGATAAGCATCACCGCAACCTGTTGGGTCAACAACCTGAGCCGCTTTCTGACACGCAATATCAATGCGCTTACCTTCAGTATAGATGTAAGAGCCTTCGGCGCCACGGGTGATAATCAATGCCTCAACATGACGAGCGATTTCTTCTTCAGGAAGCCCGGTACGGTCCATGAATAATTGTGCTTCATAATCATTTAAGGCGATATAACTGGCTTGTTCAGCAAAGGCCATCAATTCGTCACCATTAAACATCGGTAAGCCCTGACCTGGATCGAAAATAAAAGGAATACCTGCGGCTTTTAATTGCTCAGCATGTTGAATCATGCCATCACGACCATCTGGAGCAATGATAGCCAGTTTAATATCTTTGGCTTCACTGATAGGTGTTTCATGGGCCAGGTTCATGGCTCCGGGGTGGAAGGCCGTAATCTGATTATCATCCTGGTCGGTGGTGATAAAGGCCTGAGCAGTGTAATGCCCTTGTTTGACATGCACATGCTCACGATTGATATTTTTAGCATCCATCCATTCAGCATAGGGTGTGAAGTCGGTGCCGACCGTTCCCATCGGTACGGGATTATCACCAAGGAGCTTCAGGTTATAGGCGATATTGCCTGCGCAGCCACCAAATTCACGACGTAACTCTGGCACCAGAAAGGCAACATTTAGCATATGCACCTTATCCGGCAGAATATGATTTTTGAATTTATCAGGGAAAACCATAATATTATCAAAAGCGAAGGAGCCACATATGAGCACTGACATAGCTTAACTTTCCTTTATTTCTAAATGAGTAGGTTGGGCCTGGATACTGATTTTTCCTTGCATAAACGCTTGCAAAGTCTGCCCAATAATTTTGTAGCGCCAGCCGTGTAATAAAGCACTGTCCTGGCCTCTAACCAATGATTCAATATCTTTACGTGTAGCAACTGCAGAAGGTGTAATGGACTGTTCGTCACAACTTTTTCTCAATAATGCCATCAGGGCATCAATCAAGGCCTCTTGTTGATTACTTAAAGCGGTAGGCCGTTTCAATACAGGCCATTGTTCTTTCGGTATTTCTTTTGCCGCTGTAATGACGTTGATTAATGTCTTGCCGTAACGATCAATATCTCGAGGTTCTAAACCTCGGATTTTTTTCATTGCATCAACAGTTGTTGGAGAAAAACGAGCTAAATCCAGCATAACATCGTCTTTCAATATCCAGCGACGTGGCAAATCAACCTCAATGGCTCGTTTCTCACGCCAGGCACCGAGTTCTTGCAAAATCACTAATTGCTGACTTTTTAAGCGTCCCGCGCCTTTCACTCTCAACCAGCTTTGTTGTGGATCTTCTTGATAAGTTTCTTTTGCAGTTAATGCCGCAAAGTCATCACTCAGCCACTCCACCCGACCTGTTCGGTTAAGTTCATCTACAAGTTGAAGATAGAGTTGTCGAAGATATCTGACATCATCAGCGGCATAGTCAACCTGTGCTTCTGATAAAGGTCGTTGGCGCCAGTCTGTTCTTGCCTGACCTTTATCAAGCTCAACCCCGAGACATTGTTTAACCAAATTGCCATAACCTATTTGATCGCCGTAGCCTAGGACTGTTGCGGCCAATTGTGTATCAAAGACTTTGGGCGGGAGTGCATTTTTCATTAAGAAAAATAATTCTAAATCTTGTCTGGCAGCATGAAACACAATGGTGATGTTTTCAGAGTAAAACAACGCCATTAAGGGAGATAAATCACTAATAGCCAATGGATCAACACAAGCGATAACATCATTGCTGGCAACCTGAATTAAACATAGCTGCGGGAAATAGGTCTTTTCGCGATGGAACTCGGTATCCACTGCCAGCCATTTACTGTCTGCTAGCTGTTGGCAGAGTGTATTGAGACCGGCTTCTGTATTTACAAACTGAATAGTCATGCTGTGTCTTTAAAAAAGGAACACAGTATAGCCAGTTTCTTGTTCAATGCATAACCTGCCCCTGATGTGTTGACACCATATCTAAAACAGCATTTACAATAATGTCAGGTTGATGAAGATGAATATCATGCCCACTGTGAAAAGCAAACAAATGCTGGCTATGGGAGGTGAGTTTCCATAAGTCTTGTTGGAGATGAACCCAGATTTTTTCACGATTTTCAGCGTCCTTTTGGCCTTGCCATTCACTCTGGCCACGGCTGATAACGACTAATGGCACATTTGGCAGATGTCTGAGATGTTTAACTTGTAGAGCACTTTGATAGAGTGAGGATATTTCAGTCCGAGCAGCATTGATAGCCCGCTCTTTGAGCATGGATTGTTCGGCGTTCAGTGGTGTACCCGAAGGTTTGGGAAGAATGATGATATTTCGTTTACGATCGTAATTTTGCGGTAGCTTAATATTTAACTTTTCATACTGATTTTCATGCGAAGCGTCTACTAACACAATGCCAGTCACTTCTTCAGGGTGACTAGCCGCGAATACTCGCATGTTATAGCCACCAAACGAATGTCCAACCAAAATGAATGGACCATCTAGCTTTGCTTTATGGATCAGGGTTTCTAATTCATTTGCAATACGGACACTGGTACGAGGTTGAGGTCCTGCATCACTCCAGCCATAACCCGCTCTGTCATACACACAGGTACGTGTGTGTTTGGCAATGTTATTTTGAATATCAAACCAAGCTGTGGAGTCATCACCAAGACCAGTATCGATAATAACAACGGGCTGTCCGTGACCTTTGCATAGCATATGAAGTTTGTATCCACCTACATCATAACGGACGCCAGGTGCCTTAGGATATTCGCTGGCATAGGCAGAACTAAGAAATAGGCACAAAAAAATAACAGTGGATATGGAATTTACAGACATCACATGCTCCAAGATGAATCTTACCGGAGCATAGTTTTAGCGATGTGAAGTTTACGTGTAAGAAACTGTTTGCTCTTGGATTTTTTGATTGAGTTGTGTCAAATCAAATGGCCAGAAAAGTTGTTGTTTGTCTGGAAATTCGACAACCGGAATATGTACTCCGAATTCTTCAACAAGCTTATCATCATCACCGATTTCGATAAGCTTAATATTGATTGCATATGTCTGTGAGGACGCGTGTAAGAGCTCTTGAGCTTGCTCACACAAGTGACAACCAGCCGTCGTGTATAGATGAATGACCATTATTTTTCTAATAAACGCGGAATCAGGTCAATAAAGTTGCAGGGCTTGTGCGTGGCATTTAACTGATCATGAAGTATTTCATCCCAGCCAGTAATACAAGCACCTTTTGAACCGGGCAGGCAGAAAATAAATTTACCATTGGCTAAGCCTGCGATAGCTCGACTTTGAACCGTCGATGTCTTGATAACATCATAAGAACGAGCACGAAATAACTCGCCGAAGCCTTCAATTTCTTTATCGAATAATACTTTGACGGCTTCTGGTGTGCCATCCCGACCGGTCAGGCCTGTTCCGCCTGTAGTAATGATGACATCAATGTCGTCATTGATTAACCATTGTGAAATAACTGCCCTTATCCGGTAGGTATCATCAGCCACAATGTCACGATGAGTGATGCTATGACCATCCGCTGTAGCTTTATCTTGCAGCACGTCGCCTGAGGTATCGTTGTCTTTAGTGCGTGTATCGGATATTGTCAAAATAGCAATGTTGACAGGAATAAATTCTGAGCCCATCTGGTACCTGCTTTAAAATGATATTTGCGGAACCAGTATAATGAGCAACCAGTCTACGGTCTAGAATCGATTAAAACCCTGGGAGAAAATTAGATGAAGAAAATTGTCTTGGTTTCACTGATTGCAGCGGCCTTAAGTGGTTGTGCTGCGGATGATCCTAACCAGAAAACGAAAACAGGTGCGGCGATAGGCGCTGCGGCTGGTGCTCTACTGGGTTATGCAGTCGATGACGGAGCTGGTGGCGTTCTCGCTGGCGCGGCTGTGGGTGCGCTGGCTGGTGGTGGTGTCGGCCACTACATGGATAAACAGCAGCAAGAAATGGAAGCGGCTTTAGCTGATGAGCGTGCACGCAATGAATTAAAAATTCAGCAATTAGAAAATGAAACACTCAAAATTGATATTGCCAGTGAAGTCTCATTTGATTTTGACAGTGCTTCATTAAAATCAGCTTTTACACCGACACTTAATAAAGTCGCTGATATCTTACAACGTTATCCTAATACCATTATTCATGTAGTTGGTTATACAGACAGCGTAGGTTCAGAAAGCTACAATATGAAGCTATCAGAGCGAAGAGCGCAATCTGTTGTTGATTATTTATCCTCCAGAGGCGTGTCTTCCAGTCGTTTATACGCTATTGGCAAAGGTGAAAGTGATCCGCGTGCAACTAACGATACTGAAGCTGGCCGACAATTAAATCGTCGTGTCGAACTGTTTGTTAAACCTGTTATTGAAGGACAAGAGTCTGAAGCCTATCAAACGCCGTAAAACTAAAACGGCCCATTACGCACCGATTGATCCCGATGTCATTTTTGGCCTGCATGCTGTGCAGGCCGCTCTGGAAGTACCTGTTAGCCGTGTGAAAGAAATATGGCTGGCAGCGGAAAGACAGGATAACCGTGTTGAGAATGTCCTTGCTGCGGCAAATGAGCAAGGTGTGGTTATTCACTTTTCTGAACGTGAAACCCTCGATAAGATTGCTCCTGATGTTCAGCACCAAGGCTGTGTCGCTAAATGTCGGCCTCTGGAAAGTCTGGATGAGAAAGGGTTATTCGATCTTTTAGATAATCTGAATGAACCGCCTTTATTGTTGATTCTGGACGGTGTTCAAGATCCTCATAATTTAGGCGCATGTTTACGTACAGCTGAAGCTTCAGGAGCTCATGCTGTTATTGCTCCCAAGGATCGTGCTTCTGGCTTAACTGCAACGGCGATTAAGATATCCAGTGGCTCAGCAGAGCGCTTACCTTTTGCCCAAGTGACGAATATTGCGCGTTTAATGCGAGAGTTACAGCAAAGAGGTGTTTGGTTAATTGGTACCTCTGGTGATAGCGAAACCAGTCTGTATCAAACCAAACTGACTGGGCCGATGGCAATCGTGCTTGGTGCTGAAGGTAAAGGTATCCGCCACTTAACTCGTGAAAACTGTGATGAAGTGGTGTTTATACCTATGCAAGGCGAAGCCGAAAGTTTGAATGTTTCAGTAGCGGCAGGCGTGTGCCTGTTTGAAGCATTTCGTCAACGCAGCTTGTGATAAGTACCTGAATTCAAGTAAAATGTCAGATTGCTTTAAATTCTGATTCGTCAGTTAAGCAAAACTCCTTGCTTTATGGCTAAGACCATAAAGCTGTTTAAACCGTGAGGAGCTCAAATGAGACATTACGAAATCGTGTTTCTGGTCCACCCTGATCAGAGTGAACAAGTGCCTGGAATGATCGAGCGTTATACCCAAACACTGACAAGCGAAGGTGGTCAAGTCCATCGCTTGGAAGATTGGGGCCGCCGTCAACTTGCATACCCAATCAATAAAGTACACAAAGCACATTATGTTCTTATGAACGTTGAATGTGGTGTTGAACAGTTGAATGAAGTAACTACTGCATTCCGTTTCAACGATGCTGTTATTCGTCATCTGGTTGTTAACATGGAAGAAGCGGTTACCGAAGCTTCACCTATGATGCAAAAAGAAGACGAGAAAAAATCAGCTTAATACTGCTGCAGACTTTTAGGAGAATTCATAATGGCACGTTTTTTTAGACGTAGAAAATTTTGTCGCTTTACTGCCGAAGGCATTAAACAAATCGATTATAAAGATGTAAATTTGTTAAAAAACTACATCACTGAAACAGGAAAAATCGTACCAAGCCGTATCACAGGTACTAAAGCGCGCTACCAGCGTCAGCTTTCAACTTGTGTGAAGCGTGCGCGTTTCCTGGCATTGTTGCCATACTGCGACATGCATAAATAATTTGTCTTGATCTAAGCACTTAAACGTATCAGTTATGCTGTTTAAAGTTATTGCCTCTTACGCTATGCAAGGTCGCTGGAAAGCGGCAGCAACAACAGCTGTGTTGTCAGCTCTGGCGATAATCTTTCCGCCACTAAACTATTTGTCTAGTGGTGTGATTTCGTTGACGACTTTGAGAATGGGCCCACGTGAAGGTGTGAGCGTTATTCTGGCAACGTTAGTTGTGTTTGCTTTGCTTGCTGGCTTCTTAGTGGGGCAGTTGTGGATTGCGGGTTTGGTTTTGCTAACCAGTTGGTTGCCGGTTTACCTGGTAACTCTGGCGCTTGGTTATACTCGTTCATTTGCATTGTCTTTATTAACGGCGAGTGGTTTAGGCATTCTGGTTGTACTGATGCTGCATCTGTTTATTCCAGATACAGCATCTTGGTGGCAACAGATGTTAAAACCATTCATCGATAATCTGAGTGAACAGCCTAGTTGGCAATTAAATGCAACACAGACCGAACAGGTGGCGATGAGATTATCTGGTTTAATGACCGGTCTGGTTGCTGCTGGTGTGTGTCTTAATGCGATTTTAGGCATCATTATCGGACGTGCCTGGCAGTCTGAACTCTATAATCCAGGAGCATTTGGTGCAGAGTTTAAACAGTTACGCTTGGGTAAAGCGCCTGCCGTTTTTACCGGGCTACTTATCATTTTGGCACTTACCTCTATTGGTAGTTATGTGCCATGGTTGATGGATTGTTTACCAGTGATGCTGGTAGTGTTTGGTGTTCAAGGTTTGGCTATCGTGCATGCGATGGTGGCGATAAAGCAAAAAAGTAAAGCATGGTTAGTGACTGTCTATGTTTTACTCGTCATTATGCTGCCACAAATGGTAATGATACTAGCCAGCCTGGGTGTATTAGATCAGTGGTTTAATTTACGTGATCGCTCTAAAAAGAGTGATACGGGTATTTGAATAAGCAATCGATTTGATTGCGAATGAGGGTAGAACGATGCAAGTTATATTGCTAGAAAAAGTTCAAAAGCTTGGTAATCTGGGCGATGAAGTCAATGTTAAGTCTGGTTTTGGACGTAACTTCTTAGTACCTAAAGGTAAAGCGTTACCTGCAACTAAGCAAAATAGAGAAAAGTTTGAAGCACGTCGTGCGGATCTGGAAGCGGCAGCAGCGAAGTTATTAGCTGAAGCTGAAGCGCGTAAAGCGAAACTGGTTGCAGCTGGTTCTCTTAACATTATGGCTAATGCTGGTGTTGAGGGTAAACTATTCGGCTCAATCACTGCTGCAGATATCGCTGATGCATTAAATGCAGCCGGTGCTGATATTGACCGCAATGAAGTTCGCTTACCGACAGGTCCATTACGTCATACAGGCGAATACAACATTGATATTCAATTACATGCTGATGTTATTGAAGTCGTTAAAGTCAATGTAAGCTCAGAAGCTGAACTGCAAGCAAAAGCGGAAGCTGAAGAAGCGAAAAAAGCAAGAGAAGCAGCTTTAGAAGAAGCTGAAGCGATTGCAAAAGCACAAGAAGAAGCTTAATGAAAGTATGGAGGCTGGACTCTAGATCTGGCCTCCATTTTTTATTCTCATCATCTCAATTTATGAGAATTGTGTCTTAGTTATATAGAGGCTATAAACACTGTGGAAGACTTAAATTATTTCGATTCATTTAAGGATTCTGCCACTGAAGCACTGAAGGTGCCGCCTCATTCCATCGAAGCTGAGCAGTCAGTGCTTGGCGGATTAATGCTCGACAACTCTGCTTGGGAACAAGTGGCAGATCTCCTGGTCGAGCAAGATTTCTATCGTCATGACCATCAGTTAATCTACCGTGCAATCGCTCAGCTAATGGAGCGGTCAGAACCGGTTGATGTGATTACACTCGCTGAGTGGCATGATAAACGTGGTGAGCTGGATCAGGTGGGGGAACTCGCTTATCTGGGCATGCTTGCACGTAATACACCGAGCGCCGCAAATATTGCAGCCTATGCTGAAATCGTGCGCGAACGAGCTATTCTTCGTCAATTAATCAAAGTCGGCAACAGCATTGCCAATATGGCCTTTAAGCCTGAAGGCATGAGCAAAGAAGATATGCTCGATATTGCTGAGCGCCATGTTTTTGAGATTGCTGAAAAAGGTGCAAAACGTGGTGGTGGCTTTATTCAGGTAAAAGATGTACTGAGTAAAGTGGTCGACAGAATTGACAGCCTGTTTGAGCAAGACAGTGCTATTACTGGCTTACCGACCGGATTCATTGACTTTGACGAGCAAACCTCAGGTTTGCAACCGGCAGATTTGGTGATTGTTGCTGGCCGTCCATCAATGGGGAAAACCACCTTCGCAATGAATATTGCCGAAAACGGGGCCATACATAGTAAACAGCCTGTAGCGGTGTTCAGTATGGAGATGCCTGCGGATGCCTTAGCCATGCGTATGCTGTCTTCTTTGGGCCGAATCGATCAGCATCGCCTACGTACGGGTAAATTAAATGATGATGATTGGCCTCGGTTAACATCAGCGATAGCTTTACTTAATGAAGCGCCGTTATTTATCGATGACACACCTGCGTTAAGTCCAACAGAATTACGTGCCCGTGCTAGACGTCTTAAACGTGAGCATGGTCTAAGTTTAATCGTGATTGACTATCTGCAATTAATGCAGGGAAACGCCGGTAAAGCCAATGAAAACCGAGCTACTGAGATTTCTGAAATATCGCGTTCATTGAAAGCACTTGGTAAAGAACTGGAAGTACCAGTGATTGCCTTATCCCAGTTAAACCGAAGTCTGGAACAACGTCCAAATAAACGTCCGGTAATGTCTGATTTGCGTGAATCGGGTGCGATTGAGCAGGATGCGGATCTCATCGTCTTTATCTATCGGGATGAAGTCTATAATTCAGATTCACCTGATAAAGGTAAAGCCGAAATTATCATTGGTAAACAGCGTAATGGTCCTATTGGCACTGTAGCGTTAACATTCCAGGGCAAGTACACACGATTTGAGAATTTTGCCCCAAGTTATTACGAAGATCAGGATAATTATCCGAGCTACGGCGAGGAGTAACATTGACATTCCCCACTGCCACTATTTCTATTAGAGCCTTACAGCACAACTTTGCTCGGGTAAAACACTACGCCCCTAAGAGTAAGATTATGTCGGTTATTAAAGCTGATGCCTATGGCCATGGTGTAATAGCCGTAGCAGAAGCTTTAGGGCAAACTGATGCTTTTGCGGTGGCTCGATTGTCAGAGGCCGTATTGCTTCGAGGCCATGGTGTGACACTCCCGATCGTTATTCTTGAAGGCGTTAATACGGCTGATGATTTTCAGCTTGCAGCAGAGTTGAATTTATCGCCAGTGATACATCTCAGTTCACAAGTCGATTTATTGAGTTCAATAACCTTGACTCAGCCTTTGCGCTTTAACTGGATCATGGTTGATAGTGGCATGCACCGGCTTGGAATTCGACCAGAGGATATTGAAACAGCCCTTAGCTGTTTAAAAGCATCAGGCAATATGAACGATGAGTTCGGCTTGATGAGTCATTTTGCAAACTCTGATCTTGTTGGTGATATCCGCAATCAACATCAACTTGAGCATATGCTAAGCCTCAAACATAAAACGGGTTTGCCAGTATGTTTGTCTAATTCTGCTGCTGTGCTGGCCTATCCCGAATCGCATTTAGACTGGGTGCGTCCCGGTTTAATGCTTTACGGTATTTCACCATTTTCAGATCCGAATACTGCCGAGCATGAGTTACAGCCAGCCATGCAATTAACGACACAGTTGATTTCGGTCTATGACATCAATATTGGTGAACAGGTCGGTTATGGTGGTGACTGGACAGCTAAACAAGCTTCGCGTATTGGTGTCGCCAGTATCGGTTATGGTGATGGGTATAGCCGGCATTTATCTAACCGTTCTGAAGTGGTCATTCGGGGACAACGTTGCTCGGTGATAGGTCGTATTTCCATGGATACGATTTGTATCAATCTTACCGATTGCTCAAAGGCAAGTGTCGGCGATGAAGTGCTGTTATGGGGCCGTTCAGAATTAATGGTAGAAGAGGTGGCTGAATATGCGGGCACCATCCCTTATGAGCTTGTCACTGTGTTGAGTAAACGTGTTAACAGGGATGTGATAAATGGCTAAAGTTAAAAAGGTTTATGTCTGTAAAGAGTGTGGTGCTCAAACACCACAATGGGCAGGACGTTGTTCCGATTGTGGGGCATGGAATAGTCTTGAGGAAGAGATCTATTCCAGTGCTTCGTCTACGGCACAAGCTACAATCAGCAAGCATTCAGGTTATGCTGGAGAACAAAAAAGCGAAGTTCAGGCACTGGGACAAGTCACTTCTGAGCAAGCCGTACGCTGGACCACGGGCTTGCCAGAACTCGACAGAGTACTCGGTGGTGGTTTAGTCACAGGCTCGGTTGTCTTAATAGGTGGGGATCCAGGGATTGGCAAATCCACCTTATTGCTACAAGCGATGGCAACAATGGCTGATAGTAGTGGGATTAGTCCACTTTATATCAGTGGTGAAGAGTCCTTACAGCAAATACGCTTGCGTGCGGAACGACTTCAACTGGAACAGGCACCGGTTGATCTATTAGCTGAAACCCATGCTGAGCAGATGATTCAGGTAGCTAAAAACCGTAAACCTCAGGTGATGGTGATTGATTCTATTCAAACCGTGTTCACCGAGTTATTACAGTCGGCACCTGGAACAGTGGCACAGGTGCGTGAAAGTGCTGCACAGCTGGTTCGTTTTGCTAAATCCAGTGGCACGACAATGATTCTGGTAGGTCATGTCACCAAGCAAGGCGCATTAGCCGGACCTCGTGTACTTGAACATATGGTTGATACCGTGCTTTATTTTGAAGGTGACACTTCTACACGATTCAGAATTTTGCGTGCCGTTAAGAATCGTTTTGGTGCAGTGAATGAACTCGGTGTGTTTGGCATGACGGAACTAGGTCTTAAAGAAGTCAGTAATCCTTCTGCCATCTTCTTATCTCGTGGTGAAGAGTCGGTGCCTGGCAGCATTGTCACGGTCATACGAGAAGGGAGTCGACCGATGTTAGTTGAGGTGCAAGCCTTGGTTGATAGCAGTCCTCTCGGAAACCCAAGACGGGTGACGGTGGGGCTTGAACAAAATCGCTTAGCAATGTTACTGGCTATACTTCATCGGCATGGCGGAATTACCTGTCATGATCAGGATGTATTTATTAACGTTGTGGGTGGTGTAAAACTGAGTGAGACCGGGGCTGACTTAGCGGTATTAGCTGCGATTATTTCCAGCCTGCGTAATAAACCATTACCCAGAGACTGGGTATTATTTGGTGAGGTCGGACTGACGGGTGAAATTCGACCTGTGCAGGCCGGCGAAGAACGCATTAAAGATGCAAATAAACATGGTTTTACTCATGCGATTGTGCCAACAGCGAATGCGCCACGAAAAGACTTGAAGGGTATGAAGGTGCATGCGGTAAAACACTTGTCAGAAGTGATTAATATACTTCGGGATATCACTGCTTAATGCTGATCAATCAGAGCTGATAATTCCCTATGCAGAATGGCTTCATCACCCAGATTCAGCTCAATCAGGCGTTTTAAGTGTGTGATGCTATCCAAACCGATATGTTCGCAGTCAAAACCGATCTGTTCATCATCGATATGGGCTATAACGGTTTCCATCTCGATAATGACTTGGGCATTATCCAGTAATAAGTCGAGACGACATTTATCGCCAATCTCAGATTGCCACTGCCCTGGTTTATGAACTAATAGACCTTTTAATGAAATATCAATGATTTGGCAATTGAGAAATAAATCACCATTTTCAGTGTTGATGTGGGCAACAGCATCAAAAGGTATGCGGCTGAAACGGCGTCTATCCTGAGCGGTTGAATCGGTCATAAATACCCCCTTGAATATAAGCTGATACTATCATTGTTTTTGTATGAGGAATACACCATGCTTTGGGTGAAGGCATTTCATATCATTTTTGTAGTGACATGGTTTTCAGCCATGTTCTACTTGCCGCGATTGTTTGTTTACCATGCAATGACTGAGGATCAAGCGGGTAAAGAGCGCTTTAAAATTATGGAGCGCAAACTCTACCGTGGCATTATGACGCCAAGTGCACTTTTGACTCTTATATTTGGTGTCTGGTTAGTGAGTTATTATCCGCTAGAACAAATAGCATCAATGGGTTGGTTGCATGCAAAACTGACGTTGGTATTACTGCTTTTTGCTTATCATGGTATGTGCGGATCTATGGTAAGGAAATTTGCTGCAGATCAAAATGAGCGTAGCCATACATTTTACCGTTGGTTTAATGAGCTGCCAGTGCTGGCCTTGATCGCGATTGTTATTCTGGTTGTTGTAAAACCGTTTTAACAAAAAAAGGGCTCATTAAGAGCCCTTTTTTAAGATTGTTAAACGGCTTAACTTAATCAGTGTATTCAAAAATTTTCACTACACGCTGAACACCAGCAGAATTCCTAACTATATTGACGGCTTGATCTGCTTCGGCATGACTCACCATGCCCAACAGGTAAACCACACCACGTTCCGTTACCACTTTTACATGGAATGGATCAGTATTTTCATCTGTGGTCATTTTCGCTTTGATTTTAGATGTAATCCAGGCATCACTACTACGAGAAGGCAAAGCGCTCGGGGCAGCAATCGCTAACTCATTATGAATACGTCTGACTTTAGGAATCGCTTTTACTTCTGCCGTTACTTTTAGTTTTAATGATTCGCTCGGTGTTTCACCCGTCAGTAACACAACGCCATTATAACTAGTGACATTAATATGACTCTGGTTATAGATTTCTTTATTGTTGTAGATGGCGTATGACGCTTTGAATTCGATACCTTGATCATCAATCACACTACCGGTAGTACGACGATCATAGGCAACTGATGCGCCTGTCGCTGCACCTGTTGCCACAACAGGCACACATGCTTGAAGAAACAATGTGGCGGCAGGAATAACTAAGCCTAACCAAGCTGCTTTTTTGATGTTGAGCATAATGATTTTCCTTGTAATAACGCTATGTACTGACATTTTTTAGCTAACTAAGCTGGAAAGCGTTCTTTATCCATTCAATCTGTATGGATGAGTCAGCAGGTGTTACCGCTACAACATCAAATCGATAGTGCTGATATGGAGATGATGTTGTTTGAATGTAGTGCTGCGCTGTATGAATAATTTTAGTCTGTTTTTGACTATTTACGCTTTCCAGTGCTGAACCAAACCGTGCATTCTTCCGAAACCGTACCTCGACAAATACCAAGGTATCTTTTTCTTTCATAATTAAATCGATTTCACCTCCACGGCAATGATAGTTCTGTTGTATCAGACGCATACCATGCTTTTGTAGATAGCTGGAAACCTGTTTTTCTATTTGCTGGCCTTTTTCCCTGGCAAACATAATTATTTAATGAGCTTTAGCTCTCCTTGTTCAAATTTTGCCCACAACATGTTGCGAATGACATGTCCCTGCGAGTTGATCGATAACACACCAGTAGCGCCTTGCATTGAGCTGGTGGGATCTCGACTTAGTTTGTTAAGTTGTGGAATCAGCTTATAAGCATCTACACCTAGAGCATAGAGTCGGATTGCACTGGCAAAGTTCTCCGGAGACTGATTTTTCAGTGCCTGATACACCGGATCTTCTGCGGCTAATTCTTCAAATACCCATGGGATATCACAAATAATCAAGTCATTCAGATCAATATTTTGTTGTGGATCGGACTGCCCGCTGTAAACATGTGAGGTTGCCAGTAACGGTAACTGACCAGAACGATGATATTTCAGCTGTGGTACGAGCTGACGTGCTTTGAGTGGTCGAGCCACTAAAAATAAAAAATCAACGCCTTCACGACGACGTGGTTCGAAGTCAAGTGAGCGCCCTAATGTGCCTTGCAAAGACTTATAACGTTGCTCACTTTCATTTAATCCCATTAATGGAATGAGTGTATCCCGAAAGTCATTTTCAGCTTCATTATAATTTGAGACTAATAATGTGGTGCCACCATCCTTCCGCCATTGATTGGTAAAGGCTGAAGCGATGCGTTGCCCCCAGTCATTATACGGCGCGAGCACAATGCTGCGTTTGTAGCCCAATTGCTTAGCATAATTGGCTGCAGCGGCAGCTTCGTCTTCTGGCGCAAGTCCAAACTGATAGAGGTTCTTATAGGCCTCAGGCCCATCAGTGCGGTTTAAAGCCAGTACCGGTACACTCAAGTTTGGGTGTGTTGCTAATGTTTCGACTGAGGATTTTTGCAATGGACCGATAACCACGCCGGCGCCATCAGCAACGGCAGCATCGTATTGAGATAACACATTACTTTGCCCGCTGATCGCATCGGTTTGTATATCGTAAAAGTGCAGCTGGGCGGTTGAACCATTTACATACTGTGCGGCAATAATGGCGTCTTTTATCGCTTTAGCCGCTTCTACAAATGGCCCTGAGTTAGGCAGTAAGACGGCAATATTTTCAATATCTTTTGGTATATGCGTTCCGGCTGCCAAGGTTTTTTGATACAGCGCTGGATCAGCAGGATGATTGGGGTAGCTTCGTTTCCAGTCTTCAAGTGCAACAGCCAGTACTTCAGGATTATCCTGATACGCTTTAATGTTATAGGCAAGGGCAAACCAACCACTATCTTCGGCGGGTGGGTAGCCCGGGTTAAACAGATCCAATGCTTGTGGCGTCATTTGCATTAATGCCTGCCAAAGCGCTTCACGGTTGTTTTTCAATGATTCAGGATCTGTCAGAATTTTTTCCAGCTTCAAATGGGTGTTGGCTTTTTCCAGCCAATTTCCAGTCAATGTGTAAGCATCTGCCTTAAGCTTTAGAACATTCTTTAGATTCTGAGCGGACATGTCTTTTTCCTGCACAACACTGAGAGCTTTTAATGCATGCTCACCATCACTGTTAAACAATGCGATATTGGCGCCCAGGATCGCGGCATCATAGCGTCGGCTTTTATCCAGTAAACTGAGTTTGATTTGATCTAGTTGACTTTGACTTTGTTCAACTCGGCCTGACTGCCAATACATTTGAGCTGCTTTCAACTGATATGCCGCTTGTTCAGCACCGTCATTTGTCATTGCCAGTTGGACATATTCATCCGCTGCCTGTTGGTATTGTCCAGATAACTCTGAGGCGACCGTTTCAATTTGAGCTGGCTTTGTCATGCTGACCGGGGATTGCACAGGCTGACAAGCCGTCAAGCTCAGGAGGATAATGGCGGATAACCAGAAGCTGCGTTTCAGGAACATAAGGTCATTCTATTATTAGTCATAGGAGGCATCATCTTACCTGTTCGCGTATATTACGACCACACTGTATTCAAGATTTTAAGGAAAGACTGTGAACGAAAGTCAGGCAGGTCAATTATTCATTGTCGCTACGCCTATTGGTAATTTAGCTGATTTTTCAGCTAGAGCGATTGAGGTATTAAAAAGCGTTGATGTCATTGCTGCTGAAGATACTCGCCATAGTAAGTATTTATTACAGCATTATGCTATCCAGACCTCGACGATTTCTCTGCATGAACATAATGAACAACAGCGCAGCGACGCACTTTGCCAACGTTTGCTTGCGGGAGAGTCAGTAGCATTAATTAGTGATGCCGGTACGCCACTGATTAGTGATCCAGGCTATCGGCTGGTTACTACCGTTAGAGATGCGGGGATTCGCGTGATCCCCATTCCAGGGTGTTGTGCATTAATTACGGCATTATCTGCTTCGGGCCTGGCTTCTGATAGATTTAGTTTTGAAGGGTTTTTACCTGCTAAGTCATCAGCTCGCAAACAAGTCATGGAGTCATTGAAGTCAGATGGCAGAACCTTGATTTTCTATGAAAGCCCACGACGTTTACTGGCGGCATTGGAAGATGCGGTTTTGATCTTCGGTCAACAACGACAAGCCTGTCTGGCACGTGAATTAACCAAACTCCATGAAACCATCGAAACGCGACCATTGGTCGACTTAATTGATTGGGTTAAAGCAGATGATAATCAACAGCGGGGTGAGTGTGTACTGTTGATAGAAGGTAGTCAAAATGAAGCAACGGCGGATGAGCAAGAGGTCAGTCGGCTATTAAAAATTCTGCTTACTGAGCTTCCTGTGAAAAAGGCCGCGGCGATGGTGGCTAACATTACGGGTGGCAGTAAAAACGAAGCCTATCAGTTAGCGTTGAAATTACAGCAGAAAAACTAGCCTTTAGGTAGAATAGCGCACTGAGACGACTTGGCAATCGCACTGATAGTCATATTGGTGAGGAAAGTCCGGGCTCCATAGGGTAAGGTGCCAGGTAACACCTGGGGGGCGCGAGCCCACGGCCAGTGCAACAGAGAGTATACCGCCGAAGCGATTCGGTAAGGGTGAAAGGGTGCGGTAAGAGCGCACCGCGCTTCTGGTAACAGAAGTGGCATGGTAAACCCCACCTGGAGCAAGACCAAATAGAGGAACGTCTGCTTGCAGACATGTGCGACCCGTACTGTTCCTGGGTAGGTTGCTTGAGGCTGATGGTGACATCAGTCCCAGATGAATGATTGTCCACGACAGAACCCGGCTTATCGGTCGTCTCAACCTTATATGTAACAAGCAAAATAACTGCTATAGACAGCATCATTTTTCCTGTCTTGGCAGTTATTTTTTTGTCTTTTAGACGAGTATTCTAGAATTTACTTTAACTTCACATGCCAGTTTTTTGATAAGAAAGACCTCCTTCAGAAACACCTCCAAGCTTTTTCTCCCACTTTTGTGAAAATGCCCTAAGTCATTGTCATAAAAAGAGGATTTTGTTTATTTACAGGCTTGACTTCGGCCATTTGCCCTCCTATAGTGTCGACAAGTGGGGGAAAGTGGATCTTAGTGGATCGTATTTTTTGGGGATGAGCAGTGTTTCGAGGCGTGGCAACTTTCAATCTGGATGCAAAAGGGCGGATGGCTGTTCCAGCCAAGTTCCGCAAGCATCTTGACGTCTGTTGTGAAGGCCGATTAGTCATCACCATCGATCATTCTGATCATTGTTTACAGTTGTACCCATTGCCTGAATGGGAAATTGTTGAAGAAAAACTTTCCGCATTACCCAGTTTGAATCCTCAAGTACGTCGTTTAAAAAGAATGCTTCTCGGTTATGCCACTGAATGTGAAATGGATGGCAATGGCCGTATTTTATTACCCGCTAAATTACGTGAGTTTGCAGGCCTTGATAAAAGCATGGTGATGATTGGTCAAGGTAACAAGTTTGAATTATGGAATGAGCAAACTTGGAATGAGCTCATGGATGAATGTCTAGAAGAAGATTTTGGCGAGATTTTACCGGCTGAATTAGAAAGCCTGTCGATATAAAGGCGGAATTATGACTGAGAACTACTCGGAACATCTGCCAGTCTTGTTAAGCGAGACCATACAGGGCTTGTCAGTAAAGGCAGATGGTAAATATCTTGACGCGACGTTTGGTCGTGGTGGTCATAGCCGTGCCATTCTGGCATTGCTGTCTGATAACGGTCGTCTACTTGGACTGGATCGTGATCCTCAAGCGATTAAAACCGGTTTGGATCTGGCAGCCGAAGATCCTCGTTTTTCTATCGAGCAAGCTAATTTTTCAGAACTCAGCACGGCAGTGCATTCTCGTCTATGGCAGGGAAGTGTTGACGGTATTCTGATGGATATCGGCGTTTCTTCACCTCAGTTGGATGATGCGGAGCGTGGTTTCAGCTTTATGAAAGATGGTCCACTGGATATGCGCATGAACCCAGACGCAGGCATCAGTGCAGCTGAGTGGCTGGCAACCGCTGAGATGGATGAGATTGCGGATGTCATCAAAACCTTGGGTGAAGAACGTTATGGCAAGCGTATCGCCAGAGCGATTGTGGAAACCCGGGACGAAAACCCTATTACCACGACTAAACAGTTAGCAGATTTAGTCGACAAAGCGAGTCCTTCCCGCGATAAATTCAAGCATCCGGCGACCAGAACATTTCAAGCCATTCGTATCTTTATCAATAATGAGCTGGAAGAACTCACAACCGCATTAGAGCAAGCTTTGGATGTGCTCGCTGTGGGCGGTCGTTTAGCTGTCATCAGCTTCCATTCTCTTGAAGATCGCATTGTGAAGCGTTTCTTCCGTGATGAAGCCAGGGGGGATGACTTGCCGTCTCACTTTCCCATTACCGTGGATCAATTAAATCCACGTTTGAAGGTCATTGGTAAAGCGATTAAAGCCTCAGAAGATGAAACTCGCTTAAATCCTCGTGCACGTAGTGCTGTACTTCGTATTGCGGAGAAGTTGGCATGAATATAAAAGCACTGCTCGAAACCATTAAAATTGATACGCCATTGTTTGTGATGGTTTTTGTCGTTTTGGTGTCGGCGGTGGCGGTGATTTATACCAAGCATTTGAGCCGGAACGAATTTGTGCAACTTCAACGGTTGGAAAAAGAACGTGACGCGCTGAATGAAGAGTGGGGGCGCCTGTTACTGGAAGAAAGTACCTGGGCGAGTCCAAGCCGGATTGAACAGGAAGCGAAAAGCCGTTTAGGTATGGTTGTGCCTAAATCAGATATGACTGTGGTGATAAAACCATGAAGTATCGCGGTCAAAAAGTTCATCCAGTGGGTACGTGGCGCCTTAATCTTGTTCGCATCATGTTTGTGTTGATGGTAGCCGGATTGTGTTGGCGTTTGGCGGATATTCAGGTTGTTAATCCAGAGTTTCTACGTCACCAGGGTGATGCACGTCATCTTCGTCAAGTGCCTGTTGTTGCTCATCGCGGTATGATTTTGGATCGCCATGGCGAGCCTTTAGCGATTAGCACACCTGTGCATTCGGTCTGGTTGAATCCTCAGGATGTACTTGCTACTGATCCTCGTTTACCCAAACTGGCGCAGTTACTTGGTTTATCGACACAAACTATCAGAGAAAAGATTGAACAGAATCAATCGCGTGAATTCGTTTATTTGAAACGTCGTATCACACCTGAGCTGTCAGCCAAGGTCAAAGAGATAGGTATTCAGGGCGTAGCACTTCAGCGTGAATACAAACGTTATTATCCAGCTGGTGAAGTTGCTTCTCATATTGTCGGATTTACCAATGTTGATGATATCGGTCAGGAAGGTCTTGAGCTGACTTATGACGCGGTTTTAACTGGGCGTCCAGGTCTGAAGCGTATGGTGCGTGACAGCCGGGGTAACTATGTCGAAGGTGGGGAGCTGATTCGCCCTGCAAAATCCGGTGAAAACGTTCAGTTGAGCATTGATCTGAGATTACAGTATTTAACCTATCAGGCACTGAAAAAAGCGGTTACCGAACATCATGCCAAATCGGGTACAGCAGTTATTTTGGATACACATACCGGTGAAGTATTGGCAATGGCTAATCAGCCATCCTATAACCCCAATAACAGAGCGGGGTTGAAACCGAGTGATTTAAGGAATCGTGCTGTCACCGATTTATTCGAACCGGGCTCAACAGTGAAACCCTTCACCGTCACCAGTGGCATCAAGTCCGGGCAGTTTGATACAACCACAATTATTAATACACATCCCGGTTATTACCGCGTCAGTGGTCATCCCATCAGGGATTTTCGTGATTATGGCGAAATTGATTTAGCGACGCTTATCCAGAAGTCAAGCAATGTTGGCGCCAGTAAAATAGCCCTGGCACTCGATCCGGATAAGTTGTGGCATGACTTTGCCAGTTTTGGTTTGGGTGAAGCGACTGGTGCTTACTTCCCGGGCGAAGCAATGGGCACCATGCCTGATCCACAATCATGGCGCACGCTGGATATCGCCACTATGGGGTATGGCTACGGCTTATCAACCAGCGCTATGCAGCTCGCTAGAGCATATACCGTGTTAGCTGATGGCGGCATTCTCAAGCCAGTGACATTTATCAAAACAGATAAAGTGCCACAAGGTCGTCGAGAATTTTCAGCAGATATCATGCATGAAGTAGTGCAGATGATGGTGAAAGTCATTGAGCCAGGTGGCACAGCGACGCGGGCAGCGGTAGCAAATTATCATGTGGCTGGTAAAACCGGTACAGCGAAAAAAGCAATTAGCGGTGGTTACGCTGATAAACGTTATCAATCTGTCTTTGCTGGCCTTATCCCTGCCTCGGCGCCTCGATTGGCGATGGTGGTGATGATTGATGAGCCACAAGGCGAATATTATGGTGGCGCAGTTGCTGCGCCTGTGTTTGCAGAAGTGATGACAGGGGCAATGCGTTTGCTAAATATTCCCCCTGATGATTTACCGATGACTCAGATGCAGGTGGCTCACAAATGATGACTTCAATCGTAAAACCTCAATCATTGATGGCATTACTTAGTGATGTTGTCGTCGACAAATCGGCCCTACAAGAATGTTCTTTAACGGACATCAGTATGGACAGCCGAAGAGTTGCTGCGGGTGGTTTATTTTTAGCACTGGCTAAAAATACGGTCGACAGAGAAAAACATCTTCGACAGGCTCTGGAAAAAGATATTTTTGCGGTATTGATTGATGAGCAGCAACCTCTCACCGAGACTGAGCTGGAGATGCTTAATGCAGCCGTGGTGATTGCTTACTCAGTCGGTAATCTGGCTGAAAAAGCCGGGTTCATTGCCGCACGTTTTTATGGTCATCCGTCGGCAGATATGACCGTGATTGCGGTAACCGGCACCAATGGTAAAACATCCGTAAGTCAGTTTATTGCTCAGGCGCTTGAATCGATGAATAAACCCTGCGGTGTTATTGGCACTATGGGGGCAGGTCGTCTATGTGATCTGGAAATGACTGGTATGACTACCCCGGATCCTGTCACCATGCAAAAACTGCTGGCAAGATTCCAACGTGAAGGTTGTGACTACGTAGCATTGGAAGCCTCATCACATGCGCTCGCGCAAGGCCGTTTAAACAGTGTCGAAATTGATATTGCTGTACTGACCAACCTCAGTCGTGATCATCTTGATTACCATAAGACTATGGCTAATTATGCCGCGGCAAAAAAACGCTTATTCGACATGGATAGTGTGCAATATGCCGTCATTAATGCGGATGATGCTTTTGGCACCGATGTCATCTCAAAACTCAGAAAAAATGTAGCGTTGTTAACCTACGGTGATGCTGAAAGCCAGGTCAACATTCGTGCTGCACACATTTCATACAAACGTGACGGAGTGGCGTTTGATGCTCGGGTTAATGACAAGTCTATAGCTGTTAACTTACCCGTTTTGGGTGAGTTTAATGTCGATAATATTCTGGCGGCAATCGGGGTATTAACTGCTCTTGGGTTGAATACAGAACAATGTCGTGATGCGATTAATCAGTGTCAGGCGGTGAGTGGTCGTATGCAAACATACACTCAAGCAGGGCAGCCCACCGTTGTCATTGACTATGCCCACACGCCAGATGCTTTACATCAGGCATTAAGAACATTGCAGGTACATTTACCTGATGCGGGTCAGCTTTGGTGTGTGTTTGGTTGTGGTGGTGACCGCGATAGAGGTAAGCGCCCACTTATGGGTAAAGTCGCTGAACGTGAGGCTGATCAGGTCATCGTCACAGATGATAATCCGCGTACAGAAGATCATTTGCTCATTATCGAAGACATTCTGGCTGGCTGTGATGAGCCTCAAAAAATACGTGTCGAACTTGATCGTAAGTTAGCGATTACATATGCGATAAATCATGCCGAGACAAAAGATATTGTCTTAGTGGCGGGTAAGGGCCATGAATCCTATCAGGAAATCAATCATGTGCGTTATCCATTCAGTGATGCGGCGGTAGTAACGGCTGTATTTGACGCTCATGCAAAAGGCATTAAAAACGTGGTGGGAGGACATTAATGGGTCTGCAACTGCCACTTAAACGGATTGCTGAAATCGTCTCAGCCGATATGCCTATCGTTGATGTTACCGTCACCGGTGCGGTGATTGATTCTCGCAAGGTAACGCCGGGTGATTTGTTTATTGCTTTTAAAGGTGAACACGTTGATGGTCACGAATATGTTGCTAAAGCCAGAGAAAGTGGCGCTGTTGCAGCATTAGTCAGTGAATATCAAGATGATGAATTACCACAGATCAAGGTCGATGATGTCCGTGTCGCATTTGGGCAGATAGCTCGGGTCTGGCTAGATCAATGCAAAGCAAAAGTGGTTGCTATCACAGGCAGTAACGGCAAAACCAGTTTGAAAGAAATGGTTAAAGCTATCTTGTTAGAAGTCGGTACTGTATCGGCAACGCAGGGTAATTTGAATAATGATCTGGGTGTACCGTTAACCGTTTGTCGAATCGACAAAAATGATGATTACGCGGTGATCGAGATGGGTACCAATCATCCTGGTGAAATAGCTTATCTGATGAGCATCGTGTCACCTGATGTGTCAGTTATCAATAATATTGCTGCAGCACATTTGGAAGGATTAGGCAGTGAAGAAGGTATTGCCAGAGAAAAAGGCAGTATCTATGAAGGCTTGAAGCAAAACGGTGTAGCAGTAGTAAATGCCGATATGCCTTATGACTCCATCTGGCAACCTCTAATTGCTGATAGAAAAACTATCCGTTTTGCTTTGCAAAATGAGGCGGATATTCATGCTGAATATATTCAGCCAGAACTCGCTTCTAGTCATTTCCTGGTACATATCGGCGGCGTAAACCATCACATGACTTTACCTCTGCCGGGATTGCATAACGTTAGCAATGCATTGGCAGCTATCGCGGTGAGTGTTGCCCTAGATATTCCGGTTGATGCCATGGTGCGTGGACTGAACAAAATACAAGCTGTGCCCCATCGACTACAAATGCGTAAAGGCCTGTCAGACAGCCGTTTAATTGATGATACATACAATGCTAATCCCGGCTCATATCTGCGGGCCTTAGAAACCTTAGCTGGATTTCAAGAACCGCGTTGGTTGGTACTCGGCGATTTTGGTGAGTTGGGTGAAGAGGCTGATGAAATTCATCAAACCATGGGATTACAAGCGAAATCTGCTGGTGTGACGACATTATTTACGGTCGGAGAAAAAAGCCAACTGGCGGCAGCCGCGTTTGGTGATAACGCTATTCATTTTGAGGATCTACAAACATTGCAACAGCTTTTGCAAAACACACTAACTGCAGATGTGACTTGTTTAATTAAAGGATCACGCTTTATGCAACTCGACAAACTGGCCGATGCGCTGGTAGCGGAGGCACAGTAATGCTGTTGTTATTAAGTGATTACCTAAGCCAGTTCTACAGTGGGTTTAGTGTTTTCCAATACCTGACCTTAAGAGCCATTCTCGGAGTGATGACAGCGCTTGGGATTGCCTTGATTATTGGCCCAACCATGATTCGACACTTGAGTTTCAGACAGATTGGTCAGGTGGTTAGACAAGATGGTCCGGAATCACACTTCAGCAAAAAGGGCACTCCTACGATGGGCGGTGCACTGATTCTGGTCGCTATTGCTGTGAGTACTTTACTGTGGGCTGATTTATCGAATCGCTACATCTGGGTTGTACTGGTTATTACTCTGGCTTTTGGTTTGATTGGTTTTGTTGACGATTACATCAAATTAGTTCGTCAGGACCCACGTGGTTTAATCAGTCGCTACAAATACTTCTGGCAGTCTGTGTTTGGTGGTGGTGCTGCCGTATTTTTATATATGACGACCACCGTGCCGGCTGAAACGCAACTCATCGTACCGTTTGTGAAAGAGATTGTTATTCCTCTGGGTGGTTGGTACATGCTGCTAACTTATTTAGTGATCGTAGGCAGTAGTAATGCGGTCAATTTAACTGACGGTTTAGATGGTCTGGCGATTATGCCAACAGTGATGGTAGCAGCTGCGCTGGGTCTGTTTAGTTATGTCGGTGGCCATTTTGAGTTTGCCACCTACCTGCAAATTCCTTTTATCCCAAGTGCGGGCGAACTTGTTGTCTTTTGTGCGGCAATGGTGGGCGCCGGGCTTGGCTTCCTCTGGTTTAACACTTATCCAGCACAAGTCTTTATGGGCGATGTCGGTGCTTTAGCACTTGGCGCAGCATTAGGCACGGTTGCGGTATTGGTCAGACAGGAGTTGGTTTTACTCATCATGGGCGGTGTGTTTGTTATTGAAACACTGTCAGTGATGATTCAAGTGGGTTCATACAAATTACGTGGTAAACGCGTGTTTCTTATGGCACCGATTCATCATCACTATGAACTGAAAGGCTGGCCGGAACCTCGCATTATTGTGCGGTTTTGGATTGTCACTGTGTTCCTAGTGTTGATTGGTTTAGCGACGTTGAAAATACGATGACATACGGCATGAATAGTCTTTCACATAAAAACTGCCTGATTATCGGTCTGGGTCAGACAGGACTTTCGTGCGCGCGATTTTTAGCCAACAGAGCTTTGGGTATTGCCATCATGGATACGCGTGAGAATCCACCCTCTGTGCAGGAGGTGAAAAATGAGTATCCACAAGTATTAATTAAAACGGGTGGGCTGGATCAAGACTGGTTATTAAAAGCGGACCTTATTGTTCTGAGTCCAGGGATTGATCCACGTTTACCTGAAATTGAAATTGCACGTCAGGCGGGCATTGAGATTGTCGGTGATATTGAGCTGTTTGCCCGTTATGCTGATGCTCCTGTTGTCGCCATAACAGGTTCCAATGGTAAAAGCACCGTCACCACATTACTGGCTTTGATGGCTCAGGTGTCAGGAAAAATAGTACGTGCCGGTGGTAATTTAGGTACGCCAGCATTAGATCTGCTGGAAGAGTCTGCACCTGATTTTTATATTCTGGAGCTATCAAGTTTCCAATTAGAAACAGTCCGCTCCTTAAATGCGTTTGCGGCTGTGGTACTCAATGTCAGTCCTGACCATATGGATCGTTATGATTCGCTGGAAGCATATCAGCGGGCAAAACAAACCATCTTTAATGGTGATGGTGTCATGGTCATTAATCAGGATGACCCCATTGTTAATGGCATGCGTCAATCAGGCCGAAATACTATCGGATTCAGTTTGAAACAATCCCATGGGGTGGATTTCGGTTTAATGGAAGCGGATGGGCAAACCTGGCTGGCGGAAGGTGAATATCCGTTACTGCCGGTTGAGCAAATGAAAATTGTCGGTTCACATAATATCGCTAATGCGTTGGCGGCCTTAGCACTTGGCTCAGCCATGGCCTTACCCATGTCGTCCATGTTATCTGCTTTACGCGAATATAAAGGTCTGCCACACCGTTGCCGATTAGTCAGGCAGCTCAATGGTATTCGTTGGTTTAATGATTCTAAAGCAACCAATGTGGGTGCCTGCGTGGCAGCCATTAATGGGCTTGCCGGATCAGGCAATATTATTTTGATTGCTGGTGGTGTAGGTAAAGATCAGGACTTTTCAGAGCTGACGTCAGCGTTAAAACAGTCGGTTAAAGCCGTGGTGTTGATGGGGGTTGATGCCGATAAGATTGCAAAAGTGATTCCGCCTGGTGTTGAGCAAATTCAAGCAAGCGACATGGCTGATGCAGTAAAAATCGCACAGTCGATCGCCAGTGAGGGTGACAATGTTCTGCTTTCACCGGCTTGCGCCAGCTTTGACATGTTCAGCAGTTATGCCGACCGTGGTAATTCATTTGAACAAGCCGTCAGGGAGATTGCAGCATGAGTGATTCATCACTGCAATTCGATAAAAGCTTACTGTTTGCCACAGGCGCTTTGCTGTTTATCGGTTTGGTGATGGTCTGTTCAGCCTCTATCACGGTTGCTGATAGTCGCTTGGAGCAACCGCTTTACTTTTTTATTCGTCAGTTTGCATTTGCGATGGTGGGACTGGCTGTGGCCTGGGCATTTATTTCTGTGCGTTTGGCAGTGTGGCAACGTATTGCACCACAACTGTTAATGGCCGGGGTAGCGATGCTGATTATGGTATTAATTCCTGGCATTGGTCGTGAAGTGAATGGTAGCTCACGTTGGTTACCACTGGGGCCGGTCAATTTACAGGTGGCAGAATTGATTAAATTGTTTGCGATTATCTATATCGCTGACTATTTACAGCGCCATCATGGTCAGTTGCATGTGTCATTCTTGAAAGTCTTAGCACCGCTTACGCTTTTGGGCGTTGCAGCATTGTTACTGCTATTACAGCCAGATATGGGCTCAATGGTGGTCATTATGTCTACCGTTTTGGCTATGTTGTTTTTAGGTGGTGCACGACTGGATGTATTCGCCACCTTGATTGGTGTGATGGGCATGCTGTTTGCGATGCTGGTTTGGATTGCACCCTATCGTCTTGAACGTTTACAGAGTTTTATGGACCCATGGGCTGATCCCTTCGGCAGCGGTTTCCAGTTAACACAGGCGTTGATCGCATTTGGCCGTGGTGATTGGTTCGGCGTTGGTCTTGGCAGCAGTATGCAGAAATTATTTTACTTACCAGAAGCACATACCGACTTTCTCTATTCGATCATTGCTGAAGAATTGGGCTTGGTAGGGGCATTAACAGTGATCGTGCTGTTTTTTATCTTTATCTGGCGAGCTTTAGCGATTGGTCGTGCAGCAGAGCAAGCTGGACAAGTCTTTGGTGCACAGATCGCTTATGGAATTGGTATTTGGTTAGGTTTACAGGCTTGCGTCAATATTGGCGTCAATATGGGAGCTTTACCGACAAAAGGACTAACACTGCCTTTGATGAGTTATGGCGGTAGTAGTTTAGTGATTGTGTGTGCAGCGATTGCATTGTTATTCCGTGTGGATATGGAAACACGGGTACCTGAAAAAGCCTCAGCGAGGATCAGACGATGAAAAGAGTCATGATCATGGCTGGCGGTACAGGTGGGCATGTTTTCCCTGCGCTGGCGGTGGCTGATGAATTGCGTCAAAGAGATGTCGAAGTGTCATGGATTGGCACTGCACATGGCATTGAGGCGAAATTAGTGCCCGCTGCCGGTTATTTGTTATCTGAAATTAAAGTCAAAGGCTTACGTGGAAACGGTGCGCAGGGTTGGTTGCTGGCGCCATTTAAAGTTGTCAAAGCTGTTCTGGAAGCCCGTTCGCTTATCCGTCAGTTAAAACCGGATGTGGTGATGGGCTTGGGTGGCTTTGCATCTGGTCCAGGTGGTTTGGCTGCATGGTTGATGGGTAAACCGTTAATCATCCATGAACAAAATGCGATCCCGGGCATGACTAATCATTTATTAGCAAAACTGGCAGACAAAGTTCTGACCGGTTTCCCTGATAGTTTTGATAAAAAAATCGATGCTGAATGGGTGGGTAATCCGGTAAGAAAAACGATTGAAGATTTGCCAATGCCTCATCTTCGTCAGACAGAAAAAACAGGCCGCTTAAAACTCTTAGTATTAGGCGGAAGCCTGGGTGCACGTTCATTGAATACTTATGTACCGGAAGCCTTAGCCAAAATATCGCCTGAACATCGTCCAGAAGTTATTCATCAATGTGGTAGCAGACACAGCGATGATTGCCGTCAGTCATATGAAGATGCTGGTGTCGAGGCGGACGTTAAAGAATTTATTGAAGATATGGCCGAAGCTTATGCCTGGGCTGATTTGGTGGTATGTCGTGCAGGTGCACTGACTGTTGCTGAAGTCGCTGCGGCAGGTATTGCATCAATTTTAGTCCCGTACCCACACGCCGTAGACGATCACCAAACGCACAATGCCGCTATTTTGGTTGATGCTAATGCAGCCATTTTAATGGCTGATCACAACTTAGATGCTGATGTGATTGCCAACACCATCCGTCGACTGGATGGCGATAGAGAAGGGTTGTTGAACATGGCAAACGCGGCAAGACAAGTCGCAAAAATTGGTACAGCGGCTTATATCGCAGACTTATGTATGGAGGCCGCAAATGGATAGACTGACCTCAGCTATGCAAAGTCGCGTGAAGCATATCCACTTCATCGGTATCGGTGGGGTAGGCATGGGGGGTATTGCCGAAGTCTTGTTAAACCTTGGCTATCAGGTGAGTGGTAGTGATTTAGCTGAAAATAGCCTGATCAAACACCTTCGTAGTCTGGGCGCGACCATTATGATTGGTCATGATGCATCCTATCTTGAAGGCGCTGACGTGGTGGTAGTGACCACTGCCGTCAATTCAGACAATGTTGAGCTGATTGCGGCGAGAGAGCAGTTAATTCCTGTCGTGCCAAGAGCTGAAATGCTGGCTGAGCTGATGCGATTCAGTTATGGCATCGCGGTGGCCGGCACGCATGGTAAAACCACAACAACCAGTTTGATCGCCGCTTTGTTAAGTGAAGGCGAACTGGATCCGACATTTGTTATCGGTGGACGTTTAAACAGTGCAGGCAGTAATGCCCGTTTAGGCACAGGTCGTTATCTGGTGGCGGAGGCAGATGAAAGTGATGCGTCATTTCTTTATCTGCAGCCAATGATTGCTGTCGTTACCAATATTGATGAAGATCATATGGCGACGTATGACGGCGACTTTGGCAAGTTAAAAGCCACCTTTATTGAATTTCTGCATCATTTGCCATTCTATGGTTTGGCTGTTTTGTGTCTGGACGATCCCGTCATTCAATCTTTATTAGCCGATGTTACCAGACCGTTCATTACCTACGGCCAGAATGAAGAGGCTGATTATCAGTTAGTTGAACTCACTCAGCATCAGGGCCAAAGCTTTTTCACCGTTGTTGAGAAACGCTCAGGGCAGAGCTTCCCTGTGACATTGAATATGCCTGGTTTACATAATGCGCTGAACGCAACGGCAGCCATGGCTGTGGCGCGTAATCTCGATGTCAGCGTCAACGATTGCCAAAGAGCCTTATTGAAATTTGATGGTGTTGGCCGTCGCTTCAATTTATTAGGTCAGGTCAAAGCCGGACAGGGTCAGGCCATGCTTATTGACGATTATGGGCATCACCCAACGGAGATTGCCGCTACGTTGGCAGCTACTCGTGGTGGTTGGCCAAATAATCGTTTGGTGTTGGTATTCCAACCTCACCGTTACACACGTACACGCGATCTGTTTGAAGATTTTGCCCATGTATTGTCCAGTGTGGATGTCCTGGTGGTATTAGAAGTGTATCCCGCTGGTGAAGCAAAAATTGCTGGTGCGGATTCTCGTAGTTTATGCCGTGCGATTCGTTTACGTGGTCAGGTTGAGCCGGTCTTTGCAGAAGATAAAGAGGCTTTATACAGCTTATTACCAGGCTTATTGGAAGACGGTGATGTGTTGTTGACCTTAGGTGCCGGTGATATTGGTCGTATGGCGCAGGCCTTGCCCGAGATATTAAATGATGGGGGTGCTGAATGATGGCGCTGCCACAAACACTGAAAGGTGAATTGAAAATAAACGAACCCTTGTCTCGTTATAACTCATGGCGAGTAGGTGGGCCGGCAAAACAACTATATCGCCCTACAGATAGAAATGATCTTGCCCTGTTTTTACAACAATTGCCGGAAAACGAGCCTGTTTTATGGGTGGGGCTAGGCAGCAACTTACTGATTCGTGACGGTGGGTTTGCAGGTACCGTTATTGTGACCGCAGGGACGTTACAAACAATTGATATCCATGATAATGAAATTACGGCTGAAGTGGGACTCTATTGCAGCAAGCTGGCTAAACAAGCGGCTAAGGCGGGCTTGAAGGGCGCGGCTTTCTGGGCAGGCATTCCAGGTACGCTGGGTGGTGCTTTAGCAATGAATGCAGGTGCTCATGGTACGGAAACATGGGACTCGGTCGTCGAAGTGACCACCATAGATAAACAGGGTGAGCTGCATCAGTATCCGGCAGAAGCGTTTGATGTGCGTTATCGCCATGTCAGCTTGCCTGAAAACCAATGGTTTGTTGCTGCAAAAATGCAGTTCGACCGCGGTGATAGCGATACCGAGCTTGAACTGATTCGTGAATTATTGAAAAAAAGAAATAACAGCCAACCAACAAATCAGCCTTGCGCCGGTTCAGTATTCCGTAATCCGCCAGGTGATTTTTCTGGACGTTTAATTGAAGTCAGCGGTCTGAAAGGGCTGACAGTCGGTGGTGCCAGTGTTTCTGATAAACATGCCAACTTTATCGTTAACAACGGTGAAGCGACTGCGGCAGACATTGAAACACTGATTGCTGATGTGCAACAACGGGTGGAACACGAGCACGGCGTCAAGTTAATTCCAGAAGTACATATTATTGGAGAGCAACTATGACAAAACGCATAAGTTCTGTTGCTGATTTTGGTCGTGTTGCTGTGCTGATGGGCGGACGTTCAGCTGAACGTGAGATTTCACTGATAAGCGGTAATGCCGTATTAGCCGGATTACAGCGTAAAGGTATTGATGCTTATGGCATTGATGTCAGTTTTGATATTTGTCAGAAGATAGCCAGCGGCGAGTTTGATCGTGCCTTTATCGTATTGCATGGAAGAGGCGGTGAAGATGGCGAGATTCAAGGCTTTTTGCAGGCGGTTAATTTGCCGTATACAGGCAGTGCAATTAGTGCTTCCGTTTTATCGATGAATAAACGACTGAGCAAATTGGCGTGGATTCAGCAGGGCTTACCCACAGCGATTTTTATGCCTGTGACTGAGCAGACGGATACGCAAGCATTGGTGGATGAATTAGGGCTGCCGCTTATTATCAAACCTGTGAATGAAGGCTCCAGCATCGGCATGTCTAAGGTCAATGATATCGCTGAATTGCAACAGGCTATTGATTTGGCATTGAAGTATGACGCTGACGTTATTGCCGAGCAATGGATTCATGGTGAGGAATATACTGTGGCGATTTTAGATGATGAAGCACTGCCAGCGATTCGCCTAAAAACACCACATGAATTTTATGATTTTGATGCGAAATATCATGCTAACGATACCGAATATTTATGCCCATGTGGTCTGGATGCTGATGTCGAGCAAGGTATGCAGAATATTGCTGTAAAAGCATTTAATGCCTTAGGCATGAAAGGCTGGGGACGTATTGATTTTATGCGTGACAGCCAGGGTAATTTATTTCTGTTGGAAGCAAATAGTGTCCCTGGGATGACTGATCACAGTTTAGTCCCTATGGCAGCTAAGCAGGCAGGCCTGTCTTTTGAAGACCTTGTCTGGCGTATTTTAGAAACCAGTTTTAAGGATGAGAACTGATGGCTAAACCACGCAGAGGAGCTGTGATGCAACAAGCGCCTAAGGTGAAACAGCCTAGACCGCCTGTGCCATGGAAAAGTGTGTTTAAACACTCTGCGGCTTTGTTGATAGTCGTTTTATTAGTGGCTGGTGGCGTATATCTGCGAGAAGCCGACACCTTGCCTGTAAAACATGTCACGGTGGATGGCAGCTTGCTTCATACCGACAGGAATGAATTGGTTAAAGCGGTTATGCCTTATGTCAGGGGCAGCTTTTTAAATGTGGACGTGGCCAGCATTCAAAAAGCCGGTGAAACCTTGCCTTGGGTAGAACAGATACAAGTAAGACGGGTTTGGCCAGATACGCTACACCTGATTGTGGCTGAGCATGAAGCAGTTGCCCGCTGGAATAATGATGGTCTGGTGAACCGCCACGGGAAGGTGTTTAAACCGAGCAAAGACACCATGCCTGACGGATTGATTCAGTTAAACGGGCCAGATGGTATGAGCGAGATGATGTCTCGTCGTCTGGTTGATGTTCAGCAAAAGGTCAATGTACTGGGTTTGCGAGTGATCAGTATGAGCATGGATAAACGTCGCGCCTGGCAGGTGGATTTTAAAGATGGCCTGCACCTGAAATTAGGCCGAACTGATGATGAACAGCGATTAGACCGATTTGTTACGGTGTATCTCGGTGGCTTAGGGTCGTTTAAAGAACTGATTAAAGAAATTGATATGCGTTACACCAATGGGCTGGCAGTGGTATGGAAATCCGGCCAGCAACCTGATTTTAATGGAACAGTATGATGTCGAAACGAACTGAAAGAGAACTTATCGTTGGATTGGATATCGGAACATCAAAGGTAGTGGCTATCGTCGCTGCTCCCGTTCCTGATGCCGGTCCAAATGATAATGCGCTCGAAATTATTGGCATTGGCTCTCACCCAGCCAGAGGTATGAAAAAAGGGGTCGTCGTCAATATCGAATCGACCGTACAATCGATTCAGCGTGCCATCGAAGAAGCTGAACTGATGGCAGGTTGCCAGATTTATTCTGTTTATGCCGGGATTGCCGGTAGCCATATTCGTAGCCTGAACTCACATGGCACTGTGGCGATTCGCGATAAAGAAGTGACACAAGGTGATCTCGATCGTGTCATGGATGCGGCACGTGCTGTTCATTTCCCTGGTGACCAGCAGTTACTGCATGTCTTGCCGCAAGAATACATTATTGATAATCAGGAAGGTATTCGCGAACCCATCGGTATGTCAGGCGTACGTCTGGAAGCCAAAGTCCATCTGATTACCGGAGCGGTGAGTGCGGCACAGAACATTACCAAATGTATTGAACGTTGCGGGTTAACCGTTGATGGCATTGTGCTTGAGCAAATGGCATCCAGCTATTCCGTATTAGATCAGGATGAAAAAGAATTAGGCGTTTGCCTCGTGGATATTGGTGGGGGCACAACAGATATTGCTGTATTTGTTGATGGTGCTATACGTCATACGGCTGTGATTCCGATTGCAGGTGACCAGGTTACAAATGATATTGCTGTGGCATTACGTACACCGACGCAATATGCCGAAGAAATCAAGATCAAATATGCCTGCGCTTTGACTCAACTGGCTCGTGAAGACGAAACCATAGAAGTACCAAGTGTTGGTGACAGACCTCCACGTCAGCTTGCCAGACAAACACTCGCTGAAGTGGTAGAGCCACGTTATGAAGAATTATTGATGTTAGTTCAGGCTGAACTACGTCGAAGTGGGTTTGAAGAGTTATTGGCTGCCGGCATTGTGCTGACAGGCGGTAGTTCGAAAATGGAAGGCGCTATTGAGCTTGCTGAAGAGGTCTTCCACCTTCCTGTGCGTTTGGGAGTACCACAACATGTCGGGGGACTTGTGGATGTGGTGCGTAACCCAATTCATGCAACAGGTGTTGGGTTGCTGTTATTCGGCAATCAGGAGCATGCCCCAGGGCATGGTGAAATTAAAGTAAGTGACGGCTTAAAAGGCATGCTGGCAAGAATGAAAAGCTGGTTCCAGGGGAATTTTTAAGCTAAGTAATTGAGCATGTTTGTTTTACACATTTTTTTGGGGGAGAAGTTATGACTTTTGAATTAATTGATACATACAGTGAGAATGCCATCATTAAAGTGATTGGTGTTGGTGGTGGTGGCGGTAATGCGCTTGAGCATATGGTCATCAACCAAATTGAAGGGGTGGATTTCATCAGTGCGAATACGGATGCACAAGCATTACGTAAAAGTTCTGCCACTACCCAGCTACAACTTGGTGGCGATATCACCAAAGGCCTGGGTGCAGGTGCTAATCCTGATGTAGGTCGTCAGGCAGCATTGGAAGATAGAGAACGCATCATGGAAGTGATTGATGGCGCTGATATGGTGTTTATTACCGCTGGTATGGGCGGTGGTACTGGAACAGGTGCTGCACCTGTGGTTGCTCAAGTGGCGAAAGAAATGGGTATTTTAACTGTGGCCGTGGTTACGAAGCCTTTCCCATTCGAAGGTGCCAAGCGTATGAAAATTGCGCAAGCAGGTATCGAAGAGTTAGGTCAGCATGTTGACTCACTGATCACGATTCCTAACGAAAAATTATTGAAAGTATTAGGTAAGGATATGACCTTACTGAATGCGTTCAAATCAGCCAATGATGTCTTATTAGGCGCTGTACAGGGTATAGCTGAGTTAATTACCCGTGAAGGTATGATTAACGTCGACTTTGCTGACGTAAGAACCGTCATGTCTGAAATGGGTATGGCAATGATGGGAACCGGTCACGCTAAAGGTGAACATCGTGCGCGTGAAGCAGCGAAACTCGCGGTTTCAAGCCCACTGTTGGAAGATGTTGATTTAGCAGGTGCTCGTGGTGTGTTAGTCAATATTACAGCTGGTCTGGACATGAGTATCGGTGAATTTGAAGAGGTGGGTAACACCATTAAAGAATTTGCTTCAGACGACGCTACAGTTGTTGTAGGAACTGTTATTGACCCTGATATGACTGATGAGTTGAGAGTCACAGTTGTAGCAACTGGGTTAGGCGCACCGAGAGCTGTTGTTGCAAAAGCACCTGAAGAAACGGCGCCGCAAATTGAGATTGTCAAAAAGCCAGTTGAAATTGATTATGATGAACCAACGGTAATTCGTAACGGCAAAGATAGTCAGCAGAAACAAGTTGCCAATGGTGATGTCAATATGGATTATCTGGATATTCCAGCTTTCCTGCGTCGTCAGGCTGATTAATTTAGTGTAGCTGCTGATATTCTGCTTGTGATATTATGCTTTGATCTGTAACTGTTTAAGGGGGTAAAACACCGTGATAAAGCAACGAACATTGAAGAATGTGATTCGTGCGACCGGTGTCGGTTTGCATAGTGGTGAGATGGTTTATCTGACCCTGCGTCCTGCCGCCCCTAATACAGGCATTATTTTTCGTAGAGTTGATCTTGACCCGGTAGTTGAGATTCAGGCGAAAGCTGAGAATGTCGGTGAAACAGCCTTATCAACCACGCTGATTGAACATGGTCAGCGCGTTTCGACAGTAGAGCATTTATTATCTGCATTTGCCGGATTAGGTATTGATAATGCTTATATTGATCTGAATGCGGCTGAAGTACCTATTATGGACGGTAGTGCTGGTCCATTTGTTTTCTTGGTGCAGTCAGCAGGTATCGAAGAGCAGAATGTTGCTAAACAGTTTATTCGAATCAAAAAACCAGTGATGATGGAAGATGGTGATAAATGGGCGAAGTTTGAGCCATTTGATGGCTTCAAAGTGTCTTTCACTATTGATTTTGAGCATCCAGCTTTTACCGGACGTCCCCAACAAGTCGATGTTGATTTCTCCTCCACATCGTTTGTCCGTGAAGTAAGCCGTGCTCGTACCTTTGGTTTTATGAAGGATATCGAAAAGTTACGCGAAAATAATCTGGCATTAGGTGGCAGTATGGATAATGCCATTGTGGTTGATGATTACCGTGTCTTAAATGAAGATGGTTTACGCTACGAAGACGAATTTGTTCGTCATAAAGTCTTGGATGCCATCGGTGATTTATATTTACTTGGACATAGTCTGATTGGTGCCTTTAAAGGCCATAAATCAGGTCATGAAGTGAATAATAAATTGTTACGGAAATTATTAGCTCAAGAAGATGCCTGGGAGTTAGTAAGCTTTGAAGACGATAAAGATGCCCCCATTCTTTTCAGTCGACCTGCAGCATCTATCTCTAGTTAATTATTTTGCTTGGTTTGACGTTTAGCTAATTTATTCAAGGCGGCCTTTAACGGGCCGTCTTGCATTTCAGCGGCTGTACTTTCGAGAAGGTCTGCTGTTTTTGCAGAAACACGAAGTGTATTCGGAAGTGTTTTTTGTTTAAGTGGTTCAGACTTTGGTCGAACTTTTACTTCAAGTTTTTTTATTGGTTTAGGTAAATGCGCTGATAAAGTACTGCAAATAAAGGCAGCTTGAAAGCGCAATAGACTGGCATAATTGGCTTTGTCGGTGAGGATGACAATTTTGTCTTCCGTGATGTTTGCCAATGTGCAATGATTACTGAATTTTAAAGGCAGGCTTTTTTGCAAAATGGTGTTAAGCTTGTTCAGTTTTTGGGCGCGAATTGATAACCATTTCATCTGGTTATCATTTTGATAGAGTTGGTTTATGCGCTCAGGTTTTTTTGACATATTTAAGTGACTGAAAAAGGATAACAATGCAGGTTATCATTATATCCTCAAACAGCAAGACCCATAAGCATTGGCATTTGACGCGATCGACGTTGTTGATACTCATGCTGATGCTAACGTGTTTGATCAGTGTGAGCAGTTATAGCCTGGCTAAATGGCTTTATACCGATCGCGTTATTGAAAATCCTCTTACTGTACCTCCTCTCACTTCAACTCCAAAGCCAACCGATACGAATCAGACTCTGGCTAGCAATAATCAAGAAGAAAATCTGCAAGAATTTTATGCAAAGCAATTAGGTGGCTTGCAGGCGGAAACGATTCGTTTGAAGATGTTCAGCGAACGCTTAGCGCAAATTGCCGGATTCGATACAGAAGATTTCTCGTTAGATGAGCATCCGGGACAGGGCGGCATTGAGCATGATGGTTCACCACTGAGTAGTGAAGCATTAGATCGTGGGATACAACAGCTTTCCAGTCAATTACGTGGTCAGAGTGACACACTAAACGCGCTTGAGGAATACCTGATAACAAAGGAAAACATTGCAGCGGGTATCCCTGAAGGTAAACCCGTCAAGAATGGCTGGGTATCATCATTCTATGGTAATCGTATTGATCCCTTTAATGGTAAAAAAACCTTTCATGAAGGAATTGATATCGCAGCAAAAGAAAACAGTCCAGTTATGGCTGTTGCTGATGGTATTGTGAGTTGGGTAGGTGATCGTGGAGGTTACGGCGGTTTAGTTGAAATCGATCATGGCAATGGTTATGTCACACGATACGCGCACAATAAAACGATCAAAGTAAGCAAGGGTGAGCGTGTAACCAAAGGTGAGATAGTAGCACTGATGGGGTCTACAGGCCGATCAACCGGGCCACATGTCCACTACGAAGTATTGCGAGACGGTCAACATATTAATCCTTATAGTTTTATCAAGTAAATTCTTTTTAGCTCTTGTTTTATCCGTGGGAAGTCTCCACATGAAACAGTGTGATCTACAAACGCTGACTTCGTCCGCGTTATAATCACAAATTAATTACTTTTTTATCGGTGTTCACGCCGTAGTCAACACAGTGTAAGGCGAAAAAATGGTTAGCAAGTTTTTCAGTAAGATTTTTGGTAGTCGTAACGAGCGCGTATTAAAGAAAATGCGTAAGTACATAGATGAGATTGCCAAGTTTGAAACCGAAATAGAGCAACTTGATGACCCGGCATTACAAGCTAAAACCCAAGAATTTAAACAACGCCTTGCCGATGGGCAGAGCACTGACGATTTACTGACCGAAGCTTTTGCCGTAGTCCGTGAAGCCAGTAAACGTATTCTGGGTATGCGTCATTTCGATGTGCAGTTGATTGGCGGTATGGTGCTGAATGATGGCAAAGTCGCAGAGATGAAAACCGGTGAAGGTAAAACCCTGGTGGCTACACTCGCTGTTTATTTGAATGCACTGGAAGGTAAAGGTGTTCATGTCATCACGGTCAATGATTACCTGGCAAAACGTGATGCCACCCAGATGGGCAAACTGTATGGATTTCTCGGATTGACAACAGGCGTTATTGTTGGTGGTCTGGGCAATGATGAACGCCGTGAAGCCTATAACAGCGATATCACTTACGGCACGAATAATGAGTTTGGTTTTGACTATCTGCGCGACAATATGGCTTTCCGTCTGGAAGAGAAGGTTCAGCGAGAATTACATTTTGCTGTTATTGATGAAGTTGACTCAATCCTAATCGATGAAGCAAGAACACCGCTCATTATCTCTGGTCCTGCTGAAGATAGCTCTGAGTTATATCAGAAAATAAATACACTCATTCCAAGCCTGACTAAGCAAGAGGGTGAGGGGGACGATGTTACTGTTCCTGGTGATTTCACCCTGGATGAGAAAAATAAACAGGTTCATTTTACTGAATCGGGTCATGAAAAAATTGAATCCATGCTGACCGATATCGGTTTGTTATCTGCTGATGCCAGTTTGTATGACGCGGCAAATATTGGCCTGATGCATCACGTAACAGCCGCACTGCGTGCACATGTGCTGTTCCAGCGAGATGTCGATTATATTGTGCAAGATAATCAAATTGTGATTGTTGACGAGTTCACTGGTAGAAGTATGCCGGGACGTCGCTGGTCTGAAGGTCTGCATCAAGCTGTTGAAGCTAAAGAAAATGTGAAGATTCAAAATGAGAATCAAACATTAGCGTCAATTACATTCCAGAACTACTTCCGTTTGTATAACAAATTGTCAGGTATGACTGGTACGGCTGATACCGAAGCTTATGAGCTTCAGTCCATTTATGGTTTGGAAGTGGTGGTTATTCCGACACATAAAGAAATGCTACGTAAGGATGAAGCGGACCGTATTTACTTAACGGCGAAAGAAAAGTACGACGCTATTCTGGAAGATGTGAAAGATTGTGTGAAACGTGGTCAACCTGTGTTAGTGGGTACCGCATCGATTGAAAGTTCAGAATACCTTCATAGTTTGCTTAAAAAAGCCAAAATTCCACATGAAGTGCTCAATGCGAAGTTCCACGAAAAAGAAGCACATATCATTGCCAATGCTGGTATTCCTTCAGCGGTGACTATTGCAACAAATATGGCCGGTCGGGGTACTGATATCGTGCTGGGTGGCAGCCTGGAAGCAGAATTAGATGCGTTACCAGAAGGCACCAGTGAAGAACAAAAACAAAAAATCCGTCAGGAGTGGATGAACCGTCATGAAGCCGTGTTAGCTGCAGGTGGCTTACATATCATCGGTACAGAGCGTCATGAGTCTCGTCGTATTGATAATCAGTTGCGTGGTCGTTCTGGCCGTCAGGGTGATCCTGGCTCAACACGTTTTTACTTATCGCTTGAAGATAATTTAATGCGTATTTTTGCTTCGGAGCGTATGGCTGGTTTGATGCAGAAATTAGGCATGGAAGAGGGGGAAGCCATAGAGCATCCTTGGGTGTCTCGCGCCATTGAAAATGCGCAGCGTAAAGTAGAAGGTCATAACTTTGATATTCGTAAACAGCTACTTGAGTTTGATGATGTCGCCAATGACCAGCGTAAAGTCGTTTATGAACAACGTAATGAACTAATGGCGGCTGATGATGTGTCAGAAACGATCACATCAATGCGCAGTAGTGTAATTAACGATGTTATCAGTTTGTATATTCCGCCTAATAGCATTGATGAACAGTGGGATACTGCTGGCCTCGAAGAAGCTCTGCGTGAAGAGTTTGCTTTAGATGCGCCGGTTAGAACATGGTTAGAACAAGATGATTCTCTGCATGAAGAATCATTACGTGAACGTATCGTAGAAGAAGCTGAAAAAGCCTATAAACAGAAAGAACAGGCGGTTGGTGAAGAATTGATGCGTCATTTTGAAAAAGCCATCATGTTGCAGACGCTGGATTCGCAATGGAAAGATCATCTGGCACAGATGGATTATTTACGTACCGGTATCAACTTACGTGGTTATGCGCAAAAAGATCCTAAGCAAGAATATAAACGTGAATCGTTCAGTCTGTTTAAAACCATGCTGGATAATATTAAACATGAAGTAATCAAGTTGATTTCACGTGTTCAGGTTCGCGCCGAAGAAGATGTGGAAGCTGTTGAAGAACAACGCCGACAAACGGCTGAAATGGAATATCAACATGAGCAGGCTCAGCAATTAGCCAGCAGTGAAGACAATCAACAAGAAGATTTAGCGGCACATCAGCCTTACACACGTGAAGGTAATAAAGTGGGACGTAATGATCCTTGTCCTTGTGGCAGTGGTAAGAAGTTTAAACAGTGTCACGGAGCGATTAGTTAATGGCAGTGAATTTGTCAGCACCTACTGCAGAAGAATTATTACCTGTTAAAGGTATCCGGCTTGCCACCGCCAGTGCAGGAATAAAAAAGCCAGGTCGACAAGATGTTGTTTTGATTGAACTGGCCGAAGGTACACAAACAGCAGCTATCTATACAAAAAATGCGTTTTGTGCCGCCCCCGTTATTGTGGCTAAACAACATCAAAGCAGTGAAGCGTCACGCTATTTACTGATCAATTCTGGCAATGCTAATGCCGGTACCGGGGATGCAGGCCTTTTAGCCGCAAAATCCTGTTGTCAGGCTGTCGCCGATGTGGCTGATGTGAGTGAGGCCAGCGTTTTACCTTTCTCTACAGGCGTTATTGGTCAGCCGCTACCTGTTGATAAAATCAGTGCAGTATTACCGGAAGCCTATAGTCGTTTATCTGAAGATAATTGGCTGGCTGCCGCCCAAGGCATTATGACCACTGATACCATTGCTAAAGCAAAATCTGTTCAGTTAAAGCTTGATGGCAAAACCATCACGATTACAGGCATATCAAAAGGATCCGGCATGATTCGGCCTGATATGGCTACCATGCTGGCGTATATTGCGACTGATGCCAATATCGACTCTGCGGTATTAAAGACAATGCTTAATAATGCTATGGGACAATCATTCAATCGCATCACGGTAGATGGTGATACATCAACCAATGATGCTTGTGTATTAATGGCAACCTGCCAGGCTGGCAACGCAGAAATTAAACAAATCAGCACCGCTGAAGGTGAAACTTTGCAGGAAGCGATTACTGAAGTGTGTCGTTATCTGGCTCAGGCGATTGTGCGTGACGGTGAAGGTGCCACCAAGTTTATTACCATCAATGTCGAACAAGGCCAAAGTCAAGAAGAATGCCGACAAGTGGCCTATACCATTGCCCATTCGCCATTAGTAAAAACGGCATTGTTTGCGTCAGATCCTAACTGGGGACGAATCCTGGCGGCCGTTGGTCGAAGTGGTCTAATAGATTTTGATTTATCAGGCGTATCTATTTTTATTGGTGATGTCTGTATTGTTGAATCTGGTCAACCCGAGAATAGTTACACTGAAGAAAAAGGCCAGGCTGTGATGACTGAGTCTGAAATCACCATCACGGTGAAATTGGACCGAGGTGATGCCTATGATCAAGTCTGGACCTGTGACTTTTCTTACGACTACGTAAAAATTAACGCAGAGTATCGCACCTGAATTAGAGCAAACAATGAGCGAAAATACCATTACCACCCTGAGTGAGTTTCTGGAGCAGAGTGGCGCCCATTATCGCGTCTTTGATATGGGGCGTAGAGTCACCAAACTGAGTGCTAAGAAATTTGCTCGTTTTGAAGCGGCTGAAATACCTTATCCGTTTCCATTCCAACGTACCGCTCTATTTGGCATCATCTTTTGGCATCCACAATTCACAGACAGACACTATGTCTGGTTTCTCAAGTTTCCTCTTGATGAGCAGGGCTTATTAATTCAAGCCGCTCGTGACGAGTTTCTGGTGATGGTGCTGGATAGAGTGGGTGAGTATTTACTAGCTGCTGCTGATGGCAAGCACATTGAAGGCGCGTTAAAAGATAGTCCTTATAGCTTCAATCCACGCGAAGATCGAATGGCGGCTTTTAATGCTATGGCAACCAAAAGTCTCAGCTTAAGACCTTCGTCATTTTACGAGGCAGCATACGACTACTTTACTGGGCAGAAATCGTTTGATAGTTGGCAAGTTCTTGGCATGCAGGGTGTTGCCGATATTGCGGTCAGAACTGATGATAAAACGCTGACAAAAGCATTAATTCAAACCTTACCTCAACTTCCACCTCAACCCTTTCATATGCTGACTTCATTTATGGAAAATGCTGAACCAGCGAATAATATGGTTGAGGCTTTGCAGTGGCGGCTTAAAAATGAGTTAGAGCAAAATCAGCCTGATATAACGGAGGTTTGTGCTTGTCTGAGGGCTGTATCTAATACCGCTGCCCAGGGTCTGGTTGAAAGTATGGTCAAGCAGACGCTTGTGTCTGATATCAGTCGTCATATTGAAGTGTTAGCCGTGATTGCTGGTCGTTGCTGGAAAGTGCTTGAGTCTTCAGAACTGTGTCAGCTATTTGTTGAAAAACTCGCTGTTAATGAAGCTGGTTATGAAGGCTTTAGCCATATACTGGCAGATTTAATGTTTATGCCTGGTATGCGTGAATTAGTGATGACAGCATTACGCAACCCAAACCGTTCAGCTGAGTTGACCCAGCAAGTAGGTACAATGTTTGGCTCTTGAGTTCTAGCATAAGATTTCTTCCGACTTACTGACGTTTCACTACTATGTACTATCAAGTACAACTTATTACACCCTATGCTCAAAGGATTGTTAGTATTAGGTTTCTTAAATGACATAATACTAGTATGAAAATCTTATTATTAAGGATGATGGGCTTAGGTGATGTGGCTTCCATATTATCACCTGCAGCCAAGATAATGCGACAACGCTACCCTGATGCCGAGCTGGATGTGCTCACTTTTAATGTTGGCGCTGAACTCATGGGCTTGATGCCCGAAATTGATAAAGTGCATATGGTGACGTCAGAACAGTGGCCGTCTGAAATGCAGGAAGCCTTACCTCGCTTTATTGATTTGGCCGAATATCTTGCTTACGAAGAATACGATCAGATTATTAATCTTGATACTTGGTTTATGCCTTGTGTGCTGGCTAGATGTCTTAAAGATATGGGGCTGCCCGTCGCGGGTAACTATCTGCAAATGTCAATGCAAGAGCTGTTTTCATCATTGTTAACCTTTGAAATTCAACAATCATATGTTCAACAGCCATGGCAATACATAGAAAGTACTTTTCCTAATATGGCCCAGTGGTTTGAGCGTTGGTGGGATAAGCCTGAATATGCTGAAATGGCCTATCCACAGTTTTACTTAAATCAGTGTTGTCAGTTCCCTGAAACTATCGATATTTCTTTGGATAACTTTGATAAAACCGTGACTTTTCCATGCGGTGAGCAGCAAAGAGTTATTGCTTTATCCACTTCAGGACGTATGGCCAGTAAACAATATCCCTATAAGGACGAATTGAAGCGTTTACTGGAAGATGAAGGTTATTATGTGTGGAGCGAGTTTAATGGTGAAGTGAGCATGGATGTCACGCTCGGGCGTTTGGCAAAAACGGACTTATTAATTACCGTAGCAACAGCGACACAGTGGTTAGCCAGGCTGGTTGATTGTCCATCTTATATGATCACTGGCCCTCTACCTCCATCTATTCTAGGAGCAGAAGTATCAGCAGAGAAACATATAGATTGTCAGTATTGTGCACAAAGTGAGTGTCATTTGGATACGCCATTTGCCTGTATGGATATCAAACCTGATCTTATTGTGCAGCAGGTAAAAAACTTCTTTAAAGACAAAGATAAAGTGCAATAAATTTTTGTCACCCTGCCAAGGCAGGGAACAGGCCCTTTAAACCATTCGCAATAAACTCGACCGCAATAGCAGCCAGAATAAGTCCCATAATACGTGTAGCGATATTGATACCATTTGTAGACATGCGGCGGGCTATCCATGGCACCAGCAATAATAAAATCCATAACAACAATCCCAGCAGGATGATATCCAGAGCGATAATACTGTAATGGGCCACGCCATGACCTTTATAAGCATTAATGATGACGGTGCTGATTGCACCTGGACCGGCAAGGAGAGGCATGGCAAGAGGAACAACAGCAATGGACTCACCTGACTGCTGGGCAAGTTCATGATTTTGTTTCAGGCCTTTACTCGTGTTATGAAGCATGCCTATACCCATCAGTAACAGCATGATGCCACCACCAACACGGAACGAGTTAATGCTGATGCCAAAAAACTCTAAAATCCACTGTCCTAAAAAGGCGGTGACTAAAAGAATGGTTGTGGCAGCGATAATCACAGTCCGTGCTATTTTTGCACGCTCAACACTGCTGTAATCAGCCGTCAGGCTGATGTAAATTGGAATAATACCTAGTGGATTAACAATGGCGATTAAGGACACCAGAAATTTTGTATATTCAGTATAGTCGAGCATGATTAGCTTAGATTCTTATCTTCAATATGTGTGGTGATACCATCAATTGTTTTGTTATTTTTTTCCCGCCAATAGTCTTCAATCCCTGTAGGCCCTTTTTTTTCAGCCCAATTATTGAGCTGATCACGTTCACAGTTATAGTCGAAGAAAGGAACTGCCATGCCACAGGAGGTTTGGACTAAATCAATGTTCAGATCAAATATTTGTCGGGCACCAGGCAGTGGATCAAACAAATGGAATAATTCACGCCATTCGGCATCATTTTGATGAATCACTCTGGCAGTACCATATAGACGTAAAATCATAGGTTTACCACTAAATGCACAGAACATAATGGTCATTCGGGGGTGTTGCTGAATATGGCCTGCAGTTTCATTGCCACTGCCGGTCACGTTGAGCCAAATGACTCTGTTCGGGGTCAGAACGCGAAGTGAGTCCATACCTTTTGGTGAAATATTCACACGACTATCTTCTGTCGCTGTGCCAACAAAAAAGAGATGTTGTTGCTGAATAAATTCGATTAAGCGATCAGATAACGCATCAAATTTCTGTCCCATATTCGTTTATAAGCCTTTCCGGTTTTCGACGATTTGTTTTTGCCATTCGTGTTCCATCATCACCTCATAAGTCGATTCCACCCGATCTAGAAAAACATGACCTTGTAGATGATCAAACTCATGCTGAAAAACACGGGCAAGGAAACCATCATAGCGAGTTTCAACCCATTCAGCCTGGCGGGTTTGATAACGAACGTGAATCTGAGTATGACGAGGCACTAATCCACGGATGCCGGGTAGGCTAAGGCAACCTTCCCAGTCTTTTTCTTGTGTATTTGAGGCGGAAATGATTTCTGGGTTAATGACAAAAAAAGCAGGCACATCCGGCGCATGAGGATAACGGGCATTGGGATGGGATGACATGATAAAAAAACGCTGCGAAATCCCTAGTTGTGGTGCGGCGATACCCATGCCACCTTTTTCCATCACAAAATCCATCAACTTATCCAGTTGCGACTGGAAGGCTGAATTCATAATGTCTTCAACTTTTTCAGTAGGTTGACGTAGTATCGGATGGCCTAACTGAAAAATGTCGAAAAGTTTTGTCATATTAAAGGTGCTTGTAACGGATCATGTAATCGGAACCAACCTGCAATACTGTAACGATCTCGATAGCTTTTGACTACTTCATGTGGAAATTGCTCACTGAGGAAAATCACAAAACAGCCAAAGTTTGGGTTCACGCTTTCAATGACGGTATCTGAATCTGCTGCATAAATGAATAACTGCCCACCATCATCTTCTTGCCATTCAGGATTGAGATAGAGCACGGTAGTTAATACCCGGTTAGATTCACCTTTAAAGGCATCGACATGTTTTTTATAAAAAGCTCCCGGTGCGTAATGCGCATAATGGGCTTCGTAATCAAACAAGCCCATAAACAAGCGACGGTTTATAGCCAGACGAAACTCAGCCATCTGATCGAGGTAAGCTTTATCAATACTGTTGTCCAGCGTTAACCAGCGGGTTTCATCACGACGAACAGTGTTATTCAACTGAAAGTCTTGTTCACGGCCAATACCTGCACGTTTGAAATCATCATCATCCAGATTCATCACACGTTGTTGTAATGCATTATTCAAATTAGCATGAAGAAGTTGAGGCAGGACGCAATAGCCTTTGTCAGCTATGGCATCAGCAATATAATCATAGGTAGCTTCTGTGGGATGAATTAACGGCTTCAAGCATGCAATCTCCAAACGGACAAATAAGACCAGACCGATTACTTTAGATGGAGAGCTTGGGAGTCGGATGACCCACTGGTTCCATTGAGGTAAGGGGTTGAACAGGCAGCAAAATTTAGCAAATTTTTGCTGTTTAGGTATGATTTTTTTCTGCTTAGCCGAAAAACCAATAGGCCACGGCGATAGCGGCTAAAATGCCAGCAAAATCTGCGGCAAGTCCACAGCCAATCGCGTGGCGAATATGCTTGATACCGACCGAACCAAAATACACGGCTAACACGTAAAAAGTCGTTTCGGTGCTGCCTTGAACAATGGAAGACAGTCGTCCAGCAAACGAGTCGGCACCATAGGTTTGCATGGTATCGACCATCATGGCTCTGGCACCACTGCCACTGAAGGGTTTCATTAATGCTGTGGGCAGTGCTTCTATAAAACGATCATCCAATCTCAGACTAAGCACTAGATGGCGTAATCCTTCTGCCAGCATATCCATTGCACCACTGGCCCGGAAAACACCAATGGCTACCAACATAGCGACAAGATAGGGAATGATAGTGATGGCTGTTTCAAAACCTTCTATAGCCCCTTCAATAAAAGCATCATAGGCATTTACTTTTTTTATCCATGCTGCAGTGATAAAGACAATCACCAAAGAAAATAAAATTACATTACTGATCAAGGATGATTGGTTCACCATGTCCTGTTGTGGCAAGTTCGAAAAATATAGCAATAAAGCAAAAACGACGGCTGTGAAGCCGCCTAAATAGGCCAGAACAACCCGATCCAACAGATTAATCTTCTGCACCCAGGCCACACTGAGTAATCCAACCAGGGTTGAAATATAGGTTGCGATCAGAATTGGAATAAACACATCGGTTGGGTTGGCGGCACCCATTTGTGCCCGGTAGGTAAATATGGTCACAGGAAATAAGGTGACGGCAGAGGTATTAATCACCAGAAACAGTATCTGCGCATTACTGGCGGTATCTTTGAACGGATTTAATGTCTGCAATTCTTTCATGGCTTTGATGCCAAGCGGGGTTGCCGCATTATCTAGGCCCAATGCATTGGCAGAGATATTCATTACCATGGCGCCAATGGCAGGATGGTTTTTGGGAACATCAGGCATCAGGCGTTGAAATAATGGTGTCAGTGCATAGGTCAGTAATTGTATAAAGCCGCTGCGTTCGCCGATTTTCATAATACCCAGCCATAGAGCTAACACACCGGTAAGCCCTAGAGCTATTTCAAAGGCAGTTTTAGCCAGCTCAAACATGGCTTGCATCAGTTGGGTAAATATCAATTGATCGCCCAGCACCAGTAATTTAATCAGTGCGACAATAAAGGCGGTAAGGAAAAAAGCCATCCAGATGATATTCAGCATAGCGCTATTGTGGCATGAGTGAATTGTTTGCGGAAGTGAGTGAGTTAATGCCATAAAAAAAGCCCGCGCATGTCAGACATACGCGGGCTTTTAATGCGTGTTTTTTAGCTTAGTCGCGATTCGCTTTTCTTTGCTTTTTTGCCGCTATGGCTGGACGTTTTTTGGTTTTTGCTGGCAGTGGTCCGGCACGACGTGGCTTTCTTTCAGCTCTTGCTGAAGAAGTATCAGCATCTGAATCAGGAAGACTAATTTCAAGCTGTTTATTGTTGACCCAGACTTTTCTTAAATGCTGAAAAATATCTTTTGGCATACCATCAGGTAAATCAACCAGACTGTGATCCTGATTAATCGTAATACGGCCAATCATGCGACTATCCATACCGGCTTCATTGGCGATAGCGCCAACGATATGTTTAGGTTCAACATTCTGTTCTGTACCGACTTCGATTCGGTATGTTTTCATACCTTCTTCAGCCTGATGAGAAGCCTGACGACGAGGGCTACGTTCTGCTCTTGGTGGTCTTTCTGAACGCATACCACGTTCACCACGATTCGCTCTTTCAGGACGATCGCCACGTTCTGCGCGCTCAGCTCGTTCTCTGGGTTGTTTACGCTCTGAATGTACAACAGGAGGATTTAATGGACGTGCTTTTTGCACCTGAAAGGCTAATGCGGCGGCCATTTCAATCGGATCTGCATTATGTTCTTCCTGATACTGACGAATCAGGTTTTCAAAAAAGGCTAAATCCTGTGACTCGATAGTTTCAGTTAAGTCTTGTTTGAAAGCCATGACACGGCGATCAGCAATATCTTCACTGCTTGGCAATTGCATACGGGTGATGGTTTGTTTGGTCGCTTTTTCAATCGCGCCCAACATGCGTTTTTCACGTGGTGAGACAAATAAAATGGCTTCACCTTTACGACCAGCACGACCTGTTCTGCCGATACGGTGAACATAAGATTCAGTGTCGTAAGGAATATCGTAATTGACGACATGACTCATTCGCTCAATATCCAGACCACGTGCTGCCACATCGGTGGCGACCAGGATATCAATCTTGCCAGCTTTCATTCTTTCGATGGTTTTTTCACGTAAAGCCTGATTCATATCACCGTTTAATGGTGAGCTGGCATAACCGCGAGCTTCCAGCTTTTCAGACAGATCAACGGTCGCGTTTTTGGTACGGACAAAGATGATCATGCCATCGAAGTTTTCGACTTCCAGGATACGGGTAAGCGCATCCAGTTTGTGTAAACCGGTGACTTGCCAGTAACGTTGTGTAATCGTGTCAACCGTTGATGTTTTTGACTGGATGTGGACATCCACAGGATCTTTTAAATAACGCTGAGCTACCCGATGGATCGGTTTTGGCATTGTTGCTGAGAACAGCGCAACCTGACGATTTTCAGGCGTTTCTTTCAGTATGGTTTCAACATCATCAATAAAACCCATGCGCAGCATTTCATCAGCTTCGTCCAGCACAAGTGCTTTCAGATCTTCGAGTGGTAATTTGCCACGACGGATCAAATCAAGAATACGACCAGGGGTGCCGACGATGACCTGTGGGCTACGTTGTAACTGGCGTAATTGAATCCCCATGCTTTGACCACCGTAAACGGGTAAAACATGGAAATTTTTCATATGGCGGCCATAGCCTTGCATCGCTTCTGCGACTTGAATAGCTAGTTCACGTGTTGGGGTGAGTACCAGAATTTGAGGTGTCTTTTGACGGTCATTCAAACGACTTAATAGCGGCAGAGAAAACGCGGCAGTTTTACCTGTACCGGTTTGGGCCTGGCCCAGTAAATCACGACCTTCTAATAAAGGCGTAATACTTTGTGCTTGAATGGGTGACGGTGTTTCGTAACCGGCTTCTTTGATTGCTTTGACAATAGCGGGAGCGATACCCAACTCACTAAATGAGGGGATCGAGTCAAGTTGTTCTGTGGACATGCAAAAACCTGTGAATGTCAGTTTTGAACGCAAAACTGAGGAGCGGGATGATAAACCGCATATTATACAATCCTGAACAAGCAAAAGATAGAAAAATCATTTGTTTAATGTGTTATGGCGCATTTCTGGTAATGTCAGGTTTTAGGTTTTATGATGGCCTAGAACGTTATCTATCACACAAAGGAGCGAGACATGAGTGAACACACATACAAACTGATTGAGTTAACCGGTAGTTCCAGTGAAAGTTCAGATCAGGCTATTCAAAATGCTATCAAAAAAGCCGGCGAAACCGTCAAGCATATGCACTGGTTTGAAGTGATTGAAACACGTGGCTATATTGAAAACGATGGTGTGAAATACTGGCAGGTCACGATTAAAGTCGGATTTAGAATCGAAGATTAAATATTGCTCCAGAAAGGATAATCATGACAAAAGCAACCCAGACCGATGTCATTATCATTGGGGCAGGTACGGCCGGCTTAGCAGCCCTTAAACAAGTACAGAAAGAGACTGAGAATTTTTTGTTAATCAATGAAGGCGAGTACGGCACAACCTGTGCCCGAGTCGGCTGTATGCCTTCCAAGCTGCTTATCGAAGCGGCAAATGCGTATCATCATCGTCATACCTTTGCTGAGTTCGGTATTCAACACGCCGACCAACTGACGATTGATATCGCTGCTGTATTCGAGCGGGTTCGTCATCTGCGAGATTATTATGTATCAAGCACATTATCATCCGTTCGTGATATTGAAGATAAGGTCATTACTGGACGCGCCTGTCTTAAGGGGCCTAATACCATCAGTGTTAATGATCAGTTAATCACCGCAAAAAAAATAATCATCGCTACGGGTTCCAGACCCATAGTGCCGGCTGACTGGGAACAGATAGGCGACAAAAAAATACTGACGACAAATACCTTGTTTGAACAAAAAAATCTAAAACCCAGAATGGCGGTGATAGGTCTTGGGGCTATCGGTATTGAAATGGCGCAGGCTTTGTCACGATTAGGCATCAAAGTGACTGCCTTTGGTGCAGAATCTCTATTGGCAGGGCTGACAGATAAAAAGGTGAGTGATGCTCTAAAACAAGCTTTGGCTGAAGAGTTTGATATTTTCACTGAGGCCAAGGCCGATCTTATTGAGACGGAAACTGGTGTGAAAGTGGTCAGTGAGCATAATGAAGTTGAGGTGGATCAGGTTTTGGTCGCTGTAGGTCGTCGCCCTAACCTTGATGGGATGGGATTGAACACATTGGATGTGAGTCTTGATGACAAAGGCATGCCAGAAATTAACCCAAATTCAACGCAAGTTGAGGGAACGGCTGTATTTATTGCCGGTGATGCCAGTGCGAATAAAATGCTGTTGCATGAAGTTGCTGATGAGGGCCGGATAGCGGGTCATAATGTTGTGAGCGACGACATCAATGCCTATTGCCGACGAACTCCCTTAAGTGTGGTGTTCAGTGAGCCGGGAAGTGCGATGGTTGGTTTATCTTACGTAGAGCTGGAAGAGCAGAATATTGTGATTGGTGAAGTGGATTATGCTGATCAGGGACGGGCACGGGCGGCACAACGTAATAAGGGCTTGATGCGTATTTATCTGGATAAAGAGTCCGGCAAGCTTCTTGGTGCTGAAATGGCCTGTCCTGCCGCCGAACATATGGCACATACCCTGGCTTTAGCAATCAGTCAGGAACTGACGGCAACTCAGGTGCTGGCGATGCCGATTTATCATCCGGTGCTGGAAGAGGGAATGCGGACGGCCTTGCGTCACGCGAATAAACAATTACAAGCTTCACATGGCTTTGATTTATCTCGTTGTGATGCTTTTCAGGCAGAAGCCTTGGATTAAAGTTAAGTTCAACTGAGGCAATAATGCCTCAGCTGAACTGAATATGAACTAACTAGTTGGTCACGCCCAGGCTTTTTAGGTATTCATCATAGCTGCCGCGGAAATCGGTGATGCCATCCGCTTCCATATCAAACACACGTGTCGCTAATGAAGAGACAAATTCACGATCATGGCTGACAAAAATCAGTGTGCCTTCAAATTGTTCCAATGCCATATTTAACGATTCAATCGATTCCATATCCATATGGTTGGTCGGTTCGTCCATGACCAGGATATTAGGGCGTTGCAGAATCAATTTGCCGAATAACATACGGCCTTTTTCACCACCGGATAAGACGTTGGCTTTTTTATCAATGCTGTGACCAGAAAACAGTAAACGACCTAACGTGCCTCTGATGACTTGTTCATCATCTTCTGGACCTGCCCATTGAGACATCCATTCAAACAGTGTCAAATCATCTTTAAACAGGTGATCATGATCTTGTGCGTAATAACCAATATTGGCATTTTCAGACCATTTTACTTCACCAGCTTTAGGCGGAAGCTCACCTACCAGGGTTTTGACTAAACTGGTTTTACCAATACCGTTAGGTCCGATGATCGCAATTTTTTCACCGACTTCTGTCATGAAACTAAAGTCTTTAAATAATGAGGTTTCATCCGATTCATAGAACTGGGTGATTTTGCTGACTTCTAAGGCATTACGGAATAATTTCTTTTCCTGATCAAAACGAATAAAGGGATTGACCCGACTCGAAGGTTTGATATCTTCCAGCTGGATTTTTTCCATTTGTTTCTGGCGAGACGTCGCTTGTTTGGCTTTGGATGCATTCGCTGAGAAACGGGCGACAAAGCCTTGCAGCTCTTTAATCTGAGCTTTTTTCTTGGCGTTATCAGCCATCAGACGTTCGCGGGCTTGTGTTGATGCCAGCATATATTCATCATAATTACCGGGGTAGATGCGTAGCTCGCCATAATCCATATCGGCCATATGTGTACAAATACTGTTCAGAAAATGGCGGTCATGCGAAATAATAATCATGGTGCTGTTACGCTGATTAAGCGTATCTTCCAACCAACGGATAGTATTGATGTCCAAGTGGTTAGTCGGCTCATCCAACAGCATGATGTCTGGGTCAGCAAACAGCACCTGAGCCAATAAAATACGTAACTTCCAACCTGGTGCGACTTCACTCATCGGGCCGTAGTGTTGTTCGACAGGAATGCCTACACCTAATAATAGTTCGCCGGCACGGGACTCAGCGGTGTAGCCATCCATCTCAGCATATTGGCCTTCCAGTTCAGCTACCTTGAGGCCGTCTTCTTCGCTCATTTCTGGCAGGTTATAGATACGGTCACGTTCAATATGGACTTCATACAGTTCAGGCTGACCCATAATCACCACATCGATGACGCGTTCATTTTCGTAGGCAAACTGATCCTGCTTTAATACAGCAAAGGACTCATTCACATCACGCATAACATTGCCTGATGTTGGCTCCAGCTGTTTAGCAAGAATTTTCATAAAGGTGGATTTACCACAACCATTAGCGCCAATAAGACCATAACGGTTGCCGTCGCCAAATTTGACGGACACATTTTCAAATAGGGGTTTGGCACCAAATTGCATGGTGATATTTGCGGTACTAAGCAAGGGAATATCCTGTTATTAAAGTGCGACGAGAATGACGCTGAAAAAAAGCGCCATTATACAGATTGTTAGCGTGTAGCGATAAGTGCTAATTTTGCCTGACGGTTGAGTTTTTTTATGGCGGCTTCACGTTTAGAGGCAGTACTTCGGTCAGGATGAGTTTCCTGATAGACAATTTTTTTTGCCTGGCTGGTATGAAAGAATCTCGCGCCGCCTTTGCCTTGCTGATGTTGCTGAAAGCGGCGGGACATATCTGTAGTGATACCGGTATAAAGGTGACCGTTATCAGCTTCGATAATATAAACCGTCCAGTCAGTTGTTGTCGTCAAAATCGAGAGCGACCGAATTAATACAATAACGCAGCCCTGTCGGAGCTGGTCCATCATCGAAGATATGACCTAAATGTGCGTCACAGGACTGACAGCGTACTTCTGTACGATCCATGCCATGACTGTGATCAGCCAGATGATTCACTACTCCGTGGGATATTTGCGCTGAAAAACTCGGCCAGCCACAACCTGCATCAAATTTATTGTCGGATGAAAATAAAGGCTGCTTACAACAGATACATCGGTATACACCTTCATCATCATGATCAACATAGTCACCCGAAAAAGCGGGCTCGGTTCCAGATTGACGAGTCACATAAAACTGCTCTTCACTGAGTTCTTGCCGCCACTCAGCATCCGATTTTACAAGTTTGTTGGGCATTTTATTTTTGAAGTTGTACCTACGAAGCTGACTATTGTAGGCAAAACATGTTGAAAAATCAGCCTAACTGAATTTTTTGAAGAAGGAGAGTGTGAAATCGGGGAAAAAAAGTTGCCAGCCGAAAGACTGGCAACAAACTCGGTTTTCAGATTTAAGAGAGAGGGAGCAGGTCAGTCTTTGTGAATACAAATTCCTATCAACTCCATCGGTTACAAATGATAATGATTATTATTTAAATTATCAAGTAGTTTGTTGGATTAATTTTTATATGTGGATTTATTTTAATAAATTCATATTGTTGCTAGAAAAATCAGGAAGGTTTGTTTGAGTGATTAATGCCTTTATCAAGAAATTTTGCGTTATGTGACTGACTTTGCCGGCTAGAGTTATGCTCTTTACAAGTTTTTACATAGGTTTACTTTTTTCTATCTATTATCAATAAGTTAAACGAAATATAGTGTTCACTAAATTGGTGGCATAGCTGGGAGACTATCGCCATTATTAATTTGGATAAGGGTGGAGTTATGACAATAAATGCTATATCCAATAATCAGCAGTCTCAGTACTCAAGACGGTCGAATCTCACAGAAAAAGCCAATGCTATTTATGCAAAGCTAAATGAAGACGAACAAAATTTTCTCGATAAAGACACCGTAGAAAAAGCGCTCCAGGATATTTCTGTTATTGAGTTAAATAATCAAGAACGATTTTCATTGGATAGTTCTTCTGCAGAATCTATAGACAGCCAAAAACAAACATCAACGAGTCAATACGAGCTAGCTGCTGAACTAGCTATACGTTTGCAGGGAAGTGAAAACCAGATCGGAAAACAGCAACGACCTCTGAATTTGAGTATAGATGACAGTGGTGTCTTAGTGCGAACGGCGATGAAAGATGACTCAGCTGATAAGGACAAAAATACGAATTCGTCGTTGAACAATAGAACTGAAGGTTACCGGCAAGCATTTAATTCTATAGACAATAATCAGCCACACATCAAGATTATTGCATAGTGACAATTTTCATCCTATTCCCCTGACAAAGATTCAATTGTGTTTGTCAGGGGTTTTTTGTTCTTTCTGTACATTTTTATTCTATGGGAATGACTGCTATTCATCTTTTATTTATATCTGGGCACTAAGATGAAGCCTTTCTAAGCCATTATCCCTGTGACACAAATTGAGGCGATGGAATATGCCAAGCTGAATGACATGAGCTCTTTTGAGCGTGAACCAACATTATCTGTTTCTGCTTAATTTATTAACCCATGGTAATCACTCCGATCTTGTGTCGGAGTGATTATTTTTTATAGGGTAGATTGACTTCGACACGAAGTCCGCCATTTTCTCTATTAGACGCTTTTATTTCACCGCCATGTGTATCAATGGCACGATACGCAATAGCTAATCCTAACCCAATGCTATCGTTTCGCTCAGTTAAGTGCCCACGGAAGAATGGTTTAAATATGGATTCTAAATCCGCTTCAGCAACGCCTGGACCATTATCTTCAATCACTATAGATAGGCGGTGTTTTTCACTATCTGTCGATACTGTCAGTTTAACTTCGGAATTCAACGGGGAGAACTTGATGGCATTTCGCAGAATGTTTTCAATAGCACGATGAATTAATTCACTTCGCACTGTGATAAAGATATCTTCAATGGCTGAGTAATGAATCTTGATTTCTTTACTACTTGCTTCAAAGCGAGCATCACTGATGATTTCGTCAAGAAGATCATTCAAGCAAATTTCGGTTTGTACATTGTCTGTGACCCCTGTTTCTAAACGAGATAAGACGAGTAGCTCGCCGACCAGATCACTCATCCGTTGTGATTCACGTTCAATACGATTCAGTATTTCATGGGTTTTTTCTGGTTGTTGCTCGGCGATACCTATTGCCGCTTGCATGCGAGCTAATGGGGAGCGAAGTTCATGGGATACGTCATGCAGCAGGCGTTGTTGTGCTGACATCAGATGCCCAATTTTTCCGGCCATATCATCAAAATTTTTGCCCAATTCCACCAATTCATCGCGTCGCCGTCCCATTTTTTTGCCAATACGAGTCTGCAATTGGCCGTCGGCCAGTTTTGCAAATGACTGGCGCAATAAGCCAATGGGTTTGGTGAAGTACCAGGCTAATAAAGCACTAAAAAAGATAGCGGCAATTAACCCTGAACCAATCAATAATATTAAAGGATAGGGGACGGCCTCATTGGGTGGTGGAGGCAGATGCATGGCTTCAAATGGTGGTGAAGGAAAAGGTTCATTTAGCATAGGCGCTGGTCCGAATTCACGTCGCTCATGAGGTGGGCCAATAAATAATGTTTCGGAAATCCCTCTCTTCATCGGTGAGAAAAGGAGTAATGAATGGCCTTCATTATCGGTGACATAACGGATCGCTAATGGAAACTCGCCCTGCAGAAATAAGGCTTTCGCATAAGCAACAACTTTGGGATCGATTGAGCGACCAAGGATTTCATTACCATTATCATTGATGGCATACACTTTAGGAAACGGGGCCTGTTGGGCTTTTTCCAGAAATGTGATCAGCGCAGCCTCGCCGCCATAACTAAAGATATCTGCTGCAACGGACACAAAAGCGTGCGCATGGACATCAATTTCAGGATCGGTTTTATTTGCCTGATCTTGAATAGATTTATGATGTAACCAGACGACAGTGCCAACGCTGATACCAGCAACTAAAAGCGCTAGCCAGAATACGATAAAGAATTTCCAGAATAATTTACTCATTCTCATCAGTTAGTCTCGAATGAACTGATAACCCTTGCCACGAATGGTTTGGATATACGATTGTCCATCCTGCTGATTTCCCAGTTTTTGACGAATACTGCTCATATGCACATCAATACTGCGGTCAAATCTGACTAAAGGCCGACCTAATGCGCGCTGAGAGAGTTCGTCTTTGCTGACAACATGGCCTGCTTTACGGACTAAAGTTTCGAGTAAATTAAATTCAGTACTGGTAAGGTCAAGCGGTTTATCAAACCATAAAACCTGGCGTTTTTGAGCGCTTAATTGCAAGGGACCTATCTGAATATCCTGAGTCTGCATATCGACTATCAGAGCATCCATTCGACGCAGAATGGCGCGAATTCGGGCAACGAGTTCTCTTGGCGTACAGGGTTTTGGCACATAGTCATCTGCGCCAGATTCTAGTCCAATAATTCGATCAATATCATCGCCCTTGGCTGTAAACATCAGTACCGGTATTAAACTTTTTTGACGAATTTGTAACAGTATTTCTGTCCCGGTAATGTCCGGTAACATCATATCCAGAATGATTAAATCGTAATCACCAGTTAATGCCATTTCTAAACCTGCTTTGCCTGTCAAGCTGGCACTGACCTGAAATTGCTCTTGTTGTAAATATTCCTGGAATAGTTCAACCAGTTCAGCATCATCATCAATGATGAGTACATTAGCCACATTAAGCTCCTTATTCTATTGATATTGTCATGATAGTGCTTACTTGTTGTCTGCTCCAGAGTTAAACGACTATCTTTACTCGTTTTTACCTTTGGCTAACCCTCATTAACATCCAGATGCCGGATACTGCGTCATAAGTTTCGAGCCTAAATAGGCCTAAAGAATGAAGACCTGGTTTGTATATGGAGGTAGCTAATGAAGAAGCTAATGTTTTTGATAATGTTATTACCAATAGTGGCTATCGCCAATCCGATGATGGATAGAGATGTTTCACCACCACATAGTGATAATAAAATGCCACCACCGGCTATGCATATGTTACCTAAACCTGACGATGTAGGCTTTTTCTTACATGACCTCAATTTAACGACGGCGCAGAATGCCAAAATACTGATCTTATTAGAAAAAGAACGTGACTTGATGGAGGAAGATCGGGATGAAGCGCGTAAAGTCAGACGCGATATTGAGGAAATGACACTCTCGGATGATTTTGATAAGAAAAAGCTGGAAAAGTTAATTGATAAGTCCCTGATGCTTCATAAGCGTTATGCACTCAAAAAAGCCGAATTTTCCCATGAGCTTTATGCGGTTCTGGATCAGCAGCAAAGACAGGCTTTAAAACTTAAGATGTTGAGTTTTAATACGCCATTCCCCGGTTAATCAAAGAATATGCACGGCTCTCCCCGACCAATCCTCTCTCCCATCCCAGTGATGGGGAGAGCTGCTGCATTTATTTTAGTTTGGATAGTTGGGTTAAGGCATAACCTTGGTGATATCCTTTGGCACGTATATTAAAGTAGTACTGACAATAGGCTGAGAAATTATGCGGCGTGCCTTCGGTCGGTAAATGAGTAAACATATCAATCAGACTGACAGCGCTTTCTTCAACCCCAATTTCTAATAACATGTCTTCTAGCTGAACTGCTCGGTTAGCAATCATCCGTGGGCTCTCACGGAAGTGATGTGAGGCATGCTGTAAAATCTCAATCCGGTGTTCACGATCGGTCACTTCACCTCTTAATGCTGCTGCACTACGAAGAATCAACCAGTCTTCAGGCGCAAGACTATCATAGGGTTCCAGCCATTGAGGAATATCGTCTTTTTCTATGGGGGATGGCACCGTGCTATCAGATGCGGTGAGATCATATTCTTCCTCATTATCACCACAGGCGCTTAACAGGCTAATAAAAAGAAGGCAGAGAATAAACCGGATACGTGTTTTCACTTGTGAACACCATGTATGTGACTAAATACTCGTAGGCTAGCATCAGAGTAAACATCACCCTATCGGATATTCTCCTGATTTATTTTAGGAAATTTTTCCAGCAGGTGATTTTATGCCCTGGATTTGGCTATTCAATAAATGGATTCGGTATCATAGTCCTGATTTTCTGGTAGGGAATAAACATGGTTTTGGAATACGCGCCAAGTTGGCAGGCCGTCCTGGCTGCAGAGTTTAATGCACCTTATATGCAAAACTTGAAATCTTTTCTGCGTCAGGAGAAAGACCAGCAGAAGAAAATTTATCCTCATTCTGCGGATTGGTTTCATGCTCTGGAAACTACGCCGCTTGATGAGGTTAAAGTCGTTATCCTGGGCCAGGACCCATATCATCAGCCTGGACAGGCGCATGGTTTATGCTTTTCCGTCAAACCGGGTGTCAAAGTGCCGCCATCATTAGTGAATATTTATAAAGAGCTGGAATCCGATCTGGGTGTGACCCCTGTTAAACACGGTTATCTGGAGTCGTGGGCGAAGCAGGGCGTATTGTTACTCAACGCCGTATTAACCGTAGAAGATTCACATGCTAATGCGCATCAGGGAAAAGGCTGGGAACAGTTTACTGATAAAGTCATAGAAACCATTAATGCACAACGTGAAAATGTGGTGTTTATGTTGTGGGGCAGTTATGCCCAGAAAAAAGGCAGCGTGATTGATCCGCAGAGACATTTGGTTCTAAAAGCTCCACATCCTTCGCCTTTATCTGCGCATCGTGGCTTTCTCGGGTGCCGTCATTTTAGTCAGGCGAATGATTATCTTGTCCAGCATGGGGAATCACCGATTAACTGGCAATTACCAGGCACGGTGTCATAAGAAATTCTGCTAGACCGGTCCCGGCCTTGATACAATTCGCGCCATGATAAAGTTCAATCAAGTCTCTCTCCGTCGTGGCACTCAACTACTGTTTGAATCGGCCAATCTTATTGTTCATCCGGGACAACGTGTGGGTTTAACTGGTGCAAACGGTACCGGTAAATCCAGTTTATTTGCGATGTTACGTCAACAACTTCACGCGGATACCGGTGAGGTATCGATTCCTGATGTCTGGACCATTGCTCATGTGGCTCAGGAAACACCGGCCGTTGACACTTCTGCACTGGACTATGTGCTGGAAGGCGATGCCGAATTAACAGAGTTGAACCAACAGCTGGCTGACGCAGAAGCGAATCATGATGGTCACTTAGTGGGTGTATTGCATGATAAGTTGGCGGCAATTGATGCCTACACGGCCAATAGTCGGGCAGGAAAATTGTTGCATGGTCTGGGCTTTAGCGCTGAGCAGGAAAGCTGGCCAGTGAATGCGTTTTCCGGTGGCTGGCGGATGCGGCTCAATCTGGCGCAGGCATTAATGTGTCGCTCTGATCTTTTATTATTGGATGAGCCCACCAATCACCTTGATTTGGAAGCGGTATATTGGCTGGAAGAATGGTTACGTGCTTATCCTGGCACATTAATTGTGATTTCTCATGATCGTGATTTTCTCGATCGTGTGGTCACCCACATCGCACATATTGAACAACAGCGAGTGAAGCTTTATACGGGTAGCTATTCTGATTTCGAGCTGGCACGTGCCGAGCATCTGGCCAATCAACAAGCGGCTCACCAAAAACAACAACGTGAAATTGCCCATATGCGCAGTTTTGTGACACGCTTTAAAGCAAAGGCGACCAAAGCTCGACAAGCCCAAAGTCGTATTAAAGCTTTGGAACGTATGGAATTAATTGCCCCGGCACATGTGGACTCACCGTTTCATTTTGAGTTTTTTCCACCAAGTCGCCTCGCCACGCCCTTATTAGATTTAGATAAAGCCTCAGTAGGCTATGATGAAAACAAGCCACTGATCAGTAATATTAAAATGCGTCTGGCACCGGGAGACCGAATCGGTCTGTTGGGGCCGAATGGGGCGGGTAAGTCGACACTGATTAAACTGATTGCCGGTGTACTGGAGCCCCTGAGTGGTAAACGTAAAGAAGGCAAAGATATTCGCATTGGCTATTTTGCCCAGCATCAACTGGAACAACTTCGACCAGATGACAGTCCGTTAAAACATATTCAACGATTGAATAAGCTGGCTTCAGAACAGGAATGTCGAAACTTTCTCGGTGGTTTTGGTTTTCATGGTGACAAAGCATTAGAGCCAGTAGCCCCTTTTTCTGGTGGTGAAAAAGCCAGATTGGTGCTCGCTATTCTGGTCTATCAGAAACCTGCTGTGTTGTTACTGGATGAACCGACCAATCACCTTGATCTGGAAATGCGTTTAGCCTTAACGGTAGCTTTGCAGGATTTTGAAGGCGCACTGGTCGTTGTCTCGCATGACAGACATTTACTACGTACGGTGACTGATGATTTATGGCTGGTGTCTAATGGACAAGCGACAGTGTTTGATGGTGATTTGGATGATTATCGTCAGTGGTTGTTGAATAAAGATAAACCTGAAAAAACCACAGAATCATCATCTGCAGTGAACAATAAAAAGCAGGACAGGCAAAATGCCGCTCAACAGCGGCAAAAGCTACAGCCATTACGAAACAGTGTGAAAAAAGCGGAACAGCAGATGGATAAGCTTAATGAAGCTCTGTCCTCATTGGAAATGCAGCTGGCCGATACAGCACTTTATACCGATGCCAATAAAGATAAGTTAAAAGACTTATTACAGCAGCAGGCGGATCTTAAAACACAGCTGGAACAGACCGAAATGCAGTGGTTTGATGCCAGCGAACAATTAGAAGCAGCTCAAGCTGCTGAGGAATAACCGTGGCATTACTGTCATTAAAACAAATTACCGTCAGTTTCGGCGGCCCGAATTTATTAAATAAAGTCGATTTCCAATTAGATCGTGGCGAACGTGTCTGTTTAGTCGGACGCAACGGTGCTGGCAAATCGACACTGATGAAATTAATTGCCGGCGAAGTTACTGCTGACTCTGGTGAAATGGTCGGTATTCAGGATTTGGTCATTTCACGACTGGAGCAGGAAGTCCCGAGTGGTACGCATGGCAAAGTCTTTGATGTAGTGGCAGCGGGTTTAGGTCAGTTAGCGCCTCTGCTGGTGGAATACCACGATATTATTCATCAACTACAAACAGACAGCTCACAGGCCCTGTTAGATAAACTCGAAAAAGCGCAGCATAAAATTGAAGCGGCTGATGGCTGGTCTTTAGAGCAGCGTGTCGAAACTGTCATTTCCAAATTATCGCTGGATGCAGATACCGAGTTTGATAGCTTATCCGGCGGGAAGAAACGTCGTGTTTTACTAGCGCAGGCATTGGTCAAACAGCCAGATATTCTCTTGCTTGATGAGCCGACCAACCATCTGGATATTGAGTCGATCACCTGGCTTGAGGGCTTTTTGAAAAGTTATGGTGGCACTGTTCTGTTTATCACCCATGATCGAACATTTTTGCAGGCTCTGGCTACACGCATTGTGCAATTGGACCGTGGCAATCTGGTCAGCTTCCCTGGTGACTATGAAAACTACCTGAAAAAACGCGAAGAATTGCTGGCGGCTGAGGCGGAGCAAAATGCACAATTTGATAAAAAACTGGCTCAGGAAGAAGTGTGGATACGTCAGGGCATCAAAGCGCGTCGTACGCGTAATGAGGGCCGTGTCAGAGCATTGGAAGCCTTACGTAAAGAGCGTAGTCAACGACGTGAACGTCAGGGAACAGCCAACATTCAGTTACAAGAATCAGACAGAAGCGGCAAGCTGGTATTAGAAGCCGAGCATATTAGCCAGAGTTACGACGGTAAAATGCTGTTTGAAGATTTTTCTATTGTTATTCAGCGTGGTGACCGTATCGGTATTATCGGTCCGAATGGCTGCGGTAAAAGTACACTGTTATCCATTTTATTGAAACGGATCGAACCTGAGCATGGCTCAGTGAAATTAGGTACTAATCTGGACATTGCCTTTTTTGATCAATTACGCAGCCAGCTTAATGAAGAAGAATCCGTGGTTGAGAATGTCGGGCAGGGCAGTGATCACGTCGAAATTAATGGTAGTCGTAAACATATCATTGGTTATCTGCAGGATTTTCTGTTTACGCCTGACAGAGCACGCACACCAGTGAAAGCATTATCTGGTGGTGAAAGAAACCGACTCTTGTTGGCGAAACTGTTTACGCAACCAGCTAACTTATTGGTGATGGATGAACCGACCAATGACCTTGATTCTGAAACATTGGAACTACTGGAAGATTTATTACTGAATTACTCTGGTACCTTACTGTTAGTGAGTCACGATCGTTCATTTATTAATAATGTCGTGACCAGCAGTATTGTGTTTGATACGGATGGTCAGCTCCGTGAGTATGTCGGTGGTTATGATGACTGGTTAAGGCAGCGTGCGGATACTCAAAAGAGCAACCCCAAGCCGGCAGCTAAAACGACTGCAGAAAAACCGACTAATAAGCCTGCAAAAAAATCCACCCTGACCTATCAGGAGAAGTTAGACCTGGAAGCCTTGCCAGCCATTATTGAAAAGCTGGAAATGGAACAGGAAGCTCTAACCGCAAAGATGTCTGAACCGGATTTTTATCAGCAGGACCCCAAAAAAGTTAGTCAGGTGCAGCAAGCGCTGTCTGAATTAGAAGCCAAAATGGCAGAAGCCTTTGAGCGTTGGGAGCTGTTGGAAGAAAAGGCCAACAGCTAGTCCCGAATCAGCTGACAGACAGATTTTGTTCTAATAAAGTCATAGCATGTTTAGCTGCTATCGGTCGGCTGAAATAATACCCCTGATACACATCGCAGTGGTGTTGTTTAAGGAACTGTAGTTGTTCCTGATTTTCAACACCTTCTGCGATGACTTCCAGGCCAAGACTTTTGGCTAATGTAATAATTGCTTTACAAATAGCGGCATCTTCAATATTAACACTGCACTCTCTGATAAAGGCCTGATCGATTTTCAGCACATCCACTGGGAATTTCTTCAAGTAGCTCAATGATGAATAGCCGGTACCAAAGTCATCTATGGATAAGCGGATACGGGTTTTTTTCAAGGCTGTTAATGCAGCGATGCTCTCTTCTGTATTGCCAGTTAGCACACCTTCAGTAATTTCAAACTCCAGCAACTCGCCACTGATGCCATACTGCGTCATCAATTTTTCAACATAGGCCGTTAATGTGTTGGAGTGCAGATGATGACCAGAAATATTAATGGCGATGGGTAATAATGTTGCACCGGCATCACGCCAGGCTGATAACTGTTTGATGACATTTTCAATCACCCATTCACCGACGTCGATGATCATATTGGATTCATCGATAACGGGAATAAAGTCGCCAGGCATGATTAAGCCGTGCTCTGGATGTTTCCAGCGTAATAACGCTTCAAAACCCACGACTTCACTGGTTTCACAGGACACCTTAGGCTGATATTCAAGAAATAATTGATCACCTTTGATGGCATCAGGCAGTGCGTGTTCCAGTTGAAAATGTTGTAAGGATTTCTCACTCATTTCTTCCAGGAAAACACGATAGGTGTTTCGACCTGCCTGTTTTGCTTTATACATTGCAATATCTGCGTGTTGTAACAACTGCTCAGCCTGTATCTGTCCATTTTCTGATATAGCAATGCCGATACTGGTCGGCACAACCAGGTTTTGTTGAGCAAGCGTCACTGGTGCACGCATCACGCCGAGGATATCCATTGCCTTGCTTTCAGCGTTCTCGAGCGTGATATCGCCAGATAATACGATGACAAACTCATCACCACCCCAGCGTCCGACCATATCCAGTTCACGCGTGACTTTGCCAAGACGATTAGCGACCTCACATAGCAGTTCATCACCGGCTTTATGACCCAGATTGTCATTGATCTTTTTAAATTGGTCTAAATCCAAGAACATTAAAACGACGGAACCAGGCGTTTGCTGATGATATTGGATGAGCTGTTTTAAATGACTCATGAAATAGGTACGGTTGTAGAGGCCGGTGAGAGGATCGTTATACGCCAGCTGTTTTAGACGATTTTGCAGTTTTATTTGCTGAGTAATATCACGAATATGTAAGGTATATTCGACACGAGGCTGTGTTGTATCAGTGGTTTGAGTGATCACCACTTCAGCAGGGAATTCCTCACCATCACTGCGCGTGAGTTCAGCAATATTATGGCGCTTGAGTACCAGACCATCACCACTGACAAAGCCGTGTGACAGGTTACTCATTGCAGCTGAACGCGATTGTTCGGTGATAAATAAAACAAAAAAGTTTTGTCCAAGTACGGAGCGTTTTGACATACCAAAACACTGTTCGGCAGCAGGATTGAATTCGATAATTTCGCCGCGTTCATTGATGGTGACGATACAATCCATGGCCGCTTGTAAAATAGCACCTTTGCGGAACTCACTCTCCTTATAAGCAGAGAAAGCCTGATCGCGTTGTTTTATTTCCTGATTAACCTTATCAATAACGCGATTGTACTGTTGGGCAATTTGGCCCACTTCAGTGAACGGCTCAACAGGGACTGTAGATGAAAAATCAGACTTTTGTTGTTGGTGATGCATGGCAGCAAGAAGGTCAAAGACTTCTGTACTGACACGATGCTCTGCCACATTAAGCCCGATCAATTCGGCATTGGCATCGACACGAAGTGGATAGAAGCGATTGATTATTTTGAACACCACATAGGCGAGAATAAAACTGTATATACCAATCGTAGCAATGCCTAACAATTGTACTTCTAACTGATCCAGTCGACTGAGTCCTGTACCAATTTTTGTTGGATCACCTAATAACGCCAGAGCGATGGTGCCCCATATGCCAGCGAATAAATGAACCGGAATCACACTGATAGCATCATCAATCTTTTTCCATTCAAGCAGTTTGTCACCGTAGAAAACAATAACCCCACCGATAATGCCGATTAAAAAGGCCTGATCACTGCTCACTGCATGACAGTTTGCTGTAATAGACACTAAACCGCCTAGTACACCGTTAATAATCATTAATACATCAACATAGCCATCAGAGAAGTATTTCAAAAGCGTTGTCGAAATACCGCCCCAGACTGCTGCAACCAGAGTGTTAAGCAAGATGCTGGGCACATTGTCCGACCATGCAAGCGTGCTACCACCATTGAATCCAAACCAGCCAAACCATATAAGCATTGCACCTAACACAGCCATAGGCAGGTTACTGCCGGGAATACGGCGATCATTAACATCATAGCGGCCGATACGTGGCCCAATAATCAATATGGCAGCTAAGGCAACCCAGCCACCGACTGAATGCACAACCGTTGAGCCTGCAAAGTCAACAAATCCTAACTGTTCCAGCCAACCTGTTGCGGTACCGTTATAAATGCCTGCCCATGCCCAATGCCCAATAACAGGATAGATAAGCAGGGTAATAGTGATTGTAATAATGACATAACCGATATAACTGGTTCGCTCAGCAACTGCACCTGACACGAGCGTGGCTGCAGTGCCACAGAACATCATCTGGAAAATAAAAAAAGTGGTCGCACTGGCTGTTGGCGTTTCGCCAAACATAAAATGACTGATTCCAAAAAAGCCGGAAACACTGTCACCAAACATTATGCCAAAACCAATTAGCCAGAAAATAGCGCTGGAAATAGTAAAGTCAGTAATGTTTTTTGCTGCAACGTTAATGCTATTTTTGCTGCGGACAAGGCCACTTTCCAAACAAAGAAAACCCGCTTGCATGGTAAATACAAGGCAAGCAGAACAAAGTAACCATAAAGTATCCACAATCAGTGTCGCCTATATAAAGTCAGATTTATGTATTTTTTTACGATATTTCAGAAAATAAATCCATACGTTATATGACGAAATGGAAGAGTTTCCCGTTTGACGAGAATTTATTGTGATAGGGCTAAAACAAAAAAGCCATTTCCCTAAGTGGGTAAATGGCTTTTTTATTCGAGATAGATGCTTTAATTATTCATCTAATAAGGCATCACGGTCATCACTGTGACGGCGTGGCATGATCCACATTTCATACATTGATACACACCACATAAAGGCAAATGACATAGCCATGGCACCACCTGCTATGATGACCATCCAAGCAAAGTTAGGGTTAAGTTTTGTCAGCCACCAGGAACTGATGTCGACGAGCAGGAATGCATAAGGTGTGACAATAACCGTGACTTTTAGTGGTTTAGGTACGCCTGAAGCCAAACTGAATATTAAACCAACAAACATAAAGATAAATGCGATACCAAATAGGTGGATATGCGAAACACGGGCTAGAGATTGAAATGAAGCTCCGGTGTCTACAACAGCACGTTCTTTAATATTCTTGAAATCGGTGTAATCAGGGATTGGCATACCTGAATCAGCGTTGTGACAGGGAATACAGTTGGCTTCAAATATTTGTTTTATTCCTGTTGCTTCATACGCCGCTTCTGTTGCTCCCTGATGTACCCAAGTCACGATAGCTGCACGATCTTCATCACTTGCCATGGGCTTCATTGAGCCACTTAATTTATTTTCTAATAAAGAATTATTTCTGTTGCCGTAGTAACTGTAGACAATATCATCAACAGAAAGACCATATTTACCATCAGCCAAGCCATGAGTGAGTTGAATCTGAACCAGAGCCATCAGATAGCCAACAGCGACCACCATCAAGTATCCACTAAACAAAGCTTTTAATGAAGTGCCTTGACTGGCGAGATTCAGCTTGTGCGATTGAGCCATGAATTTTTCCTTTATTTTCTATGTAAGCGTTATGTTATTACATTCAATCGTTCAATAGTAGCTATTGAGAAAGATTCATTATTGAAATACAGTTTTGAGCAACTCTGTTGTACGAGCGGCGGGGTTCTCCCGGATCTTTTTCTCTTCTGAGGCTAACATGGTGAATAGCCCATCAAGCGCCTGCTCTGTTACGTAATCGGGTAAATTGATTTTGATATTTTTTCCTACCACAGGGAGGTCAGCAATTTTGTCTGTTAGTTGATTGTAATACTGGGTAGATCCTACTTTATCCAGACTTTCATCAATGGTTGGTTTAAATAAGGTTCTTAGTTGATCGCTGGTGTGTTTCCTGAAGTATTCTGTTGCGGCATCATCAGCGCCATTCAATATGTTTTTCGCATCATCGATACTCATTTTTTTGATGGTATTGACGAGAATATCTGTTGCTTGTGGCGCTGCTTTCTCAGCGGCTCTGTTAAGGCTCGTTTCAAACTCATCTGCCAAATTACCCATTCCATACTGGCGCATTAATGAGCCAGCTTTCTCTATTTGAGGCGGGAGGGGAATATGAATGGCGGTGTTTTTTAAATACCCATCCGTTTGACTAACACTGGCAACAGCCCGCTGGCTGCCAACCACCAACGCTTCTTTTAAGCCGGAAACGATGGTGGCAATATCCAGATTTGTTGAGGTTTTGTCAGAAGTGGTTTCGGAAAGCGATGAGTTTAATAAGGTTTTACTATTTTCTTGAATGTCTTTCAGTAAACCGCCCCAATCTGCCATGACATTTGCAGTGCCAAGTGTTAATGCTAAACCAAGAGTAATGGCAGGTGCTTTTGTATTCATAACAATATCCTCTGGGAAGTAAGATGTATTCTGCTATCAGCTTGTTCGTCTGTTTTTATCGCATAGATAGTAGTATAGAAAATGAAAAAGGCCGAACAGTTATGTCTGAACGGCCTTTGATGTTGCGTAGTATGGTTAAAATTAACCAGGAATCACGTTTTCTGCTTGTGGACCTTTTTGACCCTGAGTTACCTCCATGGTAACTGATTGACCTTCTTTCAATGTTCTAAAGCCTTCTGACTTAATCGCCGAGTGATGGACAAATACATCTGGACCATCAACCTGCTCAATAAAACCGAATCCTTTTGCATCATTGAACCATTTAACTTTACCTGTAACTTGCTCTGCCATATCAACCTCAATTTAATAACTACATCGGCACAACTCCTTGTTGACCGATCTACACTTCTGAGAAGCTTATCCGCATTGTAACCACATAAAATAGAAAAAGGACACTCTCTTTATAATAAAAAGCAATATTTTTTTTGTTATACATCCCGGCTTAATTTCACGCTCATGAGTGTTTCTTCTTTTATTATTTTGTTTTCTATATGTTTATCTTAAAAATTAAACATTTCCATATTACATAAAACAAGGATAGTTAAATTTAACTATCCTTTGTTTTTTGATGAAACTGCGCTGTTTTATCTGGATTTTAACCTTTTGGAACAAAATCCGCTGGAGGAGCAGAGCCTTCGCCAAAGAAGAATTTTTCCATTTCAGTTTTCAAAAATGCCTGTGACTTTGGATCGGCAAGTGACAGTCTATATTCGTTAATCAGCATGGTTTGCTGACTTAACCACATTTGCCATGCTTCTTTTGAAACAGATTCATAAAGGGTTTTTCCCATATCACCTGGGTAAGGCGGGAAGTCTAAACCTTCGGCTTCTTTGTTGAGTTTTACACAGTGTATTGTGCGTGCCATATTTGCCTCTATTGTAAAGTGTGTAAAAAAGAACGCACTGGTGCCGGAAGACCCAGTTGCATAATGTCATCTATTTTATACCAGTTACCGGTACTCTTGTCGGTCACACCCTTTGGTCGTGATGTTATCAATAGCGGTCGGATTGTTAATTTGAAGTGACTGAAAACGTGAGTCAGCTCGGGTAACTGTTCGATATTATCGACAGAAAAATGAAAAGTCCGTTCAAAATAAGCAATCAGCTCCTCTTTTTCCTGTCTTTCTGGAAAGCTCCACAATCCCCCCCAGATACCCGTCGAAGGTCTTTGTTCTAGAAATAACTCATCACCATTCTGACAGACAAGCCAGTAACATGTTCTGGAGGGAATAGTTTTTTTGGGTTTTTTCTCTGGGTAAGCGGTCGGAGAGCCAGTGTTATAGGCTAAACAATCGCTTTGTAGCGGACAATGTGGACAGTCTGGTTTACTGCGAGTGCAAAGTGTTGCCCCTAAATCCATTTGTGCCTGAATATAATTAGCAATACGTTTGTCGGGGAGTAAAGACTCTGCTTTTTGCCATAAATTATCTTCAACTTTTTTATTTCCAGGCCAGCCACTGATAGCAAAAAAACGTGTCAGTACGCGTTTCACATTACCGTCTAAGATGGGATATTTCTGATGATAGCCCAGTGTCAGTATAGCGCCGGCTGTAGAACGTCCAATACCTGGTAAATTGATTAGCTCCTCTAATGTTTTTGGGAAACGTCCAGTATATTCTTCGCTGATTATTTGTGCGGTTTTATGCAAATTGCGAGCACGGGCGTAATAACCTAAACCAGACCAATACGCTAAGACATCATCCTGTCTTGCTTTTGCTAATGATTGAACGTCAGGAAAGCGATGAATAAACCGGTTGTAGTAATCGATGACAGTAGCAACCTGCGTTTGCTGCAGCATGATCTCCGATAGCCAGACATGATAGGGCGTTGGATTTTGTTGCCATGGCAAATTTTTACGACCGTGATGATCAAACCAGTCGAGTAATGCATCAGCGAAGTTGAACGATGTTGTCATGTTTTTTAACGTAAAAGCCCGCCTGACATGTTATCAAGGCGGGCATATAAAAAATAATGCTGATCGCTTAAAAGAAGTTCTTTAATTTATCTTTGACGGCATCTTCTAATTTTTTATCAGAGGATTTTTCTTCTTGCGACTCAGCGTCAGTCGCTTTCTCAGCATCTGTTGAGTTGGCTTCAGATTCGGTTTTTGAACCACCCAACTTACCACCAAGAAGACCACCTAAATCATCACCCAGTTTTTCTTTGAGTTTTTCTTCTGCTTTTGATTTCAGCTCTTCTTTAGCTTTATCTTTCACAAGATTAGCAAGATCAACTGTGGGTTTCGGTTCTGAAAATGTGCCCGTAATTTTGATAGGTATAGTCACACCTTTCAGGTCTTCAAGCTCTTTTCCCCCTTGACCTTTGCTGGTACCGACAATCCCAACTTTTAAGCCGTAATCAAGTGCTTCATTAGCCAAATTTGCCTTACCGGCACCGTCAATGCGGAGCAAGGGGGACTTAACAGCGAGATCTTGATTGTTAATTACCCCATTGTTTGCTGTAAATGTGCCTGACATGCTGGAAAAGTCAGTTTGGACTGGCGCATCTGATTCGGGCAATTTTTCGCCTCTTAAAGCCGCTTTTGCTTTACGAATGATTTCCGCGATATTGATACCTTGCAAAGCACCGTCAGTAAAAGCAAAGCCACCATTGCCTGTTAATGTTTGTTTGATTTGTGAGACAGTGGCGCCGCTACCTGTCAGCTTGGCGTTAGCATTAGCGGTACCACTGATTTTGGCGTCACCAGTCATGTCTTTAAGTAAGGGACCAGCCTGAACATTTTTTACTTGTTCATTCAGTGACAGTTTTAATGCGTCACTGCGTGCATCAAGAATGATATTACCGTTGTATTGTCCCTGATATAAATTTGCACTCAACGGAGTCAGCTTGACCAGGCCATCGGCGGCATCAATGGTGATATGGATATTTTCACTGGTCAGTCCTGTGGCTTTCATTTTTCCTATATCAATGGTGCCTTTAGCGTTGATTTGACGTAAAGCTTCAACAGGTAATGCATCCTCGGGTTTAGCTTTGTTATTTTGTTCTGTTGAAGCTGGTGCTTCAGTAGTGTCTTTGTTTTCTTTTACTGGAGGCATATAGCGATCAGCATCAATCTGATCCAGTTTCAATTTGAAGTTGAATGCTGGCTTGGCAAAATTGCTGACAGCAAATTGTCCAGTCAGATTGCTTTGATCCAGTGTTAAAGCAAGTTGATTTAAATTGATTTGATTGGTCGAACCACTGAGTTCTGAACGAAGTTCGACTTTCTCCAGAGTCGATTCATCACTCATTTCTGGCAGTTCAATTTTCATATCTGATGCCAACTTTCTTAAACTGAAAGGCTGGATATGAATGCTGCCCGCAAATGTCGGCTTTTCTTTCAGAATATCTTTCGCCTGAATATCGCCTTCAAGCAATAAATCCTGCAGTTTTAGCACAAGAGCGGAAACGGTAAGGGTTTGCTGTTTTAGATCGGCTTTGATGCCGCTAGTCAGGTGAAGTTCCGCTTTTTTATCCGGCAAACTGGGATCTTCGATAGTGGCAGTAAGGTCGAGGTTATCAATATTAGACTGTTGCGTGGCCAGGTTGGAGGTAAGTTGTCCTGTTAATTTGGCATCAATCGTTTGTTGATTATTCGACGCTTTGGCAGAAAGAACTAAATCACTCACTTCCAGCCATTGTTTAGCCATATCTGCTTTGATGTCTCCCTTCAACGATAAATCTGCTTGATTGAAAGCAAGTTCTTTACCCTCAGCAATGGCTGAGAATGATAGTCCTTGAAGTGCATATTGTTGTTTTTCCATATCCACAGCGGCATTGGTTTTCAGCGTAACGTGTGCTTTGGCTTCTGGTTTGGTGCTAATTAGATCAAAGTCCATATCAACCGCAGTTGGTACACCCGGTTCAAGAGGATCTGTTGTCAGGTTAAGATTACGTAACTGGTAACTTTCTCCTTTTGATGCATCGGACCAGAGAATATTGGCATTGGTCAGTTTGACACCTGCAACAGTGATGGTTTGTAAAGCTGGTTCAGATGTATCTTCAGGCTGACTTGTCGACTCTGCTGCCGGTGTTGAATTTTGTTCTTCCGTTTTGTTAATTAAATCATCCCAGTTGGTTTTACCACTTTTATCGGTCTCTAAGTTCAGTACCAATCCATCGAGAACGATGGTGTCCATTTCTAACTGTTTTTTGAGCAGAGGGATAAGTTTAATGCGAATTTCGGCGGCTTGAACCTTAGCAAAAGCGTCGGCTTTAAAACCTTCAGCATTGCTGAGTGTTAAAGGACCGAGATCTAAGGCAATCCAGGGAAATACTGACAGGCCAATATCACCTTGCAGAGTCAGGTTACGGCCAGTGGCTTTTTCTACTTCACGGGAAATTTCATCTTTGTAGTCGTTAGGATTGATAAAGAATGGCAGTGCGATTAAAGCGGCTACAACCAGAACGATGAGGAAAATGATAATTTTTATAACAGTACGCATATTGGTATTCCGTTTTGAACTCTTATCCTGAGAAATTGCATTCATGATATGCGATCGAGCCGCATTTATGAACCGAGATTAAGGTTGTAGTTGAAAATTTCATAGTCCAGGCTACTGTCGATAAGTCCATTAGCAAGGATTGAGTAGGATGTAAACTGTCCGCTTATCTGAATTTTACGGTTAGGTGAAAAGATCCCTTTTTCTGTCAATATTATCTTTGTATTCGCTTGAGTCACATTATCAGTCTGTAACAGTAAAGCAGGATGTTCTTCTTGTTCATCAGCAGGCTGACACATCACGGGCTCTGGTTTACCGATAATGCGTTCCAGCCCGATTTGTACATCATTATGGATATCAATTTGTAACCATTTGATGACAGCAAGTGTGACCTTCTTATGGGTATCAAACAAGCCAACAAAGTCACCAATATTCAGATGATAACAATCTGTATGCACACGTTTTGCCATCATACCGCTGTTACTGAGGTTCACCAATTGCCAGTCTAATGCGTTGACCAGATTACCTTGTAAGCTCTGGTGTACAGATTCTAAGCCTAGTGTGATTTGGATATGTTCATCTGTTTCTTGTTTTATGCGCTCAAACCGTCTTTCATAACTTGTATTAAGTTGCGGAAGAATATGCCTGACCAGTCTTAATTCGGCCGACATAACTGTATGAGTACGGTGGCTTTTAGCTTCACGTAATGTAGTTTCGATAGATTTTAACACCGCTTGAGCATCAAATAAGCGGCTTGTTTCTGCTGATCTGATTTCTTTTGGTATGTTATGCATCGGTTGCGGGCAGTGATCCTGCTGAGCATTGATACAAAAATGTCCGAGAAGTAAGAAGCGACTGTTCACTTTACTTTGTTCTTCTGAGAGCCTGACAATGACGATTTTGTCAGTAAACTGCGACATCAGCCTGAATAAGCGCAATACGTCAAACCGCATTTGGCTGTAGGGATCGGTGAGTGCAGTCAAAACAATCTGTCCATAAATCTCAAAAAAACTGCGACTCTGATAATAAGGTTTAACAGTGACTTCCTGATGCAACGTCTGCGCTTTCTCCTGATAGAGAAAAAGTTCATGCAGAAATTGCCAGATACCAGCGGGAGCAACGCGGTAATACTGGAAGCTATGTAAGAGTTGTAAGCCGAGCATTTCTGCTGTTCGGTTTAGTGCCAGCAACATGAGCGGCTGTGAAAGTGGCGTTTTCCCACGCTGATAAAAGAAACGGACAATTTGCTGGTAGGCAACTGACAATAAGCCAATAAGCTCATTGATTAAACTTATCGTACGTAGGCTTTCCGTGTTCATGTACAGGTCCCGTTTTACTGCGGCAATATCACGGGTGAACAACAACTCATTTACCTGAGAACGATACATTTCCAGTAATTGCAATAACAGACCCGGCTTGATTTTTTGCTGAGTAAGCGCTTTAAGATTTGCGAGCAATGAGGGAACTCGCTGATATGTATCGTTAGGCAGCTGATTTAACCAAACCAGTAACAAGGCCGGATCTTTAATAGTGGAAACAGCATTTTCATCATGGGAAACCGTCTGCAGATTTAGGGCAGGCAGATTATCCGCAGGCTTTTTTGCAAAGCCGACAAGATGATGAAATGTATTTAACCAACTTGTTTTGGCTTGAGGAATTAGCTGGCTGTTTGATTTCTTAACAGACTGATGACTTGATAATTTTTGCTCAGCCAGATTAAGTGTTTCAGCAAACTGCGTTTTATGCAGTGGCTTTTGGAAGATGATATCGACAGGCTCATGAGAATCTACATGATGGGTTAATAAACCTGTCAGACTCGCCGAGCGTTTTTGCCAGGCTTTACGGCCCGCGCTTGAATCAAAGCTATAAATCACTAAATCAGCTTCGTTACTATCTGTGATGCTCCACTGACTGGTGAGTAGTGGAGAAGCTATACGAAGCATGGATTTTAAGGAGCGACTTTCGCTCTCGCTCAGACCTAATAATTTTAGATATCTGAGCGACAAGATTATTCCTCCCGTTCCAACTCAGGCTGTAAATGTCTGATACGGACAGTCTTGATAGCGTTGTCTGACGTCTGAATGACTTCAATAACATAGTCACCCATTCGAACACTGACTCCGGGATCCGGAATGCTTTCCAGATACTCAAGTACAAGGCCATTAATGGTCTTTGGTCCATCAGTTGGCAAATTCCAGCTATTATTCCGGTTAATTTCGCGAATATTAGCCGTACCATTAATTAAGTAACTACCATCATTTTGAGGGTGAATATCTTTATCTTCGTCGATAGTATCGGCTGTGAATTCACCCACGATTTCTCTAAAAATATCTTCCAGAGTGATCAGGCCGAGCAGATCACCATACTCATCAACGACTAAACCTGTTCGACGGCGATTTCTTTGGAAATTGATAAGTTGCGTATTTAATGGTGTGCCTTCGGGGACAAAATAAGCGCCTTTGATAATGCTGCGAAGACTTTCCAGCGTCAGATTATTCTGTGAGATAAGATGAAGGGCTTTACGTAGATGCAGTATCCCAACAATATTATCCATACTCTCTTCATAGACTGGCAGCCTGGTATGACCACAATGGGATAATTGCTGAACAATTTCCGGAAAGGGCGCATTAATATCCAACCCTTCAATTTCATTCCTTGGCACCATGACGTCATTGACGGTCACTTTTTCTAAATCAAGGATACTCATCAACATATCCTTGTGACGCGTTGGGATCATACTGCCAGCTTCCATCAGGGCGACTTTTAGTTCTTCAGTATTGATGGCCGATGTTGCTGCTTGCTCTGGTGATACACCAAATAACCTCACCATATTATTGGTGATGCTATTGGTAAACCATACCAACGGATAAAGTATGAATAGCAATGGCTTGAGGATAAAGCTGGCTGGAAAGGCCACTTTTTCCGGATGCAGCGCCGCCAGTGTTTTTGGGGTTACTTCGGCAAAAAGCAAAACGATTAAAGTTAAAGCGAAAGTCGCTGCAACGATACCGTTTTCGCCCAGCAGTTTGATACCAATAACAGTGGCAATTGCTGATGCCAGAATATTGACAAAGTTATTGCCTAGCAGAATCAAACCAATCAGTCGATCAGGGCGACTCAATAACTGACTGGCGATGATCGCACCGCGATGGCCTTCTTGTTCCAGATGTCTAAGACGATAGCGGTTCAGTGACATCAAGGCTGTTTCAGAGCTTGAGAAAAAGGCAGACAGAAACAATAAAAAAAACAGGATAAGAAACAGAACCAATAAAGAGGTTTCTTCTAACATAAGCGATTAGCTCATCAAATATTCAAGAACGAATTTACTGCCCATATAAGCCAGTAATAAAAAGACCGATCCTGCTAAGGTCCACTTGACAGCAGTTTGTCCACGCCAGCCATAACGTACGCGCCCCCACAACAAGCTAGCGAATACACACCAGGCGATAATGGATAACACAGTCTTATGCACCAGATGCTGGGCAAATAAATCATCAACAAACATCAGTCCAGTAATCAAACCTAAGGTAAGCAGTATAAAACCGCTGGTCAGGAGCTGGAATAAAGCGCGTTCCATCGTCTGTAAAGGGGGGAGTTTACGTAATAAGCCATTGATGTGACGTTGATGTAGCTGCTTTTCTTGTATCGCTAGAATAATCGCTTGTATCGCGGCAAGCATAAAAAAACTATAAGCAGCCAGAGATAATAAAACATGCCATTCTAATGCAGGTTCTGCTAAGGAAGGCGGCTCGGGTGATGGAAGTTCTACTTTGAGCATCAAACTCATAGCAACTAGTGGATAGACGATAATGCCCGGATGAGCATTGGGTAAACGCATACCAATTAATAGTGCGATTAAAGCCATCAACCATGTAGTAAGCGAAAACGTGGTGAATAAACCCAGCTCCCAGCCTCCGGCATTTTTCATCGTGAAAAAGATATCTGTCGCGTGAAACAACAGTGCCATGATAATTAGAATCCCAACCGGGATGCTGGCATTAACGCTGGTTGGATCTTTTTGTACAAAACGACGAATAAGAATAACGCTACTGCAGAGATAAAGTAGAAATGCTAAAGCATTCGCAATTGCCATAATGGTGTGTGATCCTTGAACCTGTTTTTTTTACCTTAATACATCAATAATATAACGATGTAGCAATGACCGAAACAATATATCAGTTATAATGATGAATTAATTACTAATCCTAAATTTTGAAATTAGGACATCATTAGCTAACAAGGTGATCTATGTTTGATAGCTTAAGCGATAGACTCGGCAGTACTCTCAAAAAAATTCGTGGCCAAGGCCGTATTACCGAAGATAACGTCAAAGAGACACTTCGAGAAGTGCGAATGGCGTTACTTGAAGCCGACGTCGCTTTACCAGTAGTGCGTGAATTTATCGATAATGTTAAAGAACGCGCGATGGGACAGGACGTTTTGCGCAGTCTAACCCCGGGTCAGGTGTTGGTCAAAATCGTCAATGACGAACTTGTTGCGGTGATGGGGGATGACTCAAACTCGCTAAACCTGAGTACTCAACCTCCAGCGGTCATTTTAATGGCAGGTCTGCAAGGTGCAGGTAAAACAACCAGCGTAGCGAAATTGGCAAGATGGCTAAAAGAACGGGAGCGTAAATCCGTAATGGTTGCCAGTACTGATATTTACCGACCTGCGGCGATTGATCAGTTAGAAACCTTAGCAAAAGAAGTTGATGCACGTTTTTTCCCCAGTCAGTCTTCACAAAATCCGGTTGATATTGCGCGTAACGCAATAGAGCAGGCTAAACGTGATTATGTGGATGTGGTCATTATCGATACCGCGGGTCGTTTACATATAGACGATGACATGATGGATGAGATCAAGCAGATTCATGCGGCGATCAATCCGATAGAAACCTTATTTACTGTTGATAGTATGACGGGCCAGGATGCGGCGAATACGGCCAAAGCATTCAATGAAGCTTTACCGCTTACCGGTATCATTCTGACTAAAACCGATGGTGATGCGCGGGGCGGGGCCGCTTTATCAATAAGACATATTACTGGTAAACCCATTAAGTTTATGGGGGTAGGAGAAAAAACAGCTGCCCTTGAACCCTTCCATCCCGATCGTGTGGTCTCTCGGATTCTGGGGATGGGCGATGTGCTGTCACTGGTTGAAGAAGCACAGCGTAAAATGGATGTTGGCTCAGCCGAGAAACTGGCTAATAAACTGAAAAAAGGCAAAGGCTTTGATCTTGAAGATTTTCAGGAACAATTACGTCAAATGGGTAAAATGGGTGGCATCGGTTCACTATTAGATAAAATGCCGGGGATGGGCAATATTCCAGCAGCTGCAAAACAGCAGGTGAATGATAAAGAATTGGCCAAACTGGAAGCCATCATTAACTCGATGACAAAAAAAGAGCGCCAGAAGCCTGAAATTATTAAAGGTTCGCGCAAAAAAAGAATTGCGGCTGGTAGCGGAACCCAAATCCAGGATGTGAATCGTCTGCTGAAACAATTTAGTCAAATGCAGAAAATGATGAAGAAGATGGGCTCAAAAGGCGGAATGGCTAAATTGATGAGAGGTTTGGGCGGCAAATTTCCTATGGGCGGAGGCCTGCCTTTTTAATAAGTGTCGAAAGGACTTTTCAAACTTCGGAGACTTGCGTAGAATACGACGGTTTTCCGATCCAGTTTTCAACGGGCTAAATTATGGTAACAATTAGATTGACTCGCAGTGGCGCTAAAAAACGCCCTTTTTACGGTATCGTAGTAACTGATTCACGCAGTAAACGTGATGGTCGTTATATCGAACGCGTTGGTTTCTTCAACCCGATTGCTCGTGGTCAAGAAGAAAAACTTCGCGTTGATTTAGACCGCGTTGCACATTGGATTAGCCAAGGCGCACAAACATCAGAACGCGTTGCTAAATTGATTGCAGAAGCTCAAAAAGCCGCTTAATAACTAGGTTGTCAGGGTATTATGTCAACATCCGAGGAGTTTATCCCGGTAGGTAAAATATCCGGTGCCTTTGGTGTCAAAGGTTGGGTTAAAGTGTATTCTTTCACCGAACCTCGTACCAATATTTTGCAATATTCACCGTTGTTTTTGTCCAGACGTGGCGATTGGATTGAAATCAAAGTGTCTGGTGGTCGATTGCAAGGTAAAGGTGTGGTGATGGGGATTGAAAACGTCACTGACCGTGATCAGGTTCAGCCGCTGGTTGGGGCTGACTTAGCGATTAAAAAATCGCAACTGGAACCCGTAGATGAAGACGAGTTTTACTGGAATGACCTTGAAGGTCTGACAGTGATTAATCTTCAGAATCAGGTTTTAGGTAAAGTCGACCATCTGCTTGAAACTGGTGCAAATGATGTGCTGGTTGTCAAAGCTGAAGGGAAAAAAGCGGAAATATTGATTCCATTTGTAGTGGATGAAATTGTGAAGCTGGTCGATTTGGATGAAGAAATCATTCAGGTTGATTGGAGTGAAGATTATTGATGGAAATCGGATAATGCACTTAGGTGTTATATCCCTGTTTCCTGAAATGTTTGATGCGGTTACCCAATATGGAGTAACAGGCAGAGCGGTGAAACATGGTCTCCTTAAACTAGACTATTGGAATCCGCGCGATTTTGCTTATGACCGACATCGAACAGTAGATGACAGGCCCTATGGTGGTGGCCCTGGTATGGTAATGAAAGTTGCGCCTTTAAAAGAGGCGATCACGGCAGCAAGAGAAAAGTTGGGTGATGAGGCAACCGTTATCTATTTGTCACCACAAGGCAAAAAGTTGGACCAGAAAAGTCTGGAACAACTGGCAAGTAAACAGAAATTGATTTTACTGGCCGGCCGTTATGAAGGTGTTGATGAACGCCTGATAGAAAAAGAGATTGATGAGGAATGGTCGATAGGTGACTACGTCCTCAGTGGTGGAGAACTGGCAGCCATGGTCATGATTGATGGTATGTCCAGATTGATACCCGGTGTATTAGGTGATGAACAGTCTGCTGAGCAAGATTCTTTTGTGGATGGCTTATTAGACTACCCTCATTACACCAGACCAGAAGTTTTAGATGACCAGTCAGTACCCGAGGTATTGCTGGGAGGCGACCATGAAGCGATTCGTAAATGGCGTCTCAAACAGTCCTTGGGACGAACATGGTTGCGACGACCTGACTTATTAGACAAAGAGACTTTGACTAGTGAGCAGGCTGCGCTATTAAAAGAGTTTATTGCCGAGAGCGGGCAGGATTAGTTGGGAGTTAACAATGAGTAACATTATCGAACAGCTTAACGCTGAACAAGTGAGACAGGATATCCCTGAATTTTCAGCGGGTGATACTGTTGTTGTTAAAGTTAAAATCAAAGAAGGCGACCGCGAACGTGAACAGGCGTTTGAAGGTATCGTTATTGCTAAACGTAACCGTGGTCTGCACTCAGCATTCACTGTTCGTAAAATCTCTAGTGGTGTAGGTGTTGAGCGTGTTTTCCAAACACATAGCCCAGCCATTGCAAGCGTTGAAGTAAAACGTCGCGGTGATGTACGTCGTTCTAAACTTTACTATCTACGTGACCTGACTGGTAAAGCAGCACGTATTAAAGAAAAACTATAATCCGCATTGTCATAAACGACGATTGGAAAGAAAGGGTAGTGTGTATACACTGCCCTTTTTTATTGCTTAGTTGTTACTATTAAATATCAGATATTTAACAGTAGTTATATGAGTGAGTCACAAACATCTTATTATCTTGAACCTTTCCTTGACAGCCTATGGTTAGAATCTGGATTGAGTCAGCATACAGTTGATGCTTATCGACGAGATTTATTAGCCTTTTCAGCCTGGTTAGCTCAGTTTGATATTGATTTAGTCTCAGCCACCCAGCTGGATATTCAACGTTATCAAAGCCAACGCCTACGTGAAGGAAGAAAAGTCCGTAGTGAAGCCAGGCTGCTGTCCTCATTACGACGTTTTTACCGTTATTTATTACGTGAAGACATACGTGACTCTGATCCGACCGTGCAACTTGACTCACCCCGACTCGGTCGTTCCTTACCTGATAGTCTCACCGAAGCCGAAGTCGAGGCCTTACTGACACAACCTGATATTACTGACCCATTAGGGTTACGTGATAGAACCATGTTGGAACTACTCTACGCTGCAGGATTAAGGGTATCTGAGTTGGTGTCACTGCAGTTTGAGCAGGTGAATCTTCGCCAAGGTTTAATTCGTTGTATTGGTAAAGGAAATAAAGAACGCCTGATACCTATCGGTGAAATCGCTTTAGATTGGTTACAGCAATATTTATACGAAAGTCGACCGGCTATATTAAATGGGCAAATAACAGATGATTTATTTCCCACCCGTCGTGGTAAAGCGATGACCAGGCAAGCCTTCTGGTACATTATTAAACGCTATGCTGGTCAAGCGGGCATTGAAAAACATTTGTCGCCACATACGTTGAGACATGCATTTGCGACACATTTATTGAATCATGGTGCTGACTTAAGAGTGGTTCAGTTATTGCTGGGGCATTCTGATTTATCGACGACACAAATCTACACCCACGTAGCCAAAGAGCGATTAAAGCAATTACATGGTCAACATCATCCCCGTGGTTGAGTGCTTATAACACTGACGATATCAATCACAAATGCTAAACTGGCTCGAATTTTTATAGCGTAATTTAGGTGAACAGATGCCTTCTTTTGATATCGTTTCTGAAGTGGATAAACATGAACTTGCCAATGCAGTGGATCAGACAAATCGTGAACTGAAGAACAGGTTTGATTTTCGTGGAACTGACGCCAAAGTGGAACAGTCTGACAAAGTACTGACTATGCATGCTGACAGTGATTTTCAGTTGGATCAACTGCTTGATATTTTGCGACTCAAGTTAGTTAAACGCGGTGTCGATGTGAGCTGTTTAGAGGTTAAGGATTCTGTTGGTAATGTAAAAATGCGTAAACAGGATGTATTAGTTAGAGAAGGTATTGATAAAGAGTTATCCCGGACTATCGTCAAGCTTATCAAAGAAAGTAAAGTGAAAGTGCAAGCCGCTGTTCAGGGAGAAAGTGTCAGGGTAACAGGCAAAAAACGTGATGAGTTACAAACGATTATTGCGATGTTAAAAAGCCACGATAAAATCGATATGCCACTGCAGTTTAATAATTTTAGAGATTAAAAGTCCCATGTTGAAATACACCATATTAGTCCTGTCCTTGTTAGGTGTCAGTGTTGTTCATGCCGATAATGATGAGCTACGTAAAAAAATAGAAAAGTCATTACAGGATGTGAAAGTAAGCAGCCTTAAAGCGATAGACGATACTGGACTTTACGAAGCGGTTATCAATGGACAAATCCTGTATTTTTCTAAAGATGGTCGTTATGTGATTCAGGGTGATATGGTTTCATTGGATTCAAGAACGAATCTAACTGAGCAACGCCGAGTCAGTTTACGCAAAGAAGCGCTTGATAAGCTCGATGAAAAAGACATGATTATTTTTGGTCCTGAAAAGGCCAAATATACGATTACCGTGTTTACTGATATTGATTGTGGCTACTGCCGCAAGATGCACTCGGAAATGGAAAAATACAATGATTTGGGAATTCGTGTGCGTTATATGTCTTTCCCAAGAGGCGGGATAGGCTCTAAATCTTACGATGATGCTGTTAATGTCTGGTGTGCCGCAGATAGACAAAAAGCCATGACCAAGGCTAAGCAAGGACAGGAAATCGCCACCAAAACTTGTGTTAATCCAGTCAAAACAGAATTTGAACTCGGACAACAATTAGGCGTACAGGGTACACCGTCGATCTTCCTTGAATCTGGTCAGATTCTGCCTGGCTATTTGCCACCTGAAAAGTTAATTCAGGTGCTAGATGAGAACTCAAAAAAATCGTAAAGATTGTTGCTGATGATTAAGTCGGTGATCATGCAAGGTAAGTTGCTGATCATCGACTAATAGATAGCTGACTTTATCTTCCCAATCACCTAATACAATTCGATAGACATCGCTATTGTTGGTTAATGAGACTTGATGAATGGCTGGACGATGGGTATGGCCATGAATCAGCAGTTTGACATTATTCTCAAGCATAACTTTCTCAACCTCAGCTTGATTTACATCCATGATCTGGCTCGATTTATATTGTTTCTTTTGCTGGCTTTGCTGTTTGATTTTATCGGATATTTTTTGACGAAAGCGGGCGGGTAGTTTTAAAAAACAGTATTGCAAAAAATGATTATTAACCACTTTGCGATAACGTTGATAGCCGACATCATCAATACATAAACTATCACCATGTAATAACAGTGCGGGTTGGCCTGCCAGTTCTAATTGATAGCCATCCTGGATCAAAGTGGCATTGACTGAATCAGCAAATCTTTTTCCCAGCATGAAATCACGGTTACCGACCATAAGATAAAGTTTTACACCTGCATGCGTTAAAGATCGCAGTGTTTCAATAAAGTCAGCAAATTCATCAGGAACTAAATCATCACCTAACCAGGTATTAAAAATATCACCCAATATATAAATGTCAGAAACGGTATCAGTCTGCTGTTGCAGAAAATGACAGGCAAGTGTGGTTAATTCAGGTCTGGCTGGGTTTAAGTGAAGATCAGAAATAAACAGTTTGGTCATGGGAGAGAAACCTGCTTGTTAAATAACAAGCAGGTTTTGTCTGATTAATTGATAACAGTTGCTTTAATGATGACGATATCTTCTGCAGGTACATCTTGATGTGGACCTCGCATGGTGGTATCGACTTCTCTTATGGCATCAACGACGTCCATGCCGTCAATCACTTCAGCAAATACGGCATAGCCCCAGCCGCTGGGTACTTTACCTTGAAAATCAAGAAACCCATTGTCGACAGTATTAATAAAAAACTGAGCAGTGGCAGAGTGTGGATCATTGGTTCTCGCCATAGAAACAGCGCCCCGCTTATTGCTCAAACCATTGTCAGCTTCATTCTCAATGGCTGACTTTGTGGTTTTTTGTTGAAAGTCTTGAGTAAAACCGCCACCTTGAATCATAAAGTTTTTGATAACGCGGTGAAAAATCGTACCGTCATAGAAACCCTCGTTAACATAGCTTAGAAAGTTGGCAACCGTGATCGGTGCTTTATCTTCATTAAGTTCGATAACGATATCACCAAGACTGGTTTCAAGTTTGACTTGTGGCATTTTGGATGTCCCATCTGCTTGTATTGAAAAAGAAAAAATGGCAAATAGCCAGCATAGCATTTGCATAAAACGTTTGATCATAAGGAAGTGTCCAGATCAATTTTAAAGTCGACATGATAGAGCAATATGCATTCTTATGGGAACAAAGTGATGGGTATGGGGACGACTTTTGTGAAGAGCCTGCACGATAAAACAGAAAATATAAGTAGTTGATGAGTCCGCTTAATGTTTGCTAACAAAGCAATAATCAACCAGTATTTAGAGCATTATTGAATCACTATTCAAAACAGCGCTGTTACCCAGCCCGGCGGAGAGCGTATAATGCGCGTTTTCATATAAATTTGTCATTCGATATGTCCGAATCTGCTGTTAATCATAATTTTATTCGTCCTATTATTCAGGAAGATCTTGATACTGGAAGGGTGACTGGAAAAATCGTCACACGTTTTCCACCTGAGCCAAATGGCTACCTGCATATTGGGCATGCCAAGTCCATCTGTCTGAACTTTGGTCTGGCCGAGGAGTTTGGCGGCGACTGTCATTTACGTTTTGATGATACCAACCCAGCAAAGGAAGAGCAGGAATTCATCGAAGCTATTAAAGAAGATGTACAGTGGCTTGGCTTTCAATGGGCAGGCGATGTACGTTATGCATCAAGCTACTTTGAACAGTTTTATGACTGGGCTATTCATCTGATCAAACAAGGCAAAGCCTATGTCTGTGATCTGACTGCTGAGCAAGCAAGTGAGTATCGTGGCTGGGCAACAAAGCCAGGTAAAGAGTCACCCTTCCGCAACCGTAGTGTTGAAGAAAATCTGACTTTGTTTGAAAAAATGAAACAGGGTGAGTTTGACGAAGGTTTTTGTGTGCTGCGAGCGAAGATTGATATGGCCTCGCCTAATATGAATATGCGTGATCCGATTTTGTATCGCATTCGCAAAAAAGCGCATCATCAAACCGGAGACAAGTGGTGTATCTACCCAAGCTATGATTTTGCACATGGTCAAGGAGATGCTATTGAAGGTGTGACGCACAGTATCTGTACGTTGGAGTTTCAGGATCACCGTCCATTATATGAATGGTTTATCGAAAATCTGCCTGTACCGTCACAGCCAAAACAATACGAATTTGGACGATTAAATCTGAATTATACGGTGACCAGTAAGCGTAATCTCAAACAACTCGTTGATGAGCAGATTGTGGCTGGTTGGAATGATCCCCGAATGCCGACAATTTCTGGTATGCGCAGACGAGGCTACACTGCATCGGCTCTGCGTTCATTTTGTAATGGTCTTGCTGTGGCAAAAACCGATGGTGTGGTCGATATTGCACAGTTGGAATTTGAGATTCGTGATGATCTGAATGAAAACGCAGCACGAGCGATGTGTGTACTCAATCCTTTAAAACTGACCATCACTAATGCAAGTGATGGCGTTGAATGGCTTGAAGTTGCTAATCATCCACAACAAGAGTCTATGGGACATCGCTCAGTACCTTTTACAAAAGCGATTTATATCGATGCGTCTGACTTTACAGAAGACACTAGTCTGAGCCGGAAAAAATTCAAACGTCTGGTGATAGGCGACTATGTGCGTTTACGTGGTGCTTATGTGATTAAAGCCGATGATGTCATCAAGAATGATAGCGGTGATGTGGTTGAAGTGATTGCCTCGTTAGTACCTAATACAGTGGGTCAGAATCCACCTGCTGAAATGAAACCGCGTGGCGTGATTCACTGGGTTTCAGCAATAGAAGGTAAGGAAGTTGAGCTTCGTTTATATGACAGGTTGTTCCTGGCTGAAGCGCCTGGAAAAGAAACAGGTAACTATCTGGATGATGTTAACCCTGACTCTTTGAAGGTGATTAAGGCTATTGCTGAACCCGCTATTGTCAATTGCAAGCCAGAGACGGCTTTCCAGTTTGAACGAGAAGGTTATTTTGTCACCGATCGTTATGACCATAGCGTTGATTCGCCGGTATTTAACCTGACCATTGGTTTAAAAGAAGATACGTCAAAAAATAACTAATATGCTAAAAATCTATAATAGTCTCACCCGACAGAAAGAAGTGTTTAAACCCTTGCAGGAAGGCAAGGTCAATATGTATGTCTGTGGTATGACGGTGTATGACTTGTGTCATGTTGGTCATGCTCGTGTGATGGTGGTTTTTGATGTAGTGACACGCTATTTACGCGCATTAGGCTATAACGTTACCTACGTCAGAAATATTACCGATATCGACGATAAAATCATTAAACGCGCTGCAGAAAATGGCGAATCAATTCAGACATTAACTGAGCGTTACATTGATGAAATGCACAAGGATGCCGATGCCTTAGGTGTGCTTAGACCAGATATTGAGCCTAAAGCCACTGAGTCAATGACAGAAATATTGGCGATGATTGAGACCCTCATCAGTAAGGGGCTTGCCTATAAAGCTGATAATGGTGATGTGTATTACGACGTTAGCCAGTTCAATGGTTATGGCAAATTATCGGGTCGTAATATTGAAGATCTACGAGCCGGCGAACGTATAGCTGTCAATGAAGCAAAAACAGATCCATTGGATTTTGTTTTGTGGAAAGCTGCCAAGGCCGGTGAACCTGCTTGGAAATCTCCATGGGGTGATGGACGCCCTGGTTGGCATATTGAATGTTCTGCTATGTCAGCACATTGCCTAGGTGAGCAGTTTGATATTCATGGTGGTGGGCAGGATTTACAGTTTCCACACCATGAAAATGAAATAGCTCAATCCGAAGGAGCCCATGGTTGCCAGTCAGTGAATTACTGGATGCATAATGGCTTTGTGCGTATTGATGATGAAAAAATGTCTAAGTCTTTGGGTAATTTTTTCACTGTGCGTGAAGTCCTGGAACAGTATCCTGCAGAAGCTATTCGTTATTTTATTCTGTCGAGTCATTATCGTAGCCCTCTGAATTATGCCGAAGATCAGCTTGAACAAGCCAAAGCGGCGTTAACACGTTTTTATACAACCCTGCGTGATGTGGATACAACACAGAGGGTAAACTGGCAGGATGATGAAGAGTTTGGTGGACGTTTTAAAGCCGCCATGGATGATGATTTTAATACCGCATTAGCACTGTCGGTAATGGCTGATGTCAGACAAGCAATAAATAAGGCGAGAGAGCAGGCACAATCTGAAATAGTCGCTTATCTTGCCGGTCTATTGTCATCTTTTGGTGACGTGCTAGGCCTTTTCCAGCAAGATGCCGATAAATTCCTGACAGGAGATAGCTCATCCGATCAATTAGCAGTTGATATCGATGGCTTAGTTGCTGAACGTAATCAGGCCAGAGCCGACAAAAACTGGGCTCTTGCCGATGAAATTCGTGATCAATTGACTGAAATGGGCATTGTGCTTGAGGATGCGGCCGGTAAAACGAGCTGGCGTCGACTATAAGAACATGCGCGCCTGCTTTTTTATAGCAGGCGCTTATATTTCTAGTTTTTATGTAAGGTTTCGGCGGCAAATAAGGTATTTTCCAGCAATGTCGCTACAGTCATAGGACCAACACCACCAGGCACAGGTGTTATCCAACTGGCTTTTTCTTTAGCTGTTTCAAACTCGACATCGCCAGTGAGTTTGCCATTCTCCAAGCGATTAATACCCACATCAATGACAATCGCGCCTTGTTTTATCCATTCACCAGGAATAAATCCTGGTTTGCCAACTGCAACCACTAATAGGTCAGCACGGCGAACTTGTTCTTCCAGATTATTAGTCCAGCGATGACAAACGGTAGTTGTGCAACCGGCGAGTAATAATTCCAACGCCATAGGACGACCAACAATATTTGAGGCACCTACTACAACTGCTTCGAGTCCTTTGAGATCAACACCGGTAGTGCGAAGCAAAGTAATCACGCCTTTTGGGGTGCAAGGTCTGAGTTGTGGATTGCGTTGAGCAAGACGGCCAATATTGTATGGATGGAAACCATCGACGTCTTTATGTGGCGCAATTCGCTCAATGACGGTTTCCGCAGAAATGTGCTGTGGCAGTGGAAGTTGAACGAGAATGCCATCAATCTCATCATCCTGATTTAAGGTATCAATCAGAGACAGTAACTCTTCCTCGGATGTTGTTTCCGGAAGATCATAGGCTTCAGATTTAAATCCAATTTCTTCACAGCTTTTCCGCTTACTGCCTACATAGACCTGAGATGCCGGGTTAGCGCCTATCAATACGACGGCAAGACCTGGACGACGTTTACCTTCAGCTAATCGTTCTGTCGTCGCTAGTTTCAGTTGTTGTTTGAGGTCAGCTGCAACTGCTTTGCCATCGATAATCTTTGCGCTCATTCAATCATTCCCGCTTATGCAAAAGCGGCTATGATCGCATGATGTGAGCTGAACAGCAAAAAATATCAAAACAGTGATTGACTCTTAAATTCTAACCACGTATTATTTCGCCTTCTTCGGGGATGACTTCTCGAATTAAGTCGGGGCATAGCGCAGTCTGGTAGCGCATCTGGTTTGGGACCAGAGGGTCGGGAGTTCGAATCTCTCTGCCCCGACCACTTCATAACCCATGTCCTCGCTTAGTAAAAATCATATGCGCCCGTAGCTCATCTGGATAGAGCATCGGCCTTCTAAGCCGAGGGTAGCAGGTTCGAGTCCTGCCGGGCGTACCATATTCTTATCTTTCCCTAAATTACTGACATTTTAAAAAAACAATCAAACATGATTATTTTTGATGCTGTTTTTTATTGTCTAGAAAATGCGTCGAGTTCTGTAAAAAGACGGATTCCGCATTGCTTCCAAGTCCGACTAATGCTACTTTTAGTTGGCAAATATTCAATTCACTCAAATAGAAGAGCTATCTGTGTCAAGGAAAACACTTTTTGTTACTGGGGGAGCTGGATTCATTGGTTCAGCTTTAATTCGCCGTCTTATTGAACTCAGTGATTATCATATTGTTAATATCGACAAACTGACTTACGCAGGTAATCTGGAATCACTTCTTTCTGTTGCAGACAACGCCCGTTATCACTTTGAACAGGCTGATATATGCGATGCTGAAAAAATGGCGGCATTATTCACACAGCATCAACCCACAGCGATAATGCACTTAGCAGCAGAATCCCATGTCGATCGCTCGATCGATGGTCCGGCTGATTTTGTGCAAACTAATTTAGTGGGCACCTACGTTTTATTAGAAGCTGCCAGACAGTATTGGAAAACACTCGATAAAGAAGCGGCGACACAATTTCGTTTCCATCATATTTCTACCGATGAGGTTTTTGGAACACTGGACGAAACGGGGTTGTTTGAAGAAACAACGCCTTATCAACCTAACTCACCATATTCTGCAACCAAAGCTGGTAGTGATCATTTGGTTCGTGCGTGGCATCACACCTACGGTTTGCCGGTAGTCATGACCAATTGTTCCAATAATTATGGTCCCTACCAGTTTCCTGAAAAATTAATTCCACTCATCATTAATAATGCCTTGGTGGGTAAACCCTTACCGGTTTATGGTAAAGGCGATAACATACGCGACTGGCTATTTGTTGATGATCACGCTGAAGCCCTACAAATCGTACTGGAAAATGGTAAATTAGGGGAAAGCTACAATATTGGTGGTTTTAACGAACACACCAATCTGGATGTGGTACACCGAGTTTGTGACATTATGGATGAGTTATTACCAGACTCTGAACATAGACCTCATCGTAATTTAATTACTTTCGTTACTGATCGTCCGGGGCATGATCAACGCTATGCTATTGATGCCAGCAAAATTGATCGCGAACTAGGCTGGAAGCCAAAAGAAACATTTGCGAGTGGCTTGCGGAAAACGGTTGAATGGTATATCAATAACCGTGAATGGAATGAACGCGTTATGGATGGTAGCTATCAGCAAGAAAGACTAGGTCTGGGAGAGCAAGCGTCATGAGTCAGCGCAAAGGCATTATCCTGGCAGGTGGCAGCGGTACGCGTTTACATCCAGTCACACAGTCCATAAGTAAACAGTTACTTCCTGTTTATGACAAACCCATGATTTATTATCCTCTATCGACATTAATGTTGGCGGGGATGAGAGAAATCTGCATTATTTCAACACCTCAGGATACGCCACGATTGCAACAACTGTTGGGCGATGGCCATCAGTGGGGGCTTGAGTTAACTTATGTCGTACAGGAAAAACCGGAAGGGATTGCTCAGGCGTTTACTTTAACGAAAGCATTTATAGGCGATAGCAGCACAGCCTTGGTTTTGGGCGATAATGTCTATTACGGACATGACCTAGCTGACTTGATGTCTGAAGCCGACGATAGAAGTAATGGGGCAACTGTGTTTGCCTACCCTGTGTTTGATCCTGAGCGTTATGGTGTTGTTGAGTTCGATGATGCAGGCAAAGCTTTAAGTATTGAAGAAAAGCCGGCCAAACCTAAATCTCGTTATGCGATTACCGGACTTTATTTTTATGATAATCAGGTTGTTGATATCGCTGAGAGTCTCAAACCGTCAGCGCGTGGAGAATACGAAATAACGGATGTCAATCAGCGCTATCTTGATATGGGCAAATTACATGTAGAAGTGATGGGCAGGGGAATGGCCTGGCTGGATACTGGTACACATGATTCACTACTTGAAGCCTCCCAATTTATTCAAACCATAGAAAAACGCCAAGGTCTGAAAGTGATGTGTCCGGAAGAAATTGCATATCGTCAAGGCTATATTGATGCTGATCAGTTATTGGCATTAGCAAAACCACTGATAAAAAGTGGTTATGGCGATTATCTAATGAATTTAATTCACGAAAAGATTTATTAAATGCAAGTCATAGAAACGACACTGCCAGATGTAAAAATCCTTAAACCCAGAGTATTTGGTGATGAGCGCGGATTTTTTATGGAAAGTTTTAATAAAAAACAATTTGAAGCTCTCACTGGCGTAGACACCGAATTTGTTCAGGATAATCACTCACGCTCTACACAAAATGTACTGCGTGGTCTGCATTATCAGATTAAACATGCACAAGGTAAATTAGTACGCGTTATCGCCGGTGAGGTTTATGATGTTGCCGTCGACCTGCGACAGTCATCATCGACATTTGGTCAGTGGGTCGGTGTACACCTTAAGGCAGAAAACCATGAAATGTTATGGGTACCACCAGGGTTTGCCCATGGCTTTTTTGTATTAAGTGAATCTGCCGATTTTCTATATAAAACCACAGATTATTATGCGCCTGAGCATGAACGCTGTTTGTTATGGAATGATCCTGCTTTGGGTATTGATTGGCCTTTATTAGACAAGTTGCCTTCTCTATCGGCAAAAGATCAGCAGGGATTACATTTTAACGAAGCGGAATTTTACGATTAATGCGGATTTTAATAACCGGAAAACGGGGTCAGGTCGGGCACGAGTTAACAAAAAGTCTTTCGTGTCTTGGCGATATTATTGCCACAGATAGTCAAACACTCGATTTAAGCAAGACAGAAGAGTTAGCTGAAAAAGTAGAAATATTGGCACCTGACCTAATCGTCAATGCCGCAGCTTATACAGCTGTTGATCGAGCTGAAAACGAACAAGAGCTTGCTTATAAGGTCAATGCGCTAGCTCCACAGATATTGGCTGAAGTCGCCAAAAATCGTGATATCCCGCTTATTCATTACTCAACCGATTATGTATTTAATGGCAGTGGCGATAAGGCCTGGACCGAAGAGGCTGAAACTCAACCACTCAATATCTACGGCAGAACAAAATTAGCGGGTGAGCTAGCTATCAGCAGTGCGACAGATAAATACATGATATTCAGAACCAGCTGGGTCTATGGAGCAAGAGGCGCCAATTTTCTTAACACGATGAAAAGATTAGCCATTGATAAAGTACAGTTATCAATCGTTCATGACCAGATAGGTGCACCAACATGGTCTCGACATATTGCTGATGTGACGGCACAAGTGGTTTCACAAAGTCATCAGCAAGCGGATTTTTGGCAAAAGCATAGTGGTATATATCATTTGTCCGGTGCTGGCCGTGCCAGTTGGTTCGATTTTGCTGAGCAGATATTTCATTTAATGGCGGAACAGGGACATTCAGTTCCTAAGCTTCATCCGATTACGACTCATGAGTATCCTACTCCTGCCAATCGTCCTGCTAATTCTTTATTAGATAACAGAAAGTTAAAACAGCATTTTGGCCTTGCATTACCAGATTGGAAAACCAGTCTGGAGTGGGTGATGAGCGGACAGAACGGATAATGTTCTGTTGTTTCGAAGCGTATTAGTAAAAACATATTTGAGTGTATTACGTTGAATTACCCTTCAATTGTAAAAAAACTGGGTCTGTGGTTTTTGAACAGGCCGCGGCCAGTAAAAAGAACAATCAGTGTCATACTGGATTTTTTAGCCATTCCCATATCATTATGGTTGGCTTTCTCTTTACGCTTAGGTGAGTTTTATATTCCGCCTATTCAGCAGCTGTGGATATTTTTTCTTGCCCCCGTTATTGCCATTCCTATTTTTATAAAATCAGGCCTATACCGGGCGATTATTCGCTACATCGGTATGGATGCTATCTGGACAATTGCCAGAGCGGTGCTACTGTTTACTTTGATCTTTTCTGTCATCGTGTTAACGGCGAATGATCTGGCTGGTCTGGTTCCGAGAACAGTTTATGCCATTCAGGCCATTATCCTGATGCTGTTTGTTGGTGGTAGCCGCATGATGGCAAGGTGGTTGATTGTTAAAAGTGATCATCATCTTTGGAAAGAGCTTAATGCTGTTCGGTATATTCCTCCTGTCTTGATTTATGGGGCGGGGCGGGCGGGCGCTCAAGTTGCGGCGATGATGAAGTTGAGCAATCAAATGCGCCCGGTGGCATTTATCGACGATAACTCAACGTTATGGCGACAACAAATTAATGGCATGACGGTATATGGTGTTGATCAACTTGCCAAATTGATTGAACGGTTTAAGGTCAGAGATATTTTGCTGGCTATGCCATCGGCGGGTCGTCGTCGCAGAAGTGAGATATTAAAACTGCTGGAGCATTATCCGGTTCACGTCAGAACATTACCTGATTTAATGGATATTGCTGAAGGACGTCTGGAAGTTTCAGATATTCAGGAAGTCGATATTGCTGATTTATTGGGACGTGAACCTGTCGCGCCGATTAATGAATTATTAAGCAAGAATATTGCCGAGAAAGCGGTGATGGTGACAGGGGCTGGTGGTTCTATCGGGTCTGAGCTCTGTCGGCAAATTATTCATCTATCACCCTCCTGTCTGGTTCTTTACGAAGCCAGCGAAATTAATCTTTATCAAATCGAGCGTGAACTGGCAGCACTGGCTTTAGATATTCCTGTTTACTCAATGCTCGGATCAGTGCTTAATCAGCAACGTGTTGAGATGGTCTGCCGACGGTTTGGCGTCAATACGATTTATCATGCAGCGGCGTATAAACACGTTCCTATTGTAGAAAGAAATACTAATGAAGGTATCCGTAACAATGTATTTGGAACACTGCATTGCGCTCAGGCCGCGATTGATGCTGAAGTTGAAACCTTTGTACTTATCTCAACCGATAAAGCTGTACGACCAACTAACACCATGGGCGCAACAAAACGGTTTGCAGAGTTAGTACTTCAGGCTTTTGCTGAATCAAAAACACTCTACAACAAAACGCGCTTTACTATGGTGAGGTTTGGTAATGTTTTGGGTTCCTCAGGATCGGTTGTGCCTTTATTTCGAGACCAAATTGCCAAAGGCGGACCTGTCACGGTCACTGACCCGGAGATTATTCGTTATTTTATGACGATCCCTGAAGCGGCCGCCTTAGTTATTCAGGCCGGCGCCATGGGCAAAGGTGGTGATGTCTTTGTGCTTGATATGGGTGAGCCGGTTAAGATTGTTGATTTAGCAAGACGCATGATCCATTTAAGTGGGTTTACCATACGTGATAATGACAATCCAAATGGCGACATTGAAGTTGCCTACACTGGCCTCAGACCAGGTGAAAAGCTTTATGAAGAGCTACTTATCGGTGATAATGTTTCTGCAACAGAACATGAAAAAATTATGCGAGCAGAAGAAAGTGTCATTGAGTGGTCAATACTGATCTCAATTATTAGAGAACTGGAGCTGGCTAACAAACATGATGACAGTCAGAAAGCACGGGCTATATTGTTAGACACCATCGATGGGTTTATCCCCCAGTGTGAGTTAAGCGACTGGCTTGGGGCAGAGTAGAAATATTGCAATATTCAAGAGGATTTAATTAAGTGTGTGGAATTGTAGGCGGAATTGCTGAAAGGAATGTTAATCCTATCTTGATGGAAGGGTTACGAAGACTGGAATATCGCGGTTATGATTCCTCTGGGATGGCATTACTTGATGATACCAATGCACTTCATCGTGTTCGTTCTTTGGGTAAAATACAGCAACTACAGGATAAGGTGGATCAGTTAACTGAGCCTTTTACTGGCCGTATTGGTATTGCTCATACACGCTGGGCGACTCATGGCATACCCTCTGAAAATAATGCACATCCACACATTTGTAATAACCAGGTAGCCGTTGTGCATAATGGCATTATTGAAAACTACCAATCTTTAAAGCAAAAGCAGCTCGCACAAGGCTATCGCTTTACTTCTGAAACGGATACAGAAGTGGTCGCCCATGAAATTCATGCTGAACTGCAACAGGATAATGATCTCTTACAGGCAGTTTTGCGTTCTCTGAAAGTCTTTGATGGGGCATACGCTCTAGGCGTAATGGATAAGTCTCATCCTGATATGTTAGTGGCTGCCAGAAAAGGAAGCCCTTTGGTTATCGGTATTGGCATAGGTGAACACTTTATTGCGTCTGACGTCTCAGCATTGCTTCCTGTTACACAGAACTTTATCTTTCTAGAAGATGGTGATGTTGCCAAATTAACGCGAGACAAAGTCGAGATTTATAGTGCTGAAACAGGTGAATTAGTTGAACGCCCGATCAAACAGTCAAGCCTCAACATTACTTCGGTTGAGCTGGGCGAACATCGTCACTATATGCACAAAGAGATCTTTGAACAGCCTCAAGCGGTTATTGATACTCTGGAAGGTCGTATTACCCAAGATCAGGTTTTGGTGTCCAGTTTTGGTCCCAAGGCCGAGCAAATATTCAAGACAGTAGAGCGTATTCATATTATTGCCTGTGGTACCAGTTATCACGCTGGTATGGTGACCAAATACTGGATGGAAGATATTATCCGTTTGCCGTGCCAGGTAGAGGTCGCCAGTGAGTTCCGTTATCGCAATCCTGTGATTCTTGATAACACATTGTTTGTGATGATAAGCCAATCAGGCGAAACCGCTGATACACTGGCTGCATTGCATCAAATTAATCATCACAGAAAAGTCCATCAGTTAAATGGTATTACTACCTTAAGTATCTGTAATGTCGCGGAGAGCAGTCTGACTCGTGATGCTGATATGACTTATCTGACGCATGCCGGGCCAGAAATAGGAGTGGCATCAACCAAATCATTCACCACACAACTCGTTGTACTAGCCTTATTATTAACGAGTATTGGCAAAGTGCAAAAGCGCTTAAATAAAGAGCGGGAAGCAATGATTGCGGGTGGTTTGCAGAAACTACCCAACTTGATTCGCATGGCACTGGAGCATGAAGAGGAGATTCGTGAAATCTCCCAGTTATTTGCTGATAAACAACACGCGTTATTTTTGGGCCGAGGAACCATGTTTCCGATTGCTCTAGAAGGGGCTTTAAAATTAAAAGAAATCAGTTATATTCATGCTGAGGCTTATCCTGCCGGAGAGTTAAAGCATGGTCCTTTAGCGTTAATTGATGAAACAATGCCGGTTATAGCGATTGCACCTCTTGATGATTTATTGGAAAAGTTAAAATCCAATTTACAAGAAGTCAAAGCTCGCGGTGGACAGATGATTGTGTTCGAAGATGAACGCAGTGATATCAGCTCAGAAACTAGTTTCAAAGTAGTTAAAGCAACGACTAATGTCGGTCGGATTACTGCGCCTATTACTTACAATATCTTATTGCAGTTATTGTGTTACCACGTTGCCTTGATAAAAGGTACTGATGTGGATCAACCGAGAAATTTAGCCAAATCCGTTACAGTTGAGTGAAAATATGAAAATAGCAATCGCAGGGACAGGGTATGTTGGCCTCTCTTTGGCCGTCTTATTAGCTCAAAAGCATCAAGTTGTAGCTTTAGATATTATTGAGGAGAAGGTAAATCTTCTCAATAATAAAAAATCGCCGATAGTTGATGCTGAAATTGAAGATTTTTTACAAAATAAAACATTGGATTTTAGGGCCACGCTGGATAAAGCCGATGCCTATAACGGTGCAGATTATGTCGTCATTGCCACACCAACCGATTACGATCCGGATACCAACTATTTCAATACAAAGTCGGTAGAAGCGGTTATTAAGGATGTGAAAGCTATTAATCCTGATGCTGTGATGATCATTAAATCTACGGTACCAGTAGGATATACCGCTGAAGTTAAACAGCGTTTGGGTGTTGATAATATTTTCTTCTCGCCAGAGTTTTTAAGAGAAGGTAAGGCGCTTTACGATAATTTATATCCGTCACGTATCGTGGTGGGTGAAAAAAGTGAGCGGGCTGAAGTCTTTGCCAAGTTGCTGGTTGAAGGCTCACTCAAACCGGATGTCTCCGTTTTGGTGACTGACAGTACAGAAGCCGAAGCTATTAAATTATTCTCCAATACTTACCTTGCTATGCGGGTTGCATACTTTAATGAGTTGGACAGCTATGCAGAAGCACATGGTCTGGATTCTCGTCAGATTATTGAAGGTGTCGGTTTAGATCCACGCATTGGTAGTCACTATAACAATCCCTCATTTGGCTATGGTGGTTATTGCTTGCCTAAAGACACTAAACAATTATTGGCAAATTATGAGGATGTACCTAATAACATCATTAAAGCGATCGTTGATGCCAATACTACTAGAAAAGATTTTATTGCCAATTCGATCATCAACAGAAACCCCAAAGTTGTCGGTATTTATCGCTTAGTCATGAAATCAGGCTCAGACAACTTTAGGGCGTCCGCTATTCAAGGTGTGATGAAACGGATAAAAGCCAAGGGTATAGAAGTTATCGTCTATGAGCCTGTACTTCAGGATGCCGAGTTTTTCAGATCAAAAGTCGTTAATGATCTTCAACAATTTAAAACTCTGGCGGATGTGATATTAGCTAACCGCGTTACTGAAGATATCATTGATGTGAAAGATAAAATTTATACCCGAGATTTATTTGGTGGTGATGCTTAGAATGAGAAACTCATCACTGAGTTAGTATTTCACTGGTTATAAAATATTCAACAGCATGGATGCCAATACGAAATATCTGAGTAGACTGCCAAGGATGGCGGGGAAATTTTATTTCTGGCATCTGTGCCACCTAGGTAAGCCAAGCTAAACGCATAGCTATTGGGATGTGTCTGCACTTCTTTTAAAAATCTCTATCACTTCACCTCTAAGTTCATCTTCTCCTATTCATAAAACTTATATCGGGTTTCGCAAAAGAATACTAATGTCATGAATCTCTATGGCAGGGTAAGTTTAACTTCAAGTTTAAACAGCTTATAACTATTTATTTTCTATAAAAATATAAAATTAAATGTTGATTATTCGTAGGTATTATCAACACTAGTTCTGAATGATAAAGTCATTCCGTTTATACTTAGCCGCAATTTTAAATAAATATTTAAGAAGAACAATCAGGATAGTTAATGAGTAAAGTCGCATTAATCACTGGCATAACAGGGCAAGATGGATCATATTTGGCCGAATTTTTACTTGAAAAAGGCTATATCGTTCACGGAATAAAACGTCGTGCATCAAGCTTTAATACGCAACGTGTCGATCATATCTATCAAGACCCTCATGTTGATAATAAGAACTTTATATTGCATTACGGTGATTTAACAGACTCTTCTAATCTGACGCGTATCCTACAACAAGTCAAACCTGACGAGGTATATAACCTAGGCGCTCAGTCTCATGTGGCTGTGTCATTCGAGTCACCGGAGTACACAGCTGATGTTGATGCGATGGGGACGCTTAGACTACTCGAAGCTATTCGATTATTAGGTCTTGAAAAGAAAACGCGTTTTTATCAAGCTTCTACATCTGAACTCTATGGTTTAGTTCAAGAAATACCTCAGAAAGAAACAACGCCTTTCTATCCTCGATCCCCTTATGCTGTTGCTAAACTGTATGCTTACTGGATTACGGTCAATTACCGTGAGTCTTATGGTATGTATGCCTGCAATGGCATTTTGTTTAATCACGAATCTCCTCGTCGTGGTGAAACCTTTGTCACCCGTAAAATTACTCGTGGTTTAGCTAATATTGCTCAAGGACTGGAAAAGAAATTATACATGGGCAATATGGATGCATTACGTGACTGGGGACATGCAAAAGATTATGTGCGTATGCAATGGATGATGTTGCAACAAGAGCAGCCAGAAGATTTTGTAATAGCTACCGGTGTGCAATATTCAGTTCGACAATTTATTATTTGGTCAGCAAAAGAGTTGGGCATCACGCTAAAATTTGAAGGTGAAGGTATTGATGAAAAAGGTATTGTCGTCTCAATAGAAGGTGATAAAGCACCCGCACTTAATACTGGTGATGTCATTGTCGAAGTTGATGAACGTTATTTCCGACCTGCTGAGGTGGAAACTTTACTAGGTGACCCTGCAAAGGCTAAAAAAGAATTAGGTTGGGAACCTGAAATTACCGTGCAAGAGATGTGTGCTGAAATGGTTGCTGAAGATCTCAACATAGCCAAACGACATGCCCTGTTAAAGTTGCATGGCCATGAAATTCCCGTGAGTGTTGAATAGTTATGAGCTTGAATATTTTTGTTGCCGGTCATAATGGTATGGTGGGATCAGCAATCATTCGTCAGTTAGAAAAAGACAAAAACAATCGCATTATCACTGCAGAGCGTCGTGATTTAGATTTAACCAATCAACACTCAGTAAATCATTTTTTTCAATCTCATCAGATTGACCAAGTCTATCTCGCTGCTGCAAAAGTCGGGGGGATTCATGCCAATAATGAATACCCTGCCGAGTTTATCTATCAAAACCTGATGATTGAAGCCAACATTATTCATGCTGCTCATCAGAATGATATTCAAAAGTTATTGTTTTTAGGGTCATCATGCATTTATCCCAAAAATGCAGAACAGCCAATGAAAGAAGAGGCTTTGCTCACTGGTATTTTAGAAAGCACTAACGAGCCCTATGCTATTGCAAAAATTGCCGGTATTAAGCTATGTGAAAGCTATAACCGACAATATGGGCGAGACTATCGTAGTGTGATGCCGACCAATCTTTATGGAGAAAATGACAATTTCCATCCAGAAAACTCCCATGTCATCCCTGCCTTGATCCGACGTTTTCATGAAGCAAAAGTCAATGGCGACAAGCAAGTAACAGCCTGGGGCAGCGGTAAACCCATGCGTGAGTTTTTACATGTCGATGATATGGCTGAAGCTTCAGTATTTGTTATGAATCTAGATATCAATAAATACAGACAGCACACTCAACCAATGCTCTCACATATCAATGTCGGTACAGGAATTGACTGTACTATTCGAGAGTTAGTTGAGACAGTCGCTGATGTCATAGAATATCAAGGCAAGATTGTCTTTGATGTTACGAAACCTGATGGAACCGCTCGAAAATTAATGGATGTCTCAAAACTGAGAGCCTTAGGTTGGAAAGCTAATACACCATTAGCTAATGGTCTTAAAAAAACTTATAAATGGTTTTTGGATCAGCAAGATAAGCTGAGACAATAGAGAAGAATTTAGTGCGGGAAAAGCTAAAGTTTCTAATAAGACATCACGGAGTTAGACGTTATTTCCATAATACTTCGTGGTTGATGGCAGAAAAAATTCTACGAATGATCTCAGGACTTTTTGTCGGAATTTGGGTTGCAAGATACCTAGGTCCAGAACAATTTGGGCTACTTAGCTATTCGCAAAGTTTTGTTTTCTTATTTTCTTCAATTGCAACATTAGGGCTTGATACAGTTGTAGTTAAAAGACTCTTGAATAATGAAAACTCGAGAGATACTCTTTTAGGTACTTCGTTTAGCTTAAAGTTGGCAGGAGCAATATTAATTCTTCCTGTTATAGCTGTCTTTACGCAATTTACGAATAGCGATAATTACACAAACCTTCTTATTTTGATTATTGCGTCTGCATCAATATTTCAAAGTTTCAATGTTATAGATTTTTATTATCAATCAAAGGTTCTCTCAAAGTATACGGTTTATGCCAACAGTATTAGTTTAGTAATAACCAGTGTGATTAAAGTACTTTTAATACTAAATGATGCTCCATTGATATTCTTTGTTTTGGTAAGTGTAATCGATGCTTTTATAGTCGCTTTGGGACTAGTGTTTTTTTATACAAAACTTAATCGCATAGAGATTAGTCGTTGGAAGTTTGATTTAAATACTGCTAAAGAAATGTTAGGAGAGTCATGGACGTTGATTTTTTCCAGTTTGATAATATCTTTTTATACAAAAATTGATCAAATAATGCTTAAAGAAATATTAAATACTAAAGTGGTCGGAGAGTACGCAGCAGCACTTCGCCTATGCGAGGTTTGGTATTTCATCCCCGTTACATTGGCAAATTCATTATTTCCAGCAATAGTCAATGCTAAAAAAATTAATGAAAAGCTTTATTATTCTCGATTATTAAGGTTGTATAAATTTGTTATCTGGATTGCAGTTGCGATTGGACTAACAATGACAGTTTTTAGTGACGATATTTTTGAGCTTTTGTATGGACAAGAATATATAAAAGGAAGTGGAGTATTAATGATCTATGCTTGGGCAGGAGTTTTTTCATCATTTGGTATCGTCAGGAGTAAATGGTTAATAAATGAAAACCTACAAAAGATAGGTATGTATTACTTATTTTGTGGTGCAGTGGTTAACGTAATACTTAATATGATTTTTATAAGAACTATGGGGGGGGAAGGTGCTGCTATTGCAACGCTTTTAAGTTTATTCAGTATCGTTATTATTTTTCCCTTGTTCCATAAAAGAACCAAACATAGTGTTTTAATGTTTTTTAGTGCAATTAAATTTTGGGGCTAAGCTTAGATGATAAGAAAAGTTATGAGGTATATGGCCCAGAAGCTTGAGAATTTCAGGTTCAAGGTTTTTTCAAAGATTTTAAAAAAATATGGCGTTGACTTTTACTTTAAAGACACACTTGGAATTCTGACAAAAAGGAATCCAGAGGATAACTTTCAATATATTTTTAAAACTGGATACTCATGTGATGCAATACCATTAATGCTCTCCTTAGATGAAAAAATAAAAAAATCTCGTATAGGATTTGATATTGGAGCTAATATAGGAATTACTAGCATTTGGATGGCAAAAAACAGTGGGATTGTATATTCATTTGAACCTGAACCTAATAATATCCAAAGGTTTAAACAAAACCTATCAATAAATTTTATAAATAATGTCAATATTATTAATAAAGCAGTTTCAGATATTGATGGGCAAGCTGAACTTTTTTTGTATGAAAGCTATGGCCATCATAGCTTAGCTGATAAGCATGTTTCTAATGTTCTTGAGAAGATAAACGTAGAAACAGTAATGCTTGATACTTTTTGCAAAGACCATAATATTCTAGAAATTGATGTTCTAAAAGTTGATGTAGAAGGTTATGAACTAAATGTTTTAAATGGATGTAAAGAGTTACTACTCAGTGGAAAAATTCATTTAATTATTTTTGAGCACTCCCCGATTCTTTTTAGGAAACAACAAAGGGAGCTTGAGCAGGTCATCAAATATTTGATGGGAATGAATTATGAAATATATCGTTTAGATAACACAGTAGTAAGCTTAAGTGATGTACCTAATTTAGGACAACAGGATTTATATGCGATTCCTAAAAAAAATAATATTAAAAAATAAGCTAAAAACGAAACCATTAAAAATTATACTTGGTGCAGGAAATACTGAGTTTCCAGAATGGATAAGCACAAATAGACAAGTCTTAGATATTACAAATGAAAGTGATTTCGAGTATTACTTTAGGGATACTCTAGTTGACAATTTCCTACTTGAACATGTGATAGAGCATCTAGAATATGATGATTTTATCAAATTTTTGACTCTTTCTAAGAAATATATGAAAGAAAAAGGATGCATTAGAATTGCTGTACCCGACGCAAATCATCCCTCTCAATATGTTAGGGAATTAACTGGTGTAAATGGCACCGAGCCTGGAGCTGATGATCATAAGTTTTTCTATTCAATAACGGATATGGAAAAGATTGCAGAAATGACTGGTTTCAAGCTTCTTAAACTTGAATATTTCGATAATAGAGGTTATTTCAATTCTTTTCATTATGATGATAGGAATGGTTATATATCGAGATGTTCAAAAAATTATCATGGTAGATTTGATGATAATCAAGAATTCGGAAAGATGATTGAATCGACTTCATTTGAGTTAAGACAGCAATTTAAAGACCTTAAGATTTCTTATACATCGTTGCTAGTAGATTTTATCAATGAATAAAATCATAGGCTTTGTAATTAAGCAACAAGCTGATGAGCCCGAAGTTAACTTTTTTAATAAAGATATTCATCTAAGTTTAATAAAACACAAAGCGTGGAATATTTTTATATGGGGGGTGGGGAAACTAGAAGAATGTGTAGTAAACGGAGCTTATACCCTGTCATTTCCTCTTCATGATAGTTTGCTCGATAGAAATGTACTTTTGAGGATTGGCGACAGCATTGAAATTGAAAATGATTGGCTCGGGTCTATCCCTGTTTATTACAATAAAAAAGCTAAGATCATATCTACTTTGCCTAACCTTTGTATTAAAGATAAAGCTATTCACAAAGAAGGGTTATCTAATTTCTGTGAATTTGGATATAGTGTTTTTGAGCAAACCATGTTTGAAAATGTAAAGTTTATGAGGTTCTACTCAAAGCTTATACTTTCTGATAATCAAATAAAGGTTGAACATAAAATCGATCCTGTATTGGATGCTAGTTTTACATCAAAACAGACTGAAACCAGCGATGTAATCTCATTAATGAAGAGGTATATAAGTGAGATAGAGTCTCAAGTTGAAGGTGATATCGTACTACCTACGTCTGGTGGTTATGATAGTAGGATTCTAAATTACCTTATTGAAGATAAAAGTAGAATAAAAAGTTTTACATATGGAGTCAGTAAAAAACAAAGTAAAAGTAATGAAGTAGTTTATGCTAAGAAAATCTCACAAATATATAATACAGAATGGCAGCAGATAGAGTTAGGTGGATATCATAAATACATCGGTAAATGGTTTAATATTTATGGTATATCAACACATCTTCATGGAATGTATCATCTGGAGTTTTATGAGAAGTTGCTAAATAGTAACAGTTTTAATAACGCAACTTTTTTGAGTGGAATTGTTGGGGATGCATGGGCAGGAAGCATTGATTATAAAGATATAAAATCACACAGTGACCTTATCGAGCTTGGTTATACACATGGAATGAATTTAGATCTTAGTTGTTTGCAATTTGAAACGAGTAGTGAATTAAAAAAGAAAGTTTTTGAAGCCGGAGTTCCCTACTTTAGTAATAATAAGCTAAAAGCTATATATACTATTAGAATGAAATTGATTCTTATATCTTATCTAACTCAAATTCCTGAGTATTATGGTATGCCAGTTTGGACACCATTTCTGAATTTTGAAATAGTCAAATCTACATTAAATTTATCCGAACAACAAAGAAAAAATCGAGTTTGGCAAAAGTCACTTTTTGAAAAAGTAGGACTTAATATTGAAGATATGAATTTGAATTCTATAAGTAGTAATAAGCTTGATTATGAAGTGGCTAAAAAAACGAAGTTTGAACCTTTAGATGTTAGTGTTTTATCTTTGTATGTGACTGAAGATAAGTTAATTAATATAAATAAGCTAATAACAAAGGGGAGTGTTCTAGAAACAATTAAAAATGAATTGTTATATATTCCTAAAGTTAGTAGAGTCCTTAGAATATTTGGTTTTAAAAATAATGTTTTAAAAGCTATCTATGAATACTATGTTTTAAAGACGCTTGAAAAAGCATTGAAGTATGAGCCTTAAATTATTCGCTTGTGGTGATGTCGTTAACTCTTTAGCAAAGAATAACTTTGTCGATGAGAAGCTTGTTGAAATTATAAAAAACTGCGACATAGGTGTCTGTAATTTTGAAGCACCTATCAAGCACAAGCATATGTCACCTATCAAAAAAGCTGGTCCATATTTATATCAATCCCGTGAGTCTATTAGATATCTAAAAGAAGCTGGTTTTAACTTTCTATCATTAGCCAATAATCATATATATGACTATGGTCAACATGGATTAGTTGAAACTATTCAAGAGTTAAAAAAGAATGGTGTTTCTTTTATTGGTGCCGGGGTTGATTTTAATGAGGCATATAAAACTAAAGTCATAGAAAAAGATGGTCTAAAAGTTGGTTTGATCGCTGCCTGTGAGAATGAGTTTGGATGTCTTGATGAAAATAAAGCTAGAGGCGGCTATGCTTGGCTTTTTAATGACCAAATAGATGATAGTGTCAGAGAGTTAAGCACCATATGTGACTTTGTTGTTTTGATTGCACATGCAGGTGTAGAAGAAATTGATATTCCGATAAAAGAGTGGAGAGACAGGTATAAACGACTTTGTGATATTGGTGTCGACGTCATAATTGGGCATCATCCACATGTTCCACAAGGTTATGAAGAGTACGGAACATGTTTAATTTTTTATAGTCTCGGTAACTTTTATTTTGATGCTGTTGGATATAAGAATAACAGTGACGACAGTTACAGTGTTTTACTGCACTTTGAAAAGTCGGGGATCCCTAAATACCAAATTATTTATCACAAGAAAATTGATGGAATAACCTCTCTCGTTGAAAAAAAAGAAGTTTCATTCGATTTGGACTTATTAAATAGTTTACTTGGTTCAGGCTATGAAAAATTGAACAATGACATTTCTGTAAAGTTATTTAACAAATACTATTACAACTATTATGAAACAGCACTTGGCGGATTATCACAAAACTCACAATTATCAGTCAAAGTTAAGTGGCTTATAAAGCTTTTATTTTTTCCAAAACGTGGGTTGGAAAATCGTGATTTATTACTGTTACATAACATTCGAATTGATTCTCATAGATTTCTAGTACAAAGAGCACTGAGTTATATTTATGAAGAATGATGATGTTCTGTCACCAATAATTTTATTTGTTTATAACCGTCCTTGGCATACGCAGAAATCTATAGAAGCGCTACAAGCCAATTTCCTCGCCCCAGAAAGTGAGCTTTTTATTTACAGTGATGCCGCAAAGAATGAATCTGCTAAAAAAGACGTTGATGAAGTCAGAGGCTATATTAAAACCATAACGGGATTTAAAAAAATTACCATAATTGAAAGAGAAAAAAACTGGGGGTTAGCTGATTCAATCATTGATGGCGTAACCGATGTTCTCAATCGGTTTGGTAAAATCATTGTTTTAGAAGATGATCTTGTAACAAGTCCCTATTTTCTTAGCTATATGAATGATGGTTTATCTTTGTATGAAAATGATAAGAGCGTGGCTTCTATTCATGGATATATCTATCCAATTGATAAACTGCCTAAGACTTTTTTTATTAAAGGTGCTGATTGTTGGGGGTGGGCTACATGGAAAAGAGCGTGGGACGTATTTGAGCCAAATGGAAAGGTTCTATTGAAAAAGTTAATGTCTAGAGGACTTAAATACGAAGCTGATTTCAATGGTAGTTATCATTATACGAAAATGCTTGAAGAGCAAATCATAGGAAAAAATAACTCTTGGGCCATAAGGTGGTATATGTCAGCTTTTCTCGAAAATATGTTAACTCTATATCCGGGGAAATCATATGTTGACAATATTGGTAATGACGGTAGTGGTACCCATTGCTCCCAGAGTAGTTTTTTTTCACAGGAAGTAGATCATCTATACGAAAAACTAACAAAAATAAATCTAGAGGAAAACATAGTTGCTAAACAAAAAATGCAATGTTTTTTTAATTCAACATCACCTAATTGTCTAAGAAGATTACTTAATAAACTCAAAAGAGTATTCAATTGAAAAGCTTGTTAAAACCACTGATACCACCGATTTTCTTCATTTTTCTGAATAAGTTCAGAGATAGAAAATATGGCTGGAAAGGAAATTATTCTTCTTGGGAAGACGCATGTCTTCATTCGACAGGCTACGATCAAGATGACATTTTGAACAAAGTTAAAGAGTCAGCTCTGAAAGTTAAAAATGGTGAAGCTGCATATGAGCGAGATAGTGTAGTTTTTGATGAAGTATGTTACTCATGGCCACTATTAAGCGGAATATTACTTTCTTCAGTGAATTTAGGCTCTATTCGAGTGCTTGATTTCGGTGGTGGGTTAGGTAGTACTTATTATCAAAATAAAAAGTTCCTTGAACTGTTTGATAAAGTTTCATGGAATATCATTGAGCAACCTAATTTTGTAAACACTGGCAAGCAATACTTTTCCGATGACTGCCTTAGATTTTATCCTGATTTAGACAGCTGTCTTGATGAACAGGAACCCAATGTATTATTGCTATCTAGCGTCATGCAATATATTGAAAAGCCATATGAATTAATGGAGCAATTATTGAAAAGAAGGTTTGATTATATTGTCGTAGACAGGACCCCATTTTCTCATGATGATAAAGATCAGTTAAAGCTTCAAGTTGTCTCTCCGGTAATTTACAGTGCTAGCTACCCATGTTGGTTTTTTAGTGAGACTTCATTTGTCGAACACTATCTTAACAATGGATATAAATTGATAGAGTCTTTCACTAGTTTAGAAGGTAATAGTCGTGATTGTATGTTTAAAGGAATGATTTTCAAACGTGATTAATAAACTTAAGGCTTTATACATTAAGGAACAGTTCAACCCTAGTTTAATCGGTTTATTTATTAATCCGTTTTATTTTGCAAGAAAAGGTCTCTTTAATAGTATAGCGAATAAGTTAGTTCATCTTGATGGCAAATTATTAGACGTTGGTTGTGGTACAAAACCATATCAGTCGCTTTGTGACGTTGAAGAATATATTGGCTTAGAAATTGATGATGAAGGTAATAGAAATCATCAGTTTGCTGATTCTTTCTATGATGGTAAAACGATTCCCTTCGAAAATAATTATTTTGACAGTATATTGACTAATCAAGTTTTTGAGCACGTCTTTAATCCTGATGAGTTTCTAAAGGAAATAAATCGCGTCACAAAAATTAATGGACTATTGCTTTTAACCGTACCTTTTGTTTGGGATGAGCACGAACAGCCGTATGATTATGCTAGATATTCTTCTTTTGGTTTGAAGCATCTTCTTAAAAAGAATGGTTTTGAGATTATCGAAGCTCAGAAGACTAACAATGGTATTGAGGTTATTTTCCAACTTTTAAGTGCTTATTTATATAAAGTAACGAATACGTCCAATTTATGGATAAACTTATTCCTTAATATCTTCTTGATTGCTCCAGTCAATCTCATAGGACTTATTCTAGGTAAAATATTGCCTAAAAATAATGATCTATACTTGGACAATGTTGTCTTAGCAAAGAAAACTCAGAATGTATAACTACTGTACACTTTTTGATAGTAATTACTTAACTCGTGGCTTAGCGATGTATGAATCCTTAAAGCTACAAACAACAGCGTTTCATCTATATATTTTTGCATTCGATGATAAAGCTTATGAGCTTCTAACAAAACTTAATCTCGAATTTGTCACTGTCATCTCTCTCGAACAGTTCGAAGATGAGAAGCTTTTAGCTATTAAGTCTACACGTGGAGCAGGGGAATATTGCTGGACATGTACACCTTCGACAATTAAATATTGTATTGAAACGTTTAAGCTGGATGAATGCACCTACCTCGATGCCGATTTGTATTTTTTTGGGGACCCAGCAATCTTAATTGAAGAAATGGGCGATAAGTCTATTTTGCTCACAGAACATCGTTATACTCCTGCGTATGATCAAAGCAACTCTAGTGGCATATATTGTGTACAGTTTATGACTTTCAAAAACACTTCCGATGGTATGAAGGCATTGAATTGGTGGCGTAATGCATGTATTGATTGGTGTTTCGCTCGTTTTGAAGATGGCAAATTTGGAGATCAAAAATATTTAGATGACTGGACTGACCGATTTGAGGGTGTGCATGTACTCCAGCACTTAGGTGGGGGAGTAGCTCCTTGGAATGTTCAGCAATACGATTTATCTAGCTCTCTATTTGAATTAATTTTTTACCATTTCCATAACTTCAAATTCATTACTAAAGACAAAGTCGAGTTAGGTCTTTATTTTTTAAATAAAAAAAATATATCTCTTCTCTATAAACCCTATGTGATTCACTTACAGCAAATAAGCCAGATGATACAGTCTCTCGATAGATCAGGTTGTTATAGTGGTATTTCAGGAAAGAAACCTTTTCATTGGAAAGATCCGATTAGAGTTCTAAAAAGAAAAATGAAGAGAATATATAACGTCTATGATACCGATTTTATAACAAAGGAATAGAATGGCATATTTGATTGATTTACCAACGTTTGGTGATGAAAGAGGCAAACTGACAATCATAGAAAAGGTGCTCCCTTTCGAAATTAAACGGTTTTATTATGTTTATGATGTCAGAGGGAAAAGAGGTGGACATCGACATCACAAGACGGTCCAAGCTTTAGTTTCACTTGGCGGAAGTTGTGAAATATATATTAATAATGGCATTGAAGAACAAACGTTCATTTTAGATGAATCTGATAAGTGTTTGATTGTTGAACCTGAGGATTGGCACACGATGGATAACTTTACGCCAGGTTCAACATTATTAGTATTCGCCTCAGAGTATTACGATGTGAATGACTATATTGATGAGCCATATTAATGATCGAATATGAAAATCTAAGAAAGGTGAATGAGAAATTATTTGGAGATTACAAAGAAAGTTTCCAGAATTTTCTCGATAGTGGCTGGTACATATTAGGTGAAAATGTCTCTTTATTCGAAGATGCATTTGCCGACTATTGTCGTTCTGAATACTGTGTTGGTCTAGCATCAGGTTTAGATGCACTTATTCTTGCTATTGATGCCTTTGACTTCCCTGAAGGCAGTGAGATTATTGTTCCTTCAAATACATATATTGCGACGATTCTTTCTATTGTTCGTAATGGGTTTAAACCTGTTTTAGTTGAACCAGATATTAATACCTATAATATCGACCCGGCTAAAATAGAAGAGAATATTACCGATAAAACCAGAGCAATACTTGTCGTGCATTTATATGGTAAAGCCTGTGATATGGATTCAATATCTGCTTTATCAACAAAATATGATTTAAAAATCATTGAAGACTGTGCACAGGCGCATGGGGCAACTTATAAAGGCCAAAAAGTGGGAAGTTTTGGGGTTGGTTGCTTTAGTTTTTATCCGACTAAAAATCTTGGTGCATTAGGTGATGCCGGTGCTATCACATGTTCCGACAAAGACTACCAAGAACGTATTCAAGCCCTGAGAAATTATGGTAGTCAGAAAAAGTACTACAACGATGTTATTGGCTATAACTCCAGGCTAGATGAAATTCAAGCAGGATTTCTGTCTATAAAATTAAATGTTTTAGACGATATCAATAACCATAAACGTTTATTAGCAAAGCTATATTTTGATAACTTAAATGAAAAGTTTATCAAGCCTGTTATTGATGAAGACTACTTCGATGTTTATCACATTTTTAATGTTAGAACTGATCGGCGAGATGAGTTAAAAGAATATCTATTGAAGAACAACATTAAAACTGAAGTACATTACCCTGTTCCTCCTGTTAAACAAAAAGCGATGAAGAATGTTCTGCATGGGAACTATCCAATCAGTGACGAAATTCATCAAACAACTCTAAGTTTACCTATCTCATATTTTCATTCTGAAGATGATGTTTATCAAGTGATCGATATTATGAATAAATGGTGCTGATAAATGGTAAAAGATATCAATGCTATGCCATTAATTACGGTTATTACTGTTGTCTATAATGGTATCGATTTTATTGAAAAAACCATCTTAAGTATTATTAATCAAACCTACAAAAGAATAGAGTTTATCATCGTCGATGGTGGCTCTACTGATGGAACAGTAGAAGTTATCAGAAAATATGAACATTTGATTAAATGCTGGGTTAGTGAACCAGACAAAGGTATTAGTGATGCGTTCAATAAAGGGATCAAATTAGCAAGTGGAGAATATGTCAACTTCCAGGGAGATGGCGACGGTTTTGTGGATGAAACATCACTTGAAAAAGTAGCAAAGCAAATTGGCTCTAGGAGACCATTATTAGTTTGTGCCAAAATACGTCGCATTGATGAGGACGGCAACACTCTCTATATTTCAAAACAACCAAAGAAGTTTTCTAAAACGTCTCTTTTATTCAAGATGTCATTACCTCACCAAGGATTATTCGTTCACAGAGATTTTTTTAATCAGTATGGTTTATTTGATATTAATAATACTTACTGTATGGATTATGAACACTTACTTAGAGCTTATAAAACGTTTCCAGATGTTCTTTTGGTGTCAGATGTTATAGCAAACTGGAGAGCAGATGGATTGGGGAATGGTAAAACAAAAGAAATCTTAGCTGAGTATCATAAAATCAAATTAGCCAATAAAGTCGCTTGCCTACCCGCATTGGTTTTTATCAAATATTTGAATTTGGCCAAGTACTGTATAAAAGTATCGCTGTATGGCAACAAATAGACTCGAATGGGTTGAGACATTAAAGTGTATTGGTATTGTTGTTGTCATACTTGGCCATATTTCATCACCATTGAGTAGCTTTATCTATTCATGGCATATGCCTTTCTTTTTCATAATTGCCGGCTTTTTTCTTAAGGTTGATTTGAGTCCAATTCTTTTCTTTAAAAAAGAATTTTATCGTTTAATGATTCCTTATTTTATTTTTTCTCTATTGGCGATTTTTATTGAGTCAATAAAGAGACTTGTTTTAAATAGGGATATGCTCAATTGGAATGATGTTTTACAGGGCACATTGCTTTGGATGGATATAAACACGTTAAGTGACACATATGCATTCGTTCTGTGGTTTTTACCAGCATTATTATTCGCACGATTTAGTGTCTATTTAGTAATAAGATATATCCAATTTAATTGGTTTCGTTGGTTCACTCTTTTTCTACTATTTTTTCTTGGCATTTATATAGAGCTGCCTTTTGCTATAGATGAAGGTTTAAATGCTGCGCTTTTTGTCTATATAGGTTGGTGTCTATTTAAAGAAGATAATAACTTCTTAATACTTGGTTGTATCATGCTAGGCTGCTTATATTTATTCTTCGGAATACCATCATTAGATATGGCATCTAAGAGTTATCAGAATCCTTTACTCAATATTATCTGGTCAGTTAGTTTTTCTTATTTGATAATCACAGCTATAAGAACGCTAGATATTAACCCTCGTCTGATATTAATTTGGGGGGGGAATACAATGCTTTTATTTATAATTCACCCATACACAAACAATATCGCAACCTTGATTGTAGATAAATATATGAGTGGGTTCTGGTTTATCAAACTATTTATTTCTTTATTGATACTTCAGTGCGTGATCTTATTTAAGAGTCGTTACAGAAACTGGAGACTATTTAGATATGTATGACTATCTGATTGTCACTCATATCCCTGCTTTTTATAAAGTCAATTTATACAACGAACTCTCCAAAAAGCTGAATATTTATGTAATTTTTATTGCTGAAAACACTATTGAGCAAAGAGCTAATGATTTTAATGTGACCAAGGGTCTTAAATTTCCTCATTCCTTTTTAAATAAAGGGAGTTTCCAGAATCGAAATTTAAAAGTTAGTATTTCTGCGCTGAAGAGTGTGCTTGGTTCAGTTAAATATAAGAGGTTACTTATTCCTGGGTGGGATTTACCAGAATTTTGGTACTTGGTTCTTTCTCACCGAAAGTCTCAAAACTTTCTGGCTTTAGAATCTACAGCTATTGAAAGTTGCCATAACGGTATTAAAGGATGGATCAAACGTTTTTTTCTAAACCGCGTTGGAAGTGTTTTAGCTAGTGGTAAGGAGCATATTCATCTTTTAAATAATCTCAGATTTAAAGGCCAGATTATAACTACAGGTGGTGTTGGAATAATCAATAAACCTCTCTTTGATAGACAAAAAAAACAATATGAAAAAAAGTTTCTATTTATTGGACGACTCTCAGAAGTCAAAAATATTGATTTATTGGTAGATGTTTTTAATTGCCTGCCGGATTATGAGCTTACTATTATTGGCGATGGTCCTCTATACAATTCTTTGAATATGTCTGTAAAGACTAATATTCATTTTCTGAGTAAAGTAGATAATAAGGCACTTGTAGATAGTTTCCTGAGTCATGATATTTTAATTTTACCTAGCTTAAGTGAGCCTTGGGGACTGGTAATTGAAGAAGCACTGTATTTTGGCGTACCGGTTATTGCATCAAGAAATTGTGGAGCTAGTGAATTAATTATGGACGGTTTGAATGGTTTCATCTTTGATCCTTTTGATAAAGAGCAACTGCTTTCTATAATTCAATCAATTAACGTTAATAAATATTCAGAACTACTCAGTGGTGTAGAGAAGTTTTCTATTAATGAAAAAGATAATAAGCAAGTCGCAGCGTATACCTCAGCAATACTTAATTTTGACTAAATTGAGAAGTCCCTAGAATGAAATTTATTTCGTATTCATTTCAACAAGGTGGAGCCGCGATCGCTGCAAAAAGGTTTGTTGAGCTTGCTGAGAAAGTGCTGAATAGGGAGGTCGAGTTAATATCTGTTAAACAAGGGCTTACATTTCATTTCCTGAAAAGAGTTATGGCATTTCTCTTAGTCAAACTACAAAATGATCGTAATCCTATCAAACATTCATTGAATTTGTTTTCTTATAAACCGTTATTAAATGAGTTTAGGCAAAATCAGCATACGCTTCACCACATTCATTGGATAAATAACGATACCTTGAGTATCTTTGATTTCGATAAAATACCGTCAGGTTCAATCATTACCCTGCATGATGAGTGGCTCTACTGTGGAACAGAACATGTCTATAAAGTAGATGATGATTCATTGGATTTTATCAATGGATATTCATTGAATAAAAGAAACATACTTGGCATTAACTGGAACTTTATTATATGGAAAATTAAATATAAAAAGCTCAGTAGTAGGCAAGATATCATCTTTACTGTGCCATCCAAATGGATGCTCAACAGAGCTTCTAAAAGTTTAATCCTCAAACATTCCAATATAAAACTATTGCCTAACCCAATTGATACATCGATTTTTAAGCCTCTCCACAAAGAACATCAATTACACTACAGAAAGTTGATTGGCATTTCTGATGAGTCGATAGTGATTACTTTTGCGATATTCAAAGGTAAAAATAATACACTTAAGGGTAATTCACAGCTTATAAGCGCGTTGCAAGAATGGAAGAGAACTCTCTCTGAAAAAGAATCAGAACGTATTACTTTAATTGTTTTTGGTGGGAATAAAAAACAATCTTCCATGTTATGTGGTTTTAGATGTGTAGAGATAGGCAGGATCAATGAGCAGGCTGAATTAGCATTAGTTTATTCAACGTCTAGCTGTGTTGTCGTTCCATCGCTAGTTGAGTCATTTGGTCAAGTAGCTGCTGAGGCTGCTTCATGTGGTATACCTGTTGTCTGTTTTGATACCTCTGGTCTTAGAGACATTGTCATAGATAATGTAACAGGCTTTGTTGCTGAACGATTTAAACCAAAATCACTGATGAATAAATTACAATGCGCTATTTCAATGAGTGATAGTGAGCAACAAAAAATGCAAAGCAATGCTAGAGAACATATTCTGACTCATTTTTCTTACTCTATAGTTGCTCAGAAATACGCAGAAATTATCAGTGATGCTGAAAAAATAAAAGCTTTGAATACTAAATGAAAATATCTATTATCACTGTCTGCTTCAATGCTGCGGAAACAATAAAGTCCACAATTGATTCTATCGCTTCTCAAAACTATCAGAATATTGAACACATCATTGTAGATGGCGGTTCTCAAGATGGTACACGAGAGATTATTTCTTCATCAGACTCTGTTTCGAAATACATTTTTGAATCGGATGATGGTATCTATGATGCAATGAATAAAGGGATAAAAGCCGCCTCTGGTGACATTGTCGGTATTCTCAATGCCGATGATTTTTATGCAAATGAAAACGTTCTGAGAAATGTTGCTGCTGCTTTTTCAGACCCTTTAATTGATACTGTGTATGGTGATCTTGTTTATGTTGATAAAGAAAATACGGATAAGATCATAAGGTACTGGAAGTCACGATGCTTTGTCCCTGGTCTTTTTCAACGCGGCTGGATGCCTGCACATCCTACTTTTTTTGTCAGAAAACACTATTTTGATGAACTTGGGTATTACGATACTGAATATAAAATTCAGTCTGACTTTGAGCTCACCATGCGGTTTCTAGAAATTTACCGTCTTACATCAGTGTACCTTCCTAATATAATGATAAAGATGCGAATAGGTGGAGCGAGTAATAACTCGTTAAGAAATATTATTAAAGGGAATATCGAGTCTTTTAAGGCATGTAAAAAAAATAACCTGAAAATTCCTTTTTATTTCAATTTAATAAAAACAGCATCACGACTACCTCAGTTCTGGCAGCGTCCATGAGACATTTATTGAAGCGTTATGGTTTTTTTGGCTCTATTAGGTTAGCGAGTGCATTAGTCGTAACCAAGATTTTTTATAAACCTGCTCGCCTTATACGCTTGCCTTTTTATATTCGCGGACGTTCTGCCGTTAAATGGGGGAAACATTTTACAACGGGTGTTGGGGTCCGAATTGATGCGCTTGGAACAAAACCACATCAGATCGTAATTGGTAATCGAGTGCAACTTAATGACTATGTTCACATTGGTGCTGTTGATCAAGTGGTGATTGGTAATGATGTTTTGATTGCAAGTAAGGTCTTCATTACTGATCATAATCACGGCTGGTATAGTGGCGGAAATATTGAATCATCACCGGAAGACAGTCCATCTAATCGGAAGCTATATTCAGCGCCCGTAATTATAGAGGATAAGGTATGGATTGGTGAGTCTGTGTCAATTATGCCTGGAGTGACAATAGGTCAAGGCGCCATCATAGGGGCAGGTTCAGTTGTTACTAAGGATGTTGATAAAAATACTATTGTAGTAGGTGCTCCGGCTAAAATAGTCAAAAAATATTGCTTCAACACGAAACGATGGATCAAAGTAAGAAATCAGGATGAACCTACCAAATAAAAAAGTAGCAGTGCTTCTAGCGACTTATAACGGAATGAAGTGGATTGAAGAGCAGGTTGAATCAATATTGGGTCAAAAAAATGTTGATGTCAGACTGGTTATTTCTGATGATGGCTCAATTGATGGAACATACAACTTTGTAAAGAAACTTGCTGAAAGTGATGCGCGGGTAACTCTTTTATCTGACCATTCAGCAATACAGGGGGCTGGAAAAAATTTTTATCGGCTAATAAGACAAGCTGATATTTTGGATGTTGAGTTTGTAGCTTTAGCTGATCAAGATGACATATGGCTTAGTAATAAACTTGAATATCAGATCCATACATTGATTAACCGACGTTTAGATGCGACATCAAGCAATGTGGTCGCTTTTTGGGAGGATGGTCAACTTGCCTTTATTAATAAGGCTCAACCTCTTAAGTCGTTAGATTATCTTTTTGAATCAGCAGGTCCTGGCTGTTCGTTTTGCATGACTAGAGCTTTCTTTGATAAGTTTCATCACTTTTTACTTACACGTGAAGATCAAGAGCTTCCAGATCTTCATGATTGGTTAATTTATGCTTACGCAAGAGCGACTAACCATAAGTGGTGTATAGAAGAACGACCACTCTTAAAATACAGACAACATCAAAATAATGTCGTTGGTGTACATAAAGGTTTCCAGGCCTCTGCAAGAAGATTCATGACGGTAAGGCAGCGCTGGTATAGAAGTCAGGTTCAACTGATCTCATCCATACAGCTCACTCAAAGTCATGAAAAATTGACTCAACACTTATCCCTCCTAAAAAGTATAGGCAGATTAAACTTCTTTGACAGACTTGTGCTTGCATGTAATGTAAAAAAGTTCAGGAGAGAGCGTTCTCATCAATTAGTATTATCACTAATGCTAATCACTTATATATTCTGATGAAGTTTTTGGACTTTTTTAGTAAAAACTCTTGGTGGAGTATTTTAGGGGGGATTTTACCTGCTTGTGCTGCAGTTATTTGTCTGCCTTTATTGGCACTTCTACATGGAACTGAGATTTTTTCTTATGTTTCTCTTTTGTGCTCCATTTTTTTGTTCTTAGTTGTGTATGACTTTGGTTTATCAAGAAGCCTTCATCACTTTATACCCTCATTAGAGTCAGAGAAAGATATTAGTGAGTATCTCAAATCAGGGATGTTTATCGGGGGGCTCGTAGGGCTCGTAGGAATGGCAACAATTTATTTCTTCTCTGAGCCTTTTATAACTGGCTGGTTAAAACCTGCCGAAAAAATTCAGAATGAGTTGATTAACTCATTCAAGATTGTTGCTCTTGGCCTCATCCCTTCAATCTTAATTTCGGTGTATAGGGGAGCTTTAGAGGGAAAAGGTGAATTCAGAGTAGCTAATATTGCAAAAATGGTGTCTGGATGTAGCCTTTTTTTATTTCCCCTTCTTGTATATCCGCTCTCATCTTCGGTTTTTGCAGTAGCTGTTGCCTTGGTGACCTCTCGAATCTTTTCTTTCTATTTTTATTATTTATTATCCAGTAATTATTTACCTTCAATATTTAGGGTTGGAGGTGTTAAGAAGTTAAAAAATATAATTAATTATAGTTTTTATGCCGCGATAGCTGGATTTATATCATCAGGTTTTATTTTCTTAGATAGATTCTTTGTCGCAGGATATCTTTCAACGAGTGAATTATCTGTTTATATATTAAGTCAGGACATTATGAGCCGTTACCTTCTTTTACCCTGGTCTCTCGCTATTGTTTTAGTGCCCATTATGGCTAAGCCTGATAAGAGTCGTGAACAAGCGTATGCAGTTACTAACTGGTATAAAAAGGTTAGCTTGCTCAACTTATTTTACCTTTTAGGATTACTGTTGTTTTCTTTCATTATCACCACTGTTTTTGCTATGGAAGTGATTGATAAATCAGCCAGTATTATTGTACTTGTCTTAGCTGTCGGTGTTATGGCTGCGGCCTATTCACAGTTACCTTTAGTCAGTTTGTTTGCGAAAGGTAAAGTTAAATTACTCATGTTCGTTTTTTTGTTTGAGAGTTTTCTATATGTGTTGATCGCACCTAATGTATTTCAGACTTATGGCGTCCTAGGTGCTAGCTTTGTATGGTCAGCGAGACTCGTTTTTGAAGCTTTGCTTTTGCGTAGCATGCTAAATAGATATATCCGGAATAAATAAAGTGGAATTTATAAAGTTTCAATTAAAGCGAAATCAAGTACTAACTAATACCATCTATCTCACCTTGGGTCTTATTGCATTTTTATTAATGATCTCTGCGTCAAAAGACTGGAAAGATTACAAATGGTTATTTTTGCTTATTGAAGAAAAAAGCTGGATGGACTTGATTCTCTCATTTTCATTAACTCATGAAGTTGTATATTTCTGGAGCAGTAAGTTTTGGGGTGAGTTGATCGGTTTTAAATCATTTATCTTATTGACGACGATGGCCCTGTTAACGCTAAAGTTAAATTTCTACCAGAAAATGAGTGATAGAGCATGGCTAACCATTTTCTTTTATTGCTGTTTCTACCTTTTTTTATTGGAAGGAACTGTTCTCAGAGTTGCTTATGCCACCGCTCTAGTGATAATGGCGATTTATACTTTGTACGATAAGAAGCCAGTATTAAGCTTCTGCCTAATTCTCTTGTCATCACAAATTCACTTCACTTGCTTAGTTTTCTTGATTATATTTCCAATTTTCTATAGCAAACATTTTTTTACTGCTTTGGTAATAGTCTTCGTGCTATCACCCTTATTTATTTTTTTTAATATTTCACTCTTCCAGATAATAGAATTATTGTCGGCTTATATTAATCAAAAATATTTATTTTATGCTGATCCTACTATCGTTAGTGAGCAGAACCGCACTGGGCTATTCTTCTACTTTTTAGCGATATTTTATGCATTAAACCTTTTTGTGGTTTATACACTCAGAAACTCTATTTTTTCTGACCCTAAAGTGAGAGTTTTAGTTGGGACAGGACTTATGGGTATTATATTTATGTCAACGATGTATACTCATGTCGCTCCTGCCACGCGGTTAGCGGAGTTGATGATGATTACGCTACCACTCTATTTGACGAGTGTTTTTTTGGAGTGGCAGAAAAATAAATATTATTGGGTATGTTATTTAATAATCACCTTTGCAGTGCTTTACGCTTTAGCAAGATTTGTTTATCTGTACCCCTCACTAATTCCTTTTCTCAATTAAAACAGTTGTTAGATTAAATCAATGCGAATTTTAATTACGGGTGCAAATGGCTTTATTGGGCAGAATGTACTTGCTTCATGCTCTAAAGAGAAAGAAGTTGAGCTTGTCGCATTACAGCGAACAGCCTCAGGCAAATCTATCCCAGAAATTGAATATTGGCTTTATCCAGAAATAAACAGCGAAACTATTTCATCACTGGATTTGAGTTCAATTGATGTGATTATTCATGCCTTGGCTGCTATAGATATTCCGAATAAAAACGAGGATGAGGCAAGAGCCGTATATCAAAAAGTAAACGTGGAGTTAACTCGAGTTTTAGCAAGTCAGGCTGCTATTGCGGGGGTAAAACACTTTATTTTTATAAGTTCAATCAAGGTAAACGGTGAAGAAACGAGTGATACATTAAAGCCTTTCTGTGAGACTGACATACCATTACCTGAGGATGAATACGCTCATTCGAAATTAGCCGCCGAAAATCACTTAAAAACTATCTGTCATGCATCCAATATGGCATACACGATAATACGTCCACCTTTGGTTTATGGGCCTGGGGTTAAAGGTAATTTCGAGAAACTGATAAAGCTTGTAGGAAAAGGAGTCCCACTTCCATTCGCAAAAATGAAAAACTGGCGATCAGTACTTGCAATTGACAATTTGACTGACTTTATATGGACCTGTATTGAAAAGCCAAAAGCAAAAAATGAGACTTTTCTGATTGCTGATAAGGATGATGTGTCTACAACGGGTTTACTCATTGCCATTTCTGAAGCCTACAAGAAGTCGCTAAGGCTTTTTTATATACCAAAAACGCCGTTGCGATGGTTACTGGCATGTATAGGAAAAAACAACATATATAGAAAGTTATATAGTTGTTTAATAGTCAGAAAAGACAAGGCAAAGGTGTTACTTGGCTGGGAACCGCTCTCTGATTTACCTAGCCAATTAAGAAAAATGGTAGAGAGAGAGAAATGATAAGAATTTTAGATGTTTTTTTTGCTTTAACTGGACTGATTATATTCTCTCCTTTACTTGTCATATTGTTGTTTTTGGGAGTTTTTGATTCTGGTAGCCCGTTATTTTTTCAGCAAAGGGTCGGAAGACAGAAAACGATTTTCACATTGGTTAAGTTCAGAACTATGCGTAAAAACACCGCTCATGTAGCCACACATTTGGCGGCTGAGTCTTCAGTGACGCCTTTCGGGCGGTTCCTCAGAAGGACTAAACTCGATGAGCTTCCTCAGCTTTGGAATGTATTAAAAGGCGATATGAGTTTGGTTGGACCAAGGCCATGCCTGGAAAGTCAGCATGAATTGATTGAAGTGAGAAACAAACTGAAAGTGTTCTCCGTGCGTCCTGGTATTACAGGCTTAGCTCAGGTCAATGATATTGATATGTCGACACCTGAATTGCTTGCTGAAACGGATGCTAAAATGATTGAATCGTTCTCAGTGAAGCAGTATTTCTATTTAATTTTCCTCACTTTGACTGGCAAAGGCGCGGGGGATCGTATCAGAAAGTGACTTGTGAGCCAGATCACATTCTATAAAAAGTCTGTTTGATTTCCGTGGCTTTGTTCATCTAATCTAAACATTCAGTTTCAGGAGAAACTGTTTATGGACTTAGTTTTAACACGGAGTATGGATTATGTTACGAAAATCAATTTTTGCCTTAGTATTATCTTTTTTTCTGAGCACCTCTTTTGCTTTTGCTGCCGACAAGATTGATCTGAATACAGCGACATCAGAAGAGTTACAGATGTTAAGTGGTGTTGGGCCAGCAACAGCAGACGCCATTATTGAATATCGTGATGCTCATGGTGAGTTTAAAACAGTTGATGAACTCACCAATGTCAAAGGCATTGGGGATAAAAAACTACAACAGCTTTCTGAAGAGCTGATTGTCTCCAAAAAATAATCGTATTTGATGCAGAAAACGGCATGTCATGCATGCCGTTTTTTTTATTGAGATAAACCACTCAAAAGTTGTTCTTTGAGTACATTTTCTTCCAATTCATCAAGCGCGTTTTCATCGGCAGTGGTGATAAAAAATACGTCTTCCACCTGATCACCTAATGTATTAATTTTGGCATTGATAAGCTGAACTTTACATGCCAGAAACACTTGCGCAATAGCTGATACCAGTCCCGGTCTGTCATGTGTGTGTAAAGACATAACAGTATGGTTTTGCTGTAGATTTGTTTCAAAATCAATATTCGGTTGCGTCTGAAACAGCTTCATAGTCCTTGGCGTGATGGTCGGACTGTAGGGTTTAACATGGGAAGTGTTCGCTAATTGTTTTTCAAGCGAGCGGGTAATTTGTCTGGTATCAAGTCTGTCACCATTAACGATAAACGTATTTAACGCATCATGTTCCTTAGTGACATTGATTTTTGCGTCGAGAACATTGAGTTGGCATTGCTCAATCGCAGCGGTGATAGCGGCAAAAATTCCAGCCCGGTCATGGGTGACGATAAAGATCTCCAGCGTCTGTTGATCGTTGTGTTTCCTCAGTGCAATTAACGGATCTTCATCGAGATGATCTAAGCGTTGTTCTGATTGCCAGACCAGTTCGTCAATGGAGTGTCTTAAAAAATAATCCAGATCATAAGCGTGCCAGAGTTTGCTAATATCTTCCTGGCTACGGCCTTTAGCAAGCAGTTTTTGCATTGCTTCCTGGTATTTTTTGTAACTCTTTTCTCGGGTACTTTTTGCCTGAGCCTCGGTGTGTTCAATCCACTGATGAGTACTGTGGTATAGCTGTTTCAATAAAGAGTCTCGCCAGCCATTCCATAAATTATTATTGGTGGCCCTGATATCAGCAACGGTTAACAGGTAGAGATAATTGAGTCGTTCAGTTGTTTCTACCAGGTCAGCAAATTTTTTGATGACGGTGGGATCTTCTAAATCACTTTTTTGAGCGGTGGTCGACATCGCAAGGTGATGACGAATCAGAAAAGCCACAATACTCGTATCATAATCACTCAGGTTATGCCGTTCACAAAATGCTTTCGCATCGACCACACCTAATACACTGTGGTCGCCACCTCTCCCTTTGGCAATATCATGATAAATGCCGGCTATATAGAGTATTTCCGGTTTAGGAAGTTGATTGAACACTTCCGAACATAAAGGAAACTCTTCTCGATTTTCTTCACAGGAGAAACGTCTTAAATTGCCGACCAGAAACAGCGTATGTTCATCGACTGTATAGGCATGAAATAAATCATGTTGCATTTGACCTACGACGCGACCGAACTCAGGTAGGTAAGCACCCAGCACCCCTAACTCATTCATACGCCGAAATTCATGTGTCACACCTTTAGGCTGACGAATAATTTCCATAAACAGAGTGCGATTTTTTATATCCCGGCGGAAATTATCATCTATCAAATGTAAATGGGCATGAATCTGACGAATTGTGGAGGCTCTGACTCCCTTGAGTTCAGGGTTTTGCTGAAGAATAAGAAACACTTCCAGTAAGGCATAAGGATAGTAAGCAAAAATGCCAGGATTGATGGTTTCAAGATAGCCATTATGAGACTGAAAGCGACGATTAATGACTTTCACTTCACGCGGTTCATCGGCAAGGATAATGGTTTCTTCAAATAGTTGCAGTAGAAGACTATTCATCTGCCGAACAGCGCGGGCACAACGATAATAATCTTTCATGAATTTTTCGACGGCTAGCCGAGACTCATCGTCCTTATATCCCAACTTTTTGGCGAGTTCTCGCTGAAAATCGATCATTAATTTTTCTTGTTTACGACCAGCAAGGTGATGGAGAGCAAAGCGGATTGTCCACAAAAAGTTTTGTGCTTTTTGTAAGGTTTCATATTCACTATTTGCCAGAAAGCCTTTTTGACGCAGTCCTTCCAGATTTTTGACATCAAAATGTTGCTGCGCCACCCAGTTGACGACCTGAATATCTCTGAGCCCGCCCGGTGATTCTTTAATATTAGGTTCAAGATTATTGGCTGTATCGTTATAACGCTGATGACGTTCTAATTGCTCTTGTCTTTTTAACTCAAAAAAGCGTCGTGTATCCCACGTTTTATTGGTGACGGTCAGCTGTTGCAGAGACTCAAACAGATTGCTGGCACCACATAAAAGACGTGCTTCAAGCAAATTGGTGGCAATGGTGATGTCTTCTTCAGCCTGCTGGCGACATTCATGTATCGTTCTGACGCTGTGACCAATTTCCAGACCCACATCCCAAAGTTGAGTCAGGAAGCTCGATAGAGAATCCGGCGGAGAGTTAGATATTGACTCATCAAGTAAGATTAAAACATCAATATCAGAGTAGGGGTGAAGCTCGCCACGACCATAGCCTCCGACAGCAATTAAACTGACAGGCGTATCATCGGAAATGTGTTGTTGCCAGATCTGATTAAGAATTTCATCAACAAAAGAGGCACGTTGATAGACTAATTCTTCAATCGGGCTACCAGAGTCAAATTGTTGTTGCAGGTATAACTGGCCTTGTTTTAATGCCTGGCGACAAATTTCATTGGTTACCTCCGCATCAGAAGGTATAACTAAGTTACCAACTTCCCAGATAGATAGAGTCTGCTGAGGCATACAACACCTTATAGATTAAACGGTTTCTTCTTCACGTAAGGTCAGAATCTCATAACCGTTATCAGTCACTAGAATCGTGTGTTCCCATTGTGCTGATAAGGAACGGTCTTTGGTCACCACAGTCCAGCCATCGGGTAATTGACGGACGTGGCGTTTACCGGCATTAATCATAGGTTCGATTGTGAAGGTCATACCTGGTTTGAGTTCAAGTCCGGTACCTGGTGTGCCGTAGTGAAGGACTTGAGGATCTTCATGAAAGACCTGACCAATGCCATGACCACAGTATTCACGAACAACTGAGAAGTTTTCTTTCTCTGCATAGGTCTGAATAGCATAACCAATATCACCCAGACGGATACCAGGCTTAACCATTTCAATGCCCTCAAACATAGATTCACGAGCGACACGACAAAGACGTTGAGCCAAGATAGATGTTTTTCCGATTTGAAACATCTTACTGGTATCGCCATGGTAACCGTCTTTAATGACCGTGATATCGATATTGATAATATCGCCATCTTTCAGTTTTTTCTCACTGGGAATGCCATGACAGATAACATGGTTAACCGACGTACAGATGGAGCGGGGGAAACCGTGGTAATTTAAAGGGGCAGGAATGGCTTGTTGTTCATTGACGATATAGTCATGACAGATTTGATTGAGCTCTTCAGTGGTAATACCTGCCTGGACATGTGGTTCAATCATGGTCAAAACGTCAGCGGCAAGTTTTCCCGCTACACGCATTTTTTCAATTTCTTCGGCAGTTTTTATACTGACAGCCATTTAAATTCCCTGCTAATTTTGAAATGAAGTTTCTGATATCAGACATAGTTTGCCGTAAATCGGCTTTGGTCACCAGTGATCATTCTAGGCCAAACTGGTAATTGTTCTTTTCGCTTTGTTTTGTTGCTTAAGTGTGGAATAATATGCGCGCCGAAAGAAGGCAAAATCACACATGTGCCGTCACAGGTGTCGGGGTGCTATTAGGTCTGGCCTAATTAGTCGACAACTGGGGTACGTGGAGGTTCAACCCCATACTAATAAAGGTATACACATGGCTAAAACAACAATGCGCCAAATGCTTGAAGCAGGCGTTCATTTCGGGCACCAAACCCGTTACTGGAACCCAAAAATGGGCCCATTCATTTTTGGTAAACGTAACAACATCCATATCATCAACTTAGAACATAGCTTGCCAATGTTCAACGATGCGTTGAATTTTGTCAGCAAACTGGCTTCTAAAAAAGGCCGTATCATGTTCGTTGGTACCAAACGTGCAGCACAAGATGCGATTCGTGAAGATGCTGAACGCGCCGGAATGCCATACGTTAACCGCCGCTGGTTAGGTGGTATGTTGACTAACTTCCAAACAGTGCGTCAATCAATCAAGCGTCTGGATGCTATCCAGGACATGATCGAGTCTGGCAAAACTGAAGGTCTGAAGAAAAAAGAAGTCTTAGATCTGGCTCGTGAACAAGAAAAATTAGAAAAAAGCATTGGCGGTATTCGTAAAATGACTGGCTTGCCAGATGCGATGTTTGTCATTGACGTTGAACATGAACGTATTGCAATCCAAGAAGCGAGAAAGTTAGGGATTCCTGTTATTGCTGTTGTCGATAGTAACAGCAACCCAGATGGCGTTGATTACGTCATTCCAGGTAATGATGACTCAATGCGTGCAATCCGTCTTTACACTGCAAACATTGCTGATGCAATTCTGGAAGGCCGTGCTTCTGTCACAACTGCAGATGCAAAAGAAGAATTCGTAGAAGTTGCTGAAGAAAGTGCTGAATCAGCCAGCGAATAATTTCTACTAGTTTAATTCAGCAGGCTCGCCCGAGGGTGGGCCTGTGTTGTATATGAGCTCAGTGATGAGCATTCATAAAACAATCAGATTAAAAGGGTTAGAGCAATGGCAATTACTGCAGCTTTAGTAAAAGAACTACGTGAGCGTACAGGCTCAGGCATGATGGAGTGCAAAAAAGCACTTGTTGAAGCAAATGGTGACATTGAAGTCGCTATCGAAGAAATGCGTAAATCAGGTTTAGCAAAAGCCGATAAAAAAGCAGACCGCATTACTGCTGAAGGCATTATCGGAATTGAAGTTAGTGCTGATAATAAACACGCTGTTATGGTTGAAGTGAACTCTGAAACTGACTTCGTGGCAAAAGCAGATGATTTTGTAAACTTTGTTTCTGCAGTAGCGAAAAAAGCACTGGAAGCTCAACCAGCTGACTTAGACGCTTTAAAACAATTAACACTAGATTCTGGTGATACGGTTGAAACTGTTCGTCAGGCACTGGTTGCAAAAATTGGTGAAAACATTCAAGTCCGCCGTTTCACCTCATTAAATACTGATGATGGCATTATCGGTTTTTATCGTCACGGTGACCGCATCGGTACAATGGTACAGTTGAAAGGCGGTAACGAAGAATTGGCTAAAGATTTAGCCATGCATGTTGCGGCTAATCGTCCACAAGCGATTTCTCCAGATGAATTATCACAAGAGTTGTTAGACAAAGAACGTGATATCGTGGCGACTCAAGCACGTGATAGCGGTAAGCCTGAAAACATCATCGAAAAAATGATTGAAGGCCGTATGGCGAAATTCGTTAACGAAATCAGCCTGGTTGGCCAACCATTCGTAAAAGATCCAGATGTAACAGTTGAAAAACTGATCAAACAAGCCGGTGCTTCAATTGAAGCTTTTGAGTTCTTTGAAGTCGGTGAAGGTATTGAAAAAGCAGAAGACAATTTTGCTGAAGAAGTAATGGCACAAGCCAGAGGGAAGTAATTTATGACACAAACGGGAAGTCAGCCAGTTTATAAGCGTGTCCTGCTCAAACTGAGTGGCGAGGCACTGATGGGGGATGCGGAGTATGGCATCCAGCCAGAAGTGATTTCCCGTTTTGCCAAAGAGATATCTGAGCTGAACGCACAAGGCGTTCAGCTCGGTGTCGTCATTGGTGGTGGAAATATCTTCCGTGGCGCAGGTTTAGCCGCGAGTGGTATGGATCGTGTCAGTGCTGATCATATGGGCATGTTAGCGACAGTCATGAATGCCTTGGCTTTACAAGATGCGCTGGAACGTAACGGTACCTTCTGTCGCGTCATGTCTGCAATAAGAATTCACGAGGTTTGCGAAGATTATTTACGTCGTCGGGCCATCAGACATCTGGAAAAAGGACGTGTTGTTATATTTGCTGCCGGAACAGGCAATCCCTTCTTCACCACAGACTCAGCGGCAAGTTTACGGGCTGTAGAAATCGGCGCAGAACTGATGTTAAAAGCGACGCAGGTAGACGGGGTTTATAATGCTGATCCCCGCAAAGATCCGAATGCTGTTCGTTATGATGAGCTTAGCTACGATGAAGTCATCAATAACCGCCTTGCTGTAATGGATACTACAGCTGTCGTCATGTGTCAGGAACAAAAAATACCTTTACGTGTATTCGACGTGCATACAAAAGGTAATCTGACAAAAATTATCTATGGCGAACAAGTTGGAACATTAGTGAAATAGGATTAAATATGATTGAAGATATCAAGAAAGATGCTGCTGATCGTATGAAAAAAAGTGTTGCTGCACTTGGAACAGCAATGGCGAAAATTCGTGCAGGACGTGCTCACACCAGCTTACTGGATCATCTGCAAGTGCCGTATTACGGTTCTGATGTTCCATTAAGTCAAGTCGCAAACGTTGGTGTTGAAGATTCAAGAACATTGACAGTGACACCATGGGAAAAAGACATGATCTCTGTGGTTGAAAAGGCGATTATGACATCCGATCTTGGTGTGAATCCTAATAGTGCTGGTATGACTATTCGTATTCCTATTCCACCTCTGACCGAAGAGCGTCGTCGTGATCTGGTTAAAGTCGCAAAAAACGAAGCAGAAAATGCACGTATTGCGGTACGTAATATCCGTCGTGATGCTAACAGTACGCTTAAAGATCTATTGAAAGAAAAAGAAATCTCTGAAGACGAGCAACGCGGTGCTGAAGAAGATATTCAGAAACTGACCGATGCTACCATCAAGCAAATTGATGACGTGCTTGCAGAAAAAGAAACGGATTTAATGGAAGTGTAACCCCCCCGGTTACACTCTCATTGACCATTCTTAAATGAATACCCCCCCAAAAGAGAATATTCCTAAACACATTGCCATCATTATGGATGGTAATGGTCGCTGGGCAAAACGTCGATTACAGCCACGATTTATGGGGCATCGTGCCGGTGTGAAAACAGTGGCTGATATTGTAAAACGCTGTGCTGAGCTGGGTGTCGAAGTTTTAAGTTTATTTGCCTTTAGTAGTGAAAACTGGCGCAGACCAGGCAAAGAAGTATCCCTGTTGATGGAATTGTTTAGTCACGCACTGGATAATCAAGTCAAAAAGCTGCACGACAATAATATTAGGTTGTGCATTATTGGTGATATAGATAAGTTTTCGCCGACATTACAGCAAAAAATTGCTCAGGCTCAGGCATTAACTCAAAACAATACCGGGTTGATAGTCAATATCGCTGCTAACTACGGTGGCCGTTGGGATATCACTCAATCAGTTCGCCACCTTGCACAGAAAGTCGCTTCTGGTGAACTGAAGCCGGAAGACATCAATGAAGAGGATATCGGCGCTTCATTATCGACTTCAGCATTACCTGAACCCGACTTGTTTATCCGTACCGGTGGTGAGCAACGTGTGAGTAATTTTCTGTTATGGCAAATGGCGTATACAGAATTTTTCTTCACAGACGTATTATGGCCCGAATTTGATAGTAAACAATTAGATGCGGCTATCAGCTCATTTTCCAAACGTGAAAGACGGTTTGGTCGTACTTCTGAGCAATTGCAAGGTCAATCTGATGCTTAAACAACGTTTAATCACTGCTGCTATTTTAATTCCTCTTGTTGTCTGGGCTGTTTTTGCCAGTTCATTGACCACCTTCACCACGTTGATCGTTGCCGTTGCTTTATTGGCTGCCTGGGAATGGCATCAGATGATAGGTATTCAGAGCCCGGGCATGCGGGTGATGCTGGCTGTTGATCTGATTATCGTTTTATATCTTGCTATCACTCAACTTAATCCTTATTTCATTATCAGTATTGGCGTCCTCATTTGGCTTATTGCACTGGTTGTTATCCTCGGATTTTCGAATACATCACTGGCTGAGCGGCTGTCACATGTATTTAAAAATAAAGTTTTTGGGGCTATTAGCAGCATTTTGATACTCACCGTATTTGTGGTTTCATCCATTACACTCAAGGCATTTAGTGAAGTTGGGGCATTTTTATTCTTCTTTGTGATGGTCACCGTTTGGCTGGCTGACACAGGTGGTTATTTTGCCGGTAAACGCTACGGAAAACATGCCTTAGCACCAGCTGTCAGCCCAAATAAGACATGGGAAGGTGTGGCTGGTGGTGTTTTGCTTGCCTCAATTTGGACCATTGGTTTTTATTGGGTAAAAACACCGACAACAATCACTTTGTTTGAATGGCTGTTACTTGCTGTTTTAACCGTCGCTGTATCGATTGTTGGCGACTTGTTTGAGAGTTTGTATAAACGTGCGTTCTCAGTCAAAGACAGTGGCAGTCTGCTGCCTGGACATGGTGGGATATTAGACCGAATTGACAGCTTAATCGCGGCAGTGCCTGTTTTCACTTTCCTTGTGTTAATCATGGGTGGTTATAAATGAAATCAGTGACGATTCTTGGATCAACTGGTTCAATAGGACTGAGTACGCTTGATGTATTAAGTCTTCATCCTGAAAAATTCAAAGTCTATGCTTTAACGGCTAATCGTTCAGTAGAATCCTTGCTGCAGCAATGCCTTAAGTTCGAACCAGAAATTGCTGTGATGTTAGATGCTGCCGCAGCAGATAAACTGGCCGAAGCGCTTAAAAAAAATCATAGTAAAACCATTGTTAAAATTGGCAGTAAAGCGCTTGAAGAGGTGTCTTCTTCAGTCAATACGGATATTGTTGTAGCAGCGATTGTTGGTGCGGCAGGCTTATTACCAACCTTAGCAGCAGCAAAGGCAGGTAAACGAATCTTGCTTGCGAATAAAGAGGCACTAGTTATGAGTGGTGCTTTGTTTATGAAAACCGTAGCCGAGAATGGTGCAACATTGCTGCCTGTGGATAGTGAACATAATGCTATCTGGCAGTGTCTTCCCGTCGCCAATACTCAACATCATGATTTTAATGGTAAAGGGGTAAGAAAAATTATTCTTACGGCCTCAGGTGGTCCATTCAGAGACTATGATCTTGAGCAGTTAGACGATGTCACTCCTGAACAAGCGGTTGCCCATCCTAACTGGTCAATGGGACAAAAAATTTCTGTTGATTCTGCGACCATGATGAATAAAGGTCTTGAAGTGATTGAAGCACACTGGCTGTTTGGTTTGCAAAGTCAACAAATTGAAGTGGTTCTGCACAGACAAAGTGTTATTCATTCTATGGTGGACTATGAAGATGGATCAGTGTTAGCACAGATGGGTAATCCAGATATGCGCACACCCATTACTAATACATTGTCCTGGCCAGATAGGATTGAATCGGGTGTGGAACCTTTAGATCTGGTCAAAGTTGGCAGATTAGATTTTAGTGCAGCTGATTTCGTACGATTCCCTTGCCTAAGCCTGGCATACAAAGCATTAAAAGAGGGGGGGACCGCGACGGCGATTTTGAATGCTGCCAATGAAATTGCTGTACAGGCCTTTTTAGATGAACAAATTCGCTTTACCGATATTGCCAGAATTATTGAAGAAGTGTTGGCTGAACTGCCTGTCAATGATGCCACGACGCTTGAACAGATCCTGGCGGATGATGCTGCGGCGAGAACGTTAGCTAAAAGCAAGATTGGTTTATGCATTCATTAATTTTCTTTTTAATTGCCTTAGCTATCCTGATTATCATTCATGAATATGGTCATTTCTGGGTGGCCAGACGTTGTGGTGTTAAAGTGCTACGTTTTTCTGTGGGCTTCGGCAAACCTATCTGGCAAAAAGTCGGTAAAGATGGCACTGAGTATGTATTAGCTCCGATTCCCATGGGCGGTTATGTCAAAATGCTGGATGAACGTGAAATGCCGGTGAGTGAAGAACAAGCTCAGTTTGCATTTAATCGCCAGTCTCTTGCAAAGCGTGTAGCCATCGTATCAGCTGGACCCATAGCCAATTTACTTTTTGCTGTTTTGGCCTACTGGATTTTGTTAGTAGTGGGTGTATCGGGTATTAAACCGATTATTGATGATGTACGGCCAGCATCAATTGCCGCGGAGGCTGGATTGCATGCCGGCGATGAATTTCTGCAAATCGATGGTAATGATACCCCTACTTGGAATAGTGTTTATAAAGCATTAATTCAAAAAGCAGAGTACGGCGAAAAAATTGATATTACCGTCAGCTCAGCGAGTATTAAACAACAACATTCGCTCATCCTGCCTCAAGTTGGCCTGGAACAAGTTGGCAATATTCTTGAGCAAATTGGGATTGAGCCACTCCGCCCTGCAATTAAACCGATGCTCGGTGAAGTGATGCCTGGCTCTCCGGCAGAAAAAGCCGGTTTAAAAGCAGGTGATATGCTAGTCAGCGCACAACAGGAAACTATTCCAAGTTGGAATCAATGGGTTGAGTTGATTCAGGCCAGTGCAGGTAAAACGTTAGATATTGAACTGCTACGAGATGGTGATCGCCTAGGACTGACTTTGATACCTGAAACAGGTAAGGATGGTAAAGGCCGCATTGGTGCTGCTGTGGATTCAAGTCAGACTGCCATACCACAAGAGCTGCAAGCGGAGTTACGTTATGCACCGATCGAGGCAATTAAATACGCTGTGATTCAAACCTGGGATTTTTCTTCATCGACTTTAAAGAGTTTGTGGGGAATGGTTACCGGAAAAGTATCAACCGATAACTTAGGCGGTCCTATTAGTATCGCACAAATCGCAGGCAGCTCTGCTGAGCTAGGGGTGATGTCATTTATCAGCTTTCTTGCCATGATAAGTATTACTCTGGGGATCCTCAATTTATTACCTATTCCTATGCTGGATGGCGGGCATCTGGCTATGTTTGCATTTGAAGCAGTCAGAGGTAAACCGCTTTCCGACACGGTGCAGGTCCAAATTCAAAAAGTGGGCTTCCTTGTCTTGATAATGGTCATGTTTATTGCCTTTTTTAATGATCTATCAAGAGTGTTTGGATAATCAGATTAATTGCAGGTACACTTACTCTTTCGTCGACGGATAGTTATTGCTGATAACAATGAATAAATTACTGCCTATACTCCTGTTCTTGTCCTTTATCTCAGTCGCAAAAGCTGAGTCCTTTACCATTGAAGATATCCGTATAGAGGGATTGCAACGTATTTCTGCTGGTACCGTCTTTAATTATCTCCCTGTAAAAGTCGGGGATACGATGACGGATAACGATGCAAAAGGCATTATTCGTTCATTGTTTAAGTCAAAGTATTTCAACGATGTTGAAGTGGAAAGACAAGACAATGTACTGGTTATTAAAGTAAAAGAACGTCCGGCGATATCCAGCATTGAACTTGTCGGTAATAAAGACATGGATTCTGCGGAATTACTGAAATCGCTTCGCGAAATTGGGTTTGGAGAAGGCCAGGTGTTTGAGCAAGCCATGCTTGAACGGGTAGAGCTGGAACTGGAACGCCAATATTTCAGCCGCGGTAAATATGGTGTTGCCATTAGTTCAGAAGTGACACCACTATCGCGAAACCGTGTCGCTATTCGTATCACCATGGCAGAAGGTGTTGTCGCCACAATCAGTGAAATCAATATTGTCGGTAACCATGCTTTTGATGATGAAGAGCTGATGACGGACTTTCAGACGACAACCGGTTCACTGTTATCATTTCTGACAAAAGACAATCAGTACTCTCGCCAAAAATTATCTGCTGATTTAGAAACACTACGTTCATTTTATCTGGATCGTGGTTATGTTGACTTTACTGTGGAGTCGACTCAGGTATCTATCAGTGATGATAAAAAACACATGTTTATCACTATTAATATCAGTGAAGGTGAGAAATATAAAATTAATCAGGTACGGCTGGCAGGTAACTTGATTGTTCCGGAAGATGAATTATTCAAGTTAGTGACGATTCGAGAAAATTCTGTATTTTCACGTAAGGCGATCACAAAGAGTACTGAGAACTTAACTAACCGTCTGGGTAACGATGGTTACGCTTTCGCCAATGTAAATGCGGTACCAGAAATCGATCGCGAGAAACGTGAAGTGGATTTAACGTTCTTTGTTGACCCTGGTCGCAGAGCGTATGTTAGACGTATTAATATTTCAGGTAATAGCAAAACACGTGATGAAGTATTACGCCGCGAATTCCGTCAGCAGGAATCTGCCTGGATTTCGACTGAAAAAGTCGAGCAATCAAAAGCACGTGTATCACGGCTTGGTTATTTTGAGAATGTAAACGTTGAAACTATCCCGGTTGCTGGCGTTCAGGATCAGGTTGATTTGGACTTTGGCGTCACAGAAACACCGTCTGGTAGTCTTTCAGCCGGTATCGGTTTCTCGCAATCTGATGGCCTTATTTTTAATGCGAATGTGACACAGAAGAACTTCTTGGGAAGTGGTAAACATATTCGTTTTGGTTTTAACAATAGCAGCATTAATACTATTTATAGTTTTGGTTACACCAACCCCTTTGTGACGGTTGATGGTATCAGTCAAGGCTTTAATGCTTTCTATCGTAAAACTGATGCTGATGAAGCCAACATCGCTACTTATACACTAGATGCCTTTGGCGGCGATATTACCTTTGGTATTCCAATTTCAGAAGAAAATCGTATTAACCTTGGTGTCGGTTATGAGCATACTGAAATCGATTTACCATCCGACAATAACATTTCACGTTATTCTGATTTTATTGATCGAGAGGGTGACTCATTTGATACTGTCACATTAAACCTTGGCTGGTCGAGTGATGACCGTGACAATGCATTGTTACCTACAAGTGGTATCTCGCAAACACTGACAGGTGAGTTTGCAGTCCCAGGACCGTCACTGCAGTACTACAAACTGAAATATAAGGCTAATGCGTACCATCCAATCAACGAGACATTCACCTTCTCTCTAAGAGGTGAGTTTGGTTATGGTGATTCGTATGGGGATACAGAAGAATATCCTTTCTTCCAGAATTTCTATGCGGGTGGTATCAGAAGTGTCAGAGGCTTCCAGGCTAATACGCTTGGTGTTAAAGAAGATGATGAACCATTAGGTGGTAATTTACTGGTCAGTGGCGGCGCTGAAGTTATTTTCCCAGTACCATTTATGAAAAAAACGTTAAAATCTTTCCGCCTGAGTGCATTTACTGACTTTGGTAATGTTTACGATGTGAATCAAGATTTTGATGCGGGTTTATTGAGATATTCAGCCGGTCTGTCAGCTATATGGATTTCACCATTCGGTGCAATGTCGTTTAGTATAGCTGCACCGTTGAAGAAAGAAGACGGCGATGAGACTGAAGCATTCCAGTTCTCATTAGGTTCGACGTTTTAATTAATTATTTGGAGTTGAGTGTGAAGAATTTGAAGTTTATTTGGCTATTATTTGCATTGTTCATCGCCGCACCTGCTAGTTATGCAGCAGATTTAAAAATCGGTGTTGTAAATGCAGGCGTGGTGCTTGATAAATCGCCACAAAAAGCAGCAGCACTCGCACGGTTAGAAAAAGAATTTTCAGCAAGAAGTAAGTCTTTAGAAGCAAAACATAAAGCACTAAGAGCAGCTCAAGAAAAATTGAATAAAGATGGTGCTATTTTAAGTGCTGAACAACGTCGTGATAAAGAACGTGACTTATTGAGTGATCAGCGCGAGTTACAACGTCTTCAGGATGAATATAGTGAAGATTTGTCTATCCGTCGTAACGAAGAGTTGAGAAAGCTTGAAAAAGACATCGCTGAAACAATTGTTGATTTAGCCAAAAAAGAGTCTTATGACTTAGTTTTATACCAAGGCGTTATCTTTGCCAGTGATAAAGTAGATCTGACTGATAAAGTTCTGGAAATGTTAAAAGCTAAGAAATAGAGTGCGCCTGTGAGTTTGACTCTTGCTCAAATAGCGGAATATATCAATGGTAATGTTATCGGCGATGCTAATTACTCAGTTAGCAGCGTCGGTACATTATCAAATGCTGATTCAAGTCAGCTTAGTTTCTTATCCAATCCCAAATATAAAAAATTCTTAAATCAGTCCCGTGCCGGTGCCATAATCGTTTTAAAAGGTATGGCTCAGTATGTCACCACAAATGCGATTGAAGTTGATGATCCATACGTTGCGTATGCAAAAGCGGCAAGTCAACTTCACCCCACTGAAAAAAAGCTTCCTGGCATCCATCCGTCAGCATCAATTGACCCATCAGCAAAGATAGGTGCTAATGTTTGCATTGGTGCGAATGTCGTTATTGAGCAAGCAGTTATCATAGAAGATGACGTGGTGATTGGGCCGGGATGTGTTATCGAACATGATGTGATTATTCGCAAAGCGGCAAACCTCAGACCTAATGTGACATTATGCTTTGGAGTCATGATTGGTGAAAGGACGATTATTCATCCTGGGGTAGTCATTGGTGCGGATGGTTTTGGTATCGCTAACGATAATGGCCACTGGATAAAAGTGCCTCAGGTTGGATCTGTCAATATTGGCAATGATGTTGAGATTGGTGCCAATACTACAATTGATAGAGGTGCCATTGATGACACGGTTATTGCTGATGGCGTGAAGCTCGATAATCAAATACAGATCGGACACAATGTCACAATTGGTAAACATTCTGTTATAGCCGGTTGTACAGGGATTGCAGGAAGTACTTCTATTGGTGAATATTGTGCCATTGGTGGCGGTACTGGCATGGCAGGACATATTAATATTGCCAGCGGTGTGCAATTAACCGGGATGAGTATGGTCACTAAGTCTATTAATGAGGCAGGTATCTATTCTTCAGGTATTCCTGTTGAACCTGCTAAACAGTGGCATAAAAACGTGATTAGATACCGCCAAATGGATAAATTATTTGATCGTGTTAAACAGCTTGAAGAAAAAACAAAAGATTGATTCGAGTGTTGTTTCGCTTTACCAAAATGGCGACTCAAAGTAAGATTGTCGGTCTTTATTAATATAATAATAGTCAAGGGATATTAGCTTGAACACGATTGACATACATGAAATTCAACGCCTGTTACCTCATCGATACCCTTTTTTACTCATCGATAGAGTCATTGAATTTACACCTGGCGAGCATTTAGTCGGCATCAAAAATGTTACATTCAATGAACCACACTTTACAGGTCATTTTCCTCAGCGTGTTATCATGCCAGGTGTGTTAATCCTTGAATCCCTTGCTCAAGCAACAGGTTTGTTAGCGTTTAAAACAGCTGATGAGATTCGGTCTGATGAAGCGCTATATTATTTAGCAGGTATTGATAACGCCCGTTTCAAAAAGCCAGTTGAGCCGGGCGATCAGCTAAGACTCGAAGTGAAGCTGGTCAAAAATAAACGTAACTTATGGAAATTTACGGGTGAAGCGAGTGTTGATGGCGAAGTCGTTGTCAGCGCAGATATCATGTGTGTTAACCAAGAAATGCCAAAGTGATTCATCAGACAGCTATTATTGATCCAACAGCGGTTATTGCTGATAACGTCAAGATTGGTCCCTTTTCTGTCATTGGCCCAAAGGTCGAGATTGGTGAAGGCACTGAAATTGCTTCGCACGTGGTGATTAATGGACCAACAAAAATTGGTAAAAATAACCGCATATTCCAGTTCGCCTCAATAGGTGAGGAGCCTCAGGATAAAAAATTTCACGGTGAAGATACACTGCTTGAAATTGGTGATAACAACCTTATCCGTGAGTCAGTGACGATTAATCGTGGAACGGTCCAAGGCGGTGGAATAACACGTCTTGGTAGTAATAACTGGATTATGGCGTATGTGCATATCGCGCATGATTGCATTATCGGTAACGATAATATTTTTGCTAACAATGCTTCTTTGGCTGGACATGTCATCATTGATGACTTTGTTATTTTAGGTGGCTTTACTCTAATCAGCCAATTTAATTATATGGGATCACACTCTTTTAGCGCGATGGGCAGTGTTATTTCGAGAAATGTCCCACCTTATATTCTTGTTTCTGGGCATATGGCAAAACCTTTTGGTATTAATGCTGAAGGTCTTCGCAGACGTAACTTCAGCGATATTCAAATTAAAAATATTCGCCAAGCTTATAAAGTTTTATACCGCTCAGGGCTGAAGCTTGAAGAAGCAGAGCTGTGTATTGATGCCATAGAACAAGAATCAGATGAGATTTCTTTATTAGCGGATTTTCTCAAGAAGCAGGAAGGAGGCATAATCCGATAATATCGGATTATGCGTTTTCTCGTTTCATCTAATCATTATTGGGTGTCGCTGTAATTTTATGAATGCTTAAGTCTGCACCTTCATATTCTTGTTCTTGGGTTAACCTTAGTCCTAACAATATTTTAAGTAAACCGTAAACTGCAAACCCGCCTGCAAAGGCAATCAAAATGCCAAGTCCGGTGCCGATAAGCTGAGATATTAAGCTGACTCCGCCCATGCCGCCCAGCGCAACCTGACCGAATATACCCGCTGCGATACCACCCCAGACGCCACACAAGCCATGAAGTGGCCAGACACCTAATACATCGTCTATTTTCCATTTATTTTGTGTCAGGGTGAATGTAAAAACAAACAATCCTCCTGCAACTAGCCCTGTTATAAGTGCGCCTAATGGATGCATGATGTCTGAACCGGCACAGACAGCGACAAGACCAGCTAATGGTCCATTGTGGACGAAGCCTGGATCATTTTTACCAACCAAGCATGATGCCAATATACCGCCCACCATTGCCATTAATGAATTAATAGCCACTAAACCACTTATACCGTCAATGGCTTGTGCTGACATAACATTAAAGCCAAACCAACCAACGGTTAAAATCCATGCACCTAGAGCTAGAAAAGGTATATTGGAAGGAGGGTGAGCAAAAATCTCTCCTTTTTTTCCATAACGACCATGCCGCGGACCTAAATGTAAAACAGCTGCTAGCGCAATCCAGCCACCCACAGCATGTACAACAATTGAACCTGCAAAGTCGTGAAAGCTGGCACCGAAGGAAGAATTTAACCAGTCCTGAATACCAAATGCACCGTTCCAGCTGATTCCTTCAAAAAAAGGATAAATAAAGCCGGCGATAAAAAAAGTGGCAATTAATTGAGGATAAAATTTTGATCTTTCTGCGATGCCTCCTGAAACAATGGCAGGTATCGCGGCAGCAAACGTAAGCAAGAAAAAGAATTTTACCAAGCCGTAACCATAGTTTTCGCTGAGTGTGGGAGCAGCATCAAAAAAATGTAAATTATAGGCGATGCCATAACCAATAAAGAAATAAGCGATTGTCGATATTGCAAAATCAACAATAATTTTAACAAGCGCATTGACCTGATTCTTTTTGCGAACTGTTCCGACTTCGAGAAACGCAAAGCCGGCGTGCATGGCAAGCACCATTATGGCGCCTAGTAATATAAATAAAACATCATTTGCATTATGCACTATCTTATCCCCTCGTTGGTTTAGATATAAAGCACCAAAATAGCAAGACTCGCACCAAATATGAAAGTTAAGTTAAATCAATAATATATGGATGGAGCTGTGCAATATTAGACTATGTGGTGATTTGTTTTGGTGCAAACCTATTAATTTAAGCACTAAATTGGTGCTATCAAAGAAGTGTATCGTTAGCGTTCTTTGAATTGTTGATCCACAAGCTGCTGATAAAAACGTATAATCAATCGCTTTATATTGATGATAAAACTGATGTTGAGGAGACCGCATGGATATCTATGCATCTGATGAAGAAAAAGCAGAAGCAATAAAGCAGTGGTGGCGTGAAAATGGTCGCTCTGTATTTGTAGGGGTGGTGTTGGGGATCGCGTCTATTTTTGGTGTCCGTTATTGGATAAACTATCAACAGGTTCAGGACCAACAAGCCGCTTTAACTTATCAGCAGGCCATCGTTTCGGTAAGTAATCAAGACAGTGAAGCTGCGGAAATAAGTACTGAAAAGTTAATGCAGGATAATAAAAAGAGTGCCTATTCAGTATTTGCGGCCTTACAAATGGCTGAGAAAGCCAGTGAAGCGGGAGAGGTTGATAAAGCAAAAGATTACCTTTCATGGGTAATTGCTAATGCAGAGTTATCCGGACACAGAGCATTAGCAAAACTTAGACTGGCAAAGGTCGAATTCGATAACGGCCAGTTAGATGAAGCCTTGAAGCAAGTCACATCTAACGATGCGGCAGCCTTTGATTCATTATTCGCTGAGTTGGAAGGCGACATCAAAACAGCACAAGGACAAGCCGAAGAAGCCCATGCCGCTTATCAAAAAGCATTAGTTGGCCTCAATTCAGGTGAGCCAAGACAGACCTTAATTGAAATGAAATTAGATGACGTGGCAGCTGCACATGAAAGTTAATTTGCGTTTACTTACGATAGCTTTATCACTAAGTATATTTTTATCAGCATGTAGCACCGTGGGTGATTGGTTTGCTGATGAGTCCTATGAAGAACCACCAGAACCACTAACTGAGTTTACCAGTGAAATTAGCCCCAAGATATTGTGGGATAAAGGCGTTGGTGACGGCGCCGGTGACAGGAAGCTGGAGCTGTCATCTTGGTGGCAGAATAATAAAATCTTTGCCGTTGATCATGAAGGTGAGGTGACGGCATTAAATGCTGAAACGGGTCGTGAAATTTGGGATGCTGATCTTGATTTGAATGTGGTGACCGGTATTGGTGGCGGCATGAATATGGTCTACGTTGGTTCAGACAAGGGTGTCGTAGTTGCTCTGAATGAGGCCGATGGTAAAGAGTTATGGCGTACCCAACTGACCAGTGAAGTCTTAGCGCCAGTGATATCAGCAAATGATGTTGTTGTCAGCCGGACATCCGATGGGCGGGTCAGCGGTATTTCAGCTCGAGATGGCAAAATACTCTGGTCGTACCAACGTGCTGTACCGTTGTTAAGTTTGCGTGGTGCTGGCCGCCCCGTTATTACTGGTAATGAAGTTATTGCTGGTTATGACAATGGTAAGTTGGTGGCATTATCGTTAAATGACGGTAAAGTTTTGTGGGAAAATAGTATCGCTATCCCACGTGGACGTACCGAGTTGGAACGTTTGGTTGATATCGATGCTGACCCTGTTGTAATTGACGATACGGTTTATGTAGTGACTTATCAGGGGCAGCTTGCTGCCGTTGATATTAATTCTGGCCGCGTTTTATGGTCACGTGATATGTCTTCACAAATAGGACTAGACGCCGCTTACCATGACGCGGTGTATGTGACGGATGATGAAGGCTATGTCTGGTCTGTGCAGGATGGAAGTGGTGACGCATTATGGCGTCAGACAAGATTATTACGTCGCCAAGCCACTGCGCCCGCGATTGCTGGAAACTATATTGTTGTTGGTGATTTTGAAGGATATATCCACTGGATCGCCCGCGACGATGGACGTTTTGTTTCACGTCAACAAGTGAGTGATGGACCAATCTACTGTAAACCATTAGTTATTAATGGTGTTGTTTATATTACTGCCGCTGATGGCAGTATTACCGCTCTGAGAGTACCCGAAAATTGAAACCTGTAATCGCGCTCGTTGGCCGCCCTAATGTTGGCAAGTCAACAATATTTAATCGGCTGACACGAAGTCGTGATGCACTAGTCGCTGATTATGCCGGTCTGACGCGTGATCGTATTTATGGCAAGGTGAAAGAACCCGGCTTTGATTTTATATTAATCGATACTGGTGGACTCACCGATCAGACTGACAATATGTCAGATTTGATGCGCAAACAAGCTAAGCTAGCGATTGATGAAGCGGATCTTATTTTGTTCATTGTTGATGGTCGAGCAGGCCTGATGCCAACAGATTCAGATGTGGCCCAACAACTACGCAATGATGGAAAACCTGTTTGTCTTGTTATCAACAAAACAGAGGGTGAACGCCGTGAAATTATATCTGCCGAATTTTATGCATTAGGTTTGGGTGAGCCACAAGTCATTTCTGCCACTCAAGGCAGAGGGATTGATAGTTTATTAGTTGAAATTAAACAACGTATTCCGGCGGTTGAGAAAATTGAACCAGATGAAGCGGAAGCCTTTGATGAAAATGAAATCCGGCTAGCTGTCTTGGGAAGGCCTAATGTTGGTAAATCAACATTAATTAACCGACTAGTGGGTGAAGAGCGTGTGGTGGCCTTTGATGAGCCAGGAACAACCCGCGATAGTATTCACATTCCTTTTGAGAAAGACGGTGTTAATTACACATTAATTGACACGGCAGGAGTTAGACGTCGGTCAAAAGTCTCTGAAAAACTTGAGAAGTTTAGTGTTTTAAAAACTTTACAGGCCCTTGAAGATGCCAATGTTGTGATGTTGGTGCTTGATGCACATGAAGGGATTGTTGAGCAGGACTTGCATCTGGCCGGACTGATTGTTGAAAGTGGGCGTGCCGTTGTCATTGCTGTGAATAAATGGGATGGTCTGGAAAAAAGTGAACGAGAGTGGGTTACTACCAATATCGAACGACGTTTACCTTTCCTGAATTTTGCCAAGACACACTTTATTTCGGCACTGCATGGTAGTGGGGTCGGTTTATTATTTAAATCAGTCAGACAAGCATTCCAATCTGCCATGACTAAAGTACCAACGTCACGATTAACACGTGTGCTGGAAGATGCGATTGCTGATCATCCGCCACCGTTAGTTAGAGGTCGTCGTATTAAGTTTCGCTATGCACATCTGGGAGGGAAAAATCCACCCAGAATTATTATTCACGGTAATCAGACGGAGTCTACCCCGAACAGTTATAAGCGTTATCTGGAGAATACGTTCAGAGAGGCGCTGAAATTACAGGGAACACCGGTGATGATTGAGTTTAAAACCAGTGATAACCCATATCGTGATAAAGCAATAAAAAGTGCTAGTCAGAATGCGCCACAAAAAAAACAGCGCCCACCAAGAAAAAGTCGTAAAAGTTAGTGATTAGAGAAGGCCGGGATCATCATCACTCATCAGGTTTTCAAGGCTATTGAGTTGATCCCTGACTTTTTCACGGTTGGCTAATTTCTCTCTTGCCGCTAGCGGTAAGTCTGTAAATAAAATAACTTGTTTATCTATCAGAGTGTTGATCAAATCTTCCAATACCCTTATCAATGATAAGTCCGATGCACTTAGCGCAGAAAGGCTATCTTCTTTTTTTTCCGATTGTGTTAAATAATCGACTAGTTCAGCAGAGTTTATTGATAATTTTTCTGTGGCCCCATCCTGAGGCCTGTCATAGACAGCAATGATTTTTGCTGACTCGTCTCTTTTCACATAAACCATTATATTAGTACCTCATAAACCCATGCCTGTAGCACATTACGATAAGCAGTGCTTTACAGTAAACTAAAAAACTGTGAAACTCATCAAGTTTTATTAATAACTACAAGTAATAAAGATGCGTACGGAGCCTGTCATCAATACGAGTAAAAATGAGCAATGGAATGCTCAGGATAGCTACCGTACGCATGATGATCCATTATTGTCCTGTTTGACACTGCTGGCTAAAATTTTGAATAAGCCGCATAGTCCAGAGTCTCTGGTTGCTGGTCTTCCATTAGTTAATAATAAACTCTCACCATCCCTGTTTAGTCGTGCCGCTGATCGCGCTGGTTTATCTTCACGTATTGTGAAGAGAAAGTTAACGAAAATTCCGAATCTTGTTCTGCCCGCTGTTTTATTACTCAATGATGCCAATGCTTGTATTGTTCTGGAGTTGAGTAACACCAAGGCTCGAGTCATTTTCCCGGAAACAGGGGAAGGGGAAGCAGAAATTCCATTCGAGGAACTAAATGCTCAGTACTCTGGATACAGTATTTTTATCAAACCCGTTCACCAATTTGATAAGCGTACAGAGTTTTCAGCTATACCAAGGGCGAACCATTGGTTCTGGGGGACGATTCTGCGTTTTTGGCCAATTTATGGTCAGGTTTTTATCGCATCTATATTAGTAAACAGTTTTGCACTAGCTTCACCGTTATTTGTGATGAATGTGTATGACCGGGTCGTGCCGAATAATGCCACTGAAACACTTTGGGTGCTGGCTATCGGTGTCGCAACAGTATTTGTCTTTGAATTACTTTTACGAACGTTGCGCGCTTATTTTATTGATATTGCCAGTAAAAAAGCGGATGTCATACTTTCTGCAACTATTTTTGAGAAGGTCATGGCAGTGAAAATGTCTGCACGGTCCAACTCAGTAGGCTCATTTGCTAATAGCATGCAGGAGTTTGAGTCTTTCAGAGAGTTTTTTACCTCGGCTACGTTAACTACCTTAGTGGATTTGCCCTTTTCATTATTATTTATAACCGTTATCTGGTTAGTGGCAGGTCCTGTTGCTTTCATACCTCTAGCCGTGATTCCACTCACAATATTAGTCAGTCTGATTATTCAGTTTCCTTTATCAAAAACCATTCAACATTTATTCAGACATTCGGGCCAAAGAAGTTCTACTTTGATTGAGACTTTAACCGGCTTAGAAACGATCAAAAGTATTGGCGCTGAGACGCCGATACAGCGCAAATGGGAACAGACAATCGGATTTATGACGAAATACAGTCAACGTGCCCGAATTTTATCTGCTACTGCGATTAATTTTTCCTCTTTTCTTCAGCAAATGGCATCCATTACTGTTGTTGTTTTTGGTGTCTATCTGATTACTGAAAATGAAATTACAATGGGGGCCTTAATTGCCAGTACTATTCTGACCGGACGAGCATTAGCGCCTATGGCTGCTTTGGCCGGCCTTCTAACACGTTATCACCAGTCCAAAGCAGCATTAAGCTCATTGAACAGCCTTATGGCATTACCTGTTGAGAGACCCTCAGGACGTGAGTTTCTTCATCGTCCCGAATTTAAAGGCGGGATTGAGTTTAAAAAAGTCAGTTTCCGATATCCCGAGCAGCCTATAGATGCCTTAACTGACGTGTCTTTTAAAATTAATGCTGGTGAAAAAGTGGCATTTATCGGCCGTATTGGCTCTGGTAAAAGTACCTTAGAAAAACTCATGCTTGGATTGTATGAGCCAGAAGATGGTTCTATTTTGCTTGATGGGACCGATATTCGACAGGTTGATCCTGTCGATTTAAGAAAGAATGTTGGTTATGCACCTCAAGACGTTGTGCTGTTTTATGGCAGTATTCGTGAAAACATCACCATGGTGGCACCATTCGCTGAAGATCATGAAGTACTCAAAGCGGCCGACATAGCAGGCGTCACCGAATTTGTTAATCGTCATCCTTCAGGCTTTGATATGCCCGTAGGTGAGCGTGGTGAAGGTTTGTCGGGCGGACAACGTCAAAGTGTGGCCGTTGCCAGAGCGTTATTGTTAGATTCTCCCGTTATCATGCTGGATGAACCCACCAATGCCATGGATAACAGTACTGAAGAACGTTTCAAAGCAAAACTGGCTGAAAATATTGAGAATAAAACTTTATTGCTAGTCACCCATAAAGCCTCTTTATTAAGCTTGGTGGATAGAGTGATTGTGATGGACCAGGGGCACATTGTCGCCGATGGGCCAAGAGAACAAATTCTGACAGCACTTAAAAATGGCCATATAAAAGTGAACAAGGGCTAAATATGGCATGGTTTAAAAAAACGAATTCAGACGATCTTGAGTTTATGTCAGAAGTCAGCGCCGCTTCGCTGGAAAGCTCGCCCCGACTTGGTCATTCATTGTTACTGCTAATTACCTTATTTTTTATTTGTGCCTTTTGGTGGTCCAGTGTGACCGAGTTGGATGAAGTCACACGCGGGCAGGGTAAGGTGATTCCCTCCAGTAAAGTGCAAGTTATTCAAAATCTGGAGGGGGGAATTCTCTCTGAGGTTTTGGTTAATGAAGGTGACTTAGTTGACAAAGACGATGTGCTGCTTCGAATTGATGACACACGTTTTTCATCTTCTTTCCGCGAGACACAACTGAAATATTGGGAATTGCTAGCACGCAAAGCACGATTAACAGCTGAGGTTGAGGGTAAACCATTGGAATTACCTGAGGAAATCATTAAGCAACAGCCTTCATTGGCAGCCAGTGAACGTTCCTTATATCAATCCAGGCAGCTAGAGTTACAGAGCAGTATCAATGTGCTTGAGCAGCAAGTAAAACAGCGTGAACAAGAGTTACTGGAGAATCAGGCTAAACTGAATAAACTGAGCACAAGTTATGATTTAAGTCGTCAAGAGCTGGAAATGTCTGAACCGTTAGTTTCAGTGGGTGTGATATCCGAAGTCGAATTATTAAGACTTAAACGTGCAACCAATGATTTACGTGGAGAAATGGAAACTACACGGTTAGCCATTCCCCGAATTCGCTCGACACTTAATGAAGCGAAACAAAAAATTAAAGATACAACGTTGCGTTTTAAATCTGATGCTGCCTCACAACTGAGCGAGGTACAGTCAGAGTTAGCCATTACTAAAGAGACAACCACTTCTCAACAAGATAGAGTGATGCGTACATTAGTACGTTCGCCCGTTAAAGGTAAAATAAAACAGCTAAAAATAAATACGGTAGGTGGCGTTATTCAACCTGGGATGGATTTAGTTGAAATTGTTCCTGTTGAAGATAATCTGTTAATTGAGGCAAATATTCGACCGTCTGATATTGCGTTTTTGAGTCCTGGACAACAAGCCATGGTGAAACTAACAGCTTACGATTTTTCCATTTATGGTGGACTTCCTGCTACATTAGAAAGAATAAGTGCTGATACAATTACAAATGATGAGGGAGAGAGTTTTTATCTTATCTACTTAAGAACAGATAAAAACTATATTGATAGTAGTAAAGGTCCATTAGAGATTATTCCAGGTATGACTGTAACGGTTGATATTTTGACTGGCAAAAAAACGGTGCTGGATTATTTATTCAAACCGATACTCAAAGCTAAAAATGAGGCGATGAGAGAACGTTGATTAATCAAACCATACCAAATATGCCGGATATGGCAAACAAGTCAATGCTTTATTGCATCGGGACGGATGCCCAACAACTTGTGCATATCAAGCACCTTTTGGCAGACCAATATGAGCTGTGTGAGTTTTCCTGTATCGAAGACGCGCAAGCTGAGCTTAATGGAAAAAACCCAAATCTCATTCTGTGTCATCTATCTTGTTTGAATGGTGATGCAAGCTCTTTATTCAGCATTATGGAAAATGCTGTGACCCGTGCTCGTGTACTTATTATCGGACCTAAACTTTCTGTTATTGAGCAGATTTCGATTCTTAAACAGGGAGCACGTGGATATTTTCAAGAAGAACTTGTTGATGATAAGTTACTGATTGCGCTAGATTTGATTCAGCGGGGAGAAGTGTGGGTAGAACGGCATGTTATTGCTGGGTTAATTGATGAATTAAATCACACACCTCAACTTTCAAATGAGCAACAAGCAAAATTGGACAGTTTGTCGCGTAAGGAGTTGGAAGTCGCTGAGTTGGTAAGTCATGGTGCGACAAATAAAATGATTGCCAGAACAATGAATATTACGGAAAGAACTGTAAAAGCACATCTAACAGCGATATTCCAGAAAATGAATATTCCGGATAGACTTTCACTTGCTATATTTTTCAGGGATTTACGTTAGTTATATCAAACAACAGTATGTTATGTTTTAATACATCGTGCCATTTTTAAGCACAATGGAATGAGGCTTATATTCAGTCATTGAATGTGAAACATTCAGGCTGGGGGGGAATTGGGATTTGAAGTGATGAAGAAAAGTTTAGTTTTAAGCTTACCTTTATTGGTAATGGTATCAAGTGTTTCTGCTCAAACGTTGGAAAGTGCAGTAATGCATACTATTGAGTCAAATCCCGATATCCTTGCTGCTGCGAGTGAACGACAAGCTGTTTCTAAAGAAATAGATCAGGCAAAGGCCGGATATTATCCAACTCTGGATTTAGCTTTGGGTACGGGCTGGGAAATGACTGATAACCCGAATACACGTTCAGCAGGGCGTGGCGAAGTCAGACTGAACAGGGATGAGGCAAGCTTACAGTTGCGTCAAATGTTGTTTGATGGCATGGAAACTAAAAACGAAGTTCTACGACAAGAGTTCAGAACAAATTCCCGTGCATCAGCGGTCTACAGTGCTGCAGAAAATACCGGATTGGAAGCTGTTGACGCTTATCTCAATGTGCTGAGACAGCAGAAAATTGTTGAATTAGCCCAAACCAACCTTGAAGCGCACCAACGGACACATGATCAAATTGTTCTTCGCAGTGAGCGTGGTGTTGGTCGTGGTGCTGATATGGACCAAAGTCTGGGTAGGCTTGCTTTAGCTGAAGCTAACCTGATGGAAGAAGAAAGTAAATTGCGTGATGCAGAAACGACTTTTATCCGCGTTGTTGGCGAGCAACCTGAATCATTAGAAGAGCCTGAAATTCCGAAAAACCTCATTCCCGATACTATGGATGAAGCAATAGCAAAAGCTGTTGATAATCATCCGACATTAAGATTAGCGAACTATGATCTGGAATCAGCTCGTGCCCAGCATGCTACCGCAAAAGCGCCATTTTACCCAGATGTTCACCTGGAAGTAGGTACGCGTGCTGATCATAATATCGATGGGCAGGTGGGTACTGATAAAGATATCACGGCCATGTTGCGTTTACGCTATAACCTATTGAATGGCGGTCGTGATTCAGCCCGACGTGAAGAGACTGCCTATTTAATCAATCAAGCAGCCGAGATTCGAAATAATACCTATCGTGAAGTGGAAGAAGGAACGAGACTTTCCTGGAATGCTTGGGAAACGGTCAAAAGCCAGATGTCATATCGTGAACAACATGTTGACTCAAGTCAAAAGTCACGTGATGCTTACAGACAACAGTTCAGTCTCGGGCAGCGCACCTTATTAGACTTATTGGATTCTGAGAATGAAGTTTTCAGAGCACAGACGGCTCTGGTTAATACTGAGTATGATGAACTGTATGCGCAGTATCGTATTTTGAATAGTATGGGACTATTGCTTCAAGGCTTAAATATTAAAGCACCTGAGGCTGCAGAGACTATTGCTATAAAACAGTAAATCACTATTTCAACAGTTTCATAGCCACGGGAAAGCCCGTGGCTTTTTTATATATATGGGAATGACGTTTTTTTCTGGTTTAGAAACGATCGTGGTATTATACGGAGCCCAATTGGCGGGATAATTAAGAGAATTCATGAGTAAGCAATCATCATTTACATACGAAGAATTATTGCAGTGTGGACACGGCGAAATGTTTGGTCCTGGCAATGCGCAACTCCCTGTTCCCAATATGCTGATGATGGATCGCATTACTCATATTGCAAATACAGGTGGTGCTTACGGTAAAGGCGAAATCATTGCAGAATTGGATATACATCCGGATCTTTGGTTTTTTGATTGCCATTTCCCAGGTGATCCCGTTATGCCGGGTTGTTTAGGCTTGGATGCGATGTGGCAACTCGTCGGATTTTTCCTGGCTTGGGATGGTAATCCAGGCCGTGGTCGAGCATTAGGCTCAGGTGAAGTCAAATTTACCGGACAAGTATTACCAACAGCGAAAAAAGTTACTTACCGTATTGATTTAAAACGTGTTATCGCACGCAAGCTAGTTTTGGCTATTGCGGATGGCACGGTATCTGTGGATGGGCGCGATATCTATACTGCAAAAGATTTACGCGTTGGTCTGTTTACATCAACCGATGATTTTTAGGATGTCATAATGAAACGTGTTGTCGTTACAGGGTTAGGTATCACGTCTTGCTTAGGTCTTGATGCCCAAACAGTGACAGAGTCTCTTCGCCATGGCCGCTCAGGTATTCGCTTTAAACAAGACTATGCGGATATGGGGTTTCGCAGCCATGTTGCAGGCACCATTGATATTGATTTCAAAGAATATATCGATCGTAAAACATTACGTTTTATGGGCGATGCTGCTGCCTATGCTTATATTGCTATGGAGCAAGCGATTGCTGACGCCGGTTTAACCGAAGAGCAGGTTTCTAATATCCGAACGGGTCTTATTATGGGATCCGGTGGCGCTTCTTCATCAAATCAGGTTGAAGCTGCGGATATCCTGCGTGAAAAAGGCTTAAAACGTATTGGGCCTTATCGTGTTACCCAAGTGATGGGCAGCACAACCTCAGCCTGTCTCGCCACACCGTTTAAAATCAAAGGGGTGAACTATTCCATGTCATCCGCTTGTGCAACTAGTGCGCATTGTATTGGTACTGCCATGGAACAAATTCAACTCGGCAAACAAGATATTGTGTTTGCGGGCGGTGGTGAAGAAGAACATTGGTCAATGAGCTCTTTATTCGATGCGATGGGTGCTCTATCAACTAAATATAACGATACGCCGGAAAAAGCATCTCGTGCTTATGATGCTGACCGTGATGGTTTTGTGATCGCAGGCGGCGGCGGCGTGTTAGTACTTGAAGAGTATGAGCATGCAAAAGCCCGTGGCGCTAAAATCTATGCTGAATTAACTGGCTATGGTGCAACATCTGATGGTTACGATATGGTAGCGCCATCTGGTGAAGGTGCGATGCGTTGTATGCAACTCGCCATGTCAACGATTCGTGGCAAAGTACAGTACATCAATGCTCATGGTACTAGTACGCCAGTAGGCGATTTAGCTGAGCTCGGTGCTATTAAAAACACCTTTGGCGCTGATATTCCTGCCGTAGGATCAACAAAATCATTATCAGGTCATTCTTTGGGCGCTGCTGGTGTTCAGGAAGCAATCTACAGTTTATTGATGCTGGAAAATGATTTTCTTGCCGCCTCGGCTAATATTGAAACATTAGATCCTGAAGCGGAAGGCATGCCTATTCTGCGGGAACGTCTGGATAACGCCGGACTGACGACAGTGATGTCGAACAGTTTCGGCTTTGGTGGAACCAATGCCTGTCTGGTGTTTGAAAAGCTCGATGATTAAAGAAAAAAGCCACCTTTCGGTGGCTTTTTTTATTGTAGATCGTCGTCAGTGACTGGGCCGCGTTTGCCCGCGTTGGCTTCTTGAATCAGTGTGATCAGTAATTGTTTCTTATCAGGATCATCAAGATATTTTGAGCTGAAGGTAATGCCAAATCTATCGGCATATTGTTTCACCAGCATCACCAAAATTGTTTCATCTTCCACATCAGGCTCCGGTTTATTTAAATTGTTCAATTATAACGTTTCAACAAGCTATCAATGAAATTGCATTATCAAGAAAGTGGTGAAGGTACGCCTTTAATTATTATCCACGGCTTATTTGGCTCTGCGGATAACTGGCGCAGTATGGCAAAGTATTTTTCACGTTTTTATCGGGTTATTAGCGTTGATTTACGCAATCATGGCCGTTCCCCACACAGCGATGAGCAGAATTTCACTATCATGGCCGGAGATATCCATCAGTTATGTGAAGACTTAGGATTGGACCAAGTGAATATTTTAGGTCATTCACTCGGCGGTAAAGTAGCGATGAAATTTGCTGCAATGTATCCGGACACGGTTGCAAAATTGGTGGTCGTGGATATTGCTCCTCGTCAGTACTTCAGTGCACACACACCACTGATGGATGCGATGTTGGCGTTGAATTTATCTCAATTTACGCGCCGAACTGAAGTCGATGATGCCTTGGCTGAATCGGTACCTGACAAGGCTGTTCGTCAGTTCTTATTGATGAATTTAGTCTCTGAGCGAGAGAACTTCCAATGGCGGATTAATCTGCCTGCTTTAAAAGCGAATTATCCTGAATTAATGGCAGCGATTAGTGAAGATAAGACGTTCAGTATGCCAAGCTTATTTGTTTATGGTGAGCTATCAGATTATGTAACTGAGCAGGACCGTCAGCAAATTAGTAGGCAGTTTACTGAGGCAAAGTTTAGTGGTATTGAAAAGGCGGGGCATTGGGTTCAGGCTGAACGACCACAACAGTTTAAAAAGGTGGTAGAGGAGTTCTTGCAGAATGATTGAGCCGGAATTATTACGCCAACTCATTGCGTTTCGTCGCGAAAGAGACTGGGAACAGTTTCACAACCCCAAAGATGTGGCAATTTCTTTATCTATAGAAGCTTCAGAGTTACTGGAGTGGTTTCAATGGAAGACTGCTGAGCAAGTACAGCAACGGCTGGCCTCCGATAAACGTGAAGAGCTGGAAGATGAAATAGCTGATGTCGCCGTTTATCTTGCTTATCTTTGTCATGACTTAAACATTGATTTAAATCAGGCCATCAAAAATAAAATGCAGAAGAATGCGGCTAAATATCCACGAGATAAAGTCAAAGGTCGTAATGATAAGTACGATGAATATTCATAAAGCCGAATTACAGTGCTAGGATTTAGCTCTTTTATTTTATTTCTTAGGAAACCCTCATGAGCGCCATTGTTTTCCTGATTCAGTGTAAAGACCAAAAAGGTCTAGTCGCGGGAATCACCAGCTTTTTTGCTGAAAGACAGTTTAATATTCTGCACTGCCAGCAATATACTGACACTGAAGTTGGCCAGTATTTCATGCGAATTAAGCTGGAAGATGATGGTAGCTTTAATCATCAACAGCTTGAAGTTGAGTTTAGTGAGTTTGCTGATAGCATCGATTTAAACTGGTCTGTTCGTTACAGTGACCAGCCTTATCGAGTAGCTTTACTGGTGACACGAGCTTCACACTGCCCATACGACTTACTATTGAGAGAGTTAGAGGGTGAACTGAAATGCGATATTCCTCTTATCATAGGTAATCATCGTGATTTAGAGGATATGGCCCGTCAGTTCGATAAGCCGTTTTATCACTTACCAATCACGGCAGAAACCAAGCAGGCACAAGAAGCGGAGATAAAGCGCCTGCTGGCCGATTTTAATATTGATCTGATCGTGATGGCGCGTTACATGCAAATCTTGTCTGAGGAGTTTGTGACCGAGTTCTCTGGTCGGATTATTAATATTCATCACGGATTCTTACCTGCCTTCCAAGGCGCTAAACCCTATCATCAGGCTTATGAGCGTGGCGTTAAAATTATTGGTGCCACAGCCCACTATGCGACAGCTGAGTTAGATGAGGGACCGATTATCGCCCAGGATGTGCAACATGTTCAGCACGATAACAGTCCGCAAGATCTAGTGATGATGGGAAAAGATATTGAACGTATTGTGCTGGCGAGAGCCGTGAAAGCACATATTGAGCATCGAATTATTATCAATGGTCGCCGTACCATTGTGTTTTCTGAAGGTGCCTGATTAATCTAAATAAGGAGTCGAGTGCATGTCGAATAAAACCATCATGATTACCGGAGCTACTTCAGGTTTTGGGGAAGCTTGTGCCAGATTGTTTGCAAACAATGGCTGGCAATTAATTCTGACGGGACGACGTCAGCAACGACTAGATGATTTACAGCTGGAGCTGGGGGGCAAAGATAAAGTGGCTACCTGCTGTTTTGACGTGACAGACAGAAAAGCAGTTGAAGCTGCTATTCATGGTTTAGCCGAACCTTTCAAAAAAATTGATGTGTTACTGAATAATGCTGGGTTGGCATTAGGGCTGGAACCCGCTCAGGAAACCAATTTAGATGATTGGGAAAAAATGGTGGATACCAACATTAAAGGCTTGCTTTACTGTACTCGGACTATCCTACCGATGATGACAGAGAGAAAGTCAGGATATGTGATTAATATCGGCTCTGTAGCCGGTAACTGGCCATATCCTGGGGGTAATGTCTACTGTGGTACCAAAGCCTTTGTCAGGCAGTTCTCACTGGCGACACGGGCTGATTTATTAGGCACGAATGTCCGTGTCACTAATGTGGAACCTGGCAATGCCGAAACTGAATTTTCTAAGGTACGTTTTAAAGCCAATGAGGCCCGTGCAGATAAAGTCTATGAAGGCACCAGAGCACTGGATGCCGAAGATATTGCCAATACGGTCTGGTGGCTGGTGAATACCCCTGAGCATGTGAATGTGACCACGATTGAAGTGATGCCCACCCAGGAAGCGAATGGGCCGATGGCATTTCATCGCCAATAAAATTTAAAAGACCGGGTAACCCGGTCTTTTCAGTTTTAGCCAAAGAGCCAGCTTGTTGGATTGGGATGCGGCTTCTGTTGATCCAAATATTTCATACCTTTGACACAGCGCACGACTACCCAGATAACCCAAAACACTAAAATCAAATAGCCAACTAAAAAGAATGCAAATAACACGCCGATAAATAAATACAGAAGACCCATCCAGAATGTTCGGATCTGAAACTGATAGTGCGACTGTAACCAAGCTGCTGCATCGTCTTTATGTATATAGGCAATCACAACCGCAACAAAACCTAAAAACTGAATAATAATATTGGCGATAAATAATAAATAAACGAGTTTGACTGTTTGTTGACTGGCCTGTGTTGATTCGCTCATGCATCTTTTCCGGTAAATGTATTCACATAATCTACCAAATTTATCGCTGCTTTAGCCATTGCAGCATAAAACGGCTTATTACGACTAACACAAATAATGTCCAAACAGTCATAGCGCCCATGGGTACATCAAGTAATAACGCTAAGATCAGGCCAAAGAAATAACCCAGAAAACCAATACCATAACCAAGCAACAGCTTATGACGGGTTTTCTCAAATCCACGGCTGGCTAAAGCAGGCAAGATTAAACTGGCAAAGACCAGATACACACCCACTAATTGCACAGACGCTGTGACTGTGAGTGAAAATACAATATAAAACAGCCAGCTACGTTGTGATTGCATGGTAAACCATACAATTAATAAGGCAGCGTAAAGTGCTGCGACCCATAACAGGTGAGAGGGGGTCACCCATAAAATCTGTCCCACTAATAAATCATGGAGTAATTCATCACTATGTGGTGCATGGCTAACCAGTAAAATTCCACCGCTGGCGGCCAATATAAATAATAAGCCGATTAAGGCTTCGACAATATGTGGATAACGTTTCTCTAACCACAACACTAAAACAGAGGCAGAGAGTGCACTGGCTGCTGCACTGACCTGTAACCAGGGACCATGCATATCACCAATAAAAATAGTGGCGGCCATCACCCCAAGTGCAGCCATTTGCGCAATGGCAAGATCAATAAAAATAATGCCTCTCTTGAGTACTTCCTGACCCAGAGGCACATGTGTTGTCAGAACTAACATGCCTGCCACGAGGGCAGGCAATATTAGCGACCAATCAAGATTGATCAGGTTCATTTAGCGCCATCCAATAATAAGTTGATGGTGTCGTCATAAAGCTCAAACAAGTTATTACTGTTTTTATCACCACCAACGGTGAATGGCAGTACCACTTTTTTGATGCCTGTTTTATCCACCAACCAATCAGTGGCTCTTGGTGACTGATAAGCGGCCAGAATCACCATTTTTGCCGGTGTTTGTTTCAGCTTCTCAACCACTGATTGCAACTGTTTTACCGTTGGCGGTACGGCAGGTTTCGCTTCCAACACAGCCACTTCGTTCAGGCCTAACCATTTAGTCAGGTAAATCCAGTTTTTATGCTGCACAACAATGGGCACACCTTTCAGTGGAGCCGCTTTTTCCTGCCATTGTTTCATGGCAGTTTGCCAGCGCTGTTGGAAATCTTGCCAGCGTTGTTCATAGTTGCTGGCATGTTCAGGATCACGTTGTTTTAGTCTTTCAGCCAGAGCTTCAGCCACTTTAAAAATATTCTCCGGACTGGTTTGAATATGCGGATTACCTGCCGCATGGACATGGCCCTGACTCCGATCGACTGTGACCGGTTTTTCCAGTAAACGCACATAATCTGCCGCCATGAAATAGCCTTCAGCACCAATCTGGATATTGGGGTTACCGGCCTTACGTTGAAGTAATGGCAACCAACCCACTTCTAACTCAGCACCAGTGCAAACCAATAAATCGGTTTGGCGAGCTTTAGCAATCAGACTCGGACGTGCCTGGATATAGTGCGGATCCTGTAAGCCACTGGTTGCACTGAACACCGAGACATCATCGCCCCCTAACTCTTCAGTCAGTGATGCCCACTCAGGTTCACAAGCGAACACCGACAGTTGAGCCCAGCTGGGTGAGCTCAATAAAACTAAAACAGTGAAAATAAGCGTTTTCATCATAAACTCCTAGTATTGGTGCGCGCCGTGAGCACCCAGGCTGACGGTGTATTGCAGAATCATTTGCCAATCATCATCGCTGTACGATTGATCATGATTAATTTGCGCGCGAATACGGCTAAACTCACTCGGTAAGTATTCCACCATCGCACTGGTACGTTGTGGATGGCTTCTGCCACCTTCAAGACCCGCATCTGCCAGCAACTCATCATCCGATGCACGATGTTTACTGCCCAGCCAGTCATAACGCAGACCAGAGCGCCATTGTGGATTGAATTGATAAATACCTTCCAGATAACCGCCATATTGTTTTCCATCATAATTAGCAAACTCATCGCTGCCATGACTGATATTGCCGTCGTCATGCAGATACATGAATTCACCGATCAAGGTCAGATTTTCCTGACGGAAATTACCATTAGGTGCCCATTTGTAGACCAGAGAGAGGTTGGTGATATCTGTGTCACCATTGAATAGTGCTGAACTTTCCTCTTCATCACCATGACTGTGTCCGCTACTGTATGAGCGATCATCCGGGTTTGAGCGCCAGTGTGAAATGCCTGCTTGCCAACTGCTTTCTATACCAATATCACCACCGGTTTTTGCATAGACCAGCCAATCACCAATACCACTATGATCGCCACTGCCAGGATAACTATCACCATTACCGACACTGGTACCGACTTCCAGCATATAGTCCGTCGGTAACAGATAAGATAATTTCACACCGTCAGTAGAAAGCTGATTGCCAAATAACCCCCGGTAAATCAGTGGTGCATCAGCAAAATTCCAGGCATGAGCATGACGTTCGTTCAAATAACCAATAGGGGCAAAATAACGACCTGCTCGGACAGTTAAGCCATTGCCTAAACCTAAGGTTTCGATAAAGGCTTCTTCGATTTCCAGCTCAGTTTCATCATCATGATCGTGAACGGCTAAGGTGGCTTGACCATAAAACAGTTGATCGATATTTGAGCTGACTGTTAACTCACTCTCACCGAGAGAGAAACCTTCTGAATCCAGGCCACCTTCACCTTGAACATTAAAGCCATCCAAAGCGTAATCATCCGCGTGGTTCTGATATTGATTAAATGAGCCATTTAACACCATGCTGATCGCTGGGTTAAAGGTATTACTGCTACTGGATGATGCAACGGGAGTAGGTGCTTCTGGTGCTGTTGCTACTTCATCAGCTACAGCCTGGGTAGTGGCTTCTGCTTCAGATAAACGTTGCTCAAGTTGTTGAATACGTTGCTCATAATCGGCACGCATTTTTGCGATTTCTTGTTTCAAATCATCAATATCGCCAGCAAACGCAGGTGATACTGGGCCCAGTGCAGCTGTCATAAGCAGCACAAGCAGTTTTTTGCTTTTCATAAACTTTCCTCATAGCCATAAGCTATAGCTACAGATCAATCTATAAACGACGGATCTGTAGTGTGATTAAAAATAGATTAAGTTGGAGAGATTATGAAAAAACGGGTGGGGCGCGGATAAGATAGGATTGACGCTGCGCGAATGGCAGAGTGGTTACAGCAGAGTCTACTTCGAGACTAATAACGGCTTGTTGCAAATAAATGCTGACATCGGCAGCTACATCGGCAAGTGGGAAATGACCAATCGCATTGAGGCGCTCACATTGCGCTTCCGCTTTATGGAAAGGATGTTCGGCATCATGCCAGACAGCAAACGACTGCAATAGCAGCACTATCGCTGCTAACACATAGATGTAGTGTCGTTTGTAATGTCTTTGATACAAGAGAAATCGCCTAGGCAACCAGCAAATAAGTCAGCAGAGTCTCATAAATTTCAGACAAGGTGTCAAGATCTGCTGTAGAAACACACTCATCAATTTGGTGGATGGTGGCATTTAATGGCCCAAGTTCGATGACCTGAGTGCCTGTCGGTGCAATAAAGCGCCCATCAGAAGTACCACCCGAGGTCGAAAGTGTTGTCTGGTAGCCTGTGACATCAAAAATAGCACGCTGAACGGCTTCTAATAACTGACCACTTGCGGTTCTGAATGGCTGGCCAGATAGCTCCCAGTTCAATTCATAATTGAGTTCGTGTTTATCTAAAATGGCGTGCACGCGCTGTTTTAATTCGTCGTGAGTGACTTCAGTGGAGTAACGGAAATTAAAGACCACTTCAGCTGTGCCAGGGATGACATTGGTGGCACCTGTGCCCGAGTTGAGGTTAGATACTTGAAAGCTGGTAGGCGGAAAGTCTTCGTTACCTTGATCCCACTCAATTTCACATAATTCAGTGAGGGCAGGGCTTAACAAGTGAATCGGGTTTTTCGCCAAGTGCGGATAGGCAATATGACCTTGTTTACCTTTTACGCTGAGACGACCATTAAGCGATCCACGACGACCATTTTTGACGATATCACCGACTTTTTCTGTACTGGATGGTTCGCCGACCAAGCACCAGTCAATATGTTCGCCACGGCTTTGTAATGTTTCGACGACTTTAACAGTCCCATTGATGGCCGGACCTTCTTCATCACTGGTAATCAAAAACGCAATGCTACCCTCATGGTCCGGATGTTTTTCTACAAAACGCTCACACGCGGTGATGAATGCAGCAATACTGCCTTTCATGTCAGCTGTACCACGACCATACATCATGCCATCAATGATATTTGCTGAAAAAGGTGGATGGCTCCAATTCTCAAGTGGGCCTGTTGGCACCACATCAGTATGACCGGCAAAGGCAATGACCGGGCCTTTATTCCCGCGTCTTAACCACAGGTTATCAACATCATCAAAACACATGTGCTCTGCATGAAAGCCATAAGGGGCAAGCCGATCAGCCATCAGGATCTGACAGCCTTTATCTTCAGGTGTGACGCTGTCGCGACGAATTAATTCTTGGGTCAGTTGTATGGTTTCAGACATGAAAAGTTCTTGTTGTGAAGTTATAAATGGGTACCGACGGTGAATAATAACCCTGCGCCACCTAACATAATGATATCAGCGCCATATTTGCCATTATCATAACCGATACCAGGGATTATCGCTGGCCCGATGCCTAAGTTATTTAGAGGGATTTTATCTTTATAGTCGCCACGGTAGCCGTGGATAAAACCTGCTGTCAGTTTGGTATGGAAACCTTCAAATTTGCCATGGTAGTTCCAACTGGTACCCGTGTAGATATATTGAGAAAATTGACCAAAGGAGTTATCAAATAAGGCAAGACCGTATAGCCAGTCATTAGATTTAACGCCTTCAATAGAAGTAAATATTTTTGAGCCAGTATAGTCATCACTATCGGTGTAATGCATATAAGTGCCAGCCTGAAGATAATAGTGATCAAAAAAATCATTTTGATGCTTTGCATCATCTGCAAAAGCTGCCATCGGGGCACACAGCAATAACAGGGCAAAAATGTTATTGCGAACACTTAAGTTAAATAAATTGTTGATACACATCTTCATTAAAACCCACTATGGTTGTTGAATTGCTCACCGCAACTGGTCGCTTAATCAGAGTTGGGTTTTCCAGCATTAGTTCAACAGCGGTGTTTTCATCCAGGCTCTCTTTACGAGGATCATCAAGCTTGCGCCAGGTTGTTCCTCGTTTATTCAATAAAGTCTGCCAATCAACGGATTGAAGCCATTGTCTGATAGTGTTTTCATCCAAACCTTGCTGGCGGAAATCGTGAAACTGATAATCAATAGAGTGTGTATCAAGCCAATGCTTGGCTTTTTTTACTGTATCGCAGTTTTTAATACCGTAGAGAATCATCATTGCTTACCTGTTATCAGGCTATAAACAAAAGGGGATGAGTCACTCATGCGTCTCATCCCCTTCATTTTACTTATTTGTGCGGATATTAGATATCACGTAATAATTCGTTGATACCAACTTTGCCACGTGTCTTTTCATCAACTTGTTTGACGATAACGGCACAGTACAAGCTGTATGAGCCATCTTTAGACGGCAGATTACCTGAAACCACTACTGAACCCGCAGGGATGCGACCGTAGGTGATTTCACCTGTCAGACGGTTGAAGATTTTTGTGCTCTGGCCAATGTAAACACCCATTGAGATAACAGAACCTTCTTCAACAATCACGCCTTCAACCACTTCAGAACGTGCACCAATGAAGCAATTATCTTCAATGATTGTTGGGCCAGCTTGTAAAGGTTCTAATACACCGCCTATACCAACACCACCAGAAAGGTGAACATTTTTACCGATTTGAGCACAGCTACCAACGGTTGCCCAAGTATCGACCATGGTGCCAGAATCGACGTATGCACCGATATTGACATAAGAAGGCATTAATACAACGCCAGGTGCGATATAAGAGCCACGACGAACTGCTGCAGGTGGCACAACACGGACACCGGCTTTATTGAAATCATCTTCATTAAAGCTGGCAAATTTAGGGTCCACTTTATCGAAATAGTTGGTTTCTGCACCAGGCATGATTTTGTTGTCATTCAGACGGAATGATAATAAAACCGCTTTTTTCAGCCATTGGTTGACGGCCCAGTCACCATTTTGTTTTTCAGCAACACGAGCAGTGCCGTTATCCAGCATTGCTAATGCTTCATTGACCGCGTTTCTGACATCACTGTCAGCATTAGCAGGGTTAATATCAGCGCGACGCTCAAACGCCTCTTCAATAATTTGTTGAATATCACTCATTGGTGTCTACTCCATTGATTTAATTATAAACTTTCAATAAGGCTGCGAATACGATGTGCAGCTTCAATACATTCTTCCAGCGGGGCAACCAAAGCCATACGAATATGGTTTGAACCAGGGTTGCCTGCAGTGGTATCACGGCCCAGATAGGTGCCTGGTAAAACGGTGACATTTTGTTGTTCGAATAACTGTCTTGCAAATGCGGTATCAGCAATCGGCGTTTCAGCCCAGAGGTAGAAGCCCGCTTGTGGCATCGACACTGACATCACAGGCGATAATATTTCTAATACGGCATTGAACTTTTCCAGATACAGCTCACGATTATGGACAACATGATCTTCGTCATTCCAGGCGGTAATGGATGCCGCCTGAGTCGCTGGTGGCATTGAACAACCATGGTAGGTACGGTAACGCAGAAACTGTTTCAGAATGTCGGCATCGCCAGCCACAAAACCACTACGCAATCCTGGTGCATTAGAACGCTTCGATAGGCTATGGAAAACCACACAACGACTCATATCGGTATAGCCTGCTGAGTAGGCCGCTTCCAATAAACCAACGGGTGGATTGGTTTCATCCGGATAGATTTCCGAATAACATTCATCAGCTGCAATCACAAAATCGTATTGATGCGCCAGTTCAATTAAACGCGTTAACGTTGCCTGGTCAATAACCGCGCCGGTTGGATTGCCAGGGCTGCAAATATAGATCAGCTGACAACGTTGCCAGGTATCTTCACTAATTGCCTCAAAATCTGGAATAAAGTTATTTTGGGCAGAGCAATTCATATAATAAGGCTCTGCACCAGCCAGAATCGCTGCGCCTTCGTAGATCTGATAAAACGGATTAGGCATTAATACCAATGGGTCTTTATCACGATCAATGACTGCCTGAGCAAAGGCAAATAAGGCTTCACGCGTGCCATTGACCGGCAACACTTGTGTCATGGCATTGATATGGCCGTCTAACTTGAATCGCGTATCAAGCCAAGTGGAAATAGCATGACGTAGTTCATTACTACCCGCGGTGGTGGGGTAGGTAGACAGTCCATGCAGATGAGCGATCACAGCTTCAGTAATAAAACCTGGCGTTGGATGTTTCGGTTCACCAATCGATAGAGCAATATGTGCTTTATCTTCCGGTGGCACGCAGCCTTGTTTAAGCTGTGCCAGCTTCTCGAAAGGGTAAGGGTGAAGTTTTGCCAGTTCTGGATTCATAATTCCAAACGAATGAGTGAAAAAATCAGACCATTATAACGGGTTGAAGCAATCTCGTGTTATAAGGTGAGCCATGACAAATAGCAATAACAAACAATTTAATCTGGCCGTGCTCGGCATCTTATTTTCCTCAACCATGTGGGGATTGATTTGGTATCCGATGCGAATACTCGAACAACAAGGGCTTCCAGTCGTTTGGTCAACATTGCTGATGTATTTTGCGGCGGCAATTGTGGCCAGCGTGATGTTGTTTAAACAGATAAAAGATTTTGCCGGACATTGGCCGCTTAGTTTGTGGGCCTTAGCTGTTGCAGCGGGCGTCACCAATATTGCCTTTTTAGTGGCGCTCACTCAGGGCGAGGTGATGCGGGTCATGTTACTGTTCTATTTATCACCTTTATGGTCAGTACTGTTGAGTCGTTGGTGGTTAGGCGAAAAAATTTCCCGACTGTCTATGTTGATGATCATTGTGGCGATGTCGGGCACGATGATTATGTTATGGCATCCAGAAATTGGCATGCCCTGGCCCAATGATATGGCAGATTGGTTAGCGCTGTTTGCAGGCTTTATGTTTTCAGTAAATAACGTGTTAAGTCGTAAGCTTGCTGATGTTGCCATGGAAGTCAAAACGACAATAGTTTACTGGGGTGTCGTTATGGTGGCAGGGCTTGTATTAGTTCTGCAGCAATCAAGTGTTCCTGATATCAGTCTTAATCTATGGGTTGCGGTAATGGTTTTTGGTGGCTTATGTTTTACAGCCATGACAGTAGCAGTATTGTATGGCCTAGCAAGGATGCCTGTGTTTCGTTCAGCCATTTTAATGTTATCTGAACTTGTCGTCGCTGCCATCTCTGCCTGGTGGTTGACCAATGAACAAATGAGCCAAACCGAATGGTTAGGTGGAGCGCTTATTTTTATTGCCGCTTATGGCATGGCTAAGCAAGGTAAAGCCTGAACAATACTTGGGAGCATAGATGGCTTCACGTTAGAATGTTTTAGCAGGGCTTAGATGTTATTTATCCAGGTGAATTATGATCAAATCGATAGCACATGCCAGTTTTCTGGTGAAAGACTTAGATGTTTCTTTACGTTTTTACTGCGATGTATTGCAGTTACCACTGAATCCCAACAGACCTGAGTTTGCATACGATGGTGCCTGGCTGGATATTGCGGATACCGGACAAATGATACATCTGATGGTATTACCAAATCCGGACTCAACAGAAGGCCGTCCAGCTCATGGTGGACGTGATCGCCATCTGGCACTGGTCGTAGACGATTTAGAAGCCTTAGGTGAACGCCTGGAAAATGCGGGTTATGAATTTTCTCGAAGCAAGTCGGGCAGAGCGGCGTTTTTCTGTCGTGATCCGGATGGTAATGCTCTGGAATTTGCTGAAGATTTTACGCCCAAGCGAATCGAAAAATAAGGACTTAGAGAAGCGATCAATGACTTACAGAGTTACTCACATTTTCTGTGGATAACTCTGTGATTAACTTCTGTGAAAATCGCTAAGTCATTCTTACGTAACAAGGCTGACGGTTTTGGTTAAAAAATGACCATTTTATTAAAGCTATATATATCAATGCTTTACGATAGAATGAATCAGATTCAATGACTTAGCGATGATACTTGTATTGGTTTTGTAATACTTCTCATAACTGGTGATAAGTCTGTGGCTATCTTGCCAGTGCAGGCTGTTGAATATCATCCTGGAAGCGATCTTCTTCTCCGGTTGGTTCCTGTCTAAACTGCTCAAGATCGGTGAAGTTAAATAAATCAAGATCGCCCATTTGTGATGGCGAAATATTCTGAATACTGCGGAAAATATTTTCCAATCTGCCCGGAAACTGTTTTTCCCAGCCTTGCAACATGGCTTTGATCGCCTGACGTTGCAGATTTTCCTGCGAGCCACATAAATTGCAGGGAATAATGGGAAACTTCATGGCTTCTGCATAACGGGCAATATCAGACTCTTGTGCATAGGCTAGTGGTCTTATCACAATATTGGTTTTGTCATCACTTAATAATTTCGGTGGCATCGCTTTTATTTTGCTGCCATAAAACATATTCAGAAACAGCGTTTCAATAATGTCATCACGGTGATGGCCTAATGCTATTTTGGTGATGCCATTTTGCCGTGCGTAACCATATAAAGAACCACGACGCAGACGTGAGCAGATGCCGCAAGTTGTTTTACCCTCTGGCACCACTTCTTTAACGATGCTGTATGTGTCTTTTTCAATGATATGGAATGGCACACCAATCGATGACAAATATTCGGGTAATACATGCTCAGGGAAGCCCGGCTGCTTTTGATCGAGATTAACAGCGATAAGATCAAACTTAATCGGCGCATGGTCTCTCAGATTAATCAGAATATCGAGCATGGTATAACTGTCTTTACCGCCAGATAAACAGACCATCACTTTATCGCCGTCCTGAATCATATTGTAATCGGCAATTGCCTGACCGACGTTGCGACGTAAGCGTTTACGCAGTTTATTAAACTCGCGTTGTTGTTTGACCAAAGTGTGTTCGGTTGTGGATTCTGTCATACCAGACCTGCAAAGGGTTGAACGTTAACAAGACTGCCGGCACTAAGTCCGTCACAGTTTTCTTCAAGTAAAATAAAACAATTCGCCATACTCATTGAGCGAAGGATACCCGATCCTTGTGCCCCGGTTGTGCTGACTCTGAGTTGACCTTCATTGTTTCTAAATAAAATGCCGCGCTGAAATTCAAAGCGACCAGCACGTTTTTTAATTACATTATCGCATGGTACTTTGAATATGATGGGATCGGAGTCAGTTTCACCTGCCAGACGTTTTAAGGCAGGCTGTACAAATTGGTAGAAAGTGACCATTACTGACACCGGATTACCGGGCAAACCAAAGAACATCGCTTCGCCTATTTGGCCAAAGGCTAAGGGACGACCTGGGCGCATCGCAATTTTCCAGAAATTGACTTCACCTAATTCTGCCAACATATCTTTGACATAATCAGCATCACCTACGGACACACCACCAGAGGAAATGATGACATCCGCATCTGCCGCCGCTTGCTGCAAAGCAATTCTTAGTGCGGCTTTGTTATCTGGAATGACTCCCATATCAATGACATCAATGTTGAGCTGACTGAGCATGCCATAGAGAGTGTAACGATTGCTGTCGTAGATTTGTCCATCAGCCAGGTGTTCACCAAGACCACATAATTCGTCACCAGTAGAAAAAAAAGCGACACGAAGAGGCCGGTAAGTAACGACTTCTGCGATGCCAAGCGATGCCAGTAGACCTAAATCGGCCGCTGTTAATCTTCGTCCAGCAGGTAGAACCGTATCACCGCTGTCAATATCTTCTCCGGCAAGTCTGACATTTTGTTCCGCTTTTAGGTCAGTGTGGATGGTGATCATATCTTCATGTGGTTGCACCTGTTCCTGCATCACCACCGTGTCACAGTCATCAGGAATTTTTGCGCCCGTCATAATGCGAACACATTGCCCGGCTTCGACCCGACCTTGGTAAGGTTTCCCTGCAAAAGCCACACCGATATTAGTCAGCGGAAAAGGGGGATTTTTAATGTCAGCACTGCGTAAGGCATAACCATCCATGGCTGAATTATTATACGGTGGCACCTGACGGGGAGAGACAACACTTTGGTGTAGGATCTGGCCTAAAGCCTGTCTTAAGGAGACTTTCTGCCAGCTCGATATTGGCGATAGTAAATCATGAATACGCTGACTAGCCTGTTTAACAGTCAGATTATTGTGATCAACATCATCAGCACAACTGGGCTGTGGGGTAAATTCGGCCATATTTAGCTGTTCCATGAAAAAATAAACTGTTCAATAAACTCGACCATGGCGGGGATATTATTGATATCTAATACCAAAGGCATGTCAGCATGACTATCGGTTTTATCAGAGGCGATTGCAATGATATGCGGATCCTCTTTAAACAAAATAGGTTGCCCCAGTTCTGCACGGTTTAATTCTATTTTGGGGAAATTTTCGTGTTTGAATCCCTCGACAAGAATGAGATCGATATTACTGGTATCGAGGCGTTGGATTAATGGCTGTAATTCAGGTTCAATGAGTTCACCGTGATGTTTTCTCATTAGCGCCATCATTTTTGCTGAGGCAATAATGATTTCCTCGGCACCTGCCTCACGGATTTGATAGCTGTCCTTACCCGGTTTATCTATATCAAAATTGTGATGGGCATGTTTTATCACGGCGACACGGATATCTTTGTCTCGTAGTGCTGGGATGAGTTTGGTGAGTAATGTCGTTTTACCTGTTCCACTAAAGGCAGCAAAGCCAAGGACCGGTGTAGTTGAACGTATCTTTGGTTTTTTTTGTAAGTCATCAGCCGTATTGATATTGATAAAACAATCAGCCTGATCAGAAAAGTCGACTTCAACGACCTTATGCTGGAATAACCAGTCACGGGTTTTGCGCTGACCAGAGGCTAAAAAGGCAGTTAATGATGATTGTAAGCGTCGAGGAATTAATGCAAATACGGGTTGTATTTGTGTGCCATCATGAGCCACCGCAATATCACTTCCAGTCGTTAACAAGGCTTCCAGTAAACGCTGCCGCAGTTGAGAGCTGATAACGGGATTATCGCAAGGCACTGTCAGTAGATAGTCAGAATCGATTTGCTCCATCACCGCGAGGATACCAGCGAGAGGACCTTGAAAATTATCAAGTCCATCCGTGATGACTGGGTAAGAAAAAGATCGATATTCTTCAATATGTCGATTTGCACTGATATAAAAATCATCAACTTGCGGTAATATGGCACTAATGACGTGGCTAGCCATCGAGCGCCCCTGATAGGGGAGCAAACCTTTGTCCTGACCACCCATCCGGCGGGATTGGCCGCCAGCCAGCAGTACACCAGATACTGTAATAGGGGAGAATGCACTCATGATGGTGTTAGTGATAAACCTGATTAAAAAGAAACGTTATGGCTAAAGTCATATTAATGTGGCTTATTATACTGTTAATTAGCAGTCGAGCAGAGGCTGTCGTTGTTAACATTATGGTGGTTGGCCTGTTTAAAGACAAAGCTGTGGTTGAAGTAGATGGTCAGCAGCATTTTTTAAATGTTGGAGAAACCAGCCCAGAGGGCCTGAAGTTGATTGCTGCTAACAGCAATAGTGCCACTTTTGAAATTAATGGCGAAAAACAGATCTTTCCCTTAGGTGACCGGATTAATAGCAACTACATAGAAGCCGAGAAAAAAACAGCAGTGACATTGTGGCCGACCAATGGTATGTATACCGCTACCGGCAATATCAATGGTTATACGATAAGTTTCTTAGTTGATACAGGTGCCAGCACCATCGCTATGAATGCGGCTACGGCATCCCGACTGGGTATTGATTATCTTCGTGGTCAGCAAGTTGGCATCAGAACAGCATCAGGCAGTAGTGTCGGATATAAAGTGAAGCTGGATTATGTGCAACTTGAACAGATAAAGCTACATAATGTCGATGCTGTGGTTTTGGATGGTGAAGAACCATCTGTAACCTTATTAGGTATGTCTTTTCTTGGTCAACTGGATATAGAACATAATGGCGAGCGTCTTGATTTAAGACAAAAATATTAAGCATAAAAAAAGCCCGGTTAAACCGGGCTTTTTTTATTCGTTATTGATGATGTATCAATCGAAACCTTTGGTAATCAATGCATACGCAGAGTGGTTATGAATAGACTCGAAGTTTTCTGATTCGACTGTGTAAGCCGTGATACGAGAATCATCATTTAATCTGGCTGCAATGTCACGCACCATATCTTCAACAAATTTTGGATTATCGTAAGCGCGTTCAGTAACGAATTTTTCATCGGGACGTTTTAATAAACCAAAGATTTCGCAAGAGGCTTCTTTTTCTACCAGATCGATTAAATCTTCAATCCAGACAAAGCTATCGACACGAACAGTCAAAGTGACGTGTGAACGTTGGTTATGCGCGCCATAATCTGAGATATTCTTTGAACATGGGCATAAGCTGGTCACAGGAACGACGACTTTAACTGTCATCATGGTTTTGGTGCCAGTGATTTCACCGATAAAGGTGACGTCATAATCCATCAGACTTTTCACTTTTGAAACTGGAGCTTCCTTATTCACAAAATAAGGGAAGTTCATTTCAATATAGCCTGATTCCGCATCAAGACGCTCAGTCATTTGACCCAGCATTTCACGGAAAGATTTAACAGTGATCTCACGTTCATGCTGATTCAAAATCTCAACAAACCGTGACATATGTGTGCCTTTAAACTGATGAGGCAGGTTCACATACATATTAAAGTTAGCAATGGTGTGCTGTTCACCGGTGGTACGGTCACTGACTTTGACCGGATGTTTAATATCTTTAATACCGACTTTATCAATAGCGATTTTACGCTGATCAGCAATGTTCTGTACGTCTTCGATTTCGTCTTTGATCTCAGTGCTAGCTGGGGTTGTGCTCATTCAATTGTCCTCGCTGTATTTAACGCAAGCGCGATCTGTTTCCCACAAGGTGACACCGGAAACTTTAGCGATATCATTATTTAACGTATCACTGAGCTTTTGGTAAAAAAATCTGGCAATATTTTCAGCCGTTGGATTAATGGTATCGAATGGTGGGATGTCATTCAGATAACGGTGGTCCAGCGTTTTTGCCAACTCGCGAGTAGCTGTTTTAATGGTTTTGAAGTCCATACCCATGCCATGTTCATTTAGATCAATAGCAGTGACTTCGACTTCCAGCTTCCAGTTGTGACCATGCATACGACGGCAATCACCTGGATAATCTCTCAAGGTGTGTGCCGAGGCAAAATCGGCCAGAATTTTCAGGGTATACGTTGCGCTCATAATGTTGACTATTATACTCAGGAATCGTTCACGAAGACAGCGTATTATGCCGCAAAGTGCTGATTAATGGTATGCAAAATACCTGTAGCATCCAGACCACATTCACTTAACATGCTGCTATGAACACCATGCTCGATAAATGTATCGGGCAATCCCATCAATTTTATGGCGACAGGATGGTTTATTTCTCTTAAATATTCATTTACCGCGCTACCTGCGCCACCCATCACAGCATTTTCTTCAATGGTGATGAGTAAATCATGCGAGTCAGCAATGTGATTGATGATGTCTGTATCTAAGGGTTTGACAAAACGCATATTTACCACCGTGGCATTGATTTGTTCTGCGGCTTGTTCAGCTGCAGTGACCATGCTGCCAAAGGCCAGAATCGCGACCTTTTCACCCTGACGTTTTACTTGGGCCTTACCTATTTCCAATGAGGTCAGTGCTGGCTCAACAGGGGTACCATTGCCACTGCCCCGCGGATAACGTACTGCTGCTGGGCCGTTGTAACGGAAACCGGTGGTTAACATTTGCCGACATTCATTTTCATCAGCCGGTGCCATGATGATCATATTAGGAATGCAGCGCAGAAAACTTAAATCAAAGCTACCTGCATGGGTCGGACCATCTGCGCCAACCAGGCCTGCACGATCAATGGCAAAGAGCACATTCAGATTCTGAATAGCGACATCATGAATCAGTTGATCATAGGCTCTTTGTAAAAAGGTCGAGTAAATGGCGACAACCGGTTTTTTGCCTTCACAGGCCAGCCCAGCCGCTAGGGTCACAGAATGCTGTTCAGCAATACCGACATCAAAGTAGCGCTCAGGAAAATCTTCAGCAAAGCGGTTTAGTCCCGAGCCTTCACACATGGCGGGTGTGATACCGAATAAGTCCGGATCCAGACGAGCCATATCGCATAACCAACGACCGAAAACTTGGGTATAGGAAGGGCCGGAAGATTTACTATTGGCCGGACTCACGCCATGATATTTACATGGATGAAGTTCGGCAGGCTCATAACCTTTACCTTTTTTGGTCACGATATGAAGGAATTGTGGACCTTTACGTTTTTTCAAATTGGTCATGGTTGCGATCAATGTATCAATGTCATGACCATCAATAGGGCCAATATAATTAAAGCCCATTTCTTCGAATAAAGTGCCAGGAACCATCATGCCTTTGACATGCTCTTCTGCGCGTTTGGCAATTTCCCAAGCGGGTGGAATCTTTTCCAGTACACGCTTACTACCTTCACGAGCACTGGCGTAGAAGCTGCCTGATAACAATTTGGCGAGATAATTCGCCATGCCGCCGACATTTTTTGAAATCGACATTTCATTATCATTAAGAATGACTAATAAATTCGCACTTAAGTCACCGGCATGTGCCAGTGCCTCAAACGCCTGCCCAGCGGTAAGTGCACCGTCACCGATAATAGCGACAGCATGACGTGGATCATTGTTGGCTTGTGCTGCGAGTGCCATGCCAAGGGCGGCACTGATGGAGGTACTCGAATGGCCCACACCAAACGTGTCATATTCACTTTCACTGCGTTTAGGAAAACCTGATAAACCACCGGGCTGACGCATGGTATTCATCTGATCCCGGCGACCAGTGAGGATTTTATGAACATAGCTTTGGTGACCCACATCCCAGACTAAGCGATCAGTGGGCGTGTCAAACACATAATGCAGGGCGATGGTGAGTTCGATAACACCCAGGTTGGATGAAATATGCCCGCCGGTTTGTTGCACACTATCGATAATGAGTGTTCTCAACTCTTCTGCCAGCTGGGGCAACTGTTTTTTGTCCAGTTGACGCAGATCTTCTGGGCTGTTGATATGAGTGAGTATAGTATCCATTCTGTCGATTTCTTAATGTGAGCGTTTCACAACAAACTGAGCTAATTCGGCCAGCACTTCTGTATTAAATGGGCACTCATCAAGGTGAGTCAGTGCTTTTTCAATCAGGGCAACCGCTTTTTGTTGTGCTTTTTCAAGACCTAGTAAAGCAGGATATGTGGGTTTATTCAATGCAATATCGGCACCTTGGGTCTTTCCAAGTGTTTCAGTGTCAGTGATGACATCCAGCACATCATCCTGAACCTGAAATGCGAGTCCAATGCAGTCTGCATAACGATCAAGATGTTCCAGTGTCACTTCATCGTAGTGTTCGGCAGCGAGTGCACCGAGCACAACACTGGCACGGATTAGAGCGCCAGTTTTTAATTTATGCATTGCCTGTAGTGCATCGATATCCAGTTTTTTGCCAACTGATTCCAGATCAATGGCCTGACCGCCAGCCATACCTGCTGCACCAGAAGCCTGAGTCAGTGTTTTGACCATGCGGCTTTGTTGTTTTTCGGTCAGAATATCATCGCACAAGGTTTCGAAAGCCAGTGTTTGTAAGGCATCACCGACTAAAAGTGCTGTCGCATCATCATAAGCTTTGTGGCAGGTCGGACGACCTCTGCGCAGATCATCATCATCCATGATCGGCATATCGTCATGCACCAGCGAGTAGGCGTGGATCATTTCTACTGCCGCCGCCGCGACATCCATAGCAGATTGTTTTGCACCTAATGCCTGACCAGTGGCATAGACGAGCAGGGCGCGTAAGCGTTTGCCGCCACCTAATGTGGCATAGCGCATCGCTTCAAATAAACGCGCTGAACCTGGCTTTTGTGCCTGTTGAAGACGTTTTTCCAGAACAAATTCGATTTGAGACTGGTGTTTTAACATCCAGTCTTGCAGAGGAAACTTTACGTTCACGCGTCACCAGATTCCGGATCAAAATCTACCATATTGCTTTGGCCAGATTGTTGTAACAGCATTTGCACTTTTTGTTCTGCCGCTTGTAATGATTCCTGGCAATCACGTGTGAGTAGTACGCCACGTTCATAGAGTTTGAGTGATTCTTCCAGACTGATATCGCCTTGTTCCAGGCGTTCGACTAATGCTTCCAGCTCTTTAACTGCAGCTTCATAATCCAGTTTTTTTTGTTTCGCTGCCATTCTTGCCTCTGACCGAAATAATTTTGCGCCTATTATAAGGTAATAGGCGTGGGCTTGCCTGCTGGATTGTTTTTTTATTTGCCGTTACTCTGTTGTGTTTAGTTATTTTTTTGGTAGACAACGTCTTATGCCGAAAATCATTCGCGGTTTTCATAATTTACCTGCTTCACCTCAAGGGTGTGTTGCCACCATCGGTAATTTTGACGGTGTCCACTTAGGCCATCAAGCGGTATTGACACAATTAGCGATGAAAGGCGATACGCTGAAATTACCCGCCGTAGTGATTACGTTTGAACCGCAACCTTTTGAATATTTTGTTCCGGAAAAAGCCCCAGCCAGATTGACACGGTTTCGTGAAAAAGTGGAGGCTTTGCGTTGTTATTCCATCCAGAAATTATGTGTTTTACGGTTTAATCAACAGTTGGCAGAGATGTCGGCTGAACTCTTTATCCAAAAATTATTAGTGGAAGGATTAAACGTTAAATATCTGGTGGTGGGGGATGACTTCCGCTTTGGCTGTGAACGAAAAGGCGATTTTGCGTTATTACAGCAAGCCGGACGGCAATATGGCTTTCAGGTGGTGAACATGCACACCTTTGCTATCGACCAAGACCGGGTAAGCAGCACCCGTATCAGAAATGCACTAAGCAGTGGTGACTTACTCTTAGCTGAGAAGTTATTAGGACGTCCATATCGGATGAGTGGTCGGGTAGCGCATGGCGATAAGCGTGGTCGTAAGATGGGATTCCCCACGGCAAATATTCATCTTCATCGGCATAAAATTCCACTGACAGGGGTGTTTGCTGTGCAGCTATTTGGTATTGATGAAGAACCGGTCAATGGTGTGGCAAATATTGGTATCCGACCGACTATTGGTGGTAATAAAGCCTTGTTGGAAGTACATCTATTTGATTTTAAGAGAGAAATATACGGCGAGCATGTTCAGGTGTTTTTCTTACATAAGATTCGTGATGAACAGCGTTTTGAAAGTCTGGATCAATTGATCAGCCAGATTCACAAGGATGCCGAGCAAGCGCGCCAATATTTTTTACAAGTCTGAACAGGGTTTACTTCAGATAATAGTCTTGTAAAAACTGATTACGTTGTCTCGTCAGCTCAATGGCGCAACTGGCGGTTACAGCTTGTTGTTGCGCATTGTTTTGCCAGGTCTGATAGACATTCAGACATTGCGTTTTCCGGTAGGCATCCCATGTTTGCTGCGATAACTCAAGCGACTTTAGCAGTGCATGGTTTTCAGCATGACGTTGTTGGATTATCGTTAAGTCACTGACCATTTCATCAATTGCTGATTGCAGTTTCCCATCGAGACAAGCTTGCATGGCATCAGCATTTGTCATTGGGCATAGCGACTGAGCCTGAGCCAATGGAGTGAATAAAACAAATAGACTAAATAAGATGATTTTTTTCATGATTTAGAGTTTATCAATATCCACTAAAATCTGTTTTGCTAATCTTTCCATTCTATCCAGACTGATATCGGCTTTTTGCAGAAAATCATCGGTGTAAAACTTAGGGTCAGCCCAATGTTTACCCGTTATGTGGCAGCGTTTCGCCAGTTTACTCAGTCCCAAATCGTCTAAATCAAATCCCAGTTGGGTCCAGCATTTCGCCAGATGTCGCTCAGTCGCATGATCGGCTTGTTGGGTATCTTGTATCTGTCTGACATACACACTGGTTTCCCGGGCAGCGATAATGACATTTCTCAGCGCTGTTCTGGATTGTTGCTGACGCTGTTCGCCTGCGCGATTAAGATTCGCTAACCAACGTTGTATATGTTTAAAAATTTCCCATAATAATTTGGGGTTAATGGCGTCCATGGCGTGTTTGTTTATGTGTCTAAAATTAATCGCATCGGAATCATGGCAGAGTGAGTAAACCCCTCGTCCTGATACATTTTCTGGGCAATGGCATTATCGGCATCGGTTAATAAGGTAATGCGCAGACAACCTTGTTGTCTGGCAAAGTTGACCGCGGCACTTAACAAAGCCGAGCCGAAGCCTTTGCCGCGATGTTGTTCAGCAATCACCATATCTTCTAATAAAGCGACTTTACCACCCATGGCGGTTGAGGTGAGATATAACAAACTGACTACACCGACCACTTTTGACTGGTGTTTGATAAGTAAAAAATGGCCCTTGTCGGGATGCCTGAGAATATCACTGACCGCGTGCATTTGTTTTTCTGGTTGTGGTTCAAAGTCAGCTTCCTGAGTAAACAGCACGGTCAGCAACTGGGTAATGGCATTAAGATCGGTTAATGTCGCTTCGGCAATGATGTGATTGGTCATTTAGCGTTAATCCTTGAGCTCAGGTGATGTTGGCTTAGTACGTCGTATTAAAAGTGGAATGATAGTAGCATGACCATAAACCGGAAAGTGATATCAACCCGACAAAAAAGGAGACAGCACAATGGCTGATTGGCTGACGGCTACAGTAGTTGAAAATAAACAATGGAATGACCGTTTGCATTCATTAAGGCTGGATGTCGATTATCCAACGTTCAAAGCCGGGCAATTTACGCGTTTAGCTTTGGAAATTGAGGGTGAACTTGTCAGCCGACCTTTTTCTCTGGTGAATAGTCCTGGTACAAAACCACTCGATTTCTACTTTATAGAAGTGCTTGATGGTCTGCTTTCTACCCGACTAGCCAAACTTAAAGCCGGTGATGCTATTTTGGTCGCGCCTAAAGCAGCCGGCTTAATGACCTTGGATCAATTACCTGAGGGCAAGCATCTGTATTTGCTATCCACCGGCACGGGTATTGGTCCTTTTCTGTCTATTTTAAATACGCAGGAAGTGTGGCAGCAGTTTGAAAAAGTGGTTTTGGTACATGCGGTCAGACATCAAAATGAACTGACCTATCAGGACAACATTGATGCGATAAAACAAACACGAGCAGAGCAGTTTATTTATGTGCCTTTTGTCAGTCGTGAACAAGCACCTGATGCCTTAACAGGACGTATTCCTCAGGCTGTTGAAGATGGTCGTCTGGAGCAACGCACTGGTCTGAAAATCAATGCAGAACAGAGTCAGGTGATGTTGTGCGGCAATCCGGAAATGGTGCATGAAACCATGGAGGTGTTAATCAATACCCATGGCCTGAAAAAACACTCCCGACGTGATCCAGGGCAGATCAGTATTGAAAAATATTGGTAATAAATATATTGGCCGAACAGAAGATGACAAAGGTCTGAATAGTCACTTAAATCCGTTTTATACGCAGCCTTTATAAATCATGATAAAAAGTGTGATTTTGGTGTATTGTTCGCCTGTTTTGTCTGTAGAAGAGTGATAAGCCGATGCGGTGGTTAATATCTGTGGTAGTTGCTTAAATGAGGTTGATTGCCTTTGATTATTTCAGGGCCATTGCCATTTTAAGCATCGTTGCCGGACATTGTATTAGCTATAAATCCATCACCAGTTTTGACGAAAGAGTGATTGCCAACTTAATTCAGGGTGGTTCACCTTTATTCGTCTTTATTTCCGGTTTTTTCTTCCATCATATCTTTTACAGGCAATTTGCATACAGCCAGTTTATGCTGAAGAAAGTTAAAAATGTCTTGCTGCCTTATCTGTTTTTATCGTCGCTAGCACTGATTTATTATTTAAGTTCAGGTATTTCTTTACCCGATGCCAAAGAGTTGGGAGTCACGTCGCTCAATCACTGGCAAGATTATTTAACCATGTTTGGCCTGTATTTCTGGACTGGCCGAACCTCGTTTGCCTATTGGTATATCCCGTTTATTATGCTGATATTTCTGATGTCGCCATTGTTTATCAGCTACATCCGCTTGGGTGTAAAAACACGTATCACTATTTTTGTTATCGCCTTAGTGGTGGCGATGATTGTCCATCGCCCAGCGGGTAATCTGTCGCCCTGGCATGCTGTTTTGTATTTTTTGCCTATGTATTTATTAGGCATTCTGGTATCCATGCACCGTGATTTTGTTCAGTCCTACATGGCGAACAAAACTGTTGTGCTGGCAGCAGGCGTTATCTTTCTGGCGATATTACAGGCGCTGATTTATCCCGGATTCGGTAATCTACATAAATTACATGCATTCACCTTTGATGGTCTGGATATCCTGATTTTGCAGAAAATCGTTTTATGTTTTTTCTTTTTGTCTCTACTGCAAAAGTTGAGCGAACGTTATCCTGACATTCCTGCACTGATGTTATTAGCCGACGCGAGTTTTGCTATTTACTTTATTCATCCCTGGGTGTTGATAGCGCTGGTGGGATACAAGTGGCTGCCTTATATTGAAGAGATGAGTGGTTTGGTACAGTTTGTTGTTACCTTTCCGCTCACTATCATTATCAGCTTGGCCGTAGCTTATCTGATAAAATGTGGTGTCGGCCATTACAGTCGCTCTCTGACAGGTTGGTAAATTTAACCCAACCGTCCCGACACACTGTTGATGAATGCCTGTTGAATAGTGTCATTACCATTGTAAAGTTCATCTATCTGGTTAATGGACTCGGTATGGTTCAGGCAATAGTGAATACAGGCAGCGACGTCAGCACGGGTAATCACATCCTTATCAGCCTCGCCTGTTCGTTGTGTGGAAATATGGCCTGTGGCTTTGTCATCAATCAGTTTGCCAGGACGCAGGATGGTGTAAGGCACACCACTAGCTAATAAATACTCGTCGGCAAAATGCTTACAAATATTGTAGTGTTTGATGGCCTCAGTGCCTGTTTCAGGATTGCCAGCATCTCTGGCACTGACCATAACAAATTGTTTTATATTATGTTTCTTGGCCATATCAATAGCTTTCACCGCACCCCATAGATCAATCAGGATGGTTTTGTCAGCGCCGGTTTTTCCACCTGAGCCTGCGGTAAAGACGACTTTGTCACAATCCTCAAATGCTGTTTCCGGTAATGGGGATTCCAAATCGGCAATAATGGTTTCAGCACCTAATTCCTGAAAGTAGGTGGCTTGCTGGGAGTCTCGGATCATCGCTTTCACCTGATTGTCATCAGCACAGAGTAACTTTATAAGTTGTTTTCCAATCTGGCCGTTGGCACCAATGACTAATGTTTTACTCATCGTTTATCCCCCTACGATCATTTTCATACTTGTCGATCACTTTAACATGGTTAAGCTTTCTGCTTATATGTCCATAATCATTGACATATAAAATATATGTCGACTATTATCGACATATGAAACTAGAAACTGCACTTAACGCTTTTGCCGCTTTGTCTCAGGAAACACGCCTGCAGGCCTTTAGATTGCTGGTTGAAGCCGGTCCACAGGGTATGGCGGCTGGTGTTATCAGTGATGCACTTGGCATTCCGCACAATACTCTGTCTTTTCATCTTACCCATTTGAGTCAGGCCAAACTGGTGACATCACGTAAAGAAGGTCGCTCCATTATCTACATGGCTAATTTTGAACAGATGAGAGACTTAATTGCCTTTATGGTCCAGGATTGCTGCAGTAGTGATTTAGCGCGATTGCACCAGGCCGATAATGCCGATTGTGCGGTTGTGGAGTTTGTTGATTGTTGTAAACCTCAATCCGTTAATACAGAGAGTTGAAATGAAGAAAGTACTGGTTTTATGCACGGGTAACTCATGCCGTTCAGTGATGGCAGAGGCTTTGATTAATCAGCTTAAAGGGGCTGAATATCAGGCCGTTAGTGCTGGCAGTCAGCCTGCGGGTTATGTTCATCCTAAATCAATAGAAACATTAAAACGCCATGGCATCGATCCAGGTCATCCGGTCAGCAAGTCGTGGGATGAGTTTGCCGGTCAGCCTTTTGATTATGTGATTACTGTCTGTGACCAGGCTGCCAACGAAGTTTGTCCGATTTTTTATGGTGAGTATGAAAAACTGCATTGGAGTACTCCCGATCCTGCAAAAGCGGAGGGAACGGATGCGCAAATTGAAGCCGCCTTTGATGAAGCGTTTCAGCTCCTAAAAACACGTATTGAAAAGGAGTTGGTATGAACTCGTCATCTAGTTCAGCAATAGGCTTTTTTGAACGATATTTGTCGGTTTGGGTTGGCCTTTGTATTGTTGCTGGTGTCGCTTTAGGGTCGTTGTTTCCATCAGTGTTTCAAATGGTGGCCGCTTGGCAATATGCCAATGTGAATCTGGCTGTCGCCGTATTTATCTGGTTGATGATTTACCCGATGATGGTCAATGTGGACTTTGCCTCGATCAAAGATGTCGGTAAAAAGCCAAAAGGATTATGCCTCACGCTGGTGGTGAACTGGCTAATCAAACCTTTCACTATGGCCGGGCTGGGCATTCTATTTTTTGAGATTCTGTTTGCAGATTGGGTCGATCCTCAATCAGCAAAAGAATACATTGCCGGGATGATTTTATTAGGGGTTGCGCCCTGTACAGCCATGGTTTTTGTCTGGAGTCAGTTGGTTAAAGGTGATGCAAACTACACACTGGTGCAAGTATCAATTAACGACTTAATCATGGTGTTTGCTTTTGCTCCGATTACAGCCTTTCTACTGGGCATGACTAATATTATCGTGCCATGGGAAACCTTATTTCTATCAGTTGTACTGTATGTGGTGATTCCATTGCTGGCAGGTTATATCACACGGAAACGTCTTGATAATAGTCAGGACCATCATGAAATTGCTCGCTTTACACAAAAAGTGAAACCTTATTCAATCATTGGCTTATTAGCCATGGTGGTTTTACTGTTTGGTTTCCAGGCTGAAACCATTCTGGCTAAACCACTGGTTATTGCCCTGATCGCTATTCCCTTACTGATACAAAGCTACGGCATTTTTGCCATTGCTTATGGTTGGGCTTATTTGTGGAAAGTACCGTTTAATGTCGCTGCACCCGCTGCACTTATTGGCACGTCTAATTTCTTTGAACTGGCGGTGGCTGTTGCCATTAGCCTGTTTGGTTTGAATTCGGGCGCTGCATTAGCCACGGTGGTCGGTGTTTTGGTTGAAGTGCCAGTGATGCTGTCATTGGTCGCTTTGGCAAACAGGACAAAACATATCTTTAAATAAAATCAACAATATTTTCAGTTGTTGGTTATTTTTCATGTGTTCGTAAAATGAATGTGGACAATAGTTAAGTACGCAATGGATTAAATAAATCTCCATCAAGGACGATATTAGTAGCAAGGCTTTAGCTATCCTCATTATTACGAGCACTTGAGATGAAAATAAAACAAAAAATCACCTTGGCCGCGATTATTATCGCTCTTACGCCAATCCTTATTTCTACCGCATTTACCAACTATATCGCGACTAATGAATCGAGTATTGCACTACGTGAATTATCTCAAGAGCGTCTGATTTCTCTTCGTAATGTTAAGAAAAATCAGATCAGAGACTATTTCGCAACAATTAAAAATCAACTGACTAATCTGGCAAATTCTAGCTTGATTACTGAGGCCTTAGGTGATCTGAATACAGCCGCACAGAACTATGCCGATGATATCGGAGAGTACAACAAAGCCAGCCTTCACCAACATGTGAAGACTTATTATGACGTTACGTTTTCTCAACGTTACGAGTCTTTAAACGGTGTAAAGCCTCCCGTGAATATGGACGATGTGTTGTCCAAACTTGATGTGAATGGATTAGCACTGCAACAAACGTATATTGTTGATAATCCAGCACAGTTAGGTGAAAAAGACGATATGGTTCAGGCAAATGATGGCAGTAGCTATGCAAGCTATCATGCTAAATATCATCCATATCTGAAAGATTTTTTAGAGAAGTTTGGTTATTACGATATTTTCTTGGTGGATGCCGATACCGGGATGGTGGTGTATAGCGTATTCAAAGAACTTGATTACGCTACATCGCTGAAAAATGGACCCTATGCCAGCACTGCCCTTGGTCAGGCATTTAAGAAAGCACTAGAACTGGGGCCCGATGAACAAGTAGCGATGGTTGATTATGCTCCATATTTGCCTTCCTATGAGAGCCCTGCCAGTTTCATGGCAGCACCGATTTCCCTGAATGGCAGTAAAAAAGGGGTACTGATTTTCCAAATGCCTGTGGATCGAATTAATCAGATTATGACCTTTGAGAAAAAATGGATGGAAGCAGGGTTGGGCGATTCAGGTGAAGCTTATCTGGTCGGTCCTGATAAACGTTTACGTAGTGAAAGCCGGTTTTTAGTTGAGGATAAAGCTGCTTATCTAGAGATGTTGGCAGAAACCCATGCTATCGATGATAAAAGCAGAAATTTGATTGAACGTAAGGGGACAGCATTAGGTATTTTGCCGGTGAACAGTCATGGTGTTGAGGATGCATTGGCTGGTAAGTCAGGGTTTGACATCATTACAGATTATCGTGGCACCCATGTGTTGTCTGCTTTCGCTCCTCTGGATATTGCGGGTTTGAACTGGGCAATATTAGCGGAGATTGATGAAGTAGAAGCGTTTGCACCAGCTAATCAGTTATCAAACAGTTTATGGTTGTATGGATTATCGATTCTTGTTGTTGTCGCCTTATTAGCCGTACTGTTTGCGGTTAAAGCATCCAATCTGATTTCGACTCCAATTCTGCAAATATCAAACTTTATTTCTGGCGTGGCAAAAGATCTGGATCTGACCGCACGGCTGGATATGAAGCGTACTGACGAAATTGGTGATGCCAGCAAAGCCCTCAATAATATGCTCATCACGATGCAGAAAACCATGAACAATGTCACGGATGCGAGTAGCGAAATTGCCGCGGCATCAGAAGAAACCTCTGTGATCACAGAGCAAACCAGCCAGGCAGTTCAGAAACAGCAGAGTGAAACCACTCAGGTCGCCTCAGCCATGAATGAGATGACGGCTACAGTACAAGAAGTCGCAAGAAATACCAGTGATACATCTATGGCTACAGATAAAGCTGCTGAGCAGGTGGATACAGGCATTGTCGCGATGGATAAAACAGCCTCACTTGTTCAACAGCTAGCTGATGTGACTGAGACGGCAGTCGCTTCTATTAATCAACTGAAAAAACGCAGTATGGATATTTCTACTGTTTTGGATGTGATTAACAATATTGCAGAGCAGACGAATTTATTAGCATTAAATGCGGCTATTGAAGCGGCACGTGCCGGGGAGCATGGTCGTGGTTTTGCTGTAGTAGCTGAAGAGGTGAGGACACTGGCTAGTAAAACGACAGCTTCGATTGGTGAAATAACCAATATGATCGATATGTTGCAACAAGGCTCCAATAATGCTGTGGATTCAATGGAGAAAAGTCAGAAACAAGTCAATGAAGCTTTGACCCAGGCGAATTCAACCAAGGAGGCATTAAGAATGATTTCTGAAGTCATTTCACATATTAATGATATGAGCCGTCAAATCGCCACAGCAGCAGAAGAGCAGGGGGCGGTGGCTGAAGAAATTAATCGTAATATTGTGTCGATTAATGATATGACCAACCAAACCGCTGAAGGGACGGTGCAAACCTCTGTGGCAAGTAAAGACCTCGCTCGCCTTGCGACGACGCTCAACGATTTGGTTAAACAGTTTAAAGTCTAATGAGTTAAAAAATTAACAGGCATACCAGTAATGGTATGCCTGTTATTTGTTATATAGGGCAGATAAAATTCACTGCCTCTTCTAACTCCAGCGGCTGGCTGATGAAATAGCCTTGTATTTTCTTGATGCCAAGTCGAACCAACTCAGAGAATTCCTGCTTGGTTTCCACACCTTCGGCTAAAACTTCGCATGAGGTTTCTTTGGCATAAGCAAGTAACGCTGCGGTTAACGCTTTTCTGGATGTATCAGTATCAATATTTCTGATCAGGCTGATGTCCAATTTGATTATATCTGCACCCAGTTCCAAGATATGATGGAGGCTGGAATAACCGGCACCAACATCGTCAATGGCAAGGCGCACACCTTGTTTTCGCAGTGATTGTATGGCTTTACGAAAGGCATGATAGTCTGTTATCTGAGCGTGTTCAGTGACTTCAAGAATAATTTTTTTATTAAATATATGCTGGTCTAAGGCTCTTTCAACGGCACCATTTATCACGTACTCAGGTGATATGTTTAGAGAAAAATTGATGTCGGCAGGGAAAAGATTCATCTTATCAAGGGCTGCTGTAATAGCCATTATTTCAAGATCCTCTCCCAGTCCGGCAAATTTTGCTTCTTCAAACCAGATATCTGGCGTGCGATATGGTGTGTTGAGAAAACGGGATAAACACTCATAACCAATCACTTTCTTCTCGTCGACGTGATATATGGGTTGGAAAACAGTTTTGAGGTGCTTATCTGACAAGACTTTGCTGATTCGTCTTTTGATTTGATTTTCTTCCTGACTCTTGATCAGTTGCTTATCAATTTGACGTGCGGCTATGTCAGCAAAAATTTTCATTAATGCTAAGTCTCGTTCGCTCAGCGTGGTGTCAGGCGTATGACTGAAACAACAGAAAGTACCATAGACTTCACCATCATTAAGTACGATGGGTACACCTAAGTAGCTACCAATATCCAGCTCTTGTGTAATCGACATCGACTTAGTCAATGGGTTTTCTGAAGTATCAGCAATGATTTCATCCAGCTCACCATCAACAATCTTTCGACAATAAGTCAGTTCAGTAGGGTCTGCGTGTCCAGGTTTTAAAGAAATGTTTCGTTCTGCTGAGTCGACCACTTCAATTTTTCGTATTTGATCGGTGAACTCGGAGATAAAAGCAACATCCATCTCCAGATGTTTACGGATAACAGACAAGATATAGCTTAAGTTATCAGTGATTTCTGTTGCTTCTGTTAAGGATAATTCGTTTTCTAATCCTTTTAGGATGGTCTCTCGCATTACCATGTTATCCATCTACTATTGGCCTGCCTTGGTATTGTCGTTGAATGATTACCAATATTTTATATTTTGTCGAGAGTGGTGTTTTTAACGTTGGTTAATTTTGGATTTTTTAAATCGACACAACATTATAAAAGTGTGATGGCGCACAGGACCAATAGTGCGATATTTGCTAGTAAACCAATCATGAAAAACACTGTTCTTGGGCTGGGGTTTTTTTCAGTGGCAATTTTGTAATATAAAGCCATATGGATAATTCGTGCGATGGCAAACACCCAGATAAAAATCCCTGTCCATAAAGCATTGGCGCCAATGAGAATCGCCATAAAAGATGCTCCAAGCATCAAAGGTAGGTTTTCCAGTGAGTTCATAAAGGTGCGGTGGGCACGGAACACAAATGAGGAATGACTCAAGTGTTCATCAATTTTTCCTGGAATGGCACCCGGTTGTGAGGCTTTGGTTTTACTTGCAATAAACCATTGGACTAACAGTGTTAACAAGATGATAAATAAACCGGTAAATGCTAAGTGGTATACGTTTTCTAATGTCACGATATGTCTCCTTCTAGTTTTGTGCGATTAAGGCAACTGCACCAAGGATAGCCAACAGCCACAGTACGCCCCCTATGAATAAGGCGGCATAGCCTCGCCAGTCATAGCGCGAGTTAATGGCGCCAATGGGGTCGTCCTTAAGCATATTGATTTTGTCTTGTAGCTCTATCAGTGGATAAGCACTGAGGTAGAACATTATCAACCAAATGATATTGAAATATGGCGGTACGACTTGGTTATCAGCAAGTGTGCTTGCCAGATTACCAAGAATGACCAGTAAAACGAACAAAGTCGCCAGAAATCCCAGATGTTTATTCTCCGGAATGTTTTGACGCAACATACTGTGTTTGATGCGTTTAGTTAATGCATGAGTGAAAAAAATAGAAAATATGCCACGCATCACCGGCATAATTTTGCCATCGATAAAAGGCTGCTGAAGTTTCCAGTTTTTATAAAACCAATAGATACCATATAAACCAAATGTGGCGAGATAAAGCCATTTCAGCTTGGTGGTGGATACAGAAAAATAGGCTTGATCTCCAGCGGCAGGGTCAATATCCGTTTCCATAGCGATATGAGCTGTTTGTGTTTCTAATTCCATTTTAGCCTCGTATTCATGAGTAACACTGTTTTTATTTGTTCTGAAGAATGGCATGTCCATAAGAGTTATCAATAGCACATCGCCAGATATCATCGCTGTTTTTAACAAAGACATACGTCGCTTGTCTTGTGGTCGGTTCAGCACCAGGTGCAGAGATAATGGTATTGGCTAGTACCAGAGCACTATCACCGGTTTCTAAAATTTCTAATGCCGCCTGTTTGACCTGTAAACCATGTTGAAAATAAACAGCAATTTTCTCAAATGCCTGACGGATCTGTTTTTTGCCGACCGCATTCATGCCAGGTTGCACCACCAGCACCGCATCGTCAGTGTAAATATCTAATAATGTATCGAAGTCTTCTGCCATGATGGCTTGGTCTGCTGCTTTGATCTGACTGATGATTTGATGCTCTGTCATTTGGTTTTACCATTCCAGTTGAGCGTATAGAGTTCAGTCCGTCTGTCTTTTAGGTTATTTACCGAGCCTTCGCTTCGAGTCAACTTGAGTTTATCCAAGTCCAAATCTGAAAACATGATCATTTCGGTATTCGGTGTGGTTTCTGCCATCACGGCATCGTGAGGGTAGGAAAAGTCAGAAGGGGAGAACACCGCCGCCTGGGAATATTGCACATCCAGGTTTTCTACTTGGGGCAAGTTACCGCAACTACCACAGATAACCACATAACATTCATTTTCAATGGCGCGAGCCTGAGCACAGTGACGTACCCGTAGATAACCATTTTTGGTATCAGTCCAATACGGTACAAAAAGAATATCCATATCCTGTTGTGCCAATAAACGAGCCAGCTCAGGAAATTCGACGTCATAACAAATCAATATGCCGACACGGCCAGCATCTGTGTCAAAGACCTGTAATTGATCACCGCCTTCAATGACCCAGTCACGACGTTCATGTGGGGTGATATGGACTTTGGTTTGTCTCTCAATCGTGCCATCACGACGGCAGAGATAACTGACGTTATAGAGAACATCGTCCTCTAATAAAGGCATGGATCCGGTGATGATATTGATGTTATAGCTCACCGCCATTTGCGACATTTCTGTTTTGAAGCGTTCAGTAAAGCTGGCTAAAAAACGGATTGCTTCGGTCTGATTGCGTTGATCGGGGCTAAGTCCCATTAATGGAGAGTTGAAAAACTCAGGGAACAGAGCAAAGTCGCTTTTATAGCTGGATAAGGCATCAATGAAATATTCGACCTGACTTAACAATTCTTCAACAGACTCGACTTCACGCATCTGCCACTGAATCGCGCCGATACGAACCTGAGTTTTCCGGGTCTCAATAACGGTACTTTCCGGTTCATAAAAAATGTTGCGCCACTCCAGCAACGTCGCGTAACCCTGAGATTTTTCGTCTTCAGGCAGGTATTGCTTTAATAAACGCGTCACCTGAAAGTCATTCGATAACTGAAAGGTGAGAATGGGATCGTAAATACGTTTGTTTTTGACGGCTTCAAAATACTCAGCAGGGGTCATTTCTTCAGCATACTGATGATAGTTTGGAATACGACCACCGGCCAGAATTGCTCTCAGGTTATGTTGTCTGCATAACTCTTTGCGCGCTTCGTATAAACGCCTTCCCAGACGATAGCCTCGGTAATCAGGATGAATCAAGACATCCAGCCCATACAAAGCATCACCATTTTTATTATTCAGAATGGTTTCTTTTTTGCTAATTAAATCATCATAGGTATGTGGGTTACTAAAGCGTTGGTAATTCACCTGTACTGACAGAGCGACCCCAATGATAGTGTCATGATCAATGATACAAATCTGGCCTTCAGGTAAGTCATCAATCAGTTTAAAAATAGTATGTTCTGGCCAGGCGCCACCAATATCATCGTAAATTTTATCCATCAATAATTTGAGTTGCGGGTAATCGGATTTTTCTAAATTACGAATCTTGATGTGCAGATCTTCAGGCATAAATTTCCCTTATCAATTGAGTAATACAGCATAGGCGACTCATTAAAAATATAAAAGTCGACGTGAAAAATTTGACAGGGAGGCGGAGAAATGAAGAAATCAGCCAGTCTCAATAAAGGAGACTGGCTGGAGCATCTAACAGACTAAGACACCTGGAATCGCATGACCTGAATTTTGAGTTTGGCACTTAAGTCTGCAATTTCATTATTGGCTGATGATATTTGTTGAGAAGCCGTAGCATTACTTTCTGAAATAATCTGAATATTGTGGACGTTGTTGTTCACTTCCTCGACAACGTAGCTTTGCTCTTCAGCTGCTGTGGCGATTTGAGCATTCATTTCTGTGATGGATGACACGACAGAAGTGATGCTATTCAATGATTCGGTTGCCTGGCTGGTTTTCTCAGCCAAAGCACTGACGCTGAGCTTATTAGAATCCATAGAACTAACAGCGTCGTCAGCATTGGACTGCAATGTAGCGATAAGCTGTTCAATTTCCAATGTGGATTCTTGTGTCTTTTGCGCTAGTGAGCGAACCTCATCTGCAACAACAGCAAAGCCTCTGCCTTGTTCTCCAGCACGAGCAGCTTCTATAGCGGCATTCAATGCCAGTAAATTAGTTTGTTCGGCGATGTTTTTAATCACGTCTAACACTGTTTCAATGTTGACACTGCCTGTTTTGAGCGTTTGAATAACACCCGATGAATCCTCAATTTCAGTCACTAAACGCCCGATAGATTCCACCATTTGTTTGATAACAAGCTGTCCGGCGCGTACTTCTCTATCCCCATTGGATGCGGCTAGAGAAGCTTGTTCCGTATTGGTGGCGACTTCACGAACAGTGGCTGTCATTTCATTAATGGCGGTGGCGACCAGACTGGTTTCATTTTGCTGTTTAAGGATGTTCTGTGTGGAATCTCTTGTCACACTGGAAGTTTCTTCGGCGGCGGTAGATAGCTGCTCTGTTGCCAGTGCAATCTGTTTGATTAACTGTTCTAATTGAGCGACAAATTGATTGAAATTAGCGGCAAATTGACCCAGCTCATCTTTGTTATTGATATCAATACGCATGGTCAGGTTACCATCAGCCACTTTATCCATAACGCCTTTCATTTTTTCAATTGGTTTAACGATGCCTTGGGCGAGTTTGAAAGAAATAAATATGCCAGCAATAGCCGCAATGACATAGACAATATAGCTAAACCGTTCGGTTTTGATGATATTGGTTTTTGCCTTTTCACCCTCATCAATCATTGACTTAAACACACTGTCTTTCAGAGCCTGAGTTTTACCGGAAATGATAGGGCCATTTTTGTCCAACACATTATTAATGGCGTTGTTTCTTTTTGTAATAGCGGCCACTAATTCGATAAAACCGTTTTTATACGCTTCGATTTGTGTGGCTGCCTCACGGGCAGACTGCAAGCTTTGGTTGTCTGTTGTGTTGGCGAGTAATTCTTCTAACCATTGTTGGGTGGATTCAAGTTCTTTTTGAGCCAGGTTATTATCATCAATACTATTGGTATCTAAATATTTGAAGACATAGAGTCGTGATAATAATAATGACTTAAGTGTTTCTCCAGCATAGAAGGTTGCTTCAATATCGTAGTTATCGTGGGCAGAATTCAGTATGCCATCTAAACTTTTTTCAGCTAACTTCCCATTTTTATTTAAGTTGTCATAAACGATGTTATTTCTGATGGACATGTTTGCGACGACATCGTTATGAAAAGCATCATCATAACGATTGTTTAATTCATCAATTTCGTTAATCAGCTTGACACGATCTGAGGCTTTAATGTCTTTCTGAGCCGTAGTAATAAGCTGCTGTAACTCGTCAGATATCGACTTAAATTTTTCTACATTACTGTTATCAGAAGTCTTGATATAGTTTTTCACTTGCAGCCTTTTCTCATTCACTTTGTTCATGATTTGGGCAGCTAAATCCGTATCCGGTGCTAAGTTGTAAACAACATCATCAATGTTATTAGAAACAGTTTTGAGGTTTGTTGTGATGACGATGAGTAGGATGGTGAGCATCACAGTCATGACAGCAGGTGGAATCATCGATTTTTTCATCACCGATGCATTGTGATAAATGTTTCCTATGCTCATATTTACTCCCCGAGAAAACGGCTACAGTTGGTAAAACATGGTTGATAATTACCTTTAATCCTTAACGACCTTAAAAAATGAAAATTGAGTAATTTAATGATGAGTTTTGTTAATCCAAAGCTAAGTAACTAATAGTTAGGGAAAAAGTATTAAAGTTGATTGTTATTAATCTACCAGCATAATCACGACTTTAGATTATGAAGCTTTGTTTCTTCTTGCTATATTAGGCTTAGCCTGTTTTATAACAACGGAGTTGGACTATGGCTTCAGTGAGTTTGTCGGATTTGTCGATTGTTCTAGTAGAGCCATCTTCAACCCAGCGGAAAATTATTGTCACCCACCTGCAACAGGCCGGTGTATATAACATTGAGGGTGTGGCTTCCGGTATGGAAGCGTTAAAAATCATGATGCAATACCCGCCAGATCTGGTGATTAGTGCTTTGCATTTACCTGATATGGATGCAGCGAAACTGATTGCATTAGCTCGTAAGATCAAAAGTGAAACCAATATTCACTTTATGCTGGTCTCTAGTGAGACCCGTTTTGAAGAATTAGACGATGTTCGCCAAGCCGGAATTGTGGCACTGCTGCCAAAACCCTTCGATAGTCATGATTTAGAAAAAGCCCTGGCAACCACCATTGATTTCATGGAACCTGCCAGGCTTGAGTTAGATAATTACGATATTACAGCACTTAAAGTGCTGGTCGTTGACGATAGCCTGACTGCCCGAAACCACATTACTCGTGTGTTAAAAAATCTGGGGATGAGTGATATCTCCAAGGCGAATGATGGCAAGCAGGCGGCAGAAGTCGTTAAAAATAATGAGTTTGATCTTATTTTTACCGACTTGAATATGCCCAATATGGATGGCAAACAATTAGTGGAATATGTGCGTAACGAGCTCGATAATGCGTTTATTCCGATTATTATGGTCACCAGTGATGACGATGCTGCTCGTTTGGGTGAAGTGAAAGCCGCTGGTGTCACCGCCATTTGTGATAAACCCTTTGAACCGGAAGCAATACGCCAATTATTAGTCAGGGTGTTTGATGCTGATTAATCTATCAGTCACGCCAGCCCCCTCCATGCTCTAGATAAGAAAACCTTTCTAAATCGATGCATAGGTTACTTTTAAGTAACTAAGTCTCTGAAAAGTGCCGTCTTGCGGCACTTTTTTTTCGCTCTTACGATGTTTCCAACAAGCAATGTAATTCCATTGTTTTTCATTATTTAAAAAGATTATAGGAAACGATAATGGCGGGTAGATTAGACAATAAAGTCATTTTAATCACTGGGGCAGGCGGTGGCCTGGGCAGTGAGCAGGTTCGCATGATGGCAAAAGAAGGGGCAAAGATCGTTGCCGCGAACCTTAAACAAGATCCGATTATTGCAGGTGAACAACCAGCCGATGCCCTTTGGAAAAAGACGCTTAATCTGGTTGAAGAAATAAACCAGAATGGAGGCGAAGCCATTGCTGTCGCACTTGATGTTACTCAGGAGCAAGACTGGATTGAGGCGGTAGCGGAAACCGAAAAGCACTTTGGTCGTCTGGATGTGCTGGTGAATAATGCCGGGATTTATTATCACGCGAGCTTACTAGAGCACACCGTCGAAAAGTTTTACCAGATAGTGAATATTAACCAGCTAGGTGTTTTATTAGGCATGAAAGCAGCAGTACCAGCGATGAAACGTGCTGGTGGTGGTTCGATAGTTAACTTTGCTTCCATTTACGGTATTGCCGGGGCCGGTGTTTCAACCGCCTATCAGAGCACAAAAGGCGCTGTGCGTTTAATGACCAAATCTGCGGCCATGGAATTTGTCGGTGACAATATCCGTGTCAATGCCATTTGTCCGGGGATGTTTGACACCAACTTATTTGAAAGCAGTGTGCCAAAAGAGGAATGGGAACCGCTTATCTCAATGGTGCCGATGAAACGCTTTGGTAAACCTCACGAAATCGCTTACGGGACGATTTTTCTGGCCTCTGATGAGTCATCATTTATGACTGGCACAGACTTGGTGATTGATGGTGGTTATACCTGCCCTTAGAACGAAGTAATAGTCAAACCAATGAGAGAAGTGATATCTCATTGGTTTTTAATATCATTTACTGCATGTTCCTGTTTTTGCCATGTTTAAAGAGCTAATGTCTTTTTTGCCCTTTTCTTCATCAACAAGTTCTACTCCGGCACCACCCACAAAAACACCTATTTTCATATATTGTCTAATGAAATAGTTTTTACCGGTCTCTGTGTCCAGCAACAAGTCGTTAGGTGAGAACTCTGATTCGGTAGCAATTTTATGCTGCTCATCACCTTTTACTTCTTTGTAAAAGAACATATCTGGTGCAGTCTCACCCAGGCAATCACCGTCAACCCACACATCTTTTTTAAGTGCACCACCAAAGCTGCCTGAGCGATAAACATACAAGCCTGAATTACCTTCTGAGGGAGTGTTGAATTGTTTTGCCAGCGCTGTATTTTCTTTGCTTTCCATTGGAACAGAAGCGCAACCAGACAGGAATGTTACTGCTACCAAAACAGCAGCAAATAATGCTTTTTTCATCTACTTTCCTTGTTTTTAAATTTAAATGGGAATGATTAACCTTAAATAACTTAGGTTATTTAAGGTTGATTTGATAATAACGGAAAATCTGTAGAATGAAAGAAATTATATCTCCGTAGTCTTATGTGCCTCTTTGATTGGCCCTTGTGCCAATACCCAGGCGATGACTAAAAAAGTCAGCATACCTAACAGGATGCTCTGGAAGGTCACACCAGCATCGATCATAAAGCCCAAAAATGCCGGTGCGATACCGGTAGAAAACACTAAAAAAGCGGATTTTAATGATCGTACCTGGCCCAGGTGATCACGTCCCCACAGCCGTACTAATAAGGTATCACCGATAGGGGAGGACATACCCAGAGCTGTACCTGCTCCAAGCATTAATACCCAGATCCCGATATCACCTCCGATGATCGCTGCAAATAATAAGGACAGAGCAAACGGCACTAAATAGAGTTTGGCGAGTGTGGTGGCACCGTATTCATCAATCCAGCGGCCGCCTAATAATGCACCTGGGAATCGAGCAATACCGAGGCCAGTTAACGCCAGTGCATAAGTGGTGGGGCTGGCTAATAAGTCGAGTGTCATCTGAGCCTGATAGATAAAAATACCGGTCAGGGTAATAGGTAATACCATCAGCATAGGCAGCAATAACCAGAAACGCAGATCGCGAGTTGGGCTGGGGCCAGTTTCTTTATGTTGTTTATTTTCATGCTTTTGACGTGGTGCTTGAGGCCAGTCAACAAATAGAATCAGTAACACCCACAGCACAATCAGCACAGCCAGAATACTCCACCAGACTTGTTGCCAGCTGTAGCTGACGGCCATCAAAGCAATAATGGGCGGTAAGATGATTTCACCGGTAGGCATGCCTAAAGTGACAAGTCCTAAGGCTTTACCACGATTGGTTTTAAATTCGCGTCCGGCAAGGGTGCTGCCAAAGTGAGTCATTAAGCCCTGACCACATAAACGTTGTAGACCCAGCCCGAAAATACATAAGCCCCACCAGGGAGAAAGGGTGAGCATTAATACGCCGATGGTCAGTGCAGTAAGTACACTCAGCACGTAACGTCGGGGCGCTATCCAGTCGATTTTGGGGCCAAAATGCATCACCAGAAAACCACTTATCATAGTAATGACTGCGTAGAGTGAGCCAAACTCACCAGCAGAAATATTAAGGTATTCGCTGATATCGGTCCTGAACAAACCAATAAAAAAGCTTTGTCCCAGATTACCGGTAAACACTGCCAGGTAGGCTGCAGCAATTAATCCAAAATGATTTTTTAACAATCCGGCGTAGCTGAGTCGGATATCAGAATCCATAATAATTCCTATATTTAATGCGTCTGGTTAGTCATGGTCTTTGGTAAAGAGTAGGGTTATTCTACCAGTGTGATAGGCGATGGAATCATCACGATTTATTTACTGTCATTCATATACAGTAATTTGTATGTGCTTTGCTGAATTGGTAAGGTTGCATGCCATTATCTTTTTCGCAATATTTAATCTGGCCTAATTTGGGAGTGCTTTGTGCCAAACGTTTTAATAACGAATTCTGTGACTAAATTTTTCTTTCTCTTTATTTTTATGCTTGCGGTTTCATTACCGGTCAACGCCATGGCCGATACTACCGCTCAGGAACAATCCGCCGCTTCCGCTAGCGAGTCTCAGGTAGATGTATATCGAAGTTTAGCGAATATTATCGAAAACCCTGATTCTCGCGATAAGCTAATCAAAGAGCTAAAAGATTTATCCGAAAATGCGGATAAACCGGGCACTGAAACTTCATCTGCTGAGAAAGCAAAAGCATCTGAAAAGAAAGTAGATGATTCTTTTGCTGCAGCCATTGCTGAAAAAAGTCAGACCGTTGTGCAAACCATGATGTCGACGTTAACAGGAAGTTGGCAGGCACTGACTTCAATCTGGGATGGTACAGATAAAACTACCAAAGGCTGGTTCTCAGATTTAATCACAGTGGCGATTGTCGCGGCTGCCACCATTGCCAGCTTTATCGTGTTTCGCTTACTGGCCCGCATTATTTTCCGTAGTACTAACCAATTCGCCTTGCGCGAACACAATACCCATGCGCTGGTTATCAAAGTCACCGCGGTCATCATTGCTACCGTAGTAGATATCGCCGTAGTGGCATTTGCGTGGCTTGCCGGATACGGCGTGGCGCTGTTAGGTGTCGGGAAAATGGGGGAAATCGCGGTTTCTGAAACCTTATTCTTGAATATTTTCCTGGCAGTGGAATTAACCAAAGTTGTTATCAGAGCGATCTTTGCGTCCAGAAACGAAGGGTTACGTTTATTAAGTCTGTCCTCGGAAACAGCCCGTTACTGGTCTAGCTTCTTTTCAACAATCGTCTCATTAGTGGGTTATGGCACGTTGTTTATCGTGCCATTCCTTGCCATGTCAATTTCAGAAAGCCTGAGTCAATTAGCGAATTTGTTTATTGTTCTATTTACGGTGATTTTTGCGTTAAGTGTGGTTTTACGTAATAAAAACATCGTGAAAGAGCAGTTGATTGCTACAGCGAAACATAGTCATTTTGGTGTGAATGATGTCACTCTGCGTGTGCTGGCGAAAACCTGGCATTGGTTTGCCATTGCGTATTTTTTAGTACTGGGTGCAGGTTTACTCGTCAATTCTGAAGAAGCCTTACCCATCATATTATTAGCCACACTGAAAACGGTGATCGCTGCATTAGTAGGTATGGGGATTATCGCTATACTGGATATGGCAGCGGGCTATAACATCAGACTGCCTTATGTCCTCAACCAGCACTTAGCCAATGCAGAGGCACGAATAAACGAGCAACTGCCTCGAGTATTCAAAGTGTTCAAACTGATTGTTGTACTGCTTATTATCAGCACAATTCTGGATGCGTGGGGCATCGTTAATTTAGCTGCATGGCTTGCGTCACCAGTCGGTATGCATGTGATTACCTCAGCCATTTCGATTTTCTTCATTATTGCAGTGGCCATGTTGACCTGGATCGTGTTGGCAAGCTGGATAGAGCACCGCTTAAATCCGGAAGAAAGCGGTCGCATGCCCAGCGCCAGAGAGAAAACCTTACTTACCATTTTCAGAAATGCCATTGCCATCACCATTATTGTGATGACGACGATGATTGTGCTGTCTGAAATTGGTATCAATATCGGTCCTTTGATTGCTGGTGCTGGTGTGATGGGCTTAGCGATTGGCTTTGGTGCTCAGAAGCTGGTGCAGGATGTGATTACCGGGATATTTATTCAGTTAGAGAATGCGATTAATACCGGTGATGTGGTCACTGCAGATGGTATTACCGGCGTGGCTGAGAAGCTGACTATTCGCTCGCTGGGCTTGCGCGACTTGTCAGGCACTTTCCATATTATTCCGTTCTCATCTGTCGGTACTGTATCTAACTATATGCGTGATTTTGCATACCATGTGGGTGAGTATGGTGTCGCTTATCGTGAAGATACGGATGAAGTGATCGTTAAATTACGTGAAGCCTTTGCTGAGTTGATGTCGGATGATGCTAATCGTTCACAAATCCTGACAGAAGAACTGGAAGTGCATGGGGTCACAGCGCTGGCAGATAGTTCAGTCAATGTGCGTGTCAGAATCAAAACCTTACCGGGCAGTCAGTGGAGTATCGGTCGTGCCTATAACCGTCTGGTGAAACGTCATCTGGATGCGGCGGGTATCGAAATTCCTTTCCCACATCTCACTTTATACTTTGGTGAGGACAAACAGGGTAAGGCACCTGCGGCGCCACTGCGTATGGTGAATGAGGTGGAAGTGAAAGAGCTGTTTAATGATGAATCCGATCATCAACAGCATTCAGACTCACATCATGAAAAAGCCGAGAAACGTTCAAAGTCGGCTAAACCCAATCCCACCCGGAAAGGGGACTTTGACGACGCAGATTGAGTTTTAGGTTTAAGCCATAAAAAAGGGCTGACATTGAAAGATGCCAGTCCTTTTTCTTTATAGATACACGTATTTATTCTTTAACAAAGGTGCCGCGATCGACATCGGCCATGGCTTTTTGTAAGTCGGCTGAAGTTAAGCCTAAAGCGTAACCTAATACGCCACTGCCAATCACCACATTATCAAACTGAGTCACGCTCTCATCGAGTAACACTGTCACGCTATCAGGTAAAGCAATCGGTGGCACAGCACCCACCACGTATCCAGTCGCTTCTGGTACTTCATCAAACTCGGCCATACGCAGCTTTCGTTCTTCCAGGTGTTTTCTTAATATGCCCCAATCTGCACGACCACCACCGGCGACGGCCAGCAGCACATAATTATCTGAACCGGTTTTAAACAGCAGACTTCGCACCACAGATTTCGGATCATGTCCCTGACTGCTTAACAGCTCTTCCAGATTACGCACTGGTTTTTTATCTTCGGTTAAGGGAATTTCAATCACCTCAAACGCAATGCCTTGAGCTTCAAGTAAATCAGTGACGGGAGAAGAAATCGGCGTACTCATTGTGCCTCCTGTAAGTGCCTTAATTAAGTTCGAATATTCGTTAGTCAGTGTACAGTGAAAATGAGATTTTTGAAGTAGTTGTATTTGTTGGGTTTCATGCTTCAACCCAACCTACGAAAGAGCGTTTTTTTATCGTGTAGGTTGGGTAGAGCGCTAGCGAAACCCAACGATTGATGATTTTCTTTTCGATATAGCAGCTTAATAGTGATAACGGCAGGAAATAATAACGATAGCTCTGAGGTTATACTCTTTATTGCTTAGCGAGAGTCCATATGTTGGCAGAATGTCTTAGGCTTAAGGATGTAGAAAAGATTTCAATTGAAAGCTCTGAAGTTGTCATATTATTGGGTTGCTAAAAAATTTTGTATCTGCGGCCCATATTTTTTATCAATCCATATATTGTATTTTTTCTTCGTTTCACTGAAGTAGTATTCAATATTTTCTGACTCAAGGAACTTAATCAATACTAATGCCTGCTCTTTTGAGAAAAAAGAATATCTTACAGGTAGCCGTTTAATTTCTTTATTAAAAATTTCATTTACTCTAGATGAGTCTTTCCTAGAATAAGTAATCACACCTTCAGTTGAATCTGTAAATGCAATATTGTCTTTTTGTAATTCACTGATGATTTGTTTTTTTAAATACTCATCATAAACAGTTATTTGTTCATCAATGTCAGGGCTACATGCAATAGCAGAAAGTGTAAGTAAGAGAAATATTAAAAATTTTTCCATAATTACTTCACTTCCGATGAATCTTCAATGTTAAGGGGATAGCAATATGTCTGAATCATACTAGGTTTCTAGAGAAGTCTATTAACTTTGGAAGGTTATATGGTTCTAATTTGCCAAGTGATGAGTTGCTCCGAGTCGATAATATTGAAATCTTCCAACCACTGACGAGCATCATCAGCATCTTGTTCAAACCAGGCTTTGGCACTGCCCAAACGAAAGCTGTAACCCCAGCGATCCATATCTCTGAGCATACGAGCCCGGCCCATTTGTTGGATATGACTGGCTAACAGAATTTGCAGATAACAGACGCCGTTTTCTTCGTCGTAGTCACCTTCAGCATCGGTATGTAAGTTGGCTCGACGCTCTGGGTCCATACAGATGTAGTGACCCGCTTCATGTAACACAGAATGAACCGGTGTATCTGCACGAACGATAAGTCTATTGCCAATCAACCCCGCTTCACGTTCACCAAAAAAGCTGCCGGGAATCGCTTCATCTGCTGAGATTTTTTCTATTTCCAAGCCGTATTGGCTGAGTAAATTCTGTAGTTGCTGCAACATAAACTCGTTGCAGTTAATCACATCCGTCGGATCAGACACGTCGTGAGTTACCAATGATGTGATTGATAACAAGACCAGCCAAAGTTAAACCAAAGATAGATGGCATATAGCTCACCGTGCCATTCACCGCACGTGCACGACCACGGCTGACAGGTTCTGGTGGTAGTGGAGGAAGAGGGGCTTCCAGTGAGTAAACCGTTTGAATACCTCTGCCAACACCACGTTTGCGTAGTTGTCCACGCAGGTGTTTGGCGAGTTTGCAAATGGAGGTGTCCATTAAATCACCGGTTTTTACTTGGGTGGGATCGAGTTTTCCGCCTGCGCCCATGCTAGCAAATACGGTCATTTCATTACGCCAGGCGGTTTCCAGTAATGCGGCTTTACTGCTCAAGCTGTCGATGGCGTCAATGACAACGTCATAACCTTGAGATAAAACGGTCGGAATAGATTCCGGTGTTAAAAAGTCGGTGATTAAGGTGACCTGGCAGTCCGGGTTAATATCTTTAATACGATCCGCGATGACGTCTGCTTTTAGGACATCCACTGTAGAACGCAGCGCAACAAGCTGTCGGTTCATATTGGAACCTGACACCACATCATGATCAACGAGTGTCATTTTACCCACGCCCATTCTGGCTAACGCTTCCGCTGTGTATGAACCGACACCACCAATACCGGCAAGAAAAATATGGCTGTTTTGCAGCTTTTCGATACCTTCATCACCAATCAAAATGTGAGTACGTTCGAACAGGGGATTGGAATGTGCCATGCGTGTTCCTTAAAACCAACGAATTAAGGTTGCCTATTTTCCGTAAATTAATGCGGCTTGGCAAAGCGACTTAACGCTTTGGAGTAAAAGCCTTTATCTGTTCACGTAAGGAAGACAGTGTCTGTTCATCCTGCTGGCGATAACGCCAAGCTGTAAACAGTGAGGTAATTCTATCGATTTGATGGTGATATTCGGGTAAAGCCGCTTGCGCGCGCATGGCGAAATCCTGTGGCCCCTCATGGTCTGCTTTTTCTATACCTAGTCTGGCAAGCTTTTTACAGAATCGCTGATACAAGACTACCCCTGGATCGTGATGCGGTCGTTTAAACCAGACGCTGAGCATCATGACCAATCCAGTCAGAACAAATAAGAGCGTCAACACAATAGTCATTTTTTGCCAGTTGGGATTGGACATACCTAGTTTTGATAACAGCTCAAGCTGACGTTCTGGCCCGAATGATACGACCCACATATCCCAGGCGGTATTAAAGGCATTCCAGTTATTTTTCAGACTATTCCAAGCGACGACGAGTTGGTTATTGTCACCCAGCATCGCCGGGGATTGTCTGCCTGGAGGTAACAGCCGGCCAATGCCTTGTTCAATTCGTTGTTGAGATACTGCGGACGTAGGGTCAATGCGTAGCCAACCTTGCTGCGGCAACCAGACTTCTGTCCAGGCGTGAGCATCACGCTGTCTGACAGTGAGCACATCATCTACAGGGTTAGGATCGCCGCCTAAATAGCCGGTGACAATCCGAGCTGGAATACCTGCTGCGCGCATCAACACGGTAAAGCTGGCGGCATAATGTTCACAAAAACCTTCTTTGGTCTGAAATAAAAACTGATCGACGGTATCGCCATTTAATCTTGGCGGGCTTAATGAATACACAAAACCATCTTTTTTAAAAAATGCTAACGCAGTGTTGATGTACTGCTGAGGCGTGTCGGTCTGTTGTTGCCATTGTTTTGCCAGAGCGAGTGTCTGGGGATGTTTGCCTTCGGGTAATTGCAATGCTGCATCAAGGTTCGGTTCTGCCGCTGCATTAAAGGTATAAGAGGGGCTGGATGTCAGCGAATATTGCGTGCGTTGTTTTATCGGCTTATCACTGTTTAATTGCCCATCGCTGGTGAGGTGGCTTGCCAGGGTTTGTGGCTGTTCTGTTGGAAAGTCGAGCGCGAATAACCAGGTTTTATTGTGTGGTTCCAAGGTCATCTGATAGTGGTATGACGATCCTGAAATCTGAATACGGGGGTGTTGTGACTGTAATTGTTTTTCTGCTATTGGCGACCAGACGGTGCCATCTGTTTTCCACAAAACGGGACCACGCCAGTACAGCTTTGCAGTAGGAGGAAGCTCATTGTCAGTAAACTTCACCCGAAACGCGATGGCGTCAGACTGAATAAGCTGACTGATTTTACCCATTTGGATCTGATCATTAATGCCTGACATTCCCTGTGATGGCGGTAAATCACCTAAGGTCAGTTGCTCTGTCATTTGAGCAGACTGACTGGCATTAGCATCTTGTGGCAAACCCCAGATTGGGCCAGAGATTCGTGGGAACAGTACAAACAAAAACAGCATCATCGGTGTGGCTTGTAACACCATTTTGCTGGATAACCATAAGCGCTGCTTGATATTGAGTGCGCTTGCCTGACTGTTTACACTGAGTAAGCAATACCCGAGAGCGATGACAACAATCAGCATTAACATCACCATAAACACACTTTGGCTATAAAAAAAGTTGGTGATAACTAAAAAGAAACCCAGGAAACAGCTGAGATAAAAGTCACGTAGAGAGCGTATTTCGACGACCTTAAACGCCAGCATCATAGTGAGTAAGGCGGCACCGGCATCACGGCCAATCGTGAGTCCAAATTGAGCAATAAGGACGGCAATGGTGAGTAAGGCGATGCCGTTATGTAACACTTTTAACCAGCGACTGGCTGTCGGCAAAGGCCAGCCTTTCCAGTGATGTAATAAGCGCCAGCTGATCATGATGACAAACATCATGCCCACCCATGCCGGTTGGTAGATGATATGCGGAATCGCGCCAATGGATAAGGCGATAATTAATGCGTTTATCGTAGATTGCGGTGGAGACAAATCAGCTTTTTTCATCAAACAATGCCAACTGTTTTAAACAGTGATGTTGATGAGAAGGACCGTGTGATGCAGCGAGTTCAGCGTTGGGTAAGATCAAACCATAATGATCGCCTTGTTGTTCTGCCTGACAAATCCACTGGCAGAGCTGAGATAATTTTTGTTCAGTGTCTTTCAGATCTATCACATCCTCCCAACGAAATAGCAGCTCTCTGCCTTGTGGAGAGGAGAATTGTTTACTGCGCATCTGATCATCACGTGCCATCGCTTTCCAGGCAACGCGATGCAGAGCTTCGCCTTCACGATAAGGTCTTAAGCCAGCAAAGTCATCTTCGCCATGCTGTTCTTTTTGATGTGACTCCTGTCCAGTCTGAGCGGTTATCGGAAGGGGTTTTTGACCTTCAGGGCTAGGGTAAACCAGCACCTGAGCTGCGGTTTTATATAATGTCCAGCACTGAAACAGACCCAAAGGGTAAAAACTGACAAGGCTGAGGGTATTTAATGACTGCCAACCACGCTTTTGCGTTGGGATGCTCAGGGTTGATGACTCGTTATTATTGCCATCAACCACATCTACTAACTGCAGTGATTGATAGCGTTTGATAAATGGCCAAGGTGACTTCTTGGCACTGCTTTTATGCCGCACCTCAAGCTGATAACTGGGATAAGGTTTGTGATTGGTGGTAGTCAGCCGAAACTGTGCTGGCTGGCCGCTAAAAACAGGATCGAGCCCATGTACATTGACGCTCAGCCCTTTGATATTGCGGTGACTGTGGTGCATGGCAACCTGACCCAGGCCGACCAGTAAAAAACACAGTAAATACCCCAGGCTGTTATTGTAGTTAATCGCTCCCAGCAACATGATTAGCAGTAATACGACATACGCATAACCATACGCTGACGGCATGATAAAAATCCGTTGCCGCTGACGCTGCTGCCATTTTTGCCAGAGCTGAGTCATGCTGTTAACCATCGTTAAGGAATAGGGACGTGTTGAATTAAACTATCTATCCAGTCTGGCTTTTGTGTTTCATCAACTAATTGCAAACGATGATTGACCACACTAGGTAAAACAGCTTGTACATCTTCGGGCAAAACATGATCGCGACCTTCAATAAACGCCCAGGCTTTTGCTGCACTGAGTAAACCTAAGCCGGCTCTGGGAGACAGGCCATGGTGATAATGACCAGACTCACGCGTGTGCTGCAGAATTTTTTGCAGATAATCAACCAGCGCATCAGACACAATAACTTGGCTTGCTTGCTGTTGCAGTGTCAGTAATGATTCCGCTGAAGTGACCGCCTGAAGCTGTTTCAATAGCTGACGACGATCTGAGCCCATCAGTAATTGTCGTTCCGCTTTAGCATCGGGATAGCCTAGCTCAATCCTCATCAGGAAACGATCCAGCTGGGACTCAGGTAAGGAAAAGGTGCCAATCTGATGGCTGGGGTTTTGCGTGGCAATCACAAAAAATGGCTCAGGCAGATTTAAGGTTTCGTTATCTACGGTGACTTGCTGTTCTTCCATGGCTTCAAGCAGCGCACTTTGGGTGCGCGGTGAGGCGCGATTCACTTCATCAGCCAGAATAAAGTGAGTAAAAACTGGTCCGGGATGAAAATGAAATCTGGAAGATTCACGATCATAGACACTGATACCAATAATATCGGCTGGCAACATATCGCTGGTGAATTGAATGCGTTGAAAAGTCAGCCCCATGGTGGCCGCAAGCGTGTGAGCTAGTGTGGTTTTGCCTACACCGGGCAGATCTTCAATCAGCAAATGGCCTCTGGCTAACAGACAGGCTAGTGCCAGTTTTATAGGTTGTTGTTTTCCAATAATAATGTCGTTAACAGTATTTAGAATCAGCGAAATATCTTTATTTGCCATGGTTGTCCCGAGAATTATTTATGGTGTTTTTTTAACCTTTGATAGTGCCAACTTATCGCTGTACATGCTAGTTTTAGCATCGTTCACAAGAACGTCGTATACAACTAACTTTTAAGAGAGAGGAGCTTTTTATGGCCGGTTCAAGTGAAGGCTATCACGAACCTATTGAAGAATTATCCAATGAAACTCGCGATATGCATCGTGCGATTGTTTCATTGATGGAAGAACTTGAAGCTGTTGACTGGTACAACCAACGGGTAGATGCCTGTCATGATCCGGAATTGAAAAAGATTCTGGAACATAATCGTGATGAAGAAAAAGAACATGCAGCGATGACTTTGGAATGGATTCGTCGTCGTGATCCTAAGTTTAATGATGAGTTGAAAGACTATTTATTCACGGAAGGTGAAATTGGTCATCACGATTAAGAAAGATGAAACACTCTCTGGCAGTTGGCTGTGGTAGCGGCTGCCAGTGATTGCTCTGATACCTCACGAAGCTCTGCCAACATGCTTAAAATCATGGGAAGTCGTTCTGGCGTATTTCTCTGCCCTTGATAACCCGCCAGAGGCATATCCGGCGCATCCGTTTCCAGCACAATATGTTTTTCTGGCAATTGACTAAACAAGCTTTTCAATTTGTTGGCTCGAGGATAGGTAATGGCGCCACCAGCCCCAAATAAAAATCCCAGTTTTTGATAATGTTCTGCCTGCTGCAGGCTGCCATTAAAAGCATGCACAATGCCGCCGGACACCTTAATTTCTCTCAGCAGCTTTAACACTTCATCATGCGCTTTGCGCACATGAAGAATCACTGGCAAGTTGAATTCAGCCGCTAATTTCAGTTGTGCTTTAAATAGCTCAGTTTGTGCATTTTTGTCAGCATCGGCAATAAAAAAGTCGAGACCGATTTCACCGACAGCAATCGCTTTGTTCTGTATTAATGCTGTGCGTAACTGATCAATATGATCAGGTTTATGTTCTGCCATAAACATCGGATGTAAGCCCAAAGCTAACCTAAGCGCCGGATAATGGTCACACGTTTTAATGAGTTTTGGCCACTGGGATACACTAACGCCGGGTACGATGATCTGTTGGATGCCGGAAGAAGCACATTCAGAAAGAATTTTTTCTCTGTCTTCATCAAAAGCATCAAAATCAAGGTGGCAATGACTGTCTATCAGGTTCATCATAAAGCTATATTAGCAAATGTTAATGGATGAAATGATGAACAATGATATAAAAGAAGCCAGTCTGCCGCACGAACGAATGATGATCAATCTTGCCTTGTTTCATTTATTACTTCCTGTGGCTGCATTCAGCTCCGGGCATATTGCCTGGATTTTGAGTGTTGCACTGATTGGCGCTTTAGTCAGCATAGGCTGGATTGCCTGGAAAGCCAAGTTTGCTCAATATGATACTGTGTTGATTCAGCAGCATTGGCAGTTGGCATGGCGACATGCTCAGTGGTTGCTCAGCAGCTATGGTGTGTCTGCTCTGATTATGCTGGTGGCTTGGCTGCTTTCGTCTGTTCAGCCGGATCACAATATGGCGACCATTATGCTTGTGGTGTTTAGCCGAATTGCTGCTGTGCCTATTTTATTGATGGTTTTAGTTTTATTTATGTTGGAAATGACCGCTTTATCTGATGCACGCAAAGGTGCGTAATAATCAATAGGGGAGTCTTTATGTCTGAAACTGATAACACGGTACAACTTGCCAGTCAGCCGCATGAGCGGATGATGTTTAATATCGCTATCTTTCACTTTTTATTACCCGCTGTTCTTTTTGCCACAGAAAACTTGTGGCTGATCTTTGCTGTACCGATCACTTGTTCATTGATGATGATTTTATCGATCTGGATTCAAGCGCATAGACCAGCCAATAAAACAGCGCTGGTATTGGCTCACTGGCAGTGTGCATGGCGACGTAGCCGTTTTCTTATCGTGTCCTATGCCGTCTCACTCGTCTTATTTATTATCGCCTGGGCAGTATTACAAGGACAGGAAGACCCCAATATGCGAATGATTCAGCTTGCTGTTATTGGCTGGTTTTGTCTGATCCCGATTTCACTCACTGTGGTGGGTTTGATTATTTTAGAAACCAGCGCATTAGCGCAAGCCAGAAAAGGCATCATGCCGCAAAATATGCGGCTGTGATTATTCTTTCAGCGTGGTGACCGTCGCCTGACCCTCACCACGAGGATCGCTGGCCGCACTCAGTGTGCCCTTATGTTTGTCTTGGATGATAATGTGCATATCACCGTACTGGCGTGACAGCGGGCTGATGTGATGACCACGTTGTTTCAGTGCATCCAGTTCCTGCTCACTGAATCCGACATTTTCTACCTGCACTTCATCTGGCAGATATTGGTGATGGTAACGTGGTGCGGCAACGATAGCTTGTGCATTTTTGCCTTCGACAAAATCAAGCACGCTGAGTAACACCATACTGATAATGCGACTGCCACCTGGTGTTCCTGTGATTAATAGCTCATCGTTATTTTCGACAAAGGTCGGTGTCATACTCGACAATGGTCGCTTATAGGGTGCGACGGCATTGGCTTCATTGCCTACCAGGCCATAGATATTAGCAGCGCCGGAAGGGGCAGAGAAATCATCCATTTCATCATTCAATAATACCCCAGTACCTTCTGCAACAAAGCCTGAACCAAAGGGGTAATTCACACTTAAGGTCGCGGCCACCCGGTTGCCCTGACTGTCCAGTATGGAAAAGTGGGTGGTGTCTTCACCTTCGATGACTTTGTCTGCGACATCTGAACTAGGCGTAGCATGGACAGGATCAATCGTGTCACTGAGTTGTTTGCCATAGTCGACGGAGGTTAAGTAGTCAGGAATAGCTACAAAATCAGCATCACCCAGAAAACGACTACGATCTCGATAAGCCCGACGCATAGCTTCGATCACCAGATGACGTTTTTGTGTGGTTGTGGCATCAGCCAAGTCAAAAGCAGAGAGCTGATTTAGTGCATTGACCATCACTATACCGCCGGAAGAGGGAGGCGCTGCAGAGGTGATGGTATAGCCTTGATAGTGACCTTTTATAGGCTGTCTGAGTTTGACTTCATAACGCTGTAAATCATCTAAAGTCCAGATGCCACCATGTTGCTGAACAGCTTGCACTAAACGCTCGGCTATCTCACCTTGGTAAAAACCTGCTTTGCCTTGTTCGGCAATGCTATTTAGGGTATGCGCTAAATCAGGCTGTTTAATAATAGTGCCCACACTGGGGACTTGCCCATCCTTAAGAAACTGCTGACGGCTGGCAGCATATTGCATTAATACCGGTAACCGAAAGCGCGCCATATCTGTGTAGTGCTGACCCGCTACGAAGCCTTCCAAGGCATAACGAATAGCCGGTGCCAGGCTTTGTTTAAGGGGCAGTTTGCCATAGTGTTCGCTTAGATAAACGATACCGGCAGGCACACCGGGAATGCCGGCAGCAAGTGGGCCATTGAGGGAGCGGGATTGTTCGAACTCGCCTTGCTGATTAATATACATTTCAGCACTGGCTTTACCCGGCGCCATTTCACGCCCATCTAGCATAATGTCTTTATTGGTTTCTGCCTGATGTAATAACCAGAAACCGCCACCTCCCAGACCAGACCCCGCCGGTTCAACCACGGCCAATGCTGCTGTCACTGCCACGGCAGCATCAAAGGCATTGCCACCTTGTTCCAGAATCTCAATACCCGCTTGCGTGGCTAATGGGTGAGCGCTGGCGACAGCAACATCATGTTCACTCGCCCAGACTGGATTAAACCCTAAACAAAAGCTCAGACAGAGAAGGCGGAGTAGATACATATCAAGCCTTTTTATTGGCTGCCTGACGATCTAATTCGCGACGACGTTTTTTCTCGGCACGATGTTTTTCAACCGCTTCCAGAGTTTCTACACCGATATGAGCTTCACCACGTTGTCTGGCTAATTGAATTTGCTTTTCGCGCTCAGCATAGCGGGCTTTTTGTTCCGGTGTGGTTTTATCGTAACAATGCGGACAGCTAACGCCTTTTTGATAAAGCGGGCTTTGTTTTTCTTCTTCAGTGATGGGCAGGCGGCAGGCGTGACATTGGTCATAGTCACCCTTTTCCAAGTTGTGATTCACCGTGACGCGATCATCAAACACAAAACATTCACCTTCCCACATGGATTCTTCTGCGGGGACTTCTTCCAGGTATTTCAGAATGCCGCCTTCCAGATGGTATACCTCTTCAAACCCTTGTTCTTTGAGGAATGCGGTAGATTTTTCACAGCGAATACCGCCGGTGCAGAACATCGCAACCCGTTTGTGTTTTTCTGGATCCAGATGTGATTTTACGTAATCAGGAAATTCTCTAAAGCTCTCTGTTTGTGGATTAACTGCGTTTTTGAATGTGCCTACCTGAACTTCATAATCATTACGGGTATCGATTAATAACACATCTGAGGCAGAGATCAGTTCATTCCACTGTTTGGGTTTTACATACGTGCCGACGACTTGTTTTGGATCAATGCCTTCTACACCCATGGTGACGATTTCTTTTTTGAGTTTGACCCGGGTGCGCATAAAGGGCGCGGTATCCGTGAAGGATTCTTTGTAACTTATCGGGTCCAGTCGCGGATCCTGTTGCAGATAAGCCAGCAAGGCATCGATGGCTTCTCTTGAGCCGGCAACGGTGCCGTTAATGCCTTCTTGTGCCAGCAATAATGTGCCACGAACCTCGTGTTCGAGCATGAAATCAAGTAACGGCGCTTTTAACTCGGTGTAATTGTCTAGCGTGACAAACTTATATAACGCACAAACGACAATATGGGACATGGTGTTTCCTGAAACTGAAATAAATCTCGTTATTTTACGTTTATTTAACGTCGCTGTCCTGCTATGAATAATTCATAAAAAATAAGGCAAATTTACCGTGCTGACTGATGAATTTCAGCGCTAATATTTTTGTCAGATAATTTTGATAAGCAGCTGCATAACACAAGGGTGTTGGTATGAACGCAATGGAAGAAAGAGAACAGCTCAAACACTATAATCAAAAGTGGCAGGAAGATGATCAGCGCTGGCAGCAGGAAATTGAACACTGGCAGCACTCAACACAGCGTATGGTGGCGCTCATTTACTTACTGGAAAAATCCTTACCAGAGCATTCATCAAGTATTGAAAAACATAAACAACGTATCGATGAGCACAATACGGAAATCGTTCGTTATGAGTGTGGCCTTGATGAACATTGTTTAACGACTTGCCCGAGCCATATCGATCTGGAAAAACATCAGAAAATGCATCGAAAAATGCAGCTAAGACATGAGGAAATGAAAAAACAGCATGAGCGCTTTTCCCGAAATTATCAGAAACAAATGCAGCGTGTCAGGGAGCTGGCAGAGCGATTACTGAACGAGTTAGATTAACCTTGCCAGTGCCGTGGCCGACCGGTGTCGAGATGGATAAAATTCGATTTTGGATAATACCCTACACCACCGACATTCAACTCTAGTGCTGCTTGACGCAGTTGACTTAGTTCCACATCAGCTAAGCGCACATCAATTGCTTTACCGACCATATGCAGACTCTTTTTGGCCACACCATCGCTGGTTTTTCTGAGCATGGAATTCGTTTGACTGGAGCGATAACCAGAGATGATTTGAAACGGTTTTTTACTCTCGACTTTTTTATGTAATACGTTAAGTAAATCAATCAGATGTCGGTCGATGGGCATTTGTTCACCAGTTCGATGATCACGCAGAATATGATTGACCTGTTTCAGTGCTTCGGGCTGATAAAACCCTTCTTCCCAGTAGGTCAGTTCAAGTTTTTCACCGGTATGCAGATTATCAAAAGCAATATGTCTGGGCGGCTGTTTTAGCTTTTCCGCCAGTGATAAAGGCGCATGTAAAAGCAATGTTGAGGTTAGTCCCCATTGTAGAAACTGTCGTCTTGATGTCTGCATCAGCATAGCCCTTTGAGATCTTGGCAGAGAGTAGCAGATCCTGAATTAACCTTGTCGACGTTTAATTAACAGCCACAGAAAAAATGGGCCGCCCAGCAGGGTAGTAATAACGCCGACAGGGATTTCTGCGGGAGCAATAAGCAGTCTGGCAATACCATCGCACAGAATTAAAAAGCCACCGCCAAACATAAGGGTTGCAGGTGTCAACCAGCGATGATCGGTACCGATTAACAATCGACAAATATGAGGCACCATCATGCCTATAAAACCAATCGGGCCACACAAGGCGACAATGCCACCCACACATAAAGAGGTGGAGAAAAATAACAGGTAACGTATCTGTTTTACTGAAACACCACGGCTCAAAGCGATATCGTCACCGGCCATTAACAGGTTTAATTCACGGCTCAGCCATAAAATGATAGCCGTACTGATCGTCACTATCGGAATAAGCTGTAATAGCGAGTGATAACTGGCTGAGCTTAATCCTCCCATCAGCCACCGCATGATCATAAAAGAATCGGTCATATCACTGAGGTATTGAATAAACAAAATCAGACTGGAAAAAAAGAAACTAGTCGCGACACCGGTGAGTAGCAGAGTTTCACTGGAAAAGCCGCGTTGTAATTGGCTGATAAAAAAAACAAAGGTAATGGCGACCAGGGCACCGATAAAAGCACCTATCGTAATAATGTCAAAGCCAAGTAAGGTGACGTTTAATCCTGCAAACACCATACAAGCTGCGCCAAAAGAAGCGCCACTGGCGACGCCGAGTGTAAAAGGCGTGGCTAAAGGATTATGAAACATGGCCTGAAATACCATTCCACAGAGGGATAAGCCTGCACCGGCAACAAAGGCAAACAACACTCGTGGCAGGCGAATATCCAGCAGAATTTGTTGTTGAACAATCTCATTTTTAATATCACCGAGGCCTATCCAGGGGGCAGCAAAAGCAACGACAAAACTGCTCAGGGTAATAAATATCAGTTTATGCAATGACGTCATGGTGTTTCCGCCAGTGCAAATAAGCGCTTATTAGTCGGATGTAAAACAAAGGTAAAATCTTGCTGGTAGAGTTGTTTCAGTCGCTGTTTATCGAGTAAGTCCGGCCCGTTACCTTGCCACAACACCTGACCTTCGCGTAATGCTAATACCTGTTTATCAGGATGTGCTGCGTGATTAATATCATGACTGACTTCAATCACGGTCATCTGATGCGTTTTGTTGAGCCGATTAATAAGTTGATGGATTTCAACCTGATGGTGAGGATCAAGATAGCTGGTGGGTTCATCCAATAAGATTAATGGTGTTTGTTGGCTTAAGGCGGCAGCAATCATTACTCGCTGACATTCTCCACCACTCAGGGTTTTCATCAAACGTGTGCGAAACGATTGAGTATCGGTAATGGTAAGTGCTTCTTCGATCGCCTGCTGATCCTTGCTGGACCATTCTGATAGTGGCGAGTGATAGCTGTAACGAGACATCTTCAAAAACTCTTCAACGCTGAATGGTAATTCCCGACCACTGTTTTGAGGCACATAACTCATCAATTGTGCCCGCTCACGTTGTTTATATTGATTGATGTGGCGCTGATTTAAGCTGATTTGCCCTGAGTGGACAGGCAAAATGCCCATAAGTGTTTTCAGTAAAGTGCTTTTGCCCGAACCATTTGGGCCGACGACCACCCAGTAATTACCGTCATCAACATGGAAATCAATCTCGCTCAGCAGCGTTTTATCCTGAATCTTTACTGAGAGTTTGTTGACTTCAATCATTCTTCTGCCAGTCCAGATTGGGATGAAGTAATTGCGCCATTTCGGGTAAGAGCTTAAAAATGCGTGGGCCAGGAATGCTCGCATAATCATGTTCGATGATATAAATCCGCTGCTGTTTTACCGCATTGACGCTGCGCAGGGTTTGCCACTGCTTGATGACCTGTTTCATATCAGATTGATGATCTTTTTGTTCTGGAAAAACGTCAATAATGGCATCCGGATTCATGCGAATAATACCTTCTGCAGAGACCGAAGGGACTTTAACAGTGGTATCTGTGTAGACATTGACGCCGCCGGCAAGCTCAAGCAATTCATTATAAAAGTCATGTTGCCCGGCAATATACACCGTATCGAGTTGATCGCTGTTCACATAATGAGCAATACCCACCAAGGTTCTGACAGGCGTAACGTCATTGACTATGTTACGTACATAGTCAATTTGATCCTGGATGTTATTAAGTAATTTAGTCGCTTGGCTTTGTTTGCCAGTCAGATTGGCGATGGTTTTAATTGTTTCTTTAATATCAGCAATCGTCGAGTTATCAAGTACTAAGGTTTTTATTCCTAATTGTTCCAACTGTTGTTGCCGCTGCTGTTGACCGTTTAACATAATGACCAAGTCTGGTTGCAGACGGGTAATGGCTTCGAGACTGGTGTTGGTGTAACTTCCAACGCTTGGTAAAGCTTGAGCTTGTGGCGGATAGTCGCAATAATCGGTGACCGCGACAACGCGATCTCCCAAGCCTAATGCAAACACGGTTTCTGTCAGGCTTGGCGATAAGGTAATGATCCGCTGGTAGCTTTTTGTTGTAGATAAAGGCTTTTCTACATTATCTGCCAGTAGCCAGACGATGCAAAAAATCAGTATAAACACGATTAAGGGCCATAAACGGCGCATAAATTATCCTGAGCACAAATCGGTCATTATAAGGCCTGAATTACAATAGAGAGTATGCAATGACAGAGTATGAAGAACTGCTATCCAAGTCGGATATGCTTTTTGATATGAATCAAATTAATGCCGCACTGGATAAATTGGCAGAACAATTACGTCAGGATTATGCCAACAGGTTACCGCTTATGCTGTGTGTGATGAATGGTTCAGTTATCACGGCAGGTCATCTATTACCTCGCCTGAACTTCAAGCTGGAGCAGGATTATATCCATGCTACGCGTTATGGTGATAAAACAGTGGGTGGTGATATCAGCTGGCAGGCGAAGCCGGTCACAACTTTGCAGGGGCGACATGTGTTGTTGATTGAAGATATTTTTGATGAAGGTGTAACACTGGCGGCATTAAGAGAATATTGTGTCAGTGAAGGGGCGGCCTCGGTGAAATGTGTGTGTTTATTTGATAAAGACCATACCAATAAAGTCGGCATCATTCCCGAGTACATTGGGCTAACAGTGCCCAACCGTTATGTTTTTGGCTTTGGTATGGATATGGGTGGCTTCTGGCGTAATCTGCCCGCGGTATATGCTCTGAAGGAGTCGTAAATGCGTTTATTAGGCATTATTGGTGGAAGTGGTCTGACCCAGTACCCAGGGCTGGACATAACAGAACAAAAACAAGTTGAAACGCCTTATGGTGATCCTTCAGCAGCGATAAAAATGGGCACTTTAAACGGTAAAAAAGTCGTTTTTTTACCCCGACATGGTGATAGACATAGTATTCCACCACATCGCATTAATTACCGAGCGAATATCCATGCATTGAAAACCATCGGTGTCACCGATATTTTGGCTGTTGCCGCGGTGGGCGGTATTACAGATAAGTTTGCGCCGGGTGTATTGGTGGTGCCGGATCAGATTATTGATTACACCCATGGTCGGGAACAAAGCTTTTTTAGTGAACAATTCCGCGCTGATAATCATATTGATTTTACCTGGCCTTATGATCAAGACCTGCGTGAAATATTATTAAAAGCTGCGGCTGATGCGGGCCTGACAGCTTTAGACGGTGCAACATATGCCGCGGTTCAGGGCCCGAGACTAGAAACCGCAGCGGAAATTCGTCGTTTAGCAAGAGATGGTTGTGATTTGGTCGGCATGACAGGAATGCCGGAAGCCTGTCTGGCCAGAGAAGCTGAACTTCCTTATGCAACATTGGCTGTCGCGGCTAATTGGGCAGCGGGCATTACAAATAATGTGCTGACAATGGATGAAATTCAACAAACCCTTGCCGGTGGCATTGATGATGTGAAAACCATTATCGCCAATGTGATTAAACAGCTATAAGGCTAGTTTTCAGGTAAGGAATACGTTTCCGGTGTTTTTGATACGGCTGAAGCCGGTGTCGCTACCGGGACAATCTCCAGAATGGCTGCCAGACGAGGGTGATCGAAGTAAATTAAGTTTTTACTACGAATACGACGAATTTGGCTCAGATGAGGGTTATTGGGGTAGGTTTGTGATTCAGTCGCTACGCCTGTACTGCTGACAGGCAGATTACCGTTTTCTTTAAACCAGACATCAATATCAGCATGCAGATAATTAACCCGGTACAGTTTGATTTGGCCTTCCACCAGGCCATTACTTGAATTAATTTGAATACTTCTTGCACTGCCTTTACTCATAATTGGTTGTTGCCAGGCTTGATGGTAGAGCACACGATAATTGGACGCATTATTGAGTCGTGATACAACGCCAGATAATAAACCTGTACCAGCTGGTTTGATGAGATTGTTGTTAGCACTCGGGCTTAAGCTGCCATTGTTAATTGAGCGCATTTCAGGCCAGTGTTCAGCATTTGCACCACTATATCTTTCGAAAACCACTAATTCTGCTTTATACCACTGTTGAGCTGCTGCAGAGGTGCTTACCATTGAAAGCAGGAATAAGATAAACAGTGAAATAAAGTGTGCTTGTGTTTTCATAATGACTCTATTCGGGAAGTATTTCTATGTATTGTCCACTGAATAAAACCTATTATTCAAGTGATAAACAATCTGAAGTAGCAATGCTGCTATTATTTGAACAATATGTTTGATCAATGTCGATGAACGAGAGGGTGTAATAATGGATGGATTTTCTAGTTTTGTGTTAATTATTGTTGTGCTGATGGTGGTCGTCATCATGATGGGCGTCAAGGCAGTTCAACAGGGACGCGAATATACCGTTGAACGTTTTGGCCGTTACACTAGAACATTATCACCCGGCTTGCATTTGATTGTACCTGTCATTGATCGAATCGGTGCCAAAATAAATATGATGGAGCAGGTGCTGGATGTGCCTTCTCAGGAAATTATCACTAAAGATAATGCCACCGTGCGCGTAGATGGTGTGGTCTTCTTTCAGGTGATTGAAGCGGCTAAGGCAGCATACGAAGTCAGCGGACTGGATAACGCGATCTTAAATCTGACCATGACCAATATTCGTACAGTGATGGGCTCTATGGATCTGGATGAATTGTTATCAAAACGTGATGATATCAATGCGCGGTTACTTAACGTCGTGGATGACGCCACCACACCTTGGGGGGTCAAAGTCACGCGGATTGAAATCAAAGATCTGGAACCGGATCAGGGACTGGTTGAGGCGATGAGCCGCCAGTTAAAAGCAGATAGAACAAAACGTGCATCTATTCTGGAAGCAGAAGGGCATCGTCAATCTGAGATATTACGTGCAGAAGGTGAAAAACAGGCCGCAGTATTAGAAGCGGAAGGTCGTCTTGAAGCCGCTATGCGTGACGCTGAAGCGCGTGAACGTCTTGCCGAAGCGGAAGCAAAAGCCACCATGATGGTGTCAGAAGCCATTGCAAAAGGTGATGTTCAAGCCATTAACTACTTTGTCGCACAAAAATACGTGGAAGCCTTAAAAGATATGGCTTCAGCCGATAATCATAAAATCATTATGATGCCACTTGAAGCCAGCAATGTGATTGGATCCGTTGCCGGTATCGCGGAACTGGCAAAAGAAGCGTTCAATAAAAAAGGAGCGTAATCATGCCCTTTATTGTTGATTTCTGGCATTGGTGGATATTAGGTGTTGGCCTGATTATTATCGAAATACTGTTGCCAACATTTTTTGCTTTATGGATGGGAATTGCTGCGTTTATAACGGGGCTATTCCTCTTACTTTTTCCAGACTTATCGTGGCAATATCAGTTATTAATATTCGCACTCTTATCGATAGTGAGCATTCTTGTCTGGCGACAGTATTATCGCGATCATCCTCTGTTAAGTGATCAACCTAATTTAAACAAACGTGGCGAGCAATATATTGGTCGTATCATTACTTTACAAACCCCTATTGTTGATGGCGTGGGTAAAATAAAATTGGATGATTCCACATGGAAGATACAAGGTGTTGATAGTCCCGTAGGTAAAAAAGTCAGGATTGTGGCTTTAAACAATGTGGTATTTACCGTGGAGTCTATCGACTGAAATGTCTGTGACGACGATTGATTTATTACGACATGGTGAGACGGAAGGTGAGGGTGTTTATCGTGGTCAGCTGAATTATTCGCTGACGCACATGGGTCGTGAACAGATGCGAGCGCATCTGAAAAATGACTTGCCATGGCAGCAGATTATTACCTCACCTCTAAATCGTTGTGCCAGTTTTGCTGAAGAGCTGAGTCGTGATACCGGACTTTCTCTAGCCTATGTTCCTGGGTTTATCGAAATGGGCTTTGGTGAATGGGAAGGAAAAACTGCTGAGGAAATACAGCAAACAGATCCGCAACGGTTTTTTGCTTTCTATGAGGATCCGATACGAAATACACCTCCACAAGCTGAGTCATTAATTGTATTTCAGCAACGATGTATAACTGCCTGGCAGGACATGCTGCAACAATATCAGCAACGTCATATCTTGCTTGTGACGCATGCAGGCGTTATTCGTTTATTGTTGGCACATATTTTATCAATGCCGCTTGAAGCCTTATTTCACCTTGATGTGCCCTATGCTTGTCTAAGTCGAATCGAAGTCTATCTTGATGGCAAAAATGAATTTGCAAGATTGTTATTTCATGCAGGACAGCTATGAGTGAGTTTTTTAATACCGGATTGTCTCAACAGGCTTTTTTAGATGAATACTGGCAAAAAAAGCCATTATTGATTAGACAAGCTTTTCCTGACTTTGAATCTCCGATCACACCTGATGAACTGGCTGGTTTTGCCTGTCAGGATGATATCGAGTCCCGTCTTATTGAAGAACATACTGAGTCTGGTCCTTGGAAGTGTCGCCATGGCCCTTTTAGTGAAGATGATTTTTCCGAATTACCGGAGTCACATTGGACACTTCTGGTTCAGGATATGGATAAACATGAACCTGCATTAGCTGAAATTACGCGCCAGTTTAGTTTTATTCCTGAATGGCGACGAGATGACCTGATGATTAGTTATGCGCCAGTAGGAGGCAGCGTAGGGCCGCACACGGATGGCTATGATGTTTTTTTACTACAGGCTAAAGGCTGTCGTCATTGGCAAATAGGTGCTGAACCGCTTTTTGATACAGAATTAATCGCGGGCTTAGATTTGAAAATTCTCGCGGACTTCAATGCCGATGAAAGCTGGGAGCTTGAGCCTGGTGACATGCTGTATTTGCCGCCGCATTTTGCACATCAAGGTGTCGCCATGAATGACTGTATGACGTTTTCTATTGGTTTCAGGGCGCCAACACAAACAGAAGTATTGGATGCCTACTTACACGAGCTTGCCGAATCTGTCAGTGGTGAGACTCATTACAGTGATCCTGACTTGTGTATTAATCGTAGTGAGACTGAAATTGATAAGGCGGCAATCACACGTTTTAAACAAAGTCTGATTGATACTATTAATCACTCTGACGAGCTTTTACAGTCTGCATTAGGCCGTTTGGTCACACAAACTAAACCTTCGCTTGAATGGTTGGCTGATGAGTATTTAACTGAGGATAATGAACACTCAATATCAGCGCAATTTAAAGCAGGGGCTATATTACAGCGCAACCCATATATTCGATTAGCCTGGACAGCTGCTGAGCAAAATATTTTTCTGTTTGTTGCAGGAGAAAGGCTGGTTATTGATCCATCGTATAAAGTGATTGTCGATATACTTACCGGCGGCTCTGCAATTAAATCTGAACAATGGCAATTACTTCAGCAGTATGATGGTGCAGAACGGGTACTAAGTTCTCTCGTCGAATACGGTGCATGGTACTGGATAGAGCACTAGACTAGTTTTTTCCTGTTAAAGATAGTTTTATGACATTTCGGACAGGGCGGGATGCGGCTTGTTTTCTTAAAGTGCATTTCACAACCACACGATTCACAATAGAGTGTACCAATGCCGGTAATTTCACCCGTGTGATATTGCTGTGATTTTTCGGCTTGTTGGGCGAGCTGTTCTAATTCCAAACGAGTTTTATCAGCCACGGTAGCAAATAATTCGAGCATACGTTCTTCGACAAGTTGTAAGTCAAAGGTCAGCCAGTTCGAAAATGTTTTGCCAGATGATTCAAGATACTCAGCCGCATCATGTAAGTCACGACGCAGATAAGCCGCTACTTTTTCTGCTTCATCATGTGTTAACTCTTTTAATTCGATGGCTTGTTGTTTGGCTTTATCAAGATTACGTTGAAGCGTCGGTAGCGCCTGTTGTTCCGCATCATCCAGAAAGTCATTCAGACGTTCCATCATTTTGTCGTAGGCAGCGGTCAGTTTTTTTTCGAAATTTTCGTCATTCATCTCCGTAATCCTTTTATCCTTGCGTTTTTTAGGTTAACTTAACACAGATTAATTGACTTAAGGAGTCTGTTTTGAATTCATTTCGTGGCGTCTTTCTCGTTGGTTTTCTGGCCTGTTTGAGTATGTTGCTTATTGCTGGTTATTTTCAGTTTATCGAGCATTTAGAACCCTGCCCTTTATGTATATTGCAACGAGTCATGGTTTTTGTCGCTGGTGTGTTCTTTTTAATTGGCGCCATTCATAATCCCGTTACGACGGGACGACGGGTATACGGCTTTTTAGTCTTATTAGCTGCTGGAATCGGTGCGGCAATATCTGCACGTCATGTATGGATACAGAATCTCCCTGAAGATCAGGTGCCTAGTTGTGGTCCGGGCTTGAATTTTATCTTGGAAAATTTTCCATTGAGCCAAGCTGTTGATATGGTGCTGAAAGGATCTGGAGAATGTGCTGACGTATTGTGGACATTCCTTAATCTAAGCATTCCAGCCTGGACATTTATTGCTTTTATTGTGATGTGTCTGGTGGGGTTAAAACAGGTATTTGGACGTCATAAACATCCTGACTTCATCTGAATTAATTTAATTCAGATGAAAATCATGGAGGGTTCAGAGTTTATTGTTTTTTCGCTGTGCCACGTGACGTGGCTTATGGGGGAGGTTTTAGCGAGCGCGGTAGACGATGCGACCTTTGGTTAAGTCGTAAGGTGTCAGCTGGACAGTGACTTTGTCACCAGTAAGAATACGAATATAGTTTTTACGCATTTTCCCTGAAATATGCGCTGTTACCACATGACCGTTTTCCAGTTCGACACGGAAAGTGGTGTTAGGCATGGTATCGATTACGGTGCCTTCAAACTCAATATGTTCTTCTTTTGCCATAAACTCTAATGTTCTTGAATTAAAAAGACCATTTTGCCGTAAAATCACTGATTATTCAAAGTTTTTTATCTAACTTCTTCCAATCTGTGTAATAACCTTCCAATCCTGAAAAGTTTGTTTTATATGACATTTTAGGACTTTCAGCTATCCAGTAACCAAGATAAAGCCATGAAAGATCATAGTTTTTTGCTAATTCAATTTGCTTAAGAATGGCAAATGTACCTAAACTTCGTTTGGTAAGTTCAGGATCAAAAAAAGTATAAAAAGCAGAAGCACCATCGGCAACAAAATCAGTTACGGCAACTCCGATCAGTTTATTTTCCAGCCAAAATTCAAGAAAAGCCGTGTCACACCAGCTACTGGTAAGAAAGTTCGTATAGCTAGATGGGGTGGGGTTATCCATGCCACCGCCAAGGTGACGCCCTGCGATATAACGCTCATATAATTCAAAATGCGCTGAGCTATATTCAGCGGGATGAATTCTAGTCTGTACGTCTTGATTTCGCTTCAAACAGCGTTTCTGGCTTCTGTTAGGTTTAAATTCTTTTATATTAATGCGAACAGGGACACAGGAATCGCATTCCGCGCAGAAAGGACGATAGATGTGGTCACCACTTCTTCTGAAGCCATGCTGAATAAGGTGACTGTAGAGATGTTTGCTCGCCGGTTTATTGGGATCCGGATACAGATTCCTTGCTTGTCTGCCGCTTAAATACGAACAGGCATGTGGTTGATCTTGATAAAAATTCAGGCTCATAGTGAGTAAGGTAAATCAGTATCTAACTGCCATTGTTTAGGTGGTGTTTCATCAGCGCATAGGGGGCTAAGATTTTTTATAAACTGAGTTCGGGAAATTTCTTCTGCCCCCATACGGGATAGATGATCGGAATATATCTGGCAATCAATCATCGGCATATCCCAACGCTGCAATTGTTGACATAATGCGATGAGCGCTACTTTTGAGCTGTCAGGCACAAAACTAAACATAGATTCGCCAAAAAACGCTTTGCCTATTGATACACCATACAACCCACCCACTAGCCTATCATCTTGCCAACATTCAATACTATGAGCATAACCCTGGTGATGTAAATCTGTATAAGCGTCGATCATATTGCCGTGTATCCAGGTTCGATTATCTGGATCGGTTGGCTGATTCTGGCGAGGCGCTGAACACGCTTTCATGACTTGCTCAAAAACCTGGTCGATAGTCACCGTGAAAATACCTTTGCGTATGACTTTATTCAAGCTCTTGCTGATATGTACTTTATCGGTAAACAGCACCATTCGAGGATCCGGACACCACCATAAAATCGGATCATTTTTATTAAACCAAGGAAAAATACCGTGTTGATAAGCCTTTAATAATCGTGTCGCTGATAGATCTCCACCCGCAGCCAATAGGCCATGTTCTGTTGCTTTTTCTACAGGTGGGAAAATACTTTCAGGGCTGGCGGCCAACCATGTGATAGACATAACTTAATCTTGTAATTGTATGGTGAGTTGTTTTGCCCATTGAATAGATTCTAAATAGGTTCTGACTAATATTTCTTTAGGAATGGGAGACGATGATACTGTTTCCCAGTCAGCTTGTTCGTAACTGAGTGTATCAGCTAATGCTCTTCCTGCTGGGCCTTGTTTATCAATCAGAGCCGTTTTCAGTTCTGCAGTCAGTGGTAAGGGTTCAATAATATCGGCAAGTGGGCTATCCAACATTGCATCAAGTACTGACAAAAGACCCACGGTGAAAAACATATCGGAATGGCCTTTATAATACTTGGCAAGCAGTTCGCACATTCTGCCACGAAACATGGCTACATTGCGTAGTTCATTGGGTTTATCATCCATACCTGACAGACATAATAAGCTTGCCCAGGTTTTGATTTTGTTTAGGCCCAGCATCAGTATGGCTTGTTTGGTACTTTCTACTTTTTTCGGCAAACCAAAGAAAGCTGAATTGATTAAACGCAGAAGCTTATAGCTCAGACTAATATCCTGATTGATAATGTCGGTTAAATCTTCAGTTTCTACATCCTCTTCCTGCAGCCTGACTAATAAAGACATTAAGGTTTGAGTCGAAGGGTGCAATGGCTGTCCAGCATGTTTGTCTGGTTTGGTATAAAAAATACCTTCTAACAGATCCATGTGGTACGACTTGCAGTCATGATACTGTTCAATATCATTGACATTGATAGCGCAGAGAATGTCATGGTGCTGTCGCCATGCTCGAATATCACTCTCGCTGAGTTGTTGAAGATTATCTAACGCGAGATCGATCAATAAGGTCTGATGGTCATGACCATTTGCCGATGTATTTAATCGTTTAGCATATCTAATGGCACCGTTATGCTGTGAAGAGGGTAGTGAATTACTATTAATATCAAGCGTTAACGATGCGCTTATTTTAGGAAGCGCAAGCAATGCCTGCTGCCATGAGTGCGGGATCGAGAGAAGTGCGTTTGGATTGTGATTGATATCTAAAATGATTTCAGGCAAATGTTGGACAAAGTCAGGAACTGCACTATCGTCATCTAACTTTTCGCCATTTTGATCGAAAAAGCTAATGTGATAGCCGGCAACATCCAGTTCATCATTGATGAATAAGGGCTGACGATGAATTAAACCTGAGAAGGTTTTTAACTGTTCTAATGCAACTACATCCTGCGCCATAAGCAAATGCTCTCTCTAAGCTAGCCATCACCTCAAAGCGACTCCCTACCTGAGAATGCGTGAGAAAGGGTGCTGCTGTCAATAAATTCAAGCTCCCCCCCCAATGGAATTCCATGAGCGAGTCGACTGACTTTGATATTGCGGGTTCTGGCGAGTTCACCGATGAAGTGAGCTGTTGCTTCACCTTCAATAGTGGGATTGGTGGCTAAAATAACTTCTTCTATTGTATTTTTGTCCAGCCATTCAATGAGCTTTGGAATACCTAAAGCATCGGGACCGATGCCATCCAGCGGTGATAAATGTCCCGATAACACAAAGTATTGTCCCTGGTATTGAGTCGCTTGTTCAATAGCTAATACATCACTCGGCATTTCGACAACACACAAGATATCCTGTTGTCGTCTGTCATCATTACAACGTGAGCAGAGTTCTGTTTCAGACAGAATTCTACAGCGTTGGCAATGTTTAACATTGTCTAATGCATGTGAGAGGGCTTGAACCAGACGCTGGGCACCATCGCGATTGCGTTCAAGCAGGTGAAAGGTCATGCGCTGCGCTGATTTGGGACCAACACCAGGTAAACAACGTAAAGCGCTGATAAGCTCATCAATACTGGGACCAAGCTTTGCCATATTATCGTACTAAAATGGCATTTTCATGCCAGCTGGCAACATGCCTGACATACGTTCTTGTGTTGTTTGTTCTACCTGACGATTTGCATCATTAACGGCAGCAGCAAGTAAGTCTTCCAGCATTTCTTTATCGTCTTCAAACAATGCATCTTCAATCTGAACACGCTTGACATCATGTTTACCGGTCATGGTGATTTTAACCATGCCACCGCCAGCTTGTCCGATGACTTCAACCGATGCTAATTCTTTTTGTGCTTTTTCCATATTGGCCTGCATTTGCTGGGCCTGTTTCATCAGATTGCCTAATCCACCTTTCATGGAATGTCCTCTTTGATTAATCGATAGGTTTTATTGTGCTTTCTATTATACGAGCATTAAATGTATTTTTTATCACTTCAATAGTGGGGTCATTTTGAATCGATTCAATGGCCTGTTGCTGTTTTAAAGCTAATTGCTCAGCTCTTTCTACAGCTACGGTAGGCCCTGATTGCGCACTATCTGCGTTATGATTAAATACGACACTGACATCCTGATCGAGTTTCTTTTGTAAGGCTTGTTCAAGTCGTTCTTTGGATTTACTTGTTGCTAAGTGGGCAAGTTCTGATGATAAAGCCAGTTGTAGCGTTCTTTCTTCACAGCGAATAAAAGCACTGTTTTCAGCTAATTGTCGTGTTAATGCGGATAACTGCAATTCTGAAATAATTTGTGTCCAGTTTGCCGGTGAAAGATCAACACTGATTAACGTATCCTTATTGACCTCTGGCATGGCTTCGTTCACATCCGTGTTCACGAATTCCTCTGCATGTAACTTTGGTTTAGTCGTTTCCGGAGTGATGTCAGCAGTAGCCTGTTTGGCTGAGTCAGTCGACAATGCAGCTGAGGCTGTTTGAATATCAGCCAGCGTATCATGAGTTTCTAATGGTGTTTGTTCAGAACTGCTCGAAGGAAAGATTGCTGGTGTTTCAACGTCTTTGTGGGCGCTGGTACTAGCATTGCCGGCGGTCACCGGCGGTACATTGACGGCCGGTTTTTGGAGTGTGTCAGACTTTTTTCTTGGAAGACTCTCCGTAGTATACGTGTCACTTCGCGGCTGAAAACTTAGCATTCGCAATAAAGTCATTTCAAAGCCGCTTCTCGGATCAGCCGCCCATGGCAGGTCACGCTTACCATGCAACGCAATTTGATAAAGCAATTGCAGCGTTTCAGCATCAAATGCGTTAGCTAATTCTTTCAGCTTGGGTGACTCATGTTCTTCCGAGGCTAAATCTGGGATTAATTGATGCGTAGCAATTTTTTGTAAACCATCCAGAATGGCATTCAAAATCACTTCAAAGTCGCGACCAAGTGCGGCTAGCTCGGCGGATTGTTGCAGCAGCCCCTTTGCATCTTGTTGGTATAAAGCGCTCAGCAGTTGATCGATTTGATCCTGATCGATACTTCCGAGCATTTGAAAAACAACATCGCCAGTCACATTGCCGGCGCCAAAGGCAATAGCCTGATCTAACAGGCTAAGTGCATCACGCATGCTTCCATCAGCTGCGCGAGCAAGCTGCATCAGAGCGGCATGTTCAAAGGAAAGTTGTTCTTCACCCAAAATAAACGACAGGTGTTCACTAATCTGAGTGACATCTAAACGTCGGAGATTAAACTGTAGGCAACGCGACAATATCGTTACCGGTAACTTTTGCGGATCAGTTGTAGCAAATAAAAATTTAACGTGAGGAGGTGGCTCTTCCAGCGTTTTTAATAAGGCATTAAAACTGCTGGTGGAAAGCATGTGCACTTCGTCGATAAGGTAAACCTTGTAACGACCTCGGCTGGGCGCATATTGCACATTATCCAAGAGTTCTCGGGTATCATCGACTTTGGTTCTGGAAGCAGCATCGACTTCGATTAAATCGACGAAGCGGCCGCTGTCTACTTCTACACAACTTTGGCATTCACCACACGGCTGTGAGCTGACACCTTGTTCACAATTGAGAGATTTGGCAAAGATTCTTGCCAGAGTGGTTTTACCTACACCGCGTGTGCCTGAGAAAAGAAAGGCATGATGCAGTCGGTTTTGATCAAGACCGTTGATTAACGCACGTAACACATGCTGTTGCCCAACCACTTGTTCAAATGTTTTAGGTCGCCACTTACGGGCTAAAACCAGATAACTCATCGGTTATTAGACACCCGGTTAACTTATATATTTAGGGTGGCGACCCACACCAGCCGAATCTCGGCGCCCGAGTCCGAAGGCTCCGCTGCTCCCTTCCGGGCCTGACGGGGTGACCAACATATCGTCGCGAGGAGACCAATGCAGGCCACCATAGAACGACACATTCTATGTGTTTGTTACCGTTTTTTCCATCCCATTTTGCTTTTATAACTGTATCAGCACAACAAACAAGCAGTTAGCGTATTCAAAAGAATCAATCCTGAATTGTAACCTTGTTGATATGCGCCTGTTAAAACGAAAGTGAGCATAAATTTAAGTTTATGAAATAGGGCATATGGTCGATAAGTAATGATATAGAAATAGTGATTATAGCTATCAGCGTGGATTATTTTTCACTGTGAATGAATCATAAAAATAAATGAAAAAGATATTTTTTACCGCTGCTTTTGTTAACTTTGTTATTACGCTGGCTTATCTGGTTACAAGTTGGCTTAGTATTCAATTAGCGACATTTGAACATTTTTCAGCATTGGTTTTTTTTCCTGCTGGAATTGCATTGGCATCTTATCTGACATTCCGCCCTGTTTATGTCTTACCCAGCCTCTTTTTTGGGACATTTTTATTGGCAGTGGCAGTATCACCAGAACTAAATTTAGCCTTCTCTAAACTAATTCTTATTGCATCCATTATTTCGCTATCAGTGTGTTTACAAGTCGTTATCGGAAAATACATTTTCCGTCGATTTATTAAATATCCAATTACACTTAGTCGTGATCGCGATATTTTTCTATTCTTGCTACTTGTTCCTGTTATTTGTATAGCGGCAGCCAGCATCGGCTTCGGGAGCATTTATCTTTTCAATTTAGCAGAAATAGATTTTTTCCGAGTCTGGTTGACCTGGTTGGGAGGCAATATTATTGGTATCTACGTGATGCTGCCTTTGGCTCTTAGCTTTATAGGAAGACCTCGATCAGTATGGAAAACAAGGCGTTGGTTTATAGGCACGCTTTTTGTGCTTTCTGTGATTATTATCAGTTCTGTTGTATGGAGTATTCGTCAGTTTGAAGTTAATCGTCTCGCCGATCAATTCAAAATAAGAACTCAGGAAGCATCTGAGCTGTTTAAAGTCGCCTTGAAAACGGAAGAGTTGATACAAGATGGGGTAACCCGTTTATTTGCCTCTTCCGAAAAAGTCACACGAGAAGAGTTTAAGAATTTTGTGAACTGGACTACTTATCATGATCAGCATATCCAGGTCGTTGAGTGGTTACCACGTATAGAGCATTCACAACGCATAGCCTATGAAGAAGAACAAAAAAAATATTTTGGTGATGACTTTGTTATTACCGAAATTGTTTCACCAAAAACACTCGGACCAGCAAAGCAACGTGATGTTTATTATCCAATTACCTACCTTGAACCTGAACTTGATAACTCGCTATCACGAGGATTTGATCCATACTCATCCGTTGTTTCAAGGAAAGTGATTGATCAAGCCATTGAAACCGGTCAGGCAATGGCTAGAAGTCCATTGAAAACGATACGCAGGCAAGATCAAATCAATTCTCTAGTGATTTACCGCCCTATTTATCAGACCCCCTCAGGGAAGATGAGTGTTGAGAATGAGGGAAACCAAGTTATTGGTCTAGTGAATATGATTATTCGGGTCGAAGAGTTTGTAGAGGATATTTTGAAGCAAGCAAGAAAGCCTGAGTTCGAAACAAATTGGCTTGATGTTCAAAGCGGTGAGTATTTTTATCAACAAAATGCTGAAAGCAACTCAGATATCAAGCACTACGTCGATTTCGAATTGGCGGGTCGCAAAATGCAATTACAATTTTATCCCACCATAAATTTTATCAATACCTATTCAACCAGTCTGGCATCTCTGGCATTGGTTTGTGGCTTTTTGATAACGACATTATTTACTTTGTTATTTCTCAGTATCACTGGCAGAACATATCGGATATCAACAGAAGTCATATTACGAACTCGAGAGTTGTCAAAAGCTACCTCGCGAGCTCAGGAATCAGAAAGGCGTATCAGAGATGTACTGAAGAAAATGCAGCTGACGGAACAGCAGTTACATCTTTCTGATGTGGCGTTTAATTCCACCAGCGAAGCTATGATGATTACCGATGCTAATAAGTACATCATTGCAGTGAATCAGGCATTTATTGATATTACTGGATACAGTCAAGAAGAAGTGATGTATCAGTATCCTGATTTTTTAATGACGGGAGTTTCACCATCTGAACCAATCAGACTGACACATGAGTTGTGGGATACCATGCAGCAGAAAGGCACATGGAGAGGAGAGGTCAGGACGATAACAAAATCGGGTGACTCTCTGCCTTCATATTTAGCCATATCAGCAATTTATGATACAGAACAAACACTCACTAATATGGTGGCTGTTTTTACGGATATGACTGATGTCAAAGAAGCTCATGCCAAGATTGAAAGGCATGCTAACTTTGACACACTGACCAATTTGCCGAATCGACGTTTATTTACTGATCGTTTGCATCAGGAGATTAAGCGTTGTGAAAGACAAAAAGAAAGAATCTGTTTGATGTTTCTTGATTTAGACCGCTTTAAAGATGTCAACGATACGCTGGGGCACGACTTTGGCGATGAACTGCTTCGAGAAATGGCCACCAGAATTTCAAGTTGTATCCGGGAGATGGATACGGTGGCTCGACTCGGTGGTGACGAATTCACCATTATTTTATCTGAGTTTAATAACAAAGCGCATGCGATTACTGTAGCCAAAAGCCTGATTAATGAAATAGAAAAGCCTGTAATTATAAAAGGCCAATCTATCCGGGTATCAACTAGTATCGGGATGACGTTTTTTCCAGATGATGCTGAAGAACCTGGATTGTTAATTCAAAATGCCGACAGAGCGATGTATGCGGCAAAAGAAATGGGGGGTAGCGCATTCAAGTTTTACAATGCAGAGCTCGAGTCAAGCTGGTTGGCCAGGACATTTATCATTAATGAGTTAGAGTCTGCATTACTTAATGAGGAACTTGATGTTCATTATCAGCCCATTATTTCAATGAGTGAACATGAGCATTTATACGCTGAAGCACTAGTGCGATGGAATCATCCGGAAAGAGGTATGATTCCCCCCTCAGATTTTCTACCCCAAGCCGAACGAATGGGGATGATTGATAAGATTGACGATTACGTGTTCAAGCGAGTTTGTCGAGATCTCAAACGATGGCAGAGCAAAGGTACTAAAACACCTCATATTTCTATTAACCGTTCAGCACATAATTTTGGTGGGCAGCGTGGACGATTAGATTGGCTTGCTTATTTAGCGGAGCTATCGCTCTCAAGTGAACTTATCACACTGGAAATTACCGAAAGTACCCTAATGCAAAAACAATCGGAAAGTCGAATGTTGCTACATCGTTTACGTGATGCTGATATAAAAATCGCTGTAGATGATTTTGGGACGGGGTATTCATCGCTATCGTATCTGAAAGAAATGGATGTTGATTTTTTAAAAATTGATCGCTCGTTTATTCATGATATTGAAGAGAGTGAAGGTGACAGAGCCATTGTTGAAGCGATTACGGAGATGGCTAAACGATTAGATATAAAAGTCATTGCAGAAGGCGTAGAAACAGCCACGCAGGCTGATATTTTGAAAAATATAGGCTGCCATAGTCTGCAAGGTTTTTACTATTCTAAACCCTTACCTATGACTGAATTTGAAGTTTATATGTTTGGAATTGATAAGTGACGGATAATGCGGTATCACTTAAATGGCGGAGAACGAGGGATTCGAACCCTCGATAGGCTATTAACCTATACACACTTTCCAGGCGTGCGCCTTCAACCACTCGGCCAGTTCTCCTTAAGGGAGCGAAAGATTACCCTAGATTGCTTCTTCTGGCAATGATGTATCAGAAGCTTGAGTTTCTGCTTTTGCGGCCGCTTTTGGTTTTGTTGCTCTTGTTTTACGTGGTTTACGTGCGGGTTTCGGCTTGTCTTTCGTTGAACTGTCAGTCACCGGTTGAGCGTCATTTTGTGTATTTTCTTTTGCTGGTGGCGCAGATTCACTCTCTAGATTGGCATCAGTATCAGACTCTTTGACAGCCGCCGTAGCTTCATCCTGTTCAGGTTTTGTTTTCTTTCTTACTGATGTTTTTGTTTTATCCTGTCTGGCGTAAAAGGCGAGGCCTCTAAGCACAATATCAGGATAGTGGTGCACATCATCGGATAGTAAAGGCAGTAGAGCTTCTGCATCACCTCCTGTGATGATAAAACGAATTCGATTGTTAAAGCTTTCTTTTAGATCGCTGATGATACGCTCTATAGTAGCGGTTACCGCATAAAGTGTGCCTGTATGAATAGCACTGTAGGTATTCGTAGCTAAAGTTTTAAACTCTTGGTTGTCAGTATCTGCAGTGAGTGCATCGGTATTGTTGACCAAGCTGCTTTTCATAATACTAATACCAGGAATAATCATACCACCTTGGTGCTGACCTGCTTTGGTCACAATATCAACAGTGATTGCGGTACCGCAATCGATAATACATTGAGCAAGACGGGCATGTTGTCTGGCGGAAATAAGTGATAACCAGCGGTCTACACCGAGCTTTTCCGGCTCATCATAAGCGTTGATAACACCAAAATGTTTTTTCTCAGCTTGAATAAATTTTGGTGTCAGATTCCATTGTTTTTGTGTCCAGTCGCTGAGTTGTTCAGCTATTTTTTCTCCAGCAACATTGGCTACATAGATGGCCTTGATATCCGCTAATGTTTTCCATGCCTTATTTAGCGAGGCTTTAATACCGGATTTGTTTCGGTCAAAACTTTGGCTTTCAGTAAGACCATTATCATCCATAATGGCCCATTTAACTCGACTATTGCCAATATCTACCAGTAATTTCATGAGGCAAACCTAATGCTGACGTGGCTGTTAGACAGCAGTTTTATTTCATTGTTTTGTAAATATCGTAATTCGCCCTGGTCATTAATACCATAGGCTATTGCTGTCGATTTTTGAGCGCCATCGATCAAAGTAATCGCTTGCTCATGTAAGGCATCATACTGAGGCCAAAGTGGGACAAAGTCAGTAAGACCTCGATGTTCAAACAGTTCTATGGTTTCTATCATGTTCTGAAGTATTTTTCCTGCCAGCCAGTTACGACAGGGGACCGGGTCACAAAGCTGTTCGAGGCTGGTAGATGGTTGTTGAATTAATGTTTTTGTGGCTTCTGGAAGCTTGAAATTAAGGCCGATGCCAACAACGGTATATTGTCTGGTATTGAATCTTGATTCTACAAGAATTCCAGCAAGTTTTTGTCTTTTATGTAATACATCGTTAGGCCATTTTAGTGCTAACTGATTGATTCCAGACTGCTTGAGGGTATTTATTAAACTGATACCGACAGCAATGCTAAGTCCATGTCGGGCTTCTTCTGCGCAGTGAGGCCAAAATAGAGAAAGATATAAATTCCCCGCTGCTGGTGATTGCCAAGCATCACCACGACGGCCTCGTCCCGCGGTTTGAGTTTCAGCAATACAGGCTGCTGGACCTAATTCTCCTTGACTAAACCGTTGCCAGAGAATGTCATTAGTGGATGTTACTTCAGGCAGAATAAGAATCTCAGAAAGTGTATTAAAAGTCTGAGGTTCCATAGCGCTGACAATGCCAGCATGCGACAGCGGTGAAAAAGTTGGATTATTCAAAAGAATGTTCGATTTGTAAAACGAGAGAGCAGTTTAACAGGCTAAGAGGAGTTATGGGAGTCTCCTCGTAAATTTATTGGGTGATGGTTACACTTTGATATCTAAGATGCTACCAACCATTTCATTGCTTGCTTTGACGACTTTTGCAGAAGCTTCAACTTGCCTTGCGTTGGCATCCAGTTCAACCAAGGCTTTGGTTAACTGTTCGTTAGAACCGGGATCCGCAGAAGCAATTTTGGCGCTACTTTGTGCCGCACCATACATGCCACTCTGAATGCCTGCTACACCTGATTGAAAAGCAGAAATGCTACTCATAAAATCTCTCCAGTTATGTTGACTTTATATCATTTTCCAACTAACTAGTTTGTGACTGAAGTCGCTTTTTTGTTTTTTGCGTTAGCTTTGACGTAGATGATAGTAGAACAAAAACAAATACTACTGCAAATTAAAGCTAGCAGTGGATAAATTGAAACCGCTGGTGCACTGTATAGTTCTCCTACCGCATGACTGAAATAGAATAACATCAGAAAGCTTGTCCAGGCATGTGTATATGGACGACCATAAAGCAACCCACGCATGGGAAATAATAGTGGGACCAGACCGATGGTTAGCATTGCTGCGACAGGATAATTTTTTGCATGTGGCGCAATGAATATCCAAGCCAGTAAGCTGAGCATTAGACCAAAAAAGCTGATTAACGTCAGTGCTCTGAATAATTTCTCAAGATTCATGTAGTTTCTTTGCTGTATTTGCGATCCGTCGACCTATTGCTTTACACAATTTTATCTCGTCATCATCAAGGGTCAGTTTATTATCTGCACCCGCTAGATGACTTGCACCATATGGTGTGCCGCCGCTTTTTGTTGTCATTAACTCAGGTTCACTATAGGGAAGCCCCATTAACAACATACCATGATGAAATAAAGGTAACATCATCGACAATAAAGTGGATTCCTGACCACCATGCAAGCTGCCTGTTGAGGTAAAAACCGCTGCTGGTTTTCCTGATAAAACGCCTGAAAGCCAGCTATCGCTAGTTGAGTCGATAAAGTACTTAAGAGGCGCGGCCATGTTGCCAAACCGTGTTGGACTACCTAATATCAGCCCTGCACATTGTCTCAAATCTTCATGGCTGACATAAAGATGGCCTTCAGTAGGAATGGTATCTTGAGTGGCTTCACAGACAGTGGATACAGGAGGAACCGTTCTAAAAACGGCTTCACAGCCAGTGACGGACTCAACGCCACGTGCTATTTGCTCTGCCATGGCTTTTACATGTCCTGTTCGGCTGTAATAAAGAATTAGAATTTTTGTCATGATAATTTAGAGAATATCTAAAACAGACTCTGGTGGACGACCAATTTTTGCTTTATTGCCGTGGATAACGATCGGTCTTTCTATCAGTTTAGGGTGACTGACCATCGTTTTTATGACTTCATCATCACTTAATGAATCATTTTTCAAACTAAGCGTTTTATATTCTTCTTCACCTTTTCGTAATAAGTCTCTCGGACTGATTCCAAGTTTAGTAATAATCGCTTTTAACTCATCAAACGTTGGCGGTGTATCCAGATATTTTATAACGTCAGGATTAATGCCTTTTTCTTCAAGTAAGCTCAGTGTTTGTCTGGATTTGCTGCAACGCGGGTTATGCAAAATTGTGATAGTGGTCATCGGGATGGTTCCAGTAGTTTTTCTAATGCGGATAAATGAATTTCGATTGGCCGAATTGTGGCCCATTGTGAACAGCCTGGACATAACCAGTGCATAGTTCGACCTGAAAAACCACAGTTTTTACAGGTATAACGATCACCTTTATGAATTAACGTTGTGGTGACTTCTTTTATCAGAGGTATTAAGGCTTGATGATTGTCCTCACCCAACATGATAAGTTGATGTAAGCCTTCAACGGATGGGTGCTGATGTAGTTGTCGATATAAAAAGCGTTGAGCAGCTTCTGTACCTTGTTTTTGTTCAACGAGTTTTGTCAGCATTAACCTTGCGGAAGTCAGGTGATGATGTCTAGTTAGTAGTGATTCTAACCAGTCTTTGAAATCATCCAGGTTATTTGTATTGTCAAAGCAGGTATAAAGCAGTGGTAAGGCTTCGGGCAGAAAATAATGATTTTGTTTTTCGACATGCTGGAGGACGCGAATCGCTTTTCGATATTGTCCGATCTTGATTAGTATGCGGCCTTCCAACAGGCTTGCCCTGACACAGTCAGCATCATAATGATGCGCGCTGCGTAATAAATTCAAAGCCTGATGTTGATCTTTTTCTAACAGTGATTCTGCCAATTCACAATAAAATTGTGCAATGAGTGCCCGTGTATTGGTTTTATTATTCGCCGGAATTTGCTTTGCCATATCGATGGCTTGCTGCCATTTTTTTTCTTGCTGATAAATACGTAATAATTGTTTAGGCGCTTCAGGTGGAGTGCCTGGTTGTTGTAGTAATTCCAGAAATAATACTTCGGCCCTGTCCAATACACCGGCACTCATATAATCCAAGCCCAACTCAACCAGAGCCTGGCGCCGTTGTTGTGCGCTAAGTGATGGTCTGGCGATTAAGTTCTGGTGAATCCTGATGGCGCGATCACTTTCACCGCGTCTTCGGAATAGGTTCGCTAATGCCAGGTGAGTTTCAACGGTTTCACTGTTGACTTCCAATAGACCGATAAAGACATCAATCGCTTTATCAGGCTGTTCGTTTAATAAATAATTCAGGCCTTTGAAATAGTCAGGACTAAAAGAAGGTTCTTGCGGACGATATCGACGTTTGTAATGACGACGAGCCATTATCCAGCCAGAAAGGGCGGCAACAGGTAATAAGAAAAATAACCAGCCAAGCATCAATTAATGTGCGTCTTTAATCGGTAATATTCGTAAACTGTTAATTTCCTGTTCGGAAACAGAAAGTTTAGATTGTAGTCTGCGATTTTCGTAACGAAGTTTCATGGTACTGAATAACAAGATAACAGCACCTATGATGACACCAGTGAGCATGGATAGCGCGACCAGAACTGATAGAGGAATTGTTAATTCACCGAAATAATAATTCACCGTAACACTGCTCATGTTAAATGCGGCAAAAGCGGCACTCAATAAGAAAATAAGTCCGAATATCAGGAGTAATATTATTTTTCGCATTGTGCGGTGTTCCTTAAAATTACTGATGTTTTCTCGTTAATTTTATTCAACAGGGATCATACCCTAAAATCGAACCTTGCCCAGAATAAGGCGAAATCATGTAGAATTACATTTTTATTTTGACAGGTCGGTCCTGTATCAACTCGTGATTTTGGAGAATTCACCATGACCTTTGTTGTCACAGAAAACTGTATTAAATGTAAATATACTGATTGTGTTGATGTCTGCCCAGTAGATTGTTTTCACGAAGGTCCTAATTTCTTAGTTATCGATCCTGATGAGTGCATCGATTGCACACTTTGTGAACCAGAGTGTCCGGCAGAAGCTATTTTCTCTGAAGATGATTTACCTGATGAGCAAATGGAGTTTTTGCAAATCAACGAAGAATTATCTCGTGTATGGCCTGTGATTTCTGAAAAGAAAGATGCACTTCCAGATGCAGAAGAGTGGGATGGCAAATCTAATAAAACACCTCTACTGGAAAGATAAAAGCATTATCAAATGACATAAAAAAAGCCCGCTTTCGCGGGCTTTTTTGTTTTTATACCATAAGATGTTTGAGTTTTTTCATCGCATTATTTTCAATCTGGCGAATACGTTCAGCCGAAACCTGATACTGATCTGCCAGCGTGTGCAATGTCGCTTTATTCTCTTCATTTAACCAACGCTGCATAATGATATCTCGGCTACGTTCGTCTAGTGTTGCTAATGCGTTTGATAATTTTTGTTGCTGATAATCTGTGTAATTATCATCTTCTAATTGATTAGAAGGATCTGAATTATCATTAGCCGCTAAGTAGGCGACAGGCGAGTAATTATTTTCATCATCATCAACATCGTTGGGTAAATCAAAGGATGTGTCTGGTTGAGCTAATCTACGCTCCATTTCCATCACATTATCTGCTGTTACACCTAGGTCTTCTGCAACGGCTTCAACTTCTTCTTTATTTAACCAACCAAGCCGTTGCTTGGCGCTACGAAGATTAAAAAATAATTTACGTTGTGCTTTGGTTGTTGCGATTTTTACAATGCGCCAGTTACGGATCACATATTCGTGTATTTCAGCTCGAATCCAGTGAACAGCAAACGAAACCAGACGAACCCCTTTTTCTGGGTTAAATCGTTTCACCGCTTTCATCAGGCCGATGTTGCCTTCTTGAATTAAGTCGGCAACGGGTAGTCCGTAACCACTGTATCCTTTGGCAATACGAACTACAAAACGTAGGTGAGATAAGACCAACCGTTGGGCGGCTTTAAGATCACCTTCAGTTTGCAGGCGATTCGCAAGATCGTATTCTTCTTCCTCAGTTAATACAGGAATGGTATGCACAAGACTGGTGTAAGCATCTAAATTACCAATAGGTGCTAAAGCCATATCATATTGAGCTACATTCATTGTCATCTGTTCTTGTCTCCTGAGAGTCATTCCCTTAATCATAACACTAAAGGATTAATATCAACTATAAGAAGCTTATTTTTAGAAAAAGTTCCTGTATTTGCTGCTATGTGGGTTCGATATCATTCAAGTGACGGCCAACGGCTAGCCATGCGCCCGATACCCCCAATAGAAGCCCAAAAAGTGGTAGAGACAAAAACATTTGTCCAAGCATCCACTGGAGTGAAAACTGGCTATCATAGAGGGCTGTTAACCTAGTGATAGGTCCATTAATAGCGAGTAAGGCTATTAGTAAAGTGAGCCAGGCAATAGCTCCGCCTAACAGACCGTACCAAAATCCTGTGTATAGAAAAGGTCTTCTGACAAAAGCGTTAGTACCACCAACCAGTTTTATGACGCGTATTTCAGTTTGCCTGCTAAGAATGGCTAGACGAATCGTATTGCCAATAACTAACAGCACACTCAAAGATAATAGAGTTGCAAGAATAGTAATGCCTCGTTCACCTGTTTGATTAATCGTTTTTAGACGTTTTAGCCAAGCCATATCAAGCTGGGCTAAGTCAACTTCCTGCATGTTTTGTAAACGTTCGAGTAAACCTTGAATGGCTTCTTCGTGCTCTGTTTCAACGGGTTTAATGATAATGACCGGCGGTAAGGGATTCGTGGGTAGACTATCTAGAATCTCATCTAGCCCTGATAATTGCCGGAACTCCTGCAAAGATTGTTTGGCAGAATGATAGTCAACAGCACTGATGTCTGGCCAAGCAAGTAACTGTTCAGCAAGTTGTTTACCTCGCGCATCGTTTGTGTTTGGTTTCAGAAAGAGTGAAATTTGACTGGCATCATCCCATTGTCCAGCCACTTGCTCCACATTTTTCAGTAACACATATAAGCCGGCTGGAAGTGCCAGCGCTATGCCTATAACTAAAACCGTCATCACACTGGCGACAGGCGTTCTGGAGAGTTGCCCTAAACTGTAGAGCATGACCTGTAAGTGTCTTAGAAAATAATTAGGTAAATTGAATGACAACATGTCAGGCAAGACGTCCTTGGTGTAGCGTGAGTTGGCGATAGGGCATCGTGCTGATCAGTTCGTGATCATGGCTAGCAATGAATACTGTGACGCCAACCTGATTGAACTGTTCGAAGAGATGCATGATTTCTCTTGATAATTCAGGATCCAAATTACCTGTCGGCTCATCAGCAAGTAGCACTGGGGGTCTGTTCACAACCGCACGGGCGATACCGACACGTTGTTGTTCGCCACCAGATAAAGCAATAGGCAGATTACGTTCTTTTCCCAGTAAGTTGACTTTATCTAGAGCTGCTCTCACTCGACGTCCAATCTCCCGATGATTTTCACCGGCTATAATCAACGGCAGTGCGACATTGTCAAAAACCGTTCGGTCATGAAGCAGGTTATGATCCTGGAAGACTAAGCCAATTTTGCGACGGTAATACGGGACTTTCCACTTTGGCAGACGAGTGAGATTTTGATTATTTACCCAGACTTGACCATGCGTGCTGCGTTCAATCAGGGCGATAAGCTTTAATAAAGTACTTTTGCCAGCACCTGAATGACCGGTGAGAAAAGCCATTTCGCCTTTCTCTAGTTCAAAACTCAGGCCAGATAAAGCTTCGTATTGATTGGTATAACGTTTATAAACGTCAGTAAAACGGATCATTTAATCTCTTCTTTTCCCAACAAAGCATCAACAAAATCAGTGGCGTTAAACGGACGCAGATCATCAATTTTTTCACCCACACCGATATAACGAATAGGCAGCTTCGTTTTGTTGGCAATGGCAAAAATAATACCGCCTTTAGCGGTGCCATCTAGTTTGGTTAGTGTGATACCTGAAACACCAACAGATTGTTGAAATTGCTGGGCTTGCTGAAGCGCGTTTTGTCCTGTACCGGCATCCAGTACGAGCATGACTTCATGGGGCGCTGTGTCATCCACTTTACCCATGACACGTTTCACTTTTTTTAACTCTTCCATTAAGTTCGATTGTGTATGCAGGCGGCCAGCTGTGTCAGCAATCAGAATATCCATATTTCTGGCTTTAGCGGCTTGTAATCCGTCAAAAATGACAGAAGCCGAATCAGCACCGGTCTTTTGTGCGATAACCGGGATATTGTTACGCTCACCCCATACTTGTAACTGTTCTACCGCTGCAGCACGGAAGGTATCACCAGCTGCCAGCATGACCTTTTTACCTTGCTGTTGGAATTGCTTAGCGAGTTTGCCGATGGTAGTGGTTTTGCCCACACCGTTTATTCCCACCATCAGAATCACATAGGGTCCGTCAGTTTTTTCTGGTATTTTCAGTGGTTGACTACTCGGTTCAAGGATAGAAATCATATCCTCACGCATAGCGGCAAATAAGGCTTCTACATCGTTTAATTGTTTGCGGGCCACGCGCTGAGTCAGATCAGTAATAATTCGTGTCGTAGCTTCAACACCAAGATCGGCTGTCAGAAGTTGAGTTTCAAGCTCTTCCAGCAGGTCATCATCAATGTTTTTACGACCTAAAATTAAGCTCGAAAAACCTTCAGTAAGTTTACTGCTGGTTCGGCTTAATCCTTGTTTTAGACGACTAAAAAAACCGGGTTGCGGTGCGTTATCTGTCTTTTCCTCTGCGGTTTCATCAGCAGGGGATAATTCTTGCGAATTATCAACAGTGTTATCTTCAGCAATAGAGGCGTCTGACGCGGGTGTTTTTGACTTTCTTTTAAGGAAACTAAACATATTCTCTGCTTGTCGTTAAACTTCGACGGTAAATCTTATCATGCGTTACAAAAAAAGAGATGCAGATGCTGAATATAAAAAAAATAGCCGGGCTTATTTTCTTCTTACCTACACTAGCTTTAGCCAATGTGAGTGAGTTTGAATTAGACAACGGCTTGAAGCTTATAGTGAAAGAAGATCATCGGGCACCTGTCGTTGTCTCTCAAGTCTGGTACAAGGTAGGTGCGAGCTATGAGCATGAAGGGATAACAGGAATTTCTCATATGCTAGAGCACATGATGTTTAAAGGAACAAAGCACCTAGCACCGAATGAGTTCTCTCATATTATTGCTGAAAATGGTGGCGAGCAAAACGCTTTTACCGGCCAAGACTACACGGCTTATTTTCAGAAACTTCATAAGGATAGATTAGAAGTCAGTTTTAAGAATGAAGCCGATAGAATGCGCAATCTTGTTATTGATCCTGACGAGTTGAAAAAAGAACAGAAAGTTGTTGCGGAAGAGCGTCGGATGCGGACAGATGATAATCCTCAGGCTTTATTAAGAGAACGATTCGATGCCGCTGCATTTGTGAGTAGTCCCTATCATCGCCCCGTTATTGGTTGGATGAGCGATATCAATCACTATCAAGCCGATGATTTAAGAGTGTGGTATCAAAAGTGGTATGCACCGAATAATGCCACTGTTGTTGTAGTTGGTGATGTTTCACCAAAAGCGGTGCTGGCCTTGGCAAAAAAATATTTTGGGCCACTTAAACCAGAAAAAGTCGCGACATTAAAACCGCAGGTTGAAGTGAATCAAAAAGGTATCCGTGAAATTGAAGTAAAAGCTCCTGCTGAATTGCCTTATCTAATGATGGGCTGGAAGGTACCTTCGGTCACTACAGTTTCTAAAGAAAATACCTGGGAACCTTATGCGCTAGAAGTCTTGGCTAATATCCTTGATGGTGGCAACAGTGCGAGGTTTGCTAAACAGTTGGTGCGTGAGCAACAAGTCGCTTCGAGTGTTGGCGCGGGTAACAGTTTATTCTCGCGATTATCCGATTTATTTACGATTGCCGGAACACCCGCCAATGGTAAATCTGTAGAGGAGCTGAAAAAAGCCATTATCGAACAAATTACTCAACTTAAAAATCAGCCTGTCAGTCATGAGGAGTTAGAGCGTGTGAAAGCTCAAGTTGTTGCTGATGCAGTCTATGAAAAAGATAGCGTGTTCTACCAGGCAATGCAGATTGGGATGCTGGAAACTATCGGTGTCGACTGGCGTGTAGGTGAACAATACGTCGATAACATTAAAACGGTTACTGCCGAGCAAGTGCAAGCCGTAGCAAATAAATATCTTACAAACGAACAATTAACGGTTGGTGAGTTAGTGCCATTACCTCTTGCTGGTCGTCATCCTGTTTCATCTGCTGGAGGTCAGTATGTCCATTAAAAAATGGATTTTCGTTATCAGCTTATTGTTCAGTTCTAGCCTTTTTGCCAGTCCTGATATTGAGCACTGGATAACGAATAACGGCGCCAGAGTATATTTTGTGAATGCGCCTGAGTTACCCATGGTTGATGTGAATATTGTCTTTAATGCCGGTGCTGCGCGGGATGGTGAATATCCGGGACTGGCAAAGCTAACTAACGCTATGCTTGATGAGGGGGCTGCTGACTTGGATGCGGATGCAATCGCTGATACTTTCTCATCGGTTGGCGCAAACTACAGTGCTAGTTCTGAACGAGATATGGCCGTGTTGAGTCTGCGAACGCTAACGGAGAAAAAAGCGTTTGATACTGCACTGAATATGTTTGCTGAAGTAATAGCAAAACCGAGTTTCCCTGAATCGTCATTTCTTCGCATAAAACAGCAGTTATTAACCGCGTTACAGGCTGAAAAACAGTCTCCACAAAGCATCGCCACACGCACTTTCTTTCAGAAACTCTATGGTCAGCATCCCTATAGCCGAATGTCTGTGGGAGATACTGTTAGTGTAGAAAAAATTAATCTGGATGATTTAAAAGCGTTTTATCAGCAATATTATGTGGCGAAAAATGCAGTCGTAGTTATTGTTGGAGATGTCAGTAAACAGCAAGCCAATGAAATGGCAACCACCTTAACTAAGAACCTGAAAAGTGGAAACACAGCACCAGAGCTACCTGCAGTAACACCTCTGACTAAACAGCAAAAAGTCGTGTTACCGTTCCCGTCATCTCAAACCACGATTATGATGGGACAAATTGGTATGAGTCGGGATGACCCTGATTATTTTCCTTTATATGTCGGTAATCACATCTTGGGCGGCAGCGGTCTAGTCTCGATGCTGAGTGATGAAGTACGCGAAAAACGTGGACTGACTTACGGTGTTTATAGTTACTTCAGTCCCATGCAAAAAGCGGGACCATATGTGTTTGGTTTGCAAACACGAAATGATCAAACTGAAGAAGCACTTCATGTACTAAAAGATACGTTAAATGCTTATATTAAAAACGGACCGACTGAAGCACAGTTGAAAGCAGCAAAACAAAACATCACAGGTGGGTTTGCCCTCAGAGTAGATAGTAATAGCAAGATCGCTGATTACCTTTCTATGATAGGCTTTTACGGATTGCCGCTGGATTATCTGGATAGCTTTAACGATAAAGTGAATGCCGTGACTGTGGCTGATATAAAAGACGCCTTTAAAAGGCGTGTTCACGCAGACAAAATGTTAACGGTATTAGTAGGTGGCGAAACAAAATAATAAAGCCAGAACTGGCGCTGGCACTCTTAGAATTATTGGCGGCATTTGGCGCGGTAGAAAATTAGGCTTTCCTGAAGTCGAAGGCTTGAGGCCAACCAGTGACCGTACCAGAGAAACGGTATTTAACTGGTTGCAGCCTCATATTGGCGCCAGTCGCTGTCTTGATTTGTTTGCTGGCAGTGGCGCATTAGGATTTGAAGCGGCATCAAGAGGGGCTGCTGAGGTGGTGCTGGTAGAAAATGACCGTCAGGCTTTTTTACAGCTTAAACAGAATGCTGAAGCCCTCCAGGCAGCCAATTGTCATATTGAAAATACATCTGCTGAGCAGGCTATTGGTGTGCTCGATAAATCGTTTGATATCGTGTTTGTTGACCCACCATATCAGGCCGATTTATGGACAAAAACGGCATTTGCATTGTTGTCACATAAGCTCTTGAATGACGGAGCCATGATTTATCTCGAATATCCGGCAAAGCATGACCTGCCTGATTTACCATCCGCTTGGTATTTATTGAAAGAAAAGAAAGCAGGTGATGTAAAATACTGCTTATTTGAATTTCATGCTGGAGAAGACGCTTGAGCACTGTTGCCATATATCCGGGTACATTTGACCCCATTACTTATGGGCATATTGATCTTATCAAGCGTGCTTCACCCTTATTTGAGCGCATCATTGTCGCTGTGGCGATTAACCCTGGCAAGAAACCGATGTTTAGTCTTGATGAGCGGGTCGAATTAGTCAGAGAAACGACCAAAGGCATCGAGAACGTGGAGGTCTGCGGTTTTAAAGGTCTGTTAGTCAATGAAGCACTCAGTATGGGTGCCAATGTCATTATTCGTGGCTTACGAGCCGTCTCAGATTTTGAGTATGAATTACAATTGGCCACCATGAATCGCCGAATGCAGTCAAAAGTGGAAACCTTGTTCTTAACGCCTGCGGAAAATTTAAGTTTTGTTTCTTCTACTTTGGTTAAAGAAATTGCTGTATTAGGTGGGGATGTCTCTGAATTTGTTGCCCCATGTGTACAAGAAGCCTTGAAACGCAAATTGCCTGCCCATAACTAACCGCGCTAAGATCATTATTGAATTTTACTGGAGTAAACCATGTCGCTGTTTATCACTGATGAATGTATCAACTGTGATGTCTGTGAACCAGAATGTCCTAATGGAGCTATTTCTCAAGGTGCTGAAATCTATGAGATAGATCCTGACTTATGTACTGAATGTGTAGGCCACTTCGATACACCACAATGTGTTGAAGTTTGTCCGGTCGATTGCATACCAAAAGACCCGGATAATGAAGAAACACATGATCAGCTCTACGCAAAATATGAAACATTGATGGCGGCAGGAAAATAGCTGAAGCTGATACCCAATGTCACATCAAATAGAGCAGCTGAAGAGCTGCTTTGTTTTTTTAGCTAAACAAAACGACAGATTATTTTGAGCCTTAATGATGCTCTGAGTTATGCTTAGCGCTTTTCAAGTCCCTGATTTAAAGAGAATCCATGCAAAACGAATACCGTCCCGACCAAGTAGAATCGGCTGCACAGCAATACTGGCAGGAAAATAATAGCTTCCATGTTGTGGAAGATACTTCCAAAGAAAAATTCTATTGTTTGTCGATGTTTCCATACCCTAGTGGACAGTTACACATGGGGCATGTGCGTAACTACACCATTGGTGATGTGATTGCACGTTATCAGCGTATGCAGGGGAAAAATGTATTACAACCTATGGGCTGGGATGCTTTCGGTCTACCTGCAGAAAATGCAGCGATAAAAAATAAAGTCGCGCCTGCTGCATGGACATATCAGAACATTGACTATATGCGTGGTCAGCTGCAGCGTTTAGGACTTGCTTATGACTGGCAACGTGAGTTAGCCACTTGCACACCACAATATTACCGTTGGGAACAATGGTTGTTTACCCGCTTGTTCGAAAAAGGCTTGGTTTACAAAAAAACGGCAGCAGTGAATTGGTGCCCGCATGATCAGACGGTATTAGCCAATGAGCAAGTGATTGATGGCTGCTGCTGGCGCTGTGACACCAAAGTGGAACGTCGTGAAATTCCACAATGGTTTATGAAAATTACCGACTATGCCGATCAGTTACTTGCCGATTTAGACCAACTCGATGGTTGGCCAGAGCAGGTGAAAACCATGCAGGCGAATTGGATTGGACGTTCAGAAGGTGTGCAGATTCAATTTGACATGGTTGGCAGCAAGGAAACACTTGAGGTCTATACAACACGCCCGGATACCCTGATGGGGGTGAGCTATCTTGCAGTGTCAGCTGAACACCCGTTGGCGCTCAGAGCCGCCAATGATAATCCTATTCTGCAAACATTTATTGATGAATGCCGAAAAATGGAAACTTCTGAAGCGGCGATGGAAACCGCTGAGAAAAAAGGCGTGGATACGGGATTACTGGCTATTCATCCGGTAACGGGAGAACAAGTACCTGTCTGGGCGGCTAATTTTGTTTTGATGGGCTATGGTACTGGCGCAGTAATGTCTGTTCCTGCTCATGATCAGCGTGACTTTGAGTTCGCACAAAAATATCAGTTGCCGATAAAACAGGTCATTAAGCCAGTAAACCAGCAAGAAATCGACTTAACAAAAGCCGCATTCACTGAAAAAGGTGAGTTGATCAACTCTAAACAATTTGATGGCTTAAAAGAGCAAGAAGCCTTTGATGCGATTGCTGATTTCCTAGTGAGTCAGAATAAAGGTGAGCGTCAAGTTAATTACAGACTTCGTGACTGGGGTGTGTCTCGTCAGCGTTATTGGGGAACGCCGATTCCGATTATCAATTGTGATGATTGCGGGGCTGTGGCCGTACCTGAACAGGATTTACCGGTCGTTTTACCTGAAGATGTGATTGTGGATGGTTCAGGTTCACCAATTAAATCCATGCCTGAGTTTTATGAGTGCAGCTGTCCTAAATGTGGCAAGCCTGCTCAGCGTGAAACCGATACTTTTGATACCTTCTTTGAATCCTCGTGGTATTTCGCCCGTTTCGCTTGTCCTGACAATAGCGAAGCGATGCTGGATGAAAGGGCAGATTATTGGTTACCTGTGGATCAATATATTGGTGGTATTGAGCATGCGGTTTTACATTTATTGTATGCGCGCTTTTTCCACAAACTGATGAGAGATGAAGGGCTGATTTCTGGAGATGAGCCATTTAAAAACCTGTTAACACAGGGCATGGTACTGAAAGATGGTGCCAAAATGTCGAAATCGAAAGGTAATACTGTCGATCCGCAAGCGTTGATCGATCAGTATGGTGCCGATACATCGCGTTTATTTATGATGTTTGCCGCACCACCTGAAATGTCGCTGGAATGGTCAGACCAAGGGGTAGATGGTGCGAATCGTTTCCTCAGACGTCTGTGGCGTGCGGTGACTGAACATGCTGAACAAGGCGTGGTTAAAGCGGGTGATTTAAGTGATTTATCTGAATCATTACAGGCTTTACGTCGTCAGGCACATCAGACATTGGCAAAGGTGAGTGATGATATTGGCCGTCGCCATACTTTCAACACGGCAATTGCGGCCGTGATGGAGTTGATGAATAGTCTCACTAAATTAAATGATGATAGTGAAAAAGCGCGTGCCGTAATGCAGGAAGCACTTGAGCTGGTGGTACTGATGTTATCGCCGATTACCCCGCACATTTGTCATCATTTATGGCAAACTTTGGGGCATGACGAAGCTATTGTGAATGTCTCGTGGCCGACGATAGATGAGACAGCTTTAAAGCAAGACAAAATTGAGCTAATGGTTCAGGTGAATGGTAAATTACGGGCTAAAATATCTGTGGCGGCTGATGCTGAACAGAAAGATGTCGAGGCGCTGGCTTTTGCTGATGAAAACGTACAGCGGTTCACGGATGGCAAAGAAGTACGTAAAGTGATTCTGGTACCAGGCCGTTTATTAAATATTGTGGTTGCCGGCTAAATTTAAGGATATAAAAATGAATCGTGTATTGATGAGTTTGATGACCGGTATCTTGATGCTGACACTGACAGCCTGTGGTTTTCATCTACGAGGTGAAGCCAATGTGCCCGAATCGTTAAAAACCATCTACATACAAGGTCTGAACATACGACAAGATTCATTTGGCTTGCAGCTAAAACGTGCCTTGACGCGCAATGGTATCCAGGTACTGGATACTTATAAAGAAGGTGCTGCTGTGATGACCGTTGTGGAAAATGTGTTTGATCAGAACGTACTGTCTGTTGGTTCAGATGCCAAAGTCACAGAGTATGAGTTGGAAACCCGTTTTTCTTTCAAAGTCTCTTCGCCAAGCGGTGAACCGATGAGTGATGTGATTACAGTTCAGGCCAGACGTGACTATCAGTTTGATCGTAATCAACTATTAGCTATGGACGAACAACAGACCGTTATTCGCGATGATTTGAATAAACAGATGGTTCAGAATGTGCTGAGACGCTTATCAGCACTGAAGTAAACCATGCGGATAAGACTGGAACAGTTAAGCAATCATTTATCGGCTTCATTAAAACCTGTTTATTTATTATCCGGGGAAGAAGCGCTTCTGATCGAAGAGTCGGCGGATATTATCCGTCAACATATTCGTCAGGCTGGGGCCAATGAACGTGAAGTATGGAGCGTTGAAGGCCGTTTTGATTGGGCACAAATTAAATGGCAGGAACAAAGCTTATCTTTATTTGCTAGTCAGCGTTTGATCGAAATCCGTCTGCCTTCCGGAAGTCCTGGCAAGGAGGGCGGTGAGGCACTACGGAAGTTTGCAGCCAATCCACCACAAGATACAACACTGTTAATTATCAGTGGCAAAATTGATGCCCGATCACAAAAAGCAAAATGGTTTACTGAGCTGGATAATATTGGAGTGACACTGCCGATATGGCCTGTTGCACTGGCTCAACTTCCACAGTGGGTCGCACAACGAATGCAGGCAAAGGGACTGAGGGCTGATCTTAAAATTGCTACACTTATTGCAGAACGAGTGGAAGGTAACTTGTTTGCTGCAGCACAAGAAATTGAAAAGCTTTCCTTGCTGAGTCTTGATGGTCAAATTGATGAAGCTTTGGTGTTGGCATCAGTCGCTGACAATGCCAAGTTTGAGGCTTTTGGACTTATGGATGCTGTATTTGCAGGACAGTATGCGAAAATCCCACGTATAATAGCTCGTTTACGCGCCGAAGGTGTTGATATTCTGGCTGTTTTTTCTGCGGTAAATTGGTCATTACAGCGTGTGGTTGATATGGCTGCTCAAGTGGCTGCAGGCGAACAGATTGAACGCGTCTTTGCTTCTCAAAAGCCTCCTGTTTGGGATAAAAACAAAGCGGTAATGCGACAAGCTATCGAACGCTATAACCACAGTCGCTGGCAGTTCTTTTTACAGCAAATGTCTGACATCGACCAGGCTGCGAAAGGGATAACAAAAAACTGTCCTTGGCGTCTTTTGGAAACACTTTGTTTGAGTGCTTCTGGCATAGACATAAAAACCAATATATTGGAAAGGAGTGCTTAATTGAACGTTGTTGATTACATGCACACATTAGGTCAGCAGGCTCGGCTAGCCAGCCGCAAGCTCGCGAGCGCGGGTACGGATATTAAAAACCGAGCATTGCTGGCAATAGCGACAGATATTCGTGCTCATGCCGAACTATTAAAGCAAGAAAATGCCCGTGACTTGAAGTCGGGGCAAGAAAAAGGGCTGGACGCTGCTTTATTAGATCGCCTGACATTAACCGATGCCCGCATCGAATCCATGGCTGAAGGCCTGGAACAAATTGCTGCTTTAGCTGATCCTGTCGGTGAAGTAAGTGATATGACCTATCGCCCTTCAGGCATTCAATTAGGCAAAATGCGTGTGCCTCTTGGAGTCGTCGGCATTATTTACGAGTCACGTCCGAATGTAACCGCTGATGCCGCTGCCTTATGCCTAAAGTCAGGTAATGCCACTATTTTGCGTGGTGGTAGTGAAGCGATTCATTCTAATCAAGCGATTGCTGCATGCATTAAACGAGGTTTGAACCTGGTTGGTTTACCTGAGACAGTTATTCAAGTCGTTGAAACCACTGACCGTGACGCTGTAGGCGCCTTGATTACCATGTCACAATATGTGGACGTAATCGTACCAAGAGGCGGTAAAGGCTTGATCGAACGTATCAGCCAAGATGCCAGAGTGCCTGTTATTAAACATCTGGATGGTATTTGTCATGTCTATATCGACAAAGGTGCTGATCTGGATATGGCTGAAACCATAGCGATCAACGCAAAATGCCATCGTTATGGCGTGTGTAATGCGATGGAAACCTTACTTGTGGCGGCTGATGAAGCTAATGCCATTTTGCCTCGTTTAGCTGTGAAATACGCTGAAGAAGGTGTTGAGTTAAGAGGTTGTGAGCGTACCTTACAGATTTTGACTGATATCAATAAAGCAACAGCCGAAGATTGGGATACCGAATACTTGGCCCCTATCTTATCGATTAAAATCGTCGATGATATTGATGAAGCAATAGCACACATCAATAGACATAGTTCGGGTCATACTGAGTCCATTATCACGCAGGATTATCAGCGTTCAAGGCAATTCCTGGCAGAGGTTGATTCAAGCTCGGTCATGGTTAATGCATCAACGCGTTTTGCAGATGGCTTTGAGTATGGACTTGGCGCTGAAATTGGTATTTCGACAGATAAAATTCATGCCCGTGGTCCAGTAGGACTTGAAGGTTTGACATCACAAAAATGGATAGTATTAGGTAGTGGTCAGATCAGAAAATAAGCCAGCAATTGGGATTTTAGGTGGCACATTTGATCCTGTTCATTTTGGTCATTTACGCACTGGTTTAGATGTCGTTGAGCAGTTAAGCTTGGATCAGCTACGCCTAATCCCTTGTGCCATACCGCCGCATCGTATCGAACCCGTTGCCAATGCAAAACAGCGCCGTATGATGCTGGAACTGGCGATCAAGAATCATCCAAAACTGCTTGTTGACGATCGTGAACTGAGCAGGGAAGGGCCTTCCTATACAGTTGATACCTTGTTAAGCCTGCGCGAAGACTTTCCTGATACACCGCTATTTTTATTAATGGGAACGGATGCTTTTTGCAGCTTACCGAGCTGGTCACGTTGGCAGCAGATTATTGATTTAGCACATATTGTTGTGATGCAACGGGCTGATGAAGCATTTTTATTGAGTGATGAGCTTCAGATTTTTTATGAACAACATCAAGCTGAAAAGGCGGATATCGAATTAAGCGCGGGTAAAATTTGGTCAGTACCTGTGACGCAAATGTCGATTTCAGCGACGGCTATTCGTGAGGCCTTAGAACAGGGTCGGGATGTACGTTATCTTTTACCGGATGCTGTGATTAGTCTGATTGAGCAATTAGGCCTTTACCCGCAAATATCATCAGTTCCAGAAACAGATGGATAATCTGTTTTTTGTATTATCCAAACTGATATGGGGATTACTCAGTCCGACAAGTTTAATGGTCTGGCTGCTTCTTTTTTCCACATTATTACTCTGGCTTAATTATGTCAGGCAGGCGAAAAAATTACTGCTCTTGATGAGTATTGTGTCGTTTGTGGTGATGGGTTATCCGGTCGGTGATTATTTAATACATCCTTTGGAAACCCGTTTTTCAGCACCAGAACAAATGCCTGAACCCTTAGCAGGCATTATTATGCTGGGTGGTGCAGAACAATTAAAATTATCGGACAGTTGGCATGCGGCACAGGTTGGCGATAGTGCAGAACGAATTTTACAAACCGCTGAGTTAGCACAACAGTATCCAACATTGCCGATAATTGTGACTGGTGGTAGTAATTTGGTACAGATGCAACATCTGGATAGCGAAGGACAAGTTGCTAAGAAGCTGCTTTCGCAGGCGGGGGTGGAGCCAGCACGAGTAATTATTGAAACGCAGGCGCGTAATACCTATGAGAATTTCCAAAAAATAAAACCATTACTTCCGAAACCCGCTGGCAGATACATACTGGTCACATCAGCTTTTCATATGCCCAGAGCGGTAGGTGTCGCTAAGCAACAGCATATCAATGTGATTCCATACCCAGTGGATTACCGGAGTGACAAACCCAATAATCGCTATTGGGATTTTGATTTATCAACACATCTGGCGGTGTTGGAAACAGCCTGCCATGAATGGCTTGGCCTGGTGGTTTATTACGCCACCGGAAAAACACAAAGCTGGTTTCCGCAAGCAACTGTAAGCGTTGATAAAAAAGATTAATTGATACGTAATAATCGGGATATTAATAAGCCCTTACGTTACACTATGAAACAGATAGATTAAATGGAGTGCCCAATGCAGGCAGAACAACTAAAATTACTGGTCATCGATGCTCTCGAAGACATTAAAGCAGAAGATATCCAGGTACTGGACGTAAAAGAAATGACTGATGTGACAGACATCATGATTATTGCCACAGGTAAATCAAGTCGTCAGGTGAAAGCCTTGGCAAATGAAGTCGTCATGCAAGCAAAAGCAGCAGGTGTACAACCTCTAGGGGTTGAAGGGGAAACAGTAGGCGAATGGGCGCTGGTAGATTTAGGGGATGTGATTACACATATCATGACTCCGCAAACGCGTCTGACCTACAACCTCGAAAAACTATGGACTGTACCAGCACAGAGTGAACAGGCTTCGGCTGAGCGTGAATGAAAATAAATCTCGTCGCTGTTGGCAATAAAATGCCAGGCTGGGTGAGTGAGGGCTATGAAGAATACAGCAAACGAATGCCTCGTGAATGTGGCTTACAACTGACAGAAATCGCGCCCGCCCGCCGAACGAAAAATGCGCAGCCAGAACAGTGGAAGAAAGAAGAAGGCCAGCGAATTCTGGCTGCGATTCCAGATAACCAGCACGTGGTGGCATTAGAAGTGACCGGTCAAAGTTGGAGTACCGAAGTCTTATCATCACAAATGCAGCAATGGCTGACAGATGGACGTGACGTTGCTTTAATGATTGGTGGGCCAGATGGACTGGATCAGAGTTGTTTACAGCGCGCTGATCAGAAATGGTCTTTATCTGCAATGACTTTGCCTCATCCTCTGGTGCGTATTGTATTAGCTGAACAACTCTATCGTGCCTGGACTATCCTGCAGAATCATCCCTATCATCGATCATGAATTTTCCGTCAATTTATCTTGCTTCACGTTCACCACGACGACGTGAGCTGTTATTACAGATGGGCGTGGACTTTTCTGTCATCAATCCAGATGTCGATGAATCTGTCTTTGACAACGAACTCCCGCTTGATTATGTGAGTCGTATTGCTAAGTTAAAGGCACAAACGGGACGAGGTTTGTTATTAGCCGCTGATAAAAAGCCTGTGCTGGCTGCTGATACGGCCGTTGTCGTTGATAACACTATTTTGGGTAAACCCGAGAATGATGAGCAGGCGATAAGCATGTTAAAAATGTTATCGGGTAAAACGCATCAGGTAATGACGGCGATTGCATTGGCAAAAGAAAATTCGATATCAAGCTTAGTTTCTGTCAATGATGTTCGCTTCACTGAGATGAAAGAAAAGGATATTCTCTGGTACGTCAACACTAAAGAAGGTGTCGATAAAGCCGGTGGTTATGCGGTACAAGGTCTGGCTGCTCTGTTTATCGAGCATATAGAAGGCAGTTATTCTGGCATTATGGGATTACCCATCAGGGAAACGGGACAACTTTTATTAACAATGGATGACCAATGAGTAGTGAAATATTGATCAACGTGACGCCGAGTGAAACCCGTGCAGCTGTAGTTGAGAATGGACTACTTCAAGAAGTATTTATTGAGCGTAATGAATATCGTGGTTTAGTCGGGAATATTTACAAAGGAAAGGTGTGTCGCGTTTTACCCGGCATGCAAGCGGCTTTTGTTGAAATTGGCCTTTCAAGAGCGGCGTTTTTACATGTATCAGACATTTCAATACCTAAAGGCCAGACCGGTGATCTGAAAGAAGCCCCCAGTGTTGAGCCGACTATCAGTAGTTTGTTACGTGAAGGTCAGGAGATCCTGGTTCAGGTCATTAAAGACCCAATGGGCACAAAAGGGGCGCGTCTTACCACGCAACTCTCGGTTTCATCACGTTATTTAGTGTATATGCCGGAAACGGAAGGCATTGGCGTTTCATTAAAAATCGAAACAGAGCAGGAGCGTGAACGACTAAAAACCTGTTTGATTGATCTGCTAGAAGAAGGTGCCGGTGGATATATTCTGCGGACTGCAGCGGAAGGTGTATCAGAAGCTGAATTAAAAGCTGATCTGAAATTTCTTTATCGATTATGGGCGAAGCTGCAAGAACGTAAACAACTGGTCAAGTGCGGCGAGCCTCTACATGAAGATCTATCGCTTGCGATGCGCGCATTACGTGATTTATTTTCTGCAGATATTGACCGAATTCGTATTGATTCTGAAGAAACATTTCATAAAGCCGTGCATTTTGCTGAGGGTTTTATGCCTGAGTGCGCCGCACGGCTTGAGCATTACAAAGGGGATTTGCCGCTATTTGATTTGTTCAGCGTGGAAGATGAAATCCAGAAAGCATTGCAGCGTAAGGTACCGTTGAAATCTGGCGGCTATCTTATTTTTGATCAAACGGAAGCCATGACAACGGTGGATGTAAATACCGGCGGTTTTGTTGGGCATAAAAATTTGGAAGAAACCATTTTCAAAACAAATCTCGAAGCTGCGCACGCCATTGCCCGCCAGTTACGGGTACGCAATCTGGGCGGAATCATCATTATCGACTTTATTGATATGGATGAAATTGGCCACCGTGAGCAAGTCTTACGTGCCTTAGAAAAAGCCATGCAGTTAGATCGGGCACGTCATAACATCAGTGCGGTATCAGAGCTTGGTCTGGTGGAGATGACACGAAAAAGAACTCGTGAAAGTTTAGGTCACATTCTGTGCGAAGCCTGTCCTTGCTGTGAAGGTAAAGGCTACACCAAAAATGTTGAAACGGTATGTTATGAAATCTTCCGTGAGATTGTGCGTGAGTCTAAACAGTATGAGACCAAACAGTTTCTTATTCTGGCTTCACAGGACGTGATTGACCGTCTGAATGATGAGGACTCTACGAAAGTAGCTGACTTAGAACACCATATAGGTAAGCCCATATTATTCCAGTGTGAACCGCAATATGGCCGTGAGCAGTTCAACGTGGTTCTGATGTAGGTATTTGATGCTAAAGCGCAGCCTGCATATTGCCGGACGGCAATTATTTTATCTCACCGCGATTTCGATCACGTTAGGACTTTTATTACTGATAACCGCTATCTGGCTGTCAGATCAGGTTGCCGAGCGAAAAGATGAAATTGCCAGCTGGGCGTCTCAGCAAAGTGGTTACCCTGTAGAAATCGAAGACGCTGGCCTGTATTGGCTGGACCTCATCCCCAAACTTGAAATTCGTCAGCTAAAGGTATTGACGAAACAAGGGGATACGCCCATTTTCCAGGCTGGCCAAGTTTATCTGGCGGTAGACGTTTTTTCATCTATTCGCAGTGGCGAGTTGATGATAGCGGATGCCAGTATACGTAATGCCCAACTAAAGGTAGAACATACAGCGGATGGTCAATTCCGGGTAAAAGGCTATCAACCTCAATCACAACAACCGCTTTCTGACGATAATATCCAAACGGTTTTTAACTGGTTAACCAGACTCAAGCATTCACGTTTAGCGAATGTGCAGGTTCAGTACAAAGATGATAATGAACCTGCGCTGTCAGGTCAGTACATTATCGAACAGGCGTCACTACGATTTAATAACCAACAATTCATTTCTGAAGCAACGTTAGCACTCCCTGAGACTTTGGGGAATAGTCTTGAGTTATCAGCAACCGCCCAAATTAATGATGCACTAAACATTACTTCCTGGCAGGGGCTGTTACGTCTTGATGAGGTTTCTCTGGGAAAGTTACTGAAAAAACGCGCATACAGAGGGGCTAAATTAGATGACGGACTATTAACCGCCACATTAAATGTACAGAAAGCAAGCCAACAAGCTTTGCTGGCGGGACTTGAGTTGGAGCTGACTGATGCTACCTTGTCTTCGTCCAAACCTGATGATGAGTTCACAGAGGTGAGCCTTGAACAGCTGATGGGGCATTTTCAACTTGATTATGCTGATAAGCAATGGCAATTACAGGGTAAGCAAGTTCAAATTAAAATGGCGGGTGAAGAATGGCCCACGACTTTTTTTGATATAAAACAAGAAACAAATGGTGAATTGTCAGGAAAGGCCTCATTTATTCGTTTGAGTGACATTACTTCCTTAGCGTTATTGATGAATGATATGCCAGCTGTTTTGGTGAATACAAAACCCGCAGGTGATTTGCAAAATGTCTCTTTTGCTTATTCTGAGCAGTCAGGGTTGGATAAGCTTGCGATGAAAGCCAGTGGTGTTTCTTTCTTACCTTGGCAGGACTATCCCGGCGCCAATGACCTAAGTTTTTCCATTGATAAGGATAAAAATAAAGGCACACTTGAGCTGGATAGTCGGGCAAGTGCCATTTATGCTGATACCTGGCTGCCAGATTCTGTTTTGTTTGATTCGATCAAAGGCAAAATACGTTGGCATAAACAAGACAATGAGTGGGCGGTGAATACAGATGCATTACAAATCTGGAACGATGATTTAAATATTCTGCTTAGTGGCGAAGTTGAACAGATAAAGGGTGTTACCAATACCGACTTAACCTTGACATTGCAGGATATTGCCGCAAATAAATGGCGACAGTATGTGCCTAAAAGAATTTTGCCCGATGACTTTGAAAAGTGGTCAGTTGATGCTTTTCAGCAGGGTATTATTCGTTCTGGCACGATTGTGATGAAAGGTGACCCGACAGCCTTTCCTTTTGATACTGAACCTGATCAAGGTAAGTTTGATATGCAACTGAACGTCGAAGATGTTCAGTTGCATTATGGCCCTGGTTGGCCTGATTTAATGCATGTTAATGGCACAGTGGAAGGTCAGGGTAATAATTTGCTCATTCAGAGTGAGTCCGGACAGATAGCGGGTTTTAACTTTAATAAAGTTACCACCACTATCAGTAATCTCGTTAGGAGTAATCCGATTCTGAAAGTCAGTGGCACACTAAATGGTTCGACCAGTAATGCCTTAGCTTTTTTGAAAAAGAGTCCATTAAAGTCACGCTTTGGCAGTGTTGATGACTGGCTCCAGGCCAAGGGACAAAGCAATATTCAATTAGATTTAACCGTGCCATTAGTCGACCCTGATAATACCCAGGCCAAAGGTTATGTCAGTTTTAATCAAAGTGCTTTGACGACCAAAGCCATAGCAGGTCTGGAAATAGGTAATATTAATGGTCGTCTTCTGTTCAGTAATGACGGTGTATCAGCAGAAAAAATCACGGCGACAGCCTTTAATGAGCCCATAGTCATTAATGCGAAAACTGAACAAGCAAAAACCTATGTTGATATCAATGGCAGAGTAGCTGTTGCAGCACTCAATAACACATGGTCAGGTGCCGTGCCTGCATTTGTCCGCGGAGAAAGTGATTATTCAACAGGAATTGCCATCAGTGAACCGAAACCGGGTAATTTTGAACTCAATGTCACAGTCACCAGTGATTTACAAGGTATTCAGATTGATGCACCCAAGCCATTGGGAAAAACGGTCTCAGAGCCTGTCCGGCTTCAGGCTGTGATGCATGAGAAAAGTGATGGCCTGATGTATAACATCCATTATGCAGACTGGTTAAAGACTGCCATTTATGCTGATAAAAATAGTGAAATTTCTGGGCAAATTATGCTGGGCGGTCAGTCCGCTAACGAATCGCTTAGCGGTTTACAAGTCGCCGGAGTAATTAAAAATCTGGATATTCAGCCATGGTTAGACTGGCAAGACAACTTGCCTGAAACAACAGGACCATCATTGCTCGATAAAATTGATAGTCTTGACATCCGGCTGGCTAAACTTCAACTGAAAGATCAGTCGCTTGATAATTTACTTATTAAAGGTAAACAAACCGATTCTAAATGGTTACTAGATTTAAGCTCACCTCAACTAAAAGGCGTTGTGAGTGTGCCGGATGATATCAACAATACGGCACCACTTGATGTGAGTCTTGAGTATCTTAAGCTAAACGTAAATGACGAGGATGAGAACGAGCAAGAGAAGAATAAGCAGCCGGCTGATTTATGGCCGCCTATTAAGTTGGCAATTAACTCATTGACGATTAACAATCTTGATTTGGGGCAGTTAGACTTGGAAGCACAGACAACACCAAATCAATGGATAATAAAAACTGCATCATTATCATCGGCGGCCATGAAGGCATCTGCGACTGGAGAATGGCAAAAAACGGAGTCTGGTGATCAAAGTCATTTTGTGCTGGATATTGAAAGTGATGACTTAAAAGCATTACTCGACCATTTTAATTATCAGAAAGTGATTGCTGCTAAGCAGGTCAAAGTGAATGCTGACCTGAGTTGGAGTCATGATCCCTTGTCATTTTCTCGTCAGAGTCTAAATGGCAAATTGGATTTGTCTGTAGGTCGAGGAAGTTTACTTGAAGTCGAACCTGGTGCTGCAGGCAGAATTTTTGGATTACTCAGTATTGCCGCTATCCCACGGCGATTATCTCTGGATTTTAGTGACCTGTTCGGTGGCGGCTTTGATTTCAGCAGTATCAAAGGGCATTTTCAGTTTGATAATGGTATCGCTTCAACCAACGATCTGACCATGCAAGGGGATTCGGCTGTGATTGAAATGAAAGGTCCTATTGATATGGTTAATCAGACCTATAATCAAGTCGTGAAAGTCACACCTAAAGTGTCGTCGACCTTGCCTATCGCTGGGGCTGTCGCCGGAGGTCCAGTGGGGCTTGGCGTAGGTACCGCCATCTTGCTGTTTGATAAAATCGCAGGCAGTGTATTGGATAGGGATGTGATTAACCTAATCAGCTATAGTTACAAGCTAACTGGACCTTGGAGTGACCCTAAACTCAATGTTATGAATCCAGCTCAGCAGTAGAATCTGATATCATGTGCCCATCCTAAACAAACGATGATTCTTTATTGATGAGCGCCTCGATTCCCGAAAAAGTTCAACAGCAACTCTTAGTTCCTGTTGGTTTAACAGACACTGATTTGGAAAATGCATTAGCAACGACAATGACCGCTGGTGTCGATTACGCCGATCTGTATTTTCAACAGTCCAGACAAGAAAACTGGGTGTTAGAAGACGGCATTATTAAAGACGGTGGTTATCATCTTGAACAAGGTGTTGGCGTCCGGGCCTGTAGTGGTGAGAAGACGGGTTTTGCTTATTCAGATGACCTGGTTTTGCCTGCTTTACAAAAGGCAGCTAAGGCGGCTCAGGCAATTTCCAGACAAGGTTCTCAACAATCTGTCGCCGTCTGGACAAAACAGCAATCTCCCGTACTGTATACCCCGGATGATCCTATCCTTGCGTTGACCGTGACTGAAAAGCTCAACTTATTACGAGAAGCAGATGCTGCAGCAAGAGCAGCTGATCCTCGTGTTAAACAAGTGAGTGTGAGTCTGGCAGGTGGTATTGATACAGTGTTGATAGCGGCAAGTGATGGCACGTATGCCACAGATATCAGACCACTTGTTCGCATGAATGTCAGTGTGATTGTTGAGCAAAATGGACGCCGTGAGCGTGGCAGTGCTGGTGGTGGTCGTCGGATGGATTATCGTTACTTCCAACAAAATAGTCTGGCTGTTAGTTATGCAAAAGAGGCGGTCAGATTGGCTTTAGTTAATTTAGAAGCCGTTGCTGCTCCAGCGGGGACAATGCCTGTCGTACTCGGTAACGGGTGGCCAGGGGTTTTATTACATGAAGCGGTTGGTCATGGCTTAGAAGGTGACTTTAATCGACGAGGTACATCCACCTTCTCAGGGAAAATGGGTGAGCAGGTGGCCTCACCTTTATGTACTGTCGTCGATGATGGCACCATGCCGTCACGAAGAGGTTCATTGAATGTGGATGATGAAGGTGTGGAAACCCAATTCACCACCTTGATCGAAAAGGGCAAACTAACAGGTTACATGCAGGATAAGCATAATTCACGGCTTATGGGCAGCACCAGTACGGGTAATGGACGCAGAGAGTCTTATGCGCACTTGCCGATGCCTCGCATGACGAATACCTACATGCTGCCTGGTGAGCATAAAGCAGAAGAGATTATTGCTTCTGTTGAGAAAGGCATTTACGCCGTTAATTTTGGCGGTGGCCAAGTCGATATTACCTCTGGCAAATTCGTTTTCTCGACAAGTGAAGCCTATCTCATTGAAAACGGTAAAGTCACCACACCTGTAAAAGGGGCAACACTCATTGGTAACGGACCAGAAGTCATGCAACGCATATCAATGGTTGCTGATGATTTAGAACTTGATACCGGTGTGGGTAACTGTGGTAAAGAAGGACAGAGTGTACCTGTAGGGGTGGGACAGCCTACTCTGAAAATTGATGCACTAACTGTTGGTGGAACAGCTTAGATTTAAAATAATGATGGAAAAAAAACATAAAGCAGTCGCCCTGATTTCAGGCGGTCTGGATTCAATGCTGGCCGTCCGGGTCATGCAAGAACAAGGTATCGAAGTAGAAGGGATTAATTTCTATACTGGTTTTTGTGTTGAAGGACATACCCATGCCATTCGTAATCAAGATAAGAATAAACAAAAACGAAACAATGCACTCTGGGTGGCTGAACAACTCGGTATTAAATTACATATCGTTGATGTTATTGAAGAATACAAAGAGGTATTACTGAATCCTAAACATGGTTACGGGGCGAATATGAACCCCTGCCTGGATTGTAAGATTTTCATGGTCAGCAAAGCAGTTGAGTGGATAAAAGAAAATCATCACGATGGTTTTGACTTTATTATTACTGGCGAAGTGATTGGCCAACGCCCAATGTCGCAACGTAAAGCGACAATGCCTATTATCTCTGAAGAGTCTGGTGCTGAGGATTTATTACTCAGACCGTTGTGTGCTAAAAATCTTCCTGAAACATTACCAGAGCGTGAAGGCTGGGTAGATCGTAGTAAATTGTACGATTTTCATGGTCGTAACCGTAAACCACAAATTGCTTTGGCCAAACAGTTTGGCTTAACTGATTTTGCTACTCCGGCTGGTGGTTGTTGTTTTCTCACCGACAAAAGTTACTCTGACAAGCTTGTCGATTTATGGCAAGCGCGTAATAGCAGAGAGTATGAGATGGACGATATCATGCTGCTGAAAGTGGGCAGGCATATTCGTCCAAAGGCAGAATTTAAGTTGATTATCGCGCGTGATGCCGGTGAAAGTAAGTTTTTAGAAGGCTATCGAAAAGAGTTTATTAGTATTCACGCCTTAAGTCACAGTGGTCCGATGGCGCTGGTTGACGGTAAGCTTGATGAGGAACAGTATGAACTCGCCGCAGCTATTGTTGCTCGCTTTGGGCAGGGTAGAATGGCGGATGAAGTTGAGTTGGATATTGCGTTACCAAAGCAAGGTAGTTTGCAGGTAAAAACTCCCCCACTTTCTGCGGAGCAAGTTCTACAGGAGTGGTATGTGTGAGTAAGCAGACTTTAGATGCTCGAAAGATGTTATGCCCTTTACCGGTAATAAAAGCTCAAAATCAAATTAAGCAGATGACTAAGGGTGATGAGCTGGATGTAATATGCACGGATCCTGGTGCTTTACATGATATTCCTGCATGGGCTCGCATCAATGGTCATGAGGTAATAGCCACGCAACAAAATGATGATGAACTTGTCATTACGGTTCGAGTTGGTGCGTAGCACCGATATGGTGCGACAATGAGTTTTTATGCACTTTATTGGTGCTTTGTGTTGGTGCAAATGCACCTAAATAGTTGATTTTTTTATGTAGTAAAAGTTGGCGTGATTTCTGCTGTATTGTGTCGCGTGTTTAGTTTGCACTACAGAAAGTGCAGTTTATAAAAATTGGAGAAGTTAAATGTCAGTCGAAAATGTGCTTCAAATGATCAAAGATGAGGATGTCAAATTTGTTGACTTCCGTTTCACCGATACGCGTGGTAAAGAACAGCATGTTTCTTACCCTGCACACACAATTGATGAAGATACCTTCACAGAAGGCGCAATGTTCGATGGCTCTTCTGTTGCAGGATGGAAAGGTATTAATGAATCAGACATGATTTTAATGCCAGATCCTGAAACAGCTGTGATGGATCCATTTATGGACGACAACACACTGATTATTCGTTGCGATATCGTTGAGCCTGCAACTATGCAAGGTTATGAGCGTGATCCACGTAGCGTTGCAAAACGTGCTGAAGCTTACCTGCAATCTACAGGTCTAGGCGATACTGCTTTCTTCGGTCCTGAACCAGAATTTTTCATTTTAGATGATGTTCGTTGGGGCAGTGATATGTCTGGTTCATTCTTCAAAGTAGACTCTGATGAATCAGCATGGAATACAGAAAAAGTGTTCGCTGATGGTAATAAAGGTCACCGTCCAAAAGTGAAAGGTGGTTATTTCCCTGTTCCTCCTGTTGACTCATTAAACGATATCCGTGCTGCAATGTGTTTAACTATGGAAGAAATGGGCTTAGATGTTGAAGTTCATCACCATGAAGTAGCGACTGCAGGTCAGTGCGAAATCGGTGTTAAATTCAACACATTAGTTAAAAAAGCTGACGAAGTACAAATCCTTAAATACGTTGTTCATAATGTTGCCCATGCTTATGGCAAAACGGCGACATTCATGCCTAAACCAATCGTAGGTGATAATGGTAGTGGTATGCACGTTCACCAATCTTTCTCTAAAGATGGCGAAAACCAATTCACTGGTAATAAATACGGTGGTTTATCTGAAACTGCGCTTTACTACATCGGTGGTATCATCAAACATGCGCGTGCTCTGAATGCGTTTACTAACTCTTCAACAAACAGCTACAAGCGTCTTGTGCCTGGTTTTGAAGCGCCTGTTATGTTGGCTTACTCAGCACGTAACCGTTCAGCTTCAATTCGTATTCCTTTTGTTAGTAATCCAAAAGGTCGCCGTATTGAAGTACGTTTCCCCGATCCAACAGCGAATCCATACTTAGCATTCTCAGCGATGTTAATGGCTGGTTTAGATGGTATTAAAAACAAAATCCATCCTGGTGATGCAATGGATAAGGATCTCTATGACTTACCAGCTGAAGAAGCAGCAGAAATTCCAACAGTATGTCATTCATTAGATCAAGCACTTGATTGTTTGAATGAAGATCGTGCTTTCTTGACTGAAGGTGGTGTATTTACTGATGACATGATCGATGCATACATTGCATTGAAAATGGAAGAAGTCACACGTATCCGTATGGAAACACACCCAGTTGAGTATGACTTGTACTACAGCGTGTAATCACTTATGTGATGAAGCTAACAAAAAGCGCCTTTCGGGGCGCTTTTTTTATGGCTGTGAGTTGCGGTTAGAGACATGGTGGAATATGCTTAGCCAATGAGAGTTATATATCTGATTTTCTTGTTATTATTCAGCAGTCAGGTTCTGGCAGCTATATACCGTTGGGTAGAAGCAGACGGTACAGTTGTATTTTCAGATGAAGAAAGGCCCGGTGCTGAACTGATTGAATTGCCACCTTCAGCCACGTATTCTCCGCCAGAAGTTCAACAAATAAGCCAAACAGAGTCAGAAACAGATTCCTCGCCGGTACCTGATTATCAGATTTCAATTACCGCTCCAGCAGCAAATGAAAGTATTTGGGTCAATAATGGTGATGTGAAAGTCATATTGAGTGTAGAACCAGCACTTGATGTTGATAGAGGGGATGCTATTCAGGTGTATCTTGATGGGCAGACTGTCGGTGATCCTCAGGCAACAACTTCATACCAATTTACTAACCTCAGCAGAGGTTCACACGAAATCACGGCAAAAATCATCAGTGCTGATGATAAAGAATTAGCCTCCGATAACATCGTGTTCCACTTACACCGAGCATCTAAGTTGAATTAACCATCGTGCCAGTAAACTAGCAAAAAGTACTAATATTGAATGCACAGTTATGGTGCGATAGTCGTAATGGCGTGTATGATTTTGTTTATACGACGAAGTAAATCTTATAAGAATTTAATCGTGTTGTTATAGCAATCAATAGCTTAACTATAACCCCTTTGACTGTGCTCAAATGTGGAGCGTTTTTTGCTACCTAACTGAGCATGAATATGAGTGTTACCACTATGAGCCACAATGCTTTCGCCAGCAATGATGTATTAGAAAGTTTATCTACTTCTATACTGATTCTGGACTCCGCTTTACGCGTTTGTTACATCAATACAGCCACAGAAATTTTATTTGAGATCAGTCAACGTCAGGCTGAAAATATTCCACTACAAACCTTGTTACCTGGTGAGAGAAAATTATTTAAATCGCTTGAGCGTGTCGTCTCTAGCGGACAAGCACTGATTGAACGTGAAGTACATTTGTTTTTACCTGCAAGTGGCGAAGTCTTGGTGGACTGCTCTATGAAAATGTTGGATGTGGATGATTCTTACGTCATCCTTGAGCTTGCACTTCTTGATTATCAACAGAGAATAACGCGGGATGAAAATCTTCACACTCAACAGCAAGTCGTTCGAGGATTGGCTCATGAAATAAAAAACCCGTTGGGGGGATTACGTGGTGCGGCACAATTACTTGAAAGGCAACTGGACTCTGAAGATTTAAAAGAATACACACGGATTATTATTACCGAGGCAGACCGTTTACAGAATTTAATGAATAGAATGCTGGGGCCAAATCAGCAACCTGAAAAACGCCAGACAAATATTCATGAGATTTTGCAACATGTTCGTCAGTTAGTTGATATTGAAGTAGATGAGCGTCTTCGATTTAAAATTGATTATGATCCTAGTATCCCTGAACTATATGCTGACTTTGACCAGCTTATTCAGATTTTTCTTAATATTGTAAGAAATGCTGTTCAAGCCATGCATGGTGTAGGTTTGATTATTCTCCGCACCAGAATTCAGCGAAATATCACCATAGAAAAGCAGTATTACAAATTGGGCGTTTTAGTTGAGATTGAAGATAACGGCCCAGGTATTCCCGAATCATTACAAGATAGTTTGTTTTATCCACTGGTCACTGGTAGGGCTGATGGAACAGGACTTGGCCTGTATCTAGTTCAAAACTTGGTCCAACGCAATGGAGGAACAGTTTCCTGTTGCAGTAAACCTGGACAAACTATTTTTTCAGTAACATTTCCTTTGGAGTTTGCACGTGAACGCTAGTAGAGCGATAGCTTGGATTGTAGATGATGACCGATCAATTCGATGGGTTTTACAAAAGGCCTTGGAAGTTGTTGACATTACTGTTCGTGCTTTTGAAACCGGTGATATTGCATTAAACGAGCTAAAGCAGGGACGTGAACAAAGACCAGATGTTTTGATTAGTGATATCAGAATGCCGGGTATTGATGGCTTAGAATTATTATCTGAGATCAAAGAACGTTATCCTGAACTGCCCGTAATTATTATGACGGCATATTCCGATCTTGATAGTGCTGTTTCTGTCTATGAAGGTGGTGCTTTTGAGTATCTACCAAAACCATTTGATGTTGATGAAGCGGTTGAACTGGTTCAAAGAGCAATAAGTCATAGCCGTGAACAGAATAATAAGCCTGTTGAAGATGTAAATATCAGCACAGAGATAGTCGGTGAAGCACCGGCTATGCAAGAAGTCTTCAGAGCCATAGGGCGTCTTGCCCGCTCGAATATAACGGTCATGGTGAATGGCGAATCAGGCACAGGTAAAGAGTTAGTTGCACAGGCTTTACATCGCCATAGTCCACGCAAACATGGCCCTTTTATCGCTTTAAATATGGCTGCTATTCCCAAAGAATTGCTAGAGTCAGAATTATTTGGTCATGAAAAAGGCGCTTTTACTGGTGCACATGTACAGCGAAAAGGACGCTTTGAACAGGCTAATGGCGGTACGCTGTTTTTAGATGAAATTGGTGACATGCCAATTGAGCTACAAACGCGCCTGTTACGTGTGTTATCGGATGGTGAATTTTTCCGTGTGGGTGGGCATAGTGCCGTCAAAGTTGATGTACGTATCATTGCGGCAACACACCAGAATTTAGAAAAATTGGTAGAACGTGGTGATTTTCGTGAGGATTTATTTCATCGCCTCAATGTGATTCGTATTCATATTCCTTCACTTCGTGAAAGACGAGAAGATATTCCTGCCCTGGTTGCGTACTTTTTAAATAAAGCTGCAAAAGAGTTAAATATGTCGACCAAGTCTGTAGCCTCAGATGTCGAAATGTATTTATCTCAATTACCCTGGCCAGGCAATGTACGCCAATTAGAAAATACTTGCCGGTGGTTAACGGTCATGTCGCCTGGGCAAGTGGTTCAGATGGATGACCTGCCAGTAGAGCTTTCTACAGAAACCATAGATGCTCATAGTGGCAGACAAGGTGGAGACTGGCAGCAATTATTCAGACAATGGGCTGCTAATAAAGCCTTGACCGGGCAGGAAGGGGCTTTAGCTGATGTAGTTCCTTTGATAGAGCAACTTTTGATGGAAGTGGCTCTGGAAAAAACGGCTGGAAAACGCCAGGAAGCAGCCAAATTATTAGGTTGGGGCAGAAATACCTTAACGCGTAAATTAAAAGAAAATTAGAATAAGACTTGCGTGCCTATGAAGTGGTATGTATAATGCATTGCTTAATCAGGTGCGGGGTGGAGCAGCCTGGTAGCTCGTCGGGCTCATAACCCGAAGGTCGTTGGTTCAAATCCAGCCCCCGCTACCAAACTGAATATGGAAGCTCAAAACAATAAATTGTTTTGAGCTTTTTTATTGGGTTATTAATACAATGTCCCATAGCGTTTCAGAGCATCTTCTTTGCTGATGAATTCAGCACTAATCAATTCCCAATGTTGTTCGCTATCCATAACGATATTGCAGCCGAGTGCCTGGCTATGGCCATTTTCCAAAGCAAACATTGACCGGCCAGCTTGTCGGACAGTGGAGAAGTAGCGGTCTAGACTCAGGTCAATCGTTTTTTCTGGGTGGGTATTTTCAACATAAATTCGCAGGCCTCCCCGTTGTGTGCAATCACTACTGGTGTCTTTGTCTTCAAGCGTTTCAAAGACAATAAAATCAGCAGCATTGTCATCAGCCAGAGTGACTTGACCGACGGCATTGATAGATAAGAAAAATAAAATGAAAATTGATGCTAATGATTTCATGAAGCGTTTTCCTGCTTTTTTTCATTTGGAAGTTGACTCACTCGATTATGGATAGTTTTGTGATTGAAAATAAAAGGTATATTTCATATTGATTGAATCCTTTTTTTCATGTTTTAAAAATGACAAGATATTGAGCTGTAAGTAAGAGAAAGCAGTTTAAGTTGCTGTGCTGGGTAGGTATCTGTTAATATTCTGTGCTTTCTGGAGAGTAATCAGTACTGGAGACATATGTATTCCGGCGCAGATACTTATGGCAGAGCGGTGAACATCAGCCGCATGACAATATTTTGAATTCCGGGCCCCTGTATGGGGTTTTTGTTTTTCTGGAGAATTGATTTAGGCCGAGAGGCTTAATACATACTTTATGGCCATTACTGATCAGATTGAACAACTTGTTGAGTCGTCGATAGAGACGCTCGGATACGAATTGGTAGGCGTTGAATATATTCAAGGCGGCCCTGATCCGATCTTGCGTATCTACATCGATGCTGAACAGGGGATTGGTATAGAGGACTGTGAAAGGGTTAGCCATCAAGTGAGCGGTATTCTTGATGTTGAAGAACCTATCCGTAGCGCCTATTTATTGGAAGTATCCTCACCAGGATTTGATCGACCTTTATTTAAGGCTCGGGACTTTGAAAGATTTAAAGGTGCTGAAGCGAAAATATCCATGAAATTACCGGTCAATGGCCGACGCAATTTTAAAGGTATTTTAGAAGGCTTTAGTGATGGTGACATATTAATAGAAGTGGATGGTGAGGTGTATGCCTTACCTTTGGCAAAGTTAGCAAAAGCAAGACTTGTTGCCTAAAAAAAGCGTATTATTAGCGGTTAATAATTGAATACTGAGCTGGATTGGTCTGCTACGTAATCCACTGGGGGCGTGATGAATAACAAAGAAATTTTATTGGTTGTCGATGCCATGTCTAATGAAAAAGGCGTGGGTAAGGAAGTCATTTTTCAGGCAATTGAAGCGGCGTTAGCAATGGCTACGCGTAAACGCTATGACATGGCATTGGATGCACATGTGCAAATTGATCGTGTCACAGGTAATTACGAAACTTTCCGTCAATGGCTGATTGTAGAAGATGAAGACTACCAATCACCAGAAACAGAAATTACCATAGAAGATGCTCAAGAGAAAAAAGCAGACGCAGTTGTTGGCGATTATATTCGTGAGCCGATGGAGTCTGTAGAGTTTGGTCGTATTGCGGCACAAACTGCAAAACAAGTTATTGTTCAAAAAGTACGTGAAGCTGAGCGTGCACAAGTGGTCGATCAGTATCGTGAAAAAGTCGGTCAGATGATCCACGGCACAGTTAAGCGTGTAGAGCGTGGTAATGTCACCTTGGACCTAGGTGGTAATGCTGAAGCATTTTTACCTCGTGAAGAAATGATTCCACGTGAAAGTTTCCGGACCGGTGACCGCATTCGTGGTTATTTAAAAGAAATCAGACCAGAAGGTCGTGGCCCTCAACTCATTGTAAGTCGTGTTGCACCTGAGTTGTTAATCGAACTTTTCCGTTTGGAAGTCCCTGAAATCAGCGATGGCATGATTGAAATCAAAGGTGCTGCTCGTGATGCCGGTTTGAGAGCTAAAATAGCTGTATTAGCGAAAGAGTCTCGCATTGACCCGGTTGGTGCCTGTGTTGGTATGCGTGGCTCACGTGTACAGGCTGTGACCAATGAGTTGGCCGGCGAACGTGTTGATATTATTCTCTGGGACCAAGATGTTGCTCGTTTTGCTATCAACGCAATGGCTCCTGCAGAAGTGTTATCTATCGTTGTAGATGAAGATGCACATAGCATGGACATTGCTGTTGAAGATGCACAATTATCACAAGCAATTGGCCGTGGTGGTCAAAATGTACGTTTAGCTAGTCAGTTAACCGGTTGGGAACTCAATGTGATGTCAGCATCTGATGCTGATAAAAAAGCAGAATCAGAAATCGGTGCTTTGATCAAAACATTTATGGCTGATTTGGATGTCGATGAAGATGTCGCGTTAATCCTGGCTCAGGAAGGTTTCTCTTCGCTTGAAGAAGTGGCTTATGTGCCTGAACATGAAATGCTGGATATTGAAGAGTTTGATGCAGATATTGTCGCTGAACTGCGTTCAAGAGCTAGAGATGTTCTATTAACCCGAGCGATTGCTAGTGAAGAACAACTTGAATCGGCCGAACCCACACAAGAGTTGATTGATATGGAAGGTATGACACGAGATCTCGCGTTAACCTTAGGAAGTAAAGGTATCACTGATCTTGATGATTTAGCTGAGCTTGCTGTTGATGAGCTAGTTGAAATAGGTGATATGGATGAAAAGCAAGCTGCTGCACTTATCATGAAAGCCAGAGAATCGTGGTTTGCTGACGAACAAACAGATGCAGGGGAGTAACCAATGAGTGACATGAGGGTTAAGGACCTAGCTGGCACAGTCGGAATTACAGCTGAACGCTTGGTCGAACAGCTGAACGAAGCAGGGATTAACGTCTCAAAGCCTGATGATTTCATCACCGAAGATCAAAAACAGACGTTATTACAATTCTTGCAACAGCGTCATGGTAAATCTGGCGATGGTGAAACTACGACACCGAAGAAAATTACACTGAAGCGTAAGTCTGTCAGTGAAATTAAATTAGGTGGTGCTGCTCGTGGCGGTAAAAGTGTCAGTGTAGAAGTTCGTAAAAAACGAACCTACGTAAAACGTGATGAAGTTGAAGATACAGCTAATAACGTTGAACAAACACCTCAATTGAGTGTGGCTGAACAACAAGCTGCAGAAGTAGCGAGGCTTGAGGCTCTTCGCTTAGAAGAGGCTAAGCGTCGTCAGCAAGAAGACGAAGCGCGACGTTTACGAGAGTCAGAGGAAGAAGCCGCTGCAGTGGCTGCAGCTATTGAAGCAGAAAATAAAGCTTCAGAAGAAGCTAAACTAGCAGCAGAAGAAGAGAGAAAAGCCCTGGAAGAAGAAGCTAAATCTAAGAAAGCTGAAAAAGCAATTGAAGAAAAAGTGAATCCTAAACCAAAGCAAACAACAGAAAAAACGTTATCCGCCTCACAGCTTGCTCATAAAAAGCTTGAAGAAGCCGATGCGAAACGCCGTGCTGCTAATCTAGCTCGAATTGAAGCTGAAAAGGCACTTGAAGCCAAGAAAAAAGCGCGTGAAGAAGAAGAGGCTTTAGAAAAAGAAAAAGAAAAAGCGCGAGCCGCAGCCGCTGAAGCTCAAGCCAAAGAGCAGAAAGCCGGTGTACGTAAAACTAAAGATGCCGAAGCGAAACATAATCGTGACAAGTCTGGCCGTAAAGGTGGTCGTAGCGACGATGACTTCGAGCGTAAAGAGCTGCATGTGACCGAAGGTAAAGGCGGTCGCCGTAAGAAGAAAAAAGGCGGCAGTGCCTCAAAAGTTGCTGTAAGTAAAGATCAGGAACATGGTTTTTCTAAACCAACCGCCCCTGTTATTCGTGAAGTGAATGTGCCTGAAACGATTAGTGTTTCTGACTTGGCTCTACGAATGTCAGTTAAAGCCGCTGAAGTGATCAAAACCCTCATGGGGCTTGGTACGATGGCGACGATTAATCAGGTCCTGGATCAGGATACGGCGATTATCGTTGTTGAAGAAATGGGACATGTTGCCAAACCAATTCGGGAAAATGAAGTTGAACAAGCGCTTCAAGTTTCCGATGAGAATCAGGGCGAAGCGGTTCCAAGAGCACCGGTTGTTACCGTTATGGGTCATGTTGACCATGGTAAAACGTCATTGCTGGACTATATTCGTCGCACTAAAGTGACTTCTGGCGAAGCTGGTGGTATTACACAGCATATCGGTGCTTATAAAGTCGAAACCAGCCGTGGACAAATTGCTTTCCTTGACACGCCTGGCCATGCTGCTTTCACTGAAATGCGTTCTCGCGGTGCTAAAGTGACGGATATCGTTATCTTGGTTGTTGCTGCTGACGATGGTGTTATGCCGCAAACAATTGAAGCTATTCAGCATGCAAAAGCGGCTGAATCAATGATCATTGTTGCTGTGAACAAAATCGATAAGCAAGACGCTAATCCAGAACGTGTTAAACAGGAACTGGCTAATCATGAAGTCATCCCAGAAGACTGGGGTGGTGATGTTCAGTTTATTCCTGTCTCTGCACTGACAGGACAAGGTATTGAAGATTTACTGGAAGCTATTTCTATTCAGGCTGAAGTAATGGAGCTGAAGGCACCTGAAGAAGGTCCTGCTCATGGTACTGTTATTGAAGCGCGTCTGGATAAAGGCCGCGGTACCGTCGTTACTGTGCTGGTACAACAAGGCACCTTGAATAAAGGTGATATCGTTGTCGTCGGTCAGGAGTATGGTCGTGTTCGTGCCATGTTTAACGAAACTGGTGAGCAACTGAGCCATGCTGGTCCATCAACACCGGTAGAGTTACTGGGTTTATCCGGTACGCCAGCAGCAGGTGACGAGCTTCAGGCTGCACCAGATGATCGTACCGCACGCGAAATTGCTAACTTCCGTCAAACCAAAGCAAGAGAGCAAAAAATGGCTCAACAGCAAGCGGCTAAATTGGACGAAATGTTCAACAAGATGGAAGAAGGTGACGTTAAGACCCTTAATGTGGTTATTAAAGGCGACGTTCACGGTTCTGTTGAAGCGGTTAGTCAGGGACTACAAAAACTGTCTACGGATATGGTTAAAGTCAGAGTGGTTGGCTCAGGTGTTGGTGGTATTAATGAAACCGATGCTCAACTAGCAGCTGCGTCTGATGCGATTCTGATTGGCTTTAATGTTCGTGCAGATAATGCAGCAAGAAAAGTGATTGCTGAAAAAGGTCTGGATGTTCAGTACTTCAGCATTATTTACGACTTGCTTGATGTGGTCACTAAAGCAATGACAGGGATGCTTGAGCCTGTATATAGAGATGAGATCATTGGTCTGGCTCGTGTTGACGATGTCTTCAGATCGCCCAAGTTTGGTGACATTGCAGGTTGCTTGGTTGTGGAAGGTACGGTTAAACGTAATAACCCAATTCGTGTTCTGCGTGACAATGTCGTTGTTTATGAAGGTGAACTTGAATCATTACGTCGCTTTAAAGATGATGTTAACGAAGTGAATGCGGGTACGGAATGTGGTATCGGCGTTAAAAACTACAAAGACGTTAAACCTGGCGACCAGATTGAAGTCTATGAACGTGTATTGATGAAACCGACTCTGTAATGGCAAGAGAATTTAGTCGTACAAATCGCTTTAGCGAAGTCATAATGAGAGAACTCGCGTTGATGCTTCAACGCGAGATTTCTGATCCACGTGTGGGCATGGTTACCGTCTCACATGTCGATGTCACTTCAGATCTGAAATATGCCAAAGTCTATGTAACGCGTTTTAATGGTTTCGAAGACGAGCAAGATATTAAAGAATGCCTGGCTGGGTTAAACAGTGCCTCTGGGTATCTACGTAGAGGTCTGGCTGGTCGCGTGAAACTCAGAAATATGCCTGAACTTCAATTCTTCTACGATAAAACCTTAGAACATGGTTTTCATATGGATGACCTCATTGCCAAAGCGAATGCTGATATTCGTCGAGAAGACGAAGATTAATTTATTCTGCAATGGCAAGACGAAATAAAAAAGGCCGGGATATCACCGGTATCATGATCATTGATAAACCTACTGGTCACAGTTCAAACCATATTCTTCAGCGCGTTAAACGACTGTTTGATGCTAAAAAAGCAGGTCATACAGGGAGTCTTGATCCGTTAGCAACAGGTGTTTTGCCGGTCTGTCTGGGGGATGCTACAAAATTATCCAGTTATCTATTAGACGCTGATAAACAATATCAGGTTACCTGTCAGCTAGGTGTTATTACCGATAGTGGTGACTCTGATGGTAATGTTGTTGATGAGCTTTCTATTCCCGAATTTGATGAAGATACTTTAAGCAATATCATCCAGCAATTTATAGGTGAGATTGAGCAGGTTCCACCGATGTTTTCTGCATTAAAACATCAAGGGCAACCCTTATATAAGCTGGCAAGACAGGGTATTGATGTTGAGCGAAAAGCGCGTCGTATTGTTATCTATGCTATCGAAATAATGGATTGTCAGTCTGATAATTTCACCTTATCCGTACGTTGTAGCAAAGGGACGTATATACGAACCTTAGTTGAAGATATCAGTCATGCTCTAGGCTCAGGTGGCCATGTCACCATGTTAAGAAGAACAGCGGTGGCAGGCTATGATTTATCACAAGCGATAACCGTTGAAGCTTTACAGGCAATGGCCGAAAAGGATGGTTTTGTGACACTGGATGCCAGCTTGCAGCAGGCTGAAGATGCACTACCTGATTGGCCTGCAATTGTGCTTGATGAAGAGGGCACAAAAAGTATTGGTTTTGGGCAAGCGGTCACTGTGCAAACACCCTTTAAAAGCGCAAATGTCAGATTATTTAATATGAATAATCAATTTCTTGGCCTTGGTGAGATGTCAACAGAGGGCGTGGTTGCACCAAAGCGTTTATTTGCAAACGCGGTGTCCTAACTTACGCCTTGTTTCGTATTAAGAAAGTCGGTAGAATGCCTACCTTCAAATGGTTGGCTGTTCTGGTGTGAAGTCGCTGGGGCAGTTCAGAATTTAACTAATAGCAAAAGCTATAAAAAGTTGGAGTATTTAATGTCTATTTCTGCACAACAAAAGAAAGAACTTATCACTAAATTTGCACGTTCAGAAGGTGATACTGGTTCTGCTGAAGTACAAGTTGCTTTATTAACAGCACGTATTACAAACTTGTCAGAACATTTTAAAACAAACATTCACGATCATCATTCACGTCAAGGTCTGTTAAAAATGGTTAGCAGCCGTCGTAAAATGTTGGACTATCTGAAAAAGACAGATATCGAACGTTACCGTGCACTGATTGCTGAATTAGGTTTACGTCGCTAAGTTGATTTTGGTGACTCAGAATATGCAGCCAATGTGGCCGGTCAGATCGGCGACCCCAAGGCAGGATATATAAAATATGCCCCTGAAGCTATAACGGTTTCAGGGGCATATTCATTTTTAGATTTATGAATTCATATCAGTTGTGGAACGGGTCCATAACTGACAACAGAGAAGAGAAGGAAAAAAGAGTGAACTCAGTAAAAAAGACAGTTCAATACGGCCAGCACACATTAAGTTTAGAAACGGGGAAAATTGCACGCCAAGCGGGTGGTGCAGTTATCGCAAGTCTTGGTGAAACAGCAGTTTTAGTCACCGTTGTGGGTAAAAAAGAGGTTAAACCAGGCCAGGACTTTTTTCCATTAACAGTTAATTATCAAGAACGTGCTTATTCAGCTGGTAAAATTCCCGGTGGCTTTTTCAAACGTGAAGGACGTCCAACAGAAAAAGAAACACTGACTTCACGTCTGATTGACCGTCCTCTTCGCCCATTATTCCCAAAAGGTTTTATCAATGAAGTTCAGGTCGTAGCCACAGTCATTGGTCTGGATCCAGAAATTGATCCTGATATTCCTGCAATGATTGGTGCATCTGCTGCCTTAGCTATTTCAGGTATCCCATTTAACGGTCCGTTAGGTGCTGCACGTGTGGGTTATATTGATGGCGCTTATGTTTTAAATCCGAATAAATCACAACTTGATAACAGCGCGTTGGATTTGGTTGTTGCGGGTACTGAGTCAGCCGTATTAATGGTTGAATCAGAAGCATCTGAACTGCCTGAAGAAGTGATGCTGGGTTCAGTTATGTTCGGTCATCAGCAAATGCAAACAGCAATGGACTTGATTAAAGCATTGCAAGCTGAAGCGGGCAAACCTGCATGGGACTGGGCGGCACCAGAGAAAGACGAAACCTTGTACAATATGGTTAAAGAACAAGCTTATGCTGGTATTCAAGCGGCATACGCGATTAGTGACAAACTAGCTCGTCTGGATGAACTGAGCAAAGTTAGAAACGCTGCTGTTGAAGCACTGGTCTCTGATGAGTCTGAATATGATGAAGAAGAGGTGAAAGGTGTTTTCTCCAAGCTTGAAAAAGAATTAGTTCGCGGCAGAATTATTGCTGGTGAACCACGTATTGATGGACGTGATACTGCCAGCGTTCGTCCTATCTTTGTCGAAACAGGCCTGGTTCCGCGTGTTCATGGTTCTGCATTATTCACACGTGGTGAAACGCAGGCTATTGTCATCGCGACATTAGGCGCGGAGCGTGATGCTCAAACGATAGATGCGGTTGAAGGTGAATACCGCGATCGTTTTATGTTGCATTACAACTTCCCTCCTTACTGCGTAGGTGAAACCGGTATGGTGGGTTCGCCAAAACGTCGTGAAATTGGTCACGGTAAATTGGCGAAACGTGGCGTGCAAGCGGTTATGCCAACTGCAGCTGAATTCCCCTACGTAGTTCGTGTGGTCTCTGAAATCACCGAGTCTAACGGTTCAAGCTCAATGGCCTCTGTTTGTGGTACTAGCTTGGCATTAATGGATGCTGGTGTGCCAATCAAAGCGCCTGTTGCTGGTATCGCGATGGGGTTAATCAAAGAAGAAAATGGTTATGCTGTTCTGACAGATATCTTGGGTGATGAAGATCACTTAGGTGATATGGACTTTAAAGTGGCTGGTACTGAAAAAGGTGTTACAGCGCTGCAAATGGATATCAAGATCGAAGGTATCAATGAAGAAATCATGCGCACTGCATTAGCACAGGCACGTGACGGTCGTATGCATATCCTGACAAAAATGAATGCGGTCATTTCTTCACATCGTACTGAAATGTCTGAGTTTGCACCTCGCATTATCACCATTAAAATCAATGCAGATAAAATTCGCGATGTTATTGGTAAAGGTGGTGCCACTATCCGTGCAATTACCGAAGAAACAGGCGCTACAATCGATATCCAGGACGACGGTACCGTGATGATCTTCTCTTCTGATTACAATGCCGGACAACAGGCATTACGCCGAGTAGAAGATATTACCGCTGAAGTTGAAGTTGGCAAGATCTATGAAGGTCGCGTCGCTAAATTAATGGACTTTGGTGCGTTTGTTACCATTCTGCCTGGTAAAGATGGTCTGGTACATATTTCTCAAATTTCTGAAGAACGTGTTGAAAATGTATCGGATAAACTCTCTGAAGGGGATTTAATCCAGGTGAAAGTTCTGGAAGTTGATCGCCAAGGCCGTATTCGTTTAAGTATGAAAGCGGTTAATGAAGAAACAAAAGAAGAAGAATAAGTTTTTCTTTAATGTGTTCTGAAAAAGCCCCGCATTGCGGGGCTTTTTTTTATCAAAACAAATATAAATTTGTATCACCATTCAGACAATCACAGAGCTGAGCAGACCTTATATAAATAGGAAAGAGTTCCTCTTGATAAGCTAAATGATAACGATTATCATTGATGAATTGATAAGGGGGATTTATGGCTCAAGAAAATGACGCAGTAAGTGCAGCAGAGAATATTGGCAATAGTGCAGACACAGCAACGAATGTAGAGTCTGCTGCCAATGTTGATCCAAGTGCAGTTACTCCAGGGATAACTGATGCATTGAACGGTACAGATGTCAGTATATTAACTCAGCAGCAACCTGATGCAGTTATGTCTCAATTTGCTGAATTCATGCATGTTGGTGGCCCGGTTGTCTGGATTCTAACGGGATTTTCGGTTATCGCTTTAGCGATTGTGTTAATCAAACTTTGGCAGTTTATGTCTACCCGTCCAGAGTCTGAAAAACACCTCAAGTCTGTGATTCGTGATTGGCAAAAAGGTGATGCGGCTGAAGCCATGGTGAGACTCAATCCAAAACGTCCGGTAGATGAATTAGTCTTAATCTCTATTCGTGGTTTAACACAACATAAAATGGATTTGGCCACGTTAAAAGAAGAGCTGGATCGTGTTGCAACGCTTCGTCTTAATCAATTACGTGCGTATTTACGACCATTGGAAGTGATTGCCACATTAAGTCCATTATTAGGTCTGTTAGGTACTGTACTAGGGATGATCGTAGCTTTTCAGCAAATGGAAGCAGCGGGTAATCAGGTTGATCCTTCTGTGTTATCAGGTGGTATCTGGCAGGCATTGTTGACCACTGCTGTCGGTCTTGCTGTCGCTATTCCTGTGGTGACTGTGCATAACTGGATGGAACGTAAGGTTGAACGTGTCGCTGCATTAATGAACGACACAGTCACACAAATCTTTACTGTTGAACGTGCTCAGCCTGTTTCTGCAGATAATAAAACCATGCGCCATGCTGCTTAATACTGAACAGCCAAGACATAAAAGAGCGATTAGCCTGACACCACTGATTGATGTTGTGTTCATTCTGCTATTATTTTTTATGCTCTCGTCCACCTTTATTCAGTGGCGCCAAATTGACGTATCGGCCCCAAGTGAATCACAGTCTGAATCACGTGATCAGCGTGTGGTAACACTGATATCTAACGACGGCAAATATAAAATCGGCAATATGACCTTATCTCTTAAAGATATGGATTCTGTTATGACAGTCGTTAAACAGGATCCTGAAGCCGTGTATGTCATTGATGTGAAATCAGGTATTGAAACGCAAACGATGATTGATTTACTGGATGCTTTTAAAAAGGCTGGCGCCAAATCAGTCAGTCTGGCTGGAGTGAACTGATGAAAGTCGGGCAAACGATTCAACATAAAAAACCGGATCAGGATGATAGTCTGGTACCACTGATAAACATTGTATTTTTAATGCTTATCTTTTTTATGGTGGCGGGCCATATCAGTCAATCCGATCCAATTAAAGTCCAACCACCTTTATCGTCTAGTGAGACAAAACAGATAGAGCAGCCTCTGGTTATTGTGGTATCTGAGAATGGTCAATTAGCGATTGAGCAGGACATTGTGGACGATAATGCATTATTACCCGCTATAAACAAGCAATTTGAGGCTGCTGCAGATAAAGACAAGTTTCGTATCTTAGTCAAAGTGGATGGCAGTTTGCCTGTCGAACGCTTACAGCACGTATTATCGATTATCAAACAGTCAGGTATTAAACGTATTTCACTAGCCACACAAAAACAAGCGGAAGTGTCATGACAAAACATCGTTATTGGATATTTGCGCTGTTTATAGCGGTTGCTATTCATGCCGCAGGCTTTGCTTTCTTTACTTATCAGGCTGAGCAGGATGATGGTGCTGAGCTTGTAGGTTTGCAAGGTGTAGAAATTGACCTTGGAATGCTCGGTGATCTTGGTGATACGCAGAAAACCGAAGAGCAAGCAGCTGAACTCGAACCAGAGCCTGAAGTTGAACCACAAAAAGAACCTGAGCCAGAACCTGAGCCTGAGCCAGTTGTTGAGCCTGAACCGATTGTTAAGCCTGAGCCTGTGATCGAACCTAAAAAGGTTGAAGCAAAACAAACAACTGAAACAAAAGTAAAAGCGAAACCTAAACCACAAAAAGTGGTTGAAAAGGTTATTGAGAAAGACGTCGAACCTGTACAACCGGTTAAGACACAAACAGTAGCGAGCACGGTCAGTAGTAAAAGTGATAATAAACAAACATCACAGAAAAAAACGACCGGCCAAGCCAGTGCCCAATTAAGTGGCGGTCAGATTGCTGCTCAGAAATCGTATTACAGTGAACTTGCCGCTACGTTGGCAAAACATAAACGTTATCCCATGGCATCAAGACGTCGCGGTGAAGAAGGTATCGTGAAACTGTTCTTTGTTGTCGATCGTACCGGAAAGGTGCTGGAGTTTCGTATTACAAAAAGTTCAGGCTCAGCACGCTTGGATGAAGCTGTAATTAGCATGTTAAAAAAAGCACAGCCACTGCCTTCATTTCCTGATGATATGACGCAGTCTCAGCTCGAAGTGAATGTGCCAATTGCTTTCCAGTTAAACTCATAAGCTGATATTGATTTGATAATTTCTAATGGTGGTTAATATGCGTTCAATCTGGGTCGTCGCTCACCGCTGGTTTGGTCTGGCTACGGCAGTTTTTCTGTTTATTGCTGGACTGACCGGGGCGATCATTTCATGGGATCATGAGGTGGATGAGTGGTTAAATCCCCAGCTTTATAAAGCAAAAACACAAAGTCTGGATAACGATTTGGTGAGTCCGTTAGCACTTGCAAATAAATTCGAAGCGGAAAACCCACAGTTAATGGTCAGCTTTATGCCACTCAATATTGAAGCTGATCATAGTTTATTGATGACAGTGATGCCGAGACCTTTAGATGAAACAGGGAAGGCAGCACCTGTTGATTTCAATCAAGTTGCGATTGATCCTGCGACCTCAGAAGTCCAGGCAACCAGAATGTGGGGCCAGATATCACTGAGTCGAGAGAATATTCTTCCTTTTTTATACAAGCTACATTACAGCATGCATATTCCAGATGGTTTTGGTTTAGAGCTAGGCATTCTCTTTATGGGAATTATTGCTATTGTCTGGACAATAGATAGCTTTATTGCATTATGGATTAGCTTCCCAAAAGCCAAAAGTTGGAAAAAGTCATTTCGGTTTCGCTGGAAACAAGGTGGTTACAAATTAAACTTTGATTTGCACCGTTCTGGAGGCGTTTGGCTCTGGGGATTTGTATTGATATTGGCTGTAACATCGATTTCGATGAATCTGAATAACGAAGTGATGCGACCAGTGATATCTGTTTTTTCTGAACTGACACCAACGCCATTTGATCAGCGTACGCCCACAGCATTGGATGAGCCGGTGAATGCTGAACTCACACGCGAACAAATTTTACCCCTTGCGCGTGAGCAAGCCGATAAAATGGGTATTACAGATCCTGCCGGCGGTATTTTTTATGCATCTCACTACGATGTTTACGGGGTTGGCTTTTATAGACCAGAGAATGATCATGGTGATGGTGGTTTAGGTAATCCATGGCTGTATTTTGATGGTAAAAGAGGCGAATACCTTGGTGGTAAATTGCCGGGACAAGGAACTGCCGGAGATATTTTCATTCAAGCCCAATTCCCATTACACTCAGGCCGCATCATAGGTCTACCAGGCAGAGTGATGGTTTCTATTATGGGGCTGATGATAGCGATTTTCAGCGTCACCGGTATTATTATCTGGGCAAAAAAACGCCGTGCCAGAGTCTCTACCCGAATCAATCAAGCGCTGAGTATGTCTTCTTCTCTCCACTAACATAGATAATGCTATGCTAGCTTCATTTGAATAAATGAAGGAGATATTATGCGTATTGATTGGCATCAGGTTTATGCCGCCATTTGGCGAAGCCGAAGTCAAAAGTTAAAGCCGGTAGTTCGTCTTGACGCTGTTCGAATGGATGAACTGCAGGGAATCGATAGACAAAAACAAGCTATTATTGAAAACACACAGCATTTTCTAGAAGGCAAAACCAGCAATCATGCCTTGTTATGGGGAGCGAGAGGTACAGGTAAATCTTCTCTGATTAAGGCGCTCCTGAATGAAATGGCACCTCAAGGCCTACGTATCATTCAAATTGATAAAGATGATCTGAGTTTTCTGCCTGAAATCCTTGATGAGTTGGAAGAAGAAAGCGAGCAATTCCGCTTTATCATTTTTTGTGATGATCTATCGTTTGAAGCCGGTGAATCCAGTTATAAACCATTAAAAACCTTACTGGAAGGTGGATTAGAACTGCCCCCTGAACATGTCCGACTTTATGCTACTTCAAACCGACGTCATCTCTTGCCAGAAAAGCAATCTGAGAATCAGCTAAGTGGATTAGTCGATGGTGAAGTGCATTATGCTGATAGCCTGGAAGACAAATTAGCCCTATCGGATAGGTTTGGACTGACCTTATCTTTCTACCCAGCTAACTGGGAAAATTATTTTGCTATAGTTGAAAAATTATTTGCCGATATCAGTACTGATAAGAGTCAATTACATGAGGCTGCCCGCCTTTACGCGATGGGAAGGGGGAGCCATAGTGGTAGAACGGCAAAACAGTTTTATCAATATTATCGTGCTCAGTTTTAGCTATAACCATACGAATGCTTGGTTGATTATTGATCATCTGTTTGGCTAAATGACATTAAACAATGAATGATAATGTCTAGCATCTAAATACTTACTTTTATCCATTGATATAGAGTAGCGTGGCTGTAATTTCATAAAGGATTATCGAAATGAATCGAGACAATTCTTTTTTCGAGTTTGACGCCGAGAATAGTATTTCCTCAACATCCAAAAAGCCGCGTTGGTTAGTCCTTAGTGTAGAGGACAATGACACTTTTCAACAATCATTGGTCAATGCCCTGTCAAGAATGATAGTACAAGGGCATACCATGGAAGTGTTGACGGCCTCTTCAGCAGAAGAGGCTCGGCTTATCCTTGAAATGCGTCCAGATATTAATTTGATATTACTGGATGTCGTTATGGAAACGGATGATGCTGGCTTACGCCTAGTTGAGCACATCCGCAGTACACTCAATAATCCTATTATTCGAATTATTCTATTAACCGGGCAGCCTGGTGCCGCGCCCAATCGAGATGTGATGGAGCAGTATGATATTGATGATTACTGGTCTAAAACCGATTTGGGTGAAGAGCACCTATTTAATGTGATGAACGGTAATTTGAAAACCTGGCATCGCATGAACGAGTTAAAAAATGCACGTCAGGGATTAGAAAGAGTCGTCACTGCATCACAAGCCATTTCAAGACAGAACAACTTACCCCATTTTTCGCAAGCTGTGCTCGAAGAAATCGACCGGATTATTGGGATTACCGATGGCGGTATTATGAGTTTGAAAATGACGGAGCCACTTGATTTAGAAAAAGGCTCCGCCGTATTAGCGGCAACAGGCCAATATCAACCTTATATTGGACAGCCCATCAGCACGCTAGAAAATGAAATCCTATTAAAAAGGATAAAAAAAACAATACAACAAAAACAGCACATGTTTGTAGGGCGCTATTCGTTATTGTATTTTTCATTTGAACAGCCTAATCCGGTTTATTATTTAATTGTCGTAAAGTCAGCCACATCATTGACGGACTCAAATATTCACTTATTAAAGGTCTTTGGTGAGAATATCTACAACGGTTTTGCCAATATTGCACTCACAGAATATTTAAACGAGCTGGCGTTCAAACATTGGCAGACCGGAATTTATAATCGGAACTGGTTTTGCCAGCAACTGGCAGTAGAAGAATATTGGGCTAAGCAGGCGCAAATTGTTTTAATTTCAATTGATAGATTTAGTGATATTACGGTGACTTTTGGTGAGAAGTTTGCCATTCAATTATTAATGACAGTGCACGACGAGTTATCACAAGTTGAAGGAATACAAGCGATAGCCATCATCAGCCGGGACGCATTTGCTATTTTAGTTGATAAATCACATGTGTTATCTGCTTCGAGATTTGATGAGATATTAGGTAAGAAGAATCAGATTCAGCGTCGTGAGCACAAGATTATTGCAAAAGCGATTTCAGCTCAGTTAGAGCCATCATTGAACCGAAGTCCGGAGCGTTTACTTGGACAAATGGAGAGTCACCTATACCGTCTCAGAGCCGTCAGTAGCAGCCATTTTCACCATGTTTCTTTAGACAATGAAGCGATGTTTTCTAAGCATTTGGAAATGCTGAATGATTTTAATATTGGTCTAACAAAAAATGAAATAAAAGCCTATCTTCAGCCTAAAGTCGATATGGTGAGTGGGAGATTGATTGGCTTTGAGGCACTGGCACGTTGGTTTAAATCGGATGGTGAAATGGTGCCGCCTGATATTTTTATTCCTATTGCTGAAGCATCAGGCTTAGTAGAGCAGTTAGATAAGGCCATATTATTACAGTGTTGTGCCGCCATAAAACAATTGCAGGCTGCTAGGATAAGTGTACCTATTTCTTTTAATGTCTCCTGTCATGAATTATTACTCAGTGATTTTTCCTCTACCATTCTGTCATTACTTGAGGCAGAAGCTATTTCCCCACATCAGGTCGATATGGAAATAACTGAAACCTTAGCCATGATTGATTACGAGCAGGTATCAGCAACATTGAGAAAGCTCATTGCTCTTGGAATGGATGTGAGTATTGATGACTTTGGTACTGGTTTCTCTTCTTTATCACATGTGACAGAACTCGCTGCAACGACCTTAAAAATTGATAAATCGTTCGTGCAGTACCTTGGTGAAAGAGAATCGTCTGAACATGTGGTCGATATGATCATACGGGTTGCGACACGGTTTGGACTCAAAGTGATTGCTGAAGGTGTCGAAACCACGCTGCAAAGGGATAAGTTGCTTGAACTTGGATGTACTTTAGGGCAGGGCTATTTTTATGCCCGACCAATGCCTATTGATGAGGCGGTTGGGTGGGCATTAAAACACCAATAACAGTTTCTGAACCCAAGGGATTTCATCTGCCATTAATATTCAGAAATGTATGGCAAAGCCTGGTTATTCTCTATCTGCCCATATTCTTTGTTATCAGCTTTCTTAGTTATCAAATTTATCTTCAAATACTCGAATCAAATTATCAGCCGTATTTTGAAGCACAGCAAAATCGGCTCGATAATGCGATGAATACTTTTTCAAGAGAACTGGGACATATCCAACAGTTAATTCGTCTGCTTCGTTACAATCAACAATTTGAACAATCACTGCCGTTTGGCCGGCCGCCGGATTTTTCTTCAATAGGAAAGGTGTTTACTGATTTCTCAAATGTTTCATCTTATATCAGTCAGGTGAGGTGGCTGGATAAGCATGGGATGGAAAAAGTCCGAGTCAATATCAATGGCGATGACATCATCGTTGTTGAGCAAAATCAATTACAAGATAAATCTAAACGCGACTATTTTCAGGCCGGAATGAAACTTCGGGGAGATGAAGTATTTATTTCAGCGATAAACCCCAATATTGAAAATGGGAAAGTCATCATGCCTCTGGAAAAAACTATCCGGGCAGTGATCCATACTGCACCAGAGGATGGCTTACAGGATGGAGTGTTAATCATCAATTTTGTGTTAAATGATATGCTTGAGTCCCTTAACCAGGGGCAAGGCAATAAATTACGCATAATTGATAATCAAGGTTATTGGATTATGCATCCTAATGCTTCGCTTGATTTTCGTTCGTATACAGACTACCTCGTCAGAACAAACACCTTACTACAGCCTGATGTCATCAGAACTATAATCAAGCAACAGCCGTTACATAACTTCATAAAAGACAACAGGCTGATCAGTTACAGTGTTATAGACATTGGTGATAATACGGCCGAGAGTCGTCACCGCCTTTTTTTTATTGATAGCTCAGAACCGGATTTATTAAATGTTGTCGAGCAAAAAGTTGCTTTAATTGTCTTTAGCCCGACTATATCGATTTTACTGATTGTCTTGTTTTTGATTTGGCGTTTTCTTTACGATGGACGAAAACAGTATGACTTGTTCAGAGAACTGGCTATAGAGAAAGAGGCATTATCTCTCTCTAATCAACAATTAAAGATCGCCTATGAACAACAACAGCAAATGCAGGACTCCATGGTCGAACTGCGTAAACTGTCTTCAATGGGGATGATGGTGGCAGGTTTAGCTCATGAATTAAATACGCCATTAGGTGGTGCTTCACTGACATTATCGAGCCTTGATTCATCCCGTAGACAACTAGCTTTAGCGGTCACGGAGGGGTTGAGAAAAAGTGATCTTCAGGATTATTTAACACAGACGGCCGATACGATTGAACTCGCTCAAAAAAATCTACGAAGAGCCTCTGATTTAGTCACCAGTTTTAAACGTCTGGCGGTTGACCGACATACTGATGAGGCAACGGAATTTGATTTAATGCTGGTAATTAAAGATGTCACCACAACGTCTTTACCCAGACTGAAGGGGCTGGATATTCGTGTGGATATATCTGGGCCTGAAAAGCTAGCGATACAGAGTTATGCTGGTATTGTTTCCCAGTTATTCCAGAACTTGATTGATAATGCGATTGCGCATGGTTTTGCTGGACGTGCTGGCGGGCAAGTTCAGATAGACGTTTTTCAGGAAACACTAGATCATGTGACGGTGACGATCTCTGATAATGGCAATGGTATTGAGGCGGAGCGATTGAAAAAAATCTTTGATCCGTTTGAAACTAACGCGAGGGGAGAAGGACATACAGGGCTGGGATTACACCTCTGCCATCAGTGGATCACACAATTATTACAAGGCTCAATTAGCGTGAGCTCAGAGCCTGGTAAAGGCACCATCTTCATACTGGTTATTCCCGTTCAGCTGCATGAGCTGGGATAATCGATAACGTCGCACTATGGCCGTCACTATTTACCTGATTTTGATACTGCCATTGCAATTTACGACAAAGTTGTTCGGTGAGTTGCAGACCTAAACCAAAGCCCTGATCTTCGCCGCTATTACCTTTATCGGATTGCGTGGAATGATTACGGATGCTGATCTGCGCACCATGCTGTTGAATACTGACATGGCCATTCCAGGTATGCTGAAAGGCATTTCTTATCAGGTTGCCAATGATGATTCTTGCTGCTACGGAAGACTCATGCAACTCACATGCTTGTGTTTCAACTTGGATAGTAACGGGTTTGCTTTTGAGCAAATAACGCAATTCGTCGACTACGTTATCGATTAATTCATCCAGACGAAAATGCTGTTTGACCAATGAGTCAGTCTCATCACGATTTAGCCACAATAAGGTTTCACACAGATTTTGCATCGTCAGGCTGGCACGTTCAATTCGTTCAAAAATTTCTTGTTGCTTGTCGGGTAAAGCGCTGGACTGTTTTTGCTGAATTTTATGCATTAATTCCACATTATTTCTGATTACACTTATAGGCGTGCGTAATTCATGACTGGTAAATCGTAAGAATTTTTGTTCGCGTTCCATCGATTCATTGACTGATGATAAAGAACCCTTAATCAGCTCTGCCATCTCATTAAGCTCTGGATAAGCAAAATCAGGAGGTGATTGTTTTAGTGTTTCTGGGCGAAGTTCATGTGTCCATTTTGTGAGTTTTGAGACCGGCTGCGATAAACGTTTCATCAATAACCAGGTCACCAGCGCGAGGAGCAGGGTAATACCCATACTCAGACTGATAATAAACTGGCGGCTCTGTCTGGCGTTTTGACCAACTAAGGGAGAAGCATCCGCTCTGGTAAATGCACGACTGACAAAATAAGTCTGACCTTCCACTTTCAATTTGATCAGAAAATACATCACATGAGGACGTTTTCCAGGTTCAGCCTGCTTACGTTGCTTATGTAACACACCAAAACGTTTGGGTTCTTTAAAGTAGGTTTTTATCTGTTCGGTCTGTGCTTCCCAAGTTTGCGTGACGGTGTAATTATCAACATTGCTTGGATTCGTCTTTCCCTCTTTTATGCCATTAAGATAATCTTCCGCTGCGTTTTCCATATTGACTGAAATAATGCTATCCATGCCACGGAAAAAGAAATGAATACTGAGCATGGAGTAACCAGTAACAATGGTTATTCCGAGTATCAAAAATGACAGAGCGATCCAAAGTTTGAGGCTGAGTTTAAGTTTCATTTCTTAGTGCAAACCCATGGCCGGAAATGGTGTGAATTAAATTTTTATCAAATGGTGCATCAACGGCTTTTCGTAAATGAAACATGTGTACTTTGAGACTGTCGCTATCGGGTGGTGAATCGCCCCAGATAGCGGCTTCTAGTTTTTGTTTGCTTACCACATCGGGGTAAGCACGCATTAAAACTTCTAATAACTGCCAACTGGTTGGTGAAAGTTTTAAATTCAGTCCGCGGCGAGTGACAGTTTTTGTTTGAAGATCCATGATTAAATCATCGCATTGAAAGCGTTGCACCTGACCACTACGACGACGTGCCAGTGCTTGAATACGTACAACCAGTTCATCCAGATCAAACGGTTTGACCAAGTAGTCATCTGTTCCAGTGTTAAAACCGGTAATTTTGTCACTGATTTGGTCACGTGCAGTCAGCATCAGAATAGGGATATCATAACCTTGTCCGCGTAATCGCTCACACACTGTAAGACCATCCATTCTGGGTAGATTTAAGTCCAGTAACAATACATCATAGTGATTGTCCTGACTTAACTGTAAGCCAGCAATCCCATTACTGGCATGATCACATTCGATATTTTCTAAACTGAGATAATCAATGACCGTTTCAGCCAGGTCGATATCATCTTCAATTAATAACACATGGAACATGGTTAATTTACCTCAGCACTGTGTGTGATGGATTTTCGTTTAAATAAGGCTAAAACATCATTTTGAATCAGTAATAAGCTTGGAATTAAAATCAAAGTGATGATAGTGGCAAACATAATGCCGTAGCCCAGAGAAACTGCTGCCGGAATTAAAAACTGGGCCTGCCGGGAGGTTTCACTTAATAAAGGCATCAGACCGGCAAATGTGGTGACAGAGGTCAATAATACCGGACGTAAACGACTTCGGCAGGCGATACTGATGGCTTGTTTAATATCGTCATATTCATGGCGAATATCATTGAAGCGTGAGACTAGCAGTAGGCTGTCGTTGACCACGACACCACTTAAAGCAATGATGCCATTCAACGATAAAATACCCAAGGTCAGATCGTTGACCCAGTGACCAAGTATGGCACCGACAATGCCGAAGGGAATGGCGGTCATAATCAATACCGGTTGAATGTAGGAACGCAATGGAATCGCCAACAGCATATAAATTATTAGGATGGCGATTAATGAGACATGCACCATCGAAGACTCTGTTTCAGCTTGTTCTTCAGCTTCACCGGCGAAGTGAATATCCAGTCCCGGATATTTTCGCATTAAATTAGGCACAATATTCGTCTGTAACTGTGACACCAGTTCAGTAGTGGATAAGATATCTTTGTTCACATCCGCAGAAATATATACCGCTCGTTTTTTATCTATTCGGGTGATTGAGTCACGGGTAAAACCGAAGCTGACATTCGCCACACTCGATAATGGCACGACATCGCCATTCGGCGTTCTGACGCGGGAGTTGAGTACATCGGCGGCATTTTGACGTTGTTCTTCCGGATAACGTACCTTGACTTCAATTTCATCACTATTGCGTTGATAGCGTTGAACGACTTGACCACTAAAGCCCTGTAATATTTGTACTGCCAAATCGTTTGTGGTCATCCCCAATGCCCGACCTTGAGGGTTCAGTGATAAATGTAATTGCGGCTGACCCGGCTCAAGATTATCGTCAATACCACTGATAGCCGGGATAGCCTTCAAGGTGTTTTTTATATCGTTACCTGCCAGTTCAAGAATCTGATCATCATTGGCACGTAATTCAATACGAAGATCTTCCACTGATCCATGTCGTGATCTGACACTGACAGTTTTTGCCCCCTCAGGTATGCCGACTAACTGACGCCAGTGTTGGCTGAAGCTGGTAATGTCATAAGGTGCACTAGATTTTAGTTCGACCGTGACCGTACCTGCCTGATCACTGGATGACAAAATTTGCAGATTAGCAATATCATCGTTACCGCCTAACTCTTTGTCTGTCTGATAAGCCAGTTTTTCCATCAAAGCCAGGTCATTATGTGTCAAGCCATAGCTCACATCGTTTTGCATCGTGAGCTGAGCACGGACGGTATCGCCTGGAATAGAAGGGAAAAAGCTCAGTCTGACCATGCCGGTCATCGGCATAGTCATGACAAAAATAAATAAAGCAATAAACAACACGGTGACCGCATAACGTTGGTTTAATGCGAAATTAATCGTTGGGCGGTAACAGGATTGATTAAACCATTGCAGACCACTATCCATCGTGTGCTGGATGGTATGCCAGACTTTTAACAATCCACGTTCGCTGATTTGACGCCGGGTGTTCAGATGGGCGAGATGCGCAGGCAGAATTAATTTTGATTCGATAATGGATAAAATCAGACAGATTGTGACCACGGCGGCAAATTGTGAATACAGCCTGCCCAAGCCACCTTCGAGTTGCGATAAGGCGTAGAATGCTGCGACTGTAGTGAAAACACCGAATAGAGTGGGAATCGCAACGATCATGGTGCCTTTGATTGTATTTTCAATGGTATCGCCTTCTTTCGATCTGACATCGTAAACCGATTCACCCACAACGACGGCATCATCAACCACAATACCCAATGCCAACAGAAAGCCAAAGGTAGTGAATTCATTGAGTGATAGCCCCATAAAGCTGTCGCCCATAAAATAGAGTGTGCCGAAAAAGATGAACGGCAGTCCCATGGCAACCCAGAAAGCGACGGTGAGGTTCAGGAACAAAGCGAGCAGAATGAAAACCATAACGATGCCGGTAAAGGCATTTTTAACCAATAATTCCAGACGCTGTTTAATGGATTCGCTACGGTCATACCAGGCTTCGAGCTGGACGTTGTCAGGCAGCTTTCCATCCTGCTGCCATTCCTCAGCTACTTTTTTTGCAGCATTAACCGTATTGGTGATGTCGTCCTGACCGGTGGTGATCACTTGTAATGCAATACTGTCATGGCCTTGAAAGCGAGATAAGACCGAAGTACTGTCATCATAGGTATCGTTAATTTTGGCGACTTCCCCCAGCATTAGTTGGTTACCATTCGCCAGTGTGAGTAACGGAATAGAGGCAAAGTCCTGCTTCAGATAAGCCTGCTCCGATGCTTTTAGCTGTAAGTAAACCGTTTTATTGCGTAATACTGCTGTCATGGTATTGGATGAGCCAGCGTTAATTGCTTCCTCTACATCAGATAAAGACAGGCCGTAGGATTGGAGTTTGCCATCATCAACTTCAATGGCCATCATCGGATCCAGCCAACCAGAAATATTGACTGAGCTGATATTGGGATTGGCAATTAAGTCGGTTTTTAAATTGTAAGCAAGTTGTTGCAGGCTATGTCTGTCGGTATCACCATACAACTGTAACCACAGTGAGTGTTCTTCACGTTGTGCTTTTTCAATAACCGGTTTTTTGGCATCAGCCGGAAAGGTGGATATCGCATCAACTTTGGTTTTGACATCACGTAATAAAGTGTCCAGGTCATATTCACTTTGTTTCTCAACATTGACAGTGACGCCTGTACCGGTCGAAGTACTGGTAATGCGTTTTATACCAATCACATCCTCAAGTTGCTCTTCTATTTTTATCGCCAGTCCTTCTTCTGACTGTTTGGCAGAACCGCTGTCATACGATACGGAGATAGTTAAAGAGCTTGGATCCTGGCTTGGGAAAGCTTCTTTACGTAATTGACCTGACTCCAGCACACCCAGCACAATGACCAGAATCATGAGTAAGTTAGCGGCAACCGGATTAGCGGCAAACCAGCCGATAATCCCACTTGAGAATGATTTTTTCATCATTAAAGCGCTACCTCGACCGGGTTAACAGCCATGCCTTCAAGATAGCTGTTTAAAGGGCTAACGAGGATCATAACGGGCGTATTGTTTAAAGATTCAGGTGGTTGTATATAGATATAACCGCTGCTGGAAAATAATGGCGAGGCACTGAATTTTTGCAGAGTGTTATCCGTAGAAACATACCAGACCTCACCGCGTTGACTTAAGGCGCTGTTAGGCAGTTTCCAGACACCAGCGACATTTCTACCTGTGATATGGGCGCTGACAAAGGTACCAGGGAATAAGGCGGGTTCGAGATCCAGAGGTTCATCTACTGCAATAATGAGACTGCGCTGCCGGGTTTCGACATTCAGATTTTGCTCAGCCCTTAATATACGTCCCTGCCATATATGATGATCTTCGACACTTTCAATTTCAACGGGCCACTTGCCACTGTTGAGTATTGCCAGGCTGGGTAAGTTATTCCACTCTTGAGCAGACAGTGCCACACTGATTTCAACGCGATCTGTACTGTATAAGGTCGCCACTTCAGCGCCTGTTTGTACATAACCACCAGGGGATACGGCACGGTTGATCACTAACGCATCAAAAGGTGCTTTTATAGCGGATTGAGACAGATCTTTTTCAGCTGCTTTTAAGCTGGCCTCTGCCTGTTTTACTGTTGCTTTTGCTGCAGCCAGTTGGGGTTTTCGTAATACCAAATCGGAATCAGGTTCGCCTTCTAATCCCGATGATTTCCATTCACTTAAAGCCTGTAAACCTTGTCGTTCCTCTTCAAGTAAACTGACTTTAGCTGAGCTTAAGGCCTGGCGTGCACTTTCAACAGCAGCTTGATAGTCACTGTTTTCCAGCCTTGCCATTATGGTATTTTTTTTGAGCCGTTTACCGGTTTCAAACTGATCTGATATGGAATCAATCTGTCCCGCCACCTGCGCAGTTAAAGTAATATTAAAGTGTGGCTTGGCCGCACCGTAGGCTTTGACTTCAGATGCATAGTTTCCAGCCACCACTTTAATCACAGACACATCCGGGCTTGGTGCTTGCTCTTTTTTCGTCGGAATAGGGCGATTGGCCTGTGCTGCAGATAGGTGCTTAACCACTATGACAGTGATAATCAAAATGCAGCAAGCAATAAAGAATAGAATGATTTTTGGTAGGTGGCGTTTCATGATGCTGTTCCCAGGCCCAGTGCTAAGCCAAGATTAATGCGGTTGATTAAACGTTGATAAATCAGGTCGTCCAGAGAGGCTTCCAGATTGTAGGTTTGTTGTTGAACAGTTAATAAATCCAGAATATCGACTAGGCCGGTTCGATAACTTGTTTGATATTGTTTCAGACTGTTCTGGGCACTTTTTAATGCAGCGGAAATATGTTGCTGACGCGTCATCAGATTTTGTTCCAGACTCAGGTATCGTTCCACTTCATTAATAGCTGTTAATAGCGTTTCTCGATAGCTCTGGTAGCTATAAGCTTCATTTAACTCAGCTTCCTTGGCAGCAGCACGTAGTTTTCCACCTTGATAAATCGGGGCTGTCAGTTGCGCCAGTAATGACCACAAAGGTGAAGCCATTAATGCTTGATGAGGTGAAGAGGCAGCATCGTTGATTGCAGCGCCGAGATCCAAATTAGGCAGTAACTGTTTATACGCCACCTTGGTTCGTAACTGATTGGCTTCTATTGCTGTATACGCAGCTTGTAAATCGGGCCGACGCGCCAGAGTTTGTTGTGGTAAGTCAGCTAGAGCCAATTTGACTTGAGGGTAGCTTTCTGGGGCAGCAATGTCCTGAGCATTGCTTAGTCCCACTAACTGTTTCAAGTCACGCTGTTGTTGACGGTAATCTTCTTGATAGGAAGCTAGGCTTGCCTTGGATTGTGCGCTGGCACTACGAGCATTATCCAGATCTTCTAATGTGCCAATACCATTTCTGTAGCGTTGCATAATATAGCTTTCATTTTGCTCTAGGGTATTCAAGCGCTGCTGTTCTATATCAATGGCATGTGACGTAGCAGTGAGATTTAACCAGGCTTTCATTACTTCGGCGCTCAAACTATCTCGGGCCGCCTGATAAAGCAGGGCTTGTTCTATAACGTCTTTACTGGCTGCCTGACTATTGTTTTTTAACTTACCCCATAGGTCAGCCTGCCAGTTGATATCAATATTACTAGTAAAGTTATCCGAGGCATTTTCACTGCGGGTGGCACTGGCACCTGCACTGACTTGTGGTTTACGTGCTGCATCGGTTTGTTGTAACTGTGTTTGACGAATTTGTAGAGTTAACCAGGTCTGCTGTAATGTGGGATTGTTAGCGATAGCTGTTTCTAGCAGCTGATTGAGCTGCTCTGAATCAATCAGACTATTAAGCGAAACAACAGCAATAGCATCAGCAGATTGTGACCAGGCAGGCAGTGCTTGTTGTTGCTCAATTTGTTGTGTGTAATCAGGACTCGCAGGCATGGAAATACATGCTGATAGCAGCAATGTAGTACTCAACAGTGTGATTACTTTGCTTTGTCTGACACAAGCTAACTTCATGAATACCTCTATCATCGTTTACCTGCACAGCATAGATGGCTGTCAGTTAAGACGGGGTTAAAAATTACGGCTGAATTTGTGGCTGTTGTTGGCCGTATTGCAGTAATGTCCTGAGGATGGGACCTAGTAAGGAACAGACAAACATGATGAGAACCATCGGCCACGGTGTCCCATCGCCGAGTAAACCAACCAGCGAACCGCTGAGCGCACCGGCAGCAAAGCCAATCGAGCCCAACAATGCGGTTGCCGTTGCACTGTTGTGGGGGAAAAACTCTACCGTGCCTGAGGTGGCATTTGAGACAATCAATCCCATTGCAGCAATAAATAAAATCAATAAACTCACTACAAACCAGAGTTGAGGCTGTGCGATGACACTGACATAGATTAATAAAATTAAGCTGGTCAGAATTTGTGCGGCTTGCCCTAAACTTAATAAAAAATGTGGTTTGTAATAGTGCAACAACCGAATATTGAGGCGGTTTGCCAGCATCATACCGATCACATTCAAACCAAATAGAAACGGATAAATGGTTTCACTGATTTCAAAATATCCCATGTAAACGGAAGGTGAGCCTGTAATAAAGGCAAACATTCCTGCGAGGGCAAAGCATTGAGAAAAAATAAAGCCCAGAGCACAGCGATGACTCAATACCATGCCATAGCGCTTGAGCATACTAGTGCGTTCCGCTGTCTTTTTACGGGTTTCTGGCAGTCGAAAAAACAGTGCTATGCCGATAGTTAAACCATAGATAAGTAAGAAAACAAAAATAAGCCGCCAGCCACTGATATGCAGGATCAGCATGCCGATAAGTGGAGCCAATAAAGGTGCAAGCATCATGATGACAGCCATATTGGAAAGGTGTCTGGCACTGTCTTTGCCGTGGCTTAAATCACGAATAACAGCGGCAGCATTGACAACGGCAACGCCTCCGCCAATGGCTTGAATGACTCTAAAGCCCCAAACACTGTGGATATCCTGGCTGAAAATAATGCCAATCGTACCCAGACAGAAAATCGTTAAACCACTGCCCGTTGCTGTGCGTCGGCCAAAATGATCTGAAAATGGACCACCCATTATCTGACCTAGTGCAAAGCCAGCCAAGTAGAGGCTCAAGGATATTTCGGTGTCATGAATACTGGTGACTAAATCGTTAGCCATTTGTGGGATGGCTGGTAAGTAGGCATCAATCGCTAACGGTGTCAGCGCGGTCAACGCTGCCAGTAATAAAATAAGTGCCTTCGTTGGCGTTGTCGTTTGGTTCATAAGGTATCAATGGTTGATGAGTCAATAGAGGCAAGTGTCGACTTGAGTAAGTTCGCTAGTAAGGCTTTATCTTTGTTTTGTATCGAAGAAAGGAGCTTTCCAAGTAATACAAAGTGAGCTGGATAGGCCGTGTTGATAAGCTTTTTACCACTGCTGGTTAAAGAGACCAATACTTTTCGACGATCCTGCTGACAATGTTTGCGCTGAATGAGCATTTTCTGTTCCAGTCTGTCCAGCCGGCTTGTCATGGCACCAGAGGTGAGCAGCATGCTCTGGTAAAGCTCTGATGGGGTCAAATAGCATTTGTTTTCACGTTTTAGCGTGGCGAGTACATCAAACTCGCCCGGCTTGAGATCAAAGGTCCGGTGTAGCTCAGCTAGTTGCTGTTCAATAGCCTTTGCTATGCGCAAAATTCGACCGACGACTTTGATTGCATCTGCATCGGTCTCTAGACCCACATGTTTCCATTGCTGCATGATGACATCCAAATCATCCATATTTTCTGGCGACATGACTTACCTGATTAGCTGAAATTTATTTATCTTAACATAGAGATAGTTAACGTTAAGTTAATTTTATTTCACTGTTTTTAAAAGCAAATATTTAATACCCGCTAGAGGAAGTTTTTCCTGAATTTGAATGTAATATTGATGCTGACTATAGAAGCAAATTATAATATTCATGATCGCAATGATCAGAAGGATGACAGGATTTATTATTAACTATCAGATCCTGTTTCATCATGCAGAACATGCCGTTCTGATCTCACTTACCGTATTCGGCTACAACGATGAGATGCCTGTCATAACAAGCGTAATGCTTTGTTTTTCATGAACCGTTGTTAGCTGTTTTTATTATCTTGTCCGGAGAGATGTCCTAGTGAGTCATTACAAGCCCTACAATGGTCCAGCTGCTGGTTGGGGTGCACTTATCAGTGTTACTCGTAACTGGTTGGGTAGCAAAAATGCTATCTCCAACATCCGTGCGATGCTGAAAACAAATCAGGATCACGGCCTTGACTGCCCAGGGTGTGCCTGGGGGGAAACGCCTGAAAAAGGCATGATTAAATTTTGTGAAAATGGCGCTAAAGCAGTTAACTGGGAAGCCACTGGCCGTAAAGTCACCCCAGCCTTTTTCGCTAAGTACAGTAATACTGAATTACTCAAAGAGAGTGATTTCTGGTTGGAGTCACAAGGTCGTATTACTCATCCGATGCGTTACAACGCAGACACAGATCATTACGAGACCATTACCTGGCAAGAAGCGTTCGATACAGTAGCAAAACATCTTAACCAACTTGATTCTCCTCATCAGGCTGAATTCTACACCTCTGGTCGCGCCAGTAACGAAGCGGCATTTTTGTATCAGCTTTTTGTTCGTGCCTTTGGTACCAATAACTTTCCTGACTGCTCCAATATGTGTCATGAAGCCAGTGGTATAGGCATGTCTGAAGCAGTTGGTGTGGGAAAAGGAACGGTTACCTTTGAAGACTTTGCTGAAGCGGATGCGATTTTTGTTATCGGTCAAAATCCAGGTACCAATCATCCACGCATGTTGGAACCGCTAAGTGAAGCGGTAAAACGTGGTGCGCATGTGGTGTGCTTTAACCCGCTAAAAGAACGTGGCCTGGAACGGTTCCAACACCCACAAAGCCCACTTGAAATGTTGACCAATGAGTCAGAGCCCACGAATAGTGCGTACTTCAGACCTGCTTTAGGCGGTGATATGGCGGCTATCCGCGGTATGGCCAAATTCTTATTACAATGGGATCGTGAAGCACAACAAAAAGGCAAATCTGCCGTATTAGACCATGAGTTTATCCAGCAACATACGCATGGTATGGACGATTATTTTGCCGAAATCGATAACACCCCTTGGGAGTTAATCGAATCTCAGTCGGGTTTGAGTCTGGCCGAAATTGAAATGGCTGCCAGAATTTATAGTAAAGCTGAGCGCGTCATTATGTGTTGGGCCATGGGTATCACACAGCATGTACATTCAGTACCGACAGTACAGGAAATTGTGAATCTGCAATTACTGCGTGGCAATATCGGTCGTCCTGGTGCGGGTTTATCGCCTGTACGTGGTCACAGCAATGTGCAGGGTGATCGCACGATGGGGATTGATGAGCAACCACCGGAATGGTTGTTGGATGCGATTGAAAAACGCTTTGATTTTAAAGTCCCACGTGAACATGGTCATACCACGGTTCAAGCCATTGATGCGATGGAAAAAGGTCAGGCGAAAGTGTTCTTCGGACTCGGTGGTAACTTTGTTCAGGCAACTCCCGATACCGAACGTTCTCATCAGGCCATGCGAAATTGTGATCTGACTGTGCAGATTTCGACAAAATTAAATCGTAGTCATCTTGTCACCGGTAAAGAAGCCTTGATTCTGCCTTGTCTGGGACGTACTGAAAAAGACTTCCAAAAATCAGGGTTACAGGGTGTGACGGTGGAAGATACCTTCAGTATGGTACATATCTCCTATGGCCAGCTAAAACCATTTTCACCTCTATTACGCTCCGAAGCTTCTATTATTGCCGGTATCGCTAAAGCCACATTAGGTAATAAACCCGTGGACTGGGAATGGCTGGTAGATGACTATGATCGCATCCGTGACTTAATCGCTGAAGTGATTCCTGGTTTTGAAGGTTTTAGTGAGAAAATACAACATCCGGGCGGCTTCTACTTAGGTAATGCGGCGGCGGAACATCAATGGAACACTTCAACAGGCAAAGCCAACTTTGTTGCCAATCCATTACCTAAAACCTTATTACAGGATCAGGTCACCATGAAAGGGCAAACGCCAGATCTGATATTGCAAACCATGCGTTCACACGACCAATACAATACAACGGTTTATAGTATGAATGACCGTTACCGTGGTGTGTATGGTATGCGTGACGTGGTCTTTGCAAATGAAGCGGATATTAAACGTCTTGGCCTTGAGCATGGCCAGAAAGTTGACATGATCACGGTTTGGGAAGATGGCAAAGAAAGAAAAGTGTCTAATTTCACCTTGTTGAGTTATGACATCCCACAAGGTCAGGCGGCGGCATACTATCCAGAAACTAATCCATTAGTGCCACTGGAAAGTTATGGTGATAAGACTTTTACACCGACCTCTAAATTCATTGCGATTAAAGTGGTGGCGAGTGCAGCTAATGCCAATGAAGCGGTGACAGCATCTGTAGCCTAACTTAAATAAGGCAAGAAATAAAAAAGGCACTGTTCATCAGTGCCTTTTTTTATGCGATATAGCAAGTGTATTTGCTATTAGATTTCGGCTACTGCTTCCATGCATTCAGGTAAGGTCTGACCCCCATCCACGACAATCTGCTGTCCTGTGATGTAAGCCGCTTCATCAGCAGCAAAGAATAAGGCCGCATTGGCAATATCTTCGACTGCACCCAGACGTTTTAATGGGATCGCAGCAGCCATGCTATTCAGATACTCTTCACCAAGATCGGCTAAACCTTCGGTGTAAATATTGCCAGGCATAACAGCATTGATTGTGGTGTTATAACGAGCCAATTCCATTGCAGCTGTTTTCATAAAACCTAACTGACCTGCTTTTGTTGCACCATAGTGAGACCAACCAGGGTAACCGGTGATTGGGCCGGTGATAGATGAGGTCACCACCACACGACCTTTACCTTGTTTTTCGAACTGTGGAATACACGCTTTCACACACAGGAAAGTGCTTTTCAGATTGGCTGACATGATGTCATCCCAGTCTTCTGGTGTTAAGTCGACAATTTTCTTTTGTGGAAAGGTGCCTGCATTCGCGCAGAGAATATCAACGCTACCGAAACTCTCTTCGGTATAGGCGACTAATGCCTGAACTTGCTCCCAGTTTGAGACGTCGCATAAGTAATAATCTGCTGTGCCACCGTTGGCATTAATTTCTTCAACAGTTTGTTTAGCAGCCGCTTCACCACGAGCAGCGATCATGACTTTAGCGCCTTGCTTTGCAAATACACTGGCAATACCTTTACCAATACCTTTCGAGCCACCTGTGACAATGACAGATTTGTTCTTAATTGAAGTGAGCATATGCAATTCTCCGTATATTTATTAAATAGTGTTGTGACTGTATTTTTAACACAAATCTTTTGCTTTGCAACAAAAATATTGCAAGTCAGTAAAAATGGATATATAAATGTGGCTAATTGATACAGTTTTTAGAGGTTTGCTTTTATGGCTGGTTTATATAATTCCCTGTTTGTTCAAAGCTTAACGCGCGGAGTAAAAGGCTTACTTCCTCAGTGGGGTGTGTCGGATAAGGCCACAATTTCGTTATTGACCGTGTCGGAAAATGCCACATTTTTAATTAAAGATAAGCAGCGTGATAACCAATTTATTATTCGAGTGCATCGGCCTGATTATCATTCTAAAAATGAGATTCTGTCTGAATTGATGTGGATACAGTCATTACGGCAACAGCAAGTCCTCAACACGCCAGAGCCACTCGCTATGAAGGATGGCTCCTTGGTGGCAGAGTTTGATGATGATGGCACAGCCCGTTATGTAGTGGCGTTTGAGTTTCTTCCTGGACAGCAGCCGAGTGAAGATGAATCATTGATAGAAGGCTTTGAGTTATTAGGTGCGACCTCCGCAAAACTGCATTTGCATGCCAAGCAATGGAGATTACCCGATACTTTTCAGCGTAAAAAATGGAATTTTGACAGTGCTTTTGGCCGCCAACCTTTATGGGGAGACTGGCGTGAGGCTTTGGGTCTGGATGAGCAAGGTAAAAATGTGCTGGAAAGACTGTGTGAAGTCCTTGAGTCAAAACTGGCAGATTATGGTGAAGGACCAGAACGGTTTGGTCTGGTTCATGCTGATTTACGTTTAGCCAATTTATTGGCCGACGGCCATGATCTCGGTGTCATCGATTTTGATGACTGCGGTTTTAGCTGGTTTATGTATGATTTTGCTTCAGCGGTGTCATTCCTTGAGTTATCGCCATTATTATCAGAACTAGAGCGTGCCTGGATACGCGGTTATAAAAGCGTTTCACCTTTATCCGAAGAAGATGAAGCGATGATTTCGACATTTGTGATGTTCCGGCGCTTGCTGTTGACCGCTTGGGTGGCGAGTCATCCTGAAACTGAAACGGCAGCTGAGGCGGGCTTCGATAAATATACAGCCGGTACCATTAAATTAGCTAAGCGTTATCTTGATGAGCATGAAGAACAAGAAAAGTTACCCCTGAATGAAAAGCGTATTCTCGATATGAATGCGTTTGAAGCAAAGCCTGGTAAACATAATAAAAATGTGGAAAGACGATTAGATAATCTGGGCGCAGCATCTGTATTGTTTTATCAAAACCCGATTGAAATGGTTTCTGCTCAGGGCGCTTGGATGCATGCTGCAGATGGTAAACGCTATCTTGATTTTTATAATAATGTGCCTTGTCTGGGGCATTGCCATCCGAGAGTTGTCGCGGCTGTATCCAAACAAATTGCAACATTAAACGTGCATACCCGATATTTGGTGTCTGTGGTAGATGATTATCTGGAATCACTGAAAGCAACATTGCCAGATTCTCTATCCAATGTGGTGATGACATGCTCAGGGAGTGAAGCCAATGACCTGGCTATGCGTCTGGCAGAAAATGCATCAGGTGGAACCGGTTTTATAGTCACTGAAGATGCGTATCACGGTAATACCAGCTTAGTGACTACCGTGTCACCTTCGATTATAAAGCAGGGCAGTTTGCCTGATAATGTGGTCGCTATTCCGGCACCATCATCTGCTATTTATGGTGACGATATTGCTGGAGGATTTGCCGCGAAAGTGGCTGAGGCTGTTGAAACGCTTGAGCAGCGCGGCATAAAGGTAGCGGCATTATTAGTAGATACGATTTTCTCATCGGATGGTATTTACTCAGAGCCACGAGGGTTTCTGAAACAGGCCGTTGATGTAGTACGTGATGCTGGTGGTGTCTTCATTGCCGATGAAGTTCAACCTGGATTTGCCCGAATGGGCGAGACCTTCTGGGGCTTTGACTTCCATGGACTGACGCCTGATATTGTGACAATGGGTAAGCCGATGGGAAATGGTTTTCCTATGGCCGCTGTGGCAACACGACCTGATTATCTTGAATCGTTTTGTGCTGATGTCGGCTACTTTAATACCTTTGGTGGTAACCCTGTTGCGGCGGCGGCAGGCCAGGCAGTACTGGAGACCATCCAACAAGACAATCTGCAGGAAAATGCACGCAAGATGGGCACTTATCTCAAACAGCAACTTCAGTTTATGGCCAAACAATCATCCTTTATAGCTGATGTGCGTGGTCAGGGCTTATTTTTAGGCATAGATATTGGTGAAAGAGACAATAAACATATCCCCGATCCAGGCAAAACCCGACAAATTATTAATGGCCTGAAACATGCTGGCGTGTTAATTGGGGCAGCAGGAAAATATGGGGCAACGTTAAAACTTCGCCCTTTACTGACATTGACGCGTTACGAAGCGGATTTCTTTTTAGATGCTTTATCCAAGCAGGTGTAAATTATCTTCATCGCTGAGGTGGTTTAGTTCGCCGCCTCAGTGATATTCACCTTATCAGCCGTTAAGGCTTTCTTTAATGGTCCACTGGGTTGACGATCTGTCACTAGATGATCAATTTCATTCCATCTGGCATAGCGCGCAGTTGCAAGACGATCGAATTTACTGTGATCAGCGACCACCATAGTATTGGCACTTTGACGAATCATTTGTTTATAGACATCAGCAGCGTCTGTAAGCGCATCAGCCGGCCCGGTAGGTGCCAGACTGCTGGCCCCAAGAATAACCCAGTCAGCCGTGTAATCTGATAAAAACTGGCAGGTCTGCGAACCATGTGTCGCGCCTTCTTCACCATGATAAATACCGGGCGCTATGATCACTTTAATCGTTGGATTAAATGATAGGACAGTGGCCACACCAAAAGCATGAGTGATGACTGTAATATTATTCATTTCATAGGCAATCCGTTTGGCGACTTCAACCGTGGTAACACCTGAGCCTATCATCAGCACTTTGGCCCCTTTCAACATCGGTGCAGCTTTTTTGGCAATGGCCGCACGCTCTGCCAAATTGGCTTTATGACGTTCATTCAGAACAGGTTCAGCTGCCTGTCTTAGTAAAGCACCACCATATGTGCGACTAATCAGATTTTGTTCTGCTAATTCTTCTAAATCTCGACGGATAGTTTCAGTGGTGACTTGCAGTGTTTTTGCTAACTCACTCACCCGCATGGAGGGATTGATAGTCAGTTCGTCAATGATTGCTTTGTGTCGTGCTACTTTTTTCCGTGACATAGTTACAGCCTTATGAAGAACCTAAAAGTTACCACAAAATCTCGCCTTGCTAACATGTCTGTTGTGTTAAACATTAGGATTTGTCTTGTTTGATTGTTTCCCCAGGCGTTTTCAGCGAAAATAGGCGACTTTTCTGAACCTTCAGAATATTAGTATTCATAAGAGCATTACATTCATGTCATCTAGCCCAGTTCAACAAGCGGCATCAAAACGCCGCACTTTTGCGATTATTTCGCATCCCGATGCCGGTAAAACGACATTAACTGAAAAGCTGCTCTATTTCGGTGGTGCGATTCAGATGGCCGGTAGTGTCAAATCCCGGAAAACCGATCGTCATGCCACGTCTGACTGGATGGAAATGGAGAAAGAGCGGGGGATCTCCGTTACTTCATCTGTGATGCAGTTTCCCTATCGTGACCGTATAGTCAACTTACTGGACACTCCCGGTCATGCTGACTTCTCGGAAGATACCTATCGGACATTAACGGCGGTTGATTCGGCCCTGATGGTGATTGACAGCGCGAAAGGTGTTGAAGAACGGACCATTAAATTAATGGAAGTGTGTCGCCTGCGTGACACGCCGATTCTTACTTTCGTTAATAAACTTGACCGCGAAGGTCGTGAACCGATTGAACTACTTGATGAAGTCGAAACGATTCTGAATATTCAATGTGCACCGATTACCTGGCCAATTGGCATGGGGAAAGGTTTTAAAGGTATTTTCCATTTACTGAATGACAGTGTGCATATATTTGAGCCACACAGTAAAGAAGCCGGTGAAATTATTGAAGGCTTGGACAATCCCAGACTGGATGAACTGTTTGGCAGTATGGCCGAAGACTTACGCGAAGAAATTGAGTTAGTACGTGGTGCCAGTCATGAATTTGATTTGGATGAATTTCTGGCCGGGCGTCTAACTCCAGTGTTTTTCGGTTCAGCGATGAATAACTTTGGTATTACCGAGTTAATGGATTCTTTCGTCGAATATGCACCACCGCCACAGCCGCGTGAAACCAAAACACGTGAAGTGGATGCAGCTGAAGAAGCCTTCAGTGGTTTTGTGTTTAAGATTCAGGCCAATATGGATCCGAAGCATCGTGACCGCATTGCGTTTTTACGTGTGTGTTCCGGCAAATACACAAAAGGAATGAAGCTCCATCAGGCGCGTATTGGCAAGGATGTGACAATCGCTAATGCGGTGACCTTTATGGCGGCTGAACGTGAGCAAGCAGAAGAAGCCTATCCAGGCGATATTTTGGGGCTGCACAATCACGGCACCATTCAGATAGGTGATACCTTCACTCAAGGTGAAGATCTTCAGTTCACCGGTATTCCCTATTTTGCGCCTGAGTTATTCCGTCGGGTCAGATTAAAAGATCCTCTCAAAAATAAAGCCTTATTAAAAGGTTTGCAGCAACTGAGTGAAGAGGGTGCGACTCAGTTATTCCGACCTTTGGATAACAATGACCTGATCTTGGGTGCGGTGGGTGTGCTTCAGTTCGATGTGGTAGTCCACCGATTAAAAGGTGAATACAACGTCGAATGTGCTTATGAAGCGGTTCAGGTATATACCGCTCGCTGGGTCTATTGTGATGATGTGCGGAAACTGGAAGAGTTTAAAAAGAAAGCATCACAAAACCTGGCATTGGATGGTGCGGGTAATCTGACCTATATTGCACCAACACGGGTGAATCTTGATCTGACGATGGAACGCTGGCCTGATATCGATTTCCGGGCAACACGCGAACATCTCTGACGATTGAATAGTTATTGCCTGATTAAGGTTGAGTATTATATGATAATGATTCTTATTTACTTAACTCATCAGGCAATCTATGTCCGTTTATCAGGAGTCAGAGCAACAAACCATAGCTAGTCTCTATCGACAGCACCATTCTTGGTTATATCGCTGGCTTCGTGGCAAAGTAGAGTCTACGGAATCTGCTGCTGATATTTCTCATGATATTTTTGTGACCCTATTGGCGCGTGAGGAGCAGCTCTTATTAGAAGAGCCGCGTGCATTTCTCACCACACTGGCCAAGCGCAGTGTGGCTAATCACTGGCGCCGTCAATATGTTGAGAAAGCCTATTTAGAAGCTATTTCTCAGATACCTGAAGATTTACACCCATCTGAAGAAGAGCAGGCGATTATTATTGAATCGATAGTGACTATTAATCAGCGATTACAAGGTTTGCCACTGGATGTGAAACGTGCATTTCTTTATGCGCAACTGGATGGAATGAAACAGCAGGAAATTGCTGAGAAATTGTCTGTTTCGATCTCTACCGTTAAGCGCTATCTGAGTCGTGCTGCTGCTCAATGCTATTTTGCGATCAGCGTGAAATAAGAAATGACTGAAGCCATTCAAATAGAACAAAAGATCGCATTAGAGGCTATTGAATGGTATCTGAGCTTAAGCGAAAGTGATGCTGACCATGTGCTCAGGCAGCAATGGCAGAAATGGCTTGAGGCTGATGCCCGTCATCAACTGGCCTGGTCAAGAATCGAACAGGTCAATAACGAGCTGAGTTCTTTAAGCTCGCCGCTTTCACGGGCTGTAACTCACCAATCTTTTGATAAAGCCGCTAAAAGCCGCCGTCATTTTTTGCAATCGTTGGCAGGTATCGCGATTATCAGCGGTGGTTCATGGGCGCTTTTAAAAAATGATACGTTTCTTTCTCCATTAATGGCTGACTACCATACGGGCACTGCTGAGACCCGACAGGTAACTCTGGCTGATGGTACGCATGTCTATATGAATGCCAATACAGCATTTTCAGTACAGTATTCAGAGCAGCAGCGTTACCTCACTTTACTGGCAGGTGATGTTGTTATCACAACGGGAAAAGATAACAGACTCTTTTTATTACACACTCCTTGGGCTGACTTACAACCATTGGGCACCCGTTTTTATGTAAGACAGCGTGAAAATCAGGCATTACTCGCTGTGTATGAAGGTGCTGTGAATATCATCAGACAGGATAGGTTTCCTACGTTACTGATTAAAGCAGGTCATCAAATCAGCTTTGCTGCTGACCAGTCGGGCTCAGTTGTTCCTGCCAGAGAAGAGGCATTGGCATGGCAACAGCATATGTTAATAGCAGATAATATGGCCCTGGCTGATGTATTAACGGAATTAGAAAATTATCACCATGGATGGTTACGTTGTGACCCCAAAATAGCCACCCGTAGAGTTTCAGGGACTTATCCATTAATGGATATTGAGCAAGTATTACGAGCGTTATCTGCAACATTGCAGATTGAGTTAGTTTATAGGACGCGTTACTGGATTATGCTCAGACCAAAACAGACCGTTTAATTTTTTTGGTCTTTTTTTCATTCTCACGTGACAGAACAAATAGACACTATTTGTTAATTGAAGTGAGACATCGCATGTTATACAAGCCAACGTTATTGAGCGCCATGACGCTCGCAACTGCTTTACTGACCACCACAGGTTTGGTTCTGATATCACCGACGCCGGTATTCGCAGCAGAGCAACAGAGTAGTAGCACAAAACAAAAAGTTAATTTTAATGTGGCAGCAGGTCAGTTAACCACTGCATTAAATCAGTTTGGTCAGCAAGCAGGCATTTTGTTAAGTTACTCACCTGAATTAGCCAGTCCATATCAAACTGCAGGGCTGAGTGGGGAATACAGCATTAGCATGGGCTTGCAAAAACTATTGCAAGGGACCCCTTTGTCAGTGGTTAAACAATCAGAAAATAGTTATCGTCTGACACAAAGTAATGAACAATCTGCTGATTTACCTGTGGTGACGGTGACGGGCCAAAAATCATCATTATCGCCTTATACACCGATTGATAGTTATGCTGCACAGCGCAGTGCATCAGCGACTAAAAACAATGCTTCAATTTTCGATACACCGCAGTCTATTTCTGTAGTTACTCAACAGCAATTAACTATTCGTGGTGCAAAAACGGTAACAGAGGCATTGCAATATACGCCCAGTCTGAGTGTGCCCTACGGTTACGATACCCGATATGACTGGTTTAGTTTGCGAGGCTTTGATGCCAAAACACAGGTCTTTCGTGATGGTCTGCTGATTCCAACTAGTACCTATGGTCTACCCAGAGCGGATAGTTATGCATTAGAGCGAGTAGAAGTGATTCGAGGTCCGAGTTCAGTCACATATGGGCAAGCTCAACCGGGTGGTTTAGTGAATCTGGTCAGCAAGCGCCCTACAGAAGAAACCTTGCGTGAGTTACGTCTGTCGGCAGGCAGTAATGACTTTTTTGAGTTAGCAGGTGATTTCAGTGGCAAAGTTGATGACGAAGGCAAATTACTATATCGCCTGACCTTTGTGGGTAACGATAGTAATTCAGACGTCGATTATAACGACTCCAGACGTAAGATGGTGGCACCTTCATTAACCTGGAATATCAGTGATGATACTCAATTAACGGTACTTGCTGTTGAGCAGCATGATGAGCAAACGTATAGTTTTAATAGTCATTTTACTTCCCATCTATTGGATTATTTTAGTCGTAACTTTGGTGGAGCTAAAGTTTACGATCGCGATTTCGGTTTTTTTGATGGTGAAGAGGATTTTAATAATTTTGACCGTGATTATCGATCAGTTGGATATGAATTTTCCCATGTGTTCAACGATACTTGGTCTTTCAAACAAAACCTTCGTTATGATGAAGTAAATCTTGATTTCAAAACCTTAAGTTCAGCACTTGCCGGTACAAATTTGGTTGCTGGTACGCTTGGACGGAGTGCCTCAAGAATTCGAGAAGACTTACATGCTGTGGCTGTGGATAACCAACTCCTGTCAAACTTTAATACCGGTTCTATTTCGCATGATGTATTAATCGGCCTGGATTGGCGTTATTCTCAAGCTGATGAAACAAATTATAGTGGAACCGCATCAACGATAAGTTATATCAACCCGGTCTATGGCTCACCTGTCGGTAATCTCACACTGAGTCGTGACCGGGATGTATATTCACGTCAGACGGGTCTTTATATTCAGGATCAGCTGGCTTATGAAAATTGGCGTTTACTGATTGGCGGACGTTACGACTGGGTTAAAAATGATGTTGATGTGAATTACACAAATAGTAGCGATGTTGATGCAGATAAATCAGCCGAAGATTTTTCAGGTCGGGTAGGGCTGGTTTATAAATTCGATAACGGTCTTTCACCTTATATCAGCTACAGTGAGTCATTTAATTTAGTCACAAAAACCGATGAGAATGGTGGTTTATTTGATCCTGAAAAAGCCAAGCAATATGAAATCGGCGTAAAGTTTGAACCGGAAAATATTGATGGTTTTATCAGCATGGCCGTGTTTGATTTGACGAAAGAGGACTATGTCATCACCGAGTACGATGCCGTGAATGTTAATGGTGTATCACGTCAGGTGGGTGAGGTGAACTCTACCGGCGTGGAAATTGAAGCCGGTTTAGATATATCAGAACAAGTCAAACTCACAGCAGCTTATAGTTATGTTGATGTGCGTATTACTGAAAGTCCAAATAGCTGGGAAAAAGATAGCCTGATTCCTAACCAACCCCGTCAAACAGCGAGTTTATGGCTTGATTACACTCAAACAACGGGTGTACTGAAAGGCTTGGGAATGGGGGCGGGCTTACGTTATGTTGGAGAAAGCACTTATATAGGTAAAGACAGTTTAAGTACTTCAACTGTCGATATTGAAACCGGTGGTTACACATTAACTGACGCTAGTATCCGTTATGACTTTGATGATGTGAGACTGGCGCTGAATGTCAGTAATTTATTTGATCGTGAATACACCACCACATGTACAGATCTGGTCTGTTATTACGGTGATGGCCGTCGAGTCATTGCCTCAGCGACTTACAACTGGTAGTTCTACCAAGGGTTGCATGATAAATCATGCAACCCTTTTTTCTTATTTGTTGCCAAACACTTACTGACTCAAGCAGAATAAGCCTCAGCACTCAGAGAAGAGGGGCAGGACCATGAAAGTCAGATCGATTACCAAAAATAAAGGTAAACCTGTCATTGGCTTATCACCAAAAGACAGTCTGGATAAAGCGGTTGCCATGTTGATGGAACACCGGATAGGTTCATTAATTATTACCGAAGCCAACGGGACGATGGTGGGGATTTTATCTGAACGGGACATTTTGAAAATTCTTGATACACATCCAGATCAGTGGAATCAAATGCTGGTCAACGATGCCATGACGCCTAATCCTTATACCTGTGAGCCCGATAATACGCTTGAGGAAGTGATGAATAAAATGGTGGAGCATAATATCCGTCACTTACCTGTTGTTTATAAAGGTAAGTTGGAAGGTATGTTATCTATTACTGATATCGTGGAAGAGTTGCTGAAAAAAGCCAAGTTCGAGAATAAATTGCTAAAAAATTATATTCAGAACTGGCCTGACGCCGAGCAGGAAATCTAATGTTGTTCTGAATCGAAGTTATCGCTGTGATCGATTTGTAGATGGTTATCTTTGGCGAAATCTAACAGAAAGTCGAAAAGCATCTCGTCTCTTTGTTCTAAGTCAGCGTCAATCACCACGCATTTGACGCCTTCTAATGTCGCTAGCCTGACACTGGGATGAAAAATAATGCGTCGACCAGGACCATATGAGGCAACTGCTCCGCACAAGCGCTCTGCCCAGTCACTGGGGCGAAACTTTCCACCGTCTAAAGTCAGTCCGCGGATGATCACCTTTTTCGATATGGACATAAAGCGTCAGCTCAATTGTGATGGGTTAAAATCGGCATTCTACTGTAAATAATCATGTTTGCATAAGCACAGAGTGTAAATAAAAGTGCTTTCAATGATTTAGGTCGGCAATAAAAATCCGTATAATCACCGCTTTTAGTTTTCCTACTCTACGAGAATCTTGTGGCTGACTACAAACAAACGCTAAATTTACCTGCAACAGAATTTCCTATGAAAGCCGGTTTACCTAACCGTGAACCACAAACGCTTCAACATTGGCAGGATATTAATCTCTACGAAAAAATTCGTGAACAGGCCAAAGGTAGACCACAATTTATTTTGCATGATGGTCCTCCCTATGCAAATGGTGATATCCATATTGGTCACGCCGTTAACAAGATTTTAAAAGATATTATTATCAAGTCTAAAACCTTGAGTGGTTTTGATGCGCCTTATGTACCCGGTTGGGATTGCCATGGTTTACCCATCGAACTGAATGTTGAGAAGAAAGTGGGTAAACCTGGTGTAAAAGTCACAGCCAAAGAGTTTCGTCAGGCCTGTCGTGATTATGCCGCTAAACAAGTGGATGGTCAGCGCGAAGACTTTAAACGTTTAGGTGTTTTGGGTGAGTGGGATAATCCCTATCTGACCATGGATTTCAGCTTTGAAGCTGACATCATCCGTACCTTAGGGCAAATTACTAAACAAGGCCACCTGCATAAAGGTGTGAAACCTGTGCACTGGTGTGTGGACTGCGGTTCTGCTTTAGCAGAGGCGGAAGTCGAATACGAAGATAAAACCTCGCCAGCCATTGATGTGCGTTTCAGCATTGTTGATAAAACAGCATTCGAAAAGGCTGTAGGTCATACTGGTAAAGGTGTCGTGAGCTTGCCTATCTGGACAACGACTCCATGGACGCTGCCTGCTAACCAGGCTGTTTCGGTGAATCCTGAATTTACTTATGTTTTGTTGCAAGCAGATAACGAGCAACTGGTTTTAGCTGAGTCATTATATGAAGCGGCTCTCCAACGTTATGGCATTGAAGCTGAAGTAGTGGCACGCTTTAAAGGCGAAACACTGGAAGGTTTATTGCTCCAGCATCCATTTTACGACCGACAAGTGCCTGTCATTTTAGGTGACCACGTCACAGCTGATGCTGGTACAGGCGCTGTTCATACGGCTCCAGGTCATGGTCAAGACGACTTTGTTGTCGGTCTGAAATATGACTTAAAAGTGGATAATCCAGTGGGTGGTAATGGAGTATTTTTGCCTGATACCCCCATCTTTGCTGGCAAATCTGTGTTTAAAGCCAACCCGGATGTTATCGCGCTTTTGAAAGAAAAAGGTGCTCTGCTGGCGCATATCGATATTCAGCATAGCTACCCGCATTGCTGGCGTCATAAGAGTCCGATTATTTTTCGCGCGACGCCTCAGTGGTTCGTTAGCATGGACCAAAATGGTTTGCGTAGTGCTGCGATGAAAGCCATTGCTGATACAGACTGGATGCCAGCCTGGGGGCAAAAACGTATTGAAAATATGGTAGAAGGACGCCCTGACTGGTGTATTTCTCGTCAACGTACCTGGGGTGTGCCAATTCCTTTATTTGTTCATCAACAAACAGGTGAGCTGCATCCTGACACTGAACAGTTGATGGAAACCGTCGCCCAGAAGGTTGAGCAAGAGGGCATCGATGCTTGGTTTGATTTAGAGCCAGAATCGTTATTAGGCGAACAAGCGGCCGACTATGAAAAAGTAACTGATACCCTGGACGTATGGTTTGATTCTGGTGTGTCTCATGCGTGTGTATTGGCTCGTCGTGCGTATTTAAATCGTCCTGCAGACTTATATCTGGAAGGCAGTGACCAGCATCGTGGCTGGTTCCAGTCATCTCTGCTGACCTCTGTGGCAACCACTGGAAAAGCTCCATACAAAGCAGCATTAACTCACGGCTTCACTGTTGATGCGAATGGCAAAAAAATGTCTAAGTCCTTGGGCAACACGGTGTCACCACAAAAAGTGATGAACAGCCTAGGGGCCGATATTATTCGTCTCTGGGTGGCTTCTACTGATTACAGTGGCGAGATGACAGTGTCTGATGAAATTCTCAAACGCACTGCCGACTCGTATCGTCGTATTCGTAATACTGCTCGTTATTTATTATCAAACCTGAATGATTTTGACCCAGCCAATAATATGGTTGCTGTCAATGATTTATTACCCTTGGATCGTTGGGCTTTGGATCGCGCTTATCATTTACAGCAAGATATTCTGGCAGCCTATGAGAGTTATCAGTTCCATGTGATTTATCAGAAGTTACATAATTTCTGTGCAAATGAAATGGGCAGCCTGTATCTGGATATCACCAAAGATCGCCAGTACACGATGCAGACAGATAGTCTGGGCAGACGCTCATCACAAACAGCGATGTACCATATTCTGGAAGCAATGGTGCGTTGGATGGCGCCTATTCTGAGTTTTACTGCAGATGAATTATGGGGGTATTTACCGGGTGAACGAAACGAATCTGTATTACTCAATCTCTGGAGTGATGAATTAGCGCCGTTACCTCAAAACACCGACTTTGATCTGGCATTCTGGAATCAGGTCTTTAGTGTCAGAGAGGTGGTTGCTAAAGAACTCGAAAATCAACGAAATGCAGGCCAGATTAAAGGTGGGTTAACTGCCGAAATTAGTTTGTTTGTAGATGAAAAAATGTTGGCTTTATTGAACAAGCTGGGCGATGAGTTAAAGTTTGTTTTGATTACCTCAAAGGTCAATCTTTTCAGTATGGATAGTGATGCAGCTAAACAAGCGGTACAGACAAGCTTGTCAGGCGTACTTGTTGCGATTAAAGCGGCTGAATATTCACGTTGTGACCGCTGCTGGCATCAGGTGGAATCTGTTGGACAGAATAGCCATCACCCTGAGTTGTGTGGCCGTTGTGTTGATAATATCGAAGGAGATGGCGAACTAAGACAGTTCGCTTAAATAACATGCTGAAATGGTTGAATCTTTCTGCTTTGGTGATTGTGTTTGATCAACTCAGCAAATGGTGGGCAAATAGTATATTAGAGCTTTATCAGTCTATAGCCGTTTTGCCCTTTTTTAATATTACTCTGGCTTATAACCATGGCGCTGCATTTAGTTTTCTTGCGGCAGAAAGTGGCTGGCAACGTTGGTTTTTTAGCGGTTTAGCCGTTCTGGTAAGTATCATCTTACTGTTTTGGATGAAACGACTAAAACCAGATGCAAAACTCGAAGCCGCCTCTTTAGCATTAATTTTGGGTGGGGCCTTGGGTAATGTGATTGATCGCTTAATACATGGTTATGTCATCGATTTCCTGGATGTCTATTACGGAACCTACCATTGGCCTGCATTTAATGTGGCTGACTCAGCGATTTGTATAGGTGCCATTCTATTGATTTTCGATAGCTTCAGAAACAAAACGGAGCAGAAATGAGTTTTTGTGATCTTGCTGTAAGTGGGGTTGCTAACCTGCAACCTTATGTCCCGGGTAAACCCATTGAAGAGTTACAACGTCAGTATGGTGTTCGTAATGTTATCAAGCTGGCCTCTAATGAAAATCCGCTTGGTCCTCCTAAAGCCGCAGTGGCCGCAGTGGCAATGGCAGCTAAAGAAATGGCACGCTACCCGGATGGCAATGGCTATGCATTAAAATTGGCATTAGCTGAAAAACATCAGGTAGCACCTGAGCAGATTACCCTGGGTAATGGCTCGAATGATGTACTGGAAATGGTAGCACGTGCTTTTGCCGGGGCAGGGGATGAAATTATTTTTTCAGAACATGCTTTTGCTGTGTATGGGATAGTGACGCAAGCCATTGGCGCGAGCCCAGTTGTGACGCAGGCCAAAGACTATGGTTATGATCTTGATGCCATTCATAAAGCGATTAGCTTGCGTACAAAAATCATTTTTATTGCTAATCCGAATAATCCGACAGGTACTTGGTTAGAACCAGAGAAAATTAAATTATTTTTAGAAAAAGTCCCTGAAAAAGTCTTAGTTGTTCTGGATGAAGCCTATGTTGAATACCTCAACATGGAAGAAAATTCAGTACCCTGGTTACAGGACTTCCATAATCTGATCATCACCCGTACCTTTTCTAAAGCCTATGGTTTGGCGGGGCTCAGGGTGGGGTATTCTCTTTCACATCCTGAAGTCGCTGACCTGATGAATCGAGTCAGACAGCCGTTTAATGTCAGTAATCTGGCTCAAGCCGCTGCAGTTGCTGCTTTAGGAGATGAAGCTTATTTACAGCAAACGCGAGACGTCAATCAGGCTGGCATGAAACAACTTGTTGCTGGCTTTGAAAAAATGGGTTTGCAGTATATCCCTTCCAGAGCCAACTTCATCACCGTCAATGTGCATACCAATGCTTTTGAAGTTTACGATGAACTGCTATACGAAGGCGTTATTGTTCGCCCAGTGGCTAATTATGGTTTACCTCAGCATCTTCGGGTCAGTATTGGTTTAGCTGAAGAAAATCAGCGTTTTCTCGATGCCTTATCCGGTATTTTGGGACGCGGTTAATGATTAATCGGCTGGCTGTAATTGGTGTTGGACTGATTGGTGGTTCACTTGCCTTATCACTTAAATCCAAAGGGGCTGTAAACGAAGTCATCGGCTATTCACGCAGTGAAAATGCCCGACAAGAAGCACTGGCACTTGGTGTGATTGATAAGGCTGCTGATTCCATTGCTGAAGCGGTTGCTGAAGCCGATGTCATCTTCGTGGCCGTGCCAATGGGGGCGATGTCAGCCGTTTTTGCAGATATGAGCCAGCATATAAGACCTGAAGTCATTATTACCGATGGCGGTAGTGCCAAAGCACAAGTGGTCATGGCGGCGCGTGAGGCATTCGGGGATAACTTCAAGCAATTTGTTCCCGGACATCCTATTGCAGGAACAGAAAAAAGTGGCCCATCTGCAGCATTTGCCACTTTATACGAAGACCATCGGGTTGTACTGACACCTGTGAGCGAAACAGATCCAGCTGCCACAGCAAAAATCAAAATGATGTGGCAACTGACCGGGGCTGAAGTCTTTGAAATGGATGTTGAACATCACGATACCGTGTTAGCTGCTACCAGCCATTTACCACATGTGCTGGCATTCAATTTGGTGGGCATGTTAGCGCAACGTGATGATTGTGATGAGGTCTTACGCTATGCCGCCGGCGGTTTTCGTGATTTTTCACGGATTGCCTCAAGTGATGCTGTGATGTGGAGAGACATTTGTTTAGGTAATAAACAAGCCATTCTGGATTTACTTGATGAGTACCATCAAGGCATTAATAAAATTGAACAGGCTATCAAGGATGAAGACGGGGACTATCTGATTGAAGTTTTTGCACGTGCTAAAAAAGCACGTGATACCCGTTTTGCTGATCCTGATTTGATAGATAACAGTGAAGTATAAAAGTGGAACCAACTGACGTGTCTAGTGAAGCGAGTAAAAAATATATTGTTCATCCCGGTGGTAAGTTAAGTGGGCAGGTGCGTGTGCCCGGTGATAAATCGATTTCACATCGCTCGATTATGCTTGGCTCTCTTGCTGAAGGAACGACAGAAGTCACTGGTTTTTTAGAAGGTGAAGATGCTTTAGCAACCCTCGCTGTTTTTCGTGGCATGGGTGTGGATATCATTGGGCCTGATAAAGGCAAGGTAACCATTCATGGTGTAGGCATGCATGGCCTTAAAGCACCTACAGCTTCGCTAAACTTGGGTAATAGTGGTACATCCATGCGCCTGTTATCTGGCTTGCTGGCGGGACAGGGATTTGATGTCACAATGACGGGGGATAAGTCATTATCCTCCAGACCAATGAAACGTGTGACTGAGCCACTAGCATTGATGGGAGCAAACATCGATACTACTGATGGTAAACCACCACTTACCCTCCATAAAACAGACGGCCTTAAAGCCATTCATTATGATTTGCCAATGGCCAGTGCACAGGTCAAATCCTGTTTATTGTTAGCAGGTTTATATGCAGAAGGTAAAACGTCTGTTACAGAACCTGCGCCAACGCGAGATCATACCGAGCGCATGCTTCAGGGGATGGGCTATCAGGTAGAAATTGAAGGCAGTACCGTATCTGTTGTTGGCGGCGGTAAGTTAACAGCAACAAACATAGATGTACCCGCCGATATTTCCTCAGCCACGTTCTTCATGGTCGCTGCGGCGATTGCACCCGGTTCAGATATTACTCTTGAACATGTTGGTGTGAATCCGACCCGTATTGGAGTTATCAATATTCTTCGGGAAATGGGCGCAAATATTACGCTGACCAATGAAAAAGTCACTGGTGGTGAGCCTGTGGCTGATATTCGTATCCAATATGCACCCTTAAAAGGGATTCAAATTCCAGAAGATCAAGTACCTCTAGCCATTGATGAATTTCCTGCATTATTTATTGCTGCAGCCTGCGCTGAAGGTCAGACAGTGTTGACCGGGGCTGAAGAGTTACGAGTGAAAGAAAGTGATCGCATTCAAGTTATGGCCGATGGTTTAACCACATTGGGGATCGATGCCAAGCCAACAGAAGATGGCATTGTTATTACTGGTGGTGTGATTGGTAGCGGTGAGGTCGACAGTCATAGTGATCATCGGATTGCTATGTCATTTGCTATTGCGGGGCTGCAGGCTGGTGGCTCTATCCAGATTAATGATTGTGCCAACGTGGCTACCTCATTCCCTGGATTTGTTGATCTAGCCAATAAAGTCGGTTTGCAGGTTGATGAAATTGATGGCTGATATTCCTGTATTAACGATCGATGGGCCCAGCGGATCTGGCAAAGGCACCATTGCACAAATGATAGCCAGAGAATTGGGTTGGCACTATTTAGATAGTGGTGCGATATATCGGGTACTGGCATTTGCCAGTCTTAAACACCAGATTCCAGCCTCGGATGAAAAGTCCCTTGTTCAACTAGCAAAAACCTTAGATCTACAATTTCATTTAGATGATGACGGACTCAGCGTGCTGTTAGAGGGCGAAGAGGTTAGCCAGCAAATTCGTACAGAAAAAGCAGGTAATGCAGCGTCTAAAGTGGCAGCGATTCCTGCTGTGAGGGCAGCATTATTACAGCGTCAGCGTGACTTTTGCCAATTACCCGGTTTAGTCACCGATGGGCGTGACATGGGTACGGTTGTCTTCCCTGATGCACCATTTAAAGTGTTTTTAACCGCAAGTGCGGAAGAAAGAGCATTGAGACGTTATAAGCAGTTGAAAGAGAAAGGAATTGAGAGTAACCTTTCCGATCTCATTGCAGAAATCTCAGAGCGGGACAAGCGTGACAGTGAACGTAAAGTCGCGCCGTTATTGCCTGCTACGGATGCATTGATACTGGATTCTACCGAATTAGGTATCGCTGCAGTATATAAAAAAGTGCGCAGCTATTGTGCTATTTAATTTTTTGGTGCCTGTTCGATACTTGTCGAATGGGATGTTTAACGATCTCGCATGTGCGAGTGATTAATTAGGTGATCTTGTTTCCTCAACAGGGTCAAGGATATTTAACAATGAGCGAAAGCTTTGCTGATCTCTTCGAAGAGAGTCTAAATTCAACTCCAATGCAACCAGGCAAAATTGTTACCGGTACGGTAGTCAATGTCGGTCCTGATGTTGTTATGGTCAATGCCGGTCTGAAATCAGAAGGCGCTATTCCAGTTTCAGAATTTTTGAACGAAAATGGTGAAGTAACGGTTTCTGTTGGTGACTTAGTCGATGTATCTCTGGAATCATTAGAAGATGGTTTCGGTGCAACTCAACTGTCACGTGATAAAGCGAAAGCTGCCGAAGCATGGACTAAATTGGAACACGCGTTTGAAGCGGGTGAAACCGTTATGGGTATTATTTCTGGCAAGGTTAAGGGTGGTTTCACCGTTGATTTGGAAAATATCCGTGCATTCCTTCCTGGTTCTTTGGTCGATGTTCGTCCAATTCGTGATACTACTCACCTGGAAAATAAAGAACTCGAATTCAAACTGATTAAACTTGATCGTCCACGTAACAACATCGTTGTTTCACGTCGTGCGATTATGGAAGAAGAAAACAGTGCAGAACGCGAAGCGTTATTAGAAACGCTGGAAGAAGGCAAAGTGGTTAAAGGTATTGTTAAGAACCTGACTGACTACGGTGCGTTCGTTGATCTGGGCGGCATCGATGGTCTGTTACATATCACTGATATGGCGTGGAAACGTGTTAAACATCCATCTGAAGTTGTTGCTATCGGTGACGAAATTGAAGTTCAAGTACTGAAATTTGATAAAGACCGTGAACGTGTTTCACTGGGTCTGAAACAAATGGGTGATGATCCTTGGAAAGATATCGCTCGTCGCTATCCAAACAGCACACGCATCCACGGTAAAGTCACAAACATTGCTGACTATGGTTGCTTTGTTGAAATCGAAGATGGTGTTGAAGGTTTAGTTCATATGTCTGAAATGGACTGGACTAACAAAAACGTTCACCCATCTAAACTGGTTCAACTGGGTGATGAAGTTGAAGTTATGGTTCTGGATATCGATGCAGAACGTCGCCGTATTTCTCTGGGTATCAAACAATGTCAAACGAACCCATGGGAAGAGTTTGCGATGACCCATAACAAAGGCGACAAAGTGAGTGGTGCTATCAAGTCAATCACTGATTTTGGTATCTTCATCGGCTTAGATGGCGGTATTGACGGTCTGATTCATTTGTCTGATATCTCTTGGGAAGAAGACAACGAAGAATTAATTCGTGACTTCAAGAAAGGTGATGACGTTGAAGCTGTTGTTTTAGCGATTGATCCTGAACGTGAACGCATCTCTTTAGGTATTAAGCAATTACAAGACGATCCGTTCTCTGCTTACTTAGCTGAGCATCCACGTGGAAGTATTGTTAACGGTAAAGTCATTGCTGTTGACGCTCGTGGAGCAACAATTGAATTAGCTGAAGGCGTTGAAGGTTATGTTCGTGCTGCAGATATTGCTCGTGAACGTGTTGAAGATGCAAGTAAAATTCTGGCTGTCGGCGATGATGTTGAAGCTAAATTTACTGGCATGTCACGTAAAGATCGCACGCTAACTCTTTCTATCAAAGCGAAAGATGATCAAGAAGAATCAGAAGCTGTGAAAGAGTACAGTAATGTTTCTGCAGGCAACACTACTCTGGGTGATTTGCTGAAAGAACAAATGGATCAGAAAGACAATTAATCGTTTTTCAATTTAAAGATGAACCCCTGACTTTGTCAGGGGTTTTTCTCTAATAGATTCAGAAGATTAAAGCCAATATTTGATATTGGTGTTTAGCGCATTATTCCAGGAATTTTAAAGACATGACCAAATCAGATTTGATTGAAGTTTTATCTGAAAAACAATCTCTATTAAATTATCGTGATGTTGAGCTTGCAGTTAAACTCATTTTAGAACAGATGAGCGATAGCCTTTCACAAGGAGATAGAATTGAAATTCGCGGGTTTGGTAGTTTTACCTTACATCATCGACCACCACGTGTTGGGCGTAACCCAAAAAGTGGTGAATCTGTTCAGTTAGATGAAAAATATGTACCGCATTTCAAGCCTGGTAAAGAGTTGCGTGACCGCGTCAACGATGCGGCAGGTTATCAGCAGTAGAACAGATGAAACTGAGCCAGGAAGCGGTTTTCGAATTTAACCAAATCCACTCATATGATGAACAGTCAGTCACTGTTCGCCAGAAAAATACACAAATTCTTAAGTCTTATGACCTCGGGTTTGTTTTGACGCCAAATCAAATAATAGAAAATATTGACGTCACTAATATCCAAAATCTATCAGCAGATACTCTGTCTGCTTTAAAAGCGCTGGCTCCAGAAGTAATTATTTTTGCGACTGAAGCCGGCCTTTCTTTTCCTCTGATAAACACAGCCAAGTATTTCAACGAGCAAGGTATTGGAACTGAGTTTATGACGTTGTCATCTGCCTGCCATACATACAATTTATTGTTAGCAGAAGAGCGTTCAGTGGTACTGATCCTCAGTCCATAAATACGAGCAAATTTAATAAGCCGCAATCATCCATTATCTTGACACTATCCATATTTCTTTTTTTTTAAACATTTTTTGTAACTATTTGTTTTTTTAATATAAATATAGGTTTTATGTCAGGTACCAACAGCGGCCAACTTGACCAGACATTTTGTTCTTAGGAAAATTCCCTGTTACGTGCGAGGTGGGGCATTTCACAGCACAATGAGCTTTATCACACAACGTTTGATCTAGATCAATGTTTTGATGTGAAGCAATTCTAATGATTGATGTAAAATTCTAACTGCTTTCGATATTCATTGAAGCATGTAGAAAAGGGTCCTGATTTTGTTGTGTGGTTTTCAGCAAAATTGAGAGAGAGTTTTCCAAAGAGAGAAGGTGTGGTCGCTATGCAAGCGGAACAACAACAATATAACTTTCAAGTGGTCAAGTGGTTTGCCTATATGGCATGTGTCTACTTGGTCGTTGGCACCGGTATCGGTGTTTATATCGCCTCAGAATTGGCCTGGCCAGTCCTGAATTTTGATAATCCATATATCAGTTTTGGTCGTTTACGTCCTTTACATACCAATGCGGTTATTTTTGCTTTTGGTGGTTCAACACTAATGGCAACCGCTTATTATATCGTTCAACGCACATGTCGTACGCGTCTGTGGAGTGATAAGTTAGCCTGGTTCACATTTTGGGGCTGGAATCTAGTCATTCTTGGCGCTGTCATCACCTTACCTCTTGGTTACACTCAATCAAAAGAATATGCGGAATTAGAATGGCCGATTGATATTCTCATTGCAGCGGTATGGTTGGTTTATACCTTTAACTTCATCATGACAATCTCAATTCGCAAAGTTTCACATATCTATGTTGCAAACTGGTTCTTCATTGCGATGATGGTCATGATTACTTATCTGCATGTTGTGAATAGCTTGGCTATCCCTGTTGAATTATTTAAATCTTACTCACTGTTTTCAGGTGTTCAAGATGCCATGATTCAGTGGTGGTGGGGTCATAATGCGGTTGGTTTCTTCCTGACTGCAGGCTTTTTGGGAATCATGTACTACTTTGTTCCTAAACAAGCGAATCGCCCTGTATATTCATACCGCTTATCTGTTATCCATTTCTGGGCATTAGTTTTCGGTTATGTTTGGTTAGGTGCTCACCATCTTCAATATACTGCATTACCTGATTGGACTGGTTCGTTAGGTGCCGCTATATCATTAGCGATGATCATTCCTTCATGGGGTGGTGCAATCAACGGTATGTTTACATTGAGTGGTGCCTGGGACAAGCTGCGTACCGATTATATCTTACGCTTCCTGATTGTCTCTTTAGCATTCTATGCGATGTCAACTTTTGAAGGTCCAGTCATGGCTTCAAAAACTGTTAACGCGTTATCACACTATACAGACTGGACCATCGGTCACGTTCACTCAGGTGCATTAGGCTGGGTAGCAATGGTGTCTATTGGTGCGCTTTATCATATGGTTGAACGTATGTGGGGAACAACCATGTACTCAATCCGTTTGGTGAATCTCCACTTCTGGATGGCCACAATTGGTACAGCGGTTTATATCACTGCTATGTGGGTATCCGGCATTATGCAAGGCCTGATGTGGCGTGCATATGATGACTACGGTAACCTGGCCTATACCTTTGTTGAGTCAGTTGCTCAAATGCACCCTTACTATGCAATGCGTGCTATGGGCGGGCTGATATTCTTCTCAGGTGCTTGCATCATGTTATTTAACGTCACAGTGACTATCCGTCGTGCGGTTGCTAAGCCATCGGCTGCAATGGCAACTGCGGCTAACATTTAAGGAGACTGGAATGTCTGATCATAATTCTAATAAACCAGTTACCTTTCAAGAGAAACTGGAAAAAAATATCTGGGCACTTGTGTTAGCAACGGCACTGGTTGTTTCTGTAGGCGGTATCGTAGAAATCGTTCCTTTGTTTTACCTCAAAACCACTTTTGAGGATCAGGTGCATCCTGAGTATGAAGAGCTGAAAACAGTTCGCCCATATACGGCACTTGAATTAGCTGGTCGTGATATCTATCAACGTGAAGGCTGTTATTTGTGCCACTCACAAATGATTCGTCCTTTTCGTGATGAAAAAGATCGTTACGGTCATTACTCTCTGGCTGTAGAGTCAAAGTATGATCATCCTTTCCAATGGGGTTCAAAACGTACTGGACCTGATTTAGCCCGTGTTGGTGGAAAATATTCTGATGCATGGCATATTCAGCATTTACATAACCCCCGCTCGGTTGTACCTGAGTCTGTTATGCCAAGTTATCCATGGTTAGAGCATGCAACCATTGATGGCAATGGAATTGAAAAACGTCTGCGCGCGATGAAAGTCTTAGGCGTTCCATACACGGATGAGCAAATTAATAATGCTGCTGCAGAAGTTGAAGGTAAAACTGAAATGCAGGCGTTAGTTGCTTATCTGCAAGTGTTGGGAACAATGGTCAACTTTGAGCCTGGCAGGTCATATCGTGAGTAAACTTCAAGAGTATTTTCATACTAATTGGAGTGAAATGACAGCAACCGACTGGTTTGGCTTAGTGTTTACAGTAGTAATTTTTATACTGATGGTGGTGCTCTATTTTTGGGTTCTTAACCCTAAAAATAAAGACAAAATAGAGTCTCACCGCACTATGCTGCAGGACGATGACGATACAAATTCGGAGAAATGATGATGGCTGATAATAAAAAGAATCCTAATGAAGTGCCTGATACAGGGCACGAATGGGATGGCATCAGAGAGTTAGAAAATCCACCTCCACGTTGGTGGACAAATGCCCTTTACTTGAGTGGTTTGTTAGTGTTGGTCTACTTTATCCTTTATCCATCTCTGCCATTAATTAATGACAGTACAAAAGGGTTGTTAGGCTGGACTCAAATCAAAGAGTACAAAGAAGATATGGCAAAAGTTCAGGACGTAAGAGCCCCATATGAAGAAAAATTAGCTTCAATGACGGCTGAAGAAATCCTTGCTGATACCGAAATGAGAAACTACGCAGTAGGTTCGAGCAAGGTTTTGTTTGGCGATAACTGTGCTGCATGTCATGGTACTGGTGGTGTTCCTGCTAAAAACTCTGGCTATCCTATTCTGGCCGATGATGATTGGTTGTATGGCGGTGATATCAACACTATCGTCACCTCTCTTGCGGCTGGACGTCATGGCATGATGATGGCACATGAGAAAACCTTAAAACCTGAGGAAGTGGAGGGTTTGGTTAAATTTGTTGAAAACTTATCAAACGGCAAAGCCACAGAGGCTGGATGGAAGTTGTTTAACGAAAAAGGGTGTGTCGGTTGTCATGGTGCAGATGCTAAAGGTATCCATGAATTAGGCTCAGCTAACCTGACCGATAAAATCTGGCGCTTCTCAGGTGATCCGGAAGAGGTTCGCTACACAATCCTGCATGGTGTTAATGACCCATCAGATCCATTAACACGTGTTGCTATCATGCCTGCATGGAATGAAAAGCTTGCAGTGAAACTTGAAGCTGAAAAATGGGATGAAGAGCCTGAATACGAAGGCGATGAAACTCAACGTTTATCAGTAACTGAAATTAAGAAATTAGCTGTTTATGTTCATCAATTAGGCGGTGGGCAATAATCAATATCACTCCTCTCAGTTAGTTTCTGAGAGGAGATGAAATCTTGTTCAGGAGAGAAGATATGCATATTGACGCAGTTGTTATTGGAGCGATTGCATCTGTTGTTCTGACTATTGTCGTAATAGGTGTCATCGGTTACAGAATTATGAAAAATTTAGACGATAAATAATTGTTCTTGAAGATAAATAATTATTATTGAACCGTTGTTAAGGTAAATGGAAAGCCGACAAATAAAGTCGGCTTTTTTATAACGAATTAATATCAGTAAGTACTAATATTAGATTGTGCCTGTGTTAAAATGCACGCGATGAATACTATTTCGGAGATGATATGAGTCAAACACAAACAAACGTTAATGATGATGTCAGCCAAATTTATGAAGAAGTCTCCGATTGGCATGTGAATACCGGTGACCAGAAAGTGGTTGCCAAAAGAATTAAGGGCCGATTTCGACTTCGGAAGTGGCTAGGGATGTCTGTTTGGTTAATATTCTTTTTAGGCCCATACATTCGTTGGAATGGGCACCAGGCGGTTTTGTTTGATATCCCAAATCGCCAATTTAATTTCTTTCAGTTAACGATTTATCCTCAAGACATCTGGATGTTGTCGTTAACATTATTATTCTTTGCTATTTTATTGGCTGCTGTAACCAGCATTGCTGGACGCGTGTTTTGTGGTTACTTCTGTTTTCAGACTGTCTGGACAGATATCTATACCTTTATCGAAACCAAGCTTGAAGGGGATAGTCCTCAGAAGGCGATGAAGTTCAAAAAAGCGCCCTGGTCATTTGATAAGTTGGCGCGCGTGGTAACGAAGCATTCTTTATGGATTGCGATTGCGCTGATTACAGGTATTTCCTTTGCCGCATGGTTCACGGATGCTTATCAGTTATGGCCTGAGATTTTTAGCTTACAAGCACCATTGCCTGTTTGGATTTCAATGGCGGTGTTTGGTGTATTTACTTATGTATTTGCAGGCTTTATGCGTGAGCAAGTCTGTTTTTGGTTATGCCCATATGCTCGACTACAAGGTGTGATGTATGATCAGGACACTGTCTTACCAGCTTACGATGCTGAACGTGGTGAACCGAGAGGTAAACTAAAAAAAGGTCAGCTAGAGGACGAAACCAAAGGTAGCTGTATTGATTGTAAAGTGTGTGTTGCTGTTTGCCCAACCGGGATTGATATAAGAAAGGGACAGCAAGAAGGCTGTATCACGTGTGGTATGTGTATTGATGCATGTGACAGCATTATGGATAAGACTAATCAGCCACGCGGTTTGATTCGTTATGCTTCCTATAAGGAACTGCATCACGATAAAAACGTCTTAGCCATGTATAAAAGGCCTCGTGTCATTATATATAGTTTGATTTTGCTGACAGCATTGTCAGGTATTATTTATGGTTTCTTCACGCTGTCGCCAACTGAGTTTCAAGTTATTCATGATCGTCAACCATTGTATGTAAGACTCAGTGATGGTGGGATCCAGAATAAATATACGTTGAAGTTATTAAATAAAACGAAAGAGCCAATCGACGTCCGTTACGATGTCCTTGGATTAGAGGGGGCAACCATACATGGTATGGGCGATAAAATTACTGTTCAGCCAGGTAAAGTTGTACCTGTGACGGCATTGGTGAGAGTGCCTGATGATAAAGTTCAAAAAGGTCTGGTGCCGATACAGTTTAAAGCTGTCGTATTAAATAATTCAGCCATATCGACCTCATACGAAAGTATGTTTATGGCGCCTGAGTAGTGGAAGAGGAAAAGAATGAATATTTCACAAGAAAATAGTCAAGCACTGAAAAACCCATGGGTATTGGGTATGCTGGTATTTTTACTAGTATTTTTAAGTGCTAATGCACTATTTATATATCTAGCATTTAAATCACCACCTAATTTAGTTCTTGAAGATTTTTATGAAAAAGGTCAGGCATACGCTAAAACAGAAGAAGAAATTGCTAAGGAAAAGAACCTTGGTTGGTCAGGTATTTTACTGATGCCATCGGCAACCAGAGTCAATCAAACGCAAACCTATGAAGCGTTGATTACGGGACAAAACTCTGCGGGCTTAATGTTAGATTCGGTGAAGTTCTTCGCATACCGACCCTCTGATAAACGTCAGGACTTTTCTGCTGATATGCAGCCTTCTGGGCATGGTAGCTTTGTCACCGATGTAAGTTTTAATTTACCTGGTAGTTGGGACATTATCATCGAAGCACGCCGTGGAGACGATAAGTACGTATTAACCCGTCGTATACAAATTAATCCTTAAAATTAAAATATTGATCAACTGAAATCTAGGATTAGTTTTGACTACACCTTGTTATCATTGTGCTTTACCCGTTGAAAACATAAACGAGTTTAAAGCCGAGATTGATGGGGCAGAACGGGTATTTTGCTGTCATGGTTGTAAAACTGTATGCCAAACCATCTATGGTGCGGGGTTACAAAGTTTTTATGCCAAAACCCCTCAGTCCGAGCCTCTTGCTCCTCCGCCAGACAGGTTAGGTGATCTGTCGGCTTATGACCTGGACGAAGTTCAATCCGACTATACGAATATTGATCAAAATGAACGTACTATTCATTTATTGGTAGAAGGAATTCACTGCGCGGCTTGTGTCTGGTTGATTGAAAATGCGCTTAATCGACTAACTGGCGTTATTAATGCTGAGGTGAATTTAACGGCAAAAAGGTTAAAGCTAAACTGGGACAATTCAAAAATCGCTTTATCTAGCGTTCTGAACCGCTTAGCAGAAATAGGCTATGCCGCAGTTCCCTTTGATCCGGAAACGGCAGAAGGGGCATTAGCGAAACGACATCGTGGATTACTTTATCGTATGGCATTTGCTGGCTTTGCGATGATGAATATGATGTGGATATCCATCGCTCTATACAGTGGAGCAAGTGATGGAGAGTTTCGCCAATGGTTTCACTGGATCGGTTTTCTGATTGCAACGCCGACTTTACTTTATTCGGGCTATCCATTTATTCGTAGTGCCATCAGTGGCTTACGACAGCGTTTTTTAACAATGGACTTACCGATAGCGATTGGAGCAACTTCAACCTACTTATATTCGACTTACGCTACGATAAAAGCACTTGATACGGGTCATGTTTATTTCGATACCGTGGTCAATTTTTTGTTTGTAATTTTAGTGGGGCGCTATCTCGAAGCGATTTCAAAAAAGAAAGCACTTTCTGCCACCAGGAGGATGCTGGAATTACAGCCTAAATTTGCAACAGTCATCGTTGATGATATCACTGAAGTTGTGCCAATACGTGCAGTGAAAATCGGACAAACCATTTTAGTTAGACCTGGTGAAAGTATCCCTGTAGACGGGGTTATTGTGTCAGGTGATAGTGCGGTAGATGAGTCGATGCTGACAGGGGAATCTGTACCTGTAGTCAAGCAAGTCGGGGATTCTGTCGTTGCTGGCAGTATTAATGGTGAAGGGGCATTTCAGGTTAAGGTTGAACAGGTATTACGTAATACCGCTTTGGCCAAAATTATTGCATTGATGGACGAAGCGCAGGCTTCAAAAGCACCTATCCAAACCTTAGCTGACAAAATTGTTCCCTGGTTTGTGTTGATAACGCTAACGCTTGCTACCTTAACATTCATATATTGGATACAGTTTGACTTCGAAATCGCCTTACTCGCGGCTATATCTGTATTGGTGGTTACTTGTCCATGCGCTTTTGGTTTAGCCACACCAATGTCAGTTGCCGTTGCAACTGGCGTAGGGGCACAGCGAGGGGTCTTGGTCAAGCAGGGTGAAACACTTGAGCGACTGTCATCAGTGAATCATTTTGTATTTGATAAAACGGGTACGCTAACAACCGGCCAATTAAATGTTCATGTGGTTGAGCCGTGTGCTGACTTAACAGAATCGCAGTTACTCAGATTGGCGGCTTCTGTTGAGCAACACTCAGAACACACTATTGCGACTGCTATCTGCGATGCTGCAATATCAGCGGGACTCAAATTGCTACCCATCACAAAGTTTACTACGACACCCGGACGAGGTGTGACAGCATATATTGATGGTAAACATATACTCGTTGGAACTCGTCAGTGGTTGAGCTCACAAAGTATTTATTTTCCTGAAACGCTTAACAACACTATTCTACAGAATGAGAAGCAAGGTATTAGTTGTGTATCTGTTGCAGTGGATGGTCAGGTACAAGGTATTATTGGTTTGACCGACTCTCTTCGGGCGGATGCTTTGTCAACGATTCAATTATTACAGGCGGCGGGTGCCAAAATAACTGTGTTGAGTGGAGACCGACTGGAGGTAGTGAATGCGGTTACACAGTCATTTTCAAATATACAGCGATTTGCGGAAGTGTTGCCTCAGGACAAATCTGCTGTTGTGAAATCACTGCAAGCGCAAGGTGATATCGTAGCCATGATAGGGGATGGGGTAAATGATGCGCCGGCTTTAATTCAAGCAGATGTGGGTATGGCCCTGGCGTCTGGCACTGATGTCTCAGTAGAAAGTGCGGACGTTGTGTTATCACATCAAGAGTTGGCTAAAGTTGCAGAAGCCAAGCTTTTGGCGACAACAACTTTACGTATCATTCGTCAGAACATAATGCTTTCTATTGGTTATAACGTTATCATGGTGCCTTTAGCGATGTGTGCTTGGGTAAATCCTCTAGTGGCTGCGATAACAATGCCGATAAGTTCGTTATTAGTTATTGGAAACTCTGCTCGGATCGGAAGGTTTATAAATAAAAAATAAGTAGCTGGCAGGATCTATTAAAAGTCAGTGCTTGTTTTGCCCTGATTTCATCGCTCAACGAAAGGCAATAGTTTGGAGTATCTGATGGAAGTCATTTATGGGTTGCTTCCAGGTATGTTATTACTTGGCATTATTGGTGTAGCCGTTTTTTTCTGGGCCGTTCGTAATGGTCAGTACGATGATATGGATGGTGCAGCTAATCGGGTACTTATGGATGATGATGAAGTTACACCTGAATCTGATGAGTCAGGCAAACAGAGCAACTCAGAAGATAAAAGTAAGAACCAACATTAAAGCAATGGATGGCTAAAATGTTACTTCAAAACGGCGAACAATCAGATGTTTAAAAACTGGAGTATCAAACATTTGCTCCAGCTATGGGCTGCAATCACATTGGTTGCTGTCCTTGTGATGGGCGTGATGGCAAATTACGCCAATAACCTGATGTCAGAGACGCATTCAATTTTTGTCGATCATCTTTTGCCATTGGAGTCGAGCAGCCGCAAACTTAGTCAAGTTTCATTACTTCTCGCCCAACGCCAGCAACAATTCCTCAGTTCAGCTACGGTATCTGTCTTATCTCAATTTGCTGACAGAGCGCCGCTTGAAAATTTGTTTCAGGAAAATGCAGAATTACTCACTCAGACATTAGATGACGAACAACAAGTTCAAGGCCTGCTGAAGTCGCTTTTGACGACCTATCATGATTATTTAAAGATTGACGCCAAGCTTTATCAATTAAAAAAACATCATCTTGAATTAACCAACGACATAAAAGCCAAGCAAGAGGGGAATGAACGGGTTTCGGCTGCATTATTGTTGTTGGTGGATAATCTTGAAAAACGATTACGCAACGATAATCTGGTTTCTATCCTAGGTCTGGTTAATCCGCTAAAAACGCATATTCATCAACTTCGTTTATTAAACTACAAGTTGTTTCTTCAGACTGATGATCCGTCAAGTTTTACTCAATCAGAAAAACAATTTGAGACCATTTTTACTCAGATAGAGCAGGATATTGATGCTTTTTCCAGCCAATCTTTTCAATTGTTGTATGTAACGGATACATTAGAGGCAATAGAGAAACAGGTGGATTCACTCAGGGTGTTAATGGGAGGAGAGAACGGCTTAATAGCGATAGAAAAAGAAAATACTCTCACCCAAAGAACGTTGACTAAAGAGCTGCAATTATCCCTTGCTATGATGTCGACATTAACAGTGGACTTGAACCAGTTAACGGAACAAATCAATCTTTATAACTATGAAGAGATCGCAAGTGATGCCTCATCGGCCGATTATTCATGGTGGCAAATTATATTAGTTAGCATTCTCATTATGAGTGCAGTCATGGTATTTGCATATATTCTTATAAAAAGAATCAATGAACCATTAGTGTTGATCAAGGACTCCATTCGAGCACTCTCTGAAGGCCGGTTTGAGACAAGAATGTCGGTGACATCAACTCAAAATGAAGTCTCTATGCTGGCTCGTGACTTGAATCATTTCGCCGAGGTGACACAAAACCTGATTGCTGATTACAGCAAAGCAAAAGTCACCATGCAACATAAACAACAACAGTTAAGAGCGATTCTCAATGGTGTACCTGAAGCGATTCTGTCACTGAGTGAAGAGGGTTATATCATTGATATTAACCCTGCTGGTGCGACCATGTTTGGCGGCACCATTAAAGAGATTGTTGGGAAACATTTATTTCATTTTTTTGCTGAAAAACATAAACCTGAGTCAATTGATGATTTAGAGCACGATGATGAGTCGAATGGTGAGTATGAAGGCATTCGTATAGATGGATCCGCATTCTCATTATGGATTTCTGTCAGTCGTATATTGAGTGGTAATGACGAGTTTGTTTGGGTGTGTGTTATCGCTGACATTACTAAATGGAAACAAACTAACCAGCAATTGCATCAAATGACATCAGAATTAAACACAATTCTGGAAAATGCGATGGTGGGTATTGCATTCATTCGTGATCGTAAAGTGGTGCGTGTTAACCAAAAGTTTGAAGAGTTATTTCAATACAGTCGTGAAGAGATTGAAGGACAAAAAACACAGTTTATTTATCCAAGTCAGGTAGCTTATGAGCAGTTTGGAGAACATGCTGCTCATTATCTTTCTGTAGGGGAGAGTTACGAAGCTCAGCTGGAATTAGTCCGTAAAAATGGTGAGAAATTCTGGTGTGCTATGGCGGGAAAATCAATTGAAGCTGAAGCCCCACAAAACGGATCTATCTGGTTGTTTGAGGATATTACAACTCAACGACAGAATGAGGAAAGGCTGGCTAACCTGGCAAGCGTTGATAGTCTGACAGGCTTACCAAACCGGAGCGTGTTTAATGATCGTCTTGAGCATGCTATCCATAAAGCGCATCGTGACTCAGGTCGGCTTGCGGTTTGTTTTTTAGATTTGGATCATTTCAAACATATTAACGATTCATTAGGACATAAAGCGGGTGATAGTCTGCTGCGTGAAGTGGCAATACGTATTAAGAAGACCATCAGGGAGGGTGACACGGTTGCCAGACTTGGAGGAGATGAATTCACCGTTATTTTGGAAGATATTCGTTCAGCACAATACGTGGGTAAAGTCGCTGAAAAAATTATCGATGCGATGAGTCAGCCATATATTATTGATAACGTTGAAATCAGTATCAGTCCCAGCATTGGAATCAGCCTCTATCCTGCAGATGGTCGGGATGTCGATATGCTAATTAGAAATGCGGATGCAGCCATGTATCACGCTAAAAAAACAGGACGGAATAATTTTCAGTTTTACTCCATGGATATGAATGCTCAGGCGTCATTGCGTCTTGCCATGGAGACCGCTTTAAGACGTGCCGTTGAGCAAGAAGAATTCTTTATTCATCTACAACCACAGGTTGAGATTGAAACTGGAAAAATGAACGGTGCCGAAGTGTTATTACGCTGGAATAGTAACCAATGGGGGCTTGTCTCACCTGCTGAATTTATTCCTATTCTTGAAGATACAGGCTTGATTGAGTCTGTAGGTGAGTGGGTGCTGACACAAGCATGTAATAGCTTCTTAAAGGTGAAAGACAAATTGGCGGATGATTTTAAGCTTGCCGTCAATTTATCAGGCAGACAATTTAAAGGCGGTAATTTAGCTAGCCGCATCCGTTATATTCTGGCGGAAACGGGTATGCCGACAAAGAACCTGGAGTTAGAAATTACAGAAACTATGCTGATGGAAGATCCTGAGCTGGCAACGCTCACTTTATCGGAGCTTAGCCAGATGGGCATTAGTCTGGCAATTGATGATTTTGGTACAGGTTATTCCTCATTATCCTATCTGAAGCAGTTCCCTTTGAATGTTCTGAAAATTGATAGCAGTTTCATTCGTGATGTCACCACAGATAAGGACGATGCTGCCATCGTTAACGCGATCATGGCAATGAGTGAAAGCCTGGGATTAATGGTTGTCGCCGAGGGTGTGGAGACAATGGAACAATTAAATTACCTCAAACAGCATACTTGTCAGGGCGCTCAGGGGTATTTATTTAGTAAACCTGTGAGTGAAGACCAGTTTTACGAGCTGGCGCAAAAAGACACACTTATTTAGTTTGATAAATTAGTATCGTTTTACCAGTACTACCAAATATAACGGTTAAATTCAGTGCCTGATAAGTCCAGCTTTCACTTGTATTACCTTTATCATCAGGTAAGCCCACATCAATGTTATCAGGTTCACCAAAGCGTTCCTGAATCATCTCCCTGCTCAAGCGGACACTAGGAATGTAGGTAATGGCAGCGACAGGTGAAGATAGTAAAAACTGTTTGTCTTCTTCCACTAATTCATGCTGATGCGCACCACTGGGTTGCAGTTTGCCTACAGAGGCCCTTTGCAGCATAGCGGCGACTTTATCCTTTGGTACATCAAGATTAAGAACCATCTTGGCGGATAGTCCTCCTAAGTTAACACTATCAAAATAGGCTTCGACCGTGGCCTTATTATCGGGGTCGGTGAAGATAGCCGTTTTACCAAATATACGCAGTTCTTCTTGTGCTGTTTTGTAGTCGGTATTGCCTAGGTGAATACCAAAGACGCTGATATTATTGTCAGGCATCACGGTCACTTCCCATGGTTTACTGGCTGGCGGTTGTGGTGAGGGGATTAGCATGATCGCGGCAATTCCGACAAACACCAATAAAAGACCAACAATAAAGTTTCTGATAATGCGCATTCAAAAAATCCTGTAACGGTGATTAGCTATGAAGCCAGAAAGTGACTGGTCCATCGTTGATGAGTTTAACCTGCATATCGGCACCAAACTGACCAGTACAGACCTTTGGGTACTGCTGTTTAGCGGCATTAACAAACTCATTAAACAGCTGATATCCTACGTCAGGCGGGGCAGCTGAAGCAAAGCTAGGACGTAATCCTTTTTGGGTATTAGCGGCCAAGGTAAATTGTGGGACAAGCAGTAATCCTCCATTAATACCTTTGACGGAGAGATTCATCTTTTCATCCACATCAGCAAACAGTCGGTAATTGATGACCCTTTCTACCAGACGAGCAATCAGTTCAGAAGAATCACCTTTCTCAATACCTACAAATACCAGCAATCCCTGATCGATCTCTGCAATACATTGTTCATTAACATCCACTGATGCTTGTTTTACGCGTTGCAATAAAGCTATCACTGCAGTTCATCCGCTAAAGTATCGGTGGCTGTCACTAAGGCATCAATGACAGCGGGTTCGCCAGCGGCATGACCAGCCAGTGACAACACGGTTAAGCTTGTTTCTGGCCATGCCTGATGCAGTTCCCAGGATTGCTGAACTGGGCAAACAATATCGTATCGACCATGAATAATCTGAGTAGGAATGTGACGTATGGTTTCTATTTCACTCAAAATGGGACGGTTTTCGATAAAACATTGATTTAACGCAAAATGTAATTGAATGCGGGAGTGAGCCAATGGTCCGGGAGCTTCCGTTAAATCCGGTTCGTATTCATGATCCCGTAATGTGACGATGGTCGCTTCCCAGCTATTCAAAATAGTGGCAGCTGACATTTGCAGTGACTCATCAGGATCTGTTAACCGGGTATAGTAAGCTTTAAGCGGTGTTTGTTGTTCTGACTGATCGAGCATGTGAGTTAAGCGATGCCATGCTTCCGGAAATAACTTTGAAGCGCCGCCTGCGGCATACACCCAGTCAATATCCTGCTGCCGACCCAGAAATGTACCGCGTAATATCATGTGCATGACTCTGTCAGCGTGATCTCTGGCATAACACAGTGCCAAAGTCGCGCCCCAGGAACCGCCAAAAATCACCCATTTATCTATACCCAGGCTGGTTCGGATATATTCCATATCGCTGACCAGATGCGCAGTGGTATTGTTTTCAAGTTCGCCGCTGGGAATTGAACGCCCGCAGCCACGTTGATCAAATAACACAATGCGGTATTTTTCAGGATTGAAATATTGGCGATGCTGAGGACGACAACCAGAACCGGGCCCACCATGCAGAAAAACCACTGGAATCCCAGAAGGATTGCCACATTCCTCTACATAAATTTCGTGTTTTTTACCAGAAGATAAGGTTTCTCTTGCAAGTAAATGGGTTTGATAAGGTTCTATTTCTGGGTATAGCGTTAACATGTAAAAACTCGTTTATGACATTCGGCATGAACTATATCATGTGTAGTGATGGTAATTATTGAGCTATTGCGAGAAAATATAACGTTTTCGACGTTGAATTAAGATCTTGTTTTTATCAACAAATCACACATTCTTTCAAAGATAGTTGTGCTTATGATTGAAAAGACAACTAAGCAAGGCAAGAACATACAATGAATCTGCATGAATTTCAGGCCAAACAATTATTTAATCGATACGGTGTACCTACACCACAAGGGCAAGCTGTGGCTGAAGCTACTCAGGCGCGGCAAGCGGCTGAGTTATTAGCAGGCGAGCGCTGGGTGGTTAAAGCACAGGTTCATGCCGGTGGCCGCGGCAAAGCGGGTGGCGTTAAAGTGGTGAGTTCGCTGGATGATGTTGAGTCAGCCGCTGCTGGTATGCTGGGAAAAAATATTGTCACGCATCAGACCACTGCTGAAGGTTTACCCGTGCAGCAGGTATTGGTGGAAAAACCGACCAATATCAGCCGTGAAATCTATCTGGCCGTACTGGTTGATCGCAGTTCTCAACGTATTGTGTTTATGGTGTCAGCAGAAGGCGGCATGGATATCGAAGCCGTCGCTGAGCAGCAGCCTGAAGCCATACTGAATTTATATGTTGATCCTGTCGTTGGCTTACAGGGCTATCAGTGTCGTCGTGCCGCATTTTTCCTGGGATTGACTGGAAATAGCTTTAAGCAGTTACAGTCTATCATGCAAAATTTGTATCAACTTTTTACAGAAAACGATGCCAGTCTAGTGGAGGTGAATCCACTTGTTGTGACTGATGACGGTGACTTACTTGCCGTTGATGCAAAAATTAATTTGGATGATAACGGTTTATTCCGTCATGCCGATTTGGCAGAGATGTTTGATCCCAGTCAGGAAGATGATGCAGAAGTCATCGCTCGTGAATTTGGCCTTAACTACATTTCTTTAGATGGGAATGTGGCTTGTATGGTCAATGGGGCTGGTCTCGCCATGGCGACCATGGACTTAATTCAGAAAGAGGGCGGACAGCCAGCTAACTTCCTGGATGTCGGTGGTGGTACGACAGCTGCTCGTGTGGCTGAAGCATTTAAGTTGATTCTTTCTGATAAAAAAGTGAAGTCGATCCTGGTCAATATCTTCGGTGGTATTGTTCGCTGTGATCTGATTGCCGAAGGTATTATTCAGGCAGCGAAAGAGGTCGGTTTATCATTACCCGTTGTTGTCAGACTCGAGGGCACTAATGCGCAACGAGGTCGTGAATTATTGAAAAACAGTGAAATGAGTATATATGCTGCCGATGATTTAACCGATGCTGCACGTCAGGCTGTAGCGGCAGCTCAGGAGTCGCAGGCATGAGTATTTTAATCAATCGTGAAACCAAAGTGATTTGTCAGGGTTTTACTGGCAAACAAGGCACATTTCATTCAGAGCAAGCCATTGCTTACGGTACACAATTTGTCGGTGGCGTGACACCTGGAAAAGGTGGACAAACACATTTAGATAAACCTGTGTTCAATACGGTACATGAAGCCGTAGAACAAACGGGGGCTGATGCCACCATGATTTATGTGCCTGCCGCCTTTGCTGCAGATGCGATTCTGGAAGCGGCTGATGCCGGTATCAAAATAATCGCCTGTATCACGGAAGGTATTCCCGTACTGGATATGTTACGCGTCAAACATGCTTTACATAGCTTCGATGCACACTTGATAGGCCCTAACTGTCCGGGCCTGATTACTCCAGGTGAATGTAAGATTGGCATCATGCCTGGCAACATTCATCAACCGGGGAAAATCGGCATAGTATCGCGTTCAGGCACCCTGACTTATGAAGCTGTTCATCAGACAACGCAAAACGGACTTGGACAAAGTACCTGTGTTGGTATTGGCGGTGATCCAATTCATGGTATGAATTTTATTGAATGCCTCGAGTTGTTTGAGAATGATCCGCAGACCGAGGGTATTGTGATGGTTGGTGAGATTGGCGGTCATGCTGAAGAGGATGCGGCTGAATTTATCAAAGCGCATGTTACTAAACCGGTGGTGACCTATATCGCTGGTCTAACGGCACCGGCTGGCAAACGTATGGGACATGCAGGAGCGATTATCAGTGGTGGCAGTGGTACGGCTGAAGCAAAATTAAAAGCGCTTGAAGCGGCAGGCTGTGGCATTGCACGATCGCCCGCCGAAATTGGTGACATTATGCTGGCAATGATGGATAAAAAATAAATGCAGACAGTCACGCTAGTGATGGGGCAAATCAATCCTGTAGTTGGGGATGTTGCCGGTAATGTTAATAAAATTATCGAAACGGCACAGCAGGCAAGAAAACAATTCAATGCGGATTTAATTGTTTTTCCTGAACTGACCCTAACCGGATATCCACCAGAAGATTTATTGCTTCGTCCTGGCTTGTTGAAGCGCGTTCGTAAAGCATTAACGACACTGGCAAGCAAGCTGGATAATGTAGCCGTATTAATCGGCCATCCCGATGGTGATGTTGGCTCGGCTTTATACAACTCTGCATCGTTAATTGATGAAGGTAAGCTTGTTTGTACCTATCACAAACAGCAGCTACCCAATTACGGCGTATTTGATGAAAAACGCTATTTTATCGAAGGCGAAAATGCCACTGTGTTTGATTTTCGAGGTCTGAAAATCGGCATTACTATCTGTGAAGATATCTGGTTTACACAGCCGAGCATAAAAGCAAAGTCTGCTGGAGCTGACCTTATCGTTAACTTGAATGCTTCTCCTTACCATACTGGCAAATGGCCACTGCGCGAGGCTGAAGTCAGAAAACGTATCAGTGAAACTGGCTTACCTATTGTCTATGTCAATCAATACGGCGGTCAGGATGAACTGGTTTTTGATGGTCATTCTTTTGTGATGAATGCCAATGGCGAAAAAGTAGTCCAAGCACCCGCATTTGAGTTTGGTTTATTTCCAGTCACGATTGAACGACAGTCGTCTGGTGGCCTAGCTTTATCGGGTGCCATTTGTGAGTCGCAGGACGATGTATCTATCATATACAAAGCGTTAACCCTTGGACTGAAAGATTACATTGAAAAAAATCACTTTCCAGGTGTTGTACTTGGACTGTCAGGAGGCATTGATTCTGCGTTAACAATGGCACTCGCTGTTGATGCTATCGGCGCAGACAAAGTGCATGCGGTGATGATGCCGTCGCGCTACACCTCTCAAATGAGCCTGGATGATGCAAAGTTAATGGCTGAAGGCTTGGGTGTTAAGTACAGTATTATTTCGATAGAGCCGACATTTAATGCCTTTATTGACTCATTAGCCGATGAATTTAAAGGCTTGCCAGCCGATACCACGGAAGAAAATATTCAAGCCCGTTGCCGTGGCATTATTTTAATGGCTTTATCCAATAAAACGGGGTCAATGGTGCTATCAACCGGTAATAAAAGTGAAATGGCTGTAGGCTATTCAACTTTATATGGCGATATGGCTGGTGGTTACTCACCATTAAAAGATGTTTATAAAACGTTGGTCTATCAGTTGAGCCATTATCGCAATCAGCAATCTGATGTGATTCCAGAGCGTATCATCACACGACCTCCATCCGCTGAACTGGCAGAAGGGCAGTTGGATCAGGATAGTCTGCCTGACTATGCTGTCCTAGATAAAATTCTACAACGATATATAGCTGATCAGTGTTGCTTTGAAGAGCTGGTCGACGAGGGCTACGACGCCGAAATGGTTGCAAGAGTTATTAAAATGGTAGATCGTAATGAATACAAAAGGCGGCAGGCGCCTCCAGGTATCCGTATCAGTAGCCGGGCTTTTGGCCGAGACCGCCGATATCCTATTACGTCAGGCTACACCGTCACTTCAACTATAGAGTAAGGAACTACGATGAAAAAAATTGAAGCGATAATTAAACCTTTTAAGCTGGATGATGTTCGCCAGTCACTTTCTGATATTGGTGTGACCGGGATGACTGTCACTGAAGTCAAAGGATTTGGTCGTCAGAAAGGCCATACCGAGTTTTATCGCGGTGCTGAATATGTGGTCGACTTTTTACCGAAAGTGAAATTAGAAATTGCCGTAACAGATGATAAAGTCGATAGTGTTATCGAAGCAGTGATCAAAGCGGCCAATACAGGCCGTATCGGTGATGGTAAGATTTTTGTTACGCCGCTGGAGCAAGCGATTAGAATTCGTACTGGTGAGCAGAACCAAGACGCTATTTAAGTCGTTCTAGACATAAAAAAAGCCCGCCTCTGAATATTCAAAGGCGGGCTTTTTTATTGTTTTATTATTGCACTTCAGTCTGTGCAACTTCAGCAATACCCGGGTGACCAGGGTAATTGATTTTCAATACGCGTAAAGCATCATCTGAAAGATCGGTCATGCCGAGAATTTTGTATGCTTTTGCCATAACTACTAATGCATCAGGCATTGCCGGTGTACGGTCGTAGTTTTCTATCACGTACTTACCACGGTTTAATGCGGCCAGGAATGATCCTCTACGCATATAGTAATTAGCGACATTCACCTCATGCTGTGCCAGTCGATTACGAAGATAAACAATACGCTGCGCAGCATCTTCAGCATAACGACTGGTTGGGAAACGATTGATTAATGTGTTGAAATCACGCAAAGCATCCTCAGCAGCGCCCGGATCACGTTGAGATTCATCACGGGGGATATATTTTTCTAATAAACCAATATCGCGATGAAAATTGACCAGACCACGTAAATAAATAGCGTAATCAATATTTGGATTAAGCGGATAAACACGCATGAAGCGGTCAATGGTAGCGATAGCTGTTTCAGGATCATCTGATTTGTAGTGGGCATATGCGGATTCAAGCAGCGCTTGTTGAGCATATTCACCAAAAGGAAAACGGGCTTCAAGTTGTTCGTAATAGGTAATCGCTTTGCTGTAGTCTGCGATGTCGAGTGCGGCTTTTGCCTCACTGTATATACGATCTACACTCCAGCTTTCATCTGCTTTAACTTCTTCTTTTTTAAAAAAAGAGCAACCAGATAGTGACAAACAGGTCAAACCGATAAGTAATGGCAAATAATATTTTTTCATTGAAGTAGAGTACGCTAGCTTGCTGTTTAAGGTAAAGGCTGATCTTAGCCCTTTTTCTGATTCAAAGCACGTTTTACCGAATGTGAAGATTATATTTAATCAAGTACAATATGCAGCTTTATTCTTTGATAAACAGGAATCATCAATGTTGAAACGGTTGTTGGCTCTTGCTGTAGGGCTTGCGGTATCAGCACCTTCTATGGCAACTACTTTTGCGCTTAATTCTGCTGACTCAACCGTTGTGGGTCACAACATGGTGGTCTATAGCAGAGCAAAAGACACATTACTGGATATTGGCCGTCAATTTGACTTAGGTTATAACGATATCGTTGAAGCCAATCCAAATGTTGATCCATGGCTTCCCGGCGAAAATACTCGGGTGATTATCCCAAGCCGTTTTATTCTCCCCAAGGCCGGTCAGAAAGGCATTGTCATCAATATTGCCGAGTTACGTCTTTATTATTATCCGGAAACCAAAGCGGGACAAACCAAAACAGTCATTACCCATCCTATTGGGATTGGTCGTGAAGGCTGGGGTACACCATTGGGCAAAGCTAAAATTACTCAGAAGCGAAAAGACCCGACTTGGACACCACCAGAATCCATCAGAAAAGAACATCTGGAAAAAGGCGATCCTCTGCCTAAAGTGGTGGCCGCTGGCCCAGATAATCCACTAGGTGCTTATGCAATGCGTTTGTCTATGCCCGGCTATTTGCTGCATGGCACAAATAAACCCTACGGTGTAGGGATGCGAGTGAGTCATGGTTGTATCCGACTGTTTCCAGAAGATATCCAACATTTGTTTAATATTGCCGCTGTTAATACACCAGTAGAAATTATTTATCAGCCTGATAAAGCAGGTGTCCGTGACGGTAAGTTATATCTTGAAGTGAATAAACCGCATAGTGACATTGATAAACGTCAGGGTTTAAATATGACACCGATGGTAGCAGCTATTTTAGATGCGCAAGATAAATTACCTGCAGACAATGACTGGGCATTCACTGAAAAATTAGTTGAAGCGCAAGATAGTATTGTAAAACGAGTGGGTGAAGAGCCACTTGATATTGTTGATGATGTTTGGTTTGTTCATGCTGGTCTGAGCCAGAAAGCGATACAAAAAACGCGTCAGGCAATTAATTCATTACAGTTAAATGATTTGTTCTGGCCGGCCAAATCTGGCGCGGTTGGTGAAATGATGATTGGTCCTTTTAATTCACAACAAGAAGCGGCAGATATGGCTAATAAAATTAGTGAAGCTGCGGGAATATCTGTGTGGGTTGCGCAAGTTTCCAGTGACGCGCTTTAGGATAAATATTGAAGATAAAAAAAAGCCGGAACATTTGTTCCGGCTTTTTTGTATGAGGTAATCTAAATTTTAGATTATTTGCTCATCGCTTTTTCAAACATACGATCGATTTTTGCACAGCATTCTTCGACAGTTGATTGAGCTTCATCAGCAGCTTTCTGGGCGTTCATAGCAGCCAGTTCTGCGTCAGTTGCAGTACGTTGCGCTGTGTCGGCAGTGCTTTGAGCATTGCGGGCTGCGACCAGAGCTGAATCAGCTGTTGATTGAGCTGATTCTACAGAGGCTTTCAGCGCTTCCATTTCGGCAGTGTTGGCACATGCAGTCAACATAGCTAAAGGCAGGATTACAGCACTCAGTTTTGCTAATGATTTCATTTTTATCTCCTTAAAGTACCAGTTAAATTGGCGTGGATATTATATTGCTAATTCGCAACATAAAACATACGCTAGCAAGAAATATTTTTGCTGTCCATTCACATTAATAAAAAACCGTTTTTAATATTACAACAGATTCATAAAGAAATAGTTGGTATAATAGCGTCCTTTATATGAGTCATTGATCTTCAATGTACTCCTGAAGTACCTATCGTTCTGGAAAAATTTGTTTATGCATCCAATGCTCAATATAGCAATCAGGGCTGCGCGTAATGCTGGCTCTCTGATCATGCGCTCACTACAGCATGTTCAGCATCTTGAAGTGACTACAAAAGGTCGAAATGATTACGTGTCAGATGTCGACCGCCTGGCAGAGCAAGAAGTCATCAATGTAATAAAAAAAGCGTATCCTGACCACGCTATTATGGCTGAAGAGTCTGGTCGCTCAGGTGATAATGAAACAGTGTGGATTATTGACCCACTGGATGGTACAACAAATTTTCTGCATGGTTTCCCGCATTACTGTGTATCCATTGCCGTTAGAGTCAAAGGCCGTGTTGAGCACGCTGTTGTTTATGATCCGCAACGCGATGAATTATTCACTGCTAGCCGGGGTGAAGGTGCCAAATTAAATGACCGTCGGCTGCGTGTTACCAAACGCAGAGAGCTTAATGGTGCATTGATTGCGACGGGTTTCCCTTTCAAATACCCATCATTTCATGATGCCTATTTCAATAGTTTTAAAGCACTATTTCCTCAGGTAGCTGATATTCGCCGAACGGGTTCAGCAGCACTTGATCTTGCTTATGTCGCTGCAGGTCGTGTTGACGGCTACTGGGAAATGGGATTAGAAAATTGGGATATGGCAGCTGGATTACTTCTGGTCGAAGAGGCTGGGGGAATTGTTACTGACTTTGATGGTACCGATAATTTGTTCAACAAAGGTAATGTCATTGCAGCCGGGCTTGGTATGCACAAGCTGATGTTAACAACACTGCAACCACATCTATCGAAAAACCAAATAAGCGCCTAAGGGCATATTTTTTCCGCATGCCTAGCATGCTTTTACAGAATTCAAACAATGACAAACAAACGAGATATTTCTAAGCTCCGCAATATAGCCATTATTGCCCACGTTGACCATGGTAAAACAACCTTGGTTGATCAACTTCTTCGTCAGTCTGGCACATTCGGTGAACACGAAGAATTAACTGAGCGCGTAATGGACTCTAATGATCTGGAACGTGAGCGCGGTATTACTATCCTGTCGAAAAACACAGCGATTCGTTGGAACGACTATCATATCAATATCGTCGATACCCCAGGCCATGCTGATTTTGGCGGTGAAGTAGAACGTGTTCTGTCGATGGTTGACTCAGTATTGTTGCTGGTTGACTCTTCAGAAGGACCGATGCCACAAACGCGTTTCGTTACACAAAAAGCATTAGCACTAGGTTTAAAACCGATTGTGGTTATCAACAAAATTGATAAACCTTCTGCTCGTCCAGATTGGGTCTTGGATCAAACCTTTGATTTGTTCGTTAATCTCGATGCCACAGATGAGCAGCTCGACTTTGATGTTATTTATGCATCAGGCTTAAATGGTTTTGCTGGTATGGAAGATACCGTTCGTGGTGGTGATATGACACCACTATTTGAATTGGTCGTGGATAAAGTCAGTCATCCGAATGTAGACGCTGATGGTCCTTTCCGTATGCAGGTTTCGTCATTGGACTATAACAGCTACGTCGGTGTTATCGGTGTTGGCCGTATCGAACGTGGTCGCGTTAAAACCAATACACCTGTCACAGTTGTTGATCGTGAAGGTAAAAAACGTAACGGTCGTGTACAGCAGGTCATGGGCTTCTTAGGCCTACAACGTGAAGAAGTAGCTGAAGCGCAAGCTGGCGATATTATCGCCTTTACCGGTTTAGACCCATTAAATATTTCTGACACATTGTGTGACCCAAGTGCTGTAGAAGCTTTGCCACCACTTTCTGTTGATGAACCAACAGTGACGATGACCTTCCAGGTCAATAACTCTCCGTTTGCGGGTAAAGACGGTAAGTTCATTACCACTCGTCAAATCAAAGAACGTCTCGATCGTGAATTGATTCATAACGTGGCATTACGTGTGGAACAAGTGCCTACAGATCCCGATAAGTTCAAAGTCTCTGGTCGTGGTGAGTTACATCTGTCAGTTCTGATTGAAAACATGCGTCGTGAAGGTTTCGAATTGGGTGTATCACGTCCGGAAGTGATTATCCGCGAAGTCGATGGTGTGAAAGAAGAGCCATTCGAATCTGTAACAATTGATATCGAAGAAGAGCATCAGGGTACAGTGATGGAAAAAATGGGTGAGCGTGGTGCTGACCTGAAAAACATGGTGCCGGATGGTAAAGGCCGTGTTCGCCTTGATTTTATTATTCCTTCTCGTGGCTTGATTGGCTTCCGTACCGAGTTCCTGACAGCTACACAGGGTACTGGTTTGATTTACAGTGTCTTTGATCATTATGCTCCAATGAAAGCCGGTAGCTTTGGTAAGCGTATTAATGGTGTGTTGATAGCAAACGGTGTGGGTAAAGCAGTGGCATTTGCTATCTTCAACTTACAAGACCGTGGACGTATGTTTATCGGTCATGGTGACGAAGTCTACGAAGGCATGGTCATTGGTATTCATTCACGTGATAATGACTTGGTTGTTAACCCGCTTAAAGGTAAACAATTAACCAATATGCGTGCATCAGGTTCTGATGAAGCGGTCACTTTAGTACCACCTATCCGAATGAGTTTGGAACAGGCACTGGAGTTTATTGGCGATGATGAGTTACTTGAAGTCACACCAAAAGCTATCCGTGTTCGTAAGAAATTCTTACTGGAGCATGAACGTAAACGTGCTTCTCGTGGCTAGACGTCACTAAAAATAAAAGAAAAAGGGTATCCTATGTCGATACCCTTTTTTTTGAGGTGAAAAATGCGAATTCTTATTTTAATTGCCATTGGTTTATTGCTTTATATCATCATCACTCATTTGCTGCGCAAGGCAAAAATAGAAGATGAACAAGCCAGAATGGAAAAAATGGTACGTTGTGAACAGTGTGGTTTACATGTCTCTGAGCATGAAGCAATACAACAAAACCACCATTATTTTTGCTCTACGCAACATCTAGAGGCTTTTAACGAGTCGAAATGAGTTCACTGCCCGATTCTTATAAGTCGTATTATCAGGATCCTGCTACCTGGCGTGCGTTAACCGTTTTTGCCAGCTACCGTTTATTTCTCGCTACCGTTCTTTTCCTGGTTTTTTATTTGAGGCTTCCTCCCGAGTTTTTGGGGGAAGCGGATCCTCGCTTATATAGCTTTGTTAGCCTTGCTTATTTTCTGTCTGCATTTGTATTGCTCATTTTAACGTTAAGGCACTGGAGAGAGGTTCAGACGCAGATAAGGCTGCAGGCAGTGATAGATATCATTGCCCTCATCGTTATTATTCATGCCAGTGGTGGTTTGCATACGGGATTAGGCTCACTGATGTTAGTAGTGGTAGTGGCTGGTGGTGCGCTGATGCCTGGTCGTCTGGCTGCCTTTATTGCTGCTCTGGCAACTTTAGCGGTGCTGCTGGAAGTCAGTTATTCACAAATTGCTGGCGATGGAGTGACAAAATACAGTCAGGCTGGGATCTTGGGGGCGACCTTTTTTGTGACAGCCTGGCTGGCACAGTGGTTGTCCAAAAAATTACAAACATCACAGGTGCTTGCGGAAGAGCGAGCCAGAGATGTAGAAAATCTGGCGGTCTTAAATCAGCATATTATCAGCCAAATGCATACTGGTGTATTGGCTTTAGATAGTCAGGGTAATGTGACGATGCTTAATGCTTCTGCCAGGCAATTATTGGGTATTCCAGATAATAAGTCAGGATTTAATTTACGTGAAAACGTCCCTGAACTGGGAGAGCAGGTGTGGTTATGGCAACAGCATAGTCCAAATGCTTTCCTACCATTTCAGGCGCGCGCTGACCTGCCAGAAGTGCAAGCATCTGCGACCCAGCTTGATAGTGGTGAAATCCTTATTTACATTGAAAATACATCTGCTTTGGCACAACAGGCCCAACAACTTAAATTAGCTTCACTGGGGCGTTTAACTGCAAGCATTGCACACGAAATCCGTAATCCTCTCGGCGCAATTAGTCATGCAGGTGAGCTGCTTGCAGAGCAATATGCTGCGGACCATATGATGACTAAGCTGACTTCAATTATTTTGAAGCATACACAACGAGTGAATAATATTATCGAGACCATCTTGCAAATGAGTCGTAGAAAAACAGCGGAACCATCGATGCTGGTTTTAAATGTGTGGTTGTCGAAGTTTATTCGTGAATTTTCTGATATAAAACAAGCTGATGAGGAAGATATTTCATTAGAGATAAGTACTTCTGATATCCATATCGCAATGGATCCTGAGCAATTACATCAAGTGATATGGAATCTGATGGATAATGCCTGGTTTCATGCAAACCAGAAGATAAAACCGTGTATCAAGGTCATCGTTGAGCAGCAAGATAAACAGGTCTGTCTGGATATTGTCGATACTGGCCCTGGTGTGCCTGAGGATGTGCAGACACATTTATTTGAGCCATTCCATTCAGCCAGACAGGGAGGCACTGGACTGGGCTTGTATCTGGCTCGAGAGCTGTGCCAGGCCAATGGGGCGCGTTTGAATTATATTCACGATGAGTTGAATAAAGGGTTTTTTCGTATAAGCTTTCCAAGCGAAAGGCAGGAAATAGTTAAGCAATGAACAGACAAGCATTAGTCATAGATGATGAACCCGATATCCTTGAACTGTTAACAATGACATTGTCAGGTATGTCGATTGATTGTGTCACGGCTGAGAGCGTTGCCCAAGCCAATCAGGCACTAAAACAACAATCTTTTGATCTTTGTTTTACTGATATGCGATTACCCGATGGTAATGGTTTGGATATTGTCCGCACTATTCAAAAAACTTATCCAAATTGTCCCGTGGCGGTTATCACTGCGCACGGTAATATTGATCTGGCTGTCGAAGCGCTCAAATCAGGCGCTTTCGACTTTGTGTCAAAACCACTTAAGCTTAAAGTCTTACGTGATTTAGTGAACTCAGCATTAAATTTATCTCCGTTAAAGTCAGATATAAAAGAGCGACGTTCGAGGGATAAATTACTCGGGGATACCGATGTTATTCGCTCATTGAGAAATAAAATCAGTAAATTAGCTCGCAGTCAGGCACCTGTCTATATCACGGGGGAGTCAGGTACAGGCAAAGAGCTAGTCGCACGTTTGATTCATGAGTTAGGCAGTCGTTCTGATGAGGCTTTTGTGCCGATCAATTGCGGTGCCATCCCGGCAGAATTAGTGGAAAGTGAGTTTTTTGGACATAAAAAAGGCGCTTTTACGGGGGCTGTTGCTGATAAGCAGGGTTTATTTCAGGCAGCTAACGGCGGTACGTTGTTTCTGGATGAGGTCGCTGATTTGCCATTAATGATGCAGGTGAAGTTACTTAGAGCAATTCAGGAAAAAGCCATTAGACCTGTTGGTGGCAATGAAGAAATCAGTGTTGACGTTCGTATCTTGTCGGCAACCCATAAAAATCTGGCGGAATGTGTAAAGCAAGGTAGTTTCCGTGAAGATTTGTTTTACCGTTTGAACGTTATTGAACTTTCTGTGCCACCACTCAGACAGCGTAAAGCGGATATTCCTCTGTTAGTCGATCATATTCTTGAGCAGCTTGCCGCCAAAAGTGGTGATTTAAAACCAGTGATTGGTGAGGATGCGATTAGTGCCTTACGTGAATATGCCTTCCCTGGCAATGTTCGCGAACTTGAAAATATCCTGGAAAGAGCGATGACATGGTCTGATGGCTCGGTTATTCACGAAGCAGATTTAATGTTGCCCGAAGCACCTTTAAGCAGTGTCTCAGCGGATGAGCCCGGCCTTAGTCTAACAGCAGATAAAGTTGACCTAGAATCACAACTGGAAGATCAGGAGCGGCAGCTTATTGTTGATGCGCTGGAGTCAACGCGTTGGAATAAGACGGCCGCTGCAAAAAAGCTCGGAATCAGTTTCCGTTCTTTACGCTATAAACTAAAAAAACTGGCATTGGATTAGGTTTATTCCTCGTTTTCAACTAAAGCGGTTAGTCCAGATACTTCATTATTATTAATAAATAATTTTTTATCCTTGGCAGCTAATTTTAAACTTAATTGGCAAATAAGCGTGTCTGAGTCGAGCATGGCTGCCCGTACAACATGTCCGGCTACTTCGCCTGATTCATCTGTTACTTCAATATTCGACTCAGGTAGTTCTGTTGTTTTTAATTGAGCGAGAAATAAACGACGACTAGGTTTTCCCAGATAATGCAGTCGGGCAACCACTTCCTGACCTGGATAGCAGCCTTTTTTAAAGCTGACGCCACCTACGACATCGAGGTTTAATTGTTGTGGTGTGAACTGCTCTTTGCTTTGCAGGTAAACCATAGGCAATCCGGCTTGTATGTCCGCACTAGTCCAAAGATTTTCCGCACCAATATGGCTGTCGTCGATATTTGTCTCAGCAGAAACGATGGTTAAATAACGGTGAATATTACCTGGAAGGTAAATTGATATTTGACCATTGGCTGATACACCCGACCAGAAATTGCTTGGCTGGTTTGTCAGCGCCGCTTGGCTAAGATACCCCATGACCTTGAGTTCAGGGCTAACAGTAATATCGACTTTGCTTCGTAGTTTGAACATGTTTAAACGTTGAGCAATGCTTTCAGTTAAATCTGCAGCAAGCACTAATAAAAAGTCCTGTTCTCGTTTGATGACATAAAACAGACTTAATAAACGTCCTTTAGGGTTACAAAAACCACTTAGCTGAGCAGTATTAGCAGTCAAAGTACGGATATCATTAGTGAGTAAGTTTTGTAAAAAACTTTCTGCTTCCTCGCCTGCAACCTCAATCACGCTGAAACAGGGTAGAGCGATAGCGACAGGAGTGGTCGTGTCATTTATCTCATTAAGATAGTTTATTGTAGGCGGGCTTTGTAAAAGCGTTTGAACATTCATAGTTGTATTGCGATTTATTATTAACAGGTTTTATTCTAACTGTATAAAGCGCGGTAAAACAGGGATGAAAATAAAGGACATTCAAGAATGAAAGTCACGATCACTAAGTCACGTGGTTTATTTGTGTATATGATTTCGCTGCATATCCTGGCTATCATTTTGTTGTTATGGAGTATGGACAACAATAGGCTGCTGGTACTGTTTTTAACTGTTTTGGTTTGTGCAGGATTTATACAGTGGTATCACCGATATACTGCCAGTGATGCCAAAAATTCATTAATAGAAGTCAGCATGAATGTGGAAAAAAATTGGTTTTTAAGAGACGAAACAGGGGGTGTATCAGGCCCTTTTAAATTGAAATCAAGCATCCAATTCCCGTATGTCATGTTTATCTATTTCAGAACACGACATTGGTGGCAAAGTCACAGTTTAATGATTCCGATAGATGCCGTTGATAAACAAGACTGGCGAAGGCTCAGGGCACAGCTTCGTGATCCTGATGTTTGGGCAGAATGATCGTTTCAGTGGCTGGCTGACTATTATCTGTTTCAGGATAATCCAGAATATAGTGCAGTCCGCGACTTTCTTTCCGTCTTAATGCAGATTCAATAATCAGCTCGGCCACATCCGCCAGATTTCGTAACTCAAGTAAGTCAGCACTAATATGATGTTTGCTGTAATAGTCACGAATTTCAGCCTGGAGTACTTGCAACCGTTGTCGGGCTCGGAGCAGACGATCTGTTTTCCGAACGATACCAACATAGTTCCACATAACGCGTCGTAACTCATCCCAGTTGTGACTGATTGCTACTGCTTCTTTGGCAGGATAAACTTGGCTGGCATCCCACTGCGGGACAATGGCTGATGTCGTTAGCGGTAATTGTTTTTTGATATCGTCAGCTGCTGATTTAGCAAACACCAGACACTCCAATAATGAATTACTGGCCATGCGGTTGGCGCCGTGCAGTCCAGTATGAGCTGTCTCACCAATGGCATACAAACCTGGTACATCGGTTTTACCATTTAAATCAGTCATGATGCCACCACAGGTATAGTGCGCTGCAGGAACGACAGGGATAGCTTGTTTGGTGATATCAATACCAAACTGTAAACAGCGTCGATAAATGGTAGGGAAATGTTCTTTTATAAACGCCGCGGGTTTGTGTGAAATATCAAGATAGACACAGTCATGTCCGGTACGTTTCATTTCATGGTCAATCGCGCGCGCGACGACATCTCTTGGTGCTAATTCAGCCTGGGGATGAAAACGTTCCATAAATCGTTCACCATTGGCTAAGACTAATTTAGCACCTTCCCCGCGCAGTGCTTCACTGATTAGAAAAGATTTTGCTTGTGGGTGAAAAAGGCAGGTGGGATGGAATTGAATAAATTCCATATTCGCAATACGACAACCTGCACGCCATCCCATGGCAATACCATCACCTGTCGATACGTCTGGGTTACTGGTGTAAAGATAGACTTTTCCTGCGCCACCAGTGGCCAGAACAGTTATGGGAGCTAGCAGTGTTTTGGCTTCATCTTTTTTGATATCGAGTACATAACAACCTAGGATACGGTTTTCTTTTTCACCTAACTGTTTGCTACTGCTGATGAGGTCAATACCAATATGATAGGGAAGTAGTTCTATATTGGGGTGCGCTTTGGCTTTATCGAGTAACGTAGTTTCTACTTCTCTACCTGTGGCATCTGCAGAGTGAATAATTCGTCGGTGACTGTGACCGCCTTCTTGCGTTAAATGATAGGTTTCTGAGGTTATTCCGTCCCGCGTAAATGTCACACCCTGTTTGATTAACCATTCAATATTTTCCCGGGCGTGTTCGACGGTAAAGCGAACAGCTTTTTCGCTACATAATCCCGCACCGGCCCTCAGAGTATCGTCGATATGGGACTGAATGGAATCAGTTTTATCCAGGACTACCGAGATGCCTCCCTGAGCGTATAAAGACGCGCCTTCTTCAAGTTGACCCTTGGAAATTACAGCGACTTTGACATCATCGGCCATATGTAAAGCGAGAGTGAGTCCGGCGGTGCCACTGCCAATAATTAAAATATCGTAATGATGCGTTGTGGTCATAAGGCTCTATACAGGTACAATAGGAATGTTTATTTTGCACTTAATGTGGAACAAAGTTAAATCGACATGGTCAATCAAGCTAAATTTAAAGAAGTGATAGACGTGTCGACTCAAGCCGGATGATAGGATGAATGTGGATCAAGAGCTAGTACGGCGCGTACAAGCAGGTGATAAAAAGGCGTTTGATTTGCTGATTATGAAATATCAGCAAAGAATCATTCATGTCATTACAGGGTTTGTTCATGATCCTGTTGAAGCGATGGATGTAGCGCAAGAAGCGTTTATTAAAGCCTACCGCGCTTTGCCAGGCTTTAGGGGTGATAGTGCTTTCTATACATGGCTGTATCGTATTGCGATTAATACATCAAAAAACTATCTGACAGCGGCGTCCAGAAGACCGCCTGTCAGTGATGTTGATGCTATGGATGCCACAATTTATTACGATGCGCCGGAATTGAAGGAATTTGAGACACCTGAAAGTAGTCTAATGAGCGACGACTTACAGCAGGCAATTCATGATGCTATTCAGGAATTGCCAGAAGATACGGCAACGGCAATCAAACTGCGGGAGTTTGAAGGTCTGAGCTATGAGGAAATTGCACAGGCAATGGATTGTCCAATTGGGACCGTCAGGTCGCGTATATTTCGCGCCAGAGAGGCAATAGATAAACAGGTCAAAGCAGTTATGGGTGGAGAGGAACTATGACAATCAAGCAACAAGAATTATTGTCAGCGTTTGTTGATGGCGAACTTAATGAGCAAGAGCTTGATGAGTTACTGGCATTGATGAAATCAGACGACAGTGCCAAACAAGATTATATGAGATATCAATTCTCAAGTGATCTATTACATGGTTATGTGACCGAACATAAACAAATCGATTTAACAGATCGTATCCAAATGGCTTTATCTGACGAGCCTGGATTGGATATCAAACCAACTGAAAATACACAAACAACAAAAGTCTTTGCATTACCTGATTGGTTCTGGAAACAAACGGCTGGTTTAGCTGCCGCAGCTTCTATTGGCGCACTGGCTGTAGTTGGCTTAATGTCACAACCTCAGACGGTTATGCCAACAACGAATATGGCGCAATCTGAACCAATGCAGCAGCAAACTACGGTTGCTGATTCAAACCGCTGGACAGTGGGTGAGTCAGAAGTTGAAGATCGTCTGAATGATTATTTAGTTGATCATAACGAATATGCTGGTGCTTCAGGTTTATTCTCTTACGCCAGAGTTGTTTCATACGGTGAGGAGTAGTCGCTAATGCGTTTTTTGCTCCACCTGTTAGTCGTCACATTTGTATCATTCTCAGCAACTGCACATGCTGATGATCCTGAAGCAATGCAAATTCTTGAGAAAATGACTTCAGCGGCAAAAACATTAACCTATGAAGGCGTGTTTAATTATCAGTCTGGTAGAAATTTACAGTCGATACGCATTTTTCATCGTGCAGATGAAAATGGTGAACTGGAGAGAATGATTTCTTTAAATGGTGCTGCCAGGGAAGTCATTCGCAATAATGATATGGTGACCTGTATTAACCCTGATGGTAAGCAGGTCAATATTAGCCGACGTCCCCTAGGCAGAGGATTCCCAAGTGACCTGCCTCGTCGATTCAGCTCAGCTGCACCTTATTATGAAGTTGAAATGGGTGGTAAAAGTCGTATCGCTGGTAAAGAAGCTTATCAATTACTGATTACGCCTATCGATAATTATCGTTATGGCTATCACTTATGGGTCGATGCTGACACTTACCTTCTTTTAAAGTCTGAACTTATTGGTCAGGATGGTGATGTACTAGAAACATTTTCATTTTCATCCGTGAGTACAGGCGAACCGATTCCTGACTACAAGTTTAAATCGTTGCTGGCTGACGATGATATGGTCTGGCACAAAACGGAACCAGAGAATCCCATTGATATAGACAAACATAGTCATGAATTCGAATGGCAAGTCAATTGGTTGCCAGATGGCTTTGCATTAGTTGCATTACAAACACGCTTGAGAGCCAATAACGGTGCCGATGTCGAACAGAGAGTGTATAGCGATGGTTTGAGCTCTGTGTCTGTGTTTATCGAAAAAATCCGGGCCAAACATAACCATTTACATGGCGCTTCTCATGTCGGTGGTATTAATGCCTTCGGTACGATTTTGAATGCTCACTTTGTGACAGTGGTTGGTGAAGTACCAGCCGTCACCGTTGAAAAAATTGGCAGTGCGATCGCTTTTACACCGGTTGACCAGGAATGATTGAGCAAAAAGCGACAGTTATCAGTCGTCACGGCCATTTAGTCTGGGTCGAAGCTGAAAGGCAGTCCACTTGCGGTCAATGTCAGGCCCGTAAAGGTTGCGGCACTGGCTTGCTTGCAAAGCATGTAGGAAAAAAATTCTCACGCATCGCTGTAAAAGATGAAGGCACACTGGAAGTTGGACAGGAAGTCACCGTGTCCATACCTGAACAAGCATTACTTTCAGGTGCATTTTTTATGTACATGCTGCCGCTGATTTTACTTTTTTTTACATCAATTACCGTCCGTTTGACTGGTGGCGGGGAACTGCTACAAATTGTGTCTGGTCTATTAGGTCTGATTACCGGTTTTGTGTGGGTCAAACATCGTATGAGTCATCATGATGCTGGTATCAATGTCAAACCAAATGAGGACTTCAAATGAGAGTAAACAAAAACTGGGCGGCTTTAACAATGCTGTTTGCTTGGCTAATGCTGAGTTTTAGTGTCCAAGCCCGTTCATTACCTGATTTTACTGAACTCGTCGCCGATAATGGTGATGCTGTTGTCAATATCCGAACTCACAATAAAACGGAAGAAACACCAACATCGATGTTGCCTCGTGGCCTGGATTTACCGGAAGGTTCGGGAATTGATGATTTCTTTAAAAAGTTTTTTGAGGGACAAGGTGGTGGCGCTCCTATTCCCCGTGAAAGTGAGTCTTTAGGCTCAGGTTTTGTTATCTCTTCCGATGGTTACATTCTGACTAATCACCATGTGATTAAAGATGCCGATGAAATTATAGTTCGTTTCAGTGATCGTACAGAGTTAGAAGCTAAAGTATTGGGTAGTGACGAACGCAGTGATGTCGCGTTATTGAAAGTGGATGCGAAGAACCTGAAAACAGTCAAACTTGGGGATTCAGACAATCTCAAAGTAGGTGAATGGGTACTAGCCATCGGTTCACCTTTTGGCTTTGATTACTCTGCCACTGCTGGCATCATCAGTGCGCTGGGTCGAAGTTTGCCAAGCGACAGTTATGTGCCATTCATTCAGACAGATGTCGCGATCAATCCGGGTAACTCAGGTGGTCCATTGTTTAATCTTGATGGTGAAGTTATTGGCATAAATTCACAGATTTATAGCCGTACTGGTGGATTTATGGGCGTATCGTTTGCGATCCCAATTGATACTGTCATGAACGTCGTAGAACAAATTAAATCACAAGGTTATGTCAGTCGTGGCTGGTTAGGTGTAGTTATTCAAGATGTGACGCGTGAACTAGCCGAGTCATTTGGTCTATCAAAACCAAGTGGTGCGCTGATTTCTCGTGTTGTTGATGACAGCCCCGCAGCTCGTGCAGGATTTAAAACGGGTGATGTTATTTTGAAATTTGATGGCAAAGAAGTGGAAACATCTTCTGATTTACCTCCTATCGTAGGTAGAACAAAAGTAGGCAAAGAAGTTGATGTTGAAGTCATGCGCAATAACAAGCATACAACGCTTAAAGTGACGATTGAAGAGTTACCAAAAGACGAAGCATTGACAAGCAACAGCACTAAACCTGGCCGATTTGTTGATGACCGTTTATCAATGGAAGTGGCGGATATCACTCCAGAACAGCGTAAGCAGTTCGAAGTCGAAAAAGGTGGTGTTATGGTGATGAAAGTTGAGCAAGGTCCAGCCATTAAGGCGGGTATCAGACCTGGAGATATTATTCTGAGCCTTAACAATACTGAGATTGAAGATCCTCATCAGTTTATTGAGGTGGCGAAAAAGCTTCCTGCCAATAAACCTATCCCAGTATTGGTACAGCGTGGAGGCTCTGCTCAATTTCTGGCGATAGAAATTAAAGAGTAACATTCTCACATAACTGAAGTTAAAAAGAGCCGTTGATGAAAATCAACGGCTCTTTTTTTATCAGGGTATTTGATTTTTATATATTGTTATCTGGTAACATTATAAATGCGAATCATTAGTATTTATAATATGTGCAAGGATGAACAAACTCACCATGTCAGCAAAAGTCCTTATTGTTGAAGATGACCCCACCTTAAACAAGCAACTAAATCAATTACTTGAAAATGCAGGCTTTTCTACTATTACTGCATACGATGGTAATGAGGGGCTGACAAAGGCAATTAGCCTTCCATTGGATTTGATCTTATTGGATGTCTCACTGCCTGGAAAAGACGGCTACAGTGTTTTAAGAACATTGAGGCAAACCCGTGTTACGCCTGTCATTATGCTAACTGCACATGGTGCAGAAGAAGAACGTATTCTGGGATTAAAAAGTGGCGCAGATGATTATTTATCTAAGCCTTTTAATTTCACCGAATTATTATTAAGAATAGAAGCGATTCTGAGACGATCATTGCCGCAGACCAGTCCTGATGATGAGCAGAAACAGCTAACACGGCATGGTATTAAGCTAGATAAATCTAAACAGACGGTGTTTTTTGCTGACCAGCCTATTCCGTTCACGCCCATCCAGTTCAGGCTGCTTTGGACCTTGATGCAGAACCCTAATCAGACACTCAGCAAGCCACAGCTTTATCGCTTAGTGCTAGAAAAAGAATTCAGTCGATATGACAGAAGTCTGGATATGCATATGAGTCGTGTCAGACGTAAATTAGTCATGGCGGGGCTGCCTGCAGATCACCTGCAAACCGTTCACGGGACAGGATATATTTTATTATGAAGCGTCGTTTGCTATGGAAGTTAGTGGCGACCATAGTTATCGGAACCGTATTACTGTTTTGGCTGATACACCTATTGATGTTACACACAGAACAGCATATGAGTTTTATTGCTGAACGTGATCAGGGCTTATTAAAAGAGTATGCAAAAAAAGCTGAGAAGTATTACTTGGCGGATGATATCCAGTCATTAGACCAGTGGATAAAACAGATCGAAGAAAAAGAACATACCTGGGCTGCGGTGGTGACTTCACAGGTTACTCCAATAGGTAATAGTTATTTATCAGAAGCGTTTCAGGAAAGCTTTGGTCTCGGGCGAGATATTAGCTGGAAAATACATTTGTACTTCAAAGAAAATCCCATTATGGATTTGCCTATTGCAGATGGAAGAGCGCATTTTTTAATTACCCTACCGGATCGAATGCGTCCCGGAGCCTATTGGTTTCAGACCAGTTTATTATTACAAATCGCACTGCCTTTATTGCTGATGACATTAATTAGCGTGATTATCTACCGCCATGTTATGTCACCATTGAGTCAGTTAGAAAAAGCCACCAGACAATTTAGTGATGGCAATTTTAGTGTCCGTGTTGGAAAACGTCTGGCAAAACGCCAAGATGAAATCACGGCTTTAGGCGAAACATTTGATGGTATGGCTGAGCGTATTGGTCACCTGATTCAGACACAACGCCATCTTATTTCTGATTTATCACATGAGTTGAGAACCCCATTAGCACGGGTGGAGTTAGCCTTGAGTTGGGCTGAAAATCAAAATCTTGATCCACAACTGATAGAACGAATTCGTTATGAATGTCTGCAAATGCGTGCCATGGTTGAAGATACTCTCACTCTGGCATGGCTTGATAATGAACGACCGGATTTACGTCAGGAAACGCTCGACTTAACCGATTTGATAGACAGCATTATCGATGATGCACGATTTGAGTTTCCTGATCGGCAACTCATTATTACCATGCCTGACCAGGCAATTATTGAAAATAGCAGTGCCCGTGCAGTGGGACATGCCTTTGAAAACATCCTCAGAAATGCATTAAGCCACACTCCAAAAGAGGAGCCTGTTAAGATTAACGTGAAAACAGTTATGCAGAACTACCTGGTCGAAATTGATGATTATGGACCAGGTGTAGCAAAGCAACATTTAAGTGATATCTTCAAACCGTTTTTTAGATTGGCTCGGGCGGGTCGCGAGTGTCATCGAGGATTTGGGGTGGGCTTAAGTCTGGCCAAACGTCATATTGAAGTGTGTGGTGGCCAGCTAGTGGCAGAAAATTTAGTCAACGGTGGTTTAAGAATGACTATCACCCTACCAACAAGATAGTAGCAGAATGTAACAATTGTAAATTTCATATTCATTACCTTCTTCAATCATTAGAATGCGATTATGTATTATTTGATAATGATTATTATTTAGGGGTGGATGTGAGAATTTATTTAAATAAAATAAGTCAACCAACGATGCTAACACTCGCTGTTTTAGCAGGTTTATCAACACAACCTGTATCAGCAGAAACACTTGAGTTAGAAACATTGAATGTAGTCAGTAATACCGTGACACCAGAAACGAACAGTGTTAATGCAGAGCAAATTGAAAAACTACAGCCAAATGATCTTGAAGATCTTTTTAGTCAGTCTCCCGAGGTTAGTATTGGGGGAGGAACTGATTTAGCTCAGAAGCTATACGTCAGGGGAATTGAAGATCAACTGCTAAATATCAGTATCGATGGCGCAGTTCAGGCGACAAGACTTTATCATCACGCTGGGAGAATCAGTGTGGAGCCAGAGTTACTAAAAAGAGTAGAAGTGAATGCTGGGGCAGGTAATGCTCTGTCTGGTGCCGGTGCCTTAGGTGGTTCTGTCAAATTTGTCACCAAAGATCCAGAAGATATGCTGAAACCGGGTGAAAAACTTGGTGGATTAGTAAAAGGCATGTTTTCCAGCAATACGGATAGCTTTAAGACCAATACAAGTCTTTTCGGACGATTAAATGATGATTGGAGTGCAATTGTCTCAGCGACTAGCTATAACCCAAGTGAGTATGAAGATGGGAATGGTGATGAAATTGAGGGCACAAAGTTTGATCAAGACTTTCTGTTTGCCAAAGTAGTAGGACAATTAACTGATAGTCAAAAAGTACGGTTGAGTTATCAAAAAAGGACGGATGAGGGGGATAGAGCGAACCGACCTCAATGGATTGTCAGTAGCTTTAATCGTATTCAGCCATATGATCTGGAAAGAGAAACGGTCACTTTTAATTATGAACTTAATCCACTAGATAATCAGTATATTGACTTAGGCTTGACACTATACAATATCGAATCAGAGCTTGATAGAAGTGGTGCTGACGCTGAAGATCCCTTTATTGGAGCAGGTGAGAGTAAAGGTTTCGATTTGAGAAATAGCTCACTGTTAGGCATGCATAAAGTCACCTATGGTATGGACTATCGTCGAGATGAAACCTATGCTGGACCACCTTCAGATAAGCAAAGATATGAAGAAAATGCCACAGTAAAGGGGCTATACATTCAAGACGATATTCAGCTTACAGAAGACTTGCTCTTAAGCGCTGGTTTGCGTTATGACAAATACAAGCTTGAGGATAGAAATGATGTTGAGTTCGATGAGAGTGAAGTAAGTCCTAATATAGGATTAAATTATCATTTCACCGATAATTGGAGTGCATTTGCTTCTTATGCAGAAGCGTTTAAAGGCCCGCTTTCACCTGATGCATATAAATTATATTCAGGCTCAAATGATCCTAATTTAAAACCAGAAGATGCGAGTAATATTGAGTTTGGTCTGGAATATGGGTCCGAATCTTGGTTCGGTTCTGCAAAAATATATCGTTCAAAAATTGATGATCTCATCGCTGATGAGCTTTTCGGTCCCGTTTATTACACTAACGTCGGTGATTTGGAGTCGGATGGGTACATTGTTGAAATAGGACACCGCTGGGATAAAGTTATGGCTCGAGTGAGTTACCATCATAACAATGCTGAAATTGATGGTAAGGATGCTAGCCAGTACGGTAATAATGGGGCTGCCACCAGTATTGGTGATTTATTCCTTGCTCAAGTCGACTATGAGCTATCTTCGGAATGGAGTTTGGGCTGGAATGCCAAGTTTGTTAAGGGAGATAGCGTTGATGCTGTTGCTCCCGGTATTGCTGAAGGCACAAAAATTGACAAACCTGGTTATGGCGTACATGACCTCTATGCACAATGGCATCCATCATCTTACAGAGACATTGAGGTTACGCTGACAGTAAGAAATATCTTCGACAAATATTATCTTGATCATGCCACTAATGCTTCGTGGGAGAGTGTGCCTGATTATGAAGGCATTAAAGGTCTTCCTGAACCGGGCCGTGATGTCCGCTTGAGCGTCGCATGGCAATTTTAATTTCCCCAAGTGTCTGAATACTCTCTCAGACCTTTTACTGAGCCAGATAGTCATATCTGGCTTATTTTTTGTGCTGGATAATGCCACTACTCAAAGACTGTATATCTGCCTCATGGTTGTCAGAGTATGTAACAACAATGTTATCGATAAATGCCAATATAAAAACCATTGATGGCAAAAGTGCTATACGACTGTTCTATTAATAGGTTGTTATGTGGTGCCAGTAAGAATCTGTCTTACAGACAATTCATATAATTTTAAAGACTAGGTGTTTTACTGAACATCATCCTAAGTCTGTTTGCTTGGTCGATACAAGCTGAACAGGATAATGGCAATGATAAAGGTCAGCCACTCTGAAAGAGGGAGAGCAATCAGAAACTTGGGCTCGGGTAATAACCACGAGAAAAACAGCAATAGCAGAATCGGCAAAAATAGACCTCTTGATAATGCAATAACCATTGATGGAATAGGTTTTTGGATGGCTGTTAGGTAAATAGACATAATGACGTTAACACCATTAATCAGAAATAATGGCCATAACAAAACAATAAATTGTTGGGATAACTGCAAGGTCTGTTCTGCCGTTTCATCTAAAAACAATCTGCTGATTTGTGTGGGGAAAAAGACTAAACAAAGCGTCAGACTGATACTGATCAGTAAAATACAACTCAACGCCGTTAATAGAAATTGACCTATACGCTGTACATTGTGAGCACCATGATTTTGGCTAACGACTAGATGTAATGCATCTGAAATGCCGTAATACAGCATCAAACTGATAAAAATCAGATAATTGATAACGGCAAATGCGGCGATGCCTTCGACACCCAGTTGACTCACTAAAAGCCAGTTCAGCACTAAAATAACCAGGCCCCCAGAGATTTCGTTAATAAACTCGGAGCCACCATTAAACATAGCCGGTTTAATTTCAGACCAATGCTGTTGCGTTAATGAAAAAGAAAGTGTTTTTTTAGCACGTAAAAAATAACGGCTTAGCATCATTAACTGGATAACTTGGGCAATAGCCGTGGCTGCTGCTGCACCTTTAAGCCCCCAATCAAATACGATAATAAACAGTGCGTCTAGAACAATATTGATCAGAGCGCCGCTTATTAATGCTGATGAAGCCAGGGTTTGGGCATTATCCTGACGAATAAAGTAATACATCACCATGGTAGATATTTGAACGACTAACACAGCATTGATGATGTAGAAGTAAGGCCGTATTAAAGTCAGCATGAATTCTGGTGTGCCGAGAAAGCCTAAAATACTGTCTGCAAAAAACCAGGAGAGCAGCATAAAACTCAAACCAATCATAACAATGGCAATAAGACATTGGCTAAACACATCGGATGCAGCAGCGAATCGTTTTTGCCCGATGTAATAACCAGCACGAACAGCGCCTCCGATTGACAACATCAGGGCCAGACCAAATATCAATGACAGATAAGGGATCAGTAAATTAATGGCTGCCAAACCTTCAGCGCTAACAAATTGACCCACAAAAATACCATCGACAATGCTGGCGGTGGTAATGGCTAGAAGGCCTAAAATGGAGGGAATGGCAAACTGTAAAAAGGTGGGAATGATAGGGCCAGACAGGACGGCTTTATCCATGATATTTGTTATCCAGAAAAACGCTTTTTTCTATTCAGAAAGTTTTTGTCAAATTAATGCATATATAAAACCGGTGACAGAGTGTCAGACAGTTTGTCGTATGTCACGTTTTTATCTACAGACTCGCTAGATTATCGTTTTGTGATAGTGAAATGCGTATAATATCCAGTCATTTGCTGAGCGCGTGACTCAAAGGCCAACATCATCTGCCAGCGGGAACAATGCATGTCATGCAAAATCTATGTTAACTGTTCGGGATGGCCACCGACGTCACTAATGAAAATGTAACTAAATGAAGAATATACGTAACTTTTCTATCATCGCCCATATTGACCACGGTAAATCTACTATTGCTGATCGCTTTATCCAAATTTGTGGCGGTCTGACTGCACGGGAAATGTCACAACAAGTACTCGACTCTATGGATATCGAGCGCGAGCGTGGGATTACCATCAAAGCACAAAGCGTCTCACTGGAATATAAAGCCCGTGATGGTGAAACCTACCAACTTAATTTTATCGACACCCCTGGACACGTTGACTTTTCTTATGAAGTATCGCGCTCTCTGGCGGCCTGTGAAGGGGCCTTATTGGTTGTTGACGCGGCTCAAGGGGTTGAAGCACAAAGTGTGGCTAACTGTTACACGGCGATTGAACTGGGCTTAGAAGTTTTACCCGTACTGAATAAAATTGATTTACCTTCGGCTGAACCGGAACGTGTTGCTCAGGAAATTGAAGATATCATCGGTGTTGATGCCATGGACGCGGTACGTTGCAGTGCCAAAACCGGTATTGGTATCGAAGATGTGTTGGAAGAGCTGGTGGCTAAAGTCCCTGCACCTAAAGGTAATCCAGATGGCCCATTAAAAGCGCTGATTATTGATTCCTGGTTTGATAGTTATGTAGGCGTTATTTCCTTAGTCCGTATCGTTGATGGCTCGCTGAAAACCAAAGATAAAATCAAAGTCATGTCGACTGGACATGAATATCAGGTTGACCAAGTCGGCACATTTACACCTAAACGTACACCCTGCGATGTGCTGGACTGTGGTGATGTAGGCTACGTTATTTCAGGTGTGAAAGAAATTGATGGCGCACCAGTCGGTGATACGTTGACCCATGCACATCATGGTGCCGATAAGATGTTGCCAGGCTTCAAAGAGGTAACGCCACAGGTTTATGCCGGTATTTTCCCTGTCAGCAGTGATGACTATGAGAACTTCCGTGAAGCTTTATCTAAACTGCGTTTAAATGATGCCTCATTATTTTTCGAACCAGAAAGTTCACAAGCCTTAGGCTTCGGCTTCCGTTGTGGTTTCCTCGGCCTTTTGCATATGGAAATCATTCAGGAGCGTCTGGAACGGGAATACGATCTTGACTTGATCACCACAGCGCCAACTGTTGTGTTTGAAGTGCTGAAGAAAAACGGTGAAGTCGTTCGCGTTGAAAACCCATCATCACTACCGGACATTGGTACGATCGAAGAAATTCGTGAGCCAATCGTCAGAGCTGACATTCTGGTACCGCAAGATCATCTAGGTGCGGTCATTACCTTGTGTGTTGAAAAACGTGGTGTGCAGAAGAATATGCAATACATGGGTAAACAAGTGGCATTGACCTATGAACTTCCAATGAATGAAGTGGTCATTGATTTCTTCGATCGTGTGAAATCTGTCAGCCGTGGTTATGCCTCGCTTGATTACCATTTTGTCAGATTTGAACCCGCCAATCTGGTTAAGCTGGATATCATGATTAATGGTGAACGTGTTGATGCGTTGTCACTGATTGTGCATAAAGACACCAGTGTCAGTCGCGGTAGGCTATTAGTAGAAAAAATGAAAGAGCTTATTCCTCGTCAAATGTTTGATATTGCGATTCAGGCGGCGATTGGTGGTCATATTATTGCGCGCTCTACAGTCAAAGCGATGCGTAAGAATGTATTAGCAAAATGTTACGGTGGTGACGTTTCTCGTAAACGTAAATTGCTGGAAAAACAAAAAGCAGGTAAAAAACGGATGAAATCAGTCGGCAAGGTGGATGTTCCACAAGAAGCTTTCCTCGCCGTTTTACAACTGTCAAAGAATTCATAAAAAGGTAGGAGCGTTAAACAGTGAGTTTTCCCGCAATCATGGTTTTACTGGTAGCCATTACTGGCTTGATTTGGTTAATCGACAAGCTGTTCTGGGCCCCACGTCGTGATAATGATGCAAAAGAACCTGTGGTGGTGGAATACGCACGTTCATTTTTTCCGATTATTCTCCTGGTGCTGGTGATTCGTTCATTTATTGCTGAACCTTTCCGAATTCCCTCATCATCGATGGTGCCAACATTGCACATTGGTGATTTCATTCTGGTGAATAAATTCTCATATGGCATTCGTTTACCCGTTCTTAATACAAAAATTTTCGATACAGGTGAGCCACAACGTGGAGATGTCGTGGTGTTTCGTTATCCGGTGAAAAAACATAAAGACGATCCGGATATTGATTACATCAAACGTGTTGTAGGGCTGCCTGGTGACAAAGTCGGTTATTTCAATAAAACGATTTATATTAATGGTAAACCTGTTGCACAAGATCCGCGCGAAAAACCGGAAAGCATGATCAATATTGCTGCGCCTGGGTCAGAATTACGCTCAGAGCAATTAGGCGAACATAACCATTTAATACTGGTTGAACCTGGCATTAAACGGGTGGAAGGCGAAACGGTAGTACCTGAAGGACACTATTTTGTAATGGGTGATAACCGGGATAACAGCAACGATAGTCGTTACTGGGGCACTGTCCCTGAAGAAAATCTTGTTGGTAAAGCGTTCCTTGTCTGGATGAGTTGGGACTGGAATGAAGGCGGAATTGTCTGGAATCGTTTAGGTAAGTCCATTGAATAAGGAGATTGTGATGAAACACCAGCGTGGTATGACATTAATTGGCTGGGTCATTGTCATGGCCTTGATCGCTTTCTTTGTCACATTAGCGATTCGTTTGGTGCCAATGTATCAGGAATATTATGGTGTGGTTCAGATTATGGAAGATATGAAAACCGAACTGCGTAATAACAACTTATCCAAAAATGAAGTGCAAACCCTGCTTTCCAAGCGTTTTAATATTGGCTATATCAGCAGTGTAAAACGTGATGATGTTGAAGTATTTCGTGGTAAGAATACGGCATATGTGACCAAGATTGTCATCGATTATGAAGTCAGAAAACCGTTTTTTGCCCAGATTGATCTTGTGGGCCATTTCCACAAAGAAATTGATGTAGAGCCACAGCTATAATGATAACCCAGCGGCAAAAAGCCCTGTGCAAACAGTTAAAAGTAGAATTTAAAGATATCGCCTTCTTACAACAGGCATTAACGCACCGTAGCGCAGATCCAAAAAATAACGAACGTCTGGAATATTTGGGTGATGCTATCCTGAGCTTTGTGATTGCTGAAGAGTTATTTAACCGGTTTCCTCAGGTTAAGGAAGGTAAGTTAAGCCGGTTAAGAGCGTCTTTAGTGAAAGGTGAAACACTCGCTGAACTTGGCCGAGAGCTAAAGTTAGGTGATGTGTTGATACTGGGGCCCGGCGAGTTAAAGAGTGGTGGCTTTCGGCGGGAGTCTATTCTGGCTGATGCTGTTGAAGCTATCCTGGGTGCACTTTATCTGGATAGTGGCCTGACCCAGGTTAAAGATCTTATTCTTAGATTATTTGCTGAACGATTAGATGCGATCGACGTCACAGAAACGGTCAAAGATCCAAAAACACGCTTACAAGAGTTATTACAGAGTCGTAAGCAGCCCCTGCCTTTGTATAGCGTGAAAGAATTAAAAACCGATAAAAAACAACCGGTATTTGAAGCTTCCTGTCAGATTACCTTGCTGGATAAGGTGGTGGTTGCTCAAGGTAGCAGTCACCGAAAAGCTGAAAAGAAAGCCGCTGAACGTGCCTTAACTTTAATTGAAGGTAAACAATGAACTCAACACCATTTCGTTCCGGTTATATCGCTATTATCGGTCGTCCTAATGTCGGTAAATCGACATTAATTAATCGTATTCTTGGCCAAAAACTGTGTATTACCTCACGTCGGCCACAAACTACTCGCCATCGTATTCTGGGCATTAAAACCACCGATGAGGGGCAATTCATCTATGTGGATACACCCGGTATGCACAGTGATGGCAAAAAAGCGATGAATCGTTATATGAATCGTGCTGCGGCTGCCTCGATTGATGATGTGGATGTGGTGTTGTTTGTGGTGGAAGGCCTGAAGTGGACTGAAGACGATCAGCGAGTATTAAAACGCATTCAACAAGATGCACGTTCGCCGGTTATTTTAGTGTTAAACAAAGCAGATAAATTATCAGATAAATCTGATTTATTACCACAAATACAAGAGCTTGCACCCCAGTATGATTTTGCTGCGGTTGTGCCTATTTCTGCACGCAAAGGTATGAATACCGATGTACTGGAAAAGGAAATAGCCAAGTTAATGCCGGAAGGTGAGATGATCTTTGATGAAGATCAGTTAACCGATCGCAGTTCTCGATTTCTTGCTGGTGAAATCGTTCGTGAAAAATTATTCCGTTATCTTGGGCAGGAACTGCCTTACTCACTCACTGTAGAAATTGAGCAGTTTGAGGAAGAAGAAGGCATGTACCGGATCGGCGCTGTTGTTTATGTTGAGCGTAGCGGTCAGAAATCCATCGTGATTGGTAAAAAGGGTGAGCAGCTCAAACTTATCGGCCAGGATGCACGACTGGAAATGGAACAGTTATTTGGCTGTAAAGTCTTTTTACAAATCTGGGTTAAGGTGCGAGAAGGCTGGTCTGACAACGAACGTATGTTAAGAAATCTGGGTTATAACGACGATTTGTAGTGGTCGCTTGTGGAGCTGACATCAGCCTTTATCCTACATCACAGACCGTATCGGGAAACCAGTTCACTGGTCGATGTGTTAACCCGTGATCATGGCCGTGTAAGCCTGGTGGCCCGGGGGCTCAGGCAGACAAAAAAACGGTCATCACCGATACAGATATTCCAGCCAGTATGGCTAAGCTGGTATGGCCGTGGTGACTTAGTGACCTTAAGTCAGATAGAAAAAGATGAGCCCGGTTATCGTTTGCTCGGAAATGCTAGTTTGTGCGGGCTTTATATGAATGAGTTATTGGTGAAATTACTCCCCGTTCATGAAGCTGAGCCAGACATTTTTGATGCCTACCGCCAGGCTCTCTTTTCACTCCAGCAAAAGAATAATGAGCAGATTACACTGCGTTTATTTGAAAAAGCCTTACTGAGTCATCTGGGTTATGGCTTGGCGTTAACGGTGGATGCCGAGTCGGGAGAAGCGATTGAAGAGGATGGTATTTATATCTACCATCCTGACAGTGGCCCTCGACGTGTATTTGGCCAGCGTCTGCAAAATACGGTATCAGGACGAAGTCTGCGTCACCTCGAACAAGAAGACGGGTTTGACGAGCTTAGCCTGAAAGAAATCAAACATATGATGCGGTCAGTGATAAATTATTATCTGGGCGGCCGGCCTTTACATAGTCGTCAGTTATTTGCTGGTCTTAATCAATTTAATACAAAAACAAACTGAGTTTGGAGATTCATGTCTATTTATCTAGGTGTCAACATCGATCATATCGCCACATTACGTCAGGCCCGTGGTACGCGTTATCCAGATCCTATTCAAGCGGCGATTGAAGCGGAACAAGCAGGGGCAGACAGCATTACTTTGCACTTACGTGAAGATCGTCGACATATTCAGGAACGGGATGTGGCGATGTTGAGCGATATTCTGCAGACAAAAATGAATCTGGAAATGGCGGTAACGGAAGAAATGCTGGCGATGGCTGAAAAATATCGTCCGGCAGATTGCTGTTTGGTACCCGAAAAACGTGAAGAACTGACTACCGAGGGTGGGTTGGATGTAGCGGGACAATTATCTCGCATGCAGCAGGCTTGTCAGCGTTTGGCGGCTGCAGATGTGCGTGTCTCGTTATTTATTGATCCTGATCTGGCTCAAATCGAAGCCGCTGTTGCCTGTGGTGTGCCTGTGGTGGAATTACATACAGGCCGTTATGCTGATGCAGAAACGGATGCAGAAGCTGAGCATGAGCTGGCGATTATCGCACAAGCAGCGAAACAAGCTCATGAAAGAGGATTACAGGTAAATGCCGGACATGGTCTGCATTATCACAACACACAGAAAATCGCGGCGATACCGGAACTGGTGGAATTAAACATCGGTCACGCCATTGTAGCCCGCTCGGTTTTTACTGGGTTTCAGGCTGCCGTGCGTGAGATGAAACAATTAATGCAGGATGCACGCCGCAGATGATTATCGGCATTGGTACGGATCTGGTTCATATTCCCCGGATGCAGGCCTTACTCGATAAACATGGTGATAAATTTGCTGAAAGAATACTCAGTGATGCTGAGTTCAGTGAGTTCAAATTACAGCTCAAACCGGCTAATTTTTTAGCGAAACGTTTTGCAGCAAAAGAAGCGGCAGCTAAAGCTATGGGAACAGGTTTTCGGGATGGTTTGAGTCTACGCCATATCAGTGTCAAAAATGATCCCCTTGGCAAACCAGAATTACAGTTTGAGAGAGTAGGACTTGAGCTCAAACAGAAAATGCATATTGATAAGGCCATGTTAAGCCTGAGTGATGATCATGAATACGCGATTGCTTATGTCGTTTTAATGGAAGCCAATTGATGAAATCTTACCCGACCATTGAAGCCTTTATCGGCCACACACCTTTAGTCAGATTGCAACGTATTCCTGGTCATACCAGCAATACCATTCTGGTTAAGTTGGAAGGGAATAATCCCGCCGGTTCAGTCAAAGACCGACCTGTGGTCAGTATGATTCAGCAAGCTCAGCTCCGTGGTGATATCACACCGGGGGATACTTTAATTGAAGCAACCAGTGGAAATACCGGTATTGCATTAGCGATGGTCACAGCCATTTTGGGTTACCGGATGATTCTGATTATGCCGGAAAACAGTAGCGCTGAGCGTCGTGCCTCCATGAAAGCCTATGGTGCCGAACTGATTCTGACCGATGGGATGGAATCCGCCAGAGATTTAGCGCTACAGATGCAACAAGAAGGCAAAGGCAAGGTGCTAAATCAGTTTGGTAACTTTGATAATCCGCTGGCCCATTATGAAACAACGGGTCCAGAAATCTGGGCTGATACACACGGTGAAATTACCCACTTTGTTAGTTCAATGGGAACTACGGGTACCATCATGGGCACATCACGATATTTAAAAGAGCAAAATCCAGCGATTCAGGTGGTTGGTGTACAGCCCGCAGAAGGCGCTAATATTCCCGGTATTCGTCGTTGGCCTCACGCTTATTTACCTGAGATTTTTGAACCAGAACGTGTTGATATGACATTAGATGTCAGTCAGGATGAAGCTGAAACCATGATGCGTCGTCTGGCGGCTGAAGAAGGGATTTTTGCTGGTGTGTCATCCGGTGGAGCATTAGCTGCTGCCATGAAAGTCTCTGCACAGGTAGAGAATGCTGTGATTGTCAGTATTGTCTGTGATCGTGGTGACCGTTATATCTCAACAGGCGTTTTTCCTGCCTGATAATGAAATATCTGACGTTAAAGTCAGTATTCCTATGGCTATGTATATGGTCATTGCCTGTATTGGCTATTAATACGATTCAAATTAATGTTGAGCATAGCTGGGCAGAAAAATTTGATGCAAAAGATCTGAAAACCGCTGTCCGGTTCACTTCTGAAGGTCTGAAACTATCGGGGCAGGCTGCCCAAGTCACTTTGCCGCCTCCGCTGAATCAATTACATAATCTCACATTTGACTGTGCCAAAGCAGCCTGGCTAACGGAGGGCTTTACTTGTCAGTCAGGCACCTTACAGTTTTCACAAGCTGAGTTAGGTCAGCAACGCGTTCAATTTAGTATTGATGCTAATACAGAAGACGAACACTATGAGCTCCAGCTACAAAATCTGAGACTGGATGGCGGTACGGTAAACCTTGATATGAGTCTTGATGAACAGCATTGGGATACGGATATTGATGCTCAGAATATTCCCTTGTCAGCACTACAGAAATGGCTACCTCAATTCATGGATAAACAATACGTTAATGCTGTAAATGACTGGCAGCCCGAAGGACAAGTATCTGTTCAAGCACGTATTGATGGAAACACGCAGGGAATAGTCTCCGCTACTGCAAAATGGCAATTCACTGACTTGGGTTTTAGTAATCCGACAGCAAACCAGGTGGCTGAAAATATCGCGATGCAGGGAGAAGTATCCATAGATAATACGGATGATACTTGGGACTTTGTTGTTTCATCTTCATTGACTGCAGGCCAGGCCTACAGCGATCCCGTGTTTGTTGATTTATCGGTTTCTCCTATCACGCTGAGTGTACAAGGCAAATTTGAAACCCAGACGAATCACTGGACTTTGGCAGATATTAAGTTAAGTCAGTCAGAACAGTTCAATGTAGAGGCTATTGCTGAAGTAACAGATAACGTGCCAAGCATGGTTGAAGCGGATGTCACTGTAAAAACACTATCGTCGTTTTATTCGACGTGGGTGAAACCTTTCATGGTGGGCACTGCCGCTGCTGATTTACAGGTATCTGGTCAGGTCTCATCATCGATCAGTTGGTCTGATATGCAGCATCAACTTAAAGCCACGTTGAATAAGGTGAGTGTGGTAGATAGTCAGCAACGTTATAACGCTGAGAATTTAAATGGTGAATTGGTTTGGACCAATAGCGAAGCACCTTTGGATGGCTATTTATCCTGGCAGCAAGCCAAGCTTTATTCTATCGATATTAGTGCTGGTCAGCTGCATACGCAAACTGTTAAAAACGGCTTTAAATTAGTCGAGGAAACCAGCATTCCTGTTTTGGATGGTGAACTTCAAATTAATCAATTGAGTTTGCAACAACAAGAAAATAAGCAGATAACCTGGTCATTTGATGGTTTGTTGTTACCGATATCCATGGAAAGTTTAACTGAGGCACTGGGTTGGCCAATAATGCACGGTAAGTTATCCGGCGTGATTCCTCATGTACGTTATCAGTCTCATAAACTCACTATTGATGGTGCGTTACAGGTCAAAGTTTTTGATGGCACAACAGTCATTCGTGATTTACGTTTAACCGATCCTTTAGGGGTATTGCCTCAACTGTATGCCAATATTGATATGAGCGATTTGGATTTAGCCCTGTTAACTAAGACCTTTGATGTCGGCAAGATTACTGGCCGGGTTTCCGGAGAAATCTATAATTTACGTTTGTCTAACTGGCAACCTGTACAGTTTGATGCGAAGTTGGCGACCTCTAAAGATAACCCGGGCAAACGCATTATCAGTCAGCGTGCCGTAGATAATTTAACGCAGGTCGGCGGTGGTGCGACAGGCATGATTTCGAGAAGTTTTTTACGTTTTTTTGATGACTTTTCTTATAAACGTTTAGGACTGTCATGTCATTTACGGAATGATGTTTGTGAAATGGCTGGCATCGAAGATGCTGAACAGGGGTACTATATTGTCAAAGGTGGGGGCGGTTTACCACCGTGGATTGATGTGATTGGCTATACGCGTAGAGTGGACTGGGCTGATTTATTAGAACGTATCAAAGCGGTACAAAATAGTTCTGGACCGATTATTGAGTAAGGAGAGGTTTATGCATTTAATGAAGTGGTTAACAGGCACGGTGTCGGGATTAATGTTGGTTTCATGTGTCACCATTAATATCTATTTCCCAGCGGCAGCGGCTGAAAAAGCAGCAGACAGAATTATTGAAGATGTGTGGGGCCCAGAAACACAACCGGCAGATACGGCTGAACCTGACAAGCAGGATAAACAATCGTCAGCATCAGACTCCAGGCTGCCACTGGCTATGTCTGTGTTGAACTGGATGGTACCGCAGGCTGAAGCGGCAGGTGCAGATATTAATATCAATTCACCCGCTATTAATGCTTTACAGTCGAATATGAAAACACGCCATGAAAGCCTGAAGCCTTTCTATAATAGTGGTGCGATAGGGTTAACTGATGATGGTTTTATTACTCTACGTGATGCCAAGTCTGTACCGTTAAAAGACCGTAACCAACTGAATAGTCTGATTGCCGCCGAAAATAATGATCGTAAAGCGCTCTATGCTGAAATCGCCAGAGCAAACGGGCATCCGGAATGGCAGGATGATATCCAACAAACTTTCGCACAGCGATGGATTAGTAATGCAGCAAAAGGATGGTGGTATCAGCAAGGTGGTAGCTGGAAACAAAAATAAATACAGCAGATTGATTATAATAATGACGTCCAGTGGCGTGAAAGCGTCACTGGATTTTTTATTTTTCAGAGATAAGAGATAAAAGATGGCAAGACGTAGCCGCAGACAAAGAATACCGCAAGAACCCGTTACAGCAGAGATTGAGTCGTTATCACACGATGGTAGAGGCATCGCTCGAATTGAAGGTAAAACCGTTTTTGTGGATGGCGCCTTAGCCGGAGAAAAAGTGAACTTTCAATATAGTCGGGTTCATAAAAAATATGATGAGGCTCGTACGGTAGAGGTGCTGTCTGCAGCTGATGATCGGGTAGCAGCAAAATGTCAGCATTTTAGTATTTGTGGTGGCTGCAGTTTGATGCATATGTCACCTGAAGCGCAGTTGGCTCATAAACAAGCCACATTGGCTGAACACTTCACTCACTTTGGTAACTTAAGCCCTGAACAATGGTTAGAACCTTTAACAGGTCCATTATGGGGATATCGTCGTAAAGCACGTTTAGGCGTGAAGTATGTTGCGAAAAAAGAACAGGTTCTGGTCGGTTTCAGAGAAAAGTCTTCACCCTATATTGCCATGCTAGAGCAATGTGAGGTCTTAGATCTACGCGTGGGTCATCGTTTAACGGATTTAGCTTCATTAATTGCTGGGCTTGAAGCCTATAACCGCATTGCTCAGATTGAAGTGGCGATGGATGATGAAAATGTCGCATTGGTGTTTCGTAATCTGGATGCATTACCTGAGACGGATAAACAGGCACTGATTAGCTTTGGTCAAAGCAATAATTTATGGATCTATCAGCAACCGGGGGGGCCGGATACCGTGTCCTTATTATGGCCTGAATCAGCTCAGCTCAGTTACGCGCCGGAAGCAGGGTTGAACTTACAGTTTGATCCGAGCGACTTCACTCAGGTGAATGCCGGTATTAATGAAAAAATGATCCAGCGAGCCATGAACTTACTGGATGTACAAGCTGATGATCGTATTCTAGATCTATTCTGTGGTTTAGGTAACTTCACCTTACCTTTAGCCAGACGTGTTAATGAAGTGGTTGGCGTCGAAGGTGATGCGGCTCTGGTGCAACACGCTAAAAATAATGCACAACTTAATGACTTAAAGAATGCTGAGTTTGAACTGGCTGATCTGACACAAACTGAGCTCAAAGATTACCCTTGGGCTGAAAAAGGCTTTAATAAAATTCTGCTCGATCCGCCCAGAAGTGGGGCGTTTGAAGTTTTACATCAACTTGCTGCATTAGGGGCTGAGCGTTTGGTGTATGTGTCTTGTAATCCGGCGACATTGGCACGTGATGCTGGTGAGCTAGTGAATCAGCATGGCTATATTATGGAATCAGCAGGCATTATGGATATGTTTCCTCATACAACACATGTCGAGTCTATTGCTGTATTTGTAAAGAAACGTTAAAAAAGATTAAAAACTGTACCAAAGTACAATTGTTGCTACATAGACATCCTCATATTATGCAATTGCCTAGGAATAATTCCTGAGGCTTATTTATCAAATGGCAATGATGTTATTGGATAAAGGAAACTGTAGGAGGCTGATTTATTTTGCTTTTTAGTACCAAAGTACAATTGTTCAGCTAATGACGAATCACTAATATGTACTCTGCAGGTAGTGATTGCATATCGAATAGTTAAGCCAACCTTGGTGTGAGCCATGTGACGGAAAGCCACGGATCTTTTTTAAAGATGGCCGGGTTGCATAGTAAATAAGGATAATTCTATGAAATTTTACAAATCAGCTATGTTAGTAGCTGCTATGTTGCTAGGTTTTTCAAGTGTTGCTTCAGCAACATTTTATCATGGTGGTCATCATCATGGTGGTTGTGGCGATAGTGGTTCAACATGTGACAATCCCCAAGCTTATTCAGCCACTTATGAAGCAGAAGTAAGCAACTACGATGACAATGGCTTTTTCGGCATTGGCAAAAGTTCAGTAGCATATATGAGTTTTGAGGCCATTAATGAGCCGACTTTAGAAATTACTTCAGCTACTTTATCTGTTAAATCTAATGCTAACGGTTCATGGTTCTCTGATGGTTTATGGACATTGGATAATCAATTTCCATATCTGACATACGTTGGTCAGTTAGATGGTGGTGTTGATGTATTTGAGTTAAGTTCAAACTTATTTGATGAAGTGCTTGCTGGTATTACCTTCAAAGCTATTTTCGATAAGTTGAAAGAAGATGTGTTCTGGGCTTCATTAACTGTTGATGGTACATATTGCCCACCTGTTAGCGAAGTGCCAGTACCTGCTGCATTATGGTTATTTGGTTCTGGTCTTATGGGCTTTACAGCGATGCGCAGACGTAAAAAAACTGCCTAAGCTAAGACAGAATACCGTATGATAAAAGCCGCGATTCCATCGCGGCTTTTTTTATGGCTGAACAACTCAAAAATAAACTCAATGCTGCTGCAGTTCATGAGCTAGGCTCACTGATTCATTCAGTGTGGCCAGACTTTGCTATGACTGATTTTATTGAGACAGCATCATTTAAACTGGATGAGTTAGAGCTCAAAGCACGTGCAGACTACCTTGCTAGGAGTTTGCATGTCTACCTGCCTGATGATTATGTTGATGCGATTGCTATTCTGTTACAGGCGGCTGAATACCTAAGAGAAGAACAGTTTTCTGGTTGGGCACATTATTTAGCCTGGCCATTAATTGACTATGCTGCTTTATATGGTCTGGAGCATCGCAACGTTTCTTTTGCTGCACTCGAAAAACTCACTTCATTATTTACAGCTGAGTTCGCTATTCGTTTTTTTCTGAAGGCTCATTTTGATGAAACCTATCAACAAATGCTGTTATGGGCTGAACATGATGACGAGCACGTACGAAGATTAGCCTCTGAAGGCATTCGGCCACGTTTACCCTGGGCACCACAATTAACTGATTTACGTGATGATTCAACACCTATATGGCCGATTCTTGAGAAGTTAAAAGAGGATCCCAGTCTTTATGTCAGGCGTTCCGTTGCTAATAACATCAATGACATTAGTAAGGATCATCCACAAACGGTGATTGATATTTGTTCAAAATGGGACAAAGCAGCGTCGCAGAATACAAAATGGGTGATTCGCCATGGTTTACGGAGTTTGGTGAAACAGGGACATACTGATGTTTATCCTCTGTTAGGGTTTAATCAGTCAGTGGATATTGAACAGTCAGTATTCGAGATTTCTCATTCAACATTGTTACTGGGGCAGACTTTAGTGCTGGATATTGGCTTTCGTAGCAAGCAGATTCAGCATCTTGTATTAGACTACCGGATACGTTTTGTCGGTGCTGCTGGAAAAATGACGAGAGAAAAAGTCTTTAAATGGAAAAATATACATTTAGCAGAAGGCGAATATGTCCAAATACAAAAGCGACATACTTTACAGAAGATATCGACCAGAAAATATTACCCGGGCATACACGAGGTTGAGTGCCTATTGAATGGCCAGTGTATTGCCCGGGCGAGTTTTGAGTTGCTTATACCTTAAAGGCATTAAGACATGATAAGGCCATAGGCAACCAAGGCAAGCCAAGCAACTGACATCACACAGATTAATGCGGCAAAGTTATCATGAATATAGTGTTCAATTTTTTCCATTATCGTCTCCTCACTGAGAATATTGTGCTGTTTTAAAACAGCGTGAGGTTATTATTCGCCTGGCACAGATATTAGGCATTGACCTAGATCAAAAATGAATAACTTGTCGAATGGAAATAAATTTGGACATAAAAAAAGCCAGTCGATGACTGGCTTTTTAACGATACCGCTGATCGGCTTAGTTGTTATATAGGCCGAAAGCAATCAGTGACAACCAAAAAACAGTAAAGCCAAGAATAATATGTGGAAATTTTTCTATCAGCAGTTTATCAATTTTTTTTAACATGTTTTTTTCTCGTAGTTCAATAGGTTATACAATTTTTAGCTTATTATTATGGGCTTAAGATAGCAGTTATTTCACTTTTATGCCAGCTTATCATCAGCAATATGATAGTGCGGATCTTCCATCACATTCACTTCAATCAGATCAGCTGCATTGTTGAGTAATTGTTTACACTCTTCACTTAAATGTCTTAAATGCAGCGTCTTTCCAGCTTTGATATAGCGTTCTGCCAGTGAGTCGATCGCTTCAATGGCTGAATGGTCGTAAACGCGCGAGTTTTTGAAATCAAGAATAATGTCGTCAGCATCATCATTTTTCGGATCAAATAAGTCATTGAAGTTACGGACTGAGCTAAAGAATAATGGCCCGTTTAATTCATGAACGATAGAGCCTTGTTCATTTTTATAACTTTTCAGATAAATGTGTTTGGCGTGTTGCCATGCAAATACCAGCGCCGACATGATAATGCCAGTAATCACTGCGATAGCCAGATCGGTAAAGACAGTAATAACCGCGACGGAAATACCGATAATGGCATCAGGTAATGGGATACGTCCAAGCAAACGGAAACTGGCCCATTCAAACGTACCTAATACCACCATAAACATGACGCCTGTCAAAGCCGCAATTGGAATGATTTCGATGAGTGGCGATGCAAACAGAATAAAGCACAGCAAAAACAGCGCAGCAGAGATACCGGATAATCGACCACGACCGCCGGAGTTTATATTGATCATACTTTGACCAATCATCGCACAGCCGCCCATACCACCAAAAAAGCCTGTGACTGTATTCGCCACACCTTGGCCGATACATTCTTTATTGGGGCGGCCAGTCGTTTCTGTGATTTCATCAATGAGAGTGAGGGTTAGTAAGGACTCTGTTAAACCAATAAACGCTAAGATAAAGGAGTAGGGCGCGATAATCAGTAATGTTTCCAAGTTGAAGGGGACCATCGGAATACTGAACTCTGGAAGGCCGCCGGCAATAGAAGCAATATCACCTACATTACGAATATCAAGATGCAGACCAATCGCCACCAACGTGACAACAATAATAGCAGCTAAAGATGAGGGGAAGGCTTTGGTCAGTTTGGGTAAGAAATAGCTGATTGCCATTGTTAAAGCGACCAGACCTAACATCCACCATAGCGGCTCACCAGACAACCATTGTTCTTCACCATTGTCGCCTATGACTTTGAATGATTTGAGCTGGGCCAGGAAAATCACCATGGCCAGTCCGTTTACAAATCCGAGCATGACCGGTAATGGTACGATACGAATAAATTTCCCGAGCCGGAATATACCTGCCAGGATTTGTAAAACGCCCATTAAAATCACGGTAGCAAACAAATATTCAACGCCATGCTGGGCAACTAACGCCACCATCACAACAGCTAAAGCACCTGTTGCACCTGAAATCATGCCAGGACGGCCACCAATAGCGGCTGTAATTAAACCCACAAGAAACGCGGCATATAATCCGACTAATGGTTCAACACCTGCGACAAAAGCAAAAGCAACGGCTTCTGGTACCAGGGCTAAAGCAACAGTGAGACCGGACAGCACATCATTTTTTATGTTCTGTGGACGTTTTAGTAACAGATTAAACATAGAATCCCTTTATAAACCAAACTGAGCTATGACTCATACACACCATGCATCACAGGTGTTAGACGTTATTTATTTTGATTTTGACTGAGTCATGAGAGGTAAGCCTTCGGTGAGGAAAGGCTTGAAAAAGGCAGCAATTATCGCCGAAGCGTCAGCTTAAGTCTAGTTTTTGGTTAAACTTACTCCTTTAATAACAAAGATATAAGCGCTTCTTGTTAGCGAGTAAATGGTGAAAAATAATGCTTGCTCAAACGGAATAAATTCTCTATATTTTCTCTTCTCAATATTTTCTCTAAAAGGAAGAGATGATGCTGACTGAACGTGAACAAGATACTTTGGATTTTATTCGTCATTATATTGATGAACAGGGACGTTCACCGTTAGTTTCTGAGATTGCCAAAGGCTTAGGGATTAAGTCTCAAGGCACCACTCACCGTTATATTCAGGCATTAGTGGATGCCGGACTGCTGGAAAGGCATGTTGGAAGAACGCGAGGCCTGCATTTAACGGATCAGCCTGATCCTGCTCCCCAGACAGCGATCACTTTGCCAGTCAAAGGCAAAATTGCAGCCGGTCGTTTAGTTGAAGCTGTCGCAGATGAGTCTGAAATTGATTTGAGCGATATGTTTACTGGGAAAGGCCGCTTTGTTCTGAAGGTCAACGGTGACTCGATGATAGATAAGGCCATTATGTCGGGTGACTATGTGGTGGTGCAATCACAGCCGACAGCCCGTCATGGCGATATAGTTGTGGCCTTAGTTGATGGCTTTGATGCGACCTTGAAAACCTTATTGATCAATAACGATGGTACCGTGACATTAATGCCTGCCAATGTGAACTATGAACCTGTTACTTTGCCAGCCAGTCGAGTCAGGGTACAAGGTGTTGTGGTTGGACAGTTGCGAACCTACCCTTAATTAATGACCTTTGATTCATCTGCACCGTGGTCAAGGATGATCGCCTTAATTGATATGGATTGTTTTTTTGCTCAGATTGAGCAAATGGATAACCAGCATTGGTTTCAGAAACCTGTTGCAGTCACTAATGGTACACAGGGAACGACTATCATCACTTGTTCATACGAAGCCAGAGCGTTTGGTGTGCATACCGGTATGCGTCTGAAACAGGCTAGGCAGTTATGTCCTGGCCTTATTCATGCACCTTCACGTCCTTATCGCTATGCCGAGTTATCAACCCGGATTATGGAAGGGCTCATTGACATTACCCCTGATGTGGAAGTGTTCAGTGTGGATGAAGCGTTTCTCGATTTAAGTCGTTGCCAAAGCTTATATCGTGGAGCGACAGATATTGGATATTTGATTAAAAAAAGAGTCTGGCAAGTGTCTGGTTTACGTTGTTCGATAGGGATTAGTGGGGATAAAACCACAGCAAAATTCGCTGCTAAAAAAGCTAAACCTGACGGACTAAAAGTGATTCATCCAGACTTAGCTGCTGAAGTGTTGGCATCAGAAGTGGTGACTGCACTGAGTGGTATTAATAAAGGCATTGGCCGCTTTCTGAGACATTACGGTGTAGAGCGTTGTGGCGATATGAAAAAAATACCAATGAGTTTACTAGCGAAACGCTTTGGTCATTTAGGCCGGCGAATATGGCTAATGGCGCAGGGGCTGGACCCGGAGCCTTTACATTTTAATGTTAAAGCACCCAAGAGCATCGGTCATGGAAAGGTTTTGCCACCTAAAACGGCTCAAAAAAATATCATATTGACCTATTTACAACATATGGCTGAAAAAGTCGCGGCCAGGATGCGTTGTTTTTGTTATCAGGCGGAGTGCTTTTTTATTGGTTTAAAAACGGAGAGAGGCTGGCTTAAAACAAAAGCACATGCCGGTGTCTACACTGATGATGGACAAGTGATTTACCAGCTATGTAAAGCCTTTGTTGATTTTTACTGGGCGGGGCAAGGTGTGTGGCAAGTACAGGTGACAGCATTATCTCCTCGGCAAGGGAAGCAACTGGACTTATTTGCACAGCCCGATCTGCAAAGAGAACATCTTAATCAGACGGTAGATAAAGTGAATTATCGTTATGGCGAGCTGACTCTGGCACCGGCCAGATTATTACAAAAATCGACCATGCCCAACGTGATTGCCCCGGCATGGAAACCCAAAGGTCACCGAAAGACCATATAAAAAAGCCGGCAACAGGGCCGGCTTTTTTCCAAACTCAAATACAGTTTATTTTTTCACATGATCACGCTGATAGTAATAATTGGTGGCCTCAACAAAGCCGTCAATACTACCGCAGTCGAAACGATGACCTTTAAATTTCAGTGCCAGAACACGTTTTTCTTTTGCTAAAGTGCGGATAGCATCAGTGATTTGGACTTCACCATTGGCACCTGGCGCTGTTTTTTCAATGTATTCGAAAATATCTGGTGTTAACACATAACGACCAATAATACCCAGCTGACTTGGGGCATCTTCTGGTTTTGGTTTTTCCACCATGTCATCAACTTCATAAACACCGTCTTCGATTTCACGACCGGATATCACACCATAACTACTAATATTGTCGCCGGGGACTTCTTCAATGGCGATAACACTGCAGTTATATTTTTCATAGAGTTCAACCAGCTGACCTAGGGCGCGTTTGGAGACGTTTTCATCAGTTCGCGCGCAAAGGTCATCGGCTAAAATTACAGCAAATGGTTCATCACCAATAATAGGTTGTCCTGTCAGGATGGCGTGACCAAGACCTAACATTTCGCGTTGTCTCATGAAGATAAAGTCACAGGTATCCATGACGGCACGGATATCTTCGAGATGCTTTTCTTTACTTGTGCCGCGAATCTGATGCTCTAGTTCATAGCTGGTATCGAAGTGATCAGCAATGGCGCGTTTGCCCCGGCCTGTAATAAATCCAACTTGGTTAATACCTGCTTCGATGGCTTCTTCAACACCATATTGAATTAAGGGTTTGTTAACAACAGGAAGCATTTCTTTTGGCATGGCTTTAGTCGCCGGCAGGAATCGTGTGCCATAACCTGCTACAGGGAATAGACATTTACGAATTTTTTTAACTGGTTGCATTCATTGTTCCTTATTTTTTTATATAGCTTAGCTAATAGGTATGAAAGTCTGATGACAATACCTTAGCCATTGGTAATCCATAATACTTGGTATGGCGCAACTGTAATAACGTCAGATGAACCATCTAGAATAACACCGCTAATCAGGTCCCACCATCTATCCGTGACAACTAAATTTAAGTTGCCGATACGTAGTGGTTGTTCGGTATCTGTAATGTTATAGATGCAGAAGATGCTTTGTCTTCTGTCCATACTTTGTCGCCAGAAACCGAACAGTTTTTCACCAAGGTGCAGTGTAAACTGAGTGGCATTAGGATGAAAAGCCCGTTGTTGTTTTCTTAAATGAATGAGCTTTTTGAGTAAACCTGATACCTGAGCATGTTGTGATGTCGGTGTCGCCAGTTCAGCCATCAAAGCGTCTTCATCCCATTCATGACGATTGATCGAACGGTTTTGTTCAGTTTGTTCTAACTTATCAATATCATTGCTGGTGGCTAGCAGACTATGAATATAAATGCCGGGAATTCCTTCTAGTGCCAACATGATGGCATGTGCGCAAATAAAACGGTCTATATTCCACTCATCTTTGCCTGACGTTGTTCCTTGCAGCGCATCAAACAATGAAATATTGATTTCATAAGGTTTTTTTACGCCGTTCTCACCTTCACGCCAGGAAATACGACCACCGAATTGCTGCATGGTACTGATTAATGAGGCAATTTCTGCTTCGCTGAGTAACCCTTCAGCTGGTCTGAGGCCAATGCCGTCATGTGAAGCAATAAAATTAAAGTAGGCCGTGCCATGTTGTGCTGGCGGCATGCTCATCAGCCATTGTTTTAAATAAAAACAATCGCCCGTGACGAGCGTGTTTACCAGTAACGGTGGTAATGAAAAATTATAGATACAGTGTGCTTCGTTGGCATTACCAAAATAACTCAGGTTTTCCCGATTAGGAATATTGGTTTCAGTAATGATGACAGCATCGGGATCGGCATGCTGGATCAAGCTTCGCATTAAACGAACAACTTCATGGGTTTCCGGCAGATTAAGACAGTTCGTGCCAATCTTTTTCCATAAAAAGGCGACAGCGTCCAGCCGGAAAATATGAACACCTTTATCCAGATAAAAACGAACAATATTGATAAATTCCTTCAGAACTTCAGGATTACGGAAATCGAAATCGACTTGAGTATGACTGAAGGTACACCAGACATATTGAGTCCCGTCATGTGTTTCAGTTTCCCGTAATAACGGGCTGGTGCGTGGGCGCACAACCTGACTGATGGGTGTTGAAGGTGATGTGGTAAAGAAATAGTCATGGCCAGGTCCATCGCCTTTAATGAAATTCTTAAACCAGGTACCACTGCTGGAGCCATGATTGATAACAAGATCTGCCATGAGGCGATAATCAGTGGCGATAGCTTCGATATCGTCCCAGTCTCCCAGCGCTTTATTGACTTCGTAATAATCCATTACCGCAAAGCCATCATCAGAACAGTAGGGGAAAAATGGCAAAATATGCACACCGTTGATATAGCCACTGACTTCTTTGTTCAAGAAACGGTGTAAGGTTTTTAAAGGGGCTTCCCCTTCCTTTTTAACACTATTGCCGTAAGTAATCAGGATAACGTCATTTTGATCCCAATTATTTCTGTGTGAAACGCTTTCTTTGTAGTCCTGGTTCAACCGCATAATGTTGATGATGTCTTCACATAAGGCTGGGAGTGAAAGCTCAGGTGAGGTATCAGCATAAATTGCGGTGAGATGATGGAGAACTGTCTGTTTTAATTGCTGTAGTTGCTCATCATTAGGTGTCATGTTCGGTGTCCCTTATGCAGAAAATTCCTGATAATCAGCTTCAACAGCCTCATATAGTCTTTCAAAAATATCTGGAAGAGCGCTCTGAACGCGGCTCCAACTCGGAGTAAAAGGGACTTCCATCGGATTTTCCAGGAACATCTGCCCTGCATCCATAATATTTTTAGCAAACATTTCCACCGATTCTTCTTCCTGATGAATATCAAAATGCAGCCCATTCATCACAGCATCATTGTGGTAGGTTTCAACAAAGTCGAGTGCGATTCGGTAATAGGTGGCTTTCAGGGTACGGAATGATTCAGGCGTAAAAACAGTGCCTTTCGTGGCTAATTTTCTGAACAGGGATTTAGCAATATCAATCGACATTTTTGATAAGCCGGCTTGTTGATCATCCGGCGATAATTCCTGATGTTTGTGATCATAAACTTGGGCAACGTCGACCTGACACAGTCTGTTATTAGCATAGTTACGATGCATTTCTGATAACACACCAATTTCCAGACCCCAGTCACTGGGAATACGAATATCGGATAATACATCGCGTCTGAAAGAGAACTCGCCAGCTAATGGGTAGCGGAAGCTATCCATGTACTCAAGATAGGGTTGGTTGCCTACCACCATTTTTAATGCACGGATAAGTGGTGTCACTAATAAACGATTCACACGACCATTGAGTTTGCCGCTGGCAACGCGGGCGTAATAGCCCTTACAAAATTCGTAGTTAAACATTGGGTTAGCAACCGGATAGATCAGTCGTGCTAGTAAATCACTGGTGTAAGTCACGATGTCACAATCATGGAGAGCTATAGACTCTGTCTTGCCTGAAGCAATGATGTAACCCATGCAATACCAGACATTACGACCTTTGCCTTTTTCTTTCGGTGCCAGTCCTAATGACTGTAACTCTTCATCTATGGCGGTGAGCCTGGGGCCGTCATTCCATAAAATACGATGGTGTTGTGGCAATGCAGAAAAGAAGGTGAGTGCATGGCGATATTGATCGGCATCAGCGCGGTCGAGACCAATCACAATTTCAGATAAATAGGGTACCGTTTTTAGCTGTTGAATTATTTGCGGTAAGGCCTCGCCTTCAAGCTCTGAGAAAAGAGAGGGCAGAAGTAATCCCATTGGTCTTTGTTTGCTGAACTGTACAAGATCACTTTCTAAATCAGCTAAGTGACGATTGGTTAGATTGTGAAGTGTGGTAATAATCCCATTCTGGTGAAAATCAGCCATGATTGCCTCGGGGTAAGTTAAATGAATCGGAATGCAGCTTTGCATCGATGATTTGAGTGACGCCTTCGGCCCAGCCTTTTGGGCCAAAAAATGTGGACACCGTTAAATTATGTGTTCTGTCGATATCAGGTAGACCATGTACTGGTGAGCGGATGACCAAAGCATGATCAGCCTGTTCAAGCATAGCTTTGTCATTTTGGCTATCGCCTATCGCTAAGGTTTGTATAACTTGTTCAGGCATCGCGTTCTGATACATATCTGTCAACCATTTTAGGGCCTGTCCCTTGTCACATTGCCCGGATACATGAAGAAAACGACCGCCTTCAAGAATATTGGCTCCCAGCGCATTGAGTTCAGCAATAAATTGTTGTTTCAGATTACCATTGCCATGCCAGGAGACGGGTTCGCCAAACTCTCTTCTTGCTGCACAAGCGGCCGCATGAACATTCAGACCTGTCATGGCAATAATGCCGTCGATACCGGCATCAGCGAAGGTAACAAAGTCATTTTGATATTCGGGTCGAAGCTGATTAATGAGCGACTGCCAGTAGCTACGAGGCTGGACAAAACTTTTCACCCAGTACTTTCCTCGTTTTTCAGTGCCTTCGGGTTGCTTTTCGAAATAGTCTTGCGGGATATAAACTGCAGCACCATTTTCAATAATAAAAGGATGGTGGTTAGCTAAGCTGTCTCTGATTAATTCAACTTCAGCAGCGGTTTTACTGGTGACGGGGATGACGGGAATATGGTTCTGTTCAAGTGCTGTTAAGGTCGGAATCGCTTCATCAAAATGGTAGTTATGATGATCCAATAAGCTCCCATCCATATCGGTGAAGACTAACCATTGGCAAGGCGAGTCTTTTTTCAAAGTGGATTGAGTCGGTCTGGTTAATTTTGTTATCTGACGGTTTTCATCGAGTTCAAATAGATAGTTCACTTTATTAGGCAGCGTGTTGAGGGTATTTTCGGTAATACGTTGATAAAATTTAATAAAGCGTCCGACCGCTTTTTCATCCATGATCTGTGTTTGTTTATCAGACTCTGACAAACTTCGTTTTAATTTGTTTTCCTGTTCCAACCGCCATTGAAAAACACAATCAAATGATGGGGCCTTGAGCATGATCCAGATATCAATCAGCTCAAACAGTTTGGGATAAAATCGTGCTAGCTGCTCGTTAACGTAACGGCGCCATGCCTGATCTTTGTCTTCAATTTCTTCCAAATCATTCACTGGCTGGATGAGTGATGATTCATGTTGGGCTTCTGCACCTAAACACCAACCCTCAAGCACGATGACATCGACAGGATGATTAATAATTTCTGCAGATTCAACAGGGAAGCGATCATCTTCTGCTTTATTGAAACGCGGAATACTCACTGGAAATTGCTGATGAATAAGCTGAGTAATGGTTCTTCTGGCAAGCGTTATATCGTGTGTTCCTGGCACACCGCGTGTGGCTAGAAGAGGATGGATTCCCTGGCCCAGTTGTGTTCTTTCCTGACGTGTAAAATAGAAATCATCTAACGACAGAGAGACAACACTCAGCGAATAATGCTGAGTGAGAACATAAACAACCAACTGCGCTAATGTACTCTTCCCTGAGCCCTGTGCACCATTAATACCAATTGTGATCGTTCTTTTTGCACTGTTCTGGTGCGCAGCTATTTCTTCTATTATGGGTAGATACCAGTCTCGCGCAAGAGTTTGATAACTATCAGGTAATTGATGCTTTTGAAGAAAGTCGCTGATGTCAATATTCAGCATATCCATATCTCTCAGGTGGCTTTAATTGATTATGGGTAGCTTAATGCAGTATTCGTACCGCCTATTTAGAATATTCAACGAAGGTTGAGTTTTCTTTTGAAAACTTGTTATAAATCAGTTTTTAATGGCGACATGACTTATCGTGACATTGATTGACTTCAATCGTGATGTGAGAAAGACGATCAAATTCGGTGAGTAATGACTTGTAATGATGCGTGGCTTTGGGCTCTGATGTCACGATAGAGATGATGGCAGCAAAATGATTAGCACTCACATGCCAAATATGGAAATCAACGATACGATTATCAGCATCACTTTCAATACGGTTCTGGATGGCTTGGCTATAGGTCTTATCAATACTGCCGTCGAGTAAGACTGGGCTTGTTTCCCGTATTAAGCCAATGGCCCAGATACTAATAATGACTGCGCCGATAATACCCATTGTGGCATCTAACCATAACCAGCCAAGATACATCGCACCAATAAGGGCAATGATGGCAAGAATTGAGGTTAAGGCATCTGCTAATACATGCATATAGGCTGCTTTCAAATTGTGATCGTGATGCGAATGAGCATGTCCATGATCATGACTGTGTGCATGGTTATCTTTCAATAATAGGGCACTGATCAGATTAACAACGAGACCAATCACAGCGACAAGAATCGCGGCACTGAATTCAATTTGATGTGGATTAACCAGTCGCTCAATAGATTCAAGCAACATCATTAAAGCCACCACTCCCAGAGCAATTGCACTGGCAAAGCCACCCAGAACGCTTACTTTTCCTGTACCAAAAGCAAATGCTGTATTTGCTTTATTTTTCGACGCGTAAGAATAAGCAAATAAAGTAATCAGAAAAGCGACGACATGGGTAGCCATATGCCAGCCATCAGCAAGCAATGCCATTGAGCCAAATAGCGTACCGGCGATAATTTCTGCAACCATGGTAATGAGAGTAAGGAAAAGCACATAGCGGGTACGCTTCTCAGCATGTGGATTTACCGTGACAAAATCATGATCTTGTTGAAGGTTTTCAATAGTGCGCTGATGCATAGAATTCAGAGAGTAATTGCCGATGAATGATACTGCTATGCTAACAGAACTGATGGGACGATTTGACACAAAAAAAAGGGGTGAACTTATGTTCACCCCAAGGCTCAGCACGTAGACAAGAGAGAAATACAAACAAAATGCAGCTGAAAAGTTGTTTGTAATTTACATTTAGCAGTAACTGTGCCAGTTTTAATTTTCCATTTAAAACAAAGTGTTATGTTTGGTGTGAATATTGATATTAAATTTTATGCACAGTGATGGTGCAAATATAAATGGCTTTGCACTTAATTCGGCCTGGCTATTAGTGTAGGAAATTTTATGAGCTTGTTAAGGTCATACTTTTATAAAAAATGGATAGTGATTCACAGTTTTTAAATATGATTAAAAATGCATATTTTTATCGTGCAATCTCTATGCTAATGTCTTGTCAATAATAAAAATAAGATAAATTAAATATGCTTAATTGTGCATATTTCAGATAACGGAGAGAGATATAATGACAGTTGGTAAAGAATGGACTGAGCAGTCTATTCAATTAATTATAGATGGGCTAAAACACAAGCCTGGCGCAATGTTACCCATCTTGCATGCAATTCAGAACGAAATTGGTTACATCCCTGAAAAAGCGGTTGCACAGATTGCTGAGTCCTTATTGCAAACACGTGCAGAAGTTCATGGTGTGATCAGTTTCTATCATCATTTTAGAACCACACCGCCTGGCAAACATACGATTGAAATATGTCGTGCTGAAGCCTGTCAGGCTGTCGGTTGTAGGTCGTTAGAAGCACACGCAAAACAAGCACTTGGTATTGATTACCATCAAACCACTGCAAACAGACAGTTTTCTTTAGAACCCGTTTATTGTCTGGGTAACTGTGCTACCGGCCCTTCTATTAGAATCGATGATGATATTCACGGACGGGTCAGTCTGGAGCGTTTTGATGAATTAGTCGCTTCCCATCAGCAAGATATGAAGGAGGTCGGCTAATGAGTCAGCGTATTTATATTCCCTGCGATACCACCGCACTTTCTCTAGGTGCAGATCAATTAGCAGAAGCCGTTCAGCAAGAAATTACACAACGCGGCCTGGACGCGACAATTGTTCGAAATGGCAGTCGCGGCATGCTCTGGCTTGAACCGCTTGTTGAAGTAGATACTGCACAAGGTCGGGTTGGTTATGGTGCAATTAGTGCTCAGCAAGTATCAGCGTTATTTGATGCTGGCATGCTCGATGGTAATCAACAGCACGAGAGTTGCATCGGTCTGGTTGAAGAGCATCCCTTCCTTAAAAAACAACAAAGACTGACCTTTGCCCGTTCTGGCATTACCGATCCCATTTCCATCGAAGACTACATTGCGCTGGACGGCTTTAACGGCCTAAAAAATGCCATCGCAATGCAACCTCAGAATATTGTTGATGAAGTTAAAACCTCAGGCCTGCGTGGTCGTGGTGGTGCCGCTTTCCCTACAGGGATTAAGTGGCAAACCGTTTTAGATACCCCATCTGAACAAAAATATATTGTCTGTAACGCCGATGAAGGTGACTCCGGTACCTTTGCCGATCGTCTGGTGATGGAATGCGATCCGTTTATGCTGATAGAAGGCATGACTATCGCTGGCTTGGCCGTTCATGCCACACAAGGTTATATCTATCTCCGTTCTGAATATCCGGTCGCCCATAAACTCCTGAATGAAGCGATTGAACGCGCCTATAAAGCCGGGTATCTGGGTGAAAATATTCTGGGGTCGGGTAAACACTTTGATTTAGAAGTGCGTCTCGGCGCAGGCGCTTATATCTGTGGTGAAGAAACGTCTCTGTTAGATAGTCTGGAAGGCAAACGCGGCTTAGTTAGAGCCAAGCCACCGTTACCAGCCATTGTCGGATTATTTGGGCAACCAACTGTTGTCAATAACGTACTGTCATTTGCTGCTGTGCCTTATATCTTGGATAAAGGCGGTCAGTCGTATGCTGACTATGGCATGGGGCGCTCGCGCGGCACATTACCTTTGCAATTGGCGGGTAATGTAAAACAAGGCGGCTTAGTCGAGTTAGCTTTTGGTATTAGTTTACGAGAGTTAATGGAAGACTTTGGTGGTGGCACGTTGACGGGTAAACCTCTGAAAGCTGTACAAGTAGGTGGTCCGTTGGGTGCTTATCTACCCGCAAGCCAATGGGATACCCTCATTGACTATGAAGAGTTCGCTGCTGTTGGCGCCGTATTAGGACATGGCGGGGTCGTTATGTTTGATGAAACCGTAGATATGGGACAGCAGGCTCGTTTCTCAATGGAATTTTGTAAAGTCGAATCTTGTGGCAAATGTACGCCATGCCGGATTGGCTCCACACGCGGTGTCGAGGTCATTGATCGCATTCGCAGCGGTGAAAATGCCAATGCGAACTGGGTCTTACTCGAAGACTTATGCGAAACCATGATAGACGGCTCGCTTTGTGCAATGGGTGGCATGACGCCATTCCCCGTTCAGAGCGTAATGAAATATTTCCCAGAAGAACTCAGCGCAGCGCGCTAGGAGTGACGACATGAGAATTGAAACATTTAATCCAAATAAAGACTACGGTACACCAGCTCGTGTATCGGAGACCTTAGTAACAGTAGAAATTGATGGCGTGGAAATCACGGTTCCAGAAGGAACGTCAGTGATGCGTGCCGCTTCATTAGCGAATATCAATATTCCAAAATTATGTGCCACCGACAATCTGGAATCCTTTGGTTCCTGTCGTTTATGTGCTGTTCAAATTGAAGGGCGACGTGGTTACCCAGCTTCATGTACAACAACTGTTGATGAAGGCATGAAAGTCACCACGCAAAACAGCAAGTTAGCGAAATTACGCAGAAATGTGATGGAGCTGTATATTTCAGACCATCCTCTGGATTGTTTGACTTGCCCTGCCAACGGTAACTGTGAACTACAGGACATGGCCGGTGATGTAGGGCTGCGTGAAGTACGTTATGGCTATCAAGGTGAAAACCATCTGGATAGTGAAAAAGACAATTCCAACCCGTATTTCAGTTTTGATCCAAGCAAATGTATCGTTTGCTCGCGTTGTGTACGTGCCTGTGAAGAAGTGCAGGGCACCTTCGCTTTAACCATTGATGGTCGTGGTTTTGATTCGAAAGTGGCTGCGGGTCAAGATGAAGACTTTATGGATTCAGAGTGTGTGTCATGTGGTGCCTGTGTGCAGGCATGCCCAACGTCCACCCTGATGGAGAAAAGTATCATCGAAATGGGGCAACCTGAACACAGTGTTGTCACTACCTGTGCCTATTGCGGTGTCGGTTGCTCATTCAAAGCAGAAATGAAAGGCGATCAGGTTGTTCGCATGGTGCCTTATAAAGGCGGTGATGCGAACCATGGTCACTCTTGTGTGAAAGGCCGTTTTGCCTTTGGTTATGCGACACATAAAGACCGCATTAAAGCGCCAATGATTCGTGAGTCGATCACAGACCCTTGGCAGGAAGTCAGCTGGGAAGAAGCGATTAACTTTGCAGCGACGCGTTTAAAAGATATTCAAGCGAAATATGGTCGTGAAAGTGTCGGGGGTATTACCTCATCACGTTGTACTAACGAAGAAAGTTATCTGGTTCAAAAATTAGTTCGTGCGGCGTTTGGTAACAACAACACCGATACCTGTGCACGCGTATGCCACTCACCGACTGGTTATGGTTTGAAAGTCACCATGGGTGAATCTGCGGGTACGCAGAACTTTGATTCTGTGATGAAATCTGATGTCATTATGGTTATCGGTGCTAACCCAACAGATGCTCATCCGGTATTTGGTTCAATGATGCGTCGTCGTCTGCGTGAAGGAGCCGACTTGATTGTGGCCGATCCACGTCATATTGATCTGTTGAAAACTCCGCATCTGAAAAAAGCACAGCATTTAGCCTTACGTCCTGGTTCTAACGTGGCATTGGTCAATGCAATTGCCCACGTTGTGGTCACCGAAGGCCTGGAAGACAGAGCGTTTGTGGAAAGTCGCTGTGATATGGAAAGTTACGAAAAATGGCGTGAGTTCATTCGTGATGAACGTCACTCACCAGAAGCCGTTGAAGCCACAACCGGTGTCGCAGCAGACAAAGTGCGTCAAGCGGCCAGAACCTATGCGACAGCGAAGAACGGTGCTATTTACTACGGTCTGGGTGTGACCGAACATAGTCAAGGTTCAACCATGGTCATGGGTATTGCTAACCTGGCGATGGCAACAGGTAATATAGGTCGCGAGGGTGTGGGCGTGAACCCACTTCGTGGTCAGAATAATGTGCAGGGTTCATGTGATATGGGCTCGTTCCCACATGAATTGCCAGGCTATCAACACGTTTCAGATGATACTGCGCGTGCACACTTTGAATCAGTCTGGGGTGTGAAACTGGATAATGAGCCAGGTCTTCGTATTCCTAATATGTTTGATTCAGCGATTGCTGGTGAATTTAAAGCCTTATATGTTCAGGGTGAGGATATTGCTCAGTCAGATCCAGGCACACAGCATGTGGAAAAAGCATTACGTTCTTTAGAATGTTTGATTGTTCAGGATCTGTTCCTGAATGAAACAGCCAAGTTTGCACACGTGTTATTACCTGGGTCTTCATTCCTTGAGAAGAACGGTACATTCACTAATGCGGAACGTCGTATCAACCGTGTACGTAAAGTGATGCCACCAATCGCAGGTAAGGAAGACTGGGAAATCACAGTGGACTTATCCAATGCCTTGGGTTATCCAATGCATTACAACCATCCATCAGAAATTATGGATGAAATTGCCTCGCTGACACCTACCTTTACCGGTGTGAACTATGATCGTCTTGACGAGCTGGGCAGTATTCAATGGCCATGTAATGATGAAAATCCAGTCGGTATGCCAACCATGCATGTGGATGATTTCCCGATTGGTAAAGGTCGTTTCAGTGTTACAGAGTATGTAGCGACTGATGAACGTACTAACAGTCGTTTCCCATTATTACTGACTACAGGCCGTATCCTGTCTCAATACAATGTGGGTGCTCAAACCCGTCGTACAGACAATCAGGCCTGGCATAACGAGGATGTGTTGGATATTCATCCATCTGATGCTGAATTACGAGGTATCAAGGAAAACGATTGGTTGGGTATCACCAGCCGGGCCGGACAAACGGTATTGCGTGCTCGTATTACCGATAAAGTCCTGCCGGGCGTGGTTTACACCACATTCCATCATCCTGGTAGCGGTGCCAACGTTATTACGACTGATAACTCTGACTGGGCGACCAACTGTCCTGAATATAAAGTGACAGCTGTTCAGGTTGAGAGAGTCAGCCAACCTTCAGAGTGGCAGCAAAACTTCAAATCATTTGAAGCGTTGCAGATGAAACTACTGAAAGGGGCAGCAGACACGGCTCACTCAGAGGTAGAAGCTGAGTAATGACAAGCGTTGATAAAACGACAGTTGATGTTGAGGTAGCCGTTCATAAAGATGAATCGGTTACCCAATATCAGCATGACGATATTGCCGTTGAAACGCCTGTTGCATTGGTTTACAACACGATTTCTCATGCGGTGATGATGGCGACACCAGCTGATTTGGCTGACTTTGCTCTGGGCTTTAGTTTGACCGAGAATATTGTTGATAACGTCGAACAAGTGAGCCATATTCATGTGCAGTCGAATAATAATGGCATCAGTGTTCGTTTGATGATTGATGATGAAAAGTTTGAGGCATTACGTGAACGTCGACGGAGTTTAGTCGGTCGAACCGGCTGTGGCTTGTGTGGTGTTGAATCACTTAAACAAGCCATCCGACCGATTCAGCCTGTTCAGTCGGTGCAAGTTGCGGATGATGTGATTCAGATTGGATTGAATAACATCAAGCAATACCAACAACTTCAGCAAGTGACAGGGGCAACTCATGCTGCTGCCTGGTGTGATCTTGACGGTAATATCCTACTGACAAGAGAAGATGTTGGCCGACACAATGCACTGGATAAACTCATCGGTGCTCACGTTAAAGCCGGATTATCACCACACGAAGGGTTTGTATTGGTCACCAGTCGTGCCAGCTATGAGATGGTTCAAAAAGCGGCCAGTGCCGGTTTTGGATGTCTGGTAGCTGTGTCTGCACCTACCTCACTAGCGATTGAGCAAGCTCAGCTTGCTGGATTGAAGCTGGTTGGCTTTGCCCGTTCTGGTCGTCACGTCATTTATCACGATCCGTTTACTCAACATGATCACGAAAAAGCCCTAAGGGCAATGTAAGGAAAGTAACAAAATGAGTCATAGTCCGGTTGAAACTTTGATCAAAATGATTAACCAAATCGCGGCAAATAATCGCGCTTATGAAGACAAAGAAGCAGCAGAACGTGTTGCCAGTCATATCAAGCGCTTTTGGGCCAGAAAAATGAAAGAAGACTTAGTGGAATATCTTGATGCTGGTGGTACTGAGCTTGATCCCATCGCGAAAGAGGCAGCTGAACAAGTGAAAAGTGGCATGCAAGAAGCCGCTGCAACCAAGCAAGCTGTTTAACCCACTTCTTCTCAACATAAGTAACAAATATAAGGCCGTTAAGGCCTTATATTTTATGTAGCGCTCTTATTCCTGTGTAATAGCGGCTGGCTGGCGGTTTTCATCAATATGCACATAGACGATGTCGGCTTCCGCCACCTTCATTGTTGTTTCTTTTTTTCCATCACGACGTTCAATTAATACTGTCACTTTCACGGTGATAGAGGTTGTGCCAATCCGCATCGTATCCACATAGATGCTAACAATATCAGCAACCAGCACAGGTGCGATAAACTGAAAATTATTGACGGCGACAGTGACAATACGGCCTCCAGCAATACGATTAGCATAAATGCCACCTGCAATATCACATTGTGACATCAACCAACCACCAAAAATATCACCAGCGATATTCACATCACTGGGTCTGGCCATAATCCGTAAAACGGCATGTTTATCCACTGGTAATTCCATTCATTGTCCTCGCTTATCAAAAAATGGGTTTTTATATGTCTCTTGATAACTTTATGTTTATTGATGTGAGATCACATAATAAGAAGCGTTTATTAAAAACTAGCTTATGTTCTCATCCCTTCTAGTAATCCTGCTCAAGAACTTCCTAAAAATACGGTTAAGTCTTTTTTAATATTTGTTAACCATACTCAGCCTCAGTTTAAAAAAAGCAGGTGATGAGATGACCACAGATATTAAAACAACGCTTGAGTTTTCAGGTAAATATGATGATACACATGCGAAAGCTTATTTTGAAAAACATCAGGATGGCTTATGGCGTCAATTATCTAATTGGCGTGATCATCAAGTAGCCAGAAAGGCACTGAATATAGCTGGTGATCCAAAAACGATACTAGACGTACCTTGTGGTACTGGGCGTTTCTGGTCTTTATTATGTGAACAACCACAACGCCAGATCTTTGCCAGTGATTATAGTCAGGACATGATAAATACCGGCATGCATTATCGTGACAAAGCTATTACTGATCGGGTTGAAGCTTTCCAGTCGTCAGCGTTTAGTTTGGATGTTCCAGATAATTTCGTGGAAAATATTTTCTGTATTCGTCTTATTCATCATATTGGTGATGCACAAGATCGATTAACACTGCTAAAAGAGTTTCACCGGGTAACGCAAAAAACCGTGATTATTTCGCTGTGGGTGGATGGTAACTTTAAAGCTTGGCGCCGTAAAAAATTAGAGAAAAAACGCCATGCACGCGATTACCAAAATCGTTTTGTGATTAATCAGCAAACCATTGAAAATGAATTCAGACAAAGTGGCTTTGAGATAAAAGCCGCCATCGACTTTTTACCTAAATATGCCATGTGGCGTACTTATGTACTTGAAAAGCAAGACTCTGTATTGGCTTAACGAATTTGTCTGGCGCGAACAGAGCGGCCTTTCACTTTGCCTTTAGCTAAGTAATTCATGGCTTGTCTAAGGGCACTTTGTTCAACGGCCACATAGCTGGACATATCGCGAATATCAATTTTGCCTATTTGCTGACCATTTAAACCGGCATCACCGGTTAAAGCACCTAAAATATCACCCGGACGAATTTTATTTTTACGGCCACTATCCAGCTGGATGGTGGTCATTTTGCCTTGCAGCGTGAAGCCTGAGTCTGGCTTGAGTTTTGATATGTTGCCGTAATTCACTGGTTCTGACTTATAGTTTTCGATGGCGACAACACGTGGCGCATCAGCGGGTGTGACAATACTCATTGCCATGCCTTTTTCACCGGCACGACCAGTACGGCCGATACGATGCACATACACTTCCGGATCACGTGGTAATTCATAGTTAATCACCATTTCCAGTGAGGCGATATCCAGACCTCTCGCCGCAACATCCGTCGCCACCAACACCGGGCAACTGTTATTAGCAAAGCGAATCAATGCCTGATCACGATCCCGTTGTTCAAGATCGCCATGAATGGCCGCTGCTTGTATCTGTTGACTGGATAACCACTCAGCCACTTCATCACACTGCTTTTTGGTATGACAGAAGATAACAGCATTATTCGGTTTATAGTGCTGAATCAGCTTGATTAACGTCTCATCACGTTCATGTTTATTAACATCAAAAAACAGCTGTTCAATAACGTCTTGCTTATGTTCAGAGACAATCTTTACTGATACTGGTGACGTTTGGATGGATTCACTCATCTGCTGAATCGTATCCGGATAGGTGGCAGAGAACAGGGCGGTCTGACGTGATGACGGTGTTTGATCAATGATGTGGTGAATCACTTCTGTAAAGCCCATATCCAACATACGATCCGCTTCATCGAGAACCAGTACTTTTAGTTGATCTAACTTTAGGCAGTTTTTGCTATGTAAGTCATTCACTCGACCCGGTGTACCGACCACGATATGAGAACCATGCTCTAATGACGCAATTTGTGGGCCGATAGGTTTACCACCGCATAAGGTGGTGACTTTTATATTCGGCATCAAACGCGCTAACTTTCTTAATTCGGTGGTGATTTGTTCTGCCAGCTCTCGGGTTGGGCTTAAGATTAATGCTTGCACCCCAAAGAAACGCGGATTGATGCTGTTGAGTACGCTGATACCAAACGCTGCCGTTTTACCACTACCGGTTTTCGCCTGAGCGACCACATCCCGGCCTTTTAATAACCAGGGTAAGGTTTCTGCCTGAATGGCTGTCATGCTGTCATAACCTAAAGAGGTTAAAGCATCCAGTTGTTGCTGAGATAAGGGGAGGGACGAAAAAGCGGTATCTGACATAGGAACTCAATTAATAATCACGAATATGCGTGATGGCTGTTCAGCGGATATGAAAATAAGACCTAGCATTGTTCCGCAATCAAGACTGAACTTCTTAAAGGGAGAGAGATAAACTCAGGGAGCTATAGTCCTTTGAATATAGGAAAGAATTATACCTTGCTCACCCGTGCAAAGCGACATAACACTTCGTCTTCATCTAAGAAAGGCGTTAAGGATTTTGTTCAGCGAGTTTTTCAGCTAATGATAATAAGGTGGTGGTCTGTTTTTTAATCAGTTCAGAAATATCGGGATCAAGTTGTTTTAACCATCTTTCCGGAATCGCTCCCACACCATATTTCGCGCCTGCCAACATACCGGCGAGAGCACCGACGGTATTAGCATCTCCCCCCATATTCACTGTCTTAGTGATACAGTCTTCCAGACTATTGGTCGTGTGAAAAAAGTGCAGCACGGTTTGTATCGTATCAATGATATAGCCAGAGCTATGCCCAGGGTAGGGTGAAAAAGCAAACTGGGGCTCTTTTCCAATGAATTCAGCAATCGTTTCTTCGGCCAAATCAGTTTCTTGGCGAATTAAGTGTTTTACCAAATAGCCCAACATCTGACTGGCTCGGTCAGAAAGACTATTGTGATGAGTAAAATGATTTTGTTCACACAGCCAGCTTTCAAACGCCTCATCCTGGTATAGACAAATCAAAGCCAGAGGTAATATACGGCTACAAGCACCGTTACCCGCATCGTGATCATCATAAGGTGCCATCAAGTCACCGGTATTTTTATAACGACGAATACCTCGAAGCACAGCCTCGCTGATGTCAGTCGGATGTCTGCTCAACCACACTACAAAGTAGTCAGCCACCACTTTAATATCCCAGCCTTGGGCATCAATAATGGCCTGACTCAGGGTGAGCGTCATCTCGGTAGCATCCGTCACATGACCCTGTGGTAAACCTAACCAGCCACCGCCGGTAATATCTTTGTGAAGGCCGTAAGTTTCGTGAATTTGTTCCGGGGTCATAAATTCTAAGGTGGCACCCAGCGCATCACCGCAGGCAAAACCAAGATAGGCGCCTAAGGCTCTTTCGTAGAGAGAAGATGCGGTTATGGTTGTATCTGAGTTCATTGCTATTGAGCCTCAATTATCCATTGTCGAGTAGGTATGAATATTTATGTGTTCCGAAAAGCTGTCGGCAATGATAAAACTGAGCATCCACCATCACATTGATCCTGATCATGAATGGTGTAAAACGAATGATATTTATATAGATGGAAAGGGCTGAATAGCCAGAAGTTCAGTATGTTTATTCAATAATCGCAGCGGATTTTATTTGTGCCCAGACCTCATCACCGACAGAGACACCAAGGTGATGAAATGAACGTGAGGTAAGACGACACAGTAAATAGTTCGTACCAACTTTGAGTCGAACCAATAAGATAGCAGGGTGATCGCCTTGGCTGACTTCTTCAATACGAGCTCGTAAGGTATTGGCAATACTGGAATCTTCATCAGGTGATAGGGTGAGGCTAACATCCCGTGCCAGCACTTGCAGACGCACCTGACTGCCGATAACAAAATTCATATCTCTGACCCACATCTTGCCACCTTCAAACGCGGCTTCAGCAAGGTGCCACTCATTTTGGATCTGCTCAATCTTAGCTTCAATAATCACACTGGCCTGCTCATCCAGTTGTGACGATAAATCCAGTCGGGAAAGAGTGTGATTAAGTGCACCGGAAGCCTCAACCTGGCCTTCTTTCAGCAATACAATATGATCGGCTAATCGTGCGACTTCTGTGGGGGAGTGGCTGACATAAATCACCGGCATTTTTAAGGTGTCATGCAGCTTTTCTAAAAAGGGCAGAAACTCACGTTTTCTAGCTACATCGAGTGCTGCTAAAGGTTCATCCATTAATAACAGTTTTGGGTTCACTGCCAGACTTCGGGCAATGGCGACCCGTTGTTTTTCACCGCCTGATAATTTAGCCGGTTTACGATCCAGTAAATGTTCAATGCCTAATAAAGCAATGGTTTTATCCAGAGGAAAGTCGGTATTGCTTTGTTTTCTGCGTTTAAAAGCATAATTCAAATTGGCCATCACACTCAGATGAGGGAATAAGGCTGACTCCTGAAACACATAGGCAATCGGGCGCTGGTGGGGCGGGATAAAGGTGTTGTCATCTTGCCAGACATCGCCATTAAACACGAACTTGCCTTTGGCTTTTTCCAGACCCGCCATACAACGCAAAATGGTGGATTTACCCGAACCAGACGGACCAAACAAAGCGGTGACACCCTGAGCGGGTATGCTCAAGTCAACATCCAGCGTAAAGCCAGGATGCTGAAGATAAAAGCGAGTTTCGATGCCAGACTTGCTCATGCGAGTTTTCTTTTATTGGGGTTAAACAGGTAGAGCAATAACAAAGTGACAAATGAAAACGCGATCATAATGGCCGATAGCTCCCAAGCCTGGTCATACTCTAAGGCTTCGACGTAGTCATAAATTTGCACAGACACAACCCGCGTCACTTCAGGGATATTGCCACCAATCATTAACACCACACCAAACTCACCGACTGTATGAGCAAAGCCCAGAATGCCACCGGTTAGAAATCCGGGTAGTGCTAGAGGTAAGGCAATAGTGAGAAATCGATCTAAGGGGCTGGCACCTAGCGTGGCGGCGGCTTCCAGATAATGCTCATTAATATTTTCAAAGGCTAACTGTATCGGTTGCACGACAAAAGGCAGGGAATAAAAGATGGATGCAATCACCAGCCCGCTAAAGGTAAAAGGTAAGGTGCCCAAACCAAGCGCCTGAGTCAATTGCCCTACCGGCCCTTCAGGCCCCATGGCGACTAATAAATAAAAACCGATAACCGATGGTGGTAAGACAATCGGCATGGCTACCAGTGCTTCAATAGCGACTTTGGCACGACAACGGGTGCGAGCCAGCCACCACGCGATAGGTGTACTGATCAGTAACAACAAAACGGTCACAATACTGGCCAGTTTTGCCGTGAGTAAAATGGCAGCTAGATTCGCGTCGCTAAACATGATGCTTTACGTTGATCCATGCTCAATGTGAATAACCATAGGACTCGATGATCGCCAGGGCTTTGTCTGATTTAAGGTAGTCAAGCAGGGCTTTTGCCGCATCATTGTGTTCTGCTTTTTTAAGTAATACTGCATCCTGACGAATAGGCGAGTAGAGGTCTTTAGGTACAATCCAACCCGAGCCGTAGCTTAGCTTGCCTTGTTTCATCACTTGCGATAAAGCCACAAAACCCAATTGGGCATTATGTGTAGCAACAAACTGATAGGCTTGTGCAATGTTTTCTCCCATCACGATTTTGTTGGCGATATCATCATAAATACCCAGATTATTTAATGTCTCGACGGCGGCCAAGCCATAAGGTGCAAGCTTAGGATTAGCTAAAGACAGATGTTTAAACTGGCCTGTTTTCAACACATCTGGACTTTCGCTATCGATAAAGTCCGCTTTGGGTGACCATAAAATCAATGCGCCCTGAGCATAGGTAAAACGGCTGCCTATGACACTAAGACCTGCCTCTTCCAATGCTAATGGCTTTGCCGTATCGGCGGAAAGAAAAAGATCAAAAGGGGCACCATTTTTTATCTGGGCAAAGAATTTACCCGATGAAGCAAAAGATAGCACCGTGTTATTCCCTGTCTCTTTATCGAAGGCAGCCGCAATTTCCTGCATAGGTTCGGTGAAATTAGCGGCTACTGCCACCATCACGGTTTGAGCTTGAACGTTGCTGATGGCAAATAAACAGAAAAGGGCGGTGATAAGTTTTTGTAATGTCATCATTGTGAAGTCTCAGTATTAATTCGCCACGGCAAGGATCACGTTGGACGCTTTAATTAACGCCGTGACTTGCGTGTCTGGTTTAAGAGCCAATTCTTGAGCGCTGTCATTGGTAATGGTGGCAGCCAGTGTTTTGCCACCCTTAAGTTCAATAATCACTTCTGTATTGATCGCACCTTCATGACTGCGTGCGACTTTACCAGTGAGTTTATTACGGGCACTGGTTTTTAGCTGATGATCTAAGGTCAGAATCACCCACGAAGCCTTAATCATTGCGTAGGCTTGCATTCCTTCTTTTAGCGCCAAGTGTTCAAGACTGTCGGTGGTGATATTGGCGACAATTTCATCATCACCGCCGATATCCAAAATTACTTCGTTAGATATTTCGCCTTGCTTGATCGTTTTCATTTTGCCAAGAAACTGATTACGAGCACTGGTTTTCAAATCAAACCTCCTGATGAGCTGATAATAGGCATCGAAGTCATCTACCACGTTATTTAATTGCTGCAGAACACGCTCACGTTCCTCATCCAGCCGCCGATACGTGCTGACCAAACGGCGCCCATGGTTAGTCAAGTTGGCTCCACCCCCATCATGACCACCTTTGCGTCTTTCTACCAAAGGGCTATCAGTCACATTGTTAATAGCTTCGACCGCATCCCATGCCGTTTTATAGGTCATACCTAAGGTTGTTGCTGCGGCGCGAATCGAGCCTGTGGCATCAATCTGCTCCAACAAAGCCATATGATCGTATTTACGACCACGACTGAATAAAGCCGATGTAGTGTCTGCATGTTGTTCAGTCATGTGATTTTTATTGTCTCTAAATACCGATAGTAGGTATAACTATATATCGGGATGAGCAACGCTACAATCTCAGCTTTAATGCTTTGTGTGATTCGTAATAGGTTAAAAATGTGAAAACTAAAAATGATGTGGTTATCTACAAGAGTGCAGAGAGTAATGACGGATACATCATCAGCACACTGGAGCGGAAAGTCTTCCGTCAATGGGGAAAATTTGAAGTGTATAGAAAAATGGTGATTGGTTTGGTTAATGTAGTTAGTATCAGATTTTTATCATCCAAAGCTTCTGAATGTTGCTCAACAGTTAAAACTATGGAATATTCAACCAAAATCAATTGATTGTACTGCGGTCTAAACATCTGCTCGTAAAGGATTTAAAGGAACATTCAATATGAATATCGCTTTTTCTCAGAGACATATTCATTTTCAAGAGCATCAAAATATGGCTCTATTTTTCCAGCCCTTTTCGACTTTTTGGCTCTATTCCTCAAAAAAGTTAATTTTTCGTTTCTTTTTTAATCAAATGCTTGGAAGTATTAAGTCGGAATTATGAAGCGACTTCTTAAATATTTATTGTGAAGTCACAAGCTTCATAAATGACACTGTTAGCTGGGAAGGGTAGCGATGAGTTGGATTGAGGGGATACAGCAAGTTTCTATACTTTTGGGCATCTGGGTTGCCATCTATGGTATTGATGCCTGGAGAAGAGAGCATGTTGGAAAGAGGCAGCTCGAACTGGCTGAGGATACACTAGCCTTGTTTTACGAAGCAGCAGATGCGATTCGCCATATTCGACATCCTGTTAGCTCTGGAGGCGAGACAGACCACGTAGAGCGCGGTGAAAATGAGTCTGATGCCCAGTTTCAAGCAAGAAAACAAGCATCTATAGTTTTTCATCGATATAACCAATATCAAGAGCTATTCAATAAGCTACATGCATCTAGATATAGGTTTATGGCTCAGTTTGGTAAAGATAAATCAAAACCGTTTGATGATGTAAGAGAAATTGTAAATAAAATTGTCGCGTCGTCTCGAGTGCTGTCTAGGTTGTGGGCACGAGATTATTTCCGAACAGATCAGCAATGGCAAGAACATCTGGCTAGAATAGAAAAGCATGAGGCGATATTTTGGGAAGGTGGAGATGATGACCCAATCATTCCAAAAGTTGAAGGGCTCATTCGTAATATTGAGAGTACATGTCAATCTATTATTGCTGGTAAAGGTACATTACACGGCGTATTAAACTTGAAAATTGGAAAGAAAAGCTAACAAGAGTAAGCACTTGCCCCCCAAAAGCTACGCTTTTTCGGTCACGTGTTACAAGCGATATAAGCCAAGGAGAGAATGTGACATCTGATGCCCAGTTGTTCTTAAACAAGCTCAATGAGCTTTTTGGTGAAGAGAACGCAATCCACAAGGTCGATCCATTTGTCGAGGGAGGGAACTCGATTTACGTATTCTTCTTCGCAGATCTTCCAGAAAAAGGTAGTCTGACTGCAATTACTTATGGCCTTTCTGAGGCAAACCACCCTGACTGGAAGCTGGGACGCCCAGAGCTGATGGTGACCTTAGATACAAATGATAAAAGCTGGGGTATGGCAGCGGGCTTTTTTGCCTCCGAGTACCAAGGCATAAAACCTTTCTGTTATGGTGATCTATACACACTAGATGAACCCATTACCGCTGAGTCTGAGATGGTTGGCTATTTCATTTTTGCGCCATCATTTCTAAACCAAGAACAATCAACCATAAAATTGTCGAACAAGACAGTTCATCTCGCCGGAATGTACCCAATATATGAAGAAGAGATTGAACTTTACAAAGAAATAGGCCTAGAGAGGTTCTGGCAGAGTGATGGATTCGATCTGTATGACGTGCATAGACAAAACATTGGCTTATAACAAGGTAAGCCAGAGGGGAAATCAATAGGGTCAGATTGTTTGATTTTCAGTGATTTAGTTGAAAGCAAAATCAAGAGAATCAAGGGCTCAGCAAACTTGATTTATCATTAATTAGTTATTGTTTTCTATATCGACTAATAGTCATTTCTTGCAAGATGAAGCTCGTAAAATAGAAATCAAAGGGTCAGCATACTTGATCTTACTATTGATTATTCACTCACAATTTGAAAAAAAATCGAAATATAGTAAATTATGAAAATAAAAACTAAAGTATATCTATTTTTGTTGTTCATGCTGGGACTTACTGGTTGCGCTGCAACAAGCCAGCCTTCTATGACATCAGCACCGCCTCTTAATGTTCAAGACGGAGTTGAAGTGACTAGTAACCTAATCGACAGCGAGACAACACAATCTGCGATAAAAATAAATAATAGTCATATCTACTACAGTCAAATAGATGGAGCTAATGCTGCTGTTGGGCTATTAGGCGGAGCACTGGGTTCATTGGTCAATTCAGCAATAATTGAGAATAAAACCACTAATGAGGCCGATTCATTGGGCTTTAAAAGCAGGGAACTTGATTTAACGGAAAAAGTACGAAAGTCATTCGATGAGTCATCAGACACAAATCATTCAAAAGCATATAAGTTAGAGCCCTTTATATTGCTTCAATCTAGAGATGACAGAATATATTTATCTCTAGTTTATTATCTAAAATTGAACGAAAGTTATGAGCGTAGTTGGTCTGAAAGATACTTTTACCATTTCAAAGAAGAAATCACTCCAGAAGATAATGTTACTCAAACAGTAAATAAGATATTAAGTAGAAGTATTGAAGAAGCCATATCTAAGCTATCAGCTTTGGTTAGTAAGGATATTAAGGTGGGATTTAATGATGCTAGTCTTGTTAATTTTCAGACGCCGCTACTCGGGCCACTACCTGGGCCATATGTTGGCAAAATACTATTAAAAAATAATTCAGAAGTCACGATAAGGAGCAGAGGTAACAAAACAAAATTTCGAGGTGTTTACATTAGGGGTACACACATTATTCCACTCACACATGTTACTTTAACTAGCTACAACGAATGAGAACAGTTTCTCAAGAAATCAACAACCAATAGGGGCAGCAACCAATAGGGGCAGAGTGTTTGATTTTCAGTGCTTTAGTTGAAAGTGATCTGCGTATTTTTTTGAACGTTGATGTTAAGCCGTTTTGCCATACGGATAAGGTTTGAGCGATCCATCTGCAACTGTTTGGCGGCCATTGCCCAGTTACCATCGGCTTGTTGTAATGCGTGAGCGATGACTCTTTTCTGAAAGGCTTCGGTCGCGGCTTTTAAACTCATATTGAGCAGGTTGTTAGCTGGGTTAGTATCCAGCTCAGGTAAGTTGCCTACGGGTTTATCAGCTGTGATTTCAAGTAACTCTGATGTGAGTGACACTATGGCCTGATGAGGTGAACTGGCTTTCGCTCTTAACGCTGCTCGGCTGATCACATGTTCCAGTTCACGCACATTGCCGGGCCATGAATAATTGAGCAGACTGGTGTTGGCTTCTGAGGTTAATCGAAGCTGGCGGATATTCAATTGGCGACTGATACGTTCGAGAAAATATCCGGCCAAAAGCAACACGTCTTCTCCACGCTCTTTCAGGCTGGGTAGGTGAATCGGGTACACCATTAGACGATGATAAAGATCAGAACGGAACTGTTTACTCTCGACTTCTTTTTCCAAATTTCTATTAGTGGCGGCAATAATGCGTACATCCACATGTTCGACTTTATCTTGGCCAACAGGTTGAATCTCGCCCGACTGCAATACCCGTAATAATTTGCTCTGTGTGCTGAGCGGTAGCTCACCTACCTCATCAAGAAAAAGCGTGCCGCCATTCGCCAGCTGAAACTTTCCGGCACGGGCTTTATCTGCGCCGGTAAACGCGCCTTTGGTGTGGCCGAATAACTCACTTTCAACCAGCGACTCTGGCAGGGATGCACAGTTTAAATAGACCAGTGGAGCCGTTTTACGATCTGAAAGCTGATGTATTTTCCTGGCAACCAGCTCTTTACCCACACCCGTTTCACCTGTAATCAGCACCGTAAAATTGGAGCTAGACACCATCTCGATATTGTTTTTCAGCGTTTGCATGACTGGGCTTTGCCCAATAATCTCGCCGCCATCTTTTAATAAGGCTTCCTGGGTTAGTTCTTTGACCACTTCCTGAGCATGATGGGCACTTAACTCCAACTTCTTGAACTCTAATGCTGTTTTTAAGGTAGCAGCGGATAAGGCCGTGATTAATTCCAGCGTTTTTAATTCGATGTCATCAAAAGCATATGGTTTAAAGCTATCTAAAGTGACAACGCCAATAAGCTGATTATCTGAATACAGTGGTAAGCCCATACAGGAATGAATCGGTAAGTTACCTAGTTGAGATACCAGCAAGCCATCATAGGGATCGGGTAAGTCACAGTCGTTAGCGAATAACAGAGGTTTGTTTGACTCACAAATGCGTTGCAACCTTGGGTGTTCTGCAAGTAAAAAGCGCCTGCCTAATACATCTGACGATAATCCTTGCATAGCGAGTGGTGTCAGCATGCCATCACGAAAGCCAAGTAACACCACTGCATCACAGGCAATGGCTTTTTGTATCGAACCTAACAGGCGATCAAACCGATCTCCGGTATTCAAACTATTGGCTAAATCGAGGGCAACTTCGATTAAAAGGTGATGGCTGTTTAATGACATTATGCTGTTCTTTTTAATCAGATTATAAATACATGAATAGGTCAATATGACTTAATATTTTATAGGTCAAAACGACATGGTTGATGAAGTATATCTGACTAAGTAATTGAATTATATAAGCAGGTGTGTATGGCATAGCTTCTGCAATGTGTGAGTAGTAATACATAAAACAGCATAGCGAGGACAATATGTTAGATACACGCACTATCCAAATCGTAAAAAGCACGATTCCCTTACTGGAAGGGGCTGGCACAGCGGTTACTGCTCATTTTTATCAGCGTATGTTTACCGCCAATCCAGAACTAAAAGATATCTTTAATCTGAGCAATCAAAAAAGTGGTCGCCAGCAATTTGCATTGTTTAGTGCGGTGGCGGCTTATGCCAAATACATTGATAACCTGGGTGAGCTAGGCGATTTGGTCGAGCGTATCGCACAGAAACACACCAGCTTTGATATTCAGCCTGAGCAATATCAGATTGTCGGTCATCACCTGATTGAAACCTTACGAGAGTTAGCACCCGATGAGTTCACCGACGATGTGGCTGAAGCCTGGATAAAAGCCTATCAGTTATTGGCAACGGTATTAATCGATCGCGAAAAAGCGCTTTATCAAACTAGCAGAGAAGAGCAGGGTGGCTGGACCGGGCCCAGAGCATTTCGGGTCAAAGACAAAATCAAAGAGTCTGAGTTAGTGACTAGCTTTATTTTTGAACCGGTGGATGGCCAGCCGATAAGACAGTACCAGCCGGGCCAGTATATTGCTGTCAAAGTGAAACCTGATAATGCCGAGAATGTTGAGATTCGCCAATATTCACTCTCAGATAAATATCAACCTGATCATTACCGTATTAGTGTGAAGCGTGAGCGTTCTCCAATCAAAGGCATGGTGTCTAATCATCTGCATGATGCGGTGGAAGTGGGGGACACAATCGAATTAATGCCACCGGCTGGCGCATTCTTTTTGACCAAGCCCAGCCGACCAGTGATGTTGATTTCTGGCGGTGTCGGGTTAACGCCAATGATGTCTATGCTGGAGACGTTAGTTAGTGATGAAGCTTATCAGCACGATATCTTCTTTTTGCACACCTGCAAAAATGCTCAGCAACATTCATTTAAACAGCGTTTGACGGTGTTGAAACAGACTCACACGAATCTGCATGAATTTTATTGGTATAGCGAAGAAACAAATGTCTCAGAAGATATTCATACGGGTTTGATGGATATCAACCTGCTCAGAGACAAAGTCGATTTTAATAATATCGAGGTGTATCTGTGTGGGCCACTGGAGTTTATGCGCTTTGTGCGACTGCAATTGCATGTGAATGGTGTGCCATCAGAACGCATCAATTTTGAAACATTCGGCCCGCATGACGAGATTATTTAACCTCACCCAATAGCTGAGCCCGAAAGGGCTCGCTGTTTTATCTTCTGGTAGCTGCTTATGTCTATAAAATCTTGCCGTGCCTTTTTTTCATTACCTGTGTTTGATCTGGCATTCAGGCCGTTGTTTTTACTGGCCAGTCTGTTTGGCATCATCGCTCTGCTGTATTGGGGCGGTGTCTGGAATGGATGGGTAAATCCGAGTCAAGCCTTACCCGCCGCACTCTGGCACGGTCATGAAATGATGTTTGGGTTTGTCGGCGCGGTGTTGGTTGGCTTTTTATTAACGGCCGTACAAACCTGGACAGGTTTACGCTCCATTCATGGTCAGCAATGTGCATTATTAGTAGGGTGTTGGCTCGTTGGGCGTATTGCGATGTGGCCAGGAGTCGGCTTGCCATCATGGTTAGTGATATTGCTGGATAGCAGTTTCTTTATTTATGCCGGGCTGTTCCTGGCTAAGTTGATTTATAAAAAGAAACAAAAGCGTAATTATTTTGCAGTGGTGGTGTTGCTGCTACTGATTTTTACTAATATTAATTTCCATCTATCCAGTCAGTCTCAGCTGTTTGAAACCGCAAGCAACAGTCTTTATTCAGCCGTATTTCTGATTACGCTGATGATGGCAGTCATCGGTGGCCGTATTATTCCGATGTTTACCGCTAACGCCACACAGATTCCAGCCAGACCTCGTTGGACATGGCTGGACAGGGCAGCGTTGTTTTCTGTCTGGTTAATTGTGGTTGTGTTTTTCCTGCAATTGCAGGCATGGATAGCGGATTATTTATTAGCGATCATGCTGGTGATAGCAGCATCTCTCACAGCCATAAGATGTGCCTGCTGGCGGTTTTTCACTACCTTATCTCATCCTTTATTATGGTCATTACACTTGAGTTACTGGTGTATTCCTCTTGGTTTTAGTCTGCTCGCCTATCACTATGTAGGGGGTGAAGTTAGCATGAATGATGCCTTGCATGCCTTAACCGTCGGCGGCATGGGCGGGCTTATTTTAAGCATGATCTCACGTGTCTCACTCGGTCATACCGGCAGACCGATCATTGCGTCTTCCAAGATTAAAGTCGCTTTTATCTGCGTGTTGGTAGCCGGCTTAGTCAGAACACTGATGTTTAGCGTATTTTCAGCCAGTTTATTGAGTCTATGGCTGAGTATTCTGCTATGGGTGTTGGCGTACAGTATTTTTCTGTATCAATACACACCGATTTTATTATCTGAGAGAAAAGGTTGAGCTCTATAAACCTGTCGCTATATGAGGATGATTTAAATAGGTATAATTTATGCCTATTTTATATCCCGTGACTTTAAATTATGACGCATGCTTTAAAACAACTCATGCTATGGCTAGGGATTGAGAAAAACAGAACCAGCCATAGTGAAAAAGTGATCTCAGCATTCGGGGCAATGGTCGGTATTTTAGTGACCATCCTGATGACAAAATGGCTGTCACAGCATATTGCAATAAGTACGAGTTCAGAGTTATTGATTATTGCCTCTTTTGGTGCGACCGCCGTATTAGTATTTGCTGTCCCTCATGGCGCCTTATCACAACCATGGCAAGTGATTGCAGGTCATCTAATCTCTGCTGCTGTGGGTGTGACCTGTCAATATCTTCTTGGAGCAACACCACTGGCAGCCGCTATTGCCGTAGGTTTGGCGGTGGGGATGATGTATTACACCCGATGTATTCATCCACCTGGTGGGGCTACGGCATTAAATGCCGTTCTGGGCGGAGCAGGTATCACACAACTAGGCTACAGCTATCTGCTTTTCCCTGTATTGATGAATGTCATCGCTATCCTGCTGGTGGCAATTGTGTTTAATGCCTTATTTCACTGGCGACGCTACCCAGTGCATTTATCCAGACTGGTTACGGAACCTGTTCAATTAGAGGTGCCTTCCGAAGACGTCTCTCTGACCACCGAAGACTTTAATGCTGCTATTCGTGAGCTCGATTCCTTCGTGGATTTAACCGAAGAAGGCTTGAGTGAACTCCTCGAAAAAGCTAAACAAAATGCCTTACTGCATATCGAGCATCCAGAAAAAATCAGCACAGGTAAGTTCTACAGCAATGGCAAAATTGGTCACACATGGGCTGTTCGCCGCGTGATAGACGAGGGCAAAGAAGGTAGTAAGAATGACGTGATTATTTACAAAAATGTAGCCGGTAATGACCTATACAACACCGGTATGCTGGAACGCGAAGCTTTCCGTCAATGGGCCAAATTTGAAGTCTACGAACAAAATGGTCGCTGGTTGAGGCTAAACTAGCGAACATTACATATTTATCACTCGATCCTTCTGAATGTTGCTCAACAATTAAAACTATGAAATATTGACCTAATATCAATAGATTGCATTGCGGCTACTAAAATAGTTCGTAAAGGACTTAAATGAACACAGAAATGGATATTTCAATATGAGCTTCGCTTTTTCTCAGAGACATACTGATTTGCAAGAAAATCAAAATATGGCTCTATTTTCCCAGGCCACTTCAACTTTTTGGCTCTATTTCTCGAAAAAAATTAATCACATTTTTTTATAATCAGATGTTTGAGAATTTCAAAACGAAATTATGAAGCGACTTCTTTAATATTTATTATGAAGCCACAGGCTTCATAAAAGACACTGTTAGATTTTTAAATATGCAATACAAGCAGCCATATAAAGAACGCCTTAAGGAGCATGTTTTTTATTTAGGTAAATTACTTTTTTGGATGTTTATTTCCGGCTGTATGGTGTTCTGGATATACACAAAGTACTCAAATACGGATGTTGTGTTGTTGTGGTTTGGGCTGGCACTTTCATTAATAATGATGATTGCTGGCATGGTACTCGTACTTAATAACTACATTCCTTTCGTGCTTTACACCAGCAGTGAGGATAGCCTTGAGGTTGAGGGTAATAACTTGTGGATTCATTCGACAAAAAAGGGTGGTTCTAAAGTTTCATTCCCGTTAAACAGAGTGGTTACCTTTAATCATTTCACTCAGCGTAACAATGCGATAGAGCTTATTACAGTTCAGGGGGATGAACTATTCTTGGAAGGATACGAACACATGGAAGAACTCATTAGAGAGCTAGTTCAGAGTCCAGCAGGTAAACATTATGCTCTCAAAAATTGAGTCAAAATCTAACAAAACACTGCAGCCGACCGCTAACGCGTCGGCTGAATAGAAGCGTTAGCCATAATATTATGAAATTTATTCTTAAATCGGTTTATCAAGGTAAGTATTGCCTGTTATTTACACCGTCATTAATGATGATCTTATTGGTTACTTATTTGGCGGGTACCGTTAATGAGCACACAGAGCTACCCTTTTTACTTGAAAAGTTTATTTACTGGCGCTATTCGGTATCAGGCTTTTCTCTAATTCTCATTCTAAGTTTATCTGTTTCTTTGGTTACTATTTTAACGATTCGAACTCAAAAGCTTCCTAAACATGAAAAAATTCTGTTATCAAAGGCATTAGATTTTGTTGCAAGCCTTGTAAACAATATGATTCTTTTCTGGGCAGGCGTTTTCATAGCATGGACTTTTGGAAGTATATTTATCCCCTTTATCACAGCTATTGAGAATCAAGAAGTAATGATTCTTCTGTTTATTTTTTTTGCAGTTTTTTTTAAATATCGAATAATTAAACTAAAACATTGGGCTGTAAATGGCTAACAAGTGCATGAAAATCACTCCAGCCACAAAAAGCGTGGCTTCCGTTGGGACAGCCATTCCGCTAAGCTCCATGGCTGCTCCTTATGCAAATCGTTAGGTATAGAAAATTGAAATGGATCTTCAAACTCTCAAATTGACAATAATTTCGGCTCTAGGACAATATCCATTTTTTGTTCTTGGGTTCTACATCATATTAAAAATGCTGGGCGTAGCAGACAGCTTATTTAAAAGAAGCTTATTTCTATCATCACTATATGCTGGATTACTTATAGTTATTGCTTCACTCCTCTTTATATTAGTTCCAATTTTAATTAATTGGACTCCACTATTAGCTACAATAGCCTTTGTTATTGTTATCCCCAGATATCTTATTCTGAAAAATTGGCAAGCGGTCACAATTCCTTTTGGTATATATGTGTTTGGAAATTTAGGCGTAGCACTCACGCTGATGCTAATCTTCGAAATATATGCAAGGTAAGACAGAAATCAAGGTGTCAGCAAACTTGATTTCTTCCTAATTGATTACCCACGCATACCCCTCATCAATTTACTAAATGAAACTCATCACTGAGTTCTCAGTCTGTACTCCTCTAAACATCAATTTCCCACGGAGGAGGAGAACCTATGGAGTATATTGGCCCCATCAGCTCTGCTGTTATGGCCATTATCTGGCTTGTCTATTTACAGTTAATTCTTAGTCAATATCGCCGTAATAATCGGCCTTATCTTATTTTCCATCATGCCCAAAATGAAAACCCTGATGCTTTATGTTTATTAGTGAATATGGGGGAGAGACCTGTTCATGTGGTGTGCGTACAAGCGGTGATAAAAATGACATCCGGGGAGGAGCATAAGCTTGCTGTAAGCGAGTTTGAACGCATTAATGTGACCGAGCAGGATGTGCAGCAAACCTTGCGTCAAGGACCGTTACTCAATGGCGGTTATCTGGTTTTAGGAACGTTTCGAGACATTATTGAAAACACTCAAAGCGAAATAGGTTTAAATGCTTCATTGGAAGACGCTGAATGCCTAGAGTTAAGAGCCGCGGTGATTCATGCGCCAAGTAAACACCCTGTTGGGGCGAAACGCGCATTTGTGTTGAAGCACAACACGGGCACTTGCGTTTATCCAAAAGACATCAACACGAGGCAGATGGTAAAAAGACAAGACAAACAAGAAGTCGCGAAGTGGATAGAGTCTGAACTTCACCCACGTGATAATAATGATAAAAGCAGTGTTTATTAAGCATGTGACAGAGCGTTTATTTTCTTATTAAGTAACCTAATTGGTTTTAGGCATTAAACTTAGATAGCTAGAGTCGAATTGGGCAATTCTGTCACTCACTTTAAGGAATGAATTGTATGGAAACCGAACAATCGGATTCGAATGCTGGCTATTCAGAAGAAGCTTTTACGTTTGAACAAATGAGCGAATTACCAGGTGATGTTTTACTGGAGTTTGGCGCGCCCTGGTGTGGGCATTGTCAGGCAGCAAGTGCGGCAATAACCGAAGTCGTTAATGAATATGCCGATCTGAGCCATATCAAAATCTATGATGGAAAGGGCAAGCGTCTGGGGCGTGGGTTTAAGGTTAAGCTCTGGCCAACATTGATACTGCTTCATGATGGACAGGAAGTAGGCCGCTTGGTGCGGCCATTACATGCTGATGAGATTCGTGAATTAATGTCAAAACTTAACTGATGTTGTTACATAGTGGATGTTTTTTCCACTTTCTCGTCTCGCATTAACCACTCATTCAACCATTCAAGCCCGCCTGCTGTAACAATTGCTTTACCAGACATCAGATCATCAAGGTTTTTAATATGCTTCTGATAAACTGCCATTTCCGTCTTTGGTATGGATTTCAGCATTGGGATTTTGGCCGTAATTGGATTAACCGGTTTTTCATTGATATGTAGCTCATAATGCAAGTGTGGGCCAGTACTTCTGCCCGTGTTGCCTGACAATGCAATGACTTGACCACGTGATACTTTTTGCCCTTTGCGGACAAGAATTTTGCTTAAGTGTAAGTAGCGAGTGGAAAAAGCGCCGAACTCTTTAATCACCACATATTTCCCTGCGTAACGATGTGTTGCAACACGTAATACGACACCATCACCCGTTGATATCACCTTAGTGCCTACAGGCGTAGCAAAGTCAACGCCGTTATGAGGCGAGATTCTTTTGGTAACAGGGTTTAAACGCCGAGGATTAAAAGAAGAGCTGATTCTAAACCGTTTTTCTGTCGGATAGCGAAGCAGCGCCGGGGTGAGGTTCTCACCATTTTTATCGTAGTAAATGCCATCGGTGTGCAGATAGGCGCTTAGGTCCACTTTTTTACCATTAAAACGGATAGCAACAACGGTATTATTGCCGATAGGGGCGTCTTGTATGGTTTCTCTTTCCATTACCACCTGAAATTCATCATCTGCACGAAGGTCGCGACGGAAGTTAATTTTACTTTGCAGTAATTTTCTTACTGTCATTATGGTTTTATCAGTGAGGCCAGCATCGACAGCAGATAGATAAAAACTACCTTGAATAGTGCCTTTCAGGACTTCTGTTTGCCACGACGTTGGCGTTAACTTTTCATCATGAATGAAGTTATTGTCATCACTTCTTTGATAAATAACTGTTTTTTTCGGATCAATAACCAATGCTAATTTGCTGAGGGTTTGATCGGGATCGAGTGTAAAAATAAGTTGTTGATCAGGGTGCAAAACATCAGCATCCAGATAAGCTTCATCAGCTTCAAGGATGTTGTAGAGCGTATTAATGGGGATGTTTAACTGGTTAAATATAGTTTCAAGACTATCGCCGTCTTTTACCGTATAGCGTATATCCTGAGGTTGAGGCTCAACTGGCTCCGCAGGAACTGGCTTTGAGATCTCATCAGTCATGTGATTATTATCTGTATGACTCGCACTATCATTTGCAGCTATTTCAGCAGGCTTACTGTTATCTGATGTTATTTCTGTTACTTCAGCATTGTCACCTGGCCTATCACTAAAGAAATAGTTAAGAAGTGTAATCAATAAAATGATGAGTCCTACAAGAGTTACAGGCTTAGCATATGGACTAGGTGGGATTTGCTTCATAACAAATATTCATGATCAAAAAATAGCTGGGAATATATCATATAATGAATTTATTAAATATGATATATCATATCAATAAGTGTTTGTGCTAGTTGAAGTTTTTTAGAACTAATTACTCGTGTCAAAGAGATGAATAGACAGACCGTTGTTTATTTGTTTTGTTCACGAGAATTCGAAAAAATTTGAGTTTGGATTATTGGGTAGTATAAGAGGGGACAGATAACTTGCTAATGGTAGAAATTGATTTGTCTATAGTTAGGTGTAAATGTGATTGCTGCTAGGACTATGGCAATTGATATTGGTGGTCCCGTTCCTGACAATTAATAAACTAATGCTTATGCTCACAGGGTATTGCACTTGGCCGAGTCGGTTTACCTGATGATATAGCTTGGGAGAATGGAACCAGTTTTGACATCTCTGTGGGACCGCTTTTAGAGATGTTATCTCAAGCTTATAAGTCATCTCTTATGCTATACGTGCTGAACAGCATATTTGCGTGAGTCTTAAATTGGCTAGGGCTTTACTAGATATATAAAAGCTGGGGGTATTTGGCACCTTTGTCTTGCGACAAAAGTGCCATTAACTCATTGAGCAAACAAATTGATAAGTCTTATTCACCCAAAACAATATTTATCAGTGCTTGGGGATTGTCCACAAAAGCAAAGTGACCTGTATTCGGAAGGGTTATGATGTTAACGCCCCCTAAACTTTGGGCTGTACGTTGCCGTTCTTCCACTGTTGACCAGTCATTTTCACCGTACACTAAGGTTATCGGTGCTTTAACAAGTGGATAGGCTGCTCTCGCATCGCTCCATGAACGCCAGTTTGCAAAGACATTACGTGCGACAAAGCTAAAGCCTTTTTTACGACCTGTAGCAATAAACTTTTTCAACAATACATTTGGCATCCAGCCTTTTTGTTTTAGGCCACCACGTAATACCAGCCCCAAAAATAACCAATTTTCGTTTTCAGCCAATGTAGGGCCGAGCTTTTCGTTTTCGTAATTACCAAGAACGAAGTTTGCAAAAAAGTTGCCTCTGCGAACACCATCGGCATAACGTGTTTCATAATCATAAGTATTAGAAGCAATCACCTTGCTGATTCGCTCTGGTAGTTGACTCGCGACTGTCAATGACAGCACAGCACCTATCGATTCACCAGCAAGCGTGATGTTTTTTAGATCTAAAGCATTGATAAATGATATGACACCATCACGTAAGTAAGGCTCATCATAATTCGCCTGCATATCGATGGACGAATAGCCATGTCCTGGTAAATCTATAGCGTACACAGTGTAATGTTTAGCCAGTTCCGGGATGACAGATTGAAAATAATCGAGTTGTGTTCGGATGGTATGTAAAAGAATGAGTGGTTCACCATGACCCGATTTCAGGTATCTGATGGTTCTCTTTTCATCAATGTTAATCGTTAACAGTTGGCCGATCTTAGTCAAATTTTGCATAGTTTATTCCTCAATTTTTGACCTGCGAGATATGAGCATCAGGTGATTTATTCATAACTCACAAGCCAAAAAGTTTATTTATCAAGCCGTTGGTGGTTGTAAATAAACACCATTGCTCAGTTCATTTTTCAGATAGACACTGGTGCCATCAGCCAATATTTCTTCTTCACCATTTACCAGACCGTCTAAAGTCATCTTTGCTACGTCATATGGATTTGCCTTTTGTGCATCCACCCCACTGACCATATCCGTATCCATATAGCCAACATGTAGACCGACGACTTCTGTTCCTTGCGCGCGTAATTCCTGACGAATGCCATTCGTTAACGACCAGGCTGCAGATTTTGCTGCACAATATGTCGTTACATTTGGCATGCTAATCCAGCTGAGCACTGACAATACATTGATAATGGCACCACCACCGTTGTTAGCCAGAATAGGTGCAAACGCCTGACTCATCGCTAGCGGTCCCAGATACATTACTTCCCATTCTGCACGAGCATTATCTAAGATCGATGGATCCTGCAATCCTGCGCTTCGCATGATGCCAGCATTGTTGATAATGAGTGTTACGTCGTCATAATCCTTAGAGGCTGCCTCAATCTCTTTGAGATTCGTCACATCAAGTTTGACAGGAACCACGCCTTCTTGAGCTTCAACTGTTTTAGGATCACGTGCAGCGGCATAGACTTTCTTCGCACCAGCCGCGAGTAGTGCATGAACAAACGCTTTACCAAGACCTCTGTTAGCACCTGTCACTAAAGCTACGCTATTTTCGATATCCATTTTCTTCTCCTTCGGGTTAATTGAAGTTAGTTTTATATTTACTGCGTTAATGCAGGTTCACCAGTATGTGAATCCTGTATGGGTTTTATTTTGTTCCAAATGGCATACATCGCAGGCAGGAAGACCAGAGTCAGAATCGTGCCAGCAAACGTACCCCCGATAAGCGTGTAGGCTAATGTTCCCCAGAAAACAGATTGCGTGAGGGGAATAAAGGCTAAAATTGCAGCCAATGCCGTCAATAAGACGGGACGTGAGCGTTGAACAGTTGCTTCAACTACTGCATCAAACTGGCTCAGACCCGCCTTGAGATTGTCTTCAATCTGTCCGATGAGAATCAGGGTGTTACGCATCAAAATACCGGACAATGCAACCAGCCCTACTAACGCATTTATGCCAAAAGGTTGGTTGAATAAGATCAAAGTAGGCACGACACCGATAAGGCCCAACGGTGAGGTTAAAAACACCATAAACATTGCTGAAATAGAGCGTACCTGCAGGATGATAATCAGCAAGGTGATCGACAGCATAATAGGGAATAGGGGCGCCATTGCTAATGTCGCTTTTTCAGACTCTTCGATTGCACCTGCTTGTTCGATACGATAGCCACTTGGCAGTGATTCGATAATTGGCTGCAATTGTTTCGTGATAGCTGTTGATACATCAGGTGGTTGTAACGATTCATCGATATCACCCCTTACCGTAATGGTAGGTGTTCGGTCTCTTCTACGCATGATGGGCTCTTCCATCGCCACACTGACCGTGCCAATTTGTGACAGTGGAATACGTTGGCCTTGTGCACCAGTGATAGTGAAGTCAAGAATTTTGGCGGGATCGAGACGTTCATCACCAGCCGCTCTAGCAACGACTTGGACGGTACGAATATCTTCTCTGACTTCAGTAATAGGCACACCCGTCAATAGAAACTGTAATTGCTGTGATACCGAGCTTGAACTCAGCCCCAGGGCTTGCAGACGATCCTGTTGCAACGTGAAATGCAATACTGGGGTTTTGGTGCCCCAATCGGTATTCACCGTACGCATCATCGAACTCTTCTCCATGACCGCTTCAACTTTAGCTGCAATATCACGTAGGGTGTCGGGATTGGTCCCCATAACACGATAAGCAACAGGGTAGGGTGAGTATGGGCCGAACACCAATTGGGTGACACGCACTTGTGCTTCAGGTGCAAGGCCATCTGCAATCGCTTGACGCAAACGATATTTGAGCGTTTCCCGATCATGTTGATTATCTGTTCTTATCACAATTTTTGTGAAAGATGGATCGGGTAATTCTGGTGACATCGCCATGAAGAAGCGAGGTGCCCCTTGCCCAATATAGGCAGTGACGATCTTTGCCTCTTCCTGTTTAGCCAGCCACTCTTCTACTTTAGCTGTTGTTCTACTGGTCTCATCTATTGAGGTGCCATAAGGCATTTGAATTTCAACTAATACCTCTGGACGATCTGATGTTGGGAAGAACTGTTTCTTCACGACGCCCATCCCCATAATGGCGACAATGAATAGACCAAGTACACTCAAGGCAACTAAGCCTTTGTGTTTAATGACACTGTTTAATACTCTACGGAAACGGTTATAGCGAGGCGTGTCATAGAGTGCCTTGTGTCCACCCTCGACTTTTTTGAGATCCGGTAAAAGTTTGACTCCCAGATAAGGCGTGAACACCACGGCCACAACCCATGAGGCAATGAGCGCGATGCCAACAATCCAGAACATATTGCTGGTATATTCACCCGCTGAGGATTGGGCAAAACCATTTGGCATAAAGCCAACAGCTGTGACTAACGTCCCAGATAACATTGGTGCTGCAGTATGACTCCATGCATAGGCTGAGGCTTTTATACGGTCATAGCCTTCTTCCATTTTTACGACCATCATTTCGATAGCAATAATGGCATCATCTACCAGTAGACCTAAGGCAAGAATCAGTGAGCCGAGGGTAATGCGATCGAAATTTTTACCGGTGGCAGACATAATCATAAACACAATAGCCAGCGTCAAAGGCACCGCAGCTGCAACGACAATACCAACACGCCAGCCCATACTCAGAAAACTCACTAACATAACCACTGCAAGAGCAAAGAAAAACTTCACCATGAATTCATCAACAGCCGAACTGATATTGACTGATTGATCGGTGACTTTAGTGAGTTTCAATCCTTCAGGTAATTCTGCATTAATCGCTTTAACTTCAGCATCCAGTGCCTCACCCAAGATCAAACCATTCCAGCCTTGTTGCATAACAATATCTAATAACAGAGCAGGCTCTCCACCGCTTCTCACTATAAAGTTAGAAGGGTCTTCATATCCTCGTTTTACTTCAGCAATATCAGCGAGTTTTATCGTGCGACCATTTGCAACAATAGGTGTGTTACGAATTTTATCTAACTTGTCGAAAGCCCCCTCTAGGCGAATAAATACTTGAGGCCCATTTGTTTCGACAGAACCTGCAGGTGTGAGGGCATTTTGGTTACTTAAGGCAGCAAAAATCTGTTGTGGATCGACGCCAAGTGTTGCGAGTTTCTCATGAGAAAACTTCACGTAGATACGCTCAGGCTGTTCACCAATGATGTTGATTTTTTTTACGCCTGGTACATGAAGAATACGTTGACGAAATGTTTCAGCATCACGTACTAACAGACGTTGTGGTTCACCTTTAGCCTTCAGAGCAAATAGGGCAAATGTGACATCTGAATATTCATCATTAACGATGGGGTCGAGTACACCAGCAGGAAGGGTAAGCTTTTCGTCATCAATTTTCTTTCTGGCTTGATAGAACTGCTCCTGAACTTCGGAAGGAGGCGTGCTATCGAGCAAAGTAATAGTGGTGAATGCCAGACCCGGCCGAGTGTAGGTTTCAGTCCGATCATACCAGCGTAACTCTTGCATACGCTTTTCAAGTTTTTCAGCAACTTGATCTTGCATTTCTTGAGCAGTAGCGCCGGGCCAGACAGTAACAACAGTCATAACTTTAATTGTAAAAGCTGGATCTTCAGCACGACCTAGTTTCAAAAAAGCAAGGGTACCTGCTAATGAAATCAGGATAATTAAAAATAATGTAATAGATCGTTCTCGAACGGCTAATGCAGATAAATTTAAGCCAGACTGACTCATTTCTCAGCTCCTGCTAATTGTGCTTCATCAGTCTGGGGTAACCTGACTTCTTGACCTTCGTGCAGTAGATGCGCGCCGATAGCAATGACTTGATTGCCAGTGTTGATGGGACCGCTGATATTAGCGACATCATCGGTCAGGCTATCTACAGAAACTGCTCGCCATGTGACGTGGGTTGGATTATTCTCAATAATCCATATACCAGGTCCTTTGCCTTCGTCTAAGAGGGCACCGATGGGTACCTGATAAAGTTGAGTTGCAGATGCAATCTGTCTTGGTATCTCTATGGTTACCGTTGAACCCAGAGGTGTTTTAGCTAAATCTCCGGTCAGAACATACCTTGCTTCGAAAGTACGGGTGATTTGATCAGCGGCATCTGATAATTGGCGAAGATGGCTTTGAGTTTTTACGTCTTTTTGTCCATAGACTGCGGCGATGGCTGTTGAGCCAATCTCAGGACGAAGCGATTCTGGTAATTGAATAACAGCTTCTCGTTGACCATCATGGGCGAGACGAACTACGACTTGACCAGCATTTACCACCTGACCTGGCTCAGCAAACGTGTCTACGACAATACCGTCAGCATCAGCTAACAGTTCGGTATATTGGGTTGCATTCTTGGCGACTTCAGCTTGTGCTTTTGCTGCACTTAATTCAGCTTTGGCAGAGTCGGCTGCTGCTTTGAATTGTGCATAGGTAGAGGAGGAGATAGCGCCTGTCCCCAATAGATTACGATAACGCTTTTCGTCTTCGATAGCTTGGTTTGCTCGTGCTTGAGCGGCTGATACGTCTTCTGAACTTGCCTTAGCAGACAATTTCAGATCGATTGGATCTATACGCATTAAGGTTTGACCGCGCTTGACCGCCTGGCCTTGATCTACCAGTCGTTCAAGCACTTTTCCAGAAACACGAAACCCAAGGTCGCTTTGCACCCTAGCGGCAACTGTCCCTGTATATGAACGCGCTTGTGGTAATGCATTTTTTACATCTGCAATGCGCACCAAAGGTGATACTGTACGTGCATCAGTTTCCGGTATTTTTTCACTACATCCAGTCAATAAAAAGCTGCTTATAAGAGCAGCGGTCATCGTTATAACTAACGAATTTTGTCGTGTAAAATTTGAGCGATTATTTGCTGAAGCACTGAAAAAATTGTGCGTTTCAACGTGTTTTTCTGCTTCAGATTTAACGCTCTGTTTATGTCTACCCATCATAAGTATCTTCCAATCAGTCTTGCCGTGTTACGGCATTAAGTTTTTTTAGCTGGACATAGTATTATGCCTGTAATATTATGGTCATCATATTATGAGATTTAAACCTTCGCAAGTTTTATTTCGAAATACAGGTAATGTCAGGCTGAATCTGAATATCAGATGTTGTTATGGCACGGATTAATCAATTTTTCATACTCATAAATTAGGAAATGTCTTATGAGGTTAGTCAATATTTATCTAAGTTCGTTGATAGCTTTGACAGCAGGATGTACCACTGGCCCTGATTACAAAAAGCCAGAGATGTCACTTTCAGATTCCTATGTGAATGGTAGTGAGATTTCTGAACAGGCAGTGAGTGATACATGGTGGGAATCATTCAATGATGCAAAGCTGGATTCGGTTGTTGACAGAGCTTTGTCTCAAAATCTGGATTTAGTACAAGCCGAGGCCAGATTGGTTCAAGCTCGAGCATTATCCACATATGCTGGTGCAGAATTTTTACCCAATGTTAACTTAGACTCTTCCGCGCAACGCATCCATCAATCAGAAGAATCAGCTATAGGGCGTCTTTCAAACGGGCTAGGTGCACCACGCAACTATAGTGAATACAGCGCGGGTGTACAGGCTTCATGGGAAATCGATATCTCAGGAAGGCTACAACGCAATCGCGAAGCCGCTATGGCTGATATGCAAGCCGCCGAAATTGATATCGATGCCGTAAAACTGATGGTAGCCGGGGAGACAGCCGATACTTATCTGGTACTTCGTGGCCTGCAAGGACGACTTAAGGTAATAGACCAACAAAAGCAAGTTGCTACTGAGTTGCTTGATTTAGTGGGGTTACTTCATCGTGAGGGTTTGGCATCAGAACGCGAGCTAGAACGTGCCAGAAGTCGAGTTGAATACGTTAATTCGCTCATACCACCTATTCAATCCGCCATTGATTCACAACTTTATAAGCTTGATGTATTGATGGGAATGCAAGCTGGAACACACCGCGATGAATTATTGCCTAATGCTGATATTCCAGCCGTTCCTACACCCGCAGGGAATATAACTCCTGCTGATTTGTTGCGTCGTCGTCCAGATATTAAAGCAGCTGAACAACGTCTTATTGCCTCAAATGCTCGTATTGGTAGTGCCATAGCGGGTTATTATCCGAATTTTTCACTCACTGGCATGCTGGGTTTTATTAGTGTTGGAGCAGCTAATTTCGCTACAGCTGATGCCTTGCAATCAGCTGGTGGTGCAGGCCTTCGCTGGCGACTTTTTGATTTTGGTCGTGTTGATGCTGAAGTTGCAAATGCAAAGGGCAAACAGGCAGAAGTACTGGCTATATACCGAAGCACGGTATTACGAGCTACAGAAGATGTTGAAAGTGCCTTGTCACGCTACATGTATGGTGCTAGAGAAATGGAAGCGTTAACACGCCAAATTGCAGCCCTGGAAACTACACGTGAACAAACACAACTTGCTTACGAGAAAGGCATTGTTGCTCTAATTGAGGTACTTGATGTGGACCAGGATCTTCTTGAAGCATCAGATCGCTTGGTTCAAGCGAAAACCAGCTTTGCACGCGCCTCAGTGGCTGTATTTCGTGCGCTGGGCGGTGGCTGGAACGGATGATATTATAATCATAATATTAAAGGAGCCAAATTATGCGATACAACACTGAACATAAACAACGTACACATCAGAAAATTGTCAGCGAAGCTGCCAAAGCGATTCGTCAGGAAGGCCCAGATAATGTGGGCATTGCTAACCTGATGTCGAGGTTAGGACTGACTCAAGGTGGTTTCTACGCGCATTTTAAATCAAAGGACATGTTGGTAGCAGAGGCTGTCTCTCACATCTTTGATGAGCGAAAAAAAGCCTTTGTAAAACGGATGAAAGATGTTGAGCCCGCCGAAGGCTTAGCTAATTTTATTGATTTTTATTTGAGCCTTGAACACTGTAATAGCCGTGAAAAAGGCTGTCCTGTTGTCGCTCTAAATAGTGATGTCGCGCGCATGCCTGTTGTCGTGAAAAAACACTTTGAGGCGGGAATGCAAGAATTAACGAAATCGTTGGCGGAGGTTCTGGCACAGTTAAATCACCCACAGGCAATGGCTCTCGCAACTTCAGTCTTGTCAGAGATGGTTGGCGCTATGTCTATTGCTCGAACGGTGACTAATGCTGAACTTTCGATGCAAGTGATTGAAATATCACGTGAAAGCATCAAAAAACGCCTTGGCTTACAGACCTAATCTAACAAGTGAAAATATCTCTATGAATCCTGTCGAGATTACTAGCACGGCAATTGAGCCTATACAGCTAAATCCATGGCGACTGTTTGCTATAGCGTCCATTGCAATCTTCATGGTGTCATTGGATACAACTGTCCTCTACGCTGGATTTAGTAATATTTTGGACAGCTTTCCTGAAGCAAGTGCAGCAGACCTATCATGGGCAATGACCGCATATTCCATTATCTATGCGGCTATTCTCATTCCAGCAGGTAGTATCGCTGATAAGTTTGGTAGAAAGAAAATCTTCATATTGGGCACTTTGCTTTTTATCACAGCATCGTTTGCATGCGCTGTTTCACCCAATGTTTTCTTGTTGATCGTCGCCAGGATATTTCAGTCAATAGGGGCTTGTTTACTGTCACCGGCAGCTTTAGCTATCGTACTGGAAGCATATCCTCGGGAAAAAAGGATGATAGCGATGGGCGCATGGGGAGCTGTAGGTGCTCTTGCTGCTGCTCTTGGACCAGGTATTGGTTCATTAATTATTGATTATGCCGGTTGGCAATGGGCATTTTTAATCAATGTTCCCATTGGTCTGTTTTGTGTGTGGCAAGGCCTTATCTTTTTCCATGAGACAGTCAAGCCAAGACAAAGACTCCGGCTTGATTGGGTGGGCATGTTGCTACTTATTCTTGGCGTGGGTACGTTAACCTTCGGTATTGTGGAATCTAATTCTCAAACTTATAGCCAATTAGAGTTGATATCATGCATTTTGGTCGGTGTGTTATTGCTGATGTGTTTCATTCCCTGGGCTAAATTCCATTCTGAGCCATTATTTGAATTGCGGCTGTTTCAAAATAAAACATTTTTATTCGCCAATATTGCTGGCATCGCCTTTGGCATTGCTTTTTCCATTATGTTCTTTTCTTTCTTTTTCTGGATGAAGGGCATTTGGCACTATAGTCAATCATTAGCCGGTCTTGCGATCATGCCTGGCCCCTTGACCGTGGTACCAACGGCATTTTTTGCTGGAAAAATCGCCTCTCAGTTCGGGCACCGGAAATTGTTAATAATTGGCGCGCTGACGTATGCCTTGAGTGGACTATGGTTTGCTCATATACCTGATGCAAACCCTGATTACATGACACATTGGTTACCGGGTTTATTGCTTAGTGGACTGTCTGTTGGCCTTGTCATGCCATCACTATCTGCCGCAGCAGTATTTGGTCTGTCGTCCAAAGATTATGCCGTCGGAAGCGCTATAAATAATGCTATCCGTCAAATCGGGACTGTGATTGGTGTTGCTATTACCATACTTTTACTCTCTGTAGATGAGCTACAGGTCGCTGACTTTAAACTCCTCTATTCTATTCAGATGGGCTTAGCTTTGCTGACGGCCGTCTGCTGTATTCCCATTAATACCCATCCTAAATTTCTGAAAACCCATCAGGATGAGTAGTTGATTCTTAAGGAGATAATTCAATGAAGAGACTTGTTGTCACAGGAATGGGAGCAGTCAGCCCACTTGGAACGGGCGTAGAAAGAATATGGCGAAATTTATTAGCAGGTAAATCTGGCATATCCAGACTGCCGGCATCAATTTCTCAAGATAGCCCCGTAGATATTGCAGGATGGATACAGTCCAAAGATGAAGCACCTGATGAAGGTTTAGATGTGCTCGATTACATTTCTGCCAAAGAGCTTAGAAGAATAGACAGATTCATTCAGTTTAGTCTTATAGCTGCAGAAGAAGCATTAGCACAAGCGGGATGGTCACCCCAAAATAGCTTAGAAAGTGAACGCACGGCTACAATAATCGCTTCAGGTATTGGCGGGTTTCCCGCTATAGCAAATGCTGTTCGCAAAGGTGAACAAGGCCAACTCAAAAAGTTATCTCCATTTACTATTCCGTCCTTTCTGGTCAACCTTGCTGCAGGTCATGTTGCTATTAAACATCACTTTAAAGGCCCCATCGGTTCGCCAGTGACTGCATGTGCCGCTGGTGTACAAGCCATTGGTGATGCAGCCAGATTGATTTATGCAGGTGAAGCGGATGTTGTCGTGTGTGGTGGTACTGAAGCATGTATTGATAAAGTCAGTCTTGGTGGATTTGCAGCAGCTAAAGCTTTAAGCACCGCCTATGCAGATACACCAGAGCTTGCTTCCAGACCTTTCGATGCGGGTAGAGATGGTTTTGTCATGGGAGAGGGCGCTGGAATTTTAGTGATCGAGTCGTATGATCATGCCATAGCAAGAGGCGCGGTGCCCTTAGCGGAATTAGTCGGCTATGGGACAACATCAGATGCTTATCACATAACCACGGGTCCAGAAGACGGTGAAGGTGCCGCCAGAGCTATGGATCTCGCACTCCGCCAGGCCTGTATCAAAGCGGAGATGATTGATCATATTAATGCTCATGCAACCTCTACCCAACTGGGTGATGCGGCGGAACTTGCTGCTATAAAACACGTATTCAAGACCCATACGCCGCACATCAGTGCCACGAAATCTTCTACTGGCCACTTATTAGGAGCAGCAGGTGGACTGGAAGCCATTTTCACCATCAAAGCGATTCAAGAACAGTGTTGCCCTCCCACGCTAAATCTCGTGAATATTGATGAGCGAGCCTCAGGACTACAAATAGTAAGAAATCTACCACTCCAAACCTCTATTCGGTATGCATTATCAAACGGTTTTGGATTCGGTGGGGTTAATGCTTCCGTTATTTTTAAATCCATGAACAAATAGATTTTGTAAGTATTCGAATAGTCATTTTTTTCAGTCCTTTAGCAGTCATTTACCTTTTTTGAATTTATGATGATTTTTATGCAATCTTTTATAAAATATTAATTGACAGACTAGTTGGTCTGTTATAAATTATACCCATACAGACCATCTGGTCTGTAACTAATATGGGGAAGAAAAAATGAAGTTTGAAGTTAAAAAAATGACTGTTCTAGTTTTAGCCTTGATCGGAGCTAATGTTAATTTGGCTTATGCAGAAGACAGCTTCGTTGATACAAGAGAATATTGTGTCAATGTCATCGGTACGCATGAAATGGCTGAAGCACATGCTGCTTTACAGCGTGCATCTTGGCCAGCTCAAGGTTTTAATGCGGCAGTGAATGGAATTGGTAGCACTAATGTAGTAAAGGGCACAGCAGAGATGGCTCGTGCACATGCTGCATTGCAGCGTGAATCATGGCCAAGTCATGGGTTTAATGCTGCGGTGAATGGAATTGGAAGTAATCGAGTTGTTAGAAGCACTCCTGAAATGCAAGCAGCACATTCAGCAATTCAAGCCAATACAGGTGGGAGAGGGTGGAATGCTGCTCTAGATGGTATCGGCTGTAGACATTAAGCACTATTCTTTATCCATCAAATAATCACCGATATTGCTGATTCTTATTAGCAATATCGGTTTTTTTGTAGCAGAAAAACTGGTGTCTAAATAGCGGTATCGAACAATCAGAAAAATAGACTGTTCCGTCCTGGTTTGGCCTGAGTTTATTTGTTATACAAAGTAAATAAATAGCGTGCCAGCTCATCACTACATGCTTCAAATGCCTCACGACTTTGCGCTATCTTGGCATGGCTAAAACATCCCTGAATTATTGTGATGATAAAAAATGCAGCATGTTGCAGATCGATATCTTTTTTTATGAAACCTTGCTGCTGTCCATGTGTGAGTGATTCGGCTATCGCATCACGCCATGACGCATAAAATGTCTCAATAGATTTTCTGAACTTTTCATCCAATGCCGACATTTCTTGGCTAAGATTATTTAATGGACAACCATCAATAAAGAAGCTGTCTTCTAAACTCTTCGCGGCATTTTTGTACATGGAGAGGATGCCAGCAACAGGATCCTTATGCTCTGTTAATGGTTTGATCCATAAATCACGAATTCTTTCCTGGATTAACTCTTCCAGTACAGCCATTCCGAGTGCTTGTTTGCTTGGAAAGTGATGATACAAGGCTCCTTTTTGCAGAGCTGTGGCTTTGAGTATCGCATCAATTCTAAAGCCTTGATAACCATGATGATGCATTTCATGAAATGTAGCATCAAGTATTTTAGAGCGGGTATCTTGTGCGTTGCGTATGGTACTCATTGCAGTATCTTCTGTCTTTTTTAGTAAATGAAGTATATACGAACCAGTTGGTCTGTTCTACTTTTAATATGTATTATCATTGGCTTAGATAGAGAATTTCTAATGAGCTTAGAAAGGTTAGTAATCAAATGCTGCAAAGATGAGTCATCAGCTTATTGATGATTTATTAAGGTATTAAAAATAGCCGACTTAATAAACAGCTGGGTTTTACAAAGAAGTTAAATCTAAGGAAGAATTATTTGTTGAGTGTTTAAATACACTAATCAACAGCATTAAAGGAAATAGAAAAGTGACGTTTAAGATTTAGCTACCGTTAATTCCTCTATAACGTACAGGCAATTCATAGCTTTCGGCTAAAAATAAAGATGACTTATCAATATCCTGCATTTATTCAACCACCACCAACACGGTTTCAAGACATGAAAAAGGTGAAAAAAAGATTTTTGCTGGGGGTGTTGGATAGCTGCTTGAATTTAAATTGTATCAGCAGGTATAAATAACTAGGGAACAGTGTAAAAGTTACACCTCAGTTACACTGAAACAAAAAAGCCTCAGAGCATGAAACTCTGAGGCTTTATATTCTTTGGCTCCCCGAGCTGGACTCGAACCAGCGACCCAATGATTAACAGTCATTTGCTCTACCAACTGAGCTATCGGGGAACAGAAAGATGGCTATTCTAGTGGCTTGACCTGTGTAGGTCAAGCCTAAATTTGAATAATTTTTTACGCAATAAATTCGGCGATACGAATCAGTGCGTTACGAAGATTATCTTCGCTGGTGGCGATTGAAAGACGAATGTGGTTTTTCAATCCGAACGCAGAACCAGGGACAACAGCCACGCCTTTTTCAACCAATAAGGCTTCAGCAAAGTCCATGTCATCGTTCAATTCTGGCTTGTTTTCCAGTACACCAGCGATACTTGGGAAGACATAGAACGTGCCGTCAGTTTCTAATGAATCAACACCAGGCATTTTGTTCAATTCAGCAACAACGAAATCGTGACGTTTTTTGAATTCGGTCAGCATGGTTTTGATGCATGATTGATCACCATTCAGTGCTTCCACGGCAGCTGCCTGTGAAATAGATGCTGGGTTAGAAGTGCTTTGGGATTGTACTTTTTTCATTGCAGCAATTAGTGGAGCCGGGCCTGCTGCATAACCAATACGCCAGCCCGTCATTGAATAGGCTTTAGATACACCATTCATGACCACTGTTCTTTCATACAAATCCGGGCATGCATTCAAAATATTGCAGAAAGGTTCATCGGCCCAGTAGATATGTTCGTACATATCATCAGTGGCAATAAGGATGTTTGGATGTTTACGTAATACTTCGCCCAACGCTTCAAGCTCTTTTAAGCTGTAAGCCATGCCGGTTGGGTTAGATGGGCTGTTTATAACGAACAGTTTTGTTTTATCGGTAATCGCAGCTTCTAATTGCTCAGGTGTGATTTTGAACTGGTTTTCCTGACCTGCTTCGATAATAACCGGCACACCGTCAGCAAGCAGGGTCATATCAGGGTATGATACCCAGTATGGTGCTGGAATGATGACTTCATCGCCCGCTTCAATAAAGGCTTGAGCCAGATTGAAAAAGCTTTGTTTACCACCGACGGAAACTAAGACTTGATTCGCTGCATACTCGAGCCCATTATCTCTTGAGAACTTTTTGATGATGGCTTCTTTCAAATCTGCTGTGCCATCTACAGGCGTGTATTTTGTTTTGCCGCTGTGGATAGCTTCAATAGCAGCTTGTTTGATATGTTCAGGTGTATCGAAGTCGGGTTCGCCTGCACCCAGACCAATAACATCTTTGCCTTCGGCTCTCAGCGCAGCAGCACGTGCTGTGATAGCCAAAGTCGGAGACGGTTTGATGTTTTGAACACGTTGGGAGAGCTTGATAGTCAAAATCTTTCCTTCATTTAACACGGTAAATTGATAAATATCTCAATAATATACGCCAAACATAATCGATGCTAAAGACGTATGAGTAAACATTTTCAGCTAGTCAGCGAATTTTCTCCCGCCGGAGATCAGCCAACCGCAATCAAGACTTTGATTGAGGGCTTGGAAAACGGTGAAATGTGGCAAACCCTGCTTGGGGTAACGGGTTCAGGTAAAACCTTTACCATTGCTAATGTTGCGCAAGCACTAGGCAGACCGATGATGATTTTGGCACCGAATAAGACCTTGGCCGCGCAACTTTATAGTGAGATGAAAGATTTCTTTCCCAATAATGCGGTGGAATATTTTGTCTCCTACTACGACTATTATCAGCCTGAAGCGTATGTGCCTTCTTCTGATACGTTTATAGATAAAGATGCGTCAGTAAACGAGCAGATAGAACAAATGCGTTTGTCGGCAACTAAAGCCATGCTGGAAAGACGTGATGCGATTATTGTATCGAGTGTGTCTTGTATTTATGGCTTGGGTGAAAAAGATGCTTACCTGGAAATGGTGTTACACCTGGTTCAGGGCGACGTTATCAGTCAGCGGGATATATTAAGAAGATTGACGGAACTACAGTACAGCCGAAATGATGTTGAGCTTCACCGTGGTACCTATCGCGTAAGAGGGGAGGTGATTGATATCTTCCCGGCAGAATCTGAACGTGATGCCGTCAGAGTGGAATTATTTGATGACGAAGTGGAGCAAATCAGCTACTTCGATCCGCTGACTGGTGAAATCCTGCAGCGGATGAACCGAATTACTATTTATCCCAAAACTCACTATGTCACGCCGCGCGATAACTTATTAAAAGCCGTCGATGCCATCAAAGAAGAGTTAAAAGAACGACTCGAACATCTCAATGCTGACAATAAGCTGGTCGAAGCACAACGTTTAGAACAACGCACCCGCTTTGATATCGAGATGTTGCTGGAGCTGGGGTATTGCAATGGCATCGAAAACTATTCTAGACATTTGTCAGGACGCGGTCCTGGTGAGGCGCCGCCGACTTTATTTGATTACCTGCCCGATGATGCGATTCTGGTCATTGATGAAAGTCACGTGATGGTGCCGCAGATTGGCGCTATGTATAAAGGTGACCGTTCCAGAAAAGAGACTTTAGTCAATTATGGTTTCCGTTTGCCCTCAGCACTTGATAACCGACCGTTGATGTTTGAAGAGTGGGAGAAATTAGCCCCACAAACCATCTTTGTATCAGCCACACCCGGCAAATATGAAAATGAACATTCCAGCACCATTGTTGAACAAGTAGTCAGGCCTACAGGACTCGTGGATCCACAAGTGGAAATCCGTCCAGTGGGGACGCAAGTCGATGATGTCTTATCAGAAATTAATAAGCGTGCGGCGGTGGGTGAGCGGGTATTAATTACTACGCTAACGAAACGCATGGCTGAAGATCTGACAGAGTATCTGCGTGAGCACAATGTCAAAGTGCGTTATCTGCATTCTGATATAGATACTGTTGAACGGGTTGAGATTATTCGTGATTTACGACTGGGTGAGTTTGATGTGCTTATTGGCATTAACTTGTTACGAGAAGGTCTGGATATTCCTGAAGTCTCATTAGTCGCGATACTAGATGCAGATAAAGAAGGTTTCCTGCGTAGTGACCGCTCCCTTATTCAGACAATTGGTCGTGCTGCCAGAAACTTAAATGGTAGAGCGATTTTGTATGCCGATGAAATAACAGGTTCCATGCGGAGGGCTATTGATGAAACGGACCGTAGACGCGAAAAACAAATTGCCTTTAACGAAGAACATGGCATCACACCGCAAGGCATCAAAAAAGCGATCAGAATGGGCATGGACGATGCGATGTCCAAACCGGCTAATGATAAACATGCTACTGAAGTCGCTGAAGAGCAGGCCAAGTATGCCTCTCTCACGCCTCAACAATTGGCTAAACGTATTCAGCAGATTGAAAACGCCATGTATAAACATGCGCAAAACCTTGAATTTGAAGAAGCTGCCAAGCTCCGTGATGACTTGGAACATTTGCGGAAGGTGGCACTGGGCCCGGCTGTGATTTAATAGGGCTTGCAATCTGTCGTTAGCTGCGTATAATTTCGCAGCTTCACGGCAGGCACGTAGCTCAGTTGGTTAGAGCACCACCTTGACATGGTGGGGGTCGGTGGTTCGAATCCACTCGTGCCTACCAGCATATTCAAAAGCGCTTAGGCGCTTTTTTGGTTTTTAAGGCCCTTTGTATCGGCCACAACCAGGATTTCATATGATTTCAGTAACACTTCCCGATGGCTCCCAACGCCAATTTGATCATCCCGTTTCTATTCATGATGTTGCCGCTGATATTGGTACTGGCCTAGCTCGTGCTGCATTGGCCGGTAAAGTCGATGGGAAATTGGTGGATACTTCCTTTGTCATTGAGCATGATGCCGAGATCGCCATTATCACTGAGCGTGATGAAGAAGGGCTGGATGTCATTCGTCACTCGACATCACACTTGATGGCTCAGGCGGTAAAACAGCTTTATCCTGAAGCTCAAGTCACCATCGGACCTGTCATTGAAGATGGCTTCTATTACGATTTTTCATATAAAGAAGCATTTACACCGGATGATTTAGACAAAATCCAAAAACGTATGGAAGAGATTGTGAAGCAAGATCTTCCTGTGGTTCGTGAAGAAATTTCTCGTGATACGGGTATCGAACTATTCCGCGACATGGGTGAAGTCTATAAAGCTGAAATCCTCGAAGACATTCCTCAAGGTGAGACTTTATCGGTTTATCGTCAAGGTGATTTTGTCGATTTATGCCGTGGCCCGCACGTGCCGAGCACCGGTAAGCTAAAAGCGTTTAAATTGATGAAACTGGCGGGTGCTTACTGGCGTGGTAACTCTGATAATGAAATGTTACAGCGTGTTTATGGTACAGCCTGGCAAGATAAAAAAGCGCTGAAAGCGTATTTACATCGTCTTGAAGAAGCTGAAAAACGCGACCATCGTAAAATTGCCAAGAACCTCGACTTATTCCATTTACAGGAAGAAGCGACCGGCATGATCTTCTGGCACGATAATGGCTGGCGTATCTATCGCGTCGTTGAAAACTATATTCGCGATGTATTACGCGATAACGGTTATCAGGAAGTGCGTACACCTCAGGTTGTTGATCGCACTTTATGGGAAAAGTCTGGCCACTGGGATAAATTCGGTGACATGATTTTCACTACCCATTCTGAAAATCGTGACTATGCCGTCAAACCAATGAACTGCCCTTGTCATATTCAGATTTTTAATCAGGGGCTGAAAAGTTACAGAGACTTACCTTTGCGTATGGCTGAGTTTGGTTCATGCCATCGTAATGAGCCGTCAGGTACTTTGCATGGCCTAATGCGTTTGCGCGGATTTACCCAAGATGATGCGCATATTTTCTGTACTGAAGATCAAATTCAATCAGAAGTGGCTACTTTCATCGAGTTATTGCATGAGGTTTATGCTGACTTCGGATTTAATGAAATTATCGTTAAATTATCGACTCGCCCTGAAAACAGAGTGGGCAGCGATGAGGTATGGGATAAGGCTGAACACGCATTAGAACAAGCATTAAATGCCGCAGAACTGGACTGGGATCTACAACCAGGTGAAGGTGCATTTTACGGACCAAAGATTGAGTTCTCTTTAAAAGATTGTCTTGGTCGGGTATGGCAATGCGGTACTATTCAGGTTGATTTCTCTATGCCTGGACGTTTGGATGCGGCATATGTCGCTGATGATGGCAGTAAACAAGTGCCTGTTATGTTGCATAGAGCGATCCTTGGTTCTTTAGAAAGATTCATCGGCATTCTAATAGAAGAGTATGCTGGTGCCTTCCCAACATGGCTTGCACCCAAGCAAGTTGTGGTAATGGGAATCAGTGATAAACAATCTGAATACGTCAGAAATATCACCAACAATTTGCAGAAACAAGGATTTAGAGTCGATTCGGACTTGAGAAACGAGAAGATTGGCTTTAAAATACGCGAGCACACTTTACGTCGTGTACCATATCTGATTGTTGTGGGTGAACGTGAAGCAGAAAATAATGCCGTGGCAGTACGCACTCGAAAAGGCGAAGACCTAGGTGCAATGCAACTTGAGGACTTTGTTGGCTTGCTACAGAAAGATGTTGCGAGTCGCGGTCGAATAATTATAGAGGATTAGAACATCGCTACAGATCAAAAAAGGCTGAATGGAGAAATCACAGCCAAAGAAGTACGATTAACAGATTCTAATGGTGAGCAAGTTGGCATCGTAACGCTGAAAGACGCGTTAGAACGAGCCGAACAAGCTGATCTGGATTTGGTGGAAATCGCGCCACAAGCGACTCCGCCAGTATGCCGTATCATGGATTACGGCAAGTTTTTGTTTGAAGAAGGCAAGCAGAAAGCGCTAGCTAAGAAAAAACAAAAACAAATTCAGGTAAAGGAAGTTAAATTCCGACCTGGAACAGAAGAAGGGGATTATCAGGTAAAACTACGCAACCTGATACGTTTCCTAGAAAGCGGAAATAAAGCTAAAGTCAGTCTCAGATTTCGTGGACGTGAAATGGCACATCAGGACTTAGGTCTGAAGTTACTTGAAAGAGTCGCTGAAGATTTAAAAGAACTGTCAAATGTCGAACAGCGCCCTAAGAAAGAAGGACGTCAAATGACAATGGTTTTAGCTCCGGTCAGTAAAAAATAACTATATAAACTTTCAATGCGGAGTTGTTAATTCAATGCCTAAATTAAAAAACCATAGTGGTGCTGCTAAACGTTTTAAACGTACTGGTAGTGGAAAATTCAAGCGCTCACAAGCTTTCACTAGTCATATCCTGACCAAAAAAAGCACTAAGCGTAAACGTCAATTACGTTCTACTCTGACAATCTGCAAAGCAGATCACATGTCAGTTCGTAAGATGTTGCCAAACCTGTAATTGAGGGAGTTTTCTAATGCCTAGAGTAAAACGCGGCGTCACAGCACGTGCTCGCCATAAAAAAGTTCTTGATCAAGCTAAAGGGTATTACGGTCGTCGTAAGAACGTATATCGTGTAGCTGTCCAAGCTGTCACAAAAGCAGGTCAATATGCTTATCGTGACCGTCGTCAGAAAAAACGTAATTTCCGTACTTTATGGATTGCGCGTATCAATGCTGCTGCACGTGAGTGCGGAATGTCTTACAGCAGAATGATCGATGGTCTGAAAAAAGCCTCTATCGAAATTGATCGTAAAGTGTTGGCCGATATCGCTGTACATGACGAAGCTGCATTTGCTGCACTTGCAGAAAAAGCGAAAGCTGCACTGGCAAACTAAATCGTTGGTTTATTGATTAAGCCTACGTGTTTGCATGTAAGTAGAAAAGGGCCGCCAAAACGGCCCTTTTTTGTTTCTGAATATTGTTCCTCAGACGGGGGTAATAATGGCTGAACTGGACACACAGTTACAAGCTTTAAACGACATTGTTGAGTCTGCTAAAACGGCAATTGCAGAAGCGAATGATAATCGGACTTTAGATAATGTTCGCGTTGAGTTTTTAGGTAAAAAAGGCAAAATCACAGCCTACCTGAAAGAGTTAGCTAATGTGGGCGTTGAAGAGCGACCTGTTATCGGTAAATCGGTAAATATCGCCAAACAAGATGTTTCTGCATTAATTGATGCCAGAAATAAAACCTTGTCTGAGATGGCGATGCAAGCCGCTTTAGCGGCAGAAACAGTCGATGTTACATTACCAGGTCGTAATAGTGAGATTGGTGGTTTACACCCGGTCACACGCACATTACAACGTATTGAACGTTACTTTAAGAATATTGGCTTTGATGTGGCTGAAGGCCCTGAAATTGAAGATGGCCATCACAACTTTACTGCCCTCAATATTCCTGAGCATCATCCCGCGCGTGCGATGCACGACACATTCTATTTTGATGCCGATAAATTATTAAGAACACATACATCACCGGTTCAAATCCGTGTGATGGAAGAAGAACAGCCGCCGTTACGTTTGATTGCACCAGGCAGAGTTTATCGTTGTGACTCAGACTTAACTCATACGCCGATGTTTCATCAGATCGAAGGGCTGATGGTGGATGAAAATATCAGCTTTACTGATCTGAAAGGTATCCTGTCAGACTTTCTGCAGGCTTTCTTTGAGAAACCTTTAAAAGTGCGTTTTCGTCCGTCCTATTTTCCGTTCACTGAGCCTTCAGCTGAAGCGGATATCGAGTGTGTTATCTGCGGTGGGGATGGATGCCGGGTTTGTAGTCATACCGGTTGGATTGAAATACTCGGCTGCGGCATGGTTCATCCGAACGTATTCAAACACGTCAACATTGATAGTGAAAAATATTTAGGCTTTGCATTTGGCTTAGGTGTTGAACGGATGGCGATGTTGAGATACGGCGTTAATGACTTGCGTATGTTCTTTGAAAACGATTTACGTTTCCTGAAACAATTCAGTTAAGCGACGAGATAAGACAATGAAGTTTAGTGAAAAATGGTTACGAGAGTGGGTCAATCCTGCACTTGATACAGATGCTTTAGTAGAGAAACTCACTGGTGCTGGTCTCGAAGTTGATGCTGTAGAGGCTGTAGCAGGCGAATTTTCAGGCGTCGTTGTGGGACAAGTTACCTCTGTCACCCCTCATCCTGATGCTGATAAGTTGCGTCTTACAAAAGTGAATGTCGGTGCTGATGAGTTATTAGATATTGTTTGTGGTGCAAGCAATGTTCGTGAAGGGCTAAAAATTCCAGTTGCAGTTATTGGATCTGTATTGCCCGGTAATTTCAAAATTAAACAAGCTAAATTACGTGGTGTACCATCGTTTGGGATGTTGTGTTCATCAAAAGAATTAGGCCTCACAGAATCAGCGGATGGCTTGATGGAGCTTGCTGATGATGCACCTGTTGGTGAAGATTTCCGTGTTTATCTGGACTTAGATGACCAGGCGATCGATATCGATCTGACACCCAACCGCAGCGATTGCTTGAGCGTCGCTGGTGTGGCGCGTGAAGTAGGCGTACTGACTTCAGAAGATATTAAGGCTGTCGCATGTGAAGCTATTAATGCTACGTCGACTAAGACGTTTGACGTTAAGGTTGAAGCAACCGCTGCCTGTCCACGATATCTGGGACGAGTCATCGAAAATATTAATCCTGCAGCGGAAACACCTGTGTGGATGCAAGAGAAGCTTCGCCGTAGTGGTTTAAGAAGTTTAGGTCCTGTGGTTGATGTGACCAACTATGTCATGCTCGAATTGGGGCAACCCATGCATGCCTTCGATCTGGATAAGATCGAACAAGCTATTAATGTGCGTTTATCTCAACAAGGTGAAAAACTGACCTTGTTAGACGGACAAGAAATTGAAACGCAGGCGGGGACTTTATTAATTTCTGACTCACAGAAACCGCTCGCGCTTGCAGGTGTGATGGGCGGAAAAGAGTCTGCTGTCAGTTCACAAACAACGTCTTTATTTTTAGAAGCCGCGTTTTTTGCACCTGAAGCGATCGCTGGTAAAGCGCGCAGCTACGGTTTACACACTGATTCATCGCATCGTTTCGAGCGCGGTGTTGATCCTGAATTAGCTAACTCAGCGATGAACCGGGCTACGGCTTTATTGCTTGAAATTGTCGGTGGTGAAGCGGGTCCTGTTATTGAACAATGTAGTGAAAAAGATTTACCGGAGATAGCCAGCATTCATTTACGAGCAGACAGAATCAAACGCGTGCTCGGGCTTGAATTAGATAAAGAAACGGTATCTGAACAGTTAACACGCTTAGGTCTCGTTGTCGAAGATGTTGATGGTGGTTGGCAAGTATCGGTGCCTTCATTCCGCTTTGACCTGTCTATTGAAGTTGATTTAATAGAAGAGTTAGGACGTCTGTATGGTTACGATAAATTGCCAAATACACGACCTCAGGGAACAGTATTAACTACCAACATTACTGAAACGTTGACGCCTGTTGAGCGTTTACAGAACGTATTAGTGGACCGTGGTTATTATGAGGCCGTAACCTACAGTTTTGTAGAACCTAAAATTCAGCAATTACTCGCTGAAGACACATCCGCGCCTATTAAATTAGCCAATCCGATTTCAGCTGATCTGTCAGTGATGAGAACATCACTATGGCCAGGCTTAGTGCAAGCCATGGTTTATAATGCCAACCGTCAGCATGAACGGATTCGTTTGTTTGAAGTAGGGCGTGTATTCAAAGGCACATTGGACAATATTGATCAGCATCGTCAAATTGGTGGTTTGATCTATGGAAGCCAATATGCGGAACAATGGTCTCAAAAACCACGTAATGTTGATTTTTTTGATATCAAAGCGGATGTTGAGGCTTTACTCAAACTCGGTGGTGGCCAAATAACATACGAAGCAGAATCTCATCCGGCATTACATCCTGGGCAGTCTGCACGTGTTTATAAAAATGGTAGAGCCATTGGATGGCTGGGGGCTTTACATCCAAAATTGAATAAACCACTTGATATTGATGGCAAGGTCTATGTGTTTGAATTAAGCTTGTCTGACGTTGTTGAAACAGATGTACCAGAATTCGAAACACTATCAAAATTCCCTGCTTTGCGTCGTGATTTGGCATTACTAGTTGATGATGCAATTACGGCGGGTCAAATCGAAGATTGCCTGAGGGAGATCGATTCTGATATTCTTAAGTCATTTCAATTATTTGACGTATATAGTGGAGATGGAGTCGAGCTTGGTAAGAAGAGTTTGGCAGTAGCCTTTATACTCCAGCATAAAGAACGAACTTTAACAGATGATGAAGTCGACTCATTGCTCAATAGTGTGACAGAAGCCCTGGCGCAAACACTGAATGCAACGATAAGATCTTAAAATCGTTTAATAAACAATAAGAATTAATTTGAGGTAGACATGGCACTGACTAAGGCCGATATGACAGAACAGTTGTACGACGAATTAGGTTTCAATAAACGTGAAGCAAAAGAATTAGTTGAAATGTTTTTTGAAGAAATTCGTACGGCACTAGAAAAAGGTGAACAAGTAAAGTTATCTGGTTTTGGTAATTTCGAGTTAAGAGATAAAAGTGAAAGACCTGGCCGTAACCCAAAAACTGGTGAAGAAATCCCAATAACAGCCCGTCGCGTGGTCACGTTCAGACCCGGACAAAAATTGAAGGCAAGGGTGGACAATTATGCTGGAAGCAAGTAACAATAACGAACTCCCTGTAATACCTGCAAAACGTTATTTCACCATTGGTGAAGTGAGTGAACTATGTGGTGTAAAACCACATGTTCTAAGATATTGGGAACAAGAGTTTTCACAACTTAAGCCGGTAAAACGACGCGGTAATCGTCGTTATTATCAACGGCATGATGTGGTGTTGATTCGAGAGATTCGTGGCTTGTTATACGAGCAAGGCTTCACCATTGGTGGTGCTAGGCAGCAACTTGGAACGGACACAAAAACTACAGTTGCTGAACACCAAACGGACCAAAAACAGCTTGTAAAAGAATTGCTGAAAGAACTGGAAGATTTAAGAACATTTTTGAATTAAATTTATTAAATCGCTATCAAAAAAGCCCATGTAAGCTCGCTTGCATGGGCTTTTTTTTCGTAGTTAAATGACTTTATTCAATCTGTTTAACTCTCAATATTGGAGTCGATAATGTCGAATAGACTAGAGTTATCATGTCACTAATGCGCTGTTACTGGATTATTTGCATAACGATTGTATTTTGTTTCCCAGTTAATTCTCAGGCGACGGAAAGATATCCCTTTATGGTTGTTGATCAACAAGGCTTACCATTAAGTGATACCGTCATTGAGCCTCTACTTGATGTATCAAAAAATACTCATAAGTCGCTTCCACTCACCAGTATCGATCAGGTCAATAAGCAGTTTACGCCACAACAAATTATTATCCAAAAGGGACAATCTGTTGAATTTCCAAATAGTGATAACATCAGACATCATGTTTATTCATTCTCAAAAGCAAAAGTCTTTGAACTAAAACTTTATGCTAATAAGCCAGAAGCACCTATCACATTCAATGAGGCTGGCGTAGTTGTACTGGGATGTAATATCCACGATAGTATGATTGGCTATATCTATGTCGCTGATTCTAATCAAACTGTTGTTACGGATGATAATGGTAGCGCCGAGGTAATCGTAGACAAACCGATTAAAGCTGTTCGTGTGTGGCATGCGCAACAAGCTGATGGTGCCGAGTCACAACAGATACTTTCACTGGATACTTTGTCACACAATACAAGGGGGCAGTTAATGATTAAAGTGACTACTGTCGACCCTCTACCTAGAAATAGCTTTGAGGATGTTTTTGGTGTGGTTTCACCGGATTAAATTACGAAACAAGATCTTTTTGTTGTGTACCTTTTTGGTATTTTTTACTACGGTCGTTATCCAGGCCAGTACATGGTTGAGTAGTCATAAATTTAACCAGCAACAGCTAACAGAGCGAGTTTTGAGTGCAAAACAGGTACTTATCGAGTATTTATCTGCACAAGAAAGGTTATTAGTTATTGCTGCTAACGTTCTGACATCTGACTTCGGTTTCATCCGTGCAGTTGCAACTTCCGATGCTGAAACAATCAAAAGCGTACTGCAAAATCACGGTAAACGAATTGATGCTGATTTAATGCTACTGACAGATTTATCTGGCAGCCTTATCAGTTCCAGTCGGGCGATTTTATCTGACTCTGATTTAAATGGAGCTTTAATCAAAAGTTTGATCAACAGTCCCGGAAAAAGTTTTTTTGCTACGATTAATCAGCATTTTTATCAGTTGATATTATTGCCCGTTAAAGCACCTCATACAATTGCTTATAGCGTAGTCGGATTTGAAATCACGGCTGAGGATATGGATGCGTTAAAAAAGCTCACCGGCGTCGATGTGAGCTTTTATGATGAAGACAAGCAGCTACTGATTTCCACAATTGGTATTGAGAGCTTTAGACAGTTACAAGACAATCTGAATAATCAGCTTACCTATCAATTTATGATTCCTCGGCCTGCTTATATTACTGAGGAGTTGCTCCTGCCATCCACGAGTGCAGCGCCTGTCGGTGTTTTGCTGACCAGCAGCCTTGCTCCTCTTTATGCACAATATGACGTAATTATCATTCATAACCTATTATTGGCGCTTTTGGTAGCAATTATTGCATCATTACTGAGTATTTTTCTGGCAAAAAGTCTCACTATCCCACTGACAAAATTGACAAAGCTAGCTGAAAAGTTCGCTGCTGGAGATTATTCATCAACTATTAATCTAGAGAGAAGTGGTATAGAAGCAAGACAGCTACTGAGTACATTTGAAATGATGGGGCAGCGGATTAAACTGCGTGAGGATAAGATTCTTTACCAAGCTCAATACGATATTTTAACTGGCCTCTATAACATCTATACAGCGAAACAAAAATTACCTGCGTATTTAGCATCAGGACGGCAAAAACTATTGGTTGCCTTTAGTATTCGTAACTTCAGGCAGATTAATGATCGTTTAGGGCCTGACATTGCAGATGAATGTTTAAAGGCACTGTCTGCACGCCTTAAACAAACTGAGCTTATTGAAATACAAATGGCGGCGAGACTGGACGGTGTAGAGTTCTTTTCTCTACTGAATTTATCAGAAAAGCTAAGTCCTATACATCAGGTCGATAATTTTCTCAGTGATCTTGAGGGGGATTTTAACGTTGCTGAATTAATGATAAACCTGGAACTCAACGCTGGTGCTGTTATTTATCCAGATAATGGTACTGACACGACATCATTACTGAGAAGAACCAGCATCGCTCTCGATAATGCAAGAAAAAGTAAACAGCGTATACATTTTTATCAGGATGGTGAAGATGAAGCTCATCTAGAGCGTTTGGCAATTACTGATGCTCTGAAAAATCTTTTTAAAAAACCTGATACTGAAGAATTATTTATGGTTTACCAACCTAAGATTAATTTACAAGATCAGAGTATCAAGGCAGAAGCACTGATTCGCTGGAAACATCCTGATAAAGGGTTCATTTCACCAGAGTTATTTGTGAATCTGGCCGAGCAAGCTGGTCTTATTATCGAGTTAACGGATTGGGTGATTGATTCTGTTTTCTCTCAGATGGCATTTTGGCAAAACAAAGGACTTATTGTCCCTGTATCGATTAATGTCTCTGCGCAAGACTTGATGCATAAAGACTTTGAAAAACATCTCTGCGAGTTGGTTGAGCGTCATCAAATTAACCAAGCACTCGTTACTCTAGAAATTACTGAACGAGATATCATGCACCATGAACATATTGTTGTTGCTGCATTAAAAAGGTTGAAAAGTCATGGTTTTCATATTGCTATTGATGACTATGGTATTGGCCAGTCATCATTATCGAAACTCAAAGATCTCCCTGTAGATGAAATTAAACTGGATAAAAGTTTTATTATGCAGTTAGCTTCTTCTGAAAAAGATAAATTAATCGTTCGTTCTACTATTCAATTAGCTCATCAGCTTGGTTTTTATGTTGTCGCTGAAGGCGTAGAAAATGAAGCTGGTCTTCAGATTTTGAGTGACTTTGGTTGTGACGAAATTCAAGGTTATTTCATCAGTAAACCGCTTTCTGCGAATACGTTTTATTCATGGCAAGAAGAGTATGTGGAAAAAAATATTCCTTAAATTAATGCTTTTCATGCCCGTTGTCTGTTATGCAGCAGATGGAAAATTAATTGCAACTCCTGGTGTTTCTCAGATAGAGGGAAGCGGAGGCGGAGGGCTGGTTCCTTGGGCACAATTAGCAGGTTACGCGAGTCAGGATGAAGTGGCTTTCAATGTTTTTTGCAGTCGTGGTGAGGTTGATGACTACAGATTAGATGTCTGTGGTGCCCAAACAAATTTATACGATCGTTTGGAATTATCAATTGCAGAGCAAACGTTTCATGTTGATGCTCTGGATCGCAATATTCGTCAACGTATTTTCGGTGCCAAATTACGTTTGTATGGGGATATTGTCTATAGTGATTGGCCACAACTTAGTCTAGGTATTCAACATAAAACGTTACATGATCCCTTTGTTGCTGATTTACTCGGCGCAGAAGATGATAGTGGAACAGATTATTATCTGGCTGCGAGTAAATTACATCTAGGCGCGATTGCTGGCCTGAATTGGCTCTGGAATGTCACAGGTCGTTATACGGAGGCAAACCAAACCGGTTTATTAGGATTTGGTGCAAAAGGGGAGGGTACCGAACTTGTCTGGGAAGCTTCTACAGCCTTATTGCTAGGAAGGCATATTGCTTTGGGGGTTGAGTATCGCCAAAAGCCGGATAATTTATCACTGAACGAAGACGACTGGAAAAGCCTGTTTATCGCTTGGGTACCAAATAAATCATTGAATATCACTGCTGGTTGGATTGACTTGGGGGAGATCGCCGGTGCAAAACATCAAGATGGTATCTACTTTTCCATTATGGGCAATTTCTGATGAGATGCAGGAATATTTGCATTATTGTACTTATCTTCAGCTTTTTGACCGCTTGCGGTCATTTTTCCCCTACTCCCTCATTGTATGAAAAACTCGGCGGTGAAAAGGGGATAGCTTCTATTGTTAATAACTTCACGAAAAATATTGGACATGATGAACAGCTATTTCATTACTTTGCCCAGTCTAATGTCAGCCGATTCAAAAAAAGCTTAATACTATATCTTTGTGTAACTAGTGATGGACCGTGTCAGTACAATGGTGACTCAATGCAACAAATTCATGACGGGATGGATATCAATGAGCGTGATTTTAATCATTTGGTAGATTTACTGATTGATGCTATGAATGAAACAGGTATTTCCCATCCCATACAAAATCAATTGCTTGCGAGATTAGTCCCCTTGAGAAAGCAGATCATTTACCGATAGTGAGTCACAGTAGTTGTTTTGTTTCAGCCATATGCGAGTTGGAGAGGGTCTGTTAGTTACTGTTTTAATGAGGCACTAAAAGAATTGTTCCTGGACATCTGTAGAAAGCTTCTCGCCAGATAGATGAGCCCGCTGTAGTAGCTGCCAGTAATAGCGATAAGAGGCCTTATCATACAATTTATCGTTTAAGCTTATTGGTGCCCAACTACGTTGTTGTGCTGTCAACAAGATTTCACTGGCAAGCTGGATCTTTTCTGGCTCAGGTGTCATCGCTTTTATAATGGCTTTTATTTGTTGGGGATGCACACTCCACATTCTCAAAAAGCCAAACTGATTACGCGCTCTATAAGCATCTTCAAATGTTTGTTGATAATCCTTAATCGCCAGTGTCACATTATGTGATGGTATACAGCCAGAAGATATGGCGGCACAGGCTATTTCTGTTTTCGCTTTGACAATCAGAGCATGTTCAAACTGAGTAGGACTATGCATAGCATCATCCGTTATAGCGCCTTGATATGCGCTGATATAGTCCATAATCCCGAAATCTAGAACTTGCACAGGCTTCATGGCTGCAATTTTGTAGACGTCGTTTAATGCACCGTGTGTTTCAATTAATACATGGATAGGAATGGGGTGGGTAATGTTATATCTCTGTGAAGCTTGCTGAATATATTCAATCATGACCTCAACATCTTCCGCATTATTTGCCTTTGGAATCGTGAGGTAACGAATATTCTCTCTTGCTCCAGATAACAAAATATCGACTTCTTGTTGCCACGCAGGATGCTCACAGTTATGAATACGGACGCCGGACATGTGATGAATATTGTGCTCACTGTTGAGAATCTCAACAATCATATTGGCATGTTGTATTTCTTCTCCTGAAGCCGCACCATCTTCACAATCACAGGTAATATCAAAAATAGGACCGTATTCAGACTGAAGTGAGAATGCTTTTAATAACATATGGCGATTACCTGCAAAATGTTCACAGGCGGGGATTAACGGGAGCGGAGCTTCTTGATTGTGAAGCGCTTCATTAGGATGGATAAATACACACATTAATATATATACCTTTCATATCCTGGTTTCATATCACTATTTACTCGGATGTCTGCCATGTTTAAACTGAATAATATAACGATTAAGTCTGGTTTTTCGTGTAAAAAGATGCGATTATTCACGGTTTTGATTGCCGTATTTTAGTATCGAAAGCGACGCAGATAGTCTTTTTCCACACTAAATTTATATATACGGTATGGTCTGAATTGAGTAAACATTGATTTGTCTAACCATAAATTTTTTGTTGATCAATTCCTGTATTTCGGCACATGATTAACACATGACAGAAACAGAACTACAACATTCTGAACAGATACGGAAAGTCTTCTTTGTCTCAGACCGTACTGGACTTACTGCCGAATCTTATGGAAAGTGTTTGCTTGCCCAATTTCCTGATTTGGAATTTGAAACCATCACGCTGGCTTTTGTGGATACACCAGAAAAAGCGTTGCAGGCAAGAGAAAAAATTAATGAAACGAGCCTTGAGTCTAATCTTAAGCCGGTAGTTTTTAGCACATTAGTGCATGATGATGAACAATACATTATTGAAAGCGCTAATGCCTGTGTTATCAGCTTGTTTCACAGCTATATTGGCTCCCTGGAAAGTTTTTTTGGTGTAGAGTCGTCACACAAGCAAGGCGTGTCACGAATTGCCTTCAGTGATACCACATACCAGCGTCGATTGGATGCGATTGATTTTGCACTTACGCATGATGATGGCGTCAGACCGGATCATTATAACGATGCTGATGTTATTCTGGCGGGTGTGTCACGTTGTGGCAAAACGCCAACCAGTCTTTATTTGGCGATGAACTTTTCTCTTAAAGTGGCAAATTATCCACTTACGCCGGAAGACTTATCATCAGATGAATTACCTCAATGTTTATTGGATAATATTGATAAACTTGTTGGTTTAACGATTAAACCGGTGCCATTAAGTCGAATCAGACGCCAGCGACGCCCTGGCAGTGAATATGCCTCACTGGAAATTTGTCAGGCTGAATTGACACAAGCACAAGCTATGTTTGATAAAGCGGGCATTGCCGTTTTTGAAACAACCGATACATCGATCGAAGAAATCTCTAGCCGTGTAGTTCGTGCGCTTGGCCTAGGTAGAGAACGAGTTAGAGAGTCGGTCTTAATGTTTAATAAATCTATAAAAGCAAGGTAGTTATAACTATGTCAGAATATGTTATCTCTCTGGATAAGCTATGCATGGAGGATGTCGGCAGAGTAGGTGGCAAAAACGCCTCATTAGGTGAAATGCTGCAAAATCTCGCCCCTCTAGGAGTCGATGTCCCAGGTGGCTTTGCCACGACTGCGGATGCTTACCGGGAATTTCTTCTGCACGATGGACTCCAGAGTAAAATCAATGATCGTTTGCGTGAGCTGGATGTCGATGACGTCACTGCTTTGCAAAAAACAGGTCAGGAAATTCGTGACTGGATCATGACGATTCCTTATCCAGAAGCGATGGAAAAAGCCATTGATGAAGCTTTTGCTGCATTGGAAAAAGAATACGGTCCTGAAGCTAGTTTTGCTGTGCGTTCATCAGCCACGGCAGAAGATTTACCTGATGCTTCATTTGCTGGACAACAAGAAACATTCCTGAATGTTTCCGGCTTAGACAATATCAAAAAAGCCATTCGTGAAGTATTTGCGTCGTTATTTAATGACCGTGCTATTGCTTATCGCGATCACCAAGGGTTTGATCATAGTGAAGTGGCTTTATCAGCCGGTATCCAAAAAATGGTACGTTCTGATATCGCGAGTGCGGGTGTGGCCTTCTCTCTGGACACAGAAAGCGGCTTCCGTGACGTTGTGTTTGTAACAGGTAGCTATGGCTTGGGTGAGATGGTGGTTCAAGGGGCTGTTAACCCAGACGAATTCTATGTGCACAAAAATACATTAGAAGCTGGCCGTCCATCAGTGTTACGACGCACTGTGGGTCAAAAGGCGATTAAGATGGTTTACTCTGGTGATGCTTCATCACCGGTTAAAACCGTGGATGTGGATGAAGATGAACGTTTACATTTCTGCCTGACCGACGAAGAAGTTGAGTCTTTAGCAAAAATGGTAGTGACTATCGAGAAACATTACCAACGTCCAATGGATGTGGAGTGGGCTAAAGATGGTAATGATGGTCGTATCTACATCGTTCAGGCACGTCCTGAAACGGTTCAAAGCCGTACTAAGAAAAATGTCCGTGAAACTTTTGTCCTGAAACAAAAAGGCGAGTTGATTTCTGTCGGACGTGCTATCGGCAGCAAAATTGGTCAAGGTAAAGTGCGTTTACTAAATAGCCTGGACCAAATGAATAAATTCCAGGAAGGCGACGTTTTATTAACAGACATGACGGATCCCGATTGGGAACCTATCATGAAACGTGCTTCGGCCATTATCACTAACCGTGGTGGTCGTACTTGTCACGCCGCGATTATTGCACGTGAATTAGGTATTCCTGCTGTTGTTGGTTGTGGTGATGCCACTGAAAAAGTGGAAGAAGGCACAGAAGTGACCGTCTCATGCGCCCAAGGTGATGAAGGTAATATCTACGCTGGTTTACTTGAGTTCGAACACCGAGTGGAAGAACTCGACAATATGCCTGAGCTACCTGTCAAAATTATGATGAACGTAGGTAATCCTGATCGCGCATTCAGCTTTGCTCAGTTACCTAATAAAGGTGTTGGTCTGGCGCGTTTGGAATTCATCATCAACAATATGATTGGTATCCATCCAAAAGCATTGATGAATGCGGATAAGATGGAAGGTGAAGTTAAACAAGCCATCAAAGAGCGTACAACTGCTTACGGTGACCCGGTAGAATTCTACATCAGCCGTATTGCTGAAGGTGTCTCCACCATCGCCGCTGCGTTCTATCCTGAGACTGTGATTGTTCGTATGTCTGACTTCAAATCAAATGAATACGCTAATCTGATTGGCGGTACCTTGTTTGAGCCTGAGGAAGAAAATCCAATGATTGGCTTCCGTGGAGCATCACGTTATTCATCAGAAGATTTTGCTGAATGCTTCAAACTTGAAATTGAAGCGATGAAGCGTGTTCGTGATGTAATGGGATTAACAAATGTTGAGTTAATGATCCCGTTTGTTCGCACACTGGCTGAAGCGGAGTCTGTGGTTAACTTGCTCAAAGAAAACGGTTTGGAGCGCGGTAAAAATGGTCTGCGTTTGATCATGATGTGTGAACTACCTTCAAATGCTGTTATGGCAGATGAATTCCTCGAATTCTTTGATGGTTTCTCTATCGGTTCAAATGATATGACTCAGTTAACACTGGGCTTAGACCGTGACTCAGCGCTAGTGGCCGGCTCATTTGATGAGCGTAACCCTGCTGTACTGAAAATGCTGGATATGGCGATTACAGCCTGTAAGAAAGCAGATAAATATGTCGGTATATGTGGTCAAGGTCCATCAGATCATGAAGACTTGGCTGAATGGTTATTAGAGCGTGGAATCAGCAGTATTTCATTAAACCCTGATACCGTAGTCAGTACATGGCAGGCTTTAGCAGAAAAGCATGCTTAAAAAGTAAAAAAAGCGATTGTCCGACCTGTTTTTTCAGGTCGGGCTTTGTTAATATAGCGACCTCGTTAATCAGGCTTACTTCAAGCATCAATAGATTAACAACAATATCGTCGGGGCATGGCGCAGCCTGGTAGCGCACTTGCATGGGGTGCAAGGGGTCGAAGGTTCAAATCCTTCTGTCCCGACCAATTATTTTTTGTTTATCAAAGCAACTTAGATCATCTGATTACGAACCACTTTGCCTTAAGGCATTGATGATCCGATTACGCTCTTCCTCTTCATAAAAGCTTGGATCATCAAATAAGTCTCGTTGTGGTTGATCAAACATCATACTGAGCACTTGCGAGCTGGTTTGAACCATCGGTTCGAAGTGGGCATTATCTCCACTGACCAGATCAACGACGCGACGGCGGCGATAGGCCGTATATCCGGCTAAAATTAATAATACTGTTCCAATATAGAGCGGCAGACCTTGAGAACCAATAATGGTCATTAATGAACCAGCTATCACCGGGGCAAAAGCGCAGCCTAAACCATGAAGCACCAGCATATCCGATGAACCGGAAACAATTTCGTCAGGGTGTAATTGGTCAATGAGCTGTGCAACTGAGAGCGGATAGATAGAGAAAGATAAGCCTCCCCAAATAAAAAAGATGGCTAATAATGCAGTTTGAGAAGGAATAACTGCAATTGATAGAGCGATGATGCCTGCTAATGTCACTACCCAAGTAATGACTTTGGGTCTATCGTGTTTATCTGAATAGCGGCCAATAGGGATCTGCAAGGCCGCGCCGCCTAGAATAGTTAAACTCATTATTAGTGCAATGCCATTGATATCGTAGCCTAGTTCAGTGGCATAAATAGGTGTCATCGCCCAAAAAGCTCCCATAGCCAGACCTGAGAGGGTTGAGCCAGCTACGGAGAGGGGAGCAATTTTTAATAAGTTTTTTAGACTGCTTTTTGGCCTTTCCGAATTAATCATCGGTTGGTTTCGACGGGTGAGTGTCAGTGGCAGTATGGCCCAACTAATCAGAATAGATACTATTGCAAATAGCAGAAAATTATCGGGCGTAGCGATATGTAACATTTGCTGTGCAATTGTTAAAGCACCTAAATTGACTACCATATAAAAAGCAAAAATACGTCCACGCTCATGGCTTGCAGCCTGACTGTTTAACCAGCTTTCGATGACAGTCATCAGGGTAATATAAGCAAGACCATAAAAGAAACGCAGAACAACCCATACCCAAGCATCAATAAAAATAATATGCAAAAGCGTGGCTGAAGCACAGATAGATGCACAGAATGCAAACGTCCTGATGTGCCCCATGCGACGAATCAGTCTGCCACTTACCCAGGTGCCACATACAAACCCAATAAAATAGCTCGACATGATGAGCCCCATGGTGGCACTTGAAAAGCCTTCATTTGTGCCTCGGAGGGTAAGAAGAGTGCTGATTAACCCATTTCCCAATAGAAGCAAAGCAACGCTCCATAAAATAGATTGAATAGGCTTAAGCAATGCAAGTGATTGCATATTATTTCCTTTTTTTATGCACCTTAATTAATAGTCATTGCACCAAAAATATACTTAAAATCTATTTATTATTGTTTGAAAATATTAAGTGCATGATCTTTAATAGCTTTTATAGATAAAAATTATCGATTACAAAGAGGTATGAGAATTGATGCAAATCATGAACCGTTATTTTCATATCGTGGATGATGCTAATCTCCTCAATCAATTTCACAGAATTTTCGCACCAAGCTGTTAATATCAATTTCGAACTATCCTTGTTAGCAGTTCAACCACCCTTAGCCAGCTTATTCCCGATAAGCTGGCTTATTTTTTTCATAACTTTACATTCTTTTTCGCAACCAATATTTATCAGGTGTGTCATAACGTTACCTGAGACTATCGTCAATGGTGTAATTTCTACTCCTTGTTTTGAGAAGGCGGTGATGGTCACATCATCGCCTTTCTTATTTAGCAGTTCACTAAGTCATTTTCATTCGTTAATTTCAATGGATAGATTCATTAATACTGCAGTCGTATTTGTACTGACGTTCACTGACCTGTACGTCAGTAATCCTATCTGCGTAAATCTCCTTTTTGGAGTAGGGTGGCTTCTGCCACCCTCTTTTTTTATACCTTGTTAAGTAAACTTGATAGCTGCTGTATGATTGATATCTTCTAACGATATAAAAAGGCCATGTTTAGCATGCAATACAATACTCTTGGTAATACTGATCTGAGTGTGAGTCGTATTTGTCTGGGAACCATGACGTTTGGCGAGCAAAATACGCAAGCAGAAGGACATCAGCAATTAGATTATGCTGTCAGCCAGGGAATTAACTTTATCGATACCGCAGAGTTATATGCAATCCCTTCTTGTGCAGAAACCTATGGTGCAACAGAAGAGATTATTGGTCATTGGTTACAAAAAAGAGGCCGGCGGGATGACATCATTCTTGCCAGTAAAATGGCTGGGCCCGGCGCTAATTGGGTTTCACACATAAGAGGTGGTAAGACTCGTTTTGATGAGAAAACAATTGAAGCTGCAGTTGATGCAAGCCTTAAAAGACTCAAGACTGATTATATTGATTTATACCAATTGCACTGGCCTGAAAGAAATACAAACTATTTTGGTCGACTGGGTTATCAGCACGCAGCTGATGAGCAAAAGCTGACACCGTTTATCGATACGCTACGTGGTTTGAAAAAACAGGTTCAAGCAGGAAAAATTCGGCATATCGGTTTATCTAACGAAACGCCATGGGGAATGATGCAGTTTATTACTTTGGCTAAATTCATGGACTTACCTCTGGTAGTTAGTGTGCAAAATCCCTACAGCTTGTTAAACAGAACGTATGAAATAGGTTGCGCTGAGATTAGTCATCGTGAAAATGTTGGTTTGCTGGCCTATTCGCCATTAGGATTTGGTGTACTGACGGGTAAATATCTCGATCAACAACCTGAAAATGCTCGTTTGACACGCTGGCCTAACTACAGCCGTTACAGCAACCCTCAGGCCATTGAGGCAACTCGTCGATATGTAGATCTTGCCCGCCGCTTTCAGTTGGATCCTGCCCAAATGGCACTGGCTTTTGTTAATTCACGACCTTTTTTAACAGCTAATATTATCGGAGCAACCAGTATGGAACAGCTTAGAAATAATATCGCTAGTGAAAAATTGATTTTAACTGAAGAAATACTCTCAGAAATTGAGTTGATTCACCAAAGCATTCCTAATCCTGCACCATAAAATATAAACTTTTTCATTTTTATTAAATATAACCAAGATAGGGACGACAACATATAGAGTGACCTGAGCATACTGACCATAAATTCTATGGTTTTATAACAAGGAGGGGCAATATGTGTTTTTTAGACAATAAGCTTTCTAAAGTTGATTTGCCTTTTTCTGACTTAGTCTTATATTCACTTTTCATCAATTCATTATTATTTACGCAGCTTGCCACCTTTTAAATGACGGCTGTCTCTATGCTTACAAAGAGCAGTTTATCTATAAGATACGGCACTATCTTATTGATGTTGATCCTGCTTTTAATCGCTGTTGTTTTTCAATATAAATCACTCATTGATAAAGCAAACCAACAACATCTTGAGCAGCTTTCTCAAGCCATATCATCTAGTATAACAGTGGCAGATAAACCGATTTCGTCAGCTGGGAATGGTTCCTTGTCATGGTTGCGATCTTACCCCTATATCAAACAGTCCATCGTTTTTGATAAAAATGGAACGGCTATTTTTCGTTATCAAAATCTCAATACATCGGTTACAAACACCTTCATCGAACAAAGGCTCCAAAATGGAGTAGTCAGTGAAAAGCAGATTTATTCAGACTCTGATGTTATTCATTTTCTATACCCACTAGTAGAAAACGGAAGTGCTGTGGCAAGTGTCTATCTTTCAGTCGATAAGTATTTGTTTGAGGCACCATTCAAAAAACTATTCGATTGGTCCTGTATAGTCATTTTTGTCCTTTTTGTTTGTATTGTGGCGTTAGCCTGGTTATTCATAACGCACTATCTCTCGCCATTAATCAGTTTGACCCAACAAATGTCGGGAGAGCCGGATAGCTCAAAGCCTAGTGTTGGACATATGCTTGAAAGACTAAGGCAAAACTTCGTCAAACTCAGCACTGATAAGCAGGATCTGACAGAACAAAAACAGCAATTAGAATTACGGTTGGCGGAGCAACAAAAGTTATTAACTGATGCCATTAACAGACTTGCATACGATGGTGATGCTAAGTGCGGAATGATTAATGTTATCAGTCGGGAACTGAAAATATCTTTGTCTCAAGTGATTAGTCATATTGAGCTGTTAAAGGTATATGTGACAGAGGCTAAGGCTCATGAAACAGTGAGTCTGATAAATGACTCAACGCATCACTTATTAGAGGTGATAAACCAGTTACAAGATTATGTGAAACTGAGTGAAAAGCAATGGACTCTTGATGTTAAGCAGGTTGATTTATATCGATTTCTTAAGTCTGTAGTTGAGGCCAATTATGCCAAAGCAAATCAGAAAAAAAATACATTATTTTTAAATATGAAATGTTCTGGCATGGAAGTGATGCTCGACCCACATATGCTTAGAAACGTGCTAAACAATTTGATTGATAATGCAATAAAGTTTTCTAAGAAGGGGAATATTGAACTTTCTGTCAGCGAATTTTCAAGAGATAAACAGCATTTTTTAACCCTGACAGTGAAAGATTCTGCTGGAGCTATCAATGAGACTGATAAGAAACGTATTTTTGAGCCATTTCAACAATTCCCGTTGCATGAACAGCACTACCCAGGGCTCGGTTTAGGCTTAACTATTTATGCTCATCTAGTTGAGTTGATGAATGGCGAATATGGAGTGAACTCTTCCACACAAGGGAACAGTTTTTGGTTCACGATTCCAGTTGATATTATCTCTGTGACTAATGCGCCGACTGAGGCGAGAGTTCAAATCAACCCACGCAGTGATGATAAAAAAATTAATCATGTACTTGTAGCAGAGGATAATGAAGTCAACCAATCTGTTGCTTTGGGGTTGTTAGAAAAACTTGGCTGTACAGTAACGTTGGTAGCCAATGGTGAAGAGGCAATAGCATCATGCAGTGAGCAGGAATATGACATGATATTTATGGATTATCACATGCCTCTGATGAATGGTGTAACGGCCACAGAGCATCTAAGAAAGTTTTTACATATTACAACACCCATCGTGGCGTTAACTGCTGATGCTAATGAACAAGTTAGGTTTGATTTTTATACAGCTGGTGCAGATGATATTTTAATTAAACCTATCGAATTGAATAAATTGATTGGTTTAGTCAATCGATTCCTAGGGAAAACAATAGAACCAGTTTCACAGACTAATAGCTACAGAGAAGTGAGTGAGGTGAAGCCTATTCTTAATAAGAAGATTGTTGATGACATAATTACGATGGCTGGTGAGAATGGTGAACAGGTCGTACAACAAATATTCCAGGTTTATATGCAACATACACCTGATTTGATAGAAGCCATCAAACAGGCGTTTATAGAAAAGAACGCACAGCAAGTATTTAAATCTGCACATGCACTTAAATCCAGTTCGCTGAATATCGGTGCCACAGCTATCGCTGAGTTGGCAAGAGAGATAGAAAAATTAGGGCGAGAAAATAATCTTGACCAAATTGCTATATATATAGATAAACTAGATACTTATTATGATGAGCTGACGTCACTATTAAATGGACAATGGCGGAGGATTTGATGGCAAATACCATCAAAAAGCAAGTGGTCTTGATTGTTGATGACGATCCCGTCACAAGGATGTTAATGACACAAGCTTTAACATCGACTGAGTTAGAGATTGTTGAGGCCGCCTCTGGTGAAGAGGCTATAATCCAGTTCACGCTCCACAAGCCTGATATCACATTACTTGATGTTTCTATGCCAGGCATGAACGGTTTTGAATGTTGTGCCAGACTGCGAGCCTTACCTAAAGGTGCAGAATGTGCCATTGTGATGGTCACGGCACTTGATGATGTTGAAGATATTGAACAAGCATTTGAATCCGGTGCGACAGACTTTATCACCAAACCACTCAAGTGGCCGCTTTTCAGGCACAGAGTCCGTTATATCTTGAAAGCTAACAGGACTTTACAAGAGTTAAGTCTTAATAAAAATAAATTAGCTAAGGCCCAATCTATTGCGAATCTGGTCTACTGGGAATGGGATTTTGAGTCCGAGTTTCTTGAGTGCTCCTCCGATATGTTTGCTATGTTGGGTTTTCCCAAAGAAATTAATCTCACTGTACGATCTGCTCTGAAAAAAGTGCACCCGGAAGACCGGCAAAAATTAATTATAGCCCTTAAGCAAGCCGTGTATGAAAAACAGTCATACGATATCGAATACCGGATCATCCGTTCTGATGGCAGTGTTTTATTTGTGAATGAGCGAACAGATATTAGTTTTGAATATGGGCAGTGGCGAATTGTTGGTACTTTGCACGACATCACATCAAGAAAACAGTCAGAGCAAGAAATTACCTATTATGCCTATTACGATACTCTGACCGATTTACCCAACCGACGTTTATTCATTGAACAATTAGAAACGGCCATTGCCAGTGCAAAACGTCATCAGGCGCAATTTGCTTTGATGTTTCTTGATTTGGACAGGTTTAAATACATTAACGACACCTATGGGCATCATATCGGTGATGAAGTCTTATGCCAGTCAGCGCAGCGGATACGAGAGTGTGTGAGAGATTCGGATCTGGTGGCCAAAGCCAATTATGATACTGATAACCGGGTTGCTCGTCTGGCGGGAGATGAATTTACCGTTTTACTTGATGATATAAGTAAAGTTGAGCAGGTAGCTGAAATTGCTAACCGGCTGATTGGTGCTTTTTCGGCTCCTTTTTTTATTAGTGAGAAACACCTACATATTTCGATCAGCGTTGGAGTTACGCTTTATCCTGATGATGGCCATAATGTACAGACTCTATTGCAACATGCTGATGTAGCGATGTATCACGCAAAAGAAAAGGGTAGAAATAATTACCAGTTCTTTTCTGAGAGCATGAATAATTATCTCAAACTGCGTTTAGAAATGGAGAATGATTTACGGACAGCATTATCTGAACAGCAGTTTGAAGTCTATTATCAACCTCAATATGATGCTGAAAGCATGGCTATTGTTGGTCTTGAAGCATTGTTGCGTTGGCGACATCCTACGAAGGGATTATTAACGCCAAACTGCTTTATTGAAATTGCTGAATCAACAGGTTTGATATTGGGGATTGGGGACTGGGTGTTGATGCAGGCTTGTCGGCAAGTGAGACAATGGCAAAAAGAGTCGGGCTGTGCGTATCGAGTAGCTGTTAATTTATCTGCGTCACAATTTACCCAATCATACCTGCTTGATACCGTAAGAAAAACGTTGGATGAAACTGGTTTGCCCCCAGAGACGCTGGAGTTGGAAATCACAGAAACAGCCATGTTGAAAGATACTGCGGAGACGATTCCACTGCTTTTCTCATTAAAAAAACTCGGTGTGCGTCTGGCGATAGATGATTTTGGCACGGGGTATTCTTCATTGAGTTATTTAAAGAATTTTCCTATTGATACCCTAAAAATTGATCGCACATTTGTGGAAGAAATCGTGACCAACAGCAAAGATTGTGCAATAGCCCAGACGATTGTCCAATTGGCTGATAATTTACAGCTTTGTACCATTGCAGAAGGTGTTGAAACAAGTGAGCAGGCCGATATATTAAGAAAGTTAGGCTGTGCCGAGTTTCAGGGCTTTTATTTTAGTCATCCACTGCCCGTCTCTCAGCTCAGCTTATTGCTCGAGCATTAGCTCTTGTCTTTTTCATCCAGAAATGGGCTGTGGGTATCGATTAAGTCATCATGTCTGTCTAACAAGCCAATATCTAACACCGGTGAGGCATCTATATGTTGGGCATCCATCATTTGAGCTACACGCTTAAGAGCAGAAATAATCATTGTTTGCTCCCATTCCTGTAGATCGCCAAACTGACGGGTAAATTGCTCTTGTAGTGGAATGGGTGCTTTTTTCAGAATTTCCAAGGCTTTGTCTGTTAGGTGCACATGAACTTTACGTTTATCTGACTCAGAACGCATACGGTAGACGAGTTCACGTTTTTCCAGACGATCAACAATCGTTGTCACCGTTGCCTGACTCAAGCTCATTTCATTAGCAAGCTCACCGATTGTAATTTGACCTTTATCCCTGAGACTTTGCAACAGTAAAATCTGTGGAGCAGTCAGACTGGTTGTCTTTGCAAGATATTTAGAGTGCAAATCAGTTGCACGGATAACTCGTCGTAATGCAATCAATACTTCTTCAATTTGGTTCAACAGGTGATCCTTCTGTTCATCAGTCAGATCAAGATTATAAACTGCATCTAAATTTAAACCGATAGTTTTACTCATAATTTTCCATTTGATTAAAACAACGCTCAAAATCGGCCAATATAATTAGCTGTTGTTTATGTTTTAAGGTGGCATAGATAGGGCTCAATGTATTTTTTTGTTCTACTGGCACCAAATTCTGTAAATCCAGTAATGTAATTTTTACGACTTCATCAACGCTAATACCCACCAAGCCCTTTTTTGACTCAATAATAACGATGTGGCGATGCTGATCTGTCTCATCAATTCCTAATAATTTCCTACTACTCACAATGGTGACTATTTCACCTCTTATGTTCAGTACTCCATCTATATAGGAAGGGGCACCGGGTACAGGGACAGCTGCCATATAGGCATGAACTTCTCTTATCTTATTTACAGGGTGTGCATAAGTCTCATCTTCAATAAGAAAACAAAGCCATTGTTTGTTGTCATGTAACTCTAATGTCATCTATTGAATATACGTTATTAATCTCGGGCTGGACAATATAATTATTTAGTGTACTATATATATTAAATCAATAACAGCCCGAATTATTTATACAACTTGCTGTTTATTATGGATTATAAGATGTCTTTAACTATTTATAGGCTTTTTATAAGTAAAAAAACAATAGAGATATAAACAATAGAGCTATTTATATAATGACTAACAATAAACCTGAAAAAGCTTCAATTACATTAAGAGAGCCAATAGCTGAAGATGGTGCTTCCGTCTTTGATTTAATTTCAGCCTGTCCTCCTCTTGATACCAATTCTATGTATTGTAATTTGCTACAAAGCAGTCACTTCTCCCAGACATCAGTAGCTGCAGAAATGGATGGAAACCTCGTTGGATTTATTTCTGGATACGTTCTACCTAAACAACCTGACACCTTATTCATCTGGCAAGTAGCGGTTGGAGAAAAAGCAAGGGGACAAGGACTTGCAAGCCGCATGCTTCGTCATATCTTAGAACGTGATATCTGCAAACCCGTGAAATATATCGAAACCACGATCACCCCCGATAATCGTGCGTCATGGGCACTATTTGAGAGTCTGGCGAATAAATTAAACACACAACTTAACCGCTCGGTGATGTTTGATCGCCAACAACATTTTGCTGGCCAACATGAAACAGAAATGTTGGTCAAAGTCGGTCCGTTCAAGCTGTAAGCCAGTATTTCTGCACGCCGGGACACGAATAAAAAATACTACTAGGAGAAAAAAACCTATGAAAATCTTTGATGAAATTGAATCAGAAGTTCGTTCTTACGCTCGTTCTTTTCCTCGCATGTTTAACCGTGCCAAAGACGAGTTTATCTATGATGAAGAAGGGAATGCGTACCTTGACTTTTTGGCAGGGGCTGGTTCATTGAATTATGGTCATAACAATGATCTTTTCAAAGAGAAACTTCTCGAATACATCAATAACGATGGGATTACCCAAGGCCTGGATTTACACACTCGTGCTAAAGGCGAGTTCTTAGAAAGTTTTAATAACAACATTCTTAAGCCTCGTGATCTTGATTATATCGTGATGTTTACTGGCCCAACTGGTACCAATGCCGTTGAAGCCGCCTTAAAAACAGCACGTAAATATACTGGCAGAGAAAATATTGTTTCATTTACTAATGGTTGGCATGGTCAGACATTAGGTTCACTGGCTATTACTGGTAACGGTCATCATCGTGGTGGTGCTGGCGTTAGCCTAAGTGGTGCAACACGTATGCCTTATGATGGTTATATGGGTGATGATGTAGATACCACCAACTATCTTGATAAAGTACTTTCAGATTCAAGCAGTGGTGTAGACAAACCTGCCGCTGTGATTGTGGAAACAGTTCAGGGTGAGGGCGGTATTAACGCTTGCTCAACAACCTGGTTAAAGAGCCTGTCAGAAGTATGTAAAAAACATGATGTATTGCTGATTATCGATGATATCCAGGCAGGTTGTGGTCGTACAGGCACCTTCTTTAGTTTTGAAGAAGCTGGCATCTACCCTGACATCGTCACTGTATCAAAATCATTAAGTGGTTACGGTTTGCCATTTGCTATCGTGTTGATGAAACCCGAGCTGGATCAATGGAAACCGGGTGAACATAACGGTACTTTCCGTGGTAATAATCCTGCATTTATCACTGCCAAGGCGGCACTTGATAATTATTGGAAAGACGACAAATTTGCTAAAGAAGTACAGGCAAAAGGCGAGTACATTGCCCAGCGTGTCGACAAAATTGTTGAGCTATACGGTGAAGGCAACTTTAACTCTCATGGTCGTGGCATGTTCCGTGGTATTAACTGTGTGAGTGGTGAAATTGCTGGAAAAATCACCCATAACGCTTTCCAAAAAGGGTTGATCATCGAGACAAGTGGTACTGATGACCACGTGGTCAAATTCTTATGTCCACTGACTATCACTCAAGAAAACCTGGAAAAAGGTATCGACATTCTTGAGCAATCAATTAAAGAAGTCTGTGCTAAAGCTGACAATATCCCAGAAGAAAAAGATTACTTCGAAGGTGATTACTCAGTCAGTGAAGAAGTCGAGAAAATGTCTCGTCAGTCTTAATTGCTTATGAGAAAACGGGTGGTTTGCCACCCGTTTCTATTCCAGATAATAATCAAATAAGAGGAAATGAAATGCTTGTTAGACAACTTCAGGAAGCAGAAAAAACCGACCGTAAAATTGTTGATCCTAATGGTAATTGGGATAGCACCCGCCTGTTATTAAAAGATGACAATATGGGATTCTCTTTCCATATTACGACTATCTTTGAAGGCGCTGATTTCAGAATGCATTATCAGAATCATCTTGAGTCTGTGTATTGCATCAGTGGTGAAGGTGAAGTTGAAACATTAGATGATGGGAAAAAATATGCCATCAAGCCAGGTACCTTATATAACCTCGATAAACACGATAAACATATGTTACGTGCGTTTAAAGAGATGAAACTGGCATGTGTGTTTAACCCTCCACTGCATGGCACCGAAGTTCATAACAAAGATGGTGCTTATGAATTAGAAGCAGAGACTATCAAAGACTAACTTGCTCAGGCATCGATCAGGGCATGATCGATGCCTACTTTGAGCCATAACAGTCAATGAATATCTTGTTCACTAGTCGTTTTGACGGTGAACAAGATACTAATCCAAAAAGGATGAAATAGAGAGAATACAATGAGTTTTCATACGGTAGAAAAAATCGGCGGCACTTCTATGAGCGACTACGTTGCGGTGCGCGATAACATTATTCTGAAACCGGTTCATCACGACTCGCTCTACAATCGTATATTTGTTGTTTCAGCTTACGGCGGTATTACCGACTTGTTGCTGGAACATAAAAAAACCGGGCAACCCGGTGTGTTCGGTTTATTTGCAAACGGAATACATGATGATAGCTGGAAACAAGCTTTAGCAGACTTAAAGCAAAAGATCTTTGCTATCAATGAAACCTTCTACAAAAAACCAGACAACCTTGAGCGAGCCAATCAATTTATTGGTGAACGCTTGGATGATGCTGAGCGTTGCTTAGCTGATTTACAAAGACTTTGCCAGCATGGTCACTTTGAGCTGGATATGCACCTCGAAACTGTACGTGAAATGCTCGCCAGTATTGGCGAAGCTCACAGTGCCTGGAATATGACCCAGTTACTTCAACGTGATGGTATTGATGCTATTTTTGTTGATTTAACCGGCTGGCAAACAGACAAGCACTTACCTTTAGACGAACGTATCAAAATCGCTTTTCAGGATATTGACCTCAAAAAGCAATTGCCTATCGTCACCGGTTATGCACATAGCGATGATGGTCTAATGTCAACATTTGACCGTGGTTACAGTGAAATGAGCTTCAGCCGTATTGCTGTTCTAACCAACGCTAGTGAAGCTATCATTCACAAAGAATTCCATCTCAGCAGTGCTGATCCGCGATTAGTCGGTGAAGACAACGCCGTACCAATTGGTCGTACAAACTATGATGTTGCTGACCAATTAGCCAATCTGGGAATGGAAGCCATCCATCCTAAAGCCGCTAAGGGCTTACGTAGAAACGAGATTGCTCTGCGTGTACGTAATACATTTGAACCTGAACATGCCGGCACATTAATTACTGGCGACTATATTAGTGCAACTCCCTGTGTTGAAATCATTGCCGGTTGTAAAGGGGTGTATGCGTTTGAACTCTTTGATCAAGATATGGCGGGTAATATTGATGTTTATGATCGTGAAATCCTGACGATGATAGACAGATTTAAAGCACATATTATCTCTAAAGATATAAATGCCAATACGATTACCCACTATCTCTCTGCCAATCTCAAAACAATAAAACGTATTCGTAATGCCTTACAAGAACGCTTTGTTGATGCTGAAATTAATCAACAAAAGGTGGCAATTGTCTCTGCCATCGGCAGTGATATGAAGATCCCTGGTATTTTGGCAAAAACGGTTGGTGCGCTTGCCAAAGAAAACATCAGTGTTTTAGCCATGCATCAGTCCATGCGTCAGGTTGATATGCAGTTTATTGTCAATGAAGATGATTATGACGATGCAATCAAGAGCCTGCACAGTGTGCTGGTAGAAATTCACGATCATGGTAGAGCCATATGTCTCGCTTCTTAACGATAAGTTTATTTATTGCACTATTGTTACCTGCTCAGCTATTTGCAGCTGAGCAGGCTGCTCCTACTGATGAACAGATGCGTGAGTCAGTTAATAACCTCAAAGAACCTCTTTATACCCCTTTCATAGAACGCTATGTTTTAGATGAGCTTAAACAACTACGCACAGATATGGCTGCTCAGCGGGCAGAAATGATTCAAATGACTGTCGATAAAGAACTGTCAGCCGCGGACAGGGCTGTCGGTTATGCCACCGATACGGTGACCTATTTTTTCTATCTTATAGCTGCAGCTTCGTCTGTTCTGGTGCTGGTGGGCTGGTCGTCTATTCGTGAAATAAAAGAGCGTGTGCATACATTGGCAGACCAAGAAATTAACAGCTTGATTAATGAGTATGAAAAACGTCTTCATGCTATTGAGCAGCAACTAAGCAAAGAAACTCAACAGATTGAGGAAAATCGCGAGAAGATTGAGCACACACAAGAAGTGCAATCGTTGTGGTTAAGAGCAGGGCAGGAGACGAGTCCAAGTAACAAAATTGCAGTATATGACCAGATCATGGCGATAAGACCTTATGACGTTGAAGCTTTAACCTATAAAGCGGATGCGGTACTGGAGCTTGATGAACCACAGTGGGCGTCTAATCTGTGTCATCAGGCCCTGGAGTCTGATCCGGAAAATGGTCATGCCTTTTATCAGTTGGCGTGTGCTAACACTGCCATGAATCAGTTTGATGAGGCTATTCGCTATCTGAAACAAGCTATTCAGTGCAGTGATACCTATCGTGAACAGTGTAAAGATGATCCGGCGCTTGAGCCGTTGAAGTCACATCCAGAACTGGAAGTATTACTAAAAAATACAGTTGAAAGTTAAGCCTCCTAGCGCGGTGGTTTTTTGCAAAAGGAGGATGTCATGATTTGGAGTTTTTTAGGATTTCTTGCCATTTTTGTGGCTATTGGTGTGAGTTCGGTTTTTTTCAGTCGCGGCACCAAAAAAGATTATTACCTGGCCAGTAGTGACATTCCTCCCAGCCTTGTCGGTTTATCTGCCGTAGCCACAAATAATAGTGGTTATATGTTTATTGGCGTGATTGGTTATACCTACGCCACAGGTCTCGCTTCTATCTGGATCATGATTGGCTGGATTTTAGGCGATCTGATTGCCTCTACGTTTGTTCATTCCCGTCTGCGTCGTGCCACCAGTGACAGTGCTGAGCCGAGTTATGCTGGTGTATTAAGTAACTGGTATGGACAGAATGATATTGTCCTGCAGCGACTCATTGCGCTGATTTCTCTGGTGTTATTGTTGGCTTACGCTGGTGCCCAACTGGTTGCTGGTAGTAAGGCTTTACATGTTTTATTTGGCTGGCCTACCTACACCGGCGCGATTATCGGCGCCATTATGGTGACTTTATATTGTTTTGCTGGCGGAATAAGAGCGTCTATCTGGACTGATGCTGCTCAGTCGGTAGTGATGATTGTGGCGATGAGTTTAATGTTGTTCATCGCAGTAACCACATTGGGTGGACCTTCAGCCGCGATCGTTGAAATGGATAAGGTCGATGGTTTTCTAAACTTGTTTCCTCAGGATTTAGTGATTCCCGGTTTAACCGGTGGAGTCTTATTTGCGCTGAGTTGGATGTTTGCTGGCTTTTCAGTCATTGGTCAGCCGCATGTGATGATTCGTTTTATGGCCTTAAGTCATGGCAATAAAATGATGCGAGCACGTTTATGGTACTACTTGTGGTTTACAGCATTTTATTGTCTTGCTACCGGGGTAGGTATGTTATCTCGTGTTTATCTTGGAGATGTAGGTTCTTTTGATGCCGAGTTGGCTTTACCTAGGATGGCTATGGAATTATTGCCTCCCGCTCTAGTCGGTTTGGTGCTTGCTGGTGTGTTTGCTGCCACAATGTCGACGGCAGACTCTCTTGTTTTAAATTGTTCGGCAGCGGTGACCCATGATTTATTGCCACACAATATAGAAAATACCTTGATTCTGAAGTTGAGTACGATTGGGATTGTCACGGTTGCCTTGCTGTGGGCATTAACCAGTTCAGAGAGTGTATTCAGTCTGGTCATCTTTGCCTGGTCTGGTCTGGCGAGTGCATTTGCTCCCTTGCTTATCACTTTATGTATGGGGTTCAGACCGAGTCAACGACTTAGCATTATTGCCATGTTAATTGGTTTGTCTGTGGCTTTGTTATGGCGCTATTTTGGTTTGCACAATGCTGTTTACGAAGGCCTGCCGGGCATCATGAGTGGTTTGCTGATATTAGCTGCTGGACTTGTCTGGAAAAAAAAGACAGAGGGTACTACACATAGAGTCGTTTCTGATTCTTCACCTTAGTTAGGTTGATTTGATATGGGGGCAAGCAAGTCCTCTTTAAGATCTGTATCAAAAGGGTCAGCACCAAACCATATCTGATAGTAGGATTCTGCCAGTACGGATGACGGACTATGGGCGAGTTGACGGCCGTTTTTAAATAAATACAAACCGTCTTGTGTTTGTCTTATATCGTAACTATCACCTTCATTAACATCTTCATAAGCAGCATTAAACTGCTGTAACTCTGTCTCAATATTGCTATATTCAGATGCTGTTAGATTACGCTTCAGTAGCGTTTCCGATGCTTCAATAAAATCACTGCTTTTAATGCTACGGTGATAAAGAAAAGAGAGTTGTTTCTCGCCACGAATTTCAGGCAGTTTGCTGCAATCAGGACGATATATGGCGGCATCAGTGACATCAATAAATGCCATCACACTAATCGCTGTTTCATGACATTTTTGTAATGACGGTGATGTGTTTGGCAGTGAATCAGGGAAACTATTATCTGCCCATGTGATGCTGGAGAAAAATATTGCCATAATCATAGGGAATAGTTTGAGCATCATCAGTTTGCTTTCCTGCTCTGTAGAAATGAAACATGCCTGCATTACAATCGCCCCACTGTGAATTTAAGGTGAAACCGCACCAGTACTTGTTTCACATCAAATTCACAGATTGCTCAATACGCTATTTCCATGTTTGAAGGACTGATATGAAATCGCTCAGATACTGGTTTGATAGTAAATACGACACGGTGAATGCCTCGGTCGATAACTCAATTGATTGGTTTAGAATCATACCGTTTATCGCACTGCATTTAGCCTGTCTCGCTGTTTTTTTTGTGGGCGTGTCACCTGTTGCTCTGATAACTGCTGCCTTGTTGTATTTCATCAGAATGTTTGCCATCACTGCGTTTTATCATCGTTATTTTGCACATAAGTCTTTTAAAACAAGCAGGCCGGTACAGTTTGTGTTTGCTGCAATAGGTGCATCTTCAACACAACGTGGCCCGATCTGGTGGGCTGCTCATCATCGTCAGCATCATCGCCATGCTGATACAACATCAGATCCTCACTCACCACAGGATGGCTTTTTATGGAGCCATATGGGCTGGTTTTTGACTAAACGTTTTTTTCAGGCCGATTACAGTCTGGTGAAGGATTGGACTCGCTACCCCGAACTACGCTGGCTGGACAGGTTTGATATAGCGATGCCAGTCGTTCTTGCTCTAGCCTTGTTTGGCTTCGGTGAGTGGCTGCAATGGCTTAAACCTGAGTGGCAGACCAATGGCTGGCAGATGCTGGTGTGGGGCTATTTCATTTCAACCGTTGTGCTGCTTCACGCAACCTTACTCATCAATTCCCTGGCCCATAAATGGGGTAAACGCCGCTATAACACCGAGGATGGTAGCCGAAACAATTTTTGGCTGGCGTTAGTAACGCTGGGAGAAGGGTGGCATAACAATCATCATTATCATGCGTCATCGGCCAGACAAGGCTTTTACTGGTGGGAGATTGATATCAGCTTTTATTTACTTGTTTTAATGAAAAAACTGGGGCTGATATGGGATATGCGAACCATTTCAGCAGAAAAGCGTGATCACCAGGCCGGGATACAGGTGATTAAATGAAAATTGCGATTGTTGGTGGCGGGATTTCTGGGGTAACAGCCGCATGGTATTTATCTAAACAGCATGACGTTAGCTTGTTTGAAGCTAATGATTACATTGGCGGTCATACCGATACCCATCAAATTGATATCGCTGGTAAGACGTGGTCTGTAGACAGCGGTTTTATTGTTTTCAATGAATACAACTACCCCAATTTCAGCCAGTTATTACGTGAGTTGGAAGTGGATGCCTTTGACACTGAAATGAGCTTCAGTGTGCATAATGCTGATACCGGCTTATATTACAACGCCACGAGTCTCAATAAACTATTCTGTCAGCGAAAAAACATCATCAATCCCAGCTTTTATCGAATGATTACCGATATTGTGAGATTTTATAAACAATCTCCAGATATTCTTAAACAGCCAAATAATACTCAAACGGTTGGCGAGTATTTGAAAAAACATCATTACAGTGATGTTTTTATTCATGATCATCTGATACCGATGGCCTGTGCCTTATGGTCCGGACCATCTGTCAGTCTGCTGGAAATGCCGGTTCGCTATCTGATTGCCTTTATGGCTAACCATAAGATGTTATCGCTGACTACCCGTCCACAGTGGCGTGTAGTGAAAGGCGGTTCCAACCAATATATAAAGCAATTTACGCAACGCTTTACCGGGCAGATCTATCAGGGAACCGCTGTCGAAAAAATTCAACGTCTTGATGATGGCGTGGTATTAACCGTGGCTGATAAAAAGCATGTGTTTGATGCCGTTGTTATAGCCTGTCATTCCGATCAGGCTTTATCTATGTTGGCTGATTCCAGTTATGACGAGGCCACCGTCTTGGGCAATATTGACTATCAGAAAAACCATATGCAATTGCATACAGATGAGTCAGTGTTGCCACCTAACAAAGCGGCTTGGGCAAGCTGGAATGTATATGTGAGTCCGGCTTTACAAGAAAAATGCACGGTGTCTTATCATATGAATACCTTGCAAAAATTAGAGGCACCAGTGGAGTTTGTCGTTTCTCTTAACTCTGCTGAGCGTGTTGATCCTGAAAAAGTACTGGTGGAGCGCCATTACGCTCATCCGGTGTATAACGAAAAAACCATGGCTGCACAGCAACGCTGGGCTGATATTTCTGGCCAGCGCCAAACTTATTTTTGTGGGGCTTATTGGGGCTGGGGATTTCATGAAGATGGCGTCCGCAGTGCTTTAAACGTTGTGCAGCAAATTAATGGCAAGGCTGAATAACATGTTTTCCACGGCATTAATGAAAGGAGAAGTCAGCCACACCCGTGTCAGCCCGAAGTTTCATCAATTTCGCTATCCCATAGCTATGCTAATGCTAGACGTGGATGAGATTGCTTCCATCTTTGAGCAAAATCGCTGGTGGTCTGTTGAGCGGTTTAATCTGATTAGCTTTAAGCGTAAAGACTATCTAGGCAGACATTCCGGTGATTTAAAAACCACGGTTGAATCGTTGATTTTTAAACGTACCGGCGAACAATTTTCGGGCAAGGTCTATCTGCTGACACACCCTCGTTACCTCGGTTTTGTTTTTAATCCGGTGAGCTTTTATTTTTGTGTTAATCATCAGGGACAGCTTGAATATGTGCTCGCTGATATCAATAACACACCATGGGATGAACGTTATTGTTATGTGCTGAAAGCGGAGAAAAATACGCATTCGCAGTCGGTCATTTCTGTGTTTGATAAACAATTCCATATCTCGCCTTTTATGCCGATGGATATTCAATATGAATGGCGTTTTTACTGGCGTGACGATGCGTTGAGTATCGATATGCATTTGTTTCGACATAATGAAAAACAGTTCACAGCCGACATGACCCTAAAGGCCGAGGCTCTCAGCAAAAAAGCCATGTCACGCTTACCTTTAGATTTTCCCATGCAGACCGTCAAAATAGTCTGGCGAATCTACTGGCATGCACTAAAACTCTGGTTACGCAGAGTACCTTTTTATAGTCATCCTCACACATCATCAGAAAATCATCGCGATCGAGATAAAGCCTCTTTGAAGGATAAATCATGACACCACCAATTCATGCAAACCGACAAAATTCTTTGAGAATCAGCCCATTTCATCGTCTCTGTCTGCATCTTCTTTGTAAGCAGCTAGCGCGTTTTGAAGAAGGATTTTTAGTGATTGAAATGGCTGACCTGAGACTTGAGTTTGGTGACCCAACGGCTGAATTAAAAAGTCATATTTTTGTTAAACATCCGCATTTTTTTGAAGCAGCGGTATTAGGCGGCTCAGTCGGTGTAGCTGAATCTTATATGGATGCCGAATGGCAAACGGATGATTTAACCCGACTAATACGTTTATTTGTCAGAAACCGACATCTGGTGGATGGCATGGAGCAGGGAATAGCCAGACTGGCAGGTTTATTAATGCAAGGCGTGCACTGGCTGAGAAAAAATACTCGTGCTGGCAGCCGCAAAAATATTGCCGCCCATTACGATCTGGGTAACGACCTGTTTGAGTTATTCCTGGATCGTGAGCATATGATGTATTCGTCTGCACTTTATTATGATTCAGCTGAGAGTTTAGAGCAGGCACAAAGTAATAAACTCGCGCGCTTGTGCGATAAGCTGGATTTACAACCTGACGATCATGTATTGGAAATTGGCACAGGCTGGGGGGGATGTGCTGTTTATGCCGCCCTTCATTATGGTTGTCGGGTAACCACTACAACTATTTCTCAGCAACAATACGACTACGCGATTCGTCGTGTGCGTGAATATAACCTGCAAGACAAAGTCACCGTATTACTGGAAGACTATCGGGACTTAGAGGGGCAGTATGACAAGCTTATCTCGATAGAAATGGTTGAGGCTGTAGGCCATCATTTTATCGATGAATTTTTTCAGCGTTGTAGTGATTTGTTAAAAGCCGATGGTATCGCCGTTATTCAGGCAATTACACTGGAAGATCATCGTTATCAGCAGGCTGTTAAGTCGGTCGATTTTATTAAACGTTTTATCTTCCCCGGTAGTTTTATTCCTTGTGTCAGTGTCTTGGTGAATTCAGCAGCAAAAGCGGAAATGAAACTTAGCAATCTGGAAGATATCGGTACAAGTTATGCCAAAACCCTGCAGATATGGCGTGAACGTTTCTTCGATAAACTTGATGAAGTTAAGGTGATGGGCTACGACGACCGCTTTATAAGAATGTGGGAGTTTTATCTTTGTTACTGCGAAGGTGGTTTTATTGAACGCAGCATCAGTGATGTTCATTTAGTTTTCAGTAAACCAGGAAACCGACAGCCATCGTGGATTCCCGGACGTGGCTAATATCTTCAACTTTATTGCTTTTCAGTTGGTCTGGTTTATCAGTATCTTCTCTGCCGCTGCTGAGAGCAGCCGTTATGCGCTGATAGCAACCGCCCTATTTATCATTATCCAGCTCTGGCTCAGTCCATGGAAAAAAACGGATATCAAGCTGGTTTTATTGGGGCTGATAGCAGGGATGCTATTAGACAGTATCTGGCTGAATACAGAGCTCATGAACTACACCGATAAAACCTTTGTTTATCTTGCTCCCTGGTGGATTGGCTGCTTATGGATCAACTTTATGTTGACCTTGAATCATTCGCTCAACTGGCTGCAATACAAGCCTGATTTATTAGCGTTATTGTGCATTATCGCAGCTCCTTTATCTTACTATGCCGGCAGTGAAGCTGGTGCTGTCACGCTCAATACGCCATTTCTGGCATTAGCTGTGGTGTCGATAAGCTGGGCCATCTGGATTCCTGTTCTAATGCGTTTTGCCAATCATTGGCGAGAAAGAGAGGAGGCAGAAAATGCTTGAGCTGAGTCTTTTAATTGCCAGCACCACCATGCTGATAGGCTGGATTTATGAAGGGAAAACCAATAATGCCGGTGTGGTGGATGTACTCTGGTCGGCACTCATGGTGTGTTTGCCGATTGTGTATACCTGGCAGATGGACGGTGACATTGTATTAAGAATTGCCAGTGCAGCATTAATGAGCCTTTGGTATTTACGCTTATTTGTTCATCTCTCAGCACGTGTTTTTTCAGAACCTGAAGATGGTCGTTATCGCTATCTTCGTGACTATTGGGGGCATAAAACCCACCGCAATCATTTTTTCTTTTTCCAGTTCCAGGCTCTATTAGCCTGGGGATTTACCTTACCGATTTGGTGGCTGGCACAGATTGAGACGTATCAAATGATATGGCTTGTGCTTGCCTTTATTTTGGCCATTGGTGCATGGGTAGGCGTTTATATCGCTGATAAACAACTGGCTGAGTTCAGACAAAACCCGGCGAATAAAGGCAAGGTTTGCCAACAAGGTTTGTGGTTTTATTCGCGTCATCCCAATTATTTTTTTGAATGGTGTCACTGGTTTAGTTACCCGGTCATGGCTATCGGTATTGCTGGTGGTGAGTGGTTATGGCTGATGCCTGTGGTGATGTTTGCCTTCTTGTATTTCATTACCGGCATTCCCCATACCGAACAACAAGCTATCAGAAGTCGCGGTGAGGCTTACCGTCAGTATCAACAAACAACCAGTGCATTTATCCCTTGGAGAAAGAAAAATGGGCATGATTGATTTGGCAGAAAAAAAGTGGTTTCCAGATAGGCTGATTCGTATAGGGATACGGCAATTATTGAAACAGCGCTTAAAGGATGAATCTGCCTTTGAACCGGACAAACTCAGTCAGCGTAAACAACACTGTATTGAACAATTAAAACGAAGCCCAATAGCGATAGAAACACAGGCGGCTAATGAACAACACTACGAAGTGCCGGCCGAGTTTTATAAAGAAGTGCTGGGTAAACGCTTTAAGTACAGCGGTTGTTATTGGACCAACAGTTGTCTGACGCTCGATGATGCTGAAGAAGCGATGCTGGATATTTACCTGCAGCGAGCCGAGCTTAAGAATGGACAGCAGATCCTTGAACTGGGGTGTGGCTGGGGATCGTTAACAATTTATATGGCAGAAAAGCTGCCGTTTGCCAAAATTACCGCCGTGTCTAATTCTCACTCACAAAGAAAATATATCGAAAAACAATTACATGAGCGGGGACTAAGTAATGTTCAGGTAATCACCTGTGATGTCAATGAGCTAGAACTGGACCAGCAATACGATCGAGTAGTGTCGGTGGAGATGTTCGAACACATGCGTAATTATCAGCGCTTATTCGATAAGATTGGTCATTGGCTAAAGCCGCAGGGTAAGTTATTTGTTCATATTTTCTGTCATCGAGAAGTGGTTTACCCCTTTGAAACGGAAGGGGATGATAATTGGATGGGACGCTATTTTTTTACCGGTGGTTTAATGCCATCCGCTGATACCTTATTGTATTTCCAGTCTGAACTGTCCATACAGCAGCAATGGTTGATTAATGGCAGCCACTATCAGAAAACAGCCGAGGCATGGCTGGAAAATACCGATAAAAATGAGGCCAATGTGTTACGTTTATTCGAGCAGGTCTATGGGGATGAGGCTGATACCTGGTTACAGCGCTGGCGTTTGTTTTTTATGGCGTGTGCCGAATTATTTGGCTTTGATAATGGTAATCAGTGGTTAGTGGGGCATTATCTTTTTGTGAAAAAATGAGTAACTGATGGCGAAAAATAAAACCACCCTTCATGCCAAGTTAATCAAAGTCTTCCTGATACAGGTTGCATTAATCAGTCTGGTGACACTGGGTGGTATCTATGCTGCAAAAACCATGGTTGAAGGTGTGTTGGTTCGCAAAGCCTTAGAGGGAGAGGCTCAGCATTTTTGGGAAATGTGGGAGAAAAATCCCAACTTCTCCCCCCCTGATACCATGAATTTAAAAGCCTACCTGATAAGGAATGGCGATTATTCCTCTTTACCCAGAGACTTGATTGACTTGTCACCAGGCTATCAACGGGTGCGAGTGAATCAGAAAACACCGATCGTCTATATTGAAGATAAAGATAGCAACCGGCTTTATCTTATTTTTGATGAAGTGAAAGTATCTCGTCTGGCCTTATTGTTTGGCATATTGCCGCTGGCAGGGGTTTTAGTCGTGTTATATATCCTGGCATGGATAGCCTATCGCCAATCCCACAAAGCCGTATCCCCAATAGTGAAGTTAGCTAAGTCAGTGAGACAGGCCGAGATCAGATATGGCAGTCTCCCCGATTTTGATTTGCAGGAATTGCGTGATATTCCTGATGATGAAGTGTCAAGTTTAGTGGGAGCGCTGGATCAATTTACTCAGCGCCTTGAACTGTTTATTGATAGGGAACGTCATTTTACCCGTGATGCCAGTCATGAATTGAGAACACCGATTGCTGTTATCCGAAGTGCGATGGAGTTACTTGAACGTCGCTATGATGTCGCTAATGATAAAACGATGCGACGGGTATATCGCACTTTGTATGATATGGAATCGTTGATTGAAACCTTACTAATACTGGCCAGAGAAGAAAAGGCGGTACTGCCGGTTCAGGATGTTGATATTAACTCGATGGCATTGAAACAGCTTGATACGCTTGAGTCTTTATTCAAAGATAAAGCGGTGAGTGTGAGCGTTGATGAACAAGCGAAATTAGTCGTGAAGGCACCTGAATCGGTTGTTTCTATTTTGATGAGTAACTTACTGCGTAATGCCTTTAATTACACTCCCCAAGGAAATATAGTGATAAAAATCTGGGAGCAAGGTTTTTCGATCACCGATAGTGGTGTCGGCATGAGTGAACAGCAAGTCAAAAATGTGTTTGAGCCTTTTTATCGGGGAGAGGGTAATAACAACGAGAAAGGCTATGGTTTGGGCATGACCATAGTAAAACGTTTATGTAACCGTTATGACTGGCATCTCCGTGTTACCAGTGAATTAGGCAAAGGCACGGAAGTGAGTGTGCATTTCCCTAAATCACAGATAGAAATCTAGTCTTTACAAGTCTTTTTCTTCACATAACTTATAACCTACACCAGGAATGGTGTGCAGCAAATGCTGCTGATACGGTTTATCAATCAGTTTTCTTAGGTTGTATAAATGGCTACGTAACGTATCACTATCCGGCGTGTCTTCACCCCATATTTCGGTTTCCAGCTTTTCGCGGGTGACCAGTTTGGGTGACTCGCGCATCAGAATTTTTAGAATCTGCAGCATGATCGGCGAGAGTCGAATTGTTTCACCTTCACGAGTGACGCGCATGGTTTTTGGATCAAACACCATATCAGCAATCTGTAATGATTTTGTATCCATCTCACCCCGATGGCGACGGATATGCGAGATCAATCTTGCTTCCAGCTCTTTCATCTCAAATGGTTTGATTAAGTAGTCATCAGCGCCGTATTCAAAGCCACTCAATTTATCATCTAGTGTATCTCTGGCTGTCAACATGACTATGGGCATGTCCAACTGTAGCTCACCGCGTATACGTTCACAGACTTCAAATCCATCGATACCCGGCATCATCACATCCAACACAACAGCATCATAGTGGTTCTGGCTACATAACTTTAATGCGGTCAAACCATCAGCGGCAAAGTCGACCGTCATGCCGCCTTCCTCTAAAAAGTCCCCGACATTCGCCGCAAGATCCTGATGATCTTCGACAATGAGTACGGTGGCTGGGTTAATCTTCATCTCTTCGTCCTTACTATTTATCGTGTGCAGCGTAAGCATAACGTATTGATGTATGCGGTTTGTGAAAAAGTCATTATTTTGTTTAGGAATAATCTAAAAATACAATTGACTCATTAAATAACAATCATTATCATTAACATCCAAGACTTAAAGAATAGGCACTACAATGATTGTATGTATCTGTAACAATGTGAACTCAGACACGATTACCGAGGCGATGGAGTCCGGTGCAAACACGCTGCATCATATTCGTGAACAGACGGGTGCATCTGCATGTTGTGGTAAATGCCAATTTAAAGTCAACCGTATGTTGAATGATTTCGAACAGACTGATGTTATGGCTTCGGTTTGTTCAGGCGAAGGCTAATCTTCCCGCAATCTCTTTTTAACTTATTTTAATCCTAAGCGATTCTTATTATTACCATCAGTCCAATCTGTAACAGCTAGCTGTTTCCAGTAAAGCCAAGTTCTTCCTACTCATCTATGCTAAGTTGATAAACACTAAGGTGTTTTTGATTTTTATCCCGAAAAATCTTACTTAAGTGATTTCGTCTACTGCGACGGATATATTTCAATCTAGATGATAATAATTCCGATTTTATTTTTAAAACAGTCGTTTAGCTTTGACATTTGAAAAAGACAAACGATAATCATGGCAACTTTATACAAAAATGAGGGGTTGTTATGAAAGGCGATAAAAAAGTTATCGAATATTTAAATAAAGTATTAGGGAATGAACTGGTAGCCATTAACCAATATTTTCTTCATGCCAAAATGTATAAAGATTGGGGCTTACATAATCTATACGAACATGAATATCATGAGTCGATAGATGAAATGAAACACGCTGACAAATTAACCGAGCGTGTTTTATTTTTGGAAGGTCTACCTAACCTGCAGGATCTTGGTGCACTACGTATCGGTGAAAATACAAAAGAAATGCTGGAAAGTGATTTAGCTCTAGAATTAGAAGCCATTCCAGATCTACAAGAAGCGATTAAATATTGTGAGTCAGTGGGTGACTACGTTTCCCGTGATTTATTCCAGGATATTTTAAACTCAGAGGAAGAGCACGTTGACTGGTTAGAAACACAGCTTGGTCTGATTGAGAAAATGGGTCTACAAAACTACCATCAAGCACAAATTGTTAAAGAAGCAGAATAATAACTAACGCATTAGCCGATTACATAAACCCGAACATGACAAAGTCTGTTCGGGTTTTTTTATATTGGCATACGTAATTACACGGATTGTAATTTATCCTGTAACTAGGTAACTTACCGATTATTGTAGATTCTTCAATTTATTCACGCTCATTCTCTGGAGGTCGGGAAAAGCATGACTAGGTTTAAGCAGTATGATAAAAGTGATGATGCCATCATATCTTCCCCTCCAAGCCGGGCTTCATTAACTCCACCTGCCGTTCTACGTGATTTAGCCAAACAGTGTGATGTACGTTTTAATGGCAATGAGCCCTGGGACATTCAGGTTCATCATCGTGATGTTTATTCCCAGATATTAACCAAAGGCTCATTAGGCTTTGGTGAAAGTTATATGGATGGCCTTTGGGACTGTGAACGCCTGGATGAGCTTTTTTATCGAATCATGCGAGCGAATATCGAAGAGCATTTGGTTGGGGTGGGTAAATTAGCCTTAATTTTCCAAAGTTTACGACATCGTTTTTTTAATCTGCAAACCGTAAAGCGAGCTTATCAGGTCGGTGAGCAGCATTATGATATTGGCAATGATGTGTTTGAAGCCATGCTGGATCCGACGATGAGTTACTCATGTGGTTTCTGGCAAAGCGCCGATACACTGGAACAGGCCCAGCTGGATAAGCTCGACATGATCTGTAAAAAACTGCAGCTCAAACCCGGCGAGAAACTACTTGAAATTGGCTGTGGTTGGGGTGGCTTAGCCAGACATGCAGCCAAAAATTACGGTGTTGAAGTGTTAGGTATCACCATATCTCAAGAGCAGCAAAAATTAGCTCAACAACGTTGCCAAGGCTTACCTGTTGAAATTCGACTGACCGACTATCGCGACTTACAGGGCCAGTTTGACAAGATTGTTTCAGTGGGGATGTTTGAGCATGTGGGTGAAAAGAATTACCCCATTTATTTCGACACCGTAAATCGTTTACTGAAAGACGATGGTTTATTTCTTCTGCATACAATAGGGATATACAAAACTATCCATCGTGTGGACCCTTGGATAGATAAATATATTTTCAGAAATGGAAAACTGCCATCAGCCGAGCAGATAGCAGGGGTTTTAAACAAACGTATGGTGATAGAAGATTGGCATAACTTTGGGCAAGACTATGCGTTGACCCTACTTGCCTGGTGGGATAGGTTTGAGGCGGCCTGGCCAGAACTCTCACAAAAATACAGTCAACGTTTCTACCGTATGTGGAAATATTACCTGATGAGCTGCGCCGGATTCTTCAAGTCACGCCAGGGACAGCTTTGGCAAATTGTTTTGACCAAGCGTGACCGCTTAGAAACCTATCGATCTATTCGCTAGTTATTCATGAAGCAGCACATTGAGTTGATCGACCACTTCTGCCCAGTCTGAGTCTTCTGATAAACACTCCTGAATGAACGCTTTTTGTGAGGCTGTCCAAAATTCAGCTTGTTCGATAGGTTGTTCTGGCTCTAGCTTGTGCTGTTTTATGAACTCATCCATAGCTGCAGAACTATTATCCAAACCTAACTGAAGAAATAAATTTTCCAGTGAATGCAAACTTGTATCCATGGTAATGCCTCTTGTTTTCAAAAGTGTTAATTGTCTTTCATATTAGTACAATAGCTAGTGCCTGGCTTTCAAATTTATAACTAATTTTACTTATTGCCCCAATCTAAGCGTAAAATCAAAAAAAAGCTTAAATTAGTGTAAACTATTGCACACAACTTAATATGGTGTGACTGTTATGGGAAAAAGATTGTTTACCACTACTCAACTTGCCAGCTTACTTGGCGTTACTGCCAGAACTATACAGCTGTGGGCAAATAACGGATTAATTAATGTTGTAAAAACACTCGGCGGCCATAGACGAATCTCTGAAGATGAAGTGATTCGACTTGCTGAAAAATTAGGGAAACCGATTCCTGAAGAGCTAAAAATACCTAAAAACTCGACGATCAATTTAAACGCTGAGCTGACAGTTTTACTTGTTGATAAAGACCGTGATTTATCTAAATTATATGAATCCCAGTTACTGCAGTGGCAGGAAGGCTTACCGACCAATATCCACATAACAGATTGTGGCTCAGATGCGTTGATTATGTCTGGTCTTCATAAACCAAACCTTATTATGGTTGATTGGGATATGGATGATATTGATGTGATAAATATGGCTCGCGCCATAAGAAAGAACAACGAAACCCAGCACGCCAACATCATCATCATGACCAAGCAGGATAAAGCTGCTTTAACGAAAAAGCTGACATTGCCAGACAATGTGATTTTAGAAGAAAAGCCAGTATCTTTTGCCTTGATAAAACGCTTACTTGAAAAACAGACAGGATAGATGGCTTGCTGAGAGTTTAAAGTAGTAGGGGAAACAAGCTACCAATTTACGAGTAGGGAAGAGGCTGTTTTATCTATGCCTTTGGTGAAGCTGAGCAAGTTATCTGCTATTCAGACTAGGCCGTTAGAACTTATCTTTTGTTATTTGCAAAGATCAAACCAAAGATAATTGGTCGATTCATAAAATAGTCATAATTGAATGTTATATTTTCTGAATCGCGGGTATCAGTTACACCTCTCTCTTACTCTCCTCGGCTTCAATTGTTGCTTTTTAGATGCCCGCTTTTTTCTATGGCAAGCCCCACTTAACAAAAACATTACACCCCTGATGTCATTCAAAGTGGGCGTTTGCCGCCCCAAGTTTTATCTTGGCGATTAAGCTATACAGAGCAGGGTTTTGACCATGATTGCAAAACGGATAAATGTATTAGCAATTAACAAACAGTAAAATTTGTTAAAACAATCCAGAAAAAGTTTCTTGGATGTTAGTGCAGGCATCAACTTCTATAATAATAGAAAGGCGTCAGACATGACTATATCATCATGTTCTTGTTAAGGTATTGATAAATATATAGATTTATGAGGGCTAGATATTAGGTTGGTACCGAGGGTGGGAATCGAAAACTTGCTTGATAAAATTGGTGTTATGTAAGCTTTTGATATATTTAGTAAATTTTTCTGTGTGTTTAACTGCAATGGCGGTAAATGGCTATTTATGGCTATTTTTACCGCCAATTCACCGCCACTAATTGGTTGTAAAGATCGAGTTGTTTGTTTTTATTCTTCGATTTACTGTCGGAATCAAATGGGAGTTTCCGAATGTGATTTTCTAGATATGTATTTATGGACATCCATCTATTAGGATATGTAGTATCTTTAATCGAACTAGGAAGATATTAGAAAGGGATTTTATGACGGAACATGCAGAACTACTGGAATCAGTCTCAAATGTAATTAGTGGTTACCGTGAAAATGAGTTAGAAGAACTGACTCCATATCACGTTGAACAGTGGGTATCTCAATTTACGCCAGAAAACCAGCTGGCTTTTCTCCGTGAATTTGATCATGTCATTAAGCAGACATTTCTTTCTAAGAAGATAGTGACTGAGTTTTTGAGAGGTGAGATAACGAACGAACGGTTGACAGGTGGAGACCATGCTGCCTATTGGAAAAATGCTAATTTTCTATCAATTCAGAAAAAAGGTCAGAGTCAGCGGGAAATGCTGAGCTTGTTCGGACAGCTTTTGCTTGAAGAGTTAGGTTTGAATATTGACGATTGTGGTTCCAACGAAGGTGACTACATTTACATGGATGATATTCTGTTCAGCGGAGGACGAATCAAAACTGATCTGACAGACTGGATCACAAACACTGCACCCGCCAGTGCTAAAGTTAATGTGCTTTTGATGGCTTACCACACTAGCGGTCAATATTATATCGATCGTAAGTTGAGAGGTATAATTGAAGAAAGTGGCAAAAATATTAAATTATCTTTCTGGCGTCTAGCTAAGCTAGAGAATAGTAATTACAGGAAGCATATAGCAGATGTTCTCTGGCCCGCTGTATGCCCGGATGATAAGGCTGTTAAAGCATACATTGAAGGCGAAGAAAAATATCCTTTGACTTACAGAGCTGTAAACGCAAATGCCACCAGCTTTTTTTCATCTGAAGAGCAGCGACAACTTCTAGAGAGTGAGTTTTTGATTGCTGGACTAAAAATAAGATCAAAAATATCTAATCCGGCAGATTATCTTCGGCCATTAGGCATGAGTTGGTTTGGTGTTGGATTTGGTTCATTAATTGTGACTTACAGAAATTGCCCAAATAATTGCCCGCTCGCATTGTGGTGGGGAGATACTGGAACTAGTAGCGGAGCATTAGAATGGTATCCATTACTTCCTCGCAAGACATATTCTTCTGCTGAGAACATGTTTAATGACATCATTACCCTCTAAACCAAGTAGACCTGCCCGCTCTTATCAGCGAGAGAGCATTATTGTTGTTCACACAACAAGAGAGAGATTTGGCGGATTATCCAACATGGCTGGTGGATATCCTATACATGTAAATGGATTGAAGATCCTTACATCAGAAGCGCTATATCAAACCTGTCGTTTCCCGCATATACCAGAACTGCAGAGAAAAATAATTGAGCAAAGAAGTCCAATGACTGCAAAAAGAATTTGCCAACCATTCCTTGAACAATCCAGACCTGATTGGTACGAGATAAGAACTAAGATTATGCGCTGGTGCTTGCGCGTAAAATTAGCTCAGAATTATGAGAGTTTCGGAGCTTTGCTACTGGCAACACAAAATCATCCTATTGTAGAGTTCTCTAAAAAAGATGACTTCTGGGGTGCCAAAGAGAAGAACTCAAAGAATGAAATTTTAGTAGGACAAAATATTTTGGGAAGATTGCTTATGGAGCTTAGAGAGCTTCTTAAGAATGACATTGAGCGTACACTCACAACTGTTGAACCATTGAAAATCTCTAATTTTGCCCTATATGGTAATCCTATTGAGACTATTTCCAGTGAAATGGGGCCATATAATAATGATCCTATCAATCCACAATTATTTTGAGCTGAGTTAGGACAGTCAAATTTCAGTATCGCAATTTTTTGCTTTACCTGATACACCCTCGATTCAGACTCATAAGTTGCTTGAACTCAAAAAGTACAGCCAAACCTACTCTTCCATATCTTAAAATGACCTAAGTGATTGAGCTTGGTCGTGGATGACAAGCGGTAAGTCCAAATTAGTCATTTGCAGATAGTCAAAAATTTTTTTGGATTTATGGTGTAGATACAGCTCTATCAGCTTCAGAGAACACGTAATTAGACTTTGCTGTATGTGTTAAGTGCATGAAATTATTAAAAAAATTACAGGTTAGGACTATTTGCTTGTTCGTGGGTTTGTGTGGGTAAAAACTTTAACCGCCACTTTTCCGCCACTTTTAAAAAGTCAAGTCTGTAAGGTGTTGATATTTAATTTAAAGTTGGTACCGAGGGTGGGAATCGAACCCACACTGAGTTTCCCCAACCGGATTTTGAATCCGGCGCGTCTACCAGTTCCGCCACCCCGGCAACCTAAGCGCGAAATTATAACGTCTACCCATGTGGATGGGAAGACCGATTTTCATTTGTTACTGACGCTAAAATCTAACTGGTTGATAGTAATAGCTAAAGGTACATTTATTCCACACAAATCGTGGTGAATTGTATTAATTAAATGCTGTTTTCATAGACATTTTGCTATGATCGCGCCATGAAAACGAGTGACTTCCAATTTGATTTGCCCGAAGAGCTGATCGCCCAATATCCTTCTGAAAACCGAACTTCCAGTCGATTATTGTTTTTGGATGGGAATAATGGACAGCGTCAGGATTTACAATTTACCGATCTTTTATCTCTACTTAACCCCACTGATTTATTGGTGTTTAATAACACCAAAGTCATCCCTGCACGACTGTTTGGCGTGAAGGATAGTGGTGGCAAAGTGGAAGTATTAATTGAACGTGTACTTGATGAAAGCCGGGTGTTAGCCCATATAAGAAGTAGTAAATCGCCTGCTGCAGGCCGTCGTTTGCAACTTGAGGGCGCCCTTGATGTAGAAGTGTTGGGTCGTCAGGATGCCTTATTTGAACTTGAGTTTCATGGCATTGAGTCTGCTATTGATGCATTAGAAGAGTATGGACGACTGCCGTTACCGCCTTATATTGAAAGAGAAGTTGATAAGGAAGATCTAGACCGTTATCAAACCGTTTATGCTCGAAATGTTGGTGCGGTAGCCGCGCCCACAGCAGGTCTGCATTTTGATGATGCCTTATTAAATAGAATTCGCGAAACAGGTATTGAAACAGCAGAGTTAACATTGCACGTGGGGGCAGGGACATTCCAGCCTGTCAGAGTGGATGATGTTCGCTCACATCAGATGCATAAAGAAGTCATTGATGTTAGCGAGCAGGTGGCAGAGCAAGTCAAAGCAACACGGTCACGCGGTGGTCGTGTAATTGCAGTGGGCACCACCAGTGTTCGTGCTTTAGAGTCGGCTTCTGCTAATGGCGAGATTTCAGCTTACCAAGGGGAAACGGATATTTTTATTTATCCTGGTTACCAATTCAAAAGTGTTGATGCCATGGTGACAAATTTCCATCTGTCTGAGTCAACATTATTAATGCTCGTCTCTGCTTTCGCAGGTAAACAGCACATCATGGATGCATATCAGCATGCTATCCAGCAGCGTTATCGGTTTTTCAGTTACGGTGATGCCATGTTTATAACAAGGAATAATAATGAAGTCGTTGGATAATGTTCGTTTTGTGCTGGTAGGGACAACACACCCGGGTAATATTGGTGCCGCTGCCAGAGCAATGAAAACGATGGGGATAACGAATTTACATCTTGTCTCGCCAAAAATTTACCCAAGTGCCGAAGCAACTACGCGGGCATCGGGTGCTGATGATGTGTTACACCGTGCCGTGGTTCATGATAGTCTCGATGAGGCTCTGACTGGATGTCATTATGCTTTTGCGATGAGTGCACGCTTGCGTCATTTGCATGTGCCAGTGATGAATCCACGTGAAGCCGTCACGCAACTTGAAAAATTCGATGATGACACGCATATAGCTATTGTGTTTGGTCGTGAGCACTCTGGTCTATCTAATGAAGAGATCGATCGTTGTCAGTATTTAGTCAATATTCCTGCCAACCCGGACTATAGTTCTTTGAATCTGGCGGCCGCTGTACAAGTAGTGGCCTATGAACTCAGAATGAGCTTTCAACCTAATATTGATTTTGGTCGTATTGGTGAAGAGCGTGAAGCCATCACTTCTGATGATTTAGCTCACTTATATGATCACTTTGAGCGTTCATTAACGACAATTGGTTTTCTGGACCCAGAGAATCCACGGTATTTATTACGGCGGATTCGTCGGTTATTCAACCGGGCTGATCTGGATCGTAATGAACTACAAATTATGCATGGTATTTTGCGTGCAGCAGAAACCAAAGCGAGGAAAGAATGACAGAAAATATAAGCCGTTGGGAGCGTATCAAAGAAGATATTTCTTGTGTATTTGACCGTGATCCAGCAGCACGTAATGTCTTTGAAATTGTCACAACTTATCCTGGTGTGCATGCACTGCAATGTCATCGATTGAGCCATTGGCTGTGGCGTTCAAACTGGAAGTGGTTAGCGAAGTTTATTTCCTCGATTGCTCGTTGGTTGACAGGGATTGAAATTCATCCGGGCGCGAAGATTGGCCGTCGCTTTTTTATCGACCATGGCATGGGCGTGGTGATTGGGGAAACCGCTGAAATAGGTGATGATGTGACGCTCTATCATGGTGTGACATTAGGCGGTACATCATGGAAAGAAGGTAAACGCCATCCTACGCTGGGCAATAATATTGTGGTCGGTGCCGGAGCGAAGGTGCTTGGACCGATTACACTTCATGATGGTGCCCGTATTGGCTCCAATGCCGTAGTTGTTAAAGATGTGGCATCAGGCGACACCGTTGTTGGCGTGCCGGGCAGAGTTGTTAAAACGAATCTGAGTGAAGATGAAAAACAGCGCCAGAAACTGGCTCAATCTGTGGGCTTTGATGCCTACGGCACATCGAGTAAAACCATGGACCCGGTAGCTTCCGCTATCCATGGTCTAATTCAGCATGTTCATGCGATGGATAAGCGCGTTGATGCTATGTGCAAAACAATTCACAGGCTCGGCGGCGAGTTACCAGACGTAGAAATGCCGGATCTGGAAGGCTGTGATATCTATAAAGATAATGAAGAGAATAAAAGTTGACTAAAATAGTCAGGCATGTAAACTTTACTAGATAAAGTTTATTCTGGATTGGTAAGAATGCGTTTAACCACAAAAGGTCGCTACGCGGTGACCGCGATGCTCGATCTCAGCCTCAATTATGGCGTAGGCGCGATAACACTGGCAGATATTTCAGAAAGACAAGGTATCTCTTTATCTTATCTGGAACAGTTATTTGCCAGACTGAGAAAACAAGGTCTTGTCAGCAGTTCTCGTGGTCCGGGTGGTGGATATCGATTAAGTCGGGCGGCAGATACCATTACCGTGTTAGATGTTATCTCTGCTGTTGATGAAAAAGTGGATAGCACCCAGTGCGAAGGCCGACAAAATTGTCATGGTCATGAGCAGTGTTTAAGTCATGAGTTATGGCAAAGCTTAAGTGATCAGATTCGTGTGTATCTTGATGGCATTACTCTGGCTCAAGTTGTGTCTAATTTTGAGAAGAGTCGTAACGGCGAGAAAGTCATCGCATTTGATATGATTTAGCTTATTCGGTGACTGACTCCATCTGCTGTTGAGTAGTAGACTTTTCCAATCCAATTATTCAATGTCAATTGATGAATGCTTTTGTTCTCATTCAGATTGAACATCCTTAATAAACTAGCGTCTTAATCACTGAGTGATATAGGTGAAAATATGATTACATTGACAGAATCTGCCATTAACCGTGTCAGAGATATGATGACCAAACGTGCTTCAGGTGTCGGTTTAAGAATCGGTGTCGTCAAAAGTGGTTGTTCAGGTTACAGCTACGCACTTGACTATGCAGACGAAGTGGCTGCTGACGATGTCGTTGTTGAACATGGTGATGTAAAAGTCGTTATTAATGAAGAGGCCATGCCGATACTGGATGGTATGGAACTCGACTTTGTTCGTGAAGGGTTAAACCAGAGCTTCAAATTCCGAAATCCTAATGTGGTTTCCGAGTGTGGCTGTGGTGAAAGTTTCAGTGTCACCAAATAAGCGATAATATTTATTCTCACTAGTGCCCGCTAAATGCGGGCATTATTGTTTTTAGCATCCTGAATTTAAATAAAGCTCAGTATGAGCCAGTTAATATCTAGTGAATGACATGACAGAACTAAGTAACCTTGAATTTGATGCCGCCCATATTTGGCACCCTTATACCAGCGTGGCCAATCCGCCTTTATTGCACGAAGTCGTATCAGCAAAAGGCGTGAGATTAACCCTCGCTGATGGTCGTGAAGTGGTTGATGGCATGTCATCCTGGTGGTCAACCATTCATGGCTACAATCACCCGAAGCTTAATGAAGCCGCTCATCAGCAAATAGATGCAATGTCTCATGTCATGTTTGGTGGGCTGACACATGCACCGGCAGTCAATCTTGCCAGAAAACTGGTGGAGATTACTGATGACAGTTTGCAGTATGTATTTTTAGCTGATTCAGGTTCGGTATCTGTTGAAGTGGCTATCAAAATGGCTATTCAATATTGGTTTGCTCAGGGAAAAGCAGAAAAGCATCGTTTACTAACCTTCAGAAATGGCTATCACGGTGACACCTTTGGCGCGATGTCAGTCTGTGATCCGGTTAATGGCATGCATAAGATGTTTGAAAAAGTGCTGCCGAAGCATTTATTTGCTGCTGCACCTGAGTGTCGGGATGATGCTGACTGGCAGGACAGCTATATCGAAGATTTCAAACAATTGGTGGAAAAACATCACCAAGAATTAGCTGCTGTTATCGTCGAGCCTTTGGTTCAAGGTGCGGGCGGTATGCGTGTGTATTGTGCTGAATATCTTCGTCAGATCCGTGCTTTATGTGATGAATTTAATATCCTGTTGATTTTTGATGAGATTGCGACTGGCTTTGGTCGAACGGGCTCCATGTTTGCTTACGAACAGGCTGGTATCGTTCCGGATATTATTTGTATGGGTAAAGCACTGACCGGTGGTTATATGACGCTGGCGGCGGTGATGTGTAATCAACTGGTGGCTGATGGTATTGCGGCAGATGGTTCAGGTGTGTTGATGCATGGCCCCACATTTATGGCGAATCCGCTGGCTTGTCGTGTTGCAGCTGCCAGTATTGATTTGTTATTGGAGAGTGATTGGCAGACCCAGGTGTCAACTATCGAAAACAGGCTTAACACTGAGCTGACAAAATATCGTGATCATGAATTAGTCAAAGATGTCAGAGTCAAGGGCGCTATAGGTGTGGTTGAATTGAATGAGCCTCTTGATGAAGCGATGGATTGGCTGCCCGGATTTATTATTGACCAGGGTGTCTGGATCAGACCATTCAGAACCATGATTTATATTATGCCGCCTTACATCATCGATGAATCTGATCTTCATTTATTATGTGATGCTATAGGCAATATTTTGAATAAACTGAGTTCCAACTGATTATTGAGCCATATTCTGCAGAGAGCATAGTGTCTGCCTTAGCTGCTTTATCGTTTGATAAGCATAATCCTGAGTTGAATCAAGTAATACGCTGATGTGACTTTTTCGACCGTTTACTATTATGTACTCACGTTGTTGCCCCTAGAAACAACGCACCCTAAAAAAGAGGAATTGATTATGTGGACTAAACCAGAATACTCAGATATGCGTTTCGGCTTTGAAGTTACTATGTATATTTGCAATCGTTAAGATTGATAAATAATAATAAAAAAGCCCTTGGAGTTTGACTTCAAGGGCTTTTTTTATTTTTCCTATTAGTTAATCGATTTTATCAATCATACTAATAGAATTAAGTCGTTGTACCTATTTATCTACCTCGACTACAATGCGAACTGTCACTTACGACACTAATGCAAAATTTAAGGAGCAAATAATGTCTACACTGATTAATACAGAAATCAAACCATTTAAAGCGAATGCTTATCACAATGGCGAATTCGTCGAAGTTTCAAGTGAAGACCTGAAAGGTAAATGGTCAGTTTTCGTTTTTTACCCAGCTGACTTCACTTTCGTCTGTCCTACAGAATTAGGTGATGTTGCTGATCACTATGCTCAACTGCAAGAAATGGGTGTAGAAGTTTACTCAGTTTCAACTGACACACACTTCACTCACAAAGCATGGCACGATGCATCAGAAACCATCAAAAAAATTAAGTTCCCAATGATTGGTGACCCAACAGGTGTTATCAGCCGTAACTTTGAAGTGATGATTGAAGAAGAAGGTCTGGCACTTCGCGGTACATTCATTGTTAACCCCGAAGGTGTTATTAAAGCCGCTGAAATTAACGATCTGGGTATCGGCCGTAATGCCAAAGACTTAGTTCGCCGTGTACAAGCTGCACAATATGTTGCAACTCACGATGGTGAAGTTTGCCCTGCTTCTTGGCAGCCAGGTGAAGAGACTCTGTCTCCATCATTAGACTTGGTTGGCAAAATCTAATCAGGCTATATCGACCTGTCCGGGCTTTGCCCGGGCAGCGTCACTAAACTACTTATAGATTAAGGTAAATTATTATGTTGGATGCAAATATCGCCGGACAACTGAAAGGTTATCTGCAAAACATCAAACGCCCAATTGAATTGATTGCGGCATTAGATGACAGTGCTAAAGCGACTGAAATGCGCGATCTATTGCAAGAAATCGCTGATATGTCAGCAGACATCACCTTTATTGATGATGCTGATAGCGATTCACGTAAACCGTCGTTTCAGATTAAACAACCCGATGGACAAGAAAAAATTCGTTTTGCCGGTATTCCTATGGGCCACGAATTTACATCGCTGGTGTTGGCTCTGCTACATGTCGGTGGGCATCCAACAAAACTCGATCAGGAAGTGATCGACCAGATTAAAGGGCTGGAAGGGGAATATCACTTTGAAACGTATATTTCGCTTTCATGCCAAAACTGTCCGGAAGTGGTACAGGCATTAAATGTGATGGCGGTTCATAACCCGAATATTTCGCACACTATGATTGACGGTGCGTTATATCAGGAAGAAATCGATCAGCGAAAAATCATGGCGGTGCCTACAGTCTATTTGAATGGTGAAAATTTTGGTTCAGGCCGTATGAGCCTGCCTGAAATTATTGCTAAATTAGACAAGGGCGCGGTTAAACGTGAGGCAGAAAAAATCAGTGCGAAACAAGACTTTGATGTACTGATTGTCGGTGGTGGTCCTGCTGGTGCATCAGCCTCCATTTATGCTGCACGTAAAGGGATTCGCACAGGTATCGTAGCTGAACGTTTTGGTGGCCAGGTCATGGATACCATGGCGATTGAGAACTTCATTTCTGTCAAAGAAACGGAAGGACCTAAGTTAGTAGCTGCTTTAGAAGAACACGTTAAAGAATATGAAGTGGACGTGATGAATCTTCAGCGGGCAAAAGGTCTGAAAAAGAATGGCAAGATGATTGACGTTGAGCTGGAAAGTGGAGCGACACTATCTAGTAAAGCCGTTATCTTAGCGACAGGTGCTCGGTGGCGTGAACTGGGTGTACCTGGTGAGAAGGAATACCGTGGTCATGGTGTGGCTTACTGCCCTCACTGCGATGGTCCTTTGTTTAAAGGTAAACCTGTTGCTGTGATTGGTGGTGGTAACTCAGGTGTGGAAGCCGCGATTGATTTGGCGGGTATTGTTGGTCATGTGACATTGCTTGAGTTTAATGGTGAGTTACGTGCTGATGCCGTGTTACAGAAAAAGCTGTTCTCGCTTGATAACGTTGAAGTTATCACCGGTGCCCAAACAACTGAAATTACTGGTGATGACGGAAAGGTGAATGGATTGGTTTATATCGACAGAGCCACTGAGCAGAAACATACGGTTCAATTAAATGCCGTGTTTGTTCAGATTGGTTTGATACCGAATACTGATTGGTTAAAAGGCACTATTGAACTCAGTAAATTTGGTGAGATTGAAATTGATAACCATGGCCAAACCTCATTGCCCGGCGTTTTTGCCGCAGGTGATGTGACGACCATTCCATACAAGCAGATCATTATGGCAATGGGGGATGGTGCCCGAGCTGCACTAGGGGCATTCGATTACCTGATTCGTAATGACTTTGACGACAAAAGTGAAGCAGCCTAGGACTTAATCCTGTTTGTTTCATGAATAAAAGCCTGCTGATAAATGTCAGCAGGCTTTTTTTTGCAAAGTACTTAACGTTTTTGCAAAAACGGTTTTTGTTTGATGTTGTTTTGTTGCACCATGTTAGCTTTTTGAATAGGACAGGGAGGTGTAATGAAAAAAGCATTTTTTGTGTTAGCTCTTATCGTTATTGCTGGGCTAGGTGTTTGGAAATACAAACAACAGCATTCTTCGACATCAGCAATTGTGCAGTATGTGCCTGATGATACAGCATTTTATATGGGTGGAACGACGAGCAAGTCGTTAGCTGATTTTTTTGTTGACTCGCCAATTTTAGGTTTTTCTCCATCAGAAAAACGTGCTTTAAATGAAATTCAGTCAGAACTACTCACGGCTGATACACCCGCCGCAAAATTTCTAAACGCTTTATTGACCGACTACACGGAAAAGACAGATGGCACTTATGGTGCGTTTGTTGACTATTTTGGTCTAGCTTCTGAAGGTGACTATGCGGCTTACTTACACGGTTTAGTCCCTGTCATTAATATGCCCATAGCGGATAAACAAAAAATCGTTAATCTGTTTAAAACCATCTCAGAAAAAGCGGGCGTGAGTTATCAAGAAAAAACCTTAGCACAGCAATCGGTTTTAAGTTGGGTGATTGATAAAAATGATCTGCAACTGATTCTAGCCACAACAGACTCTTCCGCTATTGTGACCATGATTACAGCTAAAGATACGGAAACAGACATTGATGAGCGTCTCGCCCAGAAACCTGTACCTGTTTCTTTTGAGAAAACCTTAGTGAATATCCGTGAGCAGCAGGATTACACCGACGATTTGGTGTTTATGTTTGATATTGAAAAATTAATAAAAGGTCTGTTCACCGCTGATAACTCAAGGGCTTCACAAGATTTCAAACGCTATTTTTCTGATACGCCATTAGCTAAAAAATCACTGAATGATCCAGATGCTCAACTATGTCAGGCCGACACATTAAAACTGGTTAGTCAGGCGCCACGGGTGCTGATGGGCTATAAGGATATGGAAGTGAAGGGCAATCAACTTATTGCTAAAGTAAGTGCTCTATTAGAGATAAACAATGAGATGGTCATCAATGTTCTGGAAAGTTTACAAGGGCATATTCCAAATCATGTGAGCAATACAGGCGATAAGATTACCAGTCTGGGGCTGGCTCTCGATATGGATAACTTAACACCCGGCGTTACCAAATTATGGACGGCATTTACCAACGCTGATTTTAGTTGTCCAGATTTGCAAGAGGCTCAACTTAAATCTAAACAAATGAGTCCGATGGTCTTAGGCGCATTTACTGGCATGGCCCAGGGTATCAAAGGCGTGGGTCTATCATTATTTGATTTAGAGCTGGATGCTGAGAGTGAGCTTCCCCTGAAACTCGATTTTTTATTCAGTGTTGAAACGACCAATCCAACCGGGATTTTATCGTTATTACAAATGGTGCCTGAATTGGCCAGTATCCGTATTCCAGATGATGGTAATGAGGTCACTTTAGATCTTCCATTACCCGTGGACTTCCCTGTGTATGCGGCTATTAAAGGCTCACATGTGGTTGTTTATAGTGGTGAGAAAGGAAAACAGGCTGTTGGTGCAATCACATCGGAAGACTTAACACCAAATGCACTCGGTTTCGGTTCGAGCATGAACTACACAAAATTGGTTGAGCTTATTGAAAAGACGGACTTTAGTGCATTGCCAGGAACCAGTATGGAAGGGTGTATGGAAATGTACTCTGCGCTGGACACATTGCGCGGTACGGAAATGCAATTAAGTTATCAAACTGCAGTGAAGCAGAGTGGTTTGAGCCTTGACGGTAGCATGATCTTCAACAAACCACAGTTGAAAACAAGCGATATCGATATCACAGGCCAGTGGAAAACCGCTTATCTGGATGATACCTGTCACTGGGTGTCAGACGGTGCTGAGCAATGGAATGAGGACGGCACAGGTAGTTATAAGGAAAGTAATGATGCAGCAAGCTGTGATCTGTACAAATCTAACTACCAATGGGAAAAAAATGGTAAAACACTTACGCTAACTGATATATCAGCACCACAATACCGTGATTCTTGCCAGGATGAGTGGCAGCAGGAAGAGACTAAAGAAACACTGGTGTGTGAAATGATCAATATCAAACAAGACAGCTTTCAATGTCTGTATTTCATGGATGGAAGTGAACCTTTTATCTACCAATACACACGTTAATAGCTTATCAATAAGATAATCATCTGATTACGTTGCCTCGTCAACCAGCTCAAGCAGGTTGACGAGGTTCATTTTTATGGCGAGGCGAGTCAGTTCAATATCGCTGTTCACCCCTAATTTCTTTTTAATGATGTAGTGTGAGTTGGCCACCGTTTTTGGGCTGATGTTCAATAAGTCAGCTATTTCCTGACTTGATTTAGCCTCAAGCAGAAGTCGTAATATTTCAAACTCTCTAACGGTCAGTTCATCAATGGCGGATTGATCTTGTCCTAATTTTTCCATTGCCAGCGCCTGAGCGATATCGGCACTTAAAGTATGTTTATTATTGCTTATCTGCACGATGGCACGTATCAAAACTTCCGGATCACTGCTTTTAGTAATATAACCTAGCGCACCAGCGCGAGTGGCTTGAAGAGCAAAGCTGGGATTTTGGTGCATGCTAAATACCAGGACTTTCGCGTGATTATCAAACTGTCGAATCCGTTCAACGGCTTTCAGACCACTTTGACCGGGCAGAGAAATATCCATCACTACCACATCAGGACGACATTCTTTATAGAGAGAGTAGGCCTCAGCACCATCACACGCTTCTGCAATCACTTCAAAATTGGCCTGTTTCTGCAATAGAGCACGGTAGCCTTCTCTGACGATAGCATGATCGTCAACTAACATAATTCGGATAGAGTTGCTCATAGTTTGGCTTCCGTTTTAGGATTCATAGGCAAGATAATGGTGACCACAAGGCCACCATTGGTTTGTGTATCGAGGCTGAGATCACCACCGAGCGCGGCCACACGTTCATGGATACCGAGTAAGCCCAGACCATTACTACCGGAAAAGGCGCTTAAATCAGCGATACCGTCATCTTTAATGATCAATGACAAAAGTGTGCCATCTTGAATATCCAAGACAACGTCAGCATGTTCAGCGCTGGCATGTTTAGCAATATTCGTCAGGCATTCCTGCACGATTCGGTAGATATGTACGGCCAGAGTCTCTGGTAAGTCATTAATGCTGCCACTGAGTGATAGTACATAGTTGGTTTTCCCTGAACTACGTTGATTCCAGCTTTTTATGAGTTGTTTCAAACTGGTTTCTAAACCAAGCTCATCGAGTTCGGCTGGCCGTAAACGCGTTAACAAGTCACGCAGCGCACTCATCATATGAGCAGTGATGTGCCGAATTGACTGTATTTCATCAACTAATTCTGGACAGGATGATTTTGCTGTTTGTGATACCGATGTGGTGACCGCATTGATGCCGGCAAGACACTGACCAAACTCATCATGTAACTCACGCGAAATATAACGGTGTTCTTCTTCCTGCGTGTTCATAATCTTAATAGAAAGTTGCTTGTTTTCTGCCAGAATATTTTGCTGAGTACTGACCAGCGCATTTATAGCCTGGCTGGTACGTTTCCACTCGGCGATGTCAAAGTCAGATAACCGAACAGATAAATCACCGGCCCGCATTTTTTCTAAACCGCTGACAATATCTTTTGCCGGTTTTAGCATACGATTGATGGTGATAAACACCAAACAACATAATGCCAGGATGGTCACCACCAGAACGCCGAGTGCGGCTTGTAAGTTATGCCAGGCACGGGCTGTTTCAATATCGACATTTAAGGTTACCAGTACCGTGCCGTACTTTATTGCATTAAAGCTGACAGAACGTTTCACTTCCACGCCGGGATTAAAAAACTGTGAATAAAAATGGCCGAACCAGATGGGATAATTTTTATTCGATGTTTGTGTTGCGTTGCATAAGCTGCGTTGGCGACTTTGTGTACGAGATAAAAACTGAGTACATGAGCCGGGCACACTTTCAATTTTTTGCCACAAACCAATATCAGGAAAAGACTGGGAAAAGTCATAGCGTTGAAACATTTGTAACAGTTGTTGTCTTATTTGATGCTCTATCCGGGTTGCAGTTGATTCGGCCTCACTCAATGCCTGCTGATTAGTTTGATATAAGACATACCAGGTACTGCCAATAATACAGATGATCGCGATAATCAAAATTCGCATGAAGAGTTGGAGCTGTAGATTCATCTGTTTTTCACTAATACAAAGATAGAACTAGTCTAGGAGTAATCCTGACATCTGCAAAGTGCTGTTTCAGGTGTCGGGAAATTTGCCCGATGATACTAGGCATATTTCGGCTGAACAAAGATTAGGATACAGTTCTAATAGTATTCATTAATTGAACATGCTTCGTATCTAAATGCATTCGTTTTTATATGTATAACGAAGTGGTCTGAGTGAGAGATTAAATAGATTAATTTTTGATTCACAATGACTTTTTGTAAATGGACTTGCTAGAGTAACAAAACAAAAAACCAATAAGGGGAGAGAAAATGGCTGAATCTCAGCTTTTACAAACAGCGAGACAACACGCGTTGGAATTAGAAGATGTTGTTAACAAGGTAGTTGTTGGTCAAAAAGAAGCCGTTCGGCTCATTTTGATTGCCTTGCATGCACGTGGCCACGTCTTACTGGAAGGTGGTGTCGGGGTGGGTAAAACCACTTTACTGCGTACCTTTTCAAAAGCATTGGGCGGTGCCTTTGGCCGTATAGAGGGTAGTGTGGACTTAATGCCTAATGACCTGCTCTACAGTGCATGGGTTAATGCCGATGGTAAACCCGTGATTGATCCTGGTCCGTTGATTAATCATGGTGAAGATACAGCTGTCTTTTTCTTTAATGAAATTAACCGTGCGCGTCCTCAGGTGCAATCTTTGTTACTGCGTGCCATGGCAGAACGCAGTGTTGAAGCCTTTGGTAAAGAATATCGTTTCCCGCACATGGTGGTATTTGCAGATCGTAATGCCGTTGAAAAAGAAGAAACCTTTGAACTGAGTGCAGCAGCACGAGATCGTTTCTTATTCGAAATTAATATCAGCCGTCCAACAGATGATGCGATTCGTCGCCAGCTTATTTTTGATCCTGCCTTTCATGATGTTGATCAGCTATTGAGTACCATTGGTGAACCATTACTGGATTACCAGCAATTAAATGCACTTGATCATGATATTCAACGCGCTATTTTTGTCTCGCCGGAAATTGAGAATTATGTGGTGCGATTATGGGATGCCAGCTGGACACCGCATGAGTTAGGTATCGAGATGCCTGATATTTACGTGGAAGATCTGGTGGTGGCTGGCGCCAGTGTACGTGGTATGTCAGCCATGGTCAGAGCGGCGAAAGTAGCGGCCTGGCTTGATGGCAGAGATCATGTTTTACCGGATGATATTCATACTGTTTTATTACCATCGATGACGCACCGCGTTTTCCTTTCACCAGTATATGAAGGTCGACGTGAACAAATTATGCCGCAATTTGTTCGAGCACTCCGCGATCATATTGCGACACCTTAAGTCGTATGGCTACCAGAAACCTGCCTCAGCAGGAGTTTGTTTATCGTTTTCCAGATAAGGTATTCAGCCATGTGCCTGGTGCTCACAGCGGCACAGCATTAGGCAGTGGTGATCGTTTTGCTGGGTTTGCTGACTTGTTTGATTACCCTGATCCACGGCGCCTGGACATTCGTGCCAGCTTGCGTCAGCAGGCAGCGGATGTCACACAGCAGAGTCAGCAGCGCTGGTTGGTAAAACGTTATCAGCAACGTGCTTCCGTCACGCTTTGGTTAATGTCAGATATCAGTCAATCGATGACCGTCTCCAGTGTTAATCATGAGCGTCTGGCTAAGTTGGCCCATATGATTGCCCATAGTGCGATTGGTATTGGTGATCGTTTTGCCATGACCGCCTTTGATAGTGAATGGCGTCAGGACATGACCATTATGCCGACCAGACAACGCAGTATGCCGGCGTTTGCAGCTGAACGGTTGATGGGCGCTGCTAAACCAAAAGCGGCGGGTGCAGCCGGACTGACACAGGCAACAGATCTGATTAATAGTAAACGGGCCATGATCTTTCTAGCCTCTGATTTTTGTTTTGATCTCAGTTTGTTAGAACAAAGTCTGCGCAAGTTATCTCAATACACGGTGATTCCGATTGTATGGCGACATGATGATGTTGATCATTTTCCGTCTCATGCAGGTTGGGCTGAAACGCGAGATGCAGAAACGGGGCAACGGCATAGCGTGTGGATGCGACCCAGTATTAAGAAGCGTTGGCAACAGCAAATGGAGGATCATTTTTCTCAACTTTCAGCCTGTTTTATGCGTTATCGCATCAGACCGCTTTATGTTGAGGGTGATATCACACCACAGCAGTTGACCGAATATTTTTACGCCATGAAAAACTCATAGGAATGCAGACAATGCGATTATTTGCTCTGTTTTTATTCACTCTGGTGACAACTAACGTGTATGCGGATGATGTCACTATTCGTTTTGATCGTAGCTGGGGATTACTGGTCGGTGACCAAATTCATGCAACGGTCAATTTACCTGTTGATAGCAGTCAACTTGAGGAACACTCTCTGCCTCAAGTTGATAAACGTTATGGACCTTGGGTTCAATTATTAAAGCGTGAGTCAGAAGGTTCTGTTATGTCATTGACGTTTCAGATCATTAATGTGCCTGCTCATACCCGCGATGTAAAAACACCTGAACTGGAATTGCGTACACAGGATGGTCAGTTTTTAACGATTCCTGCAGCGACAATTGAGTTGGGCTCGTTTCTACCCAATGCGGAAGGGAGCAAACATCAGCCGCGTGCCGATGCGGTGTTGCCTACACAGAGTCATCAGCAACTGCTGACAAACTTGTGGATTGCCATTGCTGTCTTACTGTTATCGATTCTGATCTGGCTGGCCTGGCACTTTGGTTTACGTCCACGCCATCGTCTGCCTTTTGCAACGGCGGTGTTTGAGCTCAATAAGATGCGGTTTCTTGGGCGGAAAAATGCCGATGAAGCCAGTCGTCAGTTACACCATGCATTTAATCGCTGTGCTGGACGTGTGCTTGTCAAAAATGATCTGCCATTCCTCTGGGCTGAATGCCCGTGGCTGGAGCCTTTAGCTGCAGATATTGAAAGCTTTTATCAGCAATCGGCAAGTCACTTTTTCAGCCGCGAGCCGATGGAACAAAAAAGTTTTTCAGAATCACTCGAGCTGGCTAAAAAATGTCGTGCTAAGGAGAAAATGGCATGATGCTAGCTGGTTTTGAATGGGGTCATGCATGGCTATTACTTTTACTGCCACTGGCATTGTTACCCTGGTTCAATCATAACCTCGACAAAACGGTGGCGTGGGTAAATCTTGTGCCAGTTGACCCATTATCACGAGTCATCAATCTCACACTAAAGACACTGTCTTCACTAGCCATTGCCTGTCTGATTATTGCTCTGGCTGCACCAAGCCTGCCAGAACAAAAAAGGGAGCGTGTCGGTGAAGGGGCAGAGATTGTTCTGTTGTTGGATCGCAGCCGTAGTATGGATGATCCTTTTGCCGTTAAAACACAGGCAGCTTCGGTGAGTGTGGGGGGCGATAACTCCAAGCGTAATGTCGCCCGTGATTATTTAACCGAGTTTGTCAAAAATCGTCCGGATGATCGTTTTGGTTTTGTGTTTTTCAGTACCAAAGCTATCAATCTTTTACCGCTGACTTATGACAAAGAGGCTGTATTGGCAACAATTAATGCCAATGCCTTGGGCAAAGGTTTATCCGATACCAATATGGCCGAGGCGCTGCTCAGTAGTGCCAAGATGTTTGAAGGCCAGCCTTATCGTGGTTCGCGGATTGTTTTATTGGTGTCTGATGGCGGTCAGATATTAACCGATGAGGCAAAAGAGAAAATTGCCAAAATTTACCGTGAAATGAATCTGACTATCTACTGGATATATCTCAAATCCAGACAGGAGATGACACTCGAAGCAAGTGATAATGACAACTTGTTATGGGTGGATATTCCGGAACGAAAATTACATACATTCTTTAAATCTATAGGTGTGCCATATCGTGCGTTTGAAGCGGGTTCTCTACAGAGCTTTGCTGACGCCTTAGCCGAAATCGACAGACGTCACTATCAAACTCTGATTGTGGAAGAAACGCTGCCTCATGAACCCAAGGAAGATGTTTTTCTCTGGTTGGCGATGTTAGCAATGTTGTTACTGGCAAGTTCACATTTATACACATGGTGGGGAGTGAAAAAAGCCCATGAATAAAAAATTACAAACATTACGTTTTGTGCTGATTTTATTGATTATTTGTAGTGCTGCTTCGGCGAGTTATCTTGGCTTTAAATTGTGGCAGGAAATACAAATTGAACGATACATTGCTTCACCGTCCAGTAGTGAAGACGTACCTGATGATCCTCGCGCGCATTTTGCCAAAGCAGCTGACTTTGAAAAGCAGGAAAAACATGAGTTGGCACTGGATCAGTTAACCATTGCTTTAGGTGATGCGCCTAAAGAACTAATGACGCTCGCTTATTACAATCGCGGCAATATCAACCTCCGTACAGCACTGGAAATGACTCAGGCAGATGCCCGTCAATTACCATTAATTGAATTGGCGAAGCAGGATTTTCGTAGTGCTCTGGCTATCAATCCTGATATGTGGGATGCCCGCTATAATCTGGAAGTGGCTTTACGGGCTGTACCTGAAGATCCAGATGTGAATCCTGATTTTGAGAAAAACATCATCAGTAGTCAGCGTTCTATTGAGAGTAAAGCGTTCAAGGTAGATCTTCCATGAGATTGAGTTACCGAAAACGTATTTTGCTGACCGCGATTATCATGGTGACAGCATTAATTTTAGTGATGGCGGCTTTATGGTTCCCACTGGTCAAGCGTGATGTCAAAATCATGGATGCTATTTTTGTCCTTGATATCACTGACAGTATGAACGTCAAAGACGCTGAAATTGATGGTGAAAAAGTCAGTCGCCTGGCTTGGGCCAAAGAGTTTACTCGCAGGACATTGTTAGAAATGCCATGTGGCGCTCATGCCGGGCTCGCCATTTTCAGTGAAGCCAGAAGTTTGATTCTGATGAACCCGGTAGAAGTGTGTTCTTCTTATCATGATCTGACCCAGATGTTGGAGCAAGTCGACCCCTATATGGCATGGGCACGTTCTAGTGAAGTGTCAAAAGCGGTCTATACCGCGATTCGTCAGGCCAAACAGATTGAACCAAAACCGACGATTGTCATGCTAACGGATGGTCATGAGTCACCGCCGATTAACCCGACCTTATTCCCTAAATTTGCTGGTACGCCAGGTGAAGTTCACGGGATTCTTGTTGGTGTGGGGGGAGATGAATTACTGCCTATACCTAAAACTAATGATAAGGGCGTGATTGAAGGTGTCTGGGGTGTGAATGAAGTCATGCATGAAGATGTTTATGCTTCCATGCGGGCAGATAAAGATGTGCAGGTGAATAAACCCAGAACTGAGCATTTATCATCACAGAAAAAATCACATTTAGCCACATTGGCGAATCGTGTCGGCTTTGCTTTTGTGTCTTCCCCTAATGATCCGGTTGATTTGGTAGACACTATTCGTGATGAGTCTAATACCCGTGAGCAAACCATTGATTACGATTTATATGCCTGGTTTTCCGGGGCAGCATTATTGCTAATTTTATTGGTATTTTTACCTTACAGGTGGTTTGTACGAATAGACGACTAACAGATAACGGAAATGAAAAAGTGTCTGACATGGATTGTCTTTGCTATCTGAGGATATCCATACCTGAGTGTATCGGAGTGCATAGTGTTTGAGCTGAGTTGGGCTCATCCCATTTTTTTCTACGGAATGCCATTGGCTTTGTTGCCGTGGCTTTCTCAAAACACAACAAAAAAAATAGCCTGGCAAGGTTTTATACCGAAAGACAACTTGTCAGGCATTCTTTTCATACTCAGCAAGTTAGCCACTTCTATCGTGATGATTTGTCTGCTTTTAACGCTGGCAGATCCGTATATTCCTGAACAGACCGTTGAGCGTAGCCGTCAGGGAGCCGAGTTTGTCATTTTATTAGACCGCAGCCGCAGCATGGACGACCAATTTGCCCGTCCGCCACGCAATACCTTACAACGCTATACCGGCGTTAAAAAAAGCAAACGCGAAGTATCGCGCGATTATTTGGCTGAATTTGTGAAACGCCGTCCGGATGATCGTTTTGGCTATGTATTTTTTAGCACCAAATCAACGGAAATATTGAAGCTCACCTATAACAAAGATGCTGTGCTGGCGACTATCAATGCCGGTGGGCTTGGAAGAGGATTGTCTCAAACCGATATTTTTAAAGCACTGAGTCTGGCCGTGAATATGTATAAAGACCAACCTTACCGGGGTTCACGAAATATTCTGCTCATTTCCGATGGTGGCCAGATTTTATCGACGGAACAGAAACAGTATCTGCAGAAGGTTTTTAAGAAAATGCGCCTGAACTTATATTGGATTTATCTGCGTTCGATGCGAGGAATGACTTTGGAACCAAGCAATAATGATAGCCTGCTGTGGATTGATATGCCTGAGCGGAAATTGCATAAGACATTCAAAACTCTGGGTGTGCCTTATCAGGCTTTTGAAGCTGGTTCTTTAGATGAATTTGCACAAGCCATCGATGAAATTCATAAACAGCAATCACAACCATTGATTGTGGAAGAACGTGTGCCTAAACAGCATCATCATGATGTATTTTTATGGCTTGCTTTGCTGAGCTTGTTTCCACTTATGCTGAGTCGAGTTATCACCGTATGGGGCGTCAAAAGGGCTGCACATAAACACTAGCTAATATCGCATTTCTACGCTGGCTTTGTTATCTTGTAAGGCTTATTCAGCCGTCATATGGAAGGTTGATAAATCACCCTCTAACCAGCAGGAATCACAATGCTAGAAAGTCTGTCACCCGATCAACTTATTGGTTTATTCGTGATTGTAGGCTGTGTTTCTGCTGCACTGGCGTATTTGTTATTTGCCTTGCGTCATAGTCGCAAATTAACCGCCTTGCAATCGCAATTATATGAGTTACAACTCAGTCACAGCCGACAGGAGCAACAGTTACAAACGGCGTTGTCGACCGAGTCACGCATGACTGAGACAGTAGCTGAATATAAACAGCAGGTTCAGCAGTTAAATCAAAGTCTTGAGCAGACAAAACAACAGTTACATCAGGCCGAAAAACACTTTGAAACAGCACAGGCTAATAACCAGTCTTTACAACAACAATTCAGCGATAAAAAGACAGAGCTGCAGCAGCAGTTGGACGCTTTTCAAGAGTTACAACAAGCCTATCATTCACTGTCCAATCAACATACCGAGTTAAAAACGACACTCGAGAGAAGGGAAGAGCATTTCAAAGAACAAATGGCGCAATTGGCTGAAACCAAACAGGCCATGACCAAAGAATTTGAGAATCTTGCCAATAATATTTTTGAAGAAAAAGGCAAAACATTTACCGATACCAGCAAGTCCAGTATTGATGTATTACTGAAACCGTTTCGTGAGCAAATTGAAGGGTTTCAAAAACGTATCAACGAAGTCCATGACGCCTCGATTAAAGGCAATACCAATCTGAATGCCGAGATCAAAAAGGTATTGGATATCGGCCTGAAAATGAGTGAAGACGCGCATAACCTGACTTCTGCTTTAAAAGGTGACTCCCAGCAACGCGGTGCCTGGGGTGAAGCACAACTCAGACGTACACTGGAAATGAGTGGTTTGATTGAAGATGCCCATTTTGAAGTGCAGACGGCGTTTAAAGATAACGAAGGTAAACAGAAACAAACCGACTATCTGATTAAACTGCCTGACAATAAACACATCATTATTGATAGCAAAGTGTCCTTGAATGCCTATGACCGGGCTGTGTCAGCAGAAACACCAGAGGCCTACACGGTGGCGATGGCTGACCATGTCAGAGCGGTACGTAAGCATATTGATGATTTGGCTTCAAAGGATTACACCAATGTGGTCGGCATGCGTAGTCCCAGCTTTGTATTGATGTTTATGCCGATTGAACCTGCCTATATCGAGGCATTAAAAAATAACAAAGATCTGTTTGAGTATGGTTATAAAAAAGGCATTGTTCTGGTGTCTCATACCACATTAATACCGATTCTTAGAACGGTATCGAATCTGTGGATGATGGAGCGAAGTAATGCTGAAGCACGCGAAATCAGTGAAAAAGCAGGGGATATTTATAATCAGGTCGCTATTGTCGCTGAACGTTTACAGAAACTAGGTAATACCTTGGGTACTGTCAGTAATCAATATAATCAGGTCATCAAAGGTGTCGCAGGCAAACAAGGGCTTTATGGCAAAGTTGATCGTTTTGGTCAGTTATCGACGAAGGTCAGTAAATCGTTACCACAATTAGAAACGATTGAACGTGATTATGAGACTGAACCGCTGACTATGATTGTTGAAGCCATAGAGGAAGAAGATGAGGCTCAGTTATTGCCTCACAGTGAACAGCAAACATCAGCCAATGAATAAAATCGACGTGATTGATAATAATGAAGTCTGGCTGGATATTTCACTGACACAGCAACATTGCTGGCTGCGCCAGGCTGATGATGTTTTGTTTGATGCACCAGTGTCTACAGCGCTTAATGGGCCTGGTGAGCAGAATGGTAGTGGTTGTACACCACGAGGCTGGCATAAAATTCGTGCAAAAATTGGCAATAATCAGCCTATCAATAGCGTTTTTGTTGGACGCCGCCCCACCGCTGAGATTTTTAGTGATGCACTAAAAGCGCAATTTCCCAATCGTGACTGGATTCTGACCCGAATTCTTTGGCTTAGCGGTCTGGAAGTCGGCAAAAACCGACTAGGAAATGTTGATACAATGCGCCGTTATATTTATATCCATGGTTGTCCTGATGAACTGCCTATGGGGGAAGCGCTCTCTCATGGATGTGTGCGTATGCGTAATCAGGATGTAGTGACGTTGTTTGATCGGGTAGACGCCGGTCTTAAAGTCTGGATTCACGAATAAGGTTAAATCACTATGGCATTAGGCCCATTGATGGTCGATTTGCTCGCTACTGAGCTGAGCGAGACAGAAAAAGAGATTCTCAAACATCCCTTGGTCGGTGGGGTGATTTTATTTAGTCGTAATTTCGAGTCGGTAGAGAAAATTACCCGTTTATGTGACGAGATTCATCAATTGAGGCAGCCACATCTATTGATATCTGTGGATCACGAAGGTGGCCGAGTACAGCGGTTTAGAAAAGGCTTTAGTCGTTTACCGCCTGTCGCGGCGATTGGTAAGGAATATCACCAGCATCCAAAATTAACGTTGGAAAGAGCAGAACAAAGCGGTTGGTTAATGGCGGCGGAATTAAGAGCCGTCGGTGTCGATTTTAGTTTCGCGCCAGTATTGGACTTGGATTATGGTGTCAGTCAGGTGATTGGTGATCGCTCATTCCATCGCGACCCGTTAGCCGTCACAGACATCGCTCGGGCTTATATTCAGGGCATGAAACGAGCGTGGATGTCAGCAGTAGGAAAACATTTTCCAGGCCATGGCGCAGTAGAAGTTGACTCACATCTGGGATTACCTGTGGATAGCCGTCATCTGGAAGATATGCTTCAAGCCGATATGTTGCCATTCACGCGTTTGTGCCAGACAGAGCTGGCGGGCATTATGCCAGCCCATATTGTTTACGAAAATAATGACAAACTACCGGCTTGTTTTTCACCGTTTTGGTTACAGGAAATGTTGCGCGGTAAGCTGCAATTTCAAGGTGCCATTTTGAGCGATGATCTGAGCATGGAAGGGGCGGCTATTATGGGCGGCCCACTAGAGCGTGCTGAAGCCGCTTTATCAGCCGGCTGTGACATGGTGCTGGTATGTAATAATCCAGGCAGTGTCGAACAGGTGATTGATGGTTTAAAAGTCAGTGCCGATCCATTGAGAAATGCACGTTTGATGCGTTTGCATGGTCGACACGCTACACCGCGTCATGAGTTACAACAAAGTGCTGAATGGAAACAAGCGGTTCAAACAGTAATGGACTATGCACCTGACCCAGAGATGGAGTTAAATCTCTCATGATAAGTAGGTTGCTGTTTTTCTTTTTGATGATATTAAGCTTGTCAGTACACGCTGGTGGAGGGATTAATCCTGCTGCCATTGTCGGAATGCAGAGCTCTACCAGCCAAGAAAAAGCAGTCGATGTGCCCGTTGAGAGACTGAATCTGACTCAGCCCAGAATCACGGTAAAACACTTTATCAAAGCGATGGATAAAGTGGCTAATGGTGACAACAGTGCCATAGAACAGGCTGTTGCCACGTTTGATTTATCTGCTGTTAGTCCACTGATACGAACAGAGCGAGGCCGCGAAACTGCTCGGTTGTTGTATACCATTATGCAAATCGCCAAGATGCCGAAACTCAGTGATATTCCACAAAATCCTAAAACAAAACAATACACCTACTTGCGAACTGATAGCGGTGATATCGTGCTACAGGCTGATGAGCAAGGTGATTGGTTATTCAGCTCAGAATCAGTTGAAGCCATTCCTGATATTTTCAATGAGCTGAGTGATAACAAAGAACTGGTTAAAAAGTCCGCAGAAAAAGTGTCATTGCCTTTCAGCGTCAGATTACGATCAGACATACCCGAATTTCTGAAATCTGGATTTTTATTAGAGTACTGGCAATGGATAGGTTTATTTCTGATTATTGTTATCGGTTCAGTTGCTGATAAAACACTCGCCTTCTTATTAAAACTGCATATTAAACGGCGTAAACGTAATCATGCATTGTATACCGAGCTAGATGATGATGTGCTTCGACCTATAGGCCTGATGGCCATGGCGTTGATGTGGTGGTCAGGCTTGAATTTACTGGGGTTACCCGATACAGCATTGCTGATTCTGCTGGTGGCAGTGAAAATATTGGTTTCTATCTCAGGCATTTGGAGCGCCTTCCGTCTGGTCGATATTTTCAACGCCTATTGGACCGTTCGGGTCAGCAAAACGCAGACAAAATACGATGACTTATTAGTGCCCATGATCACTAAAAGTATGAAAGTGTTTGTGGTCGTCATGGGGATCGTCTTTGCCGCCGATAATCTTAATATTGATGTCACCAGTTTATTAGCGGGTCTTGGTCTCGGTGGTTTAGCCTTCGCACTGGCCGCTAAAGATTTATTGGGCAATTTCTTTGGATCATTAACTGTGCTGATGGATCGGCCTTTCCATATCGGTGACTGGGTTGTCATTGGTGATATAGAAGGTACGGTGGAAGAGGTCGGTTTTCGTAGTACACGCATCCGAACGTTTTATAACTCTCTAGTCACCATGCCTAATTCCATTTTAACGACAACCAAGATTGATAATATGGGCGCGCGTCGCTATCGTCGTATGCTGACAAAACTGGCCGTGACTTACGATACGCCACCAGAAAAAATCGAAGGTTTTTGTGAAGGTATCCGCCGTATTATTCAGTTACATCCCTATATGCGAAAAGATCTGTATCAGGTTTATTTCAATGATTATGGTGCGGATTCATTAGATATTTTGTTATATGTGTTCTGGGCTACCCCGGACTGGAATACAGAGCTACGGGAGCGCCATCGCTTTCTATTAGATGTACTCAGGTTGGCGCGCCAGATGGAAATCGAGTTTGCTTTCCCGACCCAGACGCTTTATCTCAAACGGGGTCAAAATGGTGTACCCAAAGCGTCACCTTATTCCCCAGCAATGAGTCAGGAAGATGCCTTTGCCAAAGGCCATGCAGAAGCTGAGTCTATTGTCAGTCAGACGCTAGGCGATAGAATCCCTGGTCCAGTTGAGTTCCCTCGCTAAATTAATTACAGAAAATAGGTTTAATACATTAATGCCAAAATCGTTTGTCCATCTTCATTTGCATACTGACTACTCGTTAGTTGATGGTTTAGTCAGAGTCAAACCCTTGGTCAAGCAAGTGGCCGATGCAGGTATGCCTGCTATTGCGATCACCGATCATCATAATTTATTCGCAGCAGTGAAATTATTTAATGCCGCCATGCAAGCCGGTGTGAAACCGATATTAGGTGCCGATCTGCGTTTGCGTGATCCGAATGATGCAAAACAAAGTACACGTTTTGTGTTGTTATGTATGAATCTGGAAGGGTTTCATAATCTGTCGCGCCTGTTATCAAAAGCCTATATGGAAGGTCAGCACCTTGGTGTACCGATGCTGGAAGCTGACTGGTTGCAGGGCCAGACGGATGGACTGATTTGTTTATCGGGCGGTCGTGAAGGTATTTTGGGTAAAGCCTTACTGAATCATCAAAAAGATGAAATTGAGCAGCAATTAGCTTTCTGGCAGCCATTATTTCCTGATCGTTTGTATATGGAGCTTATCCGTACCGGACGGGAAGATGAAGAACGGTTTATCCGTGCGGCTATCGCTTTAGCGGCTGAAAAAGGCTTACCGGTGGTCGCCACGAATGACGTGCGTTTTTTAACGCCGGATCAGTTTGAAGCACATGAGGCTAAAGTGTGTATTCATGAAGGTCGGCAATTGGATGATCCGCGTCGGCCACGTAATTACTCTGAGCATCAATATCTGCGAAGTGCAGAAGAAATGACCTCCTTATTTGAGGACATTCCGGAAGCGATAGAAAACACCGTTGAAATTGCCAAACGCTGTAATCTGCAACTCACACTGGGCGAACATTATCTGCCTGACTTTCCCGTACCGGAAGGCATGACCATTGAACAGTTCTTTAGTGAAGAGTCTTTTAAAGGTCTGGCTGAACGCTTAGAAGTCTTGTTCCCGGAGGAAGCAGACAGAGAAGCGAATAAAGCTCGTTATGAAGAACGATTGCAGATTGAGCTGGATGTGATCAACCAAATGGGGTTCCCAGGTTACTTCCTGATCGTTGCTGACTTCATTCAGTGGGCCAAAAATAATGATGTTCCCGTTGGTCCTGGACGGGGGTCTGGTGCAGGTTCATTAGTGGCTTATGCCTTAAAAATCACCGACCTAGATCCGTTGCAATATGACTTGCTGTTTGAACGTTTTCTTAACCCTGAACGTGTTTCCCTACCTGACTTTGACGTCGACTTTTGTATGGATGGTCGTGACCGGGTTATTGAGTATGTATCACAACACTATGGCCGTGACCATGTATCACAGATTATTACCTTCGGGACCATGGCAGCCAAAGCGGTATTGCGTGATGTCGGGCGTGTATTAGGTCATCCCTATGGCTTTGTTGATCAATTGGCAAAATTGGTCCCGTTTGAATTGAAAATGACGCTCAGTAAAGCAATGGAGCAGGAGCCTTTGTTGAAAGAGCGTTATGACAATGAGGAAGAAGTTAAAACCCTGATTGATTTGGCCTTACAGCTGGAAGGTTTAACCAGAAATGTCGGTAAACATGCGGGTGGTGTGGTTATTGCGCCAAAAGTATTGACTGAATACACCCCCATTTACAGCGAGCACAATGGTGCCGGTCTGGTTTCGCAGTTTGATAAAGATGATGTGGAAAGTGTCGGTCTGGTGAAGTTTGACTTCTTGGGCCTGAAAACGCTGACAGTCATTGACTGGGCGATGAAAAACGTTCGCACTCTGCTGCCAAAAGAAGAAGCCGATAAAATCGATATTGCCAACTTACCGTTGGACGATAAACCGACTTACGCCTTATTGAAACGTTGCGAGACAACCGCAGTATTCCAGCTTGAATCGCGTGGTATGAAAGAGCTGGTCAAACGTCTGCAGCCAGATACCTTTGAGGATATCGTGGCCCTGGTGGCTCTGTTCCGACCCGGTCCTCTGCAATCAGGCATGGTGGATGACTTTGTTAACCGTAAACATGGTCGGGCAAAAGTCGATTATCCTCACCCGGATCTTGAACCTGTATTGAAGCCGACCTACGGGGTTATTGTTTACCAGGAACAGGTTATGCAGATCGCTCAGATTCTGGCGAACTACAGCCTGGGTGGTGCCGATATGTTGCGTCGAGCCATGGGTAAGAAAAAACCAGAAGAAATGGCGAAGCAACGTTTGTTGTTTCTGGAAGGGGCAGAAAAACGGGGCATTGAAGAAAAAGAAGCCGGTCCTATTTTCGACCTGATGGAAAAATTCGCGGAGTATGGTTTTAATAAATCTCACTCAGCGGCCTATGCCTTGGTGGCCTATCAGACGGCATGGCTAAAAGCGCATTATCCAGCGGCGTTTATGGCGGCCGTGTTATCCGCAGATATGGATAATACGGATAAAGTCGTTGGCTTGATTGATGAATGTCGTGATATGAAACTGAAGGTGTTACCACCGGATGTGAATCATAGCAAAATCAAGTTCACTGTCGAAGATGAAAGAACGATTCGTTATGGTTTAGGCGCGATTAAAGGTGTCGGTGAATCAGCCCTGGCCGGTATCGTGTCAGAGCGTGAACAGGGTCAAGCTTTCAGTTCGCTGTATGATTTCTGCCGCCGGGTCGATATGCGTAAGATTAATCGCCGGGTGATGGAGTCGCTTGTGAAAGCCGGGGCAATGGATTCACTTGGTGGACATCGTGCCAGTATAGAAGCCAGCCTCACAAAAGCCATGCAGATTGCCGATCAGCACCGTCGCAATAAAGATAGTGGTCAGAATGATTTGTTTGGACTCAGTCCAGAAATCGATAGTGGTCAGGATGAACCACTGGAACAGGCTGCGGAATGGGCAGAAGAGCATCTATTACAGGCCGAAAAAGATACCTTAGGTCTGTATCTAAGCGGACATCCGATTGATCGCTATCAGCAAGAACTGGCTGAATTTATTCCCAAACGCATTAATGAACTTGATGCGCCAGAATCCAAAGGTTATCAGCGTAATGAAAAGCCTGTTTTAACCGCTGGGCTGGTGGTGGCGATTCGCACCATGAAGTCAAAAAATGGCGGCCGTATGGCCTTCATCACGCTGGATGATCAGAGTGGTCGTCTGGAAGTGCGTGTGTTTGCTGATGTCTATGATCAATATCAGAGCTTTATTCAGCCAGATAAGTTGGTGGTGATTCAAGGCAAAATCGGCCAGGATAATTTTACCGGTGGCTTAGCGGCGACCGCAGAAAAAGTATTTGATATCACCGGAGCGCGCGAAGCATTTGGTCATTCCTTGCAGATTAATATTGATAATAAAGAGATGGCCAGTCAATGGGTTGAGCAAATAAAAAATATGCTCACGCCATTCAAAGGCGGCGCTTTATCACTGGAATTGTTATATCAGAATGAACAGGCGAGCACGGTAATTATGTTTGGTGATGACTGGCAGGTTACTCCAAGTGATACATTGATGAGTCAGTTAGCTATGCTGCCGGAAAGTCAAAAAGTCACGGTCAGATACCGCGCTACAGTGGCAAACTGAACGTGTATAAAGCGTGACAGGCATAATAGTATGGAAACTCGCATTGTTGTACGATAAACACACTATCTGAGCATTGTTGCAAGAGGACTCGCAAAGTGGATATGACACCTTATTTCAGACTGATGGCAGACAAGGATGCCTCAGATATGTTTTTCTGCACCGGCACTGAACCCCATATCAAAATTCAGGGAGTTATCAGACCAGTCGGCACCCAGAAATTAGCCCCGGGTGATGTGAAAGAAATGGCTTATTCGATGATGACGGATGAGCAAGCAAAAGAGTTTGAAAGTACGCTTGAGATGAACTTCGCGGTGCCGCTCAAAGGTGTTGGGCGTTTCCGGGTGAATATTTTTCGTCAGCGTGGTGAATGTTCGATTGTGATCCGCTATATCAGAACGACGATCCCGACCTTTGAACAAATTGGCCTGCCTGATGTGCTCGGTGATGTGGTCATGGAAAAACGCGGACTGATTCTGGTGGTGGGTGCAACTGGCTCCGGTAAATCAACGACCTTGGCATCAATGATCGGTCATCGTAACCGTAATTCCAGTTCACATATTCTTACTATTGAAGATCCGCTGGAGTTTGTGCACAAACATGAACGTTCAATTGTGCAACAGCGTGAAGTGGGTATTGATACCTTATCTTACGAAAATGCCTTAAAGAACGCCTTACGTGAAGCACCTGACGTGATTCTTATCGGTGAAATCCGTGATATGGAAACGATGAAACACGCGATTAATTACGCTGAAACCGGTCATTTATGTTTAGCGACATTGCATGCGAATAACGCGAATCAGGCGCTGGACAGGATTATTAACTTTTTCCCTGAAATTTTGCACCGTCAGTTACTGATGGATTTATCTTTGAACTTACGTGCCATTATTTCTCAACGATTATTACCCACGAAAGACGCGGGTCGTGTGCCGGCAGTCGAAGTGATGATCAACTCGCCTTATATCTCCGATTTGATTAATAAAGGAGAAATTGGCAGTATCAAAGATGCCATGCGTGATAGTAATGAAAAAGGCACCATCACATTTGATCAGGCGCTGCTTGGCCTGTATCGCAGTGGTAAGATCACAGAAGAAGACGCATTGATGAATGCCGATTCACGTAACGATTTGAGCCTGGCCATTCGTCTTGGTGATGACAGTGCCGGGTCAGACGCACCAGATGAATTAATTCTCAGCTAAGTGTATTACTGGCTTAATGTGTATAATTCACCCATTTTTGAATATCTAAGGTAATCCTGATGCAGTTAAATTTCCTTGACTACGAACAACCCATCGCTGAGCTGGAAGCGAAAATTGATGAGTTGCGTTATATGAGTAATGACAGTGATTTAAACATCACTGAAGAGATTCAAAAGTTAAAGGAAAAAAGTGAAAGTCTGACAAAATCGATTTTCGCCTCATTAACGCCCTGGCAAATCACCCAAATGGCACGTCATCCTCAGCGTCCATACACCCTTGATTACATTAAATTATTACTGACTGACTTCGAAGAGTTACATGGCGATCGCACTTATGCCGATGATGCTGCTCTGGTAACAGGTATTGGCCGTTTGAATGGGCGACCCGTTGTTGCTATCGGTCATCAAAAAGGCCGTGATACCAAAGAAAAAGTCGCCAGAAACTTCGGCATGCCCCGACCAGAAGGTTATCGTAAAGCATTACGTGTGATGAAAATGGCAGAACGTTTTGGTATGCCTGTGATCACCTTTATTGACACGCCTGGTGCATACCCTGGCATCGGTGCTGAAGAACGTGGTCAAAGTGAAGCGATCGCCCGTAATCTGTTTGAAATGGCGCAATTGAAAACACCGATTATCAGTACCGTTATCGGTGAGGGTGGTTCTGGCGGTGCATTAGCGGTAGGCGTGGCTGATCATCTGATGATGCTTGAATATGGTATTTACTCGGTAATTTCACCCGAAGGCTGTGCCTCTATTTTATGGAAGAGTGCAGAAAAAGCCTCGGATGCAGCTGCCACATTAGGTGTGACCTCATCACGATTGAAAGAACTGAAATTAATCGATGAAGTCGTTGCTGAACCTTTAGGTGGCGCGCATCGCAATGTTCCTGAGATGGCAAAACGTGTCAAACAAGCTATTGAAAACAAACTAAAAGAATTAGAGAAAATCCCCACAGATAAATTAATCAAACGCCGTCAGGAAAAACTACTGAATTACGGCGCTTTTGAGGGATAAAAAACGGGGTGGCATTAAATCCCCAGAAAATCATCACTGACATTACAACACTGGCGGCAGGACGTTCTGTTTGTCTTGCTTATAGTGGTGGTGTTGACTCTCACGTCTTGTTACACCTGTTAGCAACCACGCAGCATCCACAGCTCGCTCAAGTGCGTACAGTACACATCAATCACGGTTTAAATCACGCGGCAGCGCAGTGGGCTCAACACTGTGCTCAGGTTGCTGATAAGCTTGATATGCCATTTAAAAATATTGATGTCGATGTTCAGCACATCGATGAATTAGGCATGGAAGCGGCAGCCAGAAAAGCCCGCTATCAGGCTTTGAGCGAGGAACTGCTGCCTGATGAAGTACTGGTGACAGCACAGCATCAACATGATCAGGCCGAGACTCTTTTATTACAATTATTTCGTGGTGCCGGCCCATTGGGTCTTTCTGCTATGTGGCCGGAAAGTCAGTCGCATGGTATGACCATTATCCGACCACTGTTGGATGTGGCTAAACACGAGATTGTTCATTACGCTGAACTTCATCAGCTCGACTGGATTGATGATCCCAGTAATCAGGACACTGAGATTAATCGCAATTATTTACGGCAAACCCTCTGGCCTTTATTACAGGATCGCTGGCCCTCGCTTGAAAAAACAATTGCTCGTAGTGCCACACATTGTCAGGAGACTAGCCTGTTATTAGCCCAATTAGCAGAACAGGACAGAGAGCAATGTCAGTTGCAACAAGATGGACATTTGTCTATCTCTGCTGTGAAAAAACTGCCTGTAGAGCGGCAACGAAACCTGTTGCGGTTTATGATTGAAACAGCTGGCTATGAGCTACCGTCTACCGCGATTCTGCAACGTATTATTGAGGATGTGATCAGTGCTGCCGAAGATAAATCGCCGGTAGTTCGCTGGGCCAATGTTGAAGTCAGGCGTTATCGTGATGAGTTATATCTCCAGACATCGGTACATTCTGAACCACCACAAGCAGAAGTCACTTTCACTGGTCCTGCTGAACTTGTTTTGTCCAATGGCTGCTTACTCAAATGGCAGCTTACCTCTGGTGATGGATTGAAAACATCGGTACTCAATGGCGATATAATCATGCGTTATCGTCAGGGTGGGGAAAAGATCCGGCTCAGGGGACATTCGCAACATAAATCATTAAAACAGCTTTTTCAGGAGTGGTCTGTTCCTCCCTGGAAGCGCTCAATTATTCCGCTGTTTTTTGTTGGAACCGAGTTAGTCGCTGTCGTTGGCTATGGTTATGCCGAATATTATGCAGCCGAGACTGGCGAAAAAGGCTGGCTGCCTTATCTGACAGGTGATTTTCGACCAGATTTAGATTGAGCGAGAAGGGCAATTCTGATAATTTATACGCTATTTTGAGCGCAGCCATTCTGGCCGCGTCGTTTTTTATTGAACTCTCCATATTATGACTAAATTTATTTTCGTCACTGGTGGTGTTGTGTCTTCCCTGGGTAAGGGGATTGCCGCGGCGTCACTGGCTGCTATTCTTGAAGCTCGTGGACTGAAAGTCACGTTGGTAAAACTTGACCCATACATCAACGTTGATCCAGGCACGATGAGCCCGCTTCAGCACGGTGAGGTTTTTGTCACAGAAGACGGTGCAGAAACTGATCTTGATCTCGGTCACTATGAGCGTTTTATTGATGCGGATATGACCCGCAGCAATAACTACACGACCGGACAGATTTATGAGAACGTGATTCGTAAAGAACGTCGTGGCGAGTATTTAGGTAATACCGTTCAGGTTATCCCGCACATTACAGATGAAATTAAACGCTGTATTTTTGAAGGTGCCGGTGATGCTGATGTGGCATTGATTGAAATTGGTGGCACGGTCGGTGACATTGAATCCTTACCGTTTCTTGAAACCATTCGTCAGATGGGTTCTGAACTAGGTCGTGAACGCGCACTGTTCTTACATTTAACGCTGGTGCCGTATATCGCTTCTGCGGGTGAAATCAAAACCAAACCCACACAACATTCTGTTAAAGAGCTCAGAACCATTGGTATTCAGCCTGATGTGCTGGTATGCCGGATGGATCGTCCTCTGCCGGAATCTGAACGTAAGAAAATCGCTTTATTCACTAATGTTACTGTTAATAATGTTGTGTCATGTGTCGATGTCGACAGCATCTATAAAATTCCAATGGAATTACACCGTCAGGGCTTAGATGACATCGTTGTCAAGCAATTAGGCTTAGATGCCAAACCGGCTGACTTAAGCCAATGGCAACAGGTTTATAACAACCTGACTAAACCAGAGGGTGAAGTCAATATTGCTATGGTCGGTAAGTATATGGAACTGACTGAAGCTTATAAATCACTGTCTGAATCATTGATACATGCGGGCATTCACACCAGAACCAAAGTCAACGTGCATTATGTTGATTCTGAGCTGATTGAACAGCAAGGACCAGACTGCATCAAAGATATGGATGCGATTCTGGTGCCGGGTGGATTCGGTGAACGCGGTGTTGAAGGCATGATCCAAACTGCCCAGTTTGCCCGCGAAAATAATGTTCCGTATCTGGGCATTTGTTTAGGTATGCAGGTTGCTGTGATTGAGTACGCTCGTCATAAAGCCGGTATGCCAGAAGCTTACAGTACAGAGTTTGACTTAAATACCGTTGATCCTGTTATCGGCCTGATTACTGAATGGCAAAAAGAAGACGGTAGTGTAGAACAGCGTGATCATGATTCTGATCTTGGCGGTACCATGCGTTTAGGTGGTTATCCCTGTGTGTTGAAACCAGGGAGTCTGGCCCAGAAAATTTATGGTGAGCAAGAAATTGTTGAACGTCATCGTCACCGTTACGAGTTCAACAGCAACTATAAAGAGAAACTCGAGCAAGCAGGTTTAGTTTTCTCTGGTATGTCGAAAGATGAAACGCTGGCTGAAATGATTGAGATTCCAGAACATCAATGGTTTGTGGCTTGCCAGTTCCATCCAGAGTTCACATCGACACCGCGCCATGGCCACCCTTTATTTGAAGGGTTTATTAATGCGGCCAAAGCTAACAAAAAAAATAGAGGGTAACACCATGCAGTTATGTGGTCATGAAGTGGGCGGCAGACAGCCTTTATTTTTAATCGCGGGCACCTGCGTCATTGAAAGTGAACAAATGACCATGGATGTGGCAGGTCAGTTGAAAGAAATCACTGACAAGCTGGGCATTCCGTTCATTTATAAATCGTCTTTTGATAAAGCGAATCGTACCTCGACAAAGAGTTATCGTGGACCGGGTCTGGAAGCAGGCTTAGCGATTCTGGAAAAAGTGAAAAAAGAATTTAACCTGCCAGTGTTGACGGATGTGCATGAAGACACGCCGTTAGCCGAAGTTGCCAGTGTCGTGGATGTGTTACAGACGCCAGCGTTCTTATGCCGTCAGACTAACTTCATCGTCAATGTGGCCAGTCAAGGCTTGCCGGTCAATATCAAAAAAGGCCAGTTTCTAGCGCCCTGGGATATGCAACACGTTGCTGACAAAGCCAAGTCGACCGGTAACCAACAAATCATGTTGTGTGAACGTGGTACATCCTTTGGTTATAACACGTTAATTTCTGATATGCGTGGTCTACCAACCATGCGAAATATGGATTGTCCAGTGGTTTATGATGCGACACATTCTGTTCAGCAGCCCGGTGGACAAGGCGGTGCCTCAGGCGGTCAACGTGAGTTTGTCCCCGTATTGGCGCGTGCTGCGGTAGCCACCGGTATTGCCGGTGTGTTTATGGAAACGCATCCAGAACCTGAAAAAGCCTTAAGTGATGGGCCTAATTCCTGGCCATTACATAAAATGACGGCATTGTTAGAAATGCTGCAAGCAATAGATGCAACAGTAAAACAACAAGACTTTATCGAAGATGAGCTGTTAGCTCGTCGATAATAGTCGATATCAAAAAAAACATTACGGGAGCAGAGCATTGAGCAAAATCATTGATGTAAAAGCAAGAGAAATCATCGATTCACGTGGTAACCCAACAGTCGAAGCTGACGTTATTCTGGAAAGCGGTGCGTTTGGACGTGCAGCGGTGCCATCAGGTGCCTCAACTGGTGAGCGTGAAGCAGTTGAATTGCGTGATGGTGATAAAGGCCGTTACCTGGGTAAAGGCGTTCTTAAAGCGGTTGAAGCGGTTAACGGCGAATTAAGAGAAGCGGTGTTGGGGATGGATGCTCATGACCAACGTGCTTTAGACAATAAATTGATTGCAACTGACGGCACGGAAAATAAGAGCCGTTTAGGTGCCAATGCGTTATTAGCTATTTCTATGTCAACGGCGCGAGCAGCCGCAGCGGATGCTAAGAAAACGCTGTACAAATATCTGTCAACTGAAGAAAAAGCAGTGATGCCAGTACCGATGATGAATATCATTAACGGTGGTTCACATGCGGATAACAGCGTTGATTTACAAGAGTTTATGATTATGCCTGTCGGTGCATCAAGCCTGACAGAAGCCGTGCGTTATGGTGCTGAAGTATTCCATGAGTTGAAAAAAGTACTGCATAGCCGTGGTCTGAATACAGCGGTGGGAGATGAAGGTGGTTTTGCACCGGATCTGCCGTCTAATGAGTCAGCGATCGAAGTCATTCTGGAAGCGATCAAAAATGCTGGTTATGAAGCTGGTAAAGACATTATGCTGGCACTGGATGCAGCGAGTTCAGAATTCTACAAAGATGGCATGTATGTGCTGGCTTCTGAAAACCGCTCATTAACATCAGCAGAGTTTGCTGACTTACTGGCTGACTGGGCAAGCAAATACCCTATCATCAGTATTGAAGATGGTATGGATGAAAACGATTGGGAAGGCTGGAAATTGTTGACTGATAAAATCGGTGACAAAGTACAGTTGGTCGGTGATGACTTGTTTGTGACTAACCCGAAAATCCTGCAACAAGGTATTGATAAAGGCGTTGCCAACTCGATTCTTATCAAAGTAAATCAAATTGGTACTTTATCTGAAACACTGGACGCGATTAATTTAGCGAAAGCCAACGGTTACACGGCTGTTGTTTCTCATCGTAGTGGTGAAACTGAAGACACGACCATTGCTGACTTAGCCGTAGCGACAAATGCTGGTCAAATCAAAACTGGTTCATTATCACGCTCTGATCGTGTAGCAAAATATAATCAACTGATTCGCATCGAAGCTGAATTAGGTGATGCCGCCAGTTACCCTGGAATGAAGGCGTTTAACGTCCAACAAGCCTAGGTCTTATGTCTAAACCCGTCATGATTTTGTTAGCCGCAATTTTGGTATTACTTCAATACCGATTGTGGCTCAGTCATGACGGGCTTCCCTCTTTATTACGCCTTCACCAAGCTGTAGAAAAGCAACGTCTTGATAACACTGAGTTAAAAGAACGTAACCAAGTGTTAGCTGCTGAGGTGCAAGATTTAAAAAGTGGTCTTGATGCCTTGGAAGAAAGAGCGCGTAGCGAACTCGGTATGGTGAAACCTGGCGAAACCTTTTTCCAAATTATTGATAAACCAGATGAGCAGTAAACAGGCTGTTTGGGCGGTGGTGCCTGCTGCCGGTATTGGTAGCCGTATGCAGGCAGAGATACCAAAGCAGTATTTATTGATCGATGATAAGCCTGTTTTACAGTTAACGCTTGAGAGATTGGCTTCACACCCAGCCATTGAAGGGATTGTGATTGCATTAGCAGAAAATGATCAGTGGTGGCCGTCTTTATCACTGTCTTTATCCTGTGAATTATTAATCGCTAAAGGCGGTAAAGATCGCTCCGATTCCGTGTCTAATGCTTTAAAACTATTACAACAGCATATTGAACATAACCCATGGGTATTAGTGCATGATGCAGCCAGGCCCTGTTTGCGACATGCTGATATTGATGCCATGCTAGATACACTTGCGGATGATGCCATAGGTGGAATTCTCGGGATTCCCGTCTCCGATACCGTCAAACGTGTGGATGCCAATAATATTATCCAGGAAACTGTTTGCCGTCAGGGTTTATGGCGAGCCGCTACACCACAGATGTTTCGCTTGGCGCCGCTTTCTGAGGCATTAATCTCAGCGGCAGAAAAGTCATTAGCTGTGACGGATGAAGCCAGCGCGATAGAGTTAGCCGGTTATCAGCCGCGCATGGTGGAAGGGCATAGCGATAATATCAAAATCACCGTACCGCAGGACTTAGCGCTTGCAGCACTTTATTTACGTCAACAGGCGGGAGGCCATTAATGCGTATAGGGCATGGCTATGATGTTCATCGCTTTATTGAGGATGCACCATTAATCATCGGTGGGGTCACCATTCCACATACACATGGTCTTGAAGCGCATTCAGATGGTGACGTGCTTATTCATGCGATCTGTGATGCCTTGTTAGGTGCTGCTGGCCTGTGGGATATTGGACATCATTTTCCTGACAATGATGAGGCGTTTAAAGGGATAGATAGTCGTATTTTGCTGCGACGTGTTATCAACGATCTCTCAGAACGCGGTTGGTGTGTTGGTAATGTTGATGCCACGATTATTGCTCAGGCGCCTAAGATGGCACCTTTTATTCCACAAATGCGAGCGTTACTGGCTGCAGACATGGAAGTAGATGTAACGGCGATTAATATCAAAGCAACCACGACCGAAAAATTAGGATTTGTTGGCCGAAAAGAAGGTATTGCCACGCATGCTGTTGCCTTGATTAGACAAGTGGACTAATGACATTGTCAGTATTTGATTTTGAGTCATTAGCCCGAGTCAATACGATTGTCTTGAGTCACCGTTGCCGTATTCGCCAAACGCCTGAAGATTTTAAGGTGGAAGAAAAACTGCCTTTCGAACCGGCAGGGTCTGGGCCACATGTGATGTTACAGATCACGAAAACGGACACCAATACCGATTGGCTGGCGAAACAGCTGGCGCAATTTGCGGGTGTTGAAGAGGTGGCCATTGGTTATGCAGGACTAAAAGATCGTCATGCGGTGACGACACAGTGGTTTAGTGTAAATACCGAAGGTGTGGCTGAACCTGATTGGTCCGCGTTTGAGTCTGATCTGATAAAAATTAACCTTATTACACGTCATAATAAGAAGTTAAAACGAGGCGCTCTGTCTGGTAATAGTTTTACGCTAAATCTTGAAGTGATTGATGGCGACAGAGATAGCTGGGAATCTGCGCTCAACCAGATACAAAAGCAAGGCGTACCCAATTATTTCGGTGAACAGCGCTTTGGTTATCAGATGGGCAATTTACATGGCGTTGAGCAGTGGTTTGAGCAAGGTAGAAAACCTAAAAGCCGTAATAAAAAAAGTCTGTATCTTTCTGCTGCACGATCATGGTTGTTTAATCTTATTGTCAGCCAGCGAGTAAAAACACAAAACTGGAATCAATTTATTCCGGGTGATGTGATGCAGTTAAATGGCAGCCACAGTTGTTTTCAATCAGAAAAAGATGATACTCAGTTAATTGAACGCCTGAAAACCTTTGATATTCACCCGACAGGAGCACTTGCAGGGCAGGGAGAACTTCAAAGTCATGATGAATGCAAGCAGCTGGAAACAGCCGTGTTTGATGCATGGCAGGCCTGGGTTCAGGGATTATCAAGACAGGGTCTGAAACAGGAGCGAAGGGCTTTACGTCTGGTCCCGACAGAATTTAACTGGCAGTGGCATAACTCGCGTTTGCAACTCACATTCTTTTTACCTTCGGGCTGTTTCGCGACAGCCGTGTTGAGAGAACTGGCTGTTGTTGAAGATAGCAGCGAGAGAATTATTCAGGCTGACAGAGAGTCAGTATAGTAATGACAGAAAGGAGGAAGGCGCTATGTTGAAACGATTATGTCTAATATTTGCCTTCTCTAGCATGCTTATAAGTTCTCTCACTTATGCTGGTGATTGGCAGGCAAAAACGACTGACAAGCACCTTGTGGTAATAGAGCTATTTACTGCTGAAGGCTGTGGCTTATGCCCGGCGGCAGAACGCTGGGTTAAACAACTGCCACAGGAAGGGCTTACAGATAACGACGTGGTGATATTAGATTTCCATGTCGATTATCTTAACCAGAAGAAGGGCTGGGTTGATAAATTTGCCAGTCCGGTTTTTACTGACAGACAAAAGCAGCTTGCCAGATTAAATTTATTCCAAACAGTGTATACCCCTGAATTCTTTATCAGTGGTGAAGTGTTACATGATTGGCGTGCTCATGGGCTTGATGCCATTAATTTTGTCAGTGAGTTTAAGCCTGAAGCTAATATCAGCCTTAAGGCAAAGCAAGATAAAAACAGACTTTCTGTTCATAGTCAGGTAAGCGTTGAAGGCGACGAAAATAAGCAATATAGCCAGTTGTATCTTGCTTTGACTGAAAATAATGTGATTAGTGAGGTAAGAGGAGGCGATAATGCCGGCGCCACATTTAATCATCAACATCTAGTGAGAAAGTGGTTAGGACCGTTTAAGTTAGATGCCAATGGTAAAGCGGATATGACGACTGAAGTTGCTCTCGAAAAGTCGTGGAAATTAGCTGATATGTCATTAGTGGCAATTGTTCAAAATATGGAAAATGGTTATGTCTTACAAGGGCTGGCCTTACCTTTAAAAGATAGATAGATGGATTATTTACCAATATTTTTAGATTTAAAACAACAAGACTGTCTGGTTGTCGGTGGTGGTAGCGTTGCTACACGAAAAGTGAAGTTATTACTGAAAGCACAGGCCAAGGTCAGCGTGGTGTCACCTGAAATCAGTGATGCACTTGAGACGTTGGTTAAACAAGGCCAGTTTCGCTGGGTGCAATCCACATTTAAAGCTGAGCATATTACAGATCAACGTCTGATTATTGCAGCAACTGATAATGAACAAGTTAACCGTCAGGTACATGATATTGCTAAGCAAAAACATATCTTAACTAATCTGACAGACAATCCTGATGACAGCGACTTTATTTTTGCTTCTGTATTAGATCGGTCGCCGATTATTGTAGCGGTATCTAGTGGTGGTGAATCACCGGTTTTGGCCAGAAACTTACGTGCCCGTTTAGAAACATTAATTCCGCCTGCGTATAGTAAGTTGGGTGAATTAATGGGCAAGTACCGCGAGACAGTCAAACAGAAATTTGGTGAACTCCGTCAAAGAAGACAGTTCTGGGATACCGTTTTGTCTGGCCCTATTGCTGATCACGTGATGGCGGGGCGGGAAGGGATTGCCGAACAGATATTACAGCAGCAACTGGCTGATGAAATTAAAACTGTTGAAACCGGCGAAGTCTTTTTGGTGGGGGCTGGACCTGGTGATCCGGAATTACTGACATTTAAAGCATTAAGACTCATGCAACAGGCCGACATTGTTTTTTATGATCGTCTGGTCAGTAAAGAAATTCTGGCGCTGGTTCGTAAAGAAGCTGAATTAGTCTATGTTGGTAAACAGCGGGCATGGCATGCTGTCAGACAGGAAGAAATCAATAATTTATTACTGGAACACGCTAAGCAGGGTAAGCGGGTATTACGCTTAAAAGGCGGTGATCCCTTTATATTTGGCCGTGGTGGTGAGGAGATCGATACACTGGCTGAAAATGCTATTCCGTTTCAGGTTGTACCGGGCATCACAGCAGCATCAGGTTGTGCATCTTATGCCGGTATTCCCCTGACACATAGAGACTATGCACAAAGCTGCGTTTTTGTAACCGGCCAATTAAAAGAAGGTGAATTAGATTTAAATTGGTCAGTATTGGTCAAACCCAGACAAACAGTGGTAGTGTACATGGGCTTAGCCGGTCTGCCTCAACTAAGTCAAAAGTTACAAGCGTATGGAATGCCAGCCGATATGCCTGCTGCACTGGTTCAGCAAGGCACTACAGAAAATCAAAAAGTCTGGCTAAGTTCGATAGCAGAACTGCCCGCACTTGCTGAACGTGAAAAGCCGATAGCACCGACTTTACTTATCATTGGTGAAGTCACCCGTTTACATGACAAATTGGCCTGGTTTAAATCTGGTTGATATCAGCCATTTATCTTGGTTTATAACAGCCGTTTTACCTTATGCCAACACACTTAAAGATTTGTAAGTGTTTGTAAAAAAAGCACTAAGCAAGTTGGCACTATATGTGCACTCTTATCTGAGTTTTACAACCATAAAAATAACTCAGGAGAGTATAGGTAATGCAATTTCCGCAAAAGAGAAAGCTGATTTGCGTCATGCTAGCTTCCGCGCTGTTTTCCAGTGCGAGTTTTGCTGCTGACGATGATGTTAAATTAAGTGACATTGAAGTCGTGGGAACAACCCCTCTACATGGAGTAGGCTTACCTAAGGATCAAGTTGCTGCGAATGTGCAGACAGCAACTGATGAAGATATCGAACGTGTTCAGGCGTTAGACATCTCTGATTTTATGAACAAAACATTGGGTAGTGTCAGTCTGAATCAGGCACAAAACAACCCATTCCAGCCTGATTTGCAATTCCGTGGCTTTACAGCTTCACCTTTAGTCGGTAACTCTCAAGGTTTGTCTGTCTATGTTGATGGTGTTCGTGTTAATGAGCCCTTTGGTGACGCGGTTAACTTTGAATTAATTCCAGAGTCAGCGATTGCCAGTATGAACCTGATTCCAGGTTCAAATCCGTTATTTGGTTTGAATACGCTGGGCGGGGCATTATCGATCAAAACCAAAACAGGTTTCACCAACCCTGGACATAGCTTAGAAGCATACACAGGCTCATTTGGTCGTGACTCAGGTACCATTGAAAGTGGTGGTAGTGATGGTAACTTGGCTTACTTTGTCACAGGTTCGATCACTAAAGAAGATGGTTGGCGTGACTTTTCACCTTCACGTGTAGAGCAGTTTTTTACAAACCTGAGCTATGCGAATGAGGACAGCACATTAGATTTCGGTATTACCGCAGTTGACAGTGACTTAAATGGTAACGGTGCGTCACCGATCGAATTAGTTGCTGCAGACCGCGAAGCGGTATTCACCCATCCAGATAATACGCAAAACAAATTGCGTATGTTTACTTTGAACGGTACGCATTGGCTCAATGATACAACCATGTTGGCGGCAAATACTTATTACCGTAAGAGTGATCGTAAGTCATTTAATGGTGATGGTGGTGAGTTTGAGGTCGATGGTGGTGGTAATTTTGTTAACGATGATGGTGATCCAATTCGCACAAGCGCTGGCAACATTAACATCGCAGACTTCACTAACCCTAACTACGATGTAGAGGTAGATGGTGATGAGGTTGAAGGACTCGGCTTGAATAATCGTAGTAATACTGAACAAGATAGCTGGGGCTTTGGTGTTCAAACAACATCATTCAAACAGCTTTTTGGCCGAGACAACCAACTGACTGTCGGTGCATCGTTTGATCGTTCAATAGTTGATTATAGTGCCAGTTCTGAAATTGCTTATTTGACTGACACTAGAGGTACTGATGGCACTGGCATTAATCTACTGGATGCACAAGTAGATGGAAACATCGATACCAACACATACAGCCTCTTTTTCACTAATACACATTCACTTACTGAGCGTTTAGCAATGACGGTAGGTGCACGTTATAACTGGATTGAAGTCGATATATCAGGATCAAGTAAAGCTGGAGCTCAAGACCTGAATGAGTCAGGCAACTCACATACATTTAAACGCCTGAATCCTTCACTTGGCTTAACTTATAAACTGACAGAGAATATGACCTCATATGTCAGCTATAACGAATCAAATCGTGCACCAACTGCAACCGAGTTGACCTGTGCTGAGCCTGAAGCTCCATGTGCTTACCCGAACGCATTCTTAGCTGATCCCCCATTGGATGATGTCGTCGCTAGAACGATTGAAACGGGTCTGCGTGGTAGACAAGAGTTATTCGATTGGTATGCCAATGTCTATTACACACAACTGAAAGACGATTTATTATTCTTCCCAGAAGATGAAAGTTTATCTGAAGATGAAAGTGGTCGTTTAGGCTTAGGTAACTTCAGAAATATTGATAAAACTGCCCGCGCCGGTATTGAATTAGGTGTGGCTGGTCAATATGAGAAGTTAAGCTGGTCAGCAAATTATGGTTACGTTCGTGCGACATTTGAAGATGATTTCACTTATTCACGTGATGGTGATTTATATAATGTGTCTAAAGGTGATCGTCTGCCAAGCATTCCTGCACATAACTTGAATGTAGGGTTGGACTATGCGTTCACGCAACAATTTTCAGCTGGTTTAACAGCGTCATACCACTCTAGCCAATACTATCGTGGTGATGAAGCCAATGACGATAAGAAAATTGCCGGTTATCGTGTTGTGAATCTGCATAGCCGATACAAAGTGAATGAGCATCTGCAGTTCTTCGCGAAAGTCGATAACTTATTCGATAGTCAATACAACACCTTCGGTTTATATGGTGAACCTGGCGAGGCTGGTCTTGAACAATATGAAGATGAACATTTCGTCGGTACAAGTGCACCTAGAGCTGGCTGGGTTGGCTTTAAGTTAACAATGTAGTCATCATCGAAAAGGGGCTGAAATCAGCCCCTTTTCATTTGTAAGGTATATAAATGAAAGTTCTATTTCTTTGTTTCACATTATTATTTCCCTGTTTGCTATGGGCCGAGGAAACACCTCAGTATTTTGAGCGTTGTTTAACAGTGGCTCAAACCTTGAAACCAGGTCATGTTATTAAGGTTGAACGTAAAGTCGAAGACGAGCGTGATGTTTATGAATTTGATATCCGCGGTATTGACGGTGCTGACTGGGACCTTGAGTGTTTAGTAAAAACGGGCGAAATTATAGAAGTGGAACAAGAAGTCGATCATCCTAACCATCCGAAATTTAAAGCACACGCCAAAATTAGCGAGTTAGAAGCAAGACAAATTGCCTTAGCGCTCTATCCTGGCGAAGTGGTCGAAGTGGAATATGAAATTGAACAAGGTGGAAAAGCCACCTATGAATTTGATATTGCTACAAAAGATGGAAAAGAAATGAAAGTTGAGGTTGATGCGAGTTCTGGAAAGATTATTGAGAAAAACCTTGAGCTCTGGCAAGTCGGCTTAGAATAAATTTCCTCGTTTTACTCTCAACCGCAGTGCACATTTTAGCTAAGTGCACTGCGGTTTTTTTATCTATGAGAAACGTAAAGAAAGATCAACGGCTTTAATATCTTTTGTTAGTGCGCCTACTGAGATTCTATCTACGCCTGTTTCTGCAACACGGCGAATATTATCCAAAGTAATATTACCTGAAGCTTCAAGTTCTGCTCGGCCTTGGTTGATAGCAACTGCCTGTTTTAAATCATCAATACCAAAATTATCTAACATAATAATATCGACTCCGCTCGCAAGTGCCTGTTCGAGTTCTGAGAAATTTTCAACTTCAACTTCTATTGGTACGCCAGCAGATAGGGCTTTCGCCTGATTTATAGCATTGCTGATGGAACCCGCTGCCATAATATGATTTTCTTTAATAAGAATACCGTCATATAGACCGACTCTGTGATTAAAGCAGCCACCACATTTTACTGCGAATTTTTGAGCAACACGCCAGCCTGGTAGTGTTTTACGCGTGTCCAATACTTTAACAGGCAAACCTGCTACAGCATCGCTGTAAATCGAAGAGATTGTTGCAGTGCCGGATAATGTCTGCAAAAAATTCATTGCCGTACGTTCACCCGTTAATAAGGCTCTGGCGGGTCCGTGTAACTCACAAATAACAGTATTAGCCTTCACCCGATCACCATCCTGGGCTTTCCAGCTTAGGCTTATTGATGCATCAAGTTGTTTAAAGACGCGTTCAAACCATTGCATGCCACAAATTGTTGCCTCCTCACGTGTGATTAATGTGGCGTTTGTTATTGCATCAATCGGAATCAGATTAGCGGTTAGATCTGCCTGACCAATGTCTTCAAGCAAAGCAAGTTTAACTTGTGAATCTATAAATGCGTCGGGAAGTGGATTTTCTATGGTCATATCGATAAGGTAATGGCTAAATCAAAACAGGGTAACGTGTGCGGCATGATTAATCTACATAATGAGACGTCTTAGTGAGAATAAATAAACAATCGGGTCTGATCGAAAGCGCAATAATTACACTATCACCTAATTATGATGAGCGGCCTGACCAACATGATCTTAGCGGTATTGTGATCCACAATATCAGCCTGCCACCTGGTGAGTTTGGTGACACATTTATTGATGATCTGTTTCTAAATAAGCTGGATTGCTCCGCTCATCCTTACTTCGAGCAGTTAGATGGCTTAAAAGTCTCATCGCATATTTTGATTAGACGTAATGGTGAAGTTGTCCAGTTTGTACCATTTCATCAACGAGCCTGGCACGCAGGTGTATCACAGTGGCAAGGAAGGGAAAAGTGTAATGACTTTACTATCGGAATAGAGTTGGAAGGCTGTGATGACAAACCGTTTGCTGAAGTTCAATACACTGAACTTGTGCAAGTAATAAAAGCATTATGCCAAGTCTATCCAAAGCTGACATACGAGAAAATAACCGGACATGAGCATATTGCTCCAGGACGGAAAACCGATCCTGGCCCTTATTTTGACTGGCAAAAATTAACAACGATGTTGGAAAAAGAGAAATAAAAAAGCCGCCTCTAAGGCGGCTTTTTTTAAGAAACGGAGCAGGCAATTATTTAGTGATTGCAATCAGCTCAATTTCAAAAATTAAGGTTTCGTTTGGACCAATCAGGTTACCTGCGCCACGTGGACCATAAGCCAGGTTAGCAGGAACAACGATGCGCCATTTTGAACCTTCTTTCATCATTTTTAATGCTTCCTGCCAGCCTTGAATAACGCCATTGACAGGGAAGGTAGCTGGTTCGCCACGATCATATGAGCTATCGAAAACGGTACCATCGATTAAAGTACCTTTGTAGTTAGCAATAACTTTGTCATTTTCTGTCGGAGAGGCGCCATCACCTTCTTTCAGAATTTCATATTGCAGACCACTGTCAGTCGTTACAACACCTTCTTTCTTAGCATTTTTTTCCATGTAAGCTTTAGCTTCAGCTTGTTTTTCGTTCATGACTTTTGCTAATTCTTGTGCTTTTTGTGCTTGGTAAGCTTGCACAACTTGTTCCGCTGTAGCTTGATCAAGTTGTGGTTTTTGGCCAGCCAGCATATCTGCTACACCCGCTTTAAATGCATCAATATCAAGATCCACACCTTCCTGCATCATATTCTGACCAACTTGAATACCAAAGATGTAACTAATTTTTTGTTTATCTGTATCTAATGTTGTGGCGTTGTCAGCTGCCATTACGTTTGCTCCAAATAATAGTAAAGGTAAAATCGCGAGTGTTTTTAATTTCATATAATGCTCTCAATGTATAGATAAGGTGTGTGCCCGATTTAGTACAATGCTCTGCCTTAAAAGTTCATTAGCATAGGCTAAAAGTTCAATACCATACGCTAAATCCACAATATTTTCACGACTACAATAAGCTAATAACTGAGAAAAACACTTGGTTATTGCTTTAATTGATACTATAATAGTACCAATTAGGAGGTGCACCAATGTTGCGAATGGGAAAATTGACAGATTATGGCATTGTGCTGATGAGCTATTTTGCCTCAAATCTTCAACTTCAACATAGTGCACATGCTATTGCTGAAGCAGTAAAAGTACCACTGCCAACGGTAAGAAAAGTTTTAAAGTTATTGTCTCATTCAGGGCTGTTAAAGTCTGAACGCGGCGTAATGGGCGGCTATAGTCTGAGTCGCCAAGCTGATGAGATTACCATTGCAGAAATTATCACAGCGATAGAAGGACCGATTGCTTTGACCGAGTGTGTGAGCAGTGACAGTCACTGTGATCAGGAAACACACTGTGCCGTACAGACTAATTGGACCAAAATTAATGATGCTGTTTTTCAGGCATTAGACGAAGTAAAACTATCGGATATGCTGACACCACATACTTCACTGGGTATTAGCCCGATCAGATTCTATTCATCTTATAACGAGGTGAATAAAACAACTTTACAGGATGGTGAGTTCCATGACTGAACAAAGTCAACAACTTGAAGCGATTACACAGAAAGAATACAAAGCAGGGTTTGTCACTGATATTGAAGTAGATAGCCTGCCGCCTGGTTTGAATGAGGATGTGATCAAACAAATATCACTCATCAAAAATGAACCTGACTGGATGCTCGAGTGGCGTTTAGAAGCGTATCGACACTGGTTAACTATGGAAACGCCAGAGTGGGCTCATGTTCATTATCCGGCCATCAACTATCAGGAAATCAGTTATTACTCTGCACCAAAGAAAAAAACTGATGGTCCTAAAAGTCTGGATGAAGTCGATCCTGAACTGTTAAAAACCTATGAAAAACTCGGTGTACCATTAGATGAGAGAGCGCGTCTGGCTGGTGTGGCTGTTGATGCCGTTTTTGATAGTGTCTCTGTTTCCAATACATTCAAAGATAAATTAGCTGAAGAAGGCATCTTGTTTATGCCTATTTCAGAAGCGATTCAGGAACATCCTGAATTAGTGAAAAAATATATTGGTAGCGTCGTTCCACATAAAGATAACTTTTATGCTGCGCTGAACTCGGCGGTATTCACTGATGGCTCGTTTGTTTACATTCCTAAAGGTGTACGTTGCCCAATGGAATTATCAACCTACTTCCGTATCAACGCCGCCAATACCGGACAGTTTGAGCGTACATTAATCATTGCTGATGATGATGCTTATGTCAGTTATCTGGAAGGCTGTACTGCACCAATGCGTGATGAAAATCAGCTCCATGCTGCTGTTGTTGAATTGGTGGCAATGGACCGTGCTGAAATCAAGTATTCGACCGTTCAAAACTGGTACCCCGGTGATGAAAATGGCAAAGGCGGTATCTATAACTTTGTGACGAAACGTGCTGCATGCCGTGGTGAGTCATCAAAAGTCTCCTGGACACAGGTAGAAACCGGTTCTGCGATTACCTGGAAATATCCAAGCGTTGTTTTACAAGGTGATAATTCAGTAGGTGAATTCTATTCAGTTGCCGTCACCAATAATATGCAGCAAGCGGATACGGGTACCAAGATGATTCATCTGGGTAAAAACACCAGTTCAACGATCATTTCCAAAGGTATCTCGGCTGGTCGTTCACAAAATGCTTATCGAGGTCTGGTACGAATTGGACCTAACGCGGAAAACGCTCGCAACTATACCGAGTGTGACTCTTTATTAATGAGTGATACCTGTGGTGCGCATACGTTCCCTTATATCGAAGTGAAAAATCCGACTGCAAAAGTTGAACATGAGGCATCCACATCGAAAATCAGTGAAGACCAACTGTTTTACTGTAAACAGCGCGGATTAGATGCAGAAGATGCTGTATCGATGATCGTGAATGGTTTTTGTAAACAAGTCATACGTGAATTACCAATGGAATTCGCGGTAGAAGCACAAAATCTACTCGGTTTGTCATTAGAAGGTTCCGTGGGTTAAACCATAAGAGAACTGCCAAACAATATTCAGAAATTTTAGAGAGTGAAGATGTTAACAATTAAAAACTTACACGCCAGCGTTGATGGCAAAGAAATTCTTCGCGGTATTGACCTGACAGTGAACCCCGGTGAAATCCATGCGATTATGGGCCCAAATGGTGCCGGTAAAAGTACACTGTCCAATGTTCTTGCCGGACGTGATGGTTACGAAATTACCCAAGGTGAAGTCATCTATAAAGGTGAAAACTTATTGGAGCTTGAGCCCGAAGAGCGTGCGCAACGTGGTGTTTTCCTGGCATTCCAATATCCAGTAGAAATTCCTGGTGTCAGCAATGTTTATTTACTGAAAGCGGCTTTGAATGCCGTGCGTAAATATCAGGGTCTGGAAGAAGTTGATGCGATGGATTTCTTAACCTTAGTTCGTGAAAAAATGAAACTGGTTAAGATGAACGAAGAGTTTTTGCATCGTAATGTGAATGAAGGCTTTTCTGGCGGTGAGAAAAAGCGTAATGAAATTCTGCAAATGGCGGTATTAGAGCCGGCTTTAGCGATTCTTGATGAAACCGATTCAGGACTGGATATTGATGCATTACGTACTGTTTCAGAAGGCGTGAATGCACTACGTGCTGAAGATCGTTCTATCGTGATGATTACCCACTACCAGCGTTTATTGGATCATATCGTTCCTGATTTTGTTCATGTGTTATCTGAAGGCCGTATTGTCAAATCAGGTGATAAAGAGTTGGCAAAAGAACTGGAAAAATCAGGTTATAGCTGGATTCATGATGCGCCTGAAGGTGAAACTGCATGAAACAGTTAACAGATATCACAACGCCATTTGACGATATCGCCGCGAGTAAGACTTTGCCCGGTCAAGACATTGATTGGTTGCAGCAGCTACGCGAACAAGCCCGTGCGCAGTTTCAGCGTCAAGGATTACCCTCTAAAAAAGTGGAAGACTGGAAATACACGTCTTTATGGGCTTTATCTCAAGAGGTGTTCACACACGAAGCTGGTGCGAGTCAGTTGGATGAAATGCGCTGCTCACAAACCGCATTACTCGAAACAGCCTATAGATTAGTGATTGTTGATGGCCAATTCAGTGCTGAATTATCGCATATTGATGATTTAGAGACAGGACTGACTGTACAGCCGCTTTCACAGGCATTTTCTAAAACTAAATCAGTTTTAGGGCAACAAATTACCCTTGAAAAAGCTGGCTTGAACGCCTTGAATACAATGCTGATGACTGAAGGGGCTTATATTCAGGTCACGGCAAATACCAAGGTATCTAAACCTGTAGAGTTGTTGGTTATCAATACTGGTGAAACGGATAAACTGGCCACACATTTACGTCATGTGATTGATATCGCTGAAAACGCTGAGTTAACCCTGGTTGAGCATTATGTGAGTCTGGCTGATGATAGCGTTGGACTGACTGATGTGATATCGGAAGTGAGTCTGGCTGAAAATGCACGTTTGAATCATTTCAAGTTACAGCATGAATCTTTGTCTCATTATCATGTTGCTACCTTGGCGGGTAAGCAGGCGAGCAGTAGTGTCTGGCATACCAATAATATTTCTCTGGGGGCAAAACTGGCGAGAAATGATATTCATAGCCAGCTATTAGGTGAGCAGGCTCATGTAACAATGGATGGCTTATATCTGGTCGCTGGTAAGCAACATGTGGATAACCACACACGCATCGATCATGCTGTGCCTAATACCACTAGCGAAGAAATCTATAAAGGCGTGCTTGATGGCGATAGCCATGCCGTATTCAACGGTAAAGTGATTGTGCATAAAGATGCACAAAAAACTGATGCGAATCAGAGTAACCGTAACTTACTGTTATCCCGGACTTGTGAAATCGATACCAAGCCTGAAATGGAAATCTATGCTGATGATGTCAAATGTGGTCATGGCAGTACCGTTGGTCAGTTAGACGAACAGCAATTATTTTTCCTGCGCGCTCGTGGTATGAATGAAACCAGTGCTCGTAGCTTACTGACCTATGCGTTTGCTGTGGAAGTGCTGCAACGGATTTCGGATATGCCGATTCGCCAGGCCTTATCAAATGTGATCGAAACGCGATTACCGCGAGGCGTGTAAGTTATGACGCAATCTACCCATAATTTGGTCGACACTATGCTGAATGATTTTGACATTGCTGCTATTCGCCGTGATTTTCCAATCCTGAATCAGCAAATTAACGGACATCCTTTAGTCTACTTAGACAATGCTGCGAGCAGCCAAAAACCTGTTCAGGTCATTGAAGCCGTGGATCAGTATTATCGACTTGATAATGCCAATGTCCATCGTGGAGTGCATAGACTGAGTCAACGCGCTACAGATGCTTATGAAGGTGCCAGAAGCAAAATAAGAGGCTTCCTGAACGCGACGTCGGATAAAGAAATTATCTTTGTTCGTGGTGCAACAGAAGCTATTAATTTAGTGGCGCAAAGTTTTGTCAGACCCCAACTGCAAGCGGGTGATGAGATTCTTATCAGTTACCTTGAGCATCATGCCAATATTGTGCCGTGGCAAATGGTCTGTGAACAGACTGGGGCTACATTAAAGATTATCCCGATGACAGAATCAGGTGAGCTGAATTTGTCTGGGTTGGATGAGCTGCTGACCGACAAAACCAAAATCATGGCTGTTGGCCAAGTCTCTAATGCATTAGGTACGGTCAATCCGGTCAAACAAATGACTGAAAAAGCCAAAGCCAAAGGCATCCCTGTATTGATTGATGGCGCTCAAGCAGTGCCACATATGCAAGTTGATGTGCAGGAGTTAGATTGCGACTTTTATGTGTTTTCAGGTCATAAAATGTTTGCACCAACCGGGATTGGCGCGCTATACGGTAAACAAGCCTTATTAGAAGCCATGCCGCCATGGCAAGGTGGTGGCGATATGATTCTTTCTGTGAGTTTTGACCACACAGAATACAACGCATTACCGTATAAATTTGAAGCCGGTACTCCACATATCGCCGGTGCAGTGGGCTTAGGGGCAGCTATTGATTATATGCAGTCAATAGGTATTGAAAAAATCGCCGCCTACGAACACGCTCTGCTTGAATTAGCCACGGATAAATTATCGGCCATTGATGGCGTTAGGATCGTTGGTACAGCCAATCACAAAGCCAGTGTTTTATCGTTTCTGATTGAAGATGTGCATCCTCATGATGTGGGGACTATTTTTGATCAGCAAGGTGTTGCTATACGTGCTGGCCATCACTGTGCCCAACCTGTTATGCAATATTATGGTATTGCTGCCACCGCACGCGCTTCATTTGCTTTCTACAATACTGAACAGGAAATTGACGCGCTGGTTAAAGCCATTCACACCACACAGGAGTTGTTTGCCTGATGAGTGATTTACGAGATCTCTATCAACAAGTGATCATGGATCACAAGAAAAAGCCGCGTAACTTCAGAGAAATTACCGATGCGAATCATATGGCGCATGGTAATAACCCCTTATGTGGTGATGCTTTAGTTGTCTATGTAAAACTCAATGGCGATGTCATTGAAGACATCAGTTTCCAGGGCAGTGGTTGTGCGATTTCAGTAGCATCAGCGTCTTTAATGACGGAAACCCTGAAAGGAAAAACCCTAGCCGATGCTGAGGCACTTTATGAAGATGTCCATAAAGCCTTAACCGGTGATAAAGATGCTGTTGAGCTTACTGGGAAATTACAGGTTTTGGCAGGGGTAAAAGAGTTTCCAGCGCGCGTTAAATGCGCCACATTGTCCTGGCATACCGTTCATGCCGCAGTCGACAATGATCACGATATTTCAGTTTCTACAGAATAAAAGGGCAGGTTTATGAACGATCAATATCAAATCAGCCCGGAACAGTTAAAACAAGATGTGATAGATGTATTAAAGACCATCTATGATCCGGAAATCCCGATTAATATCTACGAGCTGGGCCTTATTTACGATATTCAAATCAGTACCTCAGGTAATGTGAGTATTGATATGACGTTAACGGCCCCAGGTTGCCCTGTTGCTCAGTCATTTCCGGGTGATGTCGAATCTAGGGTAATGTCTGTTCCCGGTGTAAAAAAAGCGCACGTGGAATTGGTTTGGGAGCCTCAATGGACCAAAGATATGATGACTGAAGCGGCGCAGTTACAGCTGGGCATGTTTTAGCACAAACATCATATTTATCATGACAAAAAGGCCTGTGATGATAAATCAGTCATCACAGGCCTTTTTTTATTACTTAGTATTTATCTGTGTAGTTTTGCGAGTAGAGATTATGTTACTCGTTTGATGGCTGCTGCGGAGTATCAATAACAAATCGATATTGTTTTCCACAGTGTAGAATAACTTCCTTTTGTTGGCGTTTGAGTATTCGCATTTCTATTTTAATTTCACCAAACCCATCATGAGTTAGTACATCATCAAATAACTCGAGTAATTTGTTTTTGACCTTGTCAGTCTTACTATCTTTTATTTCACTCATTCAGGCTATTCAGGTTGTTATGATTAACTGCCAATGTTAGGTGTCTGTAGATGTAAGTGTTATAGGAAGAATTCCTTTTTTTGTGAATCACAGAAAGTAGTATTAAAGACCGTCGGTGCTAAAGTTCTATTTTGAGTTATTAATGTGTAAATCATGTTATGAACAAGACTAAGAATACTGGCGTCGAAGTGAATGCCTTACCAGTGGAGCCGTGAAGGATGAGCTTAAGAGGATTAATTAATTTACGGATAGTTATTTCGGTACTGGTTATCATCGCACTAGGGGCCAGTTTGGCTGTGTGGCAGGCCCGTGAGTCAGTCAGGGATGAGGTGACATCTTCCTACAATTTGGCGTTGCAAATGGTTGAGTTTGGGCTTAATCAGTTCACGCGGGATGAGCATACCGAGAGTGAATGGCTCGAACAAATCAGTCGCTTACGTGAAACGCGTCATTTACAGATCACGATCTTTGATCAGGCCGGTAACGAAATCATGCTGACTGGTGAAAAGAGTGACATCACTGATGATGCACCACCTCAATGGTTTATTGATGCGGTGATGATGGATAGCATCAGTTCTGCCTATGAAATAAAACTGCCTAATGATGCGATTCAACGTATTGTGATCAGCGCTGATCCTATGGATGAAATCCATGAAGCCTGGCGTGAGTCACAGGTGTATTTCTGGTCGATCGTATTAATGCTTGGCATTATTTTCCTTGCTATCAATGTCGTGTTTCATTCGATGTTAAACGCAGTGAAAACCATTTTATCGGGTTTAAAAACGGTGGAAAGTGGTAATTATGAACAACGATTACCACGGTTTCGTATTAGTGAATTTGATGCTATCGCGGCAGAGATTAATAACCTAACCGGTGCGTTAAATGCGGCCCGCCAGAATAATCAGGCGCTGGCAAGACATACCATGCATATTCAGGAAAATGAACGTCGACATATGTCACGTGAATTACATGATGAAATGGGGCAATCACTTACCGCAGTGAAAGCGATGGCTGTTGTGGCTAAACAATCCGATAGCAAAGTCCAGAGTATTGCTGATTCGATTATCGAAATTTGTAATCATTTATCTGGGGTTGTGCGATCGATGATGAGAACATTACATCCTCTCAGCTTAACTGATTTAGGACTGGTGGCGACCCTGACCGATCTGGTTGGCGAGTGGAAACGCCGGCAGCCATCCCTGGATATTCATTTAAATTACGATGACTGTATTGATGACTTGGATGAGGAAGTGGCGATCCATGTTTATCGTATTGTGCAGGAATGTTTGACCAATGTTGTCCGACATGCCAGAGCTAATCTCGCCAATATCAGCGTCAGGCAGAGCCTTGTTCAGCAAAAAAAATGGGTGGTGATTCAAGTATCGGATGATGGTATCGGCGGTTCATCATCAGGTGAAGGTTTTGGCGTTCTGGCAATGCGGGAGAGGGTAGAAAGTATGGGAGGACTGTTTATGTTCGAGTCTTCACCAGATGATGGTGTAACTGTGACCGCACGTATGCCATTTATAGAGAAGTAGTATGAATAACAATAATAAAATCAAAGTACTGTTAGTCGATGATCATGAAGTAGTACGAGCAGGATTTCGGATTCTACTATCATCACAACCCTTTATCGGACAGATTAGTGATCTGGACAGAGGGGAATTAGTCACACAGGAATATGAACGCTTCAAACCTGACGTGGTGGTGATGGATTTATCCATGCCAGGCATCGGGGGACTTGAAACTATCCGTCGACTTCAAAAGTTGGATTCTGACGCGGTTATTTTGGTCTACAGCATTCATGATGAGGCTATTTATGTTGAACGCGCACTGGAAGCGGGTGCCATGGGTTATGTCAGCAAAAACAGTGCAGCCGAAGTGCTGGCTGAAGCGGTTAAAAGTGTGGCAGAAGGCAAGCGATACATTGAAGATAGCCTGCTCCCTGAAGTTGATGATGTCCGGCATGACAATATCGAGAATTATCGAAAAGTGCTGGACTTACTTTCACCACGTGAGTTTGATGTGTTTTGCCGGTTAGCAAAAGGTATGACAGCCCACGAAGTCGCCGCAGATATGCACTTGGGTTATAAGACTATCGCTAATTACAATACACAGATTAAAAGTAAACTGCGGGTAAATACCGCAGCAGACCTGGCTAATATTGCGGTTGTGTTAGGCATTATCAAACCTTGATGGCTTGCGCCTTCTTTTATTCGATATCATCAATATCGTTGTGAGCCGTAACTTAAAAAAGCTGACTTGAATCCATCGTCGTTTTACTGTTTAACTGATGCTAATGTGAATCAGAAGTGAGGTATATCGATGCGTGGTATTAAGGCGAAAGATCCAATTTATATTCCTCATGCTGGGCCGGCCTTACTTGCCACACCTTTACTGAATAAAGGCACTGCCTTTAGCGAGCAGGAACGTCATGATTTTAATCTCAATGGTTTAATTCCACATCGATTTGAAACGATCGAAGAACAGGCAGAAAGAGCCTATCTGCAGTATAAAACCTTCAAAACGCCTATCAATCAGCATATCTATCTGCGTTATCTGCAGGATAACAATGAAACCTTGTTTTACTACTTATTAAAAACACATCTGGTTGAGATGATGCCTGTTATTTATACCCCGACGGTGGGTGAGGCGTGTGAGCGCTTTTCTGAAATCTATCGGCGGGCGCGTGGTGTATTCATTTCCTATCCAGACAAAGATCGCATTGATGAAATTCTACACAATGTCACTAAGGATAAGATCAAAGTTATTGTGGTCACTGATGGCAGTCGAATTCTCGGACTAGGTGATCAAGGCGTCGGCGGTATGGGCATTCCTATTGGTAAGCTATCGCTTTACACCGCCTGTGCTGGTATCAGCCCAGCTTATACCTTACCCGTGATGTTGGATATTGGTACTAACAATAAAACTTTACTTGAGAACCCGCTTTATATCGGTTGGAAACACAAACGTATAAACGATACTGAATATGATGAGTTCATCGATCTGTTTATCAAGGCAGTGAAGAAACGCTGGCCTGAGGTGTTATTACAATTTGAAGATTTCGAACAAAGCAAAGCATTGCCAATACTGGAGCGTTATCAGCAGCAATTGTGTTGTTTTAACGATGATATTCAGGGTACAGCCGCAGTAACGGTCGGCTCCTTATTAGCAGCATGTAAAGCAAAACATGAAACCTTGTCACAACAGACTATCGTCTTTGCCGGAGCAGGTTCTGCAGGATGTGGCATCGCAGAGCAGATAATCCGACAAATGATGACAGAAGGGCTCAATGAAACTCAGGCCCGAGAACGTGTGTTTATGATCGATAAAGCCGGACTAATAATGGATGACATGACAGGTTTATTCGATTTTCAACGTCGACTAAGCCAAAAGGCTACTTTACGAACAAAGTGGGATATTGATAAAACCACGTTGAACTTAGAGGATGTTATTCACCATGCTTCACCGACAGTGCTTATTGGGGTATCTGGGCAAGCGGGATTGTTTAATGAGACAGTCATCAAAACGATGTTAGTCCACTGTGAGCGGCCCATTATTCTCCCTTTGAGTAATCCTTCAAAGCAAATTGAAGCCTTGCCTGAGTCACTGATTAACTGGACGGAGGGCAAAGCCATTATTGCTACTGGTAGTCCCTTTAATCCGGTTGTTTATCAAGATAAAACCTACCCAATTGCACAGTGTAATAATAGCTATATTTTTCCTGGAATTGGTCTGGCGGTTATTGCCGGACAAATCAAACATATCACACCTGAAATGATGATGGTCGCAAGCGAGGTATTGGCATCAAATTCACCACTGCTTCATGGAGAAGACGATCACTTACTACCTGCATTAGATGATATTGCCGCGTTAAGTAAAAACATGGCATTTCAAATTGTGAAAATGGCGCAAAATCAGCAATTGGCTTCTGAGATATCTGATAGTGAATTACAACAAAAGATAGAAGAGCTCTTCTGGCATCCATATTATCGTGAATATAGACGTGTCAGTGTTTAGGAAAAATTTCCTCCCTACCATTTGATATCATTTTATGAAATAGGAGTTTGTCCTATTTTTAATGAGGATGTTATACTTTACCCACAAGTTTGATCATTGCTCTTGTGGGTAGAGACTGATCTTTTTGATCTATCTAATCTAGTAAGGAGCTCTACCCTATGACTTCAGTATTTTTGAAGACAATCCCCGCCGTTCTGGCTTTAAGCATTAGTTCAACCGCATTTGCTGAAACCGATAACTATGATTTGGATGATATCCGTAGCTGGGATATCGTAAAAATTGAAACTTGCCTGGATGCTGCGTTGGATACTATTCCTGGTCATGCGCGTAAAGTTGAAATGAAAATGGAAGGCGATGATCCTGTTTATGAATTTGATATTGAAGCGAAAGCCGATGGCAAAACCTACAATGTCGAATGTAATGCTGAAGAAGGTTTCATTGGTGAGATTGAGCGTGAAGTTGATGCTAATGATCCGGTTTTCAAAAAGTTAGCAAAAATATCGCAAGCTGAAGCGAAAGAATTTGCCTTAGCTGTACATCCAGGGAAAGTTGTGGCTTCAGAGTATGAAATCGGTTTTGATGGTGATGCGACCTACGAATTTGATATTCAAAGCATTCATGGCTATGAAGTGAAAGTTGATGTGGATGCCACAACAGGTGAAATTGAAGAAGCCAATATTGAACTGTACGAAATTGGTATGGAAAAAGAATAAGTTATTATTCTGACATAAAAAAAGCCGCTATTTATAGCGGCTTTTTTTTATCGGCTGGTTTAGCTTTAGCTTAACGCTTTAAGTTGTTGTTCAAGTAATTCATAAGATTGCTGCAGCTCAGCGAGTTTCTCTTTTTCCTTGGCCACAACATCTGCTGGTGCTTTGGCAACGTAGTTTTCATTAGATAGCTTACCTGAAGACTGTTTAATGATCTTATCCAGTTTTGCCATTTCTTTATTCAGACGGTTAATTTCAGCGTCTTTATCAATCAAACCTTCTAGCGGAATTAAGATTTCCATTTTACCGACTAAGGCTGTTGCCGCAGCAGGAGCTTTACCTTCCAGGATATCAATCGATTCCAGATTGGCTAGACGGCTCAGGAACTGTTGATTACTGGTTAAAATAGCTTTGTCAGAATCAGAAGCATCTTTCAGTAATACCGGCAGTGCTTTTTTCGGCGCGATATTCATTTGTGAGCGAATAGAGCGAATACCAGTAACAAATTGCATGACCCATTCCATTTCAGTCACTGCATTCTGATCAACTTTGCTTTCATCTCCGAGCGGGTAGGGTTGACGCATAATCGTCTCGCCTTTCACGCCAGCTAACGGTGCAATAGTTTGCCAGATTTCTTCTGTGATAAATGGCATAAACGGATGTGCCATTCTTAATGTTGCTTCAAGCACGCGAACCAGTGTGCGACGTGTACCACGTTTTGCTGCATCAGATGCTGTGTCACTGTTCAATACCGGTTTCGATAGCTCTAAATACCAGTCACAGTAGTTGTTCCAGATAAATTCATAAATACCCTGTGCGGCATGATCAAAACGATAAGCCTCAATCGCTGTACCGACTTCTTTTTCAGCAATTTGTAACTGAGAGATAATCCAGCGATCTGCCAGACTGAGTTCAACATGATCATTATCAACACCGGTGTCTTGTCCTTCGGTGTTCATTAAGACGTAACGTGCTGCATTCCATAATTTATTACAGAAATTACGGTAGCCAGCGATACGGTTCATATCAAAGTTGATATCACGGCCGGTAGAAGCAAGCGAAGCAAAGGTAAAGCGCAGTGCGTCTGTACCATGGGGCTCGATGCCATCCGGGAATTCTTTGCGTGTCGCTTTTTCAATTTTCTCAGCCAGTTGTGGCTGCATCATGCCCGAGGTACGTTTTTGTACCAATGTTTCTAAATCAATACCGTCGATGATATCGATAGGATCGAGTACATTACCTTTGGATTTTGACATCTTATGACCATGTGAGTCACGGACCAGGCCATGGATATACACTTCTTTAAACGGCACATCACCCATGAAATGAATGCCCATCATCATCATTCTGGCGACCCAGAAGAAAATGATGTCAAAACCGGTGACCAACACATTACCCGGATACCAGGTTTTTACTGCGGCATCCTCTTTAGGCCAACCCAGGGTTGAGAAGGGCCAGAGTGCTGAGGAGAACCAGGTATCAAGTACGTCTTCATCCTGTGTTAGCTGTATATCTGCAGCGAGGTTATTCTCAGCTCGAATAGCCTCTTCATCATGACCTACATAAACATTACCTTGGTGATCGTACCAGGCAGGGATTCGGTGACCCCACCACAGTTGGCGTGAAATACACCAATCTTGAATATCACGCATCCAACTGAAATACATATTTTCATAAGATTTCGGCACAAATTTCACTTTACCGGTTTCAACAGCCTCAATCGCTGGTTTGGCCAGTGTTTTTGCATCAACATACCATTGATCGGTCAGCATCGGTTCAATGACCACGCCACCGCGATCGCCATAAGGCACAGTCAGGTCATGATCTTTGATCTCTTCCAGCAGTCCAGCTGCATCAAAATCAGCTACAATCGCTTTACGGGCAGCGAAGCGTTCCAGTCCACGATAGGCTTCCGGAATGCTGGCCTCGAGTTCAGTATTGGCACTACCATCAGTATTAAATACTTGTGGAACATCACGCACATCAGCATTGAGGGTGAAAATATTGATCATTGCCAGACCACAACGCTTGCCGACTTCATAGTCATTGAAGTCATGGGCTGGCGTAACTTTCACCGCGCCTGTACCTTTTTCCATATCGGCATGTTCATCGCCAACAATCGGAATACGTCTGTTAACCAACGGCAAAATAATCTCTTTACCAATCAGATCCTTGTAGCGAGGATCTTCCGGGTTCACTGCGACACCAGTATCACCTAACATAGTTTCCGGTCGAGTTGTAGCGACGACAATATAGTCCTTGCCTTCACTGGTTTTCAGTCCATCTGCAAGTGGATAGCGAAGGTGCCACATATGGCCTTTTTGTTCGCGATTTTCCACTTCTAGATCAGAAATGGCTGTGTGTAATTTCGGGTCCCAGTTAACCAGGCGTTTGCCGCGATAGATCAGACCTTCTTTATACAGCTTAACGAAGACGTGTTTAACGGCTTCAGACAGATCGGCATCCATCGTAAAGCGATCACGTGACCAGTCGAGTGAGGAACCAAGACGACGTAACTGACGGGTAATATTACCGCCGGATTCTTCCTTCCATTCCCAGATACGTTTAGTGAAATCTTCTCGTCCCAGATCGAGACGGGTTTTACCTTCAGCGTTAAGTTGGCGTTCTACCACCATTTGTGTCGCGATACCCGCATGGTCGGTGCCGGGTTGCCATAAGGTATTGTCACCTTTCATACGGTGATAACGAGTCAAGGTATCCATGATGGTGTTATTAAAGCCATGACCCATATGCAGGCTACCGGTAACATTAGGAGGGGGCAGCATAATCGCGTAAGGTGAGCCTTCACCTGTCGGTTTAAACTCGCCAGCTTGTTCCCACTTCTGGTACCAACGTTGCTCAATTGCGTCAGGGTTGTATGTTTTTTCCATGTGATGTCTTGTTTGTCTGGTCGGTGTTCGGGATATACGAATGTAGTCTGTATACGATACAAATAAACGACGCATTATACCTGCTGCGACAACATCTGTTCAGAGGCAATATAGATTTCGTATTTTTAGTGGTTTGCCAGCGTGGTTCAAACGTGAAAAGTTTCTATTTCATAGCCACGTTGTTTGTAAAACTGGAAGCGTTGACGACCAGCTTGTTTGCTTGTTTCATTATCATCAATTACTTCAGCTACACGTTCAAATTGGCTAAAGAACATGGGTTGTTCTTCGGTGAGATTAATTAGTACATCCATCAGTCTGGGAGGCTTTTTGTCCTCATAGCCGATAAGTATCGGACTCTGATTATCTGAACTATCGATGATTTCATGTGGTACAAAGCTGTCAGGCCGTACCCCCCACAGTGCCGTATCGACTGACTGACTATGCTGTTCTGAAGCGGTGTGGATATAGATTTGATGTCCTTGATGGTAGGCTTTTTCAGCAAGACGGCAGGCAAATGCCTGCCGCTTGTCTAGCTCGCTTGATTTTAAAATATAGAAGCTGATTCGAGTCATGGTTATTGATTAGCGTCGATACGATTCAGCAAATATTGAACTAACATAGGGACTGGGCGACCGGTTGCCCCTTTATTTTTTCCACTATTCCATGCTGTCCCAGCGATGTCTAAATGTGCCCAGGTATATTTTTCCGTAAATCGTGATAAGAAACAGGCGGCGGTGACACTTCCTGCTTCTTTGCCGCCGACATTAGCAATATCGGCAAAATTGCTGTCCAGCAAGGGTTGATAGTCATCCCATAAAGGCAACTGCCAGGCACGGTCAAAACTGTCATTACCGGCTTTTAATAAATCATCAGCAAGTTGTTGGTTATTGGCCATTAAGCCGGTAGTTGTACTACCTAAAGCCACAATGATGGCACCAGTTAATGTCGCAATATCAATGACGATTTCTGGATTGAACCGTTCACTATAGGTGAGAGCGTCACATAAGATTAAACGGCCTTCAGCATCGGTATTCAGAATTTCGATGGTCTTACCGGCCATGCTGGTGACAATATCGCCGGGTTTGTTGGCGTCACCATCAGGCATGTTTTCTGAACTGGGTACCACACCCACCACATTGATTGGCAGGTTTAATTCAGCCACAGCTTGTAGTGTTCCTAGCACACTGGCAGAGCCACACATATCGTATTTCATCTCATCCATGCCTTGAGATGGTTTTAGTGAAATACCACCGGCATCAAAGGTGAGTCCTTTACCCACTAAGACAACTGGCTTGCTGTCACCAGCGCCTTTGTATTCCATGGTGATTAATTTGGCTGGCTGGCGGCTGCCGCGAGATACGGAGAGCAGAGAGCCCATCCCCAAGGCTTCCATATCGGCTTCTTCCAGCACGGTAGTAGTAATGGAAGCAAATTTTGTGCCTAACGCAACGGCTTGTTCAGCCAGATAAGTCGGTGTGCAAATATTGCCAGGCAGATTACCAAGCTCACGTGCCAGATTCATACCAGCACCGATAGCCTCACCTTGTTCAGCAGCTTTTTGTAAGTCAGCATCAGTATTCTGAGCTGCAAAGATAGCGCATTCTAAAAGTGGTTTCTTGACGGCTTTCGCTTCTGATTTTGTTTGTGAATACTTATAAAGTGCTGTTTCGGTATTACAAGCTGTTTGGCGGACTTTCCAGACAGTTGTGCGTCCATTTACATCAATATCCGTAAAACAGCATAAGGCTTTTTCAGCACCGCTTTCATTCAGCGCAACCATGGCAGCTGCGGTGGCGGTATTAAAATCGTTTTCAGTTGTTTTTGTTTTTTTGCCAAAGCCGACTAGTAAAACACGAGGACTGTTTATACCTGTCAGATTGTGGAGAAATAATGTTTGTCCCGGATTAGCGCTAAAGTCACCATTATCAGCGATACGTTTGATCTGACCTTGTGAAGCGTCATCGAGTTGTTGGGCGGAAGGACTGAGTTCACCTTCGTTGTATATGCCGACGGCAATACAATCGGTTTGCTGAGATGCGAGAGCATCGCTAGTGACAAAATACTGCATGGATTTCTCCTGTAGGGTCAATTTGGTTTAGACTTCGTTATTTTAGTGTGTCAGATAATACCGATCTATTCTAACCAAGACTCTTAATACATGCGCAACGTTCCACAACAGATTTTTTCCTGGCTATGGGTCATTGACCGATACATGCTCAAGGAATTTGTGATTAACCTGACTGCAATCACAGGGGTACTCTGGTTAATTTATATTTCGACACGATTTGCGCGCTATCTGGCAGAAGCGGCAGTGGGCAATATGCCGGCGGATGTTATTTTTAGTCTGCTTGGCTTTAGTTCACTCGGTGCATTATCCATCTTATTACCTATTGCTGCCTTTCTTGGCGTGATGTTGTCACTTGGCAGAATGAGTTCAGATAATGAGCTCACTGTCATGGCAGCCTGCGGGATTTCACGCAAACGCATCATCAGAAATGTGCTCATATTTGCCGGTGTGGTAGCAACAGTTGTTGCTTATTTATCATTGACAGTTGTTCCCAGCGTCTTGGCTGATCGCTACGAGCTAGAACAAAAAGCGAAAATGTCTGCGAACACGACAGGACTTGTTGCGGGCAGTTTTAAAGAGAGCCGCAATGGTGACTGGACATTCTATTCAGAAAAACTCAGCAGTGATAAACAGTTGATGGAAAATGTTTTTATTGAAATTCATCGCAAAGATAAGCCGTTGATTTTTCGCTCAGATACGGGACATTTTGAAGTGGATGTCGACACTGGAGATAAATTTCTGGTGTTGAATGACGGTTATCGTTACGAAGGCAAAGCAGGACAACAGGATTTTACAATCGCTGAATTTAAGTCACATAGTTTGCTTGTTGAAAAAGGTGATGACGGACAGGTGCGGGAAAGGCATAAAGCGCTTCCCACCAGTGTCTTATGGCAGCGGGGAGGCCTGGAAGATATAGCCGAAATTCAGTGGCGAATTTCATCAGCTATCATGGTGTTAGTACTTTGTTTATCTGCTATTCCTTTATCTAATGCCGGTCCCAGACAAGGCCGTTATGCCGGGTTTGTGCCTGCTGTTTTACTATATATCATTTACAGCAATTTACTCGGTGTAAATCAGGCGTGGATTGAAAAAGGCAGTATTAGTGTAGGTGTTGGCATGATATGGGTACATCTGTTAATGACCACGATCATGCTATTTCTGATGAATAGACAAAAAATTCAGCGATTATTATCGCAACAAAAACAAAGACGCCTGCAATAATGAAAATTCTTTCCAGATATATCGCTTCCCACATACTCTCCAGCACGTTTATCGTGTTGTTGGTGCTTCTCGGGCTCTATACCTTTATGGATTTTGTCGCTGAGCTTGATGATCTCGGTAAAGGTCAATATCAGCTACTTGATATTATGACTTATCTTGCTCTAACCATGCCGAAACGTATATATGAACTACTGCCTGTCGTTGCTTTATTAGGCAGTGTTATTGGCTTAGGTAACCTGGCTAGTCAGAGTGAGCTTGTAGCCATGCGTGCGGCAGGTATATCGATAAAAGATATTAACAAGTCAGTGATGGTCGTTGCTGCAATTTTGGTATTGCTGGCGATTGTAGTGGGTGAGGTGATTAGACCGCTGACGGAAGAACAGGCGAGAGAATTGCAGTCAGTAGCGCAAACCGGAACGGTAGGCACACGATCTGAATATGGATTCTGGACGCGAGACGGTAACCATTTTAACCATATTGAACGAATCAATAGCGATGGCACATTTACCAATATAGCCATTTACGAATTCGATGGTGCGAATCGCTTACGCGCACTCACTAAAGCAAGCAGTGCCAAATATGAGGACGATAGCTGGATATTAAACGATGTTGTGCAAAGCACTATTGATGAGCATGGTGTTAAGGTCAATTCAACAACACATGCCCGCTGGAAATCACAATTAAATCCAGGCATGTTAAACGTGGTTGTTGTGCCACCAGAATTTCTGGCCGTCTGGAATTTGCTGGATTATATTTCCTTCCTGAGAACCAATCATCAATCTGTCGCTCAATACGAGCTGGCGTTCTGGAGTAAGGTGATGATGCCGTTAAGTACGGCTGTAATGGTGTTGTTGGCCGTGCCGTTTATCTTTGGGCCATTGCGTTCGACGCCTATCGGCGGCAGGATTCTGGCAGGGGTATTGATCGGTTTAGGTTTTTACCTGTTTAACCAAAGTTTTCAACATATTGGATTAGTGTTTGGAATACTGCCATGGTTGGCGGCTTCATTGCCTACGCTATTGTTTGCAGGCTTGGCGTGGTGGATGAATAAGAGAGTGAAATAACGCTGAGATGAATTTAGATATTGCCGGATATATCTGCTCTGACTGAGCAGATAAAGATGGCGTCCCCTAGGGGGTTCGAACCCCTGTTACCGCCGTGAAAGGGCGGTGTCCTAGGCCTCTAGACGAAGGGGACCTAAAACTTTTTCTTTCGGTTTTTGGTGGAGCTAGGCGGGATCGAACCGCCGACCTCTTGCATGCCATGCAAGCGCTCTCCCAGCTGAGCTATAGCCCCGAAAGGAAGCGCATATCATAGGGACTGAGTTTGATACTGTCAACATTTCATGACAAATTAATTTCAATCACAGTAGCCTATGAACGGAATCTCACTCAGTGCTAATACATAGTAACAGATAAGCTATTAGACTAAGTACTTGAGCCTATTTATATTAACTGATTTTTAGTTTAATGCTGAGTCTCTTCAATTTGCTGATTCATCATTAATATGCGATAAATTGTGAGTTATTTATCATTAGGTCAGGATGTCGATCATGGCTAGAGCTGCAGCTTGAGGATGAACATGCGCAAAAAGAAGCTATTATCAACCTTGTTACTATCCTTATCAGCTGGTGTCGCATCTGCGCAACAAGAGCAAGGGTTAACTTGTCACTTCGGTTACGAAGATCAGTTTTTACCTATTCCCACAGAAACGAAATCCGAAAGTGAATCCCCGGTCGATGTAAAAGCAAACAAAGTGCAGCTATTACAAAACGGCACATCTATTTTTTCGGGTAATGTTGATATTTTGCGTGATAATCAATTAGTCAGTGCTGAAAGAGCCACCTATAACCATAATAGTGGTGATGTCAGAGCCAGCGGTAATGTGAGTGTACGTGACAGCGAAATGGTGATTGAGTCTGAGCAGGCGGAGTGGTCGGTCGCAAATGACCAGGGTCAGATGCTGAATGCGCAGTATCATACTCGTCAGATGCATGCGCGTGGTGAGGCGACTCATATTTTAAGGAAGGGGCAGCAAACGACGGATCTTGACGATGCAACCTACACAACCTGTCCAGAAGGAAGCGATGCTTGGCAGCTCAAAGCAGATAAAGTGCATTTAGATCACGAAACGGCTGTCGGTGAAGCAAAAAATGTGGTGATTAGAATGGGGGGCTGGCCCGTTTTCTATACGCCATATATCAATTTTCCATTAGACGACAAACGTAAATCAGGTTTCTTAATACCGTCTGTTGGTAACAGTGATAAAACCGGGTTTGATGTATTAACCCCATACTATTGGAATATAGCACCTAATCTGGATGCCACCTTAACGCCTCGTTATATGTCAGACCGTGGGTTAATGCTCGGCGGACAATTCAGATATTTGTTTGAATCAGGGGAAGGTGAGGTTGAAGCGACTTATCTGAACTCCGATGATTTAAAAAGTAATGGCGAAGATTTTAATCCTCATTATCAGGAAGCCAGAAAGCTATTCTCGTGGCAGCATGAAAGTTATTTCGATAACCGCTGGCGTGCTTTGGTGGATTATAACTACGTTTCCGATGATGAATATTTTGAAGATTTTGGTTCAGGCTTGAGTCTATCAAGTCGTACCTATCTGAACAGAAAGGTTGAAACAGGTTATAGCGGTGATGTGTGGAACTTTACCGCAAGAGCACAGGGTTATCAGACTTTGGGTGATGATGTGGATGAGCAATATAAACGCTTGCCGCAATTGTTGCTTAAAGGGTATTTGCCCGATCAGGCATTGGGGCTGACCTACGAGTTAGACAGTGAGTATGTGGAATTCGATCACAATGAGAAAGTGGATGGTCAGCGTATCAATATTGAACCCGCAATCAGTATGCCTATGGGAACCGCCGCATTTTTTGTTACGCCTCGATTAGCTATTAATCATACGCAGTACAGTCTTAAAAATGATAAAACAAATACTTATGATGATAGTGCCATAAGAACTTTACCTATAGCGAGTTTAGATAGCGGATTATTTTTTGACAGACAAATGACCGCGTGGGGTGATAATTATATTCAGACGCTGGAACCACGAGCGTTTTATCTTTATGTTCCCGAACGCGATCAATCAGATATTCCAGACTTCGATACGAGCCTGACAACATTTAATTCCCTAAGATTATTTTCTCATAATCGGTTTATTGGCCGGGATCGAATCGGTGATGCTAATCAGCTTACGCTGGCAGTAACAACACGGATTATTGATGAGGAGTCAGGTAAAGAAAATCTTAAACTCACCGTTGGTCAAATTCGTTATTTTACTGATCAACGTGTCACATTAGACGGTACGATTGCAGAACGTGACTCTACTTCTGATATGGTGGCTGAAGCGGTTGCTTATATTGGTGATGAGTGGTCATTGAATAGTGAGTTTCAATGGGATCCAAGTGGTTTGAAATCTAATATGTCTTCAGTGGGACTACGTTATAAAAACGATAGTGGCGGTATTTTCAATATTTCACATCGTTATCGTCGTGATGATCCAACACCGAATAATGGGATAGAAGAATCATTAGAGCAGATAGATGTGTCTACTCAAATTCCCATTTCTGAACGCTGGAAATTCTTTGGTCGTTGGTATCATGCAATTGATCAAGGTACAACGCTGGAAAAAATTGCTGGTTTACAATATGACAGTTGTTGTTGGGCAACACGTTTAGTTATGCGTGATTATGTCAATGATGTTTCCGATCAAGAACGGAATACAGCCATTTATCTGCAAATCGAATTAAAAGGCCTGGGAAGCTTCGGTCAGAAATCTGATAGTTTATTAGAACGCAGTATTCGTGGGTTTGAGGCAGAGTGAACTTGAGATGTGCTAGATAGTCCATTGCGTGTAGACGCCACGCCTCGAACAGAAACGAAGTTAAAACATAAATTTTGGAGTAATAGAATTTAATGATTAAGTATCTGATTGTCGGTTTGTTACTGGCAACCAATGTATGGGCACAGTCTTTAGATAAGATTGTTGCAGTTGTAAACGACGAAGTCATTCTTGAGAGTGATTTACAGGATATGGAGCAAACAATTCGTCAGCAAATCCGTCAGCGAGATGCTGCTATGCCTCCAAGTGACATATTGCGTAAACAAGTGCTGGAAAGATTGATTATGCAACGTCTGCAAATTCAGGAAGCCGATAAAGTAGGTATCCGTGTTGGTGATGATGCGCTTAACGCTGCTCTGAAACAGATTGCTGATAAAAACCAATTGACTTTGAGGCAGTTCAGAGATGTTTTAGAGAAAGATGGTTATGACTTTAGCCAATTTCGTGAAACGATTCGCGATGAAATGATTATCGCTCGTTTGCGTAAAAGCCAGGTTGAAGATCGAGTTGTGGTATCAGATCGAGAAGTCGACAATTTTCTAGCTACCCAAAAAATTCAAGACGGTGGACAAGTAGAATACGATCTACAACATATTCTTATTAGTCTTCCTGAAGCAGCATCTCCAGAAGAAGTGCAAGCAGCACAAGAAAAGCTGGAAAAAGTTCAGGCTTTACTGAAAGAAGGGGGTGACTTTTCTCAGGTTGCTGCCGGATATTCTGATGGTCAAAATGCGCTTGAAGGCGGCGAGTTAGGCTGGCGTAAACAAGGTGAGCTGCCATCACTGTTCGCTGAAGTTGTACCAACACTTGCTGTAGGTGAAGTCAGTCAACCATTACGCAGTGGCAGTGGCTTTCACTTAGTCAGAGTCAAAGATAAAAAAAGTGAAGATGTTCACTTGGTCAAGCAAACATTAGCTAGTCATATTTTGATAAAAACCAATGAGCTAACCACTGATGAAGAAGCACAACAACGTCTTGAAAAGCTAAGAGAGCGCATTGTTAATGGTGAAGACTTTGCCGAGTTAGCACGAGCTAATTCAGATGATACGGGCTCAGCGATTGACGGTGGAAGTTTAGGTTGGGTTAGCCCGGGTGTGATGGTGCCTGAGTTTGAAGAAAAGATGAATTCGCTGGCTGTGGGTGAAATGAGCGATGTGTTTAAGAGCCGTTTTGGTTGGCACTTGATTAAAGTTTATGATCGTCGTGAAGAAAACATGGCGGAAGAATACCAACGTAGCAAAGCGCGTGAACAAATTCGCCAGCGTAAAATTGATGAAGAAATGGAAACATGGTTACGTTCGATGCGTGATGAAGCCTATGTTGAGTACCGTAACCCTTGAGTGAAATAAAACGAATTGCAATAACTCCCGGTGAACCTGCTGGAATTGGTCCTGATTTGGTAGTGACTCTAGCGAAGCAAAAGCATCAGGCTCAAATCATTGCACTTGCTGATCCAGTATTACTCACTGAACGAGCTGATCTACTTGGTCTATCAATTAAAATGATTGAAGTCGATTTGTCAGCGCCGCCTAAAATTGCTGAAGCTGGTGAGCTTTACGTTATGCCTCATCACTTAAAAGTGCCGGTTAAAGCAGGACAGTTGGATAAACTTAATAGTCGCTATGTGCTGGAAACACTGCAAACAGCATTAGAAGGCTGCTTATCTCATGAATTTGATGCTGTGGTAACGGCGCCTGTACATAAAGGCATTATCAATGATGCCGGTGAAGTATTTACAGGGCATACTGAGTTTTTTGCTGATGGGGCTGGTGTCAATAAAGTGGTCATGATGTTGGCAACAGAGTCATTGAAAGTCGCACTGGCAACGACACACTTACCTTTACGGGAGGTCGCCGACGCAATTAATCGTGATGAACTGACACAAGTCATTGAGATTATTAACCAGTCGATGCGACAACACTTTGGTTTAGTCAATCCAAGAATAGCCGTATGTGGTTTAAATCCTCATGCGGGTGAGGATGGTCATCTCGGACGTGAAGAGGTGGATATTATCCAGCCCGTGATTGATGCTTATATTAAAGCCGGCTATGCTGTCTCAGGTGCCTGGCCGGCTGATACAATATTTAATCAGGATAAGTTGCTGAACTATGACGTTGTATTAGCAATGTTTCATGATCAAGGATTGCCGGTTTTGAAACATCATGGTTTTGGTAAGGCCGTTAATGTCACCTTGGGTTTACCTTTTATTAGAACATCAGTTGATCACGGGACAGCGCTTGATTTAGCTGCAAGTGGTCAGGCTAATCCGAGCAGTTTGTATGCTGCTTTATCGATGGCCATTAGGATGGCTAACACAAATTGAGTAAATCATGACCCAATCTCCTTTCCCCCGAGCAAGAAAGCGCTTTGGACAAAACTTTCTACATGATCAATCAGTTATTAATTCAATTGTTGAAGCGATAAGTCCGGAAGCAGGTCAGCATCTTGTTGAAATAGGTCCTGGACGAGGTGCTTTAACAGAGCCGCTATTACAGCGTTGTACGCAGCTTGACGTGATTGAACTTGATAGAGATTTGGTACCACTATTAAGAAGCCAGTTTTCTAACTATGAACAGCTTACTATTCATGAAGCAGACGCGTTGCGGTATGACTATCATCAGCTTGTTTGTAACGATGAACCGTTGAGAATAATAGGTAATCTGCCCTACAACATTACAACGCCATTATTATTCCATTTGCTTGATTATTCTCAGCACATCACGGATATGTGTTTTATGCTGCAAAAAGAGGTTGTTGAGCGCATCTGTGCGCAGCCTGGAACAAAGCAGTACGGTCGATTGAGTATCATGATTCAGCATCAGTGCGAGACGGACATGTTATTTGTTGTTCCTCCTGAGGCGTTTGAACCGGCACCTAAAGTCGAATCTGCCATCATTTATTTACAGCCTCGTAAAGAACGCCTTGGTGGCGATGTCGACATGGCAACATTAAGTCATATTGTGACTCAGGCCTTCAGCCAACGCCGAAAAACCATTGCTAACACATTGAAAAAATTGATTTCTATAGATATGTTTCAAGCAGCTGATATTGATCCAACACAGCGTCCTGAAACGATTACGGTTGAATCTTTTGTCAGATTGACTCGTTGTTATCTTGCTGCATCTGCTTAATCTCAATAATCATGCCAGATGATCTAAATTGGTTTTAAGTGGATGGCTTATTCACGCAAGCTAGATAAAATCTTGCTAACAACACAAATGAACTGTCTTGACACGCTGATTTTGCTGTAGTTAGATACTCAGAACCAATGGGACTCATAAGCATAACTTAACGTCGCTATTGGGACTTGGACGACATAAATAAATAATGATATGAGGAATTAAGCTGTGAATAAATCTGAACTCATCGATGCAGTTGCTGCAGCTGCGGATATTTCAAAAGCAAAAGCTGCACAAGCTGTTGATGGCATGACATCTGCCGTAACTAAAGCTCTAAGCAGTGGCGATCAAGTCACATTAGTTGGCTTCGGTACATTCTCTGTTCGTGAGCGTGCAGCACGTACTGGTCGTAACCCACGTACTGGTGAAGAAATCAAAATTGCCGCTGCGAAAATTCCTGCATTTAAAGCTGGCAAAGCATTAAAAGATGCTGTAAACTAGTTTTTTTTCTTGGGGTGCTTAGCTCAGCTGGGAGAGCATCGCCCTTACAAGGCGAGGGTCGGGGGTTCGAACCCCTCAGCACCCACCAAGAATATACGGAGCGGTAGTTCAGTTGGTTAGAATACCGGCCTGTCACGCCGGGGGTCGCGGGTTCGAGTCCCGTCCGCTCCGCCAGGAGCGGTAGTTCAGTTGGTTAGAATACCGGCCTGTCACGCCGGGGGTCGCGGGTTCGAGTCCCGTCCGCTCCGCCAAAAAAGAGGAAAGGCGCATCTTATGCGCCTTTTTTTTTGCCTAGTGTATTAGAATAGCCGTTTTTAACAACATTTCGGGAAGGTTCTCTTCATATGTTGAATTTCATACGTAATCACGCCCAGAGATGGATTGCCTGGTTCATCGTTGGTTTAATTAGTATTCCATTTGCTCTGTGGGGCATAAATTCCTATTTATCTGGTGCTTCAGCAGTTGTTGTGGCAGAAGTGAATGGCTCACCCATCACCCAAACAGAACTACAAACGTCATTACAGCAGTATCGTGATCGTATGCGTAGCATGATGGGGGAGCAATTTGATCCAGCGATGTTTGATAACGCTAGTGTAAAAAAAGACGTATTAGACGGGCTTATTGATCAGCATTTATTACGAGATGCAAATCAAACCTTAAAACAACGTATCAGCGATGCTGCGGTATCTCAGTTTATTCGATCTACACCAGCCTTTCAGCGTGATGGAAATTTCGATTCCGATTATTACGGAATGGTGCTGGCGCGAGTAGGCTATACCCCTGCACAGTATGAAGCGCAGTTAAGAGCAGATTTATTATCTCAAGAGCTCACTACCAATATTCAGAATTCATCAATTGCCAGTGTCAAATTACTTAATGAAGCACTGAGATTAGAGAGACAACAACGTGAGCTGGCTTATGGTGTGGTTCCTGTTCAGCAATTCGTTGACAAAGTGAATGTCGACGACGACGAAGTGAAGCAATATTACGATAATAACCTAGCCGCTTACACTGCCCCAGAACAAGTAAAACTGAATTATATTGAGTTATCGGTTGATGAGTTGGCTAAAGGCGTTCAAGTCAATGATGATGAATTGAAAAAATTCTATGCTGATAATCAAAATCAGTTTGTGGGTCCTGAACAGCGTCGCGCAAGCCATATTCTAATCGAAGGTGATGACGATTCGGCTTTGGAAAGAATTAAAGCGATTCAAACCCGTTTAGAGAACGGTGAAGATTTTGCTTCATTGGCAAAAGAAACTTCAGATGATACTGGATCAGCAGAAATGGGTGGTGATCTTGGTTTCTTTGGTAAAGACGTAATGGACCCAGCGTTCGAAGATGCAGCATTTGCATTGACAAATGTCGGTGATGTCAGCGAACCGGTGAAGACAGAATTTGGTTATCATCTGATTAAACTGACGGGTATTCAAAAGCCAGAAGGCAAAACATTTGATCAGGCGCGTGATGAAGTTGAGAAAATGTATCGTCGCCAGCAAGCTGAATCTATTTTTTATGACAAAGCTGAACAGTTAGCCAACTTGAGTTTCGAAAATCCTGACAGTCTGGATGTGGCGGCCGAGGCACTTGGACTGGGTATCAAAACAACCGAGAGTTTTACTCGAACTGGAACTGAGGCTGGAGTCACTAGTAATAAGAAAGTCATTGATGCAGCATTTAGTGAAGATGTCTTAAAGAATGACCTAAACAGCGCTGTGATTGAATTGTCAGATAATGATCTTATCGTTGTACACAAGAATAAACATATACCAGAAACGGTTTTACCTTTTGAGTCTGTTTCTCCAGCAATCAAACAACAGTTAGTGTTTGATAAAGCAAGAAAACTGGCACAAGATGAGGGTGAGTCTGTAGTAGAAAAAGTGAAATCTGGCGATAGCCCTGAGTCTCTGTTAACTAACTGGCAGGCTGCCGAGTTCTATGGACGTGATGCAGAGAAAGTCAGCAGTCAAATTCTTCAACGCGCGTTCACAATGCCAAAACCTTTATCGGCACCTGAGTATGAAGGATTCTCAGCAGATAATGGAAACTACGTTGTTATCAAATTAACAGCGGTTAAAAATGGCAATATTGATGATGTTACTGAGGAGCAGAAGAAAGCTCTGCAACAACAGTTAACGAGCATTTATGCATCAGCAGAGGTTGAAGCCTTTATTGCCCAATTACGCAATGATGCAGATATTGATATTCATCAGGATGCACTGAAATAAATTATTATTTATTGAGCATTGTTAAAGGCGCCTTAGGGCGCCTTTTTTATGTGAACCGATCAACGATAGCACTGCCCACGCTATCACTCCATACGTTGATAGAGGTTCTGAACCTGTCTAGGAACCAATCAACAGAGAGTAATAAGGCTATGCCATCCAGTGGTAAGCCTACAGCACTTAGAACAATTACCATGGTGACTAGTCCGGCTTCAGGTATGCCTGCAGCACCAATTGCCGCTAATGTGGCAGTGACAAACACAATGGCCTGTTGAGTCAGGCTTAAATCAATGCCATATGCCTGGGCAATGAACATGACAGCCGCTGCTTCATAGAGCGCGGTGCCATCCATATTAATAGTTGCTCCAAGCGGTAAAACAAATTTACTGACTTTGTGACTAACGCCATTCTCTCTGACACATTCCATTGTTAACGGCAGTGTCGCCGAGGAGCTGGCCGTACCAAATGCCGTTACTAGCGCGCGAGCCATACCAACGAGATAGGGGATTCCTCGTCTTGTCATCAAAAATAAAACCAGTAGTAACAGGACCCCATGAATAGAAAGTCCGGTTAAAACGGTCACAACATGCCAACCAACGGCTTTCATTTCAGCAAGAAAGTGTTCGCCACCACCCGCATTACCCAATCTGGCAGCAATCAGAGCAAAAATACCTATTGGGGCCAGATGCATAACCCAGATCACTAAGGTCATCATCGCCTCATTAATGCCATCAAACAGCTGAAATACGGGTTTACCTTTTTCACCTAAGGTACTTAATGCCATAGAGAACAGGATTGCAAAGACAATGAGCGGTAGAAGCTGAGTTTGTGCGGCTGAAGAAATCAGATTAGGGGAGACGAGAGACAGAATAATATCGCTGATACCCGTATTTTGTTTATCTAAAATATAGTCGGGCACAGCCGTTTGGCTCCATTGCATACCAGCGCCGGGCTGGATCCAATTAACAACGATGAGTCCAATTAATACTGCGGTCGCTGTCGATAGACTATAATAGAGCAGCGTAAAACCACCTAGTTTGCCTAATTTCTTTAAGTTGCCTAATGAACCTATGCCACTGACAATGGAAGCAATCACCAAAGGGATAATGGTCATTTTTAGAGCGTTGAGAAACAGTGTACCAAGCCAGCTGATATTAACGGCTAGAGTGGGGTTATACCAACCGAGTAAAACACCACTCACTGCTCCCAGCACAATGAAGGCCAACAAAATCATGGCATGTTTATGAGACATATGGCCTCCATATTTTGATCAAAAAAAAGGGCATTTATAAATGCCCTTTTAGAATACCAGCAAAAATAAGCGGTTTACTTATCACCGATGCCGACAATGTTATAACCGGCATCAACATAGGTAATTTCACCTGTAACCCCAGAGGCTAAATCAGAACACAGGAATGCAGCCACATTACCTACTTCTTCAATGGTGACATTTCTTCTTAATGGTGAGTTACGTTCACCGTAAGCCAGCATTTTGCCAAAATCACCGATACCCGCAGCGGCAAGTGTTTTGATTGGACCGGCTGACACAGCATTAACACGAATACCTTGTTCACCAAGCGAGTAGGCCATATAGCGGACAGTGGCTTCCAGAGCGGCTTTTGCTACACCCATCACATTGTAGTTATCAATCGCTTTTTCAGCACCTAAGTAACTCAGTGTCAGCAATGAACCATTACGGCCTGCCATCATATTTTTTCCTGCTTTTGCTAAAGCAGCAAAACTGTATGCACTGATATCGTTGGCCATAGCGAAACCATCTCGGGTCACACTGTCAACGAAGCCACCCTGCAATTGTTCACGGGGGGCAAATGCAACAGAGTGAACGATAGTATCAATACCATCCCAGTGTTGACCCAATGATTCAAATACACCGTTGATTTCATCATCACTGCTAACATCACAAGGAAAGACCAGCGCAGGGTTAGCGCCACATTCTTCAGCGATTTTTTCAACGCGTGATTTTAATTTCTCATTTTGATATGTGAAAGCTAATTCAGCACCTTCACGTGCCATCGCATGAGCAATACCAGATGCAATTGAGCGGGGGCTTGCGACACCCACAATTAATGCGCGTTTGCCTTGCAGAAAACCCATGTGTCTCTCCTAACTACATATAAAGGCGGATAACTTACCTGATTTTAGGGATGACGGAAAGGGCAAGCATGCAGTAATCTTCTACTGTTATCATGCAAACAGTATCTAATGCTTTGAAATGAGGTTATATGAGATTGAAATATTGGTTGCTTATTAGTGTGCTGTTCTTAGCAACAGCATGTGATATAAAAGCGATAAACTCACCTTATCCAGAAGCATCCAGTGACGAATCTATTCTCTACTCTGCTTTTTCTCTTCGCCCTAAACATTTAGACCCAGCCCGCTCTTATAGTGCGAATGAAGTTATCATCACTGGTCAGGTATACGAGCCACCTTATCAGTATCATTATTTAAAACGACCCTATCAGCTTGAACCACTAGCCGCATCAGCGATGCCTGATGTGATTTATTTGGATAAGGACAATAATCCAGTTAAATCTAATGCCAGTAATATTGCCTTTTCTGTCTATACCATTCCGATTAAACACGCTATTTCCTATCAACCTCATCCTGCCTTTGCAAAGGATGAAAATGGAAGTTGGCTTTACCATCATTTAACAGATGAACAAATCGCAAATGTAGAAGATTTAGCGGACTTTGAAAAAACAGGTACACGAGAGCTGGTTGCTGCTGATTTTGTCTACCAGATAAAACGTCTGGCGCACCCTGAAATTCATTCTCCTATCCTTGGCGTGATGGCGGAGCATATCGTTGGGCTTAAAGAATACGCTGAGCAATTAAGAACCATTCGAAAAGAGAAGGGTGAAGTCGATCTTCGTCAGCATGAAATCAGTGGTGTAAAGACCATTGATGATTATCACTATCAGATAAAAGTATACGGAAAATATCCACAACTGGATTACTGGTTAGCGATGCCTTTTTTTGCACCTATCCCTTGGGAGGCAGAAGAATTTTATTCTCAGCCAGGACTGATTAATAAAAATATCACTTTAGATTGGTACCCTGTTGGAACAGGCCCATTTTACATGACTGAGAATGATCCGAACCGACGCATGGTGTTGACTAAAAACCCTAACTTTCATGGTGAACGCTATCCAGCTGAAGGGGAAGAGACGGATAAGCAAAATGGCTTATTAGATGATGCTGGTAAACCATTGCCCATGATAGACAAAATTGTTTTTACCCTCGAAAAAGAAAATACGTCTTACTGGGGGAAATTCATGCAGGGCTACTATGATGTTAGTGGCATAAGTTCAGATAGTTTCGAGCAAGCGGTGAATATTTCAACATCGGGCGAATTTGGTTTAAGTGATGAAATGAAAGCCAAAGGAATAAAACTGGAAACAGCCATTGCTGCGACTAGTTTTTATACCGGATTTAACATGTTAGACCCAGTTGTTGGCGGATATAGTGAGCGAGCCAGAAAACTCCGACAAGCTATTTCTATCGCCATAGATCAGGAAGAATATATTTCCATATTTGCTAATGGCCGCGGCATCCCTGCACAGGGACCTATTCCTCCAGGTATTTTTGGCTACAGTGAAGGTAAAGCGGGTATCAATCCATACATGTACACATGGGAGAATGGTCAAGCTGAACGTAAATCCATAGAAGCAGCAAAACAACTCCTGGCGGAAGCTGGATATCCAAATGGCAGGGATAAAAAAACAGGTGAGCCACTTGTCATTTACATGGATATCACCGCGAGTGGTCCTGACAGCAAATCAGATTTGGACTGGATGCGTAAGCAGTTTAGAAAGCTGAAAATACAGCTGGTTCTCCGAAGCAGTGACTACAATCGGTTTCAGGATAAAATCCGCCGCGGACAGGTACAGATGTTTCAATGGGGCTGGAATGCCGATTATCCTGATCCAGAAAATTTCCTGTTTTTACTTTATGGTCCAAATGGTCGAGCTGAGTTTGGTGGTGAAAACACAGCAAACTATCAAAATAAAGACTTTGACAAACTTTTTGAAAAGATGCGCACAATGTCAAACACACCAGAGCGATTGGCCATAATTAAACAGATGGTTGATATTGTCAGGAGAGATGCTCCCTGGATATGGGGCTTTCATCCTAAACAATTCTCGCTTTATCACGAATGGAATCATAATGTTAAGCCTAATTTAATGGCTAATAACACGCTCAAATACCGGCGTATTGACACCGGCTTGCGTGAAAAACTTCAGTCTCAATGGAATCAGCCGATACTCTGGCCATTGGGGATTGTAATAATTGTGATTATGCTGATGGTCATGCCTGCGGTTTTTATTTACCGTTCGAAGAAGTATAAAAAGCATCATTTTCCATCGACATAGAGGAGATTTTTACTATGCGATTAGGTAGAATGCACTGCCAGTGCTTCGGCATTTCATTGATGAGTTTCTAGTGTTTAGGGAGTAATTGAGTGGATTTAGCTACACTGCTAGGTTTTATTGCGGCTTGGGGCCTAATTATAGCAACGATTGCTATGGGGGCTGCAGCCGGTGTTTTCATCAATATGCCCTCACTAGCCATTGTGCTTGGCGGCTCATTTGCCGTTGTACTGATGCGATTTACCTTAGGACAGTTTTTAGGCTCTATTAAAACAGCCATGAAAGCGTTTTTGTATAAATCGGAATCACCACAAGAAATTATCCAGTCGGTTGTTGAGCTGGCGACCATTGCCAGAAAAGAAGGTTTACTTGCTCTGGAAAAACAAGAAATCACCAATCCTGTTTTAGCGAAAGGTATCCGAATGCTGGTAGATGGCCATGAGCCGGCCGTCGTTAAAAAAGCACTGGTTACCGAAATGAATGAAACTGTTAATCGACACTCTATTGGTCAGCAAATTTTTAAAACAATGGGGGATGCGGGCCCGGCAATGGGGATGATTGGTACATTAGTAGGTCTTGTACAAATGCTGTCTAATATGTCGGATCCAAAGTCGATCGGTCCCGCGATGGCCGTCGCCTTGCTGACAACTCTTTATGGTGCGATGTTAGCGAATATGTTTGCTCTGCCAGTATCCGATAAACTCGCTTTACGCAGTAGTGAAGAACTGATGAATAAAAGCATCATCATCGAGAGTGTGATGGGAATACAGGAAGGCCAAAATCCAAAAGTGCTGGGTGAGTTATTACAAAACTTCCTACCTGCATCAAAACGCGACTCAGATGAACCAGCAGATTAACTAATGTTGGTCACACAATAATGAGTGAAGATAGCCCTAGACCTAAAAAGCAAGACGAAGGCCTGCCGGCCTATATGGGTACATTTGCAGATTTGATGTCACTGCTAATGTGCTTTTTTGTATTGTTGTTATCCTTTGCAGAAATGGATGCTCTGAAATATAAGATGGTCGTTAAATCCTTGGATAATGCCTTTGGGGTTCAGCGAGAAGTCATTGCGGATGCCGTGCCTGTGGGTACCAGTATTATTGCTCAGGAATATAGCCCGGGTGATCCTAAGCCAACACCATTGAAAGTTGTCAGACAAGAAACGGTTGACGATACTCGTGAAAAAATTAAGGTGACGATGGATGCTGAAGAAGTAGCTCAGCAACAGGCTCAGGAAATTGCAGAAGAAACCCAAAAATTTCGTGAAGCACTTGATGAAGAAATTAAAGAAGGCTTAATTGAAGTTGAAAGTCAATTTAGTCGCATTGTTATTCGTATAAGGGAAAACGGCTCATTTCCATCTGGGGATGCTCGGCTAAACCCCAGTTTTAAACCCATTCTCAAAAAAATTCATGATGTATTGATTGATACGGGTGGACAAATAGCTGTAGCTGGGCATACAGATGATGTGCCGATAAATACGCCTAGGTATCGATCAAATTGGGAACTATCTACCTCAAGAGCAACGTCTGTAGTACATGAATTGTTGGCTCCCGGTGATATGAAGCCAGAACGTTTTGTACTGGAAGGGTATGCAGATACAAAGCCGCTTGTGCCCAATAATTCACCAGAAAACCGAGCGATTAACAGACGTGTAGAAATCATTGTTCTTAAATCACCAGTTGAAGAAAGTTTAACCCGTTCAATTGATGAGCTAATGAAAGAGCATGAATCAGTTGATGGTTCTGTTACTACTATTTACGAATAATTAAGGGAAGAAAAATGAAAAAAATGAATATATGGTTATCGACCCTGGGTTTTTTATTGATGAGTTCAGCAGCTACTGCGACACAATGGGAAATCAACAGTAGCGAATCACAAATCAATTTTATTTCGACAAAGAAAGTGAATATTGCTGAAGTACATCAATTCGACAAAATAGCGGGAAGTCTATCTGAAAGTGGTGAATTTTCAGTATCGATCGATCTAGCCTCGGTAGACACCGGTGTCGAAATCCGTGATAGTCGGATGAAAGACTTTTTGTTCAATATTGCTGACTTTCCCAAAGCGGTGATAACTGCCAAGTTACCGCCTGATGAAATTAAACAGCTTGAAGTAGGACAGACAAAACCGTTATCTGTGGATGGCATGCTTGAACTGCACGGTCAGAAAAAAGCACTGACCTTTGAGGTGCTGGTTACCAAAGTCGCCACAAATGAGTTATTGGTAGTGTCTGCTCATCCGGTAATTTTAAATGCCGATGATTATGAATTAGCAGCAGGTGTAGAAAAATTACGTGAGTTGGCTGGATTGCCCAACATCAGTCATGCTGTGCCCGTGAATTTTTATTTAACGTTGAACGCGACGAACTAAGAGGTATTCCTCGCAATGCAAAAATTTTCAGTTGAAACTGGTATCGTTATCCCATTGGACCGACCCAATGTGGATACCGATGCAATTATTCCCAAGCAGTTTTTAAAATCCATTAAACGCACTGGGTTTGGCCCCAATTTGTTCGACGAGTGGCGTTATCTTGATCATGGGGAGCCTGGACAAGATACAAAAAATCGTCCACTGAATCCTGACTTTGAGCTTAATCAACCACGTTATAAAGGTGGTACGATTCTTCTTGCACGTGAGAATTTTGGCTGTGGCTCAAGTCGTGAGCATGCTGTGTGGGCACTCGATGATTTCGGTATTCGCGTTATTATTGCCCCAAGTTTTGCTGATATCTTTTTCAGCAACACCAGTAAAAATGGTATTTTGGCGATAACTTTAGAAGAGTCATTGATAGATAAACTCTTTGAACAAGTTGAATCTATGCCTGGATATCAACTGACGGTTGATTTACCTGAGCAAAAAATCACTCTGCCAGATGGGCAGTCAATCGCTTTTGATGTCGATGCTTTCAAAAAACACTGTCTAATTGAAGGGCTTGATGATATTGGCCTGACATTACAACACACAGCTGACATCAAAGCTTATGAAGAAAAACGTAAGCAAGAAGCACCTTGGTTATTCTCATAAAACAACTCTCTGAATTTAGTAAATTATTTAAAGATATAAAAAATGACAAAAAAAATTGTAGTTTTGCCTGGTGATGGCATTGGCCCTGAAATCGTTGCTGAAGCAGTCAAAATTCTTGAAAAGTTTCGTGAAGAAGGTCTGGATATCAACCTTGAGTACGGCTTAATTGGTGGTGCCGCCTATGATGAAACAGGCACACCCCTACCAGCAGAAACCTTAGAAATGTCAAAACAGGCGGATGCTATTTTGCTAGGTGCTGTTGGTGGTTATAAATGGGAATCTCTGGACATTAGTGTAAGACCGGAAAAAGGCCTTTTAGGCATACGTTCTGAATTGAATCTATTTGCTAATTTACGTCCAGCTATTTTGTATCCGCAGTTAGCTGATGCTTCTACTTTGAAACCTGAAGTCGTTGCTGGCTTGGATTTGATGATTGTACGCGAGTTGACGGGCGGAATTTATTTCGGTCAGCCTCGTGGTATCAGAACATTGGATAATGGCGAAAAACAAGGATTCAATACACTTGTGTATCGCGAAAGTGAAATCAACCGAATCGGTAAAGTCGCTTTTGATATCGCGGCCAAACGACAAGGCAGAGTTTGCTCTGTAGATAAAGCAAATGTGCTGGAAAGCACAGAATTGTGGCGTGAAACTATGACAACATTGTCAAAATCCTATCCGGATATTGAATTGAGTCATATGTATGTGGATAACGCGGCAATGCAATTGGTGAGGGCACCGAAGCAATTTGATGTCATGGTTACCACCAATATGTTTGGGGATATTTTATCGGACTGTGCTTCTATGCTTACCGGCTCGATTGGGATGTTACCTTCAGCATCACTGGATGAAAACAGCAAAGGCATGTATGAGCCAATCCATGGTTCTGCACCTGATATTGCCGGACAGAATATTGCGAATCCACTAGCGACAATTTTATCAGCTGCTATGATGTTACGTTACACGCTCGATGAAGCCTCAATGGCAGATCGAATTGAAAAAGCTGTGAGCAAGGTGTTGGATGACGGTCTTCGTACTGCTGATATCTACTCTGCAGGTATGACCAAGGTCTCTACTGCAGAGATGGGTGATGCGGTGCTTGCAGCGTTATAAATTAAAAACGAAAGGTGTATTGTGAATAAAAAAGTAGATGTTGCAGTTGTAGGTGCTACAGGGGCCGTAGGTGAGGCCATGTTGGAAATTTTGCACCAACGTCAGTTCCCAGTGGGTAAAGTATATGCGCTGGCAAGTGAACGAAGTGCAGGCTCTACAGTTAGCTTTGGCAATAAATCGATACTTGTCGAAGACTTGGCTGAATTTGATTTCTCAAAAGTGCAGGTTGGCCTGTTTTCTCCTGGTGCAAGTGTATCCGCTATTTATGCGCCAAAAGCCGCGGCAGCTGGTTGTGTAGTTATCGATAATACATCACAGTTCCGCTATGACGATGACATCCCACTGGTCGTGCCTGAAGTCAATCCAGAAGCAGTAGCTGATTATAAAAACCGTGGCATTATTGCTAATCCTAATTGCTCAACCATCCAAATGATGGTTGCACTGAAGCCTATCTATGATGCCGTAGGTATTACACGTATTAATGTCTGTACCTATCAGGCGGTTTCTGGTTCCGGTAAGCCAGCAATGGATGAGCTTGCCAAGCAGACAGCGGATTTATTAAACGGACGTCCTGTGAAAGCAGAAGTCTATCCGAAACAAATCGCGTTCAATGTGTTGCCACAAATTGATGTGTTTATGGATAACGGCTACACCAAAGAAGAAATGAAAATGGTGTGGGAAACCCGCAAAATTATGGGTGATGAATCCATTCAGGTTAATCCAACAGCAGTTCGTGTACCTGTATTTTTCGGTCACTCAGAAGCAATTCATATCGAAACTCGTGACAAAATAACGGCAGAACAATGCAAAGCCTTATATGAAAAGGCTGAGGGCATCGTATTGCTTGACGAGCGTAAAGATGGTGGATATCCAACTGCTGTGACTGAGTCTTCAGGACAGGATCCCGTATTTGTCGGACGTATCCGCGAAGACATTTCCCATGAAAAAGGATTAAATTTATGGGTAGTTGCAGATAACGTTCGTAAAGGTGCTGCACTTAACAGTGTTCAGATTGCTGAAGTCTTAGTTGAAAAGTACCTTTAAATTAAGCTAGATAAGGAAGTTAAGGGGATGAAAATGAAGAAACAGCTTTTTGCCAGTATCGCTGTCGCATCAACGATAGTTTTTTTCACCCCCTTAACTACTTATGCTTTTGGTTTGGGCGAAATCGAAGTGATGTCAGCTTTGAATGAGCCATTCAAAGCAAGCATTGACATCAATGCTTTAGCTGCCGAAGAAAAAGAAAGTTTTGAAATCAGAATAGCGTCAAATGATGAATTTGATAAAGCGGGGTTGGATCGAAGCTATATTTTGACACAACTGAAATTTGATGTTGTTGAACAGCAAGGCAAATCGCGCGTTTTAATTAGTTCTGAACAACCGATTAAAGAACCTTTTCTGGATTTTTTGTTAACAGCTTCAGCGGGTGGTGGCAGACTTATCAGAGAATACACGGTTCTGCTTGATCCACCTGAAGTGTTGATGTCATCGAAAGCGAAACCCCGCTCCACCCCGAAAGCAAACACCGTAACATCAACAAAAACTGAAAGTAGTCAATCAAATGCATTACGATTCAGTAGTCAGAAATACGGCCCCGTTGCCAAGGCAGATACTCTTTGGAACATTGCACTGACAATGCGTCCCAATGCCTCTGTTTCAGTTCAGAAAATGATGTTGGCGCTGGTTGAGGCTAATCCCGAAGCCTTTGTCGATAATAATATTAACGGACTGAAAGCGGGGTATACCCTCACTATTCCAGACCAAGCTGCCATACTGTCAAAATCTCAGGCTGAAGCTTATCAATTATTTAAAACTCAAAATGCACAGTGGCGTCAACGTAATAAAGCGTCAGTTAAGTCAGCGCCTGCCGTTGTGCAGCAGCCTCAAGCAGCATCGACTGAAGACGAGGTCGTTCAATCGGATGCTGAAAATCCAGTAAAAGATAATTTGCAAGCGTCGTCTCCTGCAATTGAAAGTGACGCAGATAAAGAAGCACACTTGAAACTGGTTGCGCCTGAGCAAAGTGAAACCACACAAGATGACGCTTCACCTAACCTGGCTGGCAATGAAAAAATTAATGCGTTGACAGAGCAACTGACGCTGGCACAGGAAACGATGGAAGCACAAGCTCAAGAAAATATCGACTTCAAAGCACGAATGGATGCGATGGAAGAGCAGTTGGAAACCATGCGTCGCTTAATCTCGCTGAAGGATGCTGATCTCGCCAGATTGCAAGATTTACTAGAGGACAAAGATCAGGCTAATAACTCAGCTGAAGCAACGGATGATTTATCTGATACAGCTGTTGTATCAGAGATAGAGTCCGATGTCAGCAACGTTGATGAGCCGGATTCTTCTTCACTGGAAACGGAAGAAGGAGATGCTGCAGCAACAGGAACGGAAGAAACGGTTAATGAGTTACCTGCATCAGATGGCGTTGTACCTGGCAATCTTGTTGATAGCATCAAGGCTTTCCTAGTCGAATATAAATTACAGCTTGGTGGCGCGTTACTATTGGTGCTTCTTGTACTGTTATTACTTGCCAGAAGAAAAAATAGTGATGACAGCTCATATACTGAAGTGACAGATTTTGATGCACCGAGCCCAACAGATGATGAGCAATACAGATCAGAAATTCAGGTTGAGGAAGTGCCTGAAAATAACGACGTAGATGACCATAGTGATGATGAACCTCTCAATCAGGAACAACTACCACAGAAAAGTGTGATGGAACTGGTTGAGCAAGCGGATATGTTTGTTGGCTATGCCGATTATGCACAAGCGAAAATTGCTCTGGAGCAAGCTAAAGCCAGAGAGCCAGCTAATACATTAGTAGCATATAAATTGTTGTTTGTTTTATATAAACAAAAACAGGTTGATGATTTTATTTCACTTGCTGAAACGACAGATTTCGATGAAGAAAGTATTGAGTGGGATGAAATAAAACAATGGGGAGCGCAATTGGCTCCTGGTCATGCATTATTTACAGCTGAAGAGTCACAAGTAACAGAGGATATTCAGCCTGTTTCAGTCATTGAAGAGACGGTTGACGCGGATGATGTTGATGATGAACGATTAGAATTTAGTCGCCACCATGACGCTGATGAAGATTCGATTGTTGTTGAGCTCGCCGAAGACAATGATGATTCGATTGATACCGATATCACTGAAGATAATAATGATGCGCCATTGGAATTTGATACTGTAGAACCGTACTCGTCTAACAATGCTGATGACGAACTATTGCTTTCTGATCCAGCGACCACACCAGAAGTTCTACTCGAAGAAGATGATAAGTCTGAGGAAAATCATATTGATGATGATCTCTTATCATTTGATACGGGGACGACTTTCGGCACAGCTGAACAAGATGATGACGAGGATGAAAATGAAATTGAGCATGACTCGTTACTTCCTTTTGAACCAGGGGCATCGAGCTCACTAGACCCTGAGCGTATCGATATTGCACCATTCGATATCAATGGTAATGATGATGAACCTGATATCGAGTTTGATATCGGTGATATTGACGAAATTGATGAGGCTGAAACGAAGCTGGATCTGGCTTCGGCTTATATCGAGATGGATGATGCTGACGGCGCGAGAAGTATTCTTAATGAAGTGTTAGCCGAAGGTAACGAAGAGCAAAAAGTACGTGCCCAAACGATCCTCGACTCATTATCAGAATAATTAGAGAGAGGAAGTAGTGAGAATAGCACTCGGCATAGAATATGCCGGAACTGATTTTTGTGGTTGGCAAATACAGTCGCATTCCAGAACCGTTCAGGGTGAGTTACAGAAAGCCGTTTCCATTGTGGCAAACCATCCTGTCGAAGTCTATGCCGCTGGGCGAACGGACACTGGTGTACATGGTTTAAATCAAGTTGTACATTTTGACACCGATTCAGTTCGGGAAAAGCGTGGCTGGCTTTTGGGTATTAACGCCAATCTACCCAAAGATGTTAATGTTACCTGGGTTCAGTTTGTTGATGATGATTTTAATGCCCGCTTTTCTGCAATTAAACGTAGTTATCGTTATTTAATTTTAAACCGTCTTAGCCGTTCTTCTATTCACCAAAACCGGATGTGGTGGCATTATCCGCCGTTAGATATCGAAAAAATGCAGGCGGCAGCTGACCAACTGATCGGTCGTCATGATTTTTCAGCATTCAGGGCGAGTGAATGCCAGGCAAAAAGTCCAATAAAGACGCTGGATAAAATTCAGGTTAGCCAGCAGCAAGATTGTATTGCTATTGATGTCGAAGCACTGTCTTTTCTACATCACATGGTCAGAAATCTGGTTGGCGTCATGGCGGCTATTGGTGATGGCAGCAAGCCAGTCGAGTGGGCAGGTCAAGTTCTGCGTAGTGTTGATAGAAGTCAGGGAGGCATTACTGCTCCCGCAGAAGGCTTGTATCTAGTCGATGTGAGATATCCGCAACAATATTCAATACCGACAGTGTCAGCTTTTCCGGTGCTCTGGTAAAGTAACAGCTCTATTTGAGAGTAAGACCGAAACAGATGAGAACCCGAGTAAAAATATGCGGCATAACACGTCAGCAAGATGCTGATTTTGCTGCAGAATCAGGTGCGGACGCTATTGGCTTGGTGTTTTATCCCCCGAGTCCACGAGCGATATCTTTTGCGCAGGCAAAGACAATTACTGCTGATTTATCTCCATTTGTTTCAAAAGTTGCGTTATTCGTTGACCCAGAAAAAGATTTGGTTTCACGCTGCCTTGACGATGTATCGGTTGATATAATTCAGTTCCATGGTAATGAGACACCTGAGTTTTGTCAGCAATTCAATTTACCGTACCTCAAAGCAGTGAGAATGAGAGAAGATACAGATTTGTCTGAAATTGCAGCACATTATTCGTCAGCTTCAGGTTTACTATTAGATACGTACCAGCCCGGAATACCTGGCGGTACCGGCAAAACCTTCGACTGGTCTTTGATCCGTCGTATAAACAAACCGATTATTTTAGCGGGTGGTCTTGATGTGACGAATGTCAGAGAGGCTATCCATCAAGTGCAACCTTATGCTGTTGACGTCAGTGGTGGCGTTGAGAGTGATAAGGGGATAAAAAGTCATGAGAAAATCAGCACTTTTATGAGAGAGGTGGCAAATGCTTAAAGAGCATATTCACGATTATTACAAATCATTTCCTGATGAGCGCGGACATTTCGGGCCCTATGGTGGTCGTTTCGTTGGCGAAACGCTTATGGGAGCGATTTATGAGTTACAAGATGCTTATGAACAGTATCGTAACGATCCTGATTTTTTGGCAGAAATGGACAAAGACCTGAGTACCTTTGTTGGTCGTCCATCACCTCTCTATCTGGCTGAAAACTGGACAAAAAAATTAGGCGGTGCCCAGATTTATTTGAAACGTGAAGATCTGAATCACACTGGGGCGCACAAGGTGAACAATACCATTGGCCAGGCTTTATTAGCCAAGCGAATGGGTAAAACCCGTATTATTGCTGAAACAGGTGCTGGCCAGCATGGTGTCGCTACCGCAACAGTGGCAGCTCGGATGGGCTTGGAATGTATTGTTTATATGGGCGCTGAAGATGTTGAACGTCAGGCACAGAACGTCTATAGAATGAAGTTATTAGGTGCACAAGTTGTGCCTGTTGAGTCAGGTTCACGTACACTCAAAGATGCCTTGAATGAAGCTTTGCGTGACTGGGTAACTAATGTAGATGATACGTTCTATATCATCGGTACTGTGGCTGGACCTCATCCTTATCCGGCGATGGTGAGAGATTTTCAATCTATCATCGGGCGTGAAGCAAAACAGCAAATGTTTGATATTAATGGCAAGCTACCAGATGCGCTGGTTGCGTGTATTGGTGGTGGTTCCAATGCTATCGGTTTGTTTCATCCATTTATTGAAGATGAATCTGTCGCTATGTATGGTGTTGAAGGTGCTGGACATGGCATTGAAACAGGCCAGCATTCAGCGCCACTAAGTGCGGGCAGACCAGGTGTATTACATGGTAACCGTACTTATCTTATGCAAGATGATTATGGTGAAATTATTGAAACGCACTCTATCTCAGCGGGATTAGATTATCCTGGTGTGGGGCCTGAACATGCTTGGTTAAAAGATATTGGCCGAGCAAATTACGTATCAGTAACAGATGAAGAAGCGCTAACAGCATTTCATGATTTAACCCGTACGGAAGGAATTATTCCAGCACTTGAGTCGAGTCATGCGCTGGCCTATGTGAAAAAATTGGCACCGACAATGTCACCTGAACAAACATTGTTAGTTAATTTATCGGGCCGTGGTGATAAAGACATGCATACCGTCGCAGCAATGGCTGGATTAAAATTCTAAGGAAGTAACAATGAGTCGTATAAGTCAGTGTTTTAAAAAACTGAAAGCAGATGGGCAGACAGCTCTGATTCCCTATGTCACAGCGGGTGATCCTGAGCCTTGGGTAACTGTGCCATTATTACACGCACTCGTCGATGCTGGTGCTGATATTATTGAACTGGGTATTCCTTTTTCAGATCCAATGAGTGACGGCCCGGTCATTCAAAAAGCTTGTGAACGGGCATTAAAGAACGACGTGAGTGTGAAGTCTGTTTTAGAGATGGTGAAGAAGTTTCGTGAGAAAAATTCTGAAACGCCCATCGTCTTAATGGGCTACGCCAACCCAATAGAAGCCATTGGCTATCCCACCTTTGCCAAATTAGCAAAAGAAGCGGGTGTTGATGGTGTTTTAACCGTTGATGTACCGCCTGAAGAATCAGATGATTTCCGTCTAATCATGGATGAGCATGAAATCGATACGATTTACCTCGTTGCACCAACCACATCCAATGAACGTATGTCGATGATTGCCAGTTATGCTCGAGGATTCATTTATTATGTTTCCATAAAAGGGGTAACAGGATCTGCTTCACTTGATGTTACAGAAGTAAACAACAAACTGGCATTGTTGAGAGAAAGAACAGATTTACCGTTAGGTGTAGGCTTTGGTATTCGAGATGGTAAGTCGGCTGCAGCAGTGGCTGAAATAGCCGATGCGGTTGTTGTGGGAAGTACACTCGTGAAGTGTATTGAAGAACATGCCCAACGACTTGAAGAGTTACCTGCTGCGGTAGCTGGCTTAGTAGCCGAAATGCGACACGCTATTAATGCGCGTGATTTAGCAAAAGCATAAATATAACGAAGGTGACAAGATGAGCTGGTTTGAAAGATTACTTCCCTCAAAAATTCGCACGACAGTACGCAGCCGTTCAGTACCCGAAGGTGTCTGGTGCAAGTGTCCAAGTTGTGACAATGTGCTTTATCGTGCTGAGCTTGAACGTAACCTGATGGTTTGTCCTAAGTGCGATCATCACCAACGTATCAATGCCAGAACACGCCTGGAAAGTTTTTTGGATGAGGGTGATCGTAAAGAAATTGCTACCGAAGTAAAGCCGGTCGATACCCTTAAATTCAAAGATAGTAAGCGCTATAAAGACCGTCTCACCCAAGCACAGCGTTCAACAGGTGAAAATGATGCTTTACTAGCAATGCAGGGTAGAGTGAATGGTCTGCCATTAGTTGCTGTGAGTTTTGATTTTAACTTTATGGCTGGTTCAATGGGATCTGTGGTGGGTGAAAAATTTGTTCGCGCTGCCAAAGTTGCTCTGAAAAATAACATTCCATTGGTCTGTTTTTCTGCCAGTGGTGGTGCGCGTATGCAGGAAGGCTTGTTATCTTTAATGCAGATGGCAAAAACCAGTGCTATCCTGACTCAGCTAAGTAATGCAGGCATTCCTTTTGTATCGGTGATGACTGATCCCACCATGGGTGGTGTTTCTGCAAGTTTAGCGATGCTTGGTGATATCAACGTTGCTGAACCCAATGCCTTGATTGGTTTTGCTGGCCCACGTGTTATTGAGCAAACAGTTCGTGAAACATTACCGGAAGGTTTTCAGCGCGCTGAGTTCCTGCTTGAACATGGTGCCATTGATATGATTATCGACCGCCGTCAAATGCGAGATAGATTATCTAATATTCTCAGCATGCTTCAGCATCGTGCCATAGCCTAGCACTGTATGCGGTTTAGCACATTGCCACAATGGTTAGAGTGGCAAGAAAAGTTACACTTTACTGAAATCGATCCTGGTCTAGCACGTATTGGCCAGGTATGGGAAAAAATGCAAGGGCAGACACAACTACCATTCAAGGTTGTGACGATTGCTGGCACCAATGGTAAAGGTTCATCGGTAGCTATGACCAGTAGTATTCTCATGGCTGCTGGTTATCGGACAGGCACTTATACATCACCGCATTTGCTTGCTTATAACGAACGCATAGCCATTAATGGTACCCCATGTTCAGACGAGCAGATATGTGCTTCTTTTGCCCGAATCGATCAGGCTCGCGATGACATTTCACTGACTTATTTTGAGTTTGCTACCTTAGCGGCCGCTGATATTTTTCGTCAGCAAGAAATTGATATTGCGGTATTGGAAGTTGGAATGGGCGGACGATTAGATGCTGTTAATCTGTTCGACGCTGATGTCGCACTTATTACTCCGATTGGCTTAGACCATACTGCCTGGCTAGGTGATACACGAGAAAAAATCGCCTATGAAAAAGCGGGCATTATTCGGGCCCAAACACCAGTTGTTTGTTCTGAGTCTGAACCGCCTCATACCTTGATTGATTATGCAAACTCACTGCAAGCACCTATATACAAGGCTGGTATGGCTTATCGTTATTCACTGCTAACAGAAGATACATGGTCATGGCAGTTAACTGACAAAGATGCAATGGTGCTTCCGTATCCTGCCTTAGTTGGTGATTATCAGCTTCAGAATGCTGCAGCGGTTATTCAGGTTTGTTACCTGTTACGCGAGCAAGGTATGTTGATTGATGATTCTGCCATTAGCGATGGCCTGAAGAACGTTGTTCTGGCAGGACGTTTTCAAGAAATCAGACACGAAGACATCACCATAATTTTAGACGTTACCCATAATCAGCAGGGTGCAGAAAACCTTCAGCGCTTATTATCAGAGCGAAATAGTACAGGTAACACCTATGCTGTTTTAGCCATGTTAAAAGATAAAGATTGCCAGGCGGTGACGCAGATTCTGCAAAAGGACATCACTCATTGGTTCTTTGCAGGACTGGATGGTAGCCGTGGTATGGATGCTCAGTCTATAGCTGCTAAAACGATGCAAGATGCCGGGCAGGAAAACTTCAGCTGTCACACCACCGTAATTGAGGCTTACGAACAAGCCTTATTACATACGCATGCGGGTGACAGGATTCTTGTGTTCGGTTCATTTCATACTGTCGAAGCGGTGATGAGAGTTTTACCTGAGTTCCAAAACAGACTCAAAATAACAGCTGAATAATCAGTCTTGATAAAACCCGGTAATGATATGCTGATTTGATTCAATAATCTTGGCGCGTTTTATTTTCATTGTTGGAGTGAGCATGCCATTCTCGACCGTCCAAGGCGATAAACTCAGGTTAACCCGACGAATTTTGGCGTAGGCAGGAAAGTCGTGCAATAAACGTCTGAACTGTTGGATAACATGCTGCTGTAAGGATTTATCCTGCAGACTATGTTTATTCATCGCATCTAGCTTTAGCTTTTGCGCTAGCACAAGCCATTGTTCAGCATTCAACACAATCAGCGCGGACAGGAAAGGTTTGCCTTCTCCAACGACTAAAGCTTGTTCAAACATTTCGTCTCGGGTGATGGCCATCTCCATATCAGCAGGCGAAACCTTTTCACCGTTACTCAAAACCAGAATATCTTTAATGCGTCCGGTAATGAATATATGACCGGTGTCAGATATTTCAGCTTGATCACCGGTGTGAAGCCAACCATCAGAGTCGATGGTTTTTGCCGTGGCTTTGTGATTATTCCAATAGCCCAGCATATTGCCAGGGCTCTGCACTAATAATTCTGAATTTTCAGCGATCTTTACTTTAACAGTGGGGATAGGGTGACCAACGCTGTATGGTTGATTATCGCCAAGTGTATTCACGCTAATAACCGGGCTTGTTTCAGTTAAACCATATCCTTGTAACAGATTGATGCCCATGCCAATAAATAGCTCGGCAACATGGTGTGGAATAGCTGCTCCTCCCGTAACGGCGACTCGCAGTTGACCACCAAATAATGCCTGTACGTTCTTTGCCACTAATTTATCTAATACAGGCATAAGAAGGAAAATAGGTGACCAATGACGGCGTTGTTGATTGTAGAGGAAATATGACCAACCGATTTTATGTGTCAGCAGGAATAAAAAGCGTTTATACCAAGGCTGTGATGACACATTTGTATGTAACCGTTGATAAATACGTTCAAATATTCGGGGTACAGCAATTAAGGCTGACGGTTGTAGTTGTTGAATATCATTTGCTAATTGAGGAATGCCTCTGGAAAAAGCCACTTTCGATCCTGTCATCATTGGCAAATAATAGCCTGCGGTTCGCTCTAGGGTATGAGACAAAGGCAGGAAGGAGAGAAATAAGTCATTAGCTTGAATTTTAAAATGTTTAAGCGAGGCACTGGCCACAGATAGAATATTATAGTGACTTAGCATGACTCCCTTGGGTTTCCCGGTCGTGCCAGAGGTATAAATGATAGTTGCAAGCTGATCTGTCTCTGTTTGCCAACCAAGCAGCGGATAGATGACGTCTTTTTTTAACCACTCATCCAAATACATTGCAGGTGCATCTAGCGCTAACTTGTCACAACTTTTAATAATGACACGTTTAAGCTGATGATCCTCTGAAAGAGAAGGCTTTAGACGATTCCACTGATGGTGGTTTTGTAACAACAAAAATCTGACATCAGCATCCTGCAATATAAAAGCAAGACTGTCAGGCCGATCATCGGGATAGAGCGGCACGGTGATCAGCCCCAGACTTAACGCCGCTTGATCAAAAAATACCCATTCAGGACAATTTTTCAGGTTCAAGGCGACACGATCACCAGGAGATAAGCCTTCAGCTTTTAAAGCCTGTTGCCAGTATGCTATTTGCTGAGCAGCATCTGACCAGCTTATTGTTTGCCACTGTTGAGTCTTCTCACAGTAATTAAGATAGGCTGTCGAATCCGGCGTTTTATTGAGTCTTTCTCTGAATAAGCCGTATAAAGTCTGAGCGGCATTGGCCGAAATGTAATCTGTCATATCTTCGGACATTTACATTAACCAACGAAGTTGAACTCCCAACAAGTCAACACTAACATCGTAATCACCATTAAGACTATTGGTTCCGTCAGATTCTTTTATTGAAGGATTATTGGCAAATAAATGTGCATAACCAGCATCAATAATCAGATTGTCGGAATAGTTGTATGTAGCACCGATAGCAATCCATTTTCTGTCGATATCAGGTATTCTGGCTGTTCTTCGCTTTACACCTGGCACAGCTGTTTCGTCATAAGCAATCCCAGATCGGAATTGCCATTTATCGTTATAACGGTAATTTACCCCCAAGCCATAACGCATACTGTTTTCCCAGTCTTCTGGTTTTGTACTGGTGAAAGTACCCCCATCAGATTCAATGGCGAGCTCCTGGAAACGGCTCCATCTTGTCATAGTGGCGTCAGCCAGAACCGACCATTTCGAATTAATCTGATGATGAATAGCCAATGAAATGGTCTCAGGTAAATCCACATCACCCTGTATATTCTCATCGGCCAGAACACTGCCATTGACGGCTGTTAGAGTGCCATCACCTTTGAGTGTGTGTGAAATTTTGGATCGATAAGCCAGGGCCAATCGAGTATCTGGCGTAGCTTGATACATCATTCCCAGGTTGTAGCCATAGCCCCAGTCATCGGCTTCCAGTTTCACTTTGCCGTCAGATGTACCTAGATTTGTCATTTGAACTAATGTCAGATCGATATATTCAGCACTAACACCAAAGCCAATAGATAATTTATCTGTCGGCTTGTAAGCAATGCTGGGATTGAAGTTAATGGTTTTAAGATCAGATTTGACTGCAAAATATCGACCTACCCATTTTTCATTATATTCAGTGACCAGACCAAAAGGGGCGGTAATCCCAAAACCTATAGCCACTTTGTCATTTAGAGGTTTAGCGTAATAAAAGTTGGGTACGACAGCATTTTTTGCAGCATCGCCGCCTTCGCCGCCATTCCAGGGTGATGATGTACCGTCATTATTAAACTCTGAGTTTGGCGCTATGTAGTTAATTGCCAAATCCATTTCTGCCTGTTTTAAATAAATCAAACCCGCTGGGTTGAAATAAATAGTACTAGCATCTTCTGCAGATGCAGCACTCCCTGCAAAGGCTCTTCCGAGTCCCGTCACACTTTGCTCAATAATTGCAAAGCCTGCACCAAAGCTGGCACTGCTCATTGTGCCAAGTAATAAAAAAGTCGGAGCCTTGAGGATATTTAATTTCATAGTCAATCACTTGCAGCGGTTTTTTGAACAAGAAGATAAAGTATCCTAAGCGCTTAAGGCGTGCAAGCTTTTCTCAATCACAGATTAGACTCGTTTAAATACTAAATCCCAAACACCATGACCGAGCCTATGTCCACGCTGTTCAAATTTCGTCAGCGGGCGATAACTTGGGCGTTCGATATAGGTATTATCAGGACTGGTATTGTGAAAGCGAGCATTGGAAGAAACGTCGGCGAGCATTTGTTCAGCATAATCCTGCCAATCTGTGGCTAAATGAAGATGTCCACCATGCTCTAGTTTATCAGCCAGCACATTGACGAATTCAGGTTGGATGATCCGTCGTTTGTTATGACGTTTTTTATGCCATGGATCAGGGAAGTAGATTTGAACACGTGCCAGAACCTGGTTTTTAATGCGATGCTTAATAAGCTGTACGGCATCTGTGCATGCCACTCTGACATTGGTCAGCTGTTCGTCATCAATGGCTTTAAGAAGCTGGCCTACACCTGGACGATGTACTTCGATGCCAATATAGTCTTGGTCAGGCTGATTTTTTGCCATTTCAATCAGCGAGGCACCATTACCAAAGCCAATTTCTATAATTTTTGGTGCTTCGCGACCAAATAATGCGTTGAGATCAGACAAATCTGTATCATCATCGATACCAAAGACGGGCCAGTGATTGTCCAGAGCACGTTGTTGACCAGGCGTCAGTCTGCCTTCACGGCGAACAAAACTGCGGATTTGGCGCAGGGTTTTTGTTTCAGTTGTCATAGATCGTATCGGTAAAAATTTAAAGGCGGATATGATACCTGAAGCGCTAAGGGATAACACGGCAAGCAAAATTTTTTATACCCAGACAATCTGATTGAAATGACAATGTGATGCATATCACAACCAATGTTTACGCCTGATTACGTTGTATGGATGTTGAAAAACGATAAATAGACCTCTTTTTTCTCAAGCATTGACAGTGTAAGTTTTTGATAACAGCGTGCTAAAAATGACTATTAGCGTTATAATATTTGGTCTTTACGAAGAATCTTAAGGGTACTCCGAGCCCCGCAATTATCTTTGCATATAATCAGGCAAAGCATTTAAGAGAGAAGGAAAGTATGGTTCATCCAGTTTTAGAAGCCGTCACCAATGACGTAATCGAGAGAAGCAAAAAAACACGGGAAATCTATCTCGGCCGTATTGATGAGGCGATGCAAAAAGGCCCACATCGTGCTGTATTGGGCTGCGGCAATTTAGCTCATGGATTTGCTGCCTGTTCCATGTCAGAAAAAGCGGACTTGGCAGGAGATAAAAAAGCCAATATCGCGATTATTTCTTCATACAACGACATGCTATCGGCGCACGAGCCGTTTAAAGATTTCCCTGCAATCATCAAGAAAGCTGCAACCGAAGCCGGTGGTGTCGCTCAGTTTGCTGGTGGTGTTCCTGCCATGTGTGATGGTATTACACAGGGCCAGCCAGGTATGGAACTATCGCTTTTCAGCCGTGACGTCATTGCGATGGCAACCGCGATTGGCCTCAGCCACAATATGTTCGATGCCGCTATGTATCTGGGCGTTTGTGACAAAATTGTTCCGGGTTTATTGATTGGTGCATTGAGTTTTGGTCACTTACCGGCTGTTTTCGTACCGGCAGGACCTATGCCGAGCGGTTTGCCTAACAAAGAGAAAGTCCGTATTCGTCAGCTCTACGCTGAAGGTAAAGTCGGTCGTGAAGAGTTATTAAAAGCAGAGTCTGAGTCTTATCATAGCCCAGGTACATGTACTTTCTACGGTACAGCAAACAGTAACCAAATGATGGTTGAAATGATGGGCTTACACCTGCCTGGTAGCTCCTTCATTAATCCAAACACACCACTGCGTGATGCCTTAACAAAACGTGCGACTGAACAAGCACTAAAATTTACCGCGTTAGGCGATGACTATCGTCCAATCGGTCATCTGATCGATGAGAAAGCGATTTTGAACGCCCTGGTCGGTTTATTAGCCACAGGTGGTTCAACTAACCACACTATCCATCTGATTGCGATTGCACGTGCGGCAGGTATTATCATTAACTGGGATGACTTTGACCGTCTGTCAAAAATTATTCCATTAGTGACACGTATTTATCCTAATGGTACGGCTGATGTGAATCACTTCCAGGCTGCCGGCGGTATGGGCGTATTAATTGGTGAACTGTCTAAAAATGGCTTAATGCATACAGATATCATTACCATCGGTGATGAAAAAGGTATGGAACAGTACACTAAAGAGCCGACACTAAAAGAAGGCACACTGACTTGGGAAGAAGGACCAGAAGCTTCTCTGGATACCGATGTTATCGGTAGTATTTCAGCACCTTTTGCAACAAGCGGCGGTTTACACTTAATCAAAGGTAATCTTGGCCGTGGTATGTCTAAGATTTCAGCCGTTGATCCGAAACATCAGGTTGTTGAAGCACCTGCAATGGTCTTTGATCATCAGGATGATGTTGTTGAGGCTTTCAAACGTGGCGAAATGAACAAAGACGTGATTGTTGTTTTGCGTTTTCAGGGACCAAAATCAAACGGTATGCCTGAGTTGCACAAACTGACACCACCATTAGGCGTGTTACAGGATAAAGGCTTTAAAGTAGCGCTTGTTACTGACGGCCGTATGTCTGGTGCCTCTGGTAAAGTGCCTTCAGCTATCCACCTCTGTCCTGAATGTGCGGATGGCAGCATCCTGACCAAAGTACGCGATGGCGATATGATTCGTCTTGATACACAGCGTGGCGAATTAAATGTGTTAGTTGATGAAGAAGAACTGAACTCACGTATGGCTTGTGTATTGGCAAATACTGAACATCATTATGGTATGGGCCGTGAACTGTTTGACAGTTTCCGCCAAGGCGTTTCATCAGCAGAAACGGGTGCCATCAACATGTTTAATGTCGAATAATTATTTGGAATAAATTAATCAATGTCTAAAACAATTCAAGAGATCATGAAAGTATCACCGATTGTACCGGTGATGGTTATCAATAATGTTGAGCATGCTGTCCCCTTAGCTAAAGCCTTGGTTAAAGGTGGTTTAAAAGTTCTTGAAATTACGCTGAGAACAGATGCAGCACTTGAATCTATCCGTCGCATTAAAGCTGAAGTACCTGATGCTATCGTTGGTGCTGGCACTATCATCAATATTGAAACATTAAATGCGGCGATTGATGCTGGCGCCGAGTTTATCGTCAGCCCTGGCACCACTGAAAAATTGATTGATGCGGCAATAAAAACCGGTGTTCCTTTATTACCGGGTGTTGCAGATCCAAGCCAAGCAATGGCTTTGCTTGAAAAAGGCATCACAGCTATGAAATTCTTCCCTGCTGAAGCAGCGGGTGGGGTGCCAATGCTGAAATCAATTGGTGCGCCGATTCCACAAATCACCTTCTGCCCAACAGGCGGTGTTAACCAGAAAAATGTGAAGGACTATTACAGTCTGTCTAATGTGGGATGTGTCGGTGGTTCATGGATGTGTGCGGCAGATTTAGTCGATGCTGAAAACTGGGATGAGATTACCCGTCTTTCTGCTGAGGCGATTGAATTAGCGACTGCTTAAACGCCATTCGCATCTAGAATAAAAAGGCCGGGAATATCCCGGCCTTTTTTATGCCTGTTGTCTTAACAGCAAAATGCCTTTTGCTAACCAATCCGTTATTAAATCTCTGGCCCCATTTGTTATCAATTGACGGTCAAGTTGCGGCATCGCTTCTGCTACAGAATTTATAACGGAATCGACATTCTCACCTGCCGTGATGCGTTCGAACAGATGTGCACTTAGGCCATTGAGCTCAATAAATTTCACTTCATCAGCTTGATTACGGTATACCAAAAGAAAATGGGGTGTTTCAGACGCCGATGTTGGTTGAAAGTCATGACTGATCTGATGTACTGGGAAATCAAAACTCAATAACCAGGCGAGCGGAGAATCGTGATAAGACAATGTCAGTAGATCACAGGCTTCGTTAATCTCACTGCTTTGCCATTCATCCTCAGCAATACTCAGAGCCAATTCAACCCACTCATAATGAGCAAGTTCATGTAAAAAAGGCATTGTAGGATTAACCGGATACTGCTGATTTAAATAGGCAATAAATTCTTTAGATACATCAACGAAGCGGGGAGACTGGCAATAATGCTGTTGCATAAAGGATCTGACGAGGATCAGCCAGTCATTCTCAGTCATCAGTTGCCGTATAACAGGAAAAGCGCTTGATAGGGTACTGTTGATATTATTAAAAAATAAGTCGCGGTAAATAGCCATCCGGCGGCTTTCCAGTTGATCGGGAATAGCCTGATGTTCCGGATCACGGATATAGGCGGCGAACTGATATTGTGTTTGCTGAAAATGATTAGCCATGAGCTGCATGCATGTTTTGTGGCTGCTGTTGATATTGTCTGATAACAGCCATTTCATCTAATAAATGAGATAGAGAAGGGATATTAAAATCACGCTCAAGCAGCGTTGGGATAACACCATGTGTTTGATAGGTGTGACTAAGTAGTTGCCAGACAGGATCAATAATATCCGCGCCGTGAGTGTCGACAATCAAATCTTCTGCTTCATTGTAGTGACCGGCGATATGCAAATAAGCAATACGATCCGTCGGCATCGCGTTGATAAACGTCTGGGCATCATAGCCATGATTAATGCTGTTCACATAGACATTATTCACATCTAACAACAGGTCACAGTCGGCTTCTTCTAGTATCTGACGCGTGAAATCAATTTCAGTGATTTCCTGGCCGGGAGCAGCGTAGTATGAAACGTTTTCTATGATGAGCTTCCGTTCGAGAATGTCCTGTACCTGTTTAATGCGTTCTGCGACATAACGAACAGATCCGTCGGTGAATGGAATCGGCATTAAATCATAGAGATGCCCGTCATCACTACAAAAGCTTAAATGTTCGCTATAGCTGACGATTTGATGCTTATCAAAAAACTGCTTTAACTGTTTTAGAAAGTCGATATCTAATGGTGCAGGACTACCGATAGATAGTGATAAGCCATGACATAACATGGGAAAGCGTTCGCACGCAGCCGTGAATTGCTTGGCATACTTACCACCCATTCCCATCCAGTTCTCTGGAGCCACTTCCATGAAATCGATATCATGATTGGCCGACTTTAACAGCTCATCGATAAATTGTCGGCGAAGTCCAAGGCCTGTTCCTGTGACCGGACATGATGGAAGCGCCATATTATTCTCCTGCAGAATGTTGTCTTAACAAAGACGATTTCATGCTGCGATTGTTACAGCCGTTAGTCTAAATTAATCTCAAACATCGTTCTGTCTATCCCGACATTACCTGTCTTGGTATCAATGACATAGAGAATCGCTTTGTAATGGCCACTCTCTTTCAATTGGGTTTTTGCAGAGAAGATACCAATCGGTCCGGTAAAACTAAGTGGGATTTCATCAATTTTTTTCTCATCCTGCATTAAGATAGCTTTTGCCTCGTAGTTTTTAGGATCCCACAAACCGTTTTTCTTAATCGGACAGCCGCATAACAGTGATGCGTCCAGATAAAACTCTACTACACCGCCTTGTAAAACTTGGGTCCAGCCATCGGCAATAAACCCTGGCATCTTTATACTAATGCCGTCACCGAGCAGATCTTTGCCAGGAATTATCCAGGTCGTGATGCTTGCCTCTTGCAGAGACTGACGATAGGCATAGGGCCCAAGCAAAGTGATTTTAATCAAACGTGGTGTATCAATATCGACCGTCGCCAGATAACCCGCCGTGTTTCTGTCTGTTAATACATCACCGCGATGAATGGGATTTTTGATCAAACGATCAGTATCGCCTGTGCCACCATTAATCCAACCTTCATCAAGTAACTCATCTGTTTCCGCATCTTTCACCATGACCCGAACACCGCCGACACTGGTGCCGATATACTTGGCATCATTAGCCATTGCTCTAATCATAATTTGCGTTGTCTCTGCATACGAAAGTGAAGGTATGAGAGTAGATGCGAGCAGTAGTAGTGTGTATTTACAGAGGTTCATCGGTATATTCCTGTAATTTAAATCTGCTGCCAGGCGTCATAACCACCGGCAATCGAGTAAACCTGTTGATAGCCCATTAGCTGCAATGTCTGAGCTGCTAAAGCAGCACGGCCACCAGTTTTACAATAGACGATGACAGGATCTTCGACATTAGCGAGTGACGGGTGAGATGTGAGTGAAAACTCCAACATCCCTCTGGGAATATGAATGGCACCAGAGATATGGCCTGCATCAAATTCGGCTGGTTCTCTGACATCTATCACGGTAGCATCATCAAGCATTGATGCGGCCTGATCACAACTGATTTCATTAATTTCACTCTTAGCCTTTTTGACTAAATCCATTGCTGTTAAGCTCATCGTGACCTCGTTAGCTGTTTATGATGATCGTCGCTACACGATAACAAAATTTGTGTATTAGTAAATGCTAATTTTGACAAGCATTTAAAATCGCATTCAGATAAGCATTTGAAACGCTGAGTAACAAAATGCTTAAAAGTGAACCTGCAAAGATGTAATAGCTCTTTCTCAATGAGTATCTTAGCGTCATAATGTGAGACAGATAAACGCTGACTTGATAAATAAAGTCCTGCAAAACTTATGAAACAACCTGGTTAATCTATGTTTGCTTACATTGTCAGAAGGATTCTTTATGCATTCCCCATCTTGATTGGGGTTAATGCGCTGACCTTTGCTTTATTTTTTATGGTTAATACGCCTGATGATATGGCGCGTATGCACTTAGGGAATAAACATGTCACACAAGAAGCCGTCGACGTCTGGAAAGAAGAAAGAGGTTATGACAAAGCCTTACTCTGGAATAGTGAAGAGTCGGGCTTAAACAAGCTCACACACACTATTTTCTTTGATAAATCCTTAACTTTGTTTGCCTTTGAATTTGGTCAGGCAGACGATGGTCGCGATATTGGTGAAGATATACAAACACGCATGTGGCCGAGCCTAGCGATAGCGGTTCCGATTTTTATTATTGGCATACTAGCCAATATTACCTTTGCCATGTTGATGGTATTTTTTAGAGCGAGTTATCTCGATCTTAGTGGCGTTATTCTGTGCGTTATCCTGATGTCTATTTCGGGTCTGTTTTATATTATCGGCGGTCAGTTTCTGGTGGGAAAAATCATGCAACTTGTTCCACTGTCCGGCTACGCACAAGGACTGGATGCCTTTAAGTTTATTATTCTGCCTGTTTTTATCGGCATCGTTTCCGGTATCGGTTCCGGCTCACGTTGGTATCGCACCTTATTTTTAGAAGAAGTTTCAAAAGACTATGTACGCACAGCCCGGGCGAAAGGTTTATCAGAAGTCAGAGTGTTGTTTAAGCATGTATTGAAGAATGCGATGATTCCTATACTGACCGGGGCAGTGGTTGTCTTACCTACCTTATTTATGGGCAGCCTGATCCTTGAATCCTTTTTTGGTATTCCCGGCTTAGGTAGCTACACTATTGATGCTATTCAAGCTCAAGACTTTGCGATTGTCCGGGCTATGGTATTTCTGGGCTCAGTTTTATACATTGTTGGTCTTGTCATGACTGATATTTCATACACCTTAGTCGATCCACGAGTCAGATTAGATGGTTGATAAAATTGATGTCCGTCAACAGGCTTTAAGCTGCTTGTTGATGAATGACCCCTGGCAAAAAGCACACGAAACCCGAGCACTCTACGAGCAGATCGTGAAAGAAGGATTTCATCTCAATCGTGAGCAGCTAGATGTACCCACTGTGCCAGGCAGACCAGACAAGCCAGACTTAGTGCCACCAAAAGCCTTACCCAGACGACGTAATAATCAGCAAACTGGTCATGCCACACTGATTCACGCTATCTGCCATATTGAGTTTAATGCGATTAATCTGGCACTCGATGCGACAGCCCGGTTTGCTGATATGCCTGAGGCTTTTTATCTGGACTGGATGCAAGTCGCCTATGAAGAAGCACATCATTTCCTGTTATTAGATGAGCATTTACAAACCATGGGGTTTCACTACGGTGACTTTCCTGCTCATGATGGTATGTGGGAAATGGCGCAAAAGACACATCATGATCCCTTAACAAGAATGGCGTTGGTGCCCAGAGTATTAGAGGCGAGGGGGCTGGATGTCACACCGTCGATGATGAATAAGTTGAAAAACTCAGGTGATATCAAAGCCTTTGATATTCTGACGCTGATTCTACAAGAAGAAATAGGCCATGTGACGATTGGCACCCGCTGGTTTAACTATCTTTGTGAACAACGCGGCGTTGATCCTTTTGAGACATTTAAAACCTTACTCAATACCTATTTTAACGGGGAGATTCGCGGGCCATTCCATACTGAAGCTAGGTTAGATGCGGGGTTTACAGAGCAGGAAATGGATTTACTGGAATCGCAGGCAGTGTATAAAAAAAGAGGCTGATTAATCAGCCTCTGCTTTTTTCTTTTTCTCCATCTCAGCTTTTTGGCGACGTGATTCTTTAGGATCAGCAATCAGCGGGCGGTAGATTTCAATACGGTCTTTATTATTCAGTTCAGCGTTGAGTTTGCACATTTTGCCAAAAATACCGACCTTATCGGTTTTTAAGTCAATCTGAGGAAAACGTTCCAAAATACCAGACCGTTTAATTGCATCTTCAACCAGACAATCTTTGGGTACTTCAATCGGAATAATAACTTGTTCATTAGGTAGGGCATAAGCTACCTCAATATGGATTAAATCAGCGTTTTCCATAGATTTCCTGTGCGCGTTTACAAAATGCTTCCACTAATGAACCTGATATTTGAGTAAAGACAGGGCCCAGTGCCAAGTCTAATAAGCGGGTTGAAAACTCGAAGTCCATATCTAACTGGACTCGGCAGCCCTGATTGTCACCAATCGGTTTAAACTGCCAGTGGCCCTCAAGATGGCGAAAGGGGCCATCAATTAATTCGATGCGTATGGCATTGCCATGATCGAGGACATTTCGAGTAGAAAATTCATGATGAATACCGCCTTTGGCTATATCCAAGGAGGCGCAGATAACATCTTCATTTTTACTGATAATTCTGCTGTCGCGACACCAAGGCAAAAACCGTGGGTAGGCTTCAACATCATTAACCAAATCAAACATTTGATCAGGTGTGTACATGACCAGAGAGCTTCGTGTGATGGTAGTCATTGAAATCCGGTTACGTCATTAATTAATTCAGAAGACCGATAAGATTGGCAAAAACAATCAAAATTGCAATCGGTGTAATAAAACGTACAAGTACTCGCCAAGTCGAATACAACAATCCATTGCCTAATCCCAGCTCATCCATAGAGCTATTTCGCTTCATTACCCAGCCTGCAAACAAGGCTATCAGTAATCCGCCCAAAGGCAACATAATATTCGCTGTGAGGTAGTCAAGCAACTCAAACATCGTTAATCCGAATAATCGCCATTCCCGACCAACGTTAAATGAGAAAATCGTCAACAAGCCTAGCAACCAGATGATGACACCTGAATACACACTTGCTCTTAGTCGAGTCATGTTTTTATTCTCAACCAGCCAGACCACAATGGGCTCTACCAGAGAAATCCCCGAACTCCAGGCAGCAAATAATAATAAGATAAAAAAGATACCGCCAAAGAACTGTCCCCAAGGCATATGACCAAAGGCAATCGGCAGTGTGTCGAAAATCAAACCTGGCCCCGCCGTCGGCTCAAGCCCATTAGCAAATACCAGAGGGAAAATTGCCAAGCCAGCCAGCAAGGCAACCGTAGTGTCCATAATGGAAATGGTCAGCGATACTTTGAAGATGGACGCTTTTTTAGGTAAGTAAGAGCCATACACCATAATCGCGCCCATACCTAAACTTAAGGTGAAAAAGGCATGGCCCATCGCAGTCAACACGCCAGTATGCGTTAATTTAGAAAAATCGATGGCAAATAAAAACTGCACACTCTGATCAAAATATTGCCCAGTATTGTAACCATAGCCAACCAACATCAATATGATGATAAACAGGGCGGGCATAATAATTCGCACAGACTTTTCTAAACCATGCTGCACACCGCGTACCACAATGCCAACGGTCATCAGCATAAATATCGTATGCCAGGCCAATAAACGTTCCGGATCATTCACTAAGGCTTTATGGATACTAATGGCACCATCGGCCGTGACTCCTTCAAACACACCAGCAAAGGCGCGAGGGATATACGCCATAGCCTGACCCGCAATCACACTATAATAAGAAAGAATCAGAAACCCGGTGAGTACACCCATGCCACCAAGCCATTGCCAATTTGTACTTCGGCCTTCTTCTTCGGCAATCGACTTCAAACTATTGATGGGATTTTGTCGGCCTCGACGACCGATGAGAATTTCAGCCATCATCAGCGGAACCCCGATAATGGCAATACACAGCAGATACACTAGAACAAAGGCACCACCACCATTTTCACCCGTGATGTAGGGGAATTTCCAGATATTTCCCAGACCAACAGCCGATCCTGTTGCTGCAAGAATAAATGCCCAGCGAGATGTCCACTCGCCGTGAATCGACTTTGTAGGTCTAGCCATTCGGTCGCCTCAAAAAAGTAAATTCACTCGATTGTACCCAAAACTTTTATCTTTCAACAAACCGCACTCATTTTAGTTTCGTGAATGATAAATAATGAAGCCGCTGTTTAAACACTCTATAATATGCACATGGCAGCGAAAAAGAATAAAAAGAAAGTAGGCGAAAACACCATCGCAGTGAACCGTAAGGCACGGCATGAATTTTTCATCGAAGATAAATTTGAAGCAGGACTGGTTCTCGAAGGGTGGGAAGTGAAAAGCCTGCGTGATGGAAAAGTGCAGCTCAACGAAAGCTATGTCCACGTTCGCAATGGTGAAGCCTGGTTAGCCAATGCGCTAATCACTGCATTAAAAACCGCATCAACCCATATTAAACCAGAGCCACAACGTGACCGTAAGTTACTGCTGCATAGAGCAGAATTACACAAACTGATTGGTGCGGTTGAGCGTAAAGGTTACACGCTGATTCCATTAAATATGTACTGGAAAAAAGGCATGGCCAAGATTGAAATTGCGCTGGCCAAAGGTAAACAGCTTCACGATAAACGCGCAACTGAAAAAGATCGCGACTGGAATCGTGACAAAGCCAGAATTCTGAAAGCAAGATAAGTTTTCACTGGTTGAAAAACGCCTAATCCGATACAATATAAGAGTTCAACACTTTGGGGGCGACCTGGCTTCGACGGGGATTACAAAACCTAAGGTGCATGCCGAGTACTTCAGTTCTCTCGTAAAAAAGACTGGAAATAAATTAGTTGCTAACGATAACAACTACGCACTAGCTGCTTAATAACCAGTGAATGCCGTCCGACCAGATCCGTGCTTGTGCGTCTGGTATCGGGCGTCGACTCTCACAAGATCGTCTCAAGGTATGCTTGGTACTAAGAGATTAAAACTTTACAAGATCGCTACTTGTTTTCCCTGTTCATCGGGTAGCAGGTAGTTAAATTAATAGATGAAATAAGCATGTAGATCCGAAGGCGGAGGATCTGCGGACGCGGGTTCGATTAGTAAAATGGTCGCCATAGGGAGTGATCCCTATTGGAAAAAGAGAGCTCATACGGTGAACGCTACGGGACAAGGGTCCTATGCCAACGCCGTCCGGTGAATGGGAAACCAGTAAGCCGGCTAGAGACTCATAGGTTCCTAACGAGACTTGTCTTCATGGAATACTAGGGTGGGTTGAAGGTAAAACAGATACTCACAAACGCTCTCCATCTGATTTATCAGATGAAGGAATAGTCCAGGCCTGAATGAAAATTCAGGAATCACTGTCCCGCCGCCTCCACCAAATACAAAACAACCACCTTCGGGTGGTTTTTTTGTGCCTGACGATCTGTGACGTGGGGTGGATTGAGCCAAAGCGAAATCCAACATTCAAGATTTCGAGAGATGTTTTTGTTGGATTTCATTTTTCAATCCAACCCAAGTGAGTTTGAAAATATCAAGTTTGCTGATCCCTTGATTCTTCTTTAATTGAAGAAGCTGTGATTAAAAATAATCACAGCTTTTATATGATAATCGTAAATTACTTTTTACAGCTTTACTTGTCGTCTCCGATAAAGACCTAAGAAACCTAAAAGAGCAGGAGTAAACAATAAAGCGGAGGTAGGAATAGGTACTGATGAGGGTGGGGTTAGGGAGCTAAACTTAGCTAAACTTGTGGATATAATCTCGGTCTTAGATTCATTATATGTAAGTAATTCAAGGGCTGTGTATGTGAAAAGTACTTTATCTTGTAAGATAAACCCTGCTTCTATGGATGTTAGTGGGGTCTGAAATAAATTTGTATCAAAAAATGCGAATGTTGATAGCACGTATCGGTCATTACCTATTGTTTTTTCACTATAGAACTCGAGTAAATCTGTTTTTTTAGTTGTATCAATGCCACTAGAATTTAATGTAGATAAGACATCATCCTTTAAACGTCTAGTCATTGTTCCTATATCCATTTCTGGAACTGTATTATCAAAGGCGACAACTCCCATATATGATAGTTCGCCTAATACTCCTGTTGTGGATAATCCATAATTACTGCCTGAGTTATTAAATGCTATATTCGCGCTAACAGTTCCACCGCTGTCTAACTTACGTCCAACTGCAGCGGTGTCTTGGAAAGCCGCTGCCGATACTTCAGAGTCATATTTCCAATTAATAGGTACATATTTACCTAGTAAATATGAGATATTTCCATCGGCATATGTCCATATTCCGTTGTTAGAAAATGAAAGTGGCGAAGCACAGACTATATTACTAAATCCCGCTAGAAGTATTAATGCAAGATTGATGCTTGTTTTCACAATATTCCCTTATTAATTTTAATGCAGTCCAGCCATCTCTGTAATCAAAGATCTGTGATTTTCCGTCCTTAGTTCACACTTAAGTTTGGCGTAGTTAAAGTAATCAAGATACAAAATGTATCACCTCAACTCTGATGATAGAGTAACTTTTGAGCAATGTAAATTACTCAAGACGTTACCAAGTCCCGTATTGAAAGGGCTTTGTCCTTACTTCGAAGTTACAAACAAAACACCACCACTCAAAGTATCAAATGTTTAGTTTCGTTTCGGCTCTACCCAAACCAACTAAGTTTCATTTTTTACTGAGGGATTTACTTGAAGTATTTATAGTCTATTCATCTCAATCGCGTTCGAGGTGATAACGATGAAAAAAGTATCGATAGTGTGTTTTATGCTATTTAGCGCAGTGGCTCATGCTGATGAACTGACGATGGAACAAAACTGTGAGGGGTGGACGAATAAAGCCGCGAAGTTTATGGAGGTTCGGCAGAACAACACGTCTATTCATGAGGCGATGAAGATGACGGTGGGTAATTTTTCACGGGGTTTGATGTTGCGAGCCTATAACGAACCGGTTGCTGAAAATGAGGGTGAAAAGCAGATTGTTATCGATCATTTTGCTGAACTAATTGAAGATGAATGTTTGAAAAACGCTCAGTAAAAAGGTCACATCAGACTGGATTTACCGCGCAGCTAATCGTTTTAAGTTCTTACTATTGAGTTACATAGGTTAATGTTTATCGATCTTAATGTTCAATTTTGCTTGCTGAGATTTGTTTTCAGCGATGCAGGCAGGCGAGAAATAGGCAAATAAATACTTTTTTATTTTCATTTGCTTATGAATAGTTTTTACTAGAGAAGACGTATTATTTGTAAGTCTAAAAAGTCGTGCAGAAGTTATGGTCTTTGTTCTGTACTTTTTTATTTGATTATCAATGTCATCTTTTACCCGGCAAAACTAAACATCTTTAATAAGGTTGTGTAGACTGGTTTTACAAAAGATTCACACCCCACCGCGTGCAGACAAGGGGACTCAAAAAGACAATGCTAAATGCAGATTAGAGAAAAACTCAGTTTAATCGTCATCGTCAGTATTCTGCTGACATCCATACCCGCGGCTATTTGGGTAAGTGCTTATTCAAAAGAAAAGCTTCTTAACCGAGAGGTAAATAATCTACTGGCTGTGACTCAGAATCAGGTCGATATCACTTCTCAGAAGCTCAGTTATGCAGAACCTAAATTAAAAGGCTTAGCCCGTTTACTACAAAGTGAATTAGATAAACCGGTTACAAAGGAAGAAATAGACAAGTTCTATCGAACAGTAGAGCTGAATAGTGACGGGGTTTGGCGTAATAAGAAAGACCAGTTTGATGGTCAGGTCAATGCCGGGATTTTCATTCCTGACTCAGCTGATTTAACAGATAAACAGAAAGTGATGCATTTACGCATCAAGCAGGTAATGGATGTTTTTGGCTCATCTGCTAATCGTGTTTATGAAAATGTGTGGTATCTGTCACCCGATTTACGCAGTGAAGTTATTTTTGATTCTCATTATCCTCAATTTATATTTACTCAGCAGGCTGACAATGATTACACGCAAACGCCTTGGGTAAGCTTAACTTCTCCTTCTGATAATCCCGACAAACAATATACCTTCACACCGCCTTTGTTTGACCCTGTTAATCAGGTATGGATGGTGAGTGCGTTATATCCACTTTATATCAATGGAAAGTGGATGGGCTCGCTTGGCGAGGATATGCAATTAAGTAATGTGCTGGGCTTTACTTTCAATGAGCAACAACTTTATCCAGACACACAGCATTTTTTGCTGGATAGGCAGGGGAATTTTATTCTCGCCGGTCAATGGCAAAAGCAGCTTGAGTCAGGTGATGAAAAACAGGTAACGGATTTTCTTGATAAAGAGAATGCACTTAAATTTTTGTTAACACAGAATGTCGAAGATAGCCCTCAACTGGTTGCAAAAGATGTTGTCGTGAATGGGGAAAAGTATATTGTCATATCCATGTCGGTGGTTCCGGTTGATTGGCGCTACTTTAAACTTATCCCGATAGATGATTTGATTGAACCCGTTAATCGTTTATTAGCGATTCTGATAGCCGTGTTATTTGCGGTCACCATTTTCTCTGGATGGTTAATCACCGTTGCTGTGAATAAGAATGTGATTTCACGCATCACACGCTTGACCAGAGAAATGACACGTTTTGAGTCTGGTCAAAAAGTAGCGTTGACAGCTGAGCTAAAAGGTAATGATGAAATTACCACTGCAGCCAGAGCGTTCGACTCTATGGCCGAACGAATCGATTCCTACCTAAACCGTATTGCTGAAAGCAAAAAGTCATTAGCTGAAAGTGAAAGCCGCTGGAAGTTAGCACTAGAATCTACAGGTGATGGTGTCTGGGACATTAATCTTGAAACGGGTACAGCAAGCTATTCTGAGCGTTGGAAAAAAATGCTGGGATATACAAACGATAGTTTTCCTGACTTATTGGTTGAAGGGTCGGAATACATTCACCCGCAAGATAGAGAGCAGGCCAGACTGCGTTTCAGAGGGTATATTTCAGGCGAGTATGCCAATTACCAAGATGAATTCCGAATGCTGTGTGGCGATGGCTCATGGAAGTGGATTATGGCTCGCGGCATGATCATCAAGCGTGATAGAAATTTACAACCTTTACGTATGATTGGTACTAGTACTGATATTTCCTACTTCAAGAAAATTCAGGATGAGTTACGCACAAATACAGCCAAACTCAGAGAATTACTAGAATATAGCCCGATTGCTGTTCGAATTGTTACCAATACCACCAAAAAAATTGTCTTTGCTAATAAACGTTATGCGGAGCTGGTTAATCAGAGTAAAGACAAATTACACGATCTCAACCCATTTGCTTTTTACGTTGACCCTGCAGTGGTGAAAACCTATTTAAACCATATCGCTGAAGGTAAAACCATCTATAACCAACTGACAGAGCTTAATATTTACGGGGAAGGAACAAAATGGACACTGGCTTCCTACTTGCCAATTAAATATGGTGGTGAGGAATGCAATATCGGTTGGTTCTACGATATTACTGATCGTCTAAAAAGCGAGGAAGCACTGCGTTTACATGCCAGTGTATTTGATGATGCCTGGGAAGGTATTCTGATTACTGACAAAGATAACCGTATTATTAGCGTGAACCGTGCATTCAGTGAGATCACTGGATACACCCAGGAAGAATTAATCGGTGAAGATCCTAAAATTCTTGCTTCAGGTCGACAGGGCGCAGAGTTTTATGAAGAAATGTGGGAATGCATCCATACCGAAGGGCGTTGGCGTGGTGAGATATGGAACCGTAAGAAAAATGGGGAGTTTTTTGCTGAAATCTTGACCGTAAGCGCAATAGAAAATGATGAGGGCGAGATTACCAATTATCTTGGGCTGTTTGTTGATATTACGGAGATTAAAAAAACAGAGCATCTTTTAGTCAATATGGCGCACTATGATGCCCTGACACAGCTCGCTAATCGAACACTACTTTCAGATAGGCTCGAACAAGCTATCGCCATTGCTAAACGAAGTGAGAAATTGCTGGCGGTATGTTTTCTGGATCTGGATGGGTTCAAACCCGTCAATGATGAATTCGGTCACGAAATTGGCGATAAATTACTGATTGCTGTGGCAGAAAGACTAGCCCAAGTTACTCGCTCTGGGGATACAGCAGCTAGAATGGGGGGGGATGAGTTTGTTGTACTTATCAGTAACATAAACAATATCGATGAGCTGGATCCCATTCTTACAAGACTCAGCCAGAAGATTGCTGAGCCGATTAAAATTAACCACCGTAAACATCATGTCACAGCTAGTATCGGCGTGGCTATTTATCCCTTAGATAATGTGGACGGTGATACCTTGATTCGTCATGCGGATTTGGCTATGTATGAAGCCAAACAGGCGGGGAGGGATGGCTATCATATCTTTGATGCTAAGCTGGATCAGCAGATGCATGAATACCATTCCCAACTGGAGCGATTACATCTGGCGTTGATTGGTGAAGAGTTCAGGCTTTATTATCAGCCAAAAGTGGACCTTCGTCATAACCGTGTTGTTGGTGTAGAAGCGCTTATCCGTTGGCAACATCCTGAAAGAGGTTTATTGGGTGCCATGGAATTTTTGCCTATTATTGAAGATCATGAGTTCAGTATTGAGTTAGGCGACTGGGTATTAAAAACAGCATTCAACCAACTGCAAACATGGCATGAAAGCAATTTGCATATTCAAGTCAGTATCAATGTATCGGCCAGACAAATTCAGCACGATGCCTTCTTAAACAAACTCGAATCATTATTGAAGCAATACAAAACTATATCGGCTGATGATATCGAGCTGGAGATTCTGGAAACCTCGGCGCTGGAAACGGTTCAGACAGCGCAGGTTGTGGCGGCCGCAAGTAGTTATTTGGGAGTGCCGTTTGCTCTGGATGACTTTGGCACCGGTTATTCTTCGTTGTCATATCTGAGAAAACTACCAGTCAGAACCTTAAAAATTGACCAGAGCTTTATCCGGGATATGTTGGGTAATGATGAAGACATGGCGATTGTGAAAGGCGTGATTGAGCTGGCTCAAGTCTTTAAACGCAATATCATCGCCGAAGGTGTTGAAACTGAAGCGCATTTTAAACCGCTGATGGATATGGGCTGTGATATTGCGCAAGGTTACGCCATTGCTAAGCCCATGCCAGCTGACGAAGTGCTTGAGTGGGTAAAACACTATGAAAATGCGCACAGGAAAAACTAAGTGTATGGCCAATATTCTGCTTGATAAATCACATAAAAAACTTATTCAATCAGCAATTGAACTGGGTAACTGGTTATTGGGGCTGACATCGTTATCTGAAGACGATAAAAAAGCCGTGCAATCTATTCAGCAGGTATTAAATAAGCTGCCCAAAATAAACGATGGCACCTTAGCCATGTATGGCTTTAGTGTGGAACGCGGTGATGACGAGCAGGGGTTAGTTAGGGGCTGGGATATTAGTGTGGAGTATTTTGCTCATGATCCTGAGCAGCAAGGTGGTCTGGAAATATTCAGTTCTTATTTACCGATTCCTGAATCAACAGATAAAGATGTGTTAGCCATCAAAAAACAAAATGAAGTCTATTTCCACTGGCCTATTGGTGATATTTGTAATCTGGTTAAACAAGAACAGGCGCAGCAGTGGATAACAGCAGTAAGCCAACCGCAGGCTCTACTATCTGAGGGGGACAGACTTCGGGTGGAGATTGTGTATCAGGATTTTTACAGTGAGATTGAGTTGCCTGGTTAAACAGCAGGCAAAAAAAAGTCTGAGAAACTCAGACTTTTACGTTTAGATTATTGCCTTGTGTGGCAGTAGGTGCGGGAAGAGCAGATTCAATCAGTTTTAACGCATTGGCACCATCTAGTTTGGCTTTGTTGTTACTCATTTGAGCACTTTTGACCATCAGATAATCATCGATACTGATTTTCGGGCTGCCTTGTGTTGCTGAAATACTCATGTCTTACCTCCTACTTTTTGTGTCATCTTACATGACCTTAGTTATCTTCTGCGATAAATAGTTCACATAATTCTTATATCGGCCTGTTGCAGTAACACTTTAGAATCAAATGCTTTTTGATTTTTTGTCATCGTTTTGACATGACTGTGTGATTGACTTTCAAGATTATCATTCATCCATGTATAACTCATGACAGCAGCAAGTGTGACACGTTCATCCAAGGTGATTCCTTATTTACTCGATCATCATTTGGTTGATAGCTTTTCGTTGACTACAGCCGAGTCGTTTCATAAGCAGCAGTTATCACAGAATCCTTCTTTGCTGGTGAGTTTGGGGCTGATTTCCGAACAACAGATGGCTTCCGCTTATGTGAAATCTCATGATATTGAAAAATGTGACATCAAAGCCTTGCCCACTGAAGCTCCCGAACATCAGATAGCCAGTCGATTTTTACAAGAGGCGGAATGTTTGCCTGTGTTTATCGACGAAAATGAATTAACGCTGGCGATGGTGAATCCGGAAGATAGCTTTGCTTGCCAATCAATCGCTCAGTTAACAAAGAAACGGGTTAAAAGACTGGTTATTACCCAGAGTGAATTTAAACAGTTATATGAAAAATGGCATGCTGCTCAGCAGGACAAGAATAGGGAGTATGCCGATGGTGTCTTTACAGACACGGATGATGATTCATCGCTGGTGAATCGCCTGAAAGATATGGCATCGCAAGAGCCGGTGGTGAAGCTGGTTAACTCATTGCTCAATAAAGCTGTTGAGCAGAATGCGTCTGATATTCACATCGAACCTTTTGAACATCATTTGGCGGTTCGCTATCGTATGGATGGTGTATTAAAACAGTTGGATTCTCCACCTGTTAAATCCAGTGCCGCCGTGATATCCCGTATCAAAATAATGGCAGAGCTGAATATCGCTGAACGAAGACTGCCACAGGATGGTCGTCTGCAAATTCATGCTGATGGTCGTTTGATAGATTGCCGTGTTTCCACCACGCCGACGCTGCATGGTGAGAGCATTGTGATTCGTTTGCTTGATAAACAAAAAGTGACACTGGATATTCAGCAACTGGGTTTGTCACCACAATCATTAAACGGGCTGATGAAACAAATTAAACAGCCTCATGGCATTATTTTGGTGACGGGGCCCACTGGCAGTGGTAAAACCACGACCCTATATTCTGCTTTGCAGCAATTAAATACCGAAGAGAAAAAAATATTAACCGTCGAAGATCCGATTGAATATCAACTGACGGGCATTAACCAGATCCAGGTCAAACCGCGTATCGGCCTAGGTTTTGCTGAGGCGCTTCGTGCTCTGGTCAGGCAAGATCCGGATGTGCTGATGATTGGTGAAATGCGTGATAAAGAAACAGCTTCGATAGCGATTCAATCGGCATTAACCGGCCATTTGGTGTTTTCAACATTGCATACTAACGATGCCAGCAGTGCGGTGACACGCTGTCTGGATATGGGGTTGGAGCATTATTTGCTGGCGGCATCGCTTAATGCGGTGATGGCGCAGCGTTTGGTTCGCCGTTTGTGTGTGTCATGTCGTCAACCAATGGCCATGACGGAAGAGAGTTGGAAGTCTTTGATGCCTGATACGATTGCATTTGATGAACAGGCGACGATTTACCGTGCTGTTGGCTGTGATCTATGCCAGCAAAGTGGCTATCAGGGACGCACCATGATCAGTGAATTATTGATGGTGAGTGATGCTATCCGGCAGCTGATATTACAAAAAGCCGATGCCAAGACCATTGAGCAAAAAGCCATGGAGCAGGGCATGCAGACGCTCAAACAAGATGGACTGCGTTTGGTGCTGGCTGGTATGACCAGCATTGATGAGGTGCTTCGTTTAACACAATCACAGCATGCTCATGACTAAGTTTGTTTATAAGGCATTAACAGCTAAAGGCGAGATGATCTCCGGTAGTAAAGAAGAAGCAGATCAGACTGCCGTGGTGCAGTTTCTTCGTCATTCTGGTTATGTGCCGGTGTCGGTGACCAAACAATCATGGCTGAAAGGGATATTTAATCTACGCCGTGAAAAGCAGCAAGCGCCCTTACCACCCACACATTTACTGACTTTTTTTAGTGAGTTAGCGACATTACTGGATGCCGGACTAACAGTCGACCAATCATTAAAACGGATGGAACGACTAGCCAGTTCAACGCTATTAAAAGATACGCTGGCTGCACTGCATCAAGGTGTGGCTGGTGGTGAGAGTCTGGCAAAAGCGATGACTGCTCAGGGAAAATGTTTCACTGATTTACATATCAATATGGTGCTGGCGGGTGAGACTGGCGGGCATTTACCTCAGGTGATGAATGAATTAGCACATTATCAGGAAACGATGGCTTTATTACGCCGACAATTAATATCTGCCTTAACCTATCCGCTGATATTGCTAGTCATGTCGATATTATCGATTGTGATGATGATGACCTATGTTATCCCTAAGTTCGTGCCATTATTTGATGGTGCTGAGCAAACCATTCCCTGGCTGACACAACAGGTGTTTGCCGTTGCCGATTTTTTTGAACACAGCTGGTGGCTGCCTTTGGTTATATTTATTGTGCTGGCACTGGCGATTGATACGCTTCAAAAACAAAAAACAGGCAAAGTCTGGCTGGATGGAAAAGTACTCAACTTACCTGTCATTGGTTCACTGGTGACCGCCGTTAATATTGGCCGTTTTTCTCAAAGCATGGCATCAATGCTCACTCATGGTGTGGGTTTAATTGAATCGGTCAATATGGCGTCAGGTTCAATCAATAATGGCAAAATCAAACAAGCACTGACTGAGGTAGCAAAACAGGTGTCAAATGGCAGTTCACTTGCCAAAGCATTAACGTCCTTTTCCTGTTTTCCGAGCCTGCTGACAGAGCTGGTTGAAATCGGTGAACAAACCGGTCAGTTGGAGCCAATGTTTAGCAAAGTGGCAAAAGCCTATCAGCAGCAAGTAGAAGACAAAACCAAACAATTATTAAATTTGGTTGAACCGATATTAATTATTGGCTTGGGCGGTATTATTGGCGTCATTATTATTTCTATCATGTTAGCGATGTTGGGCTTAAACGATCTGGTCCGTTAGTCACTGTCATTAAAGTTTCATTTTTAGTGGTTATATTCCGCTGATGATGAAAAGAAATAATCGTGGTTTTAGTCTTATCGAATTGCTGGTGGTGCTGGCAATTTTGGCATTATTGGTTGGTCTGGTCGGTCCCAGAGTGATGAAACAGTTAGGTGGGGCGAAAGCTGATACCGCTGTTTTACAGATTGCTGATCTGCAAGCCTCACTTGATATTTATTATTTGGATATGGGTGTGTATCCGACTTCTACTCAGGGGTTGACGGCGCTGATTGAGAAACCGGCTGATGTCTCCGGCTGGAATGGCCCTTATCTGAAGAAGAAAAAAGTACCCTTAGATCCTTGGGGACATGCTTATCATTATGTTTCGCCCGGTAAATATGGTGACTATGACCTATATTCATTAGGTGCCGATAATCAGCAGGGTGGTAGTGGTGATGATCAAGACATCACCAGCTGGGAGTAACGGTATTGTCATCTCCGGCAATAGCAAAAGGCTTTACGCTGATTGAATTATTAGTGGTGATGAGCCTGTTGGTGATGGTCATGAGTTTATTGCCACCGTTATTTCGTCCCGTGATGGAACATCATAGTCTTTATTCTGAATCTCAGCGTTTAGTGCTGTTAATGCGACAAGCGCGAAATGAGGCCATGCTGAGTCAAAAAACGCAGCGTATTGATCTGGATGCCTCAAAACAACGAATAGCCTATAACAATCAACACGTTCAGCTTGCTGCCAGCACAAAGCTTGATGCGAAGGTCAGCCGTCAATCTGACAATAGCCAGCAGGGAAGTATTGTGTTTTATGCCGATGGCAGTAGTAGCGGCGGCCAGTTGCTATTAGCAGATAATCATTATGCCTTTGCCATTGATGTGAACTGGGTGACCGGGCAAATTCAGTTAAGTAAACAGTTGCCAATGTGATGAAACAGCAAGGCTTTAGTTTACTTGAGTTACTGGTGGCTTTCAGTTTGATGAGTGTGTCTTTAGTCATACTGTTTCAGTTGTATGCAAAAGGTCAGCAAGTTATTCGTCTGGGCCAGGATTTTAACGTGGCGACCAGTATTGCTGAATCCTTGATTGCTCAGGCTACATATCAAGCCAGTGGCACTCAACAATCCGGCACCACTGAGAAGCAGTTTCATTGGCAGCTAACGATTCAACCGACAAATGGCAGTGCATCGTCAAAACTACCTCTACAAGAAGTCAGCGCCGATGTGTCATGGCAGCGCTCGGGTAAACCGTATCAGATACATCTTTCTACATTAGTACCTGTGAGTAAGGCCGCACCATGAATAAGCAATCAGGTTTTACCTTATTAGAAATGCTGATTGCCATTAGTTTAATGACGATTATGCTGGGTTTGTTGTTCAGTGCCTCACGTACGCTCAGTGGACAGACTCAGTCCGGCATTGAGCAGGTGCAGATGAATGATGATATCCGACTGGTAACTCAATTTGTCAGACGACTTATCAGCCAGACCTCACCGATTGTGATGAATCAGGGCAGCGCATATCCAGTGTTATTTTCAGGAGCAAAACATCAGCTTGGCTTTGTTTCTACTTTACCTGCTCATGCTGGCGGCAACAGCTTGTATTGGGTTGAGTTGATGCTTAAAGAAAACCAACTGGTGATGAAGTATCAGCCATTATTAAGTGTGCTGAAAAATCGTAATGATAGTCAGCAACTGACGTTGTTAAACAGCGTGGATTCGCTCGATTTCTCCTATGCTGATATCGACAAACAAAACTCACCAAGATGGCAGTCAGACTGGCAGAAAAACAATCAATTACCGCCGCTTATTTCAGTGACTGTGGCGCAGCAGCGTGGTGGTGATAAATATCCGATAGTCGTGTCTTTACCAGCCCAGGTGACCCGGATGCGGGATCATCTCAGTGTTCAGCGAACGGGGTTATGACTTCTGTAAAACAGCAGGGGGCTGCCTTACTGATCGTGCTGTGGATGATCGCGCTGTTGATGATTTTAGCCGTGAGTTTCAGCCAAACCATGCGTATCGAAACACAGCAAATAAAGCAGCAACAAGGGGCTTTAACTAGTAAGTATCTGGCGAGCGAAGGCATTTGGCGAGTGATCCAGGCCTTAGTGGATGAACAGCCTAGTTGGTTAACCAATGGCACTGTTTATCAGTTCGACACGGATAAAGGCAGCTTATTTATTCAGATTCAGGATCAAAATGGTCTGCTTGATGTGAATTACGCCTCAGCCGGATTAATCACCATGCTATTAAAAACTAAAGGCTGGTCCACACACACGGCTGAACAATATGCCGACCAGATTGTTGATTGGCGTGATAGTGATAATGAACGGCTTGCTGTCGGTGCTGAACGCTTACATTACAAAGCGGCTGGCCGCGAGGGTTTACCTAAAAATGCAGCATTTAATAGTCTGGAAGAGCTACGTTTATTGTTGTCGATGGACGAGCAGGATTATCAAAAAATCGCACCGTTAATGACAGTGTATTCTCAACAATCGGGTCTTAACTTATCTGTACTGCCAGTGAGTCTCTACAGTGAAAATGAGCGTAAGCGCCTGAGTGATCTCACCAATGAACAATTACCCCGTCTGCCTGCGGGCCGTTGTTTTGTGATTACCAGCCGTGCTGAAGTCAGGAAAAAAATGGCCAGTCTGAAAGTTGCTGTATTACTCAACCCTGACCAAAGCAAGGATTATGCGATTTTGTCATGGCAGGAAATAACGGGAGTGGCGTCCTGATGTCCTGGCAGCAGATTCAACAAGGTCTATCACGTGCTTGTTACTGGTGGTTGTCTCAGCTTAATGCTGGTCTGCCAAAGCGTTGGCAGTACCAGACCGATATTCGCCGTCAACGGCTATGTATTACTAACAAAAGCCATGGATATCAGTTAACGGTCTGGTCTAAGTCGGGCGAAGATATTGAGTGGCAAAGCCATGTCGATGGCGACGATAAGATCGCTTTTCCTAAAAAGTCGAATCCAAACAAAAGCCTGTTATTACTTGATGAGCAGCAGATATTGTCACGCCAACTGTCAGTGCCACGTTCTGCAAAACATAATATTGCCGAGTTGTTGTGGTTCGAAATGGATAAATACACCCCATTTCAGGCAGAGCAGGTGATATTTGATTGGGTTGAGCTGGATGAACAAGATGAGCATGAGCTGATTTATCTTAGTTTATTTGTGATGCTGCGTGAAGATTTTGAGCTGCATCAGCAACGTTTAAACATATTGGGTATTGATATCGACAGGGTGTCCGTTGAAGACAGTCTTTATCGGGATAAGCTCAATTTATTACGTTCACAGTCTGAAAAAAATTCCTGGTCAGCGTATCTATTGCCAGCCTGTGCTGTAGTCAGCATTTTGTGTGCGCTTTATTTGCCATTGTCATTTTATGAAACAGAGTTAAAGCAGCAGCAACAAAGCCTGAAAGCCATGCGTGCTGATGCGATGAAAGATGTGCGAAGGCAACAACATGGTGAGTTCACGCTGACTCAATTTCGTGATTTAGAACAAAAGCAACGACAACAGCAATGGTTAGTTGTGCTGAATACCTTAAGTGATGTGTTACCAAAAGAGGCATGGGTAAGACGCTTTCAGGTCAGAGATAACATCATCGAAATCCAGGGCGTATCGCCATCAGCAGCAACACTTCTTTCATTATTGGCACAGACAAAACAATTTACTGATGTGGCATTCAAGGCACCTGTGACTTTCGATCCACAATTGGGTAAAGAGCGTTTTTCCATCACCATGAAGCGTGTCAGTGATGCGAACTGAATTCTCACATTTTTATCCATTACTGGCCTGGGCTGGTTTAATTTTGTTGATCACAATGCTATGGCTGCTGATTATTTATCCGGCTTTATCTTTACGTCAGCATTATGTCAGTGAGCGAGAACAGCTGACCTTTATGCAGCAAAAATTATCGCGTCAGTTACAACAGCCCGCTGTGTCGTTGAGTGAAGAGGAGTCTGAACAATTAGGTAAGAGCTTTTTATTTCATGGTGATTCGACGGCATTGATGGCGGCACAAATGCAATCATTGGTAGCTAAACATCTCGATGAATTAGACCTGACCAAAATAAGTGCCGAGACCACAGTGGTTGAGCAGGAAAAAGGATTTTCACATATTCAGCTACGCCTGCAGTTTCAGACGGATATGAAGGGCTTGGTAGCATTTTTATCCCGTATTGAATTACAGCAACCGTTATTACTCGTCGATGAACTATCGATTGTTGTTAATGATGACAAGGCTAAGTCCTCATCCACTCAACTTGAGGTACACACGCTGATGACCGGCTTTTATCAAGTGATGAATGCGGAACATTCATCATGAGTTGGGGGGCTATCAGTTCATGGGCTGTAATCGTTTTATCGCTAGTGAGCATGATAAGCGAATACAGGTTTGCCCATACTGTTCCTGTAGCCAGTGATGAGCTGTCTGATGGTCATAAGACACCACCAGAACAGCAGGGAGCAGGCATTGCCTTACCTCAACCTTCTACAACAGCGGCATTGTTAAAACAGTCCATTTTCACTGCTGATCGTTTTGCGGAACTATCTCCTCAAACGGTCGCAGAGCCAACTGAGCACACCCTGTTTTTAAATCATTATCGTCTTTCAGCGGTGGCGATAACGGATAACACATCCATGGTGTTAATGACCGATGATAAAACTAAAAAGGTGAAACAGTTACAGCTCAATGATGAGCTGGATGACTGGACATTGGAAGAAATTACCTCAACTGCGGCCGTGTTTAATAAAGCTGGTCAGCGGCGCCGGGTGATGTTATTCAATGCAAAAACACCGTCCTTAGCGACAACTGTGTCGGCTACAGAGATGTCATCAGAACAGGACAATCCAACGCTTTTAGTGCCAGGCAGTCATTTGGATGATGATCCGTATCAATAATGTCACATTCATTTCTTATGATTAACGGTTATGAATTCAATAAATGAGTGCTACAAACACATGATCAGGCTAGCAATAATAGTCGCATCGTTAATTGTGCTGGCTGGGTGTCAGCCTCTTACAGCAACTAAACCACAACCCCAAGCCAAACTTGCCGGACAAAGCGGCAATAATCCAGTGGTTTCGGCGCCCATTAGTCAGCATATTACTACGACGGAGGATACAAAACCATTTGAGAAAGTAGTGGTTTATGGTAATAACCCAACACAATCATTGACTAGCCGACAGTTTACTTCCAATGCCGAACATAACGATATTACGCTTAATTTTGAAGCGGTATCACTGGCTGATTTTGTCCGCGTTGTATTAGGCGAAATTTTGGCAGTGAATTACTCAATGGATAAAAACTTAAGCGGACAAGTGACTATTCAGACACCCAACCCCATCACAAAAGAAGCCGTATTACCCATGCTGGAAAGTGTATTAGCAATGAATAATGCACGTTTGATGGTAAATCATGACTTTTACCAGGTGGTGGCATCTGATCAGGCATTATCCCGAACCTCGGGTAGTTCTCAGTCAGGCTACGGGGTGCATGTGATTCCGCTGCGTTATATCAGCGCGCCTGAGATGGCGAAGATTTTAATGCCTTATGCTGGGAAGGATACGGACATCCAAATTGACCAAAAACGTAATCTGATTTTATTACGCGGCAGTCAGCAGGATGTGCAGACATTAACACAAACGATTTCTGTGTTTGATGTGGATTGGCTGGCGGGGATGTCTGTCGGTATTTATCCAATAAAGAATGCTTCAGTGAACGATATTCAGCGTGAGCTGGAAAATATTCTGCTGACATCAGCAGCTGACAATAGTGAAAAGTCGGCAAATGGTCCGGTGCGCTTAATGGCGATTAGTCGTCTGAATAGTATTTTAGCGATAAGTGCAAACCGGTCGTCGCTGTTAAATGTGGAACGTTGGGTTGAGCGCCTGGATATGGCTTCGAATCTGGGTAAGCAACAGCTCTATGTGTATAAAGTCCAGAATGCCAAGGCCCAGCAACTGGCGGATGTATTGGCTCAGGTGTTTGGTGCCCGTCTTCAACAGGTAACAGATTCTGCGACAGAAAAACAAACACTGGCTCCAGGTGAAACCCAAATCCATCTGGGCTCGACTCAGACAAGCATAAACAACAATGATGAGATCGTGTCTGCATCTCAAACGAATAAAGCCCGTTTTTTAAATGACGAGGTCGACATTATTGCTGATGATGTTCGGAATGCGTTGGTAATTATGGCCACAGCCAAAGATTACGACATGATTGAACGCACGATCAAACAGCTTGATACGGTGCCAATGCAGGTATTAATTGAAGCCAGCATTATTGAAGTGACCTTATCCGATGAGTTGAATTTTGGTGTCGAATGGTTTTTTAAAAATGGCATAGGGAGTAAACAGGGTAACAGTCAATTGGATTTGGGAGATACGGGTATAAATGCCCAGACACCTGGGTTTTCGTTCACGGTAGTTGATAGCTTAAGTAATGTGCGGTTTGCATTGAATACACTCGCAGCGCAATCAAAACTCAATGTTTTATCGTCGCCGTCTCTGATGGTGTTGGATAACCAACCGGCTAAAATCAATGTAGGTGATGAAATTCCTATCCCCACCCGACAATCAGTGAGTAATACTGATGCCACCGCACCAACAGTCAATGAAATTGATTTTCGTAAAACGGGTGTGTCGTTAACCGTATTACCACGAGTCAATAATAGTGGTCTTGTCACCATGGAAATACGACAGGAAGTGAGTAATGCCGTACAAACAACCACATCGACAATTGATGCCCCGACCATCCAGCAACGTGAAATTGAAAGTGTGGTGGCTATCAACTCGGGTGAAACCATCGTGCTAGGTGGCTTAATTCAGGACAGCAAAACCAATAATGATAGCGGCATACCGGGACTGCATAAATTACCGGTTGTAGGACACTTATTCGGGCAAACCTCAGATGCGGTGAGAAGAACGGAACTATTGGTATTAATCACACCAAGAGTGATTCGAGATCGCACATCGGCGCAGGCGGTAACCGAAGAGTTAAGAAACAAAATGCTGACGATAGAAGAAATCCCGGCGTCCGTGTCAGGGAAAATATAAAAAACACCTTAATCGGGCTCCAGGTCAATATGTGACTCAGTTCACATAATTGTCATCAATGCTTAACTTGGATGTCATCAATAACAATTACGCTGTATCCGTTAGCCAACCAAACACTTTAATTGTCTTATGGGAGAGACACATGTCAAACAAGCTACCTTTATTATTGGGTGCAGCAACTTTAGCATTAAGCGTAACAGCTTATGCTAAACAACCTGTTTTAACTGATTATCAAGTTAACAGTGACTGGTATACAGACGCTGTTGAAAAAATGGATAACAAACCAGCTTATAAAAATGCACACAAAGCAAAAAATGTGATTTTATTTGTCGGTGACGGTATGGGCATTTCTACTATTACAGCTGCCCGTATTTTAGAAGGCCAGTTAAATGGCAAACCAGGTGAAGAAAACCGCCTGACCTTTGAAACCTTTCCATTCACAGGACTGGCAAAAACATACAATGTTGATGCTCAAACACCTGACTCTGCTGGTACGATGACGGCCATGATGAGTGGTGTTAAAACAGATGCTGGCATCATCGGTATTGGTGAAGATGTTCAACGTGGCGTGTGCTCGACAATGAGCGGACATGAACTGGTAACTGCTCTTGAGCTGGCTGAAATTGCCGGTAAATCAACAGGTATCGTCACAACAGCACGAATCACTCACGCTACACCTGCAGCGACTTATGCAAAATCAGTGGATCGTGACTGGGAAGACGTTTCAGATATGCCTGCCTCTGTCACACGCCGTGGTTTACCTTGTAAAGATATCGCTAAACAATTGGTGGAATTTGAAAGTAATCTGAAAAATCGTTATCCAACAGCAAAACGTATTAACGGTATCGAAGTTGCTATGGGTGGCGGTCGTCGTCATTTCTTACCAAAAGATCCTGCATTTAACAGCCCGGATGCCGTCAGTTCTACTGAAGGTGACAGAACGGATGGTCGTAATTTAGTTGCAGAATGGCAGACTACTTATCCAACAGGTAAATATGTATACGATAAAGCAGGCTTTGATGCTATCGATCCAGCCAATACCGATAAAATCTTCGCTTTATTTAATGAATCACATATGCAATATGAAGCTGACCGTGGCAATGATATTGCTGGTGAACCTTCATTATCTGAAATGACAGAAAAAGCCATTAAAGTCTTGAACAAGAACGATCGTGGTTTCTTCTTAATGGTTGAGTCTGGTCGTATTGACCATGCTCATCATGCGGGTAATGCACATGGTGCTTTAAATGAAACTATTGAGTTTGCTCATGCGGTTAAAACAGCATTAGAAAACACTAACCCTGAAGAAACATTGATTATCGTGACTGCGGATCACAGCCATGTATTCACTATGGCAGGTTATCCAAAACGTGGTAATCCTATTCTGGGTAAAGTGGTCAGCGTTGGTTCAGATGAGCCTGCATTAGCTGCTGATGGTAAGCCATATACAACTTTAGGTTATACAAACGGTCTTGGTTTCCGTAACTTGGGCAATGAAACGGATGCTGATGCCAGCTATAACGCAGGTCCGGATGCGGGTCGTAAAGATTTAACTGCTGTGGATACTGAATTATCTGGATACCATCAAGAAGCATTGATTCCATTAGATTCTGAAACACATGCAGGTGAAGATGTAGCCATTTTTGCGACAGGTCCTGGTGCAAGTGCGGTAACAGGAGTGAATGAACAAAACTTGATTTATCACATCATGAATCAAGCGGCACGATTGGAAATCAAAGCAGAAAAAGCGATTAAGTAATATCAACACGAAAAAGAGAGGGGTGGACGTGAGTCCGCCCCTTTTTCGTTTGGATAAAATCAACACGATGAAGGTTATACAGATGAAATATCATTTATTAGCGAGTCTGATGTTAGTCACTTCTCCTTTACTGGTTCAGGCGAGCGAGAGTTGTTCAATCGATCCTGAGTTATTAGGGGCAATGTACGAAATGACTGACAGTGACTCTAATAAAACGGCAACGATGATGTTGTGGCGTCAACATGGCCGTGTTAGTAATCAGTTTACCCAGACGGGTGTTACCGATATGTGGGAATACACCCATAATGGTCAGTTAAGAATGGTACGTTTTTTTGATAAGGAGCAACATGCTATCGAGTATCAGCCGGGCGAGGTGAAGTACGCTAATGCTGATAGTCAATGGCAACAAGTGCATGAGTTGATTACAGACAAGTTGAAAAATAATATGACACTGGTATCAACTTCGGGTGAAGCCTGTGACAAAGTCGAAACTTATCAGTTAACAGAAGGTGATAGCCATCTCCAACTTGAATGGTTACCTGCTTTATCATTAGTGAAAAGCTGGAAAAATACCGCTGACGGTCACATTCAAACATGGCAGTTAACGAAACTGATTAAAGATGAAAGCGCTGTTAATGCCAGTTTTAAAATGCGTGATGACTATCAGACAACGGATTATGCCGATATTGGTGATAGTGAATCCGATCCATTTATTGCGAAGATGATTAACCAGGGGTATATCGACCATGGTCCATCCGGTTTTTATAACAGTGAAGGTGAGGATATCGGTCATCCGCATCATCATTAAGTAAATGTGTAACCCAGTTAAAACCCTGTTTCAGTCTCTGAAACGGGGTTTTTTAATTTAGCGACAGTGCTACCTGGCTGATGACAATATAGCGAATCAACTTACCTGCTGTGACTAACACGACAAACCAGCCTAGATGTATTTTTATGAGACCTGCCATAACAGTTAATGGATCACCAATGATGGGCAACCAGGCAAAACACAGGGAAATAAGACCATATTTCTTAAACCGGTTTTCCGCTTTTCTAATATCGCTTTCTGATATCCGTAACCATTTTTTTATGACTGCAGAACTGGCCCAATAACCTAAAGCATAATTCAGCATTGAGCCAAGCACATTTGCCACGGTGGCTGTGGTGATGAGCAAACTCGGTGATAGTCCTTTGATTAATAGTGTGCTCAGAACGAATTCAGAGCTAAGTGGCAGTAGTGTTGCAGATAAAAAGGCTGAGATAAAAAGACCGGCATAACCCAAGCTAACAAAATAATCCATTCAGGTAGTTACTCGATGGCGTGATGGTGGAGAAGTCAAACCGATACTCTCCCAGGAAATATTGAATCATACATAAAAAAAGGGAGCCGAAGCTCCCTAATATTGAACGACGATTGTCTAAAGATAGGTTATGCTGCAATCGCTTTTTTACGAAAGCCTAAGAAACCTAATAAAACTGGTGCGAATAAGAAAAGTGCTGCAGGAACAGGTACTGCTGAAACTGATAGGCTGTAATTTAAAGCTTTACCTGTTGCGTCATAGATATCCAACACATATGTCAGACCTGCAGTTAATATCGCTGTGAAACTGAAATCACCAGTAATGTTGAAATTTTGAATAGCACCACCTAAAACACCAAATGCAATAGTTGCATTATCAAGATTAGACTCTGGATTAAATGACCATTCAATAACTACTGGTGTTGCGTCATTAGTAAATAAACTGAACGAAGATTCCCATGCGCCATTACCTGTAGTCCCACTTGCTAATACAGTACTGCCACTAGCAAGATCAATTTCCTGACTAGCATTGTTGGTGAAAGCTGAGTCACCTTTTGTTAAGTTAAGTGTTGCTGCATTCGCGGCAACAGAGAAAAATAGTGCTATGACAAATAGCATCGCTTTTTTCATAAAAATTCCCTTATGTTTAGAGTGAAAAAACAAGCAATGCAACCCAGCCATCTTCACTTGGAAGACCTGTAGCTTTCCGACCCCGCCTCACGACGAGTTTGGCTTTGATTAAATGGATGAAAGTGATAAACCACTCAATTGCTCAAGTGGTTAATTATTCATCTGCGGCTAAGTGTATAGAGGCTCTATTACAAGAAAATGTCAGAGTGAGTAATTGATTTAAATAAAATTTCTATCAATTATCTTGAGTAAATTAACGGGCATATTTCCCGTTTTAAACTGGTGTATAGTCTGAAAATAATAATAAAAAAATATATATCAGAGAGGAGAGAGCAATATGGCAAGCGTATTAAAAACAACGCATCATGGTGGCTGTCCACATGATTGTCCTGATACTTGTTCCATGGTCTATGAGGTTGAAAATGGTCAATTAACCTCTGTTAGAGGCAATAAAGAACATCCGATGACCCGAGGTGGCTTGTGCGTCAAGCTTAAAGATTATGAAAAACGACATTACCATCCAGATCGTCTGCTTTACCCTATGCGACGAACAGGACCTAAGGGCAGTGGACAGTTTGAGCGAATTAGCTGGGATGAGGCTTTGGAGGAAATCACTAGCCGCTGGAAAGCAATTATTGCCGAGCATGGTCCGCATGCCATTTTGCCTTATAGCTATTTGGGGAATCAGGGCTTAGTTCATGGCTTAAATGGGGGCGATGCCTTCTTTAACAAAATGGGGGCAACCGTTTGTGAACGTACGTTTTGTGGCGAAGGTTCTTGTACCGCTTGGTTATTGACCGTAGGGCCGACGGCAGGTGTCGATCCCGAGAGTTTTATTCATTCTAAATACATCGTTATCTGGGGCTGTAACTCGGTTAGCACCAATGTTCACCATTGGCATATCGTGAAAGATGCACAGAAAAATGGTGCCAAAGTGGTGGTGATTGATCCGTATAAATCGAAAACGGCGAAAGAAGCGGATTGGCACATCGCGCCAAAACCCGGAACCGATGGTGCACTAGCGATGGCGATGATGCATGTCATCATTGAAGAAGGTTTACAGGATCAGGACTACATCGACAACTACACCGTTGGCTTTGATGCCTTGGCAGATAGAGCCAAGACCAGATCACCCGAATGGGCTGCCACTATCACAGGCATAGCTGCGGATGATATCCGTCAATTTGCCCGTGAGTTTGCCACTAGCCAACCTGCGGCAATTCGCCTTGGGGTAGCAGTTGAACGTAACTACGGTGGTGGTCAGGCCATCCGTGCTATTACTTGTTTGCCAGCTTTAACCGGTGCATGGCGTCATGTTGGTGGTGGTGCCTTACAGTTCCCGGTATGGGAGCATCCTTATAAATTTGATGTCATCTCGCGTCCAGATCTGATCCCACAAGGCACGCCAGTGGTGAATGCAATACAACTTGGTCGAGCACTAACGGGTGAGTTGGGACTTGATACACCGATTAAATCTATGATGTGCTGGAATGCGAATCCTGTCACGCAAGCAGCTGAAACCGACAAAATTGTTCATGGTTTGATGCGGGAAGATCTGTTTCTGGTGTCGGCTGAACATTTTCTTTCTGATACGGCTTCTTATGCTGATATTGTGCTGCCTGCTTCTATGGGCGCTGAAATGGAAGATATGGTGCTGTCATGGGGCCACTTATATCTGACCTATAACGAAAAGTGCGTGGACTCGCCTGGTGAAGCTATTCCCAACAACGAGATATTCAGACGCCTTGCTGCCAGAATGGGGTATGAAGAAGAAAACTTTAGCTGGTCAGATAGCGAGTGTCTGGAGAACTATGTTGACTGGGAATCACCTGCTTGTGATGGTATCGATTTAGCTTATTTACGCGAACATGGTTTTGCCAAATTAAAAGTGGGTACCAAAGATGATCGTGCTCCTCACCGCAATGGAAATTTCCCCACGCCAAGTGGTAAATGCGAGCTGGAAATAAAAGGAGCCACAAATTTTGTTGCCGGACCTTTCAGGCAAATGTATGACGGTTTCCAGCCAGGCGAACCTTTAGACAGCTTACCTGATTATGTCCCATCAAGAGAGACGCATGAGAGCAATCCTGCGTTGGCTGAAAAGTATCCTTTAAATATCATTTCACCTAAAAGTCATGGCTTTCTGAACTCTTGTTACGCCAATATGGAGAACAAGATAAAAGGCCAGGGCGAACAGTTTGTGATGATAAGTCCTGTGGATGCAGATATGAGAAATATCCAGAGTGGTGATGTGGTGTCTGTCTTTAACGATAGAGGTAAATTTGAGGCATTGGCACAAATTACCGATGATGTCAGCCCAGGTATTGTGGTGGCCACATTAGGCTATTGGCGACAGTTAAATAAAGGTACAGTTAACTGTGTGAGTTCGGCAGAGTTTGTTGATATGGGGCATGCGCCGACGTTTACAGATAACCTGGTTCAAGTGGCTTTAAATGCTTAACTCTCCCACATGGAAAAAAGCCCGCATCAGCGGGCTTTTTTGTGTTGAATTTTAGGCTGTTTGTCTGTTGCCGAAAGGCCTGATGCCTATCAATATCAATATGGATAGAATCAGAATAGCCAATTGTGCTGCCAATCCTTCCCATGTGGAATAAACACCAATCCACGATAAGGTAAAGTCAATTGGGAAAGACGATATGCTGATCAAATCGGCTTCTTGTAATGCTGCCACCGCTTTACCAATCAGTACAAAGGATAGAGCCAGCATCAGGTAAGTGCTGAAGGTGAAGAATTTTCTGATAGGTAAACGTAAAGAGTATTTAATTATGACCCAGAATAATACAGCTAATATCACCGTCGCCGTTACAAAGCCGGTAGCGATAGACATTGACTGAGACGACGCTGACTGAGTCATAAGAGCCTGATAAAACAGGACTGTTTCAAACACTTCACGATACACTGCAATGAAGGACAGCCCAGCTAAGCCCCACAATGTACCTGTGCTTAAGTGGCGGTGAATATGCTGATTGATGTATGCCTGCCACGCTGCGGCGTTGGTTTTACTATGCATCCAGAAACCGACATAGAATAGAATGACTGCAGCCATCAATGCACCGACACCTTCCATGATTTCACGGCTGGCACCACTAATACTGATGAGGTTTTGAGCTGCCCACCAGGTCGCTATACCAGCGATTAAGGCAATAACCCATCCGGCGTGAACATATTTCACTGCATCGCGACGTTCAGTTTTTACCAGTACGGTCACCAGTGCCAGCACAACCAGCATTGCCTCTAAGCCTTCACGCAGCAAAATGACTAAGCTGGCGGTGAAAAGGGTAGAGTCAGATAAGGTATCAGCAGATAACATATCTTGCGCCTGGCTTAACTGACTGTTGGTTTTTTCGAGTAATGCAGTGATTTCATCCTGTTTATCAGACTGGCTTGTTAACTGTCTGAATGACATCATGGATTTTTCAATATCTTTTCTTAATTTTGGATCGTATGCATCGAGCGCGTTTTCAGCGAGTTCAAAACCATCAAGATAGGCACTAACAGCTAAGCCTTGAGCGGTTTTATATTCGCCAGCCATATAGCTTTTATGAGAAGCATTAAGCTGCTGTTTAGCCATGGCGAGAGGGTCGTTAGAAGCGAAAAGTGGCTCAGGGTTTGAGCGAAGTTCTGCGACGGTTTGGTTATCCAATGTTGGATATTTGTTTAATAAGGTATTAGGGCTGTTGCTGACAAAGTCTTGGATGCTCATACCTGCAGGAACAGTGGCGAGACCTTTATTATCCTGAAACGCTATGCTGCCAGCATAAAAAGCCAGTGACCAACGTTGTTTTTCATCCAGATGAGACAGGGCAACCATCGCTGTGCCTTCGATACCATTAGTAATAGCATCGTACAAACCGATTAATGACCGGTTCATTGCACGTTCTTTGTCGGTAAAATCAGTTGGGGTTGGATCAAGCGTAGCGGCAAGTTCACCATTACCCTGACCCTTAGCACCGTGACAGGCACTGCAATTTTGCTGATAAAGCGCTTGAACCTGTTGTATAGGTAATAATTCGCTGGGTAATGAAACTGCCGGTGACAGTTTGATCAGAATATTACGCAGTTCAACCGTAATAGGATGAATCACATCCGGGTTTTGTTTGTCGGCAATAGCTTGTTGTAATTTAAGAGCAGCTTCTACAGCGTCCTGACCATTTTCCAGTTGACGCGTTTTTTCTACAGCAAGTGCAGAAAATTCTGTCATTTCACTGTATTCAGCCTCATTGATGACTTCCCCATTCGCAATCGCAGCACTGTAGTCTGCACCAATATATTCAGCCATCTGCATAAGCTGTCGTGTATCACTCTGTGCATCGTTAGCATGAGCTGTATATATAAATGAGAAGAACATTATCAGGCTGATAATGAGACCTGATGTTTTGCGAAGGTCAAGTGTAAACACGTTTTTAACCGCTCCAGCTTTGGTTGTTAAGTCGAGATATTGCTTAGTCAAGTTCTAAATGAGAATCATACTCATTATAAACGTTACTGACTATTACGAGTCAATGATTTCTTAGATAAGACTGACTTCAAGAAGTTCTTCATGATGAGTACAACGAAAAGCAATACATCAACAGCGCTGCAATAACTCACTATGAGAGGCTTTAGCTTGTGTATGTGAGGTACAGAAAGTGATAATGTGATCGTTTATGACAAATTGATGACATGATAATGAAGAATGTGATTAAGCTGGATTCGCTCGATAATGCGCCTTTGCAAACAGTACCTTTTCCTTATTTTAAAGTAGAAGAGTCAATTTATCCTGAGGATGTGCAAGGCATCATTAACAGTTTTCCCGATATTCCGGATGGTGGAAGTTATAACGTAGATGACGTTGATCTAAACGAACCATTTAAGTCGCTGATAGAATCAATTGATACCCCAGAGTTCCGTCGCATTATTTGTCAGAAGTTTGATGTGCAGGTGATGGACTTGCCGATGATGATTACGCTCAGAGGTTATTCCAGACAAAAGGATGGCCGGATTCATACCGACTCCAAAACTAAAGTGGCCACCATTCTGATTTATCTGAATGAAAAATGGGAAGCTGATACCGGCAAACTTCGGATCCTGAGAAATGGGCATGATATGAATGATTATGTCGATGAAATTAGTCCAGGACCGGGCGCGTTACTCGCTTTCAAAGTGACTGATAATTGTTGGCATGGTTATCCAGCCTTTGAAGGTAAACGTCAGTCAATACAAATTAATTTCCTGACCAGTGCAGCAGCAGGAAATAAACATCGATTCTTCCACCGTTTGAGTGCAAAATTGAAACGGTTAGTTTCACAAAGAAAGTAAATTTATTTCTGAACGGTTTTTATATATACATACACACCGGAAAAATTAACCTAAGCTAATCTTTATCAAGATAGTGTGATGCTATAGTATCAGGGAGTAGGACGATATCTGAACGCATACACGTAATTAAAGGGAGAAGCTGGTTTTATGGGGGACACGGTTGAGCAGATGTATATCGCACTGATCAGTGTGCATGGGCTCATACGAGCTGATAATCTGGAACTCGGCAGAGATGCTGATACTGGAGGACAAACCCTCTATGTGCTGGAACTGGCTCAGGCTCTCTCTGAATTACCCAATGTCTCTCAGGTGGATCTTGTTACCCGCCGCATAATCGATAGTCATGTTGATGCCGATTATGCTGAGCCCATTGAAGTTGTGAATGATAAGTTCAGGATTGTCCGGATTGATGCTGGTCCTGAAGAATACATTTATAAGGAACAGCTTTGGGAACATCTGGATGGCTTTGCTGATAATCTTGCTGACTTTTTTAGAAAACAAGATCGTGTTCCCGATTTAATACATAGCCATTATGCCGATGCCGGTCTTGTCGGTTCTCATGTTGCCAATCTTTTAGGCATCCCACTGGTGCATACCGGTCACTCACTTGGCCGTGTGAAGCGTAGACGGTTACTGGCGAGTGGCCTCTCCACAGAACAAATCGAATCACTTTATAATATGACACGTCGTATTGAGGCGGAAGAAATTACCTTAGCTACCGCTGAGCGAGTCATTACCAGTACCCATCAGGAAATTGAAGAGCAATACGAAATTTATGATCATTATCAGCCTGATCAGATGCGGGTTATCCCACCTGGCACCAATATCAAACAATTTAAACCGCCACAAGGTAATGAGTTAGAAACTGACTTATTTCGTAAGTTAACGCATCAACTTGTTGACCCCAATAAACCAGTTATTCTGGCCTTATCCAGACCAGATAAACGCAAAAATATTACTGTGCTTATTGAAGCTTATGGTGAGTCGGAAAGGTTGCATCAACTGGCTAATCTGGTAATTATTGCGGGTAACCGTGATGATATCGATGACTTGGAAGCCGGTGCTCAGGAAGTCTTCCATGAGCTTCTTGTGGCGATTGATCGTTACGATCTGTATGGCAAAGTGGCTATGCCTAAGCATCACAAGCGTGAACAAGTCCCTTTGATATATCGCATTGCTGCGGCATCAGGTGGTGTGTTTGTGAACCCGGCATTGACAGAACCTTTTGGTTTAACCTTGATTGAAGCCGCCGCTTCTGGTGTGCCCATTATTGCAACAGAAGATGGGGGACCACGAGATATCATTGGTAACTGTCATAATGGTATTTTGATTGATCCACTAGAGTCGTCGACTATTACAGACGCATTACTAAAGCTGCTCACTGATAATAAGTTATGGGATGACTATTCCAGTAGAGGGTTGGAAGGCGTGGCCAAATGTTATTCATGGCAAGCTCACGCCAAGCGTTATATTGAGTTGGTTACACCACTGGCTCAACGCGCTGAATTATTACAACGTCAACCGCTTGAAAGAACCAGCCATGTTTATGCAGAACAAGCCATTTTCACCGATCTCGATTTGAACCTTATTGGTGATGATGTGTCGTTACATAAACTCATTAATCTAATTCGTGAGAATCGTAAAACCACGAAATTTGCTATTGCTACAGGTCGAAGATTGGATGTGGCATTAAGAATGATGAAAAAACATCAGATTCCGGAGCCTGATATTCTGATTACCAGTTCGGGGACTGAAATTTATTACGCGCCGAAGTTAACGCCAGATACCTCGTGGGCCCAACATATCGATTATCACTGGACACCCCATAAGGTTCGTCAATTACTTGATGATTATCCTGGTCTGGAGAAACAGCCAAAAGCAGAACAGAGTCGATTTAAATTAAGTTATTACATTGATCCTGAGCAAGCGGATATAGAAGAGATAAAACGGCTGTTACATCAGGAAGAACAATCCGTACATGTACAGTTAGCATTCGGACAATATTTAGACATTTTACCTATTAGAGCATCAAAGGGGATGGCTCTACGCTATGTTGCCGATCATTGGCAAATACCACTTGAGCATATTTTTGTGGCGGGCGGTTCTGGTGCTGATGAAGATATGATGCGCGGCAATACGCTCGCCGCTGTAGTGGCTAACAGACATAATGAGGAGTTATCACAATTGATTGATACAGACCGGATTTATTTTGCTGATAAACCATTTGCCGCCGGCATTTTGGAATCGCTTGAACATTACCAGTTCTTTCATCAGGCAAAAACAAAGAAAACATCATGATGACACCCGCTAAAGTTTTACTGTGTACGGATATGGATAGAACCATTATTCCTAATGGTTTTCAGCCGGAACCTGCCGATGCCCGTAAATCTTTTTCAAGCTTTTGTGAGCGTGAGGATGTGAAATTAGCCTATGTGACGGGACGCCATGTGTCTTTAGTCAAACGTGCTATTAAAAACTACGCCTTACCGATCCCGGATTTTGCAATTACCGATGTTGGCACCAAGATTTATCAGATAGGAAAGGGTAGCTGGCAACAGATGGCGGATTGGGAAGCCGAAATAGATAAAGACTGGAACGGCAAAACGCATGCACAATTAAAACAGATTTTACGGCCCATCAAAGAGCTACGCTTACAGGAAAGCACCAAACAAAACACACATAAGCTAAGTTATTACTTGCCGCTGTATATGGACAAAGACACGATCATTGCCCGAATTGAAGCGTTTCTGAAAGATGCTAATGTGGCGGCCAGTATTCTCTGGAGTGTCGACGAACCCAAAAATATCGGCTTATTGGACGTGTTACCGGAACACGCAACTAAACTGCATGCCATTGAATTCTTACAAGAAAAGCTAGGCTACAAACTGGACGAAGTTATTTTTGCCGGCGATAGTGGCAATGACTTGCCTGTGCTGACTAGCCGTATACCATCAGTTTTGGTCGATAATGCCAGTGCAGAAATTAAACAAGCTGCGGTGGAGTTATCAAACCATAATGGCAATGCTGAGGCTTTGTTTCTGGCAAGCAGTAGCCACAGTGATAACAATGGTAATTATTCGGCAGGTGTGTTGCAGGGAGTGGCGCATTTTGCACCGCATTTTTTTACGCCAACCAATAAAGAAACATCATCATGAAATCATCAAGCAAGCTAACTATTTTTGGTGAAGCCTTATTTGATTGTTTCCCGACGGGGGAAAATGTATTAGGGGGCGCGCCGTTTAATGTCGCCTGGCATCTTCAGGCATTAGGCGATTCACCCCTGTTTATTAGTCGGGTCGGCAAGGATGAGTTAGGTGACATCATTTTGTCAGAAATGACCAGTTGGGGAATGACGACCAAAGCGATCCAGCAGGATAGTGAACATCAGACGGGGCGAGTGGAGATTCGTATTGAGAATGATGAACCGATTTATACCTTTGCTGAAGATAATGCCTGGGATTTTATTGACTTATCTGAAATACCTACGCAGGACATATCTGGTTTCTTCTATCATGGTACTTTGGTTGCTCGCCGTGATATTGCCAATAGGACACTGGAAAAACTGACAGAAAATCCTTCACTGGATATTTTTGTTGATGTGAATTTACGTTCACCCTGGTGGCAAAAAGAAACTGTCTACCACTGGCTTGAGCAAGCACGCTGGGTAAAATTGAATGAAAGTGAGTTATACGAACTTGGATTTCATTCTGCTGATCTGCATCAGGATATGACTCGAATGCATACACACTTTCACCTTGATCAACTGATCGTGACAAGAGGTGAAAAAGGCGCGATAGTTCGCGATACTGATGGTGCTTTTCATCAGGTTGCACCTCCTCAGCACGAACAAGTTGTCGATACTGTCGGCGCTGGCGATGCTTTTACTGCGATGTATATTCACGGATTACTGGCTGGCTGGGATATTGAAGAAACATTGGAAAAAGCTCAAGCTTTTGCCTGTCGTGTCGTCACACAGCGTGGTGCCATCAGTAAAGATCCTGATTTCTATCAATAACGCCTATTCATAATAATTCAAACAAGGTTAAGCATGTACGAGCAGCAAGCCCACACATTGTTGAACGATATCCTCAATGAAATTGAGGCAGGTATTTCAAAGCAGGATTTACGCTATTTCTACACGCGTTTGGGTGCGAATTTTTACGCCATACACTCGCTATTTGAGCGTTTGTATGGGCATCGTGATGACTTCAAAGCACAGTCGCAGAAATTAGTTGAAGCCATGGCATGGCAGTATATTCGCCGTCCGGAAGATTTACGTCAGAAAGATATTGAGCGTGAAGCCGACCATAACTGGTTTTTGAGTCAAAAATGGGTGGGCATGGCGCTTTATAGCCACGGCTTTGCCGGTAATTTGCAGGGCATGAAAACTCATCTGAATTACTTTCAGGAGCTGGGCGTTAACCTGGTGCATATCATGCCCATTATGCAATGTCCGAAAGGCAGCAGTGACGGTGGCTATGCGGTGAGCGATTTTCGCAAGATCGATGAGCGTGCCGGCAGTCTTAAAGACTTAAACGAGCTCGCACGCAGCATGCATGAGCGTGATATTTTGCTGACGATGGATGTGGTACTGAATCACACCTCGGATGAACATGAGTGGGCGCAAAAAGCACGCCAAGGTGAAACCAAGTATCAGGATTACTACTATACGTTTGAAAACCGCAATGTGCCTGATATGTTTGAGCAAAGCATGCCCGAAGTGTTTCCAGAAACATCACCCGGTAATTTTACCTGGGATGAGGAAATGCAACGTTGGGTGATGACGGTGTTTAATAGCTATCAATGGGATCTGAATTATTCCAATCCCGCTGTGTTTATTGAAATGCTTGACGTCATTTTGTTCTGGGCCAATCAGGGGGCTGATATCCTGCGTTTAGATGCGGTTGCCTTTCTCTGGAAAAAAATTGGTAGTACCTGCCAGAATGAACGTGAAGCTCACTTGATTTTGCAACTGCTCAAAGACTGCTGCCAAGTGGTCGCTCCTGGTGTTTTATATATTGCTGAAGCCATTGTTGCACCGGTTGAAGTCACTAAATATTTTGGTGAAGATGCGGTCATTGCTAAAGAGTGTGAGATTGCCTACAACGCGACCTATATGGCGTTAATGTGGGATGCTGTCGCCACAAAAAACACTAAGTTGCTTAATCAGGGCATTAAAAGCTTGCCAGTGAAACTGGAACGAGCAACATGGCTTAACTATATTCGTTGCCATGATGATATCGGTTTAGGCTTTGATGATCGTGATATTGAGCTGGTTGGCTACCAGCCTGCTCAGCATCGTAAGTTTTTGATTGATTATTACATGGGCCGTTTTGACCATTCACATGCCAGAGGCTTACCCTTTGGTGAAAATGAGAAAACCGGAGATGCACGTATTTCAGGTTCATTAGCCTCACTGGTTGGACTGGAATATGCCCTGGAGCAGGGCGATCCTCAAGCCATTGATGACTCGATCAATATTATCTTGTTATTGCATAGTTTGATTATGTCATTTGGTGGCATACCGCTTCTATATTATGGGGATGAAGTGGGTACGACCAATGATATTTCCTATCTTGATGATCCCTACAAGAAAGGGGACTCACGTTGGGTGCATCGTCCTGTTATTAACTGGGATAAAGCGGATCTGCGAAATCAACCCGGTCACCCACAATATGAAATATTTACTGCTTTAAAGCGGATGATTGCTGTTCGTAAAGAAATTGATGTGTTTGCTGATTTTAATAATCGGGAATTGATCGAGGTGGGTAATGAGCATCTTTTTGTCTTCGAACGCTATTGCATTCAACAACAGCATCAACGAGTTCTGGTAGTGGCGAATTTCAATGGCAAACCCCAACATCTGAACTTAGATGAACTAGGTAGCTGGGGCAATCCTCAGAATGGGCAGCTTTATGATTTGTTTAGTGGCCAGCGCCCGGATTTGTTTAAAAATGCACTAGTCATACCCGCCTTTAGTTTTTATTGGCTACAAGAGAGTTAGGTTTATACATTCATTTATTTTGTTAGCTTCACAAAATATCGACAATAAACAGTCTAGTTTCAGAGCCAGGGTATTGTTGCTTAGGAATAGAAATGTATAAAACCGGCTTGTACTGGCTTCAACATGATCTCCGTATTCATGATAATGCAGCGCTTCTTGAAGCAAGTTTAAATTGTGAACAGCTGATTTGTTTATATTGTTTTGATCCTGCCTGGTTCAGACAAAGTCGTTTGAATGCAAGATCGATGGGCGTTGTGCGTCGTCAATTTCTCAATAAAACCCTGCATGATTTAGGCAAAGAATTAAAGAGTCGCGGGCAACGGTTGATTGTAATGACAGCGGATCCTGTCTCGGCGATTTCTGTTCTGATAAAAAATCATGATATTGATGCGGTTTACCGCAGTCATCATGTGGGGGTTTTTGAAACCCGACAGTGGCATCACCTTAAAGTTGATTTTCCCCGTACGCTATTTCATTCTGTTTGGACACATACTTTATTTCGTCCTGAACAATTACCCTTTGCGATAAATGATTTACCAGCGACATTTACAGATTTTAAAGAATGCTGCGAAGCTATTGCCATCGATAAACCCTTAGCTATGCCACAATGGTTAGCTCCTCCTGTAAAAGCGTTGACTGGCTTGACGCATCAAACCGAAACAGATTATGGCGAGTTAATAAAGGGCTTTGGTGGTGAAAAAACGGCACTCGATCATCTTGAGCAATACTTTTCATCTGAGTTACCAGCAAATTATAAAACGGTAAGAAATGAACTGGATGGCTGGGAAAACTCGACGAAAATGTCGGCATGGCTAGCCTGTGGTGCGTTATCGCCACGTAAGCTGGTGGCGCGATTGAAACGTTATGAATCTGAGCATACCTTAAATGAATCAACTTACTGGATTTATTATGAGCTGTTGTGGCGTGAATACTTTCAGTGGTATGCCCAACGCTATCAACATAAGTTATTTAAAGCAGAAGGGATAAAAAAACAAAAAATATCCTGTTGTTTTTATCCTGAACGTTATCAGAAATGGTGCAATGGCAATACACCATACCCAATCGTGAATGCCTGTATGAAACAACTTAACCAAACGGGCTATATGTCTAATCGTGGTCGTCAGATTGTCGCCAGCTGTTTTGTCAATGAACTGCAATTAGACTGGCGCTTTGGTGCAGCCTACTTCGAACAGCAATTAATTGATTACGATGTCGCCTCTAACTGGGGCAACTGGCAGTATATTGCCGGAGTAGGGGCTGACCCCCGCGGTGGCCGTCATTTCAATCTGGACAAGCAAACAGCTACTTATGATGCAGAAGGTCACTTTATTCGACAATGGAAAGGCGAAGCGAATCCATACCCGCTTGATTCAGTTGATGCGGCGGACTGGCCGATCATGCCAAACAAGGATGAATAAATAACAATATTTAGTCTGACTGCGTATTGAGTTCATTTAAGAAGCATTGCATACTCAAATCACTGCTCGCATACAGTGGAGGCCATTGTGATGACTAAAGCAATTTTGTTTGATATCAGTGGTGTTTTGTATATCGATGGTCAGCCTATACCCGGTGCGGTGGAACTGATTATGATGCTGAGGCAGCACTCGGTCCCGATGCGCTTTGTAACCAATACTTCACGTTTAACCAGCCAATCAGTATTGGATGAACTTATTCGGATGGGGTTTGATATAAAACCAGAGGAAGTATTCACAGCTCCGGTGGCTATAAAAAACCTGTGCCAGGAGAAGGGTTATTGCCCGTTTTGTCTTATCCATCCTGATTTAATGCCTGAGTTTAGTGATTTAGATCAAAGCAGACCGAATGCCGTGATTGTCACCGATGCCGCTGATTTATTTAATTATGAACAATTGAATCATGCTTTTTCATTATTGATAGATGGTGCTGTGCTTCTTGGGATTGGACGTAATCGATATTTTAAAAGTGCTGGCCGTTTACAGCTGGATGCGGGCCCGTTTATTCAGGCATTGGAATATGCGGCAGATGTGAAAGCTCAGATCATTGGCAAACCCGATACCCGTTTTTTTCATGAGGCGGTGTCATCGCTTAACGTCAGACCTGATGAAGTTTTAATGATTGGTGATGATGTGGCTGCAGATGTTGTTGGTGCTATTGAAGCAGGTCTGCAAGCTTGTTTAGTTCGGACAGGTAAGTTCTTACCTCAGGATGAAGCCGAGGCTAAAGCATCCAATGCCCTGATTGCCGACTCGGTAGTTGAGGCGGTCAATCAGGCATTGGATTTAGATTTTTAGACGAGTTTTGCCCAGAGATCGTATTCATCAGCCTCTTCGAATTCGACATCAACGATATCACCGACTTTTAAGTGGGTGGCACCATCGATAAATACTTGGCCATCAATTTCTGGTGCATCTGCTTCACTGCGTCCGACAGCACCTTCTTCTACCACTTCATCAATGATAACCCGGCCTTTGCGTCCCACTTTTAACTGTAGTCTGGCGGCACTGATTTCAGCCTGATGTGCCATAAAGCGGTCAAGACGTTCCTGTTTTACTTCTTCAGGAATTTGATCCGGTAAATCGTTTGCTATGGCGCCATCAACCGGCGAGTAAGCAAAAGCGCCGACACGATCAAGCTGTGCTTCAGTCAGAAAGTCGAGTAATTCTTGAAACTCTTCTTCTGTCTCACCTGGGAAACCGACGATAAAGGTACTTCGCAAGGTGATATCAGGACAAATCGCACGCCAGGCACGAATACGTTCCAGATTATTTTGTGATGATGCCGGTCGTTTCATCAATTTCAGAATACGTGGACTGGCATGTTGAAAAGGAATATCCAGATAAGGCAGAATTTTACCTTCAGCCATTAATGGTACGACATCATCAACATGCGGGTAGGGATATACATAATGCATTCTTACCCAAACTCCCAGTTCCCCCAGGGCTTCGGCAAGGTCATAAAAACGCGTTGCACGCTCACGACCATTCCATTCATGAGCCTCATATTTCACATCAACACCATAGGCACTGGTGTCTTGAGAGATCACTAAAAGCTCTTTAACGCCGGCGTCAGCAAGGCGTTTTGCTTCAATCATGACATGATGAATCGGGCGGCTGACCAGATCGCCACGCATAGAAGGGATAATGCAGAAAGTACAGCGATGATTACAGCCTTCAGAAATTTTCAGGTAAGCGTAGTGACGCGGAGTTAACTTGATTCCTTCAGGTGGAACCAGACTGACGAAAGGATCATGTTGGGGAGGCAGGTGTTTATGAACTGCGCTGACGACTTCTTCTAAGGCATGAGCGCCAGTAATTTCTAAAACCTGAGGGTGTTTCTCGCGAATGGTGTTGTCACGGCTGCCAAGACAGCCCGTTACAATGACTTTGCCATTTTTAGCGATGGCTTCACCAATACTACCCAGAGATTCTTCAACAGCAGAATCAATAAACCCACAGGTATTCACGACAACTAAGTCAGCATCATCATATGTTGGCGTAATGCTATAGCCCTCTGAACGGAGCTTAGTGATGATTCGTTCGCTATCAACTAGGGCTTTTGGACATCCGAGGCTAACGAATCCAACTTGAGGTGCTTTCATGTGAGTTACCAATTATCAGAAAGGGGGTATTTTAAATAAACTTTATTGATATAGCTTGTACCACTTCAACTAATTTTAAAGAATAAAAATAAAAATACTTAATAACTCAGAATGTTACGCATTAAATTGTTGTGAACATTTAAGTTACTTTGATGAGCTGCCGATATAGGTATACGCAATATGTATTTACCACTCATCTTCATTAGGGTGAAGCACAATGAAAAAAAATCTGCCAGTCACAGATAAAGAAATTACCTTCGATAATCCGCTGATTTCGACAACTGACCTCAAAGGTATCATAACGAGCTTCAACAGAGAGTTTGAGTACATTAGTGGTTTTTCTGCTGATGAATTGATGAACGTGAATCACAATGTAATTCGTCATCCAGATATGCCTCCGGCCGCATTTGCTGATCTCTGGTCTACCGTAAAATCAGGTAAACACTGGATGGGGATGGTCAAAAATCGAACAAAGACTGGCGATTTTTACTGGGTAGATGCTTATGTCACGCCAATTTTTGATGGCGATAAAGTGATTGGCTATGAGTCTGTTCGTAGTAAACCCAAAAAACAAGAGATCAATCGCGCGCAACAGCTTTATAAACAAATCAACGAAGGTAAGAAACCTAAACTCGGTAATGTACTCACTCGACTGTCTTTAAAAAATAAAACCACATTATCAGTGGTGCTTAGTAGTATTGTGGCCAGCGTTCTAAATCAAATCAGTACCATTCAACAATTGCCCTTTTATCTGCCAGTGGTTATTGCGGTATTAGGGGGGCTGGCATCGTTTCTGTTACTCAAAAACTGGGTCTTTGCATCACTGGATAGGGCCATAAAAGAAGCTAATGATGAGGTCAATAATCCCTTGATGGGTATGGTGTATACAGGTGCTGATGATGAAGTTGCTCAACTCGTATTAGTGAATAAACTACTGCATGCCAGACTGAATACTATTTTGGTGAGAATGAAAGATTCTGCAGGGAGCATTGATAAGTCGGCCGGCGATACCTATCAGTCTCAACAATCAATTATGGAATCGATTAATTCTCAGGCATCACAAACTGAGCAAGTGGCGACAGCCATGACGGAAATGTCTTCCACAATTCAGGAGCTGGCACGTAACGCCAGTCTGGCCTCTCAGTCAGCGAATCAGGTTGATGACTTAACCCAACAAAGCATGACTAAATCTGAAACCGCCGTGAAAGGCTTAACCAGCTTAGATAGAGCTTTTGATACTATTAGTGACTATATTAAAACGCTGGAATCGGACTCAAGTGCCATTAATCCTATCGTGGATGTGATTAGTAACATTGCAGAGCAAACCAATCTATTGGCGTTAAATGCGGCGATTGAGGCTGCAAGAGCAGGTGACCATGGTAGGGGCTTTGCTGTTGTCGCTGATGAGGTGCGTTCATTGGCGACGCGAACCCAGGAATCAACCCAAGAAATTTCAAACCTTATTTCAAAACTGGATAGCTCTGTCGTCAAAGTGGTTAAAGGTATGCAGACGACAAAAGATACTGCCTCTTCTAGCCGTCAGGATATTCAGGGATCTATTGACTCCGTGAGCTCTATTAAAGAGAGTGTGGAGAAACTCAATGAACTCAACACCTTGATTGCGACTGCCGTTGAAGAGCAGAGCGCGGTGAGTGAAGACATTAATAAGAATGTGGTCAGAATCAGCTCTAATGCCGAAATGGTGGTAAGCAATGCTAACGAGGTAAACGTACACGCTGAAAATCTGGCACAGGAATCACAAAATCTGCTGAATATGATTACCCGTTTTTCATCTCGCTGAAAGGTCAGGTGATTCTGTTATGCACCATTACGGTGAGCCTGAGAATAGGGTTGTGCCATTATGGTGCGGTTGACTAGGTAGATATAAACTTAGCTTGAACTGCTAAGTTTATGATCAAACATTAATTAATCTGATAGTAGCTAAACTGGCACGGTATCTGCCTTAGTAGTTCTAAGTGCTGAGGTGGTTTACCAACTACTGTCGACTAAAATAAGGTTTCTAGGGTTCCGATCAACGATGATGTCTGGACCGAGAGTAACCGACCTTCACAGTGAAGGTTACACGGAGGGATAAAAGCCCGGGAGATTGTTTTTTGTAAAACATCTCTTGCACCGTGTTTCTAACTAACTGTGAGGTAACTTCATGAAGTTCTCCATTCTTCGTTTTTTCAGCTTCTTGCTGCTTTCTTTCTCTCTCCTTATCGCTCCCTTTTCAGCGAATGCTGAACAGAAGGATAAATTCAGTATTGCCTGGACTATTTATGCAGGCTGGATGCCGTGGGACTATGCGGCTAATGCGGGCATTGTGAAAAAATGGGCGGACAAATACGGTATTGAAATTGACGTGGTTCAAATCAATGACTACGTTGAATCCATCAATCAATATACGGCTGGTCAGTTTGATGGCTGCACCATGACCAATATGGATGCACTCACTATTCCTGCTGCGGGTGGTGTCGACTCTACCGCGTTAATTCTTGGTGATTTTTCTAATGGGAACGATGGCATTGTTCTGAAGGGCGAAGGTAAAACCCTGAAAGACATTGAGGGCCAAAACGTCAATCTGGTTGAGTTGTCTGTTTCTCATTATTTATTAGCTCGTGCTTTAGATACCATTGGTCTGAGCGAGCGTGATGTTCGAGTCGTGAATACATCAGATGCCGATTTGGTGGCTGTATTTAATGCTGATGACGTGACTTCTACAGTTACTTGGAATCCGCTGTTATCTGAAGTGGCTGCCATGCCAAATACCTCAAAAGTTTTTGATTCTTCTCAAATTCCTGGCGAAATCATCGATATGTTAGTGGTCAACACTGACACCCTGAAAGATAACCCTGATTTTGGTAAAGCCTTAACCGGTGCCTGGTATGAAATCATGGCGCGTATGGCGGCTAAAGATACTGATGCACTTAGCTTTATGGCTAAAGCCTCAGGCACTGATTTGCCGGGATATGAAGCGCAATTGGCAGCAACCAATATGTTCTATCAAGCAAAAGATGCCGTGGCCTTTGCTCAAAGCAAACAACTGCCTGAAACCATGAAGTATGTGAGTGAGTTTTCATTCGAGCATGGTTTATTAGGTGAAGGTGCGATGGATGCTGGCTTTATTGGTATTGCTTATCCAGATGGCACTATAGTCGGTAACTCAGCGAACGTTAAGCTGCGTTTTGATTCGTCTTTCATGTCAATGGCGGCTGACGGTTCTCTGTAACCGTCACGCTTCTGAGAAAGATTATGAAACGACTCATCAATCAACAGCCGAGTAATGCCGGGAAATGGTTATTAGGTGCTTTACCTTTTATCCTGATTTTACTGGCTTATCTGGTGGCATCGAATGAGCGCTTAGCGGTCAATCCTAACGATAAGCTGATGCCATCCTTCGAAGCGTTTGGTCATGCCATTCATATGATGGCATTTGAACCCAGTAAACGTACTGGTGAATACCTGTTATGGGCCGATACATTGGCCAGTTTGCAACGGCTGGGGATTGGCGTTGGCATTAGTGCGCTTATCAGTCTTATCGTTGGAATTCTGATTGGGATTATTCCTCTACTGCGTGCCAGTTTTGCACCGGTGGTCACCGTCATATCACTGGTACCGCCATTAGCGATTTTTCCTATCTTGTTTATTATTTTTGGTTTAGGTGAAGTCGCTAAAATTACGCTGATTGTGCTGGGTATCACCCCATTTTTGATTCGTGATGTGCAATTACGTGTTATGGCGTTACCTGAAGAATTGATCATCAAAGCACAAACATTAGGCGCCTCAACCTGGCAATTGATTGTACGAGTAGTCTTACCTCAGGTATTGCCAAAACTGATTGATGCGGTCCGTTTAAGTCTGGGGGCGGCCTGGTTATTTTTAATTGCCGCAGAAGCCATCTCGGCTACAGAAGGGCTGGGGTATCGTATCTTCCTGGTCAGACGTTATCTGGCGATGGATGTGATTTTGCCCTATGTATTGTGGATTACCTTATTAGCCTTTCTGACTGATTATCTACTACGTCGTTTATCTTTATATGCCTTCCCGTGGCAGCAGACTGAGGGAGGGGCTAAATGAACAATATCGAGCTGAAAAAATTATGGAAAGAGTACGGCGATAATGTCGTTCTTGAGAATATCAATCTTACGGTGAGAGCAGGCGAGTTTATAACGCTGGTGGGCGCATCAGGCTGTGGTAAAACCACATTTCTGAAAATGCTGCTGGGCACAGAGAAACCCTCTCGAGGTGAATTATTACTGGATGGTGATCCCATCCGTGATGAGCCCGATGCTGACCGGGGTATTGTCTTCCAGCGTTACTCTGTTTTTCCTCATCTTAATGTGATTGAAAATGTCATGTTGGGTGTCGAGTTTGGTCAATCTAAATTGCTGGGCAGATGTTTTGGTAGCAAGCGACGACAGGTCCGTGCCCAGGCTCAGGAAATGCTTGAATTGGTTGGACTGGGGCATGTGGCAAATCAATATCCGGCATCACTGTCTGGCGGTATGCAGCAACGGCTGGCCATTGCGCAGGCCTTAATTAAACAACCGAAAGTATTGTTGCTGGATGAGCCGTTTGGTGCGCTTGATCCAGGCATTCGTTCTGATATGCATGCCTTGATTTTAGATATCTGGCAAAAAACCGGCATCACCATTTTCATGATTACCCATGACTTAACTGAAGGCTTTTATCTGGGCACACGCTTATTAGTGTTCGATAAACACCGTCAAGACCCAGATAACCCAAACCGTTATGGGGCCTCTATTACCTTTGATATTCCGGTGGGTGATACACGCAAATCCACTTTAGAAGACATTTCAAACACGATGAAACAAAAGCAGGAAACACCATGAGTGATAAACAAAACGATCTGATATATGAGGATACATTGCCTGGTGGCACGCATTGGTCAATGTTAGTAAGAAAAGGGACGACACTGCGCCTGATTGACAACGAAGGTGGCGCTAATGTCGGTATGCTGTTTTATAACCCGATGAATAAGCTTGAGCGTTATAACGCGCCGGATACCTTGAAATGCCAGCACACCTTTAAGCTGACCAAAGGCCATTGTTTGTACTCAGATATGGGTCATGTGTTTTGTTCCATTATCGATGACACCGTTGGCTGGCACGATACCGTTGGCGGCAATCTCACCACGGACAATATGAAAAAACGCTGGGGTGGCAGAAGTTATCAGGAGGCCGGTAATGACTGGACCTTAAGTGGCGAGCATGCTTTTTTGGTTGAGCTGGCTAAATATGGCTTAAACCGCCGTGATATGGCAGCCAATCTCAATTTATTCAGCCAGGTAAAAACCGACGCTGAAGGCAATATGAAATTTGTTGAAAACAACAGCAAAGCGGGTGATTTCATCGATTTACGCTTTGAAATGGATACATTGGTGTTATTCCATACCTGCCCGCACCCGATGAATACAGCGGATACCTATCCAAAACATGCTGTTACCTATCAATTAAGAAAATCTGCTCCGGTGACGGAAGATGACGAGTGTTTGAATCACTGCGATGAAAACCAGCGTGGTTTTGAAAATAACCGTTTATACCATCAATGCGGTCATCACCATTAATGAGCAAAGGATAACGTTGTGATTAAAGAAAGTAACCTAAACCCTGAACAAGCCAGCTACCGTGAAGAAGTGTTAGCAGGTGACTACTGGATGCATGAACTGAAAGCGGGTCAAACACTGCGTATTGTCGATTTATATGGTAATCAGGCCGCTGATACTTTGTTTTATAGTTTAGCTGATCCCAGTGAGCGCTACAGTGCGATTGATACCCTTCGTGAGCAAGGTAATGTTTATCTCACGGCAGGCACAACATTGTTGTCGAATCTTGGCAGACCCATGTTAGAGATCACTGCCGATACCTGTGGACGCCACGATACGCTGGGCGGTGCTTGTGCAACAGAGTCCAACACTGTGCGCTATTCGCTGGAGAAAAAAACCATGCACGCCTGCCGTGATAGCTGGATGCTGGCGGTAGCCGAAAACGAGCACTTTGGTGTGAGTAAACGCGATATCACTCATAACATTAACTTTTTTATGAATGTGCCTGTGACTGAAGACGGCCATTTAACCTTTGCAGATGGTATTTCTGAAGCGGGTAAATATGTGGAAATGACAGCAAAAATGGATGTGATTGTGTTGATCTCCAACTGTCCGCAATTAAATAACCCATGCAATGCTTATAACCCGACACCGGTTGAAGTGGTGATCTGGGGGTAATACGAATTATGTTTCGGGACGACCTGAAACAGCGCTTTATTAGCTGGGACGACCCAGATAGGAATACCCATCATGTTTAAGAAAGTTTTAATTGCTAACCGGGGCGCCATCGCCACACGGATTACTCGCACCTTGCATGAGATGAATGTTCAGGCGGTGGCTATATATGCCGAAGCAGATCGTGACTCTCTGCATGTGAGTGCTGCAGATGAAAGCTACTCACTGGGCGAAGGCCGTGCCAGTGAGACTTATCTTAATCAACAACTTATCATTGATATAGCTAAACAGGCTGGGGCTGAAGCGATTCATCCTGGATATGGTTTTCTGAGTGAAAACCCTGGCTTTGCTCGTTTATGTGAGCAGAATAATATTGTCTTCCTTGGCCCGACAGCAGAGCAGATGGAGTCATTTGGTTTAAAACATAGCGCTCGGGCATTGGCAGAAGAGAACGATGTGCCTTTATTACCAGGCACGGGATTATTAAGCTCACTTGATGATGCTGTTGAGCAAGCCAGCCAGGTTGGTTATCCGGTGATGCTGAAATCCACAGCGGGTGGTGGCGGTATTGGTATGAACCGCTGTGATGATGAAACGTCACTGCGTCAGGCGTTTAACTCTGTGAAAAATCTGAGTGCTAATAACTTTTCCAATGATGGGGTATTTCTGGAGAAATTTATCACCCGTGCTCGTCATATCGAAGTACAGGTGATTGGTGATGGTGAAGGCCATGTATTGGCTCTGGGGGATCGGGACTGTTCCAGCCAGCGCCGTAATCAGAAAGTGATTGAAGAAGCACCAGCACCGAATATTCCTGATGATGTTCGTGCTGATATGCAGGAAGTCGCGGTCAGACTGATGTCAGCGATTCATTATCGCAGCGCCGGCACGGTGGAGTTTGTCTATGACGCTGATAATCAACAGTTTTACTTCCTGGAAGTGAATACCCGTTTGCAGGTTGAGCATGGGGTTACAGAAGAAGTCTATGGCGTGGATCTGGTTCGCTGGATGGTGGAAGTCGGTGCCAAACAATCACACCTGCCTGCCACTGCGCCTGAACCCGAAGGCCATGCGATCCAGGTCAGACTCTATGCTGAAGATCCGCATAAACAGTTCCAACCATCTTCGGGCTTACTGACACAAGTGATTTGGCCTCAAAGCGACGCTATTCGTGTTGATTACTGGGTGAAAGCCGGTATTGAAGTTTCACCATTTTATGATCCGATGCTGGCGAAAATTATCAGCCATGCTGATAGCCGTGAACTGGCCCATCAGAAATTATTGGCTGCTTTAGATGAATTGCAGGTCTATGGCATTGAGACCAATGCTGATTATGTAGGTCAGATTTTACAAGATGAGGCGTTTTTAAACGCTGCGGTTACTACACGTTATCTGGATAGTTTTGTTTACCAGCCTTCGACCATCAATATCTTGTCTCCGGGTACGATGACAACCATTCAGGATTACCCTGCACGTGTCGGCTACTGGGATATTGGTGTTCCACCATCAGGTCCTTTCGACAGTTTGTCTTTCCGTCTTGGTAATCGTTTATTAGGTAATGATGAATCCTGCGCGGGGCTGGAGATCACCTTGTCTGGTCCTGAGCTGAGTTTTAATGTAGCAACCAGCATTGTGGTGACGGGTGCTGAACTGAGCATTGAGTTAAATGGCGAACCACAATCGGCATGGCAAGTTATTTCAGTAAAAACCGGTGACAAGCTGAAATTAGGACAGGTCAAAGGTGCTGGCGCCAGAGCCTATCTATTAGTGGCTGGTGGTATTCAATGTCCGGAATATTTAGGTTCACGTTCTACGTTCACTTTAGGCCAATTTGGTGGTCATGTTGGGCGGACGCTGAAAACAGGTGATGTATTACATATCCTGCCTGAACAACCGGTTTCTGATACAGCCACACTAGCCCAGGATTGTCAGCCTGAAATTCAACATCACTGGGATATTCATGTGGTGTATGGGCCGCATGGCGCACCGGATTTTTTCACTGATAGTGATATTGAGATGTTCTTTAATACGGACTGGAAAATACACTACAACTCCAGTCGTACTGGTGTGCGTCTGATTGGCCCTAGACCAGAGTGGGCGAGAACCGATGGCGGTGAAGCTGGTTTACATCCTTCTAATATTCACGATAACGCTTACGCTGTCGGGTCTATTGATTTTACTGGGGATATGCCGATTATTCTGGGTCCAGATGGCCCCTCGCTGGGTGGTTTTGTCTGTCCGGCAACTGTTATCACGGCAGATTTATGGAAGGTAGGGCAGTTAAAAGCCGGTGATACGGTGCGCTTTGTGCCGGTATCGATTGAAACAGCGAACGCCTTAGAACGTGCACAAAACCAGGCGATTGATGGCCTCAGACAACAAGCTGTGTCAGTAGAGACTGCAGCTATCGATACACCTGTACATGCTATCAGCAAAGATACTTCAACTGGCATGGATATTACCTATCGACTGGCAGGGGATCACTATCTATTGGTGGAGTTTGGTGAGCAAACTTTAGATATCAATCTTCGGTTTAAAGTGCATGCCTTAATGCTGTGGTTACAGGAACAAGCAGTGACGGGTATTTTAGAACTGACTCCAGGTATCCGTTCGCTACAGGTTCACTATGACAGCATGGTGATATCGCTCGATGAGTTGATGGCCGTGTTAAAGCAAGCAGAAAAAGATATCCAGCATGTGGATGACTTAGATTTGCCCACCAGGATTGTGCATATTCCGATCTCTTGGGATGACGAAGCCTGCCGTTTGGCCAGTGAAAAGTATATGCAATCGGTCAGACAAAATGCGCCTTGGTGTCCTGACAATATTGAGTTTATCCGTCGAATCAATGGGCTTGATTCAGTGGATGACGTCAAAAAAATCGTGTTTGATGCCAGTTATCTGGTGATGGGACTGGGCGATGTGTATCTGGGTGCCCCTGTAGCGACACCGATGGATCCGAGACATCGTCTGGTGACGACAAAATATAATCCAGCCAGAACCTGGACAGCTGAAAACTCTGTTGGTATTGGCGGCTCGTATCTCTGTGTGTACGGCATGGAAGGGCCGGGTGGTTATCAGTTTATCGGACGGACTCTGCAAATGTGGAATCGTTACGAGAAAACCAAAGAGTTCACGCAGCCCTGGTTATTACGCTTCTTTGATCAAATTCGGTTTTATGAAGTCAGCCATGATGAGTTAATGCAGATTCGTCGTGATTTTATTCATGGTAACTATGAATTAAAGATTGAAGAAACCCGTTTCAATTTAAAAGACTACAACGCGTTTATCGAAAAACATCAGGCTGAAATTGATGCCTTCACCGCAACACGCCAGCAGGCGTTCAACGAAGAATTAGAACGCTGGAAGCGTGATGGTTTATTACATTTTGATAGCGGTGATCAGCAAGTGGAGGTCGATGAAGCCTTATTGCCACTGGCTGACAACGCCATCTCAGTTGATAGTCCATTGAATTGCAGTATCTGGAAGATTGAAGTGGAAGAGGGGCAAGACGTGAAAGAAGGCGACACCTTAATGATTTTAGAAGCGATGAAAATGGAAATTCTGGTGACCGCACCACAAGCCGGTAAAGTGGCCTCACTCTCCAGAAAACCGGGCTCACAGGTGGGAATGGGCGATCGTTTATTAGTGCTGGAGGTTGAATAATGTCACAACAAAACATGACGATTGCCGCTCTGCAACAGGCCTATAAAGAAGGCACGCTGACACCCAAACACGTGATTAAAGATGCTCTAGAACGTTGTGAGCAATACCTTGAGCACAATATCTGGATTGAATTATTCAGTCTCGAACAGCTTCAGCCTTATCTGGATGCCTTAGATAACAGCAATATGGCAGATAAACCGTTATATGGGATTCCTTTTGCCATAAAAGATAATATCGAATTGGCGGGATTTCCTGTGACGGCGGGTTGCGAGGCGTATGCTTATACACCGGATAAATCAGCCTTTGTTGTTCAGCAATTAATTGACGCCGGTGCCATTCCATTGGGTAAAACCAATCTGGATCAATTTGCCACTGGCTTAGTCGGCGTGCGTTCACCTGAAAAGTGGGGGCCTTGCCATAACAGTTTTGATAAAGACTATATTTCAGGTGGCTCCAGCTCTGGTTCCGCTGTTGCAGTGGCATTAGGCTTAGTCAGTTTCTCATTAGGTACCGATACCGCTGGTTCAGGTCGGGTACCAGCCGCATTTAATAATTTGATCGGGTTAAAACCGACCAGAGGCTTATTAAGCACCGATGGTGTCGTGCCAGCGTGTCGTAGCCTGGATTGTGTGTCTATTTTCAGTTTGACCACAGATGATGCTAATACCGTATTTAATGTCGCCGCTGAGTTTGATGCCAATGATGCCTTTGCCAGACCGAATGTGGATACCAATAAAGGTAATTACGGCAAATTAGGCGATATCAGCTTTAATTTTGCGGTCCCACAAGCAGAGCAACTTAACTTTTTTGGTAATACTGAATACGCTGAGCAGTTTGAGAAAGCGGTGAAGCATCTGGAAAACTTGGGCGGTAAAAAGCATATTATCGATTTCGAACCGTTTTACACGGCAGCCAGACTGCTTTATGAAGGCCCCTGGGTAGCTGAACGGCGTGTGGCAACAGAAGGTGTCGACAGACGCGCTATGTTGCAGGTAATTCAGGATATCCTGGCGACGCAGGAAGAGGCGCGCGCCGATGATCTGTTTAAAGCAGAATATAAGTTACAAGCTTGCCGACAGCAGGTGAGGGAGGCGCTTGAGTGTTACGACTTTATTCTCACGCCTACTGCCGGAACAACCTATACCATTGAACAAGTTCAGGCTGATCCCATAAAACTCAATAGTAATCTGGGACATTACACCAACTTTATGAACTTGCTTGATTGCAGTGCGATAGCGGTTCCGATCGGGTTCATTACTTCGGGCTTACCCTTTGGTGTGACCTTGTTTTCACGTGCGTTCAGTGATGCCAGATTATTAACCTTTGCCAATTTGATGCAGCAATCACTGCGATTACCACTGGGCGCAATAGAGCTTGAATGCCCGGATTCTTCTGCACCAATGGCCGGCGCTGGTGATCGTATTACGCTGGCGGTGTGTGGCGCGCATTTACAAGGCCAACCGCTGAATTATCAATTAACGGATCGTGGCGGCGTCTTTTTAGAGAAAACGGTGACGGCAAATGCATACAAGTTTTATGCTTTAGCTGGCGGCCTGCCAATGCGACCTGGCTTAGTAAGAGATAAACAGGGAACAGCTATTGAGATTGAGCTCTGGTCGATACCAACGGCAACGCTAGGCTCATTTCTGGCAGGTATCGCAGCGCCTTTGGGGTTAGGTAAGTTGGAAGTGAAAGATGGGCGTTGGGTAACAGGCTTTATTTGTGAATCATACGGTTTAGATGATGCGACGGATATTACCGCTTTCGGGTCATGGCGTGAGTATTTGCTAAATAAATAAGGTATATAAAAAAGCCGTCAGAAATGACGGCTTTTTTGAGGGAGCTAACAGTTACCTTTTTTGGCCTGACCAGGAGGACAGAAATGGCCTTTATGATCATCATGATGTCGTTTTTCATGATATTCGCTGTGACCTTCTGATTCATCAGTATTGACGGCTACACCCGTGGCTGCACCAATGGCACCACCAATCATTGCACCATCACGGCCACCTACTTCGTTGCCAACGGCAGCGCCTACAGCACCACCAATGCCGCCACCTACTGCTGCATCTAAAGTGGAGCTATCAGCATGAGCAGCAAATGCTGTCATGAATAATGGAATGATCAGGAATCTTATTTTCATATTGTTATTCATCCTCTTTACAAATAACTAGTGCACAACATAACTGAATGTAAGCAAGTTGGCAATTATTCAGGGGTTAGTGATTGAGAGAAATGGCGGTATTTGGCGTTTTTACACCAGCTTTACCCTGTAATAAAGTTGATGTGGCCGATTCAATATAGGCGTCTAAACGGTGATCCAGTTTTTCCGTATCTGCCGTGTCATGTATTTCACTGGCTGATGCTATAGGTAATAACTGATATTGATACAACGAGGCGGAATTGTCGGTTGATTTAACCAGTACTTTATTATCATCAATGATGGCTGTAGTCGGATCTGAACCAGATGGTTTGATCACGGCAAATCCGCCGTCATGAATATTCAGTAAATCACGCCCCCAACAGCTATAAGTGGTATCTCCACCCAGTAAACCCGCGATAGTTGGTGCAATATCGACTTGAGCGCCAACAGTTGAATTACTGTGACCATATTTTTTGACAACATCCGGGCCAATCACTAATAGCGGCACATGGAATTTAAGCATATCAATATCGGTGACTTGATTGGGGGTGCTAAAACCATGATCACCCACTAAAACAAATAATGTGTTGTCAAAATAATCTGACTTTGCCACTTTTTTAAAAAATTGACCTAATGCCCAGTCGGCATAACGCATCGCTGTTAGGTGTTCATTCAATTCACCATGACCAGTGACTTTTGCAACAGGCAGCGGGGTAGGTAAGGCATATGGCGTATGATTGGATAAAGTCTGTAAAAAGGCAAAAAATGGCTTATCTTTAGGCATTTTTTGTAACTCTTCTGCAGCTCGATCGAACATATCCTGATCCGATACACCCCAGGTAGGATCGGAGAAAATAGGATTCACAAAGTCATGTCTGCCAATAAAACGCTGCATACCCTGGGCACCAAAAAAGCCTTTTTGGTTATCCCAGGCAAAATCACCGTTATAAACATACATGCTCTTATAACCTCTGTCGGCGGTCATTTGTATCAAACCTGAAAAATGGTTACTGCCTTCAGGTTGTTGCATCAAATACTCATAGTGCGGCAGGTTAGGAAAACAGGCTAATGAAGCAAACATGCCCTGGTGAGTATGTGTGCCATTAGAAAAAAAGCGATTAAATAACAGGCCTTGTTTGACGAGTTTGTCGAATTCTGGAGTAATACCTTCGTCATGGCCCAAGGCACCGACATATTCACCACTAAAACTTTCCATCAGAATGAATACAACATTTAATGGCTTTTTGCTTTCTCCTGTACGGGCATGGTAAGTACGTAAGACGGGCGAGTAGTCTGGGTCTAGTAGTGTATCTGATGGTGTCAAAACCATCTGTTCCACAGTATTGTCGGCTTCAGCTATTGGCATTTTCTTGAGCCATTTGTTGTCACCTTTTTTAGTACCAATGACCGCTTTAGCTAGTGTATAAACGCCGTTTAAACCTAAATGATTGGCAAAAAGATAATGACTCTGGAAGGCATCACCCCAACGAAGTGGTGGCCCCTGACGTAATGTGCCACGTGCAGCAACAACAGATATTAGCAAGACCACAAAGAATGCTGTCATTCTTAGGCTGTATCGAGTTTTATCTGTGGGTTTAGTTTGGTTAATTCGGCTGTTTAGCGTAAAGATAAAAAACAATGCTGCGATAAGTAAACCAATGATGATCAGATAAGTGACAACAGGAAAGCCATACCAAATCATGCTTAACACCGTTGCCGGATCTTCCTTCATATATTCAAACACCAGGCTGTTTAGTCGTGTATGAAACTCATGATAGAAGTCGAGCTCAACAATGGCGAGAAAGATCATCACACTGGACACAAAGGTAAGCCAGAGCGTGTAGGCTTTGCGGTTGTTTAACCCTTTTTTAAATAGCAAACCAATGATTAAGGGCAGCAGTACATAAACAGTGACGATTAAGTCAAAACGGAGCCCGGTGATAAAGGCGTGAATGAGATCATGATTAGGAATGGCGGCGCTGAGATCATCGTTTCGCCACAACAGAATTGCTCTCAATAGCGTCTGTAATAGCATCAAAATAAATGCTGAACTAAAAATAAAATAAAGATCAGAAAAAAGGCTGTTGTTATCGTTTTTTTGCATGGAGCGTCCATCAGTTATCAGCAGAATCACTCATCGCAGGTGGATGCAGTGAAATGATTGGTGAACGCCAGTTTGCATCGATTTCGTTAAGAAAAACTTAAGGTGAATCCTTCAGTATATTGACTGCTATGTTCCTGTTTATCAGCGGTTTGCAATTAAAAATTTTAATTATCAAAAAAATCAGCCGATATACTCTCTGCATAGACTATGAATTATTCATGGTTGGCATAATTAACGATTAAATTTGACTGAGGCTGGAGCTGGAATGCAGTTTATTAAGAACCTTCCTATAGGGAAAAAGATTTTCAGTGTGGTTATTATTCTTGGCATAACCCAGGTGATCATCTCTGCTTTTGCTATCTTCAAAATGAATAATATTTCAGAGGAATTTTCTGTTATTCATGAGATGTCATTGCCACTGGAAAAAAATGTGTCGGAAGCGAGTCAGCTTCAATTAAAAAAAGCGGCTGAATTACAACAATTGATGATTGATGCCAAATCAGGGGCCAGAAGAAACATCATCAAAGAGCATTTCACCAGCATAGAAAATATCACTGCACAAACCAATCAAGCGATGCAAAACATCGTCACTATCCTGGATAAATCGAAAGGCGAGGTACTTGATGCTGATTTACACGCAGATGTACTTAGTCTGGACGAAAATACAGCTAAAGTAGTTGAGCAGCAGGCTAATTATCAGAAATATGTTGATAGTGCGATTCAGGTTATTAAACGCGGTGGAAGCATGTCGGGCGGTGGTTATCTATCAAAGGATGAGCAGTTACAGCTACAGGATATTGAAGCAAAATTATTTGAAAGCTTACAAGCCATGCAAGCGAGCATTGATAATATTACAAACCGGTCAGTAAAAAATGTTCAGAATGTACAGCGCTCCAGTTTATTTAGCCTGATTGCAATGGCAGTGGCTTCACTAATAATCGGTATTTTCATCTCAAAAATTATTATTAGTAATATCGTTACACCCATCAAAGGTGTGATGGCTGTTCTTACCTCAATGGCTCAGGATAATGATTTAACAAAACGGATGAATTTTGACAGCGCAGATGAAGTGGGTGCAATGGGGAAAACATTTAATCGTTTTGTCGAAAAACTTCAGAGTTTGGTCATCAGTATTACTCAAGCATCAGAGCAATTGTCGACTGCAGCGGAAGAAACCTCAGTGGTGAGTATTTCAACCAATAAGAATATTGCTAAACAAAAAAATGAAACAGTGCACGTCGCATCGGCTATCACCGAGATGACAGCAACCGTACAAGAAGTTGCCATTAGTGCTGAAAAGGCCTCTGAAGCGGCTATTAAAGGCGATAAAGACTCGGAGTCTGGTCGTAAAGTTGTTGAGGAAATTGTTGCCTCAATTAATAACCTTGCAGCAGAAATTAATACTTCAACCTCTGTCATTAAAACTCTGAAATCAGATAGTGAAAACATCGGTACCGTACTTGATGTAATTAAAAGCATTGCTGAACAAACAAACTTACTTGCTTTAAATGCAGCTATTGAGGCCGCTCGTGCAGGCGATCAGGGACGAGGTTTTGCTGTTGTGGCTGATGAAGTGCGTTCTTTAGCACAAAAAACACAAGACTCAACCAAAGAGATTGAAGACCTGATCCTTACTTTGCAGCAAGGATCAGATAATGCTGTTAACTCGATGGCACTGAATCAGAAGAGTATTGAAGGGCTTGTGTCAAAAGCGGTAGATGCCACCAATTCATTAAAAGAAATTACCAATTCGGTTAGCTCAATCACTGAGATGAATACCTTGATTGCGACCGCAGCCGAGCAGCAAAGTCATGTGGTCAACGAAATTAATAGCAATGTGCATAATATTCAACAGGTGTCAGAAAACACAGCCGAAGGATCTGAACAGGTATCACAGGCGAGCCAGGAAATTGCACAATTGAGTGAAAAGCTCACCAGTATGGTCAGGCAGTTTAAAGTATCGTAAAAGAGTATTTTTGATAGCGGCTTTGTATGCACATGCATTTAATTACTGTCGCGGCTTGGAATAAGACGTTAATATCCGGGGATGGATATTAACGTCATCAGTTAATTATTTTTATTTAAAACAAATGGTTATTAAATAATCATAGAATAATGTCGTTATTCATTGCTGAGCGATGAGCATCTATTCTAAGATCAGCTTTTCAGCTGGAATATTAAAATGTCATTTGTTTTTATTGGATTGTTTATTGTCATATTAGTGGCTGTTCTGCTTCTCGCCTTGATGAAGGATGACAAGGATAAAACAGAAAAGACAACAGATTATCCCTACAGTAAACAACCATCATTACTCACTCCGGCAGAGCTGTCATTCCAACATAGCCTGAAACTTGCCGTCGATGGACAGTATGATATTTCTTCTAAAGTGCGACTGGCTGATATCGTGACCGTAAAGCAAACGAAGTCTAAATCTGAGTGGCAAAAAGCCTTTAACAAAATTCAGTCCAAGCACGTTGACTTTGTTCTGACTGACACGAAAACAGCCGATATTTTATGTGCGATAGAACTCGATGATGCTTCACATAGCAAGCCTGCGAGACAACTGCGTGATGACTTTCTCGATAATGTCTTGCGAGTTGCCAGAGTGCCTTTAATACGTTTCACAGTAGAGCAAAGTTATCAGTCGCAATTGATAGCTGACAAAATAAAGAATTCGATTCATCCTGAATTTGCTATTCAATTTTCATCTGATGTCGTGATGGATGATATAAAAATCCTGATCAATCCGGATAGATAATTCTTGTTGTGGAAGTTGCGTCAAGATTGCTCCAAAGCTTCATCTGTTCTGCTCACCATACGATAGTCTAATAATAGAGGTGACTAAACTATAGTTAGCAGAAGTACCTCTATTTTTATCGGTTGATTATTTCTGTGAGTTAAAAAGCGATATTTCCAACTCACGCTTATTAATAGAGTGAATCTCATCAGAAGATAGTTTTTCAGAACAAATGACTGAAACAAGCCATCATGAATGATTATGGTTGATGATTGTGGGGAAGGGGTAGTGGAGAGACAGATGGCGCGCCCGGCACGATTCGAACGTGCGACTTCTTGGTTCGTAGTCAGTTGTTTTATTGTTGTTTTTATATGTAATACAGTCCGTCACCATATTATTTTCCCCACCTTTAGCGTAAAACAATATTCATGATAGATAGTATTAACACAATAGATATGACTTCTTCGATAAAGTATTGTCTTCACGCGGTGATCAATATAACTGGATGAAAAAAATGGAAGATGCAGATACGAAGTTCGGTACTAGATATGGTTCACCTCAAAAAGTATTTAGGTTTTTCAAAGAGGAGTGGCAAGCTGATAGTCTGCTAAGAGGTGAGATATGGATATCAACTCTTGATAAGTGTCGTGAATATGAAGATTCGGAACAGGGGGATCCTAATGAGGGTATACAGACACATCTAACCTCATTAACGGGTGGGGGAGGACAAGCTGGAGAGTTTAAAATTCAAGAATTAATTAGAAGACAAGGTATTATTGTTGATGATCCTGAAAGTACAATCTTTCTCTCTGGAAATCAGCACACACAAAGATTCGAGAACTCCTTTGTTTTATGCACTAGCACTGTCGATACACCTGAAGTAAGAAATGTTTTTGGCAATTTTGGTGTGCAAATTATCGATACGCATTTATTTAATTCAATATTGAGCTTTGCTCTTTTCGATGCATTAGGTATATACCAAGGAATTGCAGCATCTGTTTTGTATGCACACCAGTCATACATGGATCTTGAGCCCATACCTCAAACAGAGATATTTTTAATAAAAGCTCCAAGATATGACTATCAAAAAGAATTTCGTTTTGTTTGGAGAGCAAACAAACCTAAAATCGAACCATTTTTATTTAAATGCCCAGCAGTAGCACGATTGTGTAGACGAGTTGGCTGAGAGATTTATTTTGCCTTGATTTCATTGTTAGACTCATCTTCTGTTTATTTATCCTCAACTCAATGAGAAGCTCTAAGTTTGAGGACAATCTAAGTAAAACTCTCATACGGGCTTCTTTAATAACTTACATGAGTTTAAAATTTGAGATGGAGAAAATTTTTGATTGCAAAGGTCTACTAATTGATCTTAAACAGAAGAGATACGAGAGTTATATAGGGAGATGGATTCACGCTCTTTGCATAGCTGTTGTGACGATTATACTTTGTTAGTAAAGGTGTATCTGTTAATGATTTCGAAAGGGAGTAACGATTATTCAGGGCGTCGTTCAGCATTTATTACTGAGCACGTATAGGAAGAAAGTATGGATACTATTCTAGTAACTCATAGAAGAAACATAATCAATCAGACAGATGGCGCGCCCGGCACGATTCGAACGTGCGACCGCCTGGTTCGTAGCCAGGTACTCTATCCAGCTGAGCTACGGGCGCTAAAGCCGTTTATTATACAAGCATCCAGGGATGCCATCAATAAAATTTATGGCGGAGAGCGAGGGATTCGAACCCTCGATAGGGGTAAACCTATACGCCCTTAGCAGGGGCGCGCCTTCAGCCTCTCGGCCAGCTCTCCATCAAAGCCGCCTAGTATATCAGAAGATAACGATTTGGCTAGTGATAATTGTAAATTTAACCCACATTTGGCTGATCTTTTTCAGCCTGAATGCGATCATAAATTTCTTCACGGTGTACTGTGACGTCTTTGGGAGCGTCGACACCAATTCTTACCTGATTACCTTTAACACCAAGTACGTTTACAACAACATCGTCACCGATGATTAGTGATTCGCCTACACGACGTGTGAGTATTAACATTTTTTTCCCCTTTACTCTCAAAAATGGGCCGAGGTTACTAGGAGAATTATCATGACTCCTTTCAATTGAGTAGGCCTCGTGCCTTTTGTCCTATTCAGCTTGGGGGTCTTTTTGCCCCTTTATTCATGGACTATAAAAAAACGATATTTATCCCTCGTCCAACGAATATTTTATCAGGAACATAAGTTGATCGCGATAAAATGATGACAAAAAAATGAAATGGCTCAAGCATTTAGATTTTAAGAGGTGGATTGCTCCAGATTAAATGCTTTGTGCAGGGTTCTGACACCAAGCTCCAGGTATTTTTCATCAATAACCACTGAAATTTTAATTTCAGAAGTAGAAATCATACTGATGTTGATGTTCTCTTTTGCCAGAGAGCCAAACATCGTGCTTGCAATTCCTGCGTGAGAACGCATACCGACACCGACGACCGAGATTTTTGCAATTTTTTCATCGCCGTTAACTTCTCTTGCACCGAGCTCTCCTGCTGTTTTCTTGAGAATCGCCAAGGCTGCTTGATAGTCATTGCGATGAACGGTAAATGTAAAGTCTGTCGTTGAGTCATGACCGGTGTTTTGGATGATCATGTCAACTTCGATATTCTCTGCCGCGATTGGTCCGAGAATTTGTGAAGCAATGCCTGGGTGATCAGGTACACCGAGAATAGTCAGTTTGGCTTCATCACGATTAAACGCAATACCTGAAATTAAAGCTTGTTCCATTGATGGGTCCTCAGCCGCTATTAATGTGCCACCACCTTCTGTAAACGAGGAGAGGACACGTAATGGGACGTTATATTTACTCGCAAACTCAACAGAGCGAATTTGCAATACTTTTGCACCTAAGCTGGCCATTTCCAGCATTTCTTCGAAGGTAATAGAGTCTAAGCGACGTGCTTCAGGTACAACACGGGGGTCGGTTGTATAAACGCCGTCGACATCGGTATAGATTTGGCATTCATCGGCTTTTAGCGCCGCAGCCAGAGCTACTGCCGTTGTATCACTGCCACCACGGCCAAGTGTGGTAATGTTGCCATTCTCATCACAGCCCTGAAAACCTGCTACGACTACAACTTTGCCTTGGCTAAGATCATGACGAATTTTGTTGTCATCAATCTCCATAATACGGGCTTTGTTATGTGCATTGTCCGTCAATATACGGACCTGACTTCCAGTATAGGAAACGGCAGACATACCCATTTGAGCAAGCGTCATACTGAGCAGGGCAATCGTGACTTGTTCACCCGTTGACAGTAAAACGTCTAACTCACGACCACGCGGGTTGTCGGTTAATTGTTTAGCCAAATCGATTAAGCGATTAGTCTCGCCACTCATTGCTGAGACAACTACCACTAGATCATGGCCTTGATTACGATAATCAATGATCTTTTTCGCTACTTCGCGAATACGATCAGCAGAGCCGACGGATGTTCCACCATATTTTTGAACGATTAAAGACATGCTTAGTTTTCCAGCTTCGAAGTGACCCAGTCTGGAACAGATGCTAACGCTGCTGCCAAATTCTGGGGTTCATTACCGCCGCCTTGAGCCATATCAGGACGGCCGCCACCTTTACCTCCAACCTGACTAGCTATATGGCCAACCAGATCTCCGGCGCGGATTTTATCGGTAATATCCTTGGTAACGCCAGCAATAATTGTAATTTTTTCATCATTGACAGCTGTTAGAGCAATTACCGCTGTGCCCAGCTTATTTTTTAACTGATCAACAGCATCTCTAAGCGATTTTCCATCCGCTCCCTCAAGGGTAGAAGCGAGTACTTTAATGCCATTGATTTCTGTTGCAGAGTCAGCCAGATCATTACCTGCACTGCTGGCTAATTTCGCTTTTAATGCTTCCAGTTCTTTTTCTAACTCACGTTGACGCTGAACCAGCTGAGATGCTTTATCCTGCACATTGGCGGGTTTGGCTTTTAGTAAGTCTGATACGTCAGCCAGCGTAGTTTCCATCTGTTCGATATAGTCAATCGCTTTTTCACCAGTGACGGCTTCAATACGACGGACACCTGATGCAATACCAGCTTCCGAGGTGATTTTTAACATACCGATATCGCCGGTTTGTTTAACATGCGTGCCACCGCATAACTCGATAGAGAAGTCGCTCATGCTTAATACACGAACTTCGTCATCATATTTCTCACCGAACAATGCCATTGCGCCGCTTTTCTTCGCTTCTTCAATCGCCATTAAACGGGTTTCGACAGGGTGGTTAAGACGAATCTGCTGGTTAACTAAACGTTCGATTTCACGTAGTTGAGCTGGTGTAACAGGTTCAAAATGTGAAAAGTCAAAGCGTAAACGTTGGGGGTTGACCAATGAACCTTTCTGCATGACGTGTTCACCGAGCACTTTACGCAGTGCGGCATGTAATAAATGAGTAGCAGAATGGTTTAATGCAGTTGCCAGACGATTATTTTCATCGATCTGTGCTGTTACACGTTGTCCTACTTGGAAGCGGCCATGTTCGCAACGACCAATATGTGTAAATGCCTGTGACTGTTTGCGTGTATCAGTGACGGTAAAGCTGGCATTGTCAGCGTTGATGTCGCCATGATCACCCACCTGTCCACCAGATTCGGCATAGAAAGGCGTTTTGTCTAAAACAATCAATCCTTCCTGACCTTCAGAAATACTATCGACGTGTTCACCATTGACGATAATTGCCAGAATAGTGCTGTCGTGTTGCGTTAAGTCATAACCACAAAATTCAGTACTGCTATCGATAGTAATCTGGTCGGATAAACCACCGGAGAATTGGCTGGCACTACGAGCACGATTACGTTGTGCTTCCATCGCGCGTTCAAATCCGGCGATATCAATAGTCAGACCACGTTCACGGGCTATATCCGCAGTCAAATCAATAGGGAAACCATAAGTATCATAGAGTAAGAAAACGGTTTCACCTGGGATTTCTTTATCCCCCATATCTTCAATCGCTTGATCCAGAATTTTTAAGCCGTTATCCAGCGTATCGGCAAACCGTGTTTCTTCTTGTTGCAGTGCTTTTTCAACAAGCTCCTGAGATTGAGCAAGTTCAGGGAAAGCTTCACCCATTTCATCAACGAGAGGTTGAACCAGTTTGTAGAAGAAATTGTCTTTCAGTCCGAGTTTATGGCCATGACGAATTGCCCGGCGGATGATACGACGTAAGACATAACCACGACCTTCATTAGAAGGGTACACGCCATCAGTAATCATGAATGAACATGAGCGAATATGATCGGCGATAACGCGTAGTGAGAAGTTAGTATGATCTTCGGTACCAGAGAGTTTCTCAATCGCTTGGATCAGATGCTGGAACAGATCAATTTCGTAGTTGTTATGAACATGTTGTAATACAGCTGCCAGGCGCTCAAGACCCATGCCTGTATCAACAGAAGGTTTAGGCAACGGTGTTAAGGTACCATCAGCTGAGCGGTTGAATTGCATGAAGACCAGATTCCAGATTTCGATATAACGATCGCCATCTTCTTCTGGTGTACCTGGTGGTCCACCGGCGACATCTTCACCATGATCATAGAAAATTTCGGAGCAGGGACCACAAGGACCGGTATCACCCATTGACCAGAAGTTATCTTTCGCACCGATGCGAGAGAAGCGTTCTGCTGATACGCCAATTTCTTTTAACCAAATGTCAGCCGCTTCATCATCTTCTTCAAAAACAGTGATCCATAATTTTTCAGCAGGTAGGCCAAGTGTTTCTGTCAGGAATTCCCAGGCATACTGAATAGCTTCACGTTTAAAGTAATCACCAAAACTAAAGTTACCCAGCATTTCAAAGAACGTGTGGTGACGAGCGGTATAACCGACATTTTCTAAGTCATTGTGTTTACCGCCGGCACGGACGCAACGTTGTGTCGTCACTGCCCGAGTGTACTTGCGGGTTTCTTGACCTAAGAATGTCTCCTTAAATTGCACCATACCTGCATTGGTGAAGAGAAGGGTGGGGTCATTAGCAGGAACAAGGGGACTGCTTGCTACGACTTCATGACCTTTACTTGCGAAAAAGTCGAGAAACAACTTGCGGATATCTGCGCTACTTTTCATCGTCGGTTAAATTAAAACTTTCCGTTATTTGTTCATGAGTAAAACCGCGATATTGTAAAAAGCGTTGTTGTTTTGCTTTGCTTTTATAATCATCGGGCATTTCCTCGCCAAAACGCTTACTGCGAACGTCTGCAGCAAGCGTAAACCAATCTATTTCTGCCTGGTTCATACATTCGCTGATGATGTCGGCAGCAACACCACGTTCTTTTAATTCCATACTGATTCGGACTGCACCATAACCCCGATTGGCTCGGGATTGGATAAAACTCTCTGCATACCGAAAATCACTTTGCAGGCCAGCCTCTTTTAATTGCTGAATAACGTTTTCAACTTCTTCTACGTCAAAACCTGCTTTGCTGAGCTTTTGCGCCAATTCATGAGCACTATGTTCGCGGTTGGCTAAATAGTTTACGGCTCGTGCACTGGCTGACTGCTTCACGCCTCGACATCATCCTCAACAGCACTGTCATCTTTTTTTGCTGTTTTTTTAGGCAACATGGCTTCGCGTATTTTACTTTCAATTTCAGCAGACATTTCAGGGTTTTCTTTCAGATAACCACGAACATTGTCTTTACCCTGACCGATACGTGTTCCATTGTAGCTATACCAGGCACCTGATTTCTCTACAATATTCTGTTGAACACCCAGATCAATCAGTTCACCTTCACGTGAGATGCCTTCACCGTACATGATGTCGAATTCAACTTGTTTAAATGGTGGAGCCACTTTATTTTTGACGACTTTGACACGAGTTTCGTTACCCAGAATTTCATCACCTTTCTTGATAGCACCAATACGTCTGATATCCAAACGCACGGAAGCATAGAATTTAAGTGCGTTACCACCGGTTGTAGTTTCTGGGTTGCCAAACATCACACCAATTTTCATACGAATTTGGTTGATGAAAATAACCAGGGTATTTGAGCGTTTGATATTAGCGGTGAGCTTACGTAAAGCTTGTGACATCAAACGAGCCTGCAGACCCATATGACTATCACCCATATCACCTTCGATTTCTGCTTTTGGTGTTAATGCGGCAACTGAGTCAACAACAACGATATCCACAGCACCTGAACGAACCAGCATATCGGTGATTTCTAATGCTTGTTCGCCAGTGTCAGGTTGAGACACCAGTAAATCATCAATATTGACGCCTAGCTTTTCAGCATAAACAGGATCCAGAGCATGTTCAGCATCCACAAAAGCTGCTGTACCACCCATTTTTTGCATTTCAGCGATAGCATGCAGCGTTAAGGTGGTTTTACCTGAAGATTCAGGACCGTAAATTTCAATAACCCGGCCTCTAGGAAGGCCGCCAATACCTAATGCAATGTCTAATCCGATAGAACCAGAAGATACGGCCGACACATCACGAGCTGCCGCATTATCACCAAGGCGCATTACAGAGCCTTTACCAAATTGCTTCTCAATTTGACCAAGCGCGGCGCCTAGCGCTTTTTTCTTATCGTCATCCATTGCAATACCTCTGAAGCTGTTTTTAATAAATCCTTCGATTATCCCATAGAAAGCAGTCAGTCTCTAGCGTTTTTAATGATTCCGGATAAGGCGTTCAGTACAGCTTGTCGTCTGATGCTTTCTCTATCACCTTCAAACTGAAAAAGCTGGCTAACAACCTTGTCAGACTTTCGGGCCCAGCCTATCCAGACAGTACCAACAGGTTTGGTTTCTGTACCGCCATCGGGGCCGGCGATACCTGTTAATGCCACACTGATATCAGCACATGAATTGTTAAGTGCACCCAGAGCCATTTCTTCTGCGACAGTTTGACTCACAGCGCCATCTTGCTGCAATGAGGCTAATTGAACGCCTAGTTGATCTTGTTTTGCCTGATTGCTGTAGGTAACAAACCCACGCTCAAACCAGCTTGAACTACCAGCGAGATCCGTACAGCATTTCGCTACCCAGCCACCGGTGCAGGATTCCGCTGTTGCTAGCATGAAATGGTTTTTGTTCAAGGTTTCAGCGACTTGAATGATTTTTGCATGCAGTGATGCGTCAGAAATATTTTGCATGATATAAACTATTAAAATGACTCAAAGACAAAATCATACTCCAATGATGCAGCAGTATCTGCGCATCAAAGCTGAACATCCGGACTTTTTGCTGTTCTATCGCATGGGCGACTTTTATGAGTTGTTTTTTGACGATGCTCACAAAGCGGCTGAATTGCTCGATATCACCTTAACTGCCCGAGGCAGTAGTAATGGCGCCCCGATTCCGATGGCTGGGGTGCCATATCATGCAGCGGATAACTATTTATCACGGCTTATCAAGTTGGGTGAATCGGTTGCTATTTGTGAACAAATAGGCGACCCGGCGACAAGTAAGGGGCCGGTTGAACGACAGGTGGTTCGGGTTCTCACCCCAGGAACACTGACAGAAGAAGCACTGTTAGATAGTCGTAATGAGAATTTACTGTTAGCTGTCTGTGAAGAAAAAGGCCGTTACGGTCTGGCTTATGCAGAAATCAGTAGTGGCCGGTTCATTATCAGTGAGTTGGATAATGCTGATTTACTAAAAGCCGAACTCGCCAGATTACAACCAGCAGAAATTTTATTGAGCGAGACTTCAATCGCAGGTTTTGAGGCGTTTGAAAAACAACTTCGTAAGCTACCGGAATGGCATTTTGAATTAAAAGCAGCCAAAACACGGCTATGTGAACAGTTCAATACAACCGATCTAAAAGGGTTTGGTTGTGATGGACTGGATATTGCGCTTCGCGCTGCTGGTTGTCTGGTGAACTATGCTCAGGAAACACATCGAACAGCATTGCCTCATTTGCGTCAGTTAACGGTAGAGTATTCAAAAGACAGCATTCGGCTCGATCCTCAATCACGTAAAAACCTTGAGCTTGAGCGTAATCTGTCGGGTGGACTTGAGAATAGTCTTATCTCGGTACTGGATAAAACAGCGACGCCAATGGGGGCACGTTTATTGAGACGCTGGTTGATGCGCCCCATTCGTGATCAGAAGGTATTAGTTGATAGACAGCAAGTGATTCAGGAATTTTTGGATCATCATAGTTTCGGTGACTGTCACGCTCTAATGAAGTCATTGGGGGATATTGAGCGTATTTTGTCACGTATGGCTTTACGTACGGCCAGACCAAGAGACTTTATGCATATCAGGCGTCTTTTAGAAACCTTGCCTGATTTACATCGCTTATTAAAATCAAAACAAAGTACCCATCTCAGACAATTGGATCGTCAACTCGGCACTTTTAGTGAATTACTTGCATTATTGCAGCAGGCAATGATTGATGAACCACCCGTTTTAATTCGTGATGGTGGCGTTATAAAAGCGGGGTACCACGCTGAATTGGATCGCCTGCGTGATTTACATAAAAACGCCAGTGGCTTTTTAGATGAGCTTGAGCGACAAGAACGTCTGCGAACGGGTGTGAATACGCTTAAAGTCGGTTATAACAAAGTGCATGGTTATTTTATTGAGTTGAGTAGAGCTCATGATATTGAATTACCCAATGAGTATGTACGTCGTCAGACATTAAAAAATGCTGAGCGTTATATCACGCCTGAATTAAAGCAATTTGAAGAGCAAGTGTTGAGTGCTAACGAAAAAGCATTAGCATTAGAAAAAGCACTGTATGAGGAATTATTCGATAAAGTTGAGCCTGAGTTATCCGCTTTATCACAATGTTCCATGTCTTTGGCAGAGCTGGATGTGTTAGCTAATTTGGCTGAGCGGGCTGAAACGCTGGATTATGTTGCGCCACAGTTTGTGAATGAGAGCGGTCTTTATATTGAGGCAGGCCGACATCCGGTGGTTGAAGTCTGTCACGATCATCCTTTTTGCGCCAATGATCTGAAATTAACGGCTGAGCAGTCGACATTAATTATTACCGGGCCAAATATGGGCGGCAAGTCGACCTATATGCGACAGACAGCGTTGATTGTCTTAATGGCGCATATGGGCAGTTATGTTCCTGCCACCAAGACGATTATCGGACCAGTGGATCAAGTCTTTACCCGTATTGGTGCATCAGATGATCTGGCTTCGGGGCGTTCAACATTTATGGTTGAGATGAATGAAGCGGCGAATATCCTGAACAATGCCACACAGCATAGTTTGGTATTGATGGATGAAATCGGGCGCGGGACAAGTACTTTTGATGGATTGGCGCTCGCCTGGTCATGTGCAGAAAAACTGATTCGTGATATTGGTGCCTATACCTTATTTGCAACCCATTATTTTGAAATGACACAGCTACCAGAGTTATTTGAGCGTGCCAGAAATGTGCATCTTGATGCGATTGAACATGGCGATAAAATTGTTTTTCTTCATCAACTGAAGGAGGGCGCTGCCAGTCAGAGTTATGGATTGCAAGTTGCTCAGCTTGCTGGAGTGCCAGCCGATGTGATTGATGCCGCTAAAGCAAAATTAAAGCAGCTGGAGCAGACACATTACTCGCTTGAAACTAGTGCAGAACAGCCACAACAGGATTTATTTACTGCTCAACCTGAACCATCAGCCCTGGAAAAACGACTACAGCAAATAAGCCCGGATGAACTAAGCCCGAAACAAGCTCTGGATATATTGTATGAGCTTAGCCAATTAGTCAGAAATTAGTGAAGGTGCTGCTTTTTCTGGTTAACAAAGTCCCCCAGTTTTTCTGGACGTGGTGGCATTTGCACATGAAACCCCTGTGTTTCCAGATTTTTGATAACGGTAACGACATTTTCACGAGCAAGCGGTTTTTCCGGAGATAATTCGAGCTCCATGACAAACTGAGGCTCTCTGCCCATTGAGTTATAGAGTTCTTGAGGTACCTCTGAAAAATCATCTTTTTTGGTGATATACAGATATAACTCTTCTTTTTTAAGACTTTTGTATATAAATGTTTTCATTTTTATGAGATGGGTGGGTGGTAAATAATTTGCACGACGGTGCCGCTCGGATCATAACAATAAAAGCTTCTGGCACCGTCTCTATGCGTACGTGGCGGGTTACGAATTTCGACATTATTTGCACTGAGAAAATCAAACCAGGCATCAACTTCGTCCATGCTAGGAATAATAAAGCCGATATGATCCAGCTTTTGTTGGTGTGATGGTGCGGGTGTCTCTGCTGCCTGATGTAATGCGAGATTGTCATTACCTGAACTCAGATACACATTTTGCTGATCTGGTCGCCATTCGACATGCATGCCAAGTAATTCGGTATAAAAAAATTCACAAGCGGCAAGGTCATCGACAAACAGAGCAACATGACGCATGCCACCGGTTTTACCTGGTCGTACAAGTTTGTTTTCAGACATGAGTGACTCTTAAGTTTTGATTATTCAACTTCAATGATTTCGTAATCATGTGTCACCGTAGCTGTTTTTGCCAACATAATGGTGGCTGAGCAATATTTCTCAGTCGACATTTTGATAGCACGCTCAACAAAGTTGGCTTTTACGTTTTTACCAGTGATTTTGTAGTGAATATGGATATGGGTGTAAACCTTAGGCGCTTCTTCGCTTCTTTCGCCATTCGCCTCAATCACACAGTCACGAATATCTTGTTGAGACTTTTTCAAGATTTCGATGACATCAAAGGCTGTACATCCTGCCATACCCATCAGTAATAATTCCATCGGACGCATGCCGGTACCATGTCCGCCTGCTTCTTCAGGTCCATCCATTACTACCGTATGACCTGTTCCAGATTCGCCGAGAAACAAAACATCTTCGACCCATTTCACTCGTGCTTTCATTAAAATGTTTCCTAAAGTTGATAAGTCACTTTAAATTTGACATATTTATCAAATCGCTGAGGGATTATACCCGTTTATGCTGTATTATTGCCCGCAGACTCATTTTTGGATGAATAAATGGACTATCACAGACACAAGGCCATTGAACAGGGATTAGCAGAGTTTTTCCGCTGCTGTCACACAAAAACTTATCCGGCGAAGAATATCATTGTTCGTCCAGGTGATCCGGCACATACGCTCTATTATATTCGCGAAGGTTCGGTGAGTGTATGCATGGAAAATGAGGAAGGCGAGGAGCTTATCGTTGCTTACCTGAACCAGGGCGACTTTATTGGTGAGATAGGCATGTTCTCAGATGTCGGTGAACGTATGGTGACGGTGCGCGCCAGAACCGATGTGCGCACTGAAGAGATTTCCTACCAGCAGATTATGAATCTTTCAAAAACACAGTTGAAAGAATGCTATCCAACACTCTTGTTTACCATTGCAGAACAATTGGCAAAACGTCTGTTATCGACAACTCGTAAAGCCACTGATATGGCATTTCTTGATGTAGCTGGAAGGGTTGAGGCTGCTTTACACGAGTTAGCCGCTCAGCCAGATGCTATGCGTCATCCTGATGGTATGCAGATTAAAGTCACACGTCAGGAAATCAGCCGCATGGTGGGGTGTTCACGTGAAATGGTTGGCCGTGTCCTCAAAGAGTTACAAGACAATGGCTTGTTATGGGCCAAAGGTAAGACGATGATCGTCTATGATGAAGAACATCGTCATAAAAAACCTTTAGTAAAAAAGCTTGGCTAATTCAACACCTGGATCATCAGCACGCATAAAGGCTTCACCCACCAGGAAACCATTTACGTTATTGTCACGCATTAATTTAACGTCATCACGGGTATGAATGCCACTTTCGGTAATGACGATATGGCCTTGTGGAATACGTTGCAGTAGAGACAGGGTCGTATCCAGCGATGTATCAAATGTTCGCAGATCGCGGTTGTTGATACCAATCAAAGGTAGATTTAATACTAAAGCACGTTCCAGTTCTTCAAGATCATGCACTTCTACCAGTACATCCATACCTAACTGAATGGCCAACTGGCTGAGTGTTTCTAATTGATTGTCATTCAGTGCGGCGACAATTAATAAAATACAGTCAGCACTGATCGCTCTGGCTTCAAATACCTGATAAGGATCAATGATGAAGTCCTTACGAATCACAGGCAGTGAGCAGGCATTACGCGCTTCTTGTAAAAAAACTTCATGTCCCTGAAAAAAATCACGGTCCGTTAAGACGGATAAACAGGCCGCACCACCTTTTTCATAGCTGACAGCGATGTCTTCAGGAATAAAATTCTCTCTGAGCAGCCCTTTACTTGGGGAAGCTTTTTTTACTTCAGCAATGACTGCAGGCTCTTCATTAAGAATTTTTTTGCTGATAGATTCAACAAAACCTCGAACAGGATTCGCCTGTTCGGCTAATTGCTGCATGATTGCTAATGGAATTTTGGCAGAACGTTCAGCGATTTCCTGCTGTTTTCGTTGCAGGATTTTTAGCAAAATATCGGGTGTATTTTCAGACATAATTTAAGTTCGGCTTGTAACAATTAGAGCATTTAATTTTTGCGTGGCGGCACCAGAATCAATAACTTGTGCCGCTAGATGGATACCTTCTTCAAGGGAAGGGGAGATGTCCGCCACATAAATGGCGGCACCAGCATTCAAAACCACAATATCACGGGCTGGACCGGGTTTGCCTTCGAAGACTTCTTTAATCAGAGCCAAACTATCCTGTGCATTGCTGACGGTTAGCGATTCAATAGAATGCTGTTGCATACCAAAATCTTCAGGCTTGATGGTGTATGTGGTCACCATTCCATTCTTGAGTTCAGCAATATGGGTTTCAGCACCAATACTGATTTCATCGAGACCATCTTCAGCATGTACAACTAAAACATGCTGGCTGCCGAGTTTTTGTAACACTTCAGCCATCGGTTTTACCCATTTTTTATCAAACACACCTAAGACCTGATGAGCGGCTTGAGCAGGGTTGGTAAGCGGGCCTAGTAGGTTAAAGATAGTTCTGACGCCCATCTCACGACGCGGTCCAATCGCATGTTTCATGGCGCCATGGTGTTTTTGTGCAAACATGAAACCAACACCCACTGTTTCTATACAGTGTTTTACTTGTTCCGGAGTGAGTTCTAAGTTAACGCCAGCAGCTTCAAGCACATCTGCACTACCCGAACTGCTACTGATGGAACGATTTCCATGTTTGGCCACCTGACAACCAGCTGCAGCAGCAACAAAAGCACTGGCTGTTGAAACGTTAAACGTACTGGCACCATCACCACCCGTCCCACAGGTATCGACAACATGTTCGCCATTGATATGAACAGGTGTTGCTAGGCTTCGCATGACCTCAGCTGCCGCCGCGATTTCAGTGACAGTTTCACCTTTCATTTGCAGGCCAATTAGAAAGCCACCAATCTGTGCTGGTGTCGCATTACCTGTCATGATTTGATTCATTACATCCGACATTTCATCATGGCTAAAATCCTCGCGCTTGATGAGCTGTTTAATGGCTGCCTGTATATCCATGAAAAGGCCTTATCTCTGCAGGAAATTATTCAATAATTCATGACCTTGCTCGGTCAGGATAGATTCAGGATGAAACTGCACGCCTTCAATAGGAAGCGTTTTATGTTCAATTCCCATAATCTCATCCAGCTCACCGTCTTCAGTTTGTGTCCAGGCGGTGATATTGAAACAATCCGGCAGATTATATTTACTGACAACCAGTGAATGATAACGTGTTGCTTCCAGTGGGTTATTAAGCCCTTTAAACACACTGGTGTTGTTGTGATAGACCTTAGACGTTTTTCCATGCATTATCTGGCTGGCATGAATGACTTCGCCACCGAACACTTGCCCAATTGCTTGATGGCCCAAACATACGCCCAGCATGGGTTTTTTGCCCGCAAAGTGTTTGATCACCTCCATGGAAATCCCCGCTTCATTTGGGGTGCAAGGTCCTGGTGACAACACAATTTTGTCTGGATTCATTGCTTCAATTTCAGCAATAGTGATTTTATCGTTACGATGAACAGCCACTTCTTCACCCAGCTCAGCAAAATATTGCACGAGGTTATAGGTAAAGGAGTCATAATTATCAATCATTAACAGCATGTATCTATTCCTAGGTTAGCTTTCTGCATGAGGATTGGCTTCCAATCCTGCTTCCGCCATGGCTACAGCGCGAAAGATCGCACGAGCTTTATTCATCGTTTCTTTCCATTCCATTTCAGGCACTGAGTCATACACAATACCAGCACCAGCTTGGATATGAAGCAGATCGTTTTTTATGACGGCAGTACGTATGGCAATCGCGGTATCCATATTGCCTGACCAGGATAAATAACCAACTGCGCCAGCATAAACGCCACGTTTCACTGGTTCTAATTCATCAATAATTTCCATTGCCCGCACTTTAGGTGCACCGCTGACAGTCCCTGCAGGGAAGGTGGCTCTCAGGGCATCTATGGCTGACATATCATCCAATACCTGACCGGTGACGTTTGAGACGATATGCATAACGTGAGAATAACGCTCAATCACCATTTTATCAGTCAGTTCAACTGTGCCTGTTTTACTGACTCGGCCAACATCATTACGACCCAGATCAATCAGCATCAGATGTTCAGCCAGCTCTTTAGGATCGGATAACAAATCCTGTTCTAAGGCAATGTCTTCTTCTTCATTTTTGCCGCGTGGACGGGTGCCGGCAATCGGACGAACAGTGACTTCCTGATCTTCCATTCGCACTAAAATTTCTGGTGATGAACCGACTACATAAAAGTCATCAAGATGCATGTAGAACATGTATGGGGAAGGGTTTAATGTCCGTAACGCCCGGTATAAATCAATCGGTGGTGCACTATAAGAAATGGTCAGGCGCTGAGATAAAACCACTTGCATGATGTCGCCATCATTAATGTATTGTTTTGCCTTTTCAACAGCATCAGTAAACCCTTGCTGGGTAAAGCCTGATTGAAAGTCTTCTTCGTTGACCTGTTTGTGAACTTTATCTTGTTGGAAGTTCATCGCCGTTTGGCGCAGCGTCTGAGTTAATTCATCCAGTCGCTGTTGCGCGATACGGTAAGCATTTTCTGTGTTTGGATCCGCATGAACAATTAAATACAGACGACCACTGAGGTTATCAAAAACGACTAACTCATCCGATACCATCAACAAAATATCAGGGCATTGGAGTGGGTCAGACTCAGGGGCTTTATTCAGTCGGGATTCAACATAACGTACAGTGTCATAGCCGAAATAACCAACCAGACCACCATTAAATTTTGGTAGTGAATCGGTTTCAGCCACTCGGTAACGCGTTTGGAATTGTTCTATCCACGCCAGAGGATCGTTAGCCTGTGCTGTTTCAATAACTTGCCTATCCTGTTCTACCACAATGTCCTTATCGCGAACACGGACAATGGTACGGCAAGGCAGACCAATCATCGAATAACGACCCCATTTTTCACCACCCTGAACAGATTCAAATAGGTATGAGTAGGGCGCATCAGCCAATTTGAGATAAGCACTTAATGGTGTATCTAAGTCTGCTAAAACTTCCCGTGAGAGAGGGATGCGGTTGTAGCCTTCTGTGGCAAGTTGATCAAATTCTGACTGTTTCATTGCTTCTTTCTAAAAATAAGCTTTCCAGCTCTGCAAAAGTATCTATTACGGTATCGGGTGCAGCTGCAGAAATTGGCTGACCATGATTGTAACCGTAGCTCACGCATATAATGGCAAATCCTGCAGCATTGGCTGCTTTTACATCATTGACGGAATCACCGATCATTAATGCCTTTTCGGGAGTAATCCGAAAGTAATCAACACCATACAACAATGGTGCTGGATGTGGTTTTTTATGTGGTGTTGTGTCACCAAATACCACAAGGTCAAAATAATCTTTCAGACCAAGCTTTTCAAGCAATGGCAGAGTAAATGTTTCGTCCTTGTTAGTGACACATGCTAATTTAATCTGCTTATCTTTAAGCCAATTCAGCCCTTTAAATACATCAGGGTAGACTTGGCTTTTTTCACATGGGAACTGTTGATAATAATCTAAAAACAGCGGTAATGCTTTTTCAAATAGCCCGACATCTGCTTTTTGTTGCATATCACTTGTTAATGCTCGCTCAACAAGCCGGGGTATACCATTACCTACCCAACTTCTGACATCAGTTTCGCTGGCTTTGGCTAATCCTAAACTGCTGAGCATATGATTGGTCGCACGAGTCAGATCCGGCACGCTGTCAACCAGCGTGCCATCAAGGTCAATAAAGACAACCTCGGGTAAATCTAACTTCATTGATTAGACGTTAGCTTTAGCTAATTCCTCACGCAGAGCTGCAATCACTGTTTCATAACGGTTAGGATCACTGTCTTTTGCCGCACCAAATACTGCAGAACCTGCAACAAAAGTACGCGCACCTGCTTCAGCAATTTCACGGATATTGTTGACGTTAACGCCACCGTCGATTTCTAAGTCAATATCGTAACCGCTTTCATCGATCATTTTGCGTGCTTGGCGAAGTTTTTCCAGTGTGTGAGGAATGAATTTCTGACCACCAAAGCCTGGGTTAACTGACATCAGCAGAATACGGTCAACTTTGTCTAAAACGTGTTCAGCCAGTGAAAGAGGCGTCGCCGGGTTGAATACCAAACCGGTTTTACAGCCTTCGCTTTTCACTAATTGCAGACTACGATCAATATGTTCTGAGGCTTCCGGGTGGAATGTGATGAAGGTGGCACCAGCTTGAGCAAAGTCAGGGATGATGCGGTCGACGGGTTTCACCATCAAATGTACGTCGATTTCATGGGTGACACCATGTTTGCGTAATGCATCACACACTAATGGACCAATAGTCAGGTTCGGTACATAGTGGTTATCCATTACGTCAAAGTGCACAATATCAGCACCTGAAGCAAGAACGTTATCTACTTCTTCACCCAGACGAGCAAAGTCAGCAGACAGGATTGAAGGGGCAATTTTGAATTCAGCCATGATTGTCTCTCTTAAATCGAATAATAAAAACGTGATGTAAACCTGATACTTTACCGTATCGGCTTTCTTTTTTCAGCTTTTGAAATCAATAGGCTGAGATTATACTGGAGCGAGAAATCATGAGATGGAGTTGGACTTGCGAAAACTGCTGAAATTTATCGCCTTGCTGATGATGACAAGTTATCTGCTACTGGCCTATGCTGCGGATGATGCAGAAGAGCCCAGCCAAGGTGATGAAAAGGAAACGGTCACCGAAGAAAATTCTCCGATTATGCTGCGAGAGCAGGGGAATGTTGAGGGGTATGTATCACTGACGGTCGGTGAGCAACCAATAGCGGCGACATATATGCCGGATAGTCTGGGTAAAGCCGCTGGTAAAGTCTTGATTCTGCCTGGGCGCGGTCAGGATATTGATAGTGACGGTGTTATTCATACGCTCAGAATCGGATTGACTAAAGCCGGCTGGTCTACGATGACAGTGGCGATGCATTATGAGCTGACACCGAATATTTATCTCGTGCCTTCAGATGCTGATAAAAAGCCAGAGACGGACTCTTCAGAAACAACAGCGACTGAGCCGACTACTGAAGACACGACGCAGCAACAGCCTGCTGAAGAAAATGCAGCAGCCCCATCCGAATCCGGCACTGAGACTCCGGCATCGGAAGGTGATGAGAAAAAAGAGGACGCAGAGCAAGCTCCTTATGTCGTGACAAATGAAGCTCGCATTGCAGCTGCAATAAGTTATCTAGCTGAAAAGCAGCAGACTGGCCCCACTATTCTTATAGGCTTTGGTGAGGCGGTTGAGTGGGTCAATGACAGCTTTTCCATGGCCAATGGCGAGGTGGGCATTATTTGGATTGATGCCAATATGAATCAAGTCGAACCCATTAAAGTGAAAGCCATTCTTGATCTGATTTCAGACTTTCCTGCCCGACAAAATACTAATGCTATTCAACGTCGGGCTGAAATGATAAAAGCCAATACTATGAATTATGAACAACGAAGAATTGTGACTACGAGCCCGAATTTTTACGGCGTTGAGACTAATGTGCTTGGAATTGTCCGTGGCTGGTTACACAAACACTTTATCGCCAAGGACGATGCCTGATGCAAATTTATGGTGATGGAAGACTCATCCATCAAGCTGTTTCTGATGATGGTTTAATCGAAGTGGTTGATAGTGGTAATACACGATCATTACATTTCGGTACTTTTCCCAGACAAAGTTCGATGCGACTTAATCAACCGCATTATTTAGAACTTAGTTACACCCAGGCGATGATGGGTTGCTTATTATTGAACCCTAATCCACAAAGAGTGTTGGTGATTGGACTGGGCGGCGGATCATTGGTTAAGTTTCTTTTGCATCATTTTCCGGATTGTTATGTTGATGTGGTTGAATATCGTCAGGATGTGGTGGAAGTGGCACAGTCATTTTTTCAGGTCCCGGTCAATAACCCCAACTTAAATATTAACCTCGGTGATGGTTATCTCTATGTCAATCAATGTTTTTATCAAACTGATTTTAGCTATGATCTGATTCTGGTCGATGCCTATGATCAAAATGGCATGGCAGCCAGTGTTGGCGTTCAGGCTTTTTTTGATGCCTGTTCAGGCATTCTGACAAACAATGGTGTGTTAAGTATTAATCTGTGGGGAAGTGAACGTGCCTTGTTTAATTCAACCATGGAAAGAATTAATGAGAGCTTTCAACAGCGTGCTATGATTCTGCCAGTTGAGAATAAGGGCAATGTCATTGCTTTAGCCAGCAAGTTTAATGTGGAAAATGCGTATCTGAAAAAATTGCGCCAGCAAGTCAACAGTTTAGAAATGGTGTATCAAATTAACTTACCACGATCACTACAAAATCTCATCAGACAAAACCGAAATTTTATTCATCGTTTATTCGCGATTTAAGATTGGCTTTGTGTGAGAGGAGTTATCAGTCAGTCATTAGCTAATAGAGGTTTCATGAACAAATGGGTTTTGCCGGTATTGTTGAGTTTGTTTTTGTATCAACAAGTGAGCTGGGCTGATGATGCATACAAGATTGTGATTAAACGATCCGAAAACAAATTACTGATTGAAAAGAATGATAAAGTCATTCGTTCATATCATGCCGCAATAGGTAGTGGTGGCCGAAAAGCAAAACAGATGGAAGGCGATCGGCGCACCCCAATGGGCATTTATCATATCGTTGATATTAAAGACAGTGACCGATTCCATTTGTTTTTACAACTTGACTATCCCAGTGTCAGAGATGCGATCAATGGTTTGAAAGCCGGACACATTAAAAAATCGCAATATCGCAGAATTCTTGATGCGCATATTTTTGGCGGTATTCCGCCACAAAATACTGCGCTAGGTGGTGTGATCGGTATTCATGGCATCGGCGTTGAAACCAAAGATAAACTTGAGATTCATCAGATGGCGAACTGGACTCAAGGCTGTATTGCACTCAGAAATAAAGAAATTGATGAGTTATTGAAATTTGTCGGTGTGGGCACAGAAGTCAAAATCATGGAATAAAACCTGATTAAAATTGTCGGATATGCAGCTGAATTTGCTAGAATATCCACGTTTATCGCTTTTATTCTTCTGGGGTCCACATGCAATCCGCGCCTGATCTGTTTTCCTACCGTAAATTCTGGGCACACCGTTTTGGTATCGCGCCTGAATTACCCATGACCCGAGAGGAAATGGATGCGCTGGGCTGGGACTCTTGTGACATTATCATTGTGACTGGTGACGCCTATGTAGACCATCCGAGTTTTGGTATGGCGCTGATAGGGCGTTTATTAGAATCACATGGGTTTCGCGTTGGTATTATTTCTCAGCCTGATTGGACCAGCACCGATGATTTCACCAAACTAGGTAAACCGAATCTGTTCTTTGGCGTCACTGGCGGCAATATGGATTCTATGGTCAACCGTTATACTTCTGACCGTAAGATACGCAGTAATGATGCATACACCGCAGGTGGTTCAGGCGGAAAACGACCCGACAGAAGTGTCGTGGTTTACAGTCAGCGCTGTCAGGAAGCCTATAAAGGCGTGCCTGTGATTATCGGTGGTATTGAAGCCAGCTTGCGCCGTATTGCCCATTATGACTATTGGTCTGAAAAAGTCCGTCGCAGTGTGATTATGGATTCCAAAGCTGATCTGTTGGTTTATGGCAATGGTGAAAGACAAGTGGTGGAAATTGCTCATCGTCTTGCTGCTGGTGAACCTGTCAGTGATTTGACCGATATTCGTGGAACGGCCTACACCAAAAAGCATGAACAGCGTTCAGGCTGGTGGGAAAAAGATTCGACGCTGGTGGATACGCCGGGAAAACTCAACCCACCGATTGATCCTTATCAAATGCAGACTGAAGAAAGTTGTGCAGACGAAAAAGCCAAAACAGAACAAAATAAACCGGCTGAAAATACCAATGTTATTAAAATTCATCGTGTTTCACCGCGAAATGCCGACCGTACCGTAATACGACTGCCTGCTTACAATGCAGTGAAAGATGATCCGGTTACCTATGCCCATACTTCACGCATCCTGCATTTAGAAACCAATCCTGGTAATGCGCTGGCTTTAGTTCAGCAACATGGTAATCAGGATGTCTGGTTAAACCCACCGCCGATACCGTTAACCACGGCTGAAATGGACGCTGTGTTCGACTTACCCTATAGCCGTGTACCGCATAGTGGTTATGGCAAGATGACCATTCCCGCCTACGATATGATCCGTTTTTCCGTCAACATCATGCGTGGCTGTTTTGGTGGTTGTACATTCTGTTCTATTACTGAACATGAAGGTCGAATTATTCAGAGTCGTTCTGAAGACTCCATTATCAGAGAAGTGGAAGCGATTCGTGATACGACGCCCGGTTTTACCGGTGTGATTTCTGATTTGGGTGGTCCAACGGCCAATATGTATCGTCTGGCCTGTAATGATCCTCAAATTGAGGCCAGTTGTCGTCGTTTGTCGTGTGTATTCCCGGGCGTGTGTAAAAACTTGAATACTGATCACACGCCTTTGATTAGTCTTTACAAACGCGCCAGATCGTTACCCGGCATTAAAAAGATTTTGATTGCTTCAGGTTTGCGATATGACCTGGCGGTTTTATCACCGGAGTATGTCAAAGAGTTGGTGACGCATCATGTGGGGGGCTATCTGAAAATTGCACCGGAGCATACTGAAGAAGGTCCGCTGCAACAAATGATGAAACCTGGCATCGGCACTTACGATAAATTCAAACAGATGTTTGATAAATATTCGAAAGAAGCAGGTAAAGAGCAGTATTTGATTCCATATTTTATCGCTGCACATCCGGGCACAACGGATAAGGATATGATGAATCTGGCACTTTGGTTGAAACGCAATGGTTTTAGAGCCGATCAAGTTCAAGCCTATTTACCTTCGCCAATGTCAGCCGCGGCGGCCATGTATCACTCTGGCAAGAATACTTTGCATAAGGTCAGACGAAACGGTGGTGATATTGAAGTGCCTAAAGGGTTGAAAGTACGTCGATTGCACAAAGCTTTTCTTCGTTATCACGATCCTGAAAACTGGCCAATGTTACGTGAAGCATTAAAAAACATGGGCCGTGCGGATTTGATCGGTAATGGCAAAAAACATTTGATCCCCAGTTGGCAGCCTGCCGGCACCGGAGAAAATGGTGAAGGCCGTCGTGTTACGCGTAAAGCAAAAAATGTACAAAGTTTTCGCACTCAGCATACAAGACCGGGAAAAACCAAAGTCAAAGCCAAAAGTCGTCAGCGCTAATAAAAAATATTATTATTTGAGAAACATTTTTAATTGACCGTGGTCAATGTGCCTATCACCACTTTTTAATAGGGACATTAATGAAATCGAAGCAGAGTTCGCGTTATGACTTTTTATCGATTTTTCTCCATTGGCTAGTCGCTGTTTTTATTATTGGCCTGTTTGCATCTGGTCTGTGGATGGTCGATCTTGGTTATTACGATGATTGGTATTATCAGGCTCCCTGGTGGCATAAAGGCATTGGCGTTATAACGGCCATACTGATTGTTTCACGCTGGGGTTGGAGCCTGTTTCGTCAGGCTCCTGACGCTATTTCTTCTATTCCTTATTGGCAACATCTCGTTGCAAAAATTACACATCAAGCCATGAATATCGTGGCGTTGATTATTGTTATCAGTGGCTATGTCATGGTCACAGCGAAAGGTGATGGCCTCTCTGTTTTTGATTGGTTCACGATTCCCGCATTTATTTCAAACAAACCCGCTTGGGTAGATCCGGCAGGGGCAATTCATTTATGGGCTGCGTATTTTCTGATTGCGATGGCAACAGTTCATGCTCTGGCTGCAATTAAACATCACTTTATCGATAGAGACTCAACGCTCAAGCAGATGCTTGGCATCAAATAAAACCAGGAGAAACAAATGAGACAGACGCTTTTAGCAACATCTTTATTAGGATTGTCAGCGATAATGCCTGCTTATGCGGCAGATTATGTGATTGATACTGAAAAAGCCCACGCTTTTATTGATTTCCGTATTCAGCATTTAGGCTACAGCTGGATGAGTGGACGTTTTAATGATTTTTCTGGCACGTTTTCTTATGATGCAGAAAAACCGGAAGCATCAAAAGTGGATGTAGATATTGATGTGACCAGTGTTGATACTAACTTTGCCGAGCGTGATAAACATTTACGTGAACGTTTTCTGGAAACGGATAAATTCCCAAAGGCCAGTTTCAAATCTACTTCATTTAAACAGCAGGATGACGGCAGTTTAATGGTCACGGGGGACTTTACCTTACACGGCGTGACCCATGAATTGAGCTTCCCTGTCGAAAAAGTAGGGGAAGGCGCCGATCCATGGGGTGGTTACCGTGCCGGTTTTGTTGGTGAAACGGAATTTACTATTTCTGACTACGGCATCAATGTTGATATGTTAGGTCCATCATCACAGGTAGTGTATTTAACCTTATCGATTGAAGGCATCAAACAATAAGTCAGATTTGTTTGGCGAGGTTATAAAGCCTGTCAAATTCTTCAGATAAGCTGTTTGCTGGTACAGAACGTCCCGCGCGTTGGTACCAGTAAGCAGCATTTCCTTTGTCGCCTTCAACATAATGAAGATAACCATGAATCATGCAGGCAAAACTATCTTCATAGTTTTGAATGAGTCTGTGAGCACCGTTCCAATCGCCTTGTGCGGCCAATTCCAATGCTTGTAAATGTTGTATAGCCATTGCCAACCTCCAGAAAAGTTTGACAATAGCTATGCTATAACAGATTGAATTGAATGAAAATTCTAGTTGCTTCCGATAAGCGTCAATAAGCCAGCAACAAAGGCAAACGGTGAGGTGACGATGACAAATATCAGTTTGCCAATTTCGCGTAATACATAAATCGCATCAATGAATAAAGCCATGATTTACTCCGTTGAATTTGATTGTATGCATTATAATGCGCGATTGTGACACTCAAATGACCGGCTAATAAGCACCTATGAATATTCTCGCACTCGATACCTGCACAGAAATGTGTTCTGTCGCCATCTTAAAAAATGGTGAACTGTTTGAGCAATCCCTTCTGACTCAACGGGGTCATTCAGAAAAAATACTAGGTATGCTGGATGAGATTTTATCCCAGGCGGATTGTCGCCTTGCTGATATGGACTGTATTGCTTTTGGCCGCGGGCCTGGTTCATTTACCGGGGTTCGCGTTGGTGTCAGTGTCGCTCAGGGAATTGCTTTTGCGGCAAAATTGCCAGTCCTACCTGTTTCAACCTTAGCCGCCGTCGCGCAGCGTGCAATTGATGAACATGGTGCTGATCATATTGCCGTGGCAATGGATGCACGTATGCAGGAAGTCTACAGCGCTATATATCAATCTGTTGATGGTCTGGCTGAGTTAACAGGCGAGGAAAGAGTATGTTTGCCTGAGCTGATTTGCTTGGACAATGATTCATCTTTTTTTGCTGCCGGTAGCGGTTGGAAAGAGTATGAAGCGTTAATGACAACAAAGTTCTCCGGTCAAATTCATGGCATGGATAATCAGCTGTTACCGACAGCTGCTGCCATTGCAAAACTGGCTGTAAAGCAGGTTGAAAATGGTCATACTTTAGCTGCGGAACAGGCTATGCCCGTTTACCTTCGCGATAATGTCGCCAAGAAAAAAGGTGAACAGTGATGGTGAAAAAGCAAGACACCATCTACGCTGCACCATTAGAACAAATGGTGGATTTCCGTTTTGATGAAAAAGTGGTCGATGTCTTCCCTGATATGATTCAGCGTTCGGTACCAGGCTATGCAACACTGATATCTAACATCGGTATCCTTGCGGCAAAGTATGCTGTAGATAATAGCCATTGTTATGATTTGGGCTGTTCACTTGGTGCCGTGACTTTATCGATGCGGCAGCGGATAAAAAAGCAGAATTGCCAGATTATTGCCGTTGATAACTCGTCTGCCATGATCGAAAAAGCGCATCACATACTAAAGGCCGACACGGCCTTTGATATTGGTGTTCAACTGGTTTGTGAAGATATCGCTGATACGGTCATTGAAAATGCTTCCGTAGTGGTAATGAATTTCACCTTACAGTTTATTCCATTGGCGCAACGCCAGACATTAATCAATCAAATCTATAAGGGTTTAAAACCCGGTGGCATATTAATTCTGTCAGAGAAACTGGCATTTGCTGATACCAACATTAACCAGTTTCATATTGATGCCCATCATGATTTTAAACGAGCTAATGGCTATAGCGATATGGAAATTAGTCAGAAAAGAACAGCCCTTGAAAATGTGTTAATACCTGAGTCACTAGAACAACATCAGCAGCGTTTACGTGCTGCCGGATTTGGTTTTACTGAAAAATGGTATCAATGTTTTAACTTTGTCTCGATGGTTGCCATAAAGTGATATACCAGCCTTTATATGAATATCTTGATGCTGCTGGATTGCAAGGCTGGCGTCAGACATTAGAACAACAAATCAATCAGAAATTAGCAGAAGAAACGCATGGCAAAATGCCTTTGTGGCAAGATGCACTTGCAGCATTACCGGCTATCATGCCCAGTCATGTCGAGTTACAGTCAGAAGTCAGAATCGGTCAGCAAAAAGATTTGAATGGTGTTGATATTGACGCGCTGAAAACTTGTTTGAAAGCGTTTCATCCCTGGCGTAAAGGCCCTTATCGCTTTTTTGATATTGAGATTAATACCGAGTGGCGATCTGACTGGAAATGGGACAGGGTATTACCGCATATCTGTCCATTAGCTGGCCGACGCGTATTAGATGTGGGTGGTGGCAATGGTTATCACGGCTGGAGAATGTTAGGCGAAGGGGCTGAGTTTGTCATGGGCATTGATCCAACGCTGGTTTTCACCATGCAATATCATGTCATGCAACGTTATATCGCCAATAATAAACACTTCGTTGTTCCTATTGGCATAGAGCATATGCCGGAAAAACTGGCCTGGTTTGATACCGTATTTTCCATGGGGGTGTTATATCACCGGCGCTCCCCGCTAACTCATCTTATGGAGTTACGTGATTGCCTGAAGCCGGGTGGTGAGCTGGTATTGGAAACGCTGATTATTGATGGGCCTGAAGGCATGAGTCTTATTCCTGAAGAGCGTTATGCCAAGATGCGAAATGTCTGGTTCATCCCCAGTAGCAAGACCATGATGGTGTGGTTAAAAAAATGTGGTTTTAAAGAGGTGCGTTGTGTAGATGAAAATGTCACGTCACTCGATGAGCAACGAAGCACTGAATGGATGACATTTGAGTCACTGAAAGACTTTCTTGACCCGAATGATCTTACAAAAACAATAGAAGGGTATCAGGCTCCCAAACGTGGTGTATTTATCGCTAAAGCGCCTTAGAGAGCTGTAGCGCCTGAGGTAATGGATATCCATTGGCCATTGCTGTTTTTGCAGGCATCCAATGACTTTGTTTCAGTTTGATCGTCTTTTTTGATGACAAGATCATAGGCCAGACATGGGTAGTGACCATACGAGTAATGATGGTCAATGATGATTTCATAAGCTGTGCCAGTCACTTCATTTTTCCAAAAATGACTTTTACCGATGGTTTCCGTCGACAGAATTTTTTGTGTTTGTTGCAGGTCGTGTGTTGTCATGGCTGTGTCGGTATCAATACCGGCCTCGACACCTGCTAACAAATCTAACGACGCTTCTGTGTTGGTAACTATGCTCGCAAGGCTGATACTGACTATGCCTAATAAATAGAGCCGTTTGTTAGAAAACATAGACATCCGTAACTGGAGTAGAAAAACGTTATTTAAACATGAGCGATTAACTCGTTGGCATGGAGTTAATACGATTTATAAATAACAGGATTAATTTCTTAAAAAGCCGAGTATATCCCTATCAAATTGTTTATAACAACTGTCATATCATTATCAGCGATTGCAAACGCCACTTAATAAACGGATGGCCATATCCACATCGTAGGTCATTATGTGATTAGAGCGTAAGAAACGTTGCTGAACCTGATAGGCTTCACGTTCGAGTAGCATTCGTTGTTTGCAGTTTGGCTCCTCAATAACGGCATCATGCTGATATTGAAGGAAATGTACCATTTCATGAACGATATATCCTTGAGCAATCATGCTATCTTTAGTCAGCTTATCATCATAAAAAATCGTATTTTTTTTATCGTCATAATAAGCCAGAGCATTACATTCTTTACCCTCACATAATGTATCTATCAACTGCTGATGGTTAACGGCTTCAATTAAGGGTTGTTGTTCTGGCATATCGTACTGACTAAAGTTAACGGCCATTAACAGTAGTGTTCCAATAATTTCTTGCATAACATCGTCCTTGTCAGCATGTTAAATATTCGACTAGCGCTTTTAGAAACAGTTTCTGTTATTCATTAATTACCTGATGCCTGCTGTCTATTATGAAATTGTTCTAAATCGGGTGGTGTTTGTCGGTAATAAGCCTGTAACTGCTTAAATAAAAGGGCATTATGTTGCTTCAAGGCTTCTGGCATAGTAAAAAAATATTCACTTAATACCGCAAAAAATTCAGCCGGATTAGTTGCAGCATAAGGATCCAGATAGGTGTGTTTATGTGCCGCCAAGTCATGTAATAAACCTTGCCAGGCTGTCGTTAGTGTCTCAGTCCATTCCGGTAACGACATATCCGGGTGTAATGGCGGCATACCATTGGCGCGACCAGACAACATATCTAATTTATGAGCAAATTCATGGATAACAACATGATGACCTCGATAGGGTTGCTGACTGTCATGTTTGATGTCTTGCCAGGAAAAAATGACGGGACCCCGTGACCAAGACTCGCCACTTAAGCCCTGTGTTTGTCTATGAACTACGCCATTTTCATCCGTCACATCACGTTTAATCTGAAATGCGCCCGGGTAAAGGATGACTTCTATCCAACCATCATAAGTATCTAGCCCTAAGTGCAAGATAGCTACACAGGCCTGGGCTGCAACAGTGACGGCCATTTCTGGTGTAACCACTAACCCTGCAGCCCCGGTAAATGTCTTTTTATGAATAAACAGAGTCGCTAACAGACGTATGCGAGTACGTTCGGATACGGATCTTGCCTGTATAAGGGGTAAATACTTAGTGGCCTCAAGCCATAAATCAAAGGGGATCGGATAGTGCTTTAGTACTCTGAGTGTGCGCCATTTACGAATAATATTCATGCAGTGAGTTTCGTTTTAGTTGGGGACTGATTAAATAGAGAGCGTTGAATACCGATTTTGATGGCATTATCGATAACAAACCAGACTAAGGCATATAACCACATAAATCCGGCATATTGCCAGCTTACAGCCGTAATAAACAGGCCGTTGACCGCCATCAAGGTACCAATGATTTCAGTGCCGAATGTGGCAGCTAATAATAAAGGAGATGGCCAGGGTTTTTGCCAGAACCAACCATTATTGCGTGTGACAAAAATCGTACTGTGACCAGCAATAAGTAGTTTCAGAAAGATAAGGGTTTGTATTGTATCGTTATCTAAATTCTGTTCGCGCAGGAATAAATAAAGTAAAAAAGATGCACAAACACCAGCAAGCCCAAGCACGGATGAAGTAATAAATAATTCGTGCATATTCCACCTCACCGGCGTGGGCGACTGATAGGTATTATCGTAAGCAATGGTCAGGATAGGCAGATCATTGAGCAGTGCTAATAAAATAATCATTAGGGCAGTGATGGGGTAAAACTCGAATATCAGAATGCTCAAGGTCATGAACAAAATGATACGAATCGTTTCGGCGATACGGAATGTCGCGTAGCTTTTCATGCGTTCAAAGGTAAAGCGTGCCTGTTCTATGGCCTGATTAATGACGGATAGCCCTGGTGCGGTGAGAATAATATCCGCTGCTGCTCTTGCCGCATCTGTGGCATTGGATACGGCAAAACCGCAATCTGCTTTTCTCAGAGCTGGCGCATCATTTACGCCATCACCCGTCATGCCAACAATATGATCTGATTTTTGTAAAGCTTCAACAATCATGTATTTATCTTCTGGTAAGACCTCGGCAAAAATTTCGATGGATTCCAGCATGTCGAGCAGAGCAGACTCATGTGTGTGAATAAACTCTGTTTCTAAAAGGCTGGTATCGTAAATACTTTCCAGGTCGGTCATGACCTCATCAGCAAACTGTTTTGCCTGTTTGAACGAGACGTCCGGATTGAGTCGCTTATATATCGCCTGAGCCAGACCGGATGCCAGCTCTTTAATTTCCTGTCCAGACTTACCAGTGATTTGTTTGGACTGAACCGCACGTTTGTTTAACCCAAGCATATAACCAATTTCACGAGCGATAGCGATATTATCGCCAGTGATCATTTTTACTTCGACACCACGCTGTCGCATTTCATCAATCACTTGCTTTGAGTCATCCCGGGGCGGATCGATGAGCGGAATGAGGCCAAGAAACTCATGTGGTTGACTCTCGCGCTGTTGAGCTACAGCTAATGTGCGATAACCTTTACTGGCAAGAAGATTAATCTGTTGATTGAGTGACGTGATATCGTTATCAGTAAGGTTAGTGACCATGGCCATAATCACTTGTGGTGCACCTTTAAATACATCCATTTTTTCGTCAGCTTTATTGACCGATGCAGAGGTAAATTTTCGGCTTGGGTCAAATGAAGTGAAGTGGGTTTGTTGCCATTGTGACCAATCACTGTCTGCAAAATTATCTTTGATGTAGCGAAATAATGGAATTTCGATGGGGTCCGTATTTTCTGAGCGTGATGCTAAAACGGCCGCTCGCATAAGTGCTGCCTTACTGGTGCCATTGAATGGAAGAATGTCCATCACCTGCATTTCATTTTTGGTCAGCGTACCTGTTTTATCTGAACAAAAAATATCGACACCTGCCAGCTCTTCAATAGCGGTTAATTTGGTGACAATGGCTTTGTGTTTTGCCAATTTATAAGCACCCACAGCCATGGTGACAGACAAAACGGCCGGTAAAGCAACCGGAATTGCTGCGACTAATAACACTAAGGCAAAGCGGGCCAATTCAAGCATATCTTCATGGCGCGATAAGCCTGTGATAACAATCAATGTCACCATTGCCAAAGATAACAGAATCAGGAAGTGACCAATTTGTAACACCATCTTTTGAAAATGGCTGTGTTCATTGGCGGATGCCGAAGCGACTAAACTGACAACATTATTAAATCGTGTTTGCTGGCCAGTATTGACCACAATGGCATCCATTTCACCTTGTCGAATAATGGTGTTGGCATAGGCAACGTCAGTGCTTCTCTTGCTCACAGGTAAGGATTCGCCAGTCAGTGAGGATTCATCTGTAGATAAATAGTCACCCGTGACTAATTGCACATCAGCAGGGACTAAATCTCCCATTCGCAGACGAATAATATCGCCGGGTACGAGTTCTTGTGAGCGAACTGATTGAAACTTGCCATCACGTAATACGCGCACTTGTGTATCTAGCTGGCTTTTTAAGGCATTGAGGGCATTAAGGGCACGGTGTTCCTGGAAAAAGTCGAGCCCGGCATTGATAAGAAGTAGGACGCTGATAATGATGAAGTCTTCCCACTTACCAACGACTGCAGATAATATGGCGGCAATTTCAATCATCCAGGGAATAGGGCCCCAGAAGCGTTTCAAAATTCGCTGCAGGGTGGACTCTTCCTGATTGATGATTTGGTTTAGACCGTAATCTATCTGTCGTTGCCGTACATCGGTTTCAGACAGGCCATTTTTACTATCAACATTTAATAAACGGAAAGTGTCATCAACAGGCTGAAGGGCAAAATCGTCCGTGGCTTTTTGGAATAACGATGTCAATGTCTAACCCTCCATTTATGTGGTTGTGTTGAAGCTAGTGGCGTAAGACGTCCTGTAAAGCACTGGCGAGCAAATTGGCTAAGCTCACTGTATTGGTCGGATGTGGAATACTGTCACAACTATAGATGTGTTCGATGCCTGTCGCGTTCAGTTGATCTATTGCATCATCCATAAACAAAGCATGACTGACCAGAATATTTACTGAGGACGGTTGATATGGCATCAGCTGTTTAGCCGCTTCCAACAGTGTTTTTCCTGTACTGGCCACGTCATCTAGAATAATAATGTCGCGTCCGGAATAGGCGCGTTCAGGCAAAGTGACAATCACTTTATGATCACCTAAACGTTGTTTATGGGCTACGGCATAATCAAAGCCAAAATGTGTCGCGATTTCTTTTACCCATTGCTCCGATTCGCCATCAGGTCCTAATAACAGAGGATTGTTAAAACGGGTCTTTATAAAGTCTGCCATCGGTTGAGTAGCGGTGATATTGACAGCATGTTCTATAGGAATAGCTTGGCGTAATTCAGAGATGCGGTGTAAATGTGTGTCTACTGTAATGACCGCATCAAATAAACGAGCCAGGAATTGACCAATAATGGTTTGACTGACGACTTCTCCCGGATGAAAGGCTTTATCCTGTCGCATATAGCAAAGATAAGGTGCCACCAGAATAATACGTTCTACACCATTCTGGCGTAATGATTGTGCCGTCAGCATCAATTCAATCAATTTACTGTTGGGCTCGTTGAGACTTCTGCAAACAATCACTGTTTCAGGTAAGTCGACCGGTAATATTAACTGGCTTTCACCATCTGGAAAGCGATGAAGTTGAATAGTTTCATATGGTATTCCACATACCATAGCCAGAGTTTTGGCCTGTTGCTGATAGTCTGAAAAGCTAATTAGCAGGGGAAGTTTTGTGCTCATAGTTTATCAATCTGGTAGCTGTTATCGAGGAGTGCGGCATTTTTAGCAAAGGTGAAATCAGCATTAAACTCAGCATAGATGGTAAATAATGCTTCACCTTTTTTGACTTTATCTCCGACTTTTTTATGTAAATAAATCCCTGCGCCTTTATCCATTGGTGCACCGGCCAAGCGTGCAATGGAAGCAATTTTCAGATTATCAATCGCTTTTACGATGCCCGTGTCTTCGGCACAAATATCACACTGGAGCTTACCAACCTGCATTGGGGTGTTGTTTCGTCCCTGAGCATTGATAATGGCATTCATTTTGGTAAGTGCTCGGCCTGACTCTAGAATATCTGTGGCAACAGCGTAACCTTGACCGCCTCTGACATCGGGATCGAATTCGATAATTCTGCCGGCCAACTGTAAGGCTTTCTCTTTTAAATCGATGGGGGCGTTAGGTTCATTCCCAAGAATTTTCATCACATCCTGCGTTTCTAAAACGGGACCGATGCCTCTACCTATTGGTTGACTGCCATCGGTGATGACCACTTCTAAATGTAATCCCATATTGTCACCCACATACTCAAACAGTTTGCGTAACTTAAGCGCTTCCATATGGGTATGTACTTTTGCTGAAGGCCCAATCGGTATATCAATCAGTAAATGCGTGGCGCCTGCAGCAATTTTCTTAGAAAGTATTGAGGCGATCATTTGCCCGGTTGAGTCCATAGATAACGGACGTTCAACAGAAATCAATACATCATCGGCCGGAGCAAGTTTCGCCGTACCGCCCCACGCCAGGAAGGCACGTTGTTGATTAACGATTTCATGCAAACGTCGCAGAGACAGATCGACGTTGGCTAACACTTCCATGGTATCTGCGGTACCAGCAGGCGAAGTGATCGCACGGCTGGATGTTTTTGGCATCAACATACCATGAGCAGCAATAATGGGAACGAGTAACATGGTGGTTCGATTGCCAGGGATACCACCAATACAGTGTTTATCACAGACCAGATCTTCGCCCCAGTCGATGCGTTCACCGGTATCCACCATGGCATGAGTCAGATGCAATATTTCATCGCGCTCCATGCCTGTTTCAGCACAACCTACGATAAACGCCGCTGTTTCGATTTTCGAATAACGGTTATTCACGATGTCCTGAATAATATGTAAATACTGCTGATAATCGAGTTTTTCACCGGCTATTTTTTTATGAACAGATTTCAGTGACTCAGGCGGGGTAGCATGATTAATAAAGACTTCTGAGCCTTCCGGGATGCCTAATTGTTCATAGACTTGCTCACTTAGGCCTAATTCATCGATATCAGTAATAGAAGCATCATCAACGACGTTGAGCACAGCGATAACGGGTTGAGTGCTATTAGCTGTGTGGATTTCTATTTTACTCAACGCCTGAAAGCCTTCGCTACGATAAAGTCCACAGTTCCGATGTAAATAAGCGACGTTTTCTTTGTAGGTATCGATGGCGACACACTTTAATTTCAGGGAGGGGATGGAAGTGGGTAGTTCCGACGTATCAATCATGCTGGACTCAAGCTAATAACTTAGTTCAAGCTTAATTGTTCGTAACAGAGTCGGTCAATCTGATTTATCAGCAAAACTGATCTACATCAGAATTTAGCTTATCAACACATTGGTTTCTCTCATATTGGCGCTATGGAATGATGGTAGAGAATAGATGATATCGATATGCGCACTCTAGGTTATATATGGGAATTTATTCCCTACTTTATATAATTATTTACCCACTATGTTTCGCAAGGGGTGTTTGCTCGTAATTTATTGATTGGTATGATAATGAATGCATTTTTGATTAGAGGAGGAGTAGAGTTTGTTAGGAAAAATTCACTAGATATAAGGTTTGGTGTATTGAAAAGAAACGTTATTTACTTTAGTAATTAAATTGTATGTCGTTACAGAATTATGTGGTCAGTGGTTTTGGCAAGGAGGAACAGGATGGAATCGAAAACACTTTCACAATTATTCATGGATTTTCTTCGTGAAGATGAAGGGGCCAGTGGTATAGAGTATGCATTAGTGGCTGCAATGGTTGCGATAGGCATAATCAGTTTTGTTACACCAGTAAGAGAGGCTATTGTAGGCATCTTCACTCAAATTCAAACTGAACTTGCTCCAGCAGATCCATAGCACTCAAAATTTGAGCATGCTCTAAAGCAATGCTGACTTGGATCCTCATCACATGGTTATTACTTTGTGTTTTAACCGATATGTGTTGGCGTAAGCTTCCTAATGTTCTGACTTTAGGGATGTATATTCCTGCTCTTTTCATTCTCATTTACACTCACCAGACAGCCTTAGGCGGAAGTTATATGTCAGCGATTGCTGGCTGGTTCATAGCAATAGTACTCACCATGCCAGCTTATGCGATTCGGTGGTTAGGGGCAGGTGATGTAAAATTGATTTCAGTGATGGGGCTGATTGGTGGCCTAAACTTTATATTATTCAGTTTTGTGTTAGCTTCATTAGCAACATTGCTGATCATACTTACGTGGCAGTCTTGCCAAAAGTTCTTTCCTTATTTCAATCTTAAACTGAGTCGTTGGGGATATCGACTTCCTGCTGTTTCCCTTATCAGGGGAAGAATTATTCCTTTTGGTGCCATGTTAGCTATGGGAGCCATAGTGACGCTGTTGTTTAGCATGCCCAAACCGTTACCACTTCAAATGCCTATAGGATAAAAATGACACGCTATAGAGCATCTGAAAAATCACAAAAAGGTGCTGCAGCCATTGAAGCCGCACTGTTATTTGTGATTTTTTTTGCTATGTTTTATGCGATTGTCAGTTATTCAATTCCATTGTTACTCGTTCAGTCGTTTAATCACGCAGCCTCATCAGGCGCTAGATCAGCATTAGCGGTTGAACCCGCAGTATACGAAGATAGCAATACCTATATTGAAAATGGGGTTAAACCCCGTGTCCGAGAGATTGTTGGTAATTCTCTCACGTGGCTTCCCAGTTCAGCTAGAACGATCGTGCTGGGGGAGGCGAATGGTAATGTGCGTGTAGAGTTTGATGATGGCATCGGGCTGCTTACGGTCACCGTCATTTATGCAGGTTACAACCAATCACCCATGGTTCCCACAATTAGACTTCCAGGTATTGGTGATATACCTCGATTACCCGCTAACTTACAGGGTGTAGCTTCCGTGAGTTTGTAAACAGTTATAGGGTAGTGAGAAGATAAAGAAAGGAGAGCAGATGAGTAGTTCCACACTTCGAATCATTGCAATTTTCTTGGCTGTTGCTGCTCTTTTGATGGGGTACCTTGGATATAAAGCTAGCCACGAAGCAAACTCTGATGTGACGTCTCAATCTACGTCTATACCCGAGGTTGTGTCCTATCAAGTCCTGATAGCATCAGGTGATATTCCACAAGATCATGTCATAACAGAAAAAGATATTACAACGACTAAAGTGAGTGAAATGCCTGCTGGGGTTATCACTGATCCAAGAAATGTACTTGGCAAGCAAAGTAGAGTGATGATTGGTGCTGATGATTACTTCTTTAGTGAACAGTTTCATAACCTTAGCGCTCTCGTATCAGCTATACCTGAAGGTAAAAGAGCTATAGCTATTCGAGTAGATGAGGTGACTGGGGCTGGCGGATTTATTGAGTCAGGCGATAAAGTCGATGTGTTGTTATTTTTACCAGCCAGTGTAGAGGTGGGTAAAGTGAGTTCAGCCCAGCGTATTCTGAAAGGAGTAACTGTTTTGGCATTTGGTGATGATGTCGACAACATCGAGCATAAAGTCATTACAAAAGGTTCAGCGTCAGATAGCAGTGTCGTGAATTACTTAAGTAAAGAAATGTCATCGTCCAAATCAACAGATAAAAAAAAGAGCGGTAAAAAAAGTAAAACGGCTGTACTTGCTGTAAATGAAAGTGACACTTCCGGCTTAATGTTAGCCGAATCAACCGGTAGGTTACGGCTCGCTCTATTGGGTAAAGAATCACAATTAACGAAGAGCTCAAATGCTGAAGCAGAGAAGCTGGACTCAAGACAACTAGTCACTCTTGATGAATACAAACCAGTAAACACTCAAAATCAGCTTTTAACACAGCCTATTTCCAAAAAAGAGCCTCTCGCAATCCGACCAAAACAGTCAACTAAATCAGAAATAACTGTGTTCACCGGGGCGAATGCCAGTTCGATATCAGTCAAGAGAGGAGATTAGTCAATATGCTCCACATGGAAAGCGGAAAAAGTATAAAAAACGTAATTAAAGTATTATGTTATGTCGTTATCAGTTGTCTCCCTTTTGAGTTAGCTGCCGAGCCCTTGATAATTGAGCTTGGCGTACAAAAGCTATATAAAACTGCACAGAGAATTGAGCGTATAGCATTTGCCGATCCTGCTGTGGCTGAAGTCAGTGCGATTAATGATAAACAATTACTAATCACCCCTATATCGACTGGCAGCACTAGTCTTACTATCTGGTTCCAAGGACAGCAAGAACCACAACAACTCATCCTCAACGTGGTTGAGGCACTTCATCATAAACAAAAAGCGTTAAGTCAATTGGATGAAACTGATATCACCGTTCAATCAGCTGGCTCAAAAGTACTGATGGAAGGTAATTTCTCATCTTTGGAACAGCATGACAATGTAAAAAAAACATTAGAGATAGATGAAAAAGGAATTGATAGAAGCATCGGCGCTTATCCAAGCCAAGTCCAAATCGATATAAAAATTGTTGAAATTAGTAAAAGTCGTTTACAGACCGCGGGCTTTTTCCTCGGTAAAGGCTTAAACGGTGGGATAGCTCGCGTACTTGCTCCTCCAGGTGGTGTGACCAGCGGAACTTTTGATGGGGGGCAGTTAACGCTTTCGGGCAATCCTATTCCTCAGGGGGATGCGTTTAATCTCGTTTTTGGGCGTGAGTCAAATGGCCTTCTCGCTGCACTATCACTGCTTGAAGGTAATGGGTTTGCTTACACCTTAGCAGAGCCAACCTTGATTGCAATGAGCGGTCAAAGTGCCAATTTTCTTGCTGGTGGCGAGTTTCCAGTTCCAGTGAGAGGAGGGGGAATTGATAACAGTGTTACCGTGGAATATAAAGAATTTGGAGTAAGGTTGTCATTAACACCTACCGTACTAAGTGAACACCGTATCGCATTGAAAGTTGCACCAGAAGTGAGTGAGTTGGACTTCAATGCCGGTATTCAAAGTGGTGGTGTCACTGTTCCTGCATTACGCGTTCGACGAACTGATACAAGTGTGGCATTGGGAGATGGTGAAAGCTTTGTTATCAGTGGACTGATTACCCAAAATACGGTAGCCAACGTAAATAAGCTACCAGGCCTTGGCGATATTCCAATTTTAGGTGCTTTTTTTCGTAATAACCGGCTTGATAGGGAGGACCGAGAGCTGTTGATGATTGTCACCCCCCATCTAGTCAATTCGCTGAAAAAAAATGCCAAACTGCCCGAATTACCGGGTGAAAAATACCGAAACTACTCGCCAACTTTCAGTGAGTTCTGGCTTAACGAAAACGGTGACTTTATTGATAAAAAGCCTGCTACGAGTGGATTTTCAAGGTAATTATTATGGCTAAGAGTCAAAAAAATTCTTTTATTGTTGTACCAAACAATGATGAGCAATTGAAATGGTTGCAGGATGTCCTATCAGATGAAGGTGAAGTGGTTAAGGCTGATGTAAAGTCGACGGAGCGAATTGGACAGCTACTTGATTTAACTGGAGCCCAAATTGTTTTCGTTGGTCTATCAGAAGAAAATTTACGAACTAATACTGCATTTATAGAAGATTTGCTCAGCTTTAAAACAATGCTTCTCATCATTGCCGTTGCTGATGAGACAGAGAGTGACCTGATACTCAGTGCGGTTCGGTCTGGTGCACGAGAATTTATTACTACTGGAACAAGACAGTCAGAAGTCATGAGGTTAGTTCACCGATTACAAAGTCGTGTCCCTGTGTCACAAAACCAAAATAACTTTAAGGGCAAGGTTATTTCGCTAATAAGTGCTCGGCCCGGTACCGACTCGCCAATGTTGGCTCTACATCTTGCGTTGGCACTACAGCTGGACCTACCTGATTCTAAAGTGCTGATGTTAGACCTTGGAACACCGGCCGCAGATACGATGACTTATCTTGGTATTACTGCAGCGTATAGTTTCTTGGATGCAGTTCATAGTCTTCGACGTCTGGACTCTACGTTAATTGATACCGCATTTGCGAAGCACGAAAGTGGTCTAAAGCTCCTTGCTTTACCGGAAGAGCATACGGGAATGGGGCAACTTACGTCAGCGGATATCTATGTATTACTTGGCGTTCTACAACAACATTTCAGCCATATCATCGTTAATTTGGGTGGCGTGCCATATTCAGATTTTCTGCACTTGATGGTGAATAACTCAAGTAAAACACTCGCACTGCTTGAGCAGAGCGTGCCGAGTTGTAAACAAAATATGCAATTAATTCGAAAGCTTTCTCAGGCACAAGTTGATATGAGTAACGTAAGTTTAGTGGTCGATCATTATTTGCCAAATTTACCACCAGATGCAGAAAATCTCGCACGTGGTCTAAATATTGAGTTACTCACGACACTTCCTTCATCAGGCATGGCAAGACTCAAGATGATGAATTCCGGTGAAAGTTTGTATGAATGTGCTCCCCGTGATCCGTATACCCTAGCGGTAAGAAAAGTAGCTAAAAAGCTAGTGAGCTTTGACTCAGTATTCGAGCCGGGCTCAAAAGAGCAGAGTGTTATTGGAAAGCTATACAGCTTTGTTAATAAAAAACTAAGGATAGCGCAATGAGTAGTTTTCAATATCCGCATTACGACTTTAGTTTAAAAAATACACAAACGTATCAAGACATTAAATACGCCTTGCATCGTTACTTAATTAATAAAGTTGAAGAGGACAATATTCCAATCACCGAATGGTCAGAGGATCGCTTGCGTGATTATGTCTTTGAACATGTTACACACTATGCTAACCAGAGTAAGTTGGCAGTGAGTAGCCAAGATTTGGATGAGCTTTCTGAAGAAATGGTCAATGAGCTTATCGGTTTTGGTCCACTACATTCACTACTTGCCGATGACTCTATCAGCGATATCATGGTAAATGGGGCTTACCACATTTTTTTTGAGAAGAATGGCCGAGTAAAAGAATCCTCTTTACGTTTCATTGATGATGATCATGTCCTTCGTGTTATTCGGCGTATTCTTGCACCTATGGGACGAAGAATTGATGAGTCTAGCCCTATGGTTGATGCACGATTACCAGACGGTAGTCGTGTGAATGCGATCATCCCGCCACTCGCTCTGGATGGCCCATGTTTATCTATACGTAAATTCCGTCGTGAAATGTTACGTGATTCAGACATGTTGGTGTATGGAACACTTAATCAGCAAATGTTAGACCTGCTCGTTAGAGCAGTGCAGTCACGCTGTAATATTTTGGTCAGTGGAGGAACAGGCACCGGTAAAACGACGATGCTAAATATGTTGAGCCGTTTTATTGACCCGACTCAGCGAATTGTCACAATTGAAGATGCTGCCGAATTACAGCTGGGACACAGTCATGTTGTTCGACTCGAAACAAGACCTCCAAATATGGAAGGTGGAGGAGAGGTTAGAGCTCGAGAGCTAGTGAGAAATGCTTTGAGGATGAGGCCAGACCGGATTGTTTTGGGTGAAGTGCGCGGTGAAGAGGTGCTTGACGTTTTGCAGGCGATGAATACTGGACATGATGGTTCAATGAGCACCATTCATGCTAACAGTACGCGTGATGCGTTGGTCAGACTTGAGATGTTAGCATCAATGGCCAACTTTCGCGGTGGAGCTAATGTCTTGCGTGAAATGATTGCTAGTGCACTTGATATTGTCCTTCAGATCACGCGCGCAAGTAATGGTAAACGTTATATCACCTCCATTTCAGAAGTCACGGGGATGCGAGATGGTCAATTTATGCTCAATGAGCTATTTAGCTTCGATAGTAAAACCGAACAGCACATTGATCATGGGATGGTGGCCGCAAATAGAAAGCTGGCCAACCAACCTTATGTCATGAAAACCGATAACAGTCTTCTTAGAAGTAGAGACTCATGATGTCTTCTCTCTGGCTCACCTTGCTACTTAGTACCACATTAATCATTTTTGCCATTGTGGTCATTTTGCAAAGTCAAAAAAGAGAGTTAAATGAAAAAGCGAATCGACACTTTATTGTAACCGCTGGTTTAAAAATTGATGGGCGTAGAAACATTGAACATTCTCATCGTGCCACATTAATAGAAAGATTCTTAAAAAGAGCTGGTGTTGAATTAAGACAACGTCATGCTCTGATGATACTTATTTTTATTACATTTGTTACTGTCGTTGTCATTCAAACAAAAGGAATATTGCTGGGCATCTTAGTTCCTATATCGGCAGTTATCGGAATTTATCTATGGCTGTGGCGAAGAGCGAATAATAGAGTCAAAGCTATGCTCAATCAACTACCTCTATTTCTGGATCAAGTTCTTCGAAGTCTGGGTGCGGGCAGAAGTATGGAAACGGCCTTACAAGTAGCGACAAATGAGACCCCACAACCACTTAAAGAGGTATTTGAACGCGTACTTCGTGTTAATAACCTCGGTTATGATCTTGGGCTCTCAATCCAGGAAATGGCAGATTTATATCGAATTAGAGAACTTTATCTTGTCTCTTTGGCTATTCGCGTGAACCGGACTTACGGGACAAGTGTACGTGAGCTACTCAATAATATTGCAAAAATGATTCATGAACGTGAAGCTGCTCGACGTGAGCTCAAAACAATGACAGGAGAAACTCGTGTCACGGCATGGGTATTAGGCTTACTTCCAATAGCAATTGGTATGTATATTCTGTTTGTGAACCCTGAATACATGCAGACCATGTTAGAAGACGCCGCTGGAAAAATGATGCTGACGATTGCAATTTTACTTCAATTAATCGGCGGTTTTATTTTATGGCGAATGATAAAAAGTATTTAATATGTCTATCTGGTTCACAATTAGTCTAATCATCTTGCTGCTCCTTGCCATTGGGACTCTTATTTATTCAATCTATGAGGATCATAGTGCTGATCAGGCTGCACACAGGCGTTTTTACGAATTGTTAGAAAAAAATACGGGCGAATTAAGTGTAGAAAGGAATTGGACTAAGGGAATGGTTCGACGTATGAGTAGAACCAGAGTATTTGATTGGTTACCTAAGATTGAAAACAGTGAAATTAGCATCTTACTCAAACAGGCTGGTTGGTATTCCCCTATAGGTAGACTCTCATTTTATCTTTCTACCTCACTGTTACCGATAGTCTTATTTTGTCTAGTCTTTTTTATTGCCTTTATCAATAATTCGATTCAGATTGAACTTGTCGGTCAGTTATTCGTTGTGACCACATTAGGATATCTCTTACCCAAATATATTATCCGTTACAAAGCAAATACCCGACGTAAACAACTAGCGAAAGAAATGCCTACCGCTATTCATTTACTAAGAATGTTATTTGAAGCGGGCCTTTCTATTGAACATGCACTGCGAGTGCTTCAAGTTGAAGGTAAGCTATTGACTCCCGTTTTATCTCAAGAGCTGTATTTTGTCCTACGTCGACTTGACTCTGGTCTGACGCCGGCAGATGCACTTTCTGAAATGGCTGTGCCACTCGATGTTAATGAATTAACTGATACAGTAGCAATTATCAAACAAGTAAGTCGCGATGGTGGCAATATTCGAGATACCTTAGTTAAATTTGCCAAGCTAATGGAGGAGAGGCAGATGTCGGCCTTGCGTGAGTATGTCAATGTTTTATCGGGGAAAATGTCGATAGTCATGATGGTCTTTTTGTTTCCGGCATTGCTGATTTTTCTTGCTGGACCGGGGCTTATAGCCTTGGCTAAAGGTTTGACTGGAGGGATCTAATGCACTGGCTCACGGTATTGTTTCTCTCTTTCTTTCTAGTAGCTTGTCAAATGAGTCCACAGCCACATCCTGAAATTCACACTCATAAAAGTTGTGGTGCACCAACCAACTCAGACATTGGGATGCGTTTAGATGTAGCTCGTAAGTTAATGCAGCAGGGGCAACTCTATGCAGCACTCGCTCATCTTGATTCCCTAGAAGCTGACGATTTACAAGTGCAATATCTTCGGGCAGAAGCATTAAGGCAGTCTCAACGCTATGACGAGGCAGAACCCGTTTATCAACGACTATTGGAAAGTTGTCTCAATGGAGAGGCCAACCATGGCTTGGGGCTAATTGCAGGTCGTCAGGGGGAGATTGATAAAGCTGGTGATTTGCTTGAACAAGCTGCCAAGTTATTGCCCATAGATCCAAGGGTTAGAAATGACTTTGGTTATGTTTTATTACTGAAAGGTCAATACTCGCTAGCACAACGAGAATTTATGACTGCAATCGAATTAGATAACGACTTTTTGCGTGCAAAGTCGAATTTGATTGTTTTGTATTTCCTTCAAAACAAAAATGATAGTGCGACCATTTATGCCAAAAAAGCGGGTGTAGATAGTGCTCTATTGTCCGAGCTACATCAGGAAGCGGAAAAGATCAAAAGACAGTATTCGCTTTAAGGAGAGATTATATGGTCAACAAACGTGTTATTTGTTTTGCCTGCTTTGTGTTGATGAGCTTTAACGTGAGTGCCGAAAACGTATCTACAAACCAAGATGTTGTGGGTAATAACACAAGGCAATGGCTAAGCACTCAACGAGATGGTTCAGAGGCTTCCGAACAACAGCAACCAATTTCTGGCCCAGTAGCAGATAAGATTTATCAACGATATCAGCAAAGTTTTACACACCCAATACCCGAGCATTACACCGGTGATGATGCTGATGCGAGCGTTTTAAATAAGTAACTGCTGATGCCTGAGCTCAACGTCTATAAAAAACAGCGAGGTGGGCTTGGGATATTAGGCATTATTACACTATTACTAGCTGTACTTTTTGCAACGATAACAGTAGATAGTGGGCGTCTCATGATGGAAAAGCGTCACTTGCAAACTGTCGCTGATATGGCAGCACTGGAAGCCTCCATGCAAATGGGGTCATGTGGTAATGCATTAGACATAGATAGCTTACAAGCATTAGCTGATGCTAACGCTGTTAAAAATAATTTTTCTGATGGCACGCTTCTCGTCAGAGTAGGAAGGGTTGATGTCAATGAAACTGGTTTGCGTCAGTTTACTGAAACAGGTTTGGCATCAGCTACAGCGGTAAAAGTGGATGTGTCGAAAAGTGTCCCCGCTAGTTTATTTGCAGGGCAGACATTTGGACAATGGGCAATGCTGGGGGCGACCGCTGTGGCAGAACGTCAGGCTTATGCCGGATTTTCTGCTGGAACAACACTGCTATCATTGTCTAATCCGAATGTAGCCATGTTGAATCAACTTTTCTCTTCAATCCTTGGCGCACCAGTCAATCTTGACTTAGCCTCGTATCAGGGGATAGCTGTAACAAGTCTAGAATTAGCGGATCTTGTCTCAGCATCAGTAGTCGCAGGCAATGTATCTGAGTTATTAAACTCGAACTTGACACTTGGTGAGGCATTTACCCTCTATTCCGATGCCGTTAATTTAAGTGATAGAGCAGATATTGCCGTTATCAATGCACTTGATAGCCTATTGGCAGCCAATACGAATAATTATAATTTTAGGATGAGTGATGTCTTGGAAATCACCACCAGTAATCTTGACCAAGCAACAAAAGCTACGGTCAGTCTGCTGGATTTGGTTACGACGAGCCTATTAGTTGCAAATGGAACAAATGCGATAAATTTACCTAGTTCGGTATCACTACCTTCTGGGTTAATTAACCTCAATACGTTGATGACAGTAACCGAACCACCAAAAATTGCTATCGGTCCGCCGGGAGTCAACGACGATAATGAATGGCGAACAGTAATTGAGACTGCTCAAGTAAGGTTTCGAACGAACGTGCAGTCCAGCATTGCTCTGAACGTGGCTGGTTTGATTGGAGCAAAGGCTAATCTTGACTTCGCATTGATAGTGAATGTTGCACAAGGTGTTGCTGGCTTGCGAAGCATCCAGTGCAGTCGTTATGGAAGTAACGAACACATTGTCACGATTATGTCGGATCCAGGCATTGCCAGTGTGAGGCTCACTAGAGCTACGAATACAAGTGCTAGTGTTGGGATAATTAATATATCTGCGAAAGTATTACTCGCAGAGCTTTCTATTGCTAATGTCGATGTTGGGTTGAGTCTTGATTTAGATAATTCGTCACCAATAGATCTAGTCTTTACCGTTGATGATTCTGATGATAATGCATTACCCATTATGCAGAGAGCCTCAACGCCACTTGGTGGGGCGCTCACAAATATTCCGCAGGATCTGCAATTGAACGTGACATTACTAGGTGTTGTTAATTTACCGCTACTGGATGAGTTGATTGAGGAGGCCATACTTACTCAAATTTTAACGCCACTTTTGGGTAATGTGGTAACGACTACCATTGACCCATTATTATATGTGCTAGGTATTCAAACTGGGGTCATGGATGTGCAATTATTTACAGTGAATGTAGATCGACCCGGTATCAAACGTTAATCTGCATTGTCTTCAACTTTATGCCAAGTGACGCGATTACGGCCGCTTTCCTTAGATTTGTATAAGGCTTTATCTGCGAGTTTGAGAGGCGGTGTCGTTCCTTTGTAATGACTCGGTAGAACGGTTACACCACCCATACTGATCGTGACGTATCCTGTTGCTGAGGCGATGTGTTCAATTTTCAGCGCTTCAACGTTTTTTCTCATAGATTCAGCAATTTTAAAAGCATCATCGCGCGTTGTCTGGTTGAGCAACACTACAAACTCTTCGCCACCATAGCGTGCTACGAGGTCGGTGGCACGTAAAGCCGAATTGGCAAGTGCCCTCGCAACATCTTGTAAACATTTATCACCCGCAGGATGACCATAGTGATCATTGAACTGTTTAAAAAAATCGATATCAATCATCACTAAAGAAATAGGGAATTGGCTACGTCTAGCTTGTGCCCATGTCTGTTCAAATGTCATATCAAAGCGGCGGCGGTTTGATATTTGAGTTAACTGATCTTCACCCACTTCATTTTCTAGACCAAACCTTGAAATAAGGTCATCAGTTAGGTCACGGCGACGCTGAATGGCTGAGTAATATAAAACTATAACCATCAATGCGATCATTGGAATGATTTTTAAGTCGATATGCGAATCATCAATAAAACAGAGGACAAGGAGTAAAGGTACAGTTAAACCGAATAAAAATGCGGCATATACAGAGGGGTATGCACTTAATTTTAATAATTCACTAGCCGCCACTGCACTCAACATTAAGACTACAAACAAACGTGTCTCAAAGGGAAGGTAAGGAAGCAATAAAGCTGTCATACCAAACCCTAAGCCTGCTGTAAGTGAAGCCATGGTGAACTGTGATAGATGATTTGCCTTAACGGTCGTTGAGACTTGTTTGATGTATCTTTGGCTTAATATCCATTGCCATATACCGCCAAAAAAGACCAATACAAGCCATATGGCAAACTGCCAGAAGGGAATTTGTGACCACAAATAGACCGCCATCAACATAGCAAACACACTGTGATGAATAAAAGAAACGGTTGGATGCCTGTGCAGCTCTTTAAATAGAAACTGAGATAGCTGATGCGGGTCGATCATATCCAGTCCAGATTGAACAATCCAAATTGATTACGCATCTATGATCACTATGTTGTGTTAGGTAAAACAATAGTGCATTGCACGACAGGAATTATCAATACTTATCAAATATAGATGATTCTGGTAGTGATCACATTCCAGAAACAAAAAAGCCCCTGCGTTGAGGGGCTTTTAATGTATGGCGGAGAGTCAGGGATTCGAACCCTGGGTGGTCGTTAAACCACGCCGGTTTTCAAGACCGGTACATTCAACCGCTCTGTCAACTCTCCAGAGAGGCGAAATAATACAGATAATGGTTCGGTAACACAACCGTAAAAATAAAATTATTTGAAGATAAATAATATCTATTGCCATTTAGAACTTATCGGGTAGGATAGGTGTCATTAATGTAAGCTTTTCATCAACTGGAAAAAACACGGAGAAACACTGATGAATTATAACGCTGAATCAACTGTTGTTCGTTCGCAGCAGTCTGCGGTTCAAACCAATAAACTATTACGCAATACCTATAGTTTATTAGCCATGACACTATTATTTAGTGCTATGACTGCTGGAGTATCAATGGCACTCAACCTGCCACATCCTGGCATCATCATTACACTGGTTGGGTATTTTGGATTACTTTTCTTAACAACTAAACTTCGTAACAGTGCTTGGGGCATCGTATCTGTTTTTGCTCTGACAGGTTTCATGGGCTTAACGCTAGGTCCGATTGTCAATGCCTACTTAGGTTTACCTAATGGCCCACAAATTGTGATGCAAGCTCTAGGTGGTACAGGCATTATTTTCATCGCTTTATCGGCTTATGCTGTAAAAAGTGAAAAAGACTTTAGCTTTATGGGCGGCTTCTTATTCGTCGGTATTCTGGTCGCTTTTCTAGCCAGCTTAGCCGCGTTCTTCTTTGAAATGCCTGGCCTGTCTTTAGCTGTGTCAGCGATGTTTGTATTATTGATGGCGGGTCTGATTCTTTTCGAAACAAGCCAAATCGTTAATGGTGGTGAAACCAACTACATCATGGCGACCATCACACTGTATGTCAGTATCTACAACTTGTTTGTTAGCTTGCTGCAATTAATTGGTGCCTTTTCTGGCGATGATTGATTGAACTAATTGGTTCATTTGTTTTCTAATAAACCCCGCGCTGCGGGGTTTATTTTTATGGTGGAATGGTGAAGAAAAATCTGGCTAGTTGGGATGGTTGGTGTCGAATTATTATCGGCACAGCTATAATAGCCTATGCCATTTATGAAGGTAATTGGTGGTGGCTGTTGGGTGCCGGTTTATTAATAAACGCATTCACTGGTCGTTGTCTTGCTTACGGGGTGTTTGGATTATCTACATGTCAAACATCATGTCAGATCGATAAAGAGAGCAAAAAGAGTAAATAAACAGTATGGCTGAATTACCCACACAATTGATTGATCGCTTTGGTCGTAAAGTGACATATGTGCGTATGTCTATTACGGACAGATGTGATTTTCGTTGTGTGTATTGCATGGATGAAGAAATGACTTTCATGCCTCGGCAACAATTACTTAGCCTGGAAGAAATCGTTTTTCTGTTGCGCGCTTTCTGTGAACTCGGTGTGGAAAAAGTACGTATTACCGGTGGTGAACCGTTGGTAAGACGAGATGTCGATTGGCTCTTTAATGAACTAGGTCAGCTTAAGGGCTCGACCTCGCTGAAAGAGCTGACAGTCACCACCAACGGCTCCAAGCTGGAAAAGTATGCACAAACCTTAGCCGATTCAGGCTTAGATCGTATCAATATCAGTCTTGACTCTTTAAATGCTGAAAAATTTAAGGCATTAACAAGAACTGGTGATCTGGACACGGTTCTGACGGGCATCGCCGCAGCAAAAAAAGCCAACTTCAAACGTATTAAGCTAAACGCGGTCATTATGAAAGGGCGTAATGAAGATGAAATCATTGATTTAGCCCAGTTTGCTATTGATAACGACCTGGATATTTCCTATATCGAAGAAATGCCTTTAGGCCATGTCTCGCATGCTCGTGAAGAGAGTTATTGTTCCAGCGATGAGGTATTAGCCACGTTAAAAACCGTATTTGATTTACAAGCCAGTATCGCTTCTACTGGCGGTCCATCACGTTATTATCAGGTGGCTGGAACGACAAGCAAAATTGGTTTTATCTCACCACACAGTCATAACTTCTGTGATAGCTGTAATCGTGTCAGGGTGACGACAGAAGGTCGTTTACTGCTGTGTTTGGGGCAAGAGCACTCCATGGATTTACGTGAAGTCATACGACGGTATCCTGGCGATATGCAGGCATTGAAACAGGCGATTGTGGATTCAATGGAGATTAAACCAAAAGGTCATGACTTTGATATCAAGGCTCAGCCAATTATTTTTCGGCATATGAGCGTCACGGGCGGCTAGTCTAAATCTTCAGTTCGCTCTAATTGTTTAGCTGTGTTCCATAGAGTATCTAACTCTTCCAGCGAAAAATCTTCAAACTGTTTACCCTGAGCTGTAACCGCTGTTTCTACATAATTAAAGCGTCGGTAAAACTTGGTGTTGCTACTGTTGAGTGCTTCTGCAGGATCAATATCCAGATGTCTTGCCAGATTGCAGCAGGCAAATAAGATGTCACCTAATTCCGCTAAAAGAACTGATTTGTCAGAATCTTGTTTGATCTCTTGACCTAGCTCATCAATTTCTTCATGAATTTTGTCTAATACGCCATCAGGATTTGGCCAGTCAAACCCGACTTCAGAGGCTTTTTTTTGCATTTCTATTGCTAATTTAAAGACATCTTTCTGTGTTTTTTTAATCGAGCTAAGGATGAAGTCTTGGTCTGACATAACTATCAAGAGTCACGGGTAAATTTGATGATATTACGACGATCACGTTTACTGGGCCGACCTTTCTGTTGTCGGAAACCCAGCGGTTCGTTTTTTATTTGTTCACGCAATAATTCGCGTTTATCACGGCTTTGAGGTGTTTCTTCATAAAGCTGTTCCGCTTCGGAAGCGGGGCGACGTTGCAGATTTAACCCCTGAATAATCACTTCAAATTCGTAGGGTGGTTTGGAAATGGTCAGCGTGTCTTCAATGCGAACTGTTCGACTGGGTTTAACACGTTGTCCATTGACGTGGACTTTGCCACCTGAGATGGCTTCAACGGCGAGACCACGCGTTTTATAAAAACGCGCGGCCCACAACCATTTATCTAATCGCTGAGATTCAGAACGAGAGTCCTGTTGTGCCATCAAGCCTTACCTTGCAGTTGTAACAGGATAGACTCATTTTCCAGAGTGGAGGTGTCTTGCGTGATTTCTTCACCTTTGGCAATGGTCCGGAGCAAGCGACGCATGATTTTACCTGAGCGTGTTTTAGGTAAATTATCTGAATAACGAATATCGTCTGGTTTTGCGATAGGGCCAATTTGTTCACCAACCCAATTACGCAGTTCTTTAGTTAACTCTTCATCTTCACCGCCTTCAGGACGATCACCTTTTAACACAACATAAGCAAAAACGGCTTCACCTTTTACATCATGAGGACGACCAACTACGGCAGCTTCTGCAACACGTGGATGAGCGACAAGGGCAGATTCAATTTCCATGGTACCCAGACGGTGACCAGATACATTCAGTACGTCATCAATACGCCCCATGATCCAGAAAAAGCCATTATCATCTCGTCTGGCACTATCACCGGCTAAGTAAAACTTACCACCGAAATAAGGCCAGTAAGTATCTTTATAGCGTTGATCATCGCCCCAGATGGTTTGAATCATCGAAGGCCAAGGTTTACGAATGACGAGATAACCACCCTGATTGGCAGTAGTGATTTCCTCACCATCGTCATTAACGATCGCAGCATCAATACCTGGAAGAGGACGAGTACAAGAGCCTGGTTTTGCATGAGTGACACCTGGTATAGGTGCAATCATATGTGCGCCGGTTTCTGTCTGCCACCAGGTATCAACAATTGGGCAACGCCCTTGACCAATAACATTGTAATACCACATCCAGGCTTCAGGATTGATGGGTTCGCCGACCGTACCTAATAAGCGTAGTTTTGATAAATCATAGCTGTTTGGAATGTCATCACCCACTTTCATTAATGCACGAATGGCGGTGGGGGCTGTGTAGAAAATAGTGACGCCATGACGCTGACAGATATCCCAGAAACGGCCAGCATCTGGAACAGTAGGAACACCTTCATAGATAACTTGTGTCGCGCCGGTGGCAAGCGGGCCATACGCGACATAAGTGTGGCCGGTAATCCAGCCCACATCTGCAGTGCACCAGAAAACATCTGAGTCCTGGATATCAAAGACCCAGCGCATCGTGGTGATTGCATTTAACAGGTAGCCACCACAGCTATGTTGAATGCCTTTAGGTTTACCTGTAGAGCCTGACGTGTAGAGAAGAAACAATGGATCTGCCGAATCCATCCATTCTGGTTCACACTCAGCAGGTTGGTCTGCTATAGCATCTGACCACCAGATATCTCTGCCTGCTTGCATGGAAACGTCATGTTTTGTTCTTTGGTAGACAATGACTTTTTCAACGGTGTCACAGCCTGAAGCTAATGCTTGATCGGCTGTTTTTTTCAGTTCAACCGTTTTTCCGCCACGGAAACCACCATCAGCTGTGATGACCAATTTCGCTTGGGTATCTTCGATACGGTCTTTTAATGATGAAGCTGAAAAGCCACCGAACACCACAGAGTGAATGGCGCCAATACGTGCGCAAGCCTGCATAGCGATAACAGCTTCAGTGATCATCGGCATATAGATAATGACGCGGTCACCTTTACCGATACCTTGTGCTTTCAATGCATTGGCAAAGATGCTCACGCGACGGTGGAGTTCGCGATAACTGATATGTTCTACATCACCTTTTTCACCCTCAAAAATAACTGCCGTTTTTTCGGCATTTTTTTCAAGCTGACGATCAAGGCAGTTATAGGAGACATTAAGTTTGCCATCGGCAAACCAGCGGTAATGAGGTGCATTACTGCCGTCCAGTGTTTGAGTAAAAGCTTGTTTCCAATCAATTTCCTGTCGTGCTATGTCAGCCCAGAAGGTTTCATGATCTTGTTCCGCTTTTTTGTATAACGCATCAAGTTGTTCTGAAAGTAATGATGCCGTTTTCAGAAAGGCTTCACTGGGTGGAAACTGACGGTCTTCATGTAAGGTTGATTCGATATTATCTTGAGCCATATGCGACACCTTTATAATTATTCTTTAGCTAAATTAACACAATACAATGATTATCAATGTGTGTTAAGCAGACATAAAAAACTCTCCCTCAATATTTATCGAGGGAGAGTTTTTGGAGTGGTAGGGCTTCTAGAAGAAACCGAGCGGGCTGGTGCTGTAGCTAACCAACAAGTTTTTCGTTTGTTGATAATGCTCAAGCACCATTTTGTGGGTTTCACGACCAACACCAGATTTTTTATAACCACCGAATGCCGCGTGAGCAGGGTACATGTGGTAGCAGTTTGTCCATACACGACCCGCCTGGATGCCACGTCCCATGCGGTAAGCCAGATTCATATCACGGGTCCATAAACCTGCACCTAGACCAAACTCTGTGTCGTTAGCGATTTCTAGTGCTTCCGCTTCATCTTTAAATGTAGTCACAGAGACGACTGGGCCAAAGATTTCTTCCTGGAAGATACGCATCTTGTTGTGGCCTTTCATCAATGTAGGCTGGATGTAGTAGCCATTCTCAAATTCGGCACCCAGTTGTTCTACAGCGCCACCCATTAGTACTTCAGCGCCTTCCTGACGACCAATATCCACATAGCTCAGAATCTTATCAAATTGCATTTGTGAAGCTTGAGCACCGACCTGAACTTCGGTATCTAGTGGGTTACCACGCTTAATCTTCTTAGCACGATCCATAACAATTTTGATGAAGTCATCATAAATGCTTTCCTGGATAACAGCGCGTGAAGGGCATGTACAGACTTCACCTTGGTTAAAGAAGGCCAGTACTAAACCTTCAGCACACTTATTAATATAGTCTTCTTCTTGTTGCATAATATCTTCGAAGAAGACGTTAGGTGATTTACCACCTAATTCAGTAGTCGATGGAATAATGTTTTCCGCTGCACGTTTCATGATGTGCGAGCCAACCGGTGTTGAACCTGTGAAAGCAATTTTGGCAATGCGAGTGCTTGAGGCTAATGCTTCACCAGCAACACGGCCCATGCCGTTAACAATATTTAGTACGCCTGGAGGTAATAAATCACCAATCACTTCCATCAATTTAAGGATAGAAACAGGGGTTGATTCTGCTGGTTTCATGACGATGCAGTTGCCAGCAGCTAATGCTGGAGCCAGTTTCCATGCAGCCATTAAAAGTGGGAAGTTCCAGGGAATAATTTGACCAACCACACCCAGTGGTTCATGGAAGTGGTAAGCCACGGTTGTTTCGTCGATTTCCCCCATGGTGCCTTCTTGAGCACGAATACAGCCGGCAAAGTAACGGAAGTGATCAGCGGCTAACGGGATGTCAGCATTTAATGTTTCACGGACAGCTTTACCATTGTCCCAGGTTTCTGCCACAGCAAGCATTTCAAGATTTTCTTCAATGCGATCGGCGATTTTTAATAAGATATTGGAACGCTGTTGGACAGAAGTTTTTCCCCACGCATCTTTTGCTGCATGGGCAGCATCTAATGCCAAATCAATATCTTCTGCAGTCGACTCTGGAATATCACAGATGACTTCACCTGTTACAGGTGTTGTATTCGTAAAATATTGACCTTTTACGGGCGCAACCCATTTGCCCCCAATAAAGTTTTCATAACGCGATTCAAAACTGACGACGGCGCCTTCAGTACCGGGTTTTGCATAGATCATAGTCATTCTCTCTTTGCTTATGGTTATAGTATGAACATAAAGATGCAGGATAATTCCATGACTGGCAAGTGTGTTTGACTGAAAATCTCAATCACTTGACTGAGAGTCCAGAAGCATTCCAAAAATATTTTGTAATTTGGTATAAGATATCCGAATGAAAATTGAGAAACTCTCGCTGGTAAAACGGCGTGAAAAACGACAATTATTGACGGAAAATAAAGTTCAGTTTGCTGGCCCGGAGTCAGAACTGAGCATTTATGACACGTACCGCGCAGCCAGTAGAGTTGGCCTTGAAGCACAACAACTACTCTACTGTGGCATGGTGAGTGGACGCAAAGTTATGCATAGTCCGCATAACAATGATGGCGAACTTTTTCTTCCGCATGAATCTTATGTTGTCCCGCCCGGTGAACATGTAGAAATTGATTTCCCTGATGCCAATGAGACTGCGCCAACCACTTGTCTGACCATTGAAATATCCAAAGACAGAATTGAACGGTTGTCAGAACGGATGCGTGATCTTATTGTGCTGGACGCCCCGAATCACGAATGGGAATATCAACCTAAAATCATCCATAAGCATCACACAGGTGATACGCAGTATTTGCTGGAAAAAATGGTTGCCTTATACACACGTAACGATCCTGATAAAGAAATCATGTTGGATCTGAGTGTGACAGAGCTAGTCATTAGGCTTCTCAGGGAGCAGGGGCGTGATGTTTTATTAAGTTATTGTCAACAATCCCCAGATGCCACAGGTGTCACCGCAGCGATTCACTATCTTGAGCAAAATATAGCCAATCCATTAGATGTTGACCAGCTATGTCGTAAAGCGTGTATGAGTCGCAGCCGTTTATACGTTGAGTTTAAAAAGCAGTTGGGTTGTACGCCTGGTGAGTTTCAGCAACAAATTCGTTTAAAAGCCGCTGCTGAGGCAATTCAGTCCGGCAAAAGTGTGACCGATGCCTGTTATAGTTTTGGTTTTAGTGATCTGAGCCACTTCAGTCGTCGGTTCACTGGTTTCTTCGGTTGCGCACCGAGTGTTTACCGTCAAAAATTTATCCAGAATAAATAAAACGCCTCTCTGTTAGTGAATGACAAGCAATTATTGCTGTCATAATAGGTGTCCATCATTATTATTTTCAGCACGAGATTATTTTGCCTGCAATAGCCTTTATTCACAGACTATTCTTTGTTTTCTTACTGCTCTCCAGTTCAGTACTTCTTGCTGATCCCATCAAATTAACGGTAAAAATCAATGGGGTGGATGCTTCTCTGGGTAAGACACTGCTCAACGGGCTCTCTATCGAAAAACAAAAAGAAAGTGAAAGGCTTAATAAACGTTATCTGGAAAAATTACATAAATCGGCGCCTGAAGAATTACGTACGATGTTAACTGTCTTTGGTTATTACCAGCCAGAAATTAGCAGTGAACTTTCGTTCGATAAAGACAATTGGCAAGCTACTTACACCATCGATTTAGGCGAACCGGTTAAGCTGGTATTGGTTGACGTCGTGTTTAATGGCGAAGCTGCAGAGGATGCAGAGTTTATAAAACTAAAGAAAGCGTTCCCACTTCAAAAAGATCAGCAACTTAATCACCAACAATACGAAGCCGCGAAAAAATCAATATTAACCTTGGGAGTGAGCCGGGGCTATTTTGATGGAAAGCTGACCCAAGCATCAGTTGAAGTCGATGTGCCAAATCATATCGCCAATGTTTATCTGCATTATGACTCTGGTGTGCGTTATCGCTTTGGTAAGACCTTATTCCCGGATACCGTTGTTGGCGAGCCATTATTAGACAGGTTATTACCTTATAAGGAAGGTGAACCCTATTTGGATAACAAAGCATTAACACTGAGAAAAAATCTCAGTAATAGTGGTTACTTTGATTCTGTATCAGTTCGTACCCAGCGTGCTGAAAGACAAGATGGACAAGTACCCATCGATATCTCATTGGAAGAAAAACCAAAACAATTGTATACGGCTGGTCTTGGTTATGGCACTGATACTGGAGCGAGATTAAGCCTTGGCTGGGAAAATCGTTATGTGAATAAACGTGGACATCGATTACAAGCTGATGCGCGTTTATCTCAAGTCACCAATACATTAAGTGCAGATTATGTGATGCCATTCTGGAGTGAAACGATTAATACCATTGGCTTCAATACAGAATATAAACAGCAAGATACCGACACCAGTGAAAGTGAATCCTTTGCAATCGGTAGCTACTATAAACGTGAAAGATGGGGCTGGGATGAAACTGGGTCTATTAAATTCTTACAAGAAGATTTTGATATTTCCGATGAAAGTGAGTCAACTTTTTTACTTATTCCCGGCATATCCTGGAGCCGTACCTGGGCTGACAATACCATTTATACAAAACATGGTGCGCGTTTATCCCTGACACTCTCTGGTGCATCTGAATCATTCTTATCTGATATTACCTTTGGTCAGATTGTGGTCAGAGGCAAGCTGATTCAGGCTTTTGGTGAGAACAGTCGCTTTATCACTCGTGGCTCAATTGGTGCAACCGAAGTGAGTGACTTTGAAAGATTACCCAGCTCTCTACGTTTCTTTACTGGTGGTGACAACAGTATCAGAGGGTTTGATTACCAGTCACTTGGGCCTGAGAATTCAGAGGGGGATGTGGTTGGTGGGCGCTATCTGGCTGTGGGTAGTGTTGAACTTGAGCATATGTTTCTAAAGGATTGGGGGGCGGCTGTTTTTTCTGATTTTGGTAATGCGTTTAATAGCTTTAGTGATCCGATTGAATACAGTGTGGGGGTAGGTATTCGCTGGCGCTCCCCGGTAGGACTGATTCGAGTTGATTTGGCGAAAGGTCTGTCAGAAAAAGATGAGCCGATTGCTCTGCATATTGTGATTGGGCCGGATTTATAATCATGCGCAAGAAAATTCTGTTCGCCATCATTTTTGTCTTTGTGGCATTCCTTGCCGGGATGGTCTGGTTGCTTACAACCCAGTCGGGTCTGAATACCACACTTAATATCGTTAACAAAATGGTTCCGGCTTTAAAAGTGGGTGAAGCCAAAGGCGAATTATTTGGCGAGCTTGTTTTGTCGGGTATTGAGTATCAGCCAGAACAGGCAACAGCTGTTGCGATTGAACAACTACAATTTAGTTGGAGGCCTGCAGAATTAGTTAAGCGTCATTTGCATATCCAACGATTAGCCGTCCAGGGGATAACGATAAGCCCGGTTGAGCAGGTTGAGAAAGCCAGTGATGTAAATGCTGAGATTAACTTACCAAATATTGCCTTACCAGTTCGAATCACACTGGACCAACTGAGTATCAGCGATGTGACGTTAGATAATGCCTCAGCAAAAACGACCTTAGTTGAAGAGGCTCAACTCAAAGCTGAAACGATATCTGATGAAGTGATGATACAGACCTTATCGCTATCGCAGCAAGATGTGCAGTTCCAGCTTGATGGTCGTATTGGCTTAACAGAGCAGCATGCTGTTAGTCTGAATTACCATGTCGATTTGTTGAAGGTTTTGCCAGAAAAATTGACGATAACCGGGCAAATAACGGGTAACCAACAGCAACTTGTACTGACTCAACAGATTCAACAACCACTCCAATCAGAACAAACACTGGTCGTTAATGATCTGACCTCTTCTCTGAGCTGGATTTTGACAACATCAGCACAAGCCATTGATGTCAGTAAACTGGTGCCTGAACAGGAATTGCAGCTTGATAATGTCAAGCTACACGCTGCAGGTACGCTGACAAGGCTGAAAACTTCGCTGCAAGCGACGGTGAAACGAACGGATATACCGGCTATCAATATTGATGTGAATGCTGTCAGTGAAGATATGGCCGAATGGCATATTCAAGCAAAAGCACAGCCAGATAACGAAAAAATAATAACGCTGTCAGGTAAGGTCAATACCGACACCCCTGAAATAGCCTTTGATCTCAAGGCCGTATGGCAACAATTACAGTGGCCATTACAAGGGGATAAGGTTCTGGTCAAAAGCGAGCATGGTGAAGTCAGTCTCACTGGGTCAATGAAGGATTATCAAGCCAGTATTAACACAGTACTGGCCTATGAAAATGAACCTGTAAAACTGACTGCCTTGCTGCAGGGGAACGACACATCCGCCTCGCTCAAGCAACTGAATATTAACGGCTTTGACGGTAAGATCACTACTCACGGCCAAGTTGACTGGTCTTCAAGCCCGATAAATTATAATCTTGCTGCAAATTGGCAGCATTTAAGATTGCCAGCATCATTATCTGAAGTGGCCGTTTATATAAAACAAGGCCAGTTAAGTTTGTTGGGCAATACCAACACAATGACGTTACGCTCAGAAACCGAGCTAACGGTGAATGATGTCGCCATGACAATCAATGCCAGCGGCGATGGCAAAACAGATATTGGTTTTGAGCAAAGTCAGTTACATATTCAATTAGGTAAAGGCGACATTGATTATCAGGGCAGACTCGCCTGGTCTGGTGAATCACTGGTAGATGGTCACTTGACGGTAAATCAATTTAATCCGGGCATTATTTTGCCAGAATGGCCTGGATCGTTATCTGGTCAGGCACCACTCATCGTCAGTCAAACAGATAATCAGCTGAATGTGGTACTGGATACTTTAAAATTATCAGGTTCTTTAAGACAGAAACCTTTGGCTATTGAAGCAAAACTCAGCTCTAAGGCCAACGATGTGTTGATTGATCATTTTTCTGCGAGATCAGCAGAATCCACACTTTCAGTAAAAGGAAAACTTCAGCAAGATCAGATGAACGTTAACTGGACACTGAACTCACCTGACTTACAAGATTTTTACCCAACACTCAAAGGACGTCTTAATGGCTCAGGCAGTTTGACAGGCCGTCTTGAGCAACCACGTATTATTGCTAATGTCGATGGAAAGTCAGTAGCTTTTGATACCACAAAAGTCGAAGCTATTAATGGCGATATTGACTTCACTCTGCAAGCGAATGCCAATATTGATAGTCGCGTTACGATCACTGGACTGACCTTATCAGAGCTGTTGATTGATCGGGTTGATCTTAAAGTTACAGGCAAACAGCAATCACATCAGATACAACTGAACCTGGCATCGAAAGCAATAAATATTGATGTCGCTGCTGACGGGCAGCTAAATCAATCCACCTGGACTGGACAATTCCGCCAGTTTGACTTTGGTAATGACCAGGCAGGTGTTTGGCATCTGACTCAACAAGACAAGTTAATGCTGAATGCGAAACAGCAAGATATTCCTCGCCATTGCTGGCAGTCTGAGAAGGGTAATTTATGTATTGCAGCCAGTCACTCTCAGGAACAATGGCAAACCACAGGTGACTTTGCAGAATTACCCTTGAGCTTATTTGAACAATTTTCTGCTGAGTTAGAGCAAATAAAAGGCCAGCTCAAAGGGCAGTTTGCACTGGCAGGAGATAACCACAATGTAATAACCGGGAATGGCAAAATTCAGCTGGAAAATGCCTCTGTTCAACTGAATCAGTCTGATCTCAACCAGAAACAAGCTGTGGTATTGAAGAATACTTTTATTGAGTACCAATTAGATAAAACACACACCACAGCAACACTTAATCTGGAGCCGCAAATCGATGGTGTGTCTGCTATCAACGCACATGTTGAAACGGCAAGTATCGATGTCTTAATGGCTGATGTCAGCCAGGCAGCCTTAACAGGTGAAGTTAGAACGAATATTGAAAGCCTGGCTGCTCTGCAATTCACGCATCCGGCGATAGAAGGGCTTAAGGGAAAGTTTAAGCTCAATATCGATCTCGGCGGCACTATTGCTCAGCCTGAAATTTTAGGTAAGGCACAGATAGAACAAGGGGAGGTTAATATTGTTGATGCCGGCATTCTATTAAAGAATATTCAGGCTGAGATTAACGGTAATCTGAATAAGGTGGATATGACATTAACGGCTGATTCAGGTGAAGGCAAGCTCAATGCTATCGGTAGCTATGCGTTAAATGAAACAGGTTGGGAATTCACAGCGAACGTCAGTGGTAAGCAACTGGAAGTGATGAATACACCCGAAGCTTTAGTCATTGCTGAACCTGGTATGACTATTCTGGTTACCCCCGAGCTGACCAAGGTTACCGGTAAAGTGGCTATTCCAAGAGCCTTAATTGAACCCACCCGGTTTAATTCATCAGTGAGCCCGAGTGCGGATGTTCGCGTTATTTCAAATAACACCACAGAAGAACAGCCCAAATCACAAACGCAAGTCGATTTAAGCGTTAGCCTTGGCGATAAGGTTCAGATAAAAGCATTGGGGTTTCAGGGGCGATTGACAGGGGATTTACATGTCTCTGGTAATCCGAGTGATGTATTAATTGGCAATGGTCAGATTACGATTAAAGATGGCAGTTATGTGGCTTATGGTCAGTTGTTAAAAGTGGATAATGGCAAAATCCGTTTTTCAGGCCCCATTGATAATCCTGAGCTCGACATTAAAGCCGTTAGGCATGGAAAAGAGGTCACGGCTGGTTTATACATCGAAGGTAATGTCAGTTCGCCCCAGGCGACGTTGTTCTCTGACCCGGATATGAGTCAGGATAATATTTTATCGTATTTAATTTTGGGGAAACCCATAGAACAAGCAAGTGCAACCGATGCCGCCTTACTCGCTTCCGCAGCAACGGGTATTGGCCTGCAAAACGGGGCGATGATAGGGGATGATATTGCCAATACCTTTGGTCTGGATGAGTTTTCTATTACTGGCGACAGCAAGGAAAATGCGGCGCTGACCATTGGTAAGTATTTATCACCAAAACTGTATCTGAGTTACGGCATTGGTGTGTTCGATTCCGTCAGTAGTGTCGAGCTGCGTTATCAACTTAGTAAAATATGGTCCTTAAAAGCCGAGTCAGGCACAGAAAGTGGGGTAGATTTACTTTATACCTATGAACCTAAAAAAGACTAGAGACAAAAAAGCCCCGGTTATCGGGGCTTTTTTTGCGTATGAGGTCTTGGAGCACCAATCCTGATGCCTAGAACAACGCCTTAATATCAGACGAATCAGATACGGTTTTTCTCTCTGATTTCGTCCAGAGTTTTACAGTCGATGCATAGCGTTGCTGTAGGACGGGCTTCTAAACGACGAATGCCAATTTCAGTACCGCAAGATTCGCAATAACCGTAATCACCTTTGTCCAGATCAACCAGCGACTCATCAATCTTCTTGATTAATTTACGTTCACGGTCACGCGTACGAAGTTCAAGCGTGAACTCTTCTTCCTGAGTAGCACGATCATTTGGATCAGGGAAGTTGGCTGCTTCATCCTGCATATGATGAACCGTACGGTCGACCTCAGCACGAAGCTGTGCTCTCCAGTTTTCTAAAATATGGCGAAAATGCTCAATCTGAGCGTCGTTCATATACTCTTCGCCTGCTTTCTCCTGATAAGGAGCAATCTTAGTGTCGACTTGAGTGTTTTCCATCTTGAAACCTCATACTTTCTAAAACCAAGGGCGAATCTATACCAGATGCGCCCAGCTTGTGCAAAATTAAAATCAACGTCGATTTACAGGTGTGGTGATAATTGATTATTAAACAATAAAAAATTATTACTTTTTCTATTCGTTTCGACATCAGTCTGATTAAAAACCAGAGAGCATGGCACTGAAACGCGCACCTGTCTATCTTTTTCAACAATAGATTAGTACGCCTATGTATGGGCATTGGCAAGCCTTTTCAATAGCTACTGTTAAAGCATCTGGATTTGCTAAACTAGCCGCCTGTTATTTCACCTTAAAACTCAAACGGATACGGCATGACCAAAAAAGTCGCCAGTCGCGCAAACGCTATTTCTCCTTTCCATGTTATGGATATTTTGGCTCAGGCTAAACAGCTAGAAGCGGCGGGGCAGAATATCATTCATATGGAAGTCGGTGAGCCTGATTTTGAAACACCTCAAACGATTATCGAAGCTGGAATGAATGCCTTAAAGCAAGGCAAAACACATTACACGCCCGCATGTGGTTTACCTGAATTAAGAGAAGCGATTGCTGGCTGGTATGAACAGCAGTATCAGGTAAAGGTAAACGCTGAGCGTATTATTGTTACACCAGGCGCGTCTGGCGCATTACTTCTAGTGATGGGGGCGTTACTCGAGAAACAGAAGCAGGTCTTGTTGGCAGATCCCGGTTATCCCTGCAATAAACACTTTGCCAGATTTGTTGAAGGACGCGTCAACAGTATTCCTGTTGATGCAAATCACCAATATCAACTTACGGCCCAGCATATTGAACAATATTGGGATGACAATACCGCGATGGCTTTAGTCGCTTCGCCATCTAATCCAACAGGCACTGTATTAACACAACCGGAACTCAATGATTTAGCTGCTGCTGTCGCGAGCAAATCAGGACATCTCGTCGTTGATGAGATTTATCATGGACTCACTTATGATGGCTTTCATGCACCCACGGCATTATCGGTGAGTGATCAAGTCTTCGTGGTGAACAGCTTTTCTAAATTCTTTGGCATGACGGGATGGCGGCTGGGCTGGTTAGTGGTGCCGGAAGGCTATACCGAGGTGATGGATAAATTAGCCCAGAACCTGTTTCTTGCTCCAACTACCATGTCGCAATATGCCGCACTGGCGGCGTTTCAGTCCAATACCTTAGCGATATTAGAGCAACGTCGCCAAGCCTTTGAGCGCCGCCGAAATACTTTGCTGCCATTATTAAAAGATATTGGCTTCTCCATACCCGTCACACCACAAGGTGCTTTTTATCTTTATGCAGATTGTTCAGCACTGCTGAATGAGCAGATACCCGATAGTATGGCTTTATCCCGGTACCTGCTAAATCACGCCGGTGTCGCTATCACACCAGGTTTGGATTTTGGTCATTATCAAGCAGAGTCACATTGCCGCTTTGCCTATACACGAGATGAGTCATTGCTGGTAGAAGCCGCCGAGCGTATCAAGCGTGTCATGATTGGATAAATCAAATAAGGCTTGTTTAGCAAACGCTAATATGGAATAGTCAAATGAGAGTCAGACATCGTCGACTCTGTATTCATTACCAATTCGGATGGGCAGGCATGACAGCGGTGATTCACCAACAATTGCGCTTTGTTATCGATGAAATTGATAAAGCGATAGACAGTCATCAACAATGGTATCAACGGCTTTTGCGAGTGTTAGTGACCCGCGTGGCACCTGATAAAAAAGATCTCAAAAATGATGCACATAAATCATGTGAATTTGGTGAGTGGTTGTACACCTCTCATATTGAGCTGATTCAGGATCATCCCACCTTTGTGTCTCTAGAAATAGCCCATGAAAAGATGCACACAAGAGCGAAACAACTGATTGAGCTTGTCGTGTCTGATCAAGCGATTCCAGTGAGCTTGTTTGATGAGTTTAACGATGATCTTGAAAAGATGCGCACACAGTTCCAGGCATTACGTCACGAGTTCGCCGATTTGGTCCAGAACTTGGATCCCTTAACTGGGGCTCAGACCCGTGCCGGTATGCAGGCTGAATTGAATAAAGAACATGCTTTGGCAAAACGAAGCCAACAACCCAGCGCATTAGCTATGCTCGATCTGGACCATTTTAAACAGGTGAATGATACCTACGGTCACTCCGTCGGCGATGAGGTATTGATTAAAACGGTCGCGTGTTTACAGCAGGTATTAAGACCTTATGATCAGCTTTATCGTTATGGTGGCGAAGAGTTCTTGATTTGCATGCCTAATACCACATTAGAACAAGCCGAACATGTTGCAGAGCGTATTCGCAGCATGGTTGCAGAACAACAGATTATTTACGATAAAGAAGGTCACACATTACAAGTCACGGCCTCGATTGGTGTGACATCCCTTGATCCCGCCCATAGTGTTGACGATGCCATAAACAAGGTGGATGAAGCCATGTACGAGGCGAAAGCGGCTGGCCGCAACTTAGTGAAGGTTCGTTAGTTACAGTTGGTCGTTTTACTGAAACGTCCAGGCGAGGATGCGTGTGATTTTGTTACCTTGATGCATGTCTATTTGCTTTATGTCTGAGGCGCCCAGTTTTTGAATTAACTTGATTGCCGGTTTTACGTTTTCAATTTTTGACACCAGACTGGTAAACCAACGACATTGCTCGGCAAACGCCTGACTCTCACGAATCATCTTTTTGAGAAACAATTTCTCACCACCATTGCACCATAATTCTGCAGCTGAACCGCCAAAATTCAGTGTGTTTGTATTCGTTTTCAGCTTCAAATTATGCTGTTTCTGTTGATGCGCTTTTGATGCTTCCTCAGCAGATGCATGGAAAGGCGGATTACAGACGCTGACAGCGAACGTCTCACCTTGATTGATAATGCCTTCAAATATCTGATGTGGGCTTGGCTGATGACGAAGTGTTACAAGTCTCTCTAACGTTTTGTTTTTATTGAGTATGGTGGCGACATTATTTAGCGAGGTCTGATTAATATCACTTCCCACACATTGCCAACCATAACAGTGACTGGCTAGCAGTGAATAAATGCCACTGGCGCCAATACCGATATCCAGCATGCGGATATTGTTATTTCGGTCAGAAACGCCTAATAAATCGGCAATGTGATGAATGTAGTCAACACGCCCTGGAATCGGTGGGCAGAGAGCCCCTTCGGGGATATCCCAGCCTTGGATTTGATAATGGTATGTCAACAAAGCTGCATTTAAGTGCTTAATGGCTTCGGCATGGCTATAGTCGATAGACATATTGCCAAAAGCATTTTTAAAAACAAATGGCGCTAATGTTGGGTGGCTCGCTATCAAGCTCGGAAAGTCATAACCCTGATTATGATGATTTCTTGGATGTAAACGTTTGAGAGGTAAACCTTCAGCCGTTTTTTGATGGGAATTGGGTGATGACACGCAGAACGTACTCAGTTTAATGAGGTGCCATTATAAGTCTTGGGAGTTGGTAGAGGAAATGAATGTTCTCAACCTGACCGTGAGATCAGGTTGAGATAGATCAATCAAGACTGTTTTTATGCTTTTTCCAGTGCTTGAGCAATGTCGGCAATAATATCGTCAATATGCTCAATACCAACTGAAATCCGCACTAAGTCTTCTGATACGCCTGCTGTTGCCAGCTCTTCCGGACTTAATTGTCGATGTGTAGTGGTCGCGGGGTGGCAGGCCAGTGATTTTGCATCGCCGATATTGACCAACCGTAAAATCATCTGCAAGGCATCAATAAAGCGGGCACCGGCTTCTTTGCCACCAGTGATTCCGAAGCTGAGAATGCCTGAGGCCTGACCTTTGGTAATTTTCTGACAGACTTCATGATAGGGGCTGTTTTCTAAAGCCGCGTAGTTCACCCATTCCACTTTAGGGTGTTGTTGCAAATAATTAGCGACTTTCAATGCATTCTCACAGTGACGTTCCATACGTAAACCTAAGGTTTCCAGACCTTGCATTAATAAAAAGGCACTGTGAGGAGACAAGGCTGAACCCGTATTACGCAGCGGAATCACACGACAACGACCAATGTATGCCGCTGGCCCCAACGCCTCTGTGTAGACCACGCCATGATAGGAAGGATCAGGTTCATTCAACATTGGAAAGCGGGCTTTATTGGCTACCCAGTCAAAGCGGCCTGAGTCAATAATCATGCCGCCAATGGTTGTCCCATGGCCACCAATGTATTTGGTTAATGAATGCACCACGATATCTGCGCCATGATCAAAAACACGGCACAGGTAAGGTGTGGCGACCGTATTGTCAACAATTAGTGGCACACCATGTCGGTGAGCAATCTCAGCCCATCGTTGTATATCAACGATATTACCGGCAGGGTTACCGATTGATTCACAGAATAAGGCTTTGGTCTTATCATCAATCAGGCTTTCGATTTTCTCGTAATCGTCAAAAGAAGCCATGCGCACCGTAATACCTTGTCGTGGGAAGGTATGTGCAAACAGATTGTAGCTGCCGCCGTAGAGCTGGGTGCTGCTAACAATGTTGTCACCTGCTTCCGCGATAGCCTGAATGGCATAAGTAATCGCTGACATGCCAGAAGCCACAGCAAGACCACCGATACCACCTTCCATTTCAGCCAGACGTTTTTCCAGTACGTCATTGGTTGGGTTCATGATGCGTGTGTAAATATTGCCTGGAACTTTCAGATCAAATAAATCAGCGCCGTGCTGAGTATTGTCAAAGGTATATGAAGTCGTTTGGTAGATTGGAACGGCAGCCGACTTGGTGGTGGGTTCAGATTCATAGCCGTGATGTAAGGCGAGTGATTCTAATCGCATAGTTCTCTCCATAGGTGCTGAGTTATTGTTTTATTGTTATTAAGCTTATCTACACTGGAGAGATTAACATGAGAAAGCACGGTAAGAGAGAATTGGTCGTGCATGAGATAAAAAAGCAGAGTCAACAGACGAATGCTGTTTTGACTCTGCTTGGAGTGAGTTCGAATTTAACTATTTGATCAGCTTATAACTTCAGCCTACGTAAACGTAAGGCGTTACCAATGACTGACACTGAACTCAGGCTCATTGCGGCGGCTGCCACCATTGGCGAGAGCAATAATCCAAAGAAAGGATATAAAATCCCCGCGGCAACAGGTACACCGAGCGAGTTATAGACAAAAGCAAAGAAAAGGTTTTGTCGGATATTTTTCATGGTCGCCCGACTGAGTATTAAGGCCTGATGAATACCGGTTAAATCACCTTTAACAAGTGTCATGCCTGCGCTTTCGACAGCGACATCGGTGCCTGTTCCCATCGCAATCCCAATGTTTGCCTGAGCAAGTGCTGGCGCATCGTTAATGCCATCTCCCGCCATCGCGACAATACGCCCCTGATTTTGCAAGTCTTTAATGTGCTGGTTTTTCTGTTCGGGTTGCACATCGGCATGGACTTCATCAATGTTCAGCTGTTTTGCCACCGCATTGGCAGTGACATGATTGTCACCGGTGAGCATGACAATACGGATACCTTCTTTATGTAAGGCATCAATCGCTGCTTTGCTTGTTTCCTTGATAGGATCAGCCACTGCCACTAAGCCGGCAACGGTATTATCGACAGCTAATAACATGACACTATCACCTTGCTGGCGTAATTTGTCTGCCCGATCTTCAATAGAACTGACATCAATTTTATTCGCTTGCATTAAGGCTTTATTGCCAAACAAAATAGATTTACCGTCGACGCTTCCGCTGATTCCCTGACCCGTATGGGACTGGAATTGTTTGGCTTCAGTGAGAGTGAGACTTTGTTTTTTTGCTGCTGCAATTAATGCAGTTGCCAGCGGGTGTTCGCTATGTTGCTCCAGGCTGGCAGCCCACTGCAATAAAGTATTTTTTTCAAAGTCCTCAGCGGCTTCAATGGCAGAAAGCTCAGGTTTACCTTGCGTTAAGGTGCCGGTTTTATCGACCACAAGCGTGTCGATTTTTTCCATGTTTTCTAATGCTTCTGCATTTTTGATTAACACACCATGAGCGGCACCACGGCCAGTACCTACCATAATTGACATGGGTGTAGCCAAGCCTAGGGCACAAGGACAGGCAATGATTAATACCGCCACAGCATTGATTAAAGCATGTGCCAGTTTTGGATCTGGGCCGACTACAAACCAGACAATAAACGTCATAATCGCCGCTGCGATAACGGTAGGGACAAAATAAGCGGCGACTTTATCAACCAGTTTTTGAATTGGTGCACGAGAACGTTGTGCTTCAGCCACCATTTTCACAATTTGTGAGAGTAGGGTGTCACTGCCCACTTTTTCAGCCTGCATTAACAAACTTCCAGTGCCGTTGACCGTACCACCGACTAATTTGTCATCGACTTTTTTATTCACTGGCATGGGTTCACCTGTGACCATAGATTCATCAATGTGACTTTCACCTTCGATGACCAAGCCATCAACAGGAATTTTCTCACCGGGACGGATACGTAATTTGTCACCGACTTTGACCTGATCCAGTGGAATATCTTTTTCATGGCCACAATCGGTGACTTTACGTGCAGTTTTCGGGGCCAAGCCCATTAATAGTTTGATGGCGGTATTGGTTTGGCTGCGAGCACGCAACTCTAAGACTTGTCCCAGTAATACCAACACGGTGATGACTGCTGCGGCTTCAAAGTAAACTGCTACCACACCGTCGTGTTGCATACTGGCTGGAAATACGCCGGGAAAGAGTAATGCAATGACACTATATGACCAGGCGACACTGACGCCGAGTCCAATCAGGGTGAACATATTTAAGTGACCGGTTTTCACCGATTGCACAGCACGCACCAGAAATGGCCAGCCAGCCCAGAAAACAACAGGTGTGGCGAGTATGAATTCTGCCCAGTGCCATTGTTGGATACTGGTATCTACTGGAAACAGTGATGGTGCCATCTCTAATAACATGGCAATAAAAAACACAGGCAACGCTAATAAACCCCCAATAATGAAGCGTTTCAGCATGTCTTTGTATTCGCTGTTATCGGCTTCGGCTTCAATTGTTGTTGCTTCCAGTGCCATACCACAGATGGGACAATCCCCGGGCTCATCTTGTTGAATTTCTGGATGCATGGGGCAGGTGTATTGGGTTTTTTGATTTGAAGAAACAGGATTTTCAGGTTCTAAAGCCATGCCACATTTCGGACAGCTGCCGGGACCATCGTTACGCACACCTTCACACATAGGGCAAATATAGTTGCCTTTAGCGCCGGATTGAGCATGTTGGTGATGATCAGGATTAGGCTGATGATCATGTTTGCCACTGCAACAGCTTTTCGCAGATTCTGTTTCAGGTTTATTAAGATAAAACTGTGGGTCAGCCTTAAAATTATTTAAGCAGTGTTGAGAACAAAAGACGTAATTTTTATGCTTATGGCTGGTTTGGTATTTCGCCGTTTTTTCATCAACCTGCATACCGCATACGGGATCAGTCGTCATTGTCTTCTCCTGAAATAGTTTGCTTTATCAATATGATATCGCTGTTATTCACCCAATGGCTTATCACTGTGGTGATTATGATGATTGAGTTGTTTAGACTATAGAGTACGTACCATAGTACAGAGTCAAGAATCTGATGAAAAAAGACAGTTGGACCATTGGACAATTCGCTAAACAAGTCGATGTGACGGTGGAAACCGTCCGTTATTATCAACGTCAAGGTTTGCTTGATATACCGCCAGCTAGCGGAGGTAGTCGCCGATATGGCATGCAGGATCTTCGCCGCCTTAAATTCATTCGCAAAGCCCAGGAAGCCGGGTTCACTTTGCGTGAAATTAAAGAGCTGATCGGGCTCGACTCGACACAAGACCATCATCGTGCCTACCAGATCGCCATGCAACGATTACATGAGTTGGATGCCAAAATAGCCGAAATGCAGCAAGCTCGTGACAGTTTGAAACGCCTGGCGGGTAACTGTGCTGCAGGCGGGGAAAGCAAGCCCTGTGCAATACTGGCGGCATTTAATGTTTGATTTAAGTTTGCATTACACATCTATTTTCGACGCTCAATAAACTGTAAAACCAAACCATAAATTAACGGTAAAACAAACAACGCTAATACGGTGACGGAAATCATCCCGCCTACCATAGGCGCAGCAATACGTTGCATCACATCACTGCCGGTGCCATTGCTCCATAAAATGGGCAGCAGGCCAGCGGTAATGGCGATAGCAGTCATGGCTACTGGACGGACTCTTTCTGCACTGCCTGAAAACACAGCTTGCCAGATAGCTTCTTTGGTCAGTTTTTGTTGTGGGTTCTGTTTCCTGACTTCGTTTATTTTCTGATCGATAAATGTCAGAATTAACACGCCGATCTCTGCGGCAACTCCGGCCAGAGCAATAAAGCCGACGGCAACGGCAACAGAGAAGTTAAACCCCAACCAATACAGTAGCCATAGACCACCAATACTGGCAAACGGAATCGACAGCATGACGACGAGCGGGGAGCGAATATTACGGAAGTTGAGATATAACAATAAAAAGATGAGTAACAGTGTCAGAGGAATTACTAATTTAAGTCGTTCTGCCGCCCGTTGCATATACTCAAACTGCCCTGACCAACTGAGCGTATAACCTGGCGGCAATGACACCTTTTCATCAATCAACTGGCGTGCTTTCTCTACATAGCCGCCGATATCATCGGATTTGATATCAATATAGACCCAGGCATTGGGCCGCGAGTTTTCTGTCTTGATGACTGGCGCACCGCGCTTAAGACTTAAATCGGCCAGTTGCGATAAGGGTATCTGAGCGCCTGTTGGGGCTGATATCAGAGTGCGCTTAAGCTCATTTAAGTTGTCACGCATATCCCGTGGATAACGCAAATTAACGGGATAACGCTCCAGGCCTTCAACCGTAGATGTCACATTCATACCGCCGATGGCTGTCTGGATAACATCTTGTACATCGCCAATATGTAAGCCATAACGCGCAATTTCATCTCTGTTGATGTTGATATCAATAAAATATCCTCCGGTGGCCTTGTCTCCAAACGCAGATAAGGTCTCCGGTAACGTCTTAACCAGCTGTTCAACCTGGGCCGTCAGTGTATTGAGCTCGGTTAAGCTGGGACCACTGATTTTAATGCCGACCGGTGTTTTGATGCCTGTCGATAACATATCCAGCCTTGTTTTAATGGGCATTGTCCAGCTATTGGTCAGGCCTGGGAACTGGATGGCTTCATCCATTTCATTCATCAGCTGCCGTGTGGTTTTGCTTGGGTCTGGCCATTGCTCTCGCGGTTTTAAACGAATAGTGGTTTCAAACATGGACAAAGGAGCAGGATCCGTGGCCGTTTCAGCGCGACCTGCTTTACCAAATACCGACACCACTTCGGGAAAGGTATAGAGAATCTTATCTGTTTGCTGAACTAACTCCCGAGCTTTAGAGATGGACAGGCCGGGGTAGGTAGTCGGCATATACAAAATATCACCCTCATCGAGCGGCGGCATAAACTCACTGCCTGTTCGTTGTATTGGAATGATACTGACAGCTAACAGGAGTGCTGTGATGAGCAGTACGGCAAAGCGGTAACGAATGCAAAACTTCAGAACCGGCCGATGCAGTCCATGTAATAAGCGATTTAAAGGGTTTTTTTCTTCGGCAAGAATATTACCGCGGATGAGTAAACCCATCAGAACTGGCACCAAACTAATGGCCAATATAGCTGCCGCTGCCATCGCATAGGTTTTGGTGAAAGCCAATGGGCTGAATAAACGACCTTCCTGAGCCTGAAGTGTGAATACCGGCAGAAAGGACACCGTGATAATCAGAAGCGAGAAAAATAAAGCCGGTCCTACTTCTTTAGATGCATCCGCTATTGCTTGCCAGCGTTCAGAAGAAGAGAGTTTTCTGCCTAAGTCAGTTGCGGCTTTTTCCAGATGTTTGTGTGCATTTTCAATCATCACGATGGCACCATCAATCATCGCACCTATCGCAATCGCAATGCCGCCAAGTGACATGATATTGGCATTAATGCCTTGCCAGTGCATCACAATAAACGCCATCAATATGCCGATAGGTAAGGTAACAATCGCTACCAGTGCAGAGCGGGCATGGAATAGAAAAACAATACAAATCAAGCTGACAATCAACGATTCTTCCAGCATCTTATGTTTCAGATTATTCACACCGCGATGAATCAAATCACTGCGGTCATACACCGCTTGTATTTCGACACCTTCTGGCAGACTTTTTTCCAGCTCCTTAAGCTTTTTCTTCACGTTATTAATGGTGCTGAGTGCATTCTCACCATAACGCATTACCACAATACCGCCAGCGACCTCACCTTCACCATTCAGCTCGGCAAGTCCACGGCGTAAGTCAGGCCCGTAGTGAATATTAGCGATATCGGCCAGACGAATTGGCGTGCCATCTTCAGTCACACTGACGGCAATTGAGCGAATATCCTCAAGTGACTGGATATAACCCAGTCCGCGCACCATATATTCGGTTTCTGCCATTTCTATCAATTTACCGCCAACATCACTATTGGATCGTTGGATGGCTGTTTTCACTTTGGATAATGGAATGTGGTAATTCAGCAGGGCATTGGGATCCACTTCGATTTGATATTGTTTGACATAACCGCCAATCGAAGCCACTTCTGCCACGCCATCCACGGTTTGCAGTGGATAACGTAAATACCAGTCCTGGATTGAACGCAGTTGTGATAAGTCATGACGACCACTTTTATCGACTAAAGCATATTCATAAACCCAGCCAACCCCTGTTGCATCGGGGCCAAGACTTGGTGATACACCCTCTGGCAGGCGGTTACTGACATAATTCAGATATTCCAGTACGCGTGACCTAGCCCAGTACATATCGGTATTGTCTTCAAAAATAATGTAAACAAATGACAGACCAAAAAAGGAATAGCCGCGTACAGACTTTGCTTTAGGGACAGCTAACATGGCTGTCGTTAAGGGATAGGTCACTTGATCCTCAACGACTTGTGGTGCTTGTCCAGGATATTGCGTAAAGACAATCACCTGAACATCAGACAGGTCCGGAATGGCATCCAGAGACACATTTTTCAGACTCCAGACACCGGCGACGATTAGAAAACTTGCTGCCAGTAAAACCAGTAGCTTTTCACGTAATGCCAGATCAATAATGGACTTAATCATGGTTATGATGCTCCATCTCTGGCATGTTCATTGACGAAGACGACACGGGTGCTGGCATGTCCTGTTCGCTCATGTTCTGTTGATGATCGTGCATTTCTTCAGAAGCAGGGGCGCCAATTGCACGCATTTTCTCAGTCGTTTCATTAAGTTTAGACTCAGAATCAATCAAAAACTGACTAGACGTTACCACCTCATCACCCACATTCACGCCGTTCAGGATTTGCGTCCTGCCATCGGCACTTAATCCGGTAGTGACCTTACGCGGCTCAAACTGACCCGCTGCTCTCATAATAAACACCTGCTCTTTATCACCTGAACGAATGATGGCTTCAGTCGGCACCGTAATGGCTTCAGGCTGATTTTTGGTATGAATGGTGACATTTGCAAACATGTCGGGTTTTAATAGCAAATCCGGATTATCAAATGCCATACGCACTTTAATGGTTCTGGTTGCAGCTTCAGCATAGGGGTAGATATAAGAAAGCGTGCCTTTAAAGGTTTTTCCTGGAATGGCAGTTAATTGCATGTCAACCGTATCGTTCTCACTGACCCAAGGCAGATCCGACTCATAGACCTGTGCGATCACCCAGACTTTACTGAGATCGGCCAGCATATATAACTCAGTTTGTGGTGTGACATATTGACCCTCACGTGCGCCGATATTAATCACTGTACCTGTGAATGGGGAATGGATATGAAGCGCCTTGGGAATATTGCCGGTTTTCACCATATCGTGAATTTGATGCTCAGGCACATCCAGTAATGCCAGACGTTCCCGCGCTGAAACAACCATTTGTTCTGCACTGTGGCGAATATCGTCAAAGGGGCTGTTTTCCAGAGTTTTTGCACTGCTAATCGCTAATAAGTATTCCTGTGAGCTGGTGACCAGTTGTGGCGAATAGACACTCAATAACATCGTGTTTTTATTGACCTGAGTACCGGTCTTATCAACAAAAAGCTTTTCAACCCATCCCTCAGTTTTGGGATGAAGTTTAGATATGCGCTCCTCATCATAGGTCACCTTACCGACTGTACGAATAAGGTGCGATAAGCTGGAAAGTTTGGCAGTTGCGGTACGAACACCGATATTCTGTTCGGTGACCGGATCAATTTTAACCGTACCAGCTTTTTCTGGTGCAGAGGCCTCGTCTTCATAAACCGGTATATAGTCCATTCCCATGTGGTCTTTAGCAGGAACTGGTGACGTGATTTCCGGGTTCATTGGATTACGGTAATACAATGGTTTGGCCGGTTTCTGTGTGGTTTCTGCTGTCACGGCTGGTGGGCTGGTCAAGTGTTGATATGCCATTAAACCGCCAGTGCCAATCAATAAGCCGCTGATTAAACTGATAAATATAGACGTTGTTTTATTCATAAAAAGTGTCCTTACCTACACTGGCCTCGAGATTCGCTAATGCCGTTTTTGCAGTTTTTACGCTAAGCCATAATTGTGTTTCGTAGTCATAAAGTGTGATTTGTGCTCGAACTAGGTTGAGAAAGTCGACTTTATTCACCTGATAACCCGATAACATTGACGCTATGGTTTGTCTGGCCTGAGGCAGGATGCCTGTATCCAATAAGCTGTATTGCTGACACGCCTGTTGATACTGGGTAATGTAGTTAGCAATCTCAGATTGAACCTGGTTCCAGCTATCCTGATAAGCGAATTGTTGTTGTTTTAATTCACTGTTTTTTTGTGAAATGGCCATTTTTTGTTTTCGATCGGCAAATAACGGCACGTTAATACCGACTTGCAGTGACAACATGTCACTCCGATCTGAGCCATCCAGATTATGACCTTGCCTTACACCATAAGCCGCTGAAATTTTGAAATCAGGTAATAGGTCTTTTTCAGCTAAGGCTTTATCTTCGGCTGCGGCGGCAATAAGGTGTTTTTGTTGCAGCAGAATGGATCTGTTCTGTTTGGCAATATCGAGAATTTCATCAACAGGTTTAATCTCTGGCAGTGTGGTATCAATATGCTGAAACGCCGGAAGCTGAATCGCCGTATCCGTTGGACGACTAAGTAAGGTGTTAAGCCGGATGACCATCTGTTCGCGTTCACTGTTTAATTCAATCTCACGGTTTAGGAGTTTGGATAACTCCAGTTGAGCAAGTAAGACATCCTGCTGCAGACCATGTCCGACACGATATTTTGTTTCAGCAATATCAATAAACTGTTTAAGTAGCGTTTTATTGGTGGAAATAATGGCCAGCGTTTTTTCCAGATAAAACAGTTGCCACCAGTAGCTAGTTATAGATTGGATTAGCTGCTGTTTATACTCTGTCGTCATGAATGCGCTCGCATGAGCGCGTTCAGTGGCTGCTTGTTGTTTCAGTGCTAACTTGCCAGGAAATGGAATATCCTGGCTAATACCTAATTGCCATTGCGTCATGGCTTCTTGTGAGGTACTGAGACTATCTGTCGGTAAGTTAACTAGGCCCATACTGATCATGGGATCTGGGAGACTGCCAAGTTGTGAGGGAAGGGCAGACATCGCCTCAACCTGAGCCTGACGTTGGGCAAGCCCAGGGTTGGACTGTTCTGCCAAAGTTATGGCTTTATCCAGGGCTAAAACGGCTGGTGTCTGTTCAACGCTATATGGCGTATCTTCAGCTGCATAAGCCGCTGGTATAAGGGAAAGTAGTGGCAGTAAAACCAGCCACGCGGTAATGGAACTATTCCATCGATTCATAAGCTTCACCAATCATTAATTAATGATATGTGCACAGATGTGCTGAGGCCTCATAAGTATGAGGTGATAGGTGTTATGCGCTTATAGGGGGTCTGAATAAGGAGCTGTGTTGCTCTGTTGGTTTGGTTTCAATCTGACTCGTAGTCAGCAGAACAAACAGAGGCTGATTAATGGCGTGATAGGTCTTTGATGGAAGGGCGACACTGTTAAAACAGCTATGATGACTGGATTGACAATGATCCATATTCATACAATGCGGGCAATCTTTTGATGAAGGCTCTGCACAGTGTTTCTCAGTATCAGAAGATTGAACATGATGTGACGAAGAGTGAGACATATCTGAACGCATTTCTGACTTTTCTGCATGCACTGACCATGATGACAAGGTCATCATCAGTGTCATGCACAGCAGTAGCAAATGTGTCGTTAATGTTTTCACTAGTTTATTCAGTCGCGCTTTGTTTTTCTTTAAATTCTGCTTTTATGGTTTCCAGTGCAGGTGGGACGGCATCACAAGCTTCAATATTACCAGTACACTGACTACATTCATATGCTTTCCAACCAGCGGCAATATATTCTTCTTTATGTGGGCTAGATAGGCGGTTTGCAATTCCAATTGTGGATTTTGCCCTTGTAGAAATATAGCCATATTCACCTTTACAAAAGCGGAGTTGATCTGGATTCTTCTTGAGATCATATTTTTGGTGAATTTCGATACCTACTTCACGTAAATAATGAAGCTCAGCATATAATTTTTGTAAACTGTCTCCACTATATTGATAGTTGATATTGCCAGCAAATAGAGCAGGACTAAGACATGATAAAAGTAATAGGCTAAAGGTTCTCAAAGGTTCACTCCTCAGTATTCAACTATCTTGTTGGCAGTTTGAATAAGATTAAGTTCAATCATTCATATGGTATATGAAAACCACATCCAGTAGGGAGGATAAGTTCATGGTAGAGTTTGAGTTAGGCATTTCCAGTCTGGGTTGTTTACTGGTTGCTAAGAATAATAATGATATTTGTTTTGTTGCACTGGCTGATGAACCTGACGGTTTAGTTGAACATCTTCTGGAAAAATATCCACATGCAAAACGACAGAAAAATGATGCGTTATTAACCGATTATTTAATCCGGATATTAAATTATATTGAGTCACCAACCGGTGAGTTAGATTTACCAATTGAAATGGCAGGGACGTCTTTTCAAAAGTCCGTATGGAAGACTTTATTGCAAGTCCCTGCGGGACAAACCAGAACCTATACAGAGCTGGCCAATATGTTGGGGAAACCCTCAGCTGTTAGGGCTGTTGCAAATGCTTGTGCCGCTAATTCACTGGCTTTGCTGGTACCTTGCCATCGCATTGTTAACAAAAATGGCACCCTGTCGGGCTATCGCTGGGGGATAGAGCGTAAAGAGATTTTACTGGATCGTGAAAAAACGTTGTTAAGTGTTTGATCTTCTCTTTGTTCTTTTCATTTTCTAATTTTGTCAAGCGGTGATTTAACAACTGTGGTCAAAAATTGACCACTTTTTAAAGCTTGTCATAAAAGAGTCACTTACAGCTTTACCAGAAACTTATCCACATGCTTATCCACTGAAATTGTGGGTAATGTGAATAATTAGCCATAATTATTTTCATTTATTTTTTTAAAATTTTTGTCTTATTTTTCTTCATTGAGAAAAATAGCTATTGGTCAAAATTTAACCATGTCATAAAGCTTGTCATAAAAGAGCCACTTACAGCTTTACCAGAAACTTATCCACATGCTTATCCACCGATTTTGTGGGTAAAGTGAATAAGGTTTTAGCTGAATAAACGGACTAATTGATTTTATAGACCTAGATATATCAACAATCTTCAGCCATTTTTTGCGGTGGTTAAAAATTAACCATGTCATAAAGTTTGTCATAAAAGAATCACTTACAGATTTACCAGAAAGTTATCCACATTCTTTTCCACAGAAACTGTGAGTAAGTGATAAACAGTTGAATTAGCCGTAAAACTTCATTCACAAACAACAATCTCAGGAAAATATCTATATAATCCATGTGGTTTTGTCATGAATATGAGAGTGTTAGCTTGTTAAGTGTTAAACACAGTTTTTTGTTATTAATCGGATTGTTAATAACGTTACCACTTCGATGTGCTGCCTTCGATACGGGTATTGATGGTTTGTCTGTTAATGGTTACGGCACATTAGGGCTCATCTACAATGACAGCGATAACATTCTCTACCGTAACTCAATCGAACAAGAAGGTAGTGGTCATGGCTTTGACTCGGGAACAGAGTCTAGCCTTGGTTTACAGATTGATTATATTTTCAACCAGCAGTTGAGTTTCACAACACAGTTCGTCGCCATAGACAGAGCCGAACAGTCATTTAATAACATCCTTAAATCTGCATTTCTCACCTACCACTTTGATAATCGTTTTGAAATAGGTCTTGGTCGGTTATCAAATGAAGTTTTTATTTCGTCAGAATATAAAAATGTAGGCTTTGCTCGCATGTGGACGCATTTACCTGTCGCGTTTTATGGACAGTTAGCAGGTGAATCCTACGATGGCGCACAATTGAAATATCATCTCAGATTAGGAGATGGAGTGTTGACATCGTCTTTGTGGGCAGGTCGAAGTAACTTTCCTTATTCTAGCTATGGTGAAGCAAAGAAAATTACATTTGAGCCAAATGTTGGGGTAGGCCTGCGCTGGGAAAGTCAGGACTGGTTATTAAGACTTCTATACTCACAAGCCAGAATTAATGATAAAGACGACCCTGCTGTTGCATTTGATGATGCGTTAATACAGGCATCCAAATTTGGCTGGCCTGAAGCGGCTTCTATCGCTGGTTTTTCGGTTAATGATACCTGGTTGAGATATGTTACGGCGGGAGTCAGCTATGATAAAGACGACTGGGTCATTCAAAGTGAATTCAGTCTCGTTAAGTCAGAAACAAAAGTTTATGACAAATATGCTTCTGCCTATTTGAGTGTGGGACATCGGATTGGCAATGTCACACCGTATTTCATTGTTAGTAAATTCAAAACTCTTGATAGCCGTAAAACCATACCTCCTGCGCCTGCATTTATCTCTGCTTATCAGCAGTTACAGTCGATCGCTCAGACAGCTTCTGACGGGACTTATGCTGACCAGAGCACAATTGGAATTGGCGCTCGTTGGAACGTTTCGCAAATGGTTTCGTTGAAAGCGCAATGGGACCGTACCTGGATTGAGAAGCATGGTGATTTTATCTTTGAACAAAAAAATCAAATAGATAAACCACACGCTTTTAATATATTCAGTCTTACTGTGGACTTTATATACTGATGAAGACGATATTAGTATTAGCAATATTGTTTTTGTCGGTGATGCCGTCCCTAGCGGCCTCAGGAGAGATTGCTGTGGTGGCAAATAAAAACAATCCACTTGCCGCGCTGAGTAAGCAGCAGATTGTTGATATTTTTATGGGGCGGACAAAATTTTATTCGACCGGACAGAGAATAGTGTTACTAGATCAGGAGATTGACTCTTCAGCGAGAAGAGTTTTTTATCGAAATCTGGTTAATAAAACACTCAATGAAATTAATTCCTACCGCGCCCGTCTCTTATTTTCTGGTCGATTTGCTTTACCTAAAGAAGTCAGTGATGATGAGATGATAAAAAGGTTAGAAAAAGACTCTAATGCAATCGGCTATATTGAGGCTGATAAGGTGAATGACTCATTAAAAGTCCTGGGTTATGTTGAGTAAGCTTCGCACTAGTATTGCAACTCGATTAGCATTCATATTAGTCCTCGCTGGTGTTGTGTCTGCGTTATCTACAGGATATCTGTTTTACAGTTATACCTATTCAAAAGAGTTTGCTCAAAGCCAGAAAAATATCCGACAACTGGCCTATGCCGTATCTCAAACAGCTGCAATCGCGGCTTATTTAGATGATCTGACATTGGCTAAAGAGGTTGTGGAAGGTATTTCAGGTAGTGATTTAGTGAAAGGTGTTGAGCTAAAGTCAACGCAGGAATCACTTGCTACACGTGGTACGATGCCTACTTTAGCTGAGACAATGAATTTCGATTTAGAATCACCTTTTTCAAGTGGTGAAATCGTCGGGAAATTGAGTCTCGCGCCTAATATTGCTCTGATAAAGTCGGATGCGAAAAAAGCCGCTATTAATCACGTTATTTTAATTTCTGCTCAGACATTTGTGCTGACATCACTCATCATTTTCTTATTAAATACCCAGTTAATTACTGAAATTAAACGCTTAGCCAAGCGCTTACATAATATTCGTGTTGGTAGTGATCAGCGACTGGTACCTACACAATCACATAAATATGATGAAATTGGATCATTAACACATGATATTAACGAGTTATTAAGTTCTGTTGAGGAAAATATTAATAGTGAAAGAACGCTTCGATTAGAAGTGGAAGAATTAGAAAGCCGCTTCAGAGATATTTTTGAGCAGTCCAGTCATGGTATCGCCATTGTTGATATAGACGGCAAAATGAAACTTCATAATCCGTCATTTAAAAATATTATTGGTGAGGGGTGTTTTCAGAAGGTTTCCAGGCAGGATTCTATATCATTTTTTGCCCTCTTCGATGAAGAACAAGGTCGGCTGGAATCGGCTGCCGCAGAGGTCTTGTTAAAAGGTGAGTCGCAAGCTGTTGATATTAAAATTGATGAAGGAGCCCATACACGCTGGTTGTATTGTCTTATTTCACTGATGACAGATGATGAGAAAGCGTCGTCCTTCGAAATTGTCTTGCAGGATATTTCTGAACGTCGTAATCGTGAAGAAAAACTCAAAGGACAGGCCGAGATTGATGCATTAACTAATTTATACAATCGTGGAGCGGGTGAAAACAAAATTGAGCAACTGATCTCCTCGGCGGATACGAAACGAAACTTATACGGTTTATTTATGATTGATCTCGATGGCTTTAAACCGGTGAATGACCAATACGGTCATGAAGCAGGGGACAAGGTTTTAATCGCTGTAGCCAACCGTTTGTTAAGTTCAATTCGGGCAGGGGATATTGCCATTCGTTGGGGGGGGGATGAGTTTGTTATTTTTGCCCGCTTAACGTCGGATTTGTTTGAGGCGAGCAATATTGCGGAGAAATTGTTGGCTATTTTAAGAGAGCCGATAGAGTGTCAGCCTGAAACGATGGTTAGCATCAGTGCCAGTATAGGAATTTCGCTTTATCCTTTTAATACCGATAATGTCGAGACATTGTTGAAATATGCCGATTTAGCCATGTACGAAGTGAAGTCACAACATAAAAATGGCTATAACTACTTTAAACAGCCTGTTTTTAAAATCACAGATACAGAGAATGTCATAACAGGTTTTTAGAAAGGCCCGGAGTAACTCCCCGGGCTTTTCTGCTTATATAATCACTGAACAGGTAAATAGACTAACTTACCACCTTTCATATCCGGTACCATCAGGTACTGACCATCTGCTGAAAGACTGATGTCAGCAGCAGAGACAAAGTCATCACTGATCAGCTGAGGTGTGGCTTTAGGCTCAACTAGCTGCCACACCTTACCATTTTGCCAATCACTCACATAAAGATACCCTTTACTGTCTCTGACCAAACCATCAGCACCACCAAAGCCTTTGTTGAGTGCTTCAGTTCTACCTGTGCTGATATTCGCACGATACAAGTCACCTGTGCCAAAGTCAGCAACTAACAGTGTGTCATTACCGTCCATCAGCAAACCATTAGGACGTTTGATAGCCGATTTATCATCCAAAATTTCGCTCACTTTACCTGCTTGCGTAATCTGATAAATACCGGCATTTTCACCATCATCAGTACCGCTATCAGATACATATAAGGTGCCGTTACCATCAATTTCCATATCATTCAGAAAGACAGGTTTTCCTGGAAAATCTTTGGCTTCGGCCACAACAGTGATATTACCTTTCATATCCACTTTAACGACATGATCGACATCAGCGATATAGAGCTCGTTATTCCATAAATCGATGCCTTTAGGATCATTTAAGCCTGTAGCCAGCGTTGTTTTTTGTCCGGACTTATTGATGACCGTGACTTTACCGTCACCGGCTTTGCCAAATTCACCAATTTCAGTGACAAATACACGACCATCTGGTGCTGCAATGGCTGATTCAGGCATCTGCAGATCAGTGATTGTTTTGCTATTTGATTGAGACGTGGCATTAGTTGAAGATGTGTTGTCATCGCCATAACTAACACGGTAAATCACATCGTTATAATCATCAGAAATCAGTAAGGAACCATCGGCAAGTTGTAATACATCGGTCGGACGTCCCCAGGCCTCACCATTCTGCAACCAACCATCGATAAAGACTTCATGACCTGTCACCTGATGATTATCATCAAATGTGGCACGCATTAACTGGTAACCCACAGGACTGGTTCTGTTCCATGAGCCATGCTGAGCAATAATGGCATCGCCTTTGTAGTCAGCTGGAAACATATCGCCGGTATAGAATTTGAGACCCAGACTTGCGGTATGTGCCTGGAATTCCTGGACAGGGAACGTGACGTCTTGTGGTGCTTGTTTGTCTTTCCAGTCAGGATGTTGCGCTTTGCCACCCGCATAGTAAGGGAAACCAAAATGCATACCGGTTTTAGGTGCTGCATTGAGTTCACCCGGTGGATTATCATCACCCATCATATCGACATTATTATCAGTGAAATACAGGGTGCCAGTATCGGGCTGGAAGTCCATACCCACTGAGTTTCTGATACCTTTGGCATATATTTCAGCATCACTGCCATCGGCATTCATGCGAATAATGCTGGCTTCAATACCCTGAGGATTGCAGATATTACAAGGGGCACCTACGGTGACATAAAGCTTGTTATCAGGGCCAAAAGCAATATAGCGCCAGCCATGGTGTGCTTTATCCGGTAGCTTATCGTAAATAACCTCACGCATTTGTTTAAAAGGTAAGTTGAGATCAAAACCCGGTGCAGGGTAAATGGCAATACGGTTTTGCTCAGCAACATAAAGGTTACCTTGATGCACAGCTACACCATTACCGACTTTTAAGTCATCAAGAATCTTCACCACTTTATCGGCTTTACGATCTTTGTTTTTATCGACCACCGCAAAGACATTATTACCGCGTGTGCCAACAAATACTGTGCCTGTTGACTGGCCTAAGGCCATTTGACGTGCACCTTCGACTTCGGCATAAACATCAATATGAAAGCCTTCTGGCAGGTTGAGCTTGTGTAGATTTTCTTCCGCATCGGCTCGGTCAGCAAATGCAGCCTGTCCCATCAGTCCTAACGAACCGGCTAGCATAAGCTGTGTCATTGTCTTAAGTGTCATACATCCTCCTTTAGTATGTATTTTCCTGATATTGAGCGTATCAGAACACGATACGTCACTGATACTGATGTTGCTTGCCTAATAAAACGAGGTTTGTGTCGGTTTCTACATATCGTTATTTTTCAGTGAGAAAGGGATAATCGATATAACCATGTTCATCACCACCATAAAAGCTATTGCTGTCAGGTGTATTTAGTGGGGCGTGTGTAGAGAAACGTTCAACTAAATCCGGGTTGGCAATGAATAACTTACCGAAGGATATACAGTCAGCATCGCCACTTTGGATCGCTACATTGGCAGTATCAAAATTATATTCACTGTTTGTCATATACTTTCCCTGATACCACTCACGACATAGACCTAAGTCAAATTCGGGGCCCGCAGCACCTGGATTTTCAGCGCCCATTTCAGTGATATGTAAATACGCCAGGTTAAACTTGTTTAGCGCCTTGATGATGTACTCAAAGGTTTTTTCGGGCTGACTGTCTTTCATATCATTAAAGGGTTGCAACGGAGACAAACGAATACCAACACGGTCCGAACCCCAGATTTTGCAGACTTCATCAACGACTTCTAGGGTCAGACGGGCACGGTTCTCAATACTGCCACCATATTCATCCGTGCGCTGATTACTACCATCACGTAAAAATTGGTCAAGCAGATAGCCATTGGCGGAATGCACTTCGACACCATCAAAGCCTGCTGTTAAGGCGTTATAAGCGGCAGTTCTGAAATCATCGATTGTCTGCTTGATTTCATTCTGTGTCATTTCCTGTGATGTTTCATAAGGTCTCATACCTTCGTAGGTATAAACTTCACCAGCAGGTTTAATGGCTGATGGGGCTTGTGGTTTCATACCACCGGGCAACATAGATGAATGTGAGACTCGACCACAGTGCCATATTTGCAAGACAATCTTGCCACCTTCTGCATGGACCGCTTTGGTGACTTTTTTCCAGCCTTCAATCTGGGCTTTGCTGTATATGCCTGGTGTATTCGGATAACCAATACCTTGAGCCGAGATTAATGTGGCTTCAGTGATAATTAGCCCTGCTGAAGCTCGCTGACGGTAATACTCAACATTCATATCTGTGGGGGCTAAACCTTCACCTGCACGGTTGCGCGTAAGCGGTGCCATTATCACGCGGTTTTTCAAGCTGATTGAACCCAGCTCAATAGGTGATAAAAGCGACTGAGTTTGTTGATTCATTGATGTCATAGTGCATCCCTAATTTCAAAGTGTAATAACAATTTTGCCTAACTGATTATTGGCTTCCAGATAGCTATGGGCCGCGACAATATCGTCAAAATTAAATGTTTTAGCGATAACCGGGTTTAGCTGTGAATGCTTTAGCCAGTCAAAGATTTTTTCCTTAGCTTTGTTTAAACGTTCCGGAGCACTGGTGAATTCGAACAGGGTATAACCACGAATAGTGAGGCCTTTCTGTAATGCTGGGAACAGCGGATAAGGAGTGGGGTCTGCACTTAATGCGCCATATTGAAAGATCATCGCTAATGGTGCGCAGGCTTCAGCTAAGGTGTTTAACATCGGGCCGGCAACGGGATCGAAAACGATATTGACACCGCGGCCTTCAGTGATCGCCATCACCGCATCAACCACATCATCTTGTTCACTGATAATCACGTGCTTAGCCCCTAACTGATGCAGTTGTTCTACCTTTTCAGCTGTTCGGGTCATCGCAATAGGTGTGGCACCAATCAGGTTACATAATTGTATGGCAGCAATGCCTACACTACTGGAAGCGGCTGGGATTAACACATAATCGCTGGCTTGCATTTTGGCAATATCAATCAAGGCACCATAGGCTGTTAAATATTGCATCCACACTGATGTCGCTTGCTGCCAGCTTAAATTGTCCGGGTGATGAGTGACAGCGGTGACTGGCATATTGGTGACTTCTGCATAAGCACCATATTGGTTCATTGAAAAGTTGGGAATGGTACTGACGGCATCACCGACTTTGATATGTTTAACGTTGTCACCGACGGCGGTAACGGTTCCAGCACATTCATAGCCTATACGGGCAGGGAGTTCAGGTGTTTCGAGATATTGGCCGCGGCGGAACATTGCTTCAGCACGATTAAGTCCAATGGCACGGACTCGAATCTGTACTTCGTCAGCTGAAGGGGCTGGTACAGTTTCATCAATAATCGATAGAACGGATGGTTCACCTACCTGAGAAAATTGAACTGTTTTTGACATAAAGCGCTCCTTTATTTATAGGCTTGCTTGCAGAATTTGTTGGCTTTTTTTGAGGTCGATATCATTATGTTCGCCAAGCTGGGTCAGACCATGTTCAGCCAGTTGCTTGATCATCACTGGAACAGCATCAGCGTTAATCTGGTAATCACTCAGATGTGTTTTCACACCCATTCGTTCAAAAAAATCGCGAGTTTTTGTAATCGCCATGTTTATTTTAGTGTCGTCAGTGCCTTCGTTGAGTCCCCAGACACGTTCGGCATACTGTAGTAATTTGGCGGATTTTTTCTCACGTTGTTCCTGCAGTACCGTGGGCAATAAAATCGCCAATGTCTGTGCATGATCCAGCCCATGTAGTGCCGTGATTTCATGACCGATCATGTGAGTTGCCCAATCCTGAGGAACTCCGGCACCAATCAAGCCGTTTAACGCTAATGTCGCTGTCCACATGAAATTGGCCTGCAGATCATAATTATTAGGCGACTCAAGCAACTCAGGACCAATCTCAATGAGTGTCTGTAATAATCCCTCTGCGAATCGATCCTGCACCATGGCATTAACCGGATAAGTCAGATATTGCTCCATGATGTGAGTGAATGCATCCACCACGCCATTCGCCAGTTGTCGTGGTGGCAAAGTATAGGCTTTGGTGGGATCTAAAATAGAAAATGCCGGATAGACGAGCTTACTGCTGAATGCCAGTTTTTCTTGTGTTTCGTAACGAGTGATCACGGAATTGGCATTCATTTCTGAGCCCGTAGCGGGGAGGGTAAGTACAGAACCAAACGGTAATGCCTGACGAATATTTGTGGCGTGATTCACTAGGATTTCCTGCCATGGGTCACCATCACACTGCACAGCTGCAGCAACAAACTTGGTGCCATCTATGACAGAACCACCCCCAATAGCTAACAGATAATCCAACTTATTTTGACGAATCTGCTCAACCGCACGCATCAAGGTACTGTAACCAGGATTAGCTTCGATACCGCCAAACTCTTCAATATGACGATTACCAAGGGCAGTAATAGCTTCGTCTAAGGTGCCGTTTTTCCGTGCACTATGTCCACCAAACAACACTAAAACACGCGCATCTTTCGGCACAAGCTCATCGAGTTGTGCAACCTGACCTTCACCAAAAACAATACGTGTCGGATTATAAAAATTAAAATTATTCATTGCCGTACCACCTTAAAAATAGTTTATTAGACCAGTCGTCTTTATTTTAGATAAATAGAGCAGGTCACTCGTTATTGTCAGTCAAGCCCAGTCTGTTTTGTGTCGCTTTCATGGCGATTTCAAGCGCAGCGGGTGTGTGATTGACTTTAGTCATCAGCGTCGCGCCTACCCATAGATAATAGATCTCTTCTGTGACTGCTTTAGCATCATAATTAGTATTGATTTCGCGTTTATCTATCGCTTCCTGAACACAAACGGAGAGTCGTTCAATGACCTGTTGCGTGCCTTGTTTAAGTGTTAACCGCATCGCTTCTGATAGATCCGTTACTTCACCACTTAACTTCACTACAAGGCATCGATCCATGCTGGTGTCATCGCATTGATTGGCTTTCCACTGCTCAAAGTAGGCGAGCAGACGTTTAACAGCAGGACGCTTATCCGTTTTTAACTGCTTATCCACGGTCGTTATATATTGAGCAAAATAATGCTCCAGCAGTGCGTTGCCAAACTGTTCCTTGGATTCGAAATAGTGATAAAACGATCCCTTTGGCACATTCGCGGCTTTTAATATTTCATTCAGACCCACGGCAGAAAAGCCTTTCCCAAGGATAATCTGCTGTGCTGTCGTTAAGATCTGTTGTCTCGTATCTGTGGAACGTGTTTTATTAGTCTGTGTCATGGTCGTTATCATTTCACATATTAGACCAGTCGTCTAGTTTATATTGAATTCAGATAAAAAGGCGTTATTGGAAATATTGGAACAACGCTTGCTTTATCTTTGTCAGAGTTTGAAAGTATTGTTATTGACAGCATAAATTACCTATTCAGGTGCTTAGATACTTTCGTTTCATCAAAACACGCACTGTTTTGAGTCAATAAAAAACGCAAAGGAGCAAGATGGATACCATCTGGCAACAAGCGATCAGTCATGCGCAGCAACTGCGTCGACACTTGCATAGTCAACCGGAGTTGGGTTGGCAAGAAGTGCAAACAGCTGAATTGATCCGTAAACAATTAGATTTACTGGGTATTCCTTGGGAGTCTTGTGCTGAGCTGGGCACTTTAGCAAGGCTGAATCCTCATGGTGATGCAAAACCACATATCGCCCTGCGTGCAGATATGGATGCACTTCCTATTACCGAGCAAACACAGCATGGTTGGGTTTCTCAGAATGAGGGATGTATGCATGCCTGTGGTCATGATGGCCACACTGCGACATTGCTGGCAACAGCGGCTTGGCTAAAGTCAGTAGAAGACAAATTACCAGGGCCGGTGACCCTGTTGTTTCAGCCGGCCGAAGAGGGTGGTCATGGCGCCAAAAAGATGATCGATGATGGCGCTCTGCAAGGAATTGATGAAATCTATGGCTGGCATAACTGGCCAGCGATGACTTTCGGAAAGCTCATCTGCCCTGATGCCATCGTTATGTGCGGCAATGGCACATTTAGTATTACTTTAAATGGTAAAGGCGGTCATGCCAGCCAGCCTGAACTTTGTCGTGATCCGGTGCTGGCGGCCAGCGCGGTCACCATAGCACTTCAGCAAATTGTTAGTCGTCATCTTTCACCGCAACAGGCAGCGGTCGTCAATGTCTCTTCTATCGAAGCACCTAGTGCTGCCACAGTCATTCCTGATAAGGCAATATTGGGTGGCAGTATTCGTGTTCCCGACCAAAAAACACGCGATCTCATTAATCGTCTAATTGTTGAGATAAGCCAACAAACGGCTGCTGCTTATGGTGTGGACTGCGAGGTCAATATTTATCCCCGATATGAAGCTACCATCAATCATGCTCATCAAGCTTTGAATGTGCGTAAGAAATGGCAGGCAGAGCATGGGCATGCTGGAATGGATACAGAAACCTTAGTGCCGATCATGGCATCCGAAGACTTCAGTTATTACCTGAATGAAATTCCCGGCGCGTTTGCGTTAATTGGTGCTGACGATGGTCCGGATCATCAATCGGTCTGTCACAGTCCTCTTTATGATTTTAATGATCAACTTATTCCGTTGGTTACCCGTCTCTATGCGCGTTTGGTCGGTGCGCCTTTGCCTGAATAACCGACTACATCGTTCGCTGTTATCACAGTGGATATCAATAACCAGGAGGTAATGAATGAGTATATTTGAACAACGTGAGTCCAGTATCCGTGCATATTGTCGTGTCTATCCTGTGGTTTTTGATAAAGCCAGTAATGCGCGGCAAACTGATGAAGACGGTAATGAATATATCGATTTCTTTGCTGGCGCTGGTGTATTGAACTTTGGTCACAATAACGAACGTATGACTTCAGCTGTGGTTGAGTATATTCAATCGGGCGGTGTGACCCACGCTCTTGATATGCAAACAACAGCAAAGCGTGAGTTTATGGAAAAGTTTGAGAAAATCATCCTTAAACCACGAGGCATGACGCACAAGATGCAGTTTGTCGGGCCTACTGGTACAAATGCGGTTGAAGCAGCAATGAAGTTAGCAAGACGTGTGACGTCACGGCAGGAAATAGTCGCTTTTACCCGTGGTTTTCATGGTATGACACTGGGCTCTCTAGCAGCGACAGCGAATCGCTATTTTCGAGGTGCTGCCGGTGTCCCGCTAAATCACGTCTCACATTATCCCTTTGGCTGTGAAAAAGCATGTCAGGGTTGCGAATCAGGCTGTGGCATGTCGGTATTAGAACATTTGCGTTCTCTATATCTGGATACATCGAGTGGTCTAACACCTCCTGCGGCCTTTTTACTTGAAACGATTCAGGCTGAGGGCGGTGTGAATGTTGCCTCTAAAGAATGGCTGCAAGAGTTAGCCAAACTGGCTCGTGAAGTAGGCTCTTTGATGATTATCGATGACATACAGGTTGGTATGGGCCGAACCGGTTCCTTCTTCAGTTTTGATGATATGGACATTGATCCTGACATTATTTGTATGGCGAAAGGGCTTGGCGGCATGGGAACGCCAATGGCAATGAACCTGATTAAACCAGAAGTCGATGAATATTGGGCACCGGGTGAGCACACTGGCACCTTCCGTGGTCAGAGCCTGTCTTTTGTCGCTGGTAAAGAAGCGCTGACCTATTTTGAAAATGACGATTTGATGGCTGAGGTCAAACAAAAAGCTGAGAAAATGAATCACGCACTGGCACAACTGGAAGAAAAATTCGAGCAAGTGCAGATACGTGGTAAGGGCATGATTATCGGTCTGGATGTGACGACAGGTGAACGTGCCAAAGCAATTGTTGATGAATGCTTCAAAGCCGGATTGTTGATTGCCAGTTGCGGCACCGGCGGACGTGTAGTCAAGCTTATTCCTCCTTTGACCATACCTGAAGAAGACTTGCAGGCTGGTTTAGATGTTCTGGTACAGACCACATACAAAGTCATGGAGGAAGCGGCATGAGACAGCGAGATGATATGACCTTTCCCTTTGAGGAATATGAACGTCGCCTGAGTGAATTACGCGTCAGAATTGCTCAACGTCACTTAGATGCTGTGGTGATAACTGATCCAGAAAATATTATGTATATGACGGATTATCAGACCACGGGATATTCCTTCTTTCAAGCCTTAGTCGTGCCATTAGAGCAGGAACCTTTCATGATTACCCGGGCGATGGAAGAGTCCAATATTATTGCCCGTACCTGGGTAGAACGGACTCGGCCTTATCCGGATACCGGCGATGCCATTCAGATGCTGGTAGATGCGTTACGTGAGTTTGGTCTGTCTGACAAACGTATTGGTTACGAGCGTAACAGTTATTTCTTTCCTGCTTACCAACAAGACTTTATTCATACCACGTTAACTGATGGCAAATTACTGGATTGTTTTGGCATTGTGGAGCAGGGTCGCATCAGAAAATCTGCGGCAGAGATTGAGTTAATGCATCGTGCCGCTAAAGCCACTGAGGCTGGCATGAAAGCTGGTTTGGAGGCGGCTAAAGCAGGTGTCACCGAAAATGATATTGGCGCAGCAATCAGCTCAGCGATGTTTAAAGCCGGAGGGGAGCCACCGGCAGTTATGCCATATGTGACTTCAGGTCCACGAACAATGATAGGTCATGCGACATGGGAAGGCAGGACCGTAAAGCCTGGTGAGCATGTCTTTCTTGAAGTCGGTGGTTGTTATCGCCGTTACCACACGGCGATGATGCGAACAGTCGTGCTGGGTGAGTTATCGGACTCGATGTTCAAAGCGCAGGAAACTATGAAAAAAGCGTTAAGTGCTGTTCATGAGACTGTTCAGCCTGGTATGACGGTATCCGATGTCGACAATATGGTACGTAATATTATTTCAGACAACGATATCGGTGCCCGTCTCATCACACGTTCTGGTTATTCTATTGGCATTGCTTTTCCTCCAAGCTGGGATGAAGGTTATATCTGTAGTCTGAAGCAAGGGGAATCTGCCATTCTGGAAGAGGGAATGACCTTTCATATCATTCCATGGATGTGGGGGGTGGATGGCGATAAAACCTGTGGCATATCTGACACGATTTATGTGACCGAAGATGGCTGTAAATCCTTTTTCACCATGGATCGTGATTTCACCGTTAAGCCTGAACAAGCTGATAAAACACTCGTGGATATCAGTGAGGCACGTCAGGCTGAGTCAAGCGATAAATCAAAATCAAAAGCTAAACAATCAAAATGAGGTGGAGATGTTAACTGCAACGAATCCATACACTGGACAAGAGATTCTTAAATATGAATCCTTAGATGAACAAGGCGTTAATGTAACAATAGCCAAAGCAGTCAACGCATTTGATTCCTGGCGAACCATGCCTATTCAGCAAAGAGCGGAGATTTTAAAATCAGTCGCTGCTTCACTACGTAGAAATAAGCCATTACTTAGTAAACTGATGGCTGAAGAAATGGGCAAGCCGGTAAAAGAAGGTGGCCCTGAAGTTGAAAAAGCCGCATGGTGTGCCGAGTTTTACGCAGAGCATGCAGAAGCGTATCTGAGTAATGAAGAGTTACCCTCTGATGCTTCTGAGAGTTATGTCTGTTATCAGCCACTGGGTACTTTGTTAGGGATCTTGCCTTGGAATGCGCCCCTCTGGTTAGCTTTCCGTTATCTCGCTCCAGCCTTAATGGCCGGTAATACCTGTGTGATGAAACATGATCCGAATGTACCAGGCTGTGCTCAGGCAATCGAGCAGGTATTTCAGGAAGCTGGAGTGCCGCTAGGGGTGATGGTGAATTTGCCGGTGGAGACAGCATTGGTAGAAAAAGCCATTCGTCATCCTGATATTGTCGCCATTTCGTTTACCGGATCTGCTGGGGCAGGAGCTAAAGTCGCTTCAATGGCAGCTTCAGAAATAAAACCTTCTGTGCTGGAACTGGGAGGCAGTGATCCATTAGTTGTGCTGGCGGATGCTAATCTGGATGCCGCGGCAGACGTGGCTACTCTGTCACGTATTATTAATGCAGGACAGTCGTGCATCGCAGCTAAGCGGATTATTATTGAAGCCCCTGTTTATGACGAGTTTATTGATAAATTAAAAACACGTTTGCAAAAATTAACCATGGGTGATCCGTTAGAGGAATCAACGGACATAGGGCCGATAGCACGTGCTGATTTAAGAGACAATCTACATCGTCAGGTCACTGAAACGATAAATGCGGGTGCTCGTTGTCTGTTAGGTGGTGAAAAAACAGAGGGCAATGGTTTTGCCTATCCAGTCACTTTTCTGGCAGATGTCACGGCTGATATGACGGCATTCAGAGAAGAAACATTTGGTCCGGTAATGTGTGCAACAAAGGCAGAGTCAGCTGAACATGCCTTAGTACTTGCTAATGATACGGAGTTTGGGCTTGGCGCTGCTGTCTGGACTGATAATGCTGAACTTGCCAAAGACTTTGCCATGAAGGTTAACGCCGGACAGGTGGCGATAAACGGTATTGTGAAGACCGATCCTCGTTTACCGAGTGGTGGCATTAAAAAGTCTGGTTACGGACGTGAGCTGGGGCCGCATGGTATTAAAGAGTTTGTAAATGCCAAACAAGTCTGGATCAAATAGCGCTTTTCTGGTGCTGACGTTTAAATTTACGTCGGTACCATAACCAGCCACCTGCAATACTTAACACGGCGGTGGATATGCCTGAGATGAAGACAAGAATACGACCCGTTAAATCAAAGGCTTCACCACTGTGTAAAGGGAATAACCAGAAGGCGATTTTTTGCCTGAGACTCATCGCGTCATAGCTTTGCTCGGCCAGGATCTGGTTGGTTTGTGGGTTTAGCCACAACACAAAGCTTCCCGAGGTTTTACGTGGGTCGTTAGCTGCGTTTAAGCGGATTTCAACACTTGGATTTTGACTGCTTGGTGGAATAATTCGCTGCCACTGTTTATCGGGCCAATACTGTTTGGCGCTGATAAGCCAATTATCGGGTTGAATAGGATGATTACTCAACCAGTTTATATCTGGCGAGACTTTTGCCGGACGATTGAGCAACCATTTTGTCTGATCCGGGAATATCAAACTGATACCGGACACAATCAGGACAATAAACACGGGCAGTGATATCAGTCCTAAAGCAATATGGGTTCGGCGTAATCGTGCAACGGTTGAACCTGCTTTTTTTGTGTGAGCCAGTAACCAGTTCCAGGCTTTTTTGCTTCTAGGCCAGCCATAATAGACACCTACAATAACGTTGATTAGCATCAGGATAGCCAGGAAACCTAATACTAACTCCATGTTGTCACCCAGAAGAAACGTAACGTGAAACAGATAGACCATTGACGTGAAATAGCTTCCCCATTCACGCACACTCACCACATCAGCCGTATATGGATTAATCATGACTTCGATATTTTTTCCATGAAGGGGCGACTGTGAATTCATTTCCAAAAAAGCGGTGTACATAGCCTTATCATTTCTTGGTGCCCGCAATGAATTGATATGCCCCACATCCGGTAATGCATGTAAGGCGGCATACATCACTTCAGCTATAGGGGCGGGAGAGGTTGTGGTGTCATTTTCAAGTACAAGCTGTGGGTTTAACCATTCATCAATGGCGTGATCAAACACAATAATTGCGCCACTAATGCTTTGCAGAAACAGCGGAATAAATAAGATCAGACCACTGATTCGGTGAAACTCAATCCAGAATTTTCGCATGAAGAAACTATGGTCTTTGTTTGATAGCTGTTAAGGATAAATGAAATGACATGTGACTTGCCTTGGAGGCTAAGCCAGCATGTTAGTTCAAGTAAGAATGTATATCAAATAAGGTTTGTTATTATTTAGTTTGGCTGCTAACAGGGATTATTCATTTTCATGTGAGGTCTGCACATAAATACCTGTTTGATCCACTTGCACATTAAATGTAATGGGACGACAGCATACTTCACAGTCCTCGATATATTCTTGCGACTCGACAGAGCCATCAATCACCACCGAAATAATTTCACCACAGTAAGGGCAGGATACAGTGTGTTCTTGTAATGCGTAGACCATGTGATTTCTCCATCATTATTCATTTAGATGACTGGAGTTCAGACACGGAGTTCCTGTTGTGTATCACCTGTTTGCTGAATAGCTGAATAAGTGACGTTTATCACCTAAACCAATGCCTGTGGCAATAATCTGAAACCCCAGGTTTTTATAGAATTTGAGCAATGCTGGGTAGTGATCTACCGCATCTAATTGTACTGTTTTATCTTGTACTTGATTGAGGCAGAACTGCATAAGTCGTTTGCCATAACCAGCGCCTTGCATGTCAGGAGAAACAGCTAATTGAGTGATATAGACATCTGCTTTGGGTGCTTCTGGCCAGCAATCAGCATAATAGCCAGCTTTGTCGGTGCCTATAGCAATACAGCCCAGAATCTGTTCATCTTTTTCCAGCACATAGACCTGCTTTGTTAACAGGTTCTGTTTAACTGCTTCATTATCATAAACGCCCAGCCAATGGGGCATACCTTGTTGGTGCATATTCTCAGCACAGCGGATGAGTAAATCAGTAATGTTGCTAATATCTTTTTGCTCAGCTTTTCTGATGTGGGGTGAATTCATAATAAACTTGTGATAATACTGCCAGCCAGACACCATAAAACAATAATAACGGGCGATAAACGAAAAATATTCAATAATACAAAGCCCGTTAAAGCGATAATGATATCGGTATAGGATTCAATAACATGTTGCCATATTGGTTGATAGAGTGCAGCTGCCAATAAACCAACCATAGCTGCATTGATACCTAACAGCGACTTTTGTAGGACGGCGTTAGTTTGCAGAGACTGCCAGAAAGGCAGTACTGCCAGAATTAATAAAAACCCCGGCAGAAATAATATGCATAAGGAAATAACAGCACCAGTAATACCACCATTTTCTCCTGGTAATAGTGCTCCGAGATATGCCGAAATAGTAAACAAAGGTCCGGGCACGGCTTGTGCCGCACCGTAGCCTGCTAAAAATTGTTCTGATGAAATCAGACCAGTAAAAACAATTTTGTTTTCTAATAAAGGCAGAACCACATGGCCGCCGCCGAACACAGTGGCACCTGCCTGATAAAAAATAGTAATAAAATGAAATAACGGCTGGTCAATATTCAGTAAGGGGATAAAAAACAGCATAAGAAACAAGGTGAAAAAGAGACTAGCCGTTTTTTTTCCGTAGGGTAGGTTTAGTGAAAACGTTTGGCTTGTTGTATCGGGCTGAAGCAGATATAAACCGGCGATAGCACCGAATCCCATGACAATGAACTGGCTAAAACTGAAAGGCATCAGCAATAAAAATAGCAGGCTGAGACCGGCTATGATTCTTCTATTTAAATCTGGACAAAGTTGACGTGACATTTTCCAGACGGCGTCGGCCACAACGGGAAGCGCCACAAGTTGCAAACCATGTAATGCGCTATCTTTTAGTGGCGATGCTATTGAAACAACATACGTTGCAAATAGAATCAATGCTACTGCTGAGGGTAAAGTAAATGCGATGAAGGCATTGATAGCGCCTAAGATGCCACCACGATACAGACCAATGGCAAAACCCAACTGACTACTCGCTGGCCCAGGTAACGTTTGACTGACAGCAAGCAGTTGCGTGAAGTCCTCATCAGATAGCCAGCGCTTATTTTCAACAAAAGCCTGTCGAAAATAGGCGATATGGGCTACTGGTCCGCCAAAAGCCGTCAATCCCAACGTGAAAAACGCTTTAAAAATATCAGCTTGAAGGGATAGCTTCACATCAGGCCTTTGAGTATGTTGACGATCTCTTTGTGTTTCTCATTCAATCTTTCTCACCTTTATTGAATAGCTGGGTTTCTTTCAGCATTATTCTGCTTAATGGCTGTCCATACTTTTTCATGCATATAAAACGCAACAGTATTGATAGCCGGTTCAATTAACGCCATTGTGCCACCAACTAATACGCTACCGGTCATTACATAACCAACGGTAAATGCCACACTGAAGTGGACAATGGCAAAGCTGATCGTTTTAGTCATGATCATTCTCCTGTTTAGTTGAGAATGATTATCATTAACTCTAATTTCTTTGTACAACAACTTAGTTAAATCATATTGATTGGAAAAGTCGATAATTTAATCATCGTTTTTATCTATTATTTTAATGAAAATAAACTGTTTCACATTTCTTATACAATCATTATGATGTAATTATATTTAATCGATATGAACGAATCAGCGTTCATAGTGACTATATATGTCCACTTAAATAATAAGGAGGCTCATTAATGAGTACCATTGATATCGGTATCAATAAGCAGGATAGACAAGATATTGCTGAAGGTTTAAAAAACCTGTTGGCAGATTCATACACTCTTTATTTACAAACACATAACTTCCACTGGAATGTGACTGGACCACAATTCCGTGAATTGCACCTGATGTTTGAAGAACAATATACTGAACTCGCTGTAGCAGTCGATGACATTGCGGAGCGCATACGTACGTTGGATGTTGCGGCTCCGGGCACCTATAAAGCATTTGCTGAATTGAGTACGATCAAGGAAGTGGAAGGCGTGCCAGAAGCAAAAGAAATGATCAGTCTGTTGACTCACGGTCATGAGCAGGTTGTTAAAACATGTCGTAAAGTATTAAAACTTGCTCAAGAAGCAGATGATGAATCTTCTGCATCATTGGTGTCTGACCGTATGCGTGTCCATGAAAAAACAGCATGGATGTTACGTGCACTTAAAGCCTAGTTGTATTGAAGATTATAAAAAGGGAGCGAAAGCTCCTTTTTTTATTTCTGCTTAGTGATAAGTTGCTTTAACTCTTCTATTTGATCAGATAAGTCTTGAATAGTCGTTTCACCAGCATGCTCTCTTTGCCACTGTTCTGCGTTCTCTTTTTCCATCACATTGACCACAATACCGATAAGCATATTCAGAAAAGCAAAGGCGTTTAGGAAGATAAAACTGATATAGAAAATCCAACTCAATGGATAGACTGCCATCGTTTCGTACATCACATCTGTCCAGTCCTCAAACGTCATGATACGGAACAGCGTTAGCATCGAAATAGCAATATCTCCCCATAAGGTTTTATTGACGCTGGCAAAAAAAGTGGTTCCTACAGCCGCATAAATATAAACAATGATAAACATCAGAAGGGCGACATACCCTAATTGTGGCAGGGCACGTAGTAACGAGTTCAGTAGCGTCCGTAATTCAGGTATGACAGATACCATCCGTAACACGCGGAATATTCGGATTAAGCGACCAACCAGAGCCAGCTCACTGTCCTCTATAGGGATAAGGCTAACAACGACGATAATGGTGTCAAAAATATTCCAACCACTTTTAAAAAACGCGATTTTCCTTGTTTCGGCAAAAAAACGAATACTAATCTCAATAAGAAAAAACACAGTGATGGCGTAATCCAGCCAGACAATCACCGTTAGTAGATTAGGCGGAATATTGTAGGTTTTTGCACCGATCATTAACGCTGAAAAAAGAATGACAGCGACGACAATCGATTCAAATAATTTATTTTGTTTGATGTTAAGAAAAACAGCCGCAAAACGATTTGTCTTTTGGGTAAGAGATGAGGCCATTTTTTCTCCTGTTTAATGATATATCTTGGCTTGCTGCGGAATAATAGCGACTGCAAAAATTTATGCAAGTCGGAACGTTATGTGACTGAGTGATATATGGTATTGTCAATTTTTGCCAGTAATGGAGAACGGTTATGACGACATTACGTGATATCGTTGGAATTGGGCATCAGGCTTCGGCACTAAGTGAGTCTGCGTTAATCATCATTGATTGCCAGAATACCTATAGAGAAGGTGTGATGAAGTTGGATAACGTTGAAGCAGCTCTGCAAAACGTTAAAAAATTACTTGAATTGGCCCGTGAGCATGGCATCCCAGTTTTTCATATACAACATGATGGTGGCAAAGGCTCGCCATATGATTTAAATAGTCGGCTCGGCGCCATTGCAGATGAAGTCGCTCCCATAGATGGTGAATATGTCATCGTAAAAAGTTTTCCTAATTCCTTTATCCAGACATCTTTAGACGAAGCGCTCAGGAAACGTGGTATTGAGAATATTATCCTGGCGGGTTTTATGACACATATGTGTGTCAACTCAACCGCGCATGGTGGGTTTAATCGTGGCTATCATGTGACGATTGTTGCAGAAGCAACCGCGACTAGAGCCTTATGCATGAATAATGGTAAGAAACTATCTGCTGAACAAGTTCAAGAGGTCACTTTGGCGGCTACTGAGGATTTATATGCCGTTGTTGTTGATCGGGTAGATGACATACCGATAGATGCGATTCGCTAGTTGGTATGTGTTGAATAGCAATTATTTTGCTTTTCGTGGTTGTCCAGACCAGTTCTGGGGAACGCGTTGAACCTGGCTAATATCATAACCGACTTGTTTAATCAGGCTGAGCATATGCTGGTAGTCTGATTCAGGAATGGTTGGGGTGCGGGCCATAATCCAGACATAATCACGTTTATTGCGTGCAACAATCGTTTGTGAATAATCTTCAGTTAGGTACATAATTCTGTAATCGGCTTTTATCGGCCAGATGAACTGCATCCCCCATATAGCATTAGTTTTCTTGTCGGTGATAAATCCCGTTGGATGATACATTTTTAACTCACCATCATAACTACCTTCATGAAATGTAAACGTCGTTTGAATACTGCCATCTGGCTTTAGCTCATAGGACTCGATGGCGTTGTGCGCACCTTTTTCAATATAAGTCGGAATGTTAGCGATAACATACCAATCTCCCATAAATCGATCTATATCGACATAAGAAACAGGTTGTATAGGCGAATGATTAGTCTGACACCCACTTAAAAATATCGCCATGACAATTATTCCTGGAAGACCAAAACGTTGCATATCACTCACCTTGACTTTTACAGTCTATGATTAATTGTGTATCGTGAATTTGCTGTGAAGCACGTATTTGAATCACTTGCACTGTTTAAGTGCGATTTGTCGCCAGGAACGGACCTTAAAAAGAGGTAGTGTATTTATTGTACTGCCAGTATTTCTGACATGGAATGGTCGTTATAGAGCCGTTATGATGCTTATGTACGTAGGTAGCATATCCTTCGCTAGCGCGATAGATTAATGGCTGAGAAATTGCTTCTCGATGATGTTTAGTTAACACTTTGATCAAGGAAACTGGGATGAATGTAAGAATGTTTTTGGGGACGGTGTAATGCAGCTGACTTCACATTCAGATTATGCTTTAAGGCTACTAATATATCTGGCAATTCATACTCCCGATAAGCCTGCGACAGTTAAAGACGCTTCTGAACGTTATGGCATTTCCACGAATCATTTGGCGAAGGTAGCTCAGCGTCTTGTGCAGGAAAAAGTCATCAATAGTCAGCGTGGTCGTGGCGGTGGTTTATCATTAGCGATGCCTGCCGAGCAAATCAACATTGGTTATCTGATTCGAAAAATAGAAAATCCAGAATTATTAGAGTGTTTTGGTAATAATTGTTCCTGTCCGATTGAATCTGTATGCGTGTTATTTAGTGCTTTAAGGAAAGCTCAGCAAGCTTTTTTTAATGTTTTGGATGAATATACACTCGCTGATGTGGTTAAAAACAAACATAAATTACAACAAAGCTTATCCCTGGCTAAGGCTGTTTAAGATTAGACATCGCTTTATTCGGTCCGAGAGGTGTATTGTCAATGAGTTACTTAGTACCATTCGGCTAAACCTGAATTATGATTGAGTAGGCTATGTCAAACGTTAATACTATTGGGATGATTCTATATCTCTGCCTGGCCATTTTCGGTGGTTTTTTATCCGGGCTATTCAGTCATTATGTTTATCTTGCTGCCCGACGGGAATTACCCGTTTGGGCTTCATTGTTATCCAGTGTTGTTTTCTATGTTCCGCCAGTATGGGCTGTCTTGAGTCTGTTTAAAGATGATGATCTGGATATTTTCTATTTATTGCTTGTTGTCTGTTTTGCTCTAGGAGTGAAGCATCACAGGAAGATAGCAGGACAGAAGCAAGAGGATGAGCGTGAATATCCTTTTGATCTAGACTAAAAAATGGAAATTCTATTACTGCTTCAATATTATTAACGGTTTATTTGTGGTGTATTTTCTTTGAAAAATCGTAAGCGTCTCTATACAGTCATTATCAGCATTATCGTTTTAATAGGGTTTTTAGCAACAAGTCTCATCGGTTATTTTGTTGCCAGATCTTCTATTTCACAGCGTCTTCAACAGGAGATGCTACCGCTGACCAGTGATAATATTTACTCAGAAATTCAGCGAGACTTACTGCATCCGCTGGTCATATCATCGTTGATGGCAAATGATGTTTTTGTGTTTGACTGGGTAAATGAGGGTGAGAATGATCCTGAAAAAATGGAAAGCTACCTTAGTCAAATTCAAAAAAAATACAACACGATTACCGCATTTTTTGTTTCAAATAAAACACAAAATTATTATCATCCAACCGGTATTTTGAAACAAGTATCAGAAGATGACGATGCTGATGCTTGGTATTTCAAAGCAAAAAATTCTAGTCAGCCTTATCAAATCAATATTGATCGTGATACAGCTGAACCCAGCCGTCTGAGTATTTTTGTCAATTATCGTGTTATTGATAAAAAAGGTAATTTTATCGGTGTGATTGGGGTTGGTTTATCTTTACTCGTCGTAGAAGAGTTGATTGAAAATTATCAGCAGCGTTATGGCCGCGAAATTTATTTTATTGACCGGCAGGGACAAGTCATGTTGCAGAGCAGTCAGTACAGTAAAGAACTGCACATACAAAATAAAGAAGGGCTCGATAAAGTATTTTTACGTATTTTGACTACGCCCAGCTCATCTTTTTCATTTGACACGATCAATGGCAGTACCATTTATCTGAATAGTCGTTTAGTTCCTGAGTTCGATTGGTATTTGATTGTTGAACAAGTGAATGATCCAGCTACAGAAAAAGTGGAAAATGCTCTGCTTGTGAACCTGCTGGTGTCATTTGCTATCAGTCTGGTTGTGCTGTTTATTCTGCATATTGCTTCGCGTGGTTACCAGGGACGTCTGGAAACGATGGCCACAAAAGATAAACTGACTGGTGCGACGAATAGACAAATATTTGATTCTTTTTTCAGGCAGGCAGTGGCGAGAACTAAGCGACGAAGTGAGGCATTATCCGTTGTTTTGATTGATATCGATCACTTTAAACAGGTTAACGACAATTATGGTCATCAATATGGCGATTATGTATTAACGACTGTTGCTGGCATTATGAATCAGCATATCCGTGAGGAAGATGTTTTATGTCGATGGGGGGGCGAAGAGTTTTTATTGATGCTACAGGACTGCAATGAAAATGAAGCCATCAGGGTAGTGAATAATCTTCGTGAAGCGATAGCCATTCATCATTTTGACTATAGTGGTAAAAAGCTTCAAATTACGGTCAGTGCAGGTGTAGCCGAGTACCGGCAATCAGAAGCAATGAACCAGCTGATTGCTCGGGCTGACATATCCCTTTATAAGGCCAAAAATGATGGACGCAACTGTGTTCGTTAATATGTGAGATTGCTGATGCTAAACAAATATCGCTATACATTTCTGATGCTGTTTATTTGTTTAGGATTGGCTTGTTTTCCCGTCGCATTGTCTACTGACCATCAAATCAAACAGATGATGGCCGTGACACTTAGTGTATATGCCATCGCTCGTGGTTTAAATGGAGTGATATCGGTAGCCCAGGGTACAGAAGTCTCTATTGAACCTATGGGAGTTGGATTGACTCTCGCACCAGGACAAATTCTGGACCCCCTGAATGACCTCATCGAGCAATTTTCCACTATTTTACTGACGGCTTCAGCCTCATTGGGGATTCAGCAGATAATTTTGTTTCTATCTGATCAATGGGGTTTCCGGATTGGAATCATATTATTGGTGTTGATTGCAGCAATAGCAACAATGTCATCGATGGTGGAGTTTAAACAAAAACGCTTTTTATTAAAAACGGTGTTGTTTTTATCTGTTCTACGTTTGTTGATTCCAGTTTCTGTTATGTTTAGCGGTTCACTTCAGGGGTTAATGCAGTCACAAAGAGATGAGGCTGTGATGGTATTGCAGACTACTCAGAATGAGGTAGAGACTTTAACGAGCCGTGAGCAAGAGCAACCTAAAGGCTGGTTTGATAGCTTAAAAGGTAAATTGGATATTGAATCAAAGCTTCAGCAAATAACACAGCAAGCAGATCGTGCTGTTCATGCAGCCGTGTATCTGCTTGCTGAATTTGTTTTTTTGATGTTACTGATGCCGTTATTAACGCTTTGGTTATTATTTAAACTGACAAAAGCTTTAATTAAATAAGAGTTTAAAGCACTTTCTCTGCTGCTTCTTCACGCTTATTGAGACTGTTAGTTAATTCGTTAAGCGTGCTTAGCAGCTCAAAAAACTCAGACGATGAAAGGTCTGTTTTACAAGCCACTTTAGTTTGAACCTCTGCAATGAGTGGCTCTAGCTGCTTAGCTTTATCCGTTAGAAATAAACGAACAACCCGTTCATCTTCATCGGTGCGAACTTTTTCCACCAACTCAGCTGATTGAAGTCGTTTAATTATAGGGGATAATGTGCCAGAGTCTAATTTGAGTTGTCGCATAACATCTTTGATAGCGATACCATCTTTCTCCCATAATACGACCAGAACAAGGTATTGGGGATAAGTCAGATCATATTCGTTCAACAAGCTGCGATAAAAACGTGTGATGCTATTGGTAGCAGTGTACAAAGCAAAACACAGCTGATTATCGAGTCTCAAGTTATCAAAATTTGACATTCGTTGATTCCTTAATTTTTTTGCTTATTACCTTTGCTACGATGCAATAGAGGTACATTCGCAGTACGGTTAAAGTGTTGTTTATTGTTTTATTAATTGCGTCAATTATAGAGTGTAACTCGAGTAACGCAAATCGGATTTATTCTCAGTTCTGTTGTCTCTAATGACGCTCGAAAAAGTGAATAAATGATAATAAACGATATATAGTATCTTAGACTAATTATATTAATCTGAGTTTCGGAAGATTGATACGAATTTGCGACTTGATCTCATCAACACTGGGGCGAAAAACCAGTGGGAATACTTCGTGTTGAGCATCAGCTGAGATAAATGGCTTTATCTCATAGCCTTCGAAAAAAAGTTCGGCTCTGGCCTGACAGACTTTTTTTATGCCGTCATTGAAGGGTTTGTTATTGCTTGCCAACACTTCAGAGTTCGTTAGCGTCCAGTTTAATGTTAGCCAGTTTTGGTAACAACTTTCAGCTAATTTTTCTGCAGGCTTGGTAAAATTCGCTTCGCTATGTAATTGACCATCTTCAGCAAAAGTTTGATTCAATAGGATCACAGTAATGACGATCAAGGGAGCAATGATAGCTGTATATTTCATAAATACCTCCCAAAAATAGCGATTCAGTGATTAGATAATCCATAGCAAAATAGTAACACTAAAATGCTTGTGCGCAAGCATTTTAGTGTTGGAAATGTTATTGATGCTTAGTTATTGATAATTTTAATTTCACGTTGTGGGAACGGAATTTCTATATTGTTCTGTCTGAGAGTATCCCAAATCATTAATAGTAAATCTGCACCGACCCGGTTAGGTCCATCATCAATCCCTTCCATCCAGAACTCAACCAGAATATCTATACCTGAGTCAGCAAAGCCTTTTATTTCGGCGTCTGGTCTTTCTTCCAATGGGATGTCATCACCGCTGATGACTTGTGGATGGCTGGCGACTATGCCACGAACGAGGTCAAACAACAGGTGGAGATCAGTCTTATAGGCAACTTGGAATTCTAAAGAGTAGCGCTGCTTGATGTTTTTATGTGTCCAGTTAGTAAAGCTAGTCGTGATGAACTGCTCATTCGGTACCATAATATCCTTACCATCATAGGTTTCCAGTGTGGTTGATCGCATATTAAGTTCACGGATAGTGCCACGACGACCATCTTCCATTTCAACAAAATCACCTACACTAAGTGAGCGATCTAAAAGAAGGATAATTCCGGAAATAAAATTTGATGCTATGGCCTGTAATCCAAAGCCAAGTCCCACACCAAGCGCACCACCAAACACAGCCAGCGCCGTCAGATTAATCCCCATTATTTGAAGTAGTAACAGGAAAACAACAAAGAATAGAGCCACCTGAAACAGTTTGGCAAAGACCTCTCTTGTGCCTATATCCAAATCATGTTGATTTCGAATAATTTGTTGACCAGCATTATTGGAAAGGCGTCCTAACCAGAATAGGACTGAACCAAAAATCAGTACCCTGGCAACACCATAGGCTGAGATTTCAAAGTTACCAATTTGTAATGATATGGTTTCAAGATACTCAACCACTTCATCTAACCAGCCGAATATATGTAACACGGCAATGGGTAAAATAAACCACAGCGCAAGCTTTCTAAAAAGTTGTTTTTCTACAAATCGTGTAATGATGGTATAGAGCATAAAGATGACCGCTAAACTCAAGCTAAGCTTAACTAACCAGGCCTGACCAACAACAGCCATGCTGATATCGTTGGCTACTGATAGTGAGAGCACCAGCATGAGCGGTAAGATCAATTCTCTCAGCCTATAAATCCCTTGTCTCAATTGAAGAATAGGACCTTCCGTAGGCATTTGTCTGAGTAGTGGCGACAGATTGCGTAAAAATCGATTAATCGATAACCCGATGAGTATCGCCAATACAATCAAGCCGATTTGTGAGTAGAATTTTGGACTGCTTAACCAGTGCATTAGTTGGGTTAAAAATTGCTCTATGACTGTTTGATAATGCTCGATATCCATGTGATGCCTTTGTTAATTATCTCGGACACAATGTATTTGACTGCTTTTAATAAGGCAAATTTAGCTGCTGAACTTTACTAGTTTATATCAGTCAGCAAAGTGAATAATTCACTCTAGGAATACCACATGAATAGCCCATTCACACTGAAACATCGAGTCGTCTTTATCACAGGAGCAAACAGAGGTATTGGCAAAGCTATCGCTGAAACATTACTCAATTATGGTGTAGAGAAAGTCTATCTTGCTGTTAGAGACCTCAGCACAGTAGCTGATTTAGAAACACGGTTTATTGACCGAGTAACACCTATATTTCTTGATCTCAATGAACCTAATTCTATTTTTGCTGCTGCCGCCAATGCACAAGACGTAGACTTGGTTATTAATAATGCTGGGATTTTGAATGGCTCAAATCCTATGGCTATGTCAGCTATTGATTCACTGCAACACGAGTTTGATATTAATGTGTTTGGATTAGTCAGAATGGCTCAGGCGTTCGCCCCATTACTTAAGCACAATGGTGGCGGTGCATTCGTGCAACTAAATTCAATTGCGTCTTTGAGAAGTGTTCCCGAGTTTGCGACTTATGCCGCTTCAAAAGCGGCGGCCTATTCATTAACTCAAGCCATAAGGCATGAATTGAGTAAGCAAAACACGGTTGTATTAAGTGTACATCCTGGTCCTGTGGCTACCGATATGGCAAAGTCAATAGGACTAGTAGATGCAGAACCTGCAACCGTTGTCGCTGAGGCTATTATCAATGCTTTAGAGGTGGGTGAACCTCATGTGTTTCCTGATAGTAAAGCACAACAACTTTGGGCTGAGTACGAGAGTTTTGCTAGAAATGTGATTGAGACTATCTAAGAGCAGGCAAAAAAAAGCCTCGTAAAAACGAGGCTTTTTTTCTTTTCTGTAAACAAATGTCTTACAGAGCAGTAATGTTTTCTGCTTGAGGGCCTTTAGCACCTTGAGTTACAGTGAACTCAACACGTTGACCTTCATTCAGGGTTCTGAAACCGTCACCTTTGATTTGGCTGAAATGAGCAAAAACGTCTGGGCCAGACTCTTGTTCAATAAAACCAAAACCTTTAGCTTCGTTAAACCATTTAACAGTACCAGTAGTTGTAGACATAAATAATCCTAATTTCTTAATAAATAATTGAAGTCTCAAAAGAGACTTTTGGTATAGCTGGAAGTGTGCAGAGTACTTATTAACAAACAGGACGAGCTACTGATGGTAATGCTTCGAAATGAAAAATAAATATTCAGATCAACTTTCAAGCTATGTTCAATGTATAGACAATATAGAGCCGTGTCAAAAATATTTTCATCTGTCAAGATAATAAGCGGATACTAATCATTCTATCGGCTATGCAAAAGACACGGTCATAAATGTCACTTGTAGTTTATGCTCCGGTATATGACAGAATGATGAAAATGTTAAGCTTATTTCAAGGAATATCATTCAATACTAGCTCGAGTACTATTATTAATTGACTTGGCAGCTATAAGTTTATGTATTAACTTGATTTTTATAAGGGCGAAGCTTGACTTTACATGTTTCGCGTAAAGGAGTTGGTTTCTAGTAATGGAAATGTTTTTTTCCAAATACACAAAAAATCACCCATCATCAGCATGGGTCGCATTATTTTTGTGGTTTATTCTTAGTGTCTCTGCCAGCTATCTTTCTTTCTCTTTCTTCCAGAATCAAGCAATACAACGTTTTACTTATCAATCCCGTGATGTTGCCAATGCGATATCAGAACGGATGCATGACTATGCCATAGCACTTCAAAGTGCGAAGGCATTGTTTGATGCAAGTGATGAAGTGACAAGAAATGATTGGAGACATTTTGCTGATACGATTCAGCTACAAAAATATTTCCCTGGGATTCAAGCGCTTGGCTATTGTGAGATAGTGCCTTCAGAGTCCTTTTCGGAACATATTCAAACGATACGTTCACAAGGTATTCCAAACTACAGTATCAAAACACAGGGGCAGCATAAACAATATAGTCCTATCGTTTATATAGAACCTTTTGACTGGCGCAATAAACTTGCCTTAGGTTTTGATCTGTTATCCGAGCCAGTACATCGAAGCGCAATGGAATTAGCAGTAGATATTAATCAGGCCGTAACTACGGGAAGGGTGATTGTGGCGCATCAGACAAATCAAGCTGTTCAGTTTGGTTTTCAAATGTATATACCAATTTATCAGCAGAATAAAACGCTGAGTACTCTAGCGGATCGTAAACAAGCATTGAAAGGGTTCATCTTTGGCAGTTTTAGAGTCGATGACCTGATGCAGGGTATTTTAGGCCTGGGACAGAAGCAACTTGGTTTTGAAATCTATGATGTGGGTGAGAATGATGGTGGATTACTTTATAGCAATTCAGCCAGTCAACAATCATTTCATTCGGAGGAGGCTGGCTACAGAGGCTTCAAGCATACGTATGATTTAAATGTGGCTGGTAGACCGTGGCAGCTTGTTGTGTATAGCCACGTTGGTTTTCTGACATTATCAGAACGTTTTCTTCCTGTTTTTATTGCTATCATCCTCACCCTTTTCGGCGGATTTCTTTTCTATTTCATCTCTTTTTTATCAAGAGAGCGTGGTTATGCTCAGCGAGAAGCTGTTAAAGCAAATCAGCAAAAGAAAACACTAATGCAACACTTAGAGCTAGCTGCTAATGCTGCTAATCTGGGATTGATGGAGTGGGATCTAAATACCGATAAAGTCTATCTGGATAAAAGAATGCTTTCTATTTATGGTTTAGAGCCGGATAAATTTCATGGAACATATTCAGAATGGCAGCAAATCCTGCATGAAGATGACCGTGAGCGTGTATTGATGGCCTTAGCCAAGGCTGCTCAATTTGAAGAAAGGTTTGAGCTCATATTTAAAATCGTTGTGAATAATCATATTCGTCATATTCACTCCAGCTTTTCAGTGGAACGGGATGCATTAGATAACCCACTAAGCATTATTGGATTCTCGGCCGATGTGACAGAGCGGTATGAAGTTGATCTGCAATTACGTGAAAAAATCTGGCGTTTAGAAAATCTGTTGGACGGTGCTAGGTTGGGTAGCTGGGAATGGAATATTCAAACAGGTGATGCCATATACAATGAGCGCTGGGCAGAGATGATGGGTTATAAATTATCCGAGTTAATGCCTACCACGATTGATACCTGGAAAAATTTCTGCCATCCAGATGATAGTCTTGCTATAGAAGAAGAGTTACAAAGACACTTTAGAGGTGAGACAGATTATTTTGAAATGACGATACGCATGCGTCATCGAAATGGTTCGTGGAGATATATCTTCAGCAGAGGAAAGTTATTTTCCAGAACGGATGAAGGTTTGCCTCTTCTGATGTTTGGTACACATCAGGATGTCACTGAGTAATTTACGCTATTAATTGACTTTCTTAGCATCATTACTCCCCATAAAAGGGTATTGAATGATGGTATTACGGTTTCCTATGTTGATCATAAAGTGTGTATTTGTCTTGGCGCTGGTTTTTTTACTGACTTCGTGTGATCCATTCAGTCAACCAGAATCAATGATGGATGAATACCTGATTCGGCTCGCCAGAGTATTAGAGCAAGATCTGCCTGCTACAGCATCACCGGTGTTAACAAAGTTACCTGGTAAAAAAGAGAGAACACTGAACATTCCAGAGATAGATGTAAATATGCTGGAATTTTTATCTTTTTATGGATGTGAGTTACAGGTTGTAGTGGCTGAGCGTAACTCAATTTTAGGCCGTGTGATGTTACCTATAAACCGTCTCCGTTATGAGGTGCGGTTTATAGAGTCTGCCAAGCTATGTCTGGCGACTACTGATGATAAAAAAACAACTCATATTCTTCAGCAAGCCATAGCAAAGAAAAGTGCTGTATTACCAGCCGTTTTCTGGAATGCAATATGGTCGACAGAAGAAATAGAGCAGTTGATGACCTATTCAAAGGGCTATTTACCCGTTGATACGAACTCGATTAATACAATAAAAACGGGGCTGCAGGCTCTGGTGGATATAAAAAAACAGATAGACAATAAAAAATTCGATATCAATCTGGAGCAATTAGGGACAATACAACAGCAATGGCTATATTCACATGCTGCAGGGAAGCTATTAAAAAGTGCCCAGTTATTAACGTTGAGGTTAAATGAGGCAACACGCATTATAGATAAAAGACTGATGCAAAAACCTCTTTGTTATAAGCAGCGAGTTACTCCTCAAGCCGAGATCCTACGCTCATTCTTCTTCAATATTTATATCGGAAAAGTCCAACCATATCTGGCGAGCGTGAGTCAGCAGGGGGAATCTATTTTCCCTCTACTGGATAAGTTGGCTGTTCTACAGGGTGAGAATGTGGCATCTGATCAATTCCAACACTATCAACGAACGTATCTTGATACTCAGTCAAGCTTCGGCATCTGGCAAAAGTTACAGACTGCAATTCAGTTGCATACCAAATCCTGGCAGCACTTGCTGGAACAGTGTGGTATGCGGCCAGGCGTTAATTCATAATGCCTCTGCCATAACGGTATTTTTCCCCGCGTGTTTGGCAGCGTAAAGTAATTTATCTGCTTTATTCAGGGCGACTAAAATATTGGTCTCATCTTCTTTGAGTTCATAAGCGCCTATGCTGACCGTAATACTGATGTTGTTCCCTCCTGTGTAGTAAAAAATGGCGGCCACTTTTTTACGTAAACGTTCAGCTAACAACATGGCTTGTTTCAGTGTCGTTTCAGGAAGTAAAACAGCAAATTCTTCACCACCAATACGTCCAAAAACGTCGTAAGGCCGTTTTGCCGCCTGAATCGAATGACTAAATAATTTAAGTACTTCATCACCTACTTCATGTCCAAAGGCATCGTTGATAACTTTGAAGTCATCAATATCCATCATTAATAGACAAGTGTTATGGTTACTTCTTATTGTACGTTGTAACTCTTTATTACTTTCGTGTATGAAGGCTCTTCTGTTCCATATCCCGGTTAAGTCATCGGTATTAGCGAGGTACTGCAAATTATTTGAAAGGACTTCCAATTGCTGATTTTTCTCAAGCAATTCTAAATTAGATTCCACAATGTTTTTGATTTGAAGCATGAGTTGCTGTTGCTTCTCAGAATAAGAAACAGCCTCTGTGTTCAGAATACAAATGGTGCCAAAAGCATCTCCGTTAGGCCATCGAAGTGGGAAGCCGAGATAATTAATCAGTCCCATCTCAATTTCAGGTGCGTTTACCCACTTTTCATCTAACAATGCATTTGGGATAAGTATCGGATTATCGTCGTTTATGACAGACTCACAATAGCTTCCAGTGCCGTTTTCAACAATCTCGCCTATGTCGAATGGATTACCTTGATCGTCATTTTTGACATACACGCTAAAGTGAGCTGTTTCATACCGCATAATTAAAGCGATGGGTACATCCATGATCACGGATAGAATATCCATAATAGTTTGCCATTGATTTAATAAATCAGAGGAGATGTGTGGGTGTTTAGAGAGTTTACTTGTCACATTTAATCCTTGTGTCAATAGCTAAAGACTACATCAACTTATCACTCAAAGCATAGTCAAATTTATGATTTTTATTGATAAAATTTACTTACAAACATAAATCATTCTCATTTACATTAAATTTTATTCAATGTAAAATTTAGTAAAATTTAACAGGATTAAAAAATGAGAATGAAGTCAACGTGTGTGATGATGGCACTGATAATGGGTGGTATGCAGGTGTCGTTAGCAGATGAAGAAAAGTCAAACACCAGCACTCTAGAATTAGATACCTTATCTGTTACAGCAAGTGCTGATGCCAGTGCTGAAGGTCTCTCTCCAGCCTTTGCTGGTGGGCAAGTCGCTGAAGGTGGGAGAGCAGGGATATTGGGCACGAAAGATAATTTAGATACACCATTCAGTATAACCAGTTATACCAATGAGTTTATTCAGGATAGACAAGCGCAGAGTGTTGGGGATGTTTTACGAAATGATCCGACGGTCAGAGTAGCAAGGGGATTCGGTAACTTTCAGGAATCCTACTTTATACGAGGTTTTATATTGAACTCGGATGATGTGGCGTATAACGGTTTATATTCATTGTTACCACGTCAATATATTGCTACAGAGTTATTTGAGCGGGTAGAAGTTCTTCGTGGCGCAACAGCTTTCCTAACTGGCGCTAATCCAAACGGAGGTGGCATAGGGGGAGCAATTAACCTTTTGCCTAAACGAGCTCCAAACTATGACTTAAATCGAATCACGCTGGGCGCATCAGTAAATGATGAGCGTAATGGAGCAGCTGATATTGCTCGTCGTTTTGGTGAAAATGATGAGTTTGGGATCAGGGTCAATGCTGCACATCATAATGGCGGTACATCTATTGATGACGAACAAGCTGAACTGAACTTATTTAATATCGGTTTGGATTACCAAGGTGAGCGATTAAGACTCTCTGCTGATATGGGGTATCAAAATCATCAGTTGGCACAAACAAGAACAAATTTACGTTTGATGAACGCAGTTAGTAACGTTCCATCGACGCCCAATGCAAGTGAGAATTGGGCTCAACCATGGTCTTACTCAAATGAAAAAGATTACTTTGGTACATTCAGAGGTGAATATGATTTTACTGAAAATATAACTGCTTGGGCTGCTTATGGGATGAGACATGGGGAAGAAGAAAATTCTCTCAGTAATCTAAATATTACAAACGGTATTACCGGAAATGGCACATTGAGCAGATTTGATAATGGCCGCATAGATCGTATTCAAACGGGCGAAGTCGGTATTAAAGGCAAGTTCAATACTGGGGTTATCAAACATGAATTGGTTGCAGCATACTCATACTTTGAGTCAGAGAAAAAGAATGCATTCCGGTTTGTGTCTATTCCTGGTGGCAGCAATTTATACAATCCAACTTATTATACTAAGCCTGCGTTAGCTGATTTATACAGTCCGAGATTAGGTAGTCGAGTGAGGCTGAACAGCTTTGCACTTGGGGACACATTATCTTTTATGGATGATAGGTTACTGCTCACTTTAGGTGCTCGTCATCAAACATTAAAAACAGAAGATTATGATTATAACGGCCAGACTGGACTGATTGGAAAGTATGATGATAGTGAAGTTACACCTGCAATAGGCGCCGTATATAAGCTAACTGAAGAATTCGCTATATATGCCAATTATATTGAAAGCTTGACTAAAGGGGATACGGCTGACAGTACAACGCAAACTAATTCTGGTTCGAATGTTACTGTAGTGAATGCAGGAGAATCTTTTGCCCCTTACGTTTCAGAGCAAAAAGAAATTGGCCTGAAATATGAAACAAATAGCTTTGGAGCTGGGCTAGCATATTTCACAACATCAAAACCTCGTTCTTTTATGGATAAAAGTAATCCTGATAGGCCCGTTTTTAGACAATCAGGTGAAGATGAGCATCAGGGTGTTGAGCTAACCTTATATGGTAAAGCGACTGATGACTTGAAGTTACTTGGTGGGGTGACATGGCTGGATGCGAAGCAAAAAGATACAGGTGATAGTAGCATTGATGACAACCGAGTAATTGGAGTTGCCAAGTGGCAGGCGACTGTTGGGGCTGAGTGGGAGGTTCCGTCAGTGAATGGGCTGGCATTAGATGGACGAGTTAACTACACAGGTTCTCGTTATGCAGATGATGCTAATACACTCAAAGTTGATGGCTGGACAACAATCGATATTGGGGCGAAATATCTAATTCAACTGGATAATCAAGATCTGACTCTGAGAGCACGTGTTGATAATCTATTTGATAGAGACTATTGGGCTTCAGTTGGCGGCTATCCAGGTAATGGATATCTTGTACTCGGCGCACCAAGAACCGTTTCAATCAGTGCCACAGTTGATTTTTATTAATTGAATCTGACCTGAGCGCCTGCAGAACAACAGGCGCTCATCTTAATCACGCTTTCCTGATCTTCATCAATTTATTCGTTATTCCTCTTTATGGTATTCAGCAATAAGAGTACGCTGATTGAAACTATCATTTTTATCAAATGTCAGCTTGAGTAAGTCAAACCATTGTCATCTTACTTAGCTAGTCTGCACTGATACATAAAGCAAGGAGTACTCTATGAACAGCACTTTGTCTGCTACACCTCTTAATGCCAACGATCTGACAAACATTGATGCTTACTGGCAAGCCTGTAACTACCTTGCTGCCGGCATGATTTATCTGCAAGACAACCCTCTACTGCGTGAACCTCTCAAAGCTGAACATATTAAGAATCGACTATTGGGACACTGGGGTGCCAGTCCGGCTTTAAGCTTTTCTTATATCCATTTGAACAGATTGATTAATAAATACGATCTGGATGCGATTTTTCTAGCAGGTCCTGGTCATGGGGCGCCTGGTGTATTAGCGCCCGTGTATTTGGAAGGCACTTACTCAGAGATTTATCCGAATAAAAGTGAAGACATTGACGGCCTTAAACACTTTTTTAAATCATTCTCTTTTCCTGGCGGAATAGGCAGTCACTGCACCCCTGAAACACCGGGCTCGATTCACGAAGGGGGAGAGCTGGGTTATAGCGTTTCTCATGCGTTTGGCGCGGCTTATGATAATCCGGATTTAGTTGTTGCGGTGATGGTCGGTGATGGCGAATCAGAAACCGGCCCGTTAGCAACCTCTTGGCATTCAAATAAATTTCTCAATCCCAAAACAGATGGTGCTGTTTTACCTATCCTCAATTTAAATGGCTACAAAATAAATAATCCGACTATTTTGTCTCGTATTTCACATGAGGAAATAGAGCAGTTATTCCGTGGTTATGGTTGGACACCGTATTTTGTCGAAGGCGATGATCCTGCACTTATGCATCAAACCATGGCAAATGTGATGGAACAATGTGTGCTTGAAATCCGTGAAGCTCAAAACCGTATCAGAGAGTCGGGTAGTGATGAGAGACCGCGCTGGCCGATGATCATTTTACGTACACCCAAAGGCTGGACAGGGCCAAAAGAGGTCGATGGTCACAAAGTGGAAGGTTTCTGGCGTGCTCACCAAGTGCCTCTGGGAGGTGTGAAAGACAACCCTGAACATCTTGCTCAGTTGGAAAGCTGGCTCAGAAGTTATGAACCGGAAAAACTATTTACCGAAGCTGGACAACTGCAACCAGAATTAAAAGCATTGGCACCAAGAGGTAATAAACGGATGAGTGCCAGCCTGCATGCCAACGGTGGCTTACTCAGAAAATCACTGAAGATGCCTGATTTTCGTGATTATGCTGTTTCTATAGAAAAACCAGGTCAGAGTCTGGTGGAAAATACCCGGCCTTTAGGTCAGTTTCTTCGCGACATTATGAAGAAAAATATGTCTAATTTTCGGGTTTTCGGTCCTGATGAGAACAGCTCGAATAAGCTGGATAATATCTATGAAGTGAGTAAAAAAACATGGATGGCCGACTTGCTACCAGAAGATCAGGATGGTGGTGAATTGGCTCGTGATGGTCGCGTCATGGAAATGTTATCGGAACATACTCTGGAAGGCTGGCTGGAAGGCTATTTGTTAACTGGGCGACACGGTTTTTTTGCCAGTTATGAAGCCTTTATTCATGTGATTGATTCCATGTTTAATCAGCATGCAAAATGGCTGGATATATGTAATAACGTGTCTTGGCGAGCGCCAATATCTTCTCTCAATTTATTGATTACTTCTACAGTGTGGCGCCAGGATCATAATGGCTTCACTCACCAGGATCCTGGGTTCTTAGATTTAGTCCTGAATAAGAGCCCAAAAGTCTGTCGTATTTATCTGCCACCGGATGTGAATACCTTATTATCTGTTGCTGACCATTGTTTGAAAGCCAAAAATTACGTGAATGTGATCGTGGCCGACAAACAAAAACATTTCCAGTACCTAGATGTGGATGAGGCTGTGAAACACTGCACGAAAGGCGTCGGCATTTGGGAGTGGGCAAGCTCAGATGAGGGTGCTGAACCCGATGCCGTTGTGGTCGGTTGTGGTGATATTCCGACTCAAGAGGCACTGGCTGCCATCGATCTGATTCACCAATATTTTGATGATTTGAAGATTCGCTTTATCAATGTCGTCGACTTATTCAAACTCATCTCGGATAGTGAGCATCCTCATGGCCTGAGTGACAAAGACTTTGATAGCTTATTCACTAAAGATAAACCGGTAATATTTAACTTCCATGGCTATCCATGGTTGATTCATCGCTTGATTTATCGCCGGACTAACCATACTAATTTCCACGTTCATGGTTATAACGAAAAAGGCAATATCAATACACCGCTGGAGTTAGCCATTCGTAATCAGATTGATCGGTTTACTATCGCCATGGACATCATTGATCGCGTAGATCGTTTGCAAGGCATCGGTGCCCATGCAAAACAGCAATTACGCGATCATCAGATAAGCTGTAGTTTATATGCCTATGAGTATGGCGTTGATAAGCCTGAGTTCGGTGAATGGAAGTGGGGTGATATGTCGGCGATAAAAGAATAAGGTTATGACAACACAACCTGTCATTTTGGTGCTAAACAGTGGTAGCTCATCTGTTAAATATAAATTAATTCAGCTCAAGGATGACGCTGTGTTATTAGAAGGCAGCATCCAAGGCATTGGGTCATTAGCTAAACATCATATTAGTGTGGATGAGCGATTTGTTGACAACTACACTCAGCCTCAAGCTTCGATTGAAATAAAGGATCATCAAGCCGCTTTTCAAATCATTGCAGATGATATGCAGCGCTTTTTTGAACAGTCATCAGGTATAGAGTTAAATCTCATTGGCCATCGGGTTGTGCATGGTGGTGCTATTTTTTTCGCGCCTGTTGAGTTGAACCAAGAGGTTCTGACGACTATTGAATCCTACCAACATCTGGCACCACAGCATTTACCCGGTAATATTGCCGGCATAAAAACCTGCCAAGAACTATTTGCTGAGGTCAGGCAATTTGCCGTTTTTGATACTGACTTCCATCAGAGCATTCCTGAGCATATCTATCGTTATGCTGTTCCAAATAACTGGTACGAAAATCATGGTGTACGCCGCTATGGATTTCATGGTCTCTCTCATCAATATGTTGCTCAGCAGGCAGCGCATTATCTGGACAAATCACTGAGTGAACTTAATTTAATTACTCTACATCTGGGCAATGGGGCTAGCGCTTGTGCTATCAAATACGGTCAGAGTTTTGATACCTCTATGGGGTTTACTCCACTGCAGGGGCTCATGATGGGAAACCGCAGTGGCGATCTGGATGCTGCGATACCTTTGTATATACAAGAGCAGACAGGCATTTCTGCAGAACAGCTAGAGTATCAGCTTAATTTTGAATCCGGTTTAGTGGCCATCACTGGCACACATGATATGGCTGAGATTCAGCATCGAGCTGAGCAAGGCGATAAACAAGCGAGTTTAGCGATTCAGATGTATGTATACCAACTCAGACGTTATATCGGGGCTTACATGATTAGTCTGGGACGAGTCGATGCCCTCGTATTTACGGGGGGGATAGGTGAAAATGCCTCAATGATTCGTGAACTAGCTTGTGATGAATTAGGGCGATACGGCTTAGTGATCAACTCTACAGAAAATAAACAGATTAAAAAAGCTACTTCAGCGATTCATCATGTCAGGAGTCAAGTTCCGGTTCTGGTGATACAAACCAATGAAGAAAAACAGATCGCACACAATATCGCTGAATATTTAAAGCACTAAAAAAGAAAAGGCATCCATGGATGCCTTTATCAGAAAAACTAATCGTAACTGTAGTGTTTACGTAATGTTTTTGTGACTTTCCAGAAGCTTTTTAAACCAGCTGGAAATTCAACATAGTCACCAGCAACAACAGTAACAGGTGCTTCACCGTCTGGAGTGACAACGATTTCGCCTTCTAAAATATAGGCTTTTTCAGTTTCGTCGAAGTCCAATCTGAATTCAGTAACAGGACAATCCCAGATTTCCCAACCGGCAACGCCTAATTCTTGCAAACGCGCTTCACTTGGGTTTTTTTCAATTATAATTTCAGGCATAGTGATCTCTAAAATATCAATGTTGATAGCTCAATCTCACAATTGAGTAAGCCGTATTGCCACAAAGGCATGCGAATAATAACAGAAAGCAACTAACAAGACGGATTCTTGTCGCACTCATTAATTGATTGATAACACTGTTCTTAATGGAAAGTGCAGTGTTGAGGAGGCGTAAAATGGATGCAAAAGTAATATCGCTTCTGGCAAATAAACCAGATACGCTCAATGGTCGCCTGCAAGTCCTCCATGAATGTTTGCGGCAGAGTTTGCCTCAAATAATGCATTCATCTTGCCTGCTCTATGATGAGAAAACAGATTCACTGAAAAAATTTCTGAGTAGTCATCACTTCACTAATGATGGACATGAAGACAGTCTTCGTTTAAAGCCAAATCAGCCACTCTTTACATTATGTCAACAAGAAGAAGGTAAGCTCGTATTATTCGATGCTGACGAACCGGTTTGGCAACATTTTAAACAAGATCCACAAAGTCATGCGGCGTTCATTATCCCCATTAAACAAGGACAGAGATTCATTGGTTTTGTTTGTTTTGAGATGGCGTCTTCGCCGGATAATCTGAGCGATCCTGCAAAAATTACCTTGAGTTTGTACGGTCAGTTTATATCCATGATGATCAATGAAGAATTATCACTGGTTAATACGCTCTTGGCGACGGTCAGGGCTGCCAGAGATTTCACTGACTTCAGAGACTTTGAAACGGGCTTACATCTTGATCGTATGGCCTGTTATGCCAGGATTATTGCCACGCACTTGGCTAAGAAGCATCGCTTAAGTGATGAGTTTATTGAACATGTGTATTTGTTTGCCCGCTTGCACGATATTGGCAAAATTGGTATTTCAGACACTATTCTTAATAAACCCGGTCGATTAGATGATGCTGAACGTAGCATTATGAAAACACATGTTATCAAAGGGATAGATATGCTTGAGCAAGTGCTTAATGACTACAATCTGGTAGATATGCGTGATACGGATATGATGCGTAATATTGTTGCCTGTCATCATGAATATATCGACGGTTCAGGATATCCAAAAGGTCTGAAAGGGGATGAGATTCCTCTCGAAGCCAGAATTGCAACTGTGGCAGACATCTTTGACGCGCTGACCTGTCAGCGTCCCTACAAAAAACCGTGGCCACTAGACGATGCCATAGCAGAACTGGAAAAAATGCAACAGGCGAACAAACTAGATGCTGAGTGTGTTGCTGCTGTTAGAGAAAATAAAGCAGAGTTTCAAAAGGTAATGAAGGAACTGTCTGACGACAAAAAGTAGTTATCACTAGAGAAAAATGCTCAAGTGATAACTACTCAATAGCTTCTAAAATGTCAGTGTAGCAGCCATTTCATCATTGATTTTAACCAGACAAATCAAGTCTTTTTTCAGCTTCCACTTGCAGTCTGAAGTCACGGTCATGCCATCATATTCACCACTAAAATGACCATCATCGTAGTTGTATGATAGCTGGCCATCAATCACCACATTGCCGTTAACTAAGACTTGATGTTCAAAGCTGATTTGATCAAAGCGGCCATAGACTTCCACTTGTTGTTCAGCGCCTGCCGGACGATAGTATTGTTTTGGGGATGCCGAAGTACAGCCGAGTAATGTGGCGAGCAGTGCAGCGATGATGATCTTTTTCATATGTGATTCCAGTAAAAAGTAAGTAAGCCTGTTTATACTACAAAAATCCGCTTTGAACGCCTAATGTGATTTCACAGCATATTTAACAAAACCGTCAGTGTCAGTAATGAAATAACGGTGGAAAACATGATGGTCTGTGCTGTGATAAAAGCATCCCGTTGGTAAAACTCGGCGAGCATAAAAGGGCCGGTGCCTGTCGGCAATGCGGCTAGTAAGACTGCCATCATCGCTAATGTCCTATCCATATCAAACACCCAGAACGCCAACGTGGCGACAAGAAGTGGTTGGATGGCGAGTTTTGTAAAGGTTAATACCCAAGCGACATGTGTCTCGTTGTCACTATTATTTGGCTTTTCACTGCGACTACTTGCCAGAAACAAACCTAAGCTCACCAATGCACATGGGCTAGCAGAGTCAGACAGCAGATGGAGAAATGTTTCAACACTGTCAGGGATGGTCGAACCTGACGCAGCTACTATTACACCGGCGATGGGGGCGACAACTAATGGGTTACGAAATACGGCAGACAACACACTTTTTATACGTAAGTGGAACGCTTTCTCAGCTTGTAAACCGGTTTCGATTAACATAATGGCGATAGAGAATAAGATACAAACCACAATAATCGATGCGATAGTTGTGGGTACCTGACTGGATGCACCGAACACCAAAAATAATAAAGGAAAACCAACATAGCCGGTATTAGAATAGGCCGCCGCTACGCCATCAACACTGGCATCCGCTAAATGCTTGCCTTGTGAAAGTCGCCAGACAAGAATCAGTAAAAAGATTATGCCCGTACCTAATAAGTAAACATTGATAAAAGCAGGCAGAAATAAAGCCTGCCAGTGGCTATGTGCCATAATATCGAACAACAAGGCAGGTAAGGCAAGCCAGACGACGTAACGATTTAATTCACTGGCAGCAGTCGGACCAAGGACACCGGTTTTTCTACTGATAAAACCCGCCGCAATCAGCCCAAAAATGGGCAACAGAATAGAAAGTGTATTTAGCATGGAATGTATAGCTTTGTATCGAATGCTAAATAATATCAGGATGATCATAAGGTGCCTAATTAACCAGGCCTGAGGAAAAGCAAAGGCAATTATGCTGAATAAAATAAGACGTTTTTTTATAAAGTTAATACTCTACAGCATGCTGGGCTGGCTAGTGATGAGCCTGCTTATCGTTTTACCGTTTCGTTGGTTAAACCCACCGGTCAGTATGGTGATGGTGGAACGCTGGCTGACCCATGATGATTATACGATTCATCAAACCTGGCTGAGCTGGGAGCAAATTCCCAAAAAAGTGGCGCTGGCGGTGATAACCTCTGAAGATCAGCGTTTTCCTCTGCATCAGGGCTTTGACGTTGATGCCATCATGAAGGCACTTAACGAAGCTGAGGATGGCGGACGATTACGTGGTGCCAGTACCATCAGTCAGCAGGTCGCTAAAAATATGTTCCTGTGGACAGGTAGAAGCTGGATAAGAAAAGGTCTGGAAGTCTGGTTTACTTCTTTAATTGAACTGACCTGGGGCAAGCAACGCATTCTGGAAGTGTATTTGAATATTGCCGAGTGGGGGAAAGGTGTTTTTGGTATTGAAGCCGCCAGTGAATATCACTTTGCCAAACAGGCTTCACAGCTGACGGATATGCAAGCCGCACTGTTGGCATCAACCCTGCCAAGTCCGTTGAAATACGATCCGGCAAGACCCGCCCAACATCTTATTGACCGGGCACGCTGGAACTTGGCACAGCAACGTAAATTAGGTGGCACTAACTGGTTAGCCCCGATATCAGAATAAAAAAACCGCCAGTACTAGAAGGTGTACTGGCGGTACCGAGGACGAGAGAGTTATTTAAGCCAGACTTTCCAGCCTTTCTCTGCCATACACTCAATAAAGCCAACGGTAACCTGGCTAAAATTACCGTTGATTGGGTGCTCTTTACTTAAACCATCTTTGCAGACTTGACCTTCTGCGAGTAATTGCTCAGGACCTGCACCCGCTTTCCACCACGAGCTGACACCGACCGGTTGGAGTGGATCAGCAGGCAGAGGTGCAGGCTCAATTTCAGTGTCTGTTGTCTTTTCAGCTACAAATTGGTCAGGTGAACTTTTGGTATAGCTACCATGAATCACAGCTTTATTGGCCGGGCTCCCGGTTTTAGCTGCCTCTTCATTAGCCTTGTTATCCAAATCTAAAACGATCCAGCCATTCTCTTTTAAGCATTTTTTTGTTTGTGCCTCTGTATTAGTACTGGCAGCACACACATTTTTTTCTTGCTGAAAATCACGGACGGATGCGCCGCGTTTGTAACTGAACTCACCACATGCAGAGAGCGATAGACTCAAAATCCCCATCGTGGTGATGGCAAGGGTCTTATTAAATTTTCGTTTTTGAAACATCCGCCTTTCCTTGATGACTCTTTAACATGGCTACAGATTACCTGAACAAGTCAGATCTGTTTCTACGCAATTTCACGTATTCAAGCTTACGACCCAGCTCACTAGTATTGCTTCTGACGCGAACAGCACGTTTGCGAATTTTTCTTTTCTTGGATGGCTAACAGGGGCAATTAGAATGAAAATGAAACTCAACTCTCTCACCTATGCAGTGGCGCTTGCCAGTTCTGCAATGATGGCACCTACCGTGTCACAAGCAGCTGGCACGATCACGTTTGGTGAAGATCAATATGTCAGCGTCGGTTTTGGCATGCGTGGCAGCTTCACCAGTGTAGAAGACGGTGCGAACGACGGAGGTAGTAGTAAAGACTTTGAACTAGACAGTGCACGTCTCTATGTATCTGGTGCGTTAAACAAATACATCAAAGGTATTTTTAATACTGAAAAGTCTGGTAGCAACGACACTTTCCAAATTATTGATGCAGCAGGTATTTTTCAATTTACCCCTGATATGGCCATTTGGGCTGGTCGTTTCTTATCGCCAAGCAGTCGCGCCAATATGGCGGGGCCTTATTACACTCTAGGTGGTGGTTATTGGCAAAACATAGCTGCACGTTACGGCTGGAATGGCGGCACCATCGGTCGTGACGACGGTGTAGCTTTGGTAGCCACCGCTTTTGATCAACGTTTGGCATATTCATTTGGTGCTTTTGAAGCAGATAAGATTTTTGAGTTCAGTGGTGTGGCGGACGTAACAAATAACGCTGACCAAAGTGATGAACTTATGTATGCCGGACGTTTGCAATATAGCTTCTGGGATAAAGAACCAGGTTATTACGGTACAGGTAACTACCTAGGGCAAAAAGATATTTTCACCATTGGTATTTTTGGACGTAGTAAAGAAGACGGTGCAGCTTCTGCGACTGATGTAGGCGATTACAGTCAATACGGTGCTGATTTGTTGATTGAGAAAAAACTGGCTACGGGTGCGGTGTCTTTTGAAGCGGCTTATTACGACTACGACACTGATGATGTGTTCGAATCAGAGCAGGGTGAAGCCTACTCTGCAGCTGTTGGCTATATCTTCAACGAAAAAGTTGGCTGGGGCCAATTCCAACCTTTCATTCGTTACCAAAACTTTGATGCGGATGACAATACTGAAACTGAACGCACTGATTATGGTGTGGCCTACATCATTGATGGCTACAACGCGCAAGTGTCAGCCAGATACTCTGATCAAGATGTAGATAGTCCTGTTGCTGCTGATGATAAAAGCACCGATATCTTCGCCGTTGAATTACAACTTCAATTCTAACTCCAGAACCAAATTGTAAAACCCTAACGGGAGAAAAAAATGAAAACGATAGTAAAACTTGATTTAGATAAAAAGCCATGGGAGCAGGACGGTCAAATCCATAACCGTTGGCACCCAGATATACCAATGATCGCGATGGTCAAGCCCGGTGATGAATTCCGTGTTGAATGTATGGACTGGACCGGTGGCCAAATTGGTAATAACGACAGCGCCAACGATATCCGCGATGTCGATTTAACCCAGGTTCACTATTTAAGTGGTCCGATTGGTGTTGAAGGGGCTGAACCTGGTGATTTAATGGTGGTAGACATTCTGGATGTCGGCACCTTTGAAGATCAGCAATGGGGTTTTAACGGTTTATTCGCTAAAGAAAACGGTGGTGGTTTCTTAACTGATCACTTTCCAGATGCAAGTAAGTCTATTTGGGATTTTCACGGTATTTACACCACATCACGTCACATTCCAAACGTGCAGTTTGCCGGCATTATGCATCCTGGTTTGATTGGTTGCTTACCATCAAAAGAAATGCTGGAAGAATGGAATCAGCGTGAAGCCGATTTGATTGCGACAGATCCTGACCGTGTACCAATGTTAGCTTGCCCACCTGAAGAAAAATCAGCCGTTATGGGCAGAATGAAAGGTGACGAAGCAGTTGCTGCAGCTAAAACAGGTGCTCGTACTGTGCCACCTCGTGAACACGGTGGTAACTGCGACATTAAAAACCTGACTAAAGGTTCTCGTATCTATTTCCCTGTCTATGTGAAAGACGGTGGTCTTTCTATGGGTGACCTTCACTTCTCTCAAGGTGATGGCGAGATCACATTCTGTGGTGCGATTGAGATGGCGGGTTACTTAGATATCCGCGTCAACTTAATCAAAGGCGGCGTTAAGAAATATGGCATCAAAAACCCACTGTTTAAACCTAGTGTGGTTGAGCCTAAATACCGTGATTACTTGATTTTTGAAGGTATTTCAGTTGATGAACAAGGTAAACAACATTACCTCGACGTCAACGTGGCATACAAACAAGCGTGTTTGAACGCCATTGAGTACATGAAGAAATTTGGTTACAGCGGTCAGCAGGCCGTATCCATTCTTGGTACCGCACCAGTTGAAGGTCATATCAGCGGTATCGTTGACGTACCAAATGCTTGTGCGACCTTGTGGTTACCCACTGAGATCTTTGATTTCGACATCATGCCTAATCCAGACGGCCCATTAGAGCTGGTGACTCCAGGTATTGATACAGCGAAAACATCTTAATTGATTAGAGGAAGAGTGCGATGCCTATTTACGACTACCGATGTGAGCAATGTGGCGAATTTTCGGCCTTACGCAAAATGAGTGAATCCAGCTTGCCCTGCACGTGTGAAAACTGTGGTGAGCCAGCAGCACGCATTATTTCAGCGCCTAATCTTGCTCTGATGGACAGTGGCAGAAAAAAAGCGTTTGAGCGTAATGAAAAATCGGCACATGCCCCGAGACAAGCACGCCGTTCCAGCTGTGGTTGTTCAGGCTCGCACACTTGCTCGACATCGCAAAAAGACACTTCATCTTCTAACGAAAATAAACAAGGAAACGGCCTATTGATGCAAACAAAGAAAACCGCACGACCTTGGATGCTCGGTCACTGAGTAACCAAACATTGTTTTAAAACTGGAGATTAATCAATGAAACATTTTAGTCGAAGAAAATTCTTAGGTAAAACAGGCGCTTTACTCGGCGCAATGATAGCGGCAGGCTTCATTAGTACATCAGCGATGGCTGAAGATTACCCGACAGCGGCGGTGAACACGACCGGTCTGGCTATTACTGACGACACAGTTAAAGTCGGTATTCTGCACTCACTGACAGGCACCATGGCTATCAGTGAAACCGGTGCTCAAGAAGCTGAAAAACTGGCGATTAAACAAATCAATGAATCAGGCGGTATTTTAGGTCGTCAAATTGAAATCATCCAGGAAGATGGTGCGAGTGACTGGCCTACGTTTGCTGAAAAATCACGTAAATTATTAGTGAACGATCACGTTGCTGCCGTATTTGGTTGCTGGACTTCTGCTTCACGTAAAGCGGCATTACCTGTATTCGAACAGCAAAATGGTCTGCTTTACTACCCAACGTTCTACGAAGGTCTGGAACAATCACATAATGTCATTTACACCGGTCAGGAAGCGACTCAACAAATCTTAGCGGGTTTGGATTGGGTAGCGAAAGAAAAAGGTGCAAAAACGTATTATCTGATTGGCTCTGATTACATCTGGCCACGTACATCAATGAAAATTGCCCGTAAACATATCGAAAATGTCTTAGGTGGCAAAGTGGTTGGTGAAGAGTACAAACCATTAGGTGATACACAGTTCGGTTCTGTTATTAACAAAATCCGTCTGAAAAAACCTGACGTTATTTTCGCGGCTGTTGTTGGTGGTTCTAATGTTGCATGGTTCAAGCAGTTAAATGCAGCAGGTATTACTGGTGCGAAACAAACGCTGGTCACAATTTCTGTTACTGAAGATGAAGTCTTAGGTATCGGTGGTGAAAACTTGGTCGGTTTCTACTCAGTTATGAAGTATTTCCAAAGTCTGGATAACGACAACAATAAAGCTTTCGTTAAAGCCTTTAAAGAAATGCATGGCGATGACAGCGTTATTGGTGACGTGACGCAAGCGGCTTACTTAGGCCCATGGTTATGGAAAGCAGCTGTTGAAAAAGCTGGCAGCTTTGATGTTGATAAAGTGGTCGCTGCTTCAGAAGAAGGTGATATTGAGCTGAAAACAGCACCTGAAGGTTATGTGAAGTTACATCCTAACCACCATCTGTGGAGCTACACTCGCGTAGCTGAATGGCAAAAAGATGGTCAAGCGAAAGTGATTTACGAATCACCAGAACTGATCGAACCAAATCCATTCCCAGCAGGTTATCAATAGACCGCAGTACCAAGATGGGCAGGCTGCATAAGCAGCTTGCCCTCTCTTAAACACGTTTCAATCACTCTTTTCAGATCACCTTCGGAGTAGCGTTATGGGCGATTATTCAATACAAGAATTGACATCAATTCTGGCCATGCAAGGGTTTGCTGGTTTGAGTTTATTCAGTGTTCTACTTTTAATGGCACTGGGCCTTGCAATTATTTTCGGGCAGATGGGCGTCATTAATATGGCCCATGGCGAGTTTATGGCAGTAGGGGCTTATACGACCTACATACTGTCAGTCATGACAGAAAAATACTTTCCTGATTTTCTGAGTTATTACTTTATTTTTGCTATCGTCGCCTCATTTTTTGTGGCTGGCGTTATTGGCTACTTTGTTGAGTGGCTGCTTATCAGGCATCTATACAAACGTCCTCTGGATACGCTGTTAGCGACATGGGGATTAAGCTTGATCATGCAACAGATTTTTCGTTCTCTGTTCGGCGCACGTGAAGTCAGCCCAACATTACCAGACTGGTTAATGGGGTCATGGATGCCAACAGATACGGTATTTATACCGATTAATGGCTTGTTTGTGCTGGGTTTAACCGCGTTAGTGACCTTTGGAGTCTTTATTCTGATGTATCGCTCAACCTGGGGACTCAATGTACGCGCCACCACCCAAAACCGTGTAATGAGTGGTGCAGTGGGTATTAATACCCAAAAAGTGGATCGTATGACCTTTGCGCTTGGTTGTGGCATTGCTGGTGTTGCTGGTGCGGCATTTACCACTATCGCGTCAACAGGCCCAACAACAGGTTCTCTCTATATTGTTGACACCTTTATGGTGGTGGTTTTCGGTGGTGCTGCAAGTTTATTCGGCACGATAGCTTCAGCGTTCAGTATTGCCCAGGCGCAATCGATTCTGGAGTTCTTTATCAGTGGTTCTATGGCAAAAGTGCTGACGTTACTGACGATCGTTATCATTCTGATGATTCGTCCAGAAGGTCTGTTTGCCAATAAAGTTCGTAAATAAGCAGTAGGAGATAACCATATGAATTTTGTCTATGACAGATTGTTGGGTGGCAGAAACGGCGCCATCGGTATTGGCATCCTTGCGCTGCTTATTCTGATTGTATTGCCTCTGGCATTGGATATTTTCCGCCTGAATCTGGTGGGAAAATACCTGACTTACGCCTTCGCTGCGGTCAGTCTGGTTTTACTTTGGGGATACGGCGGTATCCTGAGTTTAGGGCAGGGTGTGTTTTTTGGCTTGGGCGGCTACGCAATGGCGATGTTTCTGAAACTGGAAGCATCTGATCCGGAAAGTACCGCCATTCAATCCACACCAGGTATTCCTGATTTTATGGATTGGAATCAGTTAACAGAACTACCTTGGTTCTGGGTACCCTTCGAGCACCTATGGGTGGCAATTCTGGCGATATTTATCGTGCCAGCAGCCTTCGCCTATCTAATTGGTGTGTCCATGTTTAAACGTCGGGTAAGTGGGGTTTACTTTGCCATCATTACCCAGGTTGTCGCTTTGATTCTGACTATTCTGATTGTTGGTCAACAAGGTTACACAGGTGGTATCAATGGTATTACTGACCTAAAAACCTTAAATGGCTGGAGTATTCGTCCAGACTCAGCGAAGTACGTTTTATATTTCGTCAATGCGGTGTTATTGCTGGCGGTTATCTGTGTCAGCCGTTTTGTACTGACCAGTAAATTTGGTCGACTGCTACTGGCGATGAAAGATAAAGAAGATCGTGTTCGCTTCTCTGGTTATGACGTAGCCAGCTTCAAAATCTTTATCTTCTGTCTGGCCGCGGTAATTTCAGCCATTGGTGGCGCGATGTTTACTTTGCAGGTTGGCTTTATGTCACCGTCATTTGTCGGCATCGTACCTTCGATTGAAATGGTTATTTTTGCTGCCGTGGGTGGACGTATGTCGCTCATCGGTGTGGTGTATGGCACCTTACTAGTTAATGCTGGGAAAACAGCATTCTCAGAATCGTTTCCTGAAGTCTGGTTATTCCTGATGGGCGGTTTATTTATCGCTGTGGTGATGTTCTTCCCGAATGGATTAGCCGGTATTTATGACAAATACGTCAGAACGCTGCCTTTCATGCAACGTCTGTTGGGCGAGAAAAAAGCAGAGACTGACAGCAAAACTGAAGCGAAAGCTGAATTAGAAGGAGCCAAATAATGGGTACTGAAACTGATTTCCTGTTGGCAATTGAAGATTTGACCGTCTCATTTGATGGCTTCAAGGCAGTAGATTCATTGAATCTGTATATCGATAAAAATGAGCTACGTGTGGTCATCGGCCCAAACGGGGCTGGTAAAACCACCTTACTGGATTTGATTTGCGGTAAAACCAAAGCCAGCTCAGGCTCGATCAAATTTAAAAATACAGAGCTTACTAAACTGTCAGAGCATGCGATTGTTCGTACCGGTGTAGGACGTAAGTTTCAGACACCATCGATTTACGAAACATTAACTGTTTACGAAAATCTGGAGGTGTCTTATCCGGAAGGACGTGGCGTATTTGGCAGCTTGTTCTTCAAAGCTGACGAAAAAGTGAAAGAAACCGTATTGAAAATAGCTGAAGAGATTCAGTTATTAGATGAACTGGATACGGAAGCAGCTGTGTTGAGTCATGGTCAGAAACAATGGTTAGAAATAGGTATGTTACTGATGCAAGACCCAGAGCTATTAATGCTCGATGAGCCTGTAGCGGGTATGAGTGCGAAGGAACGTGACGAAACAGCAGAATTGTTGAATCGTATCTGCAAAAACCGTTCGGTGATTGTGATTGAGCATGATATGGAGTTTGTGAAAAAAATTGCTCACAAAGTCACCGTATTACATCAAGGCAAGATTCTGGCTGAAGGTGCTATGGATAAAGTGCAGTCAGACGAGAAAGTCGTTGAAGTTTACTTAGGCCATTAAGCAATAGCGAGGAAATTGATATGTTTGAAGTAGAAAACTTAAAAGTCAGCTATGGCCAGAGTGAAGTGATTCATGAAATCAGCTTTTCAGCGAATAAAAATGAAACACTGGCTATTATGGGCCGTAATGGGATGGGTAAAACCACATTGTTCAAATCCTTAATGGGTATCTTGCCAAGTTCGGCGACTAAGGTTGAATTAGAAGGCACTGATTTAGATGGTATGGATAGCTATAAACGTGTCGCCAGCGGTTTAGCCTATGTACCGCAGGGACGGATGATTTTCCCCAATCTGACCGTGCAGGAAAATATTGAAACTGGCTTACAGGTCAGCAAACAGAAAAAAATTCCGGAAGATATTTTTTCATTATTCCCGGTGTTACATGAGATGCGTCATCGTAAAGGCGGTAACTTGTCTGGTGGTCAACAGCAACAGCTAGCGATTGCCCGTGCCTTGGTTACCAATCCCAAAGTGTTACTTTTGGATGAACCAACCGAAGGTATTCAGCCTTCTATTATTAAAGATATTGCAAAAGTGTTGAACGAAATCCGTGAAATGCGTGAGATAACGATTGTGGTATCGGAGCAGGTGTTAAGTTTTACGATGGATATTGCCGACCGAATTATGGTGATCGAAAAAGGCAATTTGATTCATGAAGATCTGCGTGAAAATGTGGATGCAGCTAAAATCAAACAATATCTGACAGTGTAAAAATAACAACATCCCCTTTGATTTATACAAAGGGGATGTTTTACTCATGCTATCTTTACGGCATGAAAACAGGACAGAATGCGTGACCCAATTGATAGACAGAACGCAACTTAATACCGTAATGACGGGCTGGGATGCCCGTCTTCAGTTAGGTTTTATCGAACGTGACGGCAAAACGATTCTGGCAAAAAAGGCTCATTCAGGGCCTTTAACGATTCAAAAATGTTTATATCCGGAAGGCCCGACTCCCGCACATGTTCTGGTGATTCATCCACCGGGTGGTGTGGCAGGTGGAGACCGTTTAGCGCTGGACTTTAGTTTGGCAAAAGCGGCCAAAAGCTTTATCACCACACCGGGTGCCACCAAATGGTATAAGTCTGCAGGACGCGAGGCCAGTCAAATACTGCATATAGAACAGGCGGATCACAGTCTTCTTGAATGGTTTCCACAAGAAAATATTGTGTTTGACGGGGCTGATGTCACCTTAAAGACACAAGTAAAATTAAGCCAATACGCTCATTTCGCTGGCTGGGATATCAGTTGTCTGGGGAGGCAAGCCAGTGGCGAACAGTGGCAGCAGGGCCGTTATAAACAAGTGTTAGAAATATCGCGTGAACAACGATTGTTGTGGCAGGAAACCGCCGTATTTAAACCGGATAGCCATGTTGTTACTGCGCTCGCCGGGCTGAGAGAGTTTCCAGTATTCGGTAGCTTTGTGGTTACCGCTGGCGAAGTCCCTGATCCTGTCATTGAACAATGCCGACAAATCACACTGAATTCTGACGCCCAATACGGCGTTTCTGCCTTACCAGAAGTGTTTACGGCACGTTATATCGGTAGTTGTGCACAAGAAGCACGTCAGTATTTTGAACGACTATGGACTTGTCTGCGTCCATGGTATGCAAATTCACAAGCAATACGCCCACGCATCTGGGCAACCTGAACATTTTATAGGACCTGTGACAATGGATTTAACACCAAGAGAAAAAGATAAATTACTGATTTTTACTGCGGCATTATTAGCTGAACGCCGTAAAGAACGTGGTGTGAAATTAAACTATCCGGAAGCAGTGGCGTATATCACCGCTGCCATTATGGAAGGGGCCAGAGACGGGCGCAGTGTGAGTGACTTGATGAGTTATGGCACGACCTTACTGACCCGTGAAGATGTGATGGATGGCATTGCGGAAATGGTCACTGAAATTCAGGTGGAAGCCACGTTTCCAGATGGCACCAAGTTAATTACTGTTCACGACCCCATAGTGTGAGGTGACAAAATGATTCCAGGTGAAATGCGTTTTGCAAAAGGTGATATTGAGCTGAATGTTCAGCGTGAGACCAAATTAATAGACGTCTCCAATTCGGGTGACCGTCCTGTTCAGGTGGGCTCGCATTACCACTTTTATGAGGTAAACGAGGCTTTACTGTTTGAGCGTGAGCAGGCCTATGGGTTTCGTTTAAATATTGCTGCCGGCACCGCTGTCCGGTTTGAACCGGGGCAAATGCGCAGTGTTGAGCTGGTGAAACTGGCAGGAGCACAAACGGTGTATGGTTTTGCTGGCAAAGTGATGGGGGCTTTATCATGAGTCTTAAAATTTCACGTCAGGCCTATGCTGAAATGTTTGGCCCCACTGTCGGCGACAGAGTTCGCCTTGCAGACACCGAACTGTGGATTGAAGTCGAAAAAGATCTCACTACTTACGGTGAAGAAGTCAAATTCGGTGGTGGCAAAGTGATTCGCGATGGCATGGGGCAATCACAACTGCCTGCAGCAGAGGTGGCAGATACGGTCATCACTAACGCACTGATTATTGATGCGGTAACTGGCATTATCAAAGCCGATGTAGGACTTAAAGATGGCCATATCTGGCAAATAGGTAAAGCGGGTAATCCAGATATTCAACCTAACGTGACTATTCCTATTGGTGCCGGTACCGAGATCATTGCGGGTGAAGGAATGATTCTGACTGCCGGTGGCATTGATAGTCATATCCACTGGATTTGCCCACAACAGATTGAAGAAGCCCTGACCTCGGGTGTGACAACAATGTTAGGTGGTGGCACCGGACCAGCAACAGGGACTTTTGCTACTACCTGTACGCCCGGACCATGGCATATTCACCGTATGCTGGAAGCGGCAGAAGCGTTTCCTATGAACATGGGCTTTTTTGGCAAAGGCAATGTGTCTTTACCTGAACCTGCTCGTGAACAAGTCGAGGCGGGTGTGATTGGTCTGAAATTGCATGAAGACTGGGGTACAACGCCAGCCGCCATTGATAACTGTTTGAGCGTGGCAGAGGAAATGGATATTCAGGTGGCGATTCATACTGATACCTTAAATGAATCGGGCTTTGTTGAAACAACCTTAGCTGCATTTAAAAATCGGACCATTCATACTTTCCATACAGAAGGTGCGGGTGGTGGTCATGCGCCTGATATTATCAAAGCCATCAGTTCACAAAATGTCCTGCCGTCATCAACTAACCCGACTCGACCGTTTACTGTGAATACGCTCGATGAACATCTGGATATGTTGATGGTGTGTCATCACCTTGATCCGGCTATTGCTGAGGATGTGGCGTTTGCTGAGTCGAGAATTCGTCGTGAAACCATTGCCGCTGAGGATATTCTGCATGACACTGGCGCCTTTGCGATGATGTCATCCGATTCACAGGCGATGGGGCGTGTGGGTGAAGTGATTATGCGTACATGGCAAACGGCTCACAAAATGAAAGTGCAACGTGGAACTTTGCCGGAAGATACCAAAGATGGCGCGGATAATACCGATAACTTCCGGGTGAAACGGTATATTGCTAAATACACTATTAACCCAGCGATAACTCACGGTATTTCACATATTGTGGGATCAATCGAGCCAGGGAAATTTGCTGATTTGGTGTTATGGCGACCGGCGTTTTTTGGCGTTAAACCGTCATTAATCTTAAAAGGGGGCAGCATTGCTTCAGCTGCGATGGGTGATCCAAATGCCTCAATCCCAACACCGCAGCCCGTTCATTATCGTCCGATGTTTGCCAGTTTTGGTAAGGGACTTAAAAGTTCATTGACCTTTGTGTCGCAAGCTGCAATGGATAATCCTGAGGTGAAGAACCTGAACTTGTCGAAACCGCTTGTTGCGGTTAAGAACTGCCGGCAAGTAACGAAAAAAGATATGGTGTTAAATGATGCAACACCGGATATCAGCGTCGATCCTGAAACTTATCAAGTTCTGGCAGATGGCGAATTATTGATTTGCGATCCGGCCACAGAGTTGCCGATGGCACAACGCTATTTTCTTTTTTAGAGTAAGAGCATGCTTGAAATACATACAAAATTAACAGACAACAACATCAGCGACTTTGATGACAAAGTCTCGATGAGTTTTGATTTACGTCAAAAAAGTCGAATCCGGGTCAAGCTTGCATCAGGTCGGGAAGCGGCTATTTTTATGGCCAGAGGCGAAATCTTACGTGGTGGTGATGTGCTGCAAGCGCAGGATGGTTCTATTATTCAGGTGCAAGCTGCTGATCAGCAAGTGATGATTGTCACAACCCATTCTGCTCATGCCCTGATGCGAGCGGCTTATCATTTGGGTAATCGTCACGTGCCGCTGGAAATTGGCGACGGCTGGCTAAAGCTGGAAGCCGATTATGTATTAAAAGATATGTTGTTGGGACTGAATGTGAATGTGGAAGAAACCCAAGCACCGTTTGAACCAGAAGCCGGTGCCTATGGCGGTGGTCATCACCATCACCATGATGATCACGATCACGAACATTCACATCACCACCATCATTAATCATGACCACCACGGCAGCATTTTCCCGATTATTACAACTGGCCAGTCCAGCATTACCTATCGGTGCATACAGCTATTCTCAAGGGTTTGAATGGGCGATCGAGTCGGGTGATGTCACAGATAAAACATCGGCACAGCGTTGGATTAGCGATGTGTTGCTGACTTATTATGCGCAGTTTGAATTGCCTGTGATTAAAGGTTTGTTTGAGGCCTGGCAGAGCATGGATGAAACGGCCATAAACCATTGGGATAGTTATTATAAAGCGTGTAGGGATAGTGCTGAAACCTGGCTTGAATCGAGACAGATGGGCTATTCCTTACTGCGGCTGCAACAGGATTTAGATGCCTGGCCACAAGCGATGTTAGATGTTGTCGCTTCAATTGATGAGCCCAGTTTCCCTACGGTTTATGCGGCTACGGCAGTGAACTGGCAGATAAGCTTGCATGAAATGCTGCATGTTTATGCCTGGTCATGGATAGAAAATCAGGTCAGTGCTGCGATGAAAGCGATTCCCTTAGGCCAGGTGGCAGGGCAGCAAATTTTGATTGCTGTCAGCGAACAGATAACTACCGTCATTGAGCAGGCCATGCAATGTGCTGATGATGATATCAGTAACTTCTGTCCGGCTTTGAGTATCGCCAGTTGTCGACATGAAACACAATATTCAAGATTATTCCGTTCTTAAAGTGAGGTATGAATGAAAGAACCATTACGGGTAGGTATTGGCGGGCCGGTTGGCTCAGGCAAAACGGCATTAACCCTGGCCTTATGTAAGCGTTTGCGTGATACCTATAATATTGCCGTTGTTACCAATGATATTTATACCAAAGAAGATGCCCAGTTTCTGACCCGAAATGAAGCCCTGTCTGCCGACCGGATTATTGGTGTAGAAACCGGTGGTTGTCCTCATACAGCGATTCGTGAAGATGCATCGATGAATCTGGAAGCGGTGGCACAGCTCAGTAAACGTTTCGAGCCATTGGATATCGTGTTTATTGAAAGTGGTGGTGATAATCTGGCAGCGACTTTCAGCCCCGAGCTTTCAGATTTGACCTTGTACGTGATTGACGTATCGGCCGGTGAAAAAATACCGCGTAAAGGTGGGCCAGGCATCACTAAATCTGATCTATTGATTATTAATAAAACAGACCTGGCTCCAATGGTCGGTGCTTCCTTAGAAGTGATGGATGAGGATGCGAAACGTATGCGTGGTGAGCGACCTTTCTTTTTTACCAATCTAAAAGATGAACAAGGTCTGGATGAGATTATCTTGTTTATTGAAAAACAAGGCTTAATGCTGCACTAACTAAATGACGAGGAATTGATTATGAAAAAAAGCCTTTTGATATTCATGACATTGATGGGACTGCCCCTGTCTGCGATGGCACATCCAGGACATGATGCAGTGGGATTTATGAGTGGTGTTTTACATCCGCTGACCGGGCTTGATCACTTATTAGTGATGTTGGCTATTGGTTTCTGGGCAGCGCGGGCACCGACACAGAATCGCTTTCAGATACCAGCGTTATTTATTAGTTTTCTGCTTGTAGGTCTGACAATGGGCGCCTTTATGGGACAGTCCAATATAGTTGAGATGGGCATTGCCGTTAGTGTCATCGCTATGGGCGTTGTGTTGATATTAAGCGCCAAAATCAATGTTGTCTGGCAGATTGCCTTAACCAGCGTATTTGGATTGATGCATGGTTTTGTTCATGGTCAAGAACTCATTCTGGCGAATAATGGTTTGCAGGCGATTATCGGATTAGTACTGACCACGTCAGTCTTATTGCTTATTGGCTTTGTTCTGGGTAACCAGAAAGATAGCGTGGGACGTTATCTGCAAAGCCTGTTAGTATCCGTGCTAACGGTAGCAGGAGCATTTTTCCTTATCGCATAAAGTCCTTGCTGGTCAGTATATAAAAAATGTCCTGAGTGTGATCAGGGCATTTTTTTATACGTAGAATTACGTAGATAAAATCACTAAGAGCATCAGTTAAGATGTTGAATCGTTTGTTGTACCAAGTTGCTGTTTGTTTAACGGACAGGCAAAAGCATCTTCCCAACGTCAGGATAAGAATTTGACACCGAATGATGCCATAACTCCTTCTTCTGAAAGTGAAGCACCACAACGTATTGTCAAAATACGTCGGGATTACAATACCTGGGTTGCCAATGAAACACTGGAAGACTACGCCTTAAGATTTACGCCAAATTCATTTAGAAAATGGCCGATTTTTCGTGTCTCCAATACCGCGTTGGGCGCAATATCGTTTCTGGTTTTAGAAGCTATAGGCGGCACCATCGCCGTCAACTACGGATTTACCAATGCCTTCTGGGCGATCTTAACTGTTAGCTTAATTATCTTTTTAACCAGCCTGCCGATTAGCCACTATGCTGCTAAATATGGTCTGGATATGGACTTGCTGACGCGTGGTGCGGGCTTTGGTTATATCGGATCGACGATTTCTTCGTTTGTCTATGCCACGTTCACCTTTATATTGTTTGCGCTCGAAGCGGTGATCATGGCGTATGCGCTGAGTTTATATTTCACCATACCGCTTTATGTCAGTTATCTCATTTGTGCTGTGGTGGTGATCCCATTAGTCACGCATGGGGTGACCTTAATCAGTCGTATTCAGATGCTGACCCAGCCCTTGTGGCTGTTTATGATGATATTGCCATTGGTGTTTATCTTTATTAAACAACCCGATGCGTTTAGCGGTCTGATTAATTTTGCCGGTGAGTCCGGCTATGACAGTGACTTTAATATTTATATGTTTGGCACGGCTGTGGCGATTGCTATGGCATTAATCCCACAAGTTGGTGAGCAAGTCGACTTCTTGCGTTTTATGCCAGAACGTACCAGTAAAAATAATCTGAAATGGCATTTGGGTGTATTAATGGCCGGTCCAGGCTGGATTTCCATGGGCATGGCAAAAATGTTTATCGGCGCATTATTGGCTTATCTGGCATTAATGGCGGGAATGAGCGTTGAGCAAGCCATCAATCCAACCCATATGTATTACGTGGGCTTTAGTTATGTTTTCTCTAATCCGGATGTGCTGCTGGCCGTTACCGTGTTTTTTGTGGTGCTGTCACAAATTAAAATCAATATCACTAATGCCTATGCTGGATCATTAGCCTGGTCCAACTTTTTTGCTCGTTTGACCCATAGTCATCCCGGTCGTGTGGTGTGGTTATTATTTAATGTATTGATCGCCACCATGCTGATGTTGCTGGATGTATTCCAGGCGCTGGAACAGATTCTGGGCTTGTATTCGAATATTGCCATTTCATGGATTACCGCCGTGGTGGCTGATCTGGTTATTAATAAACCGCTTGGATTAAGCCCGAAAGGTGTCGAGTTTCGTCGTGCTTATTTATATGACATTAATCCAGTAGGCGTTGGGGCGATGGGCATTGCCTCACTGCTTTCTGTAACGGCTTTTCTGGGTGTGTTTGGACTGGAGGCGCAGGCATTTTCTTCATTTATCGCCATGTTTACTGCCTTGGTTGCTTCACCATTGATTGCCTGGTTTACCAAGGGAAAATATTATCTCGCCCGACAACCTTTTAAATTTCATCCAAGCAAAACTAAAGAAACCTGCAGTATTTGTGGCCGTGATTATGAAATTCAGGACGTGGCTTATTGTCCTGCCTATCAAGGGCCGATTTGCTCTCTATGCTGCTGTCTGGATGCTCGCTGTAATGATGCTTGTAAACCACATGGACGTTTGACGTCACAATGGGAAGCCATTATCAGTAAAGTCTTGCCAAAAGCGTTGTCAGGCAATATTCATAGTGGTGTCGGACATTATTTATTATTGATGTCACTGACGGTACTAATCCTGGCCTCAATCTTCGGCTTGATCTATGTACATATCTCACTCACGGTCACTGAATATTCAGCGCATATCATGCCAGCGATACAGCTTGGTTTTATCAAAGCGTTTTCCGCCCTGGTATTAGTCAGTGGCATTATTGTCTGGTGGCTGGTGCTGACATCACAAAGCCGGAACGTAGCCCAGCAGGAATCGAATAATCAGAATAACTTATTACAGCGTGAGATTATTCTGCATAAACAAACGGACGCCGAGCTACAACAGGCACGCGTGGTGGCTGAGCAGGCCAATCAGGCGAAAAGTCGTTATATCACGGGTATTAGTCATGAGTTACGTACACCGCTGAACAGCATTTTGGGTTATGCCCAGTTACTTGATAATAATGCCGATATTGTCGACAGTAATAAACACGCTACAAAAGTGATTTTACGCAGTGGTGAGCATTTATTGTCATTGATTGAAGGCACTCTTGATATTGCCCGTATTGAAAGTGGCAAGTTGCAGTTTGATATTAAATCTTTACGGTTTCCTGAATATATTCAACAGATTGTCAGCATGTTTGAAATTCAGGCGAAGAATAAAGGATTGTATTTTAACTACCATATCCCAGCGGATTTACCACCAGTGGTTCGTGCCGATCACAAACGTTTAAGCCAGATCTTAATCAATATTATCGGTAATGCGGTGAAATATACCCGTGAGGGTGGTATTGATATCCGGTTTCGTTATGCTCGTGAATTCTTGTCAATTGAGGTGGCGGATACCGGACCCGGTATTGACGAAAAAGATATTGAAAATATCTTTCAGCCCTTTGTCAGAGGTAATACTGCTACAGGTGTCGGTGGAACGGGGCTGGGTCTGACGATTTGTAAATTATTAACTCAATTAATGGGGGGCGTGTTAGATCTGGAAAGTAAAGTGGGTGAGGGCACCACATTTTACATTCGTTTATTTTTACCTTCTGTGCGTCTTGATGAAGCCTTGCCATCGTTGGCACTGCGTATGCCTGTGGGCTACAAGGGACGTCGACGTAAACTGCTCGTGGTGGATAATGAACCTATCGACAGAGAATTATTAATCAATGTGCTGGAACCTTTAGGCTTTGACGTCAGAGAAGCAGCGTCAGGCCCAGAATGTTTACGTATTTATCCCGACTTCAAACCTGATATTATTTTCATGGATCTGGCGATGCCGGAAATGGATGGTTGGGAAACCTGTCATCTGATTCGTAACGTACATCAGTCTGATGTCCACATATGTATCATTTCTGCTAATGCCTTTGACCGAAATCTGGAAAATTCCTCCGGTATTTTACCGAGTGACTTTGTCCTCAAACCGGTTAATTTAATGGAGCTTATCAACTGGATTGGTGAACGACTGAACTTAGAGTGGATACAAGCAGAAGATGAACGGTCTGAGATAAAACAGATCACAGACAGCCAACTACCATTGCCTGAAAAACAGGTGCTTGAATCCCTGCTTGAAATGCTGGATCTCGGCTATATCATGGGGCTAAAAGAAATCATTGATGAGCTTGATTCGCAAGAGACGGTGAATAAATCGTTTATTAGTGAAATGCGTCGAATGGCAGAATCATTCCAACTGGAGAATATGAAACAATTTATCAAAGAGAAACTGCAAAATGACTGAGGCAAATCAAAATGCTGTGGTGCTGGTCGTCGATGATGCGCCTGAAACACTAGCACTTTTACATGCTTCGCTTGTGGAGTCCGGTTATACCGTTCTGGTAGCCAATAATGGAAAAGATGCCATTCGAATCTGTAATGAGGCTTATCCGGATATTGTATTACTTGATGCTGTGATGCCTGAACTTGGCGGATTCGATGTGTGTCGCCGATTAAAGCAGGATATCAATACTCGCCATATTCCAGTGATTTTTATGACTGGTCTTACCGAGTCTGAAGATGTCGTCGCTGGATTTTCTGCCGGTGGCATTGATTATGTCACCAAACCCTTAAGTCCAATTGAAGTCATTGCCCGGTTAAATACCCATCTGAAAAATTCTAGAATGATGAGTCATACCCAAGGGGCGCTTGATGCCTTCGGTCAGGCGGCTATTGCTGTGCTTCCCGGTACCGATAAAATTATCTGGCAAACGCCGTTGGCCCGTGATCTGGTAGAAAAATATCTTAATGATAAAGAGGATGGGGGAACCCATGCTGAGCAATTACAGCAATGGATTCAACAATTAAGTGAAGGCGGTAAAAAACGTTTACGACCACTGATGATTAACCATCCAACAGGACGGTTAATTTTTACCCCAGCCGATATTCGTAATGATGAGCAATGGCTTATCTTGTTACGAGAAGAATCAGAAGCCGCTCAGGTTGAAGCCTTAAAAGCCGTATTTAATCTGACTAAGCGTGAAGCTGAGGTATTACACTGGGTCATTTTAGGGAAAACCGATAAAAGTATTGGTGAGATTCTTGGTACCAGTCCCAGAACAGTGAATAAACATATGGAACATGTGTTTGTGAAGCTGGGCGTTGAGACCCGAACGGCTGCCGCCTCATTAGCTGTTACCAAGCTGCACACCTTAAGCGGTCATGCTAACGATAGTTAAAAGCAAAACACGGGAATTCCGTCAGCTGTGACGTAATAGTGACCGGCGCCTTATAGGCGTTTTTCATTTTCCATGGCCATACTTCCATCATACCGAGCTACAAAACAGGTATTTTTCTCTGCTTGAATTTAACTAAAGCTGACTTGATCCAGGTCATAACGCAATGTATTTCAAAATGTTACTGTATTAATGACTCAGTAATCATAATGCAGCGAATGCAAGGAGCATTGATATGACGGGAATGATGAAAGCAGCCGCCTTTATTGAAAAAGGCCGTATTGAAATTGTTGAGAAACCGATTCCTGATATTGGTGATAACGACGCCCTGATCCGCATCACCACGACCACGATCTGTGGTACTGATGTTCACATTCTGAAAGGGGAATATCCCGTCGAGCAGGGATTAACTATCGGTCATGAACCCGTGGGTATTATCGAGAAACTGGGCAAAAATGTACAAGGCTACAAAGAAGGTCAGCGCGTTATTGCCGGGGCAATATGCCCGAGTTTCCATTCTTACGCCTGTCAGGACGGATTGCCAGCTCAGGATGGCGGTTGCCATAGTCATGGTTATAAACCCATGGGTGGCTGGCGTTTTGGTAATACTATTGATGGCGCACAAGCTGAGTTTTTAGTGGTGCCGGATGCACAAGCGAATTTAGCACCCGTGCCTTATGGCTTAACAGATGAACAAGTTCTGATGTGCCCTGACATCATGTCGACTGGTTTTGCAGGGGCTGAATCTGCAAACATAAAAATTGGTGATATTGTGGCAGTGTTTGCCCAAGGACCGATTGGTTTGTGTGCGACAGCAGGCGCGAGATTAAAAGGGGCCAGCTTGATAATCGCGATTGATGGCATTGATGAACGATTATCTTATGCCAGACAGTTAGGAGCTGATATCACGCTGGACTACCGTAAGGCAGATATTATCTCAGAAATCATGAAAATTACCGGTGGTCGTGGTGTGGATGCGGTGATTGAAGCCTTGGGTACACAACAAACCTTTGAGTCAGCCTTACGCGTATTAAAACCGGGCGGTACATTGTCCAGTTTAGGTGTGTATTCAACCGATTTAACGATTCCACTTGATGCCTTTAGTGCAGGCTTGGGTGACCATAAAATCATCACCAGTTTATGTCCTGGGGGGAAAGAGCGTATGCGACGCTTGATGAGTGTGATTGAATCAAATCGGGTTAACCTACAGGATATGGTGACGCACCGTTACAAACTGGATGATATCGTTGATGCTTATGACCTGTTTTCTCATCAGCGGGATGGGGTATTAAAAGTGGCGATAACAATGTGATTTTTCGTTAATTAATACACAGTTTCTACTATCCAAAACAAGCGTTTCAGCGTAGAGTACGCCTAACTTTTTTCGGGGTAGAGTGATGACGCAGTTTGCCACAACATTGATTGAGTCTTTAGCGATTGGTCGGTCATTTGTCTTACCGGATTTAGAGCAGTTTGTTAATGATAATTACCGCTGTATTCGTCTGCATGATGCCATGCAACTTGAGCTTGACTCCGGTGAAGCCTTTCTATTTGATTATGGTGTGGTGGTGTTTTGGGGCGTTACTGAAAACACCAAGCAATCCTTACTGACAAAAATTCAGACATTTGTTCTTGATTCAAAAATCATCCCCGACTTTGAGCAATATGCTTTTGATAGTCATACTGACACGATCAAAATGCATGCTGATAAAATCAGTTTTGCAAACCAGGACAGTATGGAACGCCTGGCTGTGTCACATGCACTAGCACAGTCTGTCAAATTGGCCGAATTTGAACGGCTGGCACAGGAAGTGATTCAAGCTCATGCTCATATTCCTGTCTCATTAGCCAAAACTGGTAAAGTGGCGATGAGCAGAAAAGCCATTGCTAAGTCACGCGGTGTGTTGTTTGGTGCTCGTGGCGATATTCTGTTGAACTATAGTTTGTTGGATACGCCGGAATTTTTCTGGGATTATCCTGAGCTTGAACCTTTATATACTATGGTTTCACGCTATCTGGACGTGGTTGCCCGAATTAATGTGTTAAATAAAAAGCTGGAAAGCATTCATGAATTACTGGATATGCTGGCCAATGAGCAGAATCATAAACATTCATCGACCTTAGAATGGATAATTATCATCCTGATCGCACTGGAAATCGTGCTGTTTTTGCATTAAAAAAAGAGCCAGATCGATAGCGATCTGACTCTTTAGAATGGGTCTATACTTTAAAACGTCCCATAAGATTCATCATATTTTCAGAGAAGTTGGTGATTTTTTTCGATATCTCATCACCTGTTTTTGACACTTGTTGGGCTGATTCAGTTTGTTGATTCAAGCCATGCAGGTTTTTACTGATATCTTCAGCAACAGCAGTTTGTTCTTCTGTTGCTGCAGCCGTTTGAATTGCCATATCGTTAACACGGCGAGATGATGCCCTGATTTCATCAAACACAGTAGACGCTTCCTGGAAAGTATTAGCGGTTTTATCCACATCCGTTTTACCCTGCGTAATGGCTGAAGAGGACTGGCTGACCGAGTTTTGCAGCTGTGTAATAATCTGGCTGATATCGTCTGTGCTTTGCTGGGTTCTTGTTGCCAAAGAACGTACTTCATCAGCAACAACGGCAAAACCACGGCCATGATCCCCCGCGCGGGCAGCTTCAATGGCTGCATTCAATGCTAATAGGTTCGTTTGCTCAGCGACTGAGCTAATGACTTCTAATACCGATAAAATACTGGTGGAGTTTTGTTCGAGTTGTTGAGAGCAGTTGAGGACAATATCCATGTCTTTGATAAGCTCTGAAATACATTTATTCGATTCTTCAACAACATGTATGCCTTTTACAGCCAGTTGTGATGTTTGATCGGCTTCTGAGGCTGAGTTGGTCGCCACATTCGACATTTCTTTATTAGCCAGCGTCATTTCATGCACAGCACTGACAATCGACTCAGTAGATAAATTCAAGGTTTCATTAATGCTTTTTGTTTTGTTAGAGGAATCGGCCAATTGCACAGTGAGAGAGCTGAGTCCTTTGACGTTATCCAATGTGGTTTTGATTAAATCCTGTAACTTTTCAACAAATCGGTTGAAAGATTGTGCCAACTCGCCGAACTCATCTTTTGAGCTGGTATCCAGGCGGGCAGTTAAATCGCCATCACCTGAGGCGATCATATCAATGCGTTTGATGAGATCGTTTATGTCAGAAGTGAGTTTTTTGGGTACCGTGTAACTGAAGTATAGTGCAACAACGATAATTGCTAGTACAACGATGATAGTGACGGTCATACTGCGCTTCAGGTCGCTTTTTAGTTGTGTATCTAAAACGTGAAATTTATTCAGTAACACTTCGCCTTTTTTATCCAGTATGGAACGTAGGTTCTGGAACGCTTCTTCTTCCTGCTGAGCTAATTCTTGTTGATTGGAGGCTGTTGATTCGTTCACCATTCTTTCAGTGGCGATGTTCCAGTTTTTAAAGGCTTCTTCAAAGGCTTCCTTACCATTAGAAACATCAGGATAGATTTTTGTGTAGTCTAAAAACTGTTCGTATCGTAGACGAGCTTGTTGAATATTTTCCTGCCAGACTTTAGTTTCTTCTGCTTTATCGCCTCGATCGGTAAGAATATTAATTGAAGCGATTTTTGCTTGATGTAAGTCCCGGTCTGCATTAAGAATCTTCTCATTTGCAGGCATAAATAATTCAGTCTGTAATTCTATTGCGTGATTTTGTTTACTCATCATCCATAAAAACATGGCAATGACAACAACGATCGTTAACCCCATCACGACTACGGGTATGGAGCTTTTTGTTCTAATGCTTTGCAGGTTTATATTCATTTTTTTCTACCTAGTAACGACAGAGCCATACAGGATATCGGCCCGATTTAGTTGAGGTTTAATCAAAGTTAAAGAAACCTTATAACCGACAAAATATTGCCATTATGAGATAAGTATTACCCGATAAACTTTTAGACTATAGCGATGTTGTATTACATTTCTGATAAAAGGACCGATTGATGATCAATGCATACGCCGCTATGAGCGCAGGTGAGGAGCTCAAACCTTATACATTTGACCCCGGCACATTGGGACAAAATGAAGTAGAAATTACCGTTAAGTACTGTGGTATTTGTCATAGTGATATCAGCATGATTGATAATGACTGGGAGCTATCCAGTTACCCTCTTGTTGCTGGTCATGAAGTGGTTGGTGAAATTGCACAAATAGGTTCTGCAGTGAGTGGGTTTAAAGTGGGGCAGAAGGTCGGACTTGGTTGGATTTCCGACTTTTGTGAACAGTGTGATGAATGTCATACGGGTGATGAAAATTTATGTGCTGACTTAACTGGCACCATCGTCGGTCATCATGGTGGGTTTGCAGATAAAGTCAGAGCCAATGCGAATAGTGTCATTGCATTGCCTGAGGGCATAGATCTAAAAACCGCTGGACCATTACTTTGTGGCGGTATTACCGTTTTTAATCCACTAGTTCAATTTGGTATCAAACCTACAGATAAAGTCGCTGTTATCGGTATTGGCGGTCTGGGTCATATGGCATTGCAGTTTCTGAATGCATGGGGATGTGAGATCACGGCTTTTACCAGCGAGTCAAAAAAACAAGAAGCCATAGATATGGGGGCCCATTATGCGGTTAATTCACGTGATGAGGCTGAGTTATCTTCGCTTGCTGGGAAGTTTGATCTGATTTTATCGACAGTAAATGTCAAACTTGATTGGAATCTGTTTTTGAGTAAGTTGAAACCACGAGGACGCTTAGTTTTTGTAGGTGCAACTCTCGATCCATTAGATGTGATTGTGCCTAATCTCATTGAGGGGCAAAAAACTATCTCAGGTTCTGATACAGGCAGTATCAAAACGATTTCTACGATGCTTAATTTTGCTCAACGTCATGGCGTAAAACCGGTTATTGAACGCTATCCGTTTGAAAAAATTAATGAGGCGATCGAAAAGCTTCGTGAGGGTGATGTTCGTTATCGGATTGTGCTGGAATATTGAGTCAGTCCCACTTATTTACAGTTGTTGAAATAGCCTGTTCAGATGGTTTTTGAGCAGGCTTATTTTTTTATGTTACCCAGAGCGTAAAAAACGCTTGTGGCTTGTTCTGGCATCAGCCTAAAATGGCGCACAAATTATCATCAATGGAGTTAATAATATGTCAGAACCCGTTTGGTTTAAAACCGCCGAAGCCACCGTTTTTGCCAGTGAAGATCAAGGCACTGATGCGATGCCTGAAATTTTGATTGGCAGCGTCAAAGGTCCAGCTGGTCATGCCTTTGCTAATTTAATGGGGCAAACAGAAGGCCACACGCGAATGTTTGCGATTCGTGCGACCAATCAACAAGTAAAACCAGCAACAATGATCGTACCGAAAGTCACTATCAAATCTAGCTCATATGTCGAGTTGTTTGGTGGTCCGGTACAATCTGCGGTGGCTGATGCCGTATTGGATAGCGTAATTGAAGGCGTTATTCCAAAAGAGCATGCAGAAGAATTATGTATCGTTGCCATGATCTGGATTTCACCCGATGCGGCTGCCAATCCAGATGTGGATCGTAAAGATTTATACCGTACTAACTATGAAGCAATGAAGTTAGCGATTAAACGCGCAATGTCAGGTTCCCCAACCATTGATGAATTGATTGCTAACCGCAACAGTATCCATCACGAAATGTATGATCCTGAAACGGGCGAGTCTCAGTGGTAAGTGACCAGCGGTCATAATAAAAAGCCAGACAAACGTCTGGCTTTTTTGTTTGTAGTCATTCAACCGGTAACAAGCCGGACTGGTTCCTAGCCGGCAAGGTTATATGATGTTCATCACAGTGTTTAATGAGCTTTTGTTCATACAACGGTGACCATCCGGCCCGGTTGCAATCATAACAACGTTGGCAAACAGAGAAATGGTAGCGGGGAATATAATTTCCCTCATTACCTTGTCTGCCCACCCGAAATTCAGCATCACACATCTGACAGTGTGTGATTTCTTCAAATTCTTCGGCCATCAGCTTATCCTCTATTTTTCGAATGTATTTGCTTATTGGCCAGCAAGCCGACGGCCATAACTAATCGCGTAGGCTGAAGGACGGGCAAGTAAAATAGGGTCTTTACTGGCTTCTATACCATCTGTTAAGGCTAATGGGTTAAACATTGTTTGTTTGGCAAACTGTTCACCGTTGGGATCGATCGACTCAATGGTGAGTGTGCCCAATTTGACAAGTTGACGTGTCTCTGGCCAAACCATGGTCGGATCATTCACCTCATCGCCTTTTTCAGCGAGTTGTAACGCGAGAATGAATTCTGCTTTACTTTGTTTCAGACGCTGAGGTAATTCCTCAAATAGGTAATTATCACCGGCTGCAGCACGTTGTTCATCGGTTAAATATTCAGGGCCATTGACGGGAATAATCTGATAACGACCATAGTTAACCTCACCTTCTTTATTGGTGAACTTAAACGCATTGACCCCATAAAAGGGTTGGGTCGCAAAGCTAACGGGGGCTGGTTTTTCTATTTCTACAAAGGTTTTAGCTGCAGGATGACTGGCAAGAAACTGTGTAATCGGTTTGGGGGCAGGCGTATCCGGACCTGATGCTGCAACAGCATTAAGTAAGCCTAAAAAATCTTCAGGCGTGGCTGCAGGGAAGCGATTAACAGAGATACTGACAATATCTGTATAGCTATTATCAGCAAGCTGAAAACGTATGGCGATACCTTTTGGAAATGAGCTCGGATTGGTATCGGCAATATCAGGAATACCGGTGGTGTTAGAAAACCGGATAGTCACCGGTGTGGATGCGGATTGCAAATGTTCAGCGGTGGAGACTGATGAAGCTTCAGAGCTGGGTGTGAATTCTCCTAAAACAACGATCCCCTTAGCATGGTTCTTTCTGATGCCTGGATGTGGACCGGCGATAGTACTTAATGTATCAACCAGTTGTTCAACGACTGGTTTATCAGTGTCATCATCTGCAAGGCTTGGGGAGACAGGAAAAAAGGTGAGAGAAGACATCAGGAGAGTATTCATAAAAAAACTGGATGAGGTAGCCATGAGTGTATTCCTAATAATAAGAAAAGTATGAAGACGCCAACAAAACTAACTTTGGTAAGACTACAAAAACATAATAATAATTCTGATAAGCATAGATATCACACACCAATAAGTCATAGAATAAGGTGAAGATAACATTGGATGTATACCCGTGAACCAAAAACGTCAAGATCACAGTATCAGCTTGTTCAAGGAAAATATTTATCAGTCCATCATTCATTCAAGTTTTGATGCCATTATCTGTAAAACATTAGATGGCATTGTATTGAGCTGGAATCCTGCGGCTGAAAGGATTTTTGGTTATACCGCTGATGAAATGATAGGCGAAAGCATGCTCAAAATTTTTCCTGAAAATAAACTTCGTGAAGAGACTGACATACTAGAAAAGTTAAGACGTGGTGAAGTGGTTGAGCATTTTCAGACGGTTAGAAAGCATAAAACGGGTCGGTTGATTGATATTTCAGTCACCATTTCGCCCGTGTTTGATGCTAATGGTACTATCGTAGCCGCATCAAAAATTGCTCGTGATATCACCGAGCAAGTTGAAGCTATTCGATTAAGTCATGAATACCGAGCCATCGTTGAATCATCTGAAGATGCCATCTACAGTGTCTCGCTTGACGGCACAATTACCAGTTGGAATAACGGTGCTGAACATATCTTTGGATTTAGCGCGAGTGATATCCTTGGTAAGTCAATATCTTTACTTTTTGATGATGACGATCAACAGCCAGATCATATTCTCAGAAAAATTAAGCATCACGAAAGTCTTGAGCATTACAAAACCACTAGGAAAAACAGAGATGGTTTAGTAATTAATGTGTCTGAGACAGTTTCACCCTTGCAAGATCAAACTGGCACAGTTATAGGTGGTTCTATCATTGCCAGAAATATTACGCATGATATGCAAGCACAGCAGCTTATCTGGAAACAAGCTAACTACGATAATCTAACTGGCCTAGCTAATAGAGATTTATTTTTAAAATCACTCTGCCATGAAATGGAGATGGTCAAAGATTCTATTTCCCGTGACAATTTAGTCCTGCTATTCCTCGATTTGGATAACTTTAAAGACTTTAATGATAACTATGGTCATGATTTTGGCGATGAGGTATTGCGCCATACTGCAGATGTTTTAACCAAAACATGTCGTAATGCTGACTTGATAGCTCGCTATGCCGGTGATGAATTTATTATTTTGCTGTCCGGTGAGTTTCCACAAAGAGATCTCAAACGTTTTATGGACAGATTAATCAGTAAACTCAATGTGCCATATCCTATTAATGGTATTGATTGTCGTTTATCGGCAAGTATCGGTATTGTGCAGTATCCAAATGATGCTGATGATATTTCAGATTTATTAAAAAAAGCCGATCAGGCCATGTATGCAGCAAAAGCAGCAGGTCGGAACCAATATCAGTTTTATGTTGATGATCGTTCCACTACTATGTCGCTGGATTAATCACTAAACCGAGCATCGTGTTCTGCTTTACCCGTAGAGCAGCAAATTGATTCAGAGATTTCACACCGATTTTTCTACTGTTATGTGCTATCAAGCATTGGAGTGAAATATCTATTGTTATAAGCCACAAATTAAAGCTCACACAAGGATTTTAATGAAACAAAAACAACTTATTATTGGCGGCCTGGTTGGTCTGGCCGTTGTCTCCGGTTATTTTTATGCCGATCATGCCAAACATGAGTTTGTGAAAGAACGCATTGATACCGAGCTAACCATGATGGATGGCACCAGTCCGGTGAAGTATGGCGCATTGCAAACCTCTTTGTTTTCAAATGCAGTGACATTAAAAAACGTCACAATAGATATGTCTGGTTTACAAAACTTAGCGGGCAATAATGCTGCTAATGTGGTTAGTATTGAATCGGTGAGAGTCGATAGTGAGGTGGGATTATCATCACTGGAATCATCCAAATTACCTAGTCAGCTCGAAGTAACCTTGAACGGTATAGCAACAGAAGTGGATTTCAAACTCTTAGCTGAGAATAGCGTTAAACCAGCTGAGAAGGTGGTTTATCAGACCATAAACACCTTAACAGATGGCAAGCCGACGACGGATTTTTATCTGGAATATGACTATTCACCAGCAAAAGGTAATTCACTGCCATTTGTCGACATCAAGTTAAAATCAGAATTGAACAAGGTGGCAGGCATAGAAGTGAAGGCGGAAATAGAAAATATGCCGCTCGATCCTGTTGTCTTGATGTTTGGTGGCATGCAACGAGCCCTTATTCATCACTTTGAACTGGTGGTAAAAGATAAAGGTAAAACAACGGATCTGCTAATAGAGAATATGGCAAAGCAGATGAATATGAGCGAAAAACAGTTCGAAGAGCAGCTGACTGATGAGCTTAAGAAGGACATCGAATATAGCCAACAAGCCATCGAGAAAATGTTTTACAGTGCGGTTGAAGACTTTGTTGATGATCGCCATGAATTCAAGATAGCACTAACTCCAAAAACACCGATGACGATTGACGATATTCAGAAAGTCGCCTTATTTGCTGCAGATGAAGACGAGATTGAGCGTGAGTTAAATCTCAAAATCAAAGGTAAATAGATATTCGCCCAATGGTAAACATCGTGGTTAAAGCTGACGGCGATGTTTACTATTTTCTATCATTAGGCTGGCTTAGATGAGCAGCAACAACTGGGTCCAGTCCAGACATAAATTTCTCGATGCTCTTGGTGTATGCCTTGTCCCTGCCGATTTCTTCTAAGGTTTCATTGTGCGTCATATCCATCTTAAGCAATTCGGCTTTACTGCCAGCATCATTCACTTTATCAACAAAGCGTGCTGAATTATCACAGGCATAGGGTCGTTGCGTTGAACACACAACAAGCATGGGCAGGTCATTTGCATCCACGTAATTTATCGGCGACGCCTTTTGCCAGTAGCCTGCCTGTTCTCCAAACGCTTTATCGTAAAACTCAACATGCTTATGTTGCATTAACGAAACCAAATCCAACACCTGACTATCAATAATTAAACTACCTAACCAGGGACGAAGTGAATTTTTTTGGCTAAAGGCTTGGTTGGTTGTCAGCAAGGCGAGCAAATGCGCGCCAGCTGAATGACCCAGTAAGATACATTTATCCGCATCGCCACCCCATGCGACGGCCTGCTTTTGTATGGTTTTTAATGCCAAAGCCAGATCGTTGGTCTGTGTGACTGGGTCTACCTCAGGCACTAAACGATAATTAGCCGAAACAATAATAAATCCTTGTTTGAGCCAGCGATCAATCTTATTTTTAATTAAACCAGTGGCTCGTTTATCGCCAAACTGCCAGGCACCACCATGAATTAAAAATAAAATGGGTGCATTGTCAGCATCTGCAGGTAAATAGATATCCATGGTTTGCAGTGGTGAATCACCATAAGATAGATCCCGAATCATCTTGATGGAATTGTCTGCTGATAACGCAGCACAGTTCACAAGCAAAACAAAAAATCCAAGCAGAATGTTTAATCCCATTATCTTATCCTTCATGACATTGTTCAGAATTTTATCCGGTAAATTTGTTTTATCTGAACCTGAGTTTCAGTTATCCTAGCAGTCATGGTGAACATCAAAGTGTTTTTATACAGCTTAATTATGATGATGGTGCTGCAGTCCAGCATTGTCGCTGCTGATGTGCATCATATTATTTTCGACGAGCAAGATAATCATAGTCTTATCGATCCCATCGCCGATGATAGTCCCGATTCTGTGCATATCGATGCCGACCACCATCAATGTGGTCATAGCCACTGTGTACACTTCGTTGCTGTGCCACATATGGTGAACTTATCAGTGTCTTCATTCAAAGACGCTTTTTTCAGTCGTTACCAATACACACCAATATCGGGCTCCATCAGCTCGATGTACCGCCCTCCAAAAGCCTGATTCTGATTTAACACTTTCGCTCATCATGTATTCGTGATGAAAGAGTATTTATTTCAGGATCCATATCATGAAACTTATTTATACATATCGGCAAATGCCTCTACTGCGTGTGTGCCTTTATTGTGCTTTCAGTCTGTTTATTGTGTCGTTTCAGGCCCATGCTGCAACAAACACTACATTGACATTAGCTGAAGCAATTAAAAAAACCTTAAATCAAAATCCTTCACTCAACGTCTTTCCACTTCGTGAACAAGGCTTGCAGGCGGAGCGTGAAACAGCCCAGCTATCACCGGCTTATCGCCTCGGTGCTGAACTGGAAAATGTGGCTGGCACAGGTCAGCTAAGTGGCACTAAATCAGCAGAGCTGACGGTGTCTTTATCTTCTGTACTGGAGCTTGGCGGAAAAAAACAAGCCAGAGTCAGCGTAGTTGATCAAAAGCTGGCATTGACTCAAATTAAAAAACAGATTGCTTCGCTTGATTTACTGAGCACCGTCACCAAAAACTATATTCAGTTACTAATTGATAAGCAGCGAATAAAGCTTGCTGAAGAAGAAGTCTCGCTTGCTCAAGCCACGGCTGACGAAGTGAATAAACGTGTCAGGGCAGCGATTGCCCCTAAAGCCGATTACGCACGAGCGGTGGCAGCGGTTGAGCAGGCGAGGTTAAATGTCACCCGCGTCGAGCAACGCATGCATGCCCACAAAATGGCTTTAGCGAATTTATGGGGACAGATGCAACCAGACTTTAATCAGGTTTCCGGCTCTTTGTTTGATTACGGCAGCAGCAGGTCATTTGAGTCACTGTTTGAGATGGTCAAAAACAATCCATCACTGGAATTTTTTGCTGCTGAAACACGTTTAAAAGAATCTGAAATTCGTCTGGCAAAAACCCAACAGCAGGCCGATATCGATTGGTCGGTGGGTATTCGGCGCAGTGCTGATATTGACGAATCTGCCTTGGTGGCCGGGTTTTCAGTACCGTTATTTGCAGAAAAACGAGCTGAATCAGCAGTGAAATCAGCGCTGGCAGCAAGAAATGAAATAACTTATCAGCAACAAGACTTTCTGCTGCGCATACATTCGCAACTGTATCAGGCATACACCGCCCGGGAGCAGGCGATTGAGTCAGCCACAACTTTGCGAGAATCGATCATACCGCAGCTGACCAACGCATTGACTCAAACCAAAACGGCTTACCAGCGCGGCCTATACAGCTATCTCGATTTCCTGACAGCAAGACAAGAGCTGCTTAATTCGAAGCGTGCTCTGATAGAGGCATCAGCAGATGCTTTATTGCTGGCGGCGGAAATTGAACAACTGACAGCAGAGCCGTTATTAATTAAACAAAATAATGTGGGTATAAGTAATGACTAAGCGATATCTAACCCTTCCTTATTTTTTAATGTTAATCGTGTTTTTTATGTGGGCACTGTTATCAGTAAAGATCGTTTTTGCTGACGAGAATAAGCATGACCATGACCATGAACACGCTGACCAACATGATGAAGAGATCGCTCATATTGATGAGGACATGGCGTCATTAAATTCCATCTCCACCGCGGTTGTCAGTGGCGGTGATATCAGTAAAACAATGACCCTATACGGTATCGTGACCTTGTCTCCTGAGCATACCAGCCATGTGACGGCGCGATTCGCCGGTCGTATAACCCGTGTTTATGTTGAGTATGGGGATACAGTTAAAAAAGGGCAGGTACTAGCCAGCGTAGAATCCAATAGCAGCCTGCAAACCTATAATGTCACTGCACCATTGTCTGGCAGCGTGATAGCAAAACATGCCAATGCCGGTGAAGTCGTTTCTGAGCAGACACTGTTTACGATTACTGATACGTCCACTTTATGGGCTGAGCTCAAAGTGTTTCCTTCTCAGGCGAGTCTGATTAACTCAAAGCAGACGGTTATTTTACAGAGTGATGATATGCAAACCCGTTCTGTCATTTCTCAGCTTTTGCCAAATACCAGCGGCGAGCCATTCAGAATTGCCAGGGTGAAATTCAAAAATCCTGATGACAACTGGTTTCCGGGTTTGCTGGTCGGTGCTCAGGTCCTCATTGATAAACGTGAAGTGAATGTAAGGATACCGCTATCCGCTTTGCAGCAATATGAAAATAAAACCGTTGTTTTCATTAAAGAAGGGGACGTTTATAAACCACTACCAGTAGCGCTGGGGATTCAGGACAATCAGTATGCCGAAGTGCTGGAAGGTTTGAATGCGGGTCAAGAAATAGTGACTGAAAACAGTTATCTGGTAAAAGCCGATCTTGAAAAAGACGGCGCTGAGCACAGTCACTAAACTCAAGGAGACGTTATGATTGCTTCAATTTTACGTTTCTCTATTGAGCGACGTGGTCTTATATTGTCATTAATTATCTTACTAATGGCCGCTGGTGCTTGGAGTTACCAGCATTTACCTATTGATGCGGTACCGGATATCACCAATGTGCAGGTACAGATTAATACCAAAGCTGAGGGGTATTCACCGTTAGAAACCGAGCAGCGTATTACCTACCCTGTTGAGCGTGCGCTGGCGGGTATTCCTCAATTGTCATATACACGATCGATTTCTCGTTATGGTTTATCGCAGGTCACCGTCGTATTCAAAGAGGGGACGGATTTATATTTTGCTCGTAATCTACTGAATAACCGTTTGGCTAGTATCAAAAGTGAACTGCCTGATGGCTTGGAGCCCGAAATGGGGCCGATTGCTTCGGGACTCGGTGAGATTTTTGTTTATACCGTTTCTGCTCAACCAAAAGCCCGACAAGCCAATGGTCAAGCTTATGATATGACTGCATTACGTGAAATACAGGACTGGATCATTCAGCCCCGTTTAACGCGAGTGCCAGGGGTTACCGAGGTCAATACGGTAGGCGGCTATGCTAAGCAGTATCATATCCAGCCTGATCCACAAAAAATGCTGGAGTTCGGTATCAGTTTTGGCGACATCCACCAGGCATTAAAGGCAAATAATAGTAATCGTGGTGCTGGTTATATCGAGCGTTACGGGCAGCAATTGCTGGTGCGTTCTCCGGGCCAGTTAAAAACCATCGATGATATCGAGCAGGTCGTGGTGAAGCAGATGTCTGGCACACCCATCAAGATTATGGATATTGCTGATGTCGCTATTGGTAAAACCCTAAGAACCGGTGCCGCCACCCAGAATGGTCAGGAAACGGTGATGGGAACAGCAATGATGCTGATAGGGGAGAATTCACGTGAGGTTGCCAAACGGGTTGCTGCAGAATTAAGCAAGATTCAAGCGACGTTACCTGACGGCGTTATTGCTGAAGCAGTATATGACAGAACCACCCTGGTTGATAAAGCCATTGCTACTGTGCAGAAAAACTTGCTGGAAGGTGCATTATTAGTCGTTGTGGTGTTGTTTTTATTACTGGGTAATATCCGCGCTGCACTCATCACTGCTGCTGTCATTCCACTTGCTATGTTGGCAACCATCACCGGCATGGTTCAGGCCGGAATCTCAGCGAACCTGATGAGTCTTGGCGCACTGGATTTTGGCCTGATTGTCGATGGTGCCGTGATCATCGTGGAAAACAGCGTACGGCGTTTATCGATGGCTCAGACCGGCCGTGATTCAGCATTACCATTAAATGAACGGCTGGCTGTGGTATTTGATGCCACCAATGAGGTGATTCGGCCCAGCCTGTTTGGGGTATTGATTATTACCTTGGTGTACATCCCCTTATTCACCTTGACTGGGGTGGAAGGCAAGATGTTTGAACCCATGGCAGCGACAGTGGTGCTGGCATTACTTGCAGCAATGGTGATGTCACTGACTATCGTGCCTGCAGCCGTGGCTGTGTTTATGAAAGGCAAAGTCAAAGAAAGTGAAAGTCTGATTATTACTGCCAGTAAGTCGATTTATAGACCTGTATTGATATGGAGTCTGAAGTTACGTTGGTTGGTGATGTTTGCTGCGCTCGTTTTGGTGGCCTATTCACTGATATTGGCATCAAAAATGGGCACAGAATTTATTCCTCAGCTCAATGAAGGTGATATTGCCTTACATGCCTTACGCACCACCGGTACCAGTCTGCAGCAATCCATAGAAATGCAGGAAGTACTGGAACAACGGCTTAAACAGTTTCCACAGGTGGATAAGGTCTATGCCAAAATCGGTACGCCTGAAGTAGCGACCGATCCGATGCCACCGAATGTGGCTGACACTTTTCTGATATTAAAGCCAAGAAAAGATTGGCCCAATCCGACATTGCCTAAGTCAGAGCTCATCAAGCAAATCGAGACAGCTGCAAAGGCATTGCCTGGCAATAACTATGAATTCACCCAACCCATTGAGATGCGCTTTAACGAGCTTATCTCAGGTGTCAGAGCGGATGTGGCCATTAAAGTGTTTGGTGATGATTTGGATAAACTCAAAACATCAGCCCAGTCCATTTTAACTATTATCAAAGATATACCCGGTCAAGCGGATGCCAGACTGGAACAAGTCAGTGGTTTACCGATGGTGTCAGTGGAACCCAAACGTTTGGCACTGTCCCGTTATGGCCTCAGTGTAGATAGCTTACAGACGATGTTATCTACAGCTATCGGTGGTCAGGATGCGGGGTTAATCTATGAGGGGGATCGACGTTTTAAACTGGTTATACGCTTAGCTGATCAACGCCGCCAGGATATGGCCGCACTCTCCGAGTTACCCGTGTCTCTGCCTTCTGGTGCATATGTGCCCTTATCGGAGGTGGCAACGATTGAACTTGTTGATGTGCCAAGCCAAATCTCGCGTGAAAACGCGAAACGTCGTGTTGTGGTCACAGCCAATGTCAGAGATCGTGATCTGGGATCTTTTGTGCAGGAAGCTCAGCAAAAACTTGATCAGCAGCTGACATTACCTGACGGTTACTGGCTGGAGTTCGGTGGTACCTTTGAACAGTTAGCCTCAGCAAGTCAACGGCTGGCTGTTGTAGTACCTGTCACCTTATTTGGCATTTTATTGTTATTGGTGACTATGCTGGGTTCTATGAGGGATGCCGCTATTATCTTCACTGGAGTACCGTTGGCATTAACGGGTGGCATTATGGCTTTACTGCTTAGGGATATGCCACTGTCTATTTCTGCGGCTGTTGGTTTTATTGCCTTGTCAGGTATTGCTGTATTGAATGGTCTTGTGATGTTGTCATTCATTCGTGATCATTGGCACCAAAACGGCGATCTCTATAAAGCGATTGTGGAGGGGGCGATGTTACGATTGCGACCGGTTATGATGACCGCGTTAGTGGCCAGCCTTGGTTTTGTTCCTATGGCACTGAATACAGGCACCGGTGCAGAGATACAACGGCCATTAGCGACGGTAGTCATAGGCGGTATTGTGTCATCCACTTTACTCACCCTGATAGTGTTACCGGCTTTATATCTGCTGGTACATCACCGTAAAAGCTAGCTGAAAATAAAATCAGGGCTGCTATAGCAGCCCTGATTTTTATTATGGGTCAAAGTCCTGGTTTTACGCAGGCAAATATCGCTGGCACCGTCCGTATTCCCGTCGCTAAAGTAGTTATATGTTACTGACATACAATGAAAAAGGAGAGAGGAATGCAGACACATCAATTTGATGATCAACACATCAACTGGCAACGACTAGAGGTTTTCGACAACTTCCAATATTCCGTTTTAGATATTGACCATGAAAATAAAGTCGTGGAAGTGATATTCAAATTCGCAGCCAACGATCCGATTGTGTTACATCGCCATTGTGCGGTTAACCATACTTTTGTCATTCAGGGTGAGCATTGTTTATATCACGCTGACGGAACATTAAAAGAAAAACGTCCAACGGGCAGCTATACCATTAGCCAACCCGATCCAGAACCGCACAGAGAGTGTGGTGGCGATGAGGATACGGTTGTTTTATTCAGCATACGTGGGACAGAAGGGCCAATGTATGAAATTCTCGATGATGAGCAGAATATCCTGGCTGTCTTCACTATGAGTGAATTTGAAGGTTTGTACCAGGCACAGGAATCAATGCCATCAGCGTAACGTTTTATGCCTCTATCAAGATTATGATAAAAAGGGATATTGTGTTTGACGATAAATTGCTTTATATCGTCAGCCCAGTCTTATATATCCCATAGAGGAAAAGAATATGAAAACGTTCATCCCGTATTTTGCAGCTATATTGTTTAGCTGTTCTGCATTGGCAGATGAGGTCGATATGGCCGGCTTGCAGCTTGGCATGACGCTTGATGATGCAAAAAGTGCTCTGCTCAATTACGGTGTCAATGCCAGTGCGATTGAAGAAGAAAAGCAGTATTACACCTATAGTGATGGCGCGAAGACTTATAAAACGCCGAGTTTTATTCATAGCTTATCTGCCAATATTGAGGAAACCGAGCAAGGTCAGCGTCGTGCGGATAGCTTTAAGTTAATATTTACGCCCTTACCAAAAGCAGGCCATTTAGTCGCCATTTATCGTGTCTCTGAAAACCATGTCGATCCCGTCACTGTAGCCGATTATCGTCAATCGCTTATCGAGCAATATGGTCAACCTTTTGATAATGCCGGACCACTGGACTGGATTTTTCCACAGGGCAAACTCAATTGTTTGGGCGCATCCAGTTCACAAATCACCCCACCACGGACATTGAATGCAGACACCATTATGGGACTGGTATTCAAAAAAGACGGTAGCCGTTATCAAGTGAATGATTTCAGAAACCCTGAAGTAAAAAGTCTGGATGAGTGTGCAAGCTGGATGAGCTTTCAATTTGGCACAATCGATGATCAACCCGCTACCAATATCACAGCAACGATGGTTGATGTGCCAGGCTGGGTTGAGGCGTATGAGGCTGCTATGGAGTGGGTTGGAGAGTTAAAGCAGGAAGCGCTTGATAAACGTAATGCGGGAAAAACAAGTCCACAATTGTAGGCCATGTGAAGCAGTCACCTTGTGAGTGTGACATTGTCAGTTGAATTATTAAATAATAATGAATATCATTTGCATATGTTAATTAAATGCAAATAGGTGAGTAATGATTGCAGTTATTTATGGTTCAACCACAGGCAATACGTCAGACGCAGCAGTAAAAATAGCCAAAATTTTGGGTGAAGACCAGGTTGAGCTATTTGATGTGAAAGATGTCGGGCTGGCGGCGCTGGAGTTTTTTGACAATATCATCTTTGCTATCCCGACTTGGGATTACGGTGAAGTGCAGGCGGACTGGCAGGATGTCTGGGATGAGATTGATGACACCGACTTTTCCAGTAAAACGGTGGCTTTTCTGGGGATGGGCGATCAATTTGCTTATGCCGAGTGGTTTCAGGATGCGATGGGTATGTTGCATGACAAAGTGGTGGCTAAAGGTGCCAAAATCATTGGTCACTGGCCCGTGGATGGTTATGAGTTTGATGCCTCAAAAGCTTTAACTGCAGATAAGCAGTTTTTTGTCGGTCTGGCATTAGATGAAGACTGCCAACCTGAGTTGACGGAAGGCAGACTCAAGCAATGGTGTGAGCAACTCAAGTCGAGCTTGTTAAAAGCAGCATAATCTTGTTTCAGGACGGCTCTGGATAAGAGCCGTCATTTAATTTACCTGAAGTTCACAATCTCTGGCGAGTTCATCAGGTAAATTGTCACGTAAAAAATCGACCCAACTACTGGTTTTTGCATCAAGATACGCGCGTGATGGATAAAGGGCGTAAACATTAAATAGCGTGCCACGATAATCGGGTAATACCCGTATCAACGAGCCAGATGCTAGTTCATGCGTCACATTAAATATGGGAACCATACCTATTCCCATTCCATGCAGAACGGCCTCTTTTACCGTACTGCTTACATTGACCTGAAACGGCGAGTTTTTGATATCAATAATGGCATCACCTTTGTCTGAGCTTATCTCCCAGTGATCTAATGGCAGCACAGTAGACGCCATTTTTATACATTGGTGCGCTTCGACCTCTGCAGGTGTTGTTGGCATACCATGTTCAGACACATAATCGGGCGATACACATAAAATACTGTAGGTCTGACCAATGATCTTTGAGATCAGACTGGAGTCTGACAGTTGTGGTGCCATAATGATAGAGACATCAATACCTTCCTCAATCAAATCAGGGATACGGTTTGCCAGTGTGATATCAAACGAAACAGCAGGGTAAATGACCCTGTAAGCTGTGACTGCTCTGACAATATATTTGTTTGCCAATGCCGGCATGGCATGAAGTCTGAGTCGGCCTACTGGATTCATCTGAGCATCACGTGCTTCTGCCTCTGCTTCTTCCAGATTCGCTAGTATTTGTTCACATCGCAGCAGGTAGCGTTGACCCGCTTCAGTTAATGCTATCCGGCGTGTCGTTCTGTGTAATAAGCGGGTGCTAAGATGTTGTTCCAATGCCGATATGGCACGTGAAACATTTGCTGAACTGGTTTCCAATCTTTCTGCTGCTTTAGTAAAGCTGCCACTTTCAATCACCTGTAAAAAGGTTTTCATCGATTCAATCGTATCCATTTGTCACCTATTGTTACAAATTCTGTAACAATTATTAACATTAATTGCTGTTTATTGATAGTTTGAACAGAAATAAAATAGCCTGCCATTAATCTTATAAAGCGTATTTTGAGCAGACTGTGAAAACGTTATTCCTCTTCTTTCCTTATCTAGTTTTGTTGCTGTTATCTGCATGCATCAGCTCTGAGGGCATTGTGCCGCATAGTGATGTGACTGCAGATTCGTCGTTTCAATTAAGTGAACATGTGCAGCAAATACAGGAAGATGCGGCATGGCCAACAGATCAGTGGTGGCAATGTTTTCAGGATAAACAACTGAATCAGTTAATGCAGCTTGCTGTCAGCCAGAGTCCATCGGTGCAAGAAGCACAGGCAAGGATTCGGCTGGCTACGTCATTAGCAGCACAGACCGATGCTGCTTTATCGCCAAGAATGGATGCTGAAGCTCAAATTGACCGTAAACGTTGGCCGACGGATTATTTCTATGGTCCGGGCGAGTTGGGCGGTACCACCAGTTGGAATAATACAGGCTTACTCAGCCTCCACTACGATCCTGATATTTGGAATAAAAACTCCCTGCAAAGTGAAGTAGCATTAAGTGAGATTAAAAAGCAAACGGCAAAGAGCCAGATAGCGAAGCTGAATATCGAATCCGCATTAGTGTCTTCATACATTCAACTGTCACTGAATCACGCTGAGCTGGAACTGGCTCAGCAGGCTGTGGACACCTATCAAGAGAAGCTTGATGTGATAAAGGCACAGTTGAAAATAGGCTTGAATACAGAAGTCGCAGTCCATCAGGCTGAAACGCAGCTTGCTGACGCCGAGGCAAAACATGAAGCAGTTAGTGATCATATTGTGATAACCAAACATGCAATCGCGGCTTTATTAGGTAAAGGTCCAGCGTTTGCTGACAGTCTAAAACCACCACACTTACAGCGAACAGAAGAGGTGTCTTTACCCAGCCACATACCAGCTGAATTACTTGGGCATCGTCCAGATGTGGTGGCGAGCCGTTGGTTGGTGTTCAGTACCAATAAACACATTGATATTGCTCATACTGCTTTTTATCCGAATATTAATCTTTCCGCTGCTATAGGTTTTATGGCCGTCAACGGCAGCATGTTAAGCGTCTTTAGCCATGACAAACTGACCTATGATGCCGGTCCAGCGATATCACTGCCGATCTTTGACGCAGGCAGAATTCGTGGTGAGTTATCGGAGGCGACAGCCAATTATGATATTGCAGTGGCTTTATACAAAAAAACTTTAAGTGAAGCGATGCAACAAATTGCAGACAGTGCCGTGTCATTAAAAAGTACATTGTCACAATCAACGACATTGGCGTCTGCTATCAAAGCATCACATCAAGCCTATATGCATGCGAATGATGCCTATGATGTCGGTTTGACTGATTATTTACCTGTACTGGATGCCAGATTGGCCTGGTTACAACAACAGCTTTTCTCACAACAGCTTAATGCTCAGGCGCTGCAATTCCGGGCTGATCTTATCATTGCATTGGGTGGTGGTCTGACGGCAGCTAATGATAGCCCACAGCAGGCTGCACTACAGTATTCGGCGACACCGTAAATGGCTTCCAACCTGACGTTGAGTCTAAAGCAGGCAGCAAAGCAATGGCTGAGTGAGGATGGCCTGACCTGGAATTTTATTATTCAGGGTCTGGTCGCTGTGTTTCTGACTTTATGGCTTGCCATGCGACTGGAGTTACCACAACCTGCCGTGGCCTGTATCACGGTGATTATTGTCATGCAGCCACAGAGTGGGCAGGTTCTGGTCAAGGGGTTATTTCGCTTTCTCGGCACCTTGATTGGCTGTGTGGTGATGCTCATTTTGGTCGCATTAGTCGCTCAGGAACGTGTGTTGTTTCTGTTAGCAGTAGCTGTGTGGATTGGTCTTTGTGCTGCTGGGGCGATGGCATTTCGGGATTATCGTTCCTATGCATTTGTACTGATGGGGTATACAGCCACATTGATTGGCATTCCAGCCATACAAAATCCAGATATGGCATTTATGTTAGCAGTGTGGCGAGTACTGGAAATTAGTCTTGGTATCTTCATTGCCACGGTGATCAGTGCCACCTTATTTCCACAAACATCGGGTCAGGCCATTCAAAAAGCGGTCAGTCAGCGTTTTGGTGACTTTGCTGATTTCATCATTAATAGTCTCAATAACCCTGAGCAGCAAACGCAATATGAAATGAAAATGATGTTGTTTGCAACACAGTCTGTAGGATTGGAAAATCTTAGGTATGTCAGCAGTATAGAAGATTATTCTACCAAGTTACGTAAACAAAGATTGGCGCGTTTAAACCAAGAGTTTATGCAGCTAACGACACGTTATGCTGGTTTACATACGCTATTAAACCGTGTCAGACAGGATGCACCTGCTTCTGTAATGGTTGCTATTGAACGCTGTTTAAAAATTGTTAAACAGACATTGGCGCCTGTACGTCTGGTGACACTGAGTTCACAGCAGGCTTTAGATCTAGCAAATCGGATTACCTTCACACAAACACACTTGAGACAGAAAATTCGTGAGGAGCGTCAATTTCTACCCGGCCATATCAGTGAGGCTAATAAGCTTGATTTTGACACGGCCTGTGAGTTAATTTTTCGCTTGTTTGATGAAATGCGAGTGTATTGTGAAACACAGTCCACTCTGGCGACTGATCAACATCATTACGAACGACAGCGTGTGACATTCAGTACTAAAATGAACCCTGTCGGTGCGCTAATAACGGGATTAAGAACCAGTCTTATCGTTTTGTTATTTGGCACATTTTGGATTGAAACTGCCTGGCCAAGTGGTAGCACATTCGCCATGGTTGCCATTGCAATTTCTGCCATTGTGACCACAACACCTAATCCGGCCAGATCAGCAAAACAGATTACCATCGGGACTTTAGCAGCGGCACTGAGTGGTTCTGTTGTTAATCTTCTGCTTCTGCCACATTTGGATGGCTTTGCCTTATTATGTTTTGCTCTGGCACTGCCTTTAACTATAGGGCTCTATCTCTCCACAAAGCCCAAATATGCAGGTTATGGTATGGGCTTGCTCATATTCTTTTGCTTGGGTGCCATTCCACTTAACCAAGCGGTTTATGATACAGCGGCGACCTTGAATAACTATATCGCCTTGATATTGGCACAGAGTATGGTGGCTGTTATTTTGACCGTAATTATTCCTGCTGATAATCGTTTTGTCTGGCAACGACTGAATAAGGAAATGCGTCATCAAATAACGGTTTTATTCAGTCGTCCGCATTCTCAGCGCCGCCATCAGTTTGAGAGTCAGACACGGGACTTATTAAGTCAGTCCTATGGTTTTGCCGGCGATTCCCCACAACAATATAAAAAACTATTAAAAAACTGCTTCTCAGTGCAGATTGTCGGCCATGCTTTAATGGAGATCGACGATGTTGAACAACGACTTTCATCATCAGGTGGACTGAATGATGATTGGCAATGGTATAAAAAGAATCTGAATAAGGCCTTGATAACCGTGTTTGATAAACCTACTGCAAACCATAGGGTGAGTGCATTAAAACAACTGGATAAAATGATAGGGTGGTTGCAGCCTTATACCTCAGACATTGTGCATTTTGATGAATCCATTCCCAAGCAGATATTGAGCTATCTACACTTTATTAGAAATGTCTTACTGGATAAAAACCTGTTTGCTCAGCCATTGGCTGCTGGAGTGCAGTCATGATGGATGTGATGCGTGAGTGGACTGTCTCAGGTGTGACCTTTCCTGCCATGACTGGCCTGTTTGTTTTATGTTTAATGGTGATGTGGTTACTGGATATGTTGTTTGCCCGACTCGGTGTATACCGTTATGTCTGGCACCCGGCACTGTTTAAACTGAGCGTGTTTGTCTGTTTATTTTGTTTCACTGCTTTTATGGTCTATCAATAGCATGAAGAAGTTTATAAGTTACCTCATCACCTTGTGTTTTTTTCTGGCTGCTGGTTTTCTGGCATACACCTTATGGCAGAAATATATGCATTCACCCTGGACACGTGACGGTCGCGTCCGAGCCGAGATTATTAATGTCGCACCAGACGTATCAGGTATCGTGACTGAAGTCGCCGTCAAAGATAATCAGGAAGTAAAAAAAGGCGATTTGCTGATGGCAGTCGATGCGGAGCGTTATGCCTTAGCGGTCAAAAATGCAGAAGCTGTCGTGGCTAACAAAAAGACACTTCTGGAAATGTATCAAGAGCAGGCCAAACGCCGTCAGGCCATGGATAAACGTACTGTTTCCCGGGAAAGTAAGATTGATGCAGATCACCAATCCTCGGCAGCACTAGCTGATTACCATTCGGCAGTTGCAATGTTAAATGCGGCTAAACTGGATATGGAAAGAACGAAAGTATACGCAAAAACAGATGGTTACATAACAAACTTAAATGTCTATGTAGGTGATTATGCCCACACTGGACAGGCGATGATGGCCTTAATTGATAAACACTCTTTCTGGGTATATGGCTATTTTGAAGAGACAAAGCTGGCTTTGCTAGAAGTGAATGATTCTGTCGATATTGAACTGATGAATGGGCAAATACTGACGGGTCATGTTGAGAGTATTGCCAGAGGCATCTATGACAGCGACAACCCTGAGAGCCGTGACTTGGTGGCTGATGTAAACCCCACGTTTAACTGGGTTCGTCTGGAGCAGCGTATACCGGTGCGTATCGCTTTAGATGTTGTTCCCGAGCAGACGCTGCTGGCTGCCGGTATGACTTGTACGGTGATTGTGAAAAGTAATAACGCTAATAAAGAGCCTGCCACCACAGGCTCAATGTCAGCGAAGTAACCTAGAGACCGATTGAAAACATCGAGTCGAGATCATGTTTGCTATAAACGCGGAAAGCCAGCATGGTCTCAGTTTTCGTAATCGCTTCGATATCGACAATTTTGCTAGTCACCAAGGTAGCGAGTTCATCATTATCCTTAACCCGGGCAATGGCCACCAGGTCGTAGTTACCGCTGACAGAATAGACTTCACTGATACCATCGACATCCGCCAGTGTTTCAGCAACTTCGGTAATTTTCGTACGTTCAGTTTGAATTAAAATAAATGAGGTAATCATTGGGTTCTCCAGACGGTTGCACTAGGTTATCGTTTACAAATAAGGGGATAACAAGCTCATAAATGAGTCGCGTAGTCTAACAGGCACGCTACGGTTTGCCAGATCCTTATCACTGATTGCTTCACTTCTCGCAATGATGTTATCAAAGTGTTGGCTTAATTCTTTATTTAAGGTGTGTGAGAAAATCTCAATGCCTAATTCGTAGTTTAGCCTCAGACTGCGAGGATCCAGATTAGCCGATCCCACCAGAGAATAATGATCATCAACACATAGTAGTTTGCTATGACAGAACGGTGCCGGTTGATAAAAGACTTCTACATTCCAAAGCAACAGTTCAGTCAGCATATTTCGGTTAGCCCAATGAATATAGATGAGATTATTTTTTGCTGGCAACACGATGCGAACCCTAACACCACGCATCGATGCTGATTGTAATGAGGCGATGATTTCCCGGCTGGGGATAAAGTAGGGCGTCATAATATCCACGGTGTTTTTTGCCGCTGAAATCACGCTCTGAATCGTTAACGATAAGGCATCCATCGCTTCATCTGGATCTTCCGGAATCACGCGACAGTGATAGCTGTTTGGCCGAGGATTCGGTGTCGGGAACGAGCAATCCATTTTTGTTTCACTGGCAATTAACCAGTCATCATAAAAAATACGAATTAAATCTTTTACAACGGGCCCTTCAAAACTAAAGTGAATATCGGTGATGCGTCTGGGTTGCAGTGCAAGTTGACGATGATCATCGCTAATATTCATGCCACCGGCAAACGCGATAGTGTTATCAACGACCATCAGTTTGCGGTGATTACGCATATTGATATAGATATTGGGGGGCAGAAGACGTGGTGGTGTGAATTTTGCGACTTCTATGCCCAGCGCTTTTAAACGCTTTGACGGTTTTTGCCAGGAATACCACTCACCAATGCCATCAATGATCACCTTGACTTCAACACCGCGTTTGACGGCATCAGAAAGCGCGTCAATAAACTCAGTGCCTGTTTTGTCTGTTTTGAGAATATAGGTGGTTAACAGAATACGCTTTTGAGCTACTTTGATGGCCTTAATCATAGCGGGATAGGCTTCATCACCATTATGGAAAATGCTGACATCATTACCAGCACTGAGTTTGGTTCCAGTGATTCTTTCACCAATACTATCCAGTCCGTAACTAGTGATATGGCTTATCGAGCGTTTGGCATAACCTGATTCAAACGGAATTTTGAATAAACGCCGTTTAATACTGGTGGCACGGCTGCGAACCCGGTTCACACCAAAGAAAAAATAAGCGACTGGGCCACCATAGGGAATAAACAAGCAAGACATTATCCAGCCAAGTGCAGCTCGGCTGTCACGTTTGTAAAGCAAAATATGAAAAACACTATAAGCCGCTGGACCTGCATGTAATAGAACTAACAATAAAATGTAAACGATATCCATGTTGACAACCCAATGATGACAAACGTCATAGTAACGGAGTCTCACTAAGAAAACGATTCACTTCACTGAAAACGGCCTATGCTGATCAGTGAATATGATTCAACACATGAGCCGGTTTTTTTGCATACAGATTCTGCTATGATGGCGGTGTATCAGTTTTTCTACCCGATTGATTTTACTATAGTAATTTAGTGTCAAAGCGGGAGGTAACTTGGCGGGGGCGCAGACAATGGAAGCACCGAAAATACCTGGCGATGAACGAGAACGTTTAGACGCTTTATTTTCTCTTGAGCTTCTGGATTCAGAGCCTGAAGCAGTTTTTGATAATCTCACTCGGTTGGTCGCCGATGTTTTTGATATCCCAATCGTGGCGATTTCTCTAATTGATGAATCCCGCCAGTGGTTTAAATCGATACAAGGTTTGGATGTTTGCGAAACGGGACGTGACATCTCTTTTTGCGGCCATGCCATTTATCATAAAACCCCATTGGTCATTGAAAATACCGATGCAGATGAACGGTTCAGAGACAATCCTCTGGTCACAGGTCCACCACACATTGTTTTCTATGCTGGGGTTCCACTGCGATACAGATTTAATAATCACCAATATTTGCTGGGCACTCTATGTATCATTGATCACAAAGTCAGAACATTAAGTGAACAAGAATTAAAGCGCCTGCAGATGTTTGCGTATCAGGTGGAGTCGCTTATTGAACTTCGTTTGTCCAGTCAGCGACTAGAGCAGGCCAGCAAAGCCAAATCAGCTTTTATGGCGAATATGACACATGAGTTACGCAGTCCCATAGCCGGTGTGATTGGTATGCTGGATATCTTAAGCCACAGTGAGCTTACGGCAACTCAGCAACGGCACATCGAATTAGCCAGTAAAAGTGCCGACTTGCTGCTCAATATCATCAATGACATTCTCGATTTTTCCAAACTAGAAGCTAAAAAAGTTCACATTCGTGATGACATATTTAATCTGACAAAGCTATTTGAAGATGTGTTTGAAACCTTCAGTTTACGTAACAAAAATAAGGATAAAAACTATCATCTGTCGCTAGACTGGAACAAGGATTTAGTGGTCGTAGGTGATCCTACCCGTCTAGAACAAATCCTGCGCAATCTATTAAGCAATGCAGATAAATTTACCCAGCATGGTCATATTCAGCTCAAGGCCAGTCTTGTTGAGCAATCTGATAATGATATGACGCTATCCTGCCAGGTGATAGATAGTGGTATTGGTATTAATGCCAATCAGATAAATCGTCTGTTTGAACCCTTTGAACAAATTGACAACAGTTCATCAAAAAGTTTCGGTGGTACTGGGCTGGGCTTGGTGATCTCAAAAAAACTGTGTGAATTAATGGGTGGCAATATCACTGTTAAAAGCGAGTCGGGTAAAGGATCTTGTTTTTGTTTCACTATCAAACTAAAACGGCTGAAAGAGACAGCGCCGGAATTAACAAACACAGAAGTTCACCAACAAGCATCGTTCACAGAATCTGATCTACAAGGCGCACATGTTTTGATTGTAGATGATGACATTACTAATCGATCTGTGCTGGAATTTTTTCTGACTCGACTAAATGTGCAATTCACTACGGCTGAAAATGGTGTTCAAGCAAGTCAATTGATCACTCAACTTGATGCTTATAAGCCAATACAGCTGATTTTGATGGACTGTCAAATGCCCGTGATGGACGGCTATACCATCAGTAAGCAAATCCGAGAAGGTAAGTTAGGTAAACACTGTCAGGATATACCAATCATTGCCTTAACGGCCAATGCCATGAAAGGGGATGAGGAAAAATGCTTGCAAGCAGGTATGAGTGATTACATGACAAAGCCTATTAAGCTTGATCAATTATTAGAAAAAATGGTGTATTGGTCTACACGCAAACATCCGCATTAATTAAATTAATGGTTCAGTTCCTTGTTGGCGTTTTACACAAGCCTGAAACAGCTCTTCATGCACTTTATCGACAGAGGTTTCAACTGGGTAAATATAAACGCGTCTTCCTATTGCTAAAAGATCATCACGTCCTTGGGTATCTTTATAAATCGACTTGATTATATTCTCAAATGTGGTCCAGTCATCGCCTTCAGTTTGTCGGATTTTTTGTATTTCATAGGCTGTTCCAGCCTGGTAAGCACAACTGGTGATTGTATTTCGTTCAAGGTCATCCGCTGTGGCGAATGATGTCGTCAGACAGAACATTATCAGGCAATAAACGTATTTCATGCGTTACCTCAGCTAAATGCTTTATCCATATAGTGAGTCATTGATTCTAATAGAAAATCAGGGGGTATGGCTGTTTTTCCATATTAAAAAATACGATCAAGGTTTGTCAGAGACAGCTTTTATGTGATAACAAAGGAAGTGTGTTTTGACTCGGAGCAATTAGCATGAGTAGAGAAACAGAAAAAAGCATGATTGTTCTCGCAAGGCATCGCCTGAAATGGTTAAAAGTCGCGTTAGCCGGAAGGAATGCCGATTTAAATCTTGTTCAAAATACATTTCATCAATTGACAGGGTTAACCAGTCTACGGTTTGTTCAGGATAACGGACTCAGTGATGAAACGATAAGAGAGTTGGCCATCATTGATAACCTGGCGACGCTGAATGTGCAACAGCAACATCCTGAAGTACTGGACAAGCTCTCCAAAGAAGCTCAGGAATTATCGAAATACTTAGATATGCCTGCACGTGACTTGCTGGATTTACTGTTTAAACAAGGCGCACGATTTCATAATCAGGATGCGATTTCGGTTGCATTACATCGCGGTCTGATTAGTGATATCCATCATGAAGCGGAAGCGTATGCACGCTTGCAAGCCAGAGAGTGCCGAAGCGAAAAGTGAATCTCTACGATCAATGATTGACAAGTAAAGACGACCGGTCGCATTATGCAGATATGAGTACACAAAAACAGATTAAAAAAGAACAAATCCTCAATCAGGGGATCCAGTTACTGATGCGAAATGGTTATCATGGCACCGGTATCAAATTGATATTAGATACCGTTCAGGTGCCCAAAGGCTCGTTCTATAGCTACTTTGAAAGTAAAGAGAACTTCACGGCAGAAGCCATTCGTCACTACATCGCCCCATTTATTGCACGGCTACAATCTTTTCTGAACAAAACAGACTTAAATGGTCACGAGGCTATCAAAGCCTACTTTGAATCACTAATCGAGGATCTGGAGCAGTCAGATTACCGTGGTGGCTGCTTATTAGGCGATATGATGGGGGAAATCAGCAGTGCCAGTGAATTATGCCGACAAACATTGTTAGCTGCAGTGAGTGACTATTGTCAACTAATGGAACAAGGACTGTATAAAGCTCAGCAACAAGGCATTGTTCGACAGGATATAACAGCTGACGTAATGGCAAAACTATTGTTTGATCAATGGCAAGGGGCGTTACTGCATATGAAAGTGGAAAAATCTACAGCCCCGTTATCACGTTGTTTATCGCAATTACTGGACGGCTATTTTCTTCAACGTTAAATGACGTTGATTTTTTTTAACAGGTTGTAAAGACGACCGGTCACATTTATGAGGTAACAAAATGAATAAATACATTATTGAACGTGAAATAGCAGGAGCAGGCGAGCTAACCAAGAATGAACTTGACCAGATAACGGACAAATCCTGTTCAATTTTAAGAGAGATGGGGCCGGAAATTGAGTGGGTAGAAAGTTATGTCACTGACAACAAAATATATTGTGTATACAAAGCTGAAAGTAAGGATTTAATCTTGCGTCATGCAGAGCAAGGTGGTTTTCCTGCCAACGCTATCTCAGAAGTCAAAAATATGATTAAACCAAAATAAATACTGAGAGAAAACACACCCTACATAGAAAAGGGGAGAGAAATGAAAAATAAAACAAAAGTCACGTTAAGCGCCGTGACTATAGCCATCAGCACCTTGTTGATGCTGAAAGCCAATGCGGAAGAATACTCAGTAAAACAAGTGAGTGAGGGGATTTATTATCACCAGGGTGTTCAGGAAGATGCGAATCGGGACAATAAAGGCGAAATAGCTAATACCGGTTTTATCATCGGTGAAAAGTGTATTGCCGTTGTCGATACCGGCGGCAGTTACCTTGAAGGGAAATCGCTCTTTGCAGCGATACGCGATAAAAGTGATTTACCTGTTTGTTATGTCATCAATACCCATGCCCATCCTGATCATTTTTTAGGCAATGCAGCATTCAAAGATACTGAAGCAACCTTTATTGGCAACGATAAAATGCCAGCTGCAATCGAAGCCCGAAAATCGTTTTATGAAACCCGTTTCAGTGACATTCTGGGGCCCCACTTTAAAGGCACAGAGTTTATTGAACCCAGCCAATTAGTGAGTGTGGGTAACCCCATCACCATTGACTTGGGTGAACGTGAACTGGTTCTGACCAGCTATCCCACCTCTCACACAGATAATGATCTGACGGTGCTGGATAAAAAAACCAAGACCTTATGGACCGGCGACTTACTCTTTGTAAAACGGATTCCAGCCTTGGATGGCAGTATTAATGGCTGGCTAAGCATAATTGAAGCACTTAAATCCATGAAGTTAAATGCGGTGATTCCCGGCCATGGACCTGCTCAACATGAAGAGTGGCAACAAGCCTTTGATGATGAAGCGCATTATTTCAGTACGATTCGAGAGCAAATCAGAGCCATCATTAATGATATGGGAACCATCAACGAAGCAACCGAATCTGTCGGCCTGAGTGAGAAGGGTAAGTGGCTGTTATTCGACGACTATCATAAACGCAATATCACAGCGGCTTTTACTGAACTGGAATGGGAATAACCGAATGAACACATTATTTAAAAATATCGGGCTTGCTGGTTTATTGAGCTTATTTTTGGTGCCTTTTTTGAGCATGGCCGCTGATGAGCCTCAGGAGCAATGGCAAACGCTTAAAGAAATCTATTTTGAAAATAAAACGATTTTAGAAGATGCAGATGACTGGTTAGTGATCGAAGCACCTAAAAGAGCAGAAGATGCGGCGATAGTGCCAATCCATCTCTATTCAAAGAAACCGCAAACCGCCAGTTCTTATATCAAAAATCTGCATGTCTTTATTGATAATAACCCAATGCCGTACTCAGCTAACTTCCATTTGTCACCGGAATTAGAAACGGTGGATATCTCTACCCGTATGCGTGTTGACCAATACACCTATATTCGAGCCATAGCAGAAATGAACGATGGCAGTCTGCACATGGTGAAGCGTTTTGTGAAAGCTTCGGGTGGTTGTAGTGCGCCAGCGGCAAAAGATCAGGTCGCTGCAATGGCGAGACTGGGCAAAATGCAGATTCGTTATCGTGATGGAGACTCTGATGAGGCGAAACCTGTCCAGGTGGTGATCAGCCATCCTAACAATAGCGGTCTGCAGATGGACTTAAAAACCCGTGGTTATATTCCAGCACATTACGTCGAAAAAATGCTGATTACGCTGGATGATAAGGTGCTAATGAGCATTGATACCGGCATATCGATTAGCGAAGATCCCAGCATGCGTTTTATGTTGCCAGCCGGGAAAGCAGGGCATGGTTTGTTGAAAGCAGAAGTAACCGATAATAAAAAGCAGATCTATACGATAGAAAAGCAGATTTAATAGTGTTCAGACTGACAGGGATGTCAGTCGCTGAATGGATATTTCCAGTTGATTTGTTCAGCTGGCATCATTTGATCGACACTCAAACGAATCATGCCGGTTGGATCGCTGGCCGGTCCGATAACCACATAACGTCGGCCAGATTCGGTATAACCTATGCCTCGTGCCGGATTAAATTCAGTAATCGGGCTGCTGTTACGTAAAGTAAATGGAAGCAGCTCATCTTCTTCATCAACAGGCTTGAATGGTGGTACTGTTTCAGGACGTTGGCGCAGCCCAACAAAAATTTCCTCACCACTTGGCAGAATCAGTATATTCCAGTGATAAAGCGTCATTACCGTATCGGCAGCACTTGTCATTTATTCAGCAACTTCATGGCGGTGAGATAAAAAATACACAGGACAATCTTCAGGTTTAAGCGGTGGACTATGATAATAGCCTTGAAATATATCACAGCCCATCTCAAGCAAGGCTTCACGTTGTTCTTGTGTTTCCACGTATTCTGCTACCACAGAGACTTTTTGAGCTTTACCTAAAGCGCTGATGGTGCGAATGATATCGGCATTCGTTGAATTAGTTAGAACATCACGTGTGATTGATCCATCAATCTTAATCGCATTTACTTTAAAGCGACGCATATGTAACAGTGAGGAATACCCCATGCCAAAATCATCCATAGCCAGATGAATGCCTATATCACTGATTTCTTGTAATATTTTCTCAACTTGTTGTGAATCAGAAATTTCTGATGACTCGGTAATTTCCAGCTCAATTTCTTCAGGATGAAGTCCGTACTTAGTGACACACCCCGATAAAAAACTCGGTAAAGCATTATCACTCAGTTGCAGTGGAGAGATATTGATGGCCATTGTCAGATTCTGGTGGCCTAAAGCATTCCATTTCGCCTTAGTGATACAGCAGTGTTCAAATACCCATCGACCTAATTTATTAATATCACCACTATCTTCAGCCAGCATGACTAGCATCGCAGGAGACACAAAACCGTATCTTGGGTGCGTCCAGCGAACCAGTGCTTCAACCCCAACAATGTGACCAGCACGATGATGTTTAGGTTGGTAAACAACCGTTAATTCATCATGGTAAATTGCCTGACGCAAGTCATAGACCAGATCTCTGGCAATCATTCCAACCTTGTCTTGCCTGCTGATAATTTGTTGCTTGGTTTGGCCATTATGAATAATGGTATTAGTCGCCTCTTCAAAAGCCAATTGCTCTTGCTGATGTCTGTATATCTCGGCTTTGCGAACAAAAGGTAAATAGAGGAGTGTACTGATACTGATTGCCAACAATTGCAGCGCGACACCATGCCATGATTCAGTGAGTAACCACGCAGACAAAATTGGCGGTGTCGTCCAGGTGACACTGCCTGGGTTAACTACATGCACCAAGCCTGATTGAAAAGCCAGCAATGAGATAGCCATTAATGACAAAGGCACCATAAAAAAGGGAATTAAATAGCGTGGGTTGAGAACAATGGGTAAACCGTAAATGAGAATATCATTGATGTTAAAAAGACTAGGGATGATCGAAATTTTGGCGACTTTATTTTGCATGCCACGGCGTGTCGTGATCAAAATAGCAATCACCAAGCCTAGCGTTGCACCAGAGCCACCTATCAAAACAAAACTGTCATAAACAGGACGTGTTACCCAGTCAGTACTAATAGTTGTAACGTCATTAATGAAAAAAGCGCCTTGGTGATATGACTCAATAGCGATACCACCGTGTATGCCGATAAACCACAAGCTCTGGTTAACTAATACCGTCAGCGTGCTTAATATCCATGCGCCATAACCTTGAGCCTGAGCCCAATGTGTGAGGGCATCGTACACATCAGGAAAATCAGGTAACAAGTTTATAAATGCTGCCACTACAAAAAAGAAAACCCCGACAATAACAATAGTCGGGGTCAGGCGCATGGCGTTATAAAAGGCGGTGTCAGATTCGACGGATAAGTGTAATAAATCCAGCAGTCGTTTATGGGTTAACCAACAGATCATTTCAGCCGTTGCAACCCCTAAAATGACCGCCAGTAGCATCGACTCCATACTGAATTCGATAGCAGAATATCCCAGCAAGCTAGTCACGATAATGTAATTAATAGCCGCACTGATAGCGACCATTAATGGTGTCGGCATATCGCTTTCAATGTTACTGCTACTATTAAGTCTATAAACCAATTGCACTGAAATAATGGCTGTCAAAGCCAGGGCAAAAAAGCTAAAGGTCAGCTCACTGATACTGAGTAGTGGGGGTTTCCATGAAGCACCAAACAGCGAATTCATCAATTGTTGGTAGGCAGGCCATGGCAGATAAATAAGTAAATCCAATGTCACTCGTAAAAATGTCAATGGCAGTAATGAAACAAAACTATTACGTGTAGCTACTATCCATAACAGCATTCGTTGTTTCAATATGCTTCTCCCTAAAGACATTTCTAAAATTTTTCCAATTGAAACATATACACTAATAAAAAGCAGTGAATCGCTTCATAAATTTATATAAATCATAACCTAAGCGTGATGATCTAATCTTGTTTTTATCTGTTGATAAATGTATCACATGCTTCAACATTACCTGTGTCATAACCGGTTTTAAACCATTTCACTCGTTGAGCTGAACTGCCATGAGTGAATGAATCAGGTCTAACCACGCCCGTCGCTTGTTTTTGCAATGTATCATCACCAATCGCACTCGCTGCTGTTAAGCCTTCTTCTAAATCACCAGCTTCTAAGAGTTGTCTTGTTTCATTGGCATGATATGCCCAAACACCGGCAAAGCAATCGGCTTGTAATTCTTGTTTGACAGAGAGTTTATTCCATTCCACCTGGCTCACTTTGCTGCGGGCGGCATTTACTTGTTGTGAAATGCCTAATAAGGTCTGGATGTGATGACCGACCTCATGGGCAATGACATAAGCCTGGGCAAAATCGCCAGGTGCTTTGAACTGATTTTTTAGCTGGTCATAAAAACTCAGGTCAATGTAAACCTGTTGATCGGCTGGACAATAAAATGGCCCCATCGCTGATTGTGCAGAACCACAAGCCGAGTTCACCACGCCACGAAACAAAACCAATTTGGGTGGGGTGTAATGTTGACCATTTTCTTTAAATATAGCTGACCAGGTATCTTCAGTATCCGCTAGAACCACAGAAACAAACTCAACACGTTCTTTTTCTTCAGCTGTTTCCTGTAGCGGTTCGGAGGAGGAGACTGTAGGTGCCGAAGAGGGCATACCGAGAAGGGATAACAGTACAGGTAAATTACCAGTCAATGCCGCTAATACAACAATGCCAATCAGCAATAATGCTGTGCCTTTGAAGCCGAGTAATCTAAACACGGCGGGTAATAATCGAATAATACCGCCTGAACCAACACGAATCCCTGAAACACGCTGATTTCGACGGTCATCAATATTGCTACTTCTTCGGTTACCGCGCCATTTCATTTTCGTGTCCTTAATAGAAGGGAATAGGGTTACACCGTGTTGATATTACGACATTTCGGATATTGACTACAGCCCCAGAAAAACTGGCCAGCACGGTCACCTTTTTTGCTTTGACGTTTCACCATCTTATGACCACAGCGTGAACATATGGGGGCATCTATCAGCTTTCGTTCAACTAACTGCCTAACATGGGCCACGTGCTCTCTGTTTGTTTTCAGGCTAGGTGAAAGCCGACCAGACTCAATCTGTGATATGAGGTTTTCTTTCTCTGCCAGGTTGAGAACTGGATTGGTTTTAGACTTGATATAGCGAACATAACCCAGACCATAAGTGACATTGTCTGGCATGGGCGTTTTAAAGTCACTGTCACCAATGAAAACGATCACAGAAAAGGCTTGTTCGTCTGATAAGTTGAGTAAAGCCTGAAGCGTTTTGAGGTGTTTATGATTTTGATGCAGTGGATTCTGAAAAGTGTATTTATGTTTGTATAGTTGCTGAGTCCAGTTTTTCTGGGAGGGATTACCGAATATCCAGCCACGAATATTTTTTGTTTCCACCACAAAAACGCCATAAACCGAAACGATAATGTGATCAATCTGAGTGGTCCCATCTTCGGTCGGCAGGGTCACGTTTTTGATTAAATGATAATGTTGTTTATCGAGTTGCAATCGGGCGATGACATTGACCAGAAACTCGCCCATCACACCTTTGAACCAGGCTGAACGCAGGATAGCCAGACAGAAAAATAAAGGAATGAAATACCAGAAAGACAGTAATGACGTGTAGAGCGGAGTGAAGTCCATTTCAGCACCTTGGATAGAGTCGCCAAGGGCTTACAATGCACAATATTTTAATGGGAAACAAGTACTGATTATGCAAAGAGGAATTTTTCTTGGTGGGTGCTGAGGGGTTCGAACCCCCGACCCTCGCCTTGTAAGGGCGATGCTCTCCCAGCTGAGCTAAGCACCCCAAGAAA
>JBLXHJ010000001.1:822349-1349845 GCA_048259785.1 Methylophaga sp.
GTGCTGAGGGGTTCGAACCCCCGACCCTCGCCTTGTAAGGGCGATGCTCTCCCAGCTGAGCTAAGCACCCCAAGAAAGCGTGGCATTCTACAACATCTTTTTCAGATTTGCTCGAAAAAAATAAAGAAATTATTATATTTATTTGGTGGATTAAACAGTAGTGCCGATAAGTGATTGATTCACCGTTTAAAGCACATCTAAAACCATTTTTTCCAACGAAACAAAAATAATAACAATACAGCCACCACACAGAGAATCACGATTACATCAGTAAAAGCATGACTGTCATTGGCACCAGGGATACCACCCACATTAATACCTAATAATCCTGTCACAAAGCCTAATGGAAGAAACACGGCTGCAATCACCGATAACACATACATACGCGAATTAAGTTGTTCAGACGTTTTACTGTGCAGCTCTTCCTGAACCAGTACGGCTCGTTCACGCACCGCATCCAGGTTTTCAATATAACGAATGAGGGTGTCACTGATTTCATGGATTTGAAGACGATCATAATCCGATAACCACGATATCTTTTCCAGTGTCAAACGAGCCAGGGCATCTCTTTCCGGGGCTAAATACCGATGCATTTTAATCACCTGACGGCGTAAATTGGCAATATCGTTGTGCAAGTTTTCCGTATCATCCACTAAGACAGCATCTTCATAATCGGCAATCGTATCTTCGAAACCGGCAATAGTTTCTGACATACCATCAACGGTCAGATCCACTAACTTGATGAGAAACTCTGCACTGTTCTTAGGGCCAATACCTTTGTCCAGTAATTTATCCAGTTCTCCTGCAGAAGCGGACATTTCCCGACGGGTAGTGACGATAATACGTGGATCAATCCACACCCGAATCGAAATCATATCGTCCGAGCGGGCATCCTGATAATGATTAATCCCTCGCAACGACATTAGCAAACCATCATTAATGGAGGTTGTGCGAGGACGTGTTTCTTCTTCTAATAAGGCATTAGCGATCACACTATCCAAGCCGGACTGTTCAAGTAGCCAACGTTCAGCATCAGGATGCGTGTAGTCAAAATGCAGCCAGAGAATGCCATCTTCACCCTGCCATTGCGGCAGATCATTCACATTGAGACGGGTACTTCCACCCTCACCGTTAAGTAAATGGGCAAAGGCTAAACCTGAAGGGTTGGACATGACAATGGTGTTCCCATGCAATTAAAAAATTTGAGCTTAGCATAACAAGAGTGGGGCATTGCCAGTATTTCAGCCAGATGATTTTCTTAATCTTTGGCTAATAAAAAAGGGAGTCTATGATGTCACTGACTCCCTTTCAGGCTAAATAGAAAAGCTGATTAACGAAGAGTTCTGCTAAACAGATTTAACGCCAGTTGATAGCCGATTTGTGCAGTTTGTGCATCATAACGGCCACCGTCACCTTCATCACGCATAAACGCATGTTCAGCATTAAACTCATGCCAGGTGAAAGTAATATCGGTTGCTTTTAATTCCTGATAGATTTTTAACAAACCATCAGCAGGTACATGATTATCCTGTTTACCCCAAATCATTAATAACTCGCCTTTTATGTCATCAAGACGTTCCATACTGTGTTGGCCGGGTTTGTTTGGAATTTTTTGGATATGTAAATCCGTAGCGTAGAAACACGCTGTGCCTTTAACTTCAGGCTGTAAAGCTGCACGGAAAGCCAGGTGACCACCAATGCAATAACCCATAGCACCAATATGACCATTGCACCACGGTTGGGTTTTTACAAACTCAATCATGGCGACGTTATCAGAGTCATACCCCTGAACATCTTTCGCTTCTTTATCGGCATTACCTTTATCACGACCAGCGTCGTCATAACCCAGTACTGTACCGATAGGGTTCAGCTCATGGAAAACTTCGGGCACTAATACAGCATAACCATGGCTTGCCATCAGTCTTGCTGCACGTTCAATCGGGCCAGTCTGTTGGAAAATTTCAGAGTAGAACAAAATCACCGGGTAGCTACCTTCACCAACCGGGCGGTGAATATAAGTACGCATAACGCCAGTAGGTGTATCAAGATCGACAAAGTGGCTTTGAATTTTCATAGTAGGCTCGCTAGATTGCTTGAATGTCTGAAGAATGAAAGGAGGCTATTGTACAAGAAGTCGTTTGCTTCATCATCGCTGTATTTATCCGCAAATCAAAAAGCATCCTCCATCACCTCCATACTTAAGTTTTGTATTCAGATTGAAAAAATGAAAAATAGTTAATATTTAAAAAGTCAGGGTAAAAACCTCCCGATGCGGCTAAGCAGGCTTTCATTTTTTATAAATGGATTAATCTTTGTAAATTTAGGATTTTTTCCTATATTTACTCAAGGTAATGCGTAGTAAATTTACGTTACCTTATGTGAAATTTTGTGAACATGCACGCAGAGTTTACCCAGAACTTGTGGTTAGTCATGTTACTGCAAACCTCGACAAAACATAAGGCAGGCACAATCCGGCAGCTTATGTAAAAGGGGAGCAGGCAATTGAGTGACATAGCCCTACACCACGAATCAGACGTCAGTATTCTGGGTAATCTTAATGCAACGCGTGACTCTATCGTCACTGATCTTTACCGTGCACACAATAGCTGGTTATTAGGCTGGCTGAGAAAAAAACTCGGTTGCAGCTTTGATGCAGCTGACTTGATGCAAGATACCTTTTCTAAAATTCTGCAAAAAGACGATCTGTCGGGTATCAAAGAACCCCGTGCCTATCTCACCACGGTAGCCCACGGCCTGATGGTCAATCATGTTCGTCGTCGGGACATTGAAAGAGCCTATCTTGACGCTTTAGAGAATATGCCAGAAGTCGAAGTCCCTTCACCTGAGTCACTCAATATTATGGTGGAGACGCTCGCCAAAATAGATGAAATGCTCGATGGCTTGCCTGATCGTGTTCGTAGCGCCTTCTTATGGTGTCAACTGGAAGGGCTTTCACATGCTGAAATTGCGTCACGACTATCGATTTCCGTCAGCTCAGTTCGACAGTACATTGCTAAGGCATTGCTGCATTGTTTAAACATGGATAATTAAATTGTTTTGTCATGGCTCATTCTAATAAAGATGCTATCTATGAAGCGACCAACTGGTTTGTAGAACTGACTTCCGGTGAAGCAACAGATGCAGATCGCAAAGAATGGGAGAGGTGGTTAAATGCTTCACCGGCAAATAGACAAGCATGGGAACAGGTTGAAGCCGTCACCAACTGTTTTATGGGGCTGGATTCAAAAACCAGTATCGCCGTTTTAAATCGTCCTATTGATACCCGACACATCAAATCACATGAACGTCGCCAAGTCATTAAAACCCTCAGCATATTGGTGGCTGCAGGCACTGCAGGCTGGTATGGCTATCAGCAAAAACCATGGCAAGTCTTACTGGCAGACTATTCAACCGCTGTCGGTGAAATTAAACACGTGACCTTAGATGACAACACTCAACTGGTGCTGAATACCAATACCAAATTATCCGTGCATTATGATGAGCAGGTCAGAAACGTCAGGTTATTACAAGGCGAAGTCTATGTAGAAACCGCAGAAGATCCTAATCCATCCTATCGTCCGTTTATCCTCACAACCGAGCACGGCACTGTCACTGCTCTTGGCACAAAGTTCAGTACCCGAATCATCCATGATAGAAGCTGCGTTAATGTCTATCAGGATGCGGTAGAAGTCAGACCGATAGATGGCTATGGAGACAAGGTAGTCGTCAACAAGGGTGAAGCAGTGAAGTTCACCGCGGCTTTATTCCAGCAAAAAATGTTGTTTGATGCCTCATCTTTGGGCTGGACAACGGGCACGCTCGTTGTCGATAAGATGCGCTTAAGTGAATTTATTGATGAACTTTCCCGTTATAAAACTGGCGTTATGCGCTGCGACCCCCGCATTGCTGATTTAGAAATCTCCGGTGCTTTCCCGGTAAACAATATTGACGGTGCATTAAGAAGCATCAGTAAAACCCTGCCAGTGCGGGTAGAAAGTTACACACGCTATCTAACCATGCTCAAACCCGCCTAAAACTCCCCCTCGTAAACCTAGCTATATCAACGCTTTTAAAAAAAGTTTAAAAAAAGTCTAAAAAAAATTGTCACTTTCCGATTCTCGATTGGCATACCTAATAAGAACAACAAAAAAATAATAATTATTAGTCGGAGAGAAATATTGGAACTGCAAGCAAAGGGCCCAGTGTGCCTTAAGAAAAAACTCTGTCGCTGTTTATCTATCGCCACGATGAGCATGGTCGGTGCCATGTCAATTAATCATCTTGCCCTGGCTGAAGATAACACGGCTGAACAAGTCAAACGTTTTGACATTCCTGCTGGCCCTTTGGGCAAAGCCATCTCAAATTACGCAGCCGAAAATGGTGTGAGATTAACCTTTGACCCTGCTTTGGCAGAAGGAAAAGAAACCAAAGGTCTTCATGGTGAATATTCCGTTGAAGAAGGGTTCCAGAAATTATTAAACGACAGTGGCCTTGAAGCTATTGATGATACAGACGGCGGTTATTTTCTGGTGCCGGGCCAGGAAGAGTTACCTGCTCTCGGTGATGACCGCTTGATCCTGGATACCGTTAAAGTCAGAGCACAACGCTTCTATGAAGTCGGACCCCTGCCAGGTCTTGGACTGACCAAAGAAGAAATCCCGGCCAACGTGCAAAGTATCTCAGCCAAAGAGATAAAAGACGCACATTCATTAAGCATGACGGATTTGTTTAATACAAAACTACAAGGCGTCACGGTTAATGATTACCAAGGCAATCCGTTCCAGATGGATATTCAATATCGGGGTTTTACGGCGGGGCCACAAATTGGTACGCCACAAGGGCTGAGTGTGTTCATTGACGGTATCCGGGTTAATGAACCGTTTGGTGATGTAGTGAACTGGGACATGATCCCGATGAATGCCATAGCTGGAGTGGATTTATTTCCAGGCTCTAACCCAATCTTTGGGTTGAATACTTTGGGTGGTTCATTTGCCTTAAAAACCAAAGACGGCTTTAACAATACCGCTATGGATGCAGAAGTGCTTGCCGGTTCATTTGGTCGCAAACAATTACAAATGGAAAATGGCTGGAACAACGGCACCATCGCCTTTTTCGGTGCGGCCAGTTTATTTGATGAAAATGGCTGGCGTGATAACTCTCCAAGTGAAGTGAATCAATTATTCGGTAAAGCCAGTTATCGTGGGGATAAACTCGACCTTAATTTCAGTACCTTGATTGTAGATACTAACTTGGTAGGTAATGGACTTATTCCAAGTGAAGAGTATCGACAAGACAGGGAAGGGGTATTTACTTCACCTGATACAACCGAAAATCGATTGCAGCAGTTTCAGTTAGCTGGGGCTTATCAGGTAAATGATACCTTTAGTATTACGGGTCAGGTTTATCGTCGAACAAGTAAAAGGGATTCTCAAGGGGCTGATGTATATACCGAATTTGATGGGCAGACTCTAAAACGTAATTTAGCAGATGGAGAAGAATTTACCTGCCTTTTTGAGTCAACGAATGATGCAGGATTACCAGACTATTATGTTTTGAGTGAGGCAGATTATTTTAACTTGTTTGGTGGATCCTATGTCACAGTCGATGATGTGATGAACGAGTTAGCAACTAACTACTCTTCTGGATTTAATGGAACGCTACCCCAAATTTATGAAGATATTGCTGTTGGGAATTTTGCAGGAAGCAAAAATATTGAACAATCAGTTATTATAAAGCCTGGTACAGAGCCACCCCCACCGTATGTTACAAGTAGTGTCAATAGCTATGACACCATAACAAACTTATCGGTATTAGCTAAAGAGACTGATCCATATCTTTATATCTATACTAGTGGTGAATATTTTTATTATGAAGAGGGAGGAGCTAAACAATATCTAATACTAAAACCATCTCTAAATGGTGATGAGTGTCAGGGGGATTCAGGCGGAAATACTTTACTTGTAACAGGCCCTGAAGGAGGAGAGCAGACGGTTGATGGTGGTGACTATAGTGCTATCAATCCGGGGGTCGTAGACGGTACACCAACAGCTGTGTTGACAGATAATACTATTGATCAAGTTGTTGATGGAGCATCACTGCAGCTGAATTGGAATACTGAGAAACATAAATTTATGGTGGGAGCATCGGTTGATCGGCCCACTGCTAAATATGAGACTACACAGCAACTTGGTTTGTTAACTGCTGATCGTGAATTTTATTATGCGCCTGATGAAATTCGAGATCAGTATCTAGCTGCAGACGTACCCATTGCCAACAATAATTTTGAAGGCGAGCAACTGACAAAAAGTTTGTACTTCAGTGAAACCTGGAGTCCCGTTCAGACATGGCATTTTAATGTGTCAGCACGCTATAACGATACTCAAGGTGAGAATAGAGTTCGATCTAGAACCTACGCAGATGGTTATCTCCCAACCTTAGCAAGACTCGAGGCCCTACCAGATTACTTTAACGTCTGTTCACCAGGCGAAGAATGTGAAACAGGCTATTACATACCGGATGATATTGATTTACTTAACCCTGAAGAAAAAGAGTCATTTAGCTATTACTCATTAAATCCTTCTTTTGGTGTGGCATGGCAAGCTAAACCTGATTTAAATATCTATGCGAATTTTTCTCAAGGTGTTCGAGTGCCATCCGTTATTGAACTGGGATGTGCACTTGATAAAACTCCAGCTTCTATTGGTGTTGACCCTGCAACGGGTAAGGAAGCGTTCATATATAAAAGTTTGAAAGAGAATCGAAGTTGTTCACTTCCTAGCACGTTGTCTGGTGATCCTTATTTGCCTCAGATTAAAGCTCAAACAATAGAAGCTGGTATCCGCGGCATGATTGATGAAGATATTCAGTGGAACTTATCTGCTTATCAAACCAATATTAAGAATGACCTTTACTTAGTATCTTATCCGGATAACCGTAACTTCTTCGATAGCATCGGTGCAACACGTCGACAAGGGATTGAAGCCGGTTTGTCAGGTCAAAAAGGTAAATGGGGTTTTAGTATCAACTATTCACTGACAGACGCTACTTTTGAAGATAAGTTCACAATTACAGGTAATGATAATAGTAGCTCCTATGAGCAGTACATCGGAAATAAAAGCTATAGCCGCTTGATTGATGTTGAGCCTGGCTCAAAAATGCCTGGTGTGTCTCTACATAACCTTAATGCGACAGTTAACTATCGTGTGACACCTAAATGGACAGTTGGTCTCACCGCTGTTGCTCACTCTTCCAGTTATGTTCGGGGTAATGAAAATAATAAACACCAGCCAGGAAAAGTTGTTTATGAGACCGTTGTAGTCTCAGGAAGCAATAAGATTGTGGCTAGGAAAGCAACTAACAATCCTGGAAAAGTCCCAGGTTATATGGTGTTTAATTTCCAGAGCAATTACCAGTTAACCAAAAATTTTAGTGTCAACCTGCTGGTAAATAATATCTTTGATAAAGAATACTTCAGTGCGGGTGCACTTGGACGTAATCCTTTCTCACCAGGCACTTATGGTGGTATCGGTAAGGATGGTTACAACCATAATTCTCTTGAATGGAATAGCACAAACTTTGTGGCGCCAGGTGCTCCGAGAGCAGCGTGGGTCAGTGTTCGATGGTTGTTTGATTAGATGTAAACAAATAGTAAATTCATTTGCACAAGGACGGGAAAAAATGATGAAAAACTTCAAATTAAAACTCGTAGTGTTAAGTACGTTAAGCTATTTAGCTTCAGGTCAGGCATTGGCTGACTGGGAAAATCTGCCTGCAACAGGTGTGAGTGTGGGTAGTGATACCAGTGCTTATATTTTATGTAATCCTACAGGTAATTTTGGTTCAGGTTCTGGTGCTCATGCACCAGTACAGCCATCATCAACTGCTGATAAGTGTGCTGTCATTCTTTCAAATGATGTTTATGCACCTGACTCAAACTTTACTGGTGCAGAACGTTTCCCAAAAGTTAGTAACACGGTAGCTATTGTTATGAACAATAGCTATACCAACAATACAGATGTAAATATTGGAGTACTAAGAGACTATGTCTGGCGTCGTTCAACAGGTGGAAGTAATTACGAATGTATTTATGGGATGAAAGTGACTATGAATTTTAATGATTACAATCTCAATCAACCCTACTCACAAGTTTTTGAAATCAATGATTTCGCTAGAAAGGGCTGGAAAGATAAAACAGTCCAAGTCGCATACTCCACAGTTCCTTCGTCTGCTGACCCAACCTATAGAATAGGCCGCACTTTTACCTCGATACAGCATAATGCTGGGGTAAGTTATATAGCTCAACCACCTATTGGATTGGGCAGTAGTCCTGCCATCTCTTCTACTCAAAAAGCAGATCTGAATAGTGACTGGATCGTTTTTACGACACGTGCTGATCATGTATCAGGTATGCAATATGTAAGAACCGATTGTACTGCAGATGATTTCTCTACTGCTGCTGAGGCAGTACGTTTAAGGCAAACTTCTAGGGCTGGCCAACCACCAATTGAAATAGAAGTTGAAGGATTTTTACCAAATTAGACAAATGATAATGGAATTGATTAGGGCAAGTGTGACCGCCCTATAAAGGAATTCATCTTCAATCAACGGAAGTTTAAGGCACTCACCAAGATTGAAGTGAATAGGTGCTGCGGGCAGCCACAAATGCTCGTCTATTGTACACGGACGGAGAAAAATGATGAAAAACTTCAAATTAAAACTCGTAGTGTTAAGTACATTAAGTTGTTTAGTTTCTGGTCAGGCAATGGCTGACTGGGAAAACTTGCCAGCTGGAGGTGTAAGTGTGGGTAGTGATACCAGTCCATATATTCTATGTAATCCAACGGGGAACTTTGGTTCAGGTTCAGGCGCTGATGCGCCAGTACAACCCACATCTACATCAGATACATGTGCTCTTATTCCTACGAATGACTTGTACGCACCCGATTCAAATTTCACTGGTGCTGACCGGTTTCCAAAGGTCAGTAATACTGTAGACATTGTGATGAATAATACTTATACAAATAACACTGATGTCACAGTTGGCATATTACGTGACTATGTTTGGCGTCGTTCTACTGGTGGCTCAACGTATGAATGTATTTATGGCATGAAAGTAACCATGAATAGTAATGATTACAATCTTACTGCTAGTGGTACACAAAACTTTGAGATTAATGATATGGCACGTAGCGGTTGGTCTGGTAAAACAATCGATATCGCCTATTCAACTGTTCCTTCTAATGCTTCGCCGACTTATCGTGCTGGTCGCACCTTTACAGCTGTACAACATCGTGATGAAGCAGGATTTGTTGCTCAACCTATCACTGGTTTGGGTTCAAGCCCAGCCATTAATGGTGTGAATGCAGCACCAGGAACAGCGCCAACAGCTGCCCAGCAAAAAGCTGATATTGATACTGACTGGGTAGATTTCACTACTGATGTTAATTACAAGGATGATGATGGTAGTACGAATCCAGCATCGGGTATGCAATATATTCGCACTAGCTGCTCTGGAACAAACCCATCACCAGTATCTGGTGCAATTCGTTTACGTCAAACTTATCAAGAAAATAGTGGTGATGGTGTAACGCCTAATCCATTTATCGAAGTTGAAGTTGAAGGATATCAATAAAGTTTAGTCGTTTTTTGTTTCGGCAGGTTGGTGCATACGCACCAGCCTGTCAATAAAACGAATAATAGTTATCAATGAGTAATAAAGGAAAAGATATGGCGACTAAAATATTTGATGAAACAGAAACAACTTATACTGGGACCTCAAACTCAGACATCATCATAGGTAATGACTTAGCCAATACAATTGATGGTGGTGCAGGCGATGACATCATCGCAGGGCTTGGTGGAGATGATTTTATTGTCGGTGGAGCTGGAAACGATGTGATTTCTGGTGGAGATGGCAATGATTTTATTCTTACTGGCTCAATGGATGGAAGTAATAATTCTGGTAATAATGTGATAAGTGGCGGTGCTGGAAACGATAATATTTTTACTGGCACTGGAGACGACATTATTTCAGGTGGTAGTGGCAACGATACCATTCTATCTGAAGGTGGTGACAACATCATTGATGGTGGTTCAGGAAACGATAACATCGTGACTGGAGATGGTGATGATATCATTTACGGTGGTGATGGAAATGATGATATCTATGCTGGAGATGGTGATGATATTTTATCTGGTGGTGCTGGCTCTGACTATATAGAAGGCCAAGGAAGTACAGCTGGAGATGAAACAGTCAACGGTAATCTTTACCATGTTACATCAGAGGATGTATTGATTGGTGGTGATGGTAATGACACCTTCGTTGTTGGTGAGGAGTTTGAAGAAGAAACGATCATCCAAGGCGGTGTTTCAGCCCAAGATCTTTCAGGCAATGCAGCAAGATATGTTGATTTGAACGAATCTGAAGGTGAAGAAGGCGAAGAAGAGGAAGAAGAAGGCGAGGAAGAAGAAGGGCCTTTATTCGGCTATGACACTGTCAACAATGAATTTGTTGAAATTGAAGATCAGGAAATGTCTGAGCAAGCTGAAACCGATGTTCGCTTGAATCTGGTCACTCGTCCTGGTTCGACGGAAATCAATACCGCTGCTTCAACTGTGGCAGGCTATAACGCTGTCGATACATTGCAATTCACGCAAAGTGGTGACTTTGATGAGTCTTTGTTATTCACCGGAATTGAGCGTATCGAACTGGATAGCGGCGTTAATATCACCTTATCTTCTGAGCAACTTGAAAATAATGGTGAATCATTAAGCACGGGCTTCTTAAATCCAGGTCTGCAAATTCATGGTACGGCCGGTGGACCGAGCGAGTCAGTCACGGTTGAGCTTGAGTTTGAAGAAGCTGAGTTTGAACCTGATGAAGATATCGTCGGTGCTGAGGAAGTGGAATATGACTACGCCGAATTCTCTGTTGAGGAATTTGCTGTAGCGAATTTATTCCATAACGTTGACATGATCTACGATGCCAGTGAAGGTGAAGAAGGCAGCTTTACTCATGTTTACGGTGGCAATGAATCGGCTGGTGCGACTGAAACCGTTTATGGCAGTGCTGGTGTCGACTACGGTGTCATGAACGGTGGTAATGATACTTACTACGGTGGTGATGGCAACGATGTCCTGGTTGGTGGAAGCGGTGCCGATAGCCTGTATGGTGAAGACGGTGACGATATCTTCCTTATCGGTGGTTTCGGTTCAGGTAATTCTGGTACAACCTCTGCGGCTGATGATGGTAATCAGGAATGGATTGCAACAGGTGCTGAACACGATCTGATCGTGGGCGGTGATGGTGTCGATACATTACGCATTACCACGGGTGTCGGTGCAGATACAAAAGCTAACGGCACTATCGTTTTAAATGACGCTAATTTCCAAGGAATGGAAGTCGTTCAAGTGGGTGGCACAGTAGACCAACTGAATGTGGAAAATGATGCATTGCAAATGTTGAATGACCACTACTATTTTGCTGCCAACGGTACTGTCGATGACTTAGACAATAGCCTGGGTAACAATGGCGGTACCATCGATAATGTCGTTGTTGATGCTTCTGGTGTAACTGCAAATGGTCTGCGTTTTGAAGGTAATGGTAATGACAATACCTTTATCGGCACCTCGCAGGATGATGTTTTCGTCGGTAATGGCGGTAACGATACGCTGACTGGTGGTGATGGCGCGGATACTTTCGTGTTTGGTCAGGTCCATGAGCAAGTCGTGACTGGCGATGACGATGAAGTTCAAACCTATGTAGATACTGCATTTAATTTGACTGGCATCGATACCATTACTGATTTCTTGAGTGGGGTAGATAAGATTGCACTCAATATCGATCAGTTTACGTCTCTAACAGCAGGTAGTTTCACTGCTGATAATCTTGTTTGTAGTGTAGGTGCAGCTGCTGGTGATGCGAATGACTTCTTGTTATTCGACACATCAACGGGTGCATTGAGCTATGACGCGGATGGCAGTGGCTCTGGTGCTGCTGTGCAATTTGCTACTTTGACAGGCGTGACTTCATTAAGCGCATCTGACATTGAAGTGTTTGCATAAAAGTGAATGGAGAGGATGTACCCATTGGGTACATCCTCTTTTTTCTTACTGGTCACCAGCTGAGATTATTGTTATGCCAGACGTTGTTATTTATTTAAAACAGAAACACCATCAAGCCGGATTTACCTTGCTGGAATTATTAGTCGTTATGGTCATTATCGGTTTGTTAGCCGGTTATGTTGGACCGAAGTATTTTGCTCAAATTGGTAAGTCCGAAGTGAAAACGGCCCGTGCTCAGATTGAAGCATTAGGTAAAGCTCTGGATCAATATCGTTTGGATGTTGGCCATTATCCGACAACAGAACAGGGACTGGCTGCACTCAATACACCACCCAATAATGAACGTAAATGGCAAGGGCCATACCTTAAAAAAGACGTACCAAACGATCCTTGGGATAATCCGTATTTTTATCAGATGCCGGGCACACATAGTCAGTATGCAGACTATGACTTGTGGTCATTAGGCAGCGATGGTGCCAGCGGTGGTAAAGACACGGCGGCTGACATTGTGAGCTGGCGTTAGGTATCTGACTTTATGATTTTTACGATGAAAGTCATTCATGATGGTGCAGTCAGACTGATAGAGATTGAAGCCGGTAATGCCAATCAGGCACGTTATCTGGCAGAAAGACAAGGCCATCACGTACTTTCTATCAATCAACAAAAAAGTGGGGCATTGTCTTTTGGTTTGCCTCAATTAAAAAAATCTCAATTCAATGTGATGCTGTTCAGCCAGGAATTACTGGCATTGCTCGAGTCCGGACTCAGTCTGGTTGAGGCCATAGAAGCCTTAGCTGAGAAAGAAACTCATGCGGAGTCAAAAGCAGTATTAAACCAAATCAAAGCGGCATTGTTTGATGGACAACCGTTATCTACTGCTCTGGAAAAAGTACCAGAGGTATTTACACCTTTATATATAGCCCTGATTCGTTCCAGTGAACGTACGGGGGATATGACAACGGCATTAAGCCGACATGTGGCGTATCAGTCCCAAGTTGATGCAATGAAAAAGAAAATCGTTTCTGCAGCTATTTATCCAGTGTTATTACTGGTGGTCGGCGGCTTGGTAGTCTTGTTTTTACTGGGGTATGTCGTACCCAAATTCAGTGTGATTTATGAAAGCACCAATGCGGATCTGCCTTGGTTATCACAGTTATTACTGAGCTGGGGCCAGTTATTACACAGCCATGGACGTGAAGCTTTTATGGTGTTTATCGCCAGTATTGCTGTAATGAGTTATGTGCTGACGCGGTCTTTTGTACGTCGTTTTATTATGGCGAAAGTCTGGCAAATTCCTAAACTGGGCGAAACGCTGCGAATCTACCAGCTTGCCCGTTTTTACCGAACATTAAGTATGTTACTGCGTGGTGGTATTCCACTGATTACGGCTATGCAGATGGTGTCCTCGTTATTACAACCTTTATTACGTAGCAAATTAGCGCTGGTGGCTAATGATGTGAAAGAAGGTAAACCCTTATCTAACGCCATGGAATTACATGGCATGACCACCTCGATTTCTGTCCGTATGTTACGGGTGGGTGAGCGTACCGGACAGATGGGCGACATGATGGAACGCATTGGCGTGTTCTACGATGATGAAATTGCCCGTGCGGTCGAATGGTTTACCAAATTACTTGAACCGGCTTTGATGATCATTATTGGTCTGGTGGTGGGCTTAGTCGTGGTGCTGATGTATATGCCGATTTTTGAATTGGCAGGGAGTATTCAATGAATACGGCCTATCATGACACGCCGATTATACAGACGGATATTCAGGTCGATGCGCTGACTGTAGAGCAGTTAAATCAAGCCACGCAATTGGCACAGCAAACTAAGCAGCCTTTACTTAAGGTGCTGGAAGAATTCAGCGAGTTAACACCGGATATATTTGTGCAGGCACTGGGGTTGTTGGTGCGTTATCCGGTGTTGACGATTTCTCGACTCTATCAGCTACAGCCTGATTTTGATGTGTTGTCCTTCACGCAGGCAGAAAAGTTGGCTTGTATAGCGGTTCGGGATAAAACCAATGCCTTATATCTGGTTCACGCCAATCCTTTCGATGCCACTATTTATTCCAAATTAGATTTTCTGGTCAATGAGCCTGCCACCTGGGCCTTGGCGCATACCGAAGATTTAAACGTCTATCTCTCTCATCATGAAGCCAATATGCGTGCTTTAGGTGATGAGGTATCAGAGCACCACGCTGAGCGTAATGAGGATGAGCAGGGTATAGAAGATATCTCCTTACGTTCAATCAGCGAAGATACCAGCCCGATTGTGAAGTTTGTACGCTCGACTTTATATGATGCGTTAAAAGCCGGTGCCAGTGATGTGCATCTGGAAACGGATCAAAACGGTCTGAAAGTGAAATACCGTATTGATGGTGTATTGAGTCATGTCGGTGGCATTCAGGGACTGGCTCAGGCAGAGCAAGTGATTTCCCGTGTCAAAGTGATGTCTGATCTGGATATCGCTGAGCGTCGCATCCCCCAGGATGGTCGCTTTAAAGTGATGGCATTAGGGCGAGAAATTGATTTACGTGTGTCGATTATGCCCAGTGTGTTGGGTGAAGATGCGGTTTTACGGGTTTTAGACAGACAAGCATTAAGTGAAGAAGCTCAGGGACTGAGTTTAGAAATATTGGGTTTTGCTCCCGATATTATGGCCCGTTTTCGATTATTAGCCGAAGAACCTTATGGCATGTTGCTGGTAACAGGGCCAACCGGTAGCGGTAAAACCACCACGCTGTACGGCATTATTTCTGAGATTAATCACGGCACCGACAAAATCATCACCATTGAAGATCCCGTCGAATATCAGTTACCCGGTGTATTGCAAATCCCCGTCAATGAGAAAAAAGGACTGACCTTCGCCAAAGGGTTACGTTCTATTTTGCGTCATGATCCAGACAAAATCATGGTCGGTGAGATTCGTGATAATGAAACCGCACAAATCGCCGTGCAATCGGCGCTGACCGGTCACTTGGTGTTAACCACTGTGCACGCTAACAATGTGTTTGATGTGATTGGCCGTTTCACCAATATGGGGGTGGATCCGTATAACTTTGTGTCAGCCATGAATGGCATCCTGGCACAGCGACTGGTAAGGGTGAACTGTCCACATTGCCTGACAGAGGATAAGCCTGATGCAGCATTGGTTGAAAAGTCAGGCTTAAACGCCGAGCAGATAAGCGACTTTGACTTTAAAAAAGGACAAGGTTGCGGCCAGTGCCACGGATTAGGATTCAAAGGCCGGAAAGCGATTGCCGAATTATTGTGCTTTAACGATGAAATCCGCGAACTGATTGTTACGCGTCAACCGGTGAGAAAAATTAAAGAGGCAGCGTATGCCAATGGCACCAGAACGATGCGTGAAGCGGCATTGTTACTGGTGAAAAATGGTGAGACGACACTAGAGGAGATTAATCGTGTTACCACATTGGCTTAATGTTATGACTGATGAGCTGAATGTGTGTATTCGGCCGAATAGTCTTGTTATTAGACGATTTAAAGGTGTCGCCGGTAAAACACGTTGTATCGATCAACAGAAAATTATGATGAAAAAGGCTGTCGACCACAGGGATGTGGAGGTGGCTTATCTTGCCAAGGTGCTTCATAGCACACTCAGTCAAACGCGTTGGCAGGCAAAAACGGCTCGCATTGTTTTAGCCAACAGTTTTGTACGTTATGCCGTTCTGCCCTGGAATCCGGTCATTAAGACCGATGAAGAAAAGCAGGGGTATCTGCACCATCTGTTTGTCAGCCTCTATGGCGATGTGGTGAAAAGCTGGAATAAAAGCATCAGTCCGTCAGGCTTCGGTCAGCCTGCTGTCGCCAGTGCAATACCGACACCGCTCATTCAGACGATTGATGAAATATTTGCCTCATTACCCATTCAACTCCTTAGCATCCAGCCGTATCTGATGTCGGTGATGAATGACGCGATTGCGGTGATCAAATCACAGCAGTTAGAACGTTTGTGCTGGCTGACAGTGATTAGTGATGGACGTTTATGTCTGGGGCTGATCTCAGAAGGTCAGTGGTTATGGCTTAAAAACGTACAGCAAGAAAGTGATGTGATCGGTCAGATAGAGCTGTTGATACAACGTGAACGCCTGATCAATAGCGTCTTTGATAAAGCTGTGCAGCAACGTTATGAACACGTCATGTTATTACACTGGCCGGATATCTCTGTATCAAGTGCCATAAAAATCGGCAGCTACCGCATTATTCGCCTGCCATCGTCAAAGTTATTTGCCAAGGAACAGCCTGATACCCAGGTGGCGAGGTTAATTGCCTCATGAAAACGATTCATCTTAATCACCGTCTGCATACATCCGCACCCAAGCCAATGGCGTCATTTTTATTATGTGTGGCGGTGTTAGCAGTATTGTTAAGTCTGTTCTTTTTACAGCAGAGCAATGCCCGACTGGCGGAATTAAAACAGGAAAAAGCCCGCTATACCCGAACCACAGAATCTAAAGCGACAGCACAGCCTTTATCGGAACGTGAACAGGCGGAACTGGATGCAGTGAATGTAGCGATTAATGAAATTATCCGCCCGTGGCCGCAACTGTTTTTTGCGTTGGAAGAGTCACGTCTGGACAGCATTCAACTGGTGGCTATTGAGCCTAATGTGAAGACAAACACTGTGCAGATCATCGCCATTACCTCTCCAGTAGATGAGATCCTGGCGTATATCGACGAATTAAAAAAGCAAGCCATGGTGGGCTCGGTAAGTTTGTTATCAACCGAATCGGTACGGCTGAATGGCAAAGAGGCCACACAGTTTGAATTATTAGTGACGTGGGTAGAGCACTGATGCAAAAAATCATGATGGAACATTACGGACAATGGTTGCTTTATCAGCTTCGGCAGTGGGGTTGGCAAGGCAATTTGGCTGTAGGGTTATTGCTGGTCAGTATCGTGATTTCAATGATGATTCAGGCCAATAATGAGCAGGCAGAAAAACTGCGATTAACGATTGATGATTTGGCTCAGCACACTCCCGTCGATATTCAACCTGAACCACGATCTACTCAGATCACACAACGTTTTTATCAGGCCTTGCCTGAGCAAAAACAGGCCAATCAAAATATCGCTGATGTATTAACCGTGATTGAAAAGCATGGCTTAAAACTGAACCGTTCTGATTACTCAACACGCGAAGTCCCGCAATCAAGCATGGTGCTTTATCACATCAAATTTCCTTTGGAAGGTGCCTATCCAGCGATTAGAAATGTGGTGACGGAAATCATGAACCGTCAGCAAAGCATAGCGCTAAGCCATATTAATTTTAAACGTGACGATATGCGTAGCGAGCAGGTGAAAGCCAATATCGAATTTGTGCTTTACACCAAAGCGGATGGTAAACACTGATGCAGAAGTTGAAAGACAATTTGGTGTGGGTAGGTTTAGCACTGACATTGCTTTTGGTAGTGTTTGTTGAACTGCAGGATGAGCCAGATAACGATATGACCGAAGTCGTTGTGGTAGCACCTGATCATGTACAAACACAAAGCGAACAGACACAACAGATTCAGAAACAAGCCGTTCAGACGCAAGAGACATTCGTTGTTGCTCAGGCTGATAACAATAGCCGTTTTACCTTACGAAAAAAAATCATTGATGTACCGGTTGATTTATTTGCATTGCCTCAGGCAAAGCAGGAAAGCCAGCCCATTGCCGTGGCACCGAGACCGCCGGCACCCCCTGTAAACCCATACAGCTATGTCGGCAAGCTGATTGAAGATGGAGAAATGCGCGTATTCCTGACCAATGGACGTGAAAACTACGTCGTGCGGGCAGGCGATACGCTGGAAGAGGTGTGGCAGGTGAAAGCGATTCATTCAACAGAAATGATTTTACTCAACTTACCAACACAGACACAGATTCGTGTTGAAATTGGAGCAGTACTTTGAGAATAGCTGGGGATAAAAAAGGGTTACGGATAATAATACGTTCAGCACTGCTGGTGGCATTGGCGTGTTTGCAAAGCTGTAGCAGTATGCAGGAGACGCAACAGCAGCAGTACACCGATGCCGAGTTTATCGCTGCAAAACGATTGATTGCTTATGGGCAGGTGGATGAAGGCATTGCCAAATTAAAACAGTTAACCACGCAATACCCGCTTAATCCGGAATATCGCAACACCTTAAAGCTCCAGCAGGAGATGAAAATCGCCGGACTATTACAGTCCGCTCACACGGCACTGGATAATCATCAACCATTAGTGGCTGAGAAAACCTTTAATCAGGTGCTGGCACTAGCACCGGAAAATCAACGCGCCCTAAATGGATTGAAAAAAGTGGCGAGTGCCCAAAAGCACGAAACCATCATACAAAGTGCTGAACAGGCATTTGCCAAACAGGACTTTGATACTGCTCGTAGCTTAGTGCGTGTGGTGCTGGCGGAAGACTCAACCAATGAAGCAGCCAGACAGTTATTTGAGAAGCTTGATGAGCAGGCCATTGAGAAAGTTACTACGGTGCCACACATCAAATCGGCATTTAAAAAGTCTGTCAGTCTGGAATTTAACAATGCCCCTATCAAATCGGTTTTTGAGTATATCGGCAAAGCAGGGGATTTAAATTTTACCTTTGACCGTGAACTCAGCGATGCCATGCAAACCAGCATTATGCTGCGTGATACGCCAATCAAAGAAGCGATTGACACCATTCTGACGACAAATCAGCTGGGTAAAAAAATCCTTAATGAAAACACCATTCTGATTTATCCCTTAAGCCGGAGTCAGGAGTATGAGGAGTTATATGTACGCAGTTTTTATCTGAACAATATGGATGCTAAACAAGCCCTGGCACTGCTGCAAACGGTATTAAAAGTGGAAGATGTCTACGTTGATGAAAAGCTGAATACGCTGGTGATGCGAGACAGTCTGGAGTCGATAAAAACCGCTGAAAAACTGATTGCTTCTCAGGATCTGGTTGAACCAGAAGTGATGCTGGAAGTGGAGGTGATGGAAGTCAATCGCCGTAATCTGGAAGAGATTGGCATCCGTTATCCTACATCGGCCGCGCTGGGTGTGCGTGGTGAAGATGATGTCGATGGGCGACTGACATTGGCCGAGCTGAAAGAATTCAATTCAGGCATGGGCGTGTTTACAGTAACTGATCCGGTGTTGGCGTTGAATCTGATGCAAAAAGACACGGATACAAACTTGTTAGCTAACCCGAAAATCCGAGTGAAAAACCGTGATAAAGCCAAGATCCATGTTGGCGATAAAGTACCGGTATTAACCAGTGTGTCGAATTCAACGGGTTTTGTTTCCCAGTCGGTCAGTTACATTGAAGTGGGTATCAAACTGGAAGTGGAACCGACCATCCTGATTCAGAATCAGGTGTCGATTAAGGTCAAACTGGAAGTCAGTAATATCATTGACCAAATCACCTCCAGTAGTGGCGTGGTGGCCTATTCCATTGGTAGCCGTAATGCTGATACCACCTTGTCGTTAAAAGATGGTGAAACACAGATTCTGGCGGGTTTATTCAAAGATGATGAGACCAATACCGACTACAAAGTACCAGGTTTATCAGGCTTACCCTTTATTGGTCGTTTCTTCACCGATAAGAATAAAGACAGACAGAAAAACGAGATTGTCTTATTAATTACCCCACGCATTCTGCATAACATTGTGCCGGCCAATTCAGTGTATACCGCTTTCCCATCAGGGATTAACCATTCTACAAAAAATGGGCAGGGTCAGTATGGCGGCATGCCACAGCCTCAGCCTGTGTATCAACCTGCTTACTCTTCAGCGCCACCGCCTTTGGTGCCCACAGATGACGAGAAGCAACGCGATAACGCCAAAACGGCACAGGAATTTGCTGATCAAATCCTGCAAAAAGATAGTTATGGAGGCATGTAAGCACAATGCCTAAGAGCAGAAAACAGCAAGGTTTCACGCTAATTGAGTTGTTAGTAGCGCTCACCTTATTGGCGCTGATTGTCAGTTCGGCAGCACCCTTAGTGCAACTCAGTGCACAGCGTAATAAAGAACAGGAACTGAAACGTGCTTTATGGCAGATCCGTGATGCGATTGACGCCTATAAACAAGCGGTGGATGACGGTCGGATTGAACTCTCTGATGACGCCTCGGGCTATCCGGAAAGCCTGCAAATGCTGGTGGATGGTGTCGAAGATGCACAAGATCCGGAACACAAAAAGATCTATTTCCTTAGACGTATTCCGCGTGATCCGTTTGCCAGTGACCCCAGCTTAAGTAATGCCGAAACCTGGGGATTACGTAGTTACGAAAGTTCGTTTGAGGATAAATCTGCCGGTGATGATGTGTACGACGTGTACTCACTATCCAATGGAATGGGTATTAATCAACAGCCATACAAGGAATGGTAATGAAGACGAATAAAGGCTTTACCTTAGTAGAAATATTAGTGGTATTAACCATTATCGCCATTTTATTGAGTCTGGTGGCGCCACGTTATTTCGCCTCTATAGATCGTTCAAAAGAAAAAGTACTGCGTCATGACTTGATTGTGATGCGAAGTGCGATTGACCAATATTTTGCAGACAGAAATGCCTATCCGGACACCCTTGAGCAGTTAGTTGACGGGCGTTATTTACGTGAAGTGCCGGTAGACCCGATTACCGATCGACGTGACACCTGGGTATTTACACCGCCCAAAGACAGTTATTACGAAGGCGATATTGCCAATGTCTATAGCGGCTCGGAGTTGATCTCCTCGGAAGGAACCCCGTATGCCGAGTGGTAAGCAACAAGGTTTTATCTTGCTTGGCATGCTGTGTTTGCTGGTGATTGCCGGTTACGTGTTAACCCAAGCAACTGCCCGTTGGAGTGACGTGGTTCAGCGTCAGCGGGAACAGGAATTATTAAAAGTGGGTGACACCATCCGTAAAGCCATTGGTCGTTATTACAACGCGACACCGGGCGTAGTGAAACAGTATCCGCCCAATCTGGAAGCCTTGTTATATGACGACAGGTTTCCTACACCACAACGTTATCTGAGAAAGCTTTATATCGATCCTATGACACAACGCGAAGGCTGGGGCATTGTTGTCGCCCCCAGTGGCGGGGTGATGGGCATTAATAGTCTGTCCGGTGATAAACCCTTCAAACAGAAAAATTTTCGGCCTATCTACCAGGAGTTTGAGGATAAGGATTATTACGCTGAATGGTTTTTTGTCTACGTAGAAGACTATCGCTCATAAGAGGCAAACCCTCTGACAACACGCAACAAAAATGAAGGTGACCATGGTGAAGAAGCCGCTTAAAACTACAAAGAATGAAATCGCCGAGTCGTTGCTCGCCTTTAAATCCGTGTTTATTACGGTGGGGATTTTCAGTGCTATTTTGAATATTCTGATGCTGACGCCGTCGCTGTATATGTTGCAGGTCTATGATCGAGTGCTGACCAGTCGTAATGAGTCGACTTTATTAATGCTGACCGTGATGGTGGTGGGTGCTTATCTAGTGCTGGGCGGTCTGGAGTTTGTACGTAGTTTTGTGTTGATACGGGTGTCTGCCAAGCTCGATATGATGCTGAATAAACGGGTGTACACCGCGGCATTTGAACAGAGTTTGAAAAGAGCCGGTGTTAATGCCGGGCAGTTTCTGCAAGACCTGACCAGTATCCGCCAGTTTATGAGCGGCAATGCCTTATTCGCCTTTTTTGATGCGCCGTGGTTTCCCATTTATCTGTTTATCATCTTTCTGTTTGATACCTCGCTGGGCTTCTTTGCCTTGTTTGGTTCATTGACATTGATTGCCTTAGCTATTGCCAATGAACGTTTATCTAAAAAGCCTTTATCAGAAGCGAATGAAGCGTCCATCGCAGCGAATAATCTGGCGACCAATAATTTACGTAATGCAGAAGTGATTGAAGCGATGGGCATGCTGCCCAACCTGATGTCGCGTTGGTACAAACTGCAATGTCGGTTTTTATTATTACAGGGCGATGCCAGTGAAAAGTCAGGCGTCATTTCTGCCATCAGCCGTTTTGTCAGATTGTCATTGCAGTCACTTATTCTCGGGCTCGGTGGTTTATTGGTACTGGAAGATAAAATCACCCCAGGCATGATGATTGTGGCCTCGATCTTAATGGGCCGTGCACTGACTCCTGTCGAGCAATTGATGAGTGTCTGGAAAACCTGGAGCGGGGCGAAAAGTGCTTATGGCCGGATTAATGAACTGCTGACGGCAAATCCTGCCCGTGAGGTGAATATGCCTTTGCCCAAACCCAAAGGTCTGGTGACGGTTGAAGCCATTACGGTAATTCCGGCGGGTGGAACAGTGCCAACGTTGAGAAATGTCAGCTTTTCTATCGCCCCCGGGGATGTGCTTGGCATTATCGGTCCCAGTGGTGCAGGTAAGTCGACATTGGCACGAGCATTGGTTGGCATCGCATCCACTGCAGCGGGGCATGTCCGCCTCGATTCTGCCGATATTTTTCAGTGGAATAAACATGAGCTTGGCCCATATATCGGTTATTTACCACAAAACATCGAACTGTTTGCTGGCACCGTCAGTGAAAATATTGCCCGTTTTGGTGAAGTGAATCCCAGTAAGGTGATTTCAGCAGCCCAGCAGGCGGGTGTGCACGACATGATTTTACGATTGCCAGAGGGGTATGACACCCGACTCGGCGACGATGGTGCTGGTCTTTCTGGTGGTCAAAAGCAGCGTTTGGGGCTGGCACGTGCAATTTATGACGATCCTTCCTTATTGGTGCTGGATGAACCGAATTCTAATCTTGATGAAACCGGTGAACAGGCGCTGATTAATACGATAAAACGCCTGCAACAACGTGGCAAAACCATCGTGATGATTACCCATCGTTCTAATGCTTTAGCGGCAACCAGCAAGTTACTGCTGTTAGTCGAGGGCACCGCACAACTATTTGGTCCGACCAAAGAGGTGATGGCGGCACTGGCTAATAAACAGAAAAATAAAAGTACCCCGGCAAAAGCAACATCGGCAGCATAACCATGAGCGAATCTATGAGCACAACACAGTCTGAACCTAGTCATCAACAGCCCGAGGCCGTGAGTCAAACCATTAGTACTGATATCCAAAAATACACCCGGATGGGGTGGTTAATCGTTCTGGCTGGATTTGGTGGCTTTTTAGTATGGGCTTTACTGGCACCTTTAGACAAGGGCGTCCCGTTAAATGGCAAAGTCTCTGTCGCTACCAATAAAAAGGCGGTGCAGTATCAGGATGGGGGAACGGTCGATGCCATTCTGGTCAAAGAGGGCTCGGTGGTGAAAGCAGGCGATGTCTTGGTCAGAATGAACAATGTTCAGGCAAAAGCCAATGCCGAAACCAATCGGGTGCAGTATTACATCGCTAAAGCCACTGAGGCCCGTTTGATTGCCGAGCGAGATGATAAGGACAAGATTGAATTTCCAGCGATGCTAGCCGAAATATCAGATAACCCACGGGTGACGAGCTATCTGGAAACGCAAAAAGAAGTGTTTTTCTCACGTCGCAACACCTTAAAAAGTGAGTTATCGGCCATCAGTGAAAACATTAATGGTTTAATCTCACAAACCAAAGGCCTGCAAGCCTCACGTAAAAATAAAGAAGAGCAACTGACCTATATTAATGAGCAGCTGGAAGGCATCCGCGAGTTGGAAAAAGAAGGTTATGTGGCCCGTAATCGTCTATTGGAACTGGAACAAACCGCGGCACAAATCAATGCCACCATTTCTGAAGATATTGGCAATATTGCCCGTGCTCAAAGTCAGGTCAGTGAACTGAAACTAAGCCGCTTACGTCGCGAGCAGGAATATAAAGAGCAAGTCAGGGAGCAGCTTTCAGACGTACAAAAACAAGTGGATGCGTTAGGCAGCCAGTTAACAGGCTTGGATTATGATTTGGATAAGGTGCTGGTGCGAGCACCGGCCTCTGGCATTGTGGTAGGACTCAAGGTATTCACTGAAGGGGCTGTGGTCTCTCCCGGATTTAAAATGATGGACATCGTGCCCAGCGAAGATTCCCTGGTTGTCGAAGGGCAATTGCCCGTGCATTTAATTGATAAAGTCCGTGCCGGTTTGCCTGTAGAGTTAATGTTTACCGCCTTTAATCGAAACCTGACGCCGCATCTACCGGGTGAAGTCACCCAGATATCGGCTGATCGTTTGATTGATGAAATAACCGGTGAGCCCTATTACCAGTTGATTGCCAAAGTCTCGCCTGAAGGCATTGAGATGATGCCTGATCTCACTGTGAAACCGGGTATGCCAGTGGAAATGTTTGTTAAAACCGGTGAGCGAACCATGATGAATTATCTGCTCAAGCCGTTTATTGATCGTCTGAAACTGTCCATGACCGAAGAGTAGTGAATATGACGTTATGGAGACAAGCTGTTTACCTCGCTGTAATGGGGGCCTTATCTATCCATCAGGCACAGGCATTAGATTTACTTGAAGCGTATACGCTGGCACGGGCTAATGATCCAACCTTTAAGGCGGCGTATCAGGCCTATCAGGCAGGTAAGGAATACAAAACATTAGGTCGGGCCAATTTATTACCGATGGTCACAGCCAGTTATTCGCGTTTTCGTAATCATGCAGATATTGAGTATCAGAACAGCTTGTTCAGTCGAACTGAAAAACGTGAATATGCCAGTGAATCTGCTTCGGTTCAGTTGCGGCAACCATTAATTAACTTCGATGCTTATGCCCGTTATAAACAAGGTCTGGCGCAAACATCAATGAGTGAACAGGAGTTTGCCATACGTGATCAGGAACTGATTTTACGTGTGTTTAACCGCTACGCTGCTGTTTTATACGCCAAAGATATGTTGTCACTGTCTGAACGTAAAAAAGCCGCCTATGAAGAACAGATGCAAGCCAATCTGTATATGTATAAACACGGTGAAGGCACCAAGACCGATATTCTGGAATCCCAAGCCCGATACGATCTGGCTGCCGCGGATATTGTAGAAGCCAGGGATAACGTTAGTGATGCTCAGGCTGCCTTGGATCAAATTCTGGGCAGAACAACAGAAAGCATTGATCCTTTATTAGATAACTTTACGCTGCTGCCACTGCAAACTGATGCTTTAGCCGAATGGGAAGCGATAGCGTTACAAAATAATATCGAATTGAGCATTCAACGTTATGCCGTTGAGGTGGCACAGCAGGAGCTAAAACGCAGTCAGGCCGGACATTTGCCAAAGCTGGATGCGGTTGCTAGTTGGAATAACAATACCTCTGATACCACCAATACCTATAACCAGGAATCCACCATCCGTTCTGTTGGCTTGCAAGTGACAGTACCGATTTTTTCGGGCGGGGCGACATCGGCTCGGGTGCGTCAGTCACAAGCTAATTTATATAAAGCCAAAGAGCAGTTTGATGAGACGGCAAACAAAGTCACACTGGAATTACAGCAGCAGTTTAATCTGGTGTCCAATGCCAAACGCAAATTAAAGGCCTACAGAACGGCGGTCAACTCGGCTGAAATGTTGGTACACGCAACCAAAAAAAGCATAAAAGGCGGCACCCGTACCAATGTAGATGTGCTTAATGCGGAAAGTCAGTTATTTGAAGCCAAAGCGGATTTATTGCTGGCCCGTTATAACTATCTGCAGAGTTACCTCAACTTTAAAAAAGCGGCAGGCACGCTGGTTTTTGATGATCTTGAACAGGTGGCATCTCGTTTCCGCTCATATTAAATATCAAGATAGCTCTTCACCAGGTGCGTGTTAAAGACGTATTTTTGCAAAAAAGTGTAAATAAATTGTCACTTTTTTATTTTCGATTGGCATAGAGAGTAAGAGCACAACAAAAGGATGCTCTTTCGCGAATGATTTGCTGAAGTTTTTAGTACGTCATTGCTTGTAATATTGAATTTTAAGGAAAGTGGTTTTTATGGATGCAGTTCCAGATATTGTTGATGCGGTACTTATCTTTCTTGTTATTTTGTCTGTGATTATCTGGTCAGTAGGGATTAGCAAATACCTGGCGTTTTATCGTAATAGCCGATTTGATCGAGAGTTTTTGGCTATTTTCTCTAAGGCTCGTGATATTCAGGATCTACTGGCGGTGATGTCTTCAACAAAAGGCCGTCTTGCCAGAGTCTGTCAGGCCGGTTTGGATGAACTGGTTTCATGGCAATATCTGGCGAATTCAGTTGCGCCTGATGATAAACGTGAAATGTTGATGCATTCCTTGAAACAACAGGCTCATGCTGAACAAACCCGTATGGAAAATGGCTTATCTATTCTGGCCAGTGTCGGCTCCACAGCTCCCTTTATCGGTTTATTTGGCACGGTCTGGGGCATTATGAATGCATTAAAAAGCATTACGGCAATGGGGTCTGCCAGTCTGGATGTCGTAGCCGGTCCGATAGGGGAAGCCCTGATCGCCACGGCGATTGGTATTGCTACGGCTGTGCCTGCCGTCCTCGCCTATAACTACTTTTTACGAAAAGTCAGATTATCTGCTGCCACCATGGATAACTTTGCCTCAGCATTTCATCTTTTGGTGCTTAAATCCCGTATCAAACACGATTAACAGTCGTGTTTCTGTTCTGCCTGTTTTGTCAGGTACGAAAAAGATACCCATGACTAATAGAGGAACTCTGCTATGGCGATGAATACTGGCGGTGATGACAATATGATGAGTGAAATTAATGTGACGCCTCTAGTGGACGTGATGTTGGTGTTACTCACTGTTTTTATTGTGACAGCCCCATTATTGATGAACTCGGTGCCGGTCAATCTACCTAAAGCGAGCTCTGATTTAACCCTGACTCAGCCTGAGTCGATCAATATCAGCATAACAGCCGACGGCACCATGTATTTTAGTGATGATCCGGTCAGCCCGGAACAACTGGATGTCGCTCTGAACGAAGCCGCACAAAACGTGGATACCAGCGTTGAGATTTTTGCTGATGAAAAAGCAGAATACGGCACAGTAGCTAAAGTTATGGCAGCGATCCAGCGTGCTGGCATCAGTAAGTTTACCTTTGTGATGCAGCCGGAGTCTGATAGTTAATGTCAGTCAAAACTAGCCGTGTGAAGCCGTAATATGACGACCTGGGTGACCGATTTTTCATCAAACCAGTCTGTCGGTTCAGAGCGATGGCTGCCTGGTTTTTTATGGGCAGTATTGATTCATCTCGTTTTGATTTTGTTATTTATGCCGACCATTGAACATTCGCCGCCGGCAGCGCCTGTACGTATTACCGTGCAAGTCAGTCAGCTGGAACCGATGGTTGAAGAGGAGGTGGTTGAACCCGAACCACCGCCTGAGCCTGTAGCCCCGGTAAAACCACCGGAAACTAAAAAAAAGATTCTTATCGCTAAGGATGATACGCCACCTGAACCGGATGATATGGTAGTGATTGAACAGCCCCCCGAAGTTGAGCCAGTCGAAGAAGTGATACCTGAGCCCAAAAAAGTGGAGCCGAAACCCGAACCTAAGAAAGTCGAAAAGCCCAAACCAACACCGGAGCCAAAAAAGGTTGAAAAGCCTAAGCCCAAACCAGAGAAACCTAAAAAGGTAGAGAAGCCGAAGCAAGAGAAACCCGTGGTGAAACCCAAGGTTGCTGAAAAGGTGGAACCACTTGAGACACCGACGGAGGTAGTAGAGGCGCCCAGCACGGATACGTCAGCACAACCCTCGACAAGTTCTGTGGCAAGCAGTGAGAATAGCTCGAATAGCAATGCCACGGGTAGCGGCAGCAATCCTGATGAGAAAAATCAGGGAGGTACGGCGGATGTAGACAGAAATACGGCATGGAAAGGCTATGGGCAACTGCTGTATGCAATGGTGTCCAAAAATAAAAACTATCCGCAATTAGCGATTCGACGCCATCTTGAAGGCACGGTGATGGTGAGTGTTCAATTTGAAAAAGGTCGGATGGTTGGCATTTCCGTTGTCGGACAGGGCAGCGGGCATACCGTACTGGACAAGGCAGCGCATGAGATGGTGGAAAAAGCCGTCAAGGCTTTGCCTGTGCGTGGTAACTTATCAGGCAAATCATTCAGCGTCGTGGTGCCGGTTAACTTTCGTTTAACAGATTAAAACCCATTTGACACTTTTTATCATGGCTAAGTGATGTATAGCGCCAATCAAGATATGATAAAGTGTGTCAGCCAAAATTATGGAAACCCTGCGTTACAGAATCTCTGAATCAACATCGTGCCATTGATGGTCGTTGATTAACGCATAGTCGAAATGCCATTCATATTTCAACATACATACTGTTGCTATGCCGACGCGGGTTGTGTGAGCACATCGGTTTGTGAGCTTGCAATTCAAAATCACGTATTTTTAAGGGTTTAGAATGTCGAAAATTATTTATACCAAAGTAGATGAATCACCTGCATCAGCAACCTATTCATTGTTGCCCATTATTCGTGCTTTTACTGCCGATGCGAATATTGATATCGAAAGCCGGGATATTTCGCTTGCAGGTCGCATCATTGCTAACTTTCCAGATAATCTAACCGACGAACAACTCATTCCAGACCACTTGTCACAATTAGGGGCCTTAACTCAGGACCCGGCCACCAACATTATCAAGTTGCCCAATATTTCTGCTTCTGTACCTCAATTAAAAAATGCGATTGCAGAATTAAAATCTAAGGGTTACAAGCTACCTGATTATCCTGAAGCGCCTAAAAACCCAGAAGAACAAGTCATTAAAGATCGTTATGCCAAAGTATTAGGTTCAGCAGTAAATCCGGTATTGCGTGAAGGTAACTCTGATCGTCGAGCGCCTGCTGCGGTGAAAAACTATGCGCGTAAAAATCCGCATAGCATGGGCGAGTGGAAAGCAGATTCAGCCACCGACATTGCACATATGGATGCGGATGATTTTTATGGCAGTGAGTTATCAATCACCTCTGCACAGGCCGACGACTTCAAAGTGAGCTTAATTGATAAAGCAGGTAATGAAACAGTTCTAAAAAAATCGATTCCAGTGTTGGCTGGTGAAGTTGTTGATGCCACGCGGATGCGTGCAAAAAGTTTACAAGCGTTTTATGCCGATGCTATTGCAAAAGCAAAACAAGAAAATGTACTGCTGTCTCTGCATTTAAAAGCCACCATGATGAAGGTCTCTGATCCGTTGATGTTTGGTTTTGCCGTCAAAGTCTTTTTCAAAGACCTCATTGAAAAACACAGTGATCTGTTTGATGAGCTGGGCGTGGACTTCAATAACGGTTTAGGTGATTTATACAGCCGCCTGGCCAATGTTGATGACGAAACCAGAAAAGCGGTGGAAGCGGATATTGAAGCGGTCTATGCCAGCCAGCCTGATGTGGCGATGGTGGACTCGAATAAAGGCATTACTAATTTCCATGTGCCATCTGATGTGATTGTGGATGCGTCGATTCCAGCGATGATCCGTGCCGGTGGCAAAATGTGGAACAAAAAAGGCCAGCAGCAAGATACTTTAGCGATGATTCCGGATCGTTGTTATGCCGGTGTCTACAAAACAGTCGTTGATGACTGCAAACAAAAAGGTGCTTTGGATCCGGTGACCATGGGCACTGTGCCTAACGTTGGCCTGATGGCACAAAAAGCCGAAGAATATGGCTCTCATGATAAAACCTTCCAGGCGAAAGCCGAGGGCAAAATTATTGTCACCAACCAACAGGCTGAGACCGTGTTTGAGTTTGATGTGGAAGCAGGCGACATCTTCCGTATGTGTCAGACCAAAGATGAGCCAATTCGTGATTGGGTGAAATTAGCCGTCAGTCGTGCCCGTTTATCGAATACACCGGCTATCTTCTGGCTGGATGAAAATCGTGCACATGATGCTGAATTGATTAAAAAGGTGAATGACTATTTGCCTGAGCATGATACGGCTGGATTAGATATTCGTATCCTGAATCCAGTGGTAGCCACACAAATTTCCTTAGATAGAATCCGTGCCGGTAAAGATACGATTTCTGTGACCGGTAACGTATTACGTGACTACAACACCGATTTATTCCCGATTCTGGAATTAGGTACTTCGGCGAAAATGTTATCGGTAGTGCCATTAATGCAAGGTGGTGGTTTGTTTGAAACCGGTGCCGGCGGTACAGCACCGAAACTATTGGACCAACTGATTGATGAAAACCACCTGAGCTGGGATTCCTTAGGCGAATTAATGGCGCTGGCCGCATCACTGGAACATCTGGCCAATACCCAAGACAATGCCAAAGCCAAAGTCTTAGCCGATACGCTGGATGCTGCCACAGGCAAATTGCTGCAGCAAAATAAATCGCCCAAAGAGAAAACCGGTGAATTAGATAATCGTGGCAGTCATTTCTATTTAGCGATGTACTGGGCTGAAGCACTTGCTGAGCAAACAGCTAATGCCGAGTTAAAAGCAGTATTTACACCCATTGCTCAGGCACTGATAGAAAACGAAGCCAAGATTGTGAGTGAACTGAATGCGGTACAGGGGAAAGTTGTTGATATGGGTGGCTACTACATGCCTGACGATGAGATGATGAATAACATTATGCGTCCTAGTAACACCTTTAATACGATTCTGGCTCGACTTAACTAATCTGGTTTGATGTTAATAAAAAAGCCCCGGTTAGCGGGGCTTTTTTGTTTCTTTTTACAGAGTAATTAATAACGACCGTGATAATAGTCGTGGTGGTGTTGGTATTTTCTATGTTGATGCTCTACAGCTTTGCGATATTTCCGATATTCACGTGCTTTATCTTTGTGATATTTGGCATCTAAACGTGCCATTTTTTGTTTGTATTTCCAGTATTTTTTATCGTAGTGATCGTTACGATGGTGGTGATGGTCATCAACACGGTAACGGTTTGATGAAAGCTGAGTGGTGACAGCTGAACCAACAGCGCCACCAATTGCTGCGCCTAAAATAGCGCCGTTTTGCCCCCCCATTTCATGGCCTACCGCCGCACCTACCGCGCCTCCGATACCACCGCCAATCGCGGCATTAACGGTATTATTGTCGGCGAGGGCGACACCCGACATCATTGATGATGCCAAAATAATAGGTATTAATCGCTTCATATCTACCTCCTGATTATTGGTATCCACTTATGTGAAAGTGAAAAAGAAGCTAGACAGCACGGTTATCTATTAACAGCTTAGGTAACCGTGATGTCATGATGAGTTATAACAATCAGGAAGTTAAGTCATGGTTAAATTATGTAAATGTCTATAGAGGCTTATTCTGGTGGAAGTGGGCGTCGATTTTTTGCTTGATACTGAGCCACTCTTGCTCAAGATGGTTTTCACCCATGACGCTACCTTGAATAACAAAAAATTTCAGTGAATTAATACCGATGGTTTCAAATACTGTTTGCAGGTAATTTTGCAAAAAATCCGGTTGTCTTCCATCAAGCAATCCGCCTGCAGATACAGCGATATAGACGGGACGGTCTATCAGGGTTCCTATTTTTCCTTCCGGTGTGGCGGTAAAGGTTTTCCCTATTCTGACAACATGATCTATCCAGGCTTTCAGACAAGAGGGAACCGTAAAATTATGCATAGGTGTTGCAATGATAACGACATCAGCAGAGATCAATTGCTGAATAAGTGCATCAGATAAAATAAGGCTGGCTGAGTTAGCATCATCATTATCATGACGAGATCGCAGGCTTTCGGCATAGTCTTTATCAATATGAGGCAAATCATAAACATTTAAGATTTGCACATTCGGTACAGTTTGAGCTGTCTCCTGACAGGTATGTAAAACCTTATCCGCCAGTTTATTACTGATAGATAATGCTCGATTGCTAGTTCTAATAAGTAATATATTCATACAAGTTGACTGAGTTCGTTTCTGAAACGTATGGCTTGCGTCAGTAAGCCCTGACGAAAATAAAATTTTTGAGCAAGCGACATAGATAAGCCGGTATCTAAAACAAATTCATGACAGTTCTGTTGTTTTGCTATTTCCATTACTGCGTGTAATAAACGCGCTCCGCAGCCAGATGACCTATGAGATTCAGTGACGACTAAGTCGTCGACATAAAGAAATCGACCATAAAGCAGATTTTCTTGTATTCGATACCCTGCTAAGCCAATGATTTCGTCTGCTTCTAGCATAGCCACTAAGACATAGTCCTGCATCTGCATACGTTGGATTTGTTCAATAAACTGTTGTTTATCCTCTATGTGGGGCCTTAATTGTTTCATGACGGGAAAGGCCATGAGAAAATCCTGCTGATGAATTAATGGTTTTATAAACATGATTAATTTAATCCAGCTTTATTCAACCCATAGATGGCATCCGCCGATCCCGGTTCAACTTGAAATGCCACACCTAAGCGGTTCCATCCATTGATTAAAATAATCAGAAAGCTAAGGTCCGATATTTCTTTTTCGGAAAGCGTTTCTCTGACTTGTTTATAGATTTCGTCAGAGACGCCCTTTGCAGCTAGATGGGTGAGGGCTTCAGTCCATAATAGGGCGGATTTTTCGCGTTCACTAAATAACGGAGACTCATGCCAAACGGCAATGTGATGGAGTCTTAGCTCTCGCTCACCTGTGATTTTAGCTTGTTTAATATGCATATCCAGACAAAAAGCACAGCCATTAAGTTGTGATGCTCTGATTGTGACGATATCGTTGAATTCTTTTGCTGTTTTATTCTTTTTAAGAAATAAATTGAAATCCATGTATTTAGAAAATAAATCAGCAGATAATTCAGGGTAGTTTAGTCGTTGTGTCATAAGATGTTCTCTTTGTTGTAAAGTACAGAGAAATCATCGCAACTTTTCATATTGGCTTACAGAGCCATATTTGAGGTTTTAGTGTAGGCCATAAATGAGCAGAATCACTATCAGAGTGTAAGCATCAAGCCGATAAAAAAATGACTCAACAAACAAAACCACTGTTAAGCCTCGACAATATAGCATCTGACCCGATTCATCTGCAGATATCTCAACGCCTTAAACAAGCTATAGCCGATGGCAAATTAAAGCATGGTGAACGTTTGCCATCGACACGGGTGTTAGCCAGTCAGCTCAATGTTGCGAGGGGCACTGTGGAAAGTGCTTATGCTTTGTTAATGGGAGAAGGGCTTCTTATCACTAAGGGACAGGCTGGTTCATTTATTAATATCACTTTCAATGATACTGATAAACTAAAATCAGCCGCAGTAAAGCAAACAACATTCACTCAAAACGCTAAGAGAACGGCCACAAAACTGGAAAACGCTTTTTTATTTCAGCCAGGCTGTCCAGCGTATGATGCGTTTCCAAGAAAGACTTGGGCAAGGTTAGTATCATCTCAGGCCAGACAGCAATCATTTATACAATTATCACATGCTGAAGCGATGGGCTATTTACCTCTAAGACAAGCTTTAGCGAACTATCTGCGTTTGTCGCGTGGTGTGAATTGCGAAGCAGAACAAATCATGATCACGTTGGGCTATCAGGGGGCATTAGATCTACTGATAAGGTGCTTATCACTGAGCGGAAGTGATGTCTGTATGGAAGACCCAGGATATCTGTTTGCATCCAGGCTATTAGAGGCTTCCGGGGCCAATATCGTTCCTGTTCCTGTGGATGAGAATGGATTTGATATCGATAAAGCCAAAACCTTAACAGAGAACCCCGATCTAATCATTGTGACGCCATCTCATCAAAGCCCGCTTGGCATGCCAATGTCATCAGAGAGACGAGTCGCTTTATTAGAATGGGCCAAACAATCTGGCTCATGGATTTTGGAAGATGATTATGATGGCGAGTTTCGTTATTCAGGTTACCCGTTACCCGCTTTAAAAAGCCTCGATGATACTGAGAAAGTGATTTATGTGGGTAGCTTTAGTAAAACTTTATTTCCTGCTCTCAGGCTAGGCTATATGGTGTTACCTTCACCACTGGTTGAGATTGCTGAAAAATATGCATCACTCTGTTATCAATCTTTACCACTGGTATCACAGCAAGTCGTGACTGCGTTTATGGCGGAAGGGCATTTTGCCATGCATTTAAAGAAAATGCGTGAGTTATATGCTGAGCGACGAGAGATAACAAGCAATGCACTGACTAATATTTTGGGTGACTACCTTCAAGTCAGTGCTCATAAAAATGGTATGCATTTTGTGACCGAGTTGATTACACCAGAAAAAGATCAACTGATTGCAGAGCACTTTAATGCGCATGGATTTGCTATACAGGCCTTATCAAATTGGACGAGAAGGGGGATATACAATGGTCTTATCATCGGTTTTACCAATGTCAGCAACAAAACCGTAGCAGAGGAAACAGCAATACAGTTAAAGGGATGTTTTACTCGCTAAAGAGCTGTTTCGTTATAGATGTTGTTAACACTTAATCCACAATATTCTTATGTAGCAGGTCGGTAACAATTTCAGGCACAAAAGTCCGTTTAATGGTGATGGCATAAAAGTGTTCATAGACATTGGGTAACACTTGGTACTCTGATAAGTTGCCACTGGATATTTCATCTTTGACGACAACGGCGGGCAGGGCGGTGATGGCGCCGGTATCGCGTACCAGCAGTCGTAACATCGCCATATCATCAGCTTCAGCAATAATATCGGGCTCATAACCCAGCGTTGCACAGTAGGCATCAAACGCTGAGCGTATTTCTGTGATTTTGGTAGGCAGAACCCATTTCAGTTTTTCATAACCTTGTGGAAAGGTGTTATTGGGGTTTTGTTGCGCTGGTCCAATAATTGACACCGATTGCCTCGATACTAACTGACTTTGCCATATCGCATCATCATTCTGTTGGCTGACAGATCGATTGGTCAGCACAAGATCCAGTTCATGGCTGGTCAGGCCATTAAGCAAATTAGTCAGACCCCGAGTGGTGAGTGTGAAGCTGACATTGGGCTGTTTGAGCAGAGGGCTGATAAAGCTTTCAGTAAAGTTTCGCGATAAGGTGGTCAGCACACCAATATTGATGTGTTTTTGTGTGGCTGTTCCTCCTTTATTAATAAAGGATTGTAATTCTTCACCAGTGGTAAATATCTCATCAGCATAGCTTAGAACTTTTCTGCCTACATCGGTTAATAACAGTTGTCTGCCAGCACGTTCAAATAATCTGACATCCATTGATGTTTCGAGTTGTTTGATTTGTTGTGATAAAGCTGACTGTGAAACATGGCATTCATCAGCTGTTTTTGTGATACTTCCTGACAGAGCAACACGCCAGAAATAATAGAGATGATGATAGTTGATTTTAGCCATGGTTAAGTAAAACTTATCTTTTAGTTAATAAATATCTATTTTATTTATGTTAAAGCATTTGCCATACTCTCTTCAACTTAAGGAGGTGTGTTTGTGAATCTTGATCTGACAGCAGTTTTGCCCGTTCTTATTCCGCTGACATTGTCATTAGCCGGCTTTATAACAGGCTTAAGTCGTATTAGTGACAAAACACGTCAGATGATGCTCAAATGGATTTCGGCTGCCATTATGATATCCGCTATCGTCATTACAGCAGGACACATCGAAAAAACAGAAAACCCACAAGCATTACTGGCAATGAATAATGTGAATCTGCTGGTGTTATTACTGGTCAGTTTTATGGCGATAGTATTAATCAAATTCTCACAGCGTTATCTGTTTGCTGAGAAAAATACTCATCGTTACTGGCGTTGGTTATTCCTCAGTTTAACGTCCGTCTCCGTCGTCATTGTCAGCAATCATTTATTACTGTTCTGGTTAGGCTGGGTGTCTATTAGTTTATGTTTCCATCGCCTGTTATTGTTTTATCCCGACAGACCTCGCGCCGTTCTGGCCGCCCATAAAAAATTTATTTTAGCGAGAGTAGCCGAGATTTTTTTACTCAGCGCAATCGTGTTGTTGTACTCACAGCTGGAGACGTTTTATCTGGCTGAAATGACCAATCATTACCTGAGTGCGGCTATTCCAGTTGAACTGAGTCTGGCAGAAAAATGTGCGGCCATTATGCTTGCCTTAACCGCCTTGATTAAGTGTGCGCAGTTACCCCTACATGGCTGGTTGATTCAGGTTGTAGAAGCGCCAACGCCAATCAGTGCTTTATTACATGCGGGTATTATCAATCTGGGTGGTTTTTTATTACTGAGTTTTGCCCCGTTAATCGCTTTCAGTTCAGATGCACAATGGTTGATATTGATTATTGCGGGGCTGAGCACACTGATTAGTGCCTTAGTGATGATGACGCGTATCAGTATTAAGGTAAAACTGGCCTGGTCAACCTGTGCTCAGATGGGTTTGATGCTGATTGAATGTGCTTTAGGTTTGCACGAGCTGGCATTACTTCATTTAATTTCTCATTCACTCTATAAAGCTTATATGTTCCTCAGTGCCGGTGATGTGCTTCAGGAATACAGTCTCAAGCAATTAGCGCCACAGAAAAATGTTACGTTTATTTCTGCCATGTCGAGTTTATTATTGGTCGTCATCAGCACCTACGGGATTGTGTATTTCACTTCTTATTCCGCGCCACTGAGTGTCTGGTTGTTAGTGAATACAGCATTGGCTCTATATCTGGTCTCTGCTGTCAGAAATGGCACCATACTTCAATTTTTAACTTCTTGTCTGACAGTGGCGTTACTGGTTGGCTTTTACATGGGCGGAAAAACCATTTTGACTTGGGTAATGCCACCTTTGCCGGCGAGTACAATGTTTGACGCGATGGACATTTGGTTGTCTGCACTCTTTGTTGCCTTATTTTTACTCGCCGTGCAGGTGCGAGTATTTCCTCAGGCTAAAGCGACCAGAACCTTATATCGCTGGTTGTTTTCTGGTTTGTATCTAGATGAACTCATGACACGTCTGACCTTGTTTCTCTGGCCGATCACGTTAAGACCAGAGACAGCTATCAAACAGAACGATCAGTCGCTTACCAAGGAGCCCACTTCATGAACAGTGTCAATAAGTCATTGACTGAACTCAGTGTTGAGCATGCGACTGCCATCAATAAAGCGAGTTCATTGATTGCCCCAAGCTGGCCTCTGGATCGTTTTATTGCGGTGAATGCCCTATGGGAGTTTCGTGAGCACACCATCGAGTCTGCTTCAGCCAGAGTAGGGGCATTACAAGGTTTGAAAACCACAATGTCAGCTGACTATTACCTGGATTTATTCGAACAAGGCGACATTAGTGAGTCGGCATTAATTGAATCTGCTAAGGCTTATGATGCCACCACTGTGACAGTTGATGAACTCAAGGCAACACTTGAACAGGACCAGCCGGATGCGGCTTTGAGCATTGCTGAAATTGCCGATTTAAGCCGTGATCATCACAAAATGCGTTGGCAGGATGAAATCGTTCACCAGGTAAGTCAGTTTTGTGGTGAGTTTGTGAATCAGGAGCCCGAGACTTTCGATCATCTTTACTCTGCCTGGCTGGACTTCACGCGGCATGATTACGGCATGTCATTGCTGATGGGCGAGAAAAAACTGCGCCATGCTTTCACTCAGCTACCCGATAATCCAGACAGCTTGTTTGCTCAGGCTGTTGCTGAGTTGGAATTATCTCCACAACAACTAGAGCTGTATGCCCATAAGTTATTGATGTGTATTAATGGCTGGGCCAGCTATTTTGCATGGCAACGTTGGGAAAATCGTCTCAATAATCAGCAAACAGCCTGTGTCGAAGCGCTACTTGCCATTCGGATCGCCTGGGATTTGATTATCTGGCGTCAGTTGAAAAGCAAGCCTGGGCAGGTTGAATTTAGCGAATTAAAACAACAGTGGCAGCATCAAAAAGCGTCTTTGATGTCGCGCATAGCTGCCCATCATGAATATGCCTGTCATTATTGGATATGGGCTTATGCAGCTGAACTGAGTTACCAACGACAATTACAGAAAACCTTAAACCAAACAGCCAAGCCGCTTGAATCAACACCTGTCTTACAAGCCGCATTTTGTATTGATGTACGGTCTGAACGTATCAGACGCAATCTGGAATTACAGAGTGACGTTATTCAAACTATTGGTTTTGCCGGTTTCTTTGGCTTACCTATTACATATCAACCGGCACAGACTCAGGCAAATCGTCCTCAGCTACCTGGCTTGATTGCGCCGTCAGTGATGGTGAGTGAGCAAACGCCGAATCATAAGAAACTGAATAAGGTGAGTAACGCAAGTACTTGGAAAAACTGGGCCAGTTCACCGGTATCGTCATTCACCATGGTAGAAACCATGGGCTGGACCTATGCTTATAAACTGATTAAAGATAATTTCTTTAGTAAAAAGAAAGAAAAACTAATAGATGAATTCACTCACCATCAAGACTGGCAATTAACTCAAAACCACGCTAAATTAAGCTTGCTCGAAAAAGTTAATACGGTTACCGGCGTACTTAAAGGAATGGGACTGACTAAGACGTTTGCATCCACCATATTATTGCTGGGCCATGGTAGTGAAACTCGCAATAATTTGCATGCCTCAGGTCTGGACTGTGGTGCTTGCTGTGGTCAGAGTGGCGAGGTGAATGTCCGTGTTTTAACCAGCCTGTTAAATGATCCTGCTATCAGAACGGAGCTGCAAAAAACGGACATCCATATTCCAGAACAAACACGTTTCATAGCAGGATTACATAACACCACAACTGATGAAATTGTGTGTTTTGACACATTGAATAATGATGATATTGAAGCCTGGTTAAAACAGGCTTCAATAGAAACTCGTCGTGAACGCGTTCAGATAATGGATGCAGCATTAAAAGATTTGGATGATGCTTCATTAGAAAAATCACTCAAAGACAGAGGTAAAGACTGGTCTGAAGTGCGTCCTGAATGGGGCTTGGCCAATAATGCTTCATTTATTGTGGCTCCTCGTCAACGTACGCGTGGACTGGATTTACAAGGACGCTCTTTTTTGCATGATTATGACTGGCAGTCAGATGCTGAATTTGCATTACTAGAGCAAATCATGACGGCACCGATGATCGTCACGCAGTGGATTAATATGCAGTACAACTTATCGGTGACGGATAATACGTTTTTCGGTAGTGGTAATAAGTTGTTACACAATGCCGTTGGTCAGCATGTCGGCGTGTTTGAGGGTAATGGTGGCGATCTACGAATTGGTCTCGCAATGCAATCCATTCATGATGGTGAGCAGTGGCGTCACCAACCACTTAGACTCAGTGTTTATATTGCAGCTCCGAAACAAGCGATTGAAAATGTGATTGCCAAGCATAAAACTGTACGCGACCTTGTTGAAAACGGTTGGTTGTTTATCATCCAGTGGTCAGATGATAACAGCTTTGCACGTTATCAAAGCAGTCGTTGGCATGAGGCAAAATAAAGCTTGCTGATCGCGTTGATGCAATTAGTGTTGGCGACGAATCAAGGCCAGCTTTAATAAGGCTGCCACTGACATGGCATCAATGATATCGCCTCTCATTGCCATGTCTATGGCGGTATCCACCGGGACTTTTATCAGTTCGATATCTTCGGTTTCTTCCAGTTGCTGTTCACCGGCTGTCAGCTCTGTGGCAAGAAATATATAAGCTTTTTCGTCTGTCACTGAGTTGGAGGTACGTAATTCCATGAGTGGCTGCCAGTTTTTAGCGGTCAATCCCGTTTCTTCTTTGAGTTCTCTTTTCGCCGCTTCCAAGGTATGCTCATCAAGTGGACCGCCACCTTCTGGAATTTCAATAGTGGTTTCATTATTTGGATAGCGACTTTGTTGCACCAACCAAGTATGATCGTTTTCATCAATGGCGATGACGCCAATGGCGCGGGATTTGAAATGAACCACACCATAGATACCCTCGCTGCCATTGGGTCTGATGACTTCTTCATGACGGATTTGAATCCACGGATTGTCATAGACTATCTGCAGTGATTTCTGTATCCAGCCACCTATTTTTGTTTTTGACATATTAATTTGTGATTAAAAATGAAAATAAAATAAAAAATAGTACTTTAGTACAATAGATATTTACTTGCAGCACTAATAAGCTTTGAGTAATCACACATAAGGAAGATTCAAAATGCGTTTTTCTAAACTTGCCATGGTCGGATTAGTTACTCTAAGTGTCAATCAATTCGCGTACGCTGATGCTGTTGAGATCGACGCCATGTCTCTTCTTAATCAATACAATCTCATTACTAGTGGTAATGTGATCAGTACCTCAGAAATTGATGGTAACGCATTAATCGGTGGCAATGTTACCGGTGGCATGTACAACATGCATTCAACTTCCAATGCAGTCGTTCCTTCTCTGACTGTTGGCGGTGACCTTAACGGCAGTGTGCAAACAAAAGGTAAGGGCGTTAATATCGGTGGTAATGTGTCGGGCTCACTGAACATTAATGACGGTGGCGATGCGTATATGAACTCAGTCTCAGGTTCGGTGCAAAACAATGCCAACGGTAATGGTTCGACCTCAGTCATTGGCGATATTTCTGGTAGTGTCAACACCAATGGCGGTAATACCATCTATGGTGGCACCAATACAGGTTTTGCTGGCGCTAACGGTAGTGGTACGGTTATCAATCAACCTGTATCAGCACCGTTTGACCCGGCTGCTGCAGCGGCAAATGCGGTGAATACATTAGGCCAGTTTTCGAACCAGTTAGCAGGCACTGATTTCAATAGTGACTACACCATTACCGGTGGCAAAGTGACTTTTAATGCCACACCAAATACTGATGGACTGGCTGTGTTTAATATTAACGACGGTCAGAGCTTTTTCGAGAGCGTCAATGAGTTTGCATTTAACCTCGGTAGTGCTACCAGTATTTTATTCAATGTCTTTGATGACGCACTTTCTGAATACGATATCAGCGTGAATTTCCTGGCAAACTCAGCTGTTGATTTAGCCGATATGCTGTTATGGAATTTTGTTGATGCAGACAGTCTTCATATCACAGCACAATTTGGCGGTAGCATTTTAGCGCTGGGTACGGATGTCACTACTTATGGCAATATTGAAGGCACATTAGTGGCCAGAAGCTTGAATCAAAATGCAGAAATTCACTCACAGCCATCGGGTTTTATTCCTCCATCAGCAGTGCCTGTTCCGGCAGCAGCCTTTTTGTTTGCTCCGGCATTACTTGGCTTCTTAGGTCTGCGTCGTAGAGCAAATCTACAAAAAGCTGCTTAGTAATAATTTGATTCCAGCTAAAAATAAAAAGCCACCTTAAACGGTGGCTTTTTTGTTTCTAACACTTTTATGAATGACTATTTTTGTCGTTCTAATGTGGCACAACCTGCAGTCGCATGCTCCCAGGTTTCCACATAACAGGTGCCTATCGTATTGTCATTAAGAATACGACCATGGACATAACCATGGCTTGGTGTTGATACCCAGGTGAAAGATTTATTATCAGGATAAATCACACCGAAAAAGTTTTTAGTACCATCAGCATAAGTAAAAGTGCCGCGAAAACGACGATCTTGCTGTTCTGTAATAGTGACGGTTTTATCATCCCAGGTTTTATAACCTTTTTCATCTGATACCGTGAGATTAACACCACTCCAGGTGCCAACCAGATTAGGAATCTGTTTCGCTTTTATTTCAGTTTGGTAATAGTAATAAGCAATTCCTGCGGTATTCACTAACACGAGTAGCCACAATAAGAATTGTGAAGCGGCATTACCTGATTGTTTTTTTATCATTTTATTTCTCTCTCTGGGTGAAAAGTCATCAGTGTGATGATCATAATAATAAGTTAACGCCAAGTCCTACTTTATCAATTTAAATTGATGATTAGGCATCAAATATAAGCGTTTTATTTTTAGCTTCTTGTCGAAACCGGCGGGGAGATATGCCAAATTGTGTTTTAAACGCCCGACTAAAGTGAGCCATATTGTTAAATCCGGATTCCAGTGCGATCTCGGTAATGGTGCGATGCATGAGCTGCCTGCTATTTAGTTTTCGATAGACGCTGTTGAGTCGTTGTTGTGTGACGTAACGCATTAACGATGTCTGCTCAGCTTGAAGAAGGTTATTGATGTAACGTACGGACAGGCCCACCGCTTCAGATATCATTTTGGGTGTTAGGTCATGGTAGTGGTAATGTTGATTAACATACCGTTTCACATGAAATAGTGTTGAGCTTTGTGTGTTAGATAGTTGAACTGACTTAGGTTCCAGTTGATTGAGTGATAAGGTCAGTAAATCAACAAGAGGATCTTGCAAGGAGTGAAAGGCATTGCTATCCAGTATATCCAGTTGTTGCGTCAGAGACTGGATACAGGATGCTGCGATGGCTGCAGTGCCGGATTGAGTTATTATTTTCTTTGCTGTCAGATTACCTACATGACTGATCCGTTGTCTCAGATAGTCTCTGGGGAGCGAGATAATTACTTTTGATACAGCCTGTGGCATGGTAATGCGGTGCCATTGTGTTGCATCGTATAAGGTCATATCACCTTTTTCTAAAAAGACTTCACGACCATCTTGTTCGAGTTTGTATTTTCCCTCAGTAATTAGAACGGCAAAATAACAATCCTGGCTAATATCCGTCGGTTCTCTTGATAAACGCTCTATTTGGAGTGAATGAGATTTAATTGGCGAAAAACGCACACCATTTTGCCATGGATATATCGCCATTTCGTTAAATACCGGTTCATCATTAAACGGATTAACATCGACATTCGCGTACTCACGACCAATCACTTCTTTTAACCAATCCAACCTGTGTGAATGTGGCTGTTCATCAGTACATAAGCGCTGCCCATGCAATTGGGAAAGGCTAGTGTTCATGTTTCTCTCTCTCATATTGACCATCGCTTTATCGGTCATGTTATTGCGCCTTTTGAGTCAAGACGTCGGTTTTTATAAGTGGATAATAACACAGAAAAAAATGAGAAATTTGAGGAGAGAAATATGCAGAATAGAACAGATAATAACGTTAATATTGTGATGCTTAGAGGTGCCTGTTTATGGATTCTTATGGCATTAATCTTGGCTTGGTGTTTGGTGGGCTTATACAACCAGCTTGAATTTCTTCAAGCGCTTATACCAGGGTCGCCTAAACGTGTGTTACAGGCGCACTTGGACTTTCTGATTATGACGGCGTTGATATTAGGATATTATGCTGTCAAAGTCGCTTTACCTTGGCATGTCCGTTGGGCAATGGTCATAGGGGCTTTTACTAACTCAAGCTTATTCTTGATGTATGCACTTTTCCCTGTTTTAGATCCTTTACATGATGCATTTAATCCAGAGGTAACTGGAGCAGGCTTATTTAATGTCTATTTATATGCCAGTTTATTGATGACCAGTTATGGCTTTGGTAAAGGTGCTGTCATTATTCTGAAATCTACCTTCACAGCAAAAACAGATTCGCAGTGATATCTGATTAATGATGACCACCTTAGTAAATACACTGAAATAGCTGTGATATCTTGTGAGTAAAAGTCACTGACTGGTTTGATTGTTAGTGACTTTGCTTACCACCATTTCGACTAGCACTGTGATTGTCTTTTTTACCGCGACCTGAGCCTGATTTATTGCCGCCGCCGGACTCTTTATTCACTGTAGCCCAGGCAATTTTTTCAGCTTCTTCTTCTGAAACACCTTGTTCTTTATAGCTTTCTTCAATATGTTCTGCTTTACGTTTTTGTTTGTCGGTATATTTTTCTTTACTGCCTTGAGCCATGATTTACCTCCATTAAAAACTGAAATAAAGTTATAGGAGGTGACATATAAGCTAATCGATAGTTTCTGCTGTATTAGCCATCAGCTTAGTGATGCTCATGTCGTGTTACTAAGAACTCGAGGCCGGCTCCGATATCTTCCTCACCACACGCAGCCATATCGTCAGGACTTCCTGCCAATGCTTCCTGGTGGGTTAATATCAAATCCCTGCGATCCTCAACGACCTCACTGTTTTGTGTGTTATCAGCATGAGGTATCGAAATTTTTATCTGCATGGCGATATCCTGTTTTCAGTAAATGCCTTATCTATCATCACTCGATAGTGATGGATTATGGCTGACTTAAATCGGCTGGCTGATAGAAATAGATTTTTGCGAACAGAAAAATCAGCACTGACCTTATCAATGAGTCTGAAAACAAGTCAGTAAGTTGCAATCTGACGAGTAAAGTAGGTCGAAGAGCAGTGGATGATCCTACGTGTATCAATTTTTATAACCGAACAGACGTTGTTTTTTTATTTTTTCAGCCACTACCTCAGGCACCAGAGATTCCCAACCGTGTTGATTCTCGGTAATCATTTTCAATACATCCGGTGAAAATATCGGTAAATAGGCTTCATTAAACTCTCTGAGCTGCTGAACGTGTTCACCTTGTTTCAAATATTCATAGAGGTTGGCTTGTTTAGGATCAATTCTAAGGTTATCTACTTTATATAAAGTACCGGTTTGAGTATCTTTGTATGGATAAATGTATAGCTTAACGTTGTGCTTGAGTAAGCGACCAAAGGCTTCCAGAATCCCACCTTGCAAGCTGCTGTAATAGTCATCTTTAAACAATTCAACCAAGCTATGGGCGCCCATCGTTAAACCAATATGACGATCGGTATAGCGGGAGAGGTAGGAGACAAGACGATAATATTCTGGATAATCAGAAATCATAACGGTATGTCCTGCAGCCTCTAACACGTCAGCACGGCTGATGAAGTCCTCCAGATCAATACTGTCACTTTCACTACGGAGGTTGTGCATAGTGATCTCCATAATTGAGATCGTATCTGCTGGTGACGCTGCATTATCAGCATCAAACTGTTTACGTGCTGAATTGAGCATATCAATGTTAACGTGGGTCACTGGGCGAAAACGTCCACGTTCGACCAGCACATTTTTCTTTCGCAGATGTTCAGATGGCTGCAGAACCTTGCCATCAGCAGAGAACATGGCCACATCGCTCAAGCCAAGCTGCACCAAGCGTAGACTAATCACACGGTTATCAACATGTAAAAATGCATCGCCATGCATGTCTACCATATCTACCTCTATACGATCAGTTGTGAGGTTATCAAGTAGCGATTTCACTAAGAGATCGGGGCTTTGATAATAATGGAATGCACCATAAACAAGGTTGACACCAATAATACCGAGCGCTTCTTGTTGTAAAGAGTTTTCATTATCCAGCATACGTACATGAATAATGATTTCACTTGGCGCACTGTGAGGTTCAGTTTGAAAACGAATACCCAACCAGCCATGACACTCATTTGTTCCGTGATAGTTGCGAGCAGAGACCGTATCAGCAAAGGCAAAAAAAGCAGTAGTGTCGCCGCGTTGTTCACTTAAGCGCTCTATATTGAGGTTATATTCCAACTCCAGCATATCTTCGAGACGCTCACGACAGACATATCTTGGTGCTTCGCCATAGATATCATCACTCACTTTCATATCATAAGCGGAAATACTTTTTGCGATAGTACCGGCGGCACCACCCACTCTAAAGAACCAACGCACTACCTCCTGACCAGCGCCAATTTCAGCAAAAGAACCGTAACGGACGTTATCAAGGTTAACTTCAAGTGCCTTCGCTCCGGGAGAGAGTATTTTGTTTTCCATATCTTACCTTTTAGACGTGTGTGAAGGAGAACGTGTTGAGCTTAAGCGAATTTGTTGCTGGTGCAAGTCGGTGATTAACGTTTTTCTATGTCACAAAAATGGCTAACTCAATTTAACTACTTAACTTATTTTTCACATATTTAGTGAAAGTATTCAACACCGTAATTTTTCTGAAGAAGTCATCATTTAATGAATCTGGTTTGGTTTAAGCGTGACTTACGAATACATGATCATGCACCCCTGACACTTGCAGCAGCGCAGGGGCCGATTCTACCTGTATATATTTTCGAGCCCGCCCTCTGGTCACAGCCAGACATGAGTTACAGACAGTTCGCGTTTCTTAAAGAGTGTCTATACCAGTTAAATGAAGCGCTCAGCGTGCTGGGGTGCCCATTAATCGTTAAAGTCGGTGATGTTGTCAGCATTATGGAATCATTGAGGCAAAAATATAACGTCACATCATTATGGTCGCATCAGGAGACCTGGAATGGATGGACGTATCAGCGGGATATTGCCGTTCAGAACTGGGCTGATAAACATCAGATCAACTGGCATCAACCTCGTCAGCATGGTGTTTTCAGACGGCTTAAAGACAGAGATGGGTGGGCCAAGCGCTGGTATCAACATATGAGCCAAGCTTGTTATGTCTGTCCTGAAAATCTGACCGGCCCAAGCGAAAAAAATGATTATCTGCCAAAGGCCGACAAACTCGGCTTAGTTGACGATGCTTGTGTCCAAAGGCAAGTAGGGGGACGGGAGGGAGGACTTCGCCTGTTAGATACGTTTTTGTACGAACGAGGACAGGGATACACTAAGGAAATGTCCTCACCCGTTACGGCTGTTGATAGTTGTTCTCGGCTTTCACCTTATCTTGCATTTGGCACTTTATCGATTCGTGAAGTCTACCAGGCCACTGAGCAACGTATTACCAGTATCAAACAAAGCGATACACAAGCGAGATCACAATGGCGACAAGCAATGCGTTCATTCTCAGCCCGTCTTCGCTGGCATTGTCATTTCATGCAAAAACTGGAGGATGAACCGCGTATTGAGTTTGAGAATATGCACACGATATACGATAGCTTGCGAATGTCCGATATCAATCAGACATATTTTGATGCCTGGCGAAGTGGATTGACCGGGTTTCCTATGATTGATGCCTGTATGCGAGCATTAATTGCTACAGGCTGGATAAACTTTCGTATGCGAGCCATGTTGATGAGTTTTGCTAGTTATCATCTCTGGTTGGATTGGCGGCAACCAGCATTATATCTGGCCAGGTTATTCACGGATTACGAACCAGGTATACATTACCCACAGGTACAGATGCAGTCTGGGACCACAGGCATTAATAGTATTCGAATCTACAATCCTATCAAGCAGGGGATGGAGCAAGACCCCCAAGGCGACTTTATCCGACAATGGATACCTGAATTAGCTGATATGCCAGCACCGTTTATTCATCAACCATGGACGCGTCCTTCATTGATGAACGGGTATCCTGCCCCCATTGTTGATGAAAAGTCTGCTCGAAAATCAGCCGCCACTAAACTCTACTCATTACGAAAGAACCCCCAGCACAAACTAGAGGCCACTGCGATTGTGACAAAGCATGCCAGCAGGAAGCGTGTAAATAAAAAAAATACTCAACAATCTGAGCCGTCGAGACAAGGCGAGTTACCTTTTTAAAAGTCAACAACGTTTCATTTATGGATAAAATAGCTTTTTAGATTGCATCAATAAATAGTGGAAAATATGCCTAATACATCTATCAAAATTCGTCTTCATCATCATGATCAAATAGCTTTCGGGCCGGGCAAGGCTGATTTGCTGGATGCGATTAAAGAACATGGCTCCATTTCCGCTGCTGGCCGAAGTATGGGGATGTCCTATAAACGCGCCTGGGATCTTATTCAAACCATGAATCAGAGTTTCAAACAGCCTCTTGTGATTACTTCAAAAGGTGGAAGTCAAAAAGGGGGAGCAATAGTGACAGCAATGGGTGAAAAAGTCCTAAACCAATATCGTGAAGCTCAAAAAATCGCCGATGTTGCGACAGCAGAGCAACTGAAAACACTCTCAACTTTTCTTTCTAGTTAGCATTCATTGAATTAAATTTACTTATTATTTCGATATGTTTACAAAAATATATCTGATATTATTTGTTGCAAATCGATAAGCCTCACCGTGTTCTGCACTCATTATTTATTTACCCGACAGATTTTTACGCTTATCGATGTGTTTTAATGTATATATCGGAGAGGATAATGAACAAGTTATTACCTCTGTCAGCATGCAGTTTGTTGACATTGATGGCTGTCACTCCAGCTTTGGCTGAGAGCTTTGAATTAGGAAAAATTGAAGTTGTATCAGAGACAGCGTTACCAGGAATGGCTGACGTCGTAGTCGATGATAAAGAAATGCGTGAAGAAAATCGGGAAACAGTGGATGAAGCACTAGATCGCTTGCCAGGAGTAACGGTATCACGTAATGGCGCAAGAAATGAAGCGATGATGAATGTAAGAGGTTTTAACCTCAGACAAGTACCTGTTTTAGTGGATGGCATACCTGTGTATGTTCCTTATGATGGGTATGTCGACTTAGCCCGATTTACGACGTTTGATTTGTCAGAAGTCAGTGTGTCAAAAAGTTTTAGTTCGCCGTTGCTCGGTGCCAATACCTTAGGTGGTGCGATTAACCTTGTCAGTCGTCGCCCTGTTAAAGAAATTGAAGGGGAGATAGGTGCTGGCTATAACACGGGTGACCATACCAATAGTGAAGGTAAACGAACTTGGATTAATATTGGTAGTAATCAAGGGATATGGTACGGACAGTTAAGTGCCAGTTACTTGCAGCAAGATGGTTTTTCACTGTCCGACGATTTTGATGGTGTTGAAAATAATTCAGGGCAGGGTTCCGGTGTACGTGACAACTCCTACCGAAAAGATACCAAAGTTAACATCAAGCTGGGGCTCACGCCAAATGAGACGGATGAATATGCCATTGGTTATATTAATCAGGATGGCGAAAAAGGTACGCCACCATCAACGATAAATTCAAAGCCACGTTATTGGCAATGGCCGTACTGGGATAAAGACAGCATCTATTTTCTGAGTAATACCGCCTTATCTGAATCAAGTTATATCAAAACCCGCGTGTATCGCGACACCTTTAAAAACCTGTTATCAAGCTATGATGACGATACCTACAGAACACAAACCAAAGGTTATACCTTTAACAGTATCTATGACGATACCACTTACGGTGGCAGTATCGAATATGGAAAAACAATTGGCCGTCATCAGTTAAAAGTTGCCGCTCATTACAAGCTAGATGAACACAAAGAACATGATAAAGGTGAACCTGAAGGTAAGTTTCAGGACAGAACCACATCTTATGGCATCGAAGATACCATTATGCTGACTGACAATTTGAATCTGGTGGTTGGTGGCAGTTATGACACACGAAAAATTATTGAAGCCTACAAATACGATAGTGGTTTGAGCGGGCTTGAATATTTTGATCATGATAAAAATCATGCGTTTAATCCACAGATTGGTTTATTCGCCAAACTGGATGATAACAATGATGCCCGGGTGACCCTGTCGCAGAAATCCCGTTTTGCCACGATTAAAGATCGCTATAGTGGCAGCTTTGGCTCACGCTTGCCCAACCCGGATTTAAAACCCGAGCGTGCGACGACCATGGAGTTGGGTTGGAATCACAAACTTGATGATTTTGGACGTATTCAATCCAGTGTTTTCTATAGCCATATCAAAGATCTAATTCAGTCTGAAGCACTTACAGCAGCAGAGTTGGCTGCACATCCGGATCTAGATTCCGACGCTACACAGAATCGTAATATAGGTGAAGTTGATGCAAATGGCCTCGAAATAGCCGCCGATTTTTGGTTTTCAAACTGGGAATTAGGCGGCAGTTATAGTTATTTAGATCGTAATAACAGAAGTTCTGCTGCACGATTACTGGATACACCTCGTCATAAACTGTTTCTATACGCCAATTGGAAAATCTCGCAACCACTCAGTGTAGGTGTCACCACACAATACGAAAGTGAACGCTACAACGCATCCGATGCGTCGTTGCAATCTGCTGGCTTCACTGTCTCAGGTCTAAGGGCTACCTATAAGATGTCGTCTGGATTGACAACAAGACTGGGTGTAGAAAATATTTTTGATAAATATTACACCTATGATGACGGTTTCCCTGAACCAGGTAGAACGTATTACGCCAATATGAGTTATCAATTTTAATACGGTAAGCGGATTACACGTCTTCTTATGCTGGTAGTCTAGCGGCTACCAGCATCATGGCTACCTCGCAAAGGCAGCGAATAATTTACTCATTATCATCATGATGATAGGACAATGAGGTAAATCTTAATGTTGGTTTAACCCTGTCCGTGTTACATTGCGCGCCTTCCCAATAAGCCATTTGATCACATGACTTCGCAAGACACAGCATCACATTTTTATTCATTACCCTGGGTTATTTTTGCCCTGGCTATCGGTGGTTTCTGCATTGGCACCACTGAATTTGTGGCAATGGGGTTGATTCAGGAAATCGCTGCTGATCTGAAGGTATCGATTCCTTCGGCGGGGCATTTCATTACTGCTTATGCCTTAGGTGTGACGGTCGGTGCACCAGCACTGGCTATTCTCGGGGCTAAGTTGCCACGTAAAACCTTATTATTGGGGTTGATGTTGTTTTATGGCTTGGCTAATGCGATGACCGCGTTTGCAGACAGCTCAACAACCATGTTGCTTAGTCGGTTTATCGCTGGGCTACCTCATGGTGCTTATTTTGGTATTGCTTCACTGGTCGCCGCTGATCTGGCCGGACAACATCGTCGGGCTACAGCCATTGCTCAAGTGATGATGGGACTCACCATTGCCAATGTCATAGGCGTGCCTTTTGCTACCTGGTTAGGCCAATCTTTTGGCTGGAGAACGGGCTTTGAGTTTTCAGCGATGATTGCATTGGCGACCATTTTTGCGATTAGCTTTTTTGTACCACGCATTGCTCCTCATGCTTCAGCTAGTTACCGATCTGAACTGGCGGGCTTTAAAAACATCAATATGTGGCTGACCTTGGCCATAGGTGCAATTGGTTTTGGCGGCATGTTTTCTGTTTACAGTTACGCTTCACCAATTTTGACGGAATATACTGGTGCCAGCATTAAAGTGGTTCCCATGGCCTTAGCTGTATTCGGTACTGGTATGGTGATTGGTGGGCTGGTTGCTGGCTGGCTAGCAGATAAACATTTGAACAAAACCATCGTTGCTGTGCTGGTCAGTTCTGCTATTGCTTTTGTGATAGCCGCATTCAGTATGACGCAACTTTATTCAGCGGTTGCGGCCTTGTTTTTGATTGGTTTTACTGTGACAGGTTTAGCGGGTGTGTTGCAGATTCGCTTAATTGATGTAGCAGGGGAGGCACAAGCCCTGGCAGCCTCTCTTAACCATTCGGCATTTAATGCAGCGAACGCCCTCGGCGCCTTTTTAGGTGGTTTTGTGATTAGTCAGCAAATGGGCTGGGTAGCACCTGTCTGGGTGGGCTTATTTTTAAGTTTGTCAGGTCTTGCGGTATTTAAATTAGCACTTACCGTTGAAGCTCGTACAAATTAATAAAAGCAGCTGCTATTCAACCTGAGCTATATAGCTATCGTCAGTGAAGTTGCTCTCCATTTTTCGACAATAATAATTCGAAGTCATCACTCGGGACTGGTCTGGAAAACCAGTAGCCTTGAGCATAATCACAGCCAACGGATATTAGAAAGTTTAACTGTGCTTCGTTCTCAACACCTTCGGCAATGACTTTAATATTAAGCTTGTGCGCCATGACGACAATGGCTTCACACATCGCCTGATCATCGGGGTTGATATGAATATTCTGAATAAACGTCCGATCAATTTTTAGATAATCAACATTCAGCTTTTTTAAATAAGCCAATGAAGAATATCCAGTACCAAAATCATCAAGCGAAATTTCAATGCCCGCATGCTTCAACATGCCTAATCGTTGTTCAGTCATCGGGCCTTCATTCATCATCACCCCTTCAGTAATTTCGAGGGAAACTGCCTTATTGCTAAGGGCTTTTTGTGATAAAAAATCAGTCCATTCCTCTAAATCGCAGGCTTCATTTTGAAATTGTTTAGGCGATATATTAATGCTGAGCTGAAAATTTTCCTTGTATTTTTCCTGCCAGGATTTGACTTGAGACGCACTCTGGCGAAATACCCAATCGCCTAATTCACATATCAACCCAATATCTTCGGCGATTGGGATAAATTCAGCTGGGCTAATGTAGCCGAGTTCTGGATGTGTCCATCTCAGTAGAGACTCCGCTTTATCAATCATGCCAGTTTCAAGGTTAACTATAGGCTGATAATGTATTGAAAACTGGTCTGAACCCATCGAGTTTCGTAGATGTTTTACGATCTCCGTTTTGTTAAGAGCATGCTGCGCCATGGAAACATCAAAAAAAGAAAATTTGTTACGACCAGAGAATTTTGCATGATACATCGCCTGATCTGCATGCTTGAGTAGTTCTTGAGTTGTTTCACCATGCTCAGGGAATAAAGCAATACCAATACTAAATGAAAAATAAAGTCTTTCTTCACCTAAAATAAATGGGGATGACATGGCATCCAGCAATTTCTGAGCAACTGTACTTGCATCCTCTGCTGAGTGCATATTGGTCAGACATACGGTAAATTCATCACCGCCTAATCTGGCTATCAGATCATCTTCACGGATACACGTTTTCAAACGTGATGCCGTTTCTTTGATAACGGCATCTCCGATATCATGGCCCAAGGTGTCATTGATATCTTTAAAGTTATCAAGATCAAGAAACAAAATGGCGCATAGTTGATTATTTTTTCTGGAAATAACAAGCGAGTCTTCCAGACGTTCCATAAAGGCACGTCGATTAGGTAACTCTGTTAGAGGATCGTTATATGTCAGCCTGCAGATGGCTTCTTCTGCAGCCCTACGTTCGGTGATATCAGCAAATATTGAGCAATAATGTGTGATTTCACCAGTACTGTTAGTGATGGCATTAATCGTTATCCATTCGAGAAATAATTCACCATTTTTGCGTTTATTCCAAATTTCACCGCTCCATTTCTTTTCTCGAGAAAGGGCCGTCCACATTTCTCCATAAAACTGTTTATCGTGTTTACCAGAACTCAGTATTCGAGGGTTTTTACCCAAAATTTCATGTTCCTGGAAGCCAGTGATCTGTGTAAAGGCATGATTAACAGCGATGATTTTATTATCATGACTACTGATAGTCATTGCCACTGAGCTATGAAAAAAAGCAGATGAAGTGATGTTAATAATATTGTTTTCATCGGGTTCAGTATGGCTATCTGAGATTAAGTTGACCAACTTATCCAAACTCATAGGCTTCAGTGGGCACTGTGTCTTTGCTAGGCAAGGCAAATCAAATGGTGAAGATATCACTTCATAATTTTCATTAATTAAAATGACATTGATGCTGTCATTTAGATGACGAAGTTTATGAATAGTGCAGCTTGACATGTCCTTAAGAAAAAAGGTGTCAGCAACGATGGTGTCAATGGCATATTGTTTAAATAAGGCTAATGCATTATCGCAATTATCAGCAGTTAGATAATTACTTATGTGAGAGCCAAGTAGAGTGCTAATTTTATTCTCTGAGTATTTATCTTTGCCCAGGTAGAGAACACTCAATTTTGCCTCTGACGAGGTTCTTGATATCGTTGGTGTCATTGACTAATACCTATTCTGGTTGTTAGTTAATGACCTCGGTGCTTTCAATAATAAATGTAGAAATTTGTCATTGTTTGATATGAGATAGGTTGGGCCGGTTTTTAATAAATCATGCTTTAAAACAACAAAATAATGTCTATTCTGTTTGGTTTGGTCATTCGTTGGCACTGTTTCTATATCCCAATCAGTTATGCAGAAAAATATTATTTTTTGATTAAAATCACATGTTATATATAAGGTTAAATAACCATATATATAATAAGGTTGTCAATTAACATTTTTACATTGCCTAGTGAGCGTTTGAACGTTGATATAAATAAGCGAATAAGCCAAAGGAATCATGTAATTCAGACCATGTTTTATTTGCCTGAATACTTGTGTATTACCCACACTAAAATCACTATATTAGCGCATTATAAAACACTAATATAGATCGCCAAATATCTCTAAATGGGTAAGGTAGAGCCGAACATCAAACTCCAGTTGATAATAGTTGGGCTCCATGTGCGTGCAGAGTTTATAAAAGGCCTTGTTATGGTCCTTTTCTTTTAAATGTGCCAATTCGTGTACCACAATCATATTTAAAAATTCTATCGGTGCAGTTTTAAAGACGGAGCCAATACGCATTTCATTTTTGGCTTTTAATTTACCGCCCTGAACGCGTGAGACATAACTGTGTAAACCCAGAGCGTTATGCAGCACATCTAGCTTGTCATCATAAATTACTTTGCTGAGTGGGTTGGATTGACGCAGATTCTGATTTTTTACTTCCATTACATATGTATACAAAGCTTTATTTGTTTTGACGTCATGGGTGTTTGGATATTTTTTTAACAGAAACGGGCCGAGTGTTTTTGCTGAAATAGCGGCGCTGACTTGATCGAGAACAGGGGCAGGGTAGCCTGATAGATATTTTAGTGCCGACATAGTGATTGCCTTGTTTTCTGTTTTTTGTCTCTTTGATAACCGACGCTGAGTTTTCATCAGTTACTTGCTTGACTATTTAAGCGTGAAAAGCCATAAATGGACATAATTTTTTACTGTTAACTGGCTTTTCAGGAATAGTATTTCTGTTGAAAAAAGGAAGCAAAATGCAGAAGGTTTTAGCGAAAGAATCAATGAAGTTTCTCAAGCTTGTGGCTGTAGGATTATTGCTCATTATTGTACTTATTCTGGCCGGTGAAAAGCTAAGTGGTATAGAAGCACTGATACTGGCTTTGCTGCCTTATCTGCTTTACCAGATATACTCAGCCATTCAGTCAGCAAAGAAACGCAAGAGGAAATAAACTGACATCGTCTTGTCTTGCGGTCATCATGAGATTAAATACATTGACTCAGGATAAAATTAGTTCAACCACGCACTGCCAGAGAATAATTGTTCTTACCCTGACGTTTAACATCATACATTGCTCTATCAGCGACTTTGACCAGTTCATCAAGGGTAGTGCCATGTTCAGGAAAAAAGGCGATACCGATACTGACACCAATGCTGACTTGCCTTATTTCTATTTCTGAATAAGTGAATTCGATTGGGGTTTTCAGTTCATCGATAAGCTTTTTGGCAATGATTTCCACGTCATCTCTATCTGATAGATCATCAATCATCATCACGAACTCATCGCCACCGATACGTGCCAACTGATCCGCTTGACGCAGGCTACCAGTAAACCGTCCAGCCACTTGCTGCAACACTTGATCGCCCGCATCGTGACCCCAGGTGTCATTGACCGATTTAAAGCCATCCAGGTCTAAAAACATTACAGCGATTTGTTGATTTTGTCGCTTAGCTTTAGCTAAATAATTATCGGCATGTTGCTGTAAATAATGCAGAGAGGGCAGACCGGTGATAGCATCAAAATGCGCCTGCTTCTCTAATTCGATTTGAGCATCGTGTGCTGCTTCTAACGCTTGATGAAGTTCAGTTACATCATATTCAGTAACCAACATTAAAAATTCTGCCGTTAATGGATGGCGTGTTATGCGAATATCCAGCGTGTGTTGGCGAAGACCCGCACTGGTTTTCATCATATGCGTCCAACGTCCAACCCGTTTTTCAGTGGCATCATTTAAACGCTCAATCCCTTCTTCGAGCTTATCAAAGCGAGCAGTGAAGGCATTTTTATCACTATCAAGTTGTTGTGGAATGATGTGTTTATAGGCTTCCGTGGCAGCTGGGTTTTCGATGACGATATCACCGGAGAAGGTAAAGGTACTGACTAATACAGTGGTATAGCGCATGGCCTCAACCAGCAGTAAATTTTCAGGCGTTTCCCCGAGTTCGACTTGTTCGTTGATATAAGCAATGATGGCGCGGTGACGCTCCGGACCAATTAAAACCGCACGATGTAACATATACAGTGTTTTAGCTTTGCCGTTAGGGTAGGTAGTCCATGGGTCAATGCTAAGACCATTCTTAGCGGCTAATTCAAACGTTTGATGCATTCTATCTTTTGCACCTTGGGTATCACCCGATAGATCTTTATTTATCAGTTCATCAACTGAGTTGAGTCCCCAAAACGTCACCGCGGCATCATTACCCCACCACCAACCATGTCTATCAAGATCAAAAATCCAGACGATATTAGGAATCAACTCGTAAAGACCAAGCTCATCTAAACTTTTGATATGGGTAAGGTGACGGTAATCAGCGGTCATGAATTGAGTTAATTTATGGTTTGTTGGCTAGAAAAATAGAAAAGTTATTATCGCATAAGAAACATCTAGATAAGTTAGATGCTATCTAATTCTAAAAGATGAATAACACATTCCTTAGCTTCGGTAGATCGATAGCGAAACCCATAGTTATGATGACTTGAGCAATTATCTTATTTAATAAATGTCACTTAAATGCAACGAGTTGGAAACTCTTTATCAAAGGAGTATCTGCAGTTGCAACGCCTTTAATCTCAATGGATACAAGTTATATGAATGAAACTATCAAACTGCTGAAAAATCATCGTTCAATTCGAGAATTCACGTCGGAACCGGTAAGTGATGATGTCGTGCGAGAGATTATTGATGCAGCAGGCTGGTCAGCCACATCTAACTTTGTTCAGGCATACACTGTTATAAGAGTGAGAAATCCACAAACACGTCAACAGATTGCAGAGCTGGCCGGTTCGCAAACGTGGGTGGAAACCAGTCCGGTATTTTTGGTTTTTTGTGCCGATCTCAAACGTAGTCAGGCGGCTTGTGATTATGAAAGTCAGGAAATGGTGTCTGGATATACTGAACAATTCATTATCGCCACCGTGGATGTCAGTCTGGCGGCACAGAATGCGATGATTGCGGCAGAATCGCTGGGTCTTGGTGGTGTCTTTATCGGTGGTATCCGTAATAATCCGGAAAAAGTGTCTGAGCTCCTTAAGCTTCCAGAGCAAGTATATCCTGTGTTTGGTATGTGTCTTGGTTATCCGGCAGCATCGCCTGAGCAAAAGCCAAGGCTACCTGTCGATGTGATTTTAAAAGAAGAATCATACCAGCAAGATAAGTCAGAACTGGAACACTACAACGAGATGTGCAAAGCCTACTATCAAAATCGTTCCAGCGGTGCCCGTGATGAGACCTGGACGCACCAGATAGCCACGATGATGAGTAAACCAATGCGTCCCCACATGAAAGCGTTTCTTGAGAAAAAAGGCTTTAACTTTAAATAAACTTTGATCAACAGCCTGAGCTAGATGCCTTTACATCCATTGGAACTATTAAATTACAAAAGAACCAAACTAATTATCCGATGATGGAAGCACGATTTTCTGGAGTCTGATGATTAGGCTTTCTGCACTCGAAATCGGTTTCCTGCTTGCTCAATATTATTCTGATGGCGAAACAGCTTAGGAGAAAGCATGACAAACTCGAGCACTAAAAACGATCATTCCGCTACAGAACAGGACCCCAATACAAGCTATAACAAAGGGCCAGCAGGTGGATGGGGATCGCTTCGCGGTGTATCTCGAATCTTCGGCGAGGTTCATGGTTCTACCGTAGCAGCGAAAATTCTTTCAAGGCTTAACAAGCCCGGTGGGGTGATGTGCAGTTCATGTGCCTGGGCTAAACCTGCTAATCCATCCACATTCGAGTTTTGTGAAAATGGCGCCAAAGCAACCTTATGGGAGTTGGATGAGAAAAAGGCCGACGCTAACTTCTTTGAGCAATATAGCGTTACTGAATTAAAAACCTGGCATGACCATGATCTGGAAAAAGCGGGCAGGTTATCTGAACCGCTTCGCTATGATGCGAAGCGCGATCGCTATGTGCCGGTCAGTTGGGATGAAGCAATACAGGATATTGGTGAAAAGCTTGCTGCCATGAACCCGAAGCAATCCGTTTTTTATGCTAGTGGTCATGCTGGACTGGAAGCGTCCTATCTCTATGCCCTTTTTGCAAGAGCAATGGGGCATCAGAATCTGCCACAGTCATCCAATATGTGCCACGAAACGACCAGTGTGAATTTGAAGACCTTTGTCGGCACCCCCGTTGGCACTTGTACACTGGAAGACTTCGAACATTGTGATGCTATTTTCTTTTTCGGACAGAATACCGGCACCAACTCGCCACGCTTTATGCACACGCTGAAAGATGCCGTTGAGCGAGGCTGCAAAATTGTGACCTTCAACCCTGTGCGTGAACGTGGGCTGATTGAGTTCGTTGAGCCACAGAACATCATGCAGATGCTCACCAATAACCCCACCGAGATCTCCAACAAATATTATCAAGTGAAACCTGGCGGTGATATTGCCGTCATAGCAGGCATGATGAAATATGTTCTGGCACGTGAAGAGGCGGCTCCAGGCACTATACTGGATCAGGATTTTATTGCTGCAGAGACAACAGGTTTTAAGGAAACAGTTGAAAAGATTAACGCCTTTGATTGGTCAGATATCGAAGCACAATCTGGCCTAACCCGAACCATGATTGAAGAAGCAGCCGAGATATATTGTCAGGCAAAAAATGTTATCGGTATCTATGGTATGGGGCTGACGCAGCATGTTGATGGCTGGCTCAATCTGGGTATGTTCTGCAATCTGTTACTGATGCGGGGCAATATAGGTCGTCTCGGTGCCGGAATCTCCCCTGTGCGTGGACATTCCAATGTACAAGGGCAACGCACTGTCGGTATAGGAGAGAAGTCAGCACATATGCCGGCTGACAAATTACATCAGTTATTTGGCATAGACGCGCCGACGGAAAATGGAAAGAATATTGTTGAAGCCAGTGAAGGCGTGTTGGATGGCACCATCAAGGCTATGGTCTCATTGGGGGGGAATCTGTTACGAGCTTTGCCTGATCGTGAGCGTTTGGAAAAGGGCTGGTCAAAACTGGATCTGACGGTACATATCGCCACCAAACCTAATCGATCACATCTTATACCGGGTAAAGTCAGTTATATTCTGCCTTGTCTGGGTCGAACCGATATTGACCAGCAGCAAAGCGGGCCACAGGCTGTATCTATGGAAGACACGTTCAGTCATATTTACGCCTCAATTGGCGCGGCAGAGCCACCCAGCGATCAAGTCCGTTCCGAGACAGCAATTGTGGCAGGTATAGCGAAGGCAACATTACCTTCCAACCCTAAACTCCGCTGGGATGACTGGGTTGCCAACTACGATTTGATTCGTGATCTCATTGCCGAAACATTCCCTGATGATTTCAGTGACTTCAACAACAGAATGATGCAGCCCGGCGGCTTCTATCGTGGCAACCCAGCCCGTGAAAGAAAATGGAAAACGGAAAGTGGAAAAGCACAATTCACCCCACCAACAACACTTTCCTCACTCGGTCAGCATCCTAGTGGTAAAAATGGCTTTACCCTAATTACATTACGTTCCAACGATCAATTCAACACTACCATTTACGGCTTTTCAGACCGGCTACGTGGTTTGGAAGGCAGTCGTGAAATCGTCTTGATCAATCGCGAAGAAATGGCACGACTCGGCTTGCAGGAAGGACAAATAGTTAGCCTTCATAGTCAGGTAGAAGATGGCAACCTACGTCAGGTCGATGGGCTGAAAGTTACGGCCTACGATTTACCAGATGGTACCGTCGCTGGATACTATCCTGAACTCAATCCTCTGGTTCCATTGTCCTATCACGAAAAAAATTCTCTGACACCAGCATACAAAGGCGTGCCTGTAGAAATCAGGCAATGAGTTCCATAGGTTGGGTAGAGCGATAGCGAAACCCAACAATTTATGATTTAAGTGATTTGTTTTTATTTGAGGGGGGCATTTGTTGGGTTTCATGCTTCAACCCAACCTACGAAAAATATCAATGTTTGTTTGTAGGTTGGGTAGAGTGATAACGAAACCCAACATATGACTAGGATGGTATAAAACTCAATTCCTCTCACCAAAAGCTTTCAAATCAACATTCTCTTTATATCCCCAGTTTTTATCAATTATTCCATCACGGACAAATCTATGAATGCTGGAATAAGGCCAATCGATGGCTTTATCGACATAACCATGTTTAACCGGATTGTAATGAATATAGTTAATATGATTTCTATAATCTTTTTCATCGCGAATTAAGTGTTCCCAATATCGACGTTGCCAGATACCGCGTTCATTTTTCGAGTGCCAGGTTTTGTTGATATGTTCATCCTTGGGCAAGCCTCTCGAAAATGTCGATTTAATCAATCGCCAACGCATTGCAAAATCAGCATCAGTTTCAGGCAAAGTCCAAATGGTATGTAAATGATCGGGCAAGATAACAATGGCATCGATGTTAAATGGATGATCTTGTTTGACGTATTGGAAAGATTGTTTTAACAGAACGATATTATCCGTTAATAACGTTTTATGGCGCTCCAATAAAGTGACCGTAAAGAAAAAGGTGCCGCCGGGCACAAAGGTGCGTCGATATTGCATTGTTCACCATCCATGTGAAACAAAAAGTAACCATTATTGTAGGTTGGGTAGAGTGATAACGAAACCCAACATTTTGATGATATGAGAGTTGTTTAGATATTTGAGGCGTGTTTGTTGGGTTTTATTCTTCAACCCAACCTACGGGCTAAAATTACGCTGCAATTTTAAAATTTTTGTTTTTAAATTCTTTTCTAATATTTTTATCAAAATTAGACAAAATTATCTCAGCATTAAGAGTATTTTTATTTGCTAAGTGATTGTGAAGCTCAATTATATTCAATCTTTTTTCCCTATTTCTAATCAATAATGTTGTCATTAAAATATTTACTGGTTCCATAAAGTTGGAATATTCAGAATTAGCTTTTTCGATTGATTGATCAATTTCAGTAATATTTGACAATATATCCGACCATTTTCTTAGTTGCTTTAAGTCTTGTCCTTTATCAACCTTAATCACCGGTAATGTTGCTTTGAGTTCATTGATTAAGCTAATCATATGTCCAATATTATCTTGATAATTCCAGATATATGTACCTTTGATATTGCCTATGTTTTCATTTGTCCAGTTATGTATTTTTTTACCATTACTTTCAGTTTCATCATAGTCAACTTTAATTGATACCGTAGTATTTTTACTCTTAGCCATATTCTCTAGTGATTTTTTCACCAAATCTGGATAAGATTTTCTGAGCTCACGAATTTTGTTGCTGATGATTTGTGATTGTTGCTCTAATTCATCAACTCTTGTCTTATCAATCGTAATTAATTGTTTAGTAAGACTGGATATCAAGTTATCAAGTTCTAGTTCATCTCTTAATCTGTTTCGTTGAATCGTAAATGTTTCATTAAGTTTAAAATAGTGATCACCACAATTTCCTCCAATCATTGCTTCTATGCCGTTTTTTGTTTCGACTAGATATCCATTCATAAAATGATGATTACATGTGTTTTTCTTTTTCTGGATTTGGCAACTAGCTAGCTTTTCTTCATTTTTTTGAAGTCGTATTAAACATACTAGCGATTTGAAGTTATCGTGTGTTACTTCTTGACTAAGAGAAAATCTTTCTCGTTCTAGTATTTCAGTATATTTAGTTACTACTAAACTCGTCATAGAGAGAATCCTTAAACAAAAAAGCCGACATAAAAGTCGGCTTTTTTATTAAATTATCAATCCCATTTCAGGCCGCCGCCTGTTTGGTATTCTGTTACTTTTGTCTCAAAAAAGTTCTTTTCTTTCCGCATGTTAGCTTGTTCATCAAGCCAGGGTAGGGTGGCTTCGGCACCTGGGAAGGGTTCTTCAAAGCCTAGCTGTTTTGCACGGCGGTTTGCTGTGTAGCGGAACTGGCCGTGGTGCACTTCTTTTGAGTAACCTAAAATCGGGTCACGCAGAATGTAGCCTGCATATGTTTCTTCAGCGGCGTCGGCTTCTTCAAACATCTGTTGGACTTTTTTCGGGTCCAAAGTGACGTTTTCTTCTTTCATGATTTGCTTGCAGACGCGAATACCGAAAGAGGCGTGCATGACTTCATCACGCATGATGTATTGCAGCTGTTCGGCGGTGCCTTTCATCAGACCACGACGTTGTAGAGCAAAGATTGGGCTGAAGCCGTTGTAGAACCATGAACCTTCGAAGATGCCAGCGAAGAACGCATAGGACATGACAAAGTTTTCTAGTTCATCACGGTCATGCAGATCAATATCACTACGCATGACGGTGTTTAAACGGTCATTGGCCAGTTTAATTTTTTGGTAAATCTCTGGCACGACGCGATAGCGGTTGTAGATTTCTGACTGATCAAGACCAATGGTTTCGATACAGTGCTGGTATGTCCATGTGTGCAATGCTTCTTCATACACTTGGCGTGCTTGATAGATTTGCAGTTCTGGCGCGGTCATTTTTTCCATGACCGCCAGACCAATATTACGCATCGCTAAGATGTCCGAGGTGGTCAGGTATGACAGCACGTTTTCATAGACATGGCGTTCTTCCAGCGTCAGTTTATGACGGTAGTCATGAACGTCTTGCGCCATATTGATATCCAGCGGTGTCCAGTGATTCTTGTTGGCATTGAGGAAGTAGTTCCATGCCCAAGGGTATTTGAACGGCGCTAACTGGTTAATATCAGCTTCACCATTGATAACGCGTTTGTCGTCAGCATTGACGGGTTTGGCGTTTATTAATGGCATTTTTTTGATCTCAGCAGAAGCCGGGGCTTCGCTGAGATCGTTAGCCGCTGGAGCAGCAGGCTGTGCTGCTGCTTTTTCTTCGGTTTGTTTTTTTGCTTCCGCAGTACCGGCTATCGGCGCTGAGAATGGATCATCCCAATTCAACATTACTGACATGCCTCACAATCTGGTTCTAAAATTGAACACGCTTTTGGCGCTTCCATACCTTCACCTAGAACTAAATCGTCAATACTTGATGACGCGCTGGCAACCGGCGCTGGCGTGCTCGCGGCAGCAACAGGTTTAGGCTTGCTTGGTGCAGGCGCTTCTGTTGCTGTAGTCGGTGCTGTGCTGGTTTTCTCTGCACCTGTTGCCCCCATAGAGCGGAGGTAATAGGTGGTTTTCAAGCCACGTACCCAAGCCAGTTTATAGAGGTTGTCCATCTTCTTACCTGATGGTTCAGCCATATATAAGTTAAGGCTTTGAGCTTGATCCAGCCATTTTTGGCGGCGTGATGCGGCTTCAATTAACCAGCGTGCATCCATTTCAAATGCCGTGGTGTAGAGTGATTTCAACTCGGCTGGAATACGGTCGATACCTTGCAGGCTACCGTCGAAGTATTTCAGATCGTTAATCATCACGTCATCCCACAGGTTACGTGCTTTCAGGTCTTCAACCATGTATGGGTTGATAACGGTGAACTCACCTGACAGGTTCGATTTCACGAACAGGTTCTGATAGGTCGGCTCAATCGATTGGCTGACACCACAGATGTTTGAAATTGTCGCTGTTGGGGCAATCGCCATGGTGTTTGAGTTACGCATGCCTTGACGTTTGATCTTGTCACGCAGCATATCCCAATCCATAGTTTTGCTTTCGTCTTGTTGCAGATATTCACCACGCGCTTCTTTCAATAATTTGATTGAATCGATTGGCAGAATACCTTTGCTCCACAAGCTACCTTCGTAGGTTTGGTATTTACCACGTTCTGCAGCTAAATCAGAAGAAGCTTCAATCGCGTAGTAGCTGATTGCTTCCATTGATTCATCAGCAAATTGAACGGCTGCGTCAGAGCTGTAAGGAATACGCAGTTTGTACAGTGCATCCTGGAAGCCCATCAGACCTAAACCAACAGGACGGTGTTGTAAGTTTGAGTGACGTGCCTGCGGTACGCTGTAGTAGTTGTACTCGATAACGTTATCTAACATGCGCATCGCAGTACGAACGGTTTTTTGCAGTTTTTCTTTGTCCAGCTTACCGTTTTCATCAATATGTTTCACCATATTGACACTACCCAAGTTACATACAGCGATTTCTTTATCTGATGTGTTCAGGGTGATTTCTGTACACAGGTTTGAGCTGTGAACGACACCAACATGCTGTTGTGGGCTACGCAGGTTACATGGATCTTTAAAAGTAATCCAAGGGTGACCTGTTTCGAACAGCATGCCTAACATTTTGCGCCATAAGTCTGTGGCAGGCAGTTGTTTGAAGTTACGAATGTCGCCACGAGCCGCTTTTTCTTCGTAGGCTTCATAGGCTCTTTCAAAATCAAGACCTGTTAGGTCGTGTAAGTCTTCGACTTCTTCTGGTGAGAACAGGGTCCATTGACCTTCTTCAGCCACACGTTTCATGAATAAGTCTGGAATCCAGTTAGCTGTATTCATGTCGTGAGTACGACGACGGTCGTCACCAGTGTTTTTACGTAAGTCTAAGAATTCTTCAACGTCGATATGCCATGTTTCTAAGTAAGCACAAACAGCGCCTTTACGTTTACCACCTTGGTTAACAGCAACGGCAGTATCGTTAGCGACTTTCAGGAAAGGCACAACACCTTGTGATTTACCGTTAGTGCCTTTGATGTGAGCGCCCAGACCACGAACACGGGTCCAGTCATTACCCAGACCACCGGCATATTTTGATAACAGGGCATTATCACGCATTGCGTTATAAATACCGCTCAGATCATCAGGTACGGTTGTCAGGTAGCAAGAAGATAATTGCGGACGCAGTGTGCCTGAGTTGAACAGGGTAGGCGTCGAGCTCATGAAGTCGAAGCTGGATAACAAGTTATAGAACTCGATAGCACGTTCTTCACGGTTTAATTCGTTGATAGCCAAGCCCATTGCCACGCGCATATAGAAGGCTTGTGGTAATTCGAAGCGGGTACCATCAAAGTGAATGAAGTAACGGTCATACAACGTTTGCAGACCCAGGTACGTGAACTCGAAGTCCAGTTCTGGTTTTAATGCATTACCCAGACGGTCTAAATCAAATAAGCCCAGTTCTGAGTCAATCAGTTCTTTTTCAATGGCTGTTGAGATATAAGTTTTGAAGTAGTCAGCATACAAATCGCCCATTTCATTCTGAGAGGCTTGTTTAGGTGTTTTGTAGACAAAACTTAATGCTTCACGACGAATACCATCCATCAGCAGGCGAGCGGCCAATGTGCTGTAGGCAGGATCTTTTTCGATAAAGGTACGCGCTGACATCACCAGTGCTTTTTCGACGTCGGCCTCTTTAACGCCATCAAACAGGTTACGTTGAGTATCACGTAAAATGGCATCACGATTAACTTCTGCCAGACCTTCACATGCTTCGGTAATGAGGTTGTGTAAACGATCGATATCTAGCGGGTGACGGGTGCCATCAGCTGCTGTGACATGCAGGGGTGATTCATTAGCAGGCTGTGGATGTTTCTTTTCTTCTTCAGCACGTTTTTCTGCTTGTTTTTCGCGATACACAACGTAAGAGCGAGCAACTTTATATTCGCCTTCACGCATTAAAGCTAATTCAACTTGATCTTGAATATCTTCAATGTGAACGGTGCCACCATCATCAATACGATGTAAAAGGTTATCAGTAACTTGTTTGGTCAGTTTTGCTACCGTGTCATGAATGCGACGACTGTCTTGTGCTGAATCACCTTCAACGGCTAAAAAAGCTTTGGTGATAGCGACAGCAATTTTGCTGCTATTAAACTCGGTGACTTTGCCGTTACGACGGATAACGCTGTATCCACTTTCGGAGGCTGATGAGGTGTAAACGGGTTGTGCTGTTTCGCTCGCCATAATGAAAATCCCTGCAATAATGTTGAAATAATCAAAAAACACAAAACCACTAGAAGTTGTGGTTTTTAAATGATTGAACCACAAGATAGTGTGTTTTTGAAGCCTTGGCAAGTGGAGATTTTGCACATAATTTGTGCACTTTTTGTGGATAACTTACTGTGTGCTTAGAGCTAAGTCAGCGCCTATGCGGGATTACAGCTTTTGTAACTTTTTGGTGCCTGAAAAAACTTTTTTTATTACTGAAAAAACGGCAGATTTTGTTGTGTCTGGTCCCTGGGGGACGGGCATCATACTGGTGCTGATTGTTTTGTTCAACCAGCACCAGAAGACTTTTCGCTAAGCACTTAAGAACTAGAATGTTTCTGTGACAGAGACAGCCGTCGGGTTTATGAGTTGATGTGCTTTCTTCAGATTTTTGCGACCATCGGTCTGCACAATGAGTGTCCATAAATTATGACGGCTTGCGGTCACAGTATCGTTAATTAGCGGATCATGATCCGGACGTAGCGACAGTAATCCGGCAAACAACAGACCAACAAATGTGCCCACTACGGCTAATGCTATATAGGTATGGAGTGGACTTGACTGAGTCATCATCGGACCTGACACTACCATCGCACTGGCAATGGCTAGCCCAACTAGCAAGCCAATACCACCAAAAATAAAATGAGAACGTGTAATAAAACGTGCGATAGCTTTGGGTTCGGATTCAATTTTTTTACTGGTGTTACTGTCTTTTGGTTGTATTACTTCGATATCTTGCTGATTGAAGTGACCGACATTGACGAGGGTTTGTTTGGCATCGATGGCTTTCTGTTCATCATCAAACACAGCGGCAAGCTTACTTGGTTTACTTTCTTGGTTGATGTGCATGTCCATAGAGCAATCTCCTTTTCTGGGTAAACACAAAATAGAAGACAAGAGAAATGAAGCAGATATCCCTATCTGCTTATATTGTTGAAATTTAACGAGTGCTGACGCTGAAAACGCCAACCAGTTGACTGAGTTTTTGTGCTGTATTTTTTACCATGACAGAGCGATGTTGCAAGGCATCAATTGCTTGTGTCATCAGGCTTGCCGATTGTCCAACATCCCTTGCAGTGACACCGTGTAACTGACTATTCTGGTCGAGTTGTTTAATGGTTGAGAACATTTGTTCAACTAACTGATGTAGCTGGGTATTTTCAGAAGAGGCTTCTTCCGTTTTCTTCAGGCTGCGGTCCACATTTTCCACACCTGACTCCATAAATTTATACGCTTCCAGCGTTTCAGACTGAATGGTTTCAATCATTTGTTGAATCTCATCTGCTGATGTTGCTGTTCTTTGTGCCAGGTTACGGACTTCATCTGCCACCACAGAGAAACCTCGGCCATGATCACCTGCTCGTGCAGCTTCAATAGCCGCATTAAGTGCGAGCAAATTGGTTTGATTGGTGATTTCAGTGATGACGCCAATAATATTGCCGATTTCTGCGGTACGACTATGAAGTGATTGCACGGCTTTAGCTGACGTTTCCACCACATCACGAATTTCTTGAGTACCACTTCGCACAGACTCGTATTGAAGTCTTGCTTCACGAACCACTTCGTCCATCGCTTCTTTCATTGCTTCTGCTGTGTTGGATGCATTACCGATGTCACGAATTTGATCTTCAAGTAGTTGCAGCATTCTTTCTATCGCTGTGGCTACTTCATTAGAGACATGAAATGCTTCTCGATTCGTTTCGAGCATGGCTTCATTGGTATGACTCACGTTGGTACTTGTTTTAATCACCTGACCAACGATGCCATCCAGATTATCAATAAAGCTGTTTATCCAACGTCCCATATCACCCGTTTCATCGTTAACAAATTTCGTGTTATCAAGTCGTTGTGCCAGGTTACCTTCACCCTCGGCAATCGTCTGAATAACGTGGGTCATTTCGTCAAGGCGGTTGGCCAGTGGATTGGTGGTCAATTTCTTATACATCATGGCTATCACAGCAATCATGACAATCGATAAAGCATTGACAGCTACTACAGGTAATTGGGTGAAAGCGTGTAATGCCATATTGGTACCTAGCAGAAGTGACATTGACCAGACAAAGCCTTTCATTAAACTGACATTGACCGAACGTCGTCGGTAAACTTCCTCAAGATCACCTTCACACATCATGCCCCAACGATCCGGCGAACCTTTTAATTGGAAGGTGACGCCTTTACCAATAACAGGGATGTGACGATAATCTGAGTAACCAGGGTAGGTGACAAATAGGTTTTCGCCGTTGCGAATGGTCTCACGTACACCTGGATGAAGCTCGTTGGTTGCCGGATCCGTAAAGCGTATTTCAAACTCGGTATGATGTTGAATTTTTACGACACCAAAGGCTGTATGAATCCCGCTTTTCAGGTTTTCACCATGTGAAAACGTATTATCTTCAAAACGGGAACGGGAGAGGGCTATACCTTGTTGCAAAGTAGGATCAAACCGCGATTCGACCATAAAAATATAATTGTCACCCGATTCAGTATAAATATGACCTGCTTCACGCTGGATAAGATCACCCAACACATCATTTGGTACACGGCCACATATGGCTCCGACGCTCTCACCTTCCACAATCAAAGGTTGGTAGAACATCAGTGTAACTTCATCATGGAACTTCGAGCTTGAAGGACCAATTTCTAGGGTTAATTTGTCGACATAAGGACCGTGAAGGAACGGTGCGGATAGTCCATGCTGCACCGCTTTAGTCGATAGATCTGCTTTATTGACGTGCGAGCTATACGTTGAATAAGTGACTTTGCCAGAGGTATCAATGATAAATAATTCAGAGAAATCTGGCGCAGCCTTGAGCCGATCGTCCAATAACGATGTTTGTAGTTCTGCATAGGAACCCGCAAGCTGTTCAGCTAAGAACGACATTTGATTCCATTGATTTTCTACCCATTGCTGAAGAATTTTTACCCGGGTAGCAGCGATTCCTTCAAATGTTTTTTCGACGGCGGCATAGTTGTGTCGATTAAGACGACACGACCAGGACATGGCCAGTTTCCCTGTTGGACCAAACCAAGGTAGCCACGTTTTTTCTTTGTGGCTGAGATTCATGGAAGTACTTCGTAATTGACTCATTGTTACCCCTAACAGTGTTGTTTAACACTGCGACAGGCAAAAAGTAGACCAATCGCGAAGATTATCTATTTTGGTATACCTACAAAGTAGTATTGACAAAAAACGCACAAATTTAGTGCGGACGATAAAGATAGATGTTCCATTATGGGCACGGTCATGGTTGTAATATGGCCAAGCCTGTATCCGGTATTTATAGGTCAAGTATTGCTTGTTTTACTTCATCTAAATGCTCTTTGACCTTCACATTACGCCATTCTTGTTGAAGTACACCATTCTCATCGATTAAAAATGTACTGCGGACAATGCCGAGATGTTCTTTCCCGTAGAGTTTTTTAAGTTTAATCACATCAAATAACTGGCAGGCTTCTTCATCAGCGTCAGACAGTAAGTCAAAAGGAAATGACTGTTTGGTTTTGAAATTTTCATGCATACGAAGACTGTCACGTGAAATACCAAAAATGACCGTGTTATGCTCGTTGAAAAAGTCGATATTATCGCGGAAGTTTTGACCTTCTAGTGTACAACCGGGCGTATTATCCTTTGGATAAAAATAGATCAAAACACGTTTACCTTTGAGTTCTGAAAGTTGGAATGTCTTATCGCCTGTGCTTGGCAGTGTGAAGTCTGGGACAGCATCACCTAATCGTACTTGTGTCATCTTAGTCGTCCTGTTTGAAAAGATTTAGAAAGCAAAGTACCTTACACAATTCAGTCTGATCTTGTCATCAACAGGCAGGCAAAGTACCATGCCTGTTATTTTTTCGGAGTCATTTAAATATGTTTAGCGGCAGTATGGTAGCTCTTGTCACACCCATGCAGGCAGATGGTGCCTTGGATGTTGACAGCCTGCGAAAGCTGGTCGAGTTTCATATCAGCCAGGGCACAGATGCCATTGTCGCTGTCGGTACGACCGGTGAATCTGCAACCTTGAGCGTAGAAGAACACTGCGACGTGATTCGTCTGGTGGTAGAACAAGTTAATGGTCGTATTCCTGTTATTGCGGGTACAGGTGCTAACTCCACCTCAGAAGCTATCGAACTGACTCAGTCTGCAAAAGATCTGGGTGTTGACGCTGTATTGCTGGTTGCACCTTATTACAATAAACCGACTCAGCAGGGTATGTATCTGCATTTCAAAGCGATTGCTGAAGCCGTCAACATTCCACAAATTCTCTATAACGTACCTGGTCGTACAGCGTCTGATCTATTACCAGAAACGGTGGGAAGGCTTTCTGAACTGTCTAACATCATTGGTATCAAAGAAGCCACTGGCGATGTCTCTCGTGTCCAACAAATTAAACAATTATCACGAGAAGGATTTGAACTTTATACCGGTGAAGATGCCAATACTGTCGATTTTATTCTCGCAGGAGGTCAGGGCGTCATCTCTGTTACCGCAAATGTCGCACCTAAACTGATGCATGAAATGTGTCAGGCTGCTCTTGCTGGTGATGAGACATTGGCACGCGAAATCAATTTAAAATTAGTCGCACTACACCAGTTCTTATTTGTAGAATCAAATCCCATACCCGTTAAGTGGGCTTTGAGCGAAATGAGACTTATTTCTAGTGGCATTCGTCTGCCAATGACGGTATTGTCTGAGAATTATCATCAATCTGTGCGTGATGCATTGAACACTGCCGGTGTTCTAAACTAAATTCAAGTGAGTGAACTGTATTAAATGAACGTAAAATTATTTAAACAAACATCGCTGGTTGTCATGATGACGACTGCTCTAACTGCTTGTGGCGCTTTTTCATCATTGGATGAGGTGGTTCCTGACAATACTCAGAAATACCGTAAAGCTGAAACCATGCCACCGCTGGATGTGCCGCCGGATTTAAGCACAAGCCGTATTAAAGATGATATTTCCGGTAAACAAACAAATACTGCAACTTACTCTGAATTTGAAGAAGCGGCGACAAATCCGCTGGCAGCTAAATACAATATTACACCGGATACAAAACCAGCACTGTCAGGTGAAGGGAAAGACCGACACCTCGTTGTACCGGGTGAGCGTGAAGTGACTTGGCAGCGCATCATTGATTTCTGGGCTACTAAAGACTTGGGCATTGCTCGCGCAGATGACCGCATTGGTTTGATGGATACAACACCTGATGCCGACGGTTACGTGTATCGAATCCGAGTGGAACGTGGTGATACATCTAAGATGGCGAAAGTCTATTTAGGTAACCCCGATGATGAACAAGCGAATACTCAGAAAGATGAAGCCATGCTGCGTCAACTGGCTGATTATTTAGGTACGCTTTATCAACAAGACATGGAACAGTTTAAATTAGCTACGCCAGCACCACCACCAGAAGAAACTGCTCGCGTCTTACTGATGGATGATAGCAATGGTCAGCAAAGCTTGCTGATTGAACAGGATTTCCAAACTGTTTGGGGCCGAGTCGGGCGTGTACTCGATAGCAAAGGTTTCTCTGTAGAAGATCGTGATCGCACAAAAGGACAATACTTTGTTCGTTATATCGATCCATTCAAGAAAGCCGAAGAAGATGATGAAGGCATGCTGAGTAAGCTGGCTTTCTGGCGTGATGATGTTGAGAAAAAACCAAACGAATACTACTACATTAAGTTGCTGTCTGATGCTGATCAAACACGTGTGATGGTATTAGATTCAAATGAAGTGCGAACCTCTGATGAATCTGCTAAACGTTTGTTAGATCTGATTCAGGAACAACTTGCACCGTAATGCGTTTTGCTTCCCTTGGGAGTGGTAGTCGAGGAAACGCTACGCTGGTAACATCGGGAGAAACCACAGTCATGATTGACTGTGGTTTTTCTGCTCGTGAGGCTGAAAAACGTTTGCAAATGCTGGGCGTCGATCCTCATCACCTGTCAGCTTTATTAGTGACGCATGAACATGCGGATCATATGGCAGGCATCCGGGTTATGGCACGCAAATACCGCCTACCAGTTTATACAACACCTGGGACTGCAGGCTGTTTACCTGAAGATGTTGCACCACACATTAAAACGTTTAATTGCCACGAAACCTTTAGCATCAAGGATTTGGAAGTTGAACCTTTCCCTGTTCCGCATGATGCAAGAGAACCCAGCCAGTTTGTATTTGGTGATGGACAACACCGTTTAGGATTATTGACAGATGTGGGTTCAATTACACCTTTGATTGAGCAAATCTTGTCTGGTTGCCATGGATTATTGTTAGAAGCCAATCACGATATGATGATGCTCGAGCAGGGGGAGTATCCCGAACATCTTAAACGTCGTGTTGGTGGCAGGCTGGGTCATTTAAATAACGTGCAATCCGCCTCATTACTTGAGAAAATTGACACCACAAACTTGCAGCATATTATGGCAATGCATATTTCTGAAAAAAATAATTGTCCGTCACTTGTTGTGCCATTGCTCGCTGATGCACTGGCATGTGAACATGACTGGATTGGCATTGCAGACCAAGAGGCCGGTTTTGACTGGCGTGAAATAACTAACCGCTAAGAGATAGCTGATGCAAAAGAAACAAGAATTGTATTCTGGTAAAGCCAAAAGTGTTTTTGCTACAGATAATGAAGATTATGTCGTTCTGAGCTTTCGTGATGACACCTCGGCATTTGATGGTGAAAAAGTTGAACAGTTAAACCGCAAAGGCATGGTTAATAACAAATTTAATGCTTTCATCATGCAATATCTGGCAGATAAAGGTATTCCGACGCATTTTGAAGAGTTGCTGAACGACACCGAATCATTGGTTAAAAACATGAAAATGGTGCCTGTGGAATGTGTCGTACGTAATGTGGCTTCAGGTAGTCTGGTTCGTCGCCTTGGCGTCGAAGATGGACTTGAACTCAATCCACCCGTATTTGAATTTTTCCTAAAAAATGATGCATTACATGATCCGATGATTAATGAATATCACATCGAAACATTCGGATGGGCAAAAACTGAAGATATAAGAAAAATGAAAGAGTTAACGTTTAAAGTTAATGAATATTTGCAGAAATTATTTGCTGATGCTGGGATGATCTTGGTCGACTATAAGCTGGAGTTTGGTTTGTTCAAAGGCGAGATTTATTTAGGTGATGAGTTTAGTCCAGATGGTTGCCGTCTGTGGGATGCAGAAACACGTAAAAAACTGGATAAAGATCGTTTCAGACAAGGTTTGGGTGGTGTAATCGAAGCCTATGAAGAAGTAGCACAGCGTATAGGCGTTAAATTATAGGTTCAGGTTATTAAGGCTCATTTTGTTAATTGCGAAATGAGCCTTTTTTTCACATAAATGGGTGAATAAAAGATTGCTCATATACACAATATGTATTGTGATTTATGATGTTTTTGCATTTCTAAAACTGGAGTTTTAAATGAAAACACCAGATTTACCTCAGAACGAACAAGAACGATTATCGACACTGAATTCGCTGACGATTCTTGATTCTGCTCCAGATGAACGTTTTGATCGACTAACTAGAATCGCTGTTAAATTGTTTGATGTTCCTGTCGCACTTGTCAGCATTGTCGATAAAAATCGTCAATGGTTTAAGTCCTGTCAGGGCTTGGATATCACCGAAACTCCCCGAGACCTGTCTTTCTGTGGACATGCCATTTTAGGAGAGGAGGCTTTTGTTGTTGAGGATACGTATCAAGATGAACGTTTTGTCGACAACCCTTTATTGATAGGTCAAAAGCATATACGTTTTTATGCTGGTTACCCCATTCGTTACTTGGATGGCAGTAAGTTAGGTACCTTGTGTATCAAAGATGTTAAGCCAAGAGCTTTCACAGAGGAAGACCGGCGGTTATTGAGAGACCTGGCCACCATTGTTGAGCACGAAATTCAAGCGGTTGAATTGGCTACGATGGATGAACTTACAGGCATATTAAACCGACGAGGATTTAATATGTCAGCAGAAAAATCCTTGAATATCTGCAAACGGGGGGCGTTGCCCGTAGCTTTAGTTTTTCTTGACCTTAATGAATTTAAACCCATCAATGATAAATTTGGACATGCCGAGGGAGATAAAGCGCTTCAGCAGTTCGCAAGCGTTTTAGATGAAGTCGGCAGAGATTCAGACATAGTGGCAAGAATGGGCGGAGATGAGTTTGTCATTTTATTAGTTGATGCCGACAAAAAAGCTGTTGATCAAGTGATGAAACGATTTTCTCTGCAAATTGAAAGCTGTAATGAGCAGCAAGCGTTGGGATATGACATTACTTTTTCATATGGGATTGTACTCTTTGATCCAGCAAAACATATGACAATAAATGATCTACTTTCTGAAGGCGATGCGCTGATGTATAAGCGCAAGAAAAGTCGTTAGTTTAACTAACGACTTTCCAGTGTATTTGCTTGCCTGCTCGCATTGGTACCAGTGAGCTGTCAGCAAAAGTTAACGTTTCTGGTACATCCCAACTTTGTTTGACTAAGCTTATCTTATCTTCGTTTCTTGGCAGACGATAAAAGTCGGGGCCGTTAAAACTGGCAAAAGCTTCTAATTTATCCAGTGCCTGTGCGGCTTCAAACGCTTCTGCATACAATTCGATAGCAGCATGTGCGCTATAAATACCTGCGCAGCCACAGCTCGTTTCTTTGCCCGAGCGTGGATGCGGAGCACTATCAGTGCCTAAAAAGAATTTTTTACTGCCACTGGTGGCGGCTTGTATCAATGCTTGTTGATGGGTATTTCTCTTCAATACCGGTAAACAATAATGATGAGGATGAATGCCTCCTACTAAAAGGTCATTTCTATTTAACAAAAGATGATGTGGCGTTATGGTGGCAGCTATATTGTCGCTAGCAGTCGCTACAAATTCCGCAGCGTTTGAGGTTGTGATGTGTTCAAACACAACTCTTAATTCAGGAAAGTCATTAATCAGCGGAATTAATACTTGATCGATAAATACTTTTTCACGGTCAAACACATCAATATCAGCTGACGTCACTTCACCATGAACAAGTAATGGCATGCCTATTTTCTGCATAGCATCTAAGGCTTTAAAGCAATGTTTTAGATCGGTGACACCAGCGTCTGAATTGGTTGTTGCACCAGCCGGGTAGAGTTTTACGGCATGAACAACGCCACTTTCTTTAGCACGATAAATTTCATCGGCAGAGGTGTTATCGGTGAGATACAATGTCATTAATGGTTGAAATTGACTATCAGCAGGTATGTTTTTAACTATCCTGCTTTTATAGTCGAGTGCCAAGGCGGTACTGATCACTGGTGGTCGCAGATTTGGCATGACGATGGCTCGTCCAAATGTTTTGGCTGTATCACCAACTGTACGCTCAAGAGCCAGATCGTCGCGCAAGTGTAAGTGCCAGTCGTCTGGTCGGGTTAATGTTATTTGGTTTTGATTTAATTGTGTCATAGCGGCGAATTATGCCACAGCAAATGCATTAAGGATAAATAGATCTTTTCTTCGCAGAGAGGCGACAGACCTTATTCTTGACCTTATCAAGCATTACAAGTAACTTTACACGTTTACAATTTTTTAGCTCACTAAAAAGAACGGCATACATATAAGGGGAACACGTGGAATTAAGTGGTGCCGAGATATTAGTTCAATGTCTCAAAGACGAAGGTGTTGAATACCTTTTCGGGTATCCTGGTGGTGCAGTGCTGCATATCTATGATGCGCTATACAATCAGGAAGATGTCAAACACATTCTGGTTCGACATGAGCAAGCTGCAACACATGCTGCAGATGGCTACGCTCGGGCTACAGGTAAACCTGGTGTGGTCTTAGTCACATCTGGTCCTGGTGCTACAAATGCTGTCACTGGTATTGCAACGGCATATATGGATTCCATTCCAATGGTGGTCATAACCGGTCAAGTTAGCACTGCTGTTATTGGTAGTGATGCTTTCCAGGAAGTTGATGCGGTTGGGATTACACGCCCGTGCGTCAAGCATAACTTTTTAGTTAAAGATATCAATGATCTTGCTGAGACAGTTAAAAAAGCATTTTATGTTGCTTCTACTGGACGGCCGGGTCCTGTAGTTGTCGATGTTCCTAAAGACATTACTGATCCGTCGATAAAAGTACCTTATCACTACCCAGAAAAAGTAATGATGCGTTCTTATCAGCCAACAGTGAAAGGCCATACCGGCCAAATCAAACGCGCTGTTGATTTGATGTTATCTGCCAAAAAACCCATGATTTACACGGGTGGTGGTGTTGTATTGGGTAATGGTTCAGATGAGTTGCGAAAATTCGTTCGTCATCTGGGATTCCCTATTACCAGTACTTTAATGGGGCTAGGTGCTTATCCTGCAACAGATAAACAGTTCCTCGGCATGCTTGGGATGCATGGCACTTACGAAGCAAATATGGCGATGCATGATTGTGATGTGCTGGTTGCTATTGGTGCTCGTTTTGATGACCGGGTAACCGGAAAAATTGCAGAGTTTTGCCCGCACGCGCAGATCGTACATATTGATATCGATCCTTCCTCTATTTCTAAGACGATCACGGTAGATATTCCTATTGTTGGCAGTGTTCCTGATGTGCTTCATGAAATGAACCATTTGTTGGCAACTAGCAGTAAAAAGCCACAGAAAAAAGCCATTGAAGAGTGGTGGAAAATCATTAATGGCTGGCGTGCTAAACAATGCATGAGCTATGACCGTAACAGTGACAAAATCAAGCCGCAATCAGTAATAGAGATGGTTCATGACATTACCAGTGGTGATGCTTATGTGACTTCAGATGTTGGCCAGCACCAGATGTGGGCCGCGCAATATTATGGTTTTGATAAACCAAATCGTTGGATTAATTCTGGTGGTCTGGGGACTATGGGCTTTGGTTTGCCTGCCGCTATGGGTGTCCAATTAGCATATCCGGAAGATACGGTCGTTTGTGTGACTGGTGAAGGTAGTATCCAAATGTGTATTCAGGAGTTATCAACCTGTCTGCAGTATGGATTGCCAATCAAAATTGTTGCTTTGAATAATCGTTATTTAGGTATGGTTCGTCAGTGGCAGGAATTTTTCTACGAAAATCGTTATTCGCACTCTTATATGGAATCATTACCAGACTTTGTGAAGTTAACCGAAAGTTATGGTCATGTCGGTATTCGCATTGAAAAACCTGAAGATCTCAGAGCAGAACTCGAACGAGGTTTTGCTATGAAAGATCGTTTGGTTTTCTTTGATATCGTTACCGATCAAACAGAAAACGTATATCCGATGATTGCTCAAGGTAAGGCACACAATGACATGCATATGTCACCATACAGTGCGCCAGCACAAGAGTCTGAAAGGGAGCTGTCATAACCATGCGCCATATTATTTCTATCCTGATCGAAAACGAAGCAGGGGCTTTGTCGCGTGTGGCGGGTCTTTTTTCTGCACGGGCATACAATATTGAGTCACTGACTGTTGCACCAACAGAAGATCCATCTTTGTCACGTATGACGATAGTGACTAACGGTACAGACCGTATCATCGAGCAGATTGTGAAACAACTAAACAAACTGATCGATGTTGTAAAACTAATGGACTTAACTGAAGGGCCTCACATTGAGCGTGAAATGATGCTGATTAAAGTCAAAGCAGCAACTATGGCTCAAAGAGAAGACGTTAAACGTCTTTGTGATATTTTTCGGGGACATATTATTGATGTGACCTCATCAACGTATACCATTGAATTGACAGGGGCTGTTAGCAAGCTGGATTCATTTATCGAAGCACTTGCTGAACATAAAATTATTGAAACTGTCCGTTCTGGTGTCACAGGTATTGCTCGCGGCGAGAAAAGCTTGCACCTGTAAACTGAATTTATATTCGTTCAAGAAAATCTAAGGAATTCAATCATGAGTTTGAACATTTATTACGATAAAGATTGTGACTTATCTATCATCCAAGGGATGAAAGTCACCATCGTTGGTTATGGCTCACAAGGCCATGCCCACGCATGTAACCTGAAAGATTCAGGTGTTGATGTCACAGTCGCTTTACGTGCCGGTTCTTCATCTATTGCTAAAGCACAAGCTGCTGGTCTGACAGTTTCTGATAACGTCGGTGAAGCAGTGAAAGGTGCTGATCTGGTGATGATTCTGACACCTGATGAGTTCCAATCTCAGTTATATAAACAAGAAATCGAACCTAATCTTAAAAAAGGTGCTGTTTTAGCCTTTGCTCATGGTTTTGCGATTCTATATAACCAAATTCTACCTCGTGAAGATCTTGACGTTATCATGATTGCACCAAAAGCACCTGGTCATACAGTGCGTAGTGAATTTGTGAAAGGCGGTGGTATTCCTGATTTAATCGCTATCGAACAAGACGCTTCAGGCCGTGCGAAAGATATCGCACTGTCATACGCATCTGGTGTAGGTGGTGGCCGCACAGGTATCATCGAAACGACTTTCCGTGATGAAACTGAAACCGATTTATTTGGTGAGCAAGCTGTTTTATGCGGTGGTGCCGTTGAATTAGTTAAGGCCGGTTTTGAAACTTTAACTGAAGCAGGTTATGCACCTGAAATGGCATACTTCGAATGTCTGCATGAGTTAAAACTGATTGTAGATCTGATGTATGAAGGTGGTATCGCCAATATGAATTATTCAATCTCGAATAATGCTGAATATGGTGAATACGTAACCGGTCCTCGTGTTATCAACGAAGAAAGTCGTTGGGCAATGCGTGAAGCTCTGAAGAATATTCAGGAAGGCAAATACGCTAAACAATTTATTCAGGAAGGTCAGACGGGTTATCCTGAAATGACAGCAATGCGCCGTATTAATGCTGAGCATCCAATTGAACAAACAGGTGCAAAATTGCGTTCTATGATGCCTTGGATTCAAAAAATTGTTGATAAGTCTAAAAACTGATCAATTAATAGTTTGAAAATCAACGGGGGCGTTTGTGAAAACAATCGCCCCCGTTTTGTTTGTGCGTCTGAACTGTCATAATGTAACGACTAATCAACAGGAGCCTGTATTTATGATTAATAGCGAAAAGCCTCAAAATCGCGGTATCTATTTATTACCGAATTTATTTACAACAGCTGGGCTGTTTGCAGGGTTTTACGCCATTGTCGCAGGTATTCGTGGTGACTTTGAAACAGCGGCTATCGCTATATTTATCGCGATGATTATGGATGGGCTGGATGGCCGTATTGCACGTATGACCAATACCCAAAGTGCTTTTGGCGCGGAGTACGATAGTTTAGCGGATATGGTGTCGTTCGGTATGGCTCCGGCATTAGTCATCTTTCAATGGTCGTTGAATGGTATGGGCAAGTTTGGCTGGATGGTTGCGTTCATCTATGCTGCCTGTGGTGCATTAAGACTGGCCAGATTTAATACTCAGATAGGAACGCAAGATAAACGTTATTTTCAGGGCCTGCCAAGCCCCGCTGCTGCGGCAATTATCGCAGGTTGGGTATGGGCCGGTACAAGTAATGATTTTAGTGAGAATATGATTGCTATTTTCACCATTCCGATCACCTTTGGTGCAGCTATTCTGATGGTCAGTTCGATGCGTTACCATAGCTTCAAAGAGCTTGATTTAAGAAATAGGGTACCTTTTGTAGTGATGCTGGTACTCGTACTAATTTTTGCACTGGTTGCTATAGACCCACCGACAATCTTATTTAGCGTATTCTTAATTTATGGCTTATCTGGCCCTGTTTTTACTTTGTTGAAGCTGCGCCAGCATCGATCAGAACGCGCTCAAGCAAAAGAAGAATAAAATAAACAATACTATTGATAATCTGGTTCACACATTTATGACTGATAAGCTAATAATTTTTGATACAACCTTACGCGACGGTGAGCAGAGCCCGGGCGCATCGATGACAAAGGATGAAAAAGTCCGTATTGCTAAAGCACTTGAGCGCATGCGGGTAGATGTTATCGAGGCTGGGTTTCCCATTGCCAGCACCGGTGACTTTGAAGCAGTTCAAGCTGTTGCCAAGGCCGTTAAGGATAGCCGTATTTGTGGGCTATCCAGAGCATTAGATGCCGATATCGACAGAGCAGGTGAAGCGCTTAAACTAGCTAATGCGTCACGCATTCATACCTTCATTGCTACATCACCTATTCATATGAAAATGAAACTGCGGATGGAGCCTGATCAGGTAATTGAAAATGCAGTTCGTGCAGTAAAACGTGCCAGACAATATACAGATGACGTCGAGTTCTCTCCAGAAGATGCTGGTCGTAGTGAAACTGATTTTCTATGTCGAATTCTTGAAGCGGTCATTGATGCGGGTGCATCGACTTTGAACATTCCTGACACGGTCGGTTACAACTTGCCCCATCAATTTGGTTCATTAATCTCAACATTACGTGAACGTATTCCCAACGCAGATAAAGCCATATTTTCTGTTCATTGCCATAATGATCTGGGTCTGGCTGTTGCCAACTCCCTATCGGCAGTGATGAATGGGGCAAGACAAGTTGAATGTACTATCAATGGTTTAGGTGAACGTGCTGGTAATGCCGCTTTAGAAGAAATTGTGATGGCGGTAAGAACACGCCAGGATATGTTCCCGTGCGATACCGATATTGATACCCAACATATCTTGTCTGCCTCACGGTTAGTGTCTGGTATTACCGGTTTTGTTGTTCAGCCAAATAAGGCGATTGTGGGTGCCAATGCCTTTGCTCATGAGTCAGGTATACATCAGGACGGTGTACTGAAAAACCGTGAAACCTACGAAATTATGCGTGCTGAAGATGTTGGCTGGAATACTAACAGAATGGTGCTTGGTAAACATTCGGGTCGAAATGCCTTCCGTAGTCGCCTTCAGGAGTTAGGCATTGAGCTATCATCTGAAACAGACTTGAACGCCGCATTCACTCGCTTTAAAGAGTTGGCAGATAAAAAACATGAAGTTTTTGATGAAGATATTCAAGCCTTAGTGAGCGACACAGTGGCCACTGCGGATGAACGTGTGAGTTTAATCTCAATGAAGGTGTGTAGTGAAACTGGCGAAACGCCATTTGCTACAGTGACATTATCAGTGGATGGTAGAGAAGTGCAGACTCAAATGAGTGGCGGGGGACCTGTTGATGCGGCATATAAAGCCATAGAATCTATTGTACAAAGTCAAACAGAGCTTCAACTGTATTCGGTTAATAGCATCACTACGGGGACCGATGCACAAGGTGAGGTCAGTGTTCGTCTGGAGAAAGGTGGACGAATTGTAAGTGGGCAGGGTGCTGATACGGATATTGTGATTGCATCAGCAAAAGCTTATCTCAATGCATTGAATAAAATATTAAGCCCGGTTGACCGAGCACACCCTCAAGTCTGATGGCATTAACGCAATATCAATACTCAGTATTGTCTGAAATGGGCATACCTGTCTGGACACCACGTCAGAGCAATAATACTGAGGCAATAACGGATACTGAATCAGTATCTTCGGATAATTTGCAGAGTCAATCTCTGCAAATTCCTGTTGATGTCGAACTGCTTATTGTTGTTGAAACTACGCAATTAGACACGGTTGAACGGCGTTTATTATCCAGTATTCTTAAAGCCGTTAGTTTAGATACTAGGCGAGAATTATTGATTGAGCCGCCAGACTTGGGACTCATCCGTCAAGATGACATTCATAGTAAAACCATTATTACTATGAGTCAGGCTGAACACTGCCTATCTGATGATATTGAATGCGTTCAGTTACCCCCTTTAGCAGCCATGCTAAGTCAGCCCTCTTTAAAAGCCGTTGCCTGGCAACGATTAAAACATTATCGCAACGCTTTTAATTAACGGATAAAAATATGGTCTCCCCAAGAGTAATGACGGATCAGGACTTGCAAGTAGTTCATAATATTGAATGCTCAGCAAATCAGTTTCCGTGGACGCTCAAGAACTTTTCCGATAGTCTTGATGCCGGACATTATGCATGGGTCTATTCTGATGCGTATGATGTGATTTTGGGTTATGCCATTGTGCAGTTAGTCTTGGACGAAGCTCATCTGCTTAATCTTTGTGTCAGACCAGATATGCAACGACAAGGATATGGTCGATTTATACTTGAACATATCATTGATTTTTCCAAAGCCCGATCGGCTTCGATTGTGGTTTTAGAAGTTAGAGAGTCAAACAAGAAAGCACAAAATCTCTATGAACAGCTAGGTTTTAATGAAATGTCAGTCCGCAGAGCTTATTACCCGGCAGAAAATGGTAGAGAGAATGCAATATTGATGGGGTTGGATTTATCTATGTTATCGATTTTCGGTGATATATAAGTAAACTCAAGACCACGGCACTTGATATCATCTGAGTGCTCTTTTAGAATAATTGACTCAATTACTCGGTTATTTTTCACATATTAGGAGATAAAAACATGGCTTATGAATTGCCACCACTTCCCTATGCTAAGGATGCATTAGAACCTACAATTTCAGCAGAAACGCTTGAATATCATTATGGTAAACATCACCAAACTTATGTGACTAACTTGAATAACTTGGTACCGGGTACTGAATTTGAAGGTAAGTCATTAGAAGAGATCATCACTAAAGCTTCAGGCGGTATCTTTAATAATGCTGCGCAAGTTTGGAACCATACTTTCTACTGGAACTGCATGACACCAAATGCAAAAGGTGCTCCAGAAGGCGATTTAGCTGCTGCTATCGACAGCACATTTGGTTCTTTTGACGAATTTAAAGAAGCATTCAGCAAATCAGCGGCGACCAATTTTGGTTCAGGCTGGACTTGGTTAGTCAAAAATGCTGATGGCAGTATTGCTATTGTCAACACAAGTAATGCTGGCTGCCCGCTAACAGATGGTCAAAAACCTTTATTGACTGTTGACGTTTGGGAACATGCTTATTACATTGATTTTCGTAATGCACGCCCTAAATATCTGGAAGCTTTCTGGGGCTTGGTTAACTGGGACTTCGTATCAGCAAACTTTGCTGGCTAGTTAATCGTGTTGTAGAGTAAATTTGTTTATTACTTTATAACATTATAAAATACACGATTTTTGATAAATGGCAGTTTCAAATGAAACTGCCATTTTTCGTTTATTGGCTTTAAAAAGCCGTTTTTTTAATGCCGTCAGGGCAAGGAGTACAAGCCATGACAGAATCGGTCATGCCCACATACGGACGTCTAGATGTCACTTTTAGTGAAGGTAAAGGCGCTTGGTTAACTGATACAGATGGAAAACGCTATCTTGATGCGTTAAGCGGTATTGCTGTATGTAATTTGGGGCATTGCCATCCTGCCGTGACGCGAGCTATTCAGCACCAGGCGGAAACATTAGTACATACTTCCAATATGTACCATATTGCTTTGCAAGAAAAACTGGCTGATAAGCTAACGACCTTGTCTGGAATGGATCAGGTGTTTTTTTGTAATTCAGGTGCAGAAGCCAATGAAGCTGCAATTAAGATTGCCCGCAAATATGGCCACAGTAAAGGCATAGATAAGCCTGTAGTGATTGTAATGGATGGCAGTTTCCATGGTCGTACAATGGCGACGTTGACCGCCACAGGTAATGCTAAAGTGCAAGTAGGATTTGATCCTTTAGTGCCTGGGTTTGTCCGTGTGCCATACAATGATCTTGATGCTTTACGCATGGCGATTGGTCACTGGCCTGAAGCGGTAGCCGTGTTACTTGAACCTGTACAAGGTGAAGGCGGAATTAAAATACCTGACAGTGAATATTTAGCGGGTGTTCGGGCCATCTGTACACAACGCAAATTATTGATGATGCTGGATGAAGTGCAGACAGGTATTGGCAGAACGGGTAAATGGTTTGCTTATCAACATAATGCAGAGCTTGTACCTGATGTGATGACCTTGGCGAAAGGACTGGGTAATGGCATGCCTATCGGTGCTTGCCTTGTTGCTGGGAATGCTGTTGGTATTTTACAAGCAGGTAATCATGGTTCGACATTTGGTGGCAACCCGTTAGCCTGTAGCGCAGCATTAAGCGTTTTAAACACGATTGAAGAAGACGGCATACTGGGCCATGTCAACGTGCTTGGCAAACAAATGCTTGAAGGTTTTCAGCAAAGGCTTCTGGGCAAAGCTGGCGTGAAAGATGTGCGTGCACATGGGATGATGTTTGGTATCGAGTTATCAATGCCTTGTGCTGAGTTGGTTAAAAAAGCACTAGCAGAAGGTCTGTTGATTAATGTCACGGCAGAATCTGTCATTCGCTTATTACCACCGTTAATCCTCAATGTTGAGGAGTCCCAAATGATCGTAGATAAGGTGAGTAAACTCGTACTCGAGTTTTTGTCTTCGCAACAGGTTGAGAGTGTAGCCTAAACATGAGACATTTTTTAACTTTAAAAGACTTGAGTGCTGATGAGTTAGAAGCGTTAATTAATCGTGCATCTGAGCTCAAAAAAATGCAGCATAAAGGTGAAATCTATCAGCCTTTAAAGAATAAAGTCCTGGCGATGATTTTTGAAAAGTCATCTACACGTACCCGGGTTTCATTTGAATCAGCCATGATACAGTTTGGTGGTGGCTCAATATTTTTATCGCCTGATGATACTCAACTTGGCCGTGGTGAGCCTGTGGAAGATTCTGCACGAGTAATTTCATCTATGGTGGATGCGGTAATGATCCGTACCTTTGAACATGCCAAGATTGAAACATTTGCAAAATACTCTTCTGTGCCGGTAATCAATGCTCTGACCGATGACTTTCATCCATGTCAGTTATTAGCCGATATGCAAACTTATCAAGAGCATCGTGGTTCAATTAAAGGTAAGAAAGTGGTCTGGATAGGGGATGGCAATAATATGTGCCATTCATATATCAATGCTGCTCAACAATTTGGTTTTGAGCTCCATATTGCCACGCCGGTAGGTTATGAACCGAAAGCGGATATTGTGTCGTCGGTAGGTGCCACCGTTGCGTTATTCAATAATCCTGCAGAGGCAGCAAAAGATGCGGATCTTGTTGTAACTGATGTCTGGGCCAGCATGGGACAGGAAGAAGAACAACGCAAACGTGAAGAAGCTTTTGCTGAGTTTCAGGTCAATAATGACATCATGAAACTGGCTGCAAAAGATGCTTTGTTTATGCACTGCTTACCTGCACATCGTGGTGAAGAAGTCACCGCCGATGTGATTGATGGTGAACAAAGTGTTGTATGGGATGAAGCTGAAAATCGCTTACATGCACAAAAGGCTTTATTAGAATTTTTATGTGCATAAGCAATTAGAGCAAGAGCTTATTTAATTTAGCTCTTGCTCTAATGCTTTCAGACGCTCTAGTGTACCTATATCAGACCAGCGGCCATCGTATAACTCTGCGGTCATCCGCTTATTTTTTATCGCTTCTTCAAACAATGGCCTAAGCGCTTTGCGCTCGACTTTCTGGTGTTGGAACAGTCGCGGATGGTAGAGGCCAATGCCACTAAAAGTAAATTTACTCTTGCCTTCATGGCTGACTGAATTATCCGCTTGGATTGCAAAGTCGCCATCAGGATTATGAGTAGGATTGTTGACCATAATTAGATGACAGTCAGTATCAGCTCCTAGCGTAAGTCTTTTGAGAGCAGAAAAGTCAAAGTCCGTCCAGATATCGCCATTGACCACAATGAATGGTTCGTCATCCAACAGACTTAATGCTTGAGTTATACCGCCTGCTGTCTCCAAGCTGCCAGCGGTTTCAGGTGAATAAAGGATGCGACAACCGTAATTCTCACCATTGCCAAGAACAGTGGGAAACTGCTCACCTAGGTGAGCATAATTAATCACGATTTCCTGAATACCCGCAGATACTAAATTATTAATCAGGTATTCAATCAGTCGCTTCTTTCCAGCATATACAAGGGGTTTGGGGGTGTGATCAGTTAAAGGTCGCAAGCGTTCACCTCGGCCTGCAGCTAAAATCATTGCTTTCATTTTATTGCCATAATTTCGGGGGTATGGGTAAGAAACTCATATAAAGCCTCAAGTTCTTTGTATCGCTCACAGACTTCAAGTACGTAGTGAAGCGTAAGGGGTAAGTCATTAAGGTAATTAGCTTTACCATCACGATAGTTGAGGCGGCAAAATATGCCAAGCACTTTCAGGTGTCGCTGCAATCCGGTCAAATCAAACCAACGCTGTAGATCGTTACCTTGGGATCGTGTAATCAGTTTGTTATTTATTGCTTGTTCTTTGTAGTAGTTTAGCCATTTCTGCTGCTGTTCAGCTGGCCACTGAATGTAACAATCTTTTAATAATGACACCAAATCATAGGTAATGGGGCCTATCACTGCATCCTGAAAATCGATAATGCCAAGTGTGTTGTCAGCACACACCATCAGATTTCGGCTGTGATAATCACGATGAACAAAGCAGTTAGGTTGCTGTTGTATTTCATCAATAATAAAGTCATAGACAGCGGTGAGTATTTTCGGGACTTTTAAGTCTAAATGTCGACTCAGAAACCAATCAGGGAATAGTGACATTTCATCCCGTAGTTTTGTCTCATCATAATCAGGCAATGATATGTTTGCCGGATGAGTTTTTTGCATAGAAATTAACTCATCAATGGCTTTCCGATAGAGATTATCGGCATTGGCAGATGTTAATGACTTTAAAAAGGAAGTATCGCCAAAATCACTGAGCAGTAAATAGCCATTATCTTCATCTTTGGCATAGATATGTGGCACTGCGACATCATATTGTGCAAGAAACTCATCAATTTTGATAAAGCTACTTATATCTTCATGCTCAGGTGGTGCATCCATCACGATGTAGGAGCTGTCATTTTGTTTCAAGCGAAAATATCTTCTGAAACTGGCATCACTGGAGGCTACCGTGATATTTAAATGATCATCAGGAAATAGTTTTTCTAGCCAGGTAGTCAGTTGATTGAGTCTGGCATCATTGGTCGCGTTTTTCATGTAATTTTTACTCAAAATCTAAGTCTTTGTTCTTTATTTATAAATTTAGTTTGTGATGAAGTCATTGTGACTCTATGAAAAGAGTGGTGTGAATATTATTTATATCTGGCGTATTATCGGGAATTATTTCCTAACTCATCAGTCCATCTGATGGGTGTTAAATAATGCTTTAGCTACAATGGAGTCGCAATGAAAAAATTTTTAATATCGGCACTTTTATTAAGTGCATCTTCAGCTGTTATCGCTCAAGAGTATGTCACACCTGCTGATATGCCAGAAGCAGCACAAACGAAAATGTATTCTATCCTCACGGACTACAATAAATGCATGATGCAAGGACACTTGCATTCGAATCATACAGCTGAAAACCCACAAAAAGCAGCTGAAGCAGTTATGCAAAGCTGTGAAAACCACCTTGATGAACTGAAAACGCATTTAACGTCCAACGGCGTTGAAAGCAGTTTAGTTGAAGGTATGGCTAAGTCAATGCGTTCAAAAGCCGCTCGTCAGCTTATGACAAAAACAATGAACAATTACGCAGCACAAGCTGCTGCTATGGCTAATGCCGAAAAACTGAAAGAGCAATCTACAAACGAATAAATGTTTTACTCATTGAGTTGAAGAACATCAACGCCTTCCTTGTTCAACAACTCAATGAGTTTTATCAGAGGCAAACCAATCAGACTATTTGGGTCATCGCCGTCTAATTTAGTAAATAAAGCAATGCCTAAGCCTTCGGATTTAAAACTGCCAGCACACTGATAGGGCTTTTCTTGTTCCAGATAAAAGTGAATCTGCTTTTCAGACAGTGATCTGAAATGAACAGTAAAAGGTTCTACTAAATGATGCATCGTTAGGCTTTGAGCGTTATACAAGGCTAAGCCTGTATAGAAGGTGACAGCCTTACCTGAAGCAGATAAAAGCTGTTTTACAGCCGTTTCATGATTGCCGGGTTTACCTAAGATTTTTCCCTCTATCACTGCAACCTGGTCAGAACCAATAATGAGTGCTTCAGGGTAGTCTTTAGCAATGGCTAAGGCTTTTTCCTTCGCTAAGCGTTCAACCAGTGATGGGGCTGTTTCCTCTTCAAGTACAGATTCATCTATGTCGGGTGAGTGCTGTATAAAGTCTATCCCCAGCTTTTTTAAAACTTCAGCTCTGAACGGTGAGCTGGAGCCCAATATTAATGTCTGCATGATATTTTTAGTTTAGGTAATAACTGTGGGCACTGTTCTGCCTGTTAGCTCAGCTATATTGGCTAACTGGTTTGCCAGCTCGATAAGCTCGGATAAGGCATTCTGGGTATCTTGATTTAGGCTAGCAGGCCTGTCTTCATAAGATTCGATATATACGCGTAATGTGGCGCCTTCTGTTCCAGTACCTGACAATCTGTAAATAATTCTGTCACCACCTTCAAAGCCAATACGAATGCCTTGTTTTTCAGCGATGCTGTTGTCGATAGGGTCATGATAACTAAAGTTATCCGCATAGCTGACAACTCGCTCTCCGAACTGTTTCTTTGGCAAGCTTAAGAGCTGAGTTTGCAGATGTTGAATTAACGCTTCTGCTTGTTCAGTAGGAACACCTTCGTAATCATGTCGAGTGTAATAATTCCGCCCAAATTGTTGCCAATGTTGATTAACCAGCTCAGCGACGGACTGATGTTTAACCGCTAAAATATTTAGCCAGAAAAGGACTGCCCATAAGCCATCTTTTTCACGAATATGATTCGAGCCTGTGCCAAAGCTTTCCTCGCCGCAGAGAGTGACGCGATTTGCGTCTAATAAGTTACCAAAGAACTTCCAGCCGGTCGGCGTTTCATGTGATTCGATACCCAGTTTTTCAGCAACGCGATCGGCGGCCTGGCTGGTTGGCATTGAGCGAGCTATACCCGCAATACCAGATTTATAAGCAGGGATGTACTGTGCATTCGCAGCGAGAATCGCCAAGCTATCAGACGGGGTGACAAAAAACTGTTTACCCAGGATCATATTACGATCACCATCGCCATCCGAAGCGGCGCCAAAATCAGGCGCATCATCAGAAAATAATTCTGTAACGAGTTGTTCGGCATAAGTCAGATTCGGATCAGGGTGACCACCACCAAAGTCAGGTAATGGAATACCATTTATCACTGTGCCGGCAGGGGCGCCTAGACGTTTTTCTAAAATCTCAATTGCATAAGGACCGGTGACCGCATGCATGGCATCGAAGCGCATAGAAAAGTTGCTGGAAGTTAGTAGTGCTTGTATGGCACGGAAATCAAAAATAGTTGCCATCAATTCTGTGTAATCGACTACTGAATCAATTACTTCAACACTCATCTCTCCTAAACTCTGCGTGCCTAATTTATGAAGAGCGATATCTGCTGCATTGGATATTTTGTATTGGCTGATTTCAGCTGTTTGCTGATAGATTTGATTGGTAATTGATTCTGGCGCTGGACCGCCATTACTCGTGTTAAATTTTATGCCGAAATCACCATCAATACCCGCGGGGTTATGACTGGCAGATAAAATCAAGCCACCAAAAGCCTGATATTTTCTGATAACGCATGATGCAGCAGGTGTCGACAGAATACCATTTTGACCAACCCAGACATGAGCAAAACCATTGGCTGCTGCCATTTTCAGAATTATCTGTATGGCTGTTTGGTTATAATAACGGCCATCGCCACCGACAACGAGCGTTTTACCCTCACAATCACCCAGCGCGTTAAAAGTCGATTGAATAAAGTTTTCCAGATAGTGGGGTTGTTTAAATACACTTACTTTCTTGCGTAAACCAGAAGTGCCTGGTTTTTGGCCTTCAAAAGGTGTGGTATTTATCGTCGAAATTGGCATAAAAACTTTCCTGAATGAAACAATTGAGCAGCATTATTGCTAGACTCACGCTATTTGAATGTAATCCACTATACTAAGTCCATGAATAAGCCTCAACACATTGATAAAGCGCATTTGATGCGGATGGCAACATACGCTTCTGTGGCCACAGCCATCACTTTGATAATAGCCAAGTTATTTGCCTGGTTCCTTACTGATTCGGTCAGTGTATTGGCCACATTAGTCGATTCTAGTTTGGATGTTTTGGCATCTATTTTAAATATGATTGCCGTACATCACGCATTACAACCAGCAGATAGAGAACATCGTTTCGGTCATGGCAAGGCAGAATCACTCGCTGGTCTGGGTCAATCAATGTTTATCACGGGATCTGCAGGTATCCTGCTACTTCAGGCTATAAATCGTCTGTTCAAACCCGAAGCAATGGAGCAGGGGATGACGGTGAGCCTAGCTGTTATGCTGTTTTCTATTGTAGCAACATTAGCATTAATGACATTCCAGAATTATGTCATCAGAAAGACGGACTCAACAGCAATTAAAGCGGATGCCCTTCATTACAAAACAGATTTGTTGGTCAATGGCGGTGTCATCCTGGCATTAGTGCTTAGCATGAATAGCTGGTACTTATCTGACCCTATCATTGCTATCGCCATAGCATTGTTTATTTTGCACAGTGCCTGGGGCATTGTAAAAGAATCGATTGATTTACTCATGGATCATGAATTGCCGGATGAAGAGCGGGAAAAAATTAGTGCATTGATATTGAATCATCCTCAAGCAAGGGGATTACACGATTTACGGACCCGGCGTTCAGGCACAACGGTCTTTGTACAACTTCATTTGGAGCTGGATGAAAGACTGACTTTAAGAGAGGCACATGAGATTGCCGATAAACTTGAGCATCAGATAGCTGACTTATTTGATGACGCAGAAGTGATTATCCATGAAGATCCGATCACTCATTTACCGCTAAAGTCATAACATAAAGTGAATACAATACGGTGACGATTTCGTATAATTAGCACACAACAATATTGAGGCCAGTACAATTATTACCTTCGATTTATCCACTCAAATAGCCATCGCTGTCGCGGTGTGTGTTCTACTCTCTTTAGTGTATGTGATTAAACGTAAAAGAAAACGTTCACGTTATTCAAGAAAGCTGGAACGTTCATTACAATCAATAAAAAAACAAGAAGCAAAATCTATCATTATTCCTGATGGTTTAGGTGGTGTGATAGAAATAGAACGTTTAATTCTGATTGAGCAAGGGTTGTTGATTATCGAAACATATCCGATGTCAGGACATTTATTTGGTGCCGATCACATAGATCAATGGACGCAAATTATTGATGGAAGAAGTTTTAAGTTCACCAATCCATTACATCGGATCTACAACACCAAACAGGCGTTACAGTTATTAGCACCGAAAGTCCCAATCTTTTGCCGTATAGTCTTTTCTGAAAATAGTAATTTTCCTAAAGGTAAACCCCGCGAAGTCTCTGTTATCAGAACCTTAGATGAAGATTTGCGAGGGCTTTCTAAAGAACCAAGTATCAATCAACTTGGAGAGATTGCATGGGAGCGAATTATCAGAACTGCTCGTACTGACGGACAATCATTGTTAAGGGATGTCAAAATATAATGGAAACCAAACCTCTTGTTCTTGCTATTTCTTCCCGAGCTTTATTTGATTTGGATGAAAGCCATAGAATCTATGAAGAGCAGGGCACAGAGGCTTATTGTAACTATCAAATCGAAAATGAGGATGTGCCTCTGTCGCCCGGTGGCGCTTTTAGTTTAGTGCGTAAGTTATTGGCACTGAACGATAACAATCCCAATACGCCTAAAGTTGAAATTATTCTGTTATCACGTAATTCTGCCGATACTGGATTGCGGGTTTTTAATTCGATACAGCATCATAAATTAGCAATCACTCGTGCAGTATTTACATCTGGCAGTAGTCCGTACAGATATGTAGCACCTTTTAACTCACATCTATTTTTATCAACCAGTCCTGATGATGTAGGTATGGCTTTGGAAGCTGGTATTGCTGCCGCCACTATTCTGCCATCACATATCAGAAATAATAATGACAGTGATCAGCTCAGAATCGCATTTGATGGTGACGCCGTTCTTTTTTCAGATGATTCTGAACGTATTTTCAAAGAAAAAGGCTTGAAAGCTTTCACTGAAAATGAGCAGCAGACCGCGCGCGAACCATTACCCGGTGGGCCGTTTAAAGATTTCTTGATGGCGCTGAACCAGATTCAGACTGAATACGGTGAGAATGCATCACCTATCAGAACAGCATTAGTGACAGCGCGTTCTGCGCCTGCACATGAACGTGTCATTCGTACCCTAAGAGCATGGGATATACGAATTGACGAAGCCATATTCCTGGGAGGAATGGATAAAGGCCCGTTTTTGAAATCATTCGGTGCGGATATCTTTTTTGATGACCAGGAAAAGCATTGTCAATCAGCTGTGGAGCATGTTGCTACCGGACATGTTCCGCATGGTGTTGCAAATCAAAAAAAAGCGCAGGATTAACCTCCAGTGGTCAATGCATCGATATCTGATTGGATAAAACAACTCAGTGAGGAGGATATGCCGATCTTTGCTGGCACTGTAGCGAATGTCACCAAAGCATTACACAGTGGTAAAAGTTCAGCATCAGATGTGGCTAATATTATTCTTCAGGATGCCTCTTTAACCAGTCGGGTTCTGAAGGCCGCCAATACCGTTCATTTCAACCCAACCAGACACAGCATCAGTACTGTTTCTCGTGCAGTAATGGTTATGGGGTTTGATCAAATAAAAGTCATTACACTGTCTATGGCGCTTATTGATAATCTGAGAGTAGGTGAACAACGTGCCCAGTTGATTCAAGAAATGGCTTTTGCATTTCATGCAGCTACACAAGCACAAGAGTTTGCAAAACAGTTGAAGTTAGACGACGCCGAAGATATTTTTGTGGCTACCTTACTTTCACGTCTTGGCTATATGGCATTTTGGGCATTTGCTGGTGAAGAAAGTCAGACGCTGTTGAATGAAATGCATGAAGGACTAGAGTCAACCAAGGCAGAGCTGAAAGTGTTGGGTTTCAGACTGACGGACTTAACAAAAAAACTCTGTCATGATTGGTCATTAGGCGAGTTACTCAATGAATATTTGAATAATCGCTTGTCAGCAAAAAACACCAAGGTTATTTCTCTGGCTGTTGATATTGCAACGACGGCACAGCAAGGATGGAAGCAGGTAGAGCTGGAAACGCTATCTAAGCGCGTGGCTCAAATTTGTGATGTATCTGTTGAAAAAGCAAAAAAATTAGTTCTATCCAATGTGAACAAATCTAAAGAGCTGACAGTTCTATACGGAAGCGAGCAAATCAGTAGGGCAATTCTTTTACCCGACCATATCGATGAAGTTGAAGCTTTACCAAAGCTTGATATTCCTGATGTTGTGAATGATTTTGCTGCCCCCGATTTTGACTATTTAATGAGAGTGTCACAAGAGATGGCACAGGTCTTACAAGAGCTGCCACCACCATCAATCAGCATTATCCTGGAAATGACGCTTGAAGGACTAACGCGCGGTCTGGGTATGGACCGCGCTGTGTTCATGCTACTGAATGAAACACGAACAAAATTAACCTGCAAATCAGGGCTAGGAAAACAGGTGGATGAGCTTAAACAGCAATTAATTATTGATCTGACTTCCAATCAGGTATTTAAAAATGCAGTAGAGCAGCGTCAGTCTTTATTTCTAAAGAAAAGTAACGAAGACAATATTTCCAAACAAATCAGAGCAATGTTAGAAGGCTCATCGTATTTGCTCATGCCTGTGGTGGTAAAAAATAAAGTTATTGGCTTGTTTATGGCCGATCGAAGTTCGAGCAAGCGAGATATTTCTCAGCAAGAATTCATTGCATTTCAGCAGTTTTGCCAGCAAACGAACATGGGAATTAGTTTTTTAGCGATTCAAGGCTAGTTTTATCGAAATGTTATCGCTATAATAGCCGACTTCTTTCAGGCATCAGGCATGCCTGATAAATGATTATGCGAGAGTGGCGGAATTGGTAGACGCGCTGGATTTAGGTTCCAGTAGGGTAACCTGTGAGAGTTCGAGTCTCTCCTCTCGTACCATTACTACAATAGGCGGATGGCGAAACCGCCATGCCTAAATCCCCATGTTTGAGGTTAGAGAATGCAAGTTACTGTAGAAAACGTGAGCGAACTTGGTCGCCGTATGACCGTCACAGTCGAAGATGCCAATATCGAGCAAGCAGTACAGGAACGCCTTAAGTCAATTAGACCTAATGTGAAAATGGCGGGTTTCCGTCCCGGCAAAGTACCAATGAACATGGTCGCTAAAACACACGGTCCATCTGCACGTCGTGAAGTTATTGACTCTCTTGTTCAGGAAAGCATGCGTGAAGCCTTCACCCAAGAAGGTGTTAACCCAGCAAGTCCTCCACATATCGATAGTATGGATGAAAAAGGCAGTAACTTTATCTATACCCTCAACTATGAAGTTTTCCCAGAAGTTGAAAGTGTCAAACTTGATGACATTACATTAGAAAAAACAGTTGCTGACGTGACTGATGAAGATGTTGATCGTATGTTGGAAACGTTACGTGAACAGCGTATGTCTTGGGAACCGCTAAAACGTGGTGCGAAAGAAGGCGATGGCATTACTATTGATTTCGTCGGTACTATCGACGGTGAAGAATTCCAGGGTGGCAAAGGTCAGGATGTGTTACTCGAATTGGGCGAAGGGCGTATGTTGCCTGAGTTCGAAGAACAATTAATCGGTAAAAAAGCCGATCAGGAAGTTGAAGTTACATTAACTTTCCCTGAAGATTACCGTGCAGAGCATTTACAAAGCAAAGAAGCTAAATTTGCTGTTACCGTCAAACAAGTTGCTAAGAAAAAATTACCTAAACTGGATAAAGAATTTGCTGAGCTGTGTGGTGTTGAAGACGGGATCGCTGCACTGAAGAAAGAAGTCCGTGCCAATATGGAACGTGAACTGAAATCAGCTTTAAAAACACTGAACAAACGTAAAGCTATGGATTCATTGGCCAAAAACAATGAAATTGCTTTACCTACAGCCCCTGTTGAACGTGAAGCACAATATCTTGTCGAGCAAGCAAAAAACAATCTCCGCAATCAGGGCGTAAATGTTGAAGGTTTGCCTTTCAATCCTGACAATTTTAAAGAAAATGCAGAAAAGCGCGTTAAGTTAAGCCTTTTGATTGGTAAGATTATTTCTGATAATGAAATTCGTCCTGATGAAGATCGCGTAAAAGAAGCTATTGACGCGATTGCGGCTAGCTACGAAGATCCAGAAGAAGTTGTTACCTTCTACATGAATAATCAAGAAAGACTGTCAGAAATTCAAATGACAGTTGTAGAAGACATGGTAGTTGAATGGATTTATGACCATGTTAAAGTAGAAGAGAGTACATCAACATTCTCAGACGTCGTTAATGCAGTATCTAACTAATTAACAACGCTGATATTGAATGCAGCCCGTACTCATGTGAAATGGGTATGGGCTGTTTTTTTATTGGGACCTTGAAATTAGGATGGTTATGACAAATAAATTTTCTGGTGAAGAAACCAGTATGATTCAAAACGCACTGGTGCCTATCGTCGTTGAGCAAACATCTCGTGGTGAACGCTCGTATGATATTTTTTCTCGTTTATTAAAAGAACGTGTCATATTTTTAGTCGGCCCTGTTGAAGATCAAATGGCTAACCTAGTGGTTGCCCAGTTGTTATTCCTTGAATCAGAAAATCCTGATAAAGACATTCATCTATATATCAATTCACCTGGTGGTGCAGTAACGGCTGGTTTAGCTATTTACGATACCATGCAATTTATTAAACCTAATGTCAGCACATTGTGTATTGGCCAGGCCGCCAGTATGGGCGCGGTTCTTTTAGCCGGTGGTGCTGAAGGAAAGCGTTATTGTCTGCCTAATTCACGTATCATGGTGCACCAGCCATTAGGTGGTTTCCAGGGACAAGCTTCTGATTTTGATATTCACGCAAAAGAAATTTTGAGTATTCGTGATCGTTTAAACGGAATTCTTGCCAAGCATACTGGTCAAGATATAGAAGCAATTCGTAAAGATACTGACCGTGATAACTTCATGAACGGTGAACAAGCTGTCGAATATGGTTTGATCGACTCAGTATTAACAAGCCGACCTACAGAATAAGCAATCTCGGCCGATAAAATTTATAGATGACGCGTAAGGTAGTAAAAATATGAGCGACGACAAAAATAACGACGATAAATTACTTTATTGCTCTTTTTGTGGAAAAAGTCAGCATGAAGTAAAAAAATTAATCGCTGGTCCATCTGTATTTGTTTGTGACGAATGCGTCGATCTATGTAATGACATTATTCGTGAAGAAATGCAGGAAATGGCGACTGAAGAAGCCGAAAGTAAATTACCTACACCTCGCGAAATTAATGATGCACTGGATAATTATGTGATCGGACAGGAACGCGCCAAGCGTTACCTCTCTGTTGCGGTTTATAACCACTACAAACGTCTTCGTACGGCTAATAAAGATAATGATGTAGAACTGTCTAAAAGCAATATTCTCCTGATCGGACCTACTGGTAGCGGTAAAACGTTGTTAGCTGAGACATTAGCTAGACAGTTAAATGTCCCTTTTACAATGGCTGACGCAACCACGCTTACAGAAGCGGGTTATGTAGGGGAAGACGTTGAAAATATCATCCAGAAGCTACTGCAAAAATGTGATTATGATGTTGATAAAGCGGAGACAGGCATTGTCTATATTGATGAAATAGATAAAATTTCTCGCAAATCAGACAACCCATCAATAACCCGCGATGTTAGTGGTGAAGGTGTTCAACAGGCACTGCTGAAATTGATTGAGGGAACAATTGCCTCTGTCCCACCACAAGGCGGTCGCAAACATCCTCAACAAGAATTCTTGCAGGTAGACACAAGTAAAATTTTATTTATCTGTGGTGGTGCCTTTGCTGGTTTGGATAAAGTCATCAGAAATCGTACTCAAAAAGGCGGTATTGGATTCTCCGCTGAAGTAAAAAGTGTGGATGACAATAAACCATTGAGCGAGTCATTACGGACGGTCGAGCCTGAAGATCTTATTCAATATGGTCTTATTCCAGAGTTTGTTGGTCGCCTACCGGTAGTTGCTACATTGGATGAGCTAGACGAAAAAGCGTTGGTTCAGATTCTAACTGAACCTAAAAATGCACTAACTAAGCAGTATCAACAATTATTCAATATGGAAAATGCTGAACTTGAGTTCAGAGATGATGCATTAAGTGCTATCGCCAGAAAAGCTATGGAACGAAAAACAGGCGCTCGTGGTTTACGATCTATTATTGAAAATGTGTTGCTGGATACTATGTTTGAGTTACCGTCAGCAGATAACGTCTCTAAAGTAGTGATTGATGAAAGTGTGATTGCTGGTGAGAACTCACCTATTTTGATTTACGAAGATCAAAGCACTGATATGGCCTCTGGCGATAAATAATCAGTTAACTATACCGTTGTATCTGCACATTAAATCAAGCATACGATTTCTGTATGCTTGATTTTTTATTGTCTGACCCCATATTGAATTCATGTCCTAAATTGGGTGTCTACAGACACATGTAAGAGGTTTGCCTTAATGGAAAATGAACTAACTACCACTTCAAACGATAACAACATAAAGGTTGTTCCTGTTTTACCTTTACGTGACGTTGTCGTGTATCCCTATATGGTGATACCACTTTTTGTTGGTAGAGATAAATCTATCAAAGCCCTTGAGTCGGCAACGGATGAAAGTAAACAAATCCTGTTGGTTGCACAAAAAGATTCATCTGAAGATACGCCTGACTCTGATGGGTTATATGAAACAGGCACACTGGCAAATATCTTACAACTACTGAAACTGCCTGACGGTACGGTTAAAGTATTGGTCGAAGGTGTACAGCGTGCAAATGTGGTTTATTTCCATAATCACGATACGCATACAGAAGCTGAAGTGGCACCATTTATTGATGATATCGAAGATGACCGTGAAGCCGATGTTCTAATGCGAACGTTATTGGGTCAATTTGAACAATACGTCAAATTAAATAAAAAGATCCCACCTGAGGTGATTTCATCGCTTTCGAGTATCGAAGACGTGTCGCGCATGTCTGATACCGTTGCTGCTCATATGACACTGAAGCTTGAAGATAAGCAAATGTTACTTGAGATGAGTGATGTGAAAGCGCGCGTTGAGAAGTTAATGGCTTTCCTTGAAGGCGAGATTGATATTCAGCAGATTGAAAAACGTATTCGCAACCGTGTTAAAAAGCAAATGGAAAAAAGCCAACGCGAATATTATTTAAATGAACAGCTCAAAGCCGTTCAGAAAGAGTTAGGCGAAATAGACGAATCAGCAAACGAGACGGATGAGCTTGCCGCGAATATCGAAAAAGCAGGCATGCCAGCCGAAGCACGTGCAAAAGCTGAATCAGAATTGAAAAAGCTTCGCATGATGTCGCCAATGTCTGCAGAAGCGACTGTAGTGAGAAACTATATTGAATCGTTACTGGAAGTGCCTTGGAAAAAACGCTCAAGAGTGACTTTGGATTTGCACAAGGCTGAAGAGGTCTTGGATGAAGACCATTACGGTCTTGAAAAAGTCAAAGAGCGTATCGTTGAATATCTTGCAGTCCAGAAACGTGTAAAAAAATCAAAAGGTCCCATTCTCTGCTTGGTCGGTCCTCCTGGTGTGGGTAAAACATCGATTGCACAATCTATCGCGCGGGCGACTAATCGTAAGTTCACCCGAATGGCTTTAGGTGGTGTCAGAGATGAAGCTGAAATTCGTGGTCATCGTCGTACATACATAGGTTCTATGCCTGGTAAAGTCATACAAAATATTTGTAAAACAGAAGTAAAAAATCCTTTATTTCTGCTTGATGAAATAGACAAAATGGCTCAAGATTTTCGTGGTGACCCTGCATCAGCATTACTTGAAGTGCTCGATCCTGAGCAAAACTCAACGTTCGCCGATCACTATTTAGAAGTTGAATATGATTTGTCTGACGTTATGTTTGTATGTACTGCAAATACATTGAATATCCCCGATGCATTACGTGATCGTATGGAGATTATTCGTCTTGCTGGCTACACAGAAGATGAAAAACTCAATATTGCCATGAAGTATCTTTTACCTAAAGCGATTAAAGACAATGGTCTTAAAGCTGAGGAAATTGATATTCAGGAAGACGCCGTCATGGAAATTATTCGCCGTTATACCCGCGAGGCTGGTGTACGTAATTTACAACGTGAAATTTCGAAAATTTGCCGTAAATTAGTGAAACAAATTATTACTGAGCAGCCAAAAGAAAAAGTTATCGTGACTGCCGATAATATTGAAACATACTTAGGTGTATATCATTATCAATATGGTGTGGCTGAAGAAAGTGATCGTGTAGGTCAGGTAACCGGATTAGCCTGGACTGAAGTGGGTGGCGAGCTATTAACGATTGAATCAGCCATTATGCCAGGTAAAGGTAAGTCTGCTTATACCGGTAAATTAGGTGATGTTATGCAGGAATCTATCCAGGCGGCTACAACGGTTGTTCGGTCTCGTTCAACAGAGTGGGGTATTAGTGAAGATTTTCTTCAAACACATGATCTTCATATCCACGTACCTGAAGGTGCTACACCAAAAGATGGTCCAAGTGCCGGTATCGGTATGTGTACCGCATTAGTCTCGGCTATCACTGGCATTCCTGTAAAAGCGAATGTAGCCATGACGGGTGAAATCACGCTGCGTGGTGAAGTATTAGCTATTGGTGGACTAAAAGAAAAACTATTAGCTGCTCATCGAGGTGGAATCGATACAGTATTAATTCCTAACGATAACGTTAAGGATTTAAAGGAAATTCCTGAAAATGTTAAACAAGGTTTAACTATCATTCCTGTTAAATGGATCTATGAAGTGCTCGATGTTGCCTTACAGCATATGCCTTCAGCCAATAACGAATCGGGAGTTATTGCCTCTGATAAAAATAAGTATCATGAGGTAAACTCACCCAATCATCATTAATCACTGGAGTAAGCAATGACACTGGTACAAAAGCAACGCTTGATAGGGGCTGCCTTATTACTCTTTGTTATCGGTGTTATTGCCTGGTTGTTGTTGGCTTCTGTTGCAAAGAATGATATTGACGATATTGTTGATAAGCCAATCCCTTTTGATTCCATCATTGAGCCTTTAGATGATGAACCGGAACGTGTTGAACCACCTGTGACAGCTCAAGAAGTTGCACCGACTACACAGTCAGATGACACATCAGTAAATAAAGACAATGAAAAGCTGACGGAAAAGGAACATACTGCTCCAGCTCCAGCTCCAGCTCCAGCTCCAGCTCCAGCTCCAGCTCCAGCTCCAGCTCCAGCTCCAGCTCCGGAAAAGTCTGCAGAACAAAAAAATGAGATTTTATGGGTTTTACAATTAGCCAGCTTCGGCGTACGTGATAATGCTGATGCATTATCAAAAGAACTGGAGTCCATGGGATACAACCCATTAATTGAAATTGTGAAAACGGATAAAAACCCGATTTACCGTGTTCGTCTACAGCCTGTGGCAGATCGCGATAAATTAGAAAAAACAGCGAAAATGCTCAATGAGAAACTCAAGTTATCTACGCAAATTTTGCAATATCAACCTTAGTGTTTGTGCATAAAACAGACAATGAAATATAACTGTAAAAATACTGGGTTGTTGTTGGTTAATCTGTTAAAATTCACGGTTTAGATCGCAGCTCGTTGCGGGGTAACTATGGTTTGGGTTGACTATCTGATAATAGGTCTGATTTTTTTGTCGGCCGCTATCAGTATCGTCCGGGGCTTTATGAAAGAAGTGCTTTCATTAGCTAGTTGGATTTTAGCTTTCTGGGTAGCCATACTTTTTTACTCAAATCTGTCTACCTTATTAGCTGACTATATATCGACACCATCCATACGATTATTTCTGGCTTTTTTTGTCTTATTTGCAGTGACATTGATTCTTGGCGCTATGGTCAATCACTTAATATCTCAAGTTGTTGAAAAAACCGGACTTACCGGTACTGACCGTGCTTTGGGTATTATTTTTGGTTTGATACGAGGTGTCGCCATTGTCACTATCTTGGTTCTAGCTGCTGGTGCAACACCAATGCCAGCAGACAGTTGGTGGCAAAACTCTATCTTGCTAGAGCATTTCATCAAACTAGCGGTTTGGGTGCGTGATCTGTTACCAACAGATATCGCTCAACATATCAACTACAATTAACTTCCTGACAGGGCAAACTATGTGCGGAATTATTGGTATTGTGGGTCACTCTGAGGTTAACCAGGCCTTATATGATGGATTGACCGTACTGCAACATCGAGGACAGGATGCTGCTGGAATTATGACTTGCGACGATGATGGCAAGTTTTTCCTACGTAAGGATAATGGACTCGTTAAAGATGTTTTCCACACCCGCCATATGATTCGTCTCAAAGGCAAAATGGGGATTGGTCATATTCGCTATCCCACTGCAGGTTGTTCAACCTCAGCTGAATCACAACCATTTTATGTGAACTCACCCTTTGGTATTGCTCTGGCACATAACGGTAATCTAACCAATACAAAAGTATTGAAAGACGAATTGTTCCAGACAGATCGTCGTCATCTCAACACTGATTCTGATTCTGAAGTGTTACTCAACGTGCTGGCTCATGAATTACAAAATAGTTCTAAGCTGACCCCACAGCCTGAAGATATTTTTAAAGCTGTTGCTCAAGTGCATCGTCGCTGTAAAGGCGCTTATGCCGCTGTTGCGATGATTTCTGGTGTTGGTGTCATGGCCTTTCGTGATCCATATGGTATTCGCCCAGCGGTTATTGGCAAACGTGAAACAGCGCAGGGGACTGAGTATGTTGTAGCTTCCGAGAGTGTGGCTGTTGATATCTTAGACTATGAATTAGTCCGTGATATTGAGCCAGGTGAATGTGTTTTTATTGATACAAAGGGCAACTTCTATTCTCAACAGTGTGCTGATAATCCCATCAAGTCACCATGTATTTTTGAATATGTTTATTTTGCCAGACCTGATTCTATGATGGACGGCATCTCTGTTCACAAAAGTCGGATGCGTATGGGGACAAAACTGGCCCACAAAATTAAACGTGAGTTTCCGGATCATGATATTGATGTGGTTATCCCGATTCCAGATACCAGCCGTAGTGCCGCATTGCAGTTATCATACGATCTAGGCGTGGTGTATAGGGAAGGTTTTATTAAAAATCGCTATATAGGCAGAACGTTTATTATGCCTGGTCAAACCATGCGTAAAAAATCTGTCCGTCAAAAATTAAATGCGATTGATTTGGAGTTCAGAGGAAAAAATGTACTCTTAGTTGATGACTCTATTGTTCGTGGTACAACATCACAGCAAATTGTTCAGATGGCGAGAGATGCGGGCGCTAATAAAGTCTATCTGGCTTCAGCAGCCCCACCGGTTCGTTTCCCGAATGTCTATGGTATCGATATGCCATCTGCAAATGAGTTTGTGGCACATGACAGAAGTGTAGAAGAAATTTCCAAGGAACTTGGAGTAGATTGGCTTGTTTATCAGGATCTGCCAGATCTGGTCTCAGCTATTAATAAGAAGAGTGATGTTGAACGCTTTGATACCTCCTGTTTTGACGGAGAGTACATTACCGGTGACATTGATGCCAATTACTTATATTACATTGATGCGATGCGAAATGATCTCAGTAAACAGACATCTGATAAAAGTAATGCTGTAATTGAGCTACATAACAATTAAGATTATGAAGCCATATACGTATCCACTTTGCTGTTTTTCGATATTTCTTATATAATCCCGTCGATTATGCACCAGGAATTGCCAAAAGAAATAGATCCGTTTCGTTTTGCTCATAATGGGCGGGAGCTTGAAGGGGAAATTGAACTGACATCTTTGTCACGTTTGAAACCCTCTCTCTTCAATGATGCGGGTACGGTTAAGGTCAAGATGCGATTTGATATTGATCAGACCGGGACTCCATATATGCAGGGTCAGTTTGTCACCGAGTTGTCGATGACATGTGAGCGTTGTATGGGGGAGTTGCTTTATCCAATAACAATAGAAACATTGTTGGGCTTGGTAAAACATGAACGCTTAGTCAGTAAATTATCTGAGCAATACGAGCCTTGGATAATTGATGAATCGGAGTTCGTGAATCCTGCTGATGTTGTGGAAGATGAGTTAATTTTGGCACTTCCCCTAGTGCCTAAACATGATTTTGATTGTTTGCCGAAAGAGGTATGGCAATCTGGGGACGAAGAGGTAGGGGAGAAACCTGAAAAACAGGCATCTCCGTTCGCAGTATTATCTGCATTGAAATCAAAAAAATAATTTTGAATTTTTAAAAGGCTTAGGAGTTTTTAGTCATGGCTGTTCAACAAAACAAAAAAAGTGCATCACGTCGTGGAATGCGTCGTTCACATGATGCCTTAACCGAAACAACATTATCTGTTGATTCAACTTCTGGTGAATTACACCGCCGTCATCATGTATCAGCTGATGGCTATTATCGTGGTCGTAAAGTTGTTGCGGATAAAAGCGAATAAGGCATAAAAACAATTGAGCCTGACGATATCAATTGATGCAATGGGCGGGGATCACGGACCTCAAGTCGTGATCCCCGCTGCCATATCTGCATTAAAAAAACATCCGGATGTCACATTAATTCTTGTCGGTGATGAACAAACAATTCATTCTCACCTGCAAAAAAACAATGTAGATAACGAACCCCGCTTAATAATTCATCATGCTTCACAACAAGTAGAGATGGATGAGTCACCATCGCAAGCATTACGCGGGAAGAAAGATTCTTCTATGCGTGTGGCGATTAACTTAGTTAAAGAGGGGCGTGCGGCCGCTTGTGTTAGTGCGGGTAATACTGGTGCATTGATGGCAACAGCTAGATTTGTACTAAAAACACTACCGGGTATCGAAAGACCCGCTATCGTTTCAGCTTTACCAACAATGAAAGGACATACCTATGTGCTGGACTTGGGGGCAAATGTTGATTCGAGTGCTGCACATTTAGTCCAGTTTGCCTTAATGGGCTCTGTTCTCGCTGAACTTGTGGATGGTAAAGACAAACCTAAAGTCGGTTTGCTCAATATCGGTTCTGAAGAGATAAAAGGTAACGAACGCGTTAAAGAAGCATCACGCTTATTAGAACAGACAGATCTTAATTACATTGGTTATGTCGAAGGTGATGGTTTATACCATGGTGAAGCCGATGTGCTTGTTTGTGACGGTTTTGTCGGTAACGTTGCTTTAAAAACCAGTGAAGGTGTCGTTCATATGATTCGTCATTATTTACGGCAATCATTTTCCCGTAATTGGCTCACTAAATTAGCCGGTTTAATTGCTTCACCTGTTTTAAAACATTTCCGTAATGAGTTAGATCCCCGTGCCTATAACGGTGCAAACCTGATTGGTTTGCAAGGTATCGTGATTAAAAGTCACGGTGGTGCCGATGAGTTTGCTTTCGCTAACGCTATAAATATAGCGATTATCGAAGCCGCGAAGGATGTACCCAAAAATATAACTAAACACCTGGAAGTGTTGCTGGAAGGGCAAGTATTGTGATGTATTCTCGTATCGCGGGTACTGGCAGTTATTTGCCAGAAAAAGTACTCAGCAATCATGATCTTGAGTCTATGGTTGAAACCAGTGACCAATGGATTACTGAGCGGACGGGAATAAAAGAACGTCATATTGCTGCCGAGAATGAAACCACAACAGATCTTGCATACCAAGCCTCTGTTAAAGCCATTGAAGCTGCCGGTATTACGAATAATGATATTGATCTCATTATCGTTGCGACCACCACACCTACTCAAATATTTCCAAGTACAGCCTCATTATTACAAGCGAAGCTTGATATCGCTGGTTGCCCGGCATTTGATGTACAAGCTGTTTGTACTGGATTTGTATATGCTCTGACCATTGCTGATAAATTCATTAAAGCAGGTGGAGTGAAAAATGTTCTAGTGGTAGGTGCGGAGAGCATCTCGCGTATTATTGACTGGTCAGATAGAAACACCTGTGTATTATTTGGGGATGGCGCTGGGGCAGTCGTTCTGCAGGCATCAGAGCAACCTGGCATTATTTCTACACATATCCACTCCGATGGCAGTTTCAGTCGTTTATTACAGGTGCCAACAGGCCCAGGTTCGGTAGCTACTGACGATTCTGCTTATATCGATATGCAAGGTAATGAAGTCTTTAAAGTTGCAGTAAAAACCCTTAGCAGCATTGTTGATGAAACATTGGAAGCCAACCAGCTGGATAAAACCGCTGTTGACTGGCTTATTCCTCATCAGGCTAACATTCGTATTATTGCTGCTACAGCAAGAAAGTTACAGATGTCGATGGATAGAGTGGTTGTCACTGTTGATAAACATGGCAATACCTCAGCGGCATCTATTCCTTTAGCCCTCGACGTTGCCGTTCGTGACGGTCGTATAAAACGTGGTGAAACTTTATTGTTTGAAGCCTTTGGTGGCGGATTTACATGGGGTTCAGCGCTTATTCAGTACTGATATATTCAGGGGTAATGAATGAAATCAGCTTTTGTCTTTCCCGGCCAGGGATCTCAATCTGTAGGTATGCTCGCTGAGATCGCAGCAGAATACAGCATCGTAAAACAAACATTCCAAGAAGCTTCAGATGCCTTAGCTTATGATGTCTGGAATTTAGTATCTGATGGTCCTGAAGAACTCTTAAATCAAACTGATCGTACTCAGCCAATAATGTTGACTGCTGGTATTGCTATGTGGCGTGTCTGGCAATCAGTTTCAGATATAAAACCGGCGTATTTTGCTGGTCATAGTCTTGGTGAATATACGGCGCTTGTGGCCGCAGATGCAATCAATTTTACTGATGCAGTCAAACTGGTTGAATTACGTGGCCAATACATGCAACAAGCGGTACCTGCTGGCGAAGGTGCTATGGCCGCTATACTAGGCTTGGATGACGATGTCGTACGCGAGGTGTGTAATGAAGCATCAGCCGCCGGCGTTGTCGAGGCAGTGAATTTTAATTCGCCTGGACAGGTCGTTATCGCAGGTTCTGCCGAAGCGGTTAAAAAAGCGACTGAAATAGCATCTGATAAAGGTGCCAAACGTGCTCTGATATTACCAGTAAGCGTGCCATCACATTGTGCACTTATGCAGCCAGCCGCCGAGCAGTTAGCTAATAAACTCAATGAAATAGACATCCGCATGCCCACGACACCCGTTATTCATAATGCGAGTGTGACATCTGCTGTCGATGTCGATGCTATTAAATCATTGCTGGCGCAACAATTATATAGCCCGGTTCGCTGGGTCGAAACTATCCAGTGGCTTGCCGCGCAAAATGTAGATCACATTGTGGAATGTGGACCAGGTAAAGTTTTAGCTGGTTTGACTAAACGTATTGATAAGTCTCTTGCCGCATTACCTTTATTTGATATAGCGACGCTTGAAAAAACTCAGCAAGCATTAGGAGAATAGAATGAGCTTAGATGGAAAAATTGCTCTGGTGACTGGAGCGACACGTGGTATTGGTAAAGCTATTGCACTTAGTTTAGGTGAGCAAGGCGCTACAGTGATTGGTACAGCAACCTCTGAAACTGGTGCTGCAACAATTACTGATTTTCTTAAACAGGCCAGCATTAATGGCCGTGGTATCGTTCTTAATGTTACCGATGCTGATGCTATTGATAATGTGGTTTCTACAATAGAAAATGAATTTGGCGCGCCAGAAATTCTGGTGAATAATGCTGGTATTACGCGTGATAATTTATTAATGCGTATGAAAGATGAAGAGTGGGATGACATTATCAACACCAATCTGACACCAATATTTAAGCTCAGTAAACGTTGCCTTAGAGCTATGACTAAAGCCCGTTGGGGCCGAATTATTACCATTACCTCGGTCGTCGGTGCAATGGGTAATGCGGGTCAAACTAACTATGCAGCAGCAAAAGCTGGCGTCATTGGTTTTAGTAAGTCTTTGGCACGGGAAGTGGGTGCCAGAGGTATCACTGTGAATACAGTTGCTCCAGGCTTTATTGACACGGATATGACCAGTTCTTTACCAGAAGCGCATAAAACGGCTCTGCTTGAACAAGTGCCTGTAAAACGTTTGGGTGCACCAGAAGAGATTGCTGCTGCTGTGAGCTATCTGGCGAGCATGAATGCCGGTTATGTTACTGGAGAAACATTACATGTCAACGGTGGCATGTATATGAGTTAATGATCACTAAGTGATTATTAATTAAGAATTTTATTTTTGAGTCAAGCAAGGTGATCGCCATTTAGCTTGTCTCAATGGTGCAGGCACTATAAAATGCCTGCACATTGTTTGATGTATTAACCACCAAAGGAAATATTAGTTATGAGTGATATCGAAGCTCGCGTAAAAGAAATTGTTGTTGAACAATTAGGTGTCAACGCTGATGAAGTAACTGCGGATGCTTCATTTATCGACGACCTGGGCGCAGACTCTCTGGATACAGTAGAGTTGGTTATGGCTTTGGAAGAAGCTTTCGAATGTGAAATCCCAGACGAAGAAGCTGAGAAAATCACTACAGTTAAAGAAGCTGTTTCTTATATTAACGCACATCAGTCTTAATATAATCAAAAGCGCTTATGATAGCCGTCTAGTGTGTGAAAGCATGCTAGGCGGCTATGTCATGTATACCTGTAGGTTTGAGGGGAAAACCTGATGTCTAAAAGACGCGTTGTCGTTACTGGCCTTGGTGCTGTTACTCCAGTTGGACTAACGGTAAAAGAAAGCTGGGAAAATATTGTTGCAGGTAAAAGTGGTGTTGCACCGCTGACCTTGTTTGATGTCTCAGAATTTAGTGTTCGCTTCGGTGCAAGTGTCAAAAACTTTGATGTCACAACCGTAATTCCTAAAAAAGATGCTAAAAAAATGGATACCTTTATCCATTATGGTATTGCCGCAGCTAAAGAAGCGATTGAAGATTCTGGTTTAGTGGTGACTGATGAGAATGCTGAACGAATTGGTGTAGCCATTGGTTCAGGTATCGGCGGTTTACCCGGCATTGAATCTGGTTATGACAGTTATTTAAGTGGTGGGCCTCGCAAGATTTCCCCATTTTTCGTACCGAGTAACATTATCAACATGATTTCAGGTAATTTATCGATCATGTACGGTATGAAAGGTCCTAATACAGCCATCGTGACAGCGTGTTCAACAGGAACACACTGCATTTCAGCGGCTGGTCGTATGATTCAATACGGTGATGCTGACGTGATGATTGCCGGTGGTGCCGAAATGGCCACATCCAAAACAGGGTTAGGTGGATTTGCTGCTGCACGCGCTTTATCTACACGCAATGATGACCCGGCTGCTGCTAGTCGTCCATGGGATAAAGACCGTGACGGTTTTGTTCTTGGTGATGGTGCCGGCGTGATTGTGCTGGAAGAATATGAACATGCCGTAAAACGTGGCGCCACAATTTATGCAGAGTTAGTTGGATCTGGCATGAGTAGTGATGCTTATCATATGACATCGCCATCTGAAGGCGGTGAAGGTGCAGCTCGTTGTATGGTAAACGCGATGAAAGACGCAGGCATTAATGCGGATGAAGTCGACTATATTAATGCGCATGGTACATCTACACCAGCAGGGGATGCTGCTGAAACCCAAGCCATCAAAAAAGCGATGGGTGATGCTGCTAATAATGTTGCGATCAGCTCGACCAAATCAATGATTGGTCATTTGCTGGGTGCAGCAGGTGGTGTAGAAGCTGTGTTCAGCCTCTTATCTATCCGTGATCAGGTTGCACCACCTACCATCAATCTCGATAATCAGGATGAAACATGTGATCTTGATTATGTACCCAATACGGCAAGACAAATGAAAATTGACGTGGCAATGTCGAATTCATTTGGATTTGGCGGCACTAACGGTACTGTTATATTTAAAAAGTTAAGTTAAGCTGAGTAAGCCGGTGATTCTGATAAATGGTCAACCGGAAACAATGCTATCAGTAGCAGACCGTGGCCTTCAGTATGGCGACGGTCTGTTCGAAACGATACCATTTCGACATGGTCATCTTGAATACTTAACAGAACATAAAGAGCGTTTGTTACGTGGTTGTAAACGTCTGCAGATAGACTTTAATGAGATGGCAGCATTAGAGCGAGAGCTTGATATTGTTTGCAAGCAAGTCTCTGGTAATGGTGTTATTAAAATCATACTCACCCGCGGCTCTGGTGGAAGAGGTTATAAACCACCTAAAGACTCAATACCTCAACGCATCATTAGTTTCCATCCTCTGCCAGATTATCCTATTACTCATCAATCTGGCATCACTTTGCAATTATGTTCGACTCGTTTGGCAAAAAATCCATTATTAGCCGGAATCAAACATTTAAACCGTCTGGAACAAGTCATTGCCCGTAATGAATGGGATTCAGCTGATATAGCTGAAGGATTGATGCTGAACTATGACGATGAGCTTATTGAAGGAACAATGAGTAATGTATTTCTTGTCAGTGATGGCTGTTTATTAACACCCAATCTGAGTGACTGTGGTATAGAGGGGATAATGCGGCAACAGGTATTAGGACTAGCCTGTACTTTAGATATACCGCATGAGATAGTCACATTAACGCTGGATGATCTATATCAGGCTGATGAAGTGTTTGTAACTAACAGTCTAATTAGGATATGGCCAGTGATAGCTCTACATGGCACCAATAAAAAATGGTCTCATGGGGATATAACAAAAAAAATTCAAAAAGCATTGGATACTGCTGAAAGCTGATATGAAAAATAATCTTTTACTCAAAACGCTGCTCCCAGCGCTTATCGCTGCTGCGATATGCACATATATTGTTATTCAATACAATCGGTTCATGACAACATCATTGAACATCACAGAACCTGTTCATTTTATTGTTACACCTGGCAGTAACCTGAAACGCATCAGTGAAGACTTGTATAAGCACAATATCACCTCAATTTCTCCCATCTATTTGCAGTTATATGGACGGGCTAACGAGTCAGCAAGCAGAATCAAGGCGGGCGAATATCAACTAGTACCTGACGATACCTTACCGGATGTGCTTAACAGATTAGTGTCAGGCAAGGTCATTATGAACTCAATGACCATTGTAGAAGGTATGACAGCACAATCCCTGGTGGATATGGTCTCGGCTAACGTTAAAATAAAACATACCTTAGAAAATACTGATGTGGCCGCTGTGATGGCAGCATTAGGACAAGCTGAGCAAAACGGTGAAGGTTGGTTTCTACCTGAAACGTATCATTTTCCAACAGATACAACAGATATTGAATTTTTAGCACGTGCGAACAAACAAATGCACGAGGTGTTGGAGCATGCATGGGAATATCGTGCAAAAGACTTACCCTATACATCACCGTACGAAGCCTTAATCATGGCATCTATTATTGAAAAAGAAACTGCTGTAGCAGATGAACGACCCGAAATTGCCGGGGTGTTTGTCCGTCGTTTACAAAAAGGGATGCGTTTGCAAACTGACCCAACAGTGATTTACGGTATCAGAAAAAATTTCGATGGTAATCTACGCAAAAAAGATCTGACAACGGATACGCCCTATAACACATATACACGTAGTGGTTTACCGCCCACGCCTATCTGTTTACCGAGTAGAGAATCGATTAATGCTGCCCTCCATCCCGCAAGTGGGGATAGTTTGTACTTCGTGGCGACTGGGACAGATGGCAGACATATTTTTTCATCTAATTTGGCCGATCACAATAAAGCCGTAAGAAAGTATCAATTAAAAAAATGACAGGTAAATTTATCAGCGTTGAAGGTATCGAAGGTGCAGGAAAATCGACACAAATCCAGTTCATCAAAAGCTACCTAGAGAATTTCAATAAATCAGTTATCGTCACACGTGAGCCTGGTGGTACGCCTTTAGGTGAAGAAATTCGTGAATTATTGCTGCGACCAAGAAAAGACGGGATGAGTGACGATACAGAATTATTACTCATGTTCGCTGCACGTGCTGAACATATCAAGCAGGTAATTTTACCTGCGCTGACGGCTGGAAACTGGGTTGTTTGTGACCGGTTTGTTGATGCGACATTTGCTTATCAAGGCGGTGGCCGAGGTATTGATGCACAACGTATATCATCTTTGTCTGACTGGACACTGAATGGTCTGAGTACAGATTTAACGTTATTATTTGATTTACCTGTTCATATTGGGCAGCAGCGGGTTAATCAACGTCTTTTAGAAAAAGATCGTTTTGAGCAAGAAAAGACAGATTTTTTTGAAAAGATTCGTGAGTGCTACCTGGACAGAGCTGTGAATGAGCCAAAGCGAATCCAAATCATTGATGCCAGCCAGTCTATTGATAATATTCAGCAACAAGTGTCTATATCATTGAACAAGTTAATTGAATCAGCATGACAATGTCACTTTATCCCTGGCATCAAATACCCTGGCAGCATATCGTTTCACTTTATCAAGCGAAACGTATTCCACATGCCATTCTTATTCATGGCATAGATGGATTAGATAATAATTTACTCGCCGGTAAGCTGACAAAAAGTCTTTTATGTTTAAGTCCGACTGAGGACTTTGAGAGCTGTGGCACGTGCCATAGCTGTCAGTTATATGCTGCAGAAAGCCATCCCGATCATAGTGTTGTTGAGCCTGAAGAAACGGGTAAACAAATTAAAGTAGATCAAATTCGTCAATTGAAAGACGTTCAATCGTTGATGGCAAAAATCTCGCCAGCAAAAACAGTTATTATCAAACACGCTGATCAGATGAATACAAATGCTTTTAATAGCCTGTTAAAGCTGCTTGAAGAGCCTCAGCAAAACACGACGCTGATTCTGGTTGCTGCATCGATGCGAAAGTTACCCATCACGATTAAAAGTCGATGCCAGACAATTTCTGTATCAACACCTGACCATACTATCGCGTTAGAGTGGCTCAAAAAACTCAGTGACTTATCTGAACAAGATTTAACTACATTGCTTAACCTGGCACATGGAGCGCCTTTGGCTGCACTTGAAATTGGTGAAGAAGGGATTGAACAGAGCAAGAGTGTCTTTAGTGGTATGGCAGCATTAATGCGATGCAAGGCTAATCCTGTGCAACTCTCAGCTCAGTGGCAGTCTTTTGATCTGATCTCTGTATTACATCAACTACAGGCAATGATACAAACCAAGCTAGTAACACTATTAGACAAACAGGAAATTCCTGATCCAGCTTTAATCAAGCATTACTGGGGGATTTCAGATTGCATCATCCATACAATGAAGTTACTATCTTCACAGAATAATCTAAATAAAACCTTACTGATGGAAGATTTGATGGTGACGATTATGCAGCATGCTAGTCAGATTCAACAACATCAGCAATAAACAGGTAATACGATGGCTTCTAATCCAAGAAAAGGCATTTTGTCACTGAAAATTACCGATCAAAATATGCTTTACCATTCTTACATGCCCTATGTGAAAAATGGTGGGCTATTTATCCCGACAACAAAGAGTTATCAGTTGGGAGAAGAGGTGTTTATCCTTTTATCACTGATGGATGAAGGAGAAAAATTACCTGTTGCTGGCACGATTGTCTGGATTACTCCGCGGGGAGCCCAAGGAAACCAGGCTGCAGGTATTGGTGTGCATTTCAGTGATATTGATGGAAGTGCTTCTGTTGTTAGAGGCAAAATTGAGAATTATTTAGTAGATAAACTTAAGTCTGATAAAGCCACTTACACTATGTAACTGGCTTTTATCCGATTCCTTTCCTTATTTAAGTTGTTATTGTTTTATGTATATTGATTCACATTGTCACCTTAACTTATTGGCAGATGAAGAGGGTGGCATTGATGCCATAGTGAGTGAAGCAGAGACTCAGGGTATTGATCATATTCTGTGCATTGCCATAGACAAAAAAAGCTCCCTTGATGTTAAACATATTGCTGAAAATTTCCCTAATGTCAGTGCCAGTGTAGGCATTCACCCAAATGTTGAGGCTGATGAGCAATATACTGTCGATGCTTTAATTGCTGAAGCGAATCATCCCAAAGTGATTGCCATTGGCGAGACAGGTTTAGATTACTTTAGAAGTGAAGGTGATCTGGAATGGCAACGCGATCGATTCAGAGTCCATATCGAGGCGGCGAAACAAACCCAAAAACCGTTAATCATTCATACACGTGAAGCGCGTGAAGATACGATGATGATTCTCGAAAATGAAAATGCCCGTGATGCCGGTGGCATCATCCATTGTTTCACTGAAAATTGGGAAACGGCTCAACGCGCCTTAGATATTGGTTTTTATATTTCTTTATCGGGCATTGTAACGTTTAAAAGTGCAAAGGATTTGCAAGAGGTAGCCAAAAAATTACCTTTAGACAGAATTTTAATTGAAACAGATGCACCATATTTGGCACCGGTTCCTCATCGTGGCAAAACTAATAAACCTGTTTTTGTAAAACATGTCGCTGAGTTTCTCGCCGAACTGAGAGGTGATAATGTTGAGAATATTGCTCAAGTAACAAGTCGTAATTTTAAGCAACTTTTCCCAACTGCAGTCGTGTAGCCAATGAGAAATTCAAACGTTTATCTGTGGGCCTTTATTTTTATTTTCGGGCTGCTCACTGCTTGTAACGATGATACCGATAAACCAATAAACTTATCTGAATCAGCGGTTATTCTGGCTTTTGGAGACAGTTTAACCTTTGGTACAGGTGCTAGCGCTGATAAAAGCTATCCAGCGCAACTGGCTCAACTGACGGGTAAAACAGTGATTAATGCCGGTGTCCCAGGTGAAACCAGTTCTGAAGGACTAAAAAGACTGCCTGATCTTTTAGTGAAACATAATCCTGATTTAGTGATTTTATGTCATGGTGGTAATGATTTTCTAAGAAAACTGGACCAAAATCAGCTTGAGGCTAATATAGAGGCCATGATTGATTTAATACAGCAAAGTGGGGCGCAAGTATTATTGCTTGCTGTTCCTAAGTTAAGTTTACTACCTCAGGCATCTCCCATTTATCAGACGGTTGCACAAAAAAAGAAAGTAGCATTAGATAACGATATTATTACCAAAGTCGAATCAACGGCTGAATTAAAATCGGATCCGATTCATCCTAATGCCATCGGTTATAAAAAGATTGCAGAGCAGCTCGCTCTGTGGATTAATTAATCCGGAACGGTAACAATCTTATTACGCCCAGCGCCTTTCGCCTCATAGAGTGCTTCGTCTGCTTGTTTAATAAGATTAGCAACCTTGGAGTGCTGACTTGGCTGGTGAATACAAACGCCGATACTCGTCGTCACATCAATAGCTTGATTGAATTCCATATCCATATTTTCAACAGTAGAGCGGATTCGTTCAAAAAGCAGCTCACTTTCATCACGTTTCTTTAAACAGGCAGCGATAAGAAATTCTTCTCCACCATAGCGGCACAATACATCATATGGACGTAAAGTTTGCTGAACGTGTTTACTGAATTGTTTAAGGACTTTATCGCCTTCCGGGTGGCCGTAGAAGTCGTTAATGTGTTTGAAATGATCAATATCAAGTAAAGCCACAGCCAGTAATTCGTTCTTTCTAATACACCGTTCTATCTCAATATCTACCGCAACAATGCCAGCTCGACGATTCATTACGCCCGTTAATTCGTCATAATAGGCAAGCTTCTCAAGCATTTTGTTTGTATTGACTAAGCGATCCTGCACTCGTAGAATGCGCTCGGCTACGGCATATTTTGCTTTTAAAAAGAGGCCATCGATGGGCTTGGTGATAAAGTCATCCGCCCCTGCAGCCAAGGCTTCAATAATCTGGTCTTTTTTATTGTTTGAAGAAACAATAATAACGTAAGGAGGTGAGTCGATCAGGTTTTGACGAATCAGGCTGGTAATTTCAACGCCATTAATACCTGGCATATTCCAGTCGAGAAAGATTAATTCTGGTGCTTCAGTTTGATTGATGACAGCCATGGCCTCATGGCCATCTTTGGTAATGTGTAACTCACAGCCATAACCTTCAAGTAGGGAAGAGAGTGTGAGACGACTAACTTCATCGTCATCAGCAATTAAGACTTTCATCAATTAGACCTTGTGGTTGTCAGTAACAAGATGGCTGAATATCTATGTAGTATTGTGATTGAGGTAATCAGTCATGGTCAACTGAATATCTGATATATCGTTCTTTAACAATGACATCTCACTTTCAACCCTATCGATATCATTCGCATTAGCAGCTTCTTCAATGGCGATACAATCATCTACAACTCTTAAAGCACCTACTGCAGATGCACTGCCTTTTAATTTGTGTGCATGGGCTTTTATGGATACGATGTCTTTCTGTGATAGTGCCGATTCCAGTACAGAGATCGCTCTTTCAACATTATCTAAAAACATCTGCATCATTTTTTGAAGTAGGGCTTCATCATTCAGTAGTCTGTTGTAAGCACCTTCACGGTCCCATAGTGGGTGTGTGGTCTCTCTCTCCATATTGATACCTATATGACATTATTGTTATGTATTAAAGGATTGTTTTATTATTTTTAAGTATTGTTGAACTTAAATGTAACATTGTTCGCTTTATTCTGTATCGGCTATAGCAAAATAACGCTCAAATACACGCTCTATATCTTCTACACTGACCGGTTTAAGAAGATAATCATTCATACCAGAGTCAATCGCTTCTTGCTTATCTGTGGTTGAAGCATTAGCAGTAAGTGCCACAATCCAGGGATTATCATTGTTGAAGTGTTTTCTGATGCGTTTGGTCGCTTCAACACCATCACAATCCGGCATCTGCCAATCCATAAATATGAGATCATAGTGATGTTCATTTTGCAGGTGAATGGCTTCAATCCCATTTTCTGCTAATGCGGCATCCCCACCCAGTTTTTTAATAATCATTTGCATCATAAAGCGGTTCATTTCAAGATCATCAACAACAAGAATAGATAGCTCAGAAATTTTTTTTTCAATAGAAAGATGGGGCGTTTCACTATCTATCTGGTTTTTTTCGACCAGTGATAGGGGTAAATCGAGCGTGAAAGAGGAGCCTTTATTGATGCTGCTTTGCACATGAATATCACCGTTCATCAACACAGCTAGACTTTTAGATATAGCCAGTCCTAAGCCTGTTCCACCATATTTACGGTTTGTAGTCTGGTCCAGTTGATTGAAGTGTTCAAATAACCCTGTCATCTGTTTAGCACTCATCCCTACGCCAGTATCCGTGACTTTTATGATTAATCGTTGCTGTCCAAAATTTTCAATAGCATTGATATCGACTGCAATACTTCCTGATTGAGTAAACTTGACGGCATTGTTGAGCAAATTAAGCACAATCTGTTTCAGACGGATCTCATCGGTCATGATGAGTTGTTCCATAAGAACCAGTGCGATATTCACCGTAATAGGTAAATCTTTTTGCTCGGCGAGTGGGGTAGTAATACGTACACAATCCTCAACAGTACTGGCCAGATTAACGGCTTGATAGTCAAGCTCTAACTTTCCGGCTGATATTTTTGAAAAGTCCAGTATGTCGCCAATGATAGAGGAGAGTTGTTTGGAGCTGATTGATAATGATTCAACCAATTGACGTTGTTCTGTATCTAACGCTGTTTTATTTAATAAACTCGTCAAACCGATAACACCATTCAACGGTGAACGAAGTTCATGACTTACCATAGCTAAGAAAGCGTCTTTAGCTGTTTCACGTTGTTTGGCGGAGCGATTTCTTTGCCGCATGTATACCGCCACAAGTAAGGTAATCGTCAATAGCGTACCAAGTGCAGCAAAGTTAAGCACTCTAGTAATGGGGTAAGTGCTAGTATTTTTGACTGCAAGCAGCCAACTACCGGAACGAAAATGGATAGGCAATATATGATCGGGCTTATCAAAAATAGCCGCTTGTCCCCAGAATACTTCGCCATCTTCACCCAGCCCATGCCTGCCTTTTAATGCCAATTCAAAGCCATTCATGTTTGAGTTGAGTAAGCCCGCTTCATTGAGTAAGCTTTCCGTTGTAAAAAGAATCGTTGCCAAGCCCCAAAAGTCATCCCTTGGTTTAAGGCTTGTGTCAGCTAACAGGTGGTGATCAATAAGCCTATCGGATGATGAGTTTGGCGATAATTCACTAAAGATGGCCTTGCGGGCGATGATAGCGCTACCGCCTTGAATCAGGTTTATAGGTCCGGTTATGACTTGTTCGTATAAATAAATTGCACTGATGATCTGCTCTCTTCGAGCATCATCTTTGAATAAATCATAGCCTAATGCTTTTTTGTTATTTTCAGGCCCAGTTAAATAACGAATAACACCTTGTGGTGCCAGTTGTAAGCTTAAAAAACCATCTATGGATTGGTGAAGCTGATTGGCAAAACGATCGAATCGCTTTTGAAATTGTTGCTCATCTTCTTTCACTTGCAGATTATAGTGTGCATTTTCAATCACAAAGGCGTTTAAGGATTCCAGGCTCGATAAACGTTCTGATAATGTACTTTGTAATGCTGAGGCGTGTTTTGCGATAAAGGCACTGGCGATTTGTTCTCTTTGCACATCAATTTCATGCATTTCCTGCAGCATTAAATACGCAGTGGCCATGCTGCCTATCAGTAAAATTAATAGGTAACTGCGATAGACGTATATCCAAGCATAAAGTTGTTTCATTTTCTGCCTTAGCTTAGAAGGGAAGTAAAAGCATAACTTGTGGAACAGACTCAATCACACCATCCAGTCCAAATTTATTGTACCAGTACGAATACTCTATACCTGCATAGAATTGTTTGTCATGTTGCCAGTAATGACCGACATCAATGAGTAGTTGAGGTTGAGCCAACAGACTGGCTTGTCCGCCTGTCGCTTCAGCACTTTGCCAGTCAATAAAGCCTTTAAACAAAAAGCGATGTTGAGCAATATCAAAAGTCATTCCCCAAATTGGAGAAACTTGTATGCCAGTAGTTTCAAGGTGATCGGCTTTAAAAGCCATAACATCTAATTTGAGATAGTCAAATACAGACGTTTTAAACTTGACACCGGCACCCAGTAGATAAGCCTTGAACGGGGCTGATTTGGGTAAATTACCTGCATTGATACCAGCAACAATAGAGATATCATCAAATAGAGTGAGAGAGAGTGGCCTTGATGTTAGGGCCTTCCAGGTAAGACGGGGATAAAACTCTGCATAGAACTCAGTACTTGTATCAGAACGATTAAAGACATTGGTGAAAAAATAACTCTCACCAAACTGCCACGATGACGCATGTTCAATTGTTATTGACTCTCTTGATGAGGGGCCCAGTTCATATTGATTGCCATATAAAAACTGAATATTGCTGGCACGCCACTTAGGTCTGTCTTCGGCGAATGATATCGATGACGATAATAAAAAAATGATCAGATACAAATAGCGGTGTGACATGTGCGTCTCGAGTCAATTATTAAGCTGTTTATCGACTCGATGCAGACTTTATTGAACCTAAGTTATGAGCCTGATGCTGTTTTTAATATCAGATCAAGCATGATAGGAGAGGAGCCTACGTGAGGTGTAACCTCGATAATGATTTCAGGGTGCGCGGCTTTGATTTCTGCAATGATATTTGGAATGTCTTCCGTGACATGTTTGCCTGAGTTTAAAAAATAAGGTGAAACAACGATTTCTTTGGCACCTGATTTCACACATTGCTCAATACCGTCAGCGATAAGTGGCCTGGCCAACTCCAAAAATGCAGGCTCAACGATATCAAAATCATGTTGTTTATATGCCTTAATTTTATTAGCGATATTTATCACTTCTTCATTTGATTGTTGCCGACGGCTGCCATGAGCAATGATTAGTAATGCTTTCATTCTATTTCCTGATATTTATTTCGAACATATTATCAATAAGCGGGTTAAAAATTTCTGTGAAGAAATTAATTCGTTACATAGAAGTCTTAATAGTCATGTTGTTCGTACAAAGAGGGCGTGATGAAACACTATATCAAGACATTATTATTGCTAGTTTTATATTCAGCATCTGTTCTAGCTGAAGACGAGCCTGATAAACAATGCTTGCAGATTTCGAGTTTAACTGGAGATTACTTTGCACAACGTTTAGATGGCAAAACTATGGGTGAGATGCAACAAGCCACACCACCAGAGTTTATGCATACAGAGTTTTTTAAAATGATTGATTTGGCGATAAACCTTGCATTCACTTTTCCTGAGTCACAAACAGAAGAGCAGGTAGAACAAGCTGTTTACGATAATTGCTTACAGCATAAAGATCATCAATAGTGCATTTCACTTGAACGATGTTTATCGCAGCGTGTGACAAGATTTCTGCCTAAACGGAACTGACTGCCTTCGTCACCACATGTCATGCAGCATTTTGTAGAGTGCATTTGTGCCTGTTTAATAACTTCACTAATGTCTTTGGTGCCATTAATCACGTCACAAATAATTCTGCCCTGATGTTCTTCAATAAACACGATTCTAGGTAAGAACATACGTTGACGATGTTTTTTGTTGATGGCTTGTGCTTCATCTTCAATAGCCGCACACATGTTGAAAACAAGATCAAACCAGCCTGACGGTATATTGATTTCATGCTGGCGACCCAGCGTGATTGGACAGCGTAATTTTAAACGGGCTATTTGGGCTTTTTTCATAGCGTGGGTATCACAGTTATTTTACTTATCATCTCATCACATAGACATACGCATAATGAAAAAAGATTCTGCCATTTTATAATTCAATAGCCAGAATACTGCCCGTGTATCAAACCGACACGGGCAGTTTGTTTTTTTAACCTATCCGACGGTACTTGATACGTTCTGGTTGATGATCTTTACCAAAACGTTTTGCGTAATCTTCCGCGTATTCACTGTAGTTACCTTCAAAGAAGACGACAGATGAATCACCTTCATAGGCAATGATATGTGTGCAGATACGATCCAGGAACCAGCGATCATGCGATATCACCACCGCAGAGCCTGGGAAGGCCAGAATGGCTTCTTCAAGTGCCCGTAAGGTTTCCACATCAAGATCGTTGGTCGGTTCGTCGAGTAATAACACATTGCCACCAGACTTGAGCAGTTTTGCCATATGCAATCGGTTACGTTCACCGCCCGATAAGTCTTTGACGAACTTCTGCTGATCCGAGCCCTTAAAGTTGAAACGGCCACAATAAGCACGTGATGGAGTTTGATAATTGCCGACAGTGATAATGTCAGCACCATCAGAAATTTCTTCAAATACTGTTTTTTTACCATCCAGCTCACGTGACTGATTCACATAAGCCAACTCAACAGTGCTGCCGATTTCTATTTCACCTGAATCAGGCTTTTCTTCACCTGAAATCATACGGAACAAGGTTGATTTACCGGCACCATTAGGGCCGATAATACCGACGATAGCTCCTGCAGGAATGGATAAGCTCAGGTCTTCAAATAACAATTTCTCGCCATACGACTTCGTGACATTTTTCAGTTCGATAACTTTATCGCCGAGACGTGGACCAGGTGGAATATAAATTTCCTGGGTTTCATTACGTTTTTGGAATTCACGTGAATTCATTTCTTCAAACGATTTTAAACGGGCTTTTGATTTGGTTTGACGGCCTTTAGCACCTTGTTTGACCCATTCCAGCTCCGCTTTAATCGCTTTTTGATGAGACGCTTCTTCTTTTGCTTCTTGTTGTAAACGCTGGTCTTTCTGCTCAAGCCAAGAAGAATAATTACCCTCGTAAGGAATACCACGACCGCGATCTAGTTCTAGAATCCAGCCCGCTGCATTATCAAGGAAGTAGCGATCATGGGTAATAGCAACCACAGTACCTGGATATTCCTGTAAGAAGCGTTCAATCCAGGCAATAGATTCTGCATCTAAATGGTTGGTCGGCTCATCAAGCAAAAGCATATCAGGATGATCGAGTAATAAACGGCATAATGCGACACGGCGACGTTCACCACCAGATAAGACTGACACAGGCGTTTCCCATGCTGGAAGACGTAAAGCATCAGCGGCGCGCTCTAAAGCATTTTCAAGATTATGCCCATCTTTTGCCTGAATCAGATTTTCAAGTTCTGCTTGTTTTTTGGCTAGTGCATCAAAGTCAGCATCTGGATCGGCATAGGCAGCATAAATAGCATCCAGTTCATCCAGTGCGCCCTTGACGTCAGCGACGGCTTCTTCAACGACCTCACGAACTGTTTTACTATCATCAAGCTCTGGTTCCTGAGGCAAGTAGCCAATATTCAAATCCGGCATTGGTCGTGCTTCACCGATATAATCCTGATCGATACCAGCCATAATGCGAAGTAAACTTGATTTACCTGAGCCATTGAGACCAAGCACCCCAATTTTTGCACCAGGGAAAAAGGATAAAGAAATATCTTTCAGTATTTCTCGTTTTGGCGGAACAATTTTGCCCACCCGATTCATACTATATACGTACTGAGCCATGGTTAACTTTCCAAGAATTTGACGTGATAAGAAGCCGAAAATTCTACCTATTCCGGCCTTAAATTGCGAGAGGGCAATCCGTTAGAAACGTTGATAAATCGACTCATATAACGATTTTTCAAATTTCATCACTGGCCATCGAGACTGTTTTTCATCGGCAGGATGAAAATTGGTGACAATCTGTACAAACAATAAATCATGATTACTCTTTGTACGAATCTTTCCTGCCAGATTGTACGTGCCATACAGTGTGCCGGTTTTTGCCTGTATTTGACCTTTTAACGGTGGTTTATTAACACTACTGCGAAACGCCAGCGTACCACTTTCACCGGATACAGGAAGGTCATTTATTAAGCCTAATTCGGGATGTTTGAAAATATACGACACGACTTGTATCAATTGTTCTACGGACAGTCTGTTATTTCTGGATAAACCTGAACCATCGACTAACATCGCATGACTTAAATCGATATTCGCTTGTTGCTTGAGGATGTGTTGTAACGCGGCGATGCCATTTTCATAGCTGCCTGCCTGTTTATAAAACACATGACCTATGGTTTTTAAGATATTGTCAGCAATAAGATTATCGGAATGTTTAAGCATATCCCTGACCAGAGTGTCTAACGGCGCTGATTGATGTTCGGTAATCACGGATCCGGTTTTATTGTCATCCCTGACTATCTTCCCTTTAAACTGAATACCGGCATTTTTTAATGCATCTTCAATATTAGCTTTTGCATAAGCGGTGGTGTTTTGCAGGGCGAATTTTAATTTAATCGGCAGGGAAGACTCATGGATACAGCCACCAATCTGATAGTGATTTTTATTGTCAGCTAATAACTTCATCTGACAATAGTCATCGCTGGTCGCCTTGGTTTTGATGATTTGTAATGTGGAGGTATCGATATGAATCGGTTTTTTTGCTGACAATAAAACGGAGGGTTTGCTGGCGCCTGGTTTGATGTATAAATTGCCAGTAGCGCAGTTTTTATCCATAGAAATACTGCTTGAGGGGGCGCTGTAACAAACACCCAGATTGTCCCAGGGCAATCCGATAGCACGCTCGTAATCATCAAATGTCGAACCATTGATATAAATATTACCTTTGATAATGGATTGGCTGGAGCGAAGTGATTGAAATAAGGCATCTAAATCATCAGAGCTGAAATCAGGATCGCCACTAAACCGAACAATCACATCATTTTTATGACGTTCAAGACGTGTAACAAAACGAAAGTCATCTTTAAGGTACAGTTTTGCTGCTAATGCGGTCACTAATTTCTGCAAACTGGCCGGGGGCTGTAATTGATCAGCACGCTGAGCTATCAGTGTTTTCCCTGTCTTCATATCAATTAGCTGAAAGGCGACATCGGTCGCTTTAGGTGTGTTTTTATTAGCTAAGCCATCCACCGTCAGCGTTGCTGCAGCTAGGCTGAAGCTGCTGAACAACACAAGCAAGGCTGGTAATGTGACTAGACGTTTAAGCATGCAGATATCCTGATAGGTCAATGACGCATTGTGAGCGCTGTCGGTGCAGATATTCAAGTGGGGCAGGAATAAATAGGGTTAGTATTTGAAACGATAACCAATCCCTTGCACAGTAATAATAAAACGGGGCTGCATAGGATCATCATTCAGTTTTTGGCGAAGATGACCCACCAGAATTCGCAGATAATGCGTTTCACTGACAAAGTGCTCTCCCCAAATAATTTTAAGTAATTGCTGATGCGTAAGAATCCGTCCCGGCGTTACTGTGAGCTGATACAACAGCTCAAACTCCTTACGTGACAGATGGATAGCTTCATTATCTAACCAGACTTCATGGCTTTGTGTATCAATTGTTAAATTATCAAACTGTATTCTGGCTTGAGTGCTGGGTTGATTATCATTAATCCGAATCAGCGCACGAACCCTTGCCATTAATTCACTGATGCCAAAGGGTTTGGTAACGTAATCATTGGCACCGGCATCAAGTGCCCTGACTTTTTCATCTTCGCTGGCTCTGACGGATAAAACGATGATAGGGACTTGAGAACGCTTTCTCAGTTCTTTGATGACTTGTTGACCATCTCTGTCTGGCAAACCTAAATCAAGAATGATGAGGTCAACAGGCTGCTTGCTCGTTAACTCAAGTCCTTCTGAAGCATTTGTTGCTATAACAACTGTGTGTGATTGTGCTTCCAGACTGATTCTGAGGAACTGTCTGATTTGGGCTTCATCTTCAATGATAAGAATAGTTTTGGCTGCGATGTTCATTATTCTGGGCCATAGACAACAGGATGTTTGGGTAGGGTGACATGCATGATTGTGCCACCAGATGGATTATCTAACACGGTAATATTACCGCCATGTGCAGCAATCATCCCTTTTGATATAGCTAAACCTAATCCTGTGCCGGTTTTGGTTTGTGAGTCGCCATGGGCTACGCTATAAAACATATCGAATATCTTTTCTTTTTCGTGATCAGCAATACCCGGACCGTTATCAGAAATATCGATTTCAATGCAGCTTGCTGTTAGTCTGGCTGCTAAATGGATTTGTCCTCCGATCGGAGTCACTCTCGCCGCATTATCGAGCATATTCACTAGCGCTTGTTCAATGAGCAGACCATGTACCCAGATGATAGGCATATTGTCCTGGATATCGATTTCAATATGACGCTTATCCAATTCATCACGAAGCCGATATAAAGCACCAGCAGTAATATCTTTGATATCAACCCAGTCGCGTTTCAGTGTGACTTTGCCCTGGCCAAAGCGTGTCATATCTAATAAGTTCTGAATATGTCGATCCAGTCGTTGTGACTCATCCAGAATCGTGGTTAGCAGTTGCTGTTGATCCTGTTGAGATAGTTTTTCATGATATTCAAGTAAGCTTGAAGCTGAACCAATGATGGAGGAGAGCGGAGTTCGAAGGTCATGTGAAACCGACGACAACAGGGCAGAACGTAGCTGCTCAGTTTCAGATATCAATCGGGTTTTTTCCAAATCTTCAGCCAGTAATGTCCGTTGTAAAGCTAATGCTGCCAGATTAGAAAAAGTATGTAGAGCAGAGGACTGTGATTCAGATAATCGCTTGGATAGATAGATCAGTGCCAGTGTTTTATTGGCCGATCTTAAACTGAAAAACTGACCTTTTATACGTAGATCATTCTCTTTCTCATGCTGCCAGACGCTATTCACTATTTCATCATCAGGTACTGACAATGTGGAGGGTGTGCACACGAACTGTTGTTGATGTTTTTCAATAAAACAAAATGGGGTGGATGTTGTTTGTTCAACCGCTTGTTTTAACAGACTCATGACTTCCTGACTTGTGGCAGCGGATGTCATTTTCTGGCTGAAAGAAAAAAAACGATGCTGACGATCAAACGCCTGCTTTGAATCTGTAATAGCCAGACGCATTTTTGAAGCCAAATTCCCAGTGATCAGGCTCACAGAAATAAATAAAAGTAAGGTCGCAAAATCATGTTTGTGAGTGATATCGAGGGTATAAAAAGGTTCGGTAAAAAAGAAGTTGAAGACAACAAAACTTAATGCACTGGCGAAGATGGCCGGACCAAGCGCTGTCTTGGCTGAAATAAACACGATACCAGCCATAAAAAGCAGTAGAAAACTAGTATGAGGCAGCCACGGAGTAAGTAGCTCTGTAATCAGGCTGATACCAATAACGGTCAATGTCGCTAGGAAATAACTTGTTCGGGCTGAATTGGTTTTATTAATGTTGAACACGCTATACATCCGTTGCTAGGTTATTTTTATATTATTTTTACAATGTCGTTATCTCGGCAAGGCATAATGCCGTTAACTAAATCATCAGCTGGGTAGAAACACTTGTTAATTGATTTTCGTTTGTCGTTGCTGTTGGTTTCTTTTCACAGTCAGTCACAAAATAAGGGTAGTTAATCTATGCATTGGCGAGCCATTCTAAGACTATTTGGTATCTTATTGATGTTTTATAGTCTGAACTTCGTGCCATCCATCATAGTATCGCTCTATTATCAGGATGGCGAACTGAATGTCTTCTTGTTATCCATGTTATCCGTCATCGGTATCGGACTGGTATTGTGGCAGCTGAACCGAAATCAGCGACAAGAGCTTTCGGTTAGAGATGGTTTTCTTGTGGTGACGTTGTTTTGGATTTTATTAGGATTGGTCGGTGCCTTACCGTTTCTTTTTGGTTTGCATCTGGATTTGACCGATGCCGTATTTGAATCAATATCCGGCTTTACCACAACCGGGGCAACGGTTATTACTGGCCTGGATCAATTACCCCAGTCAATTTTGTATCACAGACAGCAAATACAATGGCTTGGTGGCATGGGGATTATTGTACTTGCTGTAGCGATTATGCCGTTACTCGGTGTCGGTGGCATGCAGCTTTATCGAGCTGAAACATCTGGGGTTGCAAAGGATGAAAAGCTCACCCCCAGAATTGCTGAAACAGCACGTTCTTTATGGATTATTTACCTGATTCTGACAAGCCTGTGTGGTATTGCTTATTACTTTGCTGGCATGACGGCTTTTGATGCGGTTGGCCATGCCTTTACGACGGTAGCAACAGGTGGTTTTTCAACCCATGATGACAGTCTCGGTTTTTATAACAGCCCACTTATTGAACTCATCGCGATTGTATTTATGCTGGCAGGTGGTGTTAACTTTGCTGTGCATTTTATTGTTTTCAGAAAAAAATTACTGTCTCCTTATGCTAAAGATCCTGAAGTCAGAACCTATGGTTTAGTGTTTTTATTTGCCAGCTTATTTGTTGCAGCAAGTCTTTACCTGTCAAATGCTTATGGCTCTGTTGCAGAGTCTCTGCGTTATGCGGCTTTCCAGGTTGCCTCTGTACTGACCAGTACCGGATTTGGCACTGCTACCTTTGCCAGCTGGCCATTGCATATTCCATTGATTATGGTGATTTTGTCATTTACTGGTGGCTGTGCCGGTTCGACAGCGGGGGGCGTAAAAGTGATGCGGGTAATGTTATTAGCCAAACTGGGCTTAAGACAGTTATTCCATCTCGCCCACCCCCGCGCCGTTGTCGTTGTCAAACAAGGTGAAAGAGCCGTCTCAGAAGAAGTGTTGTATTCAGTCTGGGGCTTTTATGTGTTGTATATCGTCACATCGCTATTCCTGACCGTCGCGATGATGGCGGCAGGATTAGACCTGGAAAGTGCATTTGGGGCCGTGGTCGCCACCATTAATCTATTGGGACCAGGGCTGGGCGAGGTGGCCGTTAACTTTGTCAGTGTGAATGACGTAGTGAAGTGGCTTGGGGTCTTCGGAATGTTAGCAGGTCGATTGGAAATCTTTACCTTGCTGATTTTATTTATTCCCGCTTATTGGCGTCATTAAAAGCAGAGGAAAAACGATGAAAATTATTATTTTGGGTGCGGGCCAGGTTGGTAGCTCAACGGCTGAGAGTCTGGTTAATGAAGGTAATGATGTCACTGTCGTTGATACTGACAGTTACTTACTCGAACGTATTCAGGATCGCCTGGACATCCGTGCGGTTAATGGACATGCCTCATCTCCGGAAACATTAGTAACAGCAGGCATTGAAGATGCCGACATGTTAATCGCCGTTACGCAGAATGACGAAATTAATATGGTCGCTTGTCAGGTGGCCAGTGCTTTATTTAAAACCCCCAAAAAACTGGCACGAATTCGTGCTTCTGATTATGTTGAATATCCTGCCTTATTTTCACCTGAAGCATTCGCTATTGACGTCATTATCAGTCCGGAACAATTAGTTACCGCTTATCTTCAACGCTTAATTGATCAACCTGAAGTATTACAGGTAGTGGAATTTTTTGATGGCAAGGCGCAACTCGTTGCGGTAGAAGTCAGTGATGAAAGCCCGATGGCGGGCCAGCCCATCAGCAAGTTACTTGATATTTTGCCGGATATAAAAATGCGAGTTGCTGCTATTTTCAGAAATAACGAAGTTATTCAAGCTACAGGCAAAGTGGCACTACAGCCCGGTGATGAGATTTTCTTTTTAGCATTGACTCATCATATTTCTAAACTGGTTAAAGTATTTCGTCATGCATACAAAACCTATGAACGTATCCTGATCGCCGGTGGCGGTAATATCGGTCGTCAACTTGCCAAACGAATTGAATCTAATCACAAAATAAAAATTGTTGAGTCTGACGCCAAGCGTGCACGTTTTATCGCTGAGGATTTGAAAAAGACGGTTGTTTTGCACGGTGATGCGGGCGATGCCAACTTATTAAAAGAAGAGAATATCAGCAAGATAGATGTATTTTGTGCCGTCACAAATGATGATGAAGTAAATATTCTTTCTGCCATGCTTGCCAAACGCATGGGAGCGCGGAAAGTCATTTCGATCATCGGCAAGGCGAGTCATGTCGAGCTTGTCAGCGGCACCAGTATTGATTTGGCTATTTCGCCGGCACAAATCACAATTGGTAGTCTGCTAACACATATTCGTAAAGGTGATGTGGTGACAGTGCACTCACTTAGACAGGGGGCCGCTGAAGCTATAGAGGTCATCGCTCATGGTGATTTTAATACATCAAAAGTGGTTGGCCGGCATATCGAGCAAATCAAACTGCCACCCAGTGCTTCTGTGGCAGCAATTTTGCGTGAAGGTGAAGTATTGTTCTCAGATAAGTCATTAGTGATTGCACCAGATGATCACTTGATCATCTTTATATCAAACCAGCGCGATATCATGGCCGTTGAGAAGTTATTCCAAGTCGACTTTAATTACTTAATGTAGTCAGCCTGAATTTGTGCCAACTGTTTCACGTATTCTACGATCAAAGGAAAAATTCCTAGGTCTGTTATTCTTTTTTTAACGGTAGAATTTTAATGTATTAAAAAAACAGTTGAGAGATAGCGCGGCGGTTAGCAGTTGCAATGTAAGGTTTATATTATGATGATTTACCGTCTTCTTAAAACGCAGTCGTTTTATGACAGCACAATAAAATCACTGACTATCGAATTACTTTCAATAGCTTAAATCAAAATTTAAAAATTTCGATTTGAAATGCGTATGCATTATGCATATTTTTGCTTTTACGATTATTTGCAATTAATAAATAAATCTGTTTTTAATAGGTCCGAGTTCCAAGTCTCGATAAATAAGTTTCATCAATCATTAACCTTATAAAGAAGAGGAAAAGGATGTCATTAAGCTCAGAGTCAGGTTCCTATATCTCAGCTAGAATCAGTGAATATAAAATGCCTCCCCTGAAAGATATGCTTGTTATGGGCAAAGATGCACCAATAGGTTGTATTGCAATGAAACGGGCTTTGGATCTGCTGGTAAAAACTCCTTACGAACATATCGAAGTGGATGATGATGTCATCGGTGATATCTTGATTCGTCAGTCCTTATTAAGGAGAATCAGTAAAGAGCAATTAATGGATTTTGTTCTGACTCATACAAAATCACTGCTAGGTTCAGACGAAGTACTACATATCGAACTTAGTATTGATGTGCATTTATCAAGAATAAAATGAATACGCTATTTGCAAGGGATTGTTTACAAACGGATTCGATTCAGTACGTACTGGATGAAGAGCGACCAAGAAAGATTGATAAGAATACGATCTTTGCCGTTTTTAGTGAATCTCCTCATAGCGGCAAGTTTTGTGGCCTGGTGACACTTCAGGAAGTATCAAAACATCCTGACTGGATATTCGCTGATTTGTGTAACAGATCATCTAATATTTTTGTCACACCTGAAACACCAATAGAACAAAGTCTGGCCATGTTAGATATCAATGGTCAGGATTTATTACCGGTTATTGAAGATGATCGTTTTACTGGCGTTATCACTCGTTCAGGAATATTTGAACGAATCGTCAATAGAAAACAGCATCTCCTCAAAGAATCTCATACTTCACTTGAACAGATTGAAGAAGAGCATCAACAGTTGCTTTCATGGTCAAACCGTCTGGAAGAACTTCATCATCGTTCTCGTGACTTATTAGCTTGTCTAGCGACAATTTCTGCTGAGCCAGAAGTGAAATTCCAAGGTATCAAAGCGCTAGCAAAAATTGTTCAATGCCATTCTGCATCAGTTCAGCTTATAGATAACAATTATTCAATTACTGACACAACAGGTATTGGTTTTACTGCTGAACAGTTATCCATATTTCATCAATGCTTGTCACTACACAAAAATATCCTGCCAAATAAACCGCAACTACTGAATGAATTATGTGCCGAATGCCAAGAAGGGCAGCATAATCTCTCTTCAGTTTTACTTGTGCCTATTAGACGTGACGCTCATACCTTTGGTTATATTCTGCTAAGCGAAAAGCTATCAGGTCAGCAATTTGATAAAAATGATGAATTATTTGCCTTAAGTTTTGCACATACTTTGTCTCTAGCACTGGATAACGCACAAAAACTTGAGCAAGTTGAAAAGGCAAGACATGATCTAGATTATTTAGCTTATTTTGATGCGTTAACTGGCTTACCCAATCGATCATTATTAACAGATAGGCTTCAGCAAGCAGTCAAGCTCGCTGCTCAGAAAAAACTCTCTCAAGCACTGTTATTTATTGATTTAGATGACTTTAAAAGAGTCAACGACTCACTAGGACACTTGGTAGGTGATGAGCTTTTATCTGCAGTGGCTAAACGATTACCTGAAAGTTTGAGTAAAAATGACACTTTAACGCGCTTTGCCGGTGATGAGTTTGTCGTGCTGATGACCTACATTAACGAGCCTGTTGATGCAGCGAATATTGCAGAAAATATTATCAGCAGTTTTCATGCGCCTTTCATTATTGGTGAGCACGAAGTATATGTATCTATCAGTATCGGTATCGCCTTTTTTAACGATGGTATAGAGAGTGTTGATCAGGCCTTATCAGATGCGGATAACGCACTTCGTCATGCTAAAGCACTCGGTAAAAACCAATATCATTTCTTTAGCGATGATATGAATAGCTCTGTACAAAATCATTTTGAGTTAGAAAACCGTCTTCGTCGTGCCATTGTTGATAATGAACTTGAACTCTATTACCAACCAAAAATAGACATTGTCACTGGTGATACGGTGGGATTTGAAGCATTGCTTCGCTGGCATAGTGTTGAACATGGAGATATTTCTCCGTCAATATTTATTCCTATTGCTGAGAAAAGCGGTCTGATCGTCTCTATAGGCGAGTGGGTGATTGATAAAGCCTGCGAACAAGCCAAACAGTGGTTGGATTCAGGCTTTCCTGCACACATCTCAGTGAATTTATCTGCCAGACAGTTTTTACATACAGGGAAACCAAATAAACTTTTTGAACTTATCGAAGCCTCTCTAGACCGTTATCAGTTACCGGCTGAATACCTTGAAGTCGAAATTACAGAAAACCTGATGATGCACCATCTAAATGAGAGTTTCGCCATATTAGAAAAACTCAAAAATATTGGTGTAAAAATATTCATTGATGATTTCGGTACCGGTTACTCATCTCTCAGTTACATCAAAAAATTTCCTATCCATGCTTTAAAAATTGACAAATCGTTTATTGATGATCTCGTGAACGATGAGAATGATGCTGCCATCGTCACAGCGATCATTGCGATGGCAAAACAACTCAAATTAGAAGTCGTTGTAGAAGGCGTCGAAACCGAAGAACAGCTTGCCTTCTTTAAAGATAATGACTATGAAGTGGTGCTGCAAGGTTATTATTTCTGTGCACCTTTGCCTGCAAATGAAATTCGTTATATTTATGAATAAAGTGGCTAGCTGATACGCTTACACCCGCTTCATAATCTTTTATACATCACCTCTTAATTCAACGTAACATGTTGCTTATTGTGCAACAGACGACGGGAGATCTCATGATTGTCACATTTAAAACTAAACCGTATGCCGATATCACCATGTTTGGCGATGTTGCCATTCATTTACTGAAACTTATGGGGCATAGCGGTACGGTTCCAGGGGCTATTGTCGCTGACGATGTATCAGATTATCTACAGCGTTTAGAACAAGCCGTCACCGAAGCCAAAGCGAGGGATGGGCAAGACGATGATAGTGATGATGAAGAGAACTCTCATATTCCCATTACAAAACGCGCTTTGCCGTTGATTGAGCTTCTACAAGCAGCAGTTAATGCCAACGCTGATGTGATGTGGGAATAAGTATAAGCGTTAAACACACTTTTTTGCGCAAGCACAACATTCAAATGCCATCTAAAAGGCCTGATTGTATGTAATTAAAAAAATAACAATCCATACAATAACTTATTTTGTATGTTTTTATTGCATACAAAGATAGTGAAGCATAGCATCTACTCCAAATTGTACGGCAAATGGCAGTGGAGTAGATGATGTCTATGTGGTCACCAAGAATTGATACAAATGCCCGGGTTAAATACATCGGTATCGTGGATGCCATTGAAGCGGATATAAAAAACCGCTTATTGAAACCCGGTGATCGTTTGCCAGCACAGAGACAAATGGCTGATGCACTCTCTGTCGATTTGACGACGGTCACAAGAGCGATTAATGAGGCCGCTAGAAGAGGTCTGGTTGAAACCCAGAGGGGAAATGGCTGCTTCATTGCTCAAACCACGTTCTCTCATTACAACTCATCTCAGCTTATTGAAGGCAAACCGCTGGATTTAAGCATGAACAACCCGCCCATTCCGAGCGGACTGAATCTTGAGAAAAAAATTTCCGAAGCTATCAGCGAGCTTAGTCAATCCGGTATTTCTGCATCACATCACCTTTGCTATCAGGAAACAGCCGGTCATCCGGATGATCGTGAAGCAGGTCAGCAATGGCTATCATCGAAACTTACAGGTTTAAATAGCGATCAACTCTTGATTTCAAGTGGTGCTCACAGCGCTTTGTTTTGTTTGTTGAGTTATCTCAAACGTAAAGGCGCCAAAAACATAGCTGCTCCAGAGTTTTCCTATCCCGGATTGAGAGCGATGGCCGAGCAGTTACAACTGGACGTTGTCGGTATCAGTATGGATGAGCAGGGAATCATTCCAGAACAGCTACAACTTCAATGTGCGAAACAAACAATCGATGTTTTGTATGTCATCCCCAATATTGATAATCCCACAACAGCGACCTTGTCTGTACAGCGTAGAGAGTCGTTAATTTTCTTAGCAAATCAATATGATCTGACCATTATTGAAGATGATCCCTATTACCAGTTCATCGATGAAAAACTGCCTTCACTCTACAACATGGCAAGTGATCGCACCTGGCATATCGCCACAATCTCAAAATGTCTCAGCCCATCTTTACGTGTTGCTTATGTCGCCTCACCCAATATTAATGATGCATTGGGGCTGACGGAAGAAATGCGAATCAGTCATTTAATGGCACCACCATTGATGACGGCCGTTGTTTCACACTGGATCAGGCATCACAAAATTGATGAGATCACTCAGGCGATTAAGACTGAAAATATCAGAAGACAGTCATTAGCTCAGTCAATTTTTCAGCAAAGTGATATTGCCTCTCATCCCGCCTCACCGCATCTTTGGTTGAGAATGCCACATGGATACAAAGCATTAGATTTTGCCGAACAAGCAAGCAGGATAGGGGTTTCTATTGTGCCTTCAACGGCATTTGTCATGTTCCGAAGTCGTAGTCAGGCCGTTCGAATATCACTCGGGGCTAGCAGTGACTATGAGTCATTAAATCAAGGGTTAACGCTGTTGTCGGATTTATACCGGCCAGGATTAATTCGTTCAAAAACCATCGTATAACTAAAAAAACATACTCGTTTTCAGCATTTAGCCACAGAGGAGTTCCTGTGATGAGCAAACTATCAGAAATACCCATTAAGGTTGAAGTTTATGATGCCTTATCCGACTGGGAAGTACATACCGGTGAGGGTGAGAATGTCATTGCCAAGCGAATGAAAGGCCGATTCAGGACATTAAAAAACTTTGGCATGTCTGTCTGGCTAATCTACTTTCTCGGCCCTTACTTGCGTTGGGATGGGCATCAAGCTGTTTTACTTGATATTCCTAAACAACAATTTCACTTATTTGGTTTGACTTTATACCCGCAGGATATCTGGGTACTGTCTTTGACGTTATTGTTCTTCGCCATCTTATTGGCTGCTGCCACCAGTATTGCCGGTCGTGTCTTTTGTGGTTATTTCTGTTTCCAGACCGTATGGACTGATGTATTTACCTTTATCGAAAGCCAGTTTGAAGGCAATACGCCACAGAAACAGCGTAAATTTAATGCCGCTCCCTTGACGGCAAATAAAGCTATTCGAAAGCTCGGCAAACATATTGTGTGGTTAGTGATTGCCATCCTTACTGGCATCTCATTTTCAGCCTGGTTTACCGATGCCTATCAGTTATGGGGCGATATTTTCTCTCTTCAGGCAGCCACACCAGTTTGGGTAGCCATGGGCATATTTACTTTTTTCACATATTGGTTTGCTGGCTTTATGCGTGAACAAGTGTGTTTCTGGTTATGTCCGTATGCACGTCTGCAGGGGGTGATGTATGACCAGGAAACAGTTTTACCAGCTTATGATGCTGTTCGCGGTGAACCAAGAGGTAAGTTATCACGCTCTGGTGTGCAAGAGGCTAATAAAGGCTCGTGTATTGATTGTAAATTGTGTGTTGCTGTATGTCCCACTGGTATTGATATAAGAAAAGGTCAGCAAGAAGGCTGTATCACCTGTGGTTTATGTATTGATGCCTGTGACAGCATCATGGATAAAATCAATGAGCCAAGAGGCCTTATTCGTTACGCATCTCATAAAGAGCTTCACCAAGGTCAAACTAAAGTCAGCCTTTGGAAACGTCCTCGAGTCATTGTTTACAGTTTGATCATGGCGTTTTCTATTATTGGTGTCGGCTATGGATTTACTCATTTTGAACCCACGGAATTTAATGTGGTTCACGAAAGAAGACCTTTGTATATACAAATGAGTAACGGTGACATTCAAAATAAATACACCTTAAAACTGCTGAATAAAACAGATCAGCCACTCGTTGTGAACTATCACATTGAAGGTTTGCCATCAGCCAGCGTAGATGGTTTAGAGCAGGGCATTACGATACAGCCAGGTAAAATCGTCCCTGTCACAGCCTTAGTCAGATTACCTTCGGATACGACCTCATCGGGCTTGCATGAATTTCACTTTGTCGCCACGAGTGAAGGGAGTTCAGCCATCAGTAACCGTTATAAAGCGGTGTTTATTGCCCCTTAATTTAGGTTAGATATCACAAGAGGTTAGATATGTATCAGTATGATTCTTATGATAAAGCGCTTGTTTTAGAGCGTGTCAGACAATTCCGTGATCAAGTGAATAGATATATCAATGGCGCATTGTCTGATGAAGAGTTTATGCCACTGAGATTACAAAATGGTCTCTACTTACAAAAGCATGCTTACATGTTACGTGTGGCGATTCCCTACGGCACTTTGTCTGCAAATCAACTACGCACACTAGCGGATATTGCTGATCAGTTTGATAAGGGGTACGGCCATTTCACTACGCGTCAAAACATTCAGTTCAACTGGATAACGCTAGAGCAAGTGCCCGATATCTTGCAGAAACTGGCTGATGTGGAAATGCACGCTATTCAGACTTCAGGCAATTGTGTCAGAAATGTCACTACGGAAGCATTTGCTGGAGTTTCAGCAGATGAAGTCGTTGATCCGCGTCCATATGCAGAAATTATTCGTCAGTGGTCGACGATTAATCCTGAATTTCTGTTTTTACCACGCAAATTTAAAATTGCTGTGTCTTCTTCAACCGAAGACCGTGCTGCAGTAAGAACACATGATATAGGTCTATATCTTTATCGTGATGCTGATGATGAGCAAATCAAAGTTAAAGTGATGGCCGGAGGTGGGCTAGGTCGTACACCCATCATCAGTGAATTATTAAAATCCGATCTGCCGTGGCAGGAAATGCTGACCTATCTGGAAGCTGTATTACGGGTATATAACCGTCATGGCCGACGTGATAATAAATATAAAGCCCGCATCAAGATCTTAGTAAAGAGTCTTGGCATAGCGGCTTTTGCTGCTGAAGTGGAAAAGGAATGGCAGAACCTGAAAGGGGGACCAGCTCAGTTAACGGAAGATGAGTTTCAGCGTGTTGCTAAACAATTTGGCATTGAATCTTATGTGACAACAGACAGCAAAGAATATGTAAACCTACTGAGCCAAAATAATGCCTTTGCCAATTGGATTAAACGAAATACACATGAACATAAACACCCTGATTATGCTTCAGTCGTGATTTCGACAAAGCCCGGCCCTGCAACACCGCCAGGCGACGTGACATCTCATCAAATGCGTGCTGTTGCTGATATGGCAGAACAATATGGCTTTGCAGAAATTCGGGTCACCCATGAGCAGAATCTGGTATTACCTTCAATTAAAAAAGCCGATCTCTTTGTTTTATGGACTGCACTTCAGACAGAAAATCTCGCTGCACCTAATATTGGTCTGCTAACAGACATGATTACCTGCCCGGGTGCCGATTACTGCTCATTGGCAAATGCAAAATCTATCCCCATTGCTGCGGCAATACAGCAACGCTTTTCAGATTTAGATTATCTACATGATATTGGCTCACTTAGTCTGAATATCTCAGGTTGCATGAACGCCTGTGCCCATCACCATATTGGCAATATTGGCATTTTGGGTGTCGATAAGAATGGTGTGGAGTGGTATCAAATTACCATCGGCGGTGAGCAAGGCAAAAATGCACGTCTAGGCAAAGTCATTGGGCCATCATTTCTAGCGGATGATGTGCCCGATGTTATCGATACGCTTATTAATGTCTTTCTTGAATACAGAGAACTGGATGAGAGCTTCAGTGACACGGTTGCTCGTATTGGAATCGCTCCTTTCAAAGAACGTGTTTATCAAACGGCGGAGATACATTGATGAAAAATATTATTTGCCTTCGTGATACCGAGCAGCCTCTGATTATCGAGCATGATAATTGGATTTTGATCAAAGAATTGGAAGATATCGATCAACATTCCGAGCATGAAAAACTGATCTTACCGTTTAGCCTGTGGGTCGAGTCTGTTGAACATCAGCCAGCTAACAGAGCAAAAGCCGTGTGGCTGCAGAATGATGCCGATATTTATACCTTATCACCCTGGCTTGAACAGCTGGAGCTTATCGCACTCGATTTTCCTAAATTTACTGATGGTCGGGCCTATAGCCAGGCAGTAGAGTTACGAACACGACTGAAGTGGAAGGGCGAATTACGTGCGACAGGTGATGTATTACGGGATCAACTGAGCCATATGCATCGTTGTGGTTTCGATAGTTTTGCTGTCAGAGAGGATAAAGATGTGTTTGATGCGATTAAGGGCATTTCTGGTATTAGCACGATGTACGCTGGTTCAGTATTAAATCCTGAACCTCTGTTTAGACGACGCCAGGATATTCGCTGAATAGGGCAAAACACAGAGAGGTATAAAATGGAAACAAAACCCTATAATTACAATATTGTGAAGTTTTTTACGATCATGGCGTGCATTTATCTGGTGATTGGCACTGGTGTAGGTGTATGGATCGCCTCTGAGCTTGCCTGGCCTGTTTTGAATTTTGATAATCCTTACCTGAGTTTTGGACGGCTGCGGCCTGTTCATACTAATACGGTGATTTTTGCCTTTGCTGGCAGCACATTAATGGCGACAGCCTATTATGTTGTTCAACGCACCTGCAGTGTCGCTTTATGGAGTAATAAACTGGCCTGGTTCACTTTCTGGGGCTGGAATGTTGTCATTATCGGCATGTTTATCACACTGCCATTGGGTTATACCCAGTCAAAAGAATATGCTGAGATGGAGTGGCCTCTGGACGTATTAATCACAGTTGTCTGGTTGGCTTTTACTTTTAACTTTATTATGACTATCGCCATCCGTCGTATCTCACATATCTATGTGGCTAACTGGTTTTATCTGGCGATGATGATTGCGATTATTTATTTACATGTCGTCAATAGCCTGTCTATTCCAGTGGAACTATGGAAATCCTATTCTATTTTTGCGGGTGTTCAGGATGCGATGATTCAATGGTGGTGGGGTCACAATGCCGTTGGCTTTTTCCTGACAGCAGGCTTTCTTGCCATCATGTATTACTTTGTACCTAAACAGGCTAATCGTCCGATTTATTCTTATCGTTTGTCGGTTATTCATTTTTGGGCGTTGGTGTTTGGTTACGTCTGGTTAGGGGCTCACCATCTTCAATACACCGCATTACCTGACTGGACTGGATCACTCGGTGCGGCTATTTCCCTGGCCATGATTATTCCTTCATGGGGTGGGGCGATTAACGGCATGTTTACCTTAAGTGGTGCCTGGGACAAACTGCGTACAGACTATATTTTACGGTTCCTGATTGTGTCATTGGCTTTTTATGCAATGTCGACATTTGAAGGCCCGGTTATGTCATCTAAAACGGTTAATGCCTTATCTCACTATACAGACTGGACGATTGGGCACGTTCATGCGGGAGCACTGGGTTGGGTTGCCATGGTATCCATTGGTGCTATTTATCATATGGTCGAAAAACTATGGCGTGTGCCTTTGTATTCAACCAAACTGGTAAACACCCATTTCTGGATGGCGACCATCGGTACCGTTATCTACATCACGGCCATGTGGGTGTCAGGCATTATGCAAGGTTTGATGTGGCGTGCTTATGATGATTACGGCAATTTAGCGTATACCTTTGTGGAGTCAGTCGCACAAATGCATCCTTATTACGCCATGCGTGCTGTGGGTGGTTTAGTCTTTTTCCTTGGTGCTGTTGTTATGCTGTTCAACGTGACGGTCACTATTCGTCAAGCGGTTAGACAAAATAAACCTGTTATTGAGTCAGCCACTTCATAAGTGATAAGGAGTCAATAATGAAATGGTTTATTGGTGAATTTTTTGCAATGGATATTGCTGCAATGACTGCTTCAGACTGGTTGGCGACCTGTATGAGCGTTTTATTAGCAATTGCAATAGGCATAACGTATTACCGGGTTTTTCACCCCAGGTATAAAGCAGAACTTGAGTCTCATAGACACCATTTAATGCATGACGACAGCTGAAATAAGAGCCCCACTGGATCTGGGGCTTTTTTTTATGTATCTAAATATTGTTTAGCTTTCAATACCGCTTCAGTTCGGTTTGATACTTGAAGTGTATTCAAAATAGCGCGGACATGAATTTTAACGGTACTTTCACTTAAGCCCATATCCAAGGCAATACGTTTATTTGAAGCACCTTTTGACATCATGGTAAATACTTCTTGCTGACGAGGTGTAAAGTCAAAGGTATTTTTTGAAACGGCTTCACTGGGGATGGCCGGGTGAATCGAAATGCCATGGTTTAATATCAAGGTTAAAGCTTGGATAATTTCCTCATTTTTCATTGATTTAAGGATGTAACCTAAAGCACCTGCAGCCATCGCGCTCTGAGTGTCTTCAGGATTATCTGAAGAGGTAATGACAATTAGGGGAACGTCTGGAAAATGTGTCTTAATCTGTTTAATACCTGCAACGAAATTCAGGCCGGGCATGTGTAAATCAACAATGAACGCAGACCAGTCTTGTTCAGTTTGTATTCGTTGAATCAACTCATCAAAACTGGTCGCCTCAGTACAGCTATATTCGGAAAAATGTTGCGTTATCAGCATGACTAAGGCGTCACGATAAAGCTCATGGTCATCAGCAATCAGCAATTTCATGATGTTTATTTATCATTCCTTTTTGTTCTATGGCAAAGTATCGCATGACCTTATTTTGTTGTCTCCTTGATATGACCTAATCGCATTGCCATGAATACGCATCAAAAGTGGTTCTTACCAAAACGTGCCCGAACTATTGCAATTTGGGCAGTGGTGGTCATGTTATGTGGTCTGTCATTTTCATTGCTCGGTTTTCTTGAGCTGCAAAAAATCACCCAACAACGACTATTTCTGGAAACAGAAAAAAATGTAAGGTCTCATATCGAACAAATCCAAACCAATATTGATATTTCACTCGACTCACTAGGAAATGTCGCTGATTTATACCAAGCCAAGGGGGACATCAGTACTGCTCAGCTAGAACGTATATTTGATACGGAAACACATTACCATGCCGGCACCCGTGGTTTAGCCTGGGTGCCCAAAGTGACTGAGCAAGCACTAGCTGTTTTTGAGGAACACGTTCGTGCAGAGGAAATAAGCGATTATCACGTTTATGAGGTCACTGGGCATGGCATGCCGAAACCCGTTAATGAACATACCGTCTACTTTCCAGTACGGGCAGTCTATCCTCCCTTAGGAACTGATCTGAGATATGGCCTTAATTTAGCCGCAGTGGCCACCCGTCAACATGTAATGAGTAAAGCAAGCAATACACACAAAACAGCCATTACCGATCGTGTTTCCATTTTTTATCAACAACAACACTTATATGGCTTTCAGGCATTTCACCCCTTATTTGACCAGGAGCAAAACCTGTTAGGTTATGTGGTCGGCTTGTACGACTTTAAAGGACTGTTTGGCGATGTGTTTGATAATGATGATGTCGGCTTGGCTTTATACGATGGTAGTACAAACAGCCAACAATTGCTTTATAACAAAAATACGACATTATCCAGTGTCACTCAGTTACAAAAAAGTAAAGATTTGCACTGGACATTTCCATTGCAAGTAGCTGATAAACAATGGCTTATCAGTGTTTTTCCTGATATAAGTTCACACCGGGCGTCAGAATCACTTATCCCTTATGTTGGTCTGATTGCCGGCACATTAATCACTAGTTTACTGTCTGTTTATCTCTTTCTGGCTTTATTAAGAGCCCAGCAATTAACAGAGATGAGCAGCCATCTTGCTGGCACCCATCAGCAATTGGATATACAGAAACAGTTAAAACAATTGGCTGACGAAGCTAATGAAGCCAAGTCCAACTTATTACGTGCTGCCAGCCATGATCTCAGACAACCGCTTCATACCATCGGATTGCTAACGGAGTTATTAGCACAAAGTCAGAGCAGCGAACAACAAAAAGTACTGTCAGGAAAAATTCATTCTGCTGTTGATAATATGAATACCATGTTTGGTGCTTTACTGGACTTGAGTCAGTTGGACGCCGGTAAACTCACTATCCAGGCAGATGTTTTTCCAGTCAGCAAGCTATTAGATAAGTTATTTGTCGAATTTGAGGTGGTGGCAGAAGATAAAGGGCTTGAATTTCACTATATCTATAGCTCAGCGATCATTAAAACAGACGCTAATTTACTTGAACGCATGCTGCGAAACCTGCTGAGTAATGCGATTCGCTACACGGCCAAAGGTCGCGTCATTATTGGATGCCGACGCTATATTCAGTTTATCCGTATTTGTGTGCTCGACTCAGGTATTGGCATCAAACAGCAGGCACAACAGCATATTTATCAGGCTTTTTACAGGGAGGATGAAGCCCGTAAAATGGTAGATAAAGGTTTAGGACTGGGCTTGTCGATTGTGAGTAAAACAGCGCAAAGCCTCAATTTGAATTTTGCTTTTGATTCAATAGCAGGTAAAGGCAGCCTGTTTTACATTGATGTGCCTTATGCTGACAATGCCGTTGCTATGAACAGCAGCGTAATGCAAGCTGCGTCATTTGAACCATTGCATCTCACTATCTGGTTAATTGAGGATGATGCTGACACCCGATATGGCATGCAACAGCTGCTGGAAAGCTGGGATTGTGAATGTCAGAGCTTTGCAGATAAGGCCACACTGCAGAAATATCTACAGGCATCGCCTTTAAAGCCAGATGTCATTTTGGCTGATTATCATTTAGCTGGAGACAATGGGATTGAGTTGAGCCGGCTGATAAGCAATTTCTACAAACAAACCATCCCCACATTGATGGTGACAGCGTCGATAGAACGGGAAGAAAACATCAGACAAGCCAGTATGTTTGATGTTCTTATCAAACCTGTTAAGCCTGAATCTTTGTATCTGTGGTTACGAAATACGGTCGCTTAGTCCGATCGGACTAGTCCATGAGGAGAATAGTGTTAAATCGTATTGGCTGAAATAATCATACTTCCTCAAAAATATAAGAAGGAAGAGAGAATGACCACACGCACAGTTTTAAAAACAGCATTGACAGCGGCAATCATGTTGACCAGTTTTTCCAGCCTTGCAGCAGGTGCTTTATCGGTTGATAAGCAAATTACCGTGAATGCCAATCCTGCCACAGTATGGAAAATGGTAGGTAACTTTAATGGTCTGGATGTCTGGCATCCAGTTGTGGTGATGAGTGAAATCAAGACCGGCCAAAATAACCAGCCGGGTGCTGAACGTCTATTAAGCCTGGGAAATGGCGCAACTATCACTGAGAAACTTACAGCCTATTCAGATGCTGATACCAGCTATTCTTATGCCATTATGGCTTCACCACTTCCTGTCAAAAACTATGAGTCAACGATTACTGTCACCAGTGCAGGTGAAGGTAAAGCGAATGTTCGCTGGAGTTCATCGTTTGATGCGAATGGTGCTGATGATCAAGCCGCGCTTGATGCAATAACAGGCGTTTATGAAGGTGGCTTAAACCAATTACAAAAAGATTTTGCTCAATAATTTTGCTCTGTTTAAGACGCTGGGAAGCTATTGCTTCCCAGCGTCTTTATTTTTTCTAGCTAGTCATGATGACCTCAGCAAGTGATACCATGCACGCTGTTTATTCACTTTAATGAAATGTACATGACGCAGACACCATCAGTGATACAAGTTCAGCGAATGAAAGTCATCACGGCTGGTATTTGCGCAGTGATTTTGACAGTGGGCATCGCTCGTTTTACCTACACACCATTTCTGCCATTGATGCTTAAGCAGACAGATTTATCACTGGTCAATAGCGGTTGGCTGGCCACCTTCAATTATATTGGTTATCTGATGGGGGTGTTACTGGTGTCATTCACCAATAACCTTTCATTTAAGTTTCGTTTTTACCAGTGTTGTTTATTGGTTGCCGTGCTGTCGACTATCGCAATGGGCATGACCACTGAGTTGTATGGCTGGGTTGCATTACGATTCATTGCTGGAGTGAGTGGAACTGCTGGCGTCATATTATCATCAGGTTTTGTATTGAGCTGGCTGAAACATCACCAGTTAAAACCAGAACTTGGATTACATTTTATGGGCCTTGGCCTCGGTATAGCGATACCAGGAACGGCCGTAGTGTTGATGAACCACTTTTTTGCCTGGGATAGTCAATGGATCCTGATGGGATTGTTTGGCATCGTGTTTTTTATACCTGCCTGGTTATGGATACCACCACCACTTTCAACACAACACAAAGCCTCGCAAATACTAGCTGAGCCACCCCGCAGCTGGATGATAAAACTTATCTTGGCTTATGCCTGTGCTGGAGTCGGTTATGTAGTCAGTGCCACCTTTATCGTCGCTATACTTGAAAATATGCCGCAGTTAGCCGGTAAGGGCGACTGGATTTGGGTGGTATTAGGACTTGCCGCGGCACCTGCCTGTTTTTTATGGGATAAAGCCGCCAATAAAGCAGGGGAGCTCAATACCTTATTGCTGACTTATGTTCTACAGACGGTGGCGATTCTGATCCCAGTGTTTTCAGATTCATTATTGGCAAACCTGATTGCTGCAGCGATCTTTGGTTGTACCTTCACCGGTATTGTGAGTTTGATGCTGACCTTCATCGGTCACAAGTTTCCTAAAAACCCGGCAAAAGCCATGGCGCGTTTAACAATTTGTTACGGCATAGCCCAAATCATTGCGCCAGCAGCAGCAGGCTACCTGGCCAGCCACAATGGTAATTACAATCTTGCTTTGATGTTAACCGCGATGATTATGATGGCTGGAATGGTTTTTCTTATTGCCGTCAAACGCGAAAAATTTGTCACCGTGAACGCGGATTAATCAAACAAACATCATGAGATGCTTTAGTCGCAGGCTCTGATGGTCTGCCATGACAGGCTATCCAGTACTAGGACGTATTTCTCGCTAATAAGAAATGGTGGTAAATAATGTGAATAGATTGGGTCATGATAAATTTTTTTTGTGCATTAATTCAAAATAGCGACGGATCACTTGTTGTGAGATAAGTTAATTTTATCTAAACTCAATCGCTCGCAATGGAAAGCACTCACAAAAGTACATTCAATTTTTATTCTAAATTTATGTCGTCCACTTGTGAGTGCTTTCCGCCTTTCTTACTGTTCAGCTATAGCTTTTGTTATTTCAGACAGCCATGGAGTGAAGTTGAATATCTTTGCTCGGAGGCTGACCAAAAAAGCGACTGTATTCACGACTAAATTGTGACACGCTTGAATAACCTACGTGCATACACGCGGTACTGACATCCATCATTTTTGACAGCATCAGATGTTTCGCTTCATAAAGACGTAACTCTTTTTGAAACTGTAACGGGCTCATTGACGTTATCGATTTAAAATGGTGATGAAACGATGAAATGCTCATATTGACACGTTCAGCCAGTTCGTCCACTTTCATCGGTTCTGTAAAGTTTTCCTGCAACCAGGAAATGGCAGCGGAGACTTTTTGCAGATGAGAATCTGTGGTCGCAATCTGCACAACTAGTTTGCCGATATGACTTTGTAACAAACGGATATAAATTTCTTCCATCACTAACGGTACCAGCAAGCTGGATACTTCCGTTTGTGCTGATAAACCAATTAAACGTGTAGCGGCTTCGATAATATGGGGATTAGCCTGACCAATAAAAATCGGTTTGGTGTGTGCGGTTTTAGGTAAACCGTAGGGAAACACTTTTAGTGCCGTTTCGGCCAGCTTTTGCTGATCCATATCGATAATCAAACACAAGTAGGGTTCCTCTTCACTGGCCTGAATAATCTTGGCTGAGACCGGCACTTCCGTCGAATAAACGGCCATACTGGAATCATCGTACTCGTATACATCACTCCCGATAATGGCGCGTTTAGCGCCTTGGGCAATAATGCAGATACCGGGCTGACTAATACCCCTGACAGCGACTTCGTCAATTTTAGATACCCGAAAAACGCGAACGCCTGGGATAGGCAAATCAAACAGACCATCGTGTGGGGTATAGCGGCTAAGCAACTGCGCCAAAGGTTTTGTATTCATATGTTTTGTCAGAAATGAAAAGGGCAGCCAAAAACTGGCTGCCCGGATTAGCTACGCTTCTAATGAGGCCATATCGATGACGAAACGGTACCGTACATCAGAACGTTCCATACGTTCAAAGGCGGTATTGATTTCATCCATTTTGATCATTTCACATTCAGGCAGAATGTTCATTCGACCACAGAAGTCGAGCATTTCCTGTGTTTCTTTGATGCCACCGATTAGTGAGCCAGCAATACGACGACGACCAAAAATCATCGGTGCGGTATTTGGGCTCTCAACAGGACCAATCTGACCTACCAATACGATAGTGGCGTCATTATCCAATAATGGAATGTATGGATTGAGATCATGATTCACTGGCACCGTATCGATAATCAGGTCAAAACTGGAAGTGGCAGCCGCCATCGCGTCTTCATCTTTAGATACCAGGAAATTATGCGCACCCAGTTCCCGGGCATCGGCTTCTTTTTTCGGTGATGTACTGATGACTGTCACATCAGCACCTAAACCAACAGCGAGTTTAATGGCCATATGACCTAAACCGCCCATTCCAACGACGCCCACACGGCTGCCAGGGCCTACATTCCATTCTCTTAAAGGAGAATAGGTTGTGATGCCGGCACATAGTAATGGCGCGGCTTTAGCCAGATCCAGATTTTCTGGCAAGCGTAATACAAACTCTTCACGTACTACGATGTGTTTGGCGTAACCACCTTGTGTCATCTCGCTGGTGATGCGATCAGGTGAGCCATAGGTTAGTGTAAAAGCATTACGGCAGTATTGTTCGTGATCGTTATGACATTCATCACATTCCTGACAGCTGTCGACCATACAGCCAACAGCGACATGATCACCGACATTATATTTGCTGACACTGCTACCAACGGCAGTCACACGACCGACTATTTCATGACCCGGCACAACCGGATATGAAGACCCGCCCCAATCATTTCTGGCAACGTGTAAATCGGAGTGACACACACCACAATAGAGAATTTCCATTGCTACATCATTATCGCGTAATTCTCTACGTTCAAAGTGATATGGGGCGAGTGGGGTATCGGAAGAATGGGCTGCATAACCAACAGTTTTCATAGATGTAACTCCCTTTTATAAAAGAATTATAGGTGAGGCTAATATAGATGGAACGATAAGAAATCACTTGCCTAATACTACAGCCTTTATGTGTGTTTCTACGTAAATTAAATACTAACGATCCAGTCATCCCCGTAATGAACGGGGATAACTTACCTGTGCATCTATAGTGACTCAGTCACATCCACAACGTTCCAGAAATGGATGTTTAGCTGCCGATAACACCACCATCATTTTTAGTAATCAGCACCGTTGTTGAGCGTGGGCGTGTTTTACCATCAGAAGCCGGGTAGCTTAATCCTGGATGCTGGATATTCACCCACATCGCTTTGTAGTCAGGACTCCAGGTAATCCCGGTCAGTTCACAGCCCCTCGGTCCAACTAAAAAGCGTTTGATTTCCTGCGTTTGCGGGTTGGCACATAACACCTGATTACAGCCCATGTTTGCCATGAACGGATCGTCGTCATCATAGTCAGTCATAATCCACAAACGGCCATCCTGATCAAAGCCTAAACCATCAGGTGAGGAGAAAATATCTCCTTGAATATTACCGACTAAATGATCGGCTACTTTGTGACCTTCAGCATCAGTGGCGTCTGGCTTCTCACCTGCAATAACGAATAATGACCAGGTAAATGAGGTAGCAGCCGGATTGGCTTGCTCTTCCATGATTTTGATTATCTGACCATGACGATTATCAGGACGTGGGTTGGCGGCATTAACGGCAAATTCTTTGCCTCGTTTATTGTTGTTGGTCAGTGACACATAAACATCCAGATTATGTGGATTGACTGTCGCCCACTCTGGGCGGTCCATGGGTGTTGCACCTAATATATCGGCTGCTGCACGGGCATTAACCAGCACTTCGGCCTGACTTGGGAAACCATTCTCAGCAGTGAGTCCTTCATTGCCATGTACTAATGGTAACCAGCGTCCTGTGCCATCATCATTAAAACGACCAACATACAGTGTCCCTTCATCCAGTAGGTCTCGATTCTTCTGCATATCAGCTTTATCAAAATGCTGTGAAGGCACAAATTTATAAACATATTCACCCCGAGTATCATCGCCAGAGTAAAACGCCAACTGGCCATTTTCAGCTAGTGACGGCGCTACACACTCGCGGCAGAAGCGACCAAAGGCTGTGCGTTTAATGGGTTTACTCTGCGGATCAAAAGGATCGATTTCGACGACCCAACCAAAACGATTAGGCTCGTTGACGTAACCCTGATGGGGCAGTGAATCGTCAGGTGTGGCATCAAAACGTGCATCAATCGTGCTCCAGCCATAATAATTGTCGTTTTTGTCATTAGAAATGCCATAACGATGATGAGAGACACGAGATTGGTAATCTGTTTTGTCATGATTGACGAAATAGTTATGCCAATTTTCTTCACAAGCCAGATAGGTGCCCCAAGGCGTGAAACCGTTTGAGCAATTATTCAAGGTGCCGATAATTTCACTGGCATCAGGATCAGATACCGTTTTGAATAAATCATGGCCAGTTAGTGGGCCACTAACTTTCATTGGCGTTAAGGTTGAAATACGACGGTTATAGAGTGAGGGGTAAACGCGTTGCCATTCACCGTGACTGTCTTTTTTCACTTCAATGACACTGACACCGTGAGCCGCTTGTTCTTTTTTGACATCGTCGGGCAAACGTTTGCCATTGCCATCATAAATCAATCCATCGGCATGGATGGTGGGATTAATGTACTCATGGTTGATCACCATCAAGCCTCGATTATTGTTGTCGGGAAAGGCAAAAAAGTGCATGCCATCATGGTTATCACCAGCCTGTTTCAGCTGTTCCTGCCAGGTATTACTGGCATCGGCTTTCCATTTTGTTGCTCCAGTTTCCACCGGGTCACCCCAGGAGAAGAAGGCTTTTGCTTGATAGCCATCCGCGACCACGACTTCATCAAATAAGGGATCGGTACGTGGCTGAATAGGCTGAAAACCAATATAAGGGGCGGGGGGGATAGCATTCTCACCGGCAAAGGCAAAACGACTACCCATGTTCAGACCTAGAAAGCCTATAACGGCGGCATTTAAGCTGCCTTTTAAAACATCACGGCGTGATAACGCTATTTTATCCAGGCTTTTTTGCTCGGTGCTGTTAATAATCTCATCATCATAAGATGCCAGGCGTTGATGAAAATCAGAGTGTATTGGCTGTGTCATGGCAAGTTATCTTCTTTTAATGAATACGGTATTCAAAGGTGTTACGAACATTCGGTACTGGTACTGCTTTTCCGTTAACCATACGAGGCGTGTAACGAAAGGTTTTGGCAGCAGCTAATGATGGTCGTTCAAACATCGGATGACAGTCAGCCAATACCTCGGGAGACTCTACACGGCCTTGTTTGTTTACGGTATATCGAACAGTGCAATCACCTTCCAGGCCTTTACGCAAAGCGGTTCTGGGATAATCCGGTACCTGTTTTTCAATCGGTTTATAGTGTTCCACAGAAAATGTCTCAGTTGCTAGATCGGATAGATTACTTTGTGTTTTTTGTGGCACATTTTGCTTATCAGTACTTGCCAGTACTGCAATGTCAGGCAACTTTTCTGCAGGTTTTTCTTGCTTTACCGGTTGGCTGACAGGAGGAACCGGCTTGTCTTCAAGTGGTTTTATTCGCTTTTCAATTTTCTTTTTTACAGGTGTTTTTGGTGCGGGTTTTTCTATCGGTTTGGCTATCGGTTTTTCAACACGTTTAAAGGCCAGTTCATTTTCAACAATACTTTGTTGAGGTTTAACTTTTGGCTCAATAACAGGTTCAGGTATAACCACCGGCTTTACCTCTTCGATCACGGCTTGTTTTACCGGCTGAGAAAGTTGAACCATGCGGATATTCAGCGTTTTAACGACCGGTTCATGCTGAGTCACCGGTGTCCATGAGTGAAATAATAATGCGGCAATGGCAATATGAAACAAACCTACTTCAATTAATGCAGATTTGTTTATCTCAGAGGCAGCAAACGGTTTACTTAGATAAAGTTGATCACGCACAGCTAACTCAGGCATCGGGCGACTCCGTAATCAGACCCACATCATCGATACCCACTTGCTGTAATGCCGCAATCGCTTTTACAACCGAAGCGTAATCCGTGGCTTTATCACCACGGATGAAAAATAATAATCCCTCGTGCTGTTGTTTGATTTGTTCTATTTTCCCGACCATGTCATCCAAGCTGACGGCTTGATCTGAGCGGGATTGAATGTCGACTTCTGTACCAACATTCCAGTAATAATTGCCATCAGCAACCACCGATAAAGTCAGAATTGTTTTCTGACTATCTGTGGGTAACGCTTCTGCTGCAACCTTGGGTAATTCAAGTTTAACGCCTTGTACTAGTAGGGGAGCTGTGACCATAAAAATCACTAACAACACCAGCATCACATCAATATAAGGCACCACATTCATTTCTGCCTTCAAGGCATGTTTAGCAACCGGTTTTCTCAGCATGACGACCTCACGCAGCCTTTGCCAATGGTGCTCTGTGCATCACTCGCTGTAATCGGGTGATGAACTCATTACCAAAATGATAATAAAGCGTACTGAGAGCACCGGCGCGTTTACTCAGCTGGTTATAAGCAACCACTGCCGGGATCGCTGCAAATAAGCCGATAGCGGTGGCAATCAGGGCTTCAGCAATACCTGGCGCAACGGTGTTTAATGTCGCTTGTTCAACCTGGGACAGGCCAATAAACGAGTTCATAATGCCCCAGACCGTACCGAACAAGCCAATGTAGGGGCTGACTGAACCAATGGTAGCTAGGTAAGAAAGACCTTTTTCAAGTTCGGCTTCCTGCTCACCAATATTCACTAGCATGGCACGTTCTACATTTTCTACCTTTTCATCCTGCGGCATAGTGGCGATATGCTGATATTTCTCATACTCCTGCCAGCCAGCCTGAAATATGGCTGGAATCGCTTTGTGTAAAGTCGCTTTTGTTGTTGCTTCAGGTAATGACGTCATATCCGCCGTTTGTCTGAATTGCTGTTGAAACAACTTATTTTGTTTCTCCAGACGACTTAATACATTTGAACGCCACAGGATCAGGTACCAGCTCACCATCGATGCCAGTACTAAAATCAGCATCACAATTTTCACTAAAACGCTGGCATCACTGACCAGACCCCAAATAGTCATTTCATGCATTGCAGTTTCCATGATTGACTCCTTATTTGCTCAGTTTAGACAGGCCGAGTTGATCAGCAATCTCTGACCAGGGCACATATTTGAAGTTTTGATTTTCCAATGGCATGCGATTGCGTCCATCCTGAACAACTAACATGCCTTGCTGCCATGGTTGGCCAAAATTGACGCTACTGACATCCAGACCATCTGTTTCTGAAACACCATCAATGCCGGCTGCTGTATTAAAGCCAATACGAAATACACCGCGATAAGTGAAGGGTGGCAGAGCATCAAGCACAACATAGCTATCATTGCCCTGACTGGATATCACTAGATAATCCTGTTTGTCGTTCTGATACAAACTGATTCCTTCGATATCGTCTTTCAAATGTTCACCGACAGGCATGACCTGAGTCATCTCGGTAGATTGATCGGCACGGGCATCAAGTGTCCAGACGGCTCTGTTTTCTTCACCAATAAATAAACGATCATGTTTATCATCGGCTACACAGCCTTCAGGTTGCGTGGCAACTTTAAATTCACGTACCAATTCACCGGCAATCTTGCCTTGTTTGTCCTGCATCTGATATTGGAAAAAGCGGCCATCCTTATCATTCACAATGGTGTAGATATCACCTTGTTTATTTTTATACATACACAGGCCATAAATATCCTGTGCCGTGGTGCTAACTTCACCCATTTCAGTGACAAGACGACTTGCGGGATCAATGGCAAACATATGCAGTGAGTTATGATCACGATTGCTGGCAACCGCTAAATCAATCTGTTTACCATTGAAATGAAAACCATGACGGACATCGACATTATTCAGTCGTCCAACAGGCAAAAATTGCTGGGTTTTGCCTTTTAAATCATAAACAACTAAACCGCCTTGTTTATCCGTGCCTAATACCAGACTTTGTTCAGGATTGGCTTTGTTGACCCAGATAGCCGGATCATCAGCCGCATCGCCCAAGCTTGGTACAGCATCGGTTTGTATTGCTGGTTTAACCAGCGGGATAGGAAGGGGCGATGTCAGCGATGTATGCGTCCATGATAGGGTATAAAAAGCAATTCCAGCATCGTGTTTGATAGCAATCTCTAACTGCTCACCTTCCACTCTTGCACTGATACCCTCAGGCTCTAACACATTGTGCAGAGCAAATTCGGACTGATGTTGCCAGGTTCCTTTGTTATCAATATAAGTGTGTAACACGTTGGCTTTTGCATCGAGAACTAACAAGCCACCGGGTACGATTGCCATGCCAACAGCACTTTTTGTAAGCTGACCAAAAGGGTAGGTCATCGCAACGGGAAAACGGCTCAATTCTGCTTCTGGATGGGCATCATAAGCCCAAATGCCTACCTTTTCTTCATTGATATACAGTCGTGACTGAGCATCATCTACCTGGCAGTATTCACTATCAGGTGGCGTGCTCAACTGGCGAATTAATTGAGGGAGAGCAATGGGAGAGGTAGCATCAGCTACCAACCATTGCTCTCCTTGTCCCTGTTCACCAACCAGAAACAAGAACCCATTTTGTGCTTCATCCTGATACAGACAAACCCCTTCGATTTTAAAGGCGGGTTTAGGCAGATAGGTTGTTGCTGTCCACTTTTCAGAGTCGTCATTGAGAACAGTCAGCATGGCTTGTTGGCGATCCAGATCGACGGTTGCCAACAGCAAACCCTGTTTCAACTGTCGGTGATCTATGCTGCCAAAGTGACCTTTTAATAAACTGAGTGTTTTGCCTTGTTTGTTTTCAAGCGCAATACCTTTGTGTTTATAAGACACAAGGCGATCTGCCTGAGAAATACCTGCTTTATTAACCAGCTGAGCAGACTCTATATGTGGATTAACTTCTGAATTCAGAGTGTTGAGCGTGTCAGCTGCAAGTACAGAAAGGGGTAAAGACATCATCATTAATGATGCTAATAATTTCGGTTTTAATGTTAAGTTTTTCATTTTATATTCTATATTTATCAATATGTTTTAGAAGTTAGTTAAAGTAAATCCAATTTTTATGCTTGGACCATATTCTTCATATTGATTGTTGTATGCTTTACTACCGGTATAAACATAGTAGTGTTCATCGGTCAGATTTTTCGCTTCCAGGCTGATTTGAGCATTTTTGCTGATAAAGTAGCTGCTGCTAAAATCAAGGAACACCTGATCATCTACATACGCGTCATGGTTTTTATCACTGACAGCGGCGACTTCTTTCAGATAAGACGATTTGTAGTTAGCAGATAAACGCATGCTGACTTTTTCGTTTTCCCAACCGAGCATGAAATTACCGACCCGTTTTGATTGACCGGGTAAATCAATACTGCGTTTAGTATTCTGACCTTCGATATCCGCTTCAGAATGACTGAGTGTGAAATTAGCGCCTACTAATAAGCCATCCCATGGTGAGGGTAACCAGCTTAACTTTTGGCTATAAGCCAGTTCTAAACCATAGACTTTCGCGGTATCACCATTTTTGAATGTTTTAGCTTCTTTGAAATTCTGGAATGCACCTGAGCCTGCTATATCTGTTTCATAAACAAAATCAGAAATATCTTTATAGAAACCATAGGCAGAGATTGCACCAGCACGACCCATGTAATGTTCGATGCCTAAATCAAAGTTTTTAGCTGTCATTGGATCTAGCGTTGGGTCGCCAAAACTGGCTTTGTCACCACTTTCAATAGAAAAACCAGGTGCGAGCGCTTCAAATGTGGGTCTAACAACGCTATTGGTCCATGCAGCTCTTACTTGGGTTTTATCATCAATGTAATAACGCGCGTGGAGGCCAGGCAACCAGTGGTGATAATTATTTTTGCTGGAGATTTCCTGGAATACATCATCGCGAATACCTGTTCCTTTGGCCTCAAAATCAGTCTGCTCATAGCGCATACCCGCGATGAGGGTCCAGTTATCCAGATCCAAGGTATTCATCACATAGGCCGCATTAATATCTTCGTTCATAACGTAGTCATTAATACGTGTTTCTTCTGTATTAATATTGCTGTCAAAATTCAGCTTTGACAGCAAATTCTTGATAGCGGAGCTACTGATGCCCGGCCCATAATTATTTAATGAATAATCAATATTACTGCCGGCAAACGCACCTAAACCAGTATCGTTAGAGCCAAAGTTTTTAAACTCCCAGGCATTGGTGTCATTATCTTTCTCACGACGTGATACCTTGCCACCGAATTTCACTTGTGAGGCATAGTTGTGAATAGTGAAATCACGGGCAAGATCAAACTTTAGATTTTTCTCGGTATCGGTGGTTTTTTGTTCTTCCCATTCGACTTTATCCAGTGAAAAACTGCTGGGGTCGTAGTAATCAGAACCAGCAAACAAGCGTGGTTTTGATGTGCCCGTAAATCCGACGTTATCAAAGCTACCCTCAAACTTAGCACCGGCAATATGACCCGGCGTATCCTCACTGGCACGGCTATAACCTATCTGACCATCAATCGTCCACAAGCCAATGATCTTTTCCCCACCCAATACATAAGATTGGATCTCTTGTGTTTCTTTACGGTCTTTTAATTCACGATAGCCAGTCGCGCCAGTGCCTGATTCACTGGGTAGCTGAGCACTGTCAAATTCCATACCCGCTGCATTACGAGTTTCGGTATCAGTGAAACGGCTAAATAAGGTACGTAAGTAATAATTTGTGTAAATGTCAGCTTTGTAATCGAAGTTAACGCCTAAACCTAAGCGCTCACGTTCAATTTCATAATCACGTTGTTCAAGTTCTTCTAAACGAGCTTGGTCAGTGAAGTCCCATTTGCCACCGGTTTCCACATTATCAGAACCAAACTTTCGTTTTTGCCAGCTCAGTGCGGCGGCGACACCAAAGTTATCAACACCATCACCGATACTGAAAATATTACTGACCGCCCCGGATCCTTTAGGGCTGGTTTTATCAATATTGTCATCGTAACTGCCTTCAGTAGACAGGGTGTAGAACAAACCATCATGATCAAAAGCCGATAAACTTTCTACATTGATGGTGCCACCCAGTGAGTTGGCGTCCATATCGGGGGTAAGTGTTTTGACGACCGATAATGACTGCACTAACTCACTGGGTAATACATCCAATGCCACCGCACGTGTACCACTTTCTGGCGAAGGGACATTGGTGCCATTAATATTGACAGCATTAACTTCAGGCGCCAGTCCTCGTACCGTGACAAACCGACCCTCACCCTGATCATTCTCTACCGATACGCCAGGCAGACGCTCTAATGCTTCTGCTGCATTGTCATCAGGTAACTGGCCGATACCGTCAGCATGCACAACACTTTCAATGCTGTTTGAGTTGCGTTGCTCTTTGAGCGCTTCATCAATCTGTACTGCTTGGCCTACGACACGGACTTTTTCCAGATTAATATCATCTTCTGCATGAGCACTGCTTATAAAGCTGGCAATTCCGAGTGCAATCAGACTGAGTTTAAAACTTGGTCGTTCAATGGTTTTGTCTATTGTTTTCATAACTACCCTTGTCGTCATAGTGGTTTGATGGCGGCAAGTGTATGAAGGCTAAATGACAGTTAGATGACAGTAAAAATTTAAAATATTAAAAATCAATCACTTATGCTTTTTGTTTGCTTAATATTGAGCTGATATGACTTATGATTTTCAAAATAAACTGATGCTGAATGCTGCAAGCTTGTAAACGGATAAGTTAAATTAAAACAATGACATAAAAAGAATTTACTGCATCTGGAAATGTAAAAAAATGAAAAAATAAGACAATTTTTGTGAGCTGATTTGACTGCTCACTTTGTCATAAGTCTGTCATTTTTTTCGCGTAGTGTCGCCGACATTCAGCTAATTACAGCAGTCAGAGTTCGGTTAAACCAATGAAAAAAAGACCTTTTTTACACACATCCTATTTTTACGGACTGGCGCTAGCCTTCATTACTGGTTTCGTTATCATGCGAACATGGGGTGAAGTGAAGACCATATCAGCGATAAATTGGCTTGATGTCATGTCTGAAGGTGGAATGGTAATTCTGGCCTTATTCTGGCTGGCATTATTGCTTCGTAGTCGACCGGCGGGAAGGGTGACACAACTATTAGCTCTGGGGTTATGTGCTATTGCCTTTTCGTGGAGCATGGATTTCATGGATGAATTTATCCATATGCCTTCGACATTAATCTGGCATAACTGGTTGGAGAGTATGCCGATTCCATTTGCTTTAGTGCTGTTAAGCTTTGGCATTTATCACTGGCATCAGGAAGAAATTGCCATCAGTGCCCAAATGGTAAAACGTGAACGTTATTTTCGTGAGCATCGTTTATTTGACAAGCTTATCCCTATTGGTGGTGCGGCATACCTCAAAAAGCAGCTCAAACTCTCTCTCAATGAAAGTAAAAAACAGCAGCAACCTTTAGCCTTGATAGCGATTGACTTGGATGACTTTAATGTGATTAATCGTTTGTACGGGGTGGAAGAGGGTGACCATATATTGCAGCTGGTCTGCCAATTATTATTACTGAACCTTCGTGATGAAGATTTAATCTGCCGCCTGGCGGGAGATCGTTTTATTGTCTTGCTTCACAACACCAATGAAGCAGATGCAAGGCAGTTAAGTCTGGATCTTCAACATGCGGTAGCCAGTTTTGCTTATCGGACTAAAGTGCATCATCAGCGTGTTTACCTAAGCGCCACTTGTGCCGTCACCATGGCAAAAACAGATGATTCTGATTCGCTGATTAAACGCTTAAATTTACTACTAAGCCAAGATAAGCAGCGTGCGGTCGTGGCTAGTTAACTCATGACAAAACTGGTTAAAACAACAGGGTATGAGATTGATACGCCCTGCATCGCTAGCCATTATCAACCTGCATTATTAGCAGAGTTGGCATTATCGCGTGATACTTCGACGTATCAATTATTAAAAGGCGCGCGATTGCAGTTAGACGACTTTGCACTGGCAGAAAAGCGTATCAGTCCAGATCAATACCTGACATTAATAAAAAATTGTCAAAACTCAATCGATGCTGACGATATCAGTTTTTTATTGGGGCAGCGCTTATTGCCTGGTTTTTATGGCGCGGTAAGCCAGGCTTTGCAACAAGTGACTAACCTGCGTCAAGCTATTGAAATTCTTTGTGATTACCATTCAATTTTGTCGCCCTTATATACGCCTCGTCATTATGAAAATGATGAAGAGGTATTTTTGTTCTGGCTGGACAGCACAGGAAGTCATGAACAAGAGACCTTTATTATTGAATCTCATATCACTGCGTTTGTTTCTATGGTGGCTTGGTTAGCCGGAGAAAAAATGCCCTGGCAGTATGAGTTCACTTATGCTGAGCCAAATTATATTGAGCAATACTGGGTGAATTTTGGACAAAACCTCAGCTTTAATCAGCAGATGAATCGCTTACGGTTACCGAAACAGTTCTTGGATAAACCGTGGCCTAACGCCTTTAAATTCGGCATACACGGCGCGCTAAAAGAGAGTAACAAGCAGTTAGCAGAGGAATACAGTCAGTACAGTTTTCTTGACCAACTCTATGACTATATTCAATTGCATATCAATGAACCGCTCAATCTGGATAAGGTGTCATTTGCCTTTGGAATCAGTCCGGCTTCAATGAAGCGTAAATTAAAAAAACACCACACCAGCTTTCAACAACAAATTGATCTAGTCAGAAAACACACAGCGATTTATTTGTATGAAGTCAAAAAAATGAATAGTCAGCAAATTGCAGAATATCTTTGCTTTAATGATATGAATAATTTTCGCCGGGCTTTCAAACGTTGGACTGGTATTTCGCCTTATCTGTTATTTGCACAATAATTTGAAGTGGTTAACACAATTTTGTTTTATGGCTTAATTACTTAAGCCTGCCTTAATCTCGTTCAGCAAGAATTCAGTTTCGTAGGTTTATAACAGAACTGTAGCTAAGCGTTAGCTCAGTCAATTTAAGGAGTCATCCTATGAACAGATTAAATACCTTTCTTTCTATCAGTGCCCTAAGTATCGCTAGCTCAGCCTCTGTTGCCGTTGCCGATAACAAAGGCTTTGAGTCAAAAAAACTAGATAGTGTCACCAGTACAAGTCTTATTGATAGCCAAGAGCAAACAAGGCATCACACAGATATCAATAAACACCAAGAAATAACAAAAAAATAAATTGCTAATGATGAATCTTCTAACTGTTACCGATTTCACTCCTCATCGGTAACAGTTTTTTTTGTGCGATAACAAACGATTCATTTTCTACTGTAATATCTATCTAAACCAAGCAGACAACGACGTCTTTAATTACTGAATCAGGTAATCGGAGAAATACAAAATGCGTCGTTCTGAACAAACTACCATCAAGACCTCCTGCCCACGAGATTGTTACGACAGTTGCGGTATTTCAGCGATTGTTATTGACGGCAAAATTAACCGTGTTTTAGGCGATAGCGATCATGAAATGACGCATGGGGCGCTTTGTGCTAAATGTGCCTTTGTCTATAACGGTGTCTGGATTGATCCCAAAAAACGTTTAAGCCATCCATTACGACGCACGGGATCTAAAGGTACTCACTCATACCAACAGGTGAGTTGGGATGAGGCCTTAACTGACATTTCGCAGCGGCTTCACTCTATTATCGAAGAGTACGGTGGCCAATCAATTTTACATACGCATTACACTGGAATTTGCTCTCTTATTGCCGGAAATTTTCCTTTACGATTTTTTAACCGTATCGGTGCAACAGAAGTTGATCCGGACACGGTCTGTAACAAAGCCGGACATGAGACGTTAAGCTTAATGTTTGGTCAGTCAATGAATGGCTTTGATCCGCGCACAGCAAAGGATACGGATTGTCTTATCATTTGGGGAGCCAATCCTTCTGCCAGTGCGCCGCATGTGCATAAACGCTGGCTACCTGATGTCAAGCAGCATGCCAAAGTCATCGTTATAGATCCTATTCGCCATGAGACGGCTGATTTCGCCGATTTACATCTGCAACTCAGGCCAGGAACAGATGCCGTGCTCGCTTTTGCCTTACTGCATGTTCTTGCACGCAACGACGATTTGGACCTGACATTTATTACCAATTCGGTGCTAGGTTGGGATCAAATCATCGATGAAATTGACAAAACCACGCCTGAAGTCGCTGCAGCTATTACCGGTGTGGCAGTAACTGATATCGAAACAGCGGCAGAGTGGTTTGGCTTGGGACGATCAATGTTGTGGTTGGGACAAGCATTACAGCGGCAGACACACGCAGGTAATATCATGCGTTCTGCTAGTTTATTAATTGCCGGTACCGGTAATATTGGCAAACCCGGTAGCGGATTTTTGTATATTAATGGGGCTGAGGCTCGTCAAATTAACCTTGATTGGCTCAGTGGTGCGGCATTGAACTCTTCGCCTACACAAGCGATTAGCCATATGGATCTATCGGAGAGATTAGCTAATTCAGACAAGAGCAAGGCTTTGTTTTCCTGGAATAACAATATTGCTGCCTCTAATCCCCAGCAAAAGGCGTTACATCAGGCACTAAGTCGTGATGATTTATTTCATGTTGCCATTGATTTGTTTCATACCGACACTACTGCCTTTGCTGACTATATCTTGCCAGCATCCTCATTTCTTGAGTTTGATGATGTCTTATTACCTTACTTTCACTATGACGTATCGGCCATAAACAAAGTTATCGAACCTATTGCTGAGAGTCTGCCTAATCAGGAAATATTTCGTCGATTAGCTGCGGCGATGGGATTTACCGATAATGCGTTATTCGAGTCAGACCAAAGTTTGATTGAGCAAATCTTTCAACAACTTAACATGCCTGTCAGTTTCGATGAGCTAAGAAAGAAAGGCAGTATGCCTTGGTCTGAACAGCCACTTATTCATTATTCTGATGGTGTTTTTCCAACTGACAGTGGCAAAATTGACGTCGCATCAGATAACTGGCTGGCAGCTGGTTTAAACAAAAGCCCTGTAGCCATCGCTGATCAACCACCAAAAACGCATTATTTACGCCTTTTATCACCGGCTGATCCTTTTCTGATGAATTTCAGTTATGGCAATGACGACAAAATTGCAATGAAAATTGGTAAAGCCAGTGTCAGCATTCACCCGCAAGAACTCGCAGATAGACAACTGGTTTCAGGGCAAAAAATCACACTGAAAAATCACTATGGTGAGCTTGAGGTTATCGTTGTTGCGAGTGACAGGATACCGCGAGGAGTAGCGTTATTACCAAAAGGACGCTGGCCGTCGTTAGAAAAAACAGGTGCCAATATTAATATCCTCAACGACGGGGCAAAGACCGACATTGGCCAAAGCAGTGCTGTACATAGTATTGAAGTGGAGCTAGTTTCCTAAAAAATATAAAACAACAATAGTTGACTAATCAGTCAACTATTGTTTTAATGCAAACGTAATTTAACAACGGTGTTGTATGGGACGTCCAGCTACAGATACAAAGCAAAAATTAATCAGCACAGCATCAGAACTCATATGGAAAAATAGTTATGGTTCGGTCAGTGTGGATGATATCTGCAAAGCAGCAGAGGTAAAAAAAGGCAGCTTTTATCACTATTTTAAGTCGAAAGCTGACTTAGCTTTGGCGTCAATGGAAGATCATTTCGAGAACTCGAAACAAGACTACGAAAGAATCTTCTCACAGTCAGTACCACCGATAAAACGCTTTGAAGGACTCGTCGAACACATTATTGAAAAACAGTCTGACATCTCAATAACCTATCAACAGGTTTGCGGTTGCCCTTACGCCACCTTGGGTAGTGAAATGGCAGGGCAGGATCAAGATATACGCGAAAAAGTAGATAGTATCTTGAAGCGCTATGAAGATTATTACGCATCAGCTATTCGCGATATGGTGGCGCAAGGTCAGTTGCCAAAATCTACTGATATAGAATGCTTAGCTGCTGAGCTTTATTGTTATATAACGGGACAAGTTATCCTGGCGAGAATACATAACTCGCTTGAACCATTAAAACGTGATCTAAAAAACGGTGTATTTCGTATTTTAAATGTTAAAGACATGCACTAATTCACTGGCGAACTATTACAAATAGCCATTTACTTTGACCGCTTATTTGCGGTTTTATTTAGTTATTTAAACAAACCAACCGGTCAACTCTTATTAATTTACAAACCAACCAGTCAATTACTTTGTAGAACAGATGACCATTACATATACAGAATCAATTATTAAAGAGTAGGGATGAGGATGAAACGAAATACTATTTCTATCGGCATAGCGGTAGCTTTGATTGGCCTTGGTTCATTCAGTGCCTATCACTTTGCCTATGCCGAAAAACAGCAAGAAGTCACACAAAATCAGCAGTTTCCAGCCGTAATCGTCAGCCATCCTGCCATTGAAAATATTACTGAATGGCAACAGTATGCTGGCCGATTCGTCGCTGTAAACAATGTGGATATTCGTTCACGTGTTTCTGGCTATTTAGAAAAAATTCACTTCAAAGATGGAGATATCGTCAACAAGGGGGATTTATTATTTTCAATTGATCCTCGTCCATTTAAAGCCGAAGTATCCATTGCTAAAGCCACCGTGGAAGAGCGAGAAGCTACGCTAGCCTTGGCTAAGACAGATTCAACTCGCTCTATTGAACTATACAAAACTCATGCAGTTTCTAAACAACGAGTGGACGAAGATAAAGCCAGGGTGAAACAGGCAGAAGCACAATTATCTGCTGCCAAATCACGCCTAGCCAGAGCTGAGCTGGATTTAGATTTCACGCAAATTACCGCCCCAATCACTGGCAAAATTGACCAACACAATGTCGATGTTGGCAACTTGATTCGCGGTGATGATGAAAATGCGAGCCCTCTGACCAATATCGTTTCACTCGATCCGATCTATGTGTTCTTTGATGTTGACCAGAATACTTACCTAAACCTGACAAATAACGAAACAAAGAGCTTCAATGACGTCCATTCATCGTCAGTCAGGTTATCCCTTCAAGGCGATACGGAGACAAAATATGATGCCAAAATCAATTTTGTGTCCAATAGTATTGATCAACAAACGGGGTCAATTCGATTACGTGCCGTCGTTGATAATAATCAAGACAAGTTCACACCTGGCTTGTTTGTACGAGTTGAACTGGCTAAGCAGCAAAACCCACAAACAATCCTTATTCCTGAAAAAGCCCTGGTGCTAGAGCAAACAGATTATGTCGTCTATGTCGTCAATCATGAGGATATCGTTGAAAGTCGACACGTAGAAGTTGGCCAAATAGCGAATGGATTGCGTGTTATCCGGAAAGGGCTGAATGGCGATGAGCGAGTCATTAGTGGTGGTCTTCATCACGTCGCGGTCGGCAGCAAAGTAGCTATTCAATCTGAGCTTGCTCTGAACCCTTAATTAACGACTTTTCAAGAGAAATCCCTCTATGTCAGAACAAAATAACGACAATAAAAGCTTTGGCGCCTTTTTTGTTGATAGACCCATCTTTGCGGTGTCTTTGTCCGTCGCCATTTTAATTATGGGTATCGTAGCGATGCTGCGTTTGCCGATCTCGCTATTTCCGGAAGTGGTGCCACCCACAGTTACTGTTACCGCTACTTATCCGGGAGCTAGTGCCGAAACGATTGCTAAAACCGTCTCCACACCTATTGAACAAGAGGTCAATGGCGTAGACGGTATGCTCTACATGTATTCACAAGCAACAAATGATGGACGGATGAATCTGACCGTCACCTTTGAAATTGGTACTGACATTGATATGGCACAAGTCTTGGTGCAAAACCGGGTTGCCTTAGCAGAGCCGCGTTTACCTGAAGAAGTGCGCAGAACAGGGATATCTGTTCGTAAGAATTCGCCTGATTTTCTTATGGCCGTCCACATGCGTTCACCCGATCAGAGCCGTGACCAATTATTTTTGTCTAACTACACACTTCAAAATATTCGTGACCGACTGATCCGTTTGCCTGGCGTAGGCTCAATTAATATGTTGGGTCAACGCGACTACACCATGCGTATCTGGCTCGATCCAGATCGCATGTCAAATCTGAACCTGACAGCAGGTGAGGTTGTTGATGCAATTCGTGAGCAAAATATCCAAGTAGCAGGTGGTCAGCTTGCTCAACCTCCCGTGGATAGTGATCGTGCTTTTCAACCGATTATTACATTACAAGGGCGGTTAGAAGAAATTTCTCAGTTTGAAAATATCATCATCAAACGCGGCGATGATGCTCGAATCGTCAAGCTGAATGATGTTGCCAGAATTGAAATTGGCGCTCAGGAATACACCACAAATGCCTTCTTAAATGGCGATCCGATTGTGGTGATGTTGTTGACACAACAACCTGGTACCAACGCTATTGAAACCTCAGAGAAAGTCAAAGCCATGATGGCTGATCTTTCAAAAGACTTCCCCAGTGGCATGGAATATATCATCACCTACAACCCAACTGATTTCTTCGTGGTTAAAGCAATTGATAACTTAGTCCATACCATTTACGAAGCCTTAATCTTAGTTGTGTTGGTGGTATTAGTTTTTTTACAGAAACCACGGGCAACCATTATTCCCATTGTTGCCATTCCAGTCTCTTTAGTGGGCACCTTTTTGGCGCTGACGGTATTGGGTTACTCGATTAATCTATTAACGCTGTTTGGTATTGTTTTGGCAGTGGGCATCGTGGTGGATGATGCGATCATTGTGGTGGAAAACGTCGAAAGACGTATCCATGAGGGTATGTCTGCTAAACAGGCTTCAAGAGTCACAATGAAAGAGGTCTCTCTAGCCTTGATTGCCACTTCACTGGTACTGGTATCCGTCTTTATACCGACCATGCTTATTGAAGGTTTCTCAGGTCAATTTTATCGACAGTTCGGTGTTGCTGTGGCGGTGGCAACGCTTATTTCCTTATTTAATTCACTGACGTTAACACCAGCTTTATCGGGCATCTTATTAGCGACTAACCCAGATAAAAAACCAACAAAACCGGGCATATTGTCTAGAGGGATAAATGGCTTTAATTCTGGCTTTGAGCGGATGTCGGAAAGCTATGCCACCCTGGCCAATAAGTTGATTTCTCTTCGTCCGTGGGTGATGCTGGTTTATGCCGGATTAATTGTGGCGGCTTTTTATGTGGCGGCCATCATTCCCAAAGGTTTTGTACCTGCTTCCGATCAAGGGTATTTAATCGTGCCAGTGCAGTTGCCACCGGGTTCATCACTGTCTCGTACTACTGAAGTTACACTGAGGGTAGCTGAAGAAGCCGTTAAGGTGCCGGGCATACAATATGCTCATACCTTTGCCGGTTTTGATGGGCCTACGGGCACCAATAAAAGCTCATCATCAACCGTGTTTGCACAGTTTTATCCTTATGAGGAGAGGCTTAAATCAGGTCGAGATCTGAATAGTATTATGACTGATCTTCAGGCTCGTCTTAACAAAATTGTTGATGCTCAAATTACGGTGATTCCACCTCCGACCGTTAGAGGTATTGGTTCCAGTGGTGGTTTCTCATTGCGTCTACAAGATTATGAAGACCAAGGCAGCGAAGCGCTTAATAATGCGAATAAAGCTCTGCTAAAAGCGATTAATTCCAGCCCTGATATGTTATTCGGCTTTTCACCATACAGTGCTGGTGCACCTGAATTTTTCTTTGACCTGGATAGAGATCAGGCGGAGATGCTGAATGTGCCTATATCTAATGTCTTTGAAACATTGGAAGTTTATCTTGGCAGTGTTTATGTCAATGATTTCAATCTGATGGGGAGAACATTTCAAGTCAGGGCACAAGCGGACAGTCACTATCGATTAGATCCTGAACAAATTGCTAATCTTAAAACACGTTCAGCGGATGGTCAGATGGTATCGCTTGGCACATTGGGTACTATTCGCCCACAAACAGCTCCTGATCGTGTACCGCGTTATAACCTGTTTAACACAGCTGAAATTATAGGCGCGGCAAAACCGGGTATCAGTTCAGCTGACAGCTTAAAACTGGTGCAGAAAATTGCGGATGATACCTTGCCATCAGGCTTTGGCATTGAATGGACAGATCTGTCATATCAACAGCAAATTGCTAAGGGCGGCGTCATGTTGTTTGTGTTGGGTGCCATCTTTGCCTTTTTGGTCCTGGCTTCACAGTATGAAAGCTGGTCTTTACCCATTGCCGTCATGTTGATTGTACCAATGACACTTCTATCGGCATTAGGTGGGCTGATGCTGGTTGGCATGGATGCCAATATCTTCTCGCAAATTGGCTTAGTGGTGTTGATAGGTTTGGCAGCCAAAAATGCCATCTTGATCGTTGAGTTTTCACGTCAACATGAATTAGAGGGTAATACTCCGGTTGAAGCGGCGGTGATGGCGGCGAAACAACGATTACGTCCTATTTTGATGACGTCATTTGCTTTCATTTTAGGCGTTGTTCCACTGATGACGGCCACCGGGGCGGGGGCTGAACTGAGAAATGCATTAGGAACATCGGTCTTTTTTGGCATGCTCGGTGTCACTATTTTTAGTCTGATCTTTACCCCCGTGTTTTATGTGGTAATGCGTCAATTAGCCGATAAATTGAGCAAAAATAAACAGGCTGAAACCATGCCTGTGAGTCAGGAATAAGGGGCACACAATGTTAAAGAAAATAACTACCATGATGTTGCTCGTCAGCGTAACGGCGTGCTCAGCAAGTTTCCGTACAAATGATAAACCGCAAGCAGCAGCGGATTTAGCCTCTAACAATCTGCTATCGACGAGTGACGGAAATGCACGAATGACCCATGCTGAACCTATCGTTACTTGGTGGCAACATTTCGATGACCAACAGTTAAGCGAGTTGGTTGAAAAAGCGCTGCAAAATAATCTAGATATTAAAATTGGTTACGCTAATTTAATGGCAGCACGAGCAATAGCGACAGAAGTGGGCTATGACAGGTTGCCTTCCGCTGATCTGAATGCTGATTACAATCGTGAAAGGCGTAGTGAAGAGGCAGCTACGCCGTCTTCTGGAAAGCGAAGTAACAATAGTTATAGTCTTGGCTTTGACGCCAGTTGGGAACTAGACCTGTTTGACCGGGTTAGCAACAGGATAAAAGCCAGTGATGCCGAAAGTGATGCGTTGCAAGAGGAGCTAAAAAGTCTGCAAGTGTCGATAGCAGCAGAAGTGGCAAAAACCTATATTGAGTTACGTGGTGCACAATACCGAGTCAACATTGCTGAACGAAATGCTGCAGTGCAACAAGATACGCTTGAGCTAACAAGAAATCTGACGCGGGGTGGTGTAGCAAGTCGCCTGGACATTGCACAAGCTGAGACACAGCTATCATTGACACTGGCGGAAATTCCGTTGCGTGAAGCAACAGCGACAGCAGCCATTAATCGTTTATTGGTATTAACAGGACAGAATCCTGAGCGCCTAAGCGAGCAACTCGCTACGAGCAAGCCGATCCCCAGTTTGCCGATGGCTGTGAATATAGGAAATGCCGCTGAATTGATTCGAGAGCGCCCCGATATTATAGCTGCTGAGAAGCGATTAACAGCCGCCACAGCTAACTATAATTTGGCGGTAGCGGATCAGTTTCCAGCGGTAAATATTGTCGGTTCACTGGGGTTTATCGCGACGAATTTATCTACCTTCGGTAGCAGCTCCGCCATTGCCAGTGCTATTGGCCCCAGTTTAAGTTGGGGTGTTTTTGATACGGGTCGTATTCAAGCACGCATCAAACAAAATGATGCCAAGAGTCAAGCAGCATTGGCTAATTACCAGTTGACAGTGCTGAAGGCACTTGAAGAAACAAAAACCGCCATAAGTGATTTTGCCCGTGAAGAACAGCGTCGCGAACGACTTCAAGATGCCGCACGGACCTCAACACAGGCTGAGTCAATCGCCACACAGCGTTTTGAGCTAGGGGATACTGACTTCTTACCGGTGTTGGATAGTCAACGAACACGACTCAATTCGGAAGATTCGCTTGCCGTCAGTGAAACACAGTCTGCAGTAAAGTTAATCAGTATTTATAAATCGCTTGGTAAAGGCTGGAGAATTGATAAATAGTGGTCATTAAATATTACGAATAACTATTCTGTAACCTCTAAATCTATATAGGTGTTATGACTGAGTATATGAAATGATGCCAGAACATTTTTAACATTCAGTATTTATATTCGGGATTTAACACCTATAATTGATCACATTCTTATTCTGATAATGTACTAGGCAGCACAAATAGCATGCTTATGTTCTAGTCATAATTCACCTCAAACAGTAAGTTTGATCTTGTTTGGAGCAGTCAATGCAAATCGGTAGTTCAATTTACCTAGACTATCAGGCGACCACGCCGATAGAACCTCGCGTTGTTAGCGCGATGGCACCCTATAATCATGAGATTTTTGCCAATCCACACTCCACGGCTCATGTGCTTGGTCAGCAATCTGCGGCAGCAGTCGAGACTGCACGCAGCACGATTGAACAGTCTATTAATGCCTCAAGTGAAGAGGTCATTTTTACCTCTGGTGCCACTGAATCGAACAATCAAGCGATTGCCAGTGTGTTATTTGGCAATACCACCGAGCGTCGCGACATTCTTATCAGTGAAATTGAACACAAATGTATTAAAAATGCCGCCTATTTTTATGCCGCAAAACTAGGTTACAAAGTTAAAGAAATCCCAGTGCATAGCTCGGGGCTGATTGATGTTGATGCTTATCAATCTTTATTGTCTGACCAAACCTTATTGGTCTGTATTATGGCCGTTAATAATGAAATCGGCACTATTCAGGATGTCAAAACCTTTGCTGACATGGCACACGCAGCAGGTTCCTTGTTTCATTGTGATGCGGCTCAAGCACCGGAAGCGATAGATATTGACGTGAAAGACTGGAATGTCGATATGCTGAGTTTGTCTGCACATAAAGTGTATGGCCCAAAAGGTATTGGCGCGATATTTATCAAAAATGATCTGCAGGCAGAATTACCGCCATTTATTCAGGGAGGAGGGCAACAGTTTGGAATGCGTTCAGGCACCCTGGCCACGCCACTCTGTGTTGGTTTTGCTGAAGCTATGCGTATCACAAAACAAGAAGCAACGACTCACCGTGAACAATTAACGCATTTGAAACGTTTGTTTCTACAACAACTGGAAGCGACACATATCCCATTTAAATTGAATGGTACACAAAGTCAGTGTCACCCTGGCAATATCAATGTGCAATTCATCGGTTGTGATGCGAATAAGCTATTAGAAAAACTCCAACCGAATGTCTGTGCCTCCACGGGCTCTGCCTGTAACAGTGAAATGGTCTTGCTTTCACATGTATTAAAAGCGATTGGTCTGACAGATGAAGAAGCCGGATCATCCTTACGCATCAGTCTGGGACGTTTTTCAGATGAACAACAAATAACAAAGGCCATCGACTATATAAAAGCGGCTATCGAAAAATAATTTCGATTTTTTTATTGTGATAACCATTTGTTAACTTTGACCGGCGTAATCTAAAAATCCCAACCAATACAAGAGGGATTAATGATGAAAACAGCACTTTTTTCGGTATTAGCAGCGATGGCAATGAGCACAGTGACATTCGCTGAACCAGCATCAACTGACGATATGGCTAAACATGATAAAAAAGGATATTTCGCTCATATCGATACCAATGGTGATGGCGTTATTACAAAAGAGGAAGCCACAGCCGCAGCATTGAAACGCTTTGAAAAAATGGATGCGAATGGTGATGGTCAGGTGACCAAGGAAGAAGCCAAAGCCGCCCATAAAAAACATAAGGGCGATAAACGCCCATCCTGCAAAGATAAGAAAGAAAGTTAATTTCTTTTATCACACCATATTTAGAAGGGAGTCATTGACTCCCTTTTTTATTTCTCATTTTCATTTTTCCTAAAAATCATACTTTTGGCTGATAGTGGTTCTCACAGCGTTTATCTATGATCTGTGTGTTATTTAATCGGCCAAACTTGGTGTGAATCAAGGACGGAAAGCTTCAGGCCTTATCAAATTGACAAGGTGGCTGTGCTGCACAAGATAAAGGAATACGAGTAATGAAAAAACAACGACATTTTTTGTCGCTATCGACTACGTTACTGTGCAGCTCATTCTTAATGGCTCCTTCAGTCGTTCATGCTGTAACTAGCTTAAGTGGAACAAACAATTCTCCGCTCATTGTTTCCGATGGTGACGTCGACTCAGCTGGCTTCACTAACAACAGTGAACTAACAATAACGGAAGGTGGATACTTAAATGACTATAAAGGCCTTACACCGTTTACTAATTCAAGTACAGGTACGATATACAACAATGGGTTGTTAAAAAGTACACGTCAATTAGACAATGCTGGCTTCATTATGAACTACGCCAATTTTGAGGCTAATAACCTTAGGAATACAGGCGCTATTCAAAACGGTAAAGACTCTCATTTTGCTACGAGCTCTGCTGATAACCTGGGTTATATATCAACTGATGGCAAATGGGTATTAAAGAATAGGCTAAGTAACAACGGGACTATTTTAATTGGAACAACAGGCTGGTTGACGCATGGCCCCACATTTAGAGCCGATATCTATAACTACCGTGCGATCAACAACTTTGGCTTATTTGAGACTAATGGCTTATTTCTTAATAGCGCTTCGAAAAGTGATGGAGGCTTTAGGAATCTAGCGTCGGGAACGTATAAAAATAAATATGATTTCGACAATAAACGTGGCGGTTATGTTGAAAACTTAGGCGATTTTCTAAATGAATTTCTAGCTGAAAACGCAGGTACATTTGATAACAGTGGTGAATTTGTCAATGTTAGTGCGAACAGTCAATTTGGCACATCTGGTGAGTTTAATAATTCTGGTTTGGTCACAAATAACGGGACTATCACCAATATAGTAAAAAATGGTTATGCTGGAACACTGACGAATAGCGGCACAATAAATAACAACGCCATTTTCAATAACAATAAAGATACCACTCTCAATAACACCGGCACCTTGAACAATAATGACGGTTCCACATTCACCAACTCCGGTCATTACAATAACCAATCGGGTGGTGTAGTAAACAATCAAAGCACTTTCACTAACTCAAACACAGCTGTGTTTAATAATGAAAATGCCCTTTTTTCGAATATCAATAACGGCAGTTTAATCAACAACGGCACATTTTCTAACAAGGCGGGTGGGACACTTCATAACCAAGCCGCTATTCAAAATATGGAAACAGGTACTCTGAACAACGAGGGAACGTTCATTAATGATGCCAGTGGTGAGTATGTCAATTACGGCACTATGAATAATGCCGCTCAGTTTACTAATAGCGGACGTTTTGGTAACGCTGGCACATTGAACAACAGTGGTGAAATGACTGCCACCTTGTACTCCTACACATATAACCAAGGTAACATCAATAACAGTGGTCAGTTTACTGCACAAGGAGAGATGGTGAACGTGGGGAACATGTCAAATACAGGATCGTTGTTATTAGATGACTATGCCGAATTAAGAAATACGCATTCTCTAGTGAATCAATCATCGGGTGTGATGACATTAAAAGGCACACTGAAAAACCTTAATATGCCTACTGCTACTATCACTAACTATGGTCAGTTCAATACCACCTACTATAGTCAACTGACTAATGAAGCGACGTTCATCAATGATGGTGTGATGAATAATGATGGCACTATCAACAATTCTGGGTCATTAGCCAACAATGGCGTTTTAGTTAACAACCGACAAATCAACAATACAGGCAGTTTTTCTGTTGCAGGGCAGTTAACTAATTATAATTTCATCAACAACACCAGTGGCGGCGCGCTTACTATTTCTAGTGCTGGAACGGTCACCAACCGTGGCACTATCTCGACAGATGCTTACGTTGAAAACAATGGCATTATTAATAACGCCATTAATGGCACCATCAATACCACTGGCGAGTTTTATAACAATGGCACCCTCAATACGGAAGGCGCTTTTAACACAGCATTCATGCAAAATAATGGAGCGATAATCAACAGTGGCACCTTGTCTAACTACTGGATTCTCGATAACCAAAATAGCATTACCAATAAGGGGGTAATTAACAACGTAAACGGTAGCCTCGATAACACAGGAAGCATCAAAAATATTGCTGGAGGCCAGATAGTTAATGATTCGACGATTATTAACACAGGCGATATAGATAATGCTGGCACATTCACCAATACCTCATTATTCAAAAACAACACTGGCGGCGTCGTTAAAAACTCGGGTAGCTTCAACAATAATGGTGAATTTGATTTAGTTGGTTTAGTGACTAATACAGGCCAGTTCACTAATTCAGGCAATGGAGTAATGGAGGTCAAATCAGCTGGCCAACTTAACAACGCGGGTCTCCTTATCAACAATCATAAAATGACCAATGCAGGCACAATCAATAATGTTAGTGGTGCCACTTTTAACAATACAGGTGAGTATTACAATAACGGTGTATTAGCTAATACGGGCGTGTTTAACAACCTTTATTTAATTAATAACGGTTCTATCTCGAATGCCGGTAATTTGAACAACCACTGGATATTAGAGAATAAAAGTACACTCAATAATGAAGGGGAATTCACCAATGCATCTACGGGTGTATTGACCAATAGCGCTGAGATAACAAACAAAAGCACTGGTAATATGACTAATGTCGGTGTGTTCAACAATCAAGCCACGCTCAACAATGCTGGAACGTTTACGAACCAAAGTTCATTGAAAAATCATGGTGTCATCACAAATTCTGGTAACTTTATTACTACCGATGGCAGCACCGTCTCTGGTTCAGGTGACTTTATACAAAACGCTGGTACCACGACGATTAATGGCACGCTCAATCAGTCCAGCGTCAAAATTAACGGCGGTAGTTTAAAGGGCCACGGTACTATTAACAGTAATGTATTGGTTAACGGCACTAGCTATAGCGATTATGCCAGCCTGACGCCAGGTAACTCTATCGGCAAACTGACCGTTAATGGCAATTACACCCAAGGTACATTTGGTGTAATGAACATTGAGTTTGATGGTAACAGCACAGATGTTTTTGCTGTGAATGGTGTTGCCACACTGGCGGGTGTGTTAAGTTTTGACTTTATCGGTTCAGAACTCAAAGCCGGGATCTTTAATTTTATGACCTTCAGCAGCTTAGTCGGCAGTTTTGATAACATCATTCTACCGCTGATGAGTGGGTTTGATTTTGATGTGATCTTCGGTGATACCTTTGCCAATCTGGTGATTACTGAAAGTGTCAGTGCCGTACCCGTACCGGCAGCCATTTTCTTGTTTGCACCAGCACTGCTGGGATTCATTGGTATTCGTCGTCGTATGAGCCAACGTTAAAGTCAATGTGAAACGCGAGGAAAAAGCCGTCGTTAATGACGGCTTTTTTTCATTTAAACTAGGCTGATTTTTCAATTTTATGAATAATGACCCATAAAAATAATAAAAGGCAGGCTCAGACGTGAAACTATTACTGGTTGATGACCATCAGTTATTTTTAGATGGCTTAACAGCCTTACTCAGCAAGTCAGATAACATCGATATCATTGATACTGTCAATAACGGTAAAGCGGCTTTTGATAAATTAAGTTCGGGACAATATGATGTGGCCTTGATTGATCTTCGTTTGCCGATCATGGATGGCTTTCAGTTATTACAGTCTTTATCGGATTCATCATCTTTGGTGCCGATTATTATTGTCTCAGCATCGTCTGATCCGATAGATATTGATACTGCGTTTAATCTCGGTGCCATGAGTTTTATTCCTAAGTCGTCATCAGGAGAGACCATTCTTCAGACCATCGAGCAAGTGATGTTGGGTCAGAAAGTGTTTCCAGACAGCGATATGGACAAGCTAAAACCAAAAGCAGAACAGTGGGCGAGTCAGCACAATCTTACCCAGCGTCAGCTTGAAGTATTAAGGCTGATGAGGCAGGGATTCTCAAATCAAGCCATTGCTGAACAGCTCTCGATAAGTATGCCAACCGTGAAATCACACGTTAGTGCTATTTTTCAAGCACTGGGCACACAAAGCCGTAGCGAAGCCGGTAAAAAAGCCCACCAACTCGGTTTGGATTAATGTTTCGATTTACTAACCAACAATCATCTACTGATCTAGGGCGATATCAACAAAAGATAGATATTGAAAAAATTCTGATTGCTCATCGTAATTGTCCAGCCACCCTTATCGGTAATGCGCTTGGTGCGATACCCATGACATTGGTAATGCAGAATACAGCCTATTCGCTCAGCGCTATTGGCTGGTTTAGTGTGCTGTATTTATTAATTATGGTGAGGTGGTGGCATTATCAGAGTTTAGATACAACTCACGCAGATACGGAAACGATATTTCATTACGGTAAGATCCAAGTTCTATTAGCATGTCTGTCTGGTTGCATATGGGGGAGTGCAGGCATTTTATTCTTTGATGCAGCACAAATTTCTAATATCGCCTTTGTTATTTTGACATTAGTGTGCATGCTGGCAGGCAGCTTGGCTTCGCTCTCGGCAAGACCGGTTGCTTATGCTGCATTTTCTCTGCCTACCATGTTACCTCTCAGTTTGATTATGCTGTTTCAGGATGAGCGTTTTTATAACTGGATGGGATTTGGTGCTATTGTTTATTTGGCCGCCACATTTGCTTTTTGTCTGAACCTTTACAAAGTCATTATCCAGTCATTGAAATTACAATATGAGAATCTGGATCTTATTAAAGATTTACAAGAACAAAAAGAAGTCGCTGATAAAGCCAATCGTGATAAATCACGTTTTTTAGCTTCCGCCAGTCATGATCTTCGTCAACCTTTACACGCGGTTAATTTATTTACAGAGCTTCTCAGCCAAAAACTGACATCGCCATCTCAACAACAAGATATAGGGAATATTCAACAGGGCCTTCAATCGCTAAATGAGTTATTGGACGTATTATTGGACATGTCTCGTCTAGATGCCGATATCGTGCATGCCAATAAAGTCAGCTTCGATATCAGCAGCTTGTTAGAAAAAATAGAACCGCCATTTCAGCATGATGCGAGCAGATACCAGCTCAGTCTTAATATTGATAAAACGCCTTACAAGGTATTTAGTGACCCACTGCTGCTGGAACGGGTCATCACCAACCTTCTAGTGAATGCCATACGTTATACAAAGCAGGGGGGAGTGGAACTATTCTTTTCTGAAAAAGATAAAACGCATATCCAGTTACACATTGCTGACACGGGCATTGGCATTCCTAAAGCATCGCTTAATGATATTTTTGATGAGTTTGTTCAATTGCATAATCCAGAAAGAAATCGGCAAAAGGGCTTAGGTCTGGGGCTGGCGATAGTACGGAGAATTATGAACCTGCTTGAACACCCAATCCAGATTCATTCGCAGGTCAACAAAGGTACGGAAGTTATTTTATGTCTGCCTTTGAGTGATGAACAAGATAATGCTGAAGGTTCAACAATACCTAAATTATCATCACGTCAAAACAAACTAGAAAATCTTAACGTCATGATTGTGGATAATGAGCTCAGTATTGTTGAGGCGATGACCGCGTTACTCAATAGCTGGGGATGTGATTGTCGTGCTTTTACATCGACAGCAATGGCGATTGAAGCCATTAAAGACGGTGAAAAACCCGATTTTATGCTAGTCGATTACAGAATGCCTGGTGATTACAACGGTTGCGCCTTTGTTTCTTATATTGAATCTATTATAGGAAAAACATCTGCCATTATTATCACCGGCGATACCAGTGAGACTGTGATTAATGAGATTAAACACCATGGTTTTTTACGGCTACAGAAACCTATCAAACCAGTTCAATTACGTTTATTAATGGAAAAGGTTCTCCAACGTTAAAGCCATTTTTTGAGTATATCTAACAGGGTATTGGGCATGATCGGTTTTGTTATATAGTCAGACATGCCTGCTGAGAGACATTTTTCTTTTACCCCTTCCATCACATCAGCTGTGAGAGCAATGACAGGCGTGGAGAGATTAATATCTCCCGCCTTACCTTCACGGAGTTGCTGTGTGGCGGTAAAACCATCCATGACTGGCATCATACAATCCATAAACACAATATCGTAGTGCTTTTCACGTAGTTTATTTAAAGCGACTTCACCATTTTCAGCAATATCAGCGATAATGGCATATTTCGCTAAGATGCCACTCGCTACCATCTGATTAATTTCATCATCTTCGACCAGAAGAACCTCAGTTGATGAAAAGGTGGGTAATGAAGCGGTGTCTGCAGTAGGTTGTTCGTGTTGCTCAATAAGCTGTTCTGATAATAATCGACTCGCATTAAATAATTCAGATGCACTGATAGGTTTAATCACAGTGACATCTGACAAATCACTTATCAGTGAACGACTCAAATCATCTGCCAATGATGACAGCAAAATAATCTTAATATTTTTGGATTTGAGTTGTTTGAGCTTATTTTCGTTGATGTAATTTAGCATGGCGCTATCAACTAATAGCACCACGTCGGTGTCTTGTTCTCGAACCGTTGTCTCAATCAGCAATAATGAAGAAGTGATATGTAAATGATTTCCCCATTTAGAAAACAAGCTTTCTAAATAGGTGCTTAATTTTTCATTACTGGTATAGGCAAAAAACTGCGTGAATTTTGTGGTCAGTACTCGAGGAGGTAAAACCTTATCTTTTTTTACTGTGATGGTGAAATAAAACTGACTGCCAGCCCCAACAGTTGAATCAACTTCCAGTTGCCCTCCCAACATACTCACTAACTCAGCACTAATGGCTAACCCAAGACCGGTTCCGCCGGCTTTTCTGGTTGAAGCTGAATCAAGTTGACTGAATCGCTCAAATAAACTTGTCAGCTCTTCTTCTGATATGCCGATGCCTGTATCAGTGACAGAAAAATCAAGGTTAAGAGTCTTTTCACCGGCTGAACTGACATCAATATTAAGTTCGATTGAACCACTTTCGGTAAATTTGACGGCGTTGGAAAGCAGGTTAAGCAGGATTTGTCTCAGCCGAATTGGATCAGAAATAATTTGTACATTCTCAATTGCATTGGCAGGGCAGAGGACATGAAGGCCTTTGTTATGCGCGTTTGGTTCAACCACTCTACCAATATCTGAAATCAGTTTTTCTAAGTTAAATGCCGTCTCTTCGATAGAGAGCTTTCCAGACTCAATTTTTGAGTAATCCAGAATATCATTAATGATACGCATCAGTGATTCAGCACTGATTTTAATATTGTGGGCAAACTGATATTGTTTTTCCGTAAGTGGGGTATCGCTTAGCAGATTAATCATGCCAAGGATGCCATTCATCGGTGTTCTTATTTCATGACTCATATTCGCCAGAAATGCACTTTTTGCATCGGCAGCTGCATTTGCCTTTTTCGCAGATAATTCAAGTTCAACCTCTCTTAAACTTAACTTTTCTGCTAACTCTTTCGTTTCTTTTAAGAGGCGTTTTGTTTCATCAGCACTTTGTTTAAATATGGTAGCCGAACGGGCCAGCTTACCTATTTCATCATGACGATTGATACCAGGAATAGATAAGGTTTCTCTACCAGCACTGATATCTTCAAAAGTTTTACTGATATCAGAAATTGGTACCGTAATAGCGCGACTGACTCTGCCAGAAATCATGATGGCAATGATCATCAGTAAAAATGAACCGATAAATGCGATAAATTTATACAGTTCCAGATTATTATTGGTACTGCTGAAAAGTGCAGTTTGTCTGTCAATGGAATAATCTTTTAATTGCACAGACAGGCTTTTTAATTCAGAGGCTTCCCCTGCAATCACCACATTGACCAGAAAAATAAAGTTACGATCTGCCTGAATGGTACGAAAGAAGGTGTTTTTGATGGTATCAAGTTGTTTGTTGAGATTAATGATTAATTGTTTTTCTTTTTCAGTGGTGGAGGCGAGCTCTGAATAGGCGGCGATATCCATTTTTGCTTGATTAAACGTGTCAACGAAATTTAAACGCGTTTTGTTGGTGCGGCTCTGAAAATATTGAATAATTTGATTTTGAGCAAAAGCGGTCGAAGAGCGAATGTCATACAGTAAAATCACTTCTTCAGACTTTTGATGTTGCTTTGACATCGTATCAAGCAGGTTATAGATATCAGTAAACTTTTGATCCAGTTGAATATGTAACTTCTTTAACACCATGCGTTCATCATTCAACTTCGCCGTTTTCTCGTAGAGGTTCTCAAGTGAGTCGGTAAATTTGGGATAAATGGCGGCCGAACCTTCACTGGACTCAGATGAAACAGAAAGACTATGGATACTGGTTTTTAGGCTTTTTAATAATCGTTGAATATCTGTAATGGACGACTGACTATCCGTGAGACGAAACACTAAAATTTTTCGATTAAGTTCAATAATATCTGCTTCGACTTCCGACATCAGCCGTGTATAAGAAATAGATTTTGTATAGTCATTGAATAGTTTTTCAACATTTGTCAGGGAAAATAAATTCACAATGACAATAAATAAAGAAATCAACGCGAGGCTAGCAAACCCAATAAAGACACGCCTGCGTATCCCAAGCTGACTCATCAGTGTTGATTGATACCATTTACTCATGCCAGTAAAAACTCATACCATTTTTGTAAAGAATAGTCGTAATTTGGCATAACCGTATTCCAGATAGCGATGTTACTTAATCGTGTGGTGTAAGCTCCACCGGTACGGATATCACCAGCCCTGACTGAAATCTTGCCATCCGTACCTTTTAGATCCGCTGTGGTCTCTTTACCTTCATACCAGTAACCCCATTCGTTTTCATCTAATAAAGGTTTTGAACGTTCTGGATTTGAAATGTAATAACCTTGACGGGCAACATAGGCTCCAGCCCAACCACTGAGCCACCAGTTCATATAATCGTACGCAGCATCCTTGACATGGCCCTGACATTCACTGGATAAACACATAACACCATGCCAGGCACGATAGCCTTCTCTGGGAGCTGCATACGTGACAGGGATACCATCACCATTGAGCGCTGATACCGCTGGAGAAAACATGCTTTCCAGGTGTACTCGACCTTGACGCATATAATCAATTGACTGAGGTACCGAATTCCAGAAACCTGCAAAGTGATGTTGTTTTTTGAAATCCAGCAAAATAGAAAAGAGCCCATCAATTTCGGTTTGCGTCATATCGCTCATATCATTGAAATTTATCAGGCCTTTACTTTCTGCCGCCAGAGCTAAGTCAAAGATACCGATAGTCGGGGAATTAACAATGCCCACTTTTCCGCGATATTGCTCATCTAATAACCAGGACCAACTTTCCGTTTCATACGGAATGCCTTTTTTTACTTCATTTGTGTTGTAGCCAAATGAATCAACATTGTGAACATAAGGTAAAAAACTAATCTTGCCGGTGAATTCAGTTCCTAAACTGCCATCAGCTTGAATATTTAGAATTTTATGTGGTGCATCACCCAATCCTATATTAGCTTCAGGTGCAATTTTTCCCGTTTTTGATAAGGCATTGATTTCATCCCAGTAGGTTAAGCGGTCCGTATCAATCGGCTGAATCACAGAGGCCTGCCATAGCTGTCGAATACTGTCGGTCCATTGCTCATAGATATCAAAAGAGCCTGGTTGGGTTGTGGCTTTTTGAATAAGCTCAGCCTCGCCACCTGGTTCAAAAACGATATTAATACCAAGATCAGCCATGGCTTGTTGTCTTATCTCTTCTTGTAGCGTCACGTGTGTGCCCATCACGCGTAAGGTCGGTGTTGTTCTGGCAAATACAAAGGGGGCTTTGCTTGATAACACCGACATACCTGCTAATAAGCCAGATTTTTTTATAAAAGAACGTCTCCCGACGGAGATACTATCTTCTGGTTGAGTGAAGGATTTTTCTTGATCCATGATCTTCCCTTTGCTATGCACTGAGAGTAACAGAGTTGGTATTTTTTATGTATCGACACGAAAAACATTCTATGAAGAAATTATTTTAACGATATCTCAATCCTATAAGATTAGGATAAAAAATGAACATTATGGCTTGATAGTTAAGAGCTAGAGGTAGAAACTTGGTATCAAAATTCACTGTCATGGAAATAAATGCACATGCATGTACTGATTGTTGACGACAATGATATCGATTGCATCACGACTAGTAGCTTTATACAAAAAGCAGGTATGAATGCTTTAATGGCCAATAACGCCACACAAGCACTTGAAATAATATCAAACAGAGATACTACTCCGGAAATTATTGTTGTTGACTGGATGATGCCAGAAGTGAATGGCTTGGAGTTGTGTCAGAAAATCAGAGCGATAAACTTAAGTCTCACTCCATATATCATCATGATTACCTCCAATTCTCTTGGCCAAATCGAACAAAAAGCACTAGACGTGGGGGCTGATGATTTTATTGAGAAGCCTATACATGGTGCTGTATTTATCGCCCGGTTAAGAGTCGGCGAGCGTATTGTCAAGATGCAACAAAAGCTTTTATCATTGGCCGATACCGATGAACTTACTGGTTTATTGAATAGACGCGCAGCCATTAATGCCTGTGAAAGTCACCTTGCCAGACTAGCCCGGTCCGATAATAAATCAATCAGTCATTGTCTTATCATCGCTGATATTGATTTCTTTAAAAAGATCAATGATACGTATGGTCACCTAATTGGCGACCGCGTATTAATTGATGTATCCAACCGTCTGCGAAATAGTATTCGGCCTTTCGAAACGGCTGCCAGGTTTGGCGGTGAAGAATTCTTAATTTACTGTGAAGCGACTGAGGCAGAAGCCGACATTATTTTGAGCAGACTTCGTCAGGCGATTGCTTCATTCCAATATAGTTACAACGATATATCCATCAATGTGACGATGAGTTTTGGTTGTGTCGTCATCAACAAAGACGATACTAAACACCCCATCAATGAATTTATAAAAAAAGCCGATAATTTATTGTATGAAGTGAAGAATGACGGGAGAAATAACTATAAATTGGCAGCTTACTCTAGTATGAAAGAAAGTGAATAAATTGATACTGAATGTAACTGATGAGTGAATAGCATGAGTATGGAAACAAAAATTTTAATCGTTGATGATGATCCAGTCATTATTCTGGAATTATCAACTGTATTAAAAAGTCTAGGCGATATTTATGTGGCTAACTCAGGGGCGAGTGCCATAGCTACAGCCAGGGATATCGTTCCTGATATCATCTTATTAGATATCGGACTACCAGATGTCGATGGCTTTGATGTTTTAACTGAACTCAGCAACAATCAGCAGCTGAAACATATCAACGTCATCGTCGTCACCGCTCATGGCGAATTTGATAATCACTTCAAGTCATTATCTCGTGGCGCTATAGATTTTATTACTAAACCAGTAAACGAACTGTTACTTGAGAGAAAAATTCGTTCGATGTTGATGAATCGAACGCATATAGCTAATACCATTAAATCAACTTCACAGACTCAACTAGAGCAATTAAAAGAGCAATTTGTGCATCTGTTAAGCATGCTGACTGAAGCAGTTATCATCACAGATGTAGAAGGCAACATAGAATTGGCTAACGAATATAGTAAGTCTCTGTTTGCATATAATGACCTGACCAATAGAAACATCAGAGATATTATTCCCGCTGCTCAACTTGCTCATCACGAAGAAGCGTCAATAATAACTGAGCAGCATGACTTCACACCCCTATTCAAGCAAATGGATTTAAGTAAACAAAATGGTCAGACTATCGAAGTCGAAGTGGGCGTATCTTTACATAAAAACGAGCAGGATTATCACTTCTTATATGTGATCCGTGATCAGTTTGAGAAGAAATTAACACAAGCTCGTTTACTCAAAGCAGCGCTATATGACTCTTTAACAAGCGTGTATTCCAGAGAGGCGCTAGAACTTGATTTAGAGAAAATCTATGGTAAAAAAAGTAACAGGGCAAGCTACCTCGGTTGTCTGCTGAATATAGACAGGTTTAACGAATTGAATGCTGTTTATGGTCATACCCACTGCAATCAGTTACTCATCGATATCGCCAAAGAACTAAAGCAATTAATGCAAGACCTACCCGTAAGAATATATCGAGTGGGTGGTGATGTTTTTATCATCAAATCAATCCAACCTATTGAAAAGGTTAACTACGTTAGTATAAAAGATGCCGTTCAAGACGCATTTTCTATTTTATTAGACTCAGTTAGTAAGCAATTGAGGCATAAATTATCCATCAGTGCGGTGATGTCTCTCTTTGAAAGTGACATCGTAAAAAATGGTGCCATGCTACCCATGCTGGAAGATGCACTAAAAAATTATAAGCAAACAGGCAAATCCGGTAATCTCATTTTTGTAGAAAATACCAATTATGGCAGAACGGTGAAAGTCGCCTCATTGGCACAGTCCCTATTAACTGGGCTGGATTACACTAAACTCAGCGTTGTCTATCAACCGAAAATTAATGCCAATAATCAGGTGGATTCTGCTGAAGCATTATTGCGTTGGGATAATGTAAATTCAGCACCACTCAATCTATTAGATTTTATCGGTGTGGCAGAAAGTACAGGTGTGATAGTAGATGTTGGGTATTATGTCCTTGAACAAGTCTGTGAGATGCTCAAAATTATTCGACAGCGAGTATCTGGTTTTGACAAAAAAATATCCGTGAATTTAAGTATTCGTCAACTTGCTGATTCCAAGTTGGTTGAATCCTTTGAAGCCATATGTAAACAGCATAATGTGCCCACCCGACAAATTGTATTTGAGATTACAGAATCGGTGATGGCAGAGAACATCAACCTGTTAACTTCTGTTATCCATGCTCTGAAAACAACAGGTTTTGGTATTGCTATTGATGACTTTGGCACCGGACAATCCAACCTGAGCTATCTAAGTCAATTGCCTATTGATGAATTAAAAATCGATAAATCGTTCATTGACAAAATTAATAGTGAAGATGGGGAATACCCGATTGTTGATACGGTGATATCAATGGCTAAAGCCATGAAGCTTAAGGTGGTCGCAGAAGGCGTTGAAACAATCACACAAGCAAACTATCTTCGTTCAAAGTCGTGTGATTTGATACAGGGATATTATTTCTACAAACCCATGCCAGGAGATGAGTGGTTGAAATTAGTGACAGATGACAGCTGAACTCTCTGACTCTCTGTTATGCCCGTTATGTGGCGGCCATAATGCCTGTGGCAATATATCAGCAACTGACAATCCGGCTGATTGTTGGTGTCATCAGCCGGACAGCGTATTTAGCCAGAGTCTGTTAGATAGTGTGCCCACCCAGTACAAAGGCAAAGCCTGCATTTGTCAGCAATGTGTAGCGAAGCAAGCAGCAGAATCTCAGAACCAATAGTAGTCTACTCAGATTACTTAAATAAAAGGAAGAGGGCGCATTTCCGACATACTTATACTACGGCTACTGAGGTTTTACCTGCCAGCCACCGCCTAGAGCTTTGTAAATGGCCACTAAATTAAGACCTGACGTAGTTACACTATTTGCCAGCGTATCTTCGGCTTCCAGTAGTGTTCGCTCAGCATCTAATACATCGAGAAAATTATCATAACCACTATCAAATCGATTTCTGGCCATGCTGGCAGATTGCTTTGCCGAAGCCGCGGCTTCTTGTAGTTCAGCACGTCGTTGTTCTTCATTCCTGAAGTCACTCATGGCGGATTGAATTTCTTCCAGCGCGGATAATACTGTTTTCTCATATCTTGCTAAGGCGGCATCCGTTTGAGCGTCAGCCCTATCGACATAGGCTTTTAGACGATCGCGGTCAAACACTTGCCAACTGATCGATGGGCCAATAGAACCAGCGAGAGCAGAGGTGCCAAAGCTGCTGAGGTTTGTCGAAATAAAGCCTAATGAGCCAAGGATACTGACCTTGGGAAATAAATCTGCCACCGTCAGATTATAATCAGCCACGCTGGCTGCCAATGAGCGCTCGGCTGAGCGAATGTCTGGGCGTCTGTTCAGCAGTTGTTGAGCATCACCGACAGCCACGCTGAGTGGTAATGATGGCAAGGCTTTGGTTTGAGACAATTTGCTACGCAAAGCATCTGGCACTTTACCGGTGAGAACAGACAGACTATTAATGGTTGAGTCTATCTGCGCTCTCAGCGGCGGAATAGTTGAACGAGTCAGACTCAACTGTGTTCTGGCTCGACTCACGTCCAGGGCGCTGGCACTACCAGCATTGAGTATTTTTTCTGTTAACTCAAAGGTTTCATTTTGGTTCTCAGCATTGCGCTGAGCAATATCCAGGCGATATTGAGCACCGCGTAATATGAAGTACTGTCTGGCGACTTCAGCAGCCACGCTGACATACATTTGTTGTAAGTCGGCAGCGAAGGCTTGCTCCTGAGCCAATTGTGACTCAATGCCATAGCTGACACGTCCAAAAATATCTAATTCCCAATTGGCATCAAAGCCAGCCTCATAGATATCAGCGGCACGAGTAGTGGCGTTCTGTGCTTCCTCAGAATACAGGTTACGACTATAACCACCGTTTGCATCGACAGTCGGGTATCTATCTGAACCAACTGCTCTGGATAATGCTCGCGCTGCTTGCAGATTTGCTAGTGCAATACGTACATCCAGGTTATGCGTTAATGCTTCTTCAACTAATTGACTTAACTGTGGATCTTGAAAAGACGTCCACCAGTCTGCAATAGGTTCTTGTGCCGTAGCGAATTGGTAACTGGTATCAGTTAGTTGGGTGGCTTTAACTGAGCTATCAGTTGTGGGGGACTGATAATCACGAAATTGAGCACATCCCGTGACAGACAGGCCAATTAATGTACAAAGCACCAATTTTTTCACGATTTTTCTCCAGAAGCCTGTTCAGGCTTGAAATGTAGGGCAACCCGACGACAAATCACATAAAACACAGGGGTGAATATTAACCCGAAGAAGGTCACACCAAGCATGCCTGAAAAGACAGCGATCCCTAATGCTTGACGCATTTCAGCACCAGCGCCTTGAGCGATGGCCATTGGCACAACACCTAGAATGAAGGCAAAGGATGTCATCAAAATAGGACGTAAACGAAGTCTCGCCGCTTCAACTGCCGCATCCCAGACAGAACGTCCCTGACGCTCAAGCTCACGGGCAAACTCAACAATTAAAATGGCATTTTTCGAGGCTAAACCCACCAGTACAACCAAACCTATTTGCGTCAGGATATTGTTATCCATCTTCGCCAGATACACACCGGTAATAGCTGATAATAGACACATCGGTACAATCAGGATGATAGAAAACGGTAATGCCCAACTTTCGTACTGTGCTGCCAGTAATAAAAACACAAACACGACAGCCAGTAGGAAAGCCAATGCAGCTGTGTCACCAGTTGCCTTCTCTTGATAGGCAATTTCAGTCCATTCATAACCAATGCCATCAGGCAGGATTTTGTCTGCTAACGCTTCCATTGCATTGAGTGTTTGCCCACTACTGAAGCCCTCAGCACTACTGCCCATGACGCCTGCTGCAGGATATAAGTTATAGCGAGGAACACGAGAAGGACCAGATGTATCGCGTACCGTAGCAAAAGAGCCTAACGGCACCATATCGCCATTGGTACTTCTGACTCGGATTCTCAGCGCATCATCTACAGATAAACGATCCTCAGCTTCAGCTTGAGCGGTTACTCTAAATGTCCGACCTAAATAATTGAAATCATTAACATAGACTGAACCAATAAAGACTTCTAAGGCTTCAAATACATCTGGTACTGGCACGTTGAGACGTTCAGCTTTATTGCGATCAATGTCCAGATAGATTTGTGGATTATTAGTATTAAAGAAAGAGTAAACTGCGGTTGTGGCAGGGCTATCAGGGCTATTAGCTGCAGCTGCCATATCGTTAGCTGCCTGCTCTAATACTTTTAAGCCGCGTCCACCACGGTCCTGCAGCATCATTTTGAAGCCGCCGGCACTACCGATACCGGGCACAGGAGGACGTTCAAATACCGCCACCTTGGCTTCTTTAAAGCTAGCAGCAACAGCCCGCATATCACTGAGGATAGTCTGATATTTAATCCCTTTAGCAATGCGATCTTCAAACGGCTCTAATGGCGTAAATATTACGGCAGCATTAGATTGGATGGTTCTTGTCGCACCAGAAAAGCCAGTAAAACCAACGGCATTCTCCAGCCCCGGCACTTCTAACATTTTCTCTGTAACACTCTGAACCACTTTATCTGTTGCATCAAACGATGCCCCATCAGGCAGCGTAATAGCAACGATTAAAGAGCCTTGATCTTGTGTCGGAATAAACCCCGTCGGTACGCGATTAAACTGAAATGCGGTTAGAGTCATCAAGCCAGCATAAATCACTAACATAATGAGACCCATACGAATGGTTTTACCGACAAACCAGCCATAGCGGTTAGACAAGCCTTCCATACCTCGGTTGAAGCCATTAAAGAACGCTTTAACCGGTGATCTATACCATTTAACGGGTTTCTCAGGTTTATCCTGATCATGTGACTTCATCAAAATAGCGGCTAATGCCGGTGACAAGGTCAGGGACACGGCCACTGAAATCATTGTCGCCACGGCAATGGTAATACCGAAAGCTTGATAAAACTCGCCTGAAATCCCTTCGAGGAACAAGGTAGGCAGGAATACGGCAACCAGCACCAGCCCCATGGCTATTAATGCTGAGCCGACCTCATCCATGGTTTTACGAGCTGACTCACGAGGAGACAGACCATTTCTAAGATTCCGTTCCATGTTCTCGACAATAACAATCGCATCATCCACCACAATACCAATGGCTAATACCAGACCAAATAACGTCAGGTTGTTTAACGAGAAACCAATGGCTGACATCACGGCAAAGGTACCGATAAGCGATACCGGGATAGCCACAATGGGAATAATCGCTGCACGCCAGGTTTGCAGGAATACCAGGATGACAATCACCACCAGAAATACGGCTTCATAAACCGTCATTTTCACCGCATCAACCGATTGTTCGATGAAGTCCGTTGGGTTGTAGGCAAACTCGTAAGTCATACCAGGTGGAAATTCGGCAGCAATATCTTCCATCTCAGCTTTGATCTGATTGGCCGTTTCAATTGCGTTGGTACCCGGACGTTGGAAGATAGGTAAGGCGACAGCCTGTTTTCCACCTAAATATCCTTTTGTGATGTAATCCTGAGCCGCTAGCTCAATACGAGCGACATCACGCAGCCGGACAATACGGCCATCATCACTGGCTTTAACGATAACTTCCCCAAACTCTTCTGGTGTTGTTAATCGCCCTTGTGTTTGGATGATGTATTCATAATAATTCTGGTCGGGTTGTGGTGCACGGTTTAAGGTACCACTGGCGACCTGAACGTTTTGATTACGGATAGCAGAGACGACATCACCCGCAGCAATATCATATGACTGCATCAAATCAGGTTTTAGCCAGATCCGCATGGCGTAATCTGAGGCCCCATAAACTGGCACATCACCGACCCCATCAATCCGACGAATACGATCACGAATATTCAATACGCCATAATTGGCGAGATAGTTTTGATCGTATGTGCCATCCGGAGAGGAGAGGTTGATAACGATCATCAGGTCAGGTGAGTTTTTCTTGGTAGTGACACCTAAAGCGCGGACACTCTCTGGTAATTTTGCTTCAGCTATAGCCACACGGTTTTGGACTAAGACTTGTGCTGTATCCAGATCGGTTCCCAGCTCAAAAGTGATGCTCAGTGTCATCGAACCATCGGCAGATGATTGAGAGTACATATAGAGCATGCCCTCAACACCATTCACTTCCTGTTCAATCGGTGTGGCCACCGTTTCAGCAACGGTTTCGGCTGTTGCACCAGGGTAGGTGGCAGAGACTTGTATGGTCGGTGGCGCTACTTGTGGGTACTGCTCAATTGGTAAGCTCAAGTAGGCCATATAGCCAATAATAACGACGATAATGGAGAGTACCGAAGCAAAAATAGGCCTATCAATAAAGAATTTTGGGAAATTCACAGTCGCTTATTCCTTATCAGTATTTGTCGTGTTCGTTGTTTGATCAGAGGCTTGCTTACCTAAAACGTTGATAGGTTTCCACTCAAGCTCGACCACATTCGGTGTAACTTCCTGCCCACTGGCTTGTATACGTTGAATGCCATTCACAACCACTTTTTCATTACCGGTTAAGCCTGTGCTGACCACAATCAGGTCATTCTCAAGTAAATTACCAACAGTGACATACTGGCGTTTGATGGCATTGTTTTCATCAATGATATAAACGAATTTTTTATCCTGATCTGTATTGATAGCATTTTCAGGTACCAGTATGGCGTCATAGTTAGCTCGGCCTAGCAAGCGAGCACGTCCAAACAATCCGGGATAAATGATTCCCTCGTCATTGTTTACCGTAGCAGTAGCCTGAATGGTACCTGTGGCATCATCAACCACATTATCGACAAAGTGCATTTTGCCTTCGTGGTAGAACTTATCTTCATCCATCAATTTGACGTAAATAGGATTGGGACTGGAATCGCTGCTTGGGCGTTGGCCAGCCCGATCAAGACGAATGTATTTTAATAAATCGCCTTGTGAACCCTCAAAACGGAAGTGAATTGGGTTGGTGCTAACAATACGTGTCAAAACCGTCTGGTTTTCTTCCACCATATTGCCAATATCGACATAGCTGTCGCTAATCTTGCCATTAATTGGTGAGGTGACTTCCGTAAACCCTAATTGCAGTTTAGCGTTGTTTAATGAAGCCTCTGTAATTTGTAATTCCTGGAAACGTCTATCGACTTCTTCTTGTGAAATTGCATTGGATTCACGAAGTACATGCGCCCGATCCAATTCTTTTTGTGCTAATTCATATTGCGCCTGAATTCGTTTTAACTCATAACGAAAAGGGCGTGGGTCAATCACATACAACACATCGCCTTTTTTTACTTGCTGACCATCTTTAAACTTTTTCTCAATCAGATACCCAGTAACACGGGCACGTAAATTGACGTTGTTGATGGCTTCAAAGCGTCCTGTAAACTCGTCCCAATCCGTCAGTTTATGTTGAAGCGGAACAGCGACATCCACTTCAGCAGGTTTAGCCTCCTGCTGTGGGGCCTGACTTTCTGGTTCTGAACAGGCAACCAGCATCAGGGTAAAAGCAGAAATGAGTGTTAAAGGAATGGCTCGCATGATAAACATCTCTTATAAATTAAATTCAATCGGGTTGTTTGCTTCAGCAACAAAATGGCGAATATATACACTGTGATGTGTAATTCTCATCAAGTCTATGTGCTAATGATTAGCCGTACATTAGGCTGATCTTAATGTTCACTTAATATTGTTAACCATAATAAGTGTGTAATTATTAGGAATCATGTATGTATATTTTACTGGTTGAAGACAATGACATCGTCGGTGATGGCATTAAACAGGGTCTGGAAACACTCGGTCACAGCACAGACTGGGTGACAGACGCTAATACCGCCAATCAGGCCATACAACATGTCGATTATGATGTTGTGATTCTTGATCTATCATTGCCAGATTACGATGGTATGACATTACTCACCAGCTGGCGTCAGAATAAGGTACTGATTCCAGTACTTATCCTCACGGCACGTGACGCTATTCCAGACAGAGTGACTGGATTATCAGCTGGGGCAGACGACTACCTCACTAAACCTTTTGACTTTGATGAATTGGTGGCTCGGCTGCAATCCATCACCCGTCGCATCGCTGGCCGAGCAGACAACCTTATCACTTTTGCCCATATCAGCTATAACCCCACTAAGGGCGAAGTTAAAGCTAACGGTTTGCCTGTGAAATTATCCAAAAGTGAATTGATTGTACTGGAAGCCTTAATGCACCAACCAGGTAAAGTTGTTAACACAGACCAACTTCAGGACAGACTCTATGGTTGGGCTGAGGGGGTAGCAAGTAATGCCGTCGCCGTGCACATACACAATCTACGTAAAAAACTGGGTACCGATCTGATATGTACTGAACGTCGTTTAGGCTACTTTCTGGCAGATGATAAAAAATGAAAGGCAGCTTAAGAAATAAATTATTGCTCTCCGTGCTGCTGGTCACGGGTATTTTATGTCTCGTCATTGGTCCGTTTATGTATCACACCATTAAAAATGATGTGAAAGAAATTCTGGATGACCGATTGGCGGCTTCAGCAAAAATGTTGTCGCATATCGTGCATCAGTACGATGTAAAAAATGAAAAACCCTCATCTTCACTGACGAATGAACTCATTCAGCAGATTGAACAAAACAAAGATAATACTGAAATTATTGTCTGTAATGTCACACGCATCGATGGCGAGTTAATTATTAGCACAGAAGATGGTAATCAAGATGTGCTGACCTCTGTTAAAGACGGTTACAGCTTTATTCGGGACAATGGCACGATCTGGCGTGTCTTCAAACTGACAGAGCACGGTATTTCAGTAACTACCGCTGAAAAGCTGGATAAACGTCGTCAGCTATTCAATATTGTGTTAATCGGTGTATTTATACCCTGGATTCTGGCGGTTCTGACCTTAATCATCTCCCTGTATTTTATTATTCAGCGTGTCTTTAAACCAATGACACAGCTACAAGATCACTTTGATAAACACACTGGTAACAGCCTAACGCCAATTGAAATCGAAGATATGCCCAATGAAGTCAAAGGTGTCATTGCCGGCTTTAATGCCTTACTCGCCAGAGTCAAAGCTGTCCTTGAGAGTGAACGCCGTTTTACAGCAGATGCAGCCCATGAGCTGAGAACGCCACTGGCCGGTATTACTACCCAGCTACAGGTGGCCATGCTTAAACAGGGAGAAACAGTTGATAACAACTTGAAACAAGCAAATCTAGCCGTTAAACAACTAACCGAATTACTCGATCAATTATTAATGCTGGCACGACTGGATGCCGAGCAAATGGCGTCCATTACTGCGATCAGCACGGCAAATGAGATCACTTCAAAAGCCTTGCTGCCATTGCAAAACATGATTCAGGAAAATCAAATCCAGATTCACAAAATTATTCATAGTGAACAAGACTTGTTTCTACCACAGGAATTGGTAGCGGTTGCGATTAGAAACGTGATCAAAAATGCGATTCAGTTTTCCTCGCCGGAACAGGCAGTTTCAATTCTGGTCACAGAGCAGCCTGATTATGTCACCTGGCAAATAACGGATGAAGCAGGGGGCATTGACCCTGACTTATTACCTAATGTGACCAATCGTTTTGTGCATGATAAGAAAAAAGGCAACTTCGGGTTGGGATTGAGTATTAGCAAAGCGGTCATTGATATTCTTAATGGTAAGTTGACTATCAGCAACACAAAAGCTGGCTTACGTGTCGATATTTCCTTGCCATATTCCAGTCATGATCTGAATTCAGCTCAAACTTTTGACTAAAGATTTATAAGGATTAACAGCTTGAAAACTCTTTGTATTCTACTGGTTTCCGTGTTTTCCCTGAGCGCCTGTACAACAAAAGACTGGCGAACAGCCAGCCGTGAATCAGCCGGCATTGCATCCGACCCGGCAACAGAAAAACAAGCGATTATTGAAGTCTATGCCGCCGATGCTTTTAGCTGGCGTGGCTGGTTTGCAGTGCATACCTGGATTGCAGTAAAACCTGAGAATGCAGCAACTTATACCGTCTATGAAGTGGTTGGCTGGCGTGTTAAACGTGGTTTGCCGGCATTATATGAATACCAAACAATCACCCCCGATACCTATTGGTACGGTGCCAGACCAGAGAAAATCTTATCTCTGCATGGGCAGAAAGCCGCCGAGCTGATCCCCCAAATCAAAACGGCGGTATCGCGTTACCCATGGGCTAATGACTACACCTTATTTCCCGGTCCTAACAGCAATACCTTCCCTGCATGGGTAGGTTTACAAGTCAAAGAGCTGGGCTTAAAAATGCCATTTCGGGCGATTGGTAGTGGATACGCTGACTAAATTAATTGGCTTAAATTGCTGTTATGTTCAAATCTAGACAAACATCCGGTCGCATACCGTTACGAACAGGATGATCAAGAACATGGTACCCATAGATATGGTCATGCCAACCTGCGGGACTATGATTTTGACGAATTCGCATTTCTTCCATTTTTCTGAGTTCGTGTTGCTCATTCCACTCACGAACAGCTAACATTTCTCCACACCATGAATTATTTGTAAGTAAGTCATTAATATCATCAAGATACATGATTGATACAGGTAAATAAATTTCAGGATTTTCTTGTTTAAATAACTCAAAAACTGACAATGTTGAAGAGTATAGGTCAACATCAACAGATACAAACCCCACTGGTGCTTCAGGTGATAAAAACTCCTCACAGAAAGGGCCTAATGTTGTAGCAATATCACCAGAAATAAGTTTTGCATTCTCGGGTAATTTTTCTCTTATAGCATCGTGGTCAACTAAAAATTGTCCTTCATGCCATAACTCAGGATGGTCTTTATAACCGCCAGAAAGGGCCGGCATACCAATATCAGAGTCAAAACCATAGATATCATATTGCATATCAGTTGACTTCGTCATGATCTCACAAATATTACATAAATTAATGAGTCCAGCCCCTGTTGCTACACCGAATTCAAAAACACTCAACCTATCTATCCCTAACTCCTTAGCCTGCAGTGTTGCTAACCATAACCCAAATGCATATGCAGGGCGGTCAATTTCGTCATTAAAAATCTTAGCTGCAACATTATCGATGTCTTTAAACTCTTTCACTTCACCTTCCTTATTCATTTATTAACTAAACTAGAATCATATCTGACTATTGATGTTGATGTATGTATCTTCCAATATTTAAAGTTAGAGAAAAAACTAATGAACAGTAGCCCATGAATATTTTGGTCCTAACAGCAATACCTTCCCTGCATGGGTAGGTTTACAAGTCAAAGAGCTGGGCTTAAAAATGCCATTTCGTGCAATTGGTAGTGAGTACGCCGATTAATCTGCTGACTTTTTAGGTAATAGTTTTAGAAAATTATCATGTGCAATGGCATTAGCCGCATCTTCTGGTAAGGCATCTAACACCGGATCAAATCCATGCATAATCTTACCGACATTATCAAAGCTGCCAACCACATCACTGCCAATCAAAAAGCGGTTAGGGTATTGCTCAAGTAATGCCAGCCATTTAGCTCGCGGTTTACCTTTTTCATCCAGCAAATACGGTTCAATCATTGTCCAAGACAAATCAATGGTCAGATTATCGTATTTATCTAACAGTTCTTTTAATAGTGGTCGGATAAAGTCCAGCTCTTCCTGATGGCGATGCAATTCTTTACTGGTGCCGGCATGTGCCCAGATAAATTTCACCTCAGGATTCTTCCCTAGAGCATCTTCCAATTCTTCTAAATACAATGGGTTACGTTCACGTTTTGAAGTGATATTACTGTGCAGTAATACGGGTAAATCAAACTCAGCCGCCAGCTTATAGACTTTCATCATCGCTTCGCTATTGGCACGGGGCGCACTGCCGTGAATCAAAGCCGTCAGATCATCATGGCGGGTGAATACTTCGCCAATGCCTTGCCAAAATCCGGGGTTAAGTTCTAATGCCCGGCGGATGTGATTAATCGCATTTTTATCATCCGGGTTGAAGCCAGATAAAAAGGGAATAAAGCGTTTTTGTTGTTCAGGGCTTAGATTTTCTATAGCAGCATGTAATTCAAGATCGGTGCCGCTATACCAATAGATTGGAGCATCATCGCCTGCGTAATAGCGTGGTTTTTTAGGTTCATTTTCATCCCAGGTTTTGGCAACTGGAATCCCCATAATGACGGCTTGCGTGATATTGCTTTCATCCATTGCCTTTAGTAAGGCCGGCATGCCATCTGTTTCCTGGAAAAAATCGACGTAATGTAAATGTGCATCGATGTAATCACGAGCTGTTACAAGCTGACTGGTCAGCAGTAAAGAAAAAGCGAGTCCTGTTTTTAACGTCATTGTTAAGTGTATTTTTATTATTAAAGGTATTCAGAGTGTAATTTCAGCGAAGAGTTCACATCGCTCTTCTGGCAGGCATAATGCCATAGACATACTGATGAGTGTTTCCTGATAATAAGCCATGATAGGCTTAACTGACGATAAAACATGGAGCATCAGTGCCGTGCAGACAAATATTAAAAACTACTTAGCGGTAACAACGACTATTGCCAGTTCAGGGCAACCTGCAGTCAATGAGTTTGAGCAAATTGCAGAGCAAGGCTATCAAGTCATTATAAATCTGGCGATGCCCGATTCCAGTTCAGCTATTGCAAATGAAGGCCATATTGTCAGCGGCTTAAACATGACTTATGTTCATATCCCCGTACCCTTTGATGCCCCTAAGCAGACCCACTTAATCCAGTTCTTCAATGTAATGGCCGGACTTTCGGATAGAAAAGTCTGGGTTCACTGTGCATTGAATTACCGGGCATCCGCTTTTTTGTATCTTTATCTGCGAGTCATTGAACAACTAACTGAGCATGAAGCCAAGCAAGCAATGCTGCCATCATGGCAACCCAATGAAACCTGGTCTGCATTTATTACTCAATCTGAAGCGATGCTGTTGGAAGCTGTAAAATAGCTCCGGGCTAATACCCCTCCCGGAGCCACGTGATTTACAGGTTTAAATCACTCAAACTGGGGTGATCATCCGGTCTTCTGCCTAATGCCCAGTGAAATAAACGATCAGATTCTTTAATCGGTAAATCATTAATGCAGGCAAAACGACGCTGCATCAGACCTTGCTCATTAAATTCCCAGTTTTCGTTACCATACGAACGAAACCAGTTGCCACTATCATCATGCCATTCATAAGCAAAGCGCACAGCAATACGGTTTTGTTCAAATGCCCACAGCTCTTTTATTAGACGGTAATCGAGTTCTCTTGCCCATTTCTTTTGCAAAAAGTCTTTAACTTGTTCGCGGCCACGGGGAAATTCAGCACGGTTACGCCAGATGGTATCTTCGGTATAGACCTGTGCAACACGGTCTGGATCGCGGCTATTCCAGGCATCTTCAGCCATACGCACTTTTTGTGTCGCCGAGGCTTCATTAAATGGCGGAAGAGGGGGCTTAATATCGGTTGTCATAGTGTTGTTCTCCAAAATAGATTTATAAATTGATGCCTGGCATGGATACATAGTTTGGTAAAGCTTCAAACCGTGTCAGCCATGCAGTGATGTTCTGATAGGGACTAAGATCGACCTGGCCTTCGTGAGCCAAAGCCAGATAGGGGTACATGGCGATATCAGCAATGCTTAATTTGTCTGCGACTAGCCATTGTTTATCAGCTAAGTGGCGGTCAATGATGTTCAGCAGTTTTGTCGTCGTATCTGTAGCGTGTTTATGGTCGATAGGTCGTCCCATTTTATGATGCACACGTAATCTGGCAGGGCCATTTTGTAGTTCATTCGCGGCTGTAGATAACCAGCTGATGATCTCTGCTAAAACAACGGTATCCGGAGACCACCATTGTTCACCGCCGTATTTTTTAGCTAAATACACCAAAATAGCCTGACTATCACGAATGACGATACCTTGATCATCAATCACCGGTGCCTGACTAAATGGATTTAACTTCAAGAAGTCATCACTTAGCTGTTCAGATGTGCCTAAATCCAAATCATAAACCTGATAATCCAAGCCTAAAAAAGCTAACATCAGCCGTACTTTATGGCAGTTACCCGATAATGCAATATTGTATAAAATCATTGTTTTGTCGCTCTTGTAAAAGACAAATAAAATAGCTTTTTCAAATAATTACACGCTAATCATCAACTAAAAACTGTGCAAACTCATCCTGAGTATAACGAGGCGTAATGTACTTCGGACAGTTCCAGTCCATCGCGTCAATGGTCATGACAATGCCTCGCTCAACAGGTGCTCTGAAATCAGCGAGTTCAAGTTGTGCCATCAAGCCTGCGTATTCGTTTTCCTGAATCACCTCAGCATGGCCCCAGATTTTCAGGCGGCGTGGTTGTGCATAATCCATCAAAAACAGACAGACTTTATTATTAGCCTGAATATTGCCTGCAGTGAGGTACTGTCGGTTACCACGAAAGTCAGCAAAACCAATCTGTTTATCACTCAGTACCTTGAGAAAACCTTTGGGTCCACCTCGATGCTGAATATACGGCCAGCCATCATCGTTACTTGTGGCAATATAAAAACTATCCCGTTGTTTGATAAATTGCTCTGTTCGCTTATCAATACACACATCATCGGTATCACCTTGCTCGAATACCTGATACGTTTCCCGGCTACCCATATCAGACTGTAACTGTTTTACATTGTCTGTGAACGCGATTTTTGCAAATGCTCTGGCCATATCACCTCCTAAGAATAGTTGCCCGATCGGCAAAAGATCGGGCAATATCCGTTAAGCCGCCTGATTCAGTTCAACTTTAGGGAAGTCGATATCTACCCGACTGGCCTTACTCAGAATATTGGTTAATAAATTCATGCCCGTGTGGGTAATGACTTCAACAATATCCGCATCAGTGAAACCGGCATCACGCATTTCCTGCACTTCCGCATTCGTCACTTCGCCTGTGTGCTCAGCTAATGTCCGTGCAAACTTCACAGCAACAGCGGCTTTGGCATCCTGACTGTCACCCTGACGATTGGCATTGATTTCATCAGTATTTAAACCACTCTTACGTCCAATAGCGGTGTGAGCTGATAAGCAATAGCCACATTCATTTTTCTGAGCCAGCGTCAGCGCAATTCGTTCACGTGTGGCGGCGTCCAAAGAGCCATTACCAGCAATATGATGAAAACCCAGGAACGCTTTTAAGGCATCCGGTGAGTTAGCAAAGACCCGAAGGAAGTTTGGCACAATGCCCAGTGATGATTGGATAGCAGCAAATAATTCAGCTTGTTCATTATTGGCTATATCATCAGTGATGGTTTTGATTCTGCTCATGTTTGTTCTCCTGTTATCAGTAAATAATGCTGTTGTGTTTCCAGCGAGAACATTATTCGCTATTATCAGAAATATAATAATCAGCCAAATGATTAATTAACTGTTGCATAAAGTGGAATAATAAATGGACCGACTACATTTAATGACTGTCTTCGTGGCCGTGGTTGAGAATGAAGGCTTTGCCAATGCAGCACGTAAACTCAGATTGAGCCCTCCAGCCGTTAGTCGCGCCGTTTCAGAACTGGAAACACGTCTCGGTGTAAAGCTATTACAAAGAACAACCCGCCACCTGCAAATCACCGATGCAGGCCAGCGTTACTACAAAGATGCCAAGCAGATTGTCGCTCTATCTGAAGAAGCGGATGATGCCGTCAGAGGCAGAAATGCAACACCGAGAGGAATGGTCAGAATTACCGCCTCAGTATTATTCGGGCGGCTATATGTGATGGATGGCATTATCAGCTATTTAAAAAACTATCCTGACATGCAGGTGGATGCTTTATTCGTTGATCGTGTCGTCAATATGCTGGAAGAGGGTGTCGATGTCGCAATTCGAATTGGTGAGTTACAGGATTCATCCTATAAAGCCATCAAAGTTGGGGCTATTCGTCGTGTGTTGTGTGCGTCAACGTCATATTTGAAAGAATATGGCTACCCGAAAAAACCAGAAGATTTATCTAATCATAAAATCATTCTGGCCAGAGGACTCAGCCCCAGTAATGAGCTTAAGTTTATGGATAAAGGCAAAACAAGCAGTGTCAGGGTAGACCCATTTTTAGCTGTCAGCGATAACTTCTCGGCAGAAAAAGCTGTATTAGCGGATATGGGGATATCACGTTTCCTGTCTTATCAGGTAGCAGAGAGCCTGGAGAGTGGGGCATTAAAAATCATTTTGAGTGATTATGAGCATCCACCCGTGCCCGTGCATGTGGTGCATAGAGAGGGTCGCTATTCTTCAGCCAGAACAAAATCCATGATTGACTGGATGGTAGAGCACTTACGTTCACAAACGTCGTTGAATTAATGGCGATCCTTCAGCATCACTAATCACAGAAATTAATAAGCCCTAGCAACACGTAATTCATCATTAAATAGTGCTACTTTATATAGACCATTAATTTCAGCCAAAAGCCAAATAATAAAATCACAAACCTAAACGGACTTATTGATAAACATGTCATTCAAAAGTAAACAACAACGATCTTTATTCGGCACGAAAAAGCAGGGAAGGGGTAAATGGCGTTGGCTATTGTTATTACTTTTGATATCAATTTGTGTCGCCGTCTATCACGTTTATAAGCCATTGCCTCCAGGCATTGATTTCTCAGGCCCACAACGAGCAGCAAATGAAGTGCAGTTTCTGGCAGACAGAACCTTCACTGTCGATGGTGACCGTCGAACGCAGCAGCAGATTTTCGATGAAGTGTTCAAGATGATTGCTAATGCTCGCCACCTGGTGTTGGTCGATATGTTTTTGTTTAACGACTATCAAGGCAAAGGTTCGGAACAGCATCGGGCACTTTCAGATGAACTGACCGAAGCTTTGATTAAACAGAAAAAGCATTATCCTGATCTGCAAATACAGGTCATTTCTGATCCTATTAATAGCGTGTACGGTGGGCTACCTTCCAAACATTTCGTTAAGCTTAAAGCGGCTGGCATACCTGTCACACAAACAAAACTGACCAAACTACGTGATAGCAACCCGGCTTATTCTGGTTTTTGGCGTTTATTTGTTCAGCCATTTGGCAATAGTGAAGGCGGCTGGTTGCCGAATCCTTTTGGTGAAGGAAAAGTCTCGTTAAGAAGTTATCTCAGTCTGCTTAATTTCAAAGCGAATCATCGCAAACTCATCATTGCAGATAATGGAGAAGAATTAACCGCATTAGTCACCTCAGCTAATCCACACGATGGCAGCAGCGCCCACGATAATGTGGCTTTACGCTTTAACGGACAAGCAGCCTGGAATTTATTGGATAGTGAAAAAGCCGTGCTGGCAATGTCAGGCAAAGTTTTGCCTAAAGTCGAACTAGAACAACCTTCTGACAACACAGAAACGAACCTTACCGTTCAGGTCGTCACTGAACAGGCCGTAGAAAAAGCCGCATTAGCCATGATTAACCAAGCCAAAGCAGGCGACAAGCTGGATATGGCGATGTTCTACTTATCTGATCGTGAGATTATCGATGCCCTCAAATCCGCACAAAAACGAGGCGTAATATTAAGAGTGTTACTGGACCCGAATAAAGACGCCTTCGGACGAGAAAAAAACGGCATACCTAATCGTCCGGTCGCTTATGAATTAACACAAGCCGGTATTACCGTTCGCTGGTGTGATACCCACGGTGAACAATGTCACGCCAAATGGTTAATGCACCGCGGAGCCGACAAAACAACTATGCTTCTCGGTTCAACCAACTTCACCCGACGAAATCTGCATAACCTCAATCTTGAAACCAGTGTCGTCCTAACAGGACCTGCCAACGCAGCACCTTTTCAACGTGGTCGTAGCTGGTTTGATGAATGCTGGTATAACCTCTATGGCCGACATTACAGTGTCGATTATGAAAACTATGCGGATGAAAGGCTTTGGCCTCGATTGTTATATCGCACGATGGAAGCAACGGGATTAAGTACGTTTTAGTAGTTTTCATACTGAATTCAAAAAGAGTATTAGAAGAACAAGCAAACTACTAGATAAATCAGTATCACATGGTATGCTCCGTTGATATTCTTAACTATGTGTGTAATCAAATAGTGTCTGCTCTGTATAGGCACCCTGCATAAATAAATGTAGCAAGAAACTAGGGAATGATATGAAGTTCAATGAAGATGCTCGTGTAAAAATTCCAACAATCCTACATTTAATGAAACTGGGTTATGAGTATCTGTCACTTAAAGAGCAAGTATGGGATGTCGACACCAATATATTCCCCGATTTATTCGGCGAGGCTATTCTTAAGATCAACCCTGGCACTGAGCCAACTGATGTAAAAAGATTGCTTGCCGATATTAAATTAGAACTTGATAACGAAGACTTAGGTCGTGCTTTTTTTGAACGCATCTCAGAGCGTTCCAACACCAAGCTCATCGACTTTGAGAACTTCGATAACAACAGTTTTCATGTAGTCACCGAATTGACTTGCCAAAATGGTGACGAAGAGTTTCGCCCTGATATCACTCTGTTGATAAACGGAATGCCTCTGGTGTTTATTGAGGTAAAAAAACCAAATAACCGCGAGGGAATTCTGGCTGAACGTGACCGTATTAATAAACGTTTTCAGAATCCTAAGTTCAAGCGTTTCGCTAACATCACCCAGTTTATGATTTTCTCTAATAATATGGAGTATGACGATAGTGACCCGGAGCCAGTACAAGGCGCATTTTATGCGAGTAGCTCCTATCAAAAGCCCACATTCAACTACTTTCGTGAAGAAGAAATTTTAAACCTAACAGCAATATTAAAGCCGTTATCGGATTCAGATGAACTTAAGGTTTTAAAAGATAATAACTTGGAAGTAATCCACAGTAATCCGGAGTTTCAAACTAATAAGCAACCTGAACGACCGACAAATCGTATCTGCACATCATTGTTGAGCCGTGAGCGCTTAGCATTTGTTCTGCAATATGCCTTGGCTTATGTATTTGAGCCAGATGGGCTGCAAAAACACATTATGCGTTACCCACAATTGTTCGCCACGAAGGCGATTGAAAGTAAGCTTAATGATGGTGTGAAAAAGGGGATTATTTGGCACACTCAGGGCAGTGGTAAAACCGCTCTTACTTTTTATAACGTACGTTTTTTAACTGATTATTTCCAACAGCAACAAATAGTCCCTAAGTTTTACTTTATTGTTGACCGCTTAGACCTGCTGCAACAGGCAAAAACAGAGTTCACTAGTCGAGGTCTGACAGTACACACGATTAATTCGCGTGATGCATTTACGCGTGATATCAAAGCAACACAAGTGATCCACAACCATTCCGGTAAGCCAGAAATTACTGTGGTTAATATCCAGAAATTTAAAGATGATCCAGATGTGGTAAGTACCAAAGACTATAACGTTGCTATTCAACGTATCTATTTTCTGGATGAAGTCCACAGAAGCTATAACCCAAAGGGTAGTTTTTTAGCTAACTTAAGTCAGTCAGATACCAACGCGATTAAAATTGGTTTAACTGGTACACCGTTATTGGGTGATGACTATAACTCACGTATGTTATTCGGCGATTACATACATAAGTATTACTACAACGCATCCATTGCAGATGGTTACACTTTAAGATTAATCCGTGAAGAAATCTCCACCCAATACAAAATCAAACTACAAAAAGCATTAGAAGAAGCTGAAGTGAAAATGGGGGATGTTGATCGTAAGCTCATATACTCTCATCGAAGTTTTGTTGAGCCGATGCTTGATTATATTATCACCGACTTTGAAAAAAGCCGTGGTGGGTTAAACGATAACAGTATTGGCGGTATGGTTATATGCGATAGCTCAGATCAAGCTAAGCAGATGTTTGAGATTTTCAATGAGATTTATGCTGAAAAAACTCTTATTAAAGAGCATATATCACATGAAATCTATGATTCGGTATTAGAAGTTGCAGAGCCATCCCCATCTTATGTGAAGTCATTCAAACAATCACAAAAGGTAAAAAAAGGTGCTTTGATCTTGCATGATGTTGGCACTAAAGATGATCGTAAAGACTGGGTAGAGGATTTTAAAGCAGGCAAGATCGATTTCTTATTTGTTTACAACATGCTACTGACTGGTTTTGATGCTAAGCGACTCAAAAAACTCTATCTTGGCCGGATCATCAGAAAACATAATTTGCTACAAGCACTCACACGTGTAAATCGCCCTTATGAAGACTTCCGCTATGGTTATGTGGTTGACTTTGCCGATATTCGCAAAGAGTTTGATGCCACTAATCAAGCTTACTTTGATGAGTTGCAATCTGAGCTAGGCGATGAATTTGAGCACTACTCAGACTTATTTAAATCTCCAGAAGAGATCAAACAAGAAATCGAGCACATCAAGGATGTGTTGTTCCGTTTTGATACAGAGAACATGGAAGAGTTCTGCAATCAGATAAACCAGATTCAAGATCGTGATGCCGTTCTGGCATTAAAAAGAGCCCTAGCTGATGCCCGTAGCTTGTATAATTTGATCCGCATGCAAGGGGAATATGAGTTTCTGAATGAACTTGATTTTGCCAAGCTAAACGTACTATATCGTGAAACTAGCAACCACTTGGATTTGTTGAATCTCAAGCAAGATATAGAAACTGGGCAAGATACCAGCAACTTGCTCAACAGGGCTTTAGAAGAGGTGATCTTCAAATTTGTCAAAATTGGCGAAGAAGAGTTGATACTAGCAGACAAGCTAAAAAATACTCTGCGTCAGACTCGCGAAGCATTAGCTAATAACTTTGACCAACAAGACCCGAAATTTATCAGTTTGAAAGAAGAGCTTGAGCGTCTGTTTAAAAAGAAAAACTTAAGCGAAGTTACCCAAGACGAAATGCTTGCGAATATTGATGCATTGAATAAAATTCACGACCGAGTAAAAGAACTCAATCGACAAAATAACCAATTGCGTCAAAAGTACTTAGGTGATGCGAAATATACGCGAATTCATAAACGTCTTCTTGAACGACAAAACCAACAACATGACATTAGTGAATCAGAGAGAAAAATCTTTGCAGCCCTAGCTGGTGTAAAACAAGATGCTGATGAACAAGTCTTGAATAATAGTCAAATAGTCGATAATGAAAGTTATTTTGAACGCCAAATGATGCCTTTAGTGATTTGCCGATTTATGAAAGAACAACAAATCAAACTTAATGCCGATGCCTCACGTTATATCAATCATCTAGTCGTCGCAGAATATTTAAAAGAATTTAATACCGGCAGCCAAACTTGGTAGTACCAGTATCACTATTAGGAAGTAAATACGAAAAATGGTTGAATACGAATTTCAGCAAAAAACCAAAACCTTAATTGATAGTTTAAAAAGCATCTGTGCCAACTATGGTCTAGGTAACGACGGTAACGAATTTAAAATTATTACCCAAACCTTTTTATATAAGTTTTTAAACGACAAATTTGCCTTTGAAGCCAAGAAGCTTGATGAGAATATCGCCAAGGCTGATAACTGGGAAGAAGCACTTGCAGCTATGTCTGAGAATGACTTTGAAATGCTGCAACTGCAAATGGGCGGTAATACGGCACGTTTAAAACCACAGCATTTTATTAGCTACCTATTCAGCCAACAAAATACTGCCGAATTTGCCAAACTATTTGACGATACTTTAATCGACATCGCTGTCAGTAATAATGATGTCTTCGCAGTAAAAACTGATGGTGGCGCTAAAGTGGTGCTATTCGACCGTATTAGCCAATACATTGCAGATGACTCAAAACGTGATGCTTTTTGCCGTGCCATTATTAATAAATTGGTGGAGTTCAGTTTTGAGCGTATTTTTACGCAAAAATTCGATTTCTACGCCACCATTTTTGAATACCTGATTAAAGACTATAACAGCAATTCAGGCGGTAAATACGCTGAGTATTTTACTCCTCATGCTGTAGCACGCATTATGGCGGAAATTTTAGTGCCAAAAGATCAACGTGGAGCAGTACGTAATGTCAGCTGTTACGATCCTTCAGCGGGGTCGGGCACTTTATTAATGAATGTTGCACATGCCATTGGTGAGAATCGCTGTAGTATTTACACGCAAGATATTTCACAAAAGTCATCAAACTTACTGCGTTTAAACCTGATCTTAAATAATTTGGTTCACTCAATCCCGAATGTGATTCAGGGTAATACTGTGCAGCATCCTTATCATAAGGATGGCAAAGAGTTAAAACGCTTTGACTACATTGTATCTAACCCGCCGTTTAAGCTAGATTTCAGCGACTTTAGAGATGAGCTAGATAGCAAAGAAAACAAAGACCGCTTCTTTGCTGGTATTCCCAAAGCGCCAGCTAAAGCAAAAGATAAAATGGCGATTTACTCGCTATTTTTACAACACATCATTGCCTCACTTAAACCAAACGGTAAAGCGGCGGTCGTGGTGCCAACGGGGTTTATTACCGCGCAATCGGGCATCGATAAAAAAATCCGTGAACATTTAGTGAAAAACAAAATGCTTGCTGGCGTGGTTTCTATGCCCTCTAATATCTTCGCTACCACCGGCACTAACGTGTCCATTCTATTCATCGACGCCAGCAACGATGGCGATGTGGTGCTGGTGGATGCCTATAACTTGGGTGAAAAAGTCAAAGACGGCAAAAACCAAAAAACCGTATTAACACCAGCAGAAGAACAGCAAATTATTGATGTGTTTAATGCTAAAGAAGCAATGGAAGATTTTTCCGTTGCAGTCAGTTATGACGAGATCGAAGCTAAAAACTACTCATTAAGTGCAGGCCAGTATTTCGATGTAAAAATCGAATATGTCGATATAACCCCAGAGCAATTTGCTGAAAAAATGCAGGGCTTTACCAGTAACCTAGACAGTTTGTTTAGCCAGTCGCGTGAATTAGAAACAGAGATTAAAAAGCAGTTGGCGGGGTTGAAGTATGACAACTAAGCTGCTTTCCGAGCTTTCAACCAATATATCGAGTGGTCTTACTCCCCTGAGAAGCAATGCTGAATTCTGGGAAAACGGAACTGTTCCTTGGCTCAAAACTGAACAGCTCGGTGAAAAATATATTTATGAGACCAATGAACATATTTCCGAAGCAGCACTAAAAAAGACAAGTATAAAGCTGTTTCCTGAAAACTCGCTTTCAATCGCCATGTATGGCGAGGGAAAGACTCGAGGAAACCTTTCTATCCTGAAAAAGGCAATGGCTACCAATCAGGCTTGCTGCAATGTTGCAATTGATCCTGAAAAAGCGGACTTTGAGTACGTCTACTATTTCTTAAAGACCCAGTATGACGAGTTGCGAAATCTCTCGTCAGGCGTTCGTAAAAACTTAAATTCGAACGACATAAAGAACTATCCAATCCGCTTGCCAGCAAATCTAGATAGTCAAAAAAAGATTGCGAATGTATTAAAGGCGTTAGACCAAAAAATCGAACTCAATAACCGTATCAACGCCGAGCTGGAAGCGATGGCCAAAACCCTGTACGACTACTGGTTTGTACAATTCGACTTCCCCGACGCCAACGGTAACCCCTACAAAACCTCCGGCGGAAAAGTGGTATACAACCCAATCCTAAAGCGCGAAATACCGGAGGGGTGGCGTGACAAAACGCTATCTCAAATAGCGAACATTACAATGGGGCACTCTCCTGAGGGGAGTTCGTATAACGATGAAGGTGTTGGAACCATTTTTTATCAAGGTTCTACAGACTTTGGTTGGTTGTTCCCTACAACACGCCAGTTCACGACAGCGCCTAGCCGCATGGCAAAGAAAGGCGACATACTGTTAAGCGTTCGAGCACCAGTGGGTGATATGAATATTGCTAATACCGACTGCTGTATTGGTCGAGGCTTAGCTGCATTAAACAGCAAAACAGGCTCAGATGGATTTCTGTTTTACGTGATGAAGTATTTTAAACAGATTTTTGATCGTCGAAACTCTGAAGGCACAACATTTGGATCTATCACAAAAAATGATTTGCATTCATTGACTCTTGCTTATCCAACATCGGATTTGCTCAAAAAGTATGATGAGATCGTTACGAATTACAACAAAATGATATTTGAGAGGAGCCTTGAAAATCGAGAACTAACAAATCTCCGCGATTGGCTTCTCCCAATGCTAATGAACGGACAGGTAACTGTAAAATGATCAACACAGCGTTTCGGGTTTTACTGACGTTCAATGCCACTTCTGCAAAGACGAGTTCAAAACGGGTGAAGTCGCCAGTATTGAACATGCCAACAACAGCTTCGTACCCAGTTATTTGGGCAAGAAAGAAGAATTCTAATTCAGTGCAATCCATCAATTAGGACAGTATTGAGTTCGTAGATTAATCGCGAAGTGTTATCTGAATCATGGACATTCATCTAATTATAAAAAAGAACTGACAAAGAGATAGACTGACTTGTCGTAGATGAACACTGAACACATATGGAACATCGCATATTAGATTCGTTAATTGATAGACTTAAAAGTATTTACTAAAAATACATACTTAATATAAATCAACATATTAAATATATATCCTCATTTAAATAATAACCTCTGGATTAGGGTTTTGCCCACCATCCAAAGCGTCACACCCAGGCGGGTATGACACTCTGGTAGGCAATGGTTTACTGAGCTTGCGGTTCTTCTAAATAACGGAAGAAGTCAGAGTCAGCTTTAAGCATGAGGGTACTATTCGCACCCAAGGCCCGGTAGCTTTCCAGCGTACGGAAGAAGGAATAGAACTCAGCATCAGCACCGAAGGCATCACCATAGATTTGGGTCGCTTTAGCATCCGCTTCACCGCGAATTTTCTCGGCGTCACGTGCAGCTTCAGAGCGAATACGACGAAGATCACGTTCCATATTACCGAGGATTTCCTGGCTACGGCCACGACCTTCAGAACGGAAACGTTCAGCAATGGACTGACGTTCTGCAATCATGCGACTTTCTACCTGACGACGAACGGATTGAATGTAATTGACCCGTTTAATACGCACATCAGCAAGCTCGATCCCTAAGGCTGGCATAGAATCCCGGGCCCGTTTAAGAATACCGGCTTCCAATAATTCGCGACCTAGTTTGGGTTGTTTCTCCAGGTTGACGTCACTACGTTCTGCCAAAGCAGGATCATCCAGCTCTTCAACATTCACTTGCCAATCTTTCGAACGAACGATTTCTTCCAGTTCAGTAGAGGAGACCATATCTCTGACCACAGAGTCGATAATGTCGTCGAGTCGCGTACGTGCACCGGATTCATCCCGAACACTGGTTAAAAAGAGTAGGGGATCGGTAATTCTCCAGCGTGCAGTGGTATCGACAAGAATAAACTCACGGCCCAGTGTTGGAATCTGCGTTACATCACCATCCCAGACCAGCAGACGTTTGTCGAAATAGCGTACATCCTGCCAGGGAAGTTTGAACTTAAGGCCCGGCTCATTAATTACATCACCGATCGGTTCACCGAACTGGACCACAATGGCTTGTTGAGCTTCATCTACGGTGTAGAGAGTCAGGTTACCAATGATGATGACAAGTACGGCGACTAAAGCAAGTACTGAGGTTTTCATTTGTCACCTCCAATGGCGTTACGATTAACATTAAGTAATGGCAGTGGTGTCATCTGGCCATCTGGTACGACTAAAATCTGGCCAATATTTGGCAGGATTTCATTTAACGTTTCCAAATACAGGCGTGAGCGTGTCACCGTCGGTGCTTGTTGGTATTCATGCAGAACGGCACTAAAGCGTGTACTTTCACCATCAGCTCGGTTTACCCGTTCCGTGGCGTAACCTTCAGCTTCGGCCACAGTACGAAGGGCGGCACCTTCAGCGTTTGGAATCTCCTGGTTAACGCGTTTTTGTGCTTCATTAATCATTCGTTCACGCTCTTGACGAGCTTCATTGACCTCATTGAAAGCAGGTTGAACAGCCGGTGGCGGCACCACGTCCTGCATTTCAACAGTGCTGATGCGTATTCCAGCATCGTACTGGTCGAGTATTTCCTGAATCTCGTCACCGGCTTTTTGTTGAATCTCTACCCGGCCGATAGTCAGTACTTCAGAGCCCAGCATATTACCGACGATACGACGCATAACTGACTCAGAAATATCACGAAGGGTACGAGTCGGTTCACGCATTTGGTATAGAAACTTGATAGGGTCATCAATGCGGTATTGCACCACCCACTCGACATCGATCATATTCAAATCGCCGGTGAGCATTAGTGACTCATCTTCAAATTCGGCAGCACTGTATGTGGAGCTTTCTCCCTGACGGGTTCCCCGAGTGCGAAAGCCAAACTCCTGTTTCAGCACACGTTCGGTGGCGACCAGTTGTATCTGATCAATGCCAAAAGGAATTTTGAAATGCAGACCAGGATCGGTAATACCGGTGACGGAACCGAATCGTTTCACTACAGCGCGTTGCTCTGGTTGCACAGTATAAAAAGAGGTCATTGCCCCCCAAACCAGCAGAATAAGCAGGATAACGGCAATAAAACCGCCACCAAACTTGCCACGCGAGCGGCCGCCGCCAGTCAACTTTTTCATTAATTCAAACAGGTCAGGTGGACCAGAAGGCCCTCGACCATCATCTTTCACAGATTGAATCATTCTTCTTTCTCTCCCTTTTAAACGAACAGCCAGTCTACTCTTTAGGGGAGGTTGTGTACGGTATCAGGTCAAATCAGTTTGAAATGATTTTAATCATCCGGCCACTGAAGCGGCCAGAATAGTTATTATCAACCCAAGTTAGAATTTAAAATCCACCTATTTTTAATAGCTTGCAGAAGATTTGCGACAGCCAACGAACCGGCCAAAATGTTGATATTGAATAATAGTGAACAGTGAATTAGCAGATTCATTAATCACAATGAATGTCAGATTTTAAATTCTGAATAACATGGTGTTGATGCTTACTGATAGTGTCTATTAATAATTAAACAGACTTAAATAAAAACGTGATACGATTTTGCCATCTTGTTAACGGTATATCCCTGTACCTCTAATCCAGTCATGTATAAATCCGAATCAGTTCTCTCTCAACGCTATGTCTTATCCCTTTTTGGGATATGCTTTTTGTCGTTGTTGTTGCTGACTCTGCCAATAGCTTCTTATGCTAAGAGTGACTCAAGCAACGAGATTAATCACGGGCTTATCAGTCATCTTGATTCATTTAATACTCAGGGATACTTTCTTCGAATAGCTGAAATTAAAAATCAGTCTGATGAAGCATTTTTTCCTGATATTGACTTACCTTTGTGGGCTATTTGTCACTCACAAAATCAACATGCAAAAAACTGGGGTTCAGTCTGTTTTGTATTTAAAGACATTACAGAAGCAACGCCATTTTCTCGTTATTACCTCTATCCGCCTTTAAGAGCGCCACCTCTAGCTTAGTTTCGTCCATACAAATCGGCCCTTTGGCTAGGGCTTTGTTATTTCGAAAACGTTAGAGGTTTTTCATGAAATCATTGTCTTCACGGACCATTGTTTATGGTTTGTTGATCGTGTTCGGACTGCTGTGCGGTTTACCTAACATTCTTCCTGACTCTTTGTCTCAAAAACTGCCTGTCTGGTATACCGACACGACCATTTCTATGGGATTGGATTTACAGGGTGGTTCACACCTGCTATTAGAAGCAGACACAAAAGAGTTATTAAACAAACAATATGACTTACTGCAGTCTGAGCTGACCAGCGAGTTACAAAAGCAGGGGATTTACTATGCGAGTCCTGTCATTTCTGATTCAGGCTTGTATATACCTATTCGTAAAATCGGGGACATCGATAAATCCATTGAACTCGTCAATCAGTTAACGCGTAATTCAACAGATGGCAAAAAACGTTTTGACATCAAAAAAGAAACTGACGGGATTCAAATAAGCTTAGATCAACGATGGGTTGAATCACTTGTCACGGATGTTGTTAATCAAAGTCTTGAGGTGGTCAGAAAACGCCTTGATGAAACGGGACTTGTTGATCCGAGTATTACCCGTCAAGGTAAGCAGGATATTCTGGTTCAAATGCCGGGTGTGGCAGATCCTACTAAGATTCGTGAACTGCTGGGTACAACGGCAAAAATGACGTTTCATTGGGCAGCCACTGATACAACAAAAAATACGGCGATCTACCCTGATATCACTTCGGATAGTCGCTACCGTCTCGAAACTCAGGTGGCCATGGAAGGTAAACATATACGTGATGCTCAGGTAGGGTTTAATCAGAAAACCGGCGAACCAGTAGTTAATTTCAAGCTTGATAGTGAAGGGGCGAAATTATTTGGCAATATGACCCATAACAATATAGGTCGGGCACTCGCTATTGTGCTTGATGGGAAAGTCATTACAGCCCCTGTTATTCGAAGTGAAATATCGGGCGGAAGCGGTGAGATTAGTGGCAATTTCACTACCTCTGAAGCAAATAATTTAGCGTTATTATTGAGGGCAGGGGCTTTGCCTGTTCCGTTACATGTGATTGAAGAGCGAACCGTTGGTCCTGATCTTGGCAGTGATGCCATACAAATGGGGCTAACAACCGGTCTGTTAGGCGCAGCGATGGTCGTGATTTTCATGCTGGGAATCTATGGCAGATGGGGACTTATCGCGTGTACAGGTCTTGCTATTAACGTAGGGCTTATTTTTGGTGCACTGGGTTTACTTGGCGCAACACTAACGCTACCTGGTATTGCCGGTATTATCCTGACCATTGGCATGGCGGTGGATGCCAATATTCTTATTAATGAACGCATCCGGGAAGAATCAAAGCGAGGTAAAGCGGCTTGGAAAGCGCTTCGTGAGGGCTTTGACAAAGCCTATACCACCATTCTGGACTCAAATTTAACGACGCTTATCGCGGTAAGTTTGTTATTTATGTTTGGAACAGGACCTGTTCAGGGCTTTGCTGTGACGATAGGAATCGGTTTGGTGACTTCAATGTTTACTGCCGTTGCCGTGACACGATTACTTATGGAATGGTCTATTCGGAGTAAAGAAAAACAGCCTTTAAAGATCAACGGTTTCAATTTCTTAGATAGATTAAGTGGCAAGGGGATTAATTTTCTACGTGGGCGTTATGCTGGCCTTACAACGTCAGCCATTTTGTCTATTGTTGCTGTGGTGTTGTTCTTTAATCCCGGTCTGAAATATGGCGTTGATTTTACTGGGGGGACATTAGTTGAGGTTCACGCCACAGATTTATCTGTTGAACAAATCAGAAATACGCTGGGAACTCACCATTTATCAGATGCCCTTATTCAGGAAACAGGGAAGGCGGGGGACTTTCTGGTCAGGCTGCCTGTGATATCAACTGAACCTGGTGCCACATCACAGCAAGTTAATGATTTAAAAAAAGCTGTACTGACTATTCAGCCTGATGCTGACTTTCCTAAAGTCGATATGGTGGGTCCTAAAGTCAGTGGTAATTTTTCTGATAACACGATCCTCGCTATCTTGTTAGCTGGGGTAGGGATGTTAATCTACCTGACACTGCGGTTTGAATCTCATTTTGCTATCGCTGCAACATTAACGATTGCTTTAGATTTAACTAAAACCATTGGTTTCTTTGCGTTAACAGGTGTTGAATTTAATCTGACGGCAGTGGCGGCATTGTTAGCCCTTATCGGTTATTCCATCAATGACAAAGTGGTGGTGTTTGATCGTATCCGAGAAAGCATACGGGCCACACCGGACAGACCGATTATTCAGATGATGAATGAGAGTATTTCGTCGACATTAACCAGGACCGTATTTACGTCTGTTACCACATTTTTGGCACTTTTACCGATGGGAATAGCAGGAGGGTCAGCCGTTTCAAGTTTTGCCTTACCTATGCTTTTTGGCATAGTGATTGGTACAAGTTCATCAGTATTTATTGCGGCCCCTATTTTGTATTTCTTGAGTCAACGCAGAAGCCAAAAAGGTCTGGCACTGCTGAGACCAACGACAGAAGAAATGCGTGAGCAGTTGGCTCAAATTCCTTAGAGAGGATAAGTATGGTTTGGCTATTGCTGTTAAGTGGTTTAGTAGTGCTCATTTTTGGAGCAGATATGCTGGTAAAAGGGGCTGCAAAGCTTGCCAGTAGTTTTGGTGTGCCACCCTTAGTCATTGGCTTAACCGTCGTCGCCTTTGGAACGAGTGCTCCTGAACTCGCTGTCAGCGTTAAATCTGCCTGGTCCGGCCAGGCAGAGCTGGCCATTGCGAATGTGATTGGAAGTAATATTTTTAACATTCTATTCATTCTTGGTCTGGCTGCACTCATATCCCCATTACTCGTTTCCAAGCAGCTTATCAGGCAGGATGTGCCTATTATGATTGCTGTGTCAGCCATAGCGACAGTCATGGTATGGAATGGATTACTTGAGAGATGGGAATCAGCCATTTTGTTTTTAGCTTTACTTGCTTACACCGGTTTTCTGTTTATCCAAGGTAAAAAGCAAAACGATGAAGAGGGAATAGCTGAAATAGATGAATTGCTCTCCGTGAATACACCAACATGGAAAAGCATATTGTATTTTGTTGTCGGCCTCATATTACTGGTGTTAGGTGCTCGCTGGTTAGTGCAAAGTGCGATTAGCATTGCTACAGGATTAGGTGTTAGTGAAGCTGTTATCGGACTAACCATTGTTGCTGTGGGCACATCATTACCCGAAGTGATGACCTCAGTTATGGCAACAATACGAGGGGAGCGAGACATTGCAATTGGTAATGTTGTCGGTAGTAATATTTTCAATATCCTCTGTGTGCTTGGTCTGGCAGGACTCATCTCACCAGAGCCATTAATTGCTGGCCCACAATTGGCAAAATTAGATATACCTGTCATGTTGGCTGTTTCAGTTCTGTGTTTACCCTTATTTTTTGTGGGTGCCACATTAACCCGGTTTGAGGGATTTTTATTCCTTATTTTATATATATCGTATGTTGCGTACATGATTTTAGTGGTTACTCAGGCTAACTTCGCAACCACGTTAGAACAGGCTTTAATTTATGGCTTAATTCCAGCTGTATTTATTTATGTCAGTTTTACTTTAGTAAGAGATTTGATGCAGCGAAAGCATAAGTAACATCATCATAAACCAAAATACTAAGGTGATTTTTATGATGGTGGAAAATGAGGCATACAAGGAACATCCAATATTCTCTGAGCTTGATGCATATGTAGATTTTTATAGTAGTCTCGCTTTATAAATACCAAGATTTATAGCATGGACACATTACTACAGCTTGACTCTAACTAATATATCTTTGTTTATCGATTGAGAGCAGGAACATTCGCGAATATTTCAGCCACGAAATTCATAAATACAATGGCTCGCTTAGGTAGAAGTCGGTTTGCTGCATACACAGCCTGAATGGGAACTGCGGCTGCAGTGTATTCCTTGAGCAATAACTGCAAGTTACCATTACTCAGTCCTTCCTCATACAACCATTCTGGTCCTTGAGCAATTCCTAGTCCGGCATTAACACACTCTCGTATAGCTTCAGGTGAGCTGACTCTGAGCCTGCCTGATACCGGCACTTCAGTCCCCTTGAAATGCCATGTGGCACCTGTCGATAGTAGGGTATAAATCAAACAATCATGTGATCTCAGGTCATCAGGCGTGACTGGGGTTCCATGTTTCTTCAAATACGATTTACTTGCCACACATACCCTGTCAAATAATACAAATCGACGGGCATGCATAGCACTGTCTTGTAAGTGTCCTATTCTAATGGCGAGTTCGACACCCTCATCAACTAAATTCACATAGCGATCACTGATTTGAAGGTCAAGTGTCATTTCTGGATATTGCTTAAGAAAACGAGGGATGTGTGGCACTAAAAATGTATGAGCTAAAGCTGTCGGACAGGCAACCCTCAATAATCCAGACGGCACAATATTTTCTTTAAACGATGACTCTGTTTCTTCCACTGCATCAAGAATACGCCTTGCCTCTGTGTAATAGCGTTCTCCTTCAGGGGTAAGAGAAAGTTTACGTGTAGAGCGATTCAGTAGTCTCGTTTGTAAGTGATTCTCGAGTCTTGCAACATTGCGGCTGATGTTCGGCTGCCCTAACCCCAAATCACGTCCAGCTGCTGAAAAACTGCCTGTCTCCACAGTACGGATAAAGCATGTCATTAAAAACAAACGATCCATTCAAACTCCTCTTATTAATGCATATAAAGCATAAATAATATTCAAAAAAACAATCTTATCAGTTGCTTCGCATAAATCTATAGTAGAAATCAGACTGGTCAGTACATTGACCTATCTTGAAATAAATTAAGGAAATTTTACATGTCAATATTACAAAACAAACGAGCGCTTATTACTGGTGGTACCAGTGGCATTGGTCTTGAGACAGCCAAGCTTTTTATTGCAGAAGGTGCTCGTGTAATCGTTACTGGTGTTAATCCTAATTCTATTGCAAAAGCGAAAGAGGAACTGGGTGACGATGTTTTAGTGCTAAGTGCTGATTCTGCGAATGTGGATGCGCAAAAAGAACTCGCTCAGGCTGTTAAAGCCCACTTTGGTGAGTTGGATATTGCCTTTCTAAATGCTGGGATCTCGGTTTATATACCAATTGAAGCGTGGACAGAAGAGAATTTCGACCGCATTTTTAACATTAATGTTAAAGGACCTTACTTCCTAATGCAGTCATTGTTGCCAGTGTTCGCAAGTTCAGCATCAGTGATCTTTAACACCTCTATCCATGCTCACACAGGACCTGTGAACTCTTCAGTTTATGGCTCAACCAAAGCGGCATTACTTAATATGTCAAAAACACTTTCTAACGAGTTACTCTCGCGTGGAATTCGCATCAATGCGGTAAGTCCTGGTCCTGTTGATACACCGCTTTACGATAAAGCGGGTATCCCAGTGGAATACCATGACCAAGTAATGAAAGATATCGTTGCAACCATCCCTGCAGGCCGCTTTGGTAAGCCAGAAGAAGTTGCAAAAGCCGTACTTTACTTTGCTTCGGACGATTCGGCCTGGACCGTAGGATCGGAAATTATAGTTGATGGTGGTAGTTTGCTTTAAGAAACCATAACACTTAACGGAGCTCTTATCTCTGTCACAAAAAAACTAACTGCAATTTAAGAAATTATAGACATAACAAATTTATCTTACATAGAGTCCGTTCACGCACGTAGGTGACGGACTTTTGGGTTGGTTAACCAATTATTTGCATAAAAGCATGAATATGAAATGCCGTTTATTTGTTGAGCATTTGACATTGTTTATAGCTTAACCAACCATTATAATTGAGTGACCACTCATTTATAGGTTTTGATTATGGCTCGTCCCTTAAGCGAAGTAAAACGTGAAGCAATACTAGCTGCCGCAGCCAAATTAGTCGCCACATCGGGAACAGAAGCTTCTACCGCGAGTATCGCCAAAGCGGCTGGTGTTGCCGAAGGCACTCTTTTTACTTATTTCGCCACCAAAGACAATTTACTTAACCAACTATTTCTAGAAATAGAGACAGATCTTTCCCAGGCAATGAAGATCACCTATCCAGCTAACTGCAGTTCGCGTGAACGGGTCTGGTATATATGGGATAAATTGATTGATTGGGGGGCAGCAAATCCGACTTGGTGTAAAGTACTACGCCAGCTTAAAGTGTCGGATCGGATTACTAATGAAACCAGAGGGATTTGCAATGCGTTATTTCGTGAATCGCGTGATTTGGTCGAACGAAGTCTGGCTGAACATTCAGACCCGGAACGGATGGCTTTTTATATTGATACTGTCTTGATAGGGTTGGCCGATATGACAATTGATGTCGTGGTAATAAGCCCAAAAGAGCAACATGAACAATTGAAGCGTGCGAGTTTTGATCTGTATTGGAAAGGAACTGCCGCTTAAATTTTATTTCAATAATGAGTGTTTACTCACTCAATTTAAAAGGTGTGAGAATATGTCTAAAGCAAACGGATTCACTGAAGCCGATGTTCCTGACCAATCAGGTAAATGCTTTATTGTTACTGGTGCCAATACTGGTATTGGCTTTGAAATTTCAAGAGTACTGGCTGCACGAGGTGCCCGAGTTATCATGGCCTGTCGTTCAAATGATAAAGCGAACCAAGCTATCGCACGGATCAAACAGTTGAGTCCAGATGCAGAACTGGTATTTCAGCTTTACGATCAAGGCGATCTCGAGAGCATTCGCGAGGCTGCTAGTCAACTGATAAAGGAGCCACGCATCGATGCACTGATTAACAATGCTGGTGTAATGACGCCTCCGTTAACGCGAACCAAGCAGGGATTTGAATTGCAGTTTGGAGTCAATCATCTCGGTTGCTTTGCATTTACTGGTCTATTACTGCCCAAACTATCAAAAACAGAAAACAGTAGGGTAGTGGTTACGTCCAGTTTTGCCCATCGCCATGCAAACATAGATTGGGATGACATTAATGCTGAGAAAAGCTATAACAAATCTCAGAGATATGCTGCCAGCAAACTGGCCAATGCGCTTTTCTTTTTTGAGCTTGATCACCGTTTACGTGCTGCGAGTTCCTCGACAATAGCTGTCGGTTGTCATCCCGGATTTGCAGCGACCAATCTGGGTCGCCATATGGGTGCATTACAAATTTTGTTGCCTTTAACGGGCTTGCTTCTTAACAATGCTGCAAAGGGTGCATGGCCTGCATTGCAGGCAGCAACCGGACGAGTTAAACCTGGTGGTTACTATGGACCAATTGGTTTTGGCGGTATACGCGGTGGTTCTGGGGAAGCGCCTAGAACAGCAACAGCACTAGATGAGGCACTAGCACGACGACTGTGGGAAACGTCTGTTGCCATGACAGGCATTGATCCATGCCTTTTACCCGGTGCATGAATCAGATATATATAAATAGGTAAGTTTATACAAATTCAGATTATCAGACTGGTACAAAGTGCAAAATCATTGAACGTATATAGAAAATGGGGCGTTTATATAAATTATCTCGCTCCCGTTTTTTATGATGGGCGGCATCCCTTCTATATATTTGCAACTAGACTACGGATTTATAATGAAATGAAATTTTCATAGTACTAAAAGTCAGCCCCTGTTTTTGTAGTAAAAGTCGAGCTTAAGCGTGGATTATTAGTAAAAGTATGTCTAAAGAGGCGTGATACTGATTTCAACACATTTACGTCAATGTTTGCTTGGAGTATGTTCAGAATTATTTGAGTTATATGCTCAATAGCAAGGGCTAAGAAAAACTAACTCAGACGTCCCTAAAACGACAAGCAACGTGCCCAAGCACTCCAAAATCAGCCGAAACCCGATCACCAGGATTCACATCCAATGGAATCAGGCATGTTCCTGTGGTGACTGTCTGGCCGGCGGCCAGTGTGATGCCAATGTCTGACAATTCATTTGCGAGCCATGTGAGGGCTATGCGTGGGTCACCAAGCACGTTTGATCCAACTCCTTTAACCTCCTGACGACCACCAACTCGGCCAACTACACAATGTGATGCCAGATCGATTTGTCTCCAGATTGCCGGCGCTTTAGGCCCTAACACAAATCGGTGAGCACAAGCATTGTCAGCAATAAGTTGCGGTCCGCCAGCTACAACGAAATCGGCATAACGTGAGTCGGGTATCTCAAGGGCAAGATATAGCTCTGATACAGCATCGATTACCTCAGCCAACTCATATTTGTCAGAGCGTGGCAGCAGATCACGTCCCATGCGGAAGGCAAATTCGGCTTCCGCAACACGCATTCTGTTTGCCCCAAATGAAATTTCATCACCGTCATGGTAGACCATTTCTGCAAGCAGGCGGCCTACAATTGGTCCATCGATGCCGATGTGTTTTTGTCCCGCCTTGCTGGTCGCAGCGATTTTCCAGCCGAACAATGGTTTATCACTCATTGCTTCGAGCTGTGCTTGGATCAGATAGCCTTCTTCACGGTTTGCAGGGCGCAAGTAAGGTGGCAAGGATTCTAACACCGTACCGTCTCTCCAATGGTGCACTAGAAGTTTCGATGCTTCCTTTGCTGATTTGATATCCAATGTATTCGCCCTCAAAAACCGGATAGGACTATTTTGCCGATAACGTGTCCATCTTCCAGCGCCGCATGGGCTTTTCTGAGATTATGGGCATTGATACGACCGTAATTGGTAACTGCAGGCGCTCTCAGTTTTCCCATATCGATCAAGTCAGCCACTTCGTTGAGGATTTCATGCTGTCTTTGCATGTCATCCGTCGCGAACATTGGTCGGGTGAACATCGCCTCCCAATGTATTGAGACACTCTTGAATTTCATAAGGCCCAGGTCGAGGGGGCCAGGGTCATCAATCAGACCGATTCGACCTTGTGGTGCAATGATATCCGCCATTTCGGCCCAACTGACAGTATTGGTATGCGTGGAGAAGATACGACTGACGGGTGCAATTTCATTGATTTCCGTGATCTGGCTGGTCAACGGACGAAAATGATTGACGACATAATGTGCGCCGAGCGAACGGACCCAGGATTGGCTTTCAGGCCTAGAGGCCGTGGCAATGACAGTCACTTCACTGAGTTGTCGAGCAAGTTGGAGCGCCATTGAGGGAACGCCACCGGCACCGCCGATAACCAGAAGCGCCTCCCTTGAGCCGCCACCGTTAATCGGCAGTTGCAGCCTGTCGAAAAGCATCTCCCAAGCTGTCAAACTGGTGAGAGGTAGTGAGGCTGCTGCGGCATGGTTGATGGTTGTTGGCTTACGTCCGACGATTCGTTCGTCTACCAACTGCAATTCGGCGTTGGAGCCTTGACGGTCAAGAACCCCGGCATAAATAACTTCGTCGCCGGGACTAAAAAGCTCCACCTTTTCTCCGACCTCCTCGACAACGCCCGAGGCATCGTAGCCAAGCACCACTGGTTTTCCGTCCGACGGCTCAATGCTCATGCGACTTTTAATATCTCGCGGATTAACCGCAATGGCATGAACTCTCACCAGCAGATCCCAGCCTCTCGGCTTTTCGAGTTCTGGAAGTTCGATGTCTTCAAGTGAATGGGGTTCGGTGATTGGCAGTCCATTTTTCCAATAACCAACGGCTTTCATTTCATTTCCTTTGCTGCGAATCCAACGGGCTCATCCGTAATAGGAGCCCGAGGCAGAACAATGTAAAGTGATGAAAAGTTATACTCTGGCATCAAAACAAATAGCCCTATAGTTCACGGATAAATCTGGCCATTCCAGACACTCGGATGCTCTCGCCGAGCCCTGGCTGAATATCAGTTTGGAGTCGAGAGGGCATTCCCATGTCTTCCCCTTGATGGATCACGATTGAGCCTTTATGCGGCCAGCCTATATCTCGCAGATAGCCTGCCAGCGCCGCTGCGGCGGCACCTGTTGCAGGATCCTCATAGACACCGCCTATAGGAAAAAAATTTCTTGAGTGAAATAGTCTCGGCTCTTCTGCATAAAGCAGACTGAAAGTGAGCAGTCCTTCACTCTTCGACAAATCCAAGCCTCTTGCTTGGTCATAACTCATTGTTCGTAAGGTTTCTCGATCCTTAAGTGTCAAAATGAGGTGATCGCTGCCACCGTGAGCTATCGCTGGGGGTATTAGGGGGTCAAGCATATCTTTACTAAGAGAAAATAAAGTCATGGCTTCGTTCAACACCTTGTCTGGCACCGGACCACTGTGTGTTGGCGGTGATTGAAAAGATGCGCTCCATTCTGTCTCGGAGAAATAACCGTCGACGTTGATTTTGCCATGATTGAGATTGAGAGTGAATGAGCCGTTACCCTCTTGACGAGCCAGTATAGCGCCAAGAGCAATTGTTGCGTGCCCACAGAAATCCACTTCGATTTCAGGCGCGAAATAACGAACTCGCCAAGCCCCATGCTCAGGCGCGGCAAAGACGGTTTCGGAATAACCCACTTCTTTCGCTAGGCTCTGCATTTCAGCAATATCTGGGATCTCATCGCAAAGAACGACGCCAGCCGGATTACCAGCATGTGACCCATATGAAAACGCCGCCATGTGTTGCACCATCACTTTTCTATTCCTTTCAATCTTGCCAGGGAAAGAAGCAGACACTTGCTCCAACTTTAGTCATAACTGTTAAGCGTATGAGGTAGTATGCATAAATCGAATTTCGAGTCATTGATGACATCCTCTTTCCCATACTCAGTAACTTGCAATAGGCCAATCAATGTATCCCTCTGGACCGCCACCATAATACGTTTCATGCGGAGCATGCGTAATCTCAATTCCAAAACGCAATCGCTCAACTAAATCTGGCGTACCAATAAATGGTCGGCCAAACGCAACAGCATCAATTTTACCTTGCGCTCGTCGATCCATAGCGATATCTAAGTCGTAATGATTATTACCGATGTAGGCACCATCAAAGAGTGCTCTAAGCACGTCTAAGTCAATATCTTCAGGAATATTACGTGTTCCTGCTGTCACTCCTTCAACAAAATGGATATATGCCATATTGAATTTATTGAGTTGCTTAATAAGATAGCCATAGGTCTTCATTACTTGACTATCAAGAGGCGTGTTACCTGCCTCAGTGGTAACAGGAGATAACCTTATCCCAACATTCCCTGAACCCCAGACATTAATGACCGTTTTTGTGACTTCCAATGTAAGTTTTGTTCTATTCTCTATTGACCCGCCATATTGATCTGTACGGTGGTTGGTAGAGTCTCGTATGAATTGATCAAGCAAGTAACAGTTAGCTGAGTGTACTTCAACACCATCAAATCCTGCTTTTTTGGCACATGTTGCTGCATGACGATATTGTTCTATGACTGTTTGAATTTCTTCAGTTTCAAGAGCGCGAGGCATTGATACTTCGGTAAATCCATTAACTGAAAAAGTCTTACCTTCCGCTTTAATTGCCGAAGGAGCAACAGGCGCCTCACCATTAGGTTGAAGGTCAACATGTGAAAATCTTCCAACATGCCATAATTGGCAAATGATCTTTCCTCCTGCTTTATGGACAGCATCAGTCACTTTTTTCCATCCCATGACTTGATCTTCAGACCATATTCCAGGGGTTTTAGCATAACCTCTGGCTTGAGGTGAGATATTTGTCGCCTCACTGATAATTAGGCCAGCGCTAGCGCGTTGTGCATAGTATGTCGCGTGCATTTCATTGGGTACACCGTCTTCTTCCATACGACTTCTGGTAAGTGGAGCCATAACGATTCGGTTAGCTATTTGAATTTTACCCAGCTTGGCAGGGGAGAACAGATCGGTATTAAGGCTATTATCAAGCATGTAATGCTCCTAATATGATTATCCAAAAAATATTTAATTATTTGGGTAAGTTAACTCAGCAACCCAGCTGTCTTTGTCTTGGCTATATAGGTTCCAAAACTTATCAGCAATCTCAGAAGATTCTTTAGATTCTGGGTTCACAAAAGTTCCAATAGTCACTGTAGCTATATGCACACCTTTATCTCTTAACTCTTCGAACAATGCGAGTGAAAGAGCACGAATTCCTGCCTTGCCAATACTTAGGGAAAGATAGTCTGGACTGGGGGATACAGCAAAACCACCACCAGTCAATAAAAGCGTCCCGTGACCAGATTCAGTCATGCCCTTTAAGCTTGCTTGCACTGCAGCCAATGCACCCCCAATATTTACTGCAAGATCAGAATTAAATGTCTCAATATTCTGACTAAAAATAGTGTCTTGTCTGAGGTTAGCAGCATTGTAGTGAAGTACCTCTATTTCTCCATATTGCTCATTTACATGTCTGACTAAGTCAGAAACTGCAATCGGATCTGTTGCATCAACAACTAGTCCCTCTGCTGCATATCCTTTTCCAACTAATTGCTGCACCAATTCTTTAGTTTTTGACTCAGTACGATTGGTCAAAACAACTTTGAATCCTTCTTTCGCAAACTTTTCTGCAGTTGAAAATCCAATACCTGGCCCAGAACCAATACCTAAAAAAGTTTTCATAAACGCTCCACTCAAAATGTGTGACTGACTAATTTCATTGATTTGGTAGGTGACAGTCATAACCTAAGGGCATTGTGAGTGTTTTTACAATTACGATAAAGTAGTGAATAATTGAAATACTTTTAACTAAAAGTGTTTAATATGGATCAATTCAAGAGCATGCAGGTTTTTACCTTGGTTGTTGAAACGGGTAGCTTCACTGCTGCTTCAAATGTATTAAATAAATCTCCAGCCATGGTGAGTAAACATATAAATGAATTAGAAGCCAGGCTAGGGGCTACCTTACTAAATAGAACGACTAGACGATTGCACGTCACTGAAATTGGAAAAAATTACTATACAAGTTGTAAAGAAATATTACAGCAGGTAGAGCTTGCAGAAGCAGGAACTGCTATTTTAAAAGACAAACCTCAAGGGCGCCTCAGAGTTAGTGCTTCTGTATCTTTCGGTTCAATGACTCTTACTCCTGTTATTTGTGATTATCTAAAGAAATATCCAGATGTAAATATCGACTTATCTCTTAACGATCGTTACGTAGATATTATTGATGAGGGTTTTGATGTTGCCATTCGTATAGGTGAGTTAAATGACTCTACATACATTGCACGTAAAGTTTCTTCATTCGAAATCACTATTTGCGCCTCTCCTGAATATTTAGCTATACATGGCACTCCAATAAAGCCTAGTGAATTAAAAGAACATCAATGTTTAGGATTCACCAACTGGAGAGCACAAAACAGTTGGAAACAATTTGATAAATCAATTGCTCAGACAGAACATTTGATTAGGTTTAATACCAATAATGGACAATCATTAAGAGAAGCTGCACTAAGAGGCATTGGAATCATTATGATGCCAAAGTTATTAGTCATGAGGGATGTTGTTGCGGGGAATTTAATTGAGATCTTACAAGATTATTTACCTGAAGCAAGACCGATTTATGCCGTCTATCCTAGTAAACGCCACTCAATTCCCAAGGTAAAAACATTTATAGATTTCATTGCAAGTGAATTAAATTAACGAATTATGGTGTGAAAATGATGCGTGGACCACGATTGAAATCTAGGAGAATTCTCCCAGTAGGGATATAAATGTCGAAACCGAGAAATACGTATGTTAGGGAAGGGGATTAAGAAATAAGATCTTCATGCATTCTGGAACACAAGCTGCATTAAGTGATTGGGTAGCTCTTCGGGGGGATTGGCCAGGTACATTATTTTGCCGAATTCTTAAAAGTGGCAAAGTTGTTCATAATACAAGTATGACTGACCAAGCAATATACGGAGTCTTAACGAAACGATGGAAACAGGCCGGAACACCGACGATAACTCCAGATGATTTCAGACGCACATTTATATCAAGTTTATTAGCAAAAGGTGTGGATCTATTAACTGTGCAAAGCATGGCCGGACACAGTGATCCACGAACAACTAGTGGATATGATCTCAGACCTGAAAAAGATATAAGGACTGCAGCAACAATGTTGCATTTACCTTATCAAAGCATCATGAACTCAAAAATCTCACGCGAGCTTAAGACATACTTTTAGTCCTGAAAAGGACATGCTTTTACTAAGAATTATAGTAGGCATGCCATCTTTAAATATTGATCAATCTGAAAAAATGAATTTTGAATTTAAAAATCTGCAGGGCAATTACCCGAAATAAATTCCAGATTTTAAATTCCGAACACCTTTAAAACGACATACAAAAACATCCTCAATGGCAGCGATCGATTTGTCATAACGCATATTATAAGAACAAACCCGAAGCGGATTTGAACATCTTAAAAATTGAGTCATTCGGCTCTCGTTTTCACATCTACCTAAGTTCGCATAATATATATTATGTTAAATAGAATAGATTGTAATGCTTCCTCTAGTAGATGTGAGTATTTACATGGTTTTCTTAAGACCAACCTCTTTTGGTGGTTAAAACACAGATAATTGTTATGAAAATAACGTTCAGACAGGCTCGATATGCAGCCAGAATGACAAAGAAACAAGTCGCGGATTACCTGGAAATATCACCAGGCACAGTAGCTCGTTATGAGAAAACAAACCATGCCCCCAAAGTAATTATTGAGTGTCTTTTATTGCTTGGTGGCAAGATGCCAAGTATCGGCCGTCGGAATTGTTTTGAGGGTTGGTCTTTTGGCAATGGTTATCTGTGGTCACCCTCTGGAGAGAAATTTACCAGCGGAGAAATTCTCGCATTGCGTATGACTAGAAAATTGGCGGATGAACTTTATGAAGAGAATGTGAGGCTAAGAAAACAAAATCATAGTCACCAAAAAAAGAGCGATTAATTTGCATAATCGCCCCCTCTTCTTTGTATGTTCAAAATTTAAAATCTGACGTTGATTTCAGGTAATTACCCTGCAGATTTTAAAATCTGAATATATCGCGGTTTTAGCGATGTGCTACTTTGACGGTCGTATTTTGCCAGACCTTGTGAACTTGTCTTTTGATTTGTTCAAAGTGTGCTGATTGTTCTGGCTGTTTATGAAGTTCAAGCATTACGCTAATGCCGTCTATCAGATAATCAGCCGCGTTCATTAATAAACTGGCTAAACGATTGGTGTCTTCGGCTCGGGTGGCAATACCGACAATAATCTGATGATCATCCATTTCAAGATCTTGTTCGACAGAGTGAATTCGAGAATGAACTGTTTCGCTTAAAAAGGCATATTCTGTGCGATATTCACTCATCAAACCGGCCATTTCAGCTTTGATAGCAGTACTGACATCGCCACGGTTAATTTCATCCGCGCTGTTTATCATGCGTTCCAAATCATTCATCTCAAGTTCGGTTAAAGCATGAATCTCGAGCTGTTTCAGATAAAAGCGCGTCAGCACTTCCCTTCTTTGATCAGTATCACCATCAGTCATGGCTTCGAGAAAGTCTTCATGACGATAAAATGCCGCGAGATTGAATAAAGCCTCCAGTAAACAACGCGACATGATTTCTGTTTCATGAATCATGCCCCGTTCGGCCATCAGCAGAATAGATTGAAAGTGAGAGAGCATGCGTTGGAAATAAAGGCTTAGATAGACTTCATTTTTATCATCTGGATGAATATGGCAGTGATTTAAAATCGATTGCCCCAACTGGCTTAAATCTTCACAAACAAGGTATTGTGGAGTTTGGTGCATTTCAACACTGAGCGTTCCAGTTCGCGATTGCTCTGATAGAAAGCCTGTATCCTTAAAACTTGTTTGCTCTGACATAAAAAACCTCTTCAATTGCTTAGTGATTATCTATCTTACGCTTACCTGCTTTTCTTACAAAGCCTGATCTGTTTTTGACTCATGATTTCATTTCTGTATAACTGGTGTGAACATATATATAGATAAGGAGTAAGTTATGGGCTGGCGTGAAGATGGTACAGAAAAAACCTATACAGATGAAGAAGTTGGAGCACGTTTAAAACAGGAGCTTCCGCATTGGTATTTAGAGAACGGCTGGATACGTCGCAAATATAAAACCAGTGGCTGGAAAAGTACCTTGATGGTGGTCAATACCATCGGTCATTTAGCCGAGGCGGCATTTCATCATCCGGATTTAACGGTGTCTTACGCGTTTGTTATCGTCAAACTGACCAACCATGCAGCAAAAGGCATTACCGATAAAGATTTTGAGTTGGCGAAAAAATTTGAAGAAGTGGTGATGTGGCAACCCGGACTGGATGATGGCGCATTAGTGGGCACGCCGGATGATGCTCGCTTTAAATACATTAAATATGATTAATGGAAAGTTAGATGGATATTGATGAATCGCTGAATGTCTTTGGTGAGAAGTTAGAAAGTTGTAGTGAAGAACCTCTCACGGGCTTTTACCGTGATGGTTGTTGTAATACCAGTGATGCTGACTACGGTCAGCACACTGTTTGTGTGCAAGTTAGTCAGGCATTTCTGGAATATTCTCGTTTTCGTGGTAATGATTTAACGACACCGGTGAAAGAGTTTGGCTTTCCAGGATTAAAACCCGGTGACCGTTGGTGCCTGTGTGCTCAACGTTGGTTGGAAGCCTATGAACATGATATGGCACCCAAAATTCATCTTGCAGCAACACATCAGCGTGCAACTGAGGTTATTCCGCTTGAAGTTTTAAAAGAGTATGCAGCTGATTTGAACTAGACCGTATTAAGAGTGGCTGGCAAAAAAACTTTCCACATCTTCAATATTCTGACTTATCGGCATGGGCGGTAAGCTACGCATAAAGACTTTGCCATAGGGTTTACTCAAAAAGCGTGGATCGCACAATACCAATACCCCTGAATCATGGGTGTCACGAATCAAACGGCCAATTCCTTGTTTCAGCTGAATAACAGCAGCAGGGATTTGGATCGTTCTGAAGGGATTTCCGCCCCGCTCTTTTAAATCATTAATGCGAGCTTCCAACACTGGATCACCAGGTGAAGCAAAGGGAATTTTATCAATCAATACACATGATAAGGCTTCACCCCGTACATCCACGCCTTCCCAGAAACTATTGGTGCCCAGCAAAATGGCATTACCGTGACTGCGAAACTCTTCGAGCAGTTGCGTTTTAGCACCAGAGCCTTGCACCAGCACCGGATAATCAGATTCTTTTAACGTCTCAGCGACTTCATGCATCGCTTTATAACTGGTGAATAATAAAAAGATTCGCCCCTGGCTGTGCTCAATGACTGATTTTGCGACTTCTGCAACGTGACTATTGTAATTCGGGTTAGATGGCTCAACTGGAATCGTCGGCATGTAAAGCAAGCTTTGTTTGGCATAATCAAATGGACTTTGCCAGCTGGCTGTCACCGGATCTTCCAAACCTAGCTGATGAGTGAAGTTATTAAACTTGCCTGCTACCGTGAGTGTGGCTGAAGTGAAGATCCAAGCCTGTGGTTTACCTTTTATCCAGTTTTGGAAATACTGGCTGACTTCTTGTGGTGTGGCATGCAAAATAAAACTCGAACTACGGTTGTCCAGCCACAACACCAACTCTGTTTGCTCGTTTCGCTGAAATAAAGACAAACGTTCAATCAAATCCTGACAACGTTGGTGGCACTGTTCTAAGCCTCTGCCCCGCTGCGCAGCAGCATCAAGTTGAACTTCTAGTTTTTCTAATGATTCCAATAAGATATCAAGCTTTTCTATAATATCTTTAGACTTTTCTAACACGGGTTGCCAGGGAACGCGTTGCTCATGTTCACCTAGAGCCAGATTAAATTGATGTAAGCGATTGTCCAGTTGTTCTGCCGCACTGCGAATATCGTTCATATCCGTTGCTTCAGCTTCCATTTCACGGATACTGTCTCGGCTTAACTCCTGAATTTGATGACTGCTGACTCGATGGCCGAGGAATTGACTGGCAATGGCAGGAAGTTGATGGGCTTCATCAATGATATAGGCATCGGCATCAGGTAAAACCTCACCCTGGCCAGACGATTTAAGCGCCATATCTGACATCAATAAATGATGATTTACTACAACAATATCGGCTTCTTGTGCTTTACGTCGGGCCTCAACAATAAAACATTCGTCGTATTGTGGGCATTGTTGACCAAGACAGTTATCAACGGTTGAAGTGACTTTCGGCCATAGCGGCGAGTTTTCGTCTAATAAATCGGTTTCACTTAAATCCCCTGTTGTTGTTTTACCGCTCCATTCTCGTAAGGTTTGCAGGGTGTGTTGATGATATTGCTGACCGGGTTCAGACTCAGCTAGACCAAGACGGTGGTGGCATAAATAATTACTTCGACCTTTTAATAAAGCGGTTTTTAACGGTACAGAAAGTACTTCACGAAGTTTCGGTAAGTCTTTGTTAAATAATTGGTCTTGTAGGTTTTTTGTGCCCGTTGAGATAAACACTTTCTGCCCTGAAAGCATGGCTGGTGCAAGATAGGCAAATGTTTTGCCGGTGCCGGTACCGGCTTCAGCAATAAGAATATCGCCATGCGTTAAAGCCTCACCTACCTGTCTGGCCATCTCTAGCTGCTGCGTTCTACTGGTGTAACCTGAAATGTGTTTTGATAACAAACCATTATCTGCAAATAGTTCATCAATACGTTCGATCATGCTATCCCTATTCGTTGATTTATCATCCACACCAGACAGATACCCACGACAAAAAAACCAAGCACACATACATAAGCGATTCTTTTATGCTGGTTTATCAAGTTCGCTTCTGACTCTGTAGATAAAATAAATGGCTGGTCTTTATGTGTGGAAGCTTTAAGTATACTCAGTGGTTTTTCATGTGCCATTGCACCGACTTTTGCTTTAGCCTGCTGGTAGGCATCTTTCCTAGCCTGCTCCCATTCTTGTTGGCTAAGCTGGCCATCGCGATTTATATCATATCGATGTAAAAGATCATTGGGATCTTTTTTCCAGTCTTTTAAGGTAGAAGTCATCATATTTTTTAAACTCGAATCTTCAATGCTGGCAACGGTTTGAAACTCGCCCAGCGCATAAAGATATTCCCCTTCCAGAATGCTCCATTCAGTGTAACGACGGGCAGGAAAAGTATCTCGTTTATACCAGCGTTTTTTTCGCTTGGTGATGACGTTGGCATCATCAGGATCAATCACGCACTGATCCGAGCTGTCGTCTAATAAGAAAATATCATCACTCGTGTGTGTTTTGATGACTTTCCAGCGTGACTTGATACGCCCTTTTCCTTCATATTCAGTGACTTGCTCTTCGATGGTATAGCGAAACCAGACACATCTTGTCCCAGAAATCGGCGAAACAATCGGTGGCCCTTCCATCAAAGCAGTCGTACCAATTAATTCAACATAACCTTGTGCTGCTGAGCGGATTTTAGCGGTTGGCACGTTTTCGATCAGCTTGGCATATTGATAGTTTTTTACCATCTGATAAAACAATACGGTTACTATCGCTGATAAGACCGCCGCAGCAATATAAAACTCAGTAACAGTGAGCTTGTTTATCTCAATAGAAAGTGTGGCCAGCCAATCCTGCATCTAGCGTTCAAACAAGCTCTTGATGTCCAGGTCGACAAGTTCTTCAGACGTAAATTCGAGCAAGGTAAACGATTTAAAGCCAAAAAAGCGCGCCAGGATAACATCAGGAAATTGCTCGATACGGACGTTATTGATATTGACGCTTTCATTATAAAATTCACGGCGGTCAGCAATGCTGTTTTCCAAGCCAGTAATCCGTGCCTGTAAATGCTGAAATGATTGATCTGCCTTCAGTTCGGGATAGGCTTCTGCCACAGCAAATAAACTACCCAGTCCCATTCTTAATGTTCCTTCGGCAGAACCTAACGCTAAAATATCGCCATTTTGTTGGGCAGTGGCGACCGAAGCACGTGCCTGCATGACTTTTTCCAAAGTGTCCTGCTCATACTGCATATATTGACGGCAGGTTTCGACCAGTTTAGGGAGTTCATCGTGACGTTGTTTTAGTAATACATCAATGTTTGACCAGGCTTTACTGACATTGTGTTTCAACGTGACCAGATTGTTGTAAATGATGATGAGATAGACGATTAGAACAACAACAACTGCCCAAAATATAAATCCGGTAATAGTCATCCATTTTCCCTCAACTGATTAATCGTCCTGGTTGTCCCATACTTCGGTTTCCGACCCATTCTCACGTGTCCATACTCGTTCACCGATAATTTTGAATTGCGCAATCGACATGGCACCGCGTTTTTTTCGGTTACTGTCTTTTTTATTATCCAAGGCATCTGCGATAGCTTCGCGGCTTGCTTCATAGATTTCATCGACTTCATAGTGCTCATCAAACAGCACTAACACAGCGAGATCCCAATCCTGTTCTGGATTTAATTGTCCAATTCTTGGGCTGGCTTTACTGCTATCAAAAATCGCACGCCCTTTGATAATAATGCGTTTATCCTGACGATTGCCTTCTTTACCAGTCGCATCAATCGGACTATTAGGATCATTAATCAGAGAAAGGTTGAGTGCTCGAGCAGCATCAAAACGGGCAATCTCGCCCGTAATAGGTAAGGTACTCCCAGTTGCCTCACGGTATTTGGCCGCGAGCTGTCGGGTTTCATGCATTAATTTATCAATGGAATAGAGGTCCATATCTACCTTGAATGTTTTTTCATTTGCCACCGATTATACATGGCAAAAAAAACGGTCTGTCCAGTTAAATAGACAGACCGTTTAAAACTTGAGGCTGTGAATAACTCCTCTTACACAGAGACCACAGCTAACTCATTGAGTTTCGGGTTTTTATTTTTTTGCGTCAAGTTCTTTTTGGTAATATTTGTGAACCAATTTATCTTGATTTTCCAATAAATAATCGATGCTTGGCTCGTTATTCATGGCTTTTTCGATAGCACGGCGAGTCGCTTCGCGGTGAATATTGAATAAAGCTTCGTGATCTAAATCTTCAACAGTCACGATGCTTGGGTTCAACCATACAGAAACGATGATACCTAAATCGTTCGCTTTTTCTTTTGGAATAGTGCCGTTACGAACCGCATCTAATACACCATTAGCGATGGCGCCTTGAACTGTACCCATCAAAATGTTGGTATACGCCGTTTTCTTAACAGTCACTTTACTGACCATTAATGTCGCAGGTTTAACTTGCATGTCAGTGTTCATCAGCGCTAATACGCGTGAGTGACCTTGAACCTGGTCGCCCATCAGGTTAGCAAACGCGGTACCAAATGGACCGTCTAATTCACCGATAACCACTTCTGGCTCAGCTGCTGTAAAAGCAGGACCACCGGCAACTAGTGCTTCACCTGTACGCATGACAATTCTATCGCTCATAGGATAATTCTCCTGTTGGATTGCTAAAAGATGAACCAATTATCCCGGTCTAGGCACGAGCTCGCAACCTTGATTGGCTTTATCGTCTTGTTCAACAAGGTTAAACTACTCTTTTTTTGTTGAATTCAATCATGGCTGAAATAGCAACTCCCTACGAACGTATCGGTGGCGAAGCCGGTGTCAGACAATTATGCAAAACCTTTTATGAAGTAATGTGTGAGACACCGCAAACACAACATATTCGCGACTATCACCCAAAAGACATCAGCATCAGTGAAGAAAAATTATATTTGTTTCTGACTGGCTGGTTAGGTGGCCCTTCTTTATATACCGATAAATATGGCCATCCCAGACTCAGAGCCCGACATCTCCCCTTCTCTATTGGTATAGAAGAGCGTGATCAGTGGTTGTATTGCATGGCGCAGGCATTGAAGTCGATGGATTTAGATCCGTTATTTTCAGAGCAACTCATGGCGTCGTTTGTGCAAACCGCTGATTTTATGCGTAATCGTCCAGAGACAACTGAACAATGAATATCGGCGCGCTAATTATTGGTGATGAAATACTGAGTGGCAAACGTCAGGATAAACATTTCGCTCATTTACAATCCGTTCTGGCCAAGCGTGAATTAGAACTCAGCTGGACCTTAATTGTAGGTGATGATCCGCAACAACTGGAACGGGCCTTACGCTTTTCAATGAGCAGTCCTGATCTGGTGTTCAGTTTTGGTGGCATTGGTGCTACTCCGGATGATAGAACCCGCCAGACAGCTGCTTTAGTGAAAGGCGTGAATGTTATTCCGCATCCAGATGCAGTCAGGGAAATTGAATCTCAATATGGTGAAGCGGCTTATCCTAATCGTATTTTGATGGGCCACTTACCAGAAGGCAGCCGAATTATTCCCAATAGTATCAATCGCGTGCCTGGCTTTAGCTTGGATAACCATCACTTTATGCCGGGGTTTCCGGAAATGTCATGGCCCATGTTGGAATGGATTTTAGATACACATTACCCACACTTACAGGGGTTACGTCCGAAATCTGAAAGAATCATTACCATTACCAAAGGTCGTGAGTCAGATTTACTGCCCACAATGAATGAAATTGTCGCCCAGTATCCACAGTTAAAATTGTCGAGCTTACCTAGACTTGGTGATGAACCTCAGATTGAGTTCAGCTTGCGTGGTGACATTGAACAGATTGAAAAAGCCATGCAACATGTGATTGCAGCGGTTGAATCAGCCGGTTTTATTTGGTCCGACTATACGCCGGGTAAATAATGAAACCATAAAGGCAGAGTGACGACACTTAACAAAGTCGTCAATGTGACTGCTGCGGCATACAGTGGACTATCCAATTGGTAACGTTCACAGATCACCACGCCAAACACCATGGTCGGCATCGCAGCCAAAAGCACCACGGCCAGCGCGATATCAGCAGGTAGATCAAACCAACCGCCCGTAAAAAAGACAGCAATCGGTACTAGCAACAAGGTAATCACAGCAACAGGAAGTAACAAAGGCAGATAACGTAGTCGCAAGCTGTCCCAGCGAATGCTCATGCCTAAAGCAATCAACATCAGTGGTACCACACCGCCTGATAATGTGCTTAATGTGTGATGAATCAGTTCAGGACGCGGCACATGCAGCACGTTTAATAAGAGTGCGATCACCACAGCCCACAAGGGGGGCACTCTAGTCAGTTCTTTTAATGGGTGGACTTTATGCTGGCCAGCACCACCATAATAATGAGCCATTAAAATGCCAAAGGTCATTAAGGCCGGTGTGCAGGCAAACAAGTCATATTGCAGCACAATGGCATTGCTCCATGACCCCAATACCTGGTTAGTGACCGGTAAACCAAGATAAGTCACGTTAGGAAAGATGGCAGCCAGCATCAGCGCACCTTTCTGTTCGGGTGTGGTTTTGATAAACCGTAATAAACACCACATGATGATGCCTGCTGTCAGCAATCCAGAAAATGCTGTGAGAGAAATTTTTAGTGAGGTCTCATCAATTGGTGCCCCCCAAATCACATCAAGCACCAGAGCTGGCAGCAAAATAAAGAACACAAGATCTGTTAAGGCACGGCGATGCGCCAGGGCTGGGATATGTCTTGGTGCCCACTGTTTCCAGGCAAAACCACAGGCAATAAGCAGGCCCATCTGCACTAACACTGATAACATCTGTATCGCCTATAAATGAAACGTAGATCGTAGCAATCTAGCTACTGAAACAAAAGTATTATCGCCCGTGATGACGGCGCTTGCTGTGATGCGTTGGTCAGGGTATTGTTAGCGTTTTGGTGATAATTCATCAGATTCCATCAAGTTAGCCGATATATATCAGGCACTACTTAAATGGCCTGAACATCGTAATAAGGAAATCAATATGTCACTTTCTAAGCAGTTGTTAATTCTAATCAGCTTACTTTTTCTGATTGTTTTTTCAGCAAGCTTTGTGATCAGCATGGGCAGCATCCGTGACTATCTCGAAGTTGAATCTGAAATACATATGCAGGATACCGCGACATCGCTGGGTCTTTCACTTAGCCCACATATGGAAGATGAAAATGATCCGATATTACAAACGATGATGAACGCGATTTTTGATATGGGATACTATCGAGAAATGCGTTTGGAAGACATTGATGGAAAAACGCTGGTCAGCTTAAAAAATCCGGTCAAAATGGAAGGTGTACCTCAATGGCTGATCAATTGGTTGCCGATGAAATCCGCTACGGCCTCATCTGAAATCAGCTCTGGCTGGTCAATCTCCGGCACATTGTATGTCAGCAGCAACCCGGCTTATGCTTATTTGAAGCTCTATAAACAAGCGAAAGAAACCCTACTTTACTCAGCCATTATTTTTGTCGGTGCCTTTGCTTTATTAATGCTGGTGTTACGCTTCACGCTACAACCACTTAAAGCAATACAAAAACAGGCTAACGAAATTTCTTCCGGTCAATTTACCACGATTGATCGTTTACCCTGGACGCGAGAAGTCCGCCAGGTCGCTCAATCCATGAACAGCATGTCAGTCAAGATTGGCGATACCATTACTCGCCTCAATCAACGGCTGGATTCACTCAATGACAATCTTAAACGTGACACTCTGACACGACTGCTAAACCAGGCCACGTTTACCGCCGATGTTAAACGGCGCCTATCCAGCGGACATACAGGTTATGTCAGCTATATCAAATTTCTTGATCTGGCCGCCATCAGCAAACAAAAAGGTAATCAGCTGGCAGATACGCTATTGAAAGATATGGCTCGTATATTGAACAATGCGGTGGCAGGTAATGGCCATGCCTACCGGCTCTATGGCGCTGAATTTGCGATTATTTATGATGAATCTGATATTAGTCTTATTCAATCATTTGCTAAGAACCTGCAACAAGCACTGACAGAGTTGGCTGAGCATTATGAAGTGGAAGATCTGGTTCACTTTGGTTTGGTGAAGTTTGACCGCACCAGCGAGTTTGAACGCTTAATGCCGGCTTTGATCGAAGCTTATGAACAAGCCCGTATTATTGGACATAATGCCTTTTTCATTAAAGATGACTCGATCAGTTCCTTATCTGAACAAGAATGGAAAGCGGTTATCACCCACGCTATTAACCGTGATACACCCGAAATCTATTTCACCGCCGAAGCCTATAATTACGATGGTCCCAAGCCTGTCAAAGTGATGCAGGAAGCCTTTAGTTTTGTTAAAGATAAAGCCGGTAAGACATTGTCTGTTGGTACTTTTTTCTCTATGGCACAAGAGTTCGGGCTGGCAGAATCTGTTGATCGCTGCATTGTGAACAAAGTCTTGCTCAAAATGGAACAAGATCATATTACCTGCCCTGTCAGCATCAATCTGACCATGGATTCTATCGATTCAGCCAGTTTTCATAAGTGGTTGGAATCTCGCATCGAGCAGTCAGTTATTTCTGCTGAGCTACTGACTTTTTCTGTTTCGGCCTATGCCGCTACCAAAAATCTAAAAGCCTTCACTAATTTCAGTCGTTTTGTGAAGTCATTGGGCGCTAAGAGTCTGATAAAGCGTTATTCTGCAGATATTATTGCGGTCGATGAGTTGCGTCATTTGCATCTTGACTACATCAGACTGGCACGTGATTTGACCCAAAATATTCGTGGCAACGCCAGTAAACCAGACTTTCTGGAAATTATGCATGAAGTCTCACGTTTGCTGGATATTAAAGTACTGGCTGAGGCAGTGACGGCGGATGAAGATTTTAATACGGTTAAACAAGCTGGCATTTACGGTATCAGTCGTTAAAGTCTGAGCTATCCATGCTGTTAAAACGCCCCTTGTCATTATTGGTGATACTGACATTTTTGTTATTGTCGTTGCCGCTTGTCGCCGACCTCAATATCAGTTCACGCGTATTAGACAAGATTGAGGCGCAATATAATAAATTTGCCCGCAAGCGTGTCGAAGACTGGCAAAAACTGGTGGCAGAAAATAAGGACTTACCTGAAGCTGAAAAACTGGAGCTGGTGAATCAGTTTTTTAATACCAATGTGTTGTTTATCGACGATATCGACCTCTGGAACAAAAAAGACTATTGGGCAACGCCACTGGAAATGCTGTCAATTGGTGGTGGTGACTGTGAAGACTATTCGATCGCGAAATATTTCACGCTAAAAGAATTAGGCGTAGATGAAGATAAATTACGTATCACTTATGTTAAAGCGAAAGAACTCAATCAAGCCCATATGGTGCTGACCTACTTCAAAACAAAACGCTCTGTACCGTTAGTGCTGGATAATTTAATCACCGAAATCAAACCAGCCACTCAGCGTAATGACCTAACCCCGGTTTATAGCTTCAATGGTACCGGTTTATGGCTGGCAAAATCACGTGGGGAAGGCCAGCGTGTCGGAGGTTCTTCACGTTTGTCTTTGTGGCAGGACTTAGAAAAACGTATGCAAAAACAAGCAGAAGAAGCCACTAGCGAATAATGCCACTGGCGGTGAGAGGTAACTGCCAATAATGTATCTCGGCGCCAGCAAAACTCGACGATAAACCATCAAGAACCGTTTTTACTCGTACATCATCAAGTTCTAACCAGTAAATCATTTGTTTGCGTTGCCCCTCTACCTGTTCGCTAATACTCATCGCATGACCAGCACCATGACCGGAGGCCAGTTGCGAGGTAAAGCCATCAATCTGCGGATGAAGTAATAACCAGTCGCTTAATGCTGCTTCTAACGAGGGTTTTACGATAAGAGCTAATAGACATTTCATTTTGCGACTCCAAATCGTCTGAACAAGAGTGGCAGTAACACCAGGGTTAATAAGGTGGCGCTAACTAAACCGCCTATCACCACAATAGCTAGCGGCCGCTGAATTTCTGAGCCCGGCCCGCTTGCGAACAGTAAAGGCACAAGACCAAAGGCCGCAATCGTCGCTGTCATCATCACTGGTCTTAATCGGCGCATCGCGCCCTCTCTGACCACGTCATCTACTGCCATACCTGTTTCTAACAGCTCATTAAAGTAACTCACCATTACCACACCATTTAATACAGCAATACCGAGTAAAGCGATAAACCCCACAGAAGCTGGCACAGATAAATATTCACCCGTCAGCCAAAGTGCAGTGATTCCGCCCACCATGGCAAATGGCACATTACTCATCACCAATGTGGCCTGACGTAATGAACGGAATGTGGAAAACAATAATAAGAAAATTAAAGATAAAGCCACAGGAATGACCACCATTAAGCGTTTTGCGGCTCGCTGCTGGTTTTCAAACTGACCACCCCAGGAAAACTGATAGCCGCTCGGTAAATCGATATCTTTTGCCACAGCGGCCTGAGCTTCTTCTACAAAACTGACTAAATCACGATCGGCCACATTTGCCACCACCACCGACATTCGCTGTCCTTGCTCTCTGCGAATAGATACCGGTCCTTCGACCCGTTTTAAAGTGGCCAGGTCCGAGATCTGTACCTGTCTGTTACCTGCTACGTTCAATCTCGCATGGGCAAATAAGCTCACCACTTTCTGTAAACTGCGTTCGCCTTGAATCACCAGTGGATAGCGTCTGGCACCCTGATATATCGTACCAACCTGACTTCCCTGAATTAACATTCGTAATTGCGGCAGAACGTCTTCAACACTTAAGCCGAGACGGCCAAGCGTTAACGCATTCAGATCAATTTGATAATATTGAGCACCATCATTCTGACTGGTGATGACATCTTCCGCACCGCGAATACTGGACACAACTTGCACAACACGTTTAGCTAACTCATTGAGTGTGTCACCATCTTCACCAAATATTTTGATAGCCAGATCGCCTCTGACACCGGTAAGCATCTCAGATACGCGCATTTCAATAGGCTGCGTAAAGCCATAATTCAACCCCGGAAACTGCTCCAGAACCTGCCTTATTTTTAGCTTTAAATCTTCTTTTGTTGCTACCTGCCATTGCTCACGAGGCTTGAGGATTAAAAACATATCCGTTTCATTTAGGCCCATCGGATCCAGTCCGAGTTCATCTGCACCGGTTCTGGCGACTGCGCCGGTGATTTCAGGCACATTTTTTAATAATGCCTGTTGCACGCGCTTGTCTAAAGCAACGGATTGTTCCAGGGTAATTGACGGCAGTTTTTCTAATTGCACAATTAAATCACCCTCATCCATGACGGGCATAAAGGCTTTACCCACTTGGGTGTATAAAACAGCGGCAAACGCGAGTAATAACAACGCAATCATCACCACACTTTTTGTATGATCCAGTGACCAGGCTAATACCGGCGCATAGAGCTTTTTTAATACTCTGGGTAAAAACGGCTCATCATGAGACACGTGTTTCAATAAAAAAGAGGCCAGCACCGGAATCACGGTCAGTGATAAAACTAAGGAACCAGCCAATGCAAATACAATAGTCAAGGCCACGGGAATAAACAGTTTGCCTTCCAGGCCCTGTAGGGTCAGTAATGGCAGAAACACAATGACGATAATAATGATGCCTGAGGTTACAGGCACCGAGACATTTTTTACTGCACGATAAATTAAATGTAGTCTTGGCAGCACCGCTGCCCGTGATTTATCTGCTAATTGTGAGACGATGTTTTCAACCACAACCACGGCGGCATCAACCAGCATACCGATGGCAATGGTTAAACCACCTAAACTCATCAAGTTGGCTGATAAACCAAACTGACACATCATGATAAAGGTAATCATTGCAGAAAGCGGTAATACCAGTGCCACCACGATAGCCGCCCGGATATCACCAAGGAATAGCAGCAAAAACACCAAGACCAATACGACGGCCTCAATCAATGCTTTATTCACACCATGAATGGCATCGGCTACCAGTTCACCGCGGTTGTAAAAGACATCGATCGTCACATCATCTGGTAATGAGGGTTGTAACTCGGTGAGACGCTTTTCGATACCGGCGACGACTTTCTTGGCATTCGCACCGCGTAAACCTAATACCAATCCTTGAACTGCTTCACCCTGTCCATTGGCACTCACTGCGCCATAACGCGTCAGTGAACCAATTCTGCATTCCGCGACCTGTGAGAGTAAAACAGGCTCATTTGCATCCGACTTAACGACTAAACGTTTTATATCATCGAGGTTTTGCAAACTGCCCTGTGCCCGTACCAGTAATACCTCTTCGCCTTCATCGATACGTCCAGCACCATCATTACGGTTGTTGTTTTCCAAGGCCCGTTGGATATCAGCAAGGCTGATATTTAATGCGGCCAGTTTGGCTAAATCCGGGATAATTTCAAAGGTTTTGACATAACCGCCTAATGAATTGACGTCAGCCACACCTTCAACACTTCGCAAGGCAGGTCTGATAACCCAGTCCAGTAATTCACGTCGCTGCATTAAATCAAGCTTAGGACTGTTCACCGTAAACATAAACATTTCGCCCAACGGTGTTGTTAATGGTGCTAAACCACCTTGAATGTCACTCGGTAACGTATCCTTAATGGCTGATAAACGTTCAGCCACTTGCTGACGTGCCCAATAGATATCCGTGCCCTCTTCAAAATCAACGGTAATATCTGTCAGGCCGTACTTCACGACTGAACGTAACATGCGTTGTTTGGGGATCCCCAACATCTCAACTTCGACTAAAGCGGTAATGCGGCTTTCCACTTCTTCCGGTGTCATACCCGGTGCTTTGAGGATAATTTTTACTTGTGTTGTCGAGACGTCAGGAAAAGCATCGATAGGTGTATCGTTAAACGCTTTCCAGCCAAAACCAATTAACACAACGACCAGAATCAGCATCATCAGACGCTGCGTCAATGAAAAACGGATCAGACCACCCATGTCTATTCTCCTGCTGCTTGCCAGGCAGACTTCAGTGATGACACGCCTTCATCAATCACATATCCGCTGCTTAAAAAAGCATCTGATACCGTGACATTATTCTCTGATTGAGAAACGATATGTACTGGTCGCAGGCTGATAGATTGACCATCAAAATAAAAGATATGGGTTATGCCTTCGACACGTAATATGGCTTTGTAGGGAATCTCATAAAGCACCGACTGCGTATTTTTCACAAAACAAACCTGTACAAATTCGCCGGGCGTCAGCAAATTAGTATTTTCAGAGGTTTCAGCTCGTACTAAAACCCCCTGATCAATATCATGAACTTGCCTACCTACTGTCATCACAGCAGCTGAGATATCCCTGTCGCACACCATCACTTTTGAGCCAATATTAATGTTACTGGCGACCAGCAGTGGCACATGTATTTCAAGCCATAATGTTGATAAATCAGCCACCTCATACAACACGTCAGATGCCATCACGCGTTGGCCAATCACGGCATTTTGTGCCATGACCACACCCTCACTGACCGCACGGACGTGTAAATGGCTGTCCATGGTTTGTTGTTGCTTTAATGTTTTAATGGCATCTAAGGGCATTCCTGCTAACTGCAAGGTTTTTATTTGGCTATCAACCAAGGTTTTTTGCTGTTGATAACGGGTTTTAGCATCAAGATAACGGCGCTCGGCAATAATGCCTTCATTAAATAATTGCTTATCTCGTTGCATTTCAGTGAGTAATTGATTGAGCAACCCCTCAGCCTGTAAATACTGGGTCTGCAACGATAACAAGGCCGGACTATTAACGGTGGCCAACACTTGACCTGCCTTAACAATATCGCCTTCAGCCACTAACATTTGCGTGACCACGCCTTCCTGACTGGTATGAACAATATGCCGATTCGCATTAGGAACAGACACTTTGGCGGGATAATGATGACTTTTTGTTTCTGAAACAGACACCGCCGCTTGATAGCTCACTCCAAGGTTATCCATTTGGGTTTTATCCAATTGCAAACTTTGCGAATAAGCGGGGATGGATAAGCCGAGTGTAATAGTGATCAATAAGGGGCGAAACAGATTAGTCAACATCATGTTTTCCTAAACAAAAGACTGGAGAAATAAGCATAAAGACCAAAGAAAATATATCGAGAGCCAGTACTTGTAAGACGGGTATCAGATGGCAAATCAGCTTGCCAGTTTTAGGAAAAAACGCAGGTGATGTCGACAGATACGAAGTTTGCTCTGTCTTTTTCAGATGTCGCTGTTGAGGCGAATAAATTGGCTTTGCCAGCTCGCTGTCTATCGTGACTGGCTTTTTTATTATCGTCCCTGTTTGCATCACTTGGCTCTACCGTCATAAAGATAGCACCATATTAGTGATGGCTTATTAACAGAGTCTTAAAGCGTTAACAAAACTTTACACAGTCTAAAATTCAAACTCGGTCAGAAAACGTAAGGTGGCGTCGGGAGATTGTTTGCCCACACCGAATAATACGCCGGTTTCCCAGTGCAGTTTTTTACCGGCAGAAAAGCGCACATCCCCCAATGCAACCGGGCCAATGGCGCGGGTTTCATCACCAGCATAATATTCAATCGCTGGCTCAAACTTAGGTGACAGTCGATAACGCGCCTGCATACTTAGGGCTGTTTCGAACTCTTCCTCAATATCATCACCCCATTCGTATTCAAGCCAAAGATTGGCTGCTCCGACCCAATCGCCCCACTCCTTTTCCATGAGTAATGCTGTTGCTGCTTCCCACTGATCACGGATATTGGATTTTTCAAGTTCGGTGACTAGTCCCCAGTCAATGGCATACTCTCCTTGCTCAGTAAGTTGCCACTTGGCTTCGAGTTCATAACTATACAAACGAAAATTATCATTTTCTTCACTGGCGGTAAGATAACCTTCAACATAAAGACGATCAGATAAAGATTGGCCGTAACTCAGTTTTTGCAGACTATCGCCTTCAGCAGTAATCATACGCCATTCCACTTCCCTTTCCAGCGGCTGCACATACGGATGGTAGACCTTATCCACTGCTGTTCCATCCGCTTGTGCCAGGATAGGTGCGATTAATAAAGCGCCAGTAACGGTTATTACACGGTATTTCATTAATTTCGATCTCGTTTTATAAAGCTGAACATCGCCACACAAAACAAAGCGGCCATACTACAAATATAGGCGATGACCTGACTTGTTTGAGGCGTGGCTTCATAGCCTAATAAAGCAAACAGAAGTTGCCCGGCAACAGAGTGTTCATCAATGATATTAGAGCTATTCCAGATAGGTTCTGATGAGGTTAACAGATCCGCCTGAATCAGAAACTCAACCGCCTGCGACATTAAACTTCCTGCCACCAGTAACAATAATAAATAGCCAACCCATACACCGTGCCGGGGAATAAGGTTTACGATGAAATAATAAATAAACACACCGACACTTACACCGAGTCCAGCCCCCACAGCTCCTCCCATTAATACGGGCCCCAATAAATCCGGCACGCCAAAAAAGCCAGTGATAAATAACAGGACTTCTGAACCTTCGCGCATAATCGCTAAAATAACAGTGCTCATAATAGCTATCACGGTTAGGCGACGACAACGCTGCACATTCTGATGCGGTACAGCAGTGACAAAAATAACTAAAGCCATGAAGATGAGGATATTAATCGTTGCATTGACGATTTCCTGTCCAATCCCACCAAAGGCCATTGAGACAGTACTGATGGTGCCAGCGTAGATAAAACCACTAATTAGCCCTAAAACTAATGCGAGCAACATCCACTTTAAGCTTCGGTTCAAAATCTGGCTAAGCGCCAAAAACACGCTGATAATCAACGAGGCTTCCAGCACCTCACGTAAAACAATCACTACCGCATTAAGTAACACTATTTCTACTCCGCTATGACTTTGCCTTGTGCCGTTTTAGGGAAAAACTCACCAAAAAACGGATACACCCCGGCTGGCAGTGGACCAATAAAGATAAACGCCTGACTGTTTCCGGCAATTACCTTCTCACGGTTTAGTTCATAACTTTCAAATTCTTCCGCTGTCGGATCCATATTTTTCACCAACAGTTTAACTTTGGTATTGGCAGGGATTTTGACTTCATCGGGAAAGAAAAGATGATCACGAATTTCGATTTCAATCACGGGGGGACCAGCCAACACCGGCATCACCAAAAACGATAATAATAAAAACAACCCAACTCTACGCATAATTGACTGCTCTCAGAGGAAATATGACATCGACCTTTAATCCATGGCCCCAAGCGGATGTCCCCAATTGAATGTTGGCACGATGCAAATCAGCGATATGCTTAACAATAGTCAGTCCTAGTCCACAGCCAATCACACCACTATTATGCTGATCACCATGCAGGCGATAAAAACGTTCAAACACACGCTGATATTGTTCTTCAGGTATGCCTGGGCCAGAATCTTCGACTCTCAGTAACACCCCTTCTTCATGACGCCTTACCACAACATGAATACGACCTTTCTCCGGTGTGTATTTATTCGCATTATTTAATAAATTGCTTATCAGGGTTTCCAGTGCAAACACATTACCTTCGATGATGTGTGACTCACCATCCATTTCTATTTCTTGCTGTTTAGACTCAAAAGCATGATAACTTCGTGCGATAAGTGATTGAACTAATTTAAATAAATCTACACTTTCAAACTTGACTGCCGCCTGGTCAGGCGAGGTACGGTACAGCGCCAGAATCTGTTCGATAAGGTGCCCCATACGTTCGACACCATCGCGTAATAAGATAATGTCTTCATCGTCATTACCCAGTCTTGCACGTAAATTATGTAAATGTACTTTGAGCACGCTGACGGGGGTACGTAACTCATGCGCCGCATCAGCTGAGAAACGTTGCTCACGGTCAAAGGCTTCAGCCAAACGTGATAACAGACTATTCGTATTATTGACTACTGTTGTGAGTTCTTTCGGCACACGGTCAAGCTCAATCGGACGGAGATCATCCGCTTTTCTCTCGCTCAACTGGCTGGCAAACGCATTAAGTGGTTTGAGACCAATCCCGACGGCAAACCAGATAATTAACGCGGCTACAGGTATTGCCATCACAATCGGCAGTAAGGATTCCATCACTACATCTTCAGCAAGCATATAGCGAATATCGATACGCTCGGCCACTACGACCCATCGCTGCAAAACCGTGTCGCGATAAACATAATTTCGCCAGCGATAGCTGCCAAAGTTAATGATATGAAAACCCTCATCCAGTTCACCCATCACCTTATCTGGGGCATTCTCAGAACGCGTTAACAACTGACCATTATCATCAATAATCTGAAAAAAGGTGTAAGGTGTTTGCTGATTGGTTACCGTTTCCTGGCCCACCTGACGAGAGTTAGCTGAGGCGATCAATATCGCGGTACTTTCTAAACGAGAGTCAAATAAATTTTGTGCCTTTTGCATACTCGACTGATAACCATGCAATAACGACACAAAATTCACCAGCGTTATTGTGGCTAATAACGCCAGTAATAAATAAAGGCGAATAGACTTCATTGCGCTTTAATTGTGTAACCCACACCACGCACCGTTGTGATGAAGTTCTCCGGTAGTTTCTTTCTTAAATGATGAATGTGGACTTCAATCGCATTACTGGCAATTTCTTCTCCCCAGCTGTAAAGCTTACTTTCCAGACTATCGCGGGTCTGTACTCGGCCGACATTCTCCATCAACATTTTTAACAGCATGTATTCACGACGGAAAAAATCGACATTCTCGCCGTCGACTTTGACTTGCTGGGCACGTGTATCGATGGACACGTTGCCTACGGTTAGATCAGCATGTTTCAGGCTACTGAGCCGACGTTCCAGCACGCGCAGGCGCGCGAGTAACTCATCCATTTCAAACGGTTTGGCCAGATAATCATCCGCACCACTATCGAGCCCGGCGACTTTATCCTGAATAGAGTTACGAGCTGTAAGAATCAGCACAGGCAACTCGGCATTACGCCGTCGAATTTGTTTCAGGACTTCATTACCGTCCATATCTGGCAGGCCCAGATCCAATACCACAATATCCGGCTCAGAAGAAGCAATGCTGTTTATGGCCTGCTTGCCTTCACTCAAATGATTAACGATAAAACCTTCTCTTTTCAGGCTGGTTTGTAAGCCTTTTGCGAGTGAAACATCATCTTCAATGAGTAATACCTGCATGTTGTTCATTCCCTAGTTTGTATCTGACCTGCTGTAAGGCTTTTTCGATTTCTTGCTGTCTTCCCTTATCTGCAAGGGGTCTAGTTGGTCTGGCAGGTGCTTGTTGTGCTTTTAACAGATAAGTTTCTGCTTCTTTATACTGGTTATTATCTATTAAATACTGTGCATAGAAGTAATTACTATCTATGCCATTTGGATTGATGGTCAAGGCTTTTTTCAACATCATTTCAGCTTTGTCATCATCGCCAAACCCAATAGGCCAGCCGGGTACTTTGGCATATAAGGTACCTAAGCTGGTATAAGCCGAACCGTCCAACGCGGTATCATTTATTTTCATCGCTTCTTCTAAATCGGCTTTTGCGGCTTTCGCCAGAGATAAAGCGCCAAGACCACCCTTGGCACCGGCATAACTTGATTCAATAATGCCACGCCAGATATGTGATTCCGCCGTATCTGGATATTGCTTCACCACACTATTCGCTTTTTCAATCAGGCTTTCAAAGGCTTTTTCCTGTGCATCACCTGTTAGGGTGTAATTCACTTTAGCCCAGTCATGCTGCAAATCAGCGACGCTTTGCATCACATCGGCACTGACAGGTAGACTCACCAGCCCCAGAATCATCGAAAATATATACGCTTTCATCATTTTCTCCATTAAAAATAACGTTTTATGATAGGTAGTTGTTTAATAATTGATTTATCAACTATGCCTGGCAGAATACTGTTGATTCTGACAAACAGTTTTTCAGGCCAGCCAAAATAATGTCTTCGTTTATCTGTCAGCAAAAAATCGACAATGGCATTCGCTACTTGCTCAGGGCTGTCCATCGTACTGCCTAATGCTTTGTTCATATCATTGACATTGTCGTTATTAAGCGCTGTTTTAGTGGCGCGAGGTGCAAAGTAACGCACGTCCACCCCGCTGCCAGCTAGTTCACGATGCAGGGCTTCACTAAAACCCCGTAAGCCAAACTTGGTAGCACAATAGACGCTATAACCGGGCATGCCGATACTTCCCAGAATAGAGCCAACATTGACGATGGTTGATGGCGCATTTTTTTCCAGTAAAGGAATAAAATCGCGTGTCAGTGCAATCTGTGAACTCAGATTAATTGTTAACATCCGTTCAATATCATTATCTGAATGAGCGGTGATGGCAGCAAAACGGTTGATACCCGCCAGATTAATGATCATTTGCACCGGATAAGGCAGATTTTCACAATAATCCACCAGTGACTGGCGCTGCGTTGTCTTGCTAACGTCAGCTACAAAATCGTAATGCTTTTCGCCTAAGCTGACGTTCAGCTCAGTTAACTTGTCTGCATTGACATCCGTCAATATCAGCTTAGCCCCCTGCTCGTGTAATGCCTTAGCTAACTTTTGCCCGATACCACCGGCGGCACCGGTAATCAGAATGGTGACATCTCTCAGACTGTGCATGGCATCTTCTCTTCAGTCAGGCTACGGAAGATGTTGCCGTAGAGATAATAAAAGCGTTTGGCACTGTGAATAATGAGATCTTGTTCGGCAGGATCGGTGATTTGATTCATCAGCCCTTCGAAGAATTTGACATGGTCCTGATCCAGCGCCCCATGTGACCGTAGATAACTAAAGGCTTTAGTCGGTAAACCTAGTGCATTTTGAATACTTTCTGCGGCTTTATCCGCTGTGGTGATACTAGTGCCTTCCAACACATGTACCATGCCAAAAAAACCTAAGGGATTGATGCGATGTACCATGTCATAAGCATAGGCGACCATCATTTCTGTCTGCAGATTTGGCTGACTGTGTCTGACTACTTCTTTATCAGCACCACAGGCCGCGATATCGTTCAGTATCCACTCCTGATGACCTAATTCTTCTTCGATATATTCTGCCACGGCATTACGTAGCCATTCCTTCTGTTCCGGCAAAGCGCCACCGACACTCATCAGTAATGGGACGGTATGTTTAACGTGATGATAGGCCTGAGTCAGAAAGTTAATATAAAGCTCGGTAGTGATATCGCCTGTCATCGCTTTAGCAATGATCGGTGCACTGAATAATTGCTCACGTGCTGCTGCTGTTTCTGTTTGTAATCTGTCGAAAAAAAGCATTTATGCCTGCTCCTTGTATAAAGCATTTATTTGATGATGGTAGCTCTCTAATATTTGTTGTCTGACAGGGCGACCATTTGCCGTCAACGTGCCGTTTTCCACACTGAGTGGCCATTCAAAGCGCTGCCAGTCTGCCAGTTGTGCGTAATCTGGCAGACGTTTGTTGACTAGGGCTATCCATTGGTCAATCATGGCGTCGGTGATAGTGTCAAAACGAGGCTGAACTAAGACACTGCAATGTGATTTTGCATCTCCAATCACCGTGCAATACGCCAGAATAGGATTAGCCAATAACTCGCTTTCCACCCACTCCGGATTGATATTTCTGCCAAAGCTGCTGATTAACAGGTTTTTACGGCGACCATTAATGTGCAAATAGCGGTTCTCATCAATAAACCCTAAATCACCAGTATCTATCTGCTCTGGATACCAGCTATCAGGGTGATTGATATAACCTAAAAAACAGTTACCACGAACGATGATTTCGCCTGACTCAATACTGACTTTTACATGATCAAGGCACTGACCAACACTGCCTATTTGACGTTGTTTGGGACTATTCAGACTGACCACCGAGCTACATTCAGATAGGCCATAACCCTCAAAAACCGGTAAGCCTAAATCATCAGCTTTACGTAATAAGTCTGCTGATACGCGACTGCCACCCACCGCAATAAATTTCAAACTGTCAGGTACTGACCAGCCTGTTTCAGCGGCTGACACCAGGGTTAGTAATAACTCGGGTAATAACACCACACTTTCTGGCTGTTGTTTGCTCAGCGTTTGTAAAAATTGCTGAACATCAAAACCTCGTCCACCATTGAAGCCAAGCTCTGCTGCTGGTAATAAGGTGACCGATCCACTGCTAAGCAATGGCGCGTAAATGCCGGCTAGATTTTCCAATAAGGTGGTCAGCGGTAATACACACAGGTGTTTGATAGCTTGTAATTCTGTACGTTGGATAATCGCATCAGCCACAGCTAATTGATTATCTGTGCTCAAACACACCCCTTTAGGCTGACCAGTAGAACCCGATGTAAAGGTAATTTTTTGGGTTTTCTCTGGAATTTGACTATGACCTTTCTTGGCTAATGGAAACAAAATAAGATTGTCCGTTAACGACAGATGCAACTGGTCAAACAGCTTGAGTGATTGAAATAATGTGGTGCCTTTCGATTCGATTAACGCTAATGCGCCACTTTCACTGATGGCATGATGTTGTTGTTCGGCTGAAAAAAAGGCTGGAATAGGCAGACTGATGACACCGGCTTCATAACAGGCCAGATCAATACACGCCCAGTCGACACTGTTGTCGGCATACAAGGCGACGACATTCTGTGCGTAAGGTAAAAGCAGTTCAGTTAGTCTATCCACTTCGTCTATCATCTGACGCCAGGTCAGCTGACGATGTGGGTCCTGCAAGGCCAGTGCGTTCGGCTGTTGTGTCGCAATCCGACGTAAACGTTCGACTAACTCAGTCATGACTGAAACTCGCGACAAATTCATTCAATTGATGCTGATAGCTTTGACGCAAATACAACATAAGCGGATTGTCGTTAAGTTTTGCCATGGTTTGACGGATATCACCGGCCACTACCACTGGCTTATCATCGTAATAACTACCCCAGCTTGCCCCTTTATCTGGCAACCTGGTCGGATCTGCAACACGGATGGCAATAGTCTCAATATCTAATTTCGCCAACCACTGTGAAACGGCTGAATTAGCCGTAAACACAACCCATTCATAACCGGCTTGATAGAACAACTCAGCAAGGAGTAAAAAAAGCGTTTGAGTCGCACGTTGTCGGCCAGAGGCCAGATTGCCTATTTCCACAATCGCGTCACGTTGAACGACTGTTTGGGTGAGAATACTGAGCGTGGTTTGAATATCATTATCAAGATAATATTCAAGAAAAAGATGTGATGAATAACTGGCTGGCTGGAAACCAAGTGCTGCTGAAACTAAACCGCCTGTCCTGGCAGACAAGATAAACGGCAGAAAATGGCTGATCTCTGCACCGTGTTGCTTTTCAAAGCGCTGATAAATAAATTGTTCAGCGTCCATTCGTCCCGGCTCATTCGCTTTTGCCAGCGTGAGTGGAAAAACAGGCTGAATAATTTGTCGCTCAACTACGCGTTGAGAGCGACTTTTAGTGACAGACTGTGCAAATGATCTAGCTTCCATAAAATTCCCCTCGGGAGGTGGTATGGAAGCTAGATTAAAAAAGAAAGCTTAACGAAAAATTAAGCTTAGAGGGTTTTATTAATTATTAGACAAAATCATCCCATATGATTGATTTAATTCAGAAATCTGTTGCTTTATTTGAACTTCCAACAGGCGCTTTCTACTCTCATTGTCATTCGCCAGCGCCTGACTGCGCAATAAATCAATAAGATTAATTTCACCTAAATCAAAGGCACGTTTTTGTAATTGGTAATACTGCTGGGTGGTTTTATTTTGTTCCGTGATCAAGTCCAGCTGCTGTCGACTACTGTTTAATTCTTCCACAAGGGCGACTTGTCGTGTTTTTAGCTGACGCCATAATGATTGACGTGCAACCTGAGCATCAGCTAATTCGGCTGAGGCCTGAGCGATGGCAGGTTGTTTGTATGCCTTATCATCCAGCGCCATGCTGAATCCGATGCCCATACTGTTGGTATAGTCTTCTGCCCTATCCCCCCGTTCTCGTCTTACGCCTACAGACAGGCTGGGATTTACTGCACCGTCATATTGTGCCAGCCCCATTTGTGCCTGTAGTCTGGCTATCAACTGATCCTGTAACTGCAACTGCGGATGTTGCTGTAAGTCCTCAGTGGTGTTGCTAACGGCTTCTTCCACCTGCTGCGGCAAGGCGTTCTCACCGGTAATCAGTTGATAAATTTTCAGCCGCTGTTGAAGCTGCGACTGTGCATTCACCATTTTGCTATGCGCTTCAAGCGTGTTACTGCTTGCCAGTAAGCGTTCAGTTGAGGCTAAATCCCCGGCTTTTACCCGTGACTCAACATCATTTTGTAACTTTTTCGCGTTTTCCCAGGTCAGTTTAGTTTGTTCAAGTTGGGCTTCGGCCAGTTTCACCTGCCAGATTTGTTGTCTCACTTCACCTGAAGCTTCCAGTTTCAATGCTTGCTGATAAGCAGGCAGTTCGGCTGCTATTTTGTCTGACAAGGCCTGTTGCTGTTGTTTTTGTCCTGGCAACCATAACGGTAAATCAACACCGCCTTCCCATTCTTGAAAACCGTGTCCGGTTCCCACTTCATCACTGAATAGGCTCAGATTCCCAGTCACCGGCTCGGCAAACAGGGCCTGACTGTATGTATCATTCGCCTGCAGTAATTGGCGGTATTTATCTTCAGCTAATAATCCCGGTAATCGCTGATATACCTTATCCGTTAGTGAAGCTAAATCCAGGTTAGCTGCATAAGGCACGCTGCTGACCGCCTCGCTATCTTCTGCAAAACTCACCACAGGACTCAATGTGCCTATCAAGGCAGCTATAACATATGAGGTATAACGTCGCATGAAAAATCCTTAAATAAATGCTGATCTATCCAAACAACAACAGCATGCACAGTGATTGTTAAATCTGACTTAACACAGTATCAAATTGTCACTGAGTCTGTTCGTTTAGGCAGAAATTTATCAGCAACTCGTTCGTAAACGGCCAGCATCGCAGGTATCACCAATAAGACTAAAACTGTTGAAAACATCAGGCCAAATGACATGGAAACCGCCATGGGGATTAAAAACTGTGCCTGTAATGATGTTTCAAATAGTAAAGGTGTGAGCCCGGCGATCGTCGTCAGTGAGGTCAACAACACCGCGCGAAGACGTTGTGTTGAGGCTTCAATAATTGCTTGCTGTGTCGGCATTCCGGACTCGGTGAGTTGTTTGAAAAACGTCACCAGAATGATGGAATCATTCACAACAATGCCTGATAAACCAAAAATACCAAACAAAGACAAAATGGTCAGATCAATTCCCAGTAACCAATGACCAATTAAGGCACCAATCAAGCCAAATGGAATCGCTGCCATTACCACCAGTGGCCAGCCATAGGATGAAAACACCCAAGCCAGCACCAGATAAATCATAATAAAGGCCAGCAATGTACCTTGTGCCATATCTGACATGGTATCAGCCTGCTCTTCTGCTCTACCTTCATAACCAATTTTCACGCCGTATTTAGAGGATATTTCAGGTAAAAAAGCCTTTTTCATATCGTCTAAAATGACATTATTATTATTCACTACAGAGTCTACTGTTGCGGTGACATGTATCGCTAACTGGCTGTCGGTATGTCTGAGCACATCAAAACCCCGACGCGAATCAAACTCGACTACGCTGGATAATGGTGCACTGCCTCCATTGGGCAGACGCAACATAAAGTTCTCTAATGTTGCCAGGGTGTTACGCTCAGCATCAGGTAGCATGACACGTACTTCAACCTCATCATCGCCATCCTGAAAAATCTGAACTAATTGCCCGTCAAACGCAGCCCGTAACTGACGCCCCACATTTTCAACAGTTAACCCCAGTACTTCACCCTGGCCTTTGATCCGATAAATAAGCTGTTCCTGACCATAAGGCATATCATCTTCAATGGCACTGACACCGGTGTAATTTTTTAATCGCTCGGCGACTTCATGCGCGGCTTTTTTTAATTGCTGCGCTGCAGCACCGCTAAGACGAATATCAATATCGCTTCCAGGCGGTCCACCCCGTGCTTCACTGATGGTGAATGTTTCAATCCCCGGCGGTAAGCTGATATGTTCACGCCAGTCATTAATAAAATCTTTGTTTCTGATATCACGTTGGTCAGGCGAGATCATTTCCAGCTGAACTGAACCGAAACGCTCATCTGCTTGACCGCTACTAATGTTTGAATTTGCGGATGAAGCACTGCCAAGCCGCGTAACCGCCATTTTGACAATGTTTTGATCATAATCCGCTTCAGCTTCATCCAGTGCCAGATTGATATGTTGCAAAAACTGCTCAACATCCTGCTTCGGTGTGCCAGCGACAAATCGGGCATTCGCGGTAATGGTAGTGCCTTCCGGCGATGGGAAGAAGTTAAACAGGATTCGGCCACTGGCCAGCAAGCTGATTGAAATGATCAATAAAGCCAGTGTGAGACTGATTGTCACCGCACTGTTTTTCACAGCCATAGTCACTAACGGTCTGAAAAACTGCTCACGAAAATGCTCGAACTTTTCATCTAACCAGCGTCTTAAACGACCTGGATCAACATGATGCATTGTATGAAAAGTATGACGTAAGTGGCCGGGAAGTATAAGAAAGCTTTCTACAAGCGACGCAATAATTACACAAATCACCACAAAGGGAATATCGAATAAGATATTGCCAATCACACCACTGATAAGCATCAGCGGTAAAAAGGCTGCAATGGTGGTTAAAGAAGAAGAAATCACTGGCGCCAGCATTCGCCTTGCCCCGCCTTCAGCGGCTAATAATGATCGTTCTCCACTCTGATAGTGAGATAACGCATCTTCGCCCACCACAATGGCATCATCAACAATAATCCCCAGCGCCATGATCAAGGCAAACAGGCTGATCATATTAATGCTACCGCCCAATATATACAGCACGGTCAATGCAGCCATAAAAGAAACCGGAATACCCACGGCTACCCAAAAAGCCACTCTGCCGTGTAAGAATAAAAATAGGATAGCCAATACTAGTAATAAGCCACTGAGGCCATTACTGAGCAGCAAATTGATGCGTTCCTGTATCAGTGACCAACTGGCATCATAAACGCGGATATCTACACCTTTGGGTAAGCTGGGTTTAGCCTGTTCCAGCCAGTTTTCCATAATCCTCGCGGATTCAAGGGCGTCGGCATTTTCTGTTCGTTGCAATGCAATTTCAACGGCGGGTTGTCCGTGATAAAACACTTTTACCTGATCACGCATGGCGCGGCGTTCCACATCAGCCACATCGTCAAGCAGTAGACGACGTCCCTGATAATCACTTTTTAAAGAGATATTGCCGAAGGCATCGGCATCACGGCGTTGGTCAAGACTACGAATTTGCCGGGTCGTTTCACCATTGCCAATCTCGCCCGCCGGTAAATCCTGACTCTGGTCAGCGACACGTTGACTGACATCACCAAAACTTAAACCCAAAGACTCCAGTGTCGAGGTACTGACTTTAATCGCCATTTCTTCATCCGGTAATCCGGTGATAGTGACTCGTGAAATACCGGCATCCAGCAGTTCGTGTTCAATTTGATGTACTAAGCCACGGAGTTCGTCTAAATGACCATCGGTAGTGACCAATAATCGGGCAACATTATCATAGTGTGTAGCAATGCTGATTTCGGGTGTTTCAGCATCTTTAGGCAGGTTTCTGAGCCTTGCTACATGGTCTTTCACCTGATCAAGTGCCGGCCCCATCTCAGTGCCTTCATCAAACTCCAATGTCACCAGAGACGAACCATAAGATGAGGTCGATGTCATTTTGTCGACATAATCGATGGTACGAAGCTCTTGCTCAATACGACTGGTTAACGAGTCTTCCACATCTTCTGCACTGGCACCGCGCCAGACCACATTGACAGTAATCACATCCAAGGCGAAGTTTGGAAAAAACTGGGTATTGAGTTTGCTTAATGACACAAAACCACCGATCAGCATCATCAGCATCAACAGGTTTGCTGCAACCTTATGTTGAGCAAAAATACCAATGATATCTGCGCGATGGGTGGTCGAACTCACAACTTGGTCTCAACCGCTAAACCGGTGATGGCATTCGGAAGCTGAGTAGTGACAATTAAATCACCGCTAGCAATCTCGTCACTTCGGATTAATAAACGATGTTGATTATCTTTGCCGACGACTTCCCCTACGCGTTCAATGGTCACGGCTTTTAAGTGGCCATCTTCAATCAGATAGACACGGTCCAAACCATATAAAGCACTGAATGGCAGCTCGATCACATTGTGTTGTTCTGATAGCTGTAATTGCAGTTCAACAAAGGTACCGAGCGGTAAGTTATTTGAGTGATTCACCAAGCGAAACAAGCCGTCGATGCCACCACTATCAAGCCTGACTTCACCTGAAAGCCGTTTTAATTCAAGCTTAACTCGTTCATCATCAATCATCGCCGTCGCCTGAATAAGCTGATGGCGCTGCATCATTTGTCGGATTTGTTGACTGTAACGGCCAGGAATCTGCGCCCGCACTTCCAGGTTGTTGAGGTCGTAGAGATTAATCAGACTATCGCCAGGTCTGACCCGATCACCCACTGCAACATTTAGTTTCGCCACCCGACTCGGGAACGGCGCTCTGATATCTGTTCGTTCCAGATTGACTTCACTCTGCTTCAGCAAGGCTTCTGCCCGTTTTTTTGATGCTTCTAGCTGGGCGATTCGTGAAGGGTGCTCAGCAATATCATTTTGTAACTGCTTCAGCGCCAGCTCTTGTTGCTGGTAAGCGGCCGAAGATTCATCCAAAGCCGCTTGTGAGGTTAATTTATTTTGTTCGAGTTTTTTCGCACGTTGCACCGCTTTATCGGCGAGATTAACAAGTTGTTTTTGATTCTCTAGTAATGCGAGATCACGTTGATAGCGGACATTTTCATTGGCAATTGAAGCGGTAATTTCATCGACATCGGCCTGACGTTGCTGTTTTACTAGTTCAACATCTGTTTTATCCAATTGCAGCAGCAACTCTCCCTGAGTTACGGTTTCACCTTCTAACACCAGAACTTGCTCGACATCAGCTTCGACAGCCGCTTTTAGCGTGGCATCGCGAGGCGTTTCAATACGTCCATATACGGTGACTTGAGGACTTACCGTGGTGATCTGCGCTGCTACCGAATTCACCAACCAGGCTTTTTGCTGTGCATCCTTTGGCGTGGCTTTTGGTTTCGTCGCAACAAGCACCACGACAATCAGAATGGTCAGGCCAAGAATTAATACCGGTAATAAAAATTTTTTCAGCTTGACCATCCTGGGATCAGTCTCTTTAGTTATTCGGTTCTGTCACTATAGCAACCCTGATGGCATCCAGTGATAATGAAGCCGACTGGATACCGCTATTCAACTTATCTTGACGTTGCTTCAAGTAATCCAGTTCTTGTGGTCGGATATTTGGATTGACCTTCGCTAGTGCGCTGAGCCGTTGATACTCTTGTTCCAATTCATTGTTCATATTGTCCAGCGCTTCTTGTTTAAGCGTTTTTTCCATATCAACAACCGCTTTTTTGGCTTGCTCCAGCAAGTTTTCCACTGGACCACGGGCATGACGAATCAGTTCTTGTGCGGTGGCGCGCGGAATACGCCCTGCCATTTTATTAAAATCCTGCTCTTCAAACAGGGTTTGATATTGTCTGCCACGCTCATCAACTACCAGTCTGATATGGCTTGCAGAAATAAAACGCTGAATCTGTAAGTCACGTTCAGACACAGTGCGCATAACAAATATCGCTTCAAGCAACAGACTACCGGCTTTCACTTCATCTGTTGCCAGTGTGCAGAAAGCACTGTTACCAAGCTCACTATTTAACACCATATCGATAGCGCCCAGTACCATAGGATGTTCCCAGGTCAGGAATGTCATATCTTCACGCCCTAAAGCTTTATGGCGCTGATAAGTAGCCGTTAAGCCTTCATCAGGTAACTCAGGGAACTGTGTCTGCATATGAGTGCCAGGCTCGACAATAATGCTATCGGTACTGTGCGGCTGTTGATCCACACCAAAGGCATCAAACACATCATCCATAAAGCCCGCCAATTCAAGTGAACGTGACAGCGACTCGACTTCGCCGACCACATATTCGGCATGAGATTCATTATAAGAATGGCGTTCCAGTAAACGGTGACGACCCGACTGTAACTCAGCCAGGGTTTGCTCGGTCACTTTTTGTGTTTGTTTTATTAAACTGTCTAATGCTTTGTTGTTTCCAGGTTCTGCCATTGCGGCCTGCAACTGTTGTTTGGTTTCTCCAGCAATACGTTGCCCTGCTGCCAAAACCTGTTCAAACGCATTCATACCGTCGTGATACCAATGCAATAATACAGACTGAGCTGTACCCGCATAGTAAGGCACATGAATATGCACATCATGATGCTGACCGATACGATCTAAACGGCCGATCCGCTGCTCAAGCAAGTCCGGATTTACTGGTAAATCAAATAACACCAGATGATGCGAGAACTGGAAGTTACGCCCTTCACTGCCAATTTCAGAACAAACAAGGCATTGTGCCCCTTCTTCGTCATCAGCAAAATAGGCCGCCGCCCGGTCTCGGTTCACCAGGCTTAAACCTTCGTGGAATACAGCTGAACGGATGCCTTGATTAATATTCAGGTAGTTTTCGAGCTGCTGAGCTGTGTCGGCCTGGGCACAGATAATCAAAATCTTGTCATCACGGTGCGCTTTTAAGAAATCGACCAGCCAGCTCACACGGCTATCATTTTTTAACCAGTCAGCCTCAGTAAAATGCTGCTCTGGCAAAATAATATGGCTCACATCTTCACCGACCAACGCTTCCGGAAGTGACAATTCATACTGATGAAGAATACGGTTAGGGAACCCTTTCACCACATCACGCGTATTGCGATACAACACTCGACCAGTGCCATGTCTGTCGAGCAATTGCTGAATCGCTTCGACTTTAGCAGCTGTGAACTGTTCTTCAGAGCTCAATTGCTCAAATAAAACTTCATCAATGAGTTCCTTAAGCTGTGACTGCTGTGCGGCTGATAATTTTGCCCAGCTTTCAGCGGCATCAAGCTGTTCAATTAATTCACTGACCGGTTGATATGCGGCTTCCTGTTTTACAAACGCATCAAAATCATAAAACTTATCCGAATCTAATAGACGCAGCCGCGCAAAATGGCTTTCGATACCTAATTGTTCCGGTGTAGCAGTTAGCAATAGTAATGCAGGAATTTGTGCTGCCAGTGTTTCTATTAGTTGATAACCTTCACTTGACTGTTCAGGTGACCACTCCAGATGATGGGCTTCATCAACAATTAACATATCCCATTGTGCTGCCAGCATATCCACTTGCATTTGTGGATTGGCTAATAAATCGTTCAAACCACACAGAACAAATTGTGCACTGTCAAAAGGATTACCTTCATCCAGCTCTTGTAGTGCTTCATGGCGCTCGTGATCAATCAATGTGAATGTCAGATTAAAGCGGCGTAGCATTTCAACCAGCCATTGATGCAATAAGGCATCAGGCACCACAATAAGCGCGCGTCTGACCTGACCTGATAACACTTGTTTATGCAGAATCAAACCCGCTTCGATGGTTTTACCTAAGCCCACTTCATCGGCTAATAACACCCGTGGAGCAAAACGCTGAGCCACTTGCTGGGCGATATAAAGTTGATGAGGTAAAAGCTGAACGCGTCCCCCCAGTAAACCATAAACAGGTGACTTCACCAGTTCATGTTGATAATTAAGTGTTTTAGCACGTAATTCAAACTGACTGTTTTTATCAACCTGGCCGGCAAAAAAGCGGTCCTGCGGTTGATTAAAGTGCACACGGCTATCCAGATCCATTTCGTGGATACTGATAGGTTCACCCGCATCTGTATCACCTTGATAGATATAACAGCCATTAAAGGGCTGCACGGCACTAATCACAAAACTCACGTCTTCACGGGTGCTGACCTTGTCACCTTCAGAATAGATAACCCGACTCAATGGCGCATTATCGGCAGCATAGAAACGACTTTCTGCTGCGGCAGGAAAAAATACTTCAATACGACGTCCGCTGCTTTCCTGAATAATACCCAGACCCAGCTCTGCTTCACTGTTACTGACCCAGCGCTGGCCTACGATAAATGCACTATCTGACAATGTGGTTTGCTCCGTAATTTCATAATTTTTTATTCAACACCTTGTCGCTAAGCTGTTATGCGGCGATAGAATGAGATCATCCTCTTCAATCAGACTGACGCTAAGCCATAAACTAGGCTCAGCAAGTTGCCTTATAGCCCCGACAAAATGTTGGTAGGCACAATATGGTAAATTGTTGGCTTATTTTTTCCTATAGCCGAGTGTTCATGGCCACAGAATTTTACACTGTAGAAACCACCACGGAAGTGGAATATGAAATAAAAAAATCCCGATTTATTGGCGTTATCATGCCCTGCCAAAGTGAAGATGACGCTCTTCGTAAATTAGGCCAGCTGGCCCGACAACACCCACAAGCTAATCATCTCGCTTTTGCCTGGCGTATTCGCCAACCAGAAGGTTTTTTGACCGAACGTTTTCATGATGCAGGTGAACCCTCCGGCACCGCAGGTCGTCCGATACTGGCGCCGTTAGAAGGACAGGATCTGATTAATACCGTGATTGGTGTGATCCGTTATTTTGGTGGCATCAAACTCGGTACCGGCGGTCTTACCCGTGCTTATGGTGCAGCCGCAAAACAAGCGATTGCCGAAGCAAATATCGTTAAATGGGTAGAAATGGCACAAATGACATTAGAGATTGATTACTCCCAACTTCAGTTGCTGGAATATCAACTCAAACAGCTACGCGGGGAAATCATTGAGCAGAATTTTACTGATAAAGTCGTCGTTACCCTGGTGTTACCCGCCCAACATCAGCAGGCTATCCGCCAACAATTTATAGCGAGCTATTAGCTTGGAAATGTATTAAGCGACCTTCAATCATTGCTTTCTTAAATCCATATTTATCAGCAATATAGCTGACAGTATTACGATGATACATGAAGACATGTGTCGGGTCGTTTTTATAATTCCAGCGATGAAAATCGATACCTTCATGGTAGATTTCTGTCATACAAAACAGTCGACCGCCTGGTTTCAACAGATTTCTTAACTGAGCAAAACTTTGGTCTGGATGATGAAAATGTTCGATGACTTCGCAACTGCAAATATAGTCATATCGCTGCTCTAAAAGTGCGTCATCATTAAAAAATAAAGGGTCATACGCGGCAATAGCAAAACCTGCTTGCTGCAGTACATGAGTAATGACCGGGGCATGACCGGCACCGAAATCCAACCCCTGTTGGTGAGATTGAAACAATTGCTGAACGAGTTGGGTAATCGGGGCAACAAATCGCTGAAAGCGGCTGTCTTCCACATCATTCAAATGTTCCAGATAACGCCGTTGTTCTGCTTCACGATCCGGCCATAAAGCCGGATCCATGAAAATGCCATAACAAAACTGACATTGATGATATAAACGTCTTTTGAACTGATAAAACTCACTGGCCTGATGCTGGCACAGCGGACAAATAACACTCATCTATACTGGTAAGAAGCTGGTAATAAAACCAATCAAACCACCAAATACCCCACCCCAGACAACTAACCAGCCTAAATGGGTACGAATCATGTCCTGAACAATGTTTTTCACCATTTGTGGTGTCAGTTCTTCCAGTCGTGATTCCACAATATGCTCAATTTGTAGATGAATATCATCAAACACTGCATGACTGTTTAACTTAGATCGGACACTTTGCTGAAAAGAATCGCTATGGGCAATATCATCCAGCGAGCGCGTCATCTTTTTAATAAAAGGTTCACGTAGCGGCTCTAAAGCAGACTTACCACCAAACATCGATAACATACTGCCAAAAGACGACTCCATAATTGTAGCGACAAGGCTATCGTAGACGGGCGCTAAGTCGGTATTTTCAATCACATCGGAGAAGTCCAGCGGATGTTGAGAATTATCTGCCACTAATTCAGCGAGAAACCGATCGACATTGTCTTTACTGAAAAATTGCTGCATCACCAGCTTATGGATGCCCGCTTTAAACTCTTCAAAGCGATCAACAATCACGCCTGAACCATATAGCCCTGGCACTTTTTCGAATAGCATATGAATGGCAATCCAGTTAGTCAGACTGCCAGCCAAAGCAAACAAACCTGTGGCCAAAATGGCCTTTGAGGCTTGAGAATCAACAAATAAACCGGTGGCCACAAAGGTGGCAGCCACCAGATGGGTAATTAAACTCTTATTCATCGGTCCATTTAGTTAATGCGTTGATAATCTGCGATGCTTGATCACGGCTGGAAATATTAAATTTCGAGCGTTGGCTATACTCGCCATTACGCTTCTGGTATCGACGAATGGTGTATTTATCCGGACCAAATTCGCCTGTTTTGCGATCTAAATCCTGATAACGGAACATTACCGTTGCCCACGCACCTTTGGTTAAGATGACTTTATCTAACTCTTTAACCGTCATGGTCTCGCCTTCATGATATTCAACGGTTAATTCGTCTACTGTTTCAGCCATAGAATAAAAACTCCTAGATTATTTTTGATTAAAGTAGGCGGTCAGCACTTTACAGAGCATCACCGCGTCCTGACTACCTGCTAATTCACGTATCGAATGCATGGCAAATGTGGGTAAGCCAATATCGATTGTTTTAACGCCAATATGTGAAGAAGTAATGGGGCCAATCGTGCTGCCACAGGCCATATCTGTTCTGACCACAAAATCCTGCACAGGCACATTATTCTGCTGGCATAATTGCCTGAATATGGCGCTGGTTTGACTGCTGGTGGCATAGCGCTGATTAGCATTGGTCTTAATGACCGGTCCTTTGTTTAATAAGGGACCGTGTTCAGCATCATGTCTGTCGGCGTAATTCGGGTGTATCGCATGGGCGTTGTCAGCCGATATCATCATCGATTGTTCCACCATGCGTTGATAGGCTTCATTGTTCATAGCAAGACGTTGTAATACCGACTGCAAAAATGTGCCTTGCGCACCGGAAACAGATTGACTGCCCACTTCTTCATGGTCATTGCACACCAGTAAGGCAGGTCGTGTTTTATCGGCAGCCAGCAAGGCCTGCAAACCGATATAACAGCTCAGCAAATTATCCAGTCTGGCACTACTGATAAAATCAGCAGATAAACCAATCACTGCGGCTTTTTGGGTGTCATAAAAACACATTTCATAATCCAGCACCCGACCAATATTGATGTCTGGATACTGTTGCCGACATTGCTGTTCCAATAAAGCTCGAAAATCCAGGCTATCGCCATCATCGACTTGAGCCAGAATCGGCGGTAAATGCAATTGCGGATTAATATTACGGTTCTGATTCACTTCACGATCCAGGTGAATCGCTAAGCTTGGGATCGTTGCAATAGCCTCTTTAAAATCAATAATGACCTGTTCAATCTGCCCTTGAGCATTCTCATAACTCACTCTGCCAGCCAGAGATAAGTCACGATCAAACCACGGATTTAATAAAGCACCACCGTAGACTTCAACACCAAGTTGCAATAAGGTCTGTTTCACCTTTTCCGGTTTGGGTTTCACTTTCAGGCAAGGGCTATCAGTATGTGCACCGACCATGCGTATGCCACTACTGACTAATTCCTGTCCGTTTAGCGTAAAAGCAATGATAGATGCCTGACGAATAACAAAATACTGACCAGCGTCTAACTGTCCCCAGCTGTCAGCTTCATGAAGCTGAGTAAAACCATTGTCTTCCAGTAATGTCTGCATGGATGCCACCGCATGATACGGTGTTGGTGAAGCATCGAGAAAATCACATAAACCTGGATTAAAATCACTTGGAGTATATTTCATAGTCAGCGTCATATTATTTGGAAGAGGTTAAAGTCGGCTTATGATACCGATTTTCAAGTTGGCTTGTTACTGATGTTAATCTTCTAAGATCTGGCCACGGTAGATTCGTAATGGCTTTTTCACTTTTTCACGTGGCTTATTTGACTCAGTTGAGGTTTCAGTCTCCTCAATTTCAACACCACGGTAAATGCGTTTTTTACTTGCTGATACGGGTTTAGCAGCCTCGCTGCTGCGCTCCTCAAATGACACATTTAAAAACTGAAATATGTCGGTGTCATCATCAAGAAAGCTGCGTCCGGCTAATGGCATTTTGAGATTAGGTTTAAAAGAATACCGCTCAATATCCAAATTAAACCAGTGTTTTAATACTTGTTCGCCACGCAGAGAGCCGTGTGATAAAGCGACGACCCGGCCATTTTCCAGCAGAATATGACAGGCCCGGTTTTCTGTTGTTGTAATAAAGACAGTTCCTGTCTTGCCAGCTTGAGACAGCGTGTAAATTTCTTTAAGAACGTCCGTATTATCTATCATCAATTATCAGGCAATGGCTTAGGCTTATTTATTAATGGTAGATTACAACAGCTCGTCATCATCTTTCACTTTTTTTCTTGGTCGTTTGGATAAGCCGCCATGTAAACGACAACGATCAGCCAACGCACCGATGCCCCAGCCTTCGGGTGGTCTGATAGCGACTGAGCGTTTACAACGCTTCCCCCCCGTAAGACGAGCGCCGCATTCAGGGCGGTAGCGTTTCACTTTTTCCCAACCTTCCAGCGTTTGAGAGGCTTTGCGTATCACTTTCACTTCGCGTGGAGACAGTTGACTCTGGTCAACCGGATGGGTTTTTTGATCCGTTTGCCGCCACCAATAACGAACAACCGGTACAGGAAGGCCAAATCGACGAGCCAAGTCATCAGGTTTACGGTAAATTTCCATCCCAAGCAGCAATATAGCGGCTTGTTCTAATCTGGCTGTAAACTCTCGGCTCTCTTGTGGTGTCATTTAACTATTCAGCCTCATAGCTCAGCGAAATAATAGCTTCGGTGAGTTCTTCTATTTCATCTTCCGGTTGGGCGATACCACGCACAGAAATACCCGCTTGATGAACACTATCCGGATCACCGCTAATCAGCGGATGCCACTCAGGCAAATCTTCACCTTCAGCCAGTAAGCGATAAGCACAGGTGGCCGGCAACCAGTCAAAATAGTGCGCATTCTCGATGCTTAATTGAATGCAGTCTGGCACCACGGCTTGGCGGTTATCATAGTCTTTGCAGCGACAACTATGGATATCTAATAAAGAGCATGCGGCTTTGGTGTAATACATGCGTCCATCATCTTCATCTTCCAGCTTGTGAAGACAACAGCGCCCGCAGCCATCACACAGGCTTTCCCATTCATCGTGTGTCATCTGACTGAGTCGTTTGTGTTTCCAGAATTCAGTAGATGTTTTATGCTGCTTAGTCATGACAGATTCTATCGCCCTATCCAGCTTGCTTACCCCTCTCATCAGGCAGTTCAATCCTAAAACGATTTTAACAGCCGGAGAGACAGCAGCAAGTTGTCTGCAAACCGATAATGATACTAGATTGCTGCACCTGACGACACCGTTTAAACAGCAACAACTCCAGCATATCGAACCAGTAGATTTAGCTGTTATCAGTCACTTAACTGAGTCTGTCGATAAATCGGCAGCGCAAGCCTGGCTTGGTACGATCAAGAATCAATATGCGCCTCATGTTATTCTCATCAGTCATACTGAACTGGCGGCGAAAAACGACTGGCAATTTACCGACTATCTGGCAATGGGGTTTAAGCATATTGCTGGTACAGAGGAAGGCTTGCGCATTTTTAGCTATGCGATAGAAAACTATCAGCCTAAACGTGATTGGCTGAATAGCCGGTTCTGGGCAAACCCCGAAATGTACGACAAATACCGATGGTAATTCATCGCATTGTCATAAAACTGCATTATTATAAAAAAATCTGTGTAAAACGATCTGAAAGGCACTATGACTGAAGAAAACGCTTTAGATTTAAATAACCCGGCTCTATACATTAACCGTGAATTAAGTTTGCTTGAATTCAACTGGCGCGTTTTGCAGCAAGCGCTTGATCCTAATGTGCCTTTGCTGGAACGTCTCAACTATTTATGTATCTCCAGCACCAATCTGGATGAATTTTTTGAAGTACGTGTTGCCGGTCTGATTCAGCAGATCGAAATTGGTGATCCTTACATTGAATCCGATCAGATCACCGCACAGGAATGTTTGAAATTAATTAACCAGCGTGCGCATGAACTGGTTGAAGAACAGTACCGTGTTTTGAATGACGTGTTATTACCTGAGTTAGATCAGGAATCTATCCAGGTTTTACCACGTGCACAATGGACAGATGAGCACAATGCCTGGCTGAAAGACTATTTCCAGGAAGAAATTTTGCCTATCCTCAGCCCCATGGGGTTGGACTCGGCGCATCCTTTCCCACGTTTACTTAATAAAAGTTTGAACTTTATTGTGTCTCTGGTCGGCAAAGATGCCTTTGGTCGTGACCGTGGTTACGCCATATTACAAGCCCCTCGTGCGCTTCCACGTGTTATTCAGCTTCCAGCTGAAATGGTTGCTGAAGGTGAGTACAAATTTGTATTCCTGTCATCCATTATCCATGCCTTTGCTGAAGACCTTTTCTTTGGCATGAAAATAAAAGGTTGTTTCCAATTCCGGGTAACACGCAACAGCGATCTGGCCATTGATACCGAAGAAACCAGTGATTTACTGGCTACTATCGCAGACGAACTAACACAACGTAACTACGGTGACGAAGTACGTTTGGAAATTGCGCATAACTGTCCTGAAGATATGGTTGAGTTTCTGCGTAATGAATGCGCGATGGAACGTGATAATGTCTATCTGGTTAATGGACCAGTCAATCTGAGCCGAATTCAAACTGTTTGTTCACTGGTTGATAGACCGGATCTGAAATTCAGACCCTTCACTCAAGGTCGCCCAAGTGGTCTGAGTTTGGATGTGGACATTTTTGATGCTCTGCGTAAACAAGATATGCTGTTGCACCACCCTTATCAGTCATTCACGCCAATTATTGACATGATTCGTCAGGCAGCGGCTGACAGTAGTGTTTTGGCAATAAAACAAACCTTATATCGTACCGGGGCTAAATCACCGATTGTTGATGCGTTGGTCAGTGCTGCTCAGGCGGGTAAAGAAGTGACCGTTGTGGTGGAACTGCGTGCACGCTTTGATGAAGAAGCCAACGTCGCATTAGCATCACGTCTGCAGGAAGCCGGTGCCCATGTGGTATATGGCATTGTCGGTTATAAAACGCATGCGAAAATGCTGCTTATCCTCCGCCGTGAAAATGGCAAGCTACGTCGTTACGTTCATTTGGGTACAGGTAACTATCACCGCAGTACATCACGTATCTATACCGACTACGGCCTGCTGACTTCCGATAAACAAATAGGCGAAGACGTTAACAATCTGTTCATTCAGCTGACCAGTCTCGGTAAAATCCCTCAGATGCATAAACTACTTCATGCACCGTTTACTTTGCATGAGGGCTTACTGGCAAAAATCGAAAGAGAAATTGAATCAGCTAAAGCAGGCAAACCTGCCCGAATCATCGTTAAAGTGAATGCTGTTGTTGAACAGGAAATGATTCAGGCATTTTATCGTGCCTCAATGGCTGGTGTTAAAGTCGATCTGATTGTACGCGGCATCTGCTGTTTGAAACCAGGTGTTGAAGGCCTGTCTGAGAATATTCAGGTCAGAAGTATTATCGGTCGTTTTCTCGAACACACCCGTGTTTTCTACTTCGAAAACCAAGGTTCACCTGAAATCTGGGCTGGCAGTGCTGACTTAATGAAACGGAATTTATTACGTCGTGTTGAAACCTGCTTCCCGATTGAATCGAAAAAATTACGCAACCGTATTATGGAAGATTTAGAACTCTATCTCACTGATAACACACAGGCATGGATTCTAAATGCTGATGGTCGTTATCACCGTGTCGACAAAGAAGAGTCAGCGCCACAAATTTCGGCACAAACTACCTTGCTGGAACAAATGGCGAAATCGTTCTAAATTTTATTATGGAAACCATTGCTTTTTTTAATTTGAAAGGCGGCGTCGGTAAAACGACGTCCGCCGTTAATATCGCCTGGCATGCTGCCAATGAGGGAATCCCGACTCTGATATGGGACTTGGATCCTCAGGGCGCGTCCAGCTGGTTATTTAATACCACTGCAAAATCAGAAACAAAACCGAAAAAATTATTAACTGGCAAAACGCCTATCGGCGATTTAGTCAGAAGCACAGAATTTGAAAATCTGGATATTATTCCAGCTGATTTTTCCTTCCGTCATCTGGATCACCAACTCAGTGAACAAAGTGATCAAGGTAAACAAAATCTGATTGCTAAGCTGGTTGAGCCATTCAGTGAAAATTATGCGTTGATGATTTTGGATTGCCCACCGAGTTTTTCCTTACTCACAGAACAAATATTCGCCACTGCCGACTCGCTATTTTTGCCATTGATTCCAACGCATCTGTCTCTGCGGACATTTGAGCAGACTCGTGACTTTTTTAAAGAACATAAATTAAAGCCCAAACGTCTGCATGCCTTTTTTAATATGGTCGATAGACGCAGAAGCATGCATCGTGTCATGCTTGCTCATCCACCAAAGATGCTGAAAAATGGCTTAAAAACAGCAATTCCTTATGCTGCAATCGTAGAAAGAATGGGTGATTATCGCCAACCTCTCCCCGCCTTTGATAAACAATCGACCGTTAGTCAGGCTTATGCCGAATTATGGCGTGAAATTAAACAGACATTGTCTGATTTTTAATATCACGCTCTCGGCTTAATTCGCCAACAACGGTGAATTTTTTTATTTCTCTCAAAATCTCGCGGTATGGTGGCCGTGCTGATATCTTCAATCACAAATTGATTTAAAGCGTCGCTATCTAATTCAAAATCACGACGGTTTGTGGAGAAAATCAATTCTCCATCTGATGTCAGTAACGCACCTGCTTGCTTGATAAGCGCACTGTGATCACGCTGAATATCAAAGACCCCTTCCATTCGGCTTGAATTGGAAAATGTTGGTGGATCAAGGAAAATTAGGCCGTAACGTTTTTCATCTTCCTGTGCCTGTTCCAGCCACTCAATACAATTAGCCCGAATATACTGGTGCTGTTCGCCTACAAAACCATTTAGCTTCATATTGTCTTCAGCCCACGCCAAATAGGTATTGGACATATCGACGCTGGTTGTTGATCTTGCCTGACCTGTCGCCGCATAAACACTGGCCGATCCGGTATATGAGAACAAATTGAGAAAGTCCTTGCCTTTGGCTAATTCTCTGACAAGTTGTCTGGTATCACGGTGATCAAGAAATAAGCCTGTATCTAAATAATCGGTCAGGTTTACCCAAAAGCGCAGCCCATTTTCACGTACTTCGAAGCGTTGGTTTTTGGCTGCTTGGGCTTCGTATTGTTCTTTACCGCGTTGTTTCTTCCTGACTTTTAAAGCCACATGGGTGACAGGTACTTCGAATACCTCAGGAATAATCTGCATCGCTTCCTGCAGTCGTTCTACAGCTTTTTCAGGATCAATCTGCTTGGGTGGTGCATATTCCTGAACGTGGATATGGTTGTCATAGAGATCGATGGCTAATGCATAATCAGGTAAATCAGCATCATAAACCCGATAACAACTCAATCCCGACTTACGCGCCCACTTCGCCAAATGTTTTTTATTTTTCTTTAAACGATTGGCAAACATCGCACCTTGTTCGCTCATTTCAACTGGCGCTTGTTCGCGGCTTTCTTCTTCGTCATCGACAAACTGGGTTGGCGATGCTGTGAGTTCGTTTGTTCGTACCGGGCGTGGTGCACGATAGAAAAGCACGTCACAAGCGATGGGGCCATTATCAAACGGCACGGTATCAAATAGCGTCAGACCGGTAAATTTACCTAATTGCGCATTATCGGTTATCAAGGCCGTGCGCCAACCTGCGAACGACTCATTAATAATATTGCCGAGGCTTTCGTACAGATAATGTAATTCATCTGTACGGCCAATACGTTCACCATAAGGGGGGTTACAGACAAATAAACCTGTTTTCGGTAATTCTGTTGCCAGTCTTGGCCATTCAAGCAAATCACGTTGGCTAACGTGTATACGGTCACTGAGACCTGCTTCTGCAATATTATTCTTAGCCGCTTCAACCGCGGACGCATCGGCGTCACCTCCCACAATCACAGGACATCTGGCTAAACCTGATTGTCTTCTGCGCTCAGCATCTGCTTTAAGTTGTTTCCAGATGTCTTTATCGTGCTGTTTCCAGAAACTGAAGCCGTAATAGTCACGTAAAATGCCGGGGGCGATATCAGCAGCCATCATTGCTGCTTCGATAAGAAATGTCCCAGATCCGCACATAGGATCGATTAATGCCCAGCCTTGCCGTGCCAGTTTAGGCCACTCTGCGCTCAGTAAGATTGCTGCTGCCAGATGTTCTTTCAGCGGCGCGGCAGTATTACTGACTCGGTAACCACGCTTGTGCAAACTTTCGCCCGATAAATCAATGCTAACCGTGGCTTGATTATGTTTCAGATAGACATTAATGCGTACATCAGGTTGGTAGAGATCAACTGAGGGTCGTTGACCAAAAAGCGTACGAAAACGATCAACAATCGCATCTTTTACACGCTGAGCACCGTATTGAGTATGTTTTATCTTTGAACGGAAACTATTGAAGTCAACAGCAATGGTGCTATCAAGCTCATTGATGTGGTCTTCCCATGGAAGTGCATTAATCCCTTCGTAGAGCTGTTCAGGAGTTTCTGCTGTTAAATGGGCAATAGGTAACAAGACTCTAATAGCGACGCGAGACCACAAACATACCGTATATGCATCGGCCAAAGTACCTGTAAAACGGATATTCCCCTGATCTTGCTTAGTATTTTTAATACCTAACTGTTTTAGTTCTTCCGCAAGCAGTGGCAACATACCTCTTGCTGCTGTCACCGTAAACTTGTGTTGTTTAGCCATATTGCCTTCCTGATATAATCAGAACATTTTAATACAGGTGAGCACACTAATGGCAGTTACTGACAAACAAAGACGTTATCTCAAAGGGCTTGCCCATACCCTAAAACCGGTTGTTATGATTGGTAACAGTGGTTTAACTGATTCGGTACTTGCCGAAATTGATAATGCACTGGAACATCATGAGCTGATCAAGGTCCGAGTAAGTGGTCAAGAACGCGCAGATAGAAAGGCCATGTTAGATAAAATTGCTGAAGAAAGCGGCGCAGATCTGGTTCAAGTGATCGGTCATATCGGTGGATTTTATCGGCCATCAAAAAAAGCTTTAATCCAACTACCAAGGTGATTATATGATTCAAAAACCAGCAGACACAGCTCAACCCATAGAAAAAGTGATGGCAGAACGTTGGAGTGGTCGTGCTTATGATCCCACAGTTATGGTCACAGCGGAAGAAATCACAGCCCTTTGCGAAGCTGCCCGTTGGGCTCCCTCTTGTTTTGGTGATGAGCCATGGCGCTATCTGGTTTGCGATAAAAACTCTGATCTTGATGCATGGGAAAAGCTGTTATCAGCACTTGTTCCTGGCAATCAGGAATGGGCAAAAAATGCACCTGTTTTAATAGTTACAGCCTCTGTCCCCAACTTTAGTCAAAATGATAAACCCAATCGTTGGTCCGGTTATGACACAGGTGCAGCCAGTATCAGTCTATGTTTACAAGCGACAGCGATGGGACTGATGAGTCACCAGATGGGGGGATTTGATGATAAAGTGCTACGTGAGTCTTTCAATATTCCTGCTGATATCCATATTTGGTCTGTTATTGCTATCGGACACCAGGCTGCATTAGATAACCTCACTGAAGAACAACTAGAGAGGGAATTGTCCCCTCGTAAACGTCGCCCAGTTGAGCAAGCATTTTTCATGAATAAATGGTCATAAAATAAAAAATTACCAGGAGAGAGAAAATGATGAAAAAAATGCTTCTTTTAGTCGGCTTATCAATAATAGCGACAAATGCTTCTGCTTACGACAAAGTGTATCTCGATAGATTACTTAAAACCTTACAGTGTAACTTCTGTAACTTGAGTGAAGCTGATCTGACAGGTCATGATTTGAAAGGCGCTGATATGAGTGAAGCCAACCTCAAAGGCATTAACCTCACTGATGCTAAATTACATGGTGTTTGGTTTACGCATTCCAGAATGCAAGGAGCCATTTTAGAGGGTGCTGATGTAAGTAATGCACTGATGGATTACACAGAATTGGCTGGTGCGAACCTCAGAAAAACAAATTTATCAGGCACTCAGCTTATCTTTGCTGATTTAAGTGATGCAGATTTAACAGGTGCTAGCCTCGAAGGCGCTGAACTTCGTGGAGTCACCTTCTGTAACACCATCATGCCGGACGGTGAAATAAACAACAGTGGATGTCAATAAAATAGGATCTAAGCCATTACTTTCAAGCAGCCTGATTCAGGCTGCTTTTTTATGCAGTTATGCGGAGGAATTCGCTAGTGATATATATCAGATATCTACTCTTAGCTATTTTGTTAACACCACTAGTATCTCAAGCAGCACCCAGTAAGATTGAACTTGTTAACGGTGATACGCTGACGGCTGACATCGTCTCCGAAACCGATGACACCTTAAAGTTAAACCACCCGCTACTCGGTGTCATGATTATTCCACGATCGCGCATTAAAAGTCTGGTCTCATCGACCAATACAGAGCCAACCCCTCCGCCGCCACAAGCAAAACCAGAAGTACAGCATGTCGATGCTGATGATGGCTTATTTGGTACAGGTCTTTACACAAACTGGAAACGAAGACTGGATCTAGGACTGGGTGGTACTGCCGGAAAATCCAGTACAAATCAGCTCAATATTGGTTTTAACGCTGATTATGAGTCAAAACAAATGCGTACATCACACAAGACGGCATTCTTCCGCGCTGAATCTGATCATGAATTGTCAGCACAAAGTTTTTTTACCTCAATGAACCGAGACTGGCTACGTCCTGATTCGCCGTGGTTCCAGTTTGCCGGTGGCCGTTTTGACCTGGATAAGTTCAAAGACTGGGATTACCGTACTAATGCCAATGCTGGTTTTGGTTATGAGTTTGTCAATACCGACACATGGTTTTTTGTTGGCAGAAGTGGTTTAGGTTTTAATCGAACTTTTGGTGGCGAACAACAAGATTTCACGCCTGAGGGAATGTTAGGTATTGAAACCAAATGGGATATGAATCAATATCAACACGTAGAGTTCTCTAATACGTATTACCCCAGCCTCAATGATAGAGACTATAGGAATCTCACTTCTCTGGACTGGATTCTTGACTTAAACAGTTTCGTCGGTGTTGCATTGAAACTGGGTGTTACCAATGAATATGACTCTACTGTGCATGACGATACCGATCCCAATGACTTTAAATATACTGTCTCATTAGCCTGGAAGCTGTAGAATACCTCCCTTTTTGCTATAAAATTCTTGTGACTAATTCTGAGCAAAACTTAACGCAACTCATTCAATCCGCTATGCTGACAGACAGATACCGTCTTCAACGTCAGTGGCAGCAATTACAAAAGAATAAGGCAAATGCCGAGGCTATTGGTCAGTTTACTCAGCGTGTAATGAAATCTGTTGAGCGAGCCCAAACCCGTCTCAAGAATATCCCGAAACCAGACTTCAGTGCTGATTTACCCGTTATTGAACGTCGACATGAAGTGGCGAAAGCCATTCAGGATAATCAGGTCATTATTCTTTGTGGTGAGACCGGCTCGGGGAAAACAACACAATTACCTAAAATTTGCCTGGATCTGGGCCGTGGCGTCACCGGACTGATTGGACATACACAACCACGTCGTATTGCCGCCAGAACCGTTGCGACACGTATTGCTGAAGAACTGGGTTCAGAACTTGGGCAAACCGTGGGTTATAAAGTCCGTTTTCATGATCAGGTAAATGCCGAAAACAGTTATATCAAGCTGATGACCGATGGCATTTTGCTGGCAGAAACACAAAATGACCGCTTTCTGAATCAATATGACACGCTGATTATCGATGAGGCGCATGAACGTAGCCTCAATATCGATTTTTTACTAGGTTATATCAAACAGCTGTTACCCAAGCGTCCTGACCTCAAAGTCATTATCACTTCTGCGACCATCGACACAGAGCGATTCTCCAAACATTTTGATAATGCGCCGGTCATCGAAGTCAGTGGTCGTACCTATCCGGTAGAAGTGCGTTATCGCCCTCTTCTCACCACCGATGAAGACTCACCCGATTACGATATGGTGTCAGGTATTGTTGCTGGCGTGGACGAACTTTGTCGTGAAGGACCTGGTGATATTCTGATTTTCCTTGCCGGTGAACGCGATATACGTGATGTATCCGAAGCATTACGCAAGCACCATCCACCTCAAACGGAAATTCTACCTCTATTTGCCAGACAGTCAGCCGCCGAGCAAAATCGTGTGTTTAAAACGGGTGGTCAACGACGCATTATTTTGTCTACCAATGTCGCGGAAACATCATTGACCGTGCCCGGCATACGCTATGTGGTTGATCCAGGCAATGCCCGAATTAGTCGCTATAGTGTGCGTAACAAAGTGCAGCGACTGCCAATAGAAAAAATTTCTCAGTCCAGCGCTAATCAGCGTTCAGGTCGCTGTGGTCGAGTTGCGGCTGGTATTTGTATTCGTCTATATGACGAAGATGATTTTAATAATCGTCCTGCCTTTACGGATCCTGAAGTGTTGAGGACCAACCTCGCCTCCGTCATTTTACAGATGTCGGCCCTGAAATTAGGTAATCCGGCGAAATTCCCCTTCATTAATCCACCGCCACAAAAAATGATTAATGATGGTTACCGCCTGTTAGATGAACTCGGTGCTGTTGATAAACAACGCAATATTACTGAGCTCGGTAGACAGCTATCCAAACTTCCGATTGATCCTAAAATTGCCAGAATGTTACTGGCTGGTGCAGAGCAAAATAGCCTTACTGAAGTACTGATTATTGCCAGTGCTTTAAGTATTCAGGATCCACGTGAAAGACCGATGGATAAACAGCAGGTGGCTGATGAGGCACATTCTAAATATAAAGATGAACGTTCTGATTTTATTGCCTTTATTAAGCTATGGAACCACTATCACGATAAGAAAAAACATCTCAGCCAGAACAAGCTGAGAAAATATTGCAAAGAACAGTTTCTATCATTTTTGAGGCTGCGTGAATGGCATGACATTCATCAGCAGTTACATGTTCAACTCGCGGAGCTTGGTCTCAAGTTTAACCAGCAGGAAGCCAGTTATGACAGTATCCATCGTGCGCTGCTTACTGGTTTGCTGAGTCATGTGGCAACAAAAACCGATAAGTTTGAATATACTGGTGGTCGCAATTTAAAGTTACAAATATTCCCAGGTTCAGCCTTACATAAAAAAGGGCCGAAATGGATTATGGCAGCTGAGTTGGTTGAAACCGGTAAGCTCTACGCCAGAATTGTGGCCAAAATCGAACCCGAGTGGATTGAACCGATTGCCGGAGACCTAGTTCGTCGTCAATATTCAGATCCACATTGGGAAAAAAAGCCTGCTCAAGTTGTTGCCTTTGAATCTGTATCGCTCAATGGTCTGCCAATCGTTAACCGTCGTCGTATTCATTACGGCCCTATCGATCCGCCCGTTGCCAATGAAATTTTTATTCGCTCGGCGCTTGTAGAGGGTGACTGGCACTGTCAGGCGAAGTTTTTCCAGTATAACCGCCGGCTGATTGAAGAAATTGAACTGCTTGAGCAAAAATCGCGACGCCGTGACGTGCTGGTCGATGACGATACGCTGTTTGATTTTTATCGCCGTATCGTGCCTGGAAATATTATTAATGGCGCTGGCTTTGAAAAATGGCGTAAACAAGCTGAGAAGAAAGATCCTAAATTATTGATGCTCAGTAAAGAAGTACTGATGCAGCATCAAGCAGAACAGGTCACAGCAGACCAGTTCCCAGATCAAATTTTAATCAACAGAGTCCCGCTGCCGCTTGAGTATCATTTTGAGCCGGGAAAAGCAGATGACGGCATAACACAAACCATTCCATTATCACTACTGAACCAAACCAGCAGTGAGCGCTATGAATGGTTAGTACCGGGATTATTACGCGAAAAAGTCATTTTCCTGATTAAAGCTTTACCGAAATCATTACGTCGTCATTTTATTCCAGTACCTCAATATGCTGATCAATGCATAAAAGCCATGTCGAGTACATCTGGGGCTTTATTACCTGCCCTGAGTGAACAATTAAGAAAGCTCACTGGCGTTGAAATTGATATGTCAGACTGGCGGACAGAAGAACTACCGCTTTATCTACAAATGAATTTTAAGCTGGTGGATGATCAGGGACAGTTGCTCGATGAAAGTCGTGATCTGGATAAGCTGAAGGAAAACTGGGCGCGTGAAGCCGCAGCCAGTTTCAGACAAATTCCAGATAGTGACTATGAAAAGAGAGGACTCACGTCATGGTCATTCGATAGCCTACCAGAGCAAATCACACTGGAACAGAATGGTTTAGAAGTTACAGCCTATCCCGCACTGGTCGACAAAGGGGATTGTGTTGATTTAACCTTGATGGATACAAAAGTGCAGGCTGTAGAACTAACACGTTATGGGCTACGTCGTCTGTTTATGCTAAACCAGGCTGATGCCGTTAAGTATTTACACAAAAACCTGCCTGATATAAAACAGATGTGTCTGCATTATGCCAATGTACCGCCTTCACCATACACTGAACATACACAAAAAGATGTGACGCCCTGTGAGCAGCTGAAAACAGATCTTATCCATGTGGCATTTGATCGCTGTTTTATTCTTGAGCAGCCTGCTATCACTGATAAAAATACATTTGAACAGCGTATAACAGAAAGAAAAAGTGATTTGATTAATCTGGCAGCCAAACTGGCTCAGAATATTGCCAAACCGCTTGCCGAATACCATGCTATTGCTAAGCGCTTAACCGGCAATATTCCACTGGCCGCCATTAACTCTGTGAATGACATTAAACAACAATTAGGCTTTCTGATTTATCAGGGCTTTGTCCATGACACACCAGATGAAGCATTAAAACGCTTGCCAGTGTATTGTCAGGCAGCCGGTATACGACTGGATCGTTTATTAACCGATCCAAATAAAGACAAACAACGTATGGCTGAAGTTATGCCACATTGGCAAAAGTTTATTAATAAGGTCAATAAAATCGAAACGTCTGATTTTAAAGAGTACCGCTGGATGCTTGAGGAATTTCGTATTTCCGTCTTTGCTCAGGAACTCAAAACGGCCTACCCCATTTCAGCTAAGCGTTTGGAAAAACAATGGCAACAATGCTGATGTATCTTTAAACCACCCAGGCTTCAGGACGACCAATATTATATCCCTGCACAAAATCAACGCCTATATGTTGTAAGCTGATTAGTGTCACATCGTCTTCAACAAACTCAGCCACGGTTTTGAGTCCCAACACCTGACCAATGCCATTGATAGAGTTAACAATTTCGAGGTTCACTGAATTTTCCACACAGTCTTTGACAAACATTCCGTCAATCTTGAGAAAGTCAATCGGCAGTTGCTTCAAATAAGCAAATGAAGACAGGCCGCTACCAAAATCATCCAATGCAAATAAGCAGCCGACTTTTCTCAGCTCATTAATAAAGTAAAGCGCGCTATGCATATTCGAGATAGCTGCTGTTTCAGTAATTTCAAAACAAATAACGGCACCTGAATCAACTAAATCAGCCGAGATAATTAGCTTGATGATTTTGTCATAAAATCGGGTATCACCAAGCGATTGACCAGATAAGTTGATCCCATATACACCACTGATATCACGCCCGGCTTTTCTCGCCTCTTCCAGACGTGACAACACATGGCTCACTGTCCACATATCAATAGAAGCAGCAAGGTTATACCGCTCTGCTGCGGGCAGAAAATGACCTGGAGGAATAATTGAGCCATCTTCATCCAACATTCTTATCAGTAATTCACAATGCGGTTTCGTACTGTTTTTCTTGTGTGTAGCCACAATAGGCTGGCTGAACAAAACCAGTTTGTTATTACTCAGTGCTTGCTGAATTCTAGATACCCAACGCATTTCCCCACTACGCTGTACAAGTTCTTTATCGCTGTCACTAAACACATGCAGTCGATCCCTGCCTGATTCTTTTGCTGCGTAACAGGCATTGTCCGCCTGCTTAAAAATCTCAGTCATGGTACTTTCTGGTCTGATATTGACCATGCCAACACTGATAGATGAGGTAAACAGTAAATCATTATCAACAAACTCAAAACGTCTGATCTTCTCCATCACGCGGTTGAGTTTTTCTTTAGCCTGCTCAGTCGTAGTATCAATTAATACAGCAGCAAATTCGTCACCACTTAACCTGGCCAGAATATCCGATGGTTGTAGCTCACACTTGATAATGTGTGCTATCTGAGTAAGTAGTTTATCCCCTGCTTTATGACCGCAGGTGTCATTGATGACCTTAAACTGGTCAACATCGATATAACAAAAAACATGGTTAAGAGAACTTGTCTCCTGAAGTAATAACTGTAAGTGCTTTTCAATGGCGAATCTATTAGGAAGCCCGGTCAGCGTATCATGTAAAGTAAGATGTTGAAGATCTTCAGAAAGTGACTTTTGCTCTGTAATATCTTGTGCGTGAATGACAAAATAATCGACTTTGTTATTCGTATTTCTAACCGCAGAAACTGTCCCTGTTAACCACAGTGGTCTTTTATCGCGACTTAAGCATCTTTTTGTAATCTGATATTGCTGCAAATCACCTTCAATAAGTCTATAAAAATCGCGACTCGCTTCACCGCATTCATCTTCATGCAATAGCAGTAACATATTCATGCCTTTGAATTCTGTCTTACTGTAGCCGAATAGCTTACATCCGGCTTTGTTTGCATCTAATATGACCATGTCTGCCGTCATCAAAAACATGGGAAACCCCGCATTTTCGAAGGTTTGCGTCAGAAAAATCTCTTTCTTTTGTAATGTTTCAACTAACTTTGTTTGTGACTCATTGACAGTCGTTAAATGACGCACCAGGTGTTGGTTTTCCTGACGTAACCGCAAGCTTTCGGTGACTCTCTCATGCAGATTTCTGAACAGCATCGTACAGGCAATCATATATGTGACAAGTGTCAGTGCTTCAACCTTAAGATCAACATAAAACATCGCTAGGATAACGGAAATAAGCATTGGATAAACATAAGAAATAAAGCTTATAAAGCTGCTCAACATCGAATAAATGGCACCTGAGCATAATCCGGCAACCACGAGTGGAATAATTAGCTGATGATTGAATTGTGTCTCAGCATCAAATGCAAAGCCCAGACTGCCCCAAGCCAGACCAGATAAAAATACGCCAGCGGCATAGATTTTTTCACAACGTGAGACAACGCTGGGATCATCAGGACGTTGAGAAAAATATACATTGAGATATTTGACTATCAAAAGTCGAAGCACAATCGTCAGAAAGATAGTTGTGCCCCATAGATGCAATAACTTTAAGTCATTGTAGGAATACAGTGCGATAAGGGTTAATAGCAGAATAACAATATTTGTTATGCAGGCGATAACACCTTGCTGTAACAAAATGCCTATACGCATTTTGTTTATCTCAAATTGCTGAACGCCAGGTTCTACATCACTTTGACTAACCGTTTTCAACACGATTCCTGAGTTTTAAAAGTTATTTAAATATTTGAACTACATCACACGACGGCACAGTAAAACACACTTTATGAGATATACCTGTGAGATAGTTCACGAGAATACGAAAAATTGATATCTAAAATTAGACAATTCATTCAGGAGTAGTTCAGTTTCACTTTGCTATGGTTTATCTATTAAATAGATAGGAAGAATCAGCGCTTAGTAAAGCTGCTGATTCATTAATATTAATCTCAGTAAATGAATTAAATTTTGACTGTTAATGACATTAATTCTGTTTCAAAGCATTGCCGTTAGGGCATTATAAAACATCAATATAATTAAAAATGACCTAAATCATGGCATGCAAGTAAAGCTTAGTGGATCATATTGTTGCTGATGCTAAGCATATAATGAATTGAGAGAGAAATATGCAAAGAAAAATAATCAACCTTCAGGTTAGACGAACCGCTCTAGTAGCTCTGGCAATGAAGGTTAGCCGAAGATATATCATGGCATCGGTCGCTGTTATATGTTCATTTACTTCTGCACTTTTTATTCCCTTGCCAGTGCTTGCCGATGGAAGACCCTATACAGTCAAACAAAATAATAAAGTAGATTCAGATACGTTTATCGGTTACAAAGTATACAGAACATGGTGCGCTCGTTGTCATGGCACCTTTGGTCAAGGGCTCGCAGCCAGTGACCTTACCAATACATTAAAAAACACGGATCGTGATGATTTCTTTAAGATCGTCGCCAGAGGGAAAAAAGGCCGTATGGGCATAATGCCGGCCTGGCAGTCAAATGATAATGTAATGAAAAACAGAGACAGAATTTATAGCTACCTGAGAGCCAGAGCAGATGGTGCTCTAGGAGCGGTTACACCTGAGTTAATCGACTAATGCAAGTACTTAAAAAAGGACATTTCAGCCCGCTGAACCAGCCATATTCAAATCTCATAGAGATAGTAAGGCACAGCCATGTATAAAGTCATGTTATTACTATTCGTTGCTAGTTTATGCCTACCTGCCTGGGCAGATGACCACCTCTCCTACGAACAAGAACCAGGTAATAATATAAATGAAATAACGTTACCTCTATCGGAGCACACTGCAGCAGAACTGGCTAAAGTGGAGACTGCTGGAAAAGTACTTTCTGTAGACGAAGAACACTACGGCAATAAAATTATTTTTCGTGTTAAAGTGCTGCATAACGACGGTAAAGTGAAAATACATCGCTTTGATCGTGACTCTGGCCACTCTGTTCCATGAGGTTGCATGCGCGTACTATTAGTGGAAGATGAAAAGCATCTTCGCGAACAAATTACCCAACAATTAAAGCAGCATAATCTTACTGTCGATGCAGTAGCTGATGGTGATGAAGGACTGTTTATGGGGTCTGAATATCCTTATGATGTCGCCATTATTGATTTAGGTTTGCCTAAACTCTCGGGTATTGAACTTATTCAATCCTTGCGAAAACAAGGTTTTGATTACCCTATCCTGATATTAACTGCCCGAAGTCGTTGGCAGGACAAAGTGGAAGGGCTTGAGTCGGGTGCAGATGACTATCTTGTCAAACCATTTCATTTTGAAGAGCTCATTGCCCGTATTAATGCGCTTAGTCGTCGAGCTTCCGGATGGTCTAACCCAACACTAAGCTGTGGCCCCATTACACTAAACCCAGCTACACAAGAAGTCAGCAAAGAAGATGAAATTGTTGAATTAACCGCATATGAATATCGCCTGCTGCACTATTTATTACTGCATGCTGGTGAAGTTATTTCAAAAACAGAACTGACAGACCACATCTATGAACAGGATCAGGATCGTGACAGTAATGTCATTGAGGTATTTGTAAAACGCTTACGTAGTAAACTGGATCCAGACAAACAGCTAAATCCGATAGAAACACTACGTGGTCGTGGTTACAGGCTTAACCTGCCCCGTGAAAGTCATTAATTTTTCCCTATCCAACCGGGTCCTTGTTGCTGTCAGTCTTGTTTTAACTGCGTTTCTTGGACTATCTGCGATCAGTCTCAATAATGCATTTAAAAGCAGCGCAGAGCTGGAACAGAAGAAACGGCTAAAGAACTACGTCTACACGCTGCTTACCGCAGCTGAAATTAATGATAAAGGTGAGTTAAAAATGACTCACGATCTGGCAGAACCTAAATTTTCTATTCCAAATTCCGGCTTGTATGCACAAATAACCAGTAATGGAAAAATTGTCTGGCAATCCCCATCAGCCATTGGCCATTTCTTGTCATTACCCTTTCAGCCCGGACCATCCAATGAACATTACACGGTAGTAGATGTTGACGGAGGCATGAAATTGCAAAATCTGGCCTTTGGTATTGTCTGGGAGACCGAGACGGGTAAAGAACTGGACTACACCATTAATGTGGCTGAAGACATGTCGACTATCAAAGAGACAACAGCCAGTTTCCAACGTAGTTTATGGTACTGGTTAGGCGGTACTGCTCTCATGCTATTACTTGCACAATGGTTAATATTGAAGTGGAGCTTACGGCCATTACACGATGTTGCTAAGGATCTTCATGCGATTGAAACAGGTGAACATCATCGTTTAAATGATGAATACCCACGTGAGCTAAAACAACTCACCAACAATATCAACGCGCTTTTAGATCACGAACAATCACGTCGCCAACGCTACAAAAATTCTCTTGCTGATCTGGCCCATAGTCTTAAAACGCCTCTTTCCGTTTTTCGTGGTGAACTGGCTAATAATCATGATTTACAGAGTCTTAAAAGCACGGGTTATGAACAACTGGACAGGATAAGTACCCTTGTCGATTACCAACTTCAGCGTGCCTCTACCGAAGGTAAAAGTAGTTTACTCGCCCCTGTATCACTCGGTGAGATTATCCATAAAATTATCGGAAGTCTGGATAAAGTCTATAAAAACAAGGCTATACGCCATCAATGTGAGATTGAACGTGATGCTTACATTCATGCAGATGAAGGCGATATGTACGAGCTTTTGGGTAATTTGCTGGAAAATGCATACAAATATTGCAAACATCAGGTGCATGTCATCGCCACAAGCTCAGGAAATATGGTCAAAATCCGCGTAGAAGATGATGGTGCTGGTATTCCAACACGTGCTGAAAGCTACATTATCAAACGTGGACACCGCATTGATACACAAGCAGAGGGGCAAGGTATCGGCCTTGCCATTGTCAGCGATATTATTATGGCTTACGAAGGTAATATCCATCTTGAACGGGGCCGTTTAGGTGGCGCAAGTTTTATTGTGGAATTACCTCGAATTTAAGCTTGTTGTTGTGATTGTAAGTACTGGAATAATTGTCGTGCTGACTTCGGTGGTTTTTCTTGTTTCGCTTCACGTTGTGCATTTCTGACCAGCTGTCTGACATGCTGAACATCAAAATCATCAAACTCAGCAATTAATTCACCATAGACCTCATTTTCACCTGCCAGCAATCTATCGCGCCATTGCTCGATTTGGTGAAACTGTTTTACCTGGCCCTGATGCGGTTGTTTTAACTGCTGTAATTTCTGGCTTATCGCTTCATGGTCGCTATCAGCAATCAGACCGCCGATATAACCAACCTGACGTTTTAAAGCACCTTTACTCATTGATTGTGCGCTGATAATTGCATCATAAAGATCTTCAGATAAGTCTAATTTCTGCAAATCTTTAGCTGACAGCTCTATTAATGAACGGCCAAGATCTTTTAACGCATTAAGCTCTTGTTTTACCTGCGTTTTACTTTTTTCAAATTCCCAATCAGCTGGCCACTCTGCATCCTGATCATATTCAAACTCTGACATAAATGTTATTCACCTATTATCGTCACAATAATGCGACGGCGTTGTTGATGGGTACGATGTTCCCACAAATAAATTCCTTGCCAAATGCCTAAATCACACTGTGCCCCACTTATCGGAACAGTTAGATCTGGATTGGTTAAAACCGTACGAATATGGGCACTCATATCATCCGGTCCCTCATCCTGATGCCTGAACATCGGATCGCCATCTGGCACCAAATGCTGCATAAAGGTTTCAAGGTCGTGACGCACATCTGGATCAGCGTTTTCACAGAGCATTAATGAAGCACTGGTGTGTTGAACAAAGACATGACAAGTACCTGTAGAAACACCAGACTCTGCAACAAGTTCTTGTATCTCAGGGGTGATATTAGTGGTACCTCGTCCCGGACTTTTAAATGTTAATGTGCGCTGAAAAACCATTAGCTGAGACCTGCTTCAAAGTGCATTTTCGCTTTACCATTATCAATAATGCTTCTGACATAATCTGCGGCTTCACGCTGAGACACCATGACGCCACAATGCCAAAGTATGATGGCAGCGCCATAGACAAGACTATCGTATGCAGGACCATTTACGCCTGATAAAGCTTGCAGACCTTCATCCAGTGTTCGTTGGGCAGTGACATCATCATCCGTTTTAACACCTCGGGTATCTTGTTCAATACCAAACTCTTCAGGATCCAGTCTACAAGGCTGTAATTTACCGTTCAGCAAACTATGATTATTTGACGGCTCACGTAATGTCGGTACTACCCCCCCCTCAAGGCCTCTGGCGATAAAAGCGGAATTATAACCAAATGCCTCAGCTAACCAGCCCAGAATGTCCGGGTATTCTTTATGCACAAAACCAATACCCAAATGTGTCTGTTTTTTTGCTTTTAAAGGCATAATCATTTTTTCTAATGTCGCCAGACTCGGACGTTTAATCATTTGCGTACGTAATGTTTGTAATGCAAATAAGGCTGGACTTGCCTGGGCTTGGTCTAAATAGGCCCAACCACTCTGATTATTCATCACGGCTTCAGCCGCCTCGGCCGTCGATTTTTCAATATTGTAGCCAGCCAGCGATAAGACCTGAGCATGGGTAACACCAAATTTAGGGCCCATCTCGAACACCCCTTGTGACATGGTTGGTAAACCACAGGCAGCCAAAACAGCAGGCAAAAAGGCGGTCATCGGGCAATGACGATTAAAGCCATTAAACGGGTCAGAAAAAATAAATAACTGTTCCACATCAAGCGACTGACTGATAGTGATTGACTGACATGCCTTTAGAATGCCTAAATTTTCCTCATTGGTTTCACGTTTCATTCGCATCGCGATAAAAAATATCGCGGCACGAACAGGATCTGCATTGCCCGACAAAATCTCCATCATTACATCAAACGCTTCTTGCTCAGTCAGGTCTTTACTGAGATGAGGTCCGGTGGCGACTTTTTTAATAGCGTCTGCAAGTGCTGTCATCATTATTCCTGTATTAACCACTGTTGTAATGTTGCTTCATCCACCACGTCGATGCCTAGTGATTCTGCTTTTGTGAGTTTCGAGCCTGCATCGGCACCAGCAACCACATAATCGGTTTTTTTTGACACGCTGCCGGCCACTTTTGCGCCAAGTGCTAATAATTTTTCTTTAGCTTCACTGCGGGATAAGGTCTGTAGCGTACCGGTTAAAACAATTGTCTTACCACTTAACGCAGTATTGGTTTGCTTTTTCTCTTCCGTTGGCCAGTGAATACCCACGCTCAACAGACGCTCAATCACCTCACGATTATGTGATTGCTGAAAAAATGTCTTAATATGATGGGCAACTACTGGCCCTACATCTTCAATCTCCATCAAACTTTCTGAAGATGCCTGCATCAGTTCTTCCAGCGACGAGTAATGTAATGCTAGAGCGCGAGCAGTGGCTTCACCGACTTCCCGAATGCCTAATGCATAAAGAAAGCGCTGGAATCGTGTTGCTTTAGCCGCATTCAACGCATTAACCAGGTTTTCAGCAGATTTTTGTCCCATGCGTTCCAGACTGGCGATAGTATCGACATCCAGTAGAAACAAATCTGCTACATCTTTGATATATCCAGCATCAACAAGTTGCTCCACTAATTTATCACCCAGACCATCAACATCTAATGCTTTTCTTGAGGCAAAATGTTTAATCGCTTCTTTACGCTGTGCCGCACAAAACAAACCACCGCTACATCGAGATACCGCTTCACCCTCTTCTCGCTCCACATCCGAGCCACAAATAGGACAAGCTGTTGGCATAACAAACTCACGTGCATCATCAGGGCGCTTACTGATAATTGCTTTCACGACTTCAGGAATCACATCGCCGGCTCGTCGCACAATAACGGTATCTCCGATGCGGACATCTTTACGACGTATTTCATCTTCATTGTGAAGTGTCGCATTGGAGACCGTAACACCACCGACAAACACCGGTTTCAATCGGGCTACAGGCGTTAATGCCCCTGTGCGACCGACCTGAATTTCAATATCTTCAACCGTGGTCATCTCTTCCTGTGCAGGAAATTTATAGGCAATAGCCCACCGTGGTGCCCGCGATACAAAACCAAGTCGTTCCTGCAAAGCGGTGTCATCGACTTTAAACACTACACCATCGATATCATACTCAAGACTATCACGACGCAAGGCCAGGTCATCAATATACTGCTGACAGGCTTCTAAGCCTTCTAACACTTTTAATTCAGGAGAAATACGACATCCCCAACCAGCAATCAATGTCATCGCTTCAGAATGACTGTTAGGCCGAGGCATACCTTCAATCACGCCGATACCATAGCAGTAAATTTCCAACGGTCTGGATGCGGTAATCTTGGAATCCAGCTGTCTTAATGATCCGGCGGCCGCATTGCGAGGGTTCACGAACGGTTTTTTATTATTTGCCAACTGGGACTGGTTCAATTTTTCAAAGCCGGCCTTGGGCATAAAAATCTCACCACGAATCTCAACAACCGCTGGAATATGCTCGCCTTGCAGCTTTAATGGCACAGAATTGATAGTGCGAACATTGGCCGTCACATCCTCTCCAGTTGTACCATCACCACGGGTTGCCGCCTGAACTAAAATACCGTTCTCGTAACGAATGCTGATAGCCAGACCATCGAGTTTAGGCTCTGCAGCGTAGATTTGGGCTTTATCGGTATTTAACCAGTCACGAACACGTTTATCAAAAGCACTTAGCTCTTGCTGGTCAAAGACATTATCTAAAGACAACATCGGAATCGCATGCTGAACTTCATCAAACTTGTCCAGCGCCTGACCGCCTACGCGTTGAGTGGGCGAATCAGCAGATAATAACTGCGGATATTCACTCTCTATCGCTTGTAGTTCACGGAATAAACGATCATATTCAGCATCCGGTACTTCGGGATTATCTAAAACGTAATACTGATAGCTGTAATGATTAAGAAGCTCACGTAACTCAGCAGCTCGCTGGGTAATATCAATTGAAATAGTCATTCGACAGGTGATCACTTTCGGCTTGGACAGACATTTGGTATTCAAATATTTTAGTTCGCATCGCTTCTACGGCATCGTCACTCACCGGCTGACGGGTTTCGTCACAAAGAATGCCCCCCAGTGACTGGGTCATATTTCTTGCCGTATCCAGTAGATCATCAAATAAAGCTAAACCATTTACTGGTGCCGGTAACCGTGCAAAGATCAATAAGCCTGGCGTCGACATAGAAACAAATTTATCAGGCAAAAGTGTGCCAGGATCGATGATATTGGCAACACTGAATAAGGACTGCTTTCGGGAACCTTGAGTAAAACGGTGATAGATCTGCATATCACCAAAATGTAAGTCCTGTGTTTCCAGAGCGGCTTTTACCGCTTTTCCAGAAAACATCGTGCCTGACTCAGCCATAATCGTGAACGCAATAACCATATCCCAGTCTTGAGCTGGCGCAGGTTCTGGTTTAGGTTTCTTGGCTGGTTTTTCTTGTTGTTTAGTCTGGACTAATGGCTCTGATACCACATCGTCTTCTGTCAGCGCTAATGGCCCATCAAATAAATCAATGTCTATTTCGCTTGATTCTGTTTCACTAAACGATGACGTGGAAGATGGCGTCTGCTCATGCAACTCTTGCTCAAAAAGCGCGTCAAAGCGTTCTTTGAACTCGTCGTCTTCGTCATTATGAAGATCCAGTTCACGCTCAAATTCATTGGCACGTTGCTGACTTTTATGATGGGCATACCAACTAACAGCAGCAAACGCGATAAGGATAACAATGATCAGGATAATTATTTCAGACACTTAATATAATCTTTCAGTTAAGAGATAATAGTCGTTTTATTTTATTACTTCAGAGAGCAACCATGTCTACACAGCCAAGCAAACAATTAGAAACTTTCGATAATGCAACACCGGACCGCGATTATACCATTCACATCGAAACATCTGAATTTACCTGTCTGTGTCCTAAGACAGGACAACCTGATTTTGCCACAATCAAACTCGACTATGTGCCAGATGAAAAATGTGTTGAATTAAAGGCTTTCAAACTTTATATGTGGTCATACCGCGATCAGGGCGCTTTCCATGAGAAAGTGACTAACACTATCCTGGATGATCTGGTGGCAGTATGTCAGCCCAGATTTATGCGTATAACAGGTATATTTAATGTGCGTGGTGGTGTCTATACCACAGTGGTCGCGGAGTATCGTAAAGAAGGCTGGGTAGCTCCAGAGCCTGTCACCCTTCCTTAAATTATTATCCAGCGGTATCGGTATTGACTGATGCCGCTTTCTTAATCATCAAACTATCCATGATTAAGCCACTACTGCAACACTGAATGAGGCACTTATGCTAAAAATGATCCAAGGCGCACGTTACTTAATTCAGGGATTCAGTTTAATTAATCAGCCCGGCATCAGACGCTTTGCTTATTTACCAATGCTAATAAATACCTTGTTATTCAGTAGTGCTATCTGGTTTGGTTTATCTCATTTCGAAGGCTGGCTTGAGGCACTGATGCCAAACTGGTTACCAGCATGGTTAGAAAGTGCGCTGACCTGGATCATCTGGCCACTTTTTGTGATTTTATTGGCCTTAATTGTCTTTTTTACGTTTTCTATTATCGCCAATATACTCGCTGCACCGTTCAACGGTATTCTGGCAGAGATGGTTGAAAAGCAGGTTTCAGGGGCAAGTCCGCCAGATATGCCATGGACACAGGTCATTAAAGACACACCTAAAATGGTGGTGAATGAACTGCGTAAAACGGCTTATTTATTGCGTTGGATGTTGCCTTTATTATTACTCTCATGGATTCCAGGCTTGAACCTTATCGCGCCGGTTTTATGGTTTTTCTTATCAAGCTGGACTTTGGCGCTGGATTATCATGATTATCCGATGGGCAATCATTTATTGGGTTTTAAAGAACAGCGCGAAAAACTTCGTCAGCATCGTAGTCTGGCACTGGGATTTGGTTTTGCCACACTAATCGCTACTATGATTCCTATTGTTAACTTTTTAGTCATTCCAGCAGCAGTTGCTGGCGCTACAATGTTGTATATAGAAAACCTGAAAACCTGATCAGGGAAGTCGCTGTACCAGTTCATCCAGCAAGGCTTCAATATCCCACTCACATGAGCCACAGCCTGACACAGCACCTGTTTTTCGTGAGATTGTATCGATATCGATAATACCCTGCTCAAACAGACTTTCTATCTTCGCCCTCTTGGTACCACTGCAATCACAAATGATGTCATCCGGACGAGTTTGGCTATCATCCCCCATGTTTTACCCTTAAATTTATATAAATTTCACTATCAGATTAATCATTAACCACAACGCTGTCAGCAGTAGCATGACTGACATGATTTGATGACCTTTTTGTAATGGCAAAAAATGTTGCTGCACACGATTGGCTAGATAAACATAAGTTAATTTTACCGAAGCTACGGCTACAGCAGAAGTAATTAACAGTATCAGTGATGAAGATAATGTGATTTCGTTGTTATTGATAAAAATCGGTAAAATGCCAAGATAAAAAACAATAGCCTTATAATCGACCGCAGTTAATGTAAACCCTGCAACAAAACTCACCCATGTGCTGTGTTTATCATGTACTGCCGAGACAGTATCAAGTTTACCAGCGCGCCAAAGCTGAGAGCTGAATATCAGTAATATTAGCGCTGCCATTATTTGTACTAACGGCCAATATTGTTCTAACCACCTTGCCACCACGGCTAGTCCAAAAATAGCTAATAACAAATACAGCAAATCTGCCAGAACAATGCCAAAACTCACCACTACACCATGTTTCGCGCCACTCGATAATGTTCTGGACACAAGCAACATAACACTGGCACTCGGCAAGGCTGCCATTGTAGCCAGCATTAAAAATAAGACGATAACATCAGATAAGGTCATTAGCTGATTACACTTCTATAAAAAAAGCCCCGACTATCTTGTCGAGGCTTATTCATCATTCACGTTTAATTATGCTGGTTCATGGTGTCAGATTGATATGCGTACCAAACAAACCAACTAAGCCAATAATAATCAGGTAAATGGCAACAATATAATTCAGCAAACGTGGTACCAGTAGAATTAAAATGCCAGCAATCAGTGAAATCAGTGGGGTTAAAGCTAATGTCATTTGTCTCTCCTTGTCATTGGAACAATGGAGTATGCCTGTAGAGTCTATTTACTGGCAACTTCAGACTCATCATCTGTTAATAACCAGCCCTGCTCTGTTGCAAACTCAATCTTCTCACTAATCCACTGATGCAGTTCAGGAAATATCTCTGCAATAAAGGCATGAGCAGTGTTTACTTGCGAGGCCTTTATTTGATGTAATTTCCATGTTTTACCTTCGGCAGCAATATTCAATAAAAAAGGCAAAAGCCGATCCACCGCCTTCATCAATTTTGCTTCACTACTATCACCAAACTCCTGCTCATCCCAGACCGTAAGCAGGTTTTGGATACCATTACCCTGATGCTTGGCAAAACGTTCAACACATTGTCGTTCAGCTTGATTCGCCGTATCTCTTTGCGCCGAATACAGAAACGTATCGCCGGCATCAACTTCACCTAAATCATGAACCAGCGCATATTGCAGTAATTTCGTCATATCGATATCTAACTGAAAATGCGCTGCCAGACTCCAACACGCCATCGCCAGATGCCATGAATGCTCTGCAGAGTTTTCAAGACGCTCACCACCGGTAATATAACTACGACGATTAATATGCTTTAGCGCATCCAGCTCCAGTAAAAAATTGGTCATCTGCTGCATATCAGTCATCTATTTCTTCCAAGCCAACTCTGTTTCATTGTTCTAGTCTCACTCAACCGCATGCGCAGCCAATTTTTTTGCTGCATTTAAATCAGTTTTGCCTGTACCCAGTTTAGGAATTTCCGCTACATAGAGCAGTTTGCTTGGCTGCATTAACGGTGATAACTGTTCAGTGATCACCTGTTTTATCTCAGACTCCGCTTGTTCCTGAGTGTATAGCAACACGACTTTTTCACCTTTTTTATCATCGGCGACCGTGGTGGCCAGTATTTCTACCTCGTCGTTGATATGTGGCTTTAGTGCTGATTCGATAGCACCAAGGCTAATCATTTCCCCACCCACTTTAGCGAAACGAGAATAACGATCCACAATCACCAGAAAACCATCTTCATCGAGATGGCCTTTATCGCCAGTGTGATACCAACGTACACCATCCTGTTCTGTAATTACCGATTCAGTCTTTTCTGGATCATTGAGATAAGCCATCATCACTTGATTACCGCCAATCAGAATTAAACCATCTTCACCCGCTGCTAAATCTTCAAATGTGTCAGGATTAACAACTCTGAAACGTGTGCCAGGCAGTGGCATACCGACGGTACCCAACTTGCTTCCCACCTGTGTTGTTAGGGTATCAGGCGCCAGCTTGTCTGGAATATTCACACTGGCAACAGGTGTAGTTTCCGTTGCACCGTAACCTTCGTAGATGGTTTTATTAAATTTAATCTTAAAGCTGTCACGCACATCCGGATTCAGTTTCTCTGCTCCGGAGACAACAATACGTAAAGACTCCAACATTAACGGTTCCACTTTACGGTTACGCACATACATTCGAAGAAATGTTGATGTGCCACAGAGAATCGTGCCACGGAAAGTCGCGATGCCTTTGGCAATATTTCTGACATCGGTTGGGTCCGGGTGACAAATCACTGGTAATGACTCGACCAGTGGTAATAAGGTGGTTACGGTTAAGCCAAAAGCATGAAACAGCGGCAAAACAGACATAACCACATCATCACGTTCTGTATTAAGAACATCCGCTACCTGTTTGATATTACTGATAACATTTCGGTGTGACAGTAAGACACCTTTCGGCGTCCCTTCACTGCCGGATGAAAATAGAATCACCGCAGGATCTTCTGCTTTTACCGCAGTCATATAACGCGCTTTGATAACTTCCAGCGGCATTAAACGGACAAAAATCATCATGCTGATAAAGTCACGCTTTTTAATATTCTGACGTAAATCTTCCATATAGAGCAGATGTTTCGCCTTATCGATAAGGCTCATATCAAAACCTTTATTGCTGAGTTTTTCCACAAATTTTCTGGAAGTAATAATCGTGTTGATATCCGCTTTTTGGATGGCTGCTTCTAACGACTCAGCTGAGGAGGTAAAGTTGAGATTGACCAACGTTTTTCCCTTCAACAAACTGGCAATATTGGCAATAATCCCCGCACTGGAGCTTGGCATTAAAATACCGATATTTTGATGGCAGTCAGTAGGAATCTGTTTAGAAAATAAAATCGATGCGCTCAACATCCTGTGACCACTCATCGTAGAGCCTATGATGTCAGCGGCGGCCATTTCACTACCCTGACGTTTTAAACCTTTGATAATGGCTTCAGGTAATGGTTCCAAGGTTTCGGTATAACTTGTCCAGGCATCAACCGACAGTTGCAAAACAGCCTGTTTCACAGCAACCCGATCTGAATTAATGGCGAGTGGTTCGCCAAAAGCCACAATTAAATCGGAAAAAGACTGTTTACTGCGTAGTGTTTTTAAACGGTCACTCGAGCGGGAAAAACGACTTCCCCATAAACCACGAAGATAAAAAGGCACTATTACCGCATTGGCATCTGCTGCTGCAACTTCAAAGCCACGCTGAAACTCGCCCAAATGACCATTACGACTGATCGCGCCTTCCGGGAATAAACATACGACTTCGCCGTTATTCAGACTTTCCCTTACAGCATCAAGCGCTTGTTTACTGCTGCCTGTACCAACAGGAATAATATTAAAGAACTCAAAGATAAAACGTAGATACCAGCGTTCGTATATCGATTTTGCCATGACAAAGCGGAGTGGACGTGGGCTTGCCATTTGTACAATCGCCCAGTCGATCCAGCTGATATGGTTACCTAACATCAATACACCGCCACTGGCAGGAATACGTTCCATATTCAGTACTGTCAGGCGGTAACGTAATGAAAATACCAGTGAAACAACAAGACGAGCCAGTGACTGAGGTAATTGTGTGATGGTGTAGACAGCACCAATTAACGCCACGGCTAACAGAATGGCAAAAATGCCCAGGCTGTTCATACCTGCATAAGCAGCCAGCATCGTCAAAATCAGAAATGACAACATGGCAATGTTTTGCACAAAGTTATTCCCTGCCAGAATACGCCCCATCTGACCCGCTTTGGCATGATATTGAATCAAAGCATTCAGTGGCACCAGATACAGTCCACCAAATACCCCGAGTAGAAAGAAATTAATGGCCTGTAAAAATGGCGTGATCGCAAAGCTGACAAAAGCGACTGTCAATGCAACGCCCATTGCGCCCACAGGAATAAGCCCCGTTTCAATATAATTTGATGAGACTTTACCGGCCATAAAGGCCCCAACCACAATCCCGATACCGGCAAAAGCCATAGTGCCTTGAATGATAACGGTGTTGTCGATGCCAGCAATATCTTTAGCAAAAGCCGGAAAGGTAGCCAGCATAACCTGACATAAAGACCAGAATACAGCCAGACCAATCACCGATCGAAAAATCACCTGGTTACTGGACAACTCTTTCATAATAGCAATGGCGGATCGACCACTAAGATAAGCTTTAGTATCGAATTCATGTTCTTTTCTGATGCTCGTTTTTTGCTCAAGCTTTAATGTCGCGAACCACTCTATTGAGGATAAAAGCACTAAAATCCAGCCCAGCGATGCAATCAACGGCAAAATATCCTCAGGCTGACGATAATAATGATTGCTCAATAAAGACTCGAAACCAAAACTAAATGCCAATGTCCCCAGCAAAATTGCTGTTGTCGTCACCGACTGAATTACACCATTACCTGAGGCCAGCTGTTTTACACCGACCAGTTCTTTTATATAGCCGTACTTGGCTGGAGAATAAATCGCACTTTGAATCGACAATGCCAGTGTCATTAAAAAGGCAGCCCAGAACCAACCTAGATAATAAAAAATCGTAATCAAAATGGTGGCAACGACGGCGGATAAGGCGCTGTATTGCATCACTTTATTTTTAGGATATTTATCAGAAAGAAACGATGATGGTGTCATCATCAATATAAACGGTAACAGAATTAAGGCATTGACCAGTGCAGACAGCATAATTTGCACATCACCGTCATAGGTTTTAAAAATAGTGTTTTGTATCAGTATTTTATGCCCAAGATCGACAAAGGCATTCAAAAAAGCAATCAAACTGAATAACAAGAATCCCTTGATGGCAAATAACGCTCGCATGCACAGTCCTTTTGATTAATCATCAATGTCAGGCAACACAATACAACAGCCATTTACTATTAGGGAAGTGCAGCAGTTAGATCCTGCTACTAGACAAACAATAGTTAGCTGAGAGAGTATCGTTCAACACTTTGTTGAAAAACTGAATAGAAAAACGCAAAGCGGCGGAGACAAAATGACTGAACTCAAAACCTTTGTTTATCGTGATAAACGCCATATCTTTTTGTTATTAATTATCTGTTTTGCTGCCTGGGGCGTAGCTGCCAATATGACGGATCCGCTGGTTAAAGTGTTCAGCAAAGTATTTGTCATGAGTCAGGTGGAAGCGGCTTTGGTTCAGTTTGCTTATTATGGTGCCTACTTTTGTCTCGCTCTGCCCGCCGCCTTCATTAATCGTCGATACTCCTATAAAACAGGCGTTCTGACTGGTTTAGGTTTAGCGACATTCGGTGCCTTTGCATTTTATCCGGCAAGTCAGGTAATGGAGTATCACTTTTTCCTGCTGGCCTTATTCACCCTGGCGGCAGGGTTATCCATATTAGAAACCTCTGCCAATCCCTTTGTGATGGCGCTTGGCCCAGAAGAAAATGCAACACAGCGCTTGAATCTGGCACAGGCTTTTAATCCTGTTGGTACCAATATTGGCGTTTTCCTCGCTGCGACACTGATTTTGCCTAACCTTAATGTCGCGGATGCCACTGCACGTGCCATGATGCCGCTTGAAGCATTACAACAGGTTCAAGCTGAAGAATTAAAAGCGGTTATGTTTCCTTATGTAGCCATGGCGTGTGTATTATTTGTTATCTGGTTACTCATCTTTCTGATAAAAATCCCCTCAGCAAGTGATGTTGAAACGCAGGAAAAACACAAAAGTACATTGGGTTGTTTCAGACGGTTATATGCCAATAAACATTATCGCTATGGCGTTATTGCCCAGTTTTTTAATGTCGCTGCACAAGTCTGTATCTGGACCTATACCATTCAATATGTGCAAGAAGCGATTGGCGGAACTGAAGCGGAAGCAAGCCGTTATTTACAATACAGTTTGCTCGTTTTTCTGTTAGCGAGATTTACCATGACAGGCATCATGACCCTGATTAACCCGTCAAGATTAATGGTCATTCTGGCATTAGTCGGCTCGCTTCTGTGCTTATATGCTGCCAGCACAGCAGATATAACAGGAATTTGGGCAGTGGTGCTTCTGTCGGCTTGTTTATCGCTGATGTTTCCAACCATTTATGGCGTCGCTCTGCAAAAACTGGGAGATGATACAAAGTTCGGTGCCGCAGGCTTAGTGATGGCGATCTTAGGTGGCGCCATCGTACCTCTTTTGCAGGGTAGTGTAGTGGATAATTTTACAACGGCGATTTCATATGTCGTGCCCGCCGGATGTTTTTTAATTGTCGCTACCTATGGCTATTTTGATCTTAAAAGTTCGCGTAGATAAAACAAACCAACTCCGTTACTAATCCTAAATTAGCCGTTTTAGTAGCAGTCATTAAAGCTGACAAAATTAGTTTTTACAGGCCGATCGAATAGCATTAAACTTGTCGCGCTTGTCTGAACGATGGGTGAAATGTTCGAAGCAGAAGTAGTAAGGTCCCACACCTCGATTTGTCTATTAGCAAATTCCAATTTTGGTATCACTTCTGTGATAACACTGGTGCGTCAGAACGATCACATTTTTATGGCTATGTGATCGGGAACAAATTGTCTGACTTCAGCTCTAGAGAACATTGATTCAGTCAATATTTAAGTACTGTTCTCACAGTAGCGCGAATGCGTTTGCTCTGAAAACAGATCTTAAAATTTAAAAATTTGGAGCAACCCATGAACGCTTGGTATTTCCTCTGCTTTTTATCGGCGGTGTCGGTATTTATTGCTTTTGCGAATCAATATCTACTGAGGTTGCAAACGACTATTGCTATCACGACAGGCTCAGTAGCCATGTCACTTCTGTTGATGGCATTAATTAAATTTGGTGGTAATGATCTTGCCGCTTCCATCAGCGAAGCGTTTCAAGGGTTAAACTTTAACCTTTTGTTATTAAAAGGGATGTTAGGCTTTCTTCTGTTTGCTGGTGCCCTGGAAATTGACTTGCATTTGCTTCGTCAGCAACGCTGGGAAATCACCATCATGGCGTTATTCTCTACCCTACTTTCTACCGTATTGATCGGCTATGCCAGTTTTTGGGTATTAGGTCTGTTGGGGTGGAACCTGCCATTAATTTACTGCATGTTATTCGGCGCGTTAATCAGCCCGACCGATCCGATAGCCGTACTGGCGATTATCAAAAAGATGAACGCACCGGAAAAAATATCTGTGCAGGTTGAAGGTGAATCGCTGTTTAACGATGGTGTGGGTTTGGTCGTTTTTACGACTATCTTTGCTTTAGCGTTCTCTGGTGCAGAACCTACCTTTTCTGGGGTCGCAGAGCTGTTTTTGGTAGATGCGGTTGGCGGTATCGTATTTGGTGCTGTACTCGCCTTTGTCGCTCACTGGTGTATCTGCCGGAGTAATGACTCCAGTATTGAACTGCTAATTACCTTGTGTATTCCAAGTGCAGGTTATGCATTAGCTAATGTCATTGATGTTTCAGGTCCTTTAGCCATGGTGGTGAGTGGTATTGTTATCGGTAATATCACCCGTACCGTCGGTTTCTCAGAACATAGTCAGTTTACCTTGTCACACTTCTGGCACACGGTAGATGCATTCCTAAATGCGCTTCTTTTTCTGTTAATTGGCCTGATGTTAGTGATTCTGCCGGTTAGCTGGACAGAAATCGGCCTGGGACTGGTGATGATTCCTTTGGTTCTTCTGGCCCGTTTTGCCAGCGTCGCGGTACCTTATATTGGGTTTAAACGCTTCAGAACCTACGATGCACACGCTATTAAAATTCTGACTTGGGGAGGTTTACGTGGAGGTCTGGCGCTGGCCATGGCAGCCTCTATTCCAAAAGAAGTTTTATTTGTAAATGGTGTCGATTATCACACCCTATTACTGATGATGACCTATGTCGTGGTGATTTTCTCAATCGTTGTTCAGGGTTCAACCATTGCACCATTAATTAAACGTAGTATTGAAGCTCAGAAATCAGCATAGAGAAATAAACGGCATGGCTAACATGTCATGTCGTTTTTTTCTGACGTAGCCACCTCATTTTTTCTGACACCAAGCTTTCATATAATCAATAAATGCCCGAGCTTTGCTCGATAAATACATAGTAGGCAAATACATCGCATAGATATTTGCCCCCGGCGTTTCATACTCTTCCAGCACCGCTTCTAACTGTCCTGATGCGATAGCTTTATCGACCGTATAAGAAGTCAACATAATGACCCCCATGCCACCAATAGCGGCTTCCAACATCGCATCGGTGTTATTGACATTAAACCGCCCTTTGACCTCGACCGTTTCTATTTCCGTGTTCTTTTCAAAAATCCAATGGTTATAAGTCGGATTGGGTGTATAAACAATGGCTTGATGCGCTGCCAAATCTGCCGGCATCTTTGGTTTGCCAAACTTCTGCCAATACGCGGGTGATGCACAAACAACGCGATGTGTTGTGCTAAGCAGTTTAGCCACATACAGTGGTGGCGGCTCTCGAGTTAAACGAATAGCAATATCGTAACCTTCATCGGCCAAATCAACCGTTCTGTCACTGACATCCATTTCAACAGACACTTCAGGATATTCATCAAGAAAGCCTGGAATCGCTTCAGCCACCTGATGTGATCCAAAGGTAACCGGAGCTGTAATGCGTAATAGACCTCGGGGCGTATCGTTTAAATACGTCACTGCCGCCTCAGCTTCATGGGCTACCGATATCACTTTACGGCAATGGTGATAAAAAATACGCCCTTCTTCAGTCAGACTTAACCGACGTGTTGATCGGAATAATAGTCTTGCCCCAAGCTCTTTTTCCAATGCTGTAATTTTTTTACTCACTACAGGTGTTGAAATACCCAGTTGTTTAGCTGCAGCAGTAAATCCACCTGCATCAATTACAGCGGCAAAGATCACCATATCATCCAGCGATTGCATCCCTATTCCTAAACATTAAGAAACAATAATTTTCTAAAAACAGTAATTATAGATTTATAGGAAAAAGTTACAATAACATCACTGTAAAAAAGGATCGTGTGATGGATACAAAAAATATGAGCTGGGGGATTGTGATGCTGCTTGCTGCCACCCTTTCATGGGGTGGAATGTTTCCTATCGCTAAGCCTGCCCTAGAGATAATTGATCCTTACTACATCACGCTGATTCGTTATGGAATTGCTGCTGTGCTTTTTGTCGCTATCTTGTGGTTTGTTGAAGGCAAACAAGCATTCCGACTTAATAACAGATTATTACCATTACTTTTTCTCGGTACATTAGGGTTTGCAGGATTCAATCTGCTGGCGTTTACCGGACTCACACATTCTAAACCAGAACATGGCGCCGTGATTATTGCCATGATGCCGATGATAACGCTTTTACTGAGCTGGTTCCTAAAAGGCCATAAACCGCATACCTTTACCTTAGTGACAATTATAGCTGCATTTCTTGGTGTATTTTTAGTGATAACCAGTGGTCACCCACAACAAGCCTTTGCTGGGGGTAAGTTGGAATGGGATTTGTTGTTCCTGAGCGGTGCTATCTGTTGGGTCGCTTACACGATGGGAGCAGAACGCTTCCCAGACTGGTCTCCACTTCGTTACACCACCATTACCTGTGTATTGGGTGCCATTGCTATCGGTATCATCACGTTTGTACTAACCATGAATCATGATATTCATACCCCCACTCTGGCAACACTTGGTGAGCTTCATTGGACAATCGCTTATTTGGTCATTATGGGGGCATTAATTGCCGTCTTAAGCTGGAATGCGGGCATTAAATTACTCGGCCCCGTAAATGGTGTTTTATTTATTAATTTTGTCCCTATTACCGCATTTACCATTGGGGTAATCAATGGCCGCTCATTCAGTCATGCAGAAATACTTGGAGCAGCCATCGTGATAACGGCATTAATTTCGAACAATCTGTTTTTACGTTACAGGCAACAAATGACACTCGTTAAGAGTTAGCCATATCGAGTTAGCATCTCCTGTTGAGAAGACTGTTTGAGCAGATCCATGAAGTGTTTAAAAAATGGTTGAAAATCAGAAAATATGGCTTTGTTTTTGTTTTCAGCCATCGCATCACTGAGTAACTTCAAGCCCAGTGCAAATGACGCCGCAGATTCTGTAGTAAAGTCTCCCCGCTTTTGCAGGCATTCAGCCATCATCAATAACTCATCCTGGCTATCGATATGAAATGACAGCGGTGAGGCAACATAAATATTTGTTTCTTGATTCGTCACAGATTGTAATGTGACCCTCATCGGCTTTTTCATTAGTAATGACTCCTCTCGGCCAAAATGGATAACGACGAGCCAGTTACAGTCAATATTGAAGACCTCTCATCGTTGACCAAGAGTATTACTGATATAGAGTTAAAGCTGAGTTAATGAGCGTGTAAAACTATGCAAAGATATGACAATAAAATTCAACCCAGTAGCCAGCTACCGGGTTGAATTATTGAGCTTATTTCGCTTCTTTTTTAAGGCGTTCCGCTTCAGCTTTAATCATTGCCTCTAACTCACCGATATGTGCTTGTACTCGTTTAGCCCCGATTTCACCGCCTTGGCGCATTAACTGTGGCATCAACTTAATGGCTTTTTGCCCTGTTTTACTGGCATAAAAATCACGGATATCCTTTAACTCTTGTGCAGTAAACGCGTCGGCATAAATTCGAATAATGTCAGGCTTTAAACTTTCATAACTCATATACTTTTTGAAAAACGTCAACATCACCGAACGAAAAGGTGCCAATGACGGGTTATTGTTAATTTGTACATCCAGCATCTGTTCCATCGACTGTTCTAATGCTGACTTCATGCCGACCGCTTGCATCAGTTCTGCCGCTTCTTTTTCTGACGCCGTATCAGCAAGGGTTATCTGACTGGCAGCTAATAATAATGCCATAGCAAAAAATTGAATAAATTTCATTTCATCTCCATTGGGACTAAAAGTAAATGTTGGTCTAATCAAATAAGGTAGGTTGAGTAGGATTACACAAAAAAGTCCATGCATGCTGGATATCACTAGCAATCACTCGCCCTGTAGATAAGGGAGGCAAATCATCAATCGAAAAATAGCCCACATCCTCCGTTTCCAGCCCGGCTTTTATTTCTTGCTCCGGCAGTGCTTCGCATAAGAAAAAAAGCTTATAAAAATCACGAACATCCGGGGCATATTCACCTTTAGCTTTATGTCTGACTGCATATAAATGTGACGCTTTGACAATAATTCCGGCCTCTTCAAACACTTCTTTTTCGGTATTCTCAGCTGCTGATAGACCTAAATCAGCATAACCACCGGGCAAACTCCACAAACCGTCAATCTTTTCTTTCACCAGTAATACGCGCTTATCTTTGAATACGACGCCTCTAACATCAATTTTTGGTGTAATGTAACCGCCATCATCGACATCAGGGCGAAATAAATTTTCAATCGCGGTTAAGGGTGTATTAGCTAATGAAGCCAACAGTTGCTGAGCTAGTGTTGAAATATCCTGATAGCGTTCAAGATCGTATTCGTTATGACTAAATTCGCGTCCCGTCTCTGCAATAGCATGTATGCGCTTTACCGCTTGCAGCCAAATGTTTTCCATTTATTCTTCCTCGCATCATGAGAGTTTAACGTCGATACGACTCATTTCTTTTTAGCCACCAGAAGGTATACCAAAAACAAATACGCTGAAACACATTATCGAAATCAACGCAAAAAAACGACTTTGCCAGGTCTGTTTTTGCTGATGAGCAACAATAGAAGCCACCAGACTTTGCAGAAAATAAAATAACGCAAACGCACGAGAAGCATAAGCAATGATTTCATTCACATTGGTTGTCCAGGTAAGCATGATGGTGACAACCATAATAATCAGATAAACATATCGAATAGATAGCTTGTGCTGCACAAGATCCTGCACCAAACCACCGGCACCTGAGGTATCGGCCACCGCGGCGCTGAACTGACTACCCACAGCAGCAATAGAAATTAATATTGGCAGAACCACTGCAACAGGTAGCATGATATTAGTGATAGCTGTCACATCAGCATCTAGTCCAGAATGAAATAGCACGGTCGACAGACTGATAAATAACACATAAATCACGGCAGAGATAATTTGAGCCATACGCATGGTTTGAATTCTTTCATCTGCTGAATGCTCATCTTGCAAATAACGTGAAGTTTCAAAGCCTTGCACCACAATTAATAATCCCAGTAATACCCGGAAGTCATGCAGATTTATCTCCGAAGACATATCAGGTAACTGCCACTCGCCACCCAGAAGTAAATGTATGTTGTATATACATAACGCAACCAGTAAGCCAATAATCATTCCCATATTTAAGCTAACGGCATAGGTTTCAACATTTTCCAGCTCACCAAGCCCACGCCATATACCAATACCACTTATAAGCACTAACAGTCCGGTGCTAATGGCATTGGCATAAACATCACCACTTACACCAACAGCATTTAATACAAAAGCAGCAAGCAACTGTAAATAATAAGTCACGGAAATAAAGTAGGCAGCAGCCAGTACAATTCTCGACAAAAAAGCGACGTTTTGTGCGGTTCCCTGCTGATGTTCTATCGGTTCAAAGTGACGAATATTAAAACGAATCGCATGTCCAACGGCATAGGCTAAAAGCAACAATGCCACCATACAAAAGACAGCATAATTACCCACCGTATTGGCAAGTAGTGGAGCACTAATAAGAAACCCACTCCCCATGATGGATGCCAGCGGCGTGACAGTTGCTTTCCATGATGAGGACTGCTTTAAGCGTTTAGAAAAAGCCAGATAAGCTGCTACAGCTAAGGCAATAACAATAATGACAGTATTCAAAACTACTGAAGACTGCATTTATGGGCGTTCAGCAAACTGCGGGATGTCATCACAAATTTGATGCCAAGATGCTTTTGAACTCACAAAGATATGGGCTTGTGGTTTGATATCGACTGCCGTATCAAGTGTGCCTAAACGTAATCGTATAATTTCTGGCATGGTGCTGCGTTTACTATAAAGCTGTGAACCACAGTGCTGACAAAACACCCGGAAAACACCTGGTGAAGATTCATATTCGGCAATCGCCTTCTCGCCAGTGTTAAGATGAAATTTATTGCTGTCTACAGCCGCATTAATCGCATAAGCAGAGCCACTGGCTTTTCGACAATTTTCACAATGACAGATCATCGTGGGTCCAAGTTCACTATCAATCTCATACTGAACAGACTGACACAAACAACTGCCTTTCAACATACCTACCTCATAACAAATGTGAATAATGGCAACTATAATTTAGTGTTGACCATGAATGAATGTGGTCATTCTCAAGAAAGCTTACACGATCATCCCTTTTTTCTGAATGTGCGATTTTCAATAATTCTTAATTGGTATGGATATATTTCGTATTTCATCACTCCAACACATACCCCTTCTTTTTTAATGGTTTCAAAAGGAGATATGTATGATGAGATTGATTGTCACCTTATGTGTGACTGTTTTGTTTATGCCTTTCGTACAAGCCGATGTCGCAGAAACAAAGTTAGAGAACGAGGCATTACAGATAGATCATCAAACCTTCAGGCAAGAAGTGGTTCGTTATGTGCGTAGCATAGCCATGGAAAATGAAGATAATTCAACCAAAACAGCACTCACTCAATTAGAAAAAGAATGGAATAACCATTATCAGCAAACACATTGGCGTGTTCACATTGTCAGTTATCACGCAGGCAAAGTGCTTGGCGAAGGTAGTGCATCGGGAGTCTCACTGACAGAAACACTGCAGCAAGCCACTCGAGCATCGTTATCCAATACGGTTATCACCTCTAAAACCGATCTGAATGACTATTATTTTAAAGTGAGTTTCGACTATCACCCAGATCACGTGTATGCCATGGTAAATAATGAAGATAACGCTTATGAAGTTCAGGGTGATCGTGTCATCGTTCGTCATGTTGATAGAGAAGGTATTGAGAATCAAATAAAGCAAAGTAAAGCGTATTTATTACGTGCCATTAATAATGACTATTCCGGTATCTTCAAGTTTTACGACGCCGAGCATGATACATCTGAGAAACTGCTGAGAACTACTTACTCAGCGACAACCTTAAATACATTAATACGTCTAAACCAACACCAGAAAGATATCGAGTTGCAATCCTACTTTGAAGGCATGGCACAATTTCTACTCGACAGACAATTAACATCCGGCCCCAATGCAGGCGGATTTGATTATGGTGTCGATCCTGAAACTAATGAAGAAACATGTCGTATCGTTGTTGGAACCACATCTAAAACGATCTTCACCCTGTTGTTGCTCCACAATATGACACCTGATGAAGAGAAATACCTGCAATCCGCGCAATCGGCTGGCAATTGGCTACTCAAGATGATCAATGATGATGGCACTGTCACACCGGTTGCTCAATGCGAAGATGATAAGTGGATCTATAACAACAAACAGTCCATTCTTTATTCCGGTCAGGTGGTATCTGCCCTCTCTCGTCTCTATGCCACAACAAAAGACCAACGGTATTTAGAGGGTGCCAAACAAGTGGCCAGCCAGTTAATCCGTGAGGTCGGCCTGCATGGTGCCCTGGTCGGTGATGAATACCGTCCGGCTAATTCCATATCATCCAGTTGGATAATGATGGCTTTAATCGATCTGGCTAAAGTGGATCCCACCCCCGTTTACATAAAAACTATTTTACAAATTGGCGACGTTCTATTAGAGCGACAGATCAGCCAGCCTGACGATGCCTATAATCATGGTCGTTACCTCGATGCCATGACAAGCAGTGGTAATGGCTGGATCAATGAAGTCATGGGCGAAATGGTGCCTTTCTGTGAACAACAGAAATTAGGTGACTGTGATCAGTATCGTGATGCTATGCGTAAAACCAGTCGCTGGTTATTACAGAACGCCTATAACGAAAACAATACCTACAATATTACTAATCCCAAACAGGCTATAGGTGGTTTTATCAATAACTTTAGTAGCCAGAAAGTAAGAACGGACGCCGTTTGCCATGGCTTAAACGGCTTATTAAGTATGTTGGACAATGAGTCTGATGATAAAGATGTTTTTATCGATTTACCTGAACGTCCACTAACAGAACTGTTACCGTTATTACGCGCTGGTGAATATAATTAACGGGCCAATAGCTGAGCAGATCAATCAAATACTGGCCGCCTTTATATAACAATCCCATTGTGTCACACATAAAAAAGCAGATGTTAAACATCTGCTTTTTTATTTTTAAGGATTATGTAAATCCCGTTCATTTTGCGGTGGCGGAGTCCATTGATAAATCCAGGTTTCCGTTAGAGGCTGACCTCCGGCTTCAAGGTAAACTCGCAGGTTGATCGGGTCTGTACTGTTCTCGGGTGGCACCACATCAAACATGGCCCGGTATCCATCAATTGCATGCTGAGGCCGAGCTGAGGTAATTTCCACTTTACCCGCAGAAGTCGTAATGACAGGTTTCACTTGGGCATCATCAGCTAACATTGGCAAACTGCCGCCGGCAAAATCGATGACAAATCGTTTACTGTAATACTCACGATGTTGACCTATTACGCCCCCAATGCCGGTAAACGTATCTACTACTTTGGCACGTTCAGGCTCAACTGGCGGCACACCACCCCAATACATTTTATAGCTGTAAAGTAATTCCTCACCTGGTTTCACAGGTTTGTCTGGGTTCCAGAAAGCCACAATATTATCGAAGGTTTCATCCAGAGTCGGGATCTCAACTAACTGCACTGAACCTTTCCCCCAATTGCCTTCCGGCTCAATCCATAGACTGGGTCTGCGATCATAAAACACCCCATCATCCTGGTAGTGATCAAATTTGCGATCACGTTGCATTAGGCCAAATCCTTTTGGATTATTGTCGGCGTAGGCATTAAATCTCAGATTACGAGGATTAGTCAGTGGACGCCAAATCCACTCGCCATTGCCCATATGAATGGATAAGCCATCGGAGTCATGAATTTCAGGTCGCCAGTCCCAGTCGGTGCGTTTATCGTTCTCACCGATCATGTACATACTGGTTAACGGTGCTATACCTAAACGTTCAATTGCTTTACGCGGATACAAAGCTGCATCCACTTTCACCTTCAGCCGGTCACCTGGTTGAATATCAAAACGATAGGCCCCTGTCACACTTTCAGAATCAAGAAGTGCATAGACAGTGGTGATATCACTGCCCGGCTTTGGCTGCTCTAACCAGAAATGGGTAAACATCGGAAATTCTTCAGGTCGAGGCATCGCCGTATCCACCGCCAGTCCACGTGCAGATAAACCGTACTGCATTTCTTTACCCACGGCACGGAAGTAGCTGGCCCCCAGGAAAGCAATCACGTCCCGTTTCCAGTCAGTATGGAATTGCATTCTAAATCCAGCGTAACCTAAGTCTTCAGGTAATGTCTCACCATCAATCCCTGTTTTGCCGTAATCAAACATATTAGATGAGTACTCAATCGGCGTCGTTTTGCCATCTTTTAACTCTGAGATATGTACTGGCGTATCAAAATATAGACCTAAATGAAAAAGCTCCGCACGAAACTCACTATCATCATTTCGCCAAAGTGCCTTATCTTTTTTAAACTGTAATTGCTGATAATCATCCCAGCTCATGCCCTTAATGCTTTTGGGTAACTCGCCCTTGTGGCTGATATAGGCTTTTTCAGATAATGCTCTGGCATAGCCTTTTAACCAGGCATAGCTGAATTTCTCACCTGCCGGTGGCGATACAGGATCAGTCATGGCATAACTGAGCTGACTGGTGGCAAGGCCGATAGCTAATGCACAGCCAATAGCAACATGCCTTAGCAAGGTAGATGATGCGCTGATATGACTCAAACTAGGTTTATCATTTTTCATAGGGATTAGGTTCAATTCCATAAACTCACTCTGATTAAAATACGTGCTGACAAACAAGCAAATTGATTGCTGTTGACTATTTTTACCGAGCCGAAGGCTCTATATAGGTAGATAATTCAATAAGGTTGCCATCTGGATCATAAAGATAAACTGATTCAATAGCGCCCTGAGCACCAGTCCTTATCACCGGACCATCGATAATTTTTACCTGTTTATGGTTAAGTTCAGCAATAACCCTGGTTAAGGGGGTTTCTACGATGAAACATAAGTCAGCACTTCCAGTCCTGACATATTGTGCTTTGGGCTCGAACTCTTTACCACGCTCATGCAGATTAATTTTTTGACTAGCAAATAATAACGCAACACGATTGTCTGCAAAGACGATTTTTTCCATTCCTAAAATATGACAATAGAAATCAACCGTATCCTTAATCGAATTAACCGTTAAAACGAAGTGGTCCAGTGACTTAATATGCATAATTGGTATCCATAAAAATGGCCTCACATAATCAAATACTATTTATTACGTGAGGCCAATAGTTCTACTGACCGCTTTTATGCCTCGTTGAGCGTATATTCCAACTCGATGTCGGCATTAAATAACTTACTAACAGGGCAACCTAATTTAGTTTCATGTGCAATACGATCAAATTCTTTTTCATCGATACCTTTCACCTTCGCGGTGAGAGATAATTTTGATCGGCTAATACGAAAGCCATCACCGTCTTCATCGAGAAAGATAGATACGTCGGTTTTTAAATCACCCTCTTTATAGCCTTCTCCTTCCAATGCAAAAGAGAGCGCCATGGTGAAGCAGGCCGCATGCGCTGCTGCAAGGAGTTCTTCAGGATTGGTGCCTTTGCCACCCTCAAATCGACTAGTAAAACCATAAGGATGATCCTTGAGTGCCGGTGTTTCAGTACTGACACTGGCTTCTCCTTTTTTGCCGAGGCTTTTATAGATGGCCGAACCAGTCTTCACAATACTCATACTGTCTCCTTTTCGAGTTCAAAAAATAAGGATTAACCTTAACGATATTCAGAGCTTTTTACTTTGCCTTATTGAATATCTGTTTTAGTTGACAGTCATATTGCCGTAGATAGTTCCTGAATTTACTTTCTTTCTATCTGGCAATTATTTCGACCTTGCCCTTTGGCTTCATATAACGCTTTATCGGCACGGGTAAAAACATCCTCAATAGTGTCGCCTTTTTCAAAGGTCGCTAAACCGGCGGATGTTGTAATCGGAACAGAGATACCATTGTGTTGGAATTGCGTGTTTTCGACTGTCTGACGAATTTTATTCGCCATCTCTAACCCTTGCTCTAAATTAATTTCAGGAAACAAACCAACAAATTCTTCCCCCCCAAAGCGTGCGATAAAATCAGCCTGGCGTGTGGAATCTTTAAAAATGCGAGCAATCGTTTTTAACACGACATCACCGGCACTATGGCCAAACTTGTCATTTACCGCTTTAAAGTAATCAACATCCCACACCACCATGGTTAAGGGTTTTTGGTAGCGAGCCCAGCGGCTGTATTCCGTCTGTAACACTTCAGTTAAAGCCTGACGGTTCCAGATTCCGGTTAAGGGATCTTTCATTGCCAACGCACGGGCTTTGCTGGTAGCCAGTCGTAGTTCGTTAGCTTCAGACTCCATTTCATGCAAACGCTGTGTTAACGCTTCAATCTGCTTTTGAGACTCAGCAAAGCGGGTATTATCGGCTTGCTGATAATTAGTAATCTGCTCATTGAGGTGATCCAGACGTTGACTAAGAACAGACTTTATTTCGACAAAATCAGCCGCACCTTCCACATCCGTCCTTAACTCAACCATGGTCTGCTCGACATCTCCGGCCAATTTGTGCCTTTGTTCAAAAGCAGAGAGGTCTTCCTTAACCACTTCATACAGATATTTATCCAGCGAGGTAATTTTCTTTGTTAAGTCTCGCAGAAATTTTTCATATTCTTTTTTTTCTGCCATCGCAGATGAGCTGAGCTCACTGACCAGATCCGCAATGGATGATATGGTTTCAGGCACATCTTCCGTTTTGAGGCCATCATGTATTTTTAATCTTAATTGCGATGCTTTTGAACTCAACTCTGTCGGTAGTGATAACCTCTCCAATAATACCGTCAGTAATATCTGTGGAGTAAAATCATCTTTTCGTGATTCATGAATAAAATCTGGCTTATCGACATCATTGCTTTCCTGCCCTGACGACTCTCTCTCTACAACTGAGTAAGAGGACTTTGTTTGTTTAAGCGGCAAAAACTGTGAAAAAAAACCATTTCGGTCTTTTGTTTTTTTTGGTAAGAAACTTTCTTCGATTAGATGGGCGATTTCGTCAAGAATCTCTGATAGTTGTTTATCAGAACTTTTTTCAGCGCGTTTGCGGAGTTTATCAAACTGCTTTTTTTGCGTTTTCGGCCAACTGACTTTATCGATCAACGCTATAAGCAGCTGAGTAATATCCGATTTAGATGCTTTTTTGGCATCCATCGCCGTGATTGCAGATTCAATCTCCGCAAGAATCTGCTCCACCTCAGCTTTATCTCTGACAGATGCACGAAGATTTTTTCTAAGTGCATCAAGATGTGGGTCAAGACAGACATCCATGCCATTGGCAGCCAAAGCTAAACGGGAAAGACCACGTTCCAATAACTGTTCGTATGACTTTTGCTGTTCAAGTTCATGGCTAAGTTCGATGAATTGCTCACGCCACTTTTCCGCTGTCTTGGGACTAGACTTCTCACTCATCAAAAAGACCTTTACCTAATTTGTAGGTTATTTGCCCATACTAATCACAGCTTTACTTGTACACAAGCATAATGATATTACTTTATGTTCTGGCTTTGTTTAGAACAGTGGCTAAGTATATGACAACCAAGGTATTGATCATCAATAACAGTAAGCTTAATAAATTAACTTTTTGGTAGAGTTCGTAAAGCTCAAAAGGTAAATATACAACACTGCTGACTAAAGCCAGCCACTCTGTCCAGCGATACTGATACCATAAACCATAAGCTTCAACAAACCGGATAAAACTATAAAGCAACGCTGCGATTGTCACTATCATTAATTTCGTATTGTTAATATCCGCCAGTGCCTGTAACAGATGCCCCGGATAATAACTGGCTGGGTTAAGATGAAGATGGTTAATGAGCTTTTCAGCCAATTGCTGTAGATTTTGGCCCATTAACTCATGTAGTCCGAGGCTTATCAATAAGGCTATCGTCCCCTTTGATGCCTCCATTATCGCTATTAAACGTAAGCCAGCTGGTGACCTATTCATTCACTTTCCTTTCATTGATTTAGGCTTTTTACTTGCTTAGACTAACAACTCACTGCAATGAGTAATGTCACTTGTCATCAATATTAAAACTTCTCTTTCTTACAGTTTCAGTTTTTGTGATGGTTCTACCCTGTTCTGCTGACCAGGTAAAACAGCTCACAGGGAAAAATGTGCTTGTTTTATTCAAACAACATGATTCTCTGTCGAAAAAGATTGCTGATTATTATCTCCAAAAGCGGGCTGTACCGAAGTCACAACTTGTCGGCATAAAACTAAGCGCAGCAAACAATAGCACGATAAGTCCCAGCCAATTCGCTGATATTCAACAACAAATTAAACCGTATCTAACTGACCAGATAAAAGTGTTATTGCTGACTTGGCATACTCCGTATCGTGTTGGCTGTATGTCTATCACCAGTGCATTTAGCTTAGGCTTTGACGAAAAATATTGCAGTCACAATAAAAACCACATGTCAGGTTGCCATATGACAGCTAACAGTCCTTTTTTTAATGCAAAACCTCATCAACTATGGCAGAGCGATACCATTCGATTGACTATGATGTTGAGTGGTCGTCAATTTGAGGAAGTTAAAGAACTGATCGACAGAGGGGTGAAAGCTGACAATAGCCAGCCAAATGGTGATGCCTATTTAGTTCGAACTCAGGATGTTCAACGTAGCACGCGCTGGCGGATTTTCAAGAAACTTGCTGATATCTGGCCAGAACAAAAAGGGTTACAAATTCATTATGTTGATGATCATCATCGAACACAGGGCAGCAGTATTAGGGATAAAAACAATATTTTGTTTTACCTGACCGGTTACACGCAGGTACCTGATATCAAAAGCAATCATTATCTCCCGGGCGCTATTGCTGATCATCTGACCTCTACTGGCGGCGCAGGCATTAGCAATCAAGGTCAGATGAAAGCCTTTCGCTGGCTTGAGGCTGGTGTCACTGGCAGTTATGGCACCGTTATTGAACCTTGTAACTACCCACAAAAATTTCCTAATGCACAAATCCTGATCCCGAGCTATGTTGGTGGTGATAGCTTAGTAGAAGCCTATTGGAAATCCGTTCAGCAACCTGGAGAAGGCCTTTTTATCGGTGAACCTCTTGCCTGTCCGTGGTGTCATTAAACTCACAGTCAATAATTAATAAGGACAAGAGGTTTTCAAAATCCATTTGATAGCCTAGAATTCAACCCATGAACTCACAAACAACCTTTGCTTCAAAGCCAATCCAGCAATATCTACCTCTGGTAGATAGCGTTGTTATGTTTTGGTGGTTTGCTTATGGCTATTTTTTTAGCCAGAAGCCGGCTCACCTATAGTACTTAATTAATAGTTCAAGGTAGTCCGGCATTCGCTGACTACCATAAGAATCCCGAATGGTCAGTCAGTCCACCGGGGTTTTTTTATATGTAGAGAGTATTTGCTATGCCTATTCTGACTCAGTCCGGTCTCCACTGTTTAAGGAGCCACATCTCATGACCTCAACCATTCAGCGTCAACAACATCAGTTAGCTTCAGATGAGTTGAAATTGCCTACCCCCAGGCAACTCAGAGACACTTTGCCATTAAGCACTCAGTTATCATCACAAATCCAGCAACAACGGATGCAGATCGTTAGGCTATTAAATGGTCATGATAATCGCTTCATGGTTATTGTTGGTCCATGCTCGATTGATGATGAAGCGGCTGCTTTAGATTATGGAAAACGACTGGCAAAACTTGCCAGGCAAGTGGATGATAAGTTGCTGATTGTGATGCGATCTTACGTGGAAAAGCCACGAACAACCCATGGTTGGAAGGGACTTGCCTACGATTCGTTAAGAGACGGTCGTGGCAACATGGCTTTAGGTTTACACCGTTCAAGACAGGTATTACTGCAATTGTCAGCGTTAGGCTTACCACTGGCTAGCGAAGCACTGCATCCTCTGGTGATGAGTTACCTGGATGACCTTATCAGCTGGGCAGCAATAGGTGCACGTACATCAGAGTCTCAACCCCATCGTGAACTAGTTAGTCATCTGCCCTGCCCGGTAGGTATCAAAAACAGCACCGATGGCCGGATAAGCAGTGCGATCAATGCCATGCATGCTTCATCGCGCGGACACCATACACTTGGTATCAATGATGACGGACAAATCAGTATTATTAATACCCGTGGCAATCCAGACACCCACCTTATCTTGCGTGGAGGACAAGGGCTGACAAATTATGACGCTGACTCAATACAGCAGGCGCTCAGTCAGCTTTCAATCAATAATTGTCATGAAAAAGTATTGGTTGACTGTAGCCATGACAATTCACTAAAACAGTATGAACGTCAAATCACCATAGCCCATGAAGTTGTAGATCAATACATTGCCGGTAATACTGGCATCTTAGGATTAATGCTGGAAAGCTATCTGGAAGCAGGCAAGCAAAATGATAGTGAGAATCATGTCTATGGTCAGTCTATCACTGACGCTTGCCTAAGCTGGAACGAAACTGAAACGCTGTTAATAGCCTTATATCAAAAACTGTGTGGAAACAATGATTAGCTTAGATTGTGGTGGTAACTTACTCGCTCAAATCAACGAGAAGCAAGTTACCATCATCCCCTACCCTGAACTCACCAAACTCGGCGTTTTCATATTCCGATGCTTTACCTTCCTGGAAAAAAAAGGCATTGCTGGCAAACTTAACCATGCCGTGTCTAACCCGAAAAAATAAACGCAACTCGTTTTTCGCTAAGGCTTGACCATGATCAATTCTGACAAACTCAGCCTGATTGTGCTGGTTGAGTTTCACCACCACATAGCCATCTTGTGGCTCTAATTTATACGGCGTTTCGGAGTCAGTGTTTTGCTGAAGAAGTACTGAGCGAATCTGATTGGCTATCTCAAATTGCAGCGCCATATAATCCCCTTGCATCAATGAGCGAGGGTCCACCGGCGCTAATTTCAATAAAACGGTTCTACCCTGTGCTAAAACCTGCTCCTGTTTATAAATTGACCAGTTCACAGCAAGCACTATTAGCAACAACCCCAGTACAGCGACTATCTTAGTTAGCTTCATGTTTACCTCCAAACAGTTTAGGTAAACACCAATATAAGCTGATTAAAACGATCCCCAACACCAATAAACTGATGGATTTCATTAATAGCGACGTATTCAATGCGTAATAATAATGGCTAATACAAAACAGCAAAAAAACAATACCTGAACCTATTAACAGGCGGTGCCCACTGGCAAAGCCCAATACCATAATCATTACAGCAATATACAAACCAGCGATATTAAACGCCACCGCAGCAAATATAAGCGCCAATAAAAGAATATAAACAGAAGATGAATTTGTTAAAGACTGATGCTGTTTAATTAACATCGCCGTAACGTACATAATAACAGCGGTTGCTAACACCGAAGTCCAGGAAAAACGGATGTACTGCTCAAGCAGATGTCCATCCATCAACAACATTATTCCAGAATCAAATATCTGCGTAGTTTGAATTACGAGCAAGGCCAGTATAGAACCATACCCCATCGCTGTAATATGTCCATGCCAACGTACAGAAACAAACTCATGTAACCAACACCAGGCGCTCAACAGCATAACAACAGGAATAACAAGAGAATAAAGCCCCAACTCTGTCATCACTCCTGCTAGGCAAATACAGACAAAAAAAGCAGAAATAACCCGATGCACAAAATGTGGCATTAATATCACTAACCCAATGTTTAGACACAATACAGCCAGCCAGCTTGTCAGGTATGTCGTGCTTTGCCACTGAATAATGGCAAAAATAAACAGTGCCTGACCTGCCAAGCTCATCGCTAAACCTAAATGCTCAAAAAAATCAGAGTGCTGTTTTAAAAGTAAGTGATAAGCTAAAAAGATCATCCCACTACCCAGAATAATATCCGCAGCGGCTGACTCTAATAGTTGGTTAAACATTAAGCCAAGAAATGACAATATAAAGATCGATGCTAACCAGCCGGCAATCGCCAATAAGGTTTTAATGTACCAAGGTGTGCTGGGAGTCAATCCCTGAGGTTTCTCTCCAGTTACCAGCTCAGCTTGTTTCAGGATATTCCAAACAATGTTGTGTTGATTCATGATTCAATCTCCTTATGAACCTGTTTCAACCAGTAGGTCGCGCCGGATCCCATTGCAATAATAAGGACTGATAATAACAGCAGAGCCCCTTCCTCACCGGTCTCCATAATTTGCATCGCCAACAGGGTTATCACCACAACAATCACTGATAAGCAAGCACCCGCTAACATAAATAAATCAGTACGGCGTCGACGATATACCCACATAAATAGGCTTATCCAAACTAGCCAGATAATGGATGAGGAAAACACATTTTCAGATTCTTCCACAATGGCATAAATCACTAGTGTGGTGATTGCCCAGCCACTTATCACCGCAAGTATTCGCTGTGGCCACCTTTCAGTGAGTGCAACCATTTTCTGACTGAACATCTCCCAGATAATTAATACCAGTGTATTAAACCCAAACAGACACCAGAACAGACTATTGTTTGAATCAAAGAACAGGCCGAATACTGAATGAAAAACATCAAAATAGAGCACGAGCGACAGGTTCAACAGTAACAACCAAACTAACCACAATGTAGAAAACTGAGAAATGACAACCCAAGGAGTGATGAATAAAGCCCAGTAAAAGAATAACTGCCAGGTATCAGCTCCGGTTTGATAAGTTTGCCCGAAAAAAGCCATTAATGCGCCGACCAGCAAGCTGGCAACCAGTAAGACTAACCGGCCTGTTAATCCTGTTTGTGCCAATCGCCAATACAGAATAACGGAGAAAGCAATGCTGCTTTCCAATAAGGTAAATTTGCTAAGACGGCTCATATCCGCCCAGTTATAGGCAATAAAAAAGATGACTGAAAATGCAATGGCACAACTACCAAAGCAAAGTAATAACATTTGAAAAATCTTTAACCAACCATCTTTGTCTGGTTTTAACCCTAACAATGTCAATACAGCAGGCATTTTCTGGCTAGAAATCGCCCCCACCTCAAACAAAGCAATAACTGATGATCGTTTTTGGATAGTCAATTTCTCTTCCTTGTTTAATGAACTTAATTTCAGGCCTTATATAAAATTGATGATTTAGCCTCTCGGATAAGAGCTAAATACGCATTTTTTCACTGGCAAAGTGCTTTGTTATTTTTTTAATAGATAGAGACACTGATGGCGTTCAATCAACCCTTTTTGTTCAATTTATACAAGACGGTTTAAAAACCATCAATTCTGATCAATCATCGGCGCAACCTAACCAACAACTCACTCTCAGTTCTCGTTAATTGTCATTGCATTAGTATTGTCACTGTAATTACTCTTTGCATACAGTGTTAACAATCAGTTTATTTATTAGTGCCGTTCTTTTCATTATTTTGTGGCAGTTTTACTCATCTACTCATTATCATCCGCTAAGCTAAACTCAGCCTAACGCATATGCAATATCATTCGTCCTTATTTACACTGGAACACTATTGTCACAAAGAAACCTCCTGAAAAACAGAATATGACTTACCACTTTCAAACCTTTGTGGCATGATAGCGACCAGAACAGTAGATGTTCCTCGCCTATTTTTATATTCCCTTTTTTATCTATCGCAAGTGATCGCAGCATAGCTACATCTTGCAGTTGAGAGGTTATTAAATGAATGTGTCACAACCGAATATTATTGTTTCAGAACTGGACTTAAGCCGCTTAGAACAGATTCTGGATACTTTACCGACAAGTGAAGCTGAACGAGCAAGGTATCTTGAGGCCGAACTTGAGCGTGCGGATATCGTTGAACCAACCGCCGTTCCACCTAATGTGGTTACCATGAACTCAACGGTCAGATTCTCAGTTTCATCATCAAATCAAACCTTTTGTCTGACCTTGGTTTATCCAAAAGACATGACAACAGACGGCAAAACCATTTCTATTCTGGCGCCTGCCGGAAGTGCCATGCTGGGTTTAGTTGAAGGTGATGAAATTGATTGGCCTGGCCGTGACGGTAAAACTATTCGGGTACATGTTGATGAAATTCTGTATCAACCAGAACGTGCTGGCGAATATCACCGTTAAAAAGAAAAGGCTCAGGGTAGTTTTATCCTGAGCCAGTCCATTAAATCAATAGCCTAGTTTCTCTATAATCAGATCAGATACATGCCTGCTTGAAGGTAAAAAGCTATGCATCACAGCTAGCTGAATCTGCTCAGTCATCCAGTCAGCACTAACCTCAGATATTGATACAATCCCATCATTTAACTCATTCTTAAACGGACTTTTCGACCCATTTATACCTTTCACTCCAATAATACTGGTCGTTGAGCAAATACTTGCAGGAACCTGCTGCATCCGTTGGCTCGAAGCTAATAAAGCACCGCAATCTTTCGTCAATAGACGGAAAAGCCAATATTGTCGAAAAAATACCGCTAAACGGGATGCATTCACTGGTGACCCCAGCAGGAATAAATGCTCTGGCAAAGAGACTGAATTATTCAGATTTGCCAATGCGGCCCGAATGAGTACACCACCTAATGAATGACCTATCAGGACATACTCACCCTGACGGGCTATTTCTCTGATGCGTTTTTCCAATCTAAACTGAATCAAGTCAAACGATTGTGAGGACACGAAATAGCTGAATGTCGATGTTTGAATGCCTTGTTTTTTGAGCTGTCTAAGCATAGGCCATGCTGATAGAGGAGATCGACCCATACCATGTACAAATAACACTTGCTTCATGACAGAGTCGACTTAAAACAACGAATCATATATCTAATGACAATGATAAGGGCTCTCCCCTTCTAATTCCTTGCCTGTATCTAGGTCGATAATTCTTAGTGTAGCCTCTGGGTAGCTATGGCACACAGCGTTACGTAAGGTGTAAATTCCGGAACCACTGGCGGTAAGAATTACATTTTCATTAAGCTGATTACCTTCTGCATCAAAGGCAAATGCCTGATAGTCACCTGATAAAGTCACACATCCTGCTAACAAAATGACAACCATCACTGAAATTATATTTTTCATTTTATCTTCCTTAATTATTTTTAGTTGCCCTCATCCTTGGGGCATTATTATTAAATCATGTCATTAACTTAAATAAAAATAAGGATTAAACCGCTGCTGTAATCCATAGCATATTGCTACACTGTGCGCATGGATTCAGGAGCAATTTTAATGTTACGTTGGGTAAACTCATCAATCAGCAGAAAGATCGGTGGACTTTCAATTATCTTACTGTCCTTTTTAATCATTATGATCATCTATTCAATGATAGGACTGCAGCAAATTCGGTCTGAGATGATTGTGCTGGCTGAAGTAGATACCCCATTAACTGAGGTCGTATCAGAAATTGAACTGCTCCAGCTTCGGCAACATATTCTGATTGAATTATTTCGTCAAACGAATCATAAACCATCCAATAACAACATCAATCCTGCCGACATCCATCAACAACTGGCGAGTTATAATCAGCATCTCTCAGAGCAAATGTATAAAGCATCAGCCATTATCGAAACTGGGCTTGAGCAAGGACGTATTCGATTTAAACAAGAACAACATCAACTTCTGCTGACTTCAATGAACAAACTTCATCAGGTCAGATTGGCATTTGAAAAAAGTTTTATGGCTAGTATTCAAGCCATGCTCACTGGAGAGTCAATCAACTGGGATCATCTCGAACAACAAGACCAACAGCTGGATGATGAGCTTGGAAAATTACTCAATCACCTGAATGCATTAACCGTCAGCACTGCTATTTATACTGAAAAGCATGAATCAAACTTCATGATTATGACCAGCATTTTAGGTGTGTGTGCATTCATTATTGGTTTATATTTAACGCAATATACCATCCAGTATTTTCGTCAACGCATTACCCAAACACGTGACACAATACATTTGTTCAGAAATGCTATTGAACACAGGGAGGTTGTCGATTTCGAGGTTGATAACAATATCGCTGACGAACGAGATGAACTTTCTCAATTTGAACATGAATTAAAACTGTTATTAAAACAATTTAGCCATGAAATAATCAGCCGCGATGAAATTGAAAAACAACTGATTGAACTCGCGACTCTAGATAAACTGACAGGCGCTTATAATCGTCACAAATGGGATGAACAGTTAAAAATGCAATTAAATTTGGCATCACGTGGCGCCAAATTAAGCCTGCTTCTCATCGATGCTGATCACTTTAAAAAGGTTAATGATCAATATGGTCATGATATCGGTGATGCTGTTCTCATTAAGCTTGTTGAACTTCTCAAAAACCGACTCCGGGAGACCGATACTATCTTCCGTATTGGTGGGGAAGAATTTGCTGTGCTGGTAAAACAGGCCGAACAAGAGCAAGCCTTGGAGATTGCTAAGCATTTGCAAACTAAAATAGACACACATAAAGACGCATCATTGCCTCACTTCACCGTGAGTATTGGCATGACATCATACCAAGCAGGTGATACGACGACTGACTTTTTTAATCGTGCTGATAATGCCTTATATCTAGCTAAAGCGAATGGGCGTAATCGCGTGGAAGTCATCTAGTCTTCAGCTAATTTTTGCCCATTCATCATATCTGCAGACTTAGTACTCACCTTCCGTAGTGATATGAATCACCTCACCACAGTGTTTGCAATGCACGGCATCATGGTCATGTCGATTCAGACCACATGACGGACATTCATAACGAATTTTACCCGGTCGAAAAATAGTCTGAATCAAACGTAAAAATAAAGAGATGCCAAAAATCATTATCAGCACCGCCAGGATATGGCCGTCATGTCCCACCAGTGTGATATCGCCGAATCCAGTAGTGGTTAAGGTAGCAATCGTGAAATACAATGCATCAATATAGTCATTGATATCATCATTGATATGCACTTGGCTGACATAAACGACAGCAGTGATCACAAAGATAAATACAAACAAATTTACCACGCTGAAAATCACATCTTCATGCATTCTCACAAAACGTGACTGCTTTCTAAGATTTCTCAGCATGTGATAAGAGCGCAATAAACGAAGTGTTCTTATCACTCTCAGGAAACTGAAATTCTCTGCAAGAGAGGGTGCAAGCAAAGAAATAATGACGATAATATCAGCCAAACCAACAGGATGGAGCAATTCTTGGAATTTTGATTTGCTGATATAGAGCCTGGCCATTAGCTCGAGCAAGTAAATAATCCCAATCGCTTCTTCCAGAATATGGAAATCATCTATGTGGTGATAAAAAGAGGCCAATATAAAATAAAAAATGGTAATAGCATCAAACGCTAATAATCCCCAACGAAAGCGTCTGGAACTTGGGCTTGAACCATTATAAAGATGGTCTATTTTATTATGTAATTTTTGCCAGAAACTTAGGTTTGATGGTGTTGCTTGCCCCATTGTGGGCTCCTGTTTATATTGCTTATTTGAGTCTAAAAACCAACATCAAACTCTGTGATGAGTTTGCTTAAATAATATTTTTGCCTTCTTCTGGGTCACGTGAATTTTTTGCCTGCTCAATAATATCTTGTGTATCACTGGCAAGTTGTTGTGTGCTCACCTCAGCACTGTCATTTTGGACGGGAGGCTTATCGACAGCTTCAGTCTTCACTGATTCTTGCTGATTCATTTGTACAACGGGTATGCCCTGAGGAAAAATAACTTCACGCGCATCATCAGGCATATTAATGCCGGCTGCTTCAAGGCGTCGAACTGTTTTATGCATCAAAACCGAAGCCACCTTGTTTAGCGCATATTGGTGACCATTCACCCAAAAATTAATCACAATATTGATCGTGGATGAGCCTAATGAATCAATAAGCACCTGTGGTTCAGGATCTTTTAACACTTCATTTTGCTCATTCAACACAGCCAAAATGGTCTGACGTGATTGTTGAATACTGGCATCATAACCAATCCCAACTATAAAACTGCCTCTTACCCAGGGATTAGCCGAAAAATTTTTAATTACATTTTTATAAATAGTCGCGTTGGGAATTTGGATATGATTACCATCAAAATCAACTAAGGTTGTGCCACGGGCTGTGACTTTGTTTACTACTCCTTTTAGTCCCTGCACTTCAATCACATCGCCGATCAAAAACGGACGTTGCACACTCAGCAGCAAACTCGAAATAAAGTTTTCTGCAATATCCTTAAAAGCAAAACCAATGATAATGCCTAATAGACCCGTTCCACTGACAATGGCAAGTGCAGCCTGTGTCAAGCCAACAATACTCAGAAAAATATACAAACCGATTAAAATAATAAACAGGCTAATAGCGCGCCTGACAACATTCTGTACGAGGTTACTGGTACTGATATAGCCGATGGGATGAACAAGTAAAGCAGAGAATGGCTTTGCCAGAAAAAAGAAGATAAGAAAAACCAGCAGACCAATAACAAAAGAAGGCATCACCCTGATCGTCGCTTGCCATAATTCAAGGAATTGAGCCGACAATATGTTGAGCGTATCCATTAATCCAAGAGAGTCTGATGACATAGTGATGCAGTTTCTCGTCAATAAAACAATATATATCGGGGCTGGGAATCAAAAGCAATGATTCTCATATTTTGGCTCAATACTATCCGTGCTTGATAAGGCGTGCAGCTCAATGCTTCTTTCTTTGCATTGACGGAATCATCTTATAGCTATTGCGTGTTGCCAAATGAACTTCTCGAAGGAAAAACGCAAGCCCGAATACCAGTGCCAATGTCGAGCCCATAAATAAGGCACCTATTAGCCAGCGTAAATTGAAATCAAGCAGTGCTTCCAAAAACATCACCGATACCACTGAACAAATTAATAGTGCCGATAGAACGCACATGGTGATCGCATTACTTGCCGCTCGACGTCGAAGTCCCAACACTGATATTTCTTGTCGACAAGGCTCAGACAGCTCCGTTGCAGAAGACATTTGATCGGTCAAAACACGTGCTCTGTCTATAATCCGAGCAAGTCGGTTTGCCATTACATTGAGGATTCCCGCCATACCCGTAAGCAAGAAGGCAGGCGTTAACGCCAATTGTACGGCATGGGTAACATCACCAAGATTAGCTAACCAGGTAAACATTGTCATCTGACTCTCTTATTTTCTGAATGTGCCTGCCGTTAACCAACCGAAGAATGGTATAAACAGTAAATTATAGGTGATGAATGCAGCAATGTTTTGTTTGAACCGCATTTACCAGCACAGGAAAAAAAACAGCATCTATCAATTATTCTATGCAAATACGCTATCACTAGCCCGCTTGTGTGTATTGTCTATGATTTATGTCGGGCAAACTCTCAAAACCGGGTTTTGCAAAGTAATAGCCTTGCATGAGTTCGATCCCAGCATCACGTAACCAGGCATATTCATCATAAGTTTCAATACCTTCAGCCAATGTCGTGATATTCAACTCATTAAACATGGTTAGACAATTCTTGACGATGGATTGACGTACCTTATTCGAATCAATGTTTCTGATGAGCGCCATGTCCAATTTAATAATGTCTGTCTGAAAGTCGGCAAGCAGATTCAGGCCTGAATAGCCAGAGCCAAAATCATCCACTGCCGTTTTAAAACCGAGCGACTGGTAATAATCGACGATACGTTTAACATGCTCTGTATCGTCCATTTTTTCGACCTCAGTGAACTCAAACATAATTCTATCTGAGGGGAAATCATATTGCTTAGCTGCTTCAAAGGTAGTGCGGATACAACGCTCTGGCACATAAATCGCGTTAGGTAGGAAGTTAATACTCAGCATCGAAGTAATATTCAACTTTGATGCAAGTGAAATAGCTTTCACCCGACAGAGCTGATCAAATAAATAACGATTTTTATCATTAACTCTTGATATCACAGAATAGGCAGACTCGTTATTAACGCCTCGAACCAGCGCCTCATAACCATAAACAGTCTCATTACTGCAATTAATGATAGGTTGAAAAGCCATGGTGAAGTCGAAATCCAAACTATTCTCTTCTGTACAACTCTGGCAGATTTTCTCTTCTAAATTCATGGTTTATTTATTCCCTCCCTACCTTGGCTATTTTTCTTACGCGTCATCTGTCTGCTATGTGCGAAGCTCTGAAAACGACCAATAATGTTATAACCCTATCATTTTGTGACTTAATTTTACGGGCTTAATTAAAATTCAATGGCTATCCTCAGACATACTGAAGTACGACGTAAAACTTGTCCAACAAATGATGACTTAAACACTGTTCAAACACTTGCCAGACTTTTTCTGAATAATGCCAGAGCAAATAAAAAAAACACGCTACCAATCGCCACATTGGCTAATAAATCGGGCCAAATGATGGAGAAACCAGCACCACGATAAAGCACCGCCTGGCTAGTACTCACAAAATGCGAAGTCGGTGCAAACTGCATAATGTTTTGCACAATTTCTGGCATGCTATCGAAGGGTGTCATCCCACCAGACAACATCTGTAACGGCAATATCAATAACAATAATAACAGGCCCAGCTGTGGCATGCTTCGGGCCAGTGTACCCAATAAAATGCCCAATGATGTAGTAGAGAACAAAAAGCAAGCCGTCCCTAACTGAAACAGTAAAATGGAACCAGCAATCGTCATATTCAGCCATCCCTGAATGACCACGTAAAGCGAAAACGTGCTTGTGATTAATACCACCAGCCCCATCGACCAGATTTTCGCCACCATGATTTGAACGGGCGTGATGGGCATCACCAGTAGATGCTCTAAGGTGCCGTGTTCACGCTCACGTATCAAGGCAGCTCCTGTCAGAATCACAGATAACAACGTAATCATATTGATTAGTTCCATCACCCCGCTAAACCAGGCGCTATTAAGGTTTGGGTTAAACCGCATTCTTACGATCTGTCTCACCGCCTGGCTGGATGTTGCATTATTTGTTTCCAATAAATGCTGTACTTCTCTATCAATAATTTCACTGATATAACCGGCGCCAATAAAAGCCTGACTCATCATTGTGGCATCAATCGCTAACTGAATTTCAGGCCGGCGCCCCGCTAATAAATCCTTTTGAAAGTCATGAGGGATGTCTAGTACAAAGGTATATAAACCGGTATCAAGTGATTTATTCACATCCTGAAGCGCTATCTGCTCTGCCGGCTTAAAATGAGGCTCATAAAAAGCCTCTGCAATATTGATAGAAATTGCTGACTGATCTTCATCCACCACAGCTATCGGGGTGTTTTGCAGCTCTGTTGACACACTTTTTCCTGCCGAATACACCATTAAGGTAAATGCAACCAAAATCACAATCACCATGACGGGATCTTGTACCAGAGTGCGAAGTTCTTTAATGCCAAGATTAACAATATTTTTCAGGCTACTCATCTTATTTATCCTGCTTTTTGAGTAGTAATAAACTCAGGCACATCAAAACAACAATAGCTAAGCCCATCGGCCAATAAAATTCGTTTAATTCATCAAAGCCCAAGCCTTTAGTAAAGGCGCCCCGGCAAATCAGCAAATAATATGAAGCTGGGTAGATATGCCCGACCACATAGCCTGCCCCTTCTAATGAATTAATAGGATTAATCAGTCCGGCATAATTCACGCAAGGCACAATACTGGTGATCATAGTCAGAAAGATGGCAGCAATCTGTGTTTTGGTAAAAGCAGAGATAAACTGTCCCATGCAGGTAGCAACAACAATATACAGAAAGGTCCCGACCAGTAATGCCCAGAAACTGCCGGTTAATGGCACATCAAAGACCATATAAACCAGCCACATCAGCATCAGAAAATTCATCATGCCAATCACAATATAGGGCAACTGTTTGCCCATCAGAAATTCAAGCCGATTAACGGGAGTGGCATAAAAGTTAGTGATGGCCCCCAATTCCTTTTCACGCACAATCGATAATGCCGTCAGCATCGAAGTAATCATCAACAATAATATCGGCAAGACACCTGGCACCATTGAAATCAGACTTTCGACCTGTGGGTTGTAGCGATAGCGTGAGACAAGCTGATAGCTGGGAGACACTTTTATGCCAAATTGGCGAAGGCTTAATTCGGATAGATAACTGAGATGAAAGCCCTGAATATAGCCTTTTATGGTTTCAGCGCGATAAGGCATCGATCCATCCACCCAAACACTGACACTGGGTTGTTGTCCATGGCGCATGTCTTTGCCGTAATCTGGCGGAATTTCTATCGCCATACTGATATCACCACTTCGCATGCGTTCATCCATTTCACTATCTGTAAGGATGGATGCCTTTTCGTCAAAGTAACGTGAGCCGGCAAGGCTTTGAATATAGTCGCGACTTTCAGGTGACTGATCACGATCCATCACCGCAAACGGGATATCTTCGACATCGAGACTGATGCCATAGCCGAGCACAAACATCAAAATCACTGTACCTAAAAAGGCAAACACCAGACGAACCGGATCACGACCAATCTCTAGTGTCTCCCGCAAGCTATAAGCCAGTAGACGAGTCAACGAAAAACGGTTTTGCCTTTTTTTATGTTGTGATTCGGAAAGTGTATGTTCTGCCAATAACTGACTATCATCCCCATCGTCTGCTTGTTGTTCCGTGAGGTAGGCAATGAAGGTTTCCTCTAAAGTCTCTAAGCCTTTTGTTTTGCATAAGGCATCAGGTGAGTCGGTAGCCAACACTTTACCTGCATGCATTAATGAAATCCGATCACAACGCTGGGCTTCGTTCATAAAGTGAGTAGAAACAAAAATAGTGACGCCCTGCTCACGCGATAAACCGATTAATAGTTCCCAGAAACCATCACGAGCCACTGGGTCGACGCCCGATGTGGGTTCATCAAGAATTAAAATTTCGGGCTCATGGATAATTGCCACTGCCAGTGATAAACGCTGGCGAATCCCTAAAGGTAAGTCCTTCGCTGACTGCTTTTGATAACGCTCAAGATCAAAGTCTCGCAATAACCTCTCAACACGCTGGTGTTGATAGTCCAGGGCTAAATTAAATAAGCGGGCGTGCAAAAACAGATTTTGACTGACAGAAAGTTCTTCATACAGAGAAAAGCTTTGTGACATAAAGCCCACACGGCGACGAGTTGCCATATCATTGGCATCCACCTGTTCACCAAATAAAAGCGCCTCACCTGAACTTGCCGGTAATAAGCCCGTTAACATCTTCATCGTCGTGGTTTTACCGCAGCCGTTAGAGCCAAGGAAACCAAAAATTTCACCGCGCTCTATTTCAAAGTTAACGTTATCAACCGCAGTAAAATTACCAAATGTCTTAGATAAATTTCTCGCTGAAATAGCAATCTTCTCTGACTGCTGTCGTGGTGGCACGGTGACAGTTTTATGCCCCTGGCGTTTTTCTTCAGGTAATAGCGCAATAAACGCTTGATCGAGGTCGTCTTGTCCCGTTTGTTTGATAAGAGCTTCTGGACTGCCAGTGGCCATAACCACACCCTCATCCATAGCAATGAGAAAGTCAAAGCCAGCCGCTTCATCCATATAGGCCGTAGCAATCAGCACGCTCATATGAGGCCGTTGAGCGCGGATCCGGTCGATGAGCGTCCAGAACTGACGTCGCGATAAGGGATCCACACCAGTGGTCGGTTCGTCAAGAATCAACAGATCGGGGTTATGAATTAAAGCGCAACATAATCCGAGTTTCTGTTTCATACCGCCAGATAATTGGCCGGCGGGACGATCACGAAACTCGCTCAAACCGGTACTTTTTAATAATAGATTGATACGTTCTTCACGCTCGTCAGCAGCTAAACTAAATAAACGGGCAAAAAATAGCAGATTTTCATGTACCGACAAGGTCATATACAGGTTTTTGCCAAGACCTTGCGGCATATAAGCAATTCGCGAACACATCTCTGTACGTTGTTTATTGTCTTGAATATCAGCACCCAGAACCTGACACTGACCACTCTGCGCTTTTTTTACCCCGGCGATAAGACCCAATAAGGTGGACTTGCCAACACCATCAGGGCCGATAAAACCAACGCGTTGTCCGGAAGGGATTTCCAGGGAGATATTTTTTAACGCCTGTGTATCACCATACTGATGACTGACATCTTGTAAGCTGACTACCGTTTCTGCAGACATGAGCAGATCAGTATGTAATAAGTGGTGGCACTTTCTCTGGCCACTGCGCACTATCATCTAACTTGATGTACGCCACACCAGGTACCCCGGTTTTAACTTGTTCTGCGTATTTTTTTAATACACTTTCTTCAATTTTCACTTTTACCCGAAACATGAGCTTTTGGCGCTCTTCTTCCGTTTCGACTGATTTAGGCGTGAACTGAGCCTGAGGCGCCACAAACGACACATGGGCAGGAATAGAAAAATCAGGATAAGCATCAACGACGATACGAGCTTCTGCACCAACCCGCGTTTGCCCCGCCTGGTCCGTCGGTAAAAACAAATACATATAGACATCACTGACATCTATTAATGTCACCACTTTTCCACCAGCAGCTAATACCTCACCTGGCTCAGCTAAGCGGTATAAAACACGGCCATTACGCGGCGTCGTTAACTGACTATCCGCAATCACCACTTGTGCTTTTGTCACCTCAGCTTTGGCTGCTTCAATGGCGGCTTGAGCTTCAGCCACTTGCACTGATGCCGCTTGCATGGCTGCCTGTGCCGTCGCCTTTTGAGTTTCTTTTTGGTCCATCACTTCCTGACTAAGGTGGCCTTTTTTTACCAAGGCTTGCGTACGTTCAAGCTCTTTTTTTGCCAGGGTCACTTCACTGCGCCGCTGTGCCAGAATGGCCTGGGCATATTTTTTGGATTCATTCGCTTTATTCAGATTAGCATTGGCTACCGCCAGACTGGCCTTGGCTTGTTCGGTATCCATAACCGCCAGAACCTGACCTTGGGAGACCCAGTCGCCTTCATTCACCGTAATTTGTTCCACTTTACCTGCCGTTTTTGTCGCCACATCGACTTCAGTGGCTTCAATACGGCTGTTACCTGCGGCAAAACCACTCGGTAATGTCAGCTCTTGTTCAGATTTCCAGTAATAACTCGCCGCGGCCACGGCAATCACTATCAGTAACAAAATTAAATTTCGTAATCGCAGCATGTGTTGTCTTCTGTGTTGAGGCGTTATCGGAATGAATGCTAACCCTAATAATACACAATAGCGAAATAACTGAAATGACGTGGATCATCTATTCGTGAATAACTTCCTGTTTCAATTTTTGAATTGGCCAGAAACGCCATAATAAACAGGATACTGTCCAGCATATAAATGCTGAGGTGAGATCATGACTGATGAAGTGCGCGCCCCGTAACTGCTGAGCCACCCCGAAAATCACGCCTGATACGATGATGCCATACAACACGTTTCTGGCATGCTGAGGGAAAAGTTGCTTGCAGACAAAATACACCCCAAAAAACATATAGGCTGAACTCGCATGACCAGCTGGAAAACAATGATCTGCGCCTTCCAATGGCGACCATAAACTATGCAACCAGAACTGATAAGACCTGTCTCCACCAAATTCGATCACAGACCAGGGACAATCGACCTCGGTTAGTCTTTTTATCGCACTCACTGTCAGTGTCGATAGTGGAATACTCATACTTAGATAAGCTAAAACATGACGATATGTTGATAAATATCGCGTCAAAACACTGATGACATAGCTAAGTAATACAAGGATAAACAGGATGACTGCCAGGTCATGACCGCCATCATGTAACCAGGTTTGTGTCAGCCAATAATGCTTCAATTGCCATTGGCCGCCTTCAAGTTGATACCAGATGTTGGCGACTACTTTATCCAGCTCTGTGATAGCAATAAAACTGATCAGAATAAAATACAGGCCCCATAGTCGTACCAGATGATTTTGCATAGTTGATTTAGCTATGCTGACAGCTGGCAAAGATATCTAAAGCCGCATCATATTTCCCTGGCAATAAGACATTGTTCATACCTAACAATGAATGGAAAATATTGTCATGGCTGACAGCTTTACCGGTTTCATTTTTCATACACAGCGGATTAATGTGATAGTCACGCTCATAGTTATCTGACAACCACACCACCATAGGCACATGGGTTTGCTGGCTAGGTGCTGCAAAATAAGGTGTGCCGTGCAGATACAGATTATGTTCACCTAAGGACTCACCATGATCAGACACATAAATCATCGCGGTATCAATCGATTGAGAAGATAACTTATCCAGATACTGAATCAGCTGAGCGAGCACATGGTCGGTGTATAAAATCGTATTGTCATACGCATTTCTCAGTTCCTCATTAGAGCATTTTTGTAACTCTGAGGTTTGGCACACCGGTTTATACTTTTCAAAGGCTGCTGGTACACGTTTGAAATAGGCCGGACCATGGCTGCCTTTCTGATGTAACACAATCAACTGATCACCATCAGACTTCGCGACCAGCGCTTTCAGATTAGTGAGTAACACTTCGTCATAACACTCACCATCAGGACATAACTCTGCCAGATTAACGTCTGTCACTTTCTGGTGCTCAACGCGATCACATACACCTTTACAGCCACTGTTATTATCCAGCCAGCTGACCTTCACACCGGCAGCAGAAATAGCGTCCAGTACACTTTCATAACCATGGCCTTTTTCATCATCATAATCATCACGAGAAAATTGTGAGAACATACATGGCACTGAAGTAGCTGTCGCCGTACCGCAAGACGAAACGTTATTAAAATACAGACTATTGGTTTTCTCTAACTCTGGGGTTGTTTCACGCTCATAACCATTCAGATGAAACGATTCTGCCCTGGCAGTTTCCCCCACCACCATTACTGTTACGGTACGGTGTTTTTTCTCATGCGCGAAGCTGCCAAGTGCGGCATTTTGTGAAATTGGTACCAGTGGTTTATCGGCTTCTGCAAATTGCTGTTTCGCAATTTTTGTCACCGCATAGATATAACTGGTGGGATTGATTAAATAACGTAAATCACGATGATTTCGGAATGTTGACGCGTAATCCTGATAGAAAAAAGCAGCAACCAACCCCATGGCTAAAATACTCATGGTGATAGAAAACGAGCTCATCAATAATTGCTTTGTCCAACGGACATGAACAATCCGCACTTTAGCAATCAAAAATGCTGGCAAAATGCCCCATAACAGAAAATGAATAATGAAATCTTTACTCAATAATTCTTTTGTTTCTGCCGTATCCGTCTCCAACACATTTTGAATCATCGAACTGTCAATATGCACACCATAACTGTCAATAAAATAGCTGGCGGCGGCGGAACATAAAACAATGAAAATCAAAATCGGTTTTATCAGGTATCGGGATGACACCAAATTAAATATTAAATTAAACAGCGCCGTCATAAAGATGGCACATGAACCTAAAAACAACAGATTATGTTGGGTGATTAATTGATTTGCCTGAACGATGCCACCCCACAAACCATTGTTATAAGCAAGCATCAAGAGCACTGAGAACAGTAATACTAGATACTGAGAAGAAATCGCACGACGCATGGTAAACCTCGACCAAATTAATTTTGGCCAAGATTAATCCTTGCAACTTAAAAAATACTTAAACAAAAAAGCCACTGACAAATCAGTGGCTTTTCCTTAGCAAAACAAACAAAACTTAAGCGAATCGGCCGTGACGATAATCATCAAAGGCTTGTTCAATCTGTTCCCGCGTGTTCATCACAAATGGACCGCCTCTGGCGACAGGTTCCTTCAAAGGCTGTCCAGATACGAGCACAAACTCTGTATCACGTTCACTGTTGACACGGACTTTTGATCCGGTCTCCAATACGGCAAGTTGTCCAGCGTTAAGTGGCCGCTGTTTATCGCCGATCTGTAGCTGACCTTTCATCAGATACAGGAACGTGTTGTCCGTTTCCTTCACTGTCTGCTCAAACGTGACTCCTGCAGGTAAAAAAACATGCAGGTATAGAGGATTAACAAACGGGTTATCAATCACACCATTAACGCCACTATCTGTCTGACCAGCAATGACCTTGATTTCGGTGCCATTGTCTAATCTGGCTACCGGAATCTGCTCAGCATCAAACTCCTGATACTTGGGCTCACTCATCTTTTCTTTTGCCGGCAGGTTAACCCACAACTGGAACCCGGCTAAGCGTCCTTCTTTCTGCTCTGGCATTTCCGAATGAATAATCCCTTTACCTGCCGTCATCCATTGCACACCGCCCGTTTCAATTACCCCGGCATTGCCTGCACTGTCTTCATGACGCATACGACCTTCTAACATATAGGTCACCGTCTCAAATCCACGGTGAGGATGTGGAGGAAAGCCAGCAATATAGTCCTGAGGCTTATCTGAACCAAAGGCATCAAACATCAGAAAAGGGTCAAGCATATTGAGATGTGGTGAGCCGATAATACGCGTCAGCTGAACACCTGCACCATCTGAGACCCGGTCTCCGTTGATGATTTGTCTTAATTCCCTTGTCTGAGTCATCACATTCTCCTGATAGATATTAGCTGACAATATCAGCAATTTTTTGTGTGAGTTTTTCTGTTTCTTGAATCAGACCGCCTGCATCCACCACAGTGACATCCTGAATCCCAAGAAAATTCATGACCTGCTTCAAGTAAGTAGAAGCGTAATCGACTTCACTACCCAGAGGTACGCCGCCAGAAGCCATCACCAGATACGCTTTTTTCGCCTTCAATAAACCTTCTGGGCCATTTTCAGTGTAACGAAATGTGACCCTTGCTCTCGCCACTTGATCGATCCAGGCTTTTAATACGGCTGGTACACTAAAGTTGTAGATAGGCGATGCAATGACCAGTATCTCGGCCGCTTGTAACTCTTCCACCAGTTGGTCTGACGTAGCTAAAGCCTGTTTGTTTTGCTCAGTACGTTGCTCGGGGTCGGTAAAATTGGCATGAATCCAATCTTCATTAATAAATGGAATACCCTTCACTAGATCACGAGATTTGATAGCTAGCCCAGACTGCTTTTGTAATTGCGAGACGAGTTCAGCAGACACCTGGCGTGTCACAGAGTCCTGAATACGTTCACTACTATTGATATGTAAAATCGTGTTATTCATGTTTATTCTCCTGTTTTCGATAACATTATTTAATATTGTCGATAGCCAAATTACCCGCACCATTAGCCACCAGTAACAACAAACCACCGGCAATGGCTAAATCTTTCATAAACAAAATACTCTGCATCTGATCAGCAAAATTATTGTGGAAGATGGCGGCAGCGATGAGAGTAAATCCAGCTAATAAAAAAGCAGCGATACGCGTTTTAAAACCTAATAAAATCGCCAAACCACCTAAAATCTCTGTTGCTATCACTAAAGGTAACAGTGATGCAGGTACTCCCATCATGCTCATATAGCCTTGTGTCGCTTCATAACCTGCACCAAGTTTTCCAATGCCGGCTGATATGAACATTAAGCTCAATAAAAACCGACCTGTGACTGTTGATAATCCTGTTACTGCATCCATGTCATTTTTCCTTTTTGTTGTGTTGTTAAGATGGTTCACAGTTTATCGTTTCCATATTTTTATAAAACAGTGTATTAATGAACTTATTGTTACCAAATAGAGAACAATAGAGATGAGTCAGTTAGAAGAAATGCAGTGTTTTGTGCGGGTAGTGGAAGCTGGCAGTATCACCAAAGCCGCAGAGCAAATGAATACGGTGAAATCTGCTATCAGCAAACGTTTAACTGATTTAGAGAAACGACTGGGTATCAGCTTGCTTAAACGAACAACGCGTAAACAAACGCTTACCGATGCCGGTCGCAGTTACTACCAGCATTGTGTTCGTATTCTTGATGATATCTATGAGGTTGAAAATGCGTTAGGCAATGAGCAAACATCATTATCTGGTCGTATCAGATTATCTGCCCCCATTAGTTTTGGTTTGATGCACTTGAGTCCGGCTTTACGTGAATTTAATCTGATCCATCCGGAAATAATGTTTGATATTGATTTTAGTGACAGACATCAGGACTTAGTCGCTGAAGGTTTAGACTTAGCGATTCGTATATCTAACTTGACTGACTCCAGTTTGATCGCCCGCAAACTGGCTTCAACACGATTACAGATCTGCGGTAGCCCGGATTATTTTGCTCGAAATGGCTTACCAGAAAAAACAGAAGATCTTCTCTACGGTCATGTGAAGCTGCACTATTCCCATGTCAGTAGCAGTTGGTTATTACTTGATTATCAGGGCCAGGCCATTTCTGTGAATTTACCAACCGTGCTTTCATCAAACAATGGCGAATACCTGCGAGATGTCTGTATAACTGGAAAAGGCTTGATTTTAACGCCGGATTTTATTTCCTACCCGGCAATCAAGTCCGGCAAACTGATTACCATACTGGATGATGCATTGGTTCAAAAAGAGATAGGGATTTATGCCATCTATCCCCAAACACGCTTTTTATCTCACCGAGTCAGGATATTAATCGATTTCTTACGTGACTACTTTGCCAAACTGAAAGACTGGGAGTGTCCTGCCAAATGATCGTTATTTATCGATTGGCAAATAATAACCCAGCTCTGTTTGCTGACGTTTGACACAGGCAAGCCCCTCTTTTATGGCTTCATCAGCACGATAAAACTCCAGAATCCCTATATGGGAGAGACGTGGGTTTAAAATAATTTCTGGTGGATCACCCGCCATTCGACTTCGGGTGATACGATCCTGCGTAATATTAATCGATGCCGCAATGGCGTCTAATAATGCAGGTGCTTCTTCTTTTTCTTCACGTCGTTTGGGAAATAAGTTATTGGTGTAATCCGCCACCATATGACTGACTTTGCCAGTCCAACTTGTGGGGACATCAAGTGTTGCCCCGGGCTCGCTGTCATCAATCTCCGTTCTGAAATGTTTACCCACGATGCCACTGTTAAGGTTAACGGCTATCACCACATCGGCGCCCAAAGCACGGCATAAAGACACGGGGACAGGATTAACCAAGCCACCATCTATTAGCCAACGGTTATTGTGTTTAATCGCTGGAAATAATCCAGGTAAGGACATGGATGACCAGACCGCGTCCATTATATTGCCACGTGTGTTCCATATTTCACGACCACTGTATAAATCTGTCGCCACAGTAGCAAAACGCGTTTGTACATCCTCGATGGCAACATCCTGTTCCACCACGTATTCATTAAGAAAACTGCGTAAACGGTTTTTATTAACGAAGCCTTGCAGTGAGCGATTAATCGCAAAATACTGAGCAGTTTTCAATTTATCCAACCTCAGTACCCAATCGTTCAGCTTGTCTATATTATTCGCTACATAAGCTGCACCAACCAATGCACCTATTGAGGTACCTGAAACAATATCGGGAGTAACACCCAGTTTTTCTAACTGTCTGATAATGCCAATGTGTGCCCAGCCACGCGCTGCCCCACTGCCTAATGCCAGACCTACCTTTAATTTTTCGCTCAACTTAAAACCTATAGTTTGTTATATTTATCATATAGATAAAAAATATTAATAAAGTAATGACTGAACAAAATACCTATTTATTTGTGTACGGCACATTGATGAAAGACACCAATCATTCAATGGCGCAGTTACTTACCAAACATAGCGAGTTTATTTGTCGTGCCTCAATGCAGGGTCAACTCTACCTTATTGACTACTATCCGGGCGCCATTCTCTCTGAGAGCAAAGACGACATCGTCTATGGCGAACTCTATAAACTATCCAATGCCAGTTGGGTGCTTAGTCAACTAGATGATTATGAAGAGTGTTCCTCATCTTTCCCTGAACCACATGAATACCAACGTCAGTTAATCACTATCCAACCACACGCTGCCGATGTCAGTCTATCGCTTGCCTGGGCCTATCTTTATCAGTACCCCTTAAACAATAAGCCCCGTATTAAAAACGGCCAGTTCGAAATGAGATATGCGGACACGAAATAATTTCTAAAGCTTATTAAAATCAATCCGATAGATAGTGTATATAAATTCATCTTCTGCGAAAATGAACGAGATACCCAAGCTATATCACAATACGATGATAACTATCAGCCCGCCATCACAGGTTGAACCTGCTCGCCCTGCTGCTCAAGAAGCAAAACCATCCAACAATAGTGATCGTAGACAACGCTATGATCGTAGAAAACGAAATCAAAGACCATTTATCGAACGTCGGGTCTCATCCGATCGCCGCTCACAACGCTTTGAAGCAAAAGCCTGACAGGGTTTACTCGTTTAATCTCGGGAAGTCTGCCGCATATTTCTGAATCCATTCTAACGCCGCTTCATCACTTGTTAACTGACGCCCGGTCTTAGCACTAATACGTTTTCTGTAATCTTCTATATAACAAATTTGCTCAACCATTCTGAGTGCATAAGTCATAGCTTTACTCTGAAAGTTAACCCCTACCAGGTACTGATTCCCTTCAGATTTACACCAGCTGACAATGCCTTTTGCTGTAAATCCCGGCTTACAGGCCAGAATATTGACCTCAACCAGCGTGCCAACAGCTATGGGCTCAGCTGAACAAAAACACAGGCCACCTTTACTCACATCTTTCAGCGAACGTTGTTGATGCTGCTCACCTAGCTTAACCTGAATAGGTATGCTGCTTGGGTGGCGTATAAACCGTCTCAGTTCTTCTATCATTTCGTCAGCTTATCGCTATTTAATAACAATGTGATTAAAACAGTTTTTTCAATTTATCCTGAACAAGCCCCAATCGTCCTGTTTTTACTGCATCTCGTCGGATACCTTTTACAGGTGCTATGTAATATAAGTCACCATTTTTCCCTTCAAGTTGCTCAGGAACCCCGACTGATTTTGCCAGTCGGGCATTTGCTCTAAGATGTTGAAACTCACCATGTACAGGAATAGCACAAGCTGGCTTAACCCAACGATACATGGCCTTCAGTTCTTCCATAGCTGGATGACCTGAAGCATGAATTTCCAGTCGACTGTTATCTACGGTAATGACGTCCACATTCATTGCCTTGAGCCGTTCGATTAATGCCTCAATCGGGAGTTCATTTCCAGGAATGACTTTAGAACTGAAAATAACGGTATCACCGGCTTCAAGCTCAATATCACGAAAACTGTTCTGGCTCAGCCGGTTCAGTGCTGTTCGCGGTTCGCCCTGACTTCCTGTGGCGACTAATAAAACCGTATCTCGCGGCAGAAAACCTAAATGATGAGGATCAACAAAGGTATCAATACCATTCCACAAACCGACTCGTTTTGCTGCCGCATGTGTGTTTAATAATGATCGTCCTAACAGACCTAAATGACGCCCTGTTTCTTTAGCAATATCTGCCACCGTTCGCAATCGGGCAATATTACTGCCAAAACAAGTTATAACAACCCGTCCTTTAGCCTGCTCTACGTGGTGTTTTAAGCCTTTGTATAAGGACGCCTCAGAAGTTGACCAGCCAGGTACATTAGCATTGGTCGAATCACAAACCATCACATCAATCCCCAGTTCTCCCAACCGGGAATAATCTTCTTCCCTATACGCCTCACCGACCACAGGGCCTGAATCCAGCTTCCAGTCGGCGGTATGAAACACTTTTCCAACAGGGGTTGTAATCAATAAAGCAAAGGGATCGGGAATGGAATGTGTCAGCTGAATCCACTCCACATTGAATACGCCGATTTGTCTTGATGCATGCGCCTCAACAATATGGACTTTCACTTTTTTTATTAATCCGGCCTCAGCCAGTTTTCGGCGTAAGATTTCAGCCGTATAAGCGGTTGTATAAATAGGGCAACGGAATCGTTCCCATAAATAAGGCACAGCCCCGATATGATCTTCGTGGGCATGGGTGATAATAAGGCCGTCTAATTGCTCTCTGCGATCCACAATAAATTGTGGATCAGCCATTTGTACTTCTGCTCGAGCCCCTTCTATCGGTTCACCATCAATATCGGTTTTGGCTTCGAAGGTCACCCCACAATCAACCATCAGCCATCGACCATCATGGCCATACAGATTGAGATTCATCCCTATTTCTCCAGTCCCTCCCAAAGGTAAAAACCAGAAATCAGACTCATCAGGTGTCATAGATGTCCTTTGTTATTGCTTGCTATCGTTACTATTAGTTTGGCAGGGTTTCAACAGATAGGAAAATATCATACGCACCATGAATAGATTAACGTCACTACAACAAGGGATTTTTTCTCCATTATTCTTTTAAAATTAAGGAGTTTCGGCACGTTGATTCGTTCATAGGGCAACAATGGTATAATTGCCGGCTGCTTTTTTGTAAGTCATTGATTTAATGACCTAAGAAAACCAATGGAGAGAGATTATAATAATGACTACTTCAAACTTAATGACTGAAGGTCTGAACTTGATGCTTATCGGCATGGGGTTCGTATTTATATTTTTGACATTACTGGTGTTTGTCACATCCATCATGTCACGCATTATCACCAGCTACGAAAAAAACGTAGGTGTCTTACCTGAAGAAGGCATTTCTTCACCTACCGCTGTCATCAGCCCGGCCATGAATCAGTCTCAACATGCTAATGATGATAAAAACTTAATTACTGTGCTCTCTGCTGCAGTGCACAAATTTCGTTCCCGCCATAAATAAATCAACGCATAAAAGACTTTTTCGAATCAATCAATTAAGGCCATGAATATGACCGAAGCTAAAAAACCACTGGGTATCACGGATGTCGTTTTACGTGATGCTCATCAATCATTATTTGCCACCCGACTCAGATTAGATGACATGTTGCCCATCGCTGACAAGCTCGACCAAATTGGCTTTTGGTCTGTCGAAAGTTGGGGAGGCGCCACTTTTGATGCCTGTATTCGCTATCTGGGCGAAGATCCATGGCATCGTATTCGCTCACTTAAAGCCGTTATGCCTAATACACGCCAGCAAATGCTGTTACGGGGTCAGAATCTATTAGGCTATCGCCACTATGCTGATGACGTAGTCAGAAAATTTGTTGAAAGAGCGGCAATCAATGGCGTTGACGTGTTCCGCGTATTTGATGCGATGAATGATCCACGCAATCTGGAAACCGCTATCAAAGCCGTGCTGGAAAATGACCGTCACGCACAAGGCACCATCGCCTACACAATCAGCCCGGTTCATGATCTGAATTTGTGGTTAGACATGGCTAAACGTATTGAAGACATGGGTGCCCACTCTTTATGTATTAAAGATATGGCTGGTTTGCTTAAGCCTTATGTAGCTTATGAATTAGTTCAAAGCCTTAAGCAGACCATTGATATCCCGATTCACATGCAATCACACGCCACCACCGGTTTGTCGACAGCCACTATTATGAAATGCGTGGAAGCCGGTATTGATAATATCGATTCAGCTATTTCATCAATGTCGATGACCTACGGTCACTCAGCAACAGAATCCGTTGTCTCTATCTTTGAAGATACGGATCGCGATACAGGTCTTAATATCGAACTCCTCGAAGAAGTAGCAGCCTACTTCCGCGAGGTGAGAAAAAAATATGCCCAGTTCGAAGGCTCCCTGCGTGGTGTAGATTCACGTATTTTGGTCGCTCAGGTACCGGGCGGCATGTTGACCAATATGGAAAGTCAGCTGCGTGAACAAAATGCACTGGACAAGATGGATCAGGTATTAAAAGAGATTCCACGGGTTCGTGAAGACTTGGGCTTTATTCCTCTGGTCACTCCTACATCTCAAATTGTCGGCACCCAGGCCGTCATCAATGTTCTGACCGGTGAACGTTATAAAACCATCGCTGCGGAAACAGCAGGTATTCTCAAAGGAGAATACGGGGCAGCCCCGGCGCCTTATAACAAAGAGCTTCGAGACCGGGTACTTGAAGGTGCTGAACCCATCACTTGCCGACCTGCTGATCTACTTGAAGCAGAAATGGAAAAGCTCACGACCGAACTTCTCGCTATCGCTGATGAGGAAAAAATTGATCTGGCCGAGGGTGAACAACACGTTGATGATGTTTTAACCTACGCCCTCTTCCCACAAATTGGGCTTAAATTCCTCAAAAACCGTCATAACCCAGACGCATTTGAACCTGTTCCTGTTATTGATAACACCCCATCATCCCCCTCTCGTCCTCAAAGCCAGGAACAAGAAACCTATACCATTAAAGTCAATGGCCAGAGCTATGTTGTTCAAGTGAATGAAGGTGGTGATATCAGCCACGTGGAATCCTCAACAGCATCTGCATCTGCACCAATGGGTGAAGGGGATCCTGTTGAAGCCCCCTTATCCGGCAATATCTGGAAAGTCGAGGTCAGCGTCGGTCAGCAAGTCAATGAAGGTGACACTATTTTGATTCTGGAAGCCATGAAAATGGAAACACAAATCGTGGCTTCTAAATCAGGTACCGTGTCGTCCATTTCTGTTAAACAAGGTGATTCCGTCAAAGTCGGTGATCAGCTGGCAACCATCGCTTAATTGGGGGAATTCATGGATAAACTACTTCATCTCTGGCAAGTAACAGGCATAAACCAAATGACACCAGGCCAAGGTGTCATGATTCTGATCGGCATGTTATTGCTGTATCTGGCTATCAAGAAAAATTTCGAACCTTTATTACTAGTGCCTATCGGCTTTGGTGGTGTGTTGGCGAATATTCCCGGTGCTGGTCTCGCCGAAGGTAATGGCATTTTGCATATTTTCTATACCGTCGGCATTGAAAGCGGCGCCTTTCCATTGATCATTTTTATGGGTGTTGGCGCTATGACTGACTTTGGTCCTCTGTTAGCCAATCCTAAAACACTATTTCTGGGTGCTGCTGCTCAGTTCGGTATCTTTGCTACCTTGATGGGTGCCGTTGTTTTAGCTCACTTTGGCATTTTTGACTTTAGTCTGGCTGATGCCGCCGCCATAGGTATTATCGGCGGTGCAGATGGCCCAACATCTATTTATGTTGCTAGTAAACTCGCGCCGGATTTACTTGGTGCCATTGCGGTAGCGTCATACTCCTACATGGCTTTGGTGCCATTAATTCAGCCACCGATTATGCGTGCACTGACAACAGAATCAGAACGTAAAATCAAAATGGTGCAACAACGTCATGTCTCACAACGAGAAAAAATTGTCTTTCCGTTAGTGTTGCTTATTCTCGTCGCGTTTTTGTTACCTGATGCCGCACCATTACTTGGTATGTTCTGTTTCGGTAATTTGATGAAAGAGTGTGCTGTGGTAGATCGTTTAAGCAACACCACTCAGAATTCACTGATTAACACGGTAACCATCTTTTTAGGCTTAGCCGTAGGTTCAAAGCTGAGTGCAGATAAATTCCTTGATTTGCAAACGCTAGGCATCTTGGTATTAGGTATGGCAGCATTTGCTATCGGTACGGCATCGGGTGTCATCATGGCAAAAGTGCTGAATAAATTGATCAAAGAACCTATTAATCCATTGATTGGCTCAGCAGGTGTATCAGCTGTGCCTATGGCCGCACGCGTATCCAATAAGCTTGGCTTAGAATCTGATCCACATAACTTCCTGTTAATGCATGCGATGGGACCGAATGTCGCTGGTGTTATCGGTTCAGCGGTCGCCGCTGGTATTTTGATTAATTACGTCGGCGCATAACATGATTGATAGACACCCTATCGAACAGACAGGGTGTCTATTCTTCTTCCATTATGCTGGCATGAGCCACTTTATTTGCTATGCCGCCAATCTCACAGCGATAATCTGAAAACGATGATTTCGCTTTAACTTGTGCCAGCCATTTGCCTTTATCGGCCTCGTTCTCATCCAAACCAATCAGAGTAACATGATACTCTTTAACTAATTCAATCAGTTTCTTATCAGACATTGCTGGTGTAATTTCTCTACAAAAATCATCAATATGCTGAGTTTCCCATACATAATAAATGGGGTAAACGATGACACCGATAATCAGAACTTGTATTAAATTAACCAGTAGTTTCATCAATAAACACTCCGTGTAATTAGCACAATATAAAAGAAGATAAATTAATAGTGCGCGACTTAATTCACACTCCTGAATAGTTTTGACATGTTTTATTAAGAAATCGTTATCACACTGTCACAGATAGGCTTTATCATGAGTCTTTTTTATGAGAGTTCATCATGTCTCAAACAATCGAAGTCGAACTCACCAGTACACCGGTTGAGCTGTATAAAGTACTTAAATTCGAAGGTATCGCAGCCAGCGGTGCTGAAGCTAAACTATTTATTGAGCAAGGTCTGGTTTCTGTAAATGGCGAACTGGAAACACGGAAGCGCAGAAAAATTGTCGGTGGAGATGAAATAGGCTTTGAAGATATTACCCTGATTATCTCTGAATAAACGCCAGACTATTGATGGTTTTCCAGTTTCCTTTACTAGTTAGAATGAATGGAAACCCATCTCATCGACAGCAATCTAAACGCCATCCTGATTAAGTAAAGAATGAAATTAGATAAGGTCGTACCGTGGGGTCGTAATCTGCTGGAATATCAACGCATGTTTCTGCTCAGTGATGATGACTTTAAACACTCTATTCTAGGCTGTGGTGACGGACCAGCGAGTTTTAATATCGAAGCCAGACAAAAAGGCGCAGATGTCACATCAGTCGACCCAATCTATCAATTCAATGCTGAACAGATCCGGCAGCGAATCGAACAGGCATCGTCAGAGGTGATCGGTCAGGTTCGTGTGCATCACCGTGATTTTATCTGGCAGGCCTTCTCTGATCCTGATGACTTATATCAACAGCGCATGAGTGCAATGCAGTTATTTCTAGCTGATTATGCGCTACCAACAAGCGCATCGTTTTATATTAATGCGCAGCTACCTCAACTTCCCTTTGAAGATAAGCAATTTGATTTAGCTTTATGCTCACACTTTTTGTTTTTATACAGCGAGCATTTTGACCTTAAGTTTCATCTGCAGGCCATGCTTGAGTTGTGTCGAGTCGCCAGACAAGTCAGAGTGTATCCGTTGATTGGGTTGGACAATACCCCCTCTCCTCATCTACGCTTGATATGCAAAGCATTAACGCAACGGGGTTATCAACCGCAACAGCAGCTTGTTGATTATCAATTCCAGAAAGGTGCTACACATATGTTAGTGGTAGATACCGATTCATGACCTATCAATACTTACAAAAAAAGGGAGAAACATGCGAATTTTAATGATTTTGACATCTCACGATAGTTTAGGAAATACAGGTAAAAAAACCGGCTTTTGGTTAGAAGAGTTTGCCTCACCCTATTATGTATTCAAAGACGCTGGCGTTGATATCACTTTGGCTAGTCCTAAAGGTGGTCAACCACCATTAGATCCAAAAAGTGACGATCCAGATTCACAGACAGAATCAACAAAACGCTTTAAACAAGACAAAAAAGCACAAGATGAACTGGCTAATACATTGGTTCTCGATACTGTCCGTGCTGATGATTATGATGCGGTGTTTTATCCCGGTGGTCATGGCCCATTATGGGATCTCAGTGTGTCAGAAAAGTCGATTGAATTGATTCAACAATTTATCTTCCAGGATAAACCCGTGGCAGCAGTCTGCCATGCCCCAGCCGTGTTACTCAATGTAAAAACACTCACAGACGAACCACTTGTTAAGAATCTGTCGGTAACCGGTTTCTCAAACTCAGAAGAAGACGCCGTAGGCCTCGCCGATGTCGTCCCATTTTTACTGGAAGACGAATTAAAAAATGCCGGCGGTTATTATCATAAAGCGGATGACTGGGCTCCATTCTGCTGTGAGGATGGTTTATTAATTACCGGACAGAATCCACAGTCATCAGAAGTGACTGCTCAGGCCTTACTGAGTCGTCTGCGTAAGTTCGCCTGAAGCTGATATACTGTCGCTTTTTATCAAAATAGAGAGTTAACATGGCTAAAGCAACAGCAAGACACATCCTGGTAGATAGTGAAGAAATCTGTTTAGAACTTAAACGTGAAATCGAACAAGGTGCCGATTTTGCTGATGTTGCTAAAGAACACTCTTCATGCCCTTCTGGCCGTTCAGGCGGTGACTTAGGTGAATTTGGCCCAGGTATGATGGTGCCAGAATTTGATAAAGTGGTTTTTTCTGCACCAGTTAAAACAGTTCAAGGTCCAGTAAAAACACAGTTTGGTTATCACTTATTAGAAGTGACTAGCCGTACTGAATAAGGCATAAAAAAAACCCGGCTAAAGCCGGGTTTTTTATTTCAACCTATTAATAAGGATTATGACTGACGAGCATGCGTTTGTAAATAAGCATCACTGATTGGGTTAAACTGTTGCGTGCGCAGTAATGTTTTTTGGCTATCTAATTGCTCTTTAAAGCTTAAAACAACAGCTTGTTTCTTAGCTTGCACCTGCATATAACGATCTGAGAAAAAGTTAAACGCATGTGGGCGCAGTTGTGTTTTTTGTAACTGTAATTGCTCAGAAAATGTTCTGTTTTCAATATCAGCAAATGCCGGTGCAATAACAAGACTCAATGCAGTTAAAGCAGCAAACGTTGTTTTTTTCATGGTCAGATTCCTTCCTCAGGTTAAATTAAAAATCAGTAGCTCAGGGACTATTTAGCTTAGGAAATAGAATAGAGTAATGAAGATGGAATAGATGCAGCATAACCTCCCAATCGCTGCTACATTAAATCCTTTTGATTAAGGAAGCGCTTCCTGCTGAACGAGGATGTTGTTACCTATGGCGTTGCCGATTATGACTGCTCAAGCTGGTAATCAGGTAAATGGGCAAGTAATTGTTTACCATAACCCTTTGTTAATAAACGTTTATCAAGAATAGTAATTCTTCCCGAGTCCGTTTCCTTTCTTAGTAACCTGCCACACGCTTGTATCAGTTTTACGCTGACCGCAGGCAAGGAAAGTGCTGTAAAAGGCTGACCACCTTTACGAATAATCCACTCCTGTTTTGCCTGTTCAATCGGTCTGGTGAATACTGGAAAAGGCAATTTTGTAATTACCACATGGGTACATAAATGACCCGGCAGATCCACCCCTTCAGCGAATCGATCCAAACCGAAAATAATACTGCCTTTGCCAGACTCAATTTGTCGAATATGCCGATGCACGATATTTTTAGGAGAGAGGTTATCACCCTGCACCATTGTTATTGCCGTAATCGCTGCAGGACATTGTCGGTATACTGCTTCCATCACCAGTTTTGAAGTAAATAACACTAAAGTGGCTTCAGTAACGTCAATAATATCGATGAGTTTTTTAACGACTTCCTGCTGCCATTGCTGTTGTTGCTCATTGGGTAGGAAACGCATATCCGGAATATGCAGTGTGGCTTGCTTTTGATAGTTAAACGGTGAAGGCACGGCTAAAAAGTGCTGTTCATCAAAGCGATGTAAACCACAATCCAATCTGAAGCGATGGAATAACCCCAAACCACGAAGTGTCGCTGAGGTGAGCACAACACCATAGGCTCTTGACCATAAACTGCGATCCAGGAAAAATGCTGCCGTCATCGGGCCGGCATGAACAACCAGTGTTTGCTGCTTTGCAAATGTTTCTACGGATATCCAACGTACATTAGGCGGTCGATCCTCCTGGTCAGGCTCGAGAAACAAAGCCATAAAATCGATGAGGTAGCCAAAAATATTCTGAACCGTCCCCACTTGCGGTAATAAGGCTTCCCCAACTTTATTCGGAAGCTGTGTTTTTTCCAGCCCTTCCTTAATCCATTTGGCCAGTACAGAATAATGTTTATAAATCGAATTAGCGCGCTGTAATAATCCCTGACATGGGATTAATAAGGCATTGACTAACGGGCTATTCCAGAAAATACGCGGCTCAGTGATATGCTTTTCTAATAAGTCCTGCACCACACCGTCACTGTGCAAAATGGTTTCAATCTGTTGTAAATGACTCATCACCGCCGGTAAGTCACGTCTTAGTTCCGATAGCATATAGCCAAAATCATGTTGTCTGTATGCCAATGTGGACGGTATCTTTTTCAGTACACTGTCCGCAGTATCTGTGGTTTGGTAAAGCTGAATAAAATTTAATGCTTTAGCCGCATGATCCAGCGCTTTTCGTGGCAGGTTATGCGCTTCATCAAACACAAAAAGAATTTCTTCTGGATTCGGTAATACCAAACCACCACCTAAGTCTGCATCACTCAGTATCAGATCATGGTTGGCGACCACCACCTGTGCTGCCGTCATTTCCCGCCGTAACTTATAGTACGGACAACGTAAGTAGAAGGAACAGCTTTTCCCGGCACAGCCTTCAGAATCTGTGGAAACCTGATGCCAGAGTTCAGCGTCTATTTTGTCACGGCGACTATCACGATCGCCATCCCAGCGTTCTTCGTCCCAGTCACTCAGCAACTGCTTGGCTTGCGCGGTATGCAGCACCTGTTGATACTTTTCATCCACATCAATATTGAGCGACTGTTGTTCCGGTGTGGTGGCTACCTGGTTGAGCTTGCTTGGGCAGACATAACGACGACGCCCTTTTACCTGAACAAAACGAATAGGTTCTTCGAGTGTCGCTGAAAACTGTGGTAAATCCTTTTGAATAAGCTGTTGTTGTAAATTGACCGTGGCAGTGCTAATCACCAATGTTTTCTTTTGTAACAGGGCTGTTTGAATGGTGCCGGTCAGATAAGCCAGTGTTTTACCCACCCCAGTCGGTGCTTCGACGACAGCCACCCGTTTTTGTGGTGGCTTTGACATGGCTTGAGCAATGAACTCGCTCATTTGCACCTGTTGTGGACGCGCCTTAAAATCAGGCATCGCCGCTTCGATGCGCTCAAATAATGTTGTTACTGCCGTCACATGCCCACTCTATTACTTAAACGTTCACCATTAAGATAAGCCAGCACATTACTTACTGTGGTTTCAGCTATATGTTGAACAGCTTCCTGGGTGAAATAGGCCTGATGCCCGGTCACTAATACGTTTGGAAAGGTTAATAGACGTTGAAACAAATCATCCTGAATAATATCAAGGGAATGATCTTCAAAAAACAAGCTGCCTTCCTGTTCATAGACATCAATGCCGAGATAGCCGATTTGTTTGGATTTCAGTCCATCTAATAGCGCTCGTGTATCCATTAACGCTCCGCGACTGGTGTTAATTAACATCACTCCTGGCCTCATGCTGGCAATGCTGTCATGATTAACCAAGTAACGCGTGTCACTGTTTAACGGGCAATGCAGACTGATAATATCGGATTGTTGAATAAGTGTTGTTAAATCAAATACTTGAAAGCCTTGTTTTATGCAGTGTTGCGAGTTAACAGGCTCATAAACGAGCACCTCACACCCAAACGCCCGCATTCTTTCAGCCACTAATAAACCAATTTTCCCACCACCGACTATCCCTACTTTTTTTTGATAGAAATCAAAGCCGAGTAAGCCATCCAGAGAGAAATTACCATCACGGACCCGATTATAGGCACGAGGAATTTTACGGCTTAATGCCAACATCAAAGCGATGGTGTGCTCAGCTACAGCATAAGGCGAATAAGCGGGAACATTAACCACACTGATGCCCAACTCATGTGCGGCCATCAGATCGACCTGATTGTAACCCGCACAGCGTAAGGCAATCAGTCGAGTGCCACCTTCAGCTAGCGTGTGTAATGTTTCCCGACTCAAATCATCATTAACAAAGGCACTCACAATTTCAAAACCCTCTGCCATCACCGCGGTGGATGGATTCAGTGTGACCTCATGGCAAATAAATTGAATAGCTGGCACCGACGCCTGTAATAAAAAGCGTTCATCGTATGACTTAGCACTAAACACAGCAATTTGATGAGTGGTCATGACTTCTCTACCTGATATAACTAATGATGGTCAGTGATGCGTATCTGTATTGGCTGGCATTAATTCATCTACCAGGAACTGTAAGGTTTTCTGACCGCGAAATTCATTTACAGATAATTTATAACGCACTAATACTAGACTGTTTTCATTTAACCAGCTCGGTTTATCCCGACCGAAAGCCATCGCATTCACTTGCCTGTTGTCATTCATCTCAAGCTGTAAACGCAGGTGATTCTGTTCCTGTCCAACTAAACGAAAATGATTTACTTTAAACACCCCATGAAACCTTGGCTCCTCAAAACCCTGGCCCCAAGGCGCGGCATCAGACAGCATTTCCGCAAATGACAATTGGCAATCATTTGCTGCTAACTCACCATCTGAAGGTAATTGTTGTAAATAGGTTTCGGCTGACACCATCTCATTCAAGGCCGACTCAAATGCACGATTAAATTCGCTTAAATCGGCTTTTTTTATTGTTAAACCAGCCGCCATAGCATGACCACCAAAACGTTCTAACAATTTAGGATGTTTAGCTGCTACTCGGGCCAATACATCACGAATATGTATGCCTGGAATAGAACGCGCCGATCCTTTGACTTCATCTTCATTACCAGGAGCGAAAGCAATAACCGGACGGTATGTTTTTTCTTTAATACGTGAGGCCAACAGCCCAATCACACCCTGATGCCAATCTTCATTAAATAAGCAATAGCCGGTTCTTAAGGTATTGTCTTCAACATCAATCTGTTCCAGCATCTTCAATGCATCCACTTGCATTGTTTGCTCTACCGCGCGTCGTTCCAAATTAATGCTATCCAGCTGTGTCGCTATACTAAGGGCCTGATCAGCATTATCTGTCAGCAGTAAGTTAATGCCGAGCCCCATATCTTCCATACGCCCAGCTGCATTTAATCTGGGGGCAATACTAAAGCCTAAGTCAGAAGAAACTAGTTTTTCTTTTTCTCTGCCCGCAATTCGAATCAGTGCTTGTATGCCGATACAGCCTTTACCGCGACGAATACGCTGCAATCCGTGATTGACCAATGTACGATTTAATTTATCCAGTGGCACCACATCCGCAACCGTCCCTAAAGCGACGAGATCGAGCCAATCCCCTACTTTCGGTTCAGGCAAAGAGCTGCTTTCAAACCAGCCGGTTGTTCTTAAATGCTGCCTTAAGCCTAATAACACATAGAAACAGACACCGACACCAGCCAGATTTTTATAGGGAAAGGGATCGTCGGCTTGATTGGGATTCACGATGGCATCCGCTTCCGGCAATTCCTCACCAGCCAGGTGATGATCAGTCACCAATACTTTCATTCCTCGTTGATGTGCCGCTTTTACCCCTGATCTTGAGGCAATGCCATTATCCACCGTCACCAGTAAATCAGGCTGTTCATGCGCTGGAATATCCTCTAATAACGAGGGAGTCAGTCCATAGCCATGAATAAAGCGATTAGGAACAATATAATGAACCTGCGTCAAGCCCATCGACTGCAAACCACGTATCGCCAAAGCACAACTGGTAGCACCGTCACTATCAAAATCAGCAACAATCGTGACTTTCCATTGTTCTTTCAAAGCAGTGGCTAATAATTCAACAGCGGCCTGCATGCCAAGGAGCTGATCTGGCCTTGGTAGTTCAGCCAGTTCAAAATACAACTGTTCCACTTCGGTAATACCGCGTGCGGCCATGATTTTTCGCAAACTGTCTGGCCATGACTCAGGGAGCTTATCCCAGCCATGGTGAGGGCGTTCAACAATATCAGGTAATACACTCATAACCAGATTTTCCAGGCAGATGTCGGTGTTAAATGGTAAGTCCCCCACTCAGGAATAACGATATTCACGGAATCCAACTGAAAACGTTTTAATGCTTTATAAATAGGCGTTAACCAGTTTTTATCAAGCGCTTCCATTTGCGTTGACCAGTCTTTGTCCGGATCAAAATGGGCTAAATGCAGGGCATGTTTTGCCTGAATATCAGAAAAATGATCAATATTCTCCAGCCATTCAGAGCCACTGTAGTGACTCAATTGCTTCAATGTTTCATCTTGACCAGAAACATGTGACCAGATCTGCCATTCATCAGGCATTTTTTCCTTCCCCCAGAACCAGACACTATTAATCGGCACCTTACCCTGTGCTTCTCTTGCCTGATTCACCGGACAGTCGAATAACACCATCTGAATCTCATTCCATAAACGAATCCATAAGCGGGCATCAGCGCCTTTGGGTAAAAATTCAGTCACTGCACAACGATCGACCTTATCCACACAAGTCAATTCAATATCAGGTTCGATTGGCATGCTCAGCAGCCATTGATTCGCCGTATTAATGCTTAATGAAGCGCCCAAATCATCAAACAGATATTGAATCGAAGCGATAAGTTGTTCAGCTTCGTCCATACTGATATCCAGGCCATGATGAAATAGCAGCAGTTGGTCCCGGTCAGCTTGTAAATAACAGGGATCTACACACAGACTGAACTCCGTTCCACCTCTTAACCTCGCCATGGGGAAGTCGTCCCAATATCTTGTTTCTTCATAAAATAATGATAATAGTTGCTGAAAAAAACGAGCTTCAGATTCAGTAAACACGCCTCTTTTCATAAGCTTTTTCAAAGACTGAGGCAAAAAAGACTGGTTAATGGGGTTGGAAACTATGGCCGAAAAATCAGGCAGAATCAGCGTCAGTTCTTGCCTAGCCATTCGCCAAAACTTGCCGTATAAACGGTATGGTCAACTTGCGTTTAGCCTGTAAAGACGCTTTATCTAACTGCTGTAAAACAGTCATCAGTGCAGGCATATCACGTCCATAATGGCGTAATAAGTATTGTGCCACTTCGCTTGTTATCATTAATCCCCGCGACTGAGCCTGTAACACCAGAGCCTGCTGTTTCTGTTCATCTGTCATCATCACTAATTGATAAACCAGCCCTGTCGCCAGCCTTGACCGCAAATCCGGTAATTGAATTGAACTATTCGCTGGGGTCTGTTGCGCTGCCACCAACAGGCGCCCCTTTGCATCATGCAAACGATTAAAACAGTGAAAAACAGCTTCTTCCCATTCAGGTAATCCAGCAATCGCATCAATATCATCCAGGCAGAGTAAATCAGCTTGTTCAATCGCCTGTAATACCGCAGGCTCTGCTGTTTTCACAAGTTCTGATAACGATAGATAAATGACTCTGTGGTCCGTTTGCTGAACTAATTCAGCACAGGCAATCAACAAATGCGTTTTACCCGTGCCACTTTCCCCAGCCAGATAAAGAAAATCCAGCTCAGTTAACTGACAAAACGCTTGTAGAGCTTGTTTGGTTTCTTGTTTGGCAAACAAGAAATTATCCAGCCTGTATATCTCCTGAGGAGACAAGCGAAGCGTTAGTTGTGTTTCAGCTAATGACATGTGTGCGTGACTAAGTTAAGAATACAAATGGCTATCGAGATAACGCTGATGCGCATGGCGTAATAACACCATGACAACAGACGCGGCAGGCAAAGCAAGTAACACACCGGTAAAGCCAAATAATTGTCCACCGGCTAAGACAGCAAAAATAACGGCCACTGGATGCAAACCAATACGCTCACCAACAAAACGCGGTGTCAGCACCATCCCTTCTATAGCTTGGGCGACAGCAAATACAATGGCCACTTGCAGCACCGGTAGCCAGTCACCAAATTGAAAAAATGCAGCCAGTCCAGCCAGTAATATACCCACGATTAAGCCTAGGTATGGAACAAAACTGACAAGCCCAGCAATTACGCCCAGTAATAAGGCTAATTCCAGGCCGATCAAACTGAGCCCTAAGGTATATATCACCGCAAGTGCAAACATCACCATCAGCTGACCACGCATAAAGCCAGCTAACATGTCATCACATTCCAATGACATTTCAATGAATTTTTTCGCATAACGTCTTGGCAGTAACTCTCTGAAACGGGCGACTAAACTATCCCAGTCTCTTAATAAATAAAAAGTAAGCACAGGGATTAAAAGCAAATTCCCCAACCACTGTACTAACACCATGCCAGAGCGTGTCATATAGCTGAAAACACCACCGGCAACCTGACCAAACTCTGACCAGTATTTACTCAACGCCTGTTTTACTGTCTGCAGGTTAAACACATCGGTTGGTAAACCCACTGAGTTCAGCCACGGTTCTATCAGTTTCTGTGTCTGTGTTAAATAATCAGGCAAATTACTAAACAATTTGGCTACCTGAGCACTGAGTAAAGGCAGCATGACTAATAACATCAAAGCAACCACAATAAAAATAACGGCAAACACCACACTTACTGACATGGTTCTGGATAAATTCCAGCTTTCCAGTCTATCTACCAGAGGATCCCCCAGATAGGCAAAAAGCGTCGCAATAAAAAATGGCATCAATACTGGTGACAGCTCAAATAATAACCAACCTGCTATAACAACGATGGCCACAAGCAAAAACTTATTGGTATCGGTCATTATGGTTGTTTTCTCTGCTTCCATGCTTTATTTCCCCAAATAATCACATATTCAAAACCACTGTATAAAACACTGGCCACAACGGCCCATATACCCATGGTCACCACAGAATGCAGAGCAGGCAGCCATTGTTGTTCAATGATTACCAGCAACACTAATAGAATTTGTAATGCCGTATTAAGTTTACTGCTCCACAACGGTAGCAGTTCAAATTCGCCAATGGTGTAATGATAGAACAATCCACCACACACAATGATGACATCCCGGGCAAGCACTAACCAAAGCAACCACATCGGAAGCAGACCAATCCAGGCCAGAGTAGCAAAACTCGCCACTAACAAGAGTTTGTCAGCTATCGGGTCAAGAATTGAGCCGAGGCGTGACTGCCAGTGAAAATGTTTGGCGAGAAAACCATCAATACCATCTGAAATGCCTGCGATGGCGGATACGATTAGTGCTAATACATATCGTTCGTGAACCAGTGCCCATACCACTGGAATCACCAGCAAAATACGTAACAATGAAATCAGATTGGGAATATCACGTAAACTCAATGTGTTAACCGATAATATTTTTTATCCGTTATCGTGCCCTCATGTTCGCTCAGTTCTGATAAAAGGCCACCAACAGACAAAAGACGTTGCAGAACTTGCATGTCACCACTATAGCTAATATCTAAATCGAGAATATTCATACCCAAATTATTCACGCGGATATTGTCAATACTGTCAATTTGGTTGAGATAGGCCATGACTCTAGAAAAATCAGCATAGTCATTAACCTCATCAATCTGCACAGAGAGTGTTTTGTTCGTGTCAGACACCTGATTATGCTGAGCATACTCGCTAGCCAGATTATCGACTAATACACCTAAGCCTTTATTTATTGAAGCTGAGATAAATCCTTCTGAGGTCCAGCGTTGACGGGTTTCACCCGTGCCTGACTGCCAGATAATCTGAGTGGTGTCATTATGGATTGTCATTTTGATTACAAGAATGATATCCGCCCCATAACGCTGAGAAGCGGCCTTGATGGCATCATCGTTACCTGACCACACATCGTCAAAACTCAAAGCAGACTGATCTTGCAGGTCCATCAACGGCATAAGAATGGGCAAGCCTCGTTCATCCGCCGCTTGTTGTAACGGTTTAAAAACGTCTTGGGGAATATTTTCTAAACCTTGCAAACTTTGCTGGCCATCTATATCAGTAGCTAACCAGACCAGCACGTCCGGCCTGACTTTCCCCCATCGAGGTAGACCAAGCTGACGTATAACCGCATTGACGGCATTTTTATCAAAACTCAAACGCAATGAAAGTTGATCAGGCTGTGTTAAATCGGCAGCTTCAATATTGTTACGAATGTATTCATAACGCTCAACAAGTTGCGTGGCATTAGCAAGTACCGGAGCAATATCAGCGTTGTTAACGTGATTTTCATTACCGACTAATTTGATAATCACTTGCTTGAGCAAGTGAGGTGCCAGAGCATCGCGCTCTTTCTGCTGTTGAGTCGTGACAGGAGCTGTCGCCTGATAAAGATTATTGACCTCAGCAGCATAGCTACTAAAACTCAGAAACAGCAAAATAAGGGCATAAAATAATCGGTGCATTGTGGTATTCTAACACGCTGTTTTAAGCATGTGATGCACAACATTTTCAGGAATACATTATGACCGATAGCGTGGACTCTTCTCGCACCTCTCTTAGTTATCGTGATGCCGGCGTTGATATTGAAGCTGGCAACGCTTTAGTCGATCGCATTAAACCTCACGCAGCAAGAACCCGTCGACCAGGTGTCATGGCTGGTTTAGGTGGTTTTGGTAGTCTTTTCGAACTTCCGGTCGACAAATACAAACAGCCTGTTCTAGTCTCCGGCACCGATGGCGTGGGCACTAAATTACGCTTGGCGATCGAATCCGGTATCCACAATACCATCGGCATTGACCTGGTGGCGATGTGTGTCAACGATATCGCTGTATTGGGGGCAGAGCCTTTATTCTTCCTTGATTACTATGCAACGGGAAAACTGGATGTCGATATTGCAGAGTCTGTGGTATCTGGCATAGCTGAAGGTTGTTTGCAGGCAGGAGCCGCATTAGTCGGTGGTGAAACAGCTGAGATGCCAAGCATGTATGAAGATGGCGATTATGATCTAGCTGGTTTTTGTGTTGGTGTGGTTGAAAAAGAAGCGGTTATTGATGGTTCAAAAGTCGCTGCTGGTGATAAATTAATCGGTCTTGCAGCCTCTGGGCCACACTCAAATGGGTACTCTCTCATTCGTAAAATTCTTGAACGTAGTGGCCAATCATTAAGCTCTGAATTCGATGGGGCGACATTGGGCGAAAAATTATTAGCGCCAACAAAAATTTATGTGAAATCACTATTACAACTGAATGAAAAAGTCAGTATTCATGCGTTATCACACATTACTGGTGGCGGCCTGCTTGAAAATATTCCACGCGTTCTGCCAGAAGGTGTGAAAGCAGTCATTGATGCCAGTAGTTGGCAGCGTCCTGCTGTGTTTGACTGGCTGCAAGAAAATGGCAACGTTACAGATAAAGAAATGTATCGCACATTCAATAATGGGATAGGTATGGTTATCGTGGTTGCAGAGAATGATGTGTCTGAAGCTTTAGCGGTGTTGAACAGTGCTGGTGAACAAGCCAGTTTAATTGGTCAAATTGAAACAGCAAATGCGTCTGACGAACTAGTCGAAATTCAATAATCATGAGTGTGAATGAATCGAGAACCCGGCTGGTGATTTTAATCTCCGGCCGCGGTAGCAATATGCGCTCTATTATCGAAGCGATTAATCATCAGCAACTTGATGCTACGGTAGCTGCGGTTATCAGTAATCGTCCAGATGCAGCGGGATTGGAATATGCCAGCAGCCAATCCATTCCTACCAAAATTATTGATCACAAGGCTTTTGCAGACAGAGACAGTTTTGACAGAGCATTAGCTCAGCAAATCGATGAATTTAAGCCAGATTACGTCATTTTAGCTGGCTTTATGCGTATTCTTACTGCTGAATTTGTCGAGCATTATCAAAATAAACTGATTAATATTCACCCTTCTCTATTACCGAAATTCAAAGGCCTTGATACACATCAACGCGCTATTGATGCCGGTGAAAAAGAACATGGAGCCAGTGTGCATTTTGTCACTGCAGAACTGGATGATGGTCCGGTCATTATGCAGGCTAAAGTTAAGGTTATGCCTGATGATTCAGCACAAACACTTGCTGCAAGAGTATTAGAACAGGAACATCAGTTGTATCCTGCTGCCATACAAAAACTGGTGAACGTTAAACAGGGCTAATAATGCGACTATTGTTCAGTGTTTTTTTGCTGTTTATTCTTATAAAAGTATCTATTGCGGCAGATATACCGGACTTTTCAGCCAATTATTCAGTCAAGTTAAATGGTATTCAGGCAGGCGAGCTGAAACGTACACTTGAGACAGATGAAACTGGGATCAGACACTTCAGTTCTGTTTCGCAAGCCAAGGGCGTATTTTCGTTTTTTAAACCGGATGTCATTGAAGAAACCAGTTTATGGAAAATACACGATAATACCGTACAACCCCAGTTCTATCGCTACCTTCGAACTGGCGGAAAAAAAGAAAAGCGCCTGGAAATGAAGTTTAACTGGCCAGATATGACGGTTCAGATTGATGATCAGGAACATCCCTGGCAGCTTCACCTTGAACCCAATACCTTGGATAAACTCGTTTATCAAATCAGTCTGATGCGGGATTTAGCCAAGCATAAAGGTGATCACATCAACTATCGTATTGCGGATGGCGGCAAATTAAAAACCTATCAAATCCGTATATTAGGGCAGGAACGCATCAAAACACCGCTGGGCGAAATTGATGCGGTTAAATTAACCCGCCACCGTGACAAAGATAATGATCGTGAAACAACGCTCTGGTGTGCTCCTTCCCTTTCCTATTTACCAGTAAAATTGGAACATATCGAAGATGGCACCACGTTTACTGCGGTCCTTCGCCGACTCACCGGCATGGATTATCAGCATGCATTCATTAATGACGTGACAGACACAGTAAATACCCATGACTAAAAAGTCTTTTAAAGTGCTTAACCAGAAGACCGTATATAAAGGTTTCTTCAGCGTAAAAAAATATACACTGCAACATACGCTTTATCATGGTGGCTGGAGTCAGGTAGTTGAAAGAGAGGTCTTTCATCGCGGCGACTGCGTTGCCGTTTTGCTTTATGATCCGCACCGTGATGAAGTGGTTATTATTGAACAATTTCGTGCTGGGGCAGTCTTATCGGAACAACAACAAGATGCCTGGCTACTGGAGATTGTGGCTGGAGCGGTTGAAGAAAATGAAACTCCAGAAGAAGTAGCCATCAGAGAAGCTCAGGAAGAAGCCGGTTGTGTTGTCACAGAACTGATGAAGGTCAACGAGTTTTATACCTCTCCCGGCAGCACCTCGGAATGCCTTACTTTATTCTGTGGCAAAGTCGATACCAGTGAAGTGGGTGGTGTTCATGGCCTTGCTGAAGAAGATGAGGATATCGCTGTCAGCGTTGTTACTTTTGAGGATGCTTGCAAGCTAGTTGAAAGTGGGCGTATTAAATCCGCGATCCCACTTATTGCTATTCAGTGGTTACAATTAAACCGCGATAAACTTCGCCAGCAATGGCAATAAATCACTCATAATTTAAAGGTTCACTGCCCGCTCTCTGACGTAGCCAGTCAATAGAACGTCGAATATTTTTTTGTTGGATTAACCATTTTTCCAGTCGATATTTTCCTGGAAAATTAAGGCATATAAGACCGATAAATAACGTCAATAATCCCTGACCAGGTAATACCAGCATAGCTAAGCCCAAAATGACTAAAACAATTCCCAGGCAATTTTTCAGGGTGATCAGCACTGTTCTGATGATGATATGTTGATCAGCCCAAGGCGTTTTATGTCTCTTTTCTGCTGAGAAATAATCTGCAGGCATCCTAACAATCAGATAGGGAATAAAAACTAAGGAAGCAACAAAACTAAGTACGGAGATGATGCCCAATGCCCATATCCACGTTTCATTGCTCCATATTGTTTTAATCAGCTCTTCCATTAGATTATTCGTTCATCTAAGCAATCGAACTCACGTTGTACTTCACCTGCATTTGATGCGATGCTCCTGGCGCAATAATCACGCTGTTCGCTATGGCATTTGCCGTTTCAACACAGATAAATTGCTGGTAGTCAGTGGCATCCATATCATTCAGTAAGGAGGCTCGCGTCCAGGGATTCCATACGACGATATTTTCTGCCCCACGCTGTTCAATATTAATTTGTCGATTCAAAACTTCGTCAATGATCTGAACACGTGCAGGAGATGCCAGATAAACACGATCTGTTTCAGCAAATGGGGTAATGTCTCCCACTTGAGTACGCTTAGAGAAGTCTAATGTTTTGTCCAGATAATCCAGGCCATCTAACCCCACCACCTTGGTTTGCGAAATATCTCCGACCTGAAAATACGTGTGCAGGGCTTTTGAAATACTAAACGGTATTTCGCCTCTGTTTTCAGTTGTCAGAGAAATATCCAGCTGCTCACCGATAACAATTTTCTTACGCAGGCGAAATTCATTCGGCCACCATTGTTTACTGGTCGCTGTCGATTCCAGACCCAGGGTAATTTCAACTATGTCATCATGTAACTGACAGTCCAGCACATTCCATAATAAATTACGGGCAAAACCATGTGCCTGACGGCCTAAATTACCGGGATCTTCACCAAACCATGGCCAACAAACAGGTACGCCACCACGTATTGCTTTACCTTGCTGATAAATGGCTTTTTCACTTAAGTAAAAAAGATCGTGTTCCATTCCATTTGATTTATACGACAATATTTGCCCGCCATATAGGGCTATCGTCGCAGAAGCTTTTTTTGTGGCTACCTCAATGATGGGCATCCCTGATTGCCCTTCAACAAAGCAGACTTCAGCTTCTTTACCAAACAGACGGTTAAGTGTTTCTAAATCCTGCATATTCACTATTCCAAACGAAAAAACGGGCTTACGCCCGTCTCTCCATAGACAGTATAGTCATTCACTAAAAGGAAAAATCCTTATTAGTGATGATGACCACCTTCACCATGAACATGGCCATGCTCAAGTTCTTCAGCACTGGCTTCACGAACTTCACGAACAGTCACATCAAAATTCAGGTGAACACCTGCTAACGGATGATTACCGTCAACTGTTACTGTGTCATCTTTAATGTCAACAACGGTTACAAGCACTGGTCCCTGCTCTGTTTCAGATTGAAACTGCATGCCAACCTGAACATCATCAACACCACTGAATAATTCACGAGGTACGTCTTGCTTTAACTCTTCATATCTTTCGCCATACGCTTTTGCTGGTTCAATGCTTGCTTTGACTGCATCGCCCGCTTCTTTACCATTCAGCGCATCTTCCAGACCAGGAATAATATTGCCTGCACCATGAAGGTAAGCTAATGGGCCTGCTGCTTCCGAGCTATCGATGACGCTGCCATCGTTATCAGTCAGGGTATAGTCGATTACTACAACAGTATTATCTGCAACTTTCATTTAGATTCCTCACTTACATGTTTTGGATTACAGCTGCAGCATAATCACTACAACTTATTGATGTTCTCGCCATACAACCGAATCAATCTGACCTTCAGTTTGTCTTGGTTTTAAACATCAACAGCCATTATTGTCATCAATACAACTCAAGTATGACGCTACTAATAGCTGTTCGCTAATAATTTCAGATGAGAATCCACCCGCTTTTACTAGTCTGCGCTGGTATAGTATCAATACCTCGCTAACTAATAAAAGCTATTATCAGCTTAATTTTTTATCATCAAGAATAGGTTCAATTGATGTTAGACAAACGTGTCGTGACGTTGTCATTACATCGCTAAGTGCATTAAACAATACATTCTACGATAAAAAAAGTTGAGTATTTTATCATTAAACTCATTCACACACTAATTATGACGAAGCTGATCCTATTTAATAAACCCTATGATGTTCTCACGCAATTTACTGACGAGTCAGGTCGAAAGACGTTAAAAGACTATATCGACATTGACGATGTTTACCCTGCTGGTCGGCTGGATCGGGATAGTGAAGGACTGGTTTTATTGACCAACGATGGTCAACTACAGCATCAGATAGCCAATCCTAAATTCAAATTAGAAAAAACCTATTGGGTCCAGGTGGAGAATATTCCTGATTCAACTTCACTGCAACAGTTGGTTTCAGGCGTAAAACTGAAAGATGGGATGACCAAACCTGCAAAAATACGCTTGATTGAACCACCCAATATATGGGAAAGAATACCGCCTATCCGTGAACGAAAAGCCATTCCTACGCAGTGGCTGGAGCTCAAAATTACTGAGGGCAGAAACCGACAGGTAAGACGGATGACAGCTGCCATCAGCCACCCGACACTTCGGCTTATCCGCGCGGCTATAGGTCCATGGCAATTAAATGATCTAGAACCGGGGCAATGGTGCTCCGTTAATGCCAATGACGTGATAAAATGGCGGGATGATTTGGAAGCCTCGAACAACAGTCGCCGCCGTAGTCGAACAGAACGATCGATTCCTTCTGGTCGAAGAGGAGATCAACGGCAAAATGACTTTAAACCAGCCAGCCGGCCATCTCGAACCAGACGAAAGTCTTATCGACGCAGTGATTCGTGAGACAAAGGAAGAAACGGCCTGGACGTTTCATCCGCAATCACTGGTCGGGATTTATCGCTGGATTCACCCACGTAAAGGGGAAACGTATATTCGTTACTGCTTTTCAGGAACAGTGACCGATCACGACCCAAACCAGGCACTGGATGATGATATTTATCAAGCACTCTGGTTACCTTTTGATGAGATACGCCGCAGACAAGCGGATCTGCGTAGTACACTTGTAACCGATTGTTTCCAAGACTATATTGATGGCCACCGCTATCCTCTGGATATTTTACGTAATTAAATATGAGTAATGATAATAAAGTAGTCGTCGGACTTTCCGGCGGCGTCGATTCTTCTGTAGCTGCATTATTGCTAAAACAGCAATTTGATCATGTTGAAGGGCTGTTCATGAAGAATTGGGTCGACTTTGCAGATGAAAGCGAATGTACCGTTGAAGAAGACCGTAAAGACGCCTGCTCTGTAGCTGAAACAGTTGGCATCCCCTTCCATGAAGCCAACTTTGCGATAGAATACTGGGATTATGTTTTTAAACATTTTCTCGATGAGTACCGCGCTGGTCGTACCCCAAACCCGGATATTCTTTGTAACCGTGAAATCAAATTTAAAACCTTTCTCGATCATGCGATTGAATTGGGCGGTGACATTATTGCCACTGGCCACTATGCACGAGTTGAAGAACGAAATGGCCAATTCCATCTCCTAAAAGGTCAGGATCATAAAAAGGATCAAAGCTACTTTTTGTATACTTTGGGACAGGAACAGCTATCACGGACACGCTTCCCATTGGGTGATTTACCCAAAACAGAAGTAAGACGTATCGCTGAACAAGCCGGTTTTATCAATCACGATAAAAAAGACAGTACAGGCATTTGTTTTATTGGTGAACGCCACTTTCGCGAATTTTTGAGCCGCTACATACCGGCACAACCCGGAGAAATGCGCACACCTGAAGGTGAAAAAATAGGTCAACATGCTGGTCTTATGTATTACACATTAGGCCAACGTCAAGGGCTTGGCATTGGTGGGCGTAAAGACAGTACAGGTGAGCCCTGGTTCGTCGCCGGTAAAGATATGGATAATCAGATTCTTTACGTAGTTCAGGGTGATCACCCCTGGTTATGGAGTCAAAACCTGGTCGCTGAAGAACTGTCTTGGGTGGCCGGTCATGCACCTGAGTTTCCATGTCGAGCAGCAGCGAAAACTCGCTATCGCCAACCTGATCAAGCATGCACCATTACTCAGGATGAGAACGGTAATATCCATGTTGAATTTGACGAAAAACAGCGTGCAGTAACGCCTGGTCAATCTGTTGTGTTTTATCTGGATGATGACTGCCTGGGTGGCGGTATCATCGTCTCCACTGATGCACCCGGTATTCATCCATGAGTCTTAACCCGCGTTTACGTGACCGGACAATTGCCATTTCCGCTGTTGTTCAAGCCGCCTCATTAGTTCAACAAGTCGCTGAAACCGGTCAGGTAAACAGTGCTGATATGAAAGTAATGCTAGAAAGCTTACTGGTAGAAAATGCACCTGATACAGAGTCTGTATATGGTTCAGTCAGTCAATTAAGAACAGGAATTGACGCACTTAATACCCAGCTATCAAAGAAAAAAGACAAAAAAGATGTGACCTTATTACGTTATGTCATCAGTCTTCTTCACCTTGAAAGGCAATTAGCCAAGCAGCCAGAAATGCTGGCGTTGATTGATCGTGAAATTCAGCAAGTGCCTGCACAAATTGATTATTTCGGCGATATTTTGTCACCACAAGTCATTGCTCGTTTTGCCGATATCTATCAACGGACATTGAGTGAGTTAAAACCAAGAATTCAAGTCTATGGTGATGCCGGATTTTTACAACAGCCAGACAATATTAACCGAGTAAGAGCCCTACTTCTTAGTGGTATTCGCGCTGCCGTGTTATGGCAACAGAAAGGCGGACGACGCTGGCAGTTTCTATTTCAGAGCGGAAAACTACTCTGTGCTACTGAAGAACTGTCGCGTGAAGTCTAGATAAAGCGGGCCTTAGCCAGCCATAAAAAAAGAATAATCGATAAACCTGAGCCACCAAAAATCATACACATCACTACGATCTGATAATGGGCAGCAGTAATTGGCGATACGCCCGATAAAATTTGTCCGGTCATCATGCCTGGTAAAGACACCAGTCCCACAGCCAACATCGAATTAATCGTAGGAATGAATGCCGCCTGAAAGGCTTCATTTCTTGCATTCAGGTAATCGATATTTCTAGCTAGTTCAGCTGATAAACGCTCTGCAGCCAAGCTGATACTATTCATCGCATTAGCGAAGATCATCCCCGCTAATGGAATCATATATCGCGGTTCAAACCAAGGCGCTAGCCCGATCACACTCTGTGTTACTAACATCAGCGTCAGCCCGCCGCCCAACAAAATGCTAAGAAAAGCAAGCGGATACAACTGCCGACGTTGAGCCTGAACGGTGCCTAATGCAATCCAGCTGGCTGCACTCACCATGATAAACATCACCAGCATCACTACCCAGGATTGTTCAGCAGCAAATACCGTTGTTAACACATATCCGACCAGTAACAACTGAATCAACATGCGAATCAGTGCATAAACGGCAAAACCCGCTTTGAGCGACCAATGCAGCATCATCAGCAAGACAAGCACTACTGGAATAAAAGCTAGAGTCAGTTGGAAATTCGAAATGACTTGCACCGATGTATTCATGCTTATATTTTCTCAGATATAAAAAAGGCTGTTTTTATCACAAAAACAGCCTTTTTAGTTTCATACGATACGACTAGTAATTAGCTGGCAGCACGTCGATATTCATCCATCTCATGGAAGTTGAGATAACGATAAATTTCTGCCGCCATCGGTTTAATCCCTGCTACCGCTTCAAGGTATTCGGCAACGGTGGGTAGACGTCCAATACTGGCCACTACTGCAGCAAGCTCAGCTGAAGACAGATACACATCGGCGTTATTGCCTAAGCGGTTCGGGAAGTTACGTGTTGATGTAGAAACCACGGTCGCTCCATCAGCTACCCGAGCCTGATTCCCCATACATAAAGAGCATCCGGGTGTTTCTGTACGGGCACCTACACGTCCAAAGGTACTGTAAACCCCTTCTTCAGTCAGCTGGTACTTATCCATTTTAGTAGGCGGAGCAATCCATAACTTCACAGGCAAATTACGCATATTTTCCAACACTTTACTCGCAGCACGATAATGACCAATATTAGTCATGCATGAGCCGATAAACACTTCATCAATTTTATTGCCTTGTAATTCTGACAACGGTTTAATGTCATCAGGATCATTTGGACAAGCGAGTAGCGGTTCTTTGATTTCATTGAGATCAATCTCAATAACAGCAGCATATTCTGCATCAGCATCAGGCTCTAATAATTGTGGATCGTCTAACCAGGCTTTCATGCTATCAATACGACGGCGTAATGTACGTTCGTCCTGATACCCTTCAGCAATCATCCATTCCATCAGCGCCATATTAGAATTTAAAAACTCAATGATTGGTTCTTTATTCAGACGAACAGTACAACCATTCGCACTACGCTCAGCTGAAGCATCAGATAATTCAAACGCCTGTTCCACTTTCAGATCAGGCAAACCTTCAATTTCCAGCACGCGGCCATTGAAAATATTTTTCTTACCTTTTTTCTCAACCGTTAATAAACCTTGTTGAATAGCAGCGTATGGAATCGCATTTACCAGGTCACGTAAAGTGATACCAGGCTGCATTTCCCCTTTAAATTTAACCAATACTGACTCTGGCATATCTAACGGCATAACCCCTAAAGCCGCACCAAACGCCACTAAACCTGAGCCAGCAGGGAAACTGATACCAATGGGGAAGCGGGTATGTGAGTCACCACCGGTACCGACGGTATCAGGCAAAATCATACGGTTTAACCACGAGTGAATAATACCGTCACCAGGGCGTAATGAAACTCCACCGCGGGTGCTGATAAAGTCAGGTAGTTCATGCTGTAGCTTAATATCCACCGGTTTTGGATAAGCCGCGGTATGACAGAAAGACTGCATAACAAGGTCAGCAGAAAAACCTAAACAGGCTAATTCTTTTAACTCATCACGCGTCATTGCACCCGTTGTATCCTGTGAACCAACTGTAGTGACCTTAGGTTCGCAGTAACTGTTAGGGCGAACACCTTCTACACCACAAGCACGGCCAACCATTTTCTGCGCCAGCGTGAAACCTTTACCGGTATCAACAGGCTCAACCGGGCGCACAAAAATATCAGAAGCTGGTAAGCCAAGTGTTTCACGGGCTTTATCAGTCAGGCCACGACCAATGATCAGCGGAATACGACCTCCGGCACGCACCTCATCCGCCAGTGTAGTTGGACGCATACTGAATTCACTGATGACGTTACCTGCTTCGTTTAATATCTTGCCTTCATAAGGCAGAATCGTAATAACGTCACCTGTTTCCATGTTCTGGACATCACATTCAATCGGCATCGCGCCAGAATCTTCGGCTGTATTAAAAAAGATAGGTGCAATATTGTTACCGAGAATAACGCCGCCCTGACGTTTGTTAGGCACATAGGGAATATCGTGGCCCATATGCCATAACACTGAGTTGATCGCAGACTTTCTTGAGGATCCGGTTCCCACCACATCACCGACAAAGGCTAGTGGATACCCCTTTTCTTTCAATTTCTCGATATCACCAATGGGATCATCCATTTTGCTAACAAGCATGGCTTTTGCATGTAATGGAATATCTGGGCGGCTCCAGGCTTCAGTTGCTGGTGATAAATCATCTGTATTCGTTTCGCCAGGCACTTTAAATACGGTCAGCGTAATCTGTTCAGCTAATTTAGGGCGAGAAGTAAACCATTCGGCATCAGCCCAAGATTGCAATACACGCTTGGCGTAATCATTGGTCTCAGCTTTTTCAACCACGTCATGATACGCATCGTAAACCATCAATGTTTTGCATAATGCTTTCTCAGCAGTCGCCGCTGTTTCTTCAATATCAAGTAGCTGAATCAATGATTGCACATTGTAGCCACCCATCATCGTACCGAGTAATTCAGTCGCTTTCACGGGTGAAATCAAAGCACATTTAACTTCACCTTTTCCGATATCGGTGAGAAAACCCGCTTTTACATAAGCCGCTTGGTCGACGCCTGGCGGTACTCTGTGAATCAGTAGCTCGAGTAAAACTTCACTGTCATCACTACCATTTTTGAGTTGTTCGACTAAGGTAGAAACTTGTTCAGCATCAAGTGGTAACGGTGGTAGGCCAAGTTTGGCACGTTCTTCAACTTGCGATTGATATTCTTTCAGCACGTATGTGTACCCCAAAGTTTGAGAATGAAACGGTGACATTTTACCTGAAAGCGTTTAGTACGAGCGAACTCTGCTATAATTTCGCACAAATTTATTAACTAAATCTTTCATCGGAGTATTCATGGATTTAACCGCTTTGACCGCGATTTCACCGGTTGATGGCCGCTATGCCGGAAAAACTGAAGCGCTGCGCCCATTCTTTAGTGAGTATGGACTACTGCGCGCCCGTGTAGAAGTAGAACTTCGCTGGCTACATTTACTCGGTAATAATGCCAGTATTCAGGAAGTACCGAAACTTAGTCAAGAAGCAGAAGCTTTTTTAGATAACATTATTAATAACTTCTCGGTTGAAGATGCTCAGGAAATAAAAAATATTGAGCGTGAAACCAATCACGATGTTAAAGCCGTTGAATATTTCATTAAAAGAAAATTTAAAGATAATGCAGAACTGAACGCCGTCAGTGAATTCGTTCACTTTGCCTGCACTTCAGAAGATATTAATAATACGGCTTACGGCATCATGCTGAAAAATGCTCGCGAGAAAGTGATTTTGCCAGAAATGGATACCGTTATTGCTGCTATCCGTAAAGTGGCACAACAACACACTGATACGCCAATGATGTCGCGTACCCATGGTCAACCAGCCTCACCAACCACATTAGGTAAAGAGTTGGCCAATGTAGTTCAACGTCTCGAGTTGCAACGCACCCATGTCGCAGCTGTTTTACTGTACGGTAAAATGAATGGCGCTGTAGGTAACTACAATGCTCACTACGCCGCCTATCCTGATGTTGACTGGCCAATGATGGCAAATGCCTTTGTGACCGGACTTGGACTGCGTTGGAATAAATACACAACACAAATTGAGCCCCATGATTATATGGCTGAATTATTCCAGGCAATGATTCGTTTCAATACTGTGCTGATTGATTTTTGCCGTGATGTCTGGAGTTATATCTCTATCGGTTACTTCAAACAAAAAACCGTGAAAGGCGAAATTGGTTCTTCGACCATGCCCCATAAGGTGAATCCCATCGATTTTGAAAATGCCGAGGGCAACCTTGGTATAGCCAATGCTGTATTTGATCATTTAGCACTGAAACTACCTATATCCAGATGGCAACGTGATCTGACAGACTCAACTGTGTTACGTAACTTGGGTGTAGGTTTTGCACATTCTTTATTGTCATATAGCTCAGCATTAAAAGGCATCGGTAAACTTGACCCTGCGCCTGAGGTTATGGCCGCTGATTTGGATGCTAACTGGGAATTATTAGCTGAGCCAATTCAAACAGTGATGCGTCGTTATGGTATTGAGAATCCATATGAAAAACTGAAGGATTTAACGCGTGGCCAACGTGTTAATAAAGACATCATGCAAGCGTTCATCGATGGACTTGATATGCCTCAAGAAGCCAAAGATAAATTAAAGGCGATGACACCCGCTAATTATCTTGGCAACGCAGCAGAACAAGCCAAAAACGGTTAAGCATGAGTGAGAGTATCCCGACTGACGATCAATCTATACCGTTCGACAGTCGGGAATATGCAAGCCGCTACACTATCGAACTCATCGAGTCCGCCAGACAGGAAATCTGTTTTTGGGGACCTGAATTGGATAGTGTTTTATTCAATAATCAAATTGTCGTCGATAAATTAGTCGCCTTTATTAACCAAAGTCAGCGTTGTGGTATTCGCTTTTTAGTGCACAGTACTCGGCAAACAACTGCCCAAAGGCATTTACTTATTCCTTTAGCGCAGCGGCTCTCCAGTAAAATTCAAATTCATATTGCAGATAAGCAGGATCAGAAATCTCGCTATATGTATCTATTAATAGATAATAAGGCATTTTTATATTGTCCCAATTCTGCCCGTTACGAGGGTATAGTTGACTTTAATGCTGTACATCAGGTCAGTAATAGAAAAAAGGACTTCGAGGACATGTGGTCAAGAAGCCAGTTTGATTTGAATACGAGGAGTTTGCAATTATGAAAAAACTCATTCTGACCGTTGCAATATTAATGTTCTGCACGAGCTTATTTGCAGAGTCCGATATTCATACCATCAGCCTGAAGCATCGTCTGGCAAGTGAGGTTGTCGAGCAAGTGCGCCCTTTTCTGCCCGAATCAGCCACCATAAAAGCGTACGACAATATGCTTATTTTGAAGTCTGATCGCGCTACTGTAGCAAATGTTGAACAGCTGATTAAAAAGCTGGATGTTCCACTAAAGTCTGTTCTGGTCACTGTCTGGCAGACGTCTGAGCAGCTAAATCATCAGTCTGGTCATCAGGCCAATATCGAACTGTCCACGGAAGAACCCAATGCATCAGTATCAATAAAACAATGGTCAACAAAAGGCAAAGACGATAAAAATAATCGTTATAGCGCACAAGGTATTGCTGGACAGCCGATTGCTATCAATATCGGTAATGCCAGACCAGAAAAAGACTATTTATACTTCGTTAACGCAAATGGCAATGTTGGTTTCGCCTCGAATACACAATATATATCGACCTCAAGAGGATTTACGGCTGTCCCCTTTTTGCTGGCAGATAATAATGTGAAGGTTGAAATACACCCTTTTTTCTCTGACCGTAGCTACGATGGGCAAATTAACAGTAGCAACCTTATCAGCACCGTACATGGCAAATTAGGCCAATGGATAGAAATAGCCTATGTTTCTGAAGATCAGCATGAACAAAAAGAAGGGTTGAAACAGTATCAGACACATCAAGGCGAGCAACAAATTATCTATCTGAAAGTCGAAACATCTTCAAATTAATCACAAGAGTATTTATGGATATTAAAGAAGCGATTCTTACCCGTCGTTCTGTTAAGCATTATGACCCTGGCCACACAATGACAAAAGAAGAAATCAGAACATTAATGGAGCATGCGATATTATCTCCAACAGCATTCAATCTTCAGCACTGGCGTTTTATTAATGTTGAAGATAAACAACTTCGTCAAGAAATCCGCGAAGCCAGTTACGGTCAAGCTCAAGTCACAGATTCATCGATGTTATTAGTGCTGTGTGCCGATTTAAATGCCTGGGAGAAAGATCCTCAACGCTACTGGCGTCATGCCCCAAAAGAAGTACAAGACTTCATGCTGCCAGCCATTGAAGGTTATTACACCAACCATCATCAGGGGCAGCGCGATGAATGTTTTCGATCTGTCGGCATTGCTGCCAGCACTATTATGTTAATGGCAAAAGGCATGGGTTATGATTCATGCCCAATGGATGGTTTTGACTTTGATAAAGTGGCAAGAATTATTAATTTGCCTCATGATCATGTGATTGTAATGATGATTACAATCGGTAAAAAACTACAGGAAGCACGTCCACGTTCGGGACAGTTAGAGCTAGATGAAGTCCTGTTTACAGACAAGTTTCCAGACGAAACTAAATGATGGGGGGTGGCGCTTCTGACACACAGTTGCGCCCTTTTCTCTTAGACATATATAAAGCTCTGTCAGCTCGCTGCATGAAGCTCTCACTACCTTCAGAGCTAACATAACGTGCCACACCAAATGACATGGTGATAGCACCCAGTGACTCCCTGGTATCTTTGCGCTGTATACGTTTAGAGGCAATTTCCTGACGAATATTTTCAGCAACATTTTTTGCATTCTGCAGACTGGTATTCAGTAAGACAATGGCAAATTCCTCACCACCGTATCTTGCCACAAGATCACGTCCTTTAACGCTATCTTTTAATGCATTTGCCACCACACGCAGCACCTGATCACCGACCAAGTGCCCATGTTTATCATTAATATTTTTAAACATATCAAGGTCGGCGAAGATAATGCAGACATCAAGCCCGGAATCATCTGCATCGTTGGTAACTTTGCTTACCACATCGTCAAAGGCTTTACGGTTAGCTAAGCCAGTTAATGTGTCTGTTTTTGCTTCTTGCTTGGAAACATCAAACTCTTTTTTGAGTTTTTCTACCTCAGTCATCGCGGTATTTAGACGCTCAGTCAGCAACTCACCACTATTCATCGCCTGCCGTGTTTCAGCGAGAATATCATCGACTATCTGATGAATTTCTGCAGCAGACATATCACGATTGATCCGACTCATTAGATCATTTAATCGCTGATTCGTTTTATCCGTATGCATGACACTGCTATAGATAAAATTAATGACTTCTTTCAGCAAGCGCGCCAATTCAAGACGCATTTGATAAACTTCTTCACGCTCTTTTTCTATATTGAAAAATCGCTTGAACAGCGTCTTGCATTGACTCTCACTTAATAGCGGCGTTTCTTTCACCATATCTTGAATAGAGAGAGAAAGCTCTTGGTTACTGCCAGATACATGCTCATACCACACCGTATAATTATCTGGTGTCATTGGTACTCCATGTTTACGCATCAGAGGCAATGCAAGCCGCATATATTCTGCGGCTTTATCAGATAATTCATTGTAGTCCATGCTTAAAGCTTGCGTGAGGTTTATTAGACCTTACGCTTTGCCTTCCCAGCAATTTTCAGACGCAAGGCGTTTAATTTGATGAAGCCTTCTGCATCCTTTTGATTATAAGCACCGGCGTCATCTTCAAACGTCGCAATTGACTCATCAAACAAGCTATCCGTATCAGAAGCACGACCGACAACAGAAACATTACCCTTATATAATTTGATACGTACTTTACCATTAACTGTTTGCTGTGATTCATCAATCATTTTCTGAAGCATCACACGCTCTGGTGCCCACCAGTATCCGTTATAGATCAGCGATGCATAACGTGGCATCAATTCGTCTTTAAGATGTGCAACTTCTCGGTCCAGCGTTAAAGATTCAATAGCACGGTGAGCTTTCAACATTACTGTGCCCGCAGGTGTTTCATAACAACCTCGAGACTTCATCCCGACGTAACGATTTTCAACGATATCCAGGCGACCGATACCGTTTTCGCCGGCAACTTTATTCAAATACGTCATCACTGTCGCTGGCGACATTGCTTCACCATTAATCGCAGTGATATCACCTTTTTCGTAGGTTAATTCAAGGTAAGTAGCTTTGTCTGGTGCATTTTCTGGTGATACAGACCAACGCCACATAGACTCTTCAGGTTCAGCCCATGGATCTTCTAAAATACCGCCTTCATATGAGATATGTAGCAAGTTCGCATCCATCGAATAAGGCGACTTTTTACCTTGTTTCATTTCTACTGGAATACCGTGCTGTTCCGCGTAATCAAGTAACTTTTGGCGAGATAATAAGTCCCACTCACGCCAAGGTGCGATAACTTTAATGTTAGGGTTCAGGGCATAGGCACCAAGTTCAAAACGGACTTGGTCGTTACCTTTACCTGTAGCACCATGTGAAACTGCTTCAGCACCGGTTTGATTAGCAATCTCAACCAAACGTTTTGCGATCAATGGACGTGCGATGGAGGTGCCTAATAAGTATTCGCCTTCATAGATGGCATTCGCACGAAACATAGGGAAAACGTAATCACGAGCAAACTCTTCACGTAAATCTTCAATGTAAATTTCTTTGATGCCTAGCGATTTTGCTTTTGCTCTGGCTGGTTCAACTTCTTCACCCTGCCCAAGGTCAGCTGTGAAAGTAACTACTTCACACTCATATTTATCCTGTAACCACTTCAAAATAACGGAAGTATCCAGTCCACCTGAATAGGCTAAAACGACTTTGTTAATCTTAGACATGGGTGATATTTATTCCTGTAAAAAATTAGCTGACTTAATCCCTAAATCACCATAGTAATAACATCGGCAAAATAGAAATTAACTTGAATAAAAAAGAACGCGTATTGTATCAAAAACCACGGATTGCAAGCACTTCTTTCACGGCTTTACGACCATTTCCTTTACAACTTATTAATCGTGGAGCATCAAGATATCGAAGTCTAAATCCAAGTTGTCGATATAAATCAATAATTCTGTCTGTGGCTTGGTTTGATAATAAAACAGGGCCATCATGCTGACTTAACCAATGTGCGAGCCGCTCTTGATCTTCCCACTTAAAGCCTTTTTGTGAATATTGATGAAAAGGCGTGTCATATGGCGGATCCGCATACACAAAATCCATAGATTCGAGTGGTATTGTTTCGAAATCCTGACAACTGAATTGCCAACGGGACAAAATCGGCTGATAGTGAATAAAACTCTCTAAATAATTAATGGTTTTATAGCGACCGAAAGGCACATTGTAACCACCACTACTGTTAAAACGACATAAACCGTTATAACCCGTTCTGTTTAAGTAATAGAACAATTGTGCTGCACGTGCCGGATTAGTTTGTTTAGCATTCAGTTGATTAAATTCATCACGACAATGATAGTAAGCTGATTCATCATTAATGAATGATATATCAACCTCTAGTCCTTCACTTAAATGCTGGTAAAAATTGATTAATGCCGGATTAACATCATTGAGTAATGCACGCTCAGGCGCCAGGCCTAGCGCGACAGAAAGTCCGCCACAGAAGGGTTCCACCAGTCTGGATTGCTGATGTTTACTCCAGTAGCGTTTAAGAACGGGTAATAACCAGCGTTTTCCCCCTGCCCATTTGAGTGGCGGTTTTAACGTGGCATCAAAATGGCCCTTGCTCGTCATTAACTCAAATAAAAATAATAGACAAAAAAACGGGTATATCTGTGTAAAACACAGATATACCCCCATTAATTACTGGCTATAGCCAGTTTACACAGGCTTACTTTGAGTGCAATGTCTTGCGTGGAGGCATCAGATCGGTAATTGAACCTTCCGCCATTTCAGCAGCAAAACCTAGTGTTTCAGATAATGTTGGATGCGGGTGAATAGTCAGACCGATATCTTCTGCATCAGCGCCCATCTCTATAGCTAAAACCGCTTCAGCAATTAATTCACCGGCATTAGGACCGACAATACAAGCACCAATCAAGCGACCCGTTTCTTTTTCAAATAAGGCTTTTGTCAGACCTTCATCACGGCCGAGACTCAAGCTTCGACCACTGGCTGCCCAAGGGAAAGCCCCTTTGACGTAGTCGATACCTTGTTTTTTCGCTTCATCTTCACTCATACCCATCCATGCGACTTCCGGATCGGTGTAAGCAACAGAAGGAATCGTCATTGGTTCAAACACCGATTTCTGTCCAGCAATAACTTCAGCGGCGACTTTACCTTCATGAGTGGCTTTGTGTGCCAACATAGGCTGACCAACAATATCCCCTATTGCAAAAATATGAGGAACGTTAGTACGCATCTGACCATCTGTTTCAATAAATCCATGATCAGTCACCATGACACCCGCTGCTTCAGCATTGATCAGCTTACCGTTCGGTGAGCGTCCGACAGCAACCAGTATTTTGTCAAACATAGCTTGTTCAGGTGCATCTTTACCTTCAAAGGTCACCAATAAACCGTCATCTTTCGGCTCAATATTACTAACTTTTGTGTTCAGGTAAATATTGTCGTATTTTTCCTGCACACGTTTGAGCAATGGTTTTACGATATCTTTATCTGCACCCGGAATCAGACTATCCTGCAATTCAACGACGGTGATCTTTGACCCTAAGGCATCATAGACAGTCGCCATCTCCAGTCCGATAATGCCGCCGCCGATGACCAATAATTTCTCTGGTACATCTTCCAGTTCCAATGCATCGGTCGAATCCATCATTCTTGGATCATCATTTGGAAACACGGGGATTTTGGTGACACGCGAACCGGCAGCAATAATGCAGTTATCAAACGAAATCCTTTTCTCGCCGTCAGGACCTTCTACTTTCAAGGTGTTTGGACTGGTAAAGCTACCCTCACCCTGAATGATCGTGACTTTGCGTGTTTTGGCTAAGGCTTTTAATCCGCCAGTCAGCTGATTAACAACACTGCTTTTCCATGATTCTAATTCACGAATATCAATTTGAGGTTTATCAAACTTAACCCCGTGATGTGACATTTCTTCAGCTTCATTAATAATCTGTGCTGTGTGTAACAGTGCTTTAGATGGAATACAACCGACGTTGAGACAAACACCACCAATACGTTCATGGCGCTCTACCATCACAACCTGTTTACCAAGGTCAGCAGCTCTAAACGCAGCAGTGTAGCCACCAGGACCGGACCCCAGAACTAATACCTCGGCATGAACATCAGCATCACCTTGTGGTGCTGCCGCGGGTGTCGGTGCTACTTTCTCTTCTGTTGTGGCTTTCGTTTCCGTTGATGCAGATGCTGACGTATCTTCAGCGTCTGCCTGTTCAACTTCAAGCGTTAGAATGACATCACCCTCAGCGACTTTATCGCCAATAGCAACTTTCAAACTGACAATTTTACCTTTAGCTGTGCTCGGAATTTCCATCGCCGCTTTGTCAGACTCTAAGGTAATAATATCTTGATTTTCATCAATTATATCACCCTCACTGACCAGTACTTCTATGATTTCGACGGAGTCAAAATCGCCAATATCCGGGACTTTTACTTCTATTTCACTCATAGCAACACCTTACGAATATCAGACAACATCTGGCTGAGCATCACAGTAAAGCGAGCACCGGCAGCACCATCAATAACACGATGGTCATACGATACAGACAATGGCAACATTAGTCGTGGAACAAACTCTTTTCCATTCCAAACCGGTTTCATTTGATGGCGGCTGACACCTAAGATAGCAACTTCAGGTGCATTGACAATAGGTGTAAAGAATTGTCCACCAATACCACCAAGACTTGAAATAGAGAATGTGCCGCCCTGTAAATCTTTGGCAGTTAATGAACCTTCACGTGCACGGGCACTGATATCACCAAGCTCACCTGCTAATTCAAGGAAACCTTTTTTATCGACATCTTTGATTACTGGCACCATAAGGCCATTTGGTGTATCGACAGCCACACCTAGATTGTAATAATTTTTCAGGATGAGGCTTTCTTTGTCTTCACTAAGTGACGCGTTGAACTCAGGGAATTGTTTCAGACAGGCAACGACCGCTTTCATGATGAAAACTAAAGGTGTGAGGTTAACGCCTTTTTTCGCAGCCATTTCTTTATTTTCTTTACGGAAAGCATCTAACTCCGTAATGTCAGCTTCATCAAACTGAGTCACATGAGGAATATTCAGCCAGCAGGCATGTAAATGTTTGCCAGAAATTCTCTTAATTCGAGATAACTCTTGTGTTTCAACATCACCAAACTGTTCGAAATTCACCACAGGTACTGATGGAATACCGCTACCTGTCTGAGCAGGTGCAGCTGCTGGTGCAGTCATGACCTGTTTCACATAGTTTTGAACATCTTCCTTGGTGATACGACCTTTAGGACCACTACCCGTTACAGAGGTTAAAACGACCCCTAAATCACGAGCAAAACGACGTACTGATGGTGAAGCATGTGCACGGCGAATGCCCGATTTATTATCAGGTGCATAAGGAATAGCTTCCGCTGGAGGCGAATTGGCTGCAGGACTTGCTTCAACCTTCGCTTCCGGTTTCGGCTGCGGATTTTCAGCAGGTGCAGCAGCTGGCTTTTCTGTTTTTTCTTCTGGTTTAGCTTCTTCTGCAGATGAAGCACCAGCACCTTCGGCCACTTCAAGCATAGCGATAACTGTGCCTTCGCTCACCTTATCACCAACGGCTACTTTCATTTCTTTGATGACGCCTGCTTGCGATGCTGGAATTTCCATCATCGCTTTATCAGACTCAACAGTAATGACTTCTTGGTTTTCATCGATGCTATCGCCAACAGCAACAAGCACTTCAATGATTTCGACTGCCTCAAAGTCACCAATATCAGGAACTTTTAACTCAATTAATTCTGCCATTATTTATGCCTTAACTGGGTTGATTGCATCAGCATTAATCTCATACTTCTTGATTGCATCAGCAACCACATCGTATTTGATCTGACCTTCATCGGCTAATGCATGCAGTGTTGCAACCACTACATGATAGCGGTCAACTTCAAAGAAGCTACGCAATGCTTCACGTGTATCACTACGGCCAAAACCATCTGTACCTAATACGGTATAGCTCGCTTTAACCCATGGACGAATTTGTTCTGCATATAAACGTACATAGTCTGTTGCCGCAACCACAACACCAGCTGCATCATCCAAACATTCAGAAATATAGCTGCGTTTCTTCGGTGCGGTTGGGTTGAGGCGATTGTGACGTTCAACCTCTTGTCCATCACGAACCAATTCATTCATGCTGGTCGCGCTCCACACATCAGCAGAGACTTTCCAGTCTTTTTCCAGCAACTCCGCAGCCGCTTCCACTTCACGCAGAATCGTACCACTGCCCATAAGCTGTGCTTTAAGTTTGTGTTTACTGCCGGTTTTTAATTTATACAGACCTTTGATAATGCCCTCTTCAACACCTTCAGGCATATCTGGATGTTTGTAATTTTCATTCATGGCAGTGATGTAATAGAAGATATTTTCCTGCTTCTCATACATACGTTTCATACCATCATGAACGATAACCGCCATTTCGTAGGCATAGGTTGGGTCATAACTGATGCAGTTTGGAATGGCATTTGCCATCAACAGATTGTGACCATCCTGGTGTTGTAAACCTTCACCATTGAGGGTCGTACGACCTGCAGTCCCACCGATAAGGAAACCTTTAGCCTGAATATCACCCGCTAACCACCATAAATCACCTACACGCTGGTAACCAAACATGGAGTAATAGATGTAGAACGGCACCATATTAACGTTGTAGTTGCTGTAAGCCGTTGCAGCAGATACCCACTCAGCCATTGAACCGGCTTCGTTGATACCTTCTTCCAGAATTTGACCTTTAGTATCTTCACGGTACCACATGACTTTGCCTGAATCTTCAGGCTCATAGCGTTGACCAGATGAAGAATAGATACCTACGCTTCTAAACAAACCTTCCATACCGAAGGTACGGGCTTCGTCAGGTACGATTGGCACTATGTTTTTACCAATTTGTTTATCGCGAATTAATGCTGTTAAAACACGGACAAATGCCATCGTGGTTGACAGCTCACGATCACCACTTGATTTCAGTACGGCATCAAACAGTTTTAATTCAGGAATTTTCAGTGCAGGTGCACTGTTATTACGTTTTGGTAAGAAACCACCTAACTCTTTACGACGTTCCAGTAAATATTTCTTCTCTGGACTGTCATCTTTAAGCTTGATGAATGGGACTTTATCCACTTCTTCATCGGTTAAAGGAATATTGAAACGATCACGGAATCGTTTCATTTGTTCGATTTCCAGTTTCTTCTGTTGGTGCGTGGTGTTTTGGCCTTCACCAGCTTCACCCATACCGTAACCTTTTACGGTTTTGGCAAGGATAACTGTCGGTTGCCCCACATGGTCTACAGCTCGCTTATAAGCAGCGTAGATCTTTCTTGGATCATGACCACCACGACTTAAATGCCAGATATCCTCATCCGTCATGTCAGAAACCATTTCTAACAATTCAGGATATTTGCCAAAGAAGTGTTTACGAACATAAGCACCATCTTTCGCTTTATAGTTCTGGTATTCACCATCAACTACTTCTTCCATACGTTTCAGTAGCAGGCCATTGGTGTCACGAGCCAGTAACTGATCCCAGCCACTGCCCCATAAGACTTTGATGACATTCCAGCCTGCGCCGCGGAATAAGGCTTCTAATTCTTGAATGATTTTACCGTTACCACGAACAGGACCATCAAGACGCTGTAAGTTACAGTTAACGACATAGATAAGATTATCCAGCTTCTCACGCCCCGCAAGAGTGATCGCACCTAGTGATTCCGGCTCATCCATTTCACCATCACCCAGATAAGCCCATACATGACGGCCTTCTGTTTTGACGATATCGCGATGCTGCATGTACTTCATGAAGCGTGCTTGATAGATAGCAAGGATAGGTCCCAAGCCCATAGACACAGTTGGGAACTGCCAGTAGTCAGGCATTAACCATGGATGTGGGTAAGATGACAGACCTTTACCGTTTACCTCGAAACGGAAATTTTCTAATTGTTCTTCGGTCAGTCTGCCTTCAAGGAAAGAACGAGCATAGATACCAGGTGATGAATGGCCTTGAACAAAAACCATATCTGCACCATTGCCATATTCATCACCTTTAAAGAAGTGGTTAAAGCCCACATCGTAAAGGGTGGCTGCTGATGAAAAGCTAGCAATATGGCCACCGACAGAGCCGGGTTTCATATTAGCTTTCACTACCATCGCCATAGCATTCCAGCGAATATAAGATCTCAGCTTGTGTTCCATCGCCTGGTCACCAGGGATGCGTTCTTGCTGATCAACAGGGATGGTGTTGACGTATGCAGTGTTAGCGCTATACGGGAGATTGATCCCGGTGCGACGTGCCATATCAATGAGCTTCTCAATGATAAAGTGCGCTTTTTCCTCACCACCGGCCTCAATTACAGACTCAAGGGCGTCAAGCCATTCTTGAGTTTCCTGTGGATCGTGATCGACAAAATCAGTCATAAATACCTTCTCAAATCATAACGCGATGAATAACAGCGGAACATTGTAACAGTTTTTGTTTGAATTCATGACTCAAACCACTATATACAATGCCACTTGACACAGAATTTCAACAGAAACTTGTTTACTGACTTATGGTTAGTTCACACCACGACTTCACGGTGCTGCTTATCAGTTTGCGAAAAAATTCAACGGCTGACCAGCTTTTTTTTATTCAATGAATGAAATAATCTGATGGAAAAGAGAAATGACAGAAGAGTCATATAAATGATCGGTTCACGGATATCCGCTTTCACCAACATAAGAAAATGCACGCAGGATAAAGTCGCTATTACATAGGTCAAGCGATGTAATCGTTTCCAACGCTTGCCACCAAGTCTTTTGATCATTTTGTTGGTTGATGTAACCACCAGAGGCAACAAAAGTATAAAGCTGATAAACCCCACGGTAATGAAAGGTCTTTTAACAATATCCTTCCAGATATCCTGAATATCAAATAGCTGATCCAATCCGAGATATAACAGCATATGCACGCTGGCATAAAAAAATGCATACAAGCCCAGCATACGCCGATATTTTACAATCGCAGTTAAGCCGGTATACCAACGAACAGGCGACACCAACAGAGTAATTAATAAAAAACGTAAGGCCCATAAACCAGAACTTCTGGTTAAGTTTTCCACAGGATTTGCTCCAAGATTATCTGTCAAAAGACCCCAGACAAGATAAATAAGAGGCAGCAGACAAACAATAAACAACAACGTCTTTACGACATTTGCTTTGGTATTGGCTGACAATCGTTGTTCAGAAATAACGTTTAAGATCCATGCCTGCATACAAGTCTGCCACCTGTTCACCATAGCCGTTAAACATTAAAGTTTTACGTTTCAGAAACTCCCCTATCCGACGCTCTTTTGCCTGACTCCAGCGAGGGTGATCCACATCAGGATTAACATTCGAATAAAAACCATACTCTCTGGCGTTGGCTTTCATCCATGCGGTCTGAGGCATCTCTTCAACAAAGCGAATGCGCACAATTGATTTTATGCCTTTAAAGCCATATTTCCATGGCACAACAAGTCGTATTGGTGCTCCATTTTGACCTAATAACTCTTTGCCATAGAGACCAACAGAAAGTAACGTTAAAGGATTCATCGCTTCATCAATACGCAAACCTTCAACATAAGGCCAGTCAAGCACTGCACGGCGTTGACCTGGCATTTGTTTAGGGTCATACAAGGTCGTGAATTCAACAAACTTCGCCTTGGAGTTTGGCTGGGCTTTTTTTAATAAGTCTGCAAGAGGGAAACCAATCCACGGAATGACCATTGACCAACCTTCAACACAACGCATCCGGTAGATACGTTCTTCTAATGTAAACGGTTTTATCAGGTCCTCATAATCGTATGTGCCGGGTTTATCACATTCACCGTCAATGACTACTTTCCAGGGTTGAGATCTATCTGGAAAAGCCGTGGCGTTAATTGCAGGGTCCTGCTTTGATGTACCAAATTCATAAAAATTATTATAGGTGGTGATGGACTCAAAATCGGTTTTTTCTTCATCGGTGGAAAATGGACTTTTACTCACGTCAACGAAGGGCTTCGGTTGTTCAGTCACCTCGGCTAATGCCATTGTTGGCAGTGCACCAGCCAACCCCACCGCCAGACTTGTACCAAGAAACTGTCGACGGTTTTGATAGATATCATAATCGGTGACTTCAGATTCAGCTATTTCCCAGGATTTTTGTTTTTTATAAAACATTTACTTACCCTCCCCACTTTGCTGACAATGTCTGTTCAGCCAGTAATCGACACTCAAATAGTTTCCTGCCCCGATAAAAAATAGAACGAGCAACATGAGAAAATAGGTTGCCGCAAACTCAATACCATTATTAAGCACAACAAAGTTGCCATGCTGTGTTAACCAGTCATAGTGACCATATTCCTGCAAAATTTCTTTGGCTTTATGTAGTCGCTCTATAGCTTCATTGACATCAGCGGAAGCAAAAGGACTCATTGTGTCGTGAATTGCTTGCCACCCATTTTTCCAGTGGACAGTGACCATAGCGACGATCATCGTAACCATTAGCGGAATAGACACTAAGCGGACTCCCAGACCTAGAACCAGAAAAATGGCACCAAAATATTCAGCCCCCCAGGCTAGATACGCCATGACCTCTGGAAAAGGTAAACCCAACCCCCAGTCCGGGTTAGCAAACCAGGCAATCGTATTATTCAGAGAGCTATCAGCATCAAACGGATTCCATTTGTTGTTGGCAGCTACCCAAAAAACAGGCGCTAGATATAGTCGCAACAAAACGGGTGCAATGAAATCCAAAGCACGGGTTTTATTCAACTGATAAAAGACTGTTTGATAAAGACGACAAAACATGAGGTTCTCCTAAAGAAAATAAGGGCTCAATGAGCCCTTATTTAACGTTTCAGCGTACTTTATTTATTACCACCACAGCTTGCTTCATGGGCTTTTTTCTCAGCTCCACATTTAGCTTCTTCGGCTTTTTTCTCTGCACCGCATTTACCTTCTTCAGCTTTTTTCTCAGCGCCGCATTTAGCTTCTTCAGCTTTTTTCTCAGCACCACATTTCGCTTCACCACATTTACCTTCTTCAGCATGATGTTCAGCAAGCTGCATATAACCACTGGATAATTCAGTTGATGCAAATGGATTATTACCTGCACTCACCATTGATGGTGCCATAGCTAAACCTGCTGCAAATGTTGCAATAGCCACTGATGATTTATTTAATGTTGCCATGATGATTACTTCCTTCTATTGTTGTTAAAATTCCAACGGGCTTTCATCCCGTCTTGCATAGTAGACGAGCCTCACAAAGGATTGTTACAAACAAAATGAAAAAAAATGTGAAGCTGAGTCCAGTCGATGAACACAGCTTAATTCAGCAATTAATTAATGGCGATGCAAAAGCGTTTGATTATGTTGTATCGCAATACCATAGTCTGATGTTGACGGTAGCCAGAGCCATTGTAGGTGAAGCATTTGCTGATGAAATTGTTCAGGATGCCTGGTTGTCCGCCATCAAAGCATTACCTAACTTTGAGGGTCGCTCAAGCCTGAAAACCTGGTTATTACAAATCACCAGTAACGGCGCTAAGACCCGCTTTAAACGCGAGCAACGCCAAGTTTCGCTTGATGACGGCTGGGAGTCTGTTTCACATGACAAATTTGATGAACGTGGACATCGTTTAGATGACGTCTTACCCTGGGATGAAGACACGCCAGACGCCTTATTAGAAAATGAACAGCTTCGAATTATTATCGAGACAAGCTTTCGCCAGCTACCCGCCAATCAGCGTGCTATGTTAACTATGTATGATATGGAAGGGTTAGAAATGTCAGAGATTTGTAACATTCTTGATATTAGTTCGTCTAATGCTAGAGTGCTTTTACACCGGGCACGCACTACATTGCATCATAAAATTGAAGAGTACCGAGGACTATAAGCAGATGTTTCAATGTAAAGATGTAGCAGAAGAAGCCAGCAACTATCTTGAAGGAGATCTGCCTTTGAGAAAACGTATCGGTTTATTTCTACATTTGGTTATCTGTAGCTGCTGCCGTAATTATTTACAGCAGATTCGCCAGACGATTAATACCATTGCTACCATTCATCCAACAGAGGAGCATCACACAGATACCAAGGCGTTAGCAGAAAAGCTGCGAGCTCTGTCTGATTCAGAATCCAGATGAGCTCACAGGATTTAACACCTTACTGTTTTGGTCCAGTCTGATACTTGTCTTTCCATTCACTGTAAGGCATTCCATAGACATGTTCACGCGCTTTTTCGTAATCCATATCAATTTGTTTTTCTTCTGCTGCAGCTAAATACCACTTTGATAAACAATTACGACAGAAGCCTGCCAAATTCATTAAATCAATATTCTGAACATCGGTGTTTTCTCGTAAATGTTCAAGTAAACGTCTGAACGCTGCTGCTTCCAGTTCAGTTTGTGTTTGTTGATCCATAATTTTCCTCAAATAAAAAACATTTCACATTATGTGTTGGGCTCAGTAATGTCGTGTCAGGGTATTGCTCTAAGCACACGGGCATCACATGTGGACAGCGCTGATGAAAGTGGCAGCCTTTCGGTGGATTGGCTGGTGAAGGAAGTTCACCTTCCAGTTTTTGTTTGCTCAGATGAGTGTCCGCCGCAATTTTAGGTACTGCCGCAAGCAATGCTTGGGTGTAAGGATGTTTTGGGCTATTTAACACTTCCTCACGAGTACCCTGCTCAACAATTCGCCCCAAGTACATAACCGCAACACGATGAGCTAAATAGTCGACCACACTAATATTGTGAGTAATAAATAAGAAAGATAGGCCGAACTCATGTTGAATATCACGCAGTAAATTTAAAATCTGTGCCTGTACAGATACATCTAAGGCACTGGTGGGCTCATCACAAATAATTAAATCTGGCTCAGCAGCCAGAGCCCGGGCAATACAAATACGCTGGCGTTGTCCGCCAGAAAATTCGTGTGGATAACGGTGTTTTATATCTGCACGTAAACCTACCCTCGTTAATAATTCATCCACTTTTGCCTCTTGTGCGGCGGAATCTTTCATCTTCGAAGTCAGCATCCCTTCTCTAATGACATGACTAATAGTCATTCGTGGATTCATCGAAGCAAAGGGATCCTGAAAAATAATTTGCATGAATGCACGAACTGAACGTAAAGCGCGGTTCGATAAACGGTTCAGTTTTTGTCCCTGAAAAATAACGTTGCCTGAAGTCACGGGGACAAGCTGTAAAATCCCTTTACCCACCGTTGTTTTACCACAACCAGACTCACCTACCAGAGCAAGTGTTTCAGCTGAACGCAGCTCCAATGTAATATCATCAACAGCCTTAACCACACCAACAGTGCGTTGAAAAAGCCCTTTTTTGATGGGAAAGTGCACTTTTAATTGATTGACCTGTAAAAGGGCATTATTCGCTGGTACAACTTCAGATAATCGTGAGCTAAATACCTGCTTTTGAGATTGGATATGTTCAGCATCCACATCAGGATCATACAAATGACAACGAACGCCGTGGTCATTATTATCAATCCAGCGGGGTTCAACTTCCTGACAATGTTGCCAGGCTAAGTCACAACGCTCAGCAAAGCGACAAGCCTTAAACTGCCGGTTCAATGCTGGCACACTGCCTTTAATAACCGTCAACTTTTCTTCACGTTTCTGTTCAGAAGGTAAGGCTTCAAACAGTTTCTGCGTATACGGATGTTGGGTATTATTAAAAAATTGCTCTCGGCTAGCCGACTCAACAATTTGTCCGGCATACATCACCGCGACATGATCCGCCATTTGTGCAACAACTCCCAGATCATGGGTGATTAATAAAATGGCCATTCCCGTCTTTTGTTGAATCTCTTTTAACAAGTCGAGAATTTGCGCCTGAATGGTGACATCCAAGGCGGTAGTCGGCTCATCAGCGATCAGTAATTCAGGCTCGCCTGCCAAGGCCATGGCAATCATCACGCGTTGTTTCATACCGCCTGATAGTTGATGGGGGTAAGCATTTATTCGTTCAGCAGGGTCAGGAATACCGACAGCGTGAAGTAATTCAAGTGTTCGCGTGTAGATCGCTTTTTTATCTAGCTTGAAGTGCCATTGAAACACCTCAGCAATCTGTTGTCCTACTGTCAGCACCGGATTTAATGAACTCTGTGGTTCCTGAAATATCATAGCAACCCGACGGCCACGGATTTTTTCCATTTCTGCTTCAGATAAAGACAGAATTTCCTCTCCGGCTAGCCTGACTTCGCCTGAAACAATATGGCTTGCTGGATATGGGTTCAGCCTTAAAAGTGATAAGGCTGTCATCGATTTTCCACAACCAGACTCACCTAGTAAGGCAAAGGTCTGACCTTTTTCAATACAGAAGTCGATCCCGTCTACCGCTCGGTAGGGCTCGCTATTATCACCAAACCAGGTTCTTAAACCCCTCACTTCCAATAGCGTGCTCATCTTGCCTCCTGCATTCTGGGATCGAAGGCATCACGAACAACATCAGCGAATAAATTAGCAGCCAGAACCAGCACAAACATAGACATGAACGCTGCAGTTAAAGACCACCAAACCACGGGTTCCCGAGCCATTTCAAGCCGTGCACTATTGATCATATTGCCCCAGCTAATCATCGAAGGATCCACACCAACACCGACATAGGACAACACAGCTTCGGCCAGAACCAAACCACTAAAGTCGAGTACAACTGCGATAAGTACCAAATGCATCAAATTAGGCAGAATATGTTTATGTAAAATACTGAAACTGCCTGCACCAAGCGCACGGGAAGCCATCACATATTCCGCTTCCCGTAACTTCAGGGTTTCTGCACGCAGGATTCGACATAAACCTGTCCAACTGGTCATGCCCAAAATAATACATAAAAACAAAAGCCTGATATCTGCACGCTCAGCAATCGTTTTAAAATTCTCAGGATGATTATTCATGTAAACCTGCAGAATTAAAACGGCTGCAGCAATTAACAATACACCGGGGATCGAATTTAAGGTTGTATAGATATACTGAATAACATCGTCTATCCAGCCTCTAAAATAACCTGCCGCAATACCCAACATAATCGCCATCGGCAGCATAACCAGGGTGGTTAAAGTACCAATCACTAAACCTGTGCGAACACTTTTCAGGGATTGATATAACACATCCTGTCCCACCTTATCGGTGCCGAATACGTGATAATTTTGACTGAGGAAAGCGAGATTGAGAACAACAAAAAGAAGACAAAAAGCCGTGAAATAAAAAGTATAGAGTGGATAGTGAGATTGATTAAAAAAGATACGTTTAAACTGGCGGGGGAACTGATTCGGCTTAGCTCGTGATGCAACAGCCACATGACAAATATAAATCAGAAACAGTAACAACAAGCTCAGCAGACTGGCTTTTAAAACCGTTTGGTAAATATCTGCTTTTTTATCCCCTGCTTGAGCAAGATGTGCTGCGCCGTATTTCAGTTTTGGGTAATCATATTTAATCGAGCCGTCATTCATTGTCTCTATTTCTTTGACAAACAGTCGATCTGAAAACGGCGCGGAATAGGTTTTTTCCATTTGCTGTTTAAGTGGTAAAACCAACCAATCAAATACACTCAACACTTCTGAGGAATAGTATGTTTGTTGTGAAGGTTCTGTAGATTCCATGGCGGGGCGATAATGCAAAGAATCCAGTAGTCCGATAACCACATAGCAGGACAGAATCATCACGGAGATCATACCCCGTTTTCGCATCATTACTGATTTCCAAGGCGCAGACAGATGAGGGCGTCTTCTTATATAGGTGACTGCTGCCACAATTATTATGAGGAGCAAGAAGATTAAAATGTCTGTCCAAAGAAATACGGGCAAAAACGACATGGTCAGCCTTGTTTTATTTTTTCAGACTTGATGTATCAATCTTTAGTTCTCTGGGTAATGAGAACTCAATGTTCTCTTTTAAACCGTCATCTTCGTATGACGAATCAACACCTAAGTCACGTAGTTTTTCAACGACTTGGTTGACTAATATCTCTGGTGCTGAAGCACCAGCAGTCAGACCAATTCGATTTTTGTTTTCAAGCCATTGTGGATCTATTTGCTCTGCATTGTCTATTAAATATGCTGGCGTCCCCAATTTCTCTGATAATTCACGCAAGCGATTGGAGTTAGAACTGTTCACGGAGCCTACTACTAATACCAGGTCACATTCGTTCGCCAGTTTTTTTACAGCATCCTGTCTGTTTTGCGTGGCATAACAAATATCATCTTTGCTTGGGCCAATAATGTCGGGAAAATGCTCACGTAATGCATCAATTACCACGGATGTGTCATCAACAGAAAGGGTTGTTTGGGTAACAAAGGCCAATCGCTGTGGATTTTTCACTCTGAGTTTAGCGACATCTTCTGGAGATTCAACTAAATACATCCCACCTTCTGTCGAAGTATATTGCCCCATTGTGCCTTCTACTTCCGGATGGCCGGCATGCCCAATCAGAATACATTCCATATTCTGTTTCTCATAGCGAGAGACTTCCATATGTACTTTAGTCACTAATGGACAAGTGGCATCGAATACTTTTAAGTCCCTTTTGCGGCCTTCACTCTGAACTTTTTTAGATACACCATGTGCACTGAAAATCAGCGTATTTCCATCAGGTACTTCGTCGACTTCTTCGACGAAAATAGCGCCTTTATCTCGAAGTCCGTCCACAACAAAGCGATTGTGAACTACTTCATGGCGTACATAAACAGGCGCACCAAACAATTCCAGTGCACGTTCAACAATATCTATTGCACGATCAACACCCGCACAAAAACCTCGTGGATTCGCCAAAATGAGTTCTTTACTCATAAAACTGCCTTTGGATAAGAACCTAATATACGAAACATAGAAGACTCGTTTTCTAATAGAGAGAGTGCAGATGCGACACCAGGTTCGTCAATGTGCCCTTCAATATCGATAAAAAACACATATTCCCAAATCCCCTTTCTGGATGGTCTGGACTCAATTCTGGTCATACTGATACTGTTATCAGCCAGCGGTTTTAACAAGGTTTGTAAAGCACCAGGTTTGTTTTTTGTTGCAACCAATAACGCGGTTTTGTCCACACCAGATGGGCCAACATTTTGTGTGCCAATCACTAAAAAACGCGTGGTGTTATCCACTTCATCTTCAATATTTCTGGCTAAGATGGATAAACCATAAATATCAGCCGCCCGATTAGCCGCAATGGCTGCACTGTTTTGAGGTTCTGCTGCGACACGTTTAGCGGCTTCGGAATTACTGTTAAGCGGAACCAATTCCGCTTGTGGGAGCTGTTCCATCAACCATTGTCGACACTGCGCTATGGCTTGTGGATGTGCATAGACTTTGCTGATATCTTCCAGGTTTTTCTCTTTGCTTAACAGATAGTGATGAATACGAAGTGTCACTTCACCATTAATTTTCAAAGGTGATGAGATAAACCGATCTAAAGTATGCGAAACCATACCTTCCGTTGAGTTTTCTACAGGAACAACACCGTAACAAGCATGTGATATCTCAACAGCATGGAAAACATCAGCAATCGTACTCATCGGATGTAGCTCAACACTACCACCAAACTGCTTTTGTGCTGCAGCTTGAGTGAATGACCCTTCAGGTCCCAGATAAGCAACCTGCAGAGGTTTCTCAGCAGCTAAACATGCTGACATAATTTCACGAAATAATCGTGCCACTTCTGCTGATGCCAGAGGTCCTTGATTTCGCTCCATCACTGTTCTGAGCACCATCGCTTCACGCTCAGGACGATAAAAGTCAGCCTGCTCACCACTATCCATTTTTATTCGAGCCACTTCCTGCGCCATCGCGGCTCTGTCATTCAACAGTTGTTGAATTTTTAAATCGATATCATCAATTTTTTGACGAATATTGGCTAAGGCTTCTTTTTCATTCATTGGCAGCAGTTACCCGTTTTTACGCTCAAACTCATTCATAAAATTGATAAGTGCATCAACACCATCTTCTGGCATCGCATTATAAATGCTGGCTCGCATGCCACCTAAATCACGATGGCCTTTGAGCGTCAATAAATTCTGTTCAGCAGCTTGCTGAAGGAATGGTTTATCAAGCTTATCATCAGCCAGCGTAAACGGGACATTCATCCAAGAACGATAACGAATATCAACCGGATTAGTATAAAAACCACTGCCGTCAATGGCGGCATAAAGCTTAGCAGCTTTGCGTTGATTTAACTCTGCCATGGCTTCTAACCCACCTTGCTGTTTTAGCCAGTCAAAGACCAAGCCAGCCAGATACCAACTATAGGTGGCAGGTGTATTAAACATCGATCCATTATCGGCATGGGTTTTATAGTTCAGCATGGTCGGTGTACCCGGCAATACATCACCTAATAAGTCCTTACGGATAATGACAATACATAAGCCTGCAGGACCGATATTTTTCTGAGCACCGGCGTAAATCATGCTGAATTTAGATACATCAATCGGACGAGACAAAATCGTCGAGGATAAATCGGCTACAAGTGGAATATCACCTACATCCGGTATGTCAGCAAACTCAAGGCCATGAATGGTTTCATTGGGCGTGTAATGCACATAAGCAGCATCGTTTGATAATGACCATTGTTCAGGATCAGCAATCGTAGTGAAATGGTTTGCTGTAGAGTCTGTAACAATATTCACCTTACAGAAGTGTCTGGCTTCCGCTATGGCTTTTGTTGACCAAGCGCCGGTATTGAGATAATCAGCTGTGTTTTTACCGCGGAGCAAATTCATCGGAATCATGGGGAACTGAAGTGATGCACCGCCCTGTAAAAACAGCACGGCATAATCATCAGAAATACCCATTAATTCACGCAAATCGGCTTCTGCTTTTTCAGCGATTTTTGTATATTCCGGTCCGCGATGGCTCATTTCCATCACCGACATACCGGTCCCATTCCAATCAAGCATTTCCTGCTGTGCTTTTTGCATAACAGCATCAGGCAACATCGCAGGACCAGCACTAAAGTTATACGCTCTCAAATTTATTCTTCTATCGTTTCGTCAGTATCATCAGCATTGTCGATCGCTAAATCGACATCTTCGTCTTCATCTTCGATAACACGTTCAAGACCAACTAGTTTCTCACCATTACTGAGATTAATTAATCTGACACCCTGTGTGTTACGGCCCACCAAAGAAACATCCTTAACTGGAGTTCTCACCAGCGTGCCACCGTTGGTAATCAGCATAATCTGATTCTCATCACAGACTTGCACCGCACCCACAACGCTACCGTTACGCGCCGATGTTTGAATTGAGATAATGCCTTGTCCACCACGGCCCTGAACACGGTATTCAGCAAGATTAGTACGTTTACCGTAACCAAACTCTGTCGCTGTTAAGATAGCCCCCTCTTCTTCAGCAATAATCAGAGAAATAATTTTCTCATCTTCAGCTATGCGCATACCGCGGACACCACGCGAAACACGTCCCATTGAGCGAACATCTGTTTCAGCAAAACGGATAACTTTACCGGTATTGCTGAATAACATGACGTCAGAATGACCATCAGTAACCGCCACATCGATTAGTTGGTCGCCCTCTTTTAGATCAACTGCAATAATGCCGTTAGCCCGAGGACGGGAGTAATCGACTAATGGTGTTTTCTTGACCGTACCAGAGGCCGTTGCCATAAAGATGAACTTATCGGCTTCAAACTCACGAATCGGTAATACCGCATTAATTTTTTCACCTTCTTCTAATGGCAATAGATTAATGATAGGTTTGCCTCGCGAGGCACGGCTACCCTGAGGTAGTTCATACACTTTTTTCCAGTAGACCTTACCGGCGCTAGAGAAACATAAAAGTGTATCGTGTGTGTTAGCAATAAACAGATGTTCGATAAAGTCTTCATCTTTCATTGCAGTTGCCGCTTTGCCTTTACCACCACGTTTTTGTGCCTGATAGGTATCAAGCTGCTGTGTTTTGGCATAGCCAGCATGTGACAACGTCACCACCATTTCTTCTTCGGTAATCAAATCTTCCAGTGTTAAATCAAGATGATTTGCCAGAATTTCTGTACGACGTTCATCACCGTATTCTGCATTAATCGCCACTAACTCTTCACGAATCACTGCCATCAAATTATCTGGGTCGCTCAAAATCGCTAATAATTCAGCAATCACATCCAGAACTTCACGGTACTCTTGCAGAATTTTGTCTTGTTCCAGACCTGTCAGGCGATGCAAACGCATATCAAGAATAGCTTGTGCCTGCACCGGAGACAGATAATAAAGATTATCAACTAAGCCAAATTCATCTGCTAAGTCTTCCGGACGAGATGCCGCTGCGCCTGCCGCACCCAGCATTTCCAGAATCATGCCTGATGCCCACCCTTTAGACACTAAAGCTTCTTTCGCTTCAGCAGGGTTTGGAGAAGCTTTAATCAGTTCGATAACTTCATCGATATTGGCTAAGGCTGTCGCTAAACCTTCTAATACATGAGCACGTTCACGTGCTTTTCTTAGATCATAAATCGAACGACGTGTTACGACCTCTCTACGATGGCGAATAAAGGCATCTAAAATTTCTTTCAGATTTAGCGTACGCGGCTGACCATCAACAATCGCCACCATGTTGATACCGAATACCGTTTGCATCTGCGTTTGCTGATACAAATTATTCAGTACAACTTCAGGTACTTCACCGCGCTTCAGTACAATCACCATACGCATACCGTCTTTATCAGACTCATCCCGTAAGGCAGAAATACCTTCTATTTTTTTATCTTTAACAAGCTCGGCAATTTTTTCTAACAGGCGTGCTTTATTGACCTGATACGGCAGTTCTTTAACAACAATACTCTGCTGACCAGAGGCTTCATTAGTTTCAATATCGGCGCGGGCGCGGATGTGAACACGGCCACGGCCAGTTTGGTAGGCTTCTGCGATACCACGAGCACCATTGATAATGCCAGATGTTGGAAAGTCAGGTCCTGGCACATATTCCATTAATTCATGTGTAGTGACATCAGGATTATCAATAATCGCGATACAGGCATTCAGGATTTCAGTAAGGTTGTGTGGCGGAATATTCGTCGCCATCCCCACCGCGATACCTGACGAGCCGTTAACTAATAAGGCAGGAATTTTTGTTGGTAGAACAGCTGGTTCAGATTCGGACTCATCATAGTTAGGGACAAAATCTACCGTTTCTTTTTCAAGATCAGCCAACATTTCATGAGCGATTTTAGCCATGCGTACTTCGGTGTAACGCATCGCGGCAGGCGGATCACCATCAACCGAACCAAAGTTACCCTGACCGTCAACCAGCATATAACGCATAGAGAACGGCTGAGCCATACGTACCATCGTGTCATATACGGCAGTATCACCATGAGGGTGATATTTACCTATAACATCACCGACGATACGAGCAGACTTTTTATATGGGCTGTTCCAGCTATTACCCAGTTCTCTCATCGCATACAGAACACGACGATGTACAGGTTTTAAACCATCACGAACATCAGGTAGCGCCCGTCCTACGATAACGCTCATGGCGTAATCGAGGTACGACTGCTTCATCTCGGTTTCGATACCTATCGAATCCAGTTCTAAGGCAATTTCACTCATTTATTGACCGTCCAAATAAAGCATAAGACTACAAACCAACTGTTCGAATATTTCAGTAAACAGAGGTGTAGCGTAGTCAGTTCTACATACTATGGTTTATCAACTAGTCTCAGAAGACGAAACCAGTCGAAAGAATTCCAGACATAACTTCACAAATTTCAGTAACTTGCTTAGGCACTACCGGAAAAACACACTCACCCCGGAAACAGGGCCAATCTGTCTAAACCACCAAACCTGTTATCCTACCACTAAAGCCCATATCCTGCACGTTAAACTCAAGATGCTACCTAGCATCTACTTTTGCAAAATATGCGCTTAAATCCTGCTCTAAAGTCGTTAGAAGTTCTTCAGTTCCCTGTTTCCAGCCTGTAACAACATTGCTAGGGGTGGCTTGTTCGATATCGACATCAACACGTAAGCCAGTTTGAAACAGTAATTTTTCAGGATTATCCGCTGCAGTCATAAAAAATTGCATTTCAATAACAGATTGGGGTGAGTAAGCAGGACGTTTTTCGCCATAGAACGCTGTCACTGCTGCATCCATGGTGAAATCAGCTGGCATAGAGTCATCAGTGACTACTTTGCTGAATTGACCGCTCTTCTGTAACCAGCGTTTAAGAATATTGGTAAACATCACTTCCGGATCCACAAGAAACTGATGTGGCTCTATAGCCTTATATTCATTTTCTCCGACTCTGAATATTAAAGTTTTACTTTTAAAATGTGGCACTACGCGCACTGGATTGAGTCGCAAAACACGATTTGCAGGAAAATCAGCAGCGACATCGGCTCGTTCGACATCCAACACATAATAGCGTGGTGTCATATCCACTTCTTTTTCACCACCGCCCCAGCTAAAACAAGAACTAAGCAGCACAGATGTAGATAAAATAAAAAAATAAAAAAACAGTCGGGAATATAAAGTCAAAATGCTTCCTTTTATCGTTAATTCGTTTGTCATTAAAAACCGGACGATTACTGCCGATATAATAGACGCTGATCGCCAATTCGCTCAATGAGATTATTATGCAAAAGCTGAAAGCTAAAATCAGAGACATCCCAGATTTCCCTTCAACAGGCATTGTATTCAAGGATATTACGCCATTGGTACAAGACCCGCTGCTGCTTAAGGAATGTATTGAAGAATTAATTCGTCCGTTTAAGCAAGAATCCATTACTGCGGTGGCTGGAATGGAAGCAAGAGGATTCATTTTTGGTACCCTGGCGGCCTGGGAGCTCGGTGTTGGCTTTATTCCTCTGCGTAAGCCAGGTAAATTACCTTATGATGTTCAGCGTATCGACTATGCACTTGAGTATGGCACAGCATCATTAGAAGCCCACATCGACGCCATTAGTGCAGGTGACAGAATTTTAGTAATTGACGATGTACTGGCTACTGGTGGAACGGCTCGGGCAAGCTGCGAATTAATCGAAAATCTGGGTGGCGAAGTAGTCGCCTGTGCCTTTGTTATGGAACTTGGTTTTTTACAAGGCCGTAATAATTTAACGTCTTATCCTATACACACGCTAATAAGTTATTAAGATCATGTTGAAATTGATTATTGCCTCGCTATTATTTACCAGTTCAGTCTATGCCGAAGAGTTTCAGGCGCCGGTCACAGATACCAATTGGCATGTTACTGAGTCACCACTTGAGTGTTCGCTGATGCAAACCATCCCCAGCTTTGGTCAGGCTGGCTTTTATCGTCGTAATGGTCAGGCATTACAACTAAAATTTATCACTGACAGCCTGTCAGCCGAACAAGATACCGTACTCTTAGAAATGTCTGCAGCGCCCTGGCAAAACACAGAGCAATACGACACATTAGCCACCTTGCCCACCATAGCCGGTCAACGCGAATTTATTTTTGACGGTGTATTAGCACAACAAGCACTGGCAAAAATGCAGGATGGCCGTTTCCCGATCATCCGTTATCAATCTCAATCTTATAATGGCGATACCACGGTGAAGTTATCCACGGTGAAATTCAATGATTCCTTACCTGCATTTCAACAGTGTTTAAGCAATCTGTATCCAGACAGCTTTGATGAAATCAGAAAACTCACCGTTTATTTTGAATCAGAAAAAGCTAATCTGGACAAAGCCTCTATCAATGCGCTCACACGGGTAGCTGAGTATGTAAAAGTGGATGACAGTGTAAGTCAAATCATCATCACCAGCCATACCGACAGCTTTGGTCGTAAACGCTTAAATGTGCCGTTATCTGTAGCACGTGCTAAAACCATTCGTGACTTTTTTGTTAGCAAATATGAAATCCCAGCAGAGAAAATCGTACTGCGTTCTTTTGTTGATCATGATCCCGCTGCAACGAATAAAACCCCGAAAGGACGAGCCTATAATCGCCGGGCTGAAATTGAATTAGTCAGGTAAAAGTCTTTTCGACAAAGCTAATTAGTGTCACCATTACATACCGTTTATCACTGCTCCATTGAGCTAAAGGAAGAGAATGAATCAAGAAGCAGTCATGGCACTGTCAGTTATTGGAATTATCGCCATCGTATGTCAGTGGCTGGCCTGGTGGATTAAATTACCCGCCATCGTTCTGTTATTAATCGCAGGTATTATTCTTGGTCCGGTAACCGGCTGGTTAGACCCTGAAGGTTTATTTGGTGACTTACTCTTCCCTACTGTGTCTCTGGCCGTTGCCGTCATTCTGTTTGAAGGAAGTTTGACACTTAAATTTGAAGAAATCCGTGGTTTACAAAAAGTTGTTCGCAATATTTTAACCCTTGGTGTCCTCATCACCTGGTCCGCTATTGCAGTTGCCACACATATTCTGTTGGATTTCCCTTGGGCACTGGCCATTTTATTTGGTGCCATTATGGTGGTAACCGGTCCTACCGTTATCGTCCCCATGCTGAGAACCGTTCGGCCAAATGCCAAAATTTCGAATGTATTGCGTTGGGAAGGTATTGTTATTGATCCACTTGGTGCCATCCTTGCCGTTTTAGTGTTCGAAGTGCTTTTGTCTATACAGCTTCAAGGGCATGCTGAAGTTGGTCATACCCTATATATGTTCGCTAAAACCATTGCTGTGGGTTTGGTAATTGGTGCGACGGCAGGTTATGGTTTTGGCCTGTTACTGCGCCGACATTTATTACCGGAATACTTGCACAATGTGGCGGCTCTGGCATTGGTCTTTGGTACCTTTGCCGTATCGAACGAAATTTCGGAAGAATCAGGGTTGCTTACCGTTACCGTGCTCGGTATCTGGTTGGCCAATATGAAAAATGTGCAAGTTGAAAACATCCTCGACTTTAAAGAAGATTTGAGTATCTTTCTGATCTCCGGCTTATTTATTTTACTTGCTGCACGTCTTAACCTTGACTCATTTACCCAGCTCGGTCTGGGGGCGGTCATCCTGTTCTTATTTATTCAGTTTGTCGTACGTCCAGTAAAAGTGTTTCTCTGCTCGATTGGTTCAGACTTAACATGGCAAGAAAAAGCGATGATCAGTTGGATTGGGCCGCGCGGTATTGTTGCCGCAGCGGTGACTGCATTATTTGCTCTTCGTTTACAGGACATTGGTTACGATAAGGCCGACCTGCTAGTACCGTTATCGTTTGCCATTATTATCGGTACCGTTCTTGTACAAGGTGCTACCGCTAAATTTATTGCAAAACGTCTGGGTGTTGCCGAACCCGATGACAGTGGTTTTCTTATTGTTGGTGCTAATTCAGTTGCCCGTGTGGTGGCTCAGGCATTAAACGATAATGGCTTTAGAACCCGTCTCACCGATGGTAGCTGGAGTAATGTCAAAGAAGCCCGTATGAAAGGCATGGATACTTACTATGGTAATGCGGTATCTGAACATGCTGACCGTCACCTGGATCTTATTGGACTGGGACAAATACTGGCGCTAACGCCACAGAGCGAACTCAATGCACTGGCGTGTATGCGCTATAAATCGGAGTTTGGCAGTAACCGCGTTTACTTTTTATCTACTGATAAAGAAAAAGATAAAGAACGCAGCATCGTCAAATCCCGAAAAGCTATCAGTCATGACTCGCATGTGCTCTTCGGTAATGAAATTACCTATGCCAAAATGGCCAGCCTGATTTCAAAAGGCGCCAAAATAAAACAAACCAAGCTAACTGAAAACTTTAGTTTTGCCGATTACTTACGTGAACATGGTCGCCGCGTCACGCCACTGTTTGCATTCAACCCTCGCAAACGTCTGCGCTTTTTTACCGCTGCAGAATCATTGCAACCAGAAATGGGCTGGACCATTGTCGCCCTGGTGCAAGATGAAGGCGATCTCACCCCCGCTGAAATGAGTGGACCTGAAGTCGATGGCAGTCTTGATGAAAATCGTTTGCCTTCATAACAAAAGATTTCATAATCAAAGCCGATATATCAACTAAGAATAAATGGTTGAGGTAGATGCAACACCATGGCTGAAGACAATAACGACATTATCGAAGAAGCGACTGATGAAAGCCCTAGTCCCGAACCGGAACAAAGGTCAGAGCGCGATAACGATAGTAAAGACAAAGTTGATAGTAAACAGAAGCCAAAATTACTTGGCCTATCGACATCGCTACTGATAAAAATCGGGATTGGTCTGGCAGCTTTATCGCTCATCGGTGGTTTAGCGGCTTTTTTCCTGATGGGCTCAGATGATACAGCTGAGGAAGCCGATCCTATGCTTATTGAAGATAGTGATGCCGTTTCGGAGTCAGATGTTACAGATCCTGTCTCTGCAGATAACGAGGAAGAAACAGCCTTACCTCCTGTTGATATCGATATGGAAAGTGACGAAGAAGAAAGTGTCACAGTTCCCACCGTGGTAAAAAAACAAACCGATGAAAATGGCAATATCATCCCATCGGATAACCTGATCGATCCTCTGCCAGATATCGATAATTCAATGGCTGCCACAGATACAACATTCGAGTCAGCTCCGACAGTCAATGATGCATCAACGGGAACCGATGCCTCGCCTACTAACAGCACAGGAACAAATACAGCGAGTACAGATACAACTTCGCCGGACAAATTGCTAAAAGAAGTCATGGCATTACAACAGCAGTTGAATAAACAACAATCGACAAACCATGAGTTGATTAAACAAATCCAACAATTGTCGAATGAAAATAAACATCTCAAAAATGAAGATCTGACAGCCAGTGACTATGTTGCTCCTGCGACACCTTCATTTACTGATGATACGCAAGCCGAGTCCAGCGGCGATAAACTTATTCAATATCAGGAATACCGCTACAGTCAGCAGCATAAACTGGATATCGGACCACAGTGGGGAGAGGTTAAACCTGATCTGGGTAAAAACTGATCTCTTGCCACAAATCCAATAATTGTCGCGTGACTTTTTTGTAATCATTCGCTTGCGTAATAGCTGTAATCATCGCGACCGAGCCGACGCCAGTGGCCTTGAGTTGCTCTGCTCGTTCAACGGTAATGCCGCCGATAGCCACAACTGGATAGTGACCTTTTAATAAATCGACCCATTGTTGTAAGCGCTCTATGCCCTGAGGAGAAAACGGCATCTGCTTACTGGTGGTTTCATAGATGGGGCCCAAAGCAATATAGCTTGGATTCACGGCAAGTGCGCGAGCAAGCTCCCAATACGAGTGCGTAGAAATACCTAATCTCAGTCCTGCATCCGCTAATGTTTTTAAATTGGCATCATGCAGATCTTCCTGCCCCAGATGCACACCATAGGCGCCCAACTCAATGGCTGTTTGCCAATGGTCATTGACAAAAAACTGTACCGATTTACTGTTTAAATAAGCAAGAGCAGATACGATTTGTTGTTTTGTCGACTCGTCATCGGAATCTTTTACCCGCAGTTGGATGGTATGAATACCTTCATCAATAAGCTTTCCCACCCAATCTGCGTTATCTACTACCGGATAAATACCTAATTCCGGGCAATTGGGGAAATTAAAGGTCTGCCCAATCAGTTCAGGCTGATAGCAAAGCTTAGGAAAATCCACTAAAGTAATATCTTGCTGACTATGACTGATAACCTGATACGGACCAGCCTTTGCTGAAAGCCGTATGCCACGACTCACATAAGCCTTGGCAAGCACAACGGCATCACGTACATCTTGTCCACAGGCAAGTTGTGAGGCCAATGCAGAAGCCAATACACAACCTGTCCCACGAACCTGGCTTACCGTTTTATCGTTATAAAGATAAAAATCCGCCAACTCAGATGAAAAATAATCTATTGCTAAGGCACTCTCAGCATGTCCCCCTTTAATCAAACACGCTGACACACCTTTTTGACGTAATGATTTCGCCCCTTCTTCCACACTGATATTAGTTCGTGTCAACGCCGCCAGCTCTGGCAGGTTAGGCGTGATTATGCTGACTAAAGGAATAATCTCATCACGGATAAACGCTTTCACCTCATCAGGAACGGTCACACCACCACTGCTACTAGCAAGCACCGGATCTAAAATGACTGGGCCGCTAAAATTCAACAGAATTTCTTTGATGTATTGTGCTGTGATGATATGTGGAATCAGCCCGATCTTTATCGCTTTGATATCAAAATCGTTAATACAGTTTTCGTACTGCGCCATCATCTTTGATGGACTAACCAGACCCAACTCTGTCAGCCCTTGTGAACTCTGCTCCGTTAACGCGGTGATTAATGGCAAAGGATGACAACCATGATTCTGCACCGTCATGATATCAACACTAATGCCGGCACAACCTTGCGGGTCCAGTCCTCCGATTAAAAGCACGGCAGGCTTTTTAACAGGATTATCCATGTTGTTGCCAGATTGGCTGATCTAAGGTCGGTGTACTGGGTTTGGCATTATCACGTTTAGGCATCACCCCTGCTTCATAGGCCAAACGCCCCGCATTAATGGCATCCGCAAAGGCATAAGCCATTGTCTCTGGTTCCAGTGCTTCTGCAATTGCGGTATTGAGTAAAATACCGTCATAACCTAATTCCAGTGCCTGCACCGCATCAGAGGGTTTGCCTATCCCCGCATCAACCAATAAAGTGATGTCTGGTAAACGTTCACGAAGTGTCTTTAAGGCATAAGGGTTGAGTAAACCTTGTCCGGTTCCGATAGGCGCTCCCCACGGCATCAAAACTTCACAGCCCAGCTCCGCCAGCTTCTGACATAACACCAGATCATCTGTGCAATAAGGAAACACTTTAAAACCATCTTCAATCAGTATTTTAGTGGCTTCAACTAAGGCAAACGGATCGGGTTGCAAGTTGTAACTGTCACCCAATACTTCTAATTTGACCCAGTCAGTATCAAATAACTCTCTGGCCATATGTGCAGTGTTAACGGCTTCTTTGACACTGTAGCAACCCGCAGTATTAGGTAATAGGCGGCAGTTTAATGACTCAATCATTTGCCAGAATTGACTCCCGCTTTGTTTATCAGCAGATGTTTGTCGACGCAATGATACGGTAATGACTTCTGCCTGCGATGCTTTAATGGCCTCAACCATGACTTTCGGCGATGGATACAATGCCGTACCAATAAAAAGTCGGCTGCTTAGTGTTTGCCCATACACTTGCCAATTGGATGCTTTCATCTCAACCTCCACTAATCGGAGACACAATATCGATGCGATCTCCCGCTTGAATGACCACATCCTGCCAGCGTGATTTCGCTACCATTTCATCATTAATGACAATGACAAAGCGGCCATTGAAATCCTGCTTATCTATAAATTCTGATACGGTCTGTTCGTGATTAATATCTAGCAGTTCCCCATTCAACTGAACCTGTAACATAAGATTAGATGTCATATAACGCTCCAAACTTTATCTGTTCTTTATTCCCAGTCAGCACCTGACATAAATCATCAACGACTGCGGGTGCAAACAAATAACCATGCCGGTAAAAACCATTAATGATGTAGCCCCAGTCAGAACGTTTTATGGTAGGCAGATTATTTGGAAGCCCGGGTCGGCAATGCGCCGCCATTTCCAGAATACGTGCTTCGGCAAAGCCTTTATGCAGGCTATACAAAGCCGACATTAACTCCAGACCACTTCGGACAGTAAGCTGAGAACGATCATCACTTTCGATTACGGTCGCGCCTAGTACATACTCATTATTTGGTCGTGGCGCCAGATAAAATGGATAGCGTGGATGCATCAGCCGAATGGCATGTTTAAAGTCGACCTCGGGTGCCTGTACTCTTATCACTTCACCACGCACACTGCGTAATTCAGCTAAGTTCGCTCTACCGCCATTACCACGACAATCCAGTACCGCATCAAACTCATCTGCTGAGCGCTTTAAATAAGCTTGTGTCAAACGTTCGATTTCAATGTGATTTAATTCACCGATATCATTGGTATGAACCCAGTCAGCATGTGTTTCAATAAATGTTGTCAGCTGTTTATATAGCTGACGATTATCAATACAAGACTCTTGCTCAAACCACAGCGCTTGCTCAAAACGCTCAGCAAGCTCTGGCTCACGTTCGGCCAGCGAGGTTTTATCAAGACGTTGAAAATCTCCTGCTTCAAGTACATGATTCGCTCGCTGCTCAAAACGCGCCATTTCGGCTTTATCACCCTGATGAGCGACCACCAGCGTGCCATGATTCTGATAAAAAACCGGTTCATCTAATTCACTTAACCACTGCGGCCACAGCGCATACGAACGGAGCCCGATTGTTTTCACCAAAGGCTCTGACGTCACCGCTTCTGTTGCCGGTGCGACCATCGATGCCGCAATGAAACCAGCACTGTCTGTACCGGTTTTATCGTCTTTAGATAACAGGCTTACTCGATAGCCTGCCTGAATCAGACGCCAAGCTGTCAGGCGTCCAATCAGGCCACTACCGATGATGAGATAATGGCTCATCAAACTTGGCGATAAATTTTGCTGCCACCTTCCTTGAATTCCTGAGATTTCTCAGCAAAGGCGGCTTTCACATCATGCGAAATCTTCATTGAGCAGAACTTAGGTCCACACATTGAACAGAAATGCGCTACTTTCGCTTTTGGTTGTGGCAACGTTTCATCGTGGTATTCACGGGCGGTGTCAGGGTCGAGACCAAGATTAAACTGATCTTCCCAGCGGAATTCAAAACGGGCTTTAGAAATCGCATCATCTCGAATTTGTGCACCCGGGTGACCTTTACCTAAATCCGCTGCATGGGCTGCAATTTTGTAGGTAATGATGCCAGTTTTCACATCATCTTTATTAGGCAGACCGAGATGCTCTTTTGGCGTGACATAACACAGCATCGCCGTGCCAAACCAGCCAATCATGGCTGCGCCGATACCAGAAGTAATATGGTCATAACCAGGCGCAATATCCGTCACCAATGGACCTAAGGTGTAGAACGGCGCTTCATGACACCATTCCAATTGCAGATCCATATTTTCTTTGATCTTGTGCATCGGCACATGACCCGGACCTTCGATCATGACTTGCACATCATGTTTCCAGGCAATGGTTGTCAACTCACCTAAGGTTTTTAATTCAGCAAGTTGGGCTTCATCATTAGCATCCGCCTGTGAGCCTGGACGTAAACCATCACCCAGTGAGAATGACACATCATAGGCTTTCATGATTTCGCAGATATCTTCGAAATGGGTGTAAAGGAAGCTTTCTTCATGATGCGCCAGACACCAAGCTGCCATAATCGAACCACCACGGGAAACGATACCCGTTGTGCGATTTACGGTTAGCGGGATATGTGCCAAACGAACACCCGCATGAATCGTGAAATAATCGACGCCCTGCTCAGCTTGTTCAATCAGAGTATCTCTGAACACTTCCCAAGTCAGATCTTCAGCAACACCATTAACCTTTTCCAGTGCCTGATAAATCGGCACCGTACCTACTGGTACAGGTGAGTTACGGATGATCCACTCACGGGTTTGATGGATATGTTTACCTGTCGATAAATCCATAATGGTGTCACCACCCCAGCGGGTGCTCCACACCATTTTTTCGACTTCTTCCTCAATTGAGGAGGTAGTCGCTGAGTTACCAATATTGGCATTTATTTTTACCAGGAAATTACGGCCGATGATCATCGGTTCGGTTTCCGGGTGATTAATATTGGCTGGGATAATGGCACGACCTTCTGCCACTTCTTTACGCACAAACTCTGCCGTAATGTAGTGTTCCATATTCTCAGGCAACTCACCACGCTGGGCTAACGCTTCACGCCCCATACTTTCACGAATGGCAATATATTCCATTTCAGGGGTAATAATACCTTGGCGTGCGTAATGCATTTGGCTGACATTTCTTCCCGCTTTTGCTTTACGAGGTAAACGGCGGTGATTAAACAGTGGAATATCAAAATCCTGAGCATCTTGCTCACGGGTATATTCTGAACTGAACTGGGCTAACTGTTCAGTGTCTTCCCGCTCATCGATCCAGGTTTGACGTATTAATGGCAGCCCTTTTTCAATATCAATGGTCGCTTTTGGATCGGTGTATAGACCCGAAGTGTCATACACAACAACAGGTTCATTAGGAATAGCAGGCAAATCAGGATTGGCGTTGGGTGTATCGGTTAAATGAATCTGACGGAATGGCACCAGTAAATCGTCGCGGCTGCCTTTGATGTAAAACTTCTCACTCCCCGCCAAAGGCTCAGTCGTAATGCCGCTACGGTCTTTAATATTAATAACTTTATTGGATTGTGTAGACACGTCTCTTCCCCTAAATGAAAACCACGACGGGGAAGATGAGATCGTTGCGCGAAAGCGAACAAGAAGACAGACACCCAACGAGAACGGATCTCGAGTGCAAAACAGGTGTCCTGCTTGTTTCCTACGGAGGTTCTAGCCTCTTCAGGTTCAACGGGTTTCATCTCAGCCTTTCCGGATTATTCCGGTCGGGCACCCCGACAAGTGATTCGCATGGTAAATCAAAAAGGATTTTTTGCACAAGCCTCATCTGGCACAATAGTCGCCAACTTTGACTTAAATCCGCAGGCAGCCGCACGCTCATGGCAAATAAAAATGACGATACCGATGAGGACGAATTTGCATTATTTCGCCAAGAAATGCGCGATGCTACCCGTATCCGCCAAAATCGTTTGATTCATAACAAACCCAAACCCGTTGCAAAAGCTATCAGGCAAAAAATTATTGATGATGAATATCAGGGTGAAACATTCTCTGATATGTTTTCACCAGAAACCGTAGGCAACGAGGAATACCTCGAATATCGAGGCCCCGGCATTCAGCACAAACTGTTCGGTAAGTTGCGTAATGGCAAGGTGCATATTGAAGCAGAATTAGACTTACACGGTATGACCATTGCCAAAGCCGAACCAACACTGTCCGAGTTTTTAGAGTTTTGCCAGCAACAACAAATACGCTGCGTGCGTATCATCCATGGTAAAGGCTGGGGCTCGCGTGATAACAAGCCTGTCCTAAAGAGCAAACTTAATCACTGGTTAAGACAAAGTCAGATCGTGCTCGCATTTTGCAGTGCGACGGTAGATGATGGCGGCACAGGTGCGTTATACGTGCTCCTCAAAAGATTATTTCAGGATTAATGGCTGTTTTTATCGTTTAGGTTAGAGTTAATGAATCCAATACTGGTTAGTGTGTCTTTGCTGGTTTGCAGCAATATTTTTATGACGTTTGCCTGGTATGCTCACCTGAAAGAACTCAACAATAAACCCTGGATTATCGCCGCATTGATAAGCTGGGGAATCGCTTTATTTGAATACTTATTACAAGTACCTGCCAACCGAATAGGCTTTACCGTACTCAATGTCGGACAGTTAAAAATCCTGCAGGAAGTCATCACCTTGATGGTGTTTATTCCTTTTTCCGTGTTTTACCTGAAAGAACCTCTCAAACTTGACTATCTATGGGCTGGCCTGTGTTTAGTTGGTGCGGTTTATTTTGTGTTTCGAAGTAAATTTAGCTAAGTTGCCGTGGCAAAAAAACGGTTAAAGCATATCAAGCACTCAATCTAAATCTGCCTGGCAGCTTTAGTACATCGCGCACGTCATGGTTGCTTAGCAACGGTGGTTTTTTGCATTTTATGTGCGGTAACCACAAAGCATGCTTGTTTGTTTTTAGTGAGATTTTGACACAAGGTTGCCGCTTCATATTTTGCTGCAAAATTACCCAGTTGGATGCGATAAAAATCTGGTTTTGCTGCATTTTCGTCAGGCTCAGTAATCGTTGTTTCATATTTCTGAACAATGGCGGCTGATTTTTCTGTTAGCTGCGTTAACGCGATATCGACCTGCTGTCTTGACCTAAACGCCCCGACTTGTACACGGTAGACAGTAGTCATAACTGACTTTGGTTTTGTCTCTGGGTTTATTTGTGTAGGCTTGGCAGGTTCATCAAGCTTTTCTGATGGCGGTTTTTCTCTTGTTTTTAACAACGAAGTATCGACTGAAGATTGTTTTGCAAGAAGCTGATTTTCTTTATTTTTTACGTTCACCTCATTCACTAAATCCGGCAAGCCAGGTGGTTTATCCGTTATCAAATGATTATCGCGATTAGTCAGTATTAAGGCATTGGCTCTTTCAATCTGACTACGGTTTAACTCGGTTTTCAGTTGTGCCTGCTTCACAATCGCCTGAGGCTGATTTTGTTCACTCGCCAGACTAAACCAGGAATAGGCAGCGACTTTATCCTGTTTAACGCCTTCACCATTCAGTAACATTTCACCCAGCTGATATTGAGCCTGAGGGTCCCCTTGTTTGGCTGCATTTTGAAACCAATGAAAAGCCTTTTCTTTTTGATGATTAATGGCTGTTTTTGCCATTTGTTTGTCTCTGAACGTCTTACTTAAAGTATCAGCGCTCATTAATTCTTCTGCGCTTAATCTGTCTCTTATGGCCATGCGGTCAATCATGGCTTGTTTATGCTGTTTTTCGCTAGCTAAAGTTAACCATGAATAGGCAGCGACTTTATCTTGTTTTACGCCCTGACCGTTTAATAACAAAATAGCTAACATCCACTGTGCTTCAGCGACATTGTTTTCTGCTGCTTGATGCCATGCCTGATAGGCGGTCTGAAAATCACCTTGTTTATAGGCAGCAATGCCATCCTGAATGTCATCGGCAAACACGTCTACAGTGAACAGAGTAAAGAAAAACAGTAAAGCGAGAATCGACAACCATTGTATTTGCAGTGATATTTTCATTATTGTGCGAACCTTTTCAACGCGCTGATGATCATCGATAGCGTAAATACTTTTTCACATACAGAGAAGACGTTATCATTTTAAAAACACTTTTTGATATAAAAACTTATGACACCTGAACTGCTTCAACAGTATCTTTATCAACATATTCCTTTATCAGCGGCCATGCAGGTCTCTGTTGATCATGTCAGCCATGATGAAGTCGTGCTAAGAGCTCCTCTAACACCCAATATTAATTATCATGAAACTGTGTTTGGTGGCAGCGCATCAACATTGGCGATTTTGTCTGCCTGGTCATTATTAAATACTCGGTTACATCAGGCTACTATCGAGTCTACGCTGGTCATACAACGCAATACGATGGAGTATGAAAAACCGATTAGCGGTGAATTCACCGCCACAGCGCAACTTGAATCAACACAAGACTGGGCTAAATTTCTACGCCACTTTTCACGTATGGGTAAAGCACGGACAACGGTTATCTCCATTTTGCACTACGAACAGCAACGTGCAGGATTCTTTCGCGGTGAATTTGTTGCCTTGCCAAAATAATCCCATTTTCAACCATCAGCAGATAGATACAGTACAATCGTCGTCTTTTTATTCACCCAGCGACGTATAAAACAGAAATTATCATGGCTGACGCAAGATCTATTGGCATATTCGACTCTGGTATTGGTGGCTTACCGATCGCTAAACAAGTCCGCTCTTTTATGCCAAATGAGAACCTTATTTACCTTGCGGATACCTTACATGCCCCCTATGGCGAAAAAACAGAAGCATATATTCTGGAGCGTTCGCTCAAAATTACTGACTATCTATTACAACATGAGGTAAAAGCCATTGTTGTCGCTTGTAATACTGCCACTCTTGTCAGTATCAAAACCTTACGTGAACGCTACCCTATTCCTTTTATTGGCGTAGAACCAGGCTTAAGACCAGCGGCTTTAAATACAAAAACTGGCGTGATCGGTGTACTAGCCACAGCAAAAACTCTGACCAGTCAATCGTTTCATGATCTTGCTCAACGCGTTGCCATGGGTGCAACCGTGGAAATTCAGCCTTGCCCAGACTTAGTGTTATTAGTAGAGGCCTTAAAGCTCAGCTATGAAGAAGCTTCCGCTACAGTACAAGCTTATGTACAGCCTTTACTGGATAAAGGCGCCGATACCATTATTCTGGGTTGTACACATTTCACTCACCTCAAAACAGTAATCCAAAAAGTGGTTGGAGAAACCGTCAATGTCATCAGTACGGAAGAAGCCGTCGCCCGAGAAGTCAACAGACGACTTCAGCAGGAGAATTTACTCTCTGCTCAGCAGACACCTGGCTCGACCTTATTGTTAACTAACAGTGAACGAAACAGATTCGAGCAACAGGTTGACACTCTTTGGGGCGAAGCCGCTATTGATACTTTCTGAAACCTTTGCCATTAAAGTTCTGGCAACGTTAGATCCGTAAAAACGGTTTCAGCTTTCGTTGTTATAAAGACCTGAGGATCGTATTGCTCCACAAAACAAGCGTTTAAGGTGACATCCTCATACAGCCAATAGATAAACCCACCCTGTTCGACGCGCCGACGCCAGTTATAGCGGCATTGCACCCAGCCATCAGCTAATTGAGAAATCAGCCTGGGATCGGATTGAGCTGTTTTATATTCCAGTGTTTTGTTAGGCAAGGAAATACGGAAGCGGTCAATCATAAAATCCGCTTGTTCATGGATAAGATATTGAATCCGTTTCCCTTCAATATCATCACCGTGCTGATCAAGCAGAACTTGATTATCTAGCACCCACTCCGCAGGTGGAATATGGACAAGATATCGGTCCGGTAAACTCATTCGCTGCTGTTGATATTGCTTACTTTGCTGACTTTTATCCCACTGCTTCACAATGGTTTGAATGATTAACATGGGCATTTTAAATATTCTTGGACAAATCCATCTCTGTTAGATGCCCTTTTTGACCATGCGGTTCAGAACGCAAATACTGAGCAGGGGCTTCAACCATACCGCCCAGCTCAGTAGCAGCCTGCCAGGCCCAGTGAGGGTTATATAAAATGCCCCTTGCCATAGCGATGGCATCCGCCTGTTCATCAGCCAATATTTGTTCAGCTTGATGTGGTTCAGTAATCAAGCCCACAGCAATCACTGGCATCGATATAAATGGTTTAATGGCTTCAGCCAGTGGCACCTGATAACCTGCTTCGACGGGTATTTCTTGTTGTGGTGATAAGCCTCCACTACTCACATGCAAGTAATGACAATTGAGCTTGTTCAGTTCAATAGCCAGTGCCTTGCTCTGCTCAACATCCCAACCACCAGGAACCCAGTCAGTCCCTGAGATTCTGACACCGACAGCTATATTCTCTGGAACACAGGCGCGTACAGCTCTAAAGACATCCAGAGTCAGACGCATTCTGTTTTCCAGACTGCCACCAAACTCATCCTGCCGTTGATTGCTCAATGGCGATAAAAACTCATGTAATAAATAACCATGAGCAGCATGAATTTCAATGACTTCAAATCCCAAATCTGCAGCACGTTTTGCAGCCTCAACAAACCGTTGCACAATAGCGGCAATATCATGCTGACTGGCAGCGAGAGGAACAGGTCCATCTTCATGAAAAGGCAATGCCGACGGAGCAATAATTTGCCAACCGTTCTTATCCTCAGGCGATATCGGTGCCCCGCCATGCCATGGTTTTTGTGTGGAAGCTTTCCTGCCAGCATGGGCCAGTTGGATACCCATAGGAATATTTGAATATTTTCTAATGGCAGTAAGTGTCTTCGCTAAAGCAGACGCTGTAGTGTCATCCCATAAACCCAAATCACCGTAAGTAATTCGACCTTCAGCGCAAACGGCTGCGGCTTCGAGGATGAGCAATCCGGCACCAGATAAAGCCAATTGCCCTAAGTGGATAGTATGCCAATCCTGGGTTTGTCCATCCTCGGCTGAATACTGACACATCGGTGCGATGATCAATCGATTCTTCAATGTCAATGGTCCGATGTCGATCGGCGAAAATAACAAACTCACTCCACGTTCCTCATAAATCTATTACAACACGCCAAAAACTAGGGTTGTTCTTGTACGGACGTATCATGCAAACTTCTTGGCCAGGCGGTAATCAGCGCCTTTAATAAAGTCGCCAGCGGAATGGCAAAGAACACGCCCCATACTCCCCATATTCCGCCAAAAAACAGTACGGCAAGAATGATAGAAACAGGATGCAGATTGACGGCCTCCGAAAATAAAATCGGCACCAACACATTGCCATCAAGCGCCTGGATAATGCCATAAGCAATCAGGATATAGGCAAACTGTTCTGTGAGGCCAAACTGAAAACCTGCTACCGCGGCAACAGGTAGTGTGGCCACAGCGGCGCCAATAAATGGAATTAACACAGAGAAGCCCACTAAAACGGCCAACAGTGCAGTGTATTGCAAGCCAAAGAATGTGAAAGTAGCGTAGCTGACACCACCAACGATGATAATTTCAACCACTTTGCCACGCACATAATTGGCAATCTGATCATCCATTTCATTCCAGATACGGTTCATCAAACCTCGTTTTTCTGGCATGAAAGACAGCACAAAATTCACTAGTTTTTCCCGATCTTTCAGCATAAAAAAGACAAGAATGGGCACTAACACCAGATAAATAATTAAGCCAATCACATTTCCCAGTGAGGCAATAGACAAAGAAACAGCTCGTTGACCGTAGACTGTGAATTGTTTTGCTGTGCTGGAAATCCAGCTTTGTATCTCATCAGGTTTAATTAAGTTCGGGTAATGGGTATGCAGGTTCATCAACCAGTCTTCACCATTTGACAGCATTTTTGGTGTTTCCTGAACCAAATTAACCAGCTGATTCCATAATAGTGGCATTAATAAAAAGCCCATGGCTAACATTAAGCTGACAAACCCGAGAAAGACAATGGCCACCGCTACCATATTGGGCACATGGCGTCGGGTCAGCATATTCACTACACCTTGTAATAAAAACGCGATGACCAGTGCAGTAAAAAACGGCGCCAGCATCCCGCCCAGCCAGATTACAACGGCAAAACCGAGTACTAATACAATCAGCAGTATGACGGCTTCTTCATCAGAGAAATAACGTTCTGTCCATTTGCGTAGAATTGATCGCAGTGTCATTAGCCTGTTTATCCTCAGCTATAATTGATTGGCAACGCTGATATTCTGTCACATCCCATCTGTCTATGCTGAGAAGAAATTACCAATAACAGCGTGAATGCTTTTATCGTAAACGAAGGAGTCGTAATGAAAAGTTTAGGGAACAATATCTGGTATGTTGATGGCGATAGTGTGCCCTTTTATACCCTTCCTTACACCACACGTATGGTGATCGTTCGCTTAAGTGATAATAGCTTATGGATTCACAGCCCAATCAAACTCACACCGGAGTTAGCGACGCAAATCGACACTCTCGGTGAAGTACATTTTTTAATTGCACCCAATAAGTTACACCATCTGTTCTTGAAAGACTGGCAACAATATTACCCTTCAGCAGCCATTTTTGGTACAGAACAAGTCGCTGAAAAACGATCAGATATTAAATTTAAGGGTATCCTCAATTCTGATTTCATGCCGCCCTGGCAAGACGACATACAACAGTGCCTGTTTACTGGCTCAAAAGCGATGCAGGAATGTGTGTTTTTTCATCGTGAGAGTAGAACACTGATCGTTACTGATTTAATTGAGAACTTTCCGGCTGATGCTTTTCCACCCTTCAGACGTTTTCTGGCAAAAATAAGTGGGATACTTGCCCCAAACGGCAGCATGCCCATCGACTGGCGCCTCAGTTTTAACAAAGATATTGCCAGAAAGCACATACAACACATTATTAGCTGGCAACCTGAAAAAATTGTAATGGCACATGGTTTAATTATTGATGAGCAGGCCGTGTCCTTTTTAGAAAAGGCATTTAGCTGGGTAAAACTGCCACGCTATATAGCTTGAGCAAGATGTTTTTTAGTGGTGATTTAGCTATTTTTTTGCTGACCTCCGTCCTGCTCGCAATGACGCCAGGCCCGGACAATTTATACGTGCTCACACAATCTGCACTTTATGGCCGCAAAACAGGTGTAATTATTACCTTGGGATTATGTAGCGGTCTGATTGTCCATATCTTGGCGGTGGTCATAGGCATAGCAACATTATTAACGACCAGCCCCGCTGCCTTTTTATTGCTAAAAGTCATCGGCGCCAGTTATTTACTCTATTTAGCTTGGCGCGCATTTAAAGCCGCTCCTATATCAACTTTAAAAGATGGAGTGTCGTTGCATAATTCAATAGCCTTATTAAGAACCGGCTTTTTGATGAATGTCAGCAACCCCAAAGTAGCGATATTTTTTCTGGCTTTTTTACCGCAATTTGTTGAAGCCGATAAAGGCTATGTGTCAGTACAGATTTTATGTTTAGGACTTATTTTTATGGCAAGTGCGCTGTTAGTATTTTTTGTAATAGCAATGAGCGCAGCTAAGTTGGGGAAATGGTTATTACGGTCAGCCTATGCACAAAATATTCTACATACCTTCACCGCCGTCATATTTATACTTCTGGCCTGCCGACTATTATTTATTCAACCATAGCTATCAATATGATTACCCAGTTTGCTGCGAGTATCTTCGTCGGCAATCGATATAGGCTCTGCTGGCACAACCTCTGCCACCTGGGTTTTCTGTTCTACTTTCTCTTGCTGCCGTTTTAACGCTTCCAATTGCTGTATCTGTGCCTGCAGTAATTCGATCTGTTTTTGAATGGCTTCAGCTTGTTTTAGCGAATCTTCGCTGGGCTCCTGACCTAGTTCTTTGAGCTTATTAAATAAATCGACCATTTTTTTCTTTAATGCAGCAATACGTGAATCAAGCGATGTGCCACTAGGCGCTTGTTGTTTTGTTGTACCGCTGCTGCGAACTGATGAGAGATCGACATTCATAATAGATATCCAAACAAGTAAGTAAGAAAGTCCTTTTCTATACACATCGTCATAGAGCCGCTTTTCTTTAATGGTTATTAGCGTCGGTTTTTTCTACTACACTATTTTTATTACAAAATCAGGACTTCATAACTTAATTTTTTTACTCTATATTGATAGCTGTCACACCTTAAATAGTTTAATAAAGACGCATATCGACCACGCAAGAATACCTTTTCCGCTGAATGTCGTGCCTTATCGAATCACCGATGATTTCATATTGATAATCAATATGTTGATATGGTTATTCTCTATTTTAGTGTTACATCAATTAAGACGATTAGATGTGCGTATCGTTATTTAGCATAGTTGCTAACACTACCTGTGTATGCGCAAGCAATCATATTGTTTGCCACAGAGACGAATACGTTTATCAAATTAACAATTAATCATCAGCGATTAAGGGATAGAAAAATGAGTGGAAATGAATCACGTCTGCAAGCGATTTCAAACATCATAAACCGCCAGAAAACAGTCGTTCACAAACCTGAACCTCTAGATAAAATCTGGGCGACGGATGTTTTCAATCTGGCCAAAATGGAAGAAGCATTAAACAAGTCAGCCTTCAAGGCGGTTAAGCAAACTGTTCAAACAGGTGCGCCATTAGATCCCGCCGTTGCAGATGTTGTGGCTGCAGCGATGAAAAACTGGGCCTTATCAAAAGGCGTGAAGTTCTTCTCACATATTTTCTACCCCATGACCAATATCACCGCGGAAAAACACGACGGTTTTATTGTGACCAATGCTGAAGGCAATGCCATCACAGAATTCTCAGGCAGCTTATTGATTAAAGGCGAACCAGATGGCTCGTCATTCCCTAACGGCAGTTTACGAATGACTAATGCCGCGCGTGGATATACCGCTTGGGACCCTACCAGTCCGGCTTTCATTATGCATACTGAAAATGGCTCAACACTGATGATCCCGAGTGTTTTCATGTCATGGACTGGTGAAGCACTTGATAAGAAAATCCCTTTACTGCGATCAATTTCAGCCATGGATCGTGCGGCCAAGAAAGTCCTGACCTTAATGGGCGAGACAGATATTGCCCCACTTAATTCGAGCTGTGGTGCTGAGCAAGAATACTTTTTGGTAGACAGTAATTTTGCATTGGCACGTCCTGATTTATTGTTAGCGGGTCGTACATTATTTGGGGCAGCTCCAGCAAAAGGTCAGCAGTTTGATGATCATTATTTCGGTGCTATTCCTGAACGTGTTCAGGTCTTTATGCAGGACTTTGAAGATCAGCTTTATCGTTTAGGTATTCCTGCGAAAACACATCACAATGAAGTAGCTCCAGGCCAATTTGAAATTGCACCTTATTTCGAGTCAGCCAACATCGCTGCTGATCATCAGCAATTAATGATGACCTTGATGAAAGCTACGGCAAAAAAACATGGCTTTATGTGTTTGCTGCATGAAAAACCTTTTGCCGGTGTCAATGGTTCTGGAAAACATGTTAACTGGTCTGTTGGCAATGCCACGCAAGGAAACTTGTTGGACCCAGGTAAAACGCCTCATGATAATCTGAATTTCTTATTATTTTGTGGCGCCGTTATTCGTGGTGTGCATCAATATGGTCCCTTGCTTCGTGCCGTAATTGCATCTGCATCTAATGATCACCGCCTGGGAGCGAATGAAGCGCCTCCAGCCATTTTATCTGTGTATCTTGGCGACCAATTAGAAAAAGTATTTCAAGATATTAAAGCAGGCAATATTGCGACCTCGAAAAAAGGTGGCGAAATGGATCTGGGTCTATCACAAATTCTAAAATTTGAACGTGATCCGGGTGACCGTAATCGTACTTCACCTTTTGCTTTCACTGGTAATCGCTTCGAATTCCGCGCTGTAGGTTCATCACAATCCGTTTCCGGGCCATTAGTTGCAATGAACACTATGTTGGCTGATTCCCTTGAATGGATTGCTGATAAGCTTAAAACGGAATTAGATAGTGGCAAAGACCAAACTAATGCTGTCCTTGCTGTATTAAAACAGTTAATGGAACAACACGGTAACGTCGTTTTTGGCGGCAATGGTTATTCAGAAGAATGGCATAAAGCTGCTGTGGAAGAACGTGGTTTGAAAAACCTGCCCACTTCTGCTGACGCTCTGCCGTATCTTCGTGATGATGCCATTCGTGAATTATTTGCTCGTACCGGCGTGTTCACACCTGTTGAACTGGAAAGCCGCTTTGAGGTCTATGCCGAGCAATATATTCTTTCTATTGAGGTGGAGGCCAAGCTTGTCATTGAGATGGCAAAAACGTTGATTTACCCATCTGCCTCACAATATCTAGCAGAACTATCTGTCACGCACACCAGTATGGCGGATCTAGGTATTGAGATGAATAATGCCGTTGTCAGCACTATCGCTCAAGAAACCAATGCAATGTTAACCACCGTAGCTGATCTTCAAGCTGCGATAGAAAAACATGACTTTGACTCCATTGAAGCGCATATGAAGTTCTGTGCGAACGATATTCGCAGCCTGATGGATAAGGTACGCAGTCATGTTGATATGCTGGAAGGTGAGGTTGCCGATGATTTATGGCCATTGCCTAAATATCGTGAGATGTTATTTATAAAATAAGCCGTTTTGACGACGATAAAAAGGCCGCTATCAGCGGCCTTTTTTCTTACTGATATTGGGGAGAAAGAGCTTTGCCACATTGTATTATTGAACATTCCGCATCGACTGCCGACATCACCACTGATGCCGCCTTAGTGTCGACGGTGCATCAAGCAGCTGTCGACGCTTTACTGTTTGAGCCAGCTCATATCAAAACACGCAGTATTGCTTACCCAACATTTCAGCTGGGTGATCATCATAGCCACTTTATACATGTCACCGTCAAGCTTCATCGGGGACGAACAGAAGAACAGAAAAAACGCTTAACGAATCTGATTGTAGAACGTCTCTGTACTACCTTGCCTTTGGCCGATATCACCATTACAGCAGAAACTGTTGAGATTGATACTCCAACCTATGCAAAAGCAACATTGGTATAAATATCAATATCACTGCTTAAGTTACGTTTAAGTAATCCATAGAACAATAACGCTGTCGACCTATTAATAATAGGTCACTCATCGAAATAGAGGCTTCAACTCTAATAGATTTAAAACAGTGAGGCAGCAGTGAAAATAGAACATCATGAGATTGTAAGCAAGGTACCGGAAGTCACCCTAATATTTTGGATAATCAAGATATTTGCTACCACAGTGGGTGAAACAGCTGGCGATTTAGTTTCAATGGCAATGAATATTGGCTATCTCATCAGTAGCATCATTTTTGCTGTTATTTTTCTTACTGTAGTGTCGTTACAAATCAATGCCCGAACATTTAACGTGTTCATCTACTGGTCCACTATTATTGCAACCACTACACTGGGTACAACGATTGCTGACTTTACTGATCGCTCATTAGGGATTGGTTATGCCGGTGGTTCTACACTGTTGTTAGTATTATTGATGTTATCGTTATTTATCTGGCGCAACAGTCTTGGCTCAGTTTCCATTCAGCAGATACGTTCGCCCAAAGCCGAAATGTTTTATTGGATTACCATTTTATTTTCACAAACATTAGGGACCGCTCTGGGTGATTGGGTTGCAGATACTGAAGGACTGGGTTACGCAACTAGCGCGTTGTTATTTAGCGCAGTGCTTATCAGCATTGCCATTGTCTATCTCACTACCGCTGTTTCACACACTGTTTTGTTCTGGGCAGCATTTATTTTCACACGACCATTAGGTGCGGTTGTGGGTGATTTTCTTGATAAACCGGTAGCTGAAGGTGGTCTGGCACTGAGTCATTTGGGCATAACCAGCTTATTGCTGACGCTGATGTTAATTCTGATATTCAGTTTTAAACAGCGGGCGGCAAGACTATCGCATTGACTCTTCGGCGATGTATCCCCCCCTGTTTGAAAACGGATAGACTTCATTGATAAATATATTTTGGCTGGATGTCTGGCATGGATATTAATCTTAGGCTAAGAAACGACAGTCATGTATCATTATTCAATAAAGCATTGACCCTGCTCTTAACAAGATCATTTCAGGTAAACAATAAGCGTGTCATATGAATCAACAACCCAATAACCCATTACATGGCATTACGCTTGAAACGATTGTTACCGAACTGGTCGATCATTTCGGCTGGGATGGCTTTGCTCAGCGTATCAACTTGAACTGTTTCAAGAACGATCCTTCCGTTAAATCCTCGTTGAAATTTCTGCGCAGAACAGACTGGGCCAGAAAAAAAGTCGAGCAACTATACATCAGTACATTCAGCCGCTAGCACGATGCCACATTGGATATATTTAGCTATCGCTATCGTTGCTGAGGTCATTGCAACCTCAGCCCTGAAAGCAAGCCATGAATTTACCCGAGTTGTTCCCACGATAATTGTCGTTACCGGCTATTTGACCGCCTTTTACTTTCTTACTCTTTCCCTGCGAGTCATTCCTGTTGGTATTGCCTATGCCATCTGGGCCGGGCTTGGAATTGTGCTTATCGCCATCATCTCCTGGATACTTTACGGGCAAAAACTCGATTTGCCTGCCCTGCTTGGCATGGGCTTAATTATCTCAGGCGTGCTGGTAATCAACCTCTTTTCCAAAACAGGTGGACATTAACCACACTCTTTATTTATTAGAGAAACATACCACCTGAAGCTTCAATTCGCTGACCGTTAACCCATGCACTATCGTCACTAATCAGCATTGCCATCGCCTTAGCAATATCATCTGGCAAGCCGACTCTGCCTAAAGCAGTCTGATTAGCGATACTGCGATTCAGCTCTGCATTATCACGTACTACGCCGCCACCAAAATCAGTTTCAATGGCTCCCGGTGCCAGTGTATTGACTCGAATCTGCTTTGTACCGAGTTCCTTTGCCAAATAACGTGTTAATACTTCAACACCACCTTTCATCATAGCGTAAGCGGCATAGCCAGGCAGAGAGAAACGCGCTAAACCTGATGAGATATGAATAATCTGACCTTGAGGCGCGATCATGGCTAACAACGATTGGGTAAGAAAGAACGGTGCTTTCATGTGAATATTCATTAAGGTATCAAAATCAGACTCTGTGGTATCTTCAAAGGACTTATGTATGCCGATACCCGCATTATGAATAATGACATCCAGCTGATTGGATTCAAACGCCGTTCCAAGTTGAGTTTTAACTGCATCGGCAAAGCTTTTGAAAGTAGAGGCTTGACTGACATCCAATGCTATCGCTGCTGCGACCTGCCCTTTTTCGTGAATGGCGTTCACCACCTCGTCAGCTGCAGCCTTATTTTTGTTGTAGGTAATAATCACGTCACAGCCTTTGTCTGCTATATAAAGTGCAGTTTCGCGTCCGAGCCCTCGACTACCACCTGTAATCAATACTAGTTTTTTCATCTTAATTATCTCTTCTGGTGAATTAACTGAAATCATAAAGACCAATTAATTCATGATAAACAGACAAAAACCGATATCATTGTTTGGATATAACAAACAATAGATAAGGCAAGTATGGATAAACTGGAAAACATGAAACGCTTTGTTGCTGTCGTACAAACAGGCAGCTTTACCCGTGCTGCAGATGTGCTTGGTTTACCAAAATCCAGCGTATCTGAAGCTGTTAAGTCACTTGAGCAACAGATTAAAACCAGACTTTTACAACGAAGTACCCGTCAGATTCATCTCACCCATGATGGCAAAATTTATCTTGAAAAATGTCTATCCATTCTTGAGCAAATAGACATACTCGAAACTTATTTCTTACATCCATCACAGCTATCTGGCACATTACATATCGATATGCCTAGTCGCTTTGCCGCCAATATTGTTCTGCCAAACCTGCATGATTGGTATGACAGTTATCCAAATATCAATATCAAACTCAGCTGCCATGACCAACGCACAGATTTAATTAAAGACGGTATTGATTGTGTTATCCGTGCGGGCCAACTTGAAGATAGCAGCTTAATTGCACGGCCATTACTCATGTTATCAACGATTAATTGTGTCAGTACAATCTATGCAGATGAATATGGTGTACCTATGTCTCTCGATGATCTAAATCGCCATGTATTAATTGATTACGCACAAAATCTGCAAACACAAACACCCGTATTTGAGTATGTAAAAGATGAAGTTGTTCATCATTTACCAATGACAAGCAAGCTTCAGGTTAACAGTACAGATGCCTATTTATTCTCCTGCCTGTCTGGTCTGGGAATTGCTCAGATTCCGGACTTAAGTGCCCGAAGCTATATAGACAGTGGAGAATTGATCGAAGTATTGCCAGACTTAAAAGCACCTGCTATTCCAATTTCCATCATCTATCCATCGCGCAGACAAATCCCTAAGCGACTGAGCTTATTTATGGATTGGTTGGAAGCACAGACCAAAAAGGTTCGGCCAGATTAATCCATATAAGGTCTCAAAGTAATTAGGCCACAACAAAATAGACAGCATATTTTTTCTGTGCTAAAACCATTTTAAATGTAGGTATTTAGCATAGCTTGCTAAAGCCATTTAAGTATACGTTTAATCTGTGGTTTAAGCAGAAAAAGGATACTTCCGTTTGGACGCCAAAGCAGCCGCTGAGAGACTCATAAAACAAGATGAGAAAACGGCATTACAAGCCGAGATCATCAACATGTTGTTCGATAGCAACCTCAAATCCTTTATCGTTGCCAGCCTTGTTGCTATCACATTGGCCTATGTGGAATACGATCAAGTCAACAACATCATATTATTTAGTTGGTGCATCATTTTTTGCTTCGTTTATGGCCTTCGCTTCTGTACCACGCTGTATTTTCAACGACACTCAGCTAATTACCCCACAGATTATTGGTTAAATATCTTCCGGTTATCAACTCTAGCGTGTGGAATGGCATGGGGATTTGCTGGGTATTACTTTCTTTCAGAAACCAATGAAGTCGCTCATAAAGCTTTCATCACGCTCGTTATTGTCGGCGTAACAGGGGGTGCGATGGTGGTATATGCAGTAGATGCCATTACATCAAAATTATTCTCTGGCAGTATCTACCTGCTATCTTTGCCCGGCTTTTTTACCAACGAGACAGAACTGTCACTGGCAATGGCCATTCTGTTAGCCGTTTATATTGTCTATATTTCAATAGCATCGACTAATTTAGGTAAAAAGCTTCATGAAAACATCTTGCTACATCATGCTGCTATCAAACAACAGGAAGAAATCGAGAAATTATCTCAACATCAACGTATCCATTTAGACCATACCCCAATGGGCGTGATCGAATGGGATCTCAACCTATGTGTTGTTTCATGGAATGCGGCTGCACAAGAGATTTTTGGTTATAGTCAAGATGAAGCACTGCATCAACATGCCAGTTTTATTTTGCCATTAGATATTCAACATCAAGTGCTTCAAAAAATGCACAAACTCATTTCAGAGGGCAATTCGACGCATTGTCAAAATGAAAACCTGACCAAAGAGCATGAGATTATTTACTGTGAGTGGACCTACACCGCTTTACGTGACAGTGAGAATCAAGTCGTGGGTTTAGCCTCGCTAGTGCAGAACAAAACGGAATTCAAAAAAAATCAGGATGAAATCCAATACCTTGCTTATTACGATACATTAACTGACTTGCCTAACCGACGCTTATTAACAGACCGTGTCACGCATGCAATGCATTCAAGCAGTCGAAACAAATCTTATTGCGCTGTTTTCTTTATTGACTTGGATAACTTTAAAAATATTAATGACTTACATGGCCATTCTGCTGGCGACATGTTGCTAAAATCGGTATCCACACGACTTAAAACACTGCTAAGAGAAGAAGATACCATTGCCCGTTTTGGTGGCGATGAATTCGTGATATTAGTCGAGAATATTGGTGAAACACTCGGCAAAAGCAAAAAAATAGCAGAATTAATCTCCAATAAAATCATTAATGGAATCAGTGATATATACAACATTGGCAATGTTCAGTATCGAACTTCGTGCAGCATTGGTATTTGCAACTTTCTCGGCGATACTCTATCCGTTAATGAAATCTTTAAACGCGCTGATAATGCCATGTTTCAGGCTAAGTCAGATGGTCGTAGTTGTTTTCGCTTTTTTGATGAAAAACTGCAACCAAGTATTGAATTCAAAGCCAGCCTGGAAAATGACCTCCGCGATGCTATTTTTAATCGCGATATCATTCCCTACTTTCAGCCTCAGGTGAATCATCGTCATGAATTGATCGGAGCAGAAATTTTACTGCGTTGGCAACATCCTAAACATGGCATGATTTCACCGGCAGAGTTTATTCCGATTGCTGAAGACTCTGACATTATTCACCGTATTGGTACGGAAGTATTGCAGAGTGCCTGTAAACAATTAGCGATTTGGCAGAATAATCCCGAGACAGCCCATTTAGTATTATCCGTTAATATTAGTGCACGACAGTTTATGCAAAAGAACTTTGTTGAAACTGTTTTATCAAGCATTGAGACATATCACTGTTCTGGCTCGCGTTTGCGACTGGAAATAACTGAGAGCCTGATGTTAAAAAATATCAATGAACTAGCCACAAAAATTGAAAAACTACGGTCTTATGGCATCACTTTATCGCTGGATGACTTTGGCACGGGCTACTCTTCTTTATCCATACTACGTAGCTTTCCGCTGGATGAAATCAAGATCGATAAAAGTTTTGTCGATCACATGCTGGAAAATGCAAATGATGCTCATATCATTCGCACAGTCATTAATATGAGTAATCATATGGGCATGACAGTGATTGCTGAAGGTGTAGAAACTGAAGATCAGGAGGCCTTCCTGGCTGAAAACGGCTGTTTGAATTATCAAGGTTATTTATTTGGCAAACCTATGCCTTTAGAAGACTTTAGCGATTACATCAAAAAGCCACTACCTTTATCACCTTCGATTAAGTACTGATTTGACGCTATAATTCTGCCCTTTACAATAATAGTCCGTCACACTTCACTCAATTTCTGCTCGCTGCTGTAATCACTTTTTAGCTATATGAATCCCTTATCTATGAAATCACTCTTAAAATTATTAACTTTATTATTTATCGTTATCATTATTCAATCTCCTGTCTTTGCCGCTGATACAGCCACCGGCTGGCAAGACGAGGTAACACAGCTAGAAACTGTTTATGGTGGACGTATTGGTGTATCGGCATGGAACGCAAATGATGGACAACAACTTCACTACCGTGAAAGTGAACGGTTTGCCATGTGCAGTACCTTCAAATTATTACTCGTCGCTAATGTGTTACAGCGTATTGACCAAAAGCAAGAAAAGCTTGAACGATTAATAAGTTATGATAAATCTGAGATTCTTGAATATGCGCCAGTGACATCACAATATCTCGATAAAGGATCAATGACAGTAGCAGCCTTGAGTAAAGCCGCATTGCAATTAAGTGATAATACTGCTGCCAATTTATTGCTTAATACATTGGGAGGTCCACAAGGACTAACTGATTATCTCCGTAGCTTAGGCGATAACACCACTCGCTTAGATAGAATTGAACCAGATCTGAATAGTAACTTAGCTGAAGATCCAAGAGATACCACCACCCCCAAGGCGATGCTTTTAACCTTAAAAACCATCTTACTTGGTGACACTTTATCTGAAGCATCCAAACAACGTCTCATTCACTGGTTACTCGGCAACCAAACAGGGGATGAGAAAATACGTGCTGGTGTTCCCACAACATGGCTTGTCGGTGATAAAACCGGTTCAGGTGCTAATGGTGCCAATAATGATGTTGCTATTATCTGGCCGGATTCTGGTCAGCCTTATTTATTGGTGGTGTACTATTCTGAATCAGAAAGCTCAAAAAATGAAAAAAATGCCGTCATTGCCAAAATCAGCCAATCGGTAAGCAAGGTGTTTTATCCTGAATAATCAATAGATATGGATGCAGCAATTCATCAGATGATGTATTGATTACCCCCCAAACGTTTCGCTTCATACATAGCATGATCAGCATGCTGCAATAATGTTTTTTCGACATCACCATGAACGGGTAATAAAGCAATACCAATACTGCTAGATAAATGAATCTCACAGCTGCCGACGATAAATACCTTTGCCATCGTCTGTCTTATTTTTTCTGCAATAGATTTTGCATCTTGCTGATGACTTATCGTTTCGAGTAATACGACAAATTCATCACCACCGAAGCGAGCTACCGTATCAGAACTTCGAACACACGACTGTATTCGCTTAGCAGCTTGTTGTAATAAGGCATCCCCGACATCATGGCCAAAATTATCATTCGCCTGCTTAAAGTTGTCCAAATCAAGGTAAAACAAAGCCAATTCAGTTTTTTGTCTTAGCGCCCTTGCGATGGCAAGCTGGATGCGGTCATGGAACAACTCACGATTTGCCAGGCCGGTTAAATGATCATACATAGCCAGAAAGCGTAAACGGTCATGCAGTTGTTTCCGCGTAATTGCAGCTGCAACTTGTGTTGAAATATATTCAAGTAAATGTTGGCTATCTTCGGTATTGATATGCTGAGCCTCGACTCTGGCAATCAGACTACCTATAACACGCTCTGCTGAGCACAGTGGCACCTTGATCCAACCATTATTAGTATCGAAGCATACCTTTCTTGAATCAATCCAGGATGTCAGGTTCTGGCTGAGATGCGCATGCAGCAATTCTTCATCGACATCACTACTAGAATAAGCAAACGTCAGATGTTGAGTTTGCTGGTCATACAATGCAATAACAAAATCACTTATCGGTAATAATGTCTCCATGATTTGATGAATACGCTTATACAATGATGACAAACTTTCTTCATGATGTGCCGCTTCAGAGATTGCATACATAGCAGACTGAATCGCTTCAGAGCGTTTATGCCGGGATATATCTCTGGCAACGGCTATACGAAAGGCTTCATTGCTCGCCCACTTAGCTGACCAGAGTAAATAAACAATCTGTCCATCTTTACGTATATAGCGGTTCTCAAAGTCTGTTTTTTCCAGACCATTCATAATGTCGTCAACCGCATTGAGTGTAGCTTCACGATCGTCAGGATGGACCATTTCCAGCATTTGTTTGCCCAATAATTCCTCCCGTGAGTAACCGAATATGCGTTCAGCACCGGCACTGAGGAAAAGGAAATGGCCTTCTTTATCAACGATACAGATCGCATCAAGTAACATATCAATGTAGTGGCTTAATGATTCGAGTTTTTTCTGATCTAGTAAATAATTTGGATCTAACGACATAGAGTGTCCAACAACAAAAAGCTAAAATGTAATTAAATTGTATGCAAGTTAGTTTAAATATACAGGTCAACAGCATAAAGCAGCCTAGTATTTTATTATTACCTGATGAATTAGACTGCTCCTGTTTATAAGAAATCGCCTGAATTTGATTCATAATATGCGCTTGCTTAGAGCAATGACCTAATGCGCTGAAAAGCGAAAATAAATAGAAATAGGCTGAAATATTCCTCTGTTCTAGACATAACTATATACAAACAATGTAATGATTTATGCCAGTAATAATGAGTATCAGGAGAAGAAATTTTATCTGTAACTTACCATAATAAATGCTGGTTTAGTTGTTATGCCTGAGCTAGAGCTGGTTTTTTGATAGACATAAAAAAACCGGCAATGCCGGTTTTTTTACGATAAAGCCAACTCAGAGTTACATTGATTCAGCTTCTTGAATCGCTTTTTTAACGATACGACCTACGCCACCTGAGGCATCTTGTGCTTTGATAGCATCTAAGTTTGTTGGGTTACCAACGATTACCGCACCGCCCATTCCCGCTCCAATGTGTGGTGTGCATTTATAAATATAAATACCTTCTTTATCAAAAGTATGAGTCACATCCTGGCTCATCTCTGATTTGAACAGCTCAGCACCCTCGGGAACCAGGCCTTCAATCATTTCCACATTATGGGTACTCATATTAGTCCAGCTGACACTATCACCAGGAGCAATCTTAACTACCAGAGGACTGAATTTTAACCCTTGCGTAGTGACAGTATGCTCTGCAGCAAACACATTCATTGTCATCAACAAAGTTGAAGCAGCAACACCTATTACAGCAGTTTTCAACATTTTCATAACTTCTCCTTTTTGTTTACCAAATTATTTCAACAATTCGGGCGTGAAAATCATGCGAATTTTATAGTGACAAAAAAATCATCCGATATTCTTAAACGATGATTATATTTGAACACTTTCTACACGATTTCTTCCTAATTGTTTGGCTTTGTATAATGCCTTATCAGCTTCGCTTAGCAACTGCTCCGAATGGAGGCTGTGAAGAGAAAGATTCGCAACCCCAATGGAGATCGTAATGTGACCGAGATACTCGCCATTAAACTCAATACTTTTCTTTGCTATGGTATTTCTTAACGCTTCGGCTTTGTCTACCGCATTAGCTAATGTCGCATTTGGCATAATCACCACAAATTCTTCACCACCATAACGACAAGGAATATCTGTCTCCCGGAAAAACTCATGCATCAAATGAGCAAGTGTTTTGAGCACATAATCTCCCGCTTCATGACCGTATTCATCATTAAAGCGTTTAAAATGATCAATATCACAAATTAATAGTGACAAAGTCTGTTGCTGACGGTTCGATAGCTGCGTCTCACGATAAAGAGCATCGTCGAAATAACGACGATTGCGTAAGCCAGTTAATGCATCTTCAAAGGAAAATCGTTGTAGTTCCTCTCTAAGTTTAATACTGCTGAGAGTGACACCCAGCCTTAATTTTACCCGGCTAATCAAGTCATCCAGATTCTCACGAGGTATTAATAATTTTGAGCTGGAATTAGCCAGTAAAATGTGGACGAAGACACTATACGAGCCATCGACTTCCTGCAGCTCGATTTGTGCAAGTACTGAATCAAACGGCTGATTTTCAATCGATGCTGCCACTTTTATTTCAACAGGCAAGAAAACTTCAGGTAATTTACGCTCCAGAATTTTTCTTGCTTCGTTGAGATCGTGACATCCTTGTAAACGGCTGTTTAATTCTTCTAACTTAGCACCAAGCATATTAAGTCTGTGTAGTTGCTCTGCTCTTTCCTGTTCAGCTTCAGCATAAGCATGAAGAGTGGCAGTCCGTTCAGACACCTTTATTTCCAGGTGCTCGTTGAGTTCTTTTAATGCTTTTTGTACATGAGAATAGTGCCGAAGTGAAATCAGCATTAATACCAAAGCAAAAATCAAAGCCGCTATTGAAATATCCAGATTAATCCAGGGTAGAACACTATTGGCAATTCCCATATCCAGTAACAGAAAAATGCCATACACCGTGAATGACAACATCACAAATTGCTGATCTGATCCTGGTGAGGGTCGCAGGCTTAGCCCCAAGCCAATAATAAGAATAATTGAAATTGCGAATAAAGCATCAAAAACAGGAAAGGTCGGCGCCAGTTCTATTACACCTAGCATTGATAATATGATAGCAATGACTAGATAACTGGCATGAAAGTAAGCAATTTTTTTCAGCCAATTTTTTTGCCAAGCTGATGACCATGAAGATAACAATAAACAGATAAAAACTGGCAGTGCATAATAGGAAATCGCCAGAAGATAGACGCGAAATAAAGGATAATTAAAAACAAACTGCACAGCATGATTTTCGGAAAGCAGCATCAGCGCCGAAGTCAGGGAAAATGCAGACAAATAAAGGAAATGACGGTCATTTTTCTGCATCATCGAAAAGGCAAAGGTGATGATAGTGACAAACAATGAAAATAACGCCACCAGAACTTCAAAATACGCATTTTTCAAGACATAAAACAGTAAGCTTGATTGTTCAAATAGCTTCACTTCACCCCACAAACCAATATCACGATAGTTAGAATACACCCTGAAATATATGGTTTTACCAGCATAATCTGTTGGCAAACTTATCGAATGCCATGGCCAGCCATAAAATGTTTTTTTATCTTTTTGATCAAAATCACCGAATTGATAGATTTTCTTATTGTCCAGATAAACTTCAGCCATTAAGTCAATACTGGTTATATATAACACTGGATGCAGGTACTGATGCCCGGAATCTGGCAATTTAGCTTTAAACCAAACTGTATTATGTTCATTCCGGTTTGGTGGTTTGACAGGAGAATTGATATTTGTCCAGTCTGCACTAACATTTTGCGGCGCGGATATCCATTGTGGCAATCCATTAACAAAGGGGGAATCGCCCCATCGATATTGCCAGTCTGAGACGTCTTCACTTTCATATTCATGCATAGCAAAGGCGGGAGACAATAGAGTTAACAGTAATAACAGCAAGATATATCGGGTCATACTCACATTACGATAATGTGTAATTAAATCCTTTATCACTCCAATCACTCACTGTCTAACTAAAGAAAAAACTCAAACAGCTAGACTTCCTTTCCAGCTCGATGCAGATAGGGTCAATCCTCGACCTGATGTTTAAAAATCGTACTAATCCTTTTACGGCAGTATACAAAGTAACTTAAATCAGTTTTTCTAACTCTGCTTAGGACGTCTCAGGTCCACTTATATTGTTTGTGAAAAGAAAAGTTCTCATAAAAGAATAATAAAAACAATAAAAATTGAAACAGCACAACAAGCTTTCTCCAACTTGCCATAGCTGAGCGCCAGCCATCTGTGAACTATATTAAAGAAAACAATAGATATGCCAATAAGATAGGTAAACTTGATACCTTCTGGGGAGGCGAAAATGATGAGCGTAGCGATTAACTTAATGAACTCACTTAGCTACCCAAAAAAAATGACGCTTATCACCAGTGTGTTGCTCATTCCTATTCTAGTTAGCTTTTTTCTACTGATTTATCATCTCAATAAGGTTGTCAATGAAAGTCATCATGAGCAAAAAGGGCTGGAATATCTAAAAGCATTGAAGCCTTTTTATCAGCAACTTCCCCAACATCGGGGAATGACTAATGCATACCTCAATGGTGCTGCAGAATTTAAAGAAAAAATCCTCAGCAAACGTCAGGATATCCAACAAAGCATCGAAAAAATTGACGTTATAGATCAGCAATACGGTTCAGAATTTCAAACCTCATCCTTATTGAATGAAATCAAGAAGGACTGGTTACTCCTATCTAATGAAGATAGTGGGACAGACTCAAATGCTATTTTTACAGCACACACTCAACTGATCACAAAAATACGACGCTTGATGAATGTTGTTAACCATAATTCCGGGCTGATTGTGGATCCTGAGCTTGAAACCACATTCATCATTGAAACCATTGTCAGTTATATTCCCCTGCTTGCTGAGAATATTGGCCAAACACGAGGATTAGCCTCTGGTATCGTAGCTAATAATGAGATCACCACAGAACAACGTATCAAACTCACAGCAGCACTCAGCAAAGTTCAAAATGAAGCTGACAACACTCAGCAAGCGATAACACATATCATTGAACACAATCCCAAGCTGAAAGAATCGATAGGAAAACTGGAACAGGATCGAGAAAACATTCTTGCACAGTTTATTCATATCATTCAGCAAGATATTCTGGAGACTAACAGCATTAAAGCTGATGCCGACTCTATTTTTAATCTGGGTAGTCAGGCTATTTCAGCAAACTATGTGATGTATGACTATTTGGCTGATACTTTAACCACATTACTTGATGAACGGTTATCGAGCCTGCAATTTGAGAAAAACCTAGTCATCACTATTATCGTAATTGCACTTGTAGTAGCGCTTTATCTGTTTATTGGTTTTTATCAGGCGACAGTGAATATGATCAGGCATATTACTCAGGCCTCTCAGCGTATTGCTATGGGTGATCTCACCATACAAATTGATAGCCCTGCTAAAGATGAAACTGCGGATATATTTAAAGCGCTCAATGACATGACACATAATTTAAATAATATCGTCAATCAATTAAGGCTCAACGCAAATGAGTTAGCTGCCGCTTCTGAAGAGTTATCAGCAAATACCCTTCAGTCAAAGTCTAACTCGCAGGAACAACAAAACCAGTCTGAACAAATCGCCACAGCAATGAATGAAATGTCCAGCACGATTAGAGAAATCGCTCAGAATGCTGAATTATTAGCGGAAGAAGTCCGTACAGCAAATAATGAATCACAGTCAGGGCAAGCGGTCATCACTGAAACAGTTAAATCTATTCATTCTCTCACCGAAGATGTTGGTAGAGCTGCCATGACCATTGCTGAACTGAGTCAAAGTAGTGAGCAGATTGGCTCGGTATTAACCGTGATTAAAGGCGTTGCAGAACAAACCAATTTGTTGGCTTTGAATGCTGCAATTGAAGCAGCAAGAGCCGGTGACCACGGTCGAGGTTTTGCTGTTGTTGCCGATGAGGTTCGCTCCCTCGCCAACAGAACACAAGAGTCTGCTGAGCAGATTCAAGTCATGGTTGATAATTTACAGCAAAAAACCAAACAAGCAGTGCTGGTAATGGATAAAGAAAAATCCAATGCTGCAGGCATGGTCCAATACACTGAGTCGGCGACGCAGTCCATTTTGAATATTGTTAATTCCATGACTCAAATTTCTGACATGAGTACCCATGTAGCCAGCGCAGCTGAAGAACAAGGTTTAGTCTCAGAAGAAATTAATCGCAATATCACCCGGGTTTCTGATTTATCTGAAGACAACTTGCACGGTAGTGAACAAATTTCTATCGCCAGCCAAAACCTGGCAAGTCTTGCATCACAACTCAATACCATTGTGCAGCGATTTAAAGTCTGAATCTTGCAGTCATAAAAAAGGGCCTGAAGGCCCTTTTTTATTAAAATAGTAGATTTAGTTAACCCAACACCGGGCATTCTGGAACAGTCTTGCCCATGGACCGTCCTTACCCCAGTCATCTGGATGCCAGGAGTGCTGAACTGTACGGGTGACGCGCTCAGGATGAGGCATCATAATCGTTACCCGACCATCATCTGTTGTCAGAGCAGTCACACCACCGACCGAACCATTCGGATTCATTGGATAACTCTCCGTTGGCTGACCATAATGATCCAAATAACGCATGGCAACGATTGCCTGCTGTTCTGAGCCTGTCTCACTGTAATCCACACGGCCTTCACCATGAGCAACGGCGATTGGCATAACTGAACCAGCCATACCTTTCAGCAGTATAGAAGGTGACTCAACAATTTCTACCAGAGAAAAGCGTGCTTCAAATTGTTCAGATGTATTGCGTGAGAAACGCGGCCAGTGATCACTACCAGGAATCAGCTCTTTTAACTGCGATAACATCTGACAGCCATTACATACGCCCAATGCAAAGGTATCCGGACGATGGAAGAAATCTGTGAACTGTTGACGTGCACGATCGTTATGCAAAATAGTACTTGCCCAACCACGACCAGCACCAAGCACGTCGCCATAAGAGAAACCACCACAGGCCACTAAACCAACAAAGTCAGTCAGTTCAATACGCCCTTCCAGAACATCGCTCATATGTACATCAATGGCATTAAAACCGGCATGATCAAATGAGGCAGCCATTTCTACCTGACCATTAACCCCCTGCTCACGCAGAATGGCGACTTTTGGACGATGTCCACTAACGATAAGTGAACTGGCGATATTTTCTGCTGGGTTAAATGATGGCTTGGCGAATAAGCCCGGATCATTCTCATCCAATAAAGTATCAAACTCTTGTTTAGCACAGTCTGGGTTATCACGTAATGCCTGCATCTGATAGCTGGTTTCAGCCCAGAAGCGTTGCAATGTGACTCGAGATTCATCAATCACCAGTTCTTTTTCAACATGAATACGAATCTGCTGCTCATCTGTCACTTTACCAATAGCAAATGACATTGAGGTCAAATTGTAATCTTTAAGAATATTCATTACGTGGTTCAAATCAGCATGAGGTACTTGAATCACCGCACCTAATTCTTCATTGAACAAGACTGACAGCGCATCCCCTAAACCATTAAGATGAATGTCCAGACCACAGTGGCCAGCAAAAGCCATTTCAGCAAGCGTGACAGCAAGGCCGCCATCACCTCTATCGTGATAAGAAAATAACAATTCTTCATTCTTCAAGCGTTGAATGGCATTAAAGAAGTTTTTCAAATGTACCGCATCATCAATATCAGGCGCTGTAGTGCCGACCTGACTGAATACCTGAGCAAGTGCAGAACCACCTAAACGGTTTTTATTTTGTCCCAAATCGATATAAATCAGATCTGTTTCGCCTAGATCTGTTCTTAATTGCGGTGTGCTGGTGCAGCTGGCATCAGTAACCGGTGCAAAGGCACTGATAATCAACGATAAAGGTGATGTTACCGCTTTGGTTTCACCTTTTTCATCCCACACCGTTTTCATCGACAATGAATCTTTGCCAACCGGAATCGCAATACCTAACTCAGGGCACAGTTCCATACCAATCGCTTTAACTGTGTCATACAGCAGAGCATCTTCACCAGGGTGACCACATGCGGCCATCCAGTTAGCAGACAGTTTAATGTCGCCTAATTTATCAATTTTTGCCGCTGCAATATTGGTAATCGCCTCACCCACTGCGATCCGACCTGATGCCGCCGCATTAATCAGAGCAATGGGTGCACGCTCGCCCATCGACATGGCTTCACCTAACACATCATGATGATCAGCCAATGTCACAGCGCAATCAGCGACAGGGACTTGCCAGGGTCCGACCATCTGGTCACGTGCAACCAGACCAGTCACACTTCGGTCACCAATGGTAATCAAGAAGTTTTTGCTGGCTACTGTCGGCAGTTTAAGTACACGCTCCATAGCGTCACGGGCAGAGACACCTTCAAAATCAAGCTCAGGATAGCTCTGTTTAATATGTTCCACTTCACGCAGCATTTTGGGCGGTTTACCCAATAGCAGTGATAACGGCATATCAATCGGTGATGTTTCATTATCTGCATCACCCAGTAATAAATGTTCTTCTTCTGTCGTTTCCCCTACCACGGCCCATGGGCAACGTTCACGTTCACAGATCGCTTTGAATTCATCTATACGATCAGGATGAACGCCAAGCACATAACGTTCCTGAGATTCATTACACCAGATTTCCATCGGTGACATGCTGGGTTCATCATTTGGGATAACACGCAGTTCAAAACGGCCACCACGACCACTGTCATCGACGAGTTCAGGGAACGCATTCGACAGACCACCTGCGCCGACATCGTGAATCGCAATAATCGGGTTTTGTTCACCCAACGCCACACAGCGATCAATGACTTCCTGACAACGGCGTTCCATTTCAGGGTTGCCACGCTGCACAGAAGCAAAGTCGAGCCCTTCATCACTGGCACCGGAATTAACTGAAGAAGCAGCGCTGCCACCGAGGCCAATTAACATGGCGGGACCACCCAGCACGATTAATTGTACGCCCGGATCCATAATGCCTTTTTCAACATGCTGTGGACGGATAGAGCCCATTCCACCGGCAACCATAATCGGTTTATGGTACCCACGTACTTCAAAACCATTATCCGTCGGCACCTGCACTTCATAAGTACGGAAGTAACCGCACAGATTGGGACGACCAAATTCATTATTAAAGGCGGCCCCACCCAAAGGACCATCAATCATGATTTCACGAGCAGAGGCCATACGAGCCGGTTTACCGTAAGGTGTTTCCCAAGGTTGTTCAAAACCAGGAATTTCCAGATTGGAAACAGAAAACCCGGTTAAGCCTGCTTTCGGTTTTGAACCACGTCCTGTTGCACCTTCGTCACGGATTTCACCACCTGCGCCAGTGGATGCACCAGGGAATGGAGAGATGGCCGTAGGATGGTTATGTGTTTCCACTTTCATCAGGATGTGCTGAACTTCACCTTCATAATGATAATGGCCAGTCGCCATATCCACCTGAAACCGATGACTTCTTGGGCCTTCAATTACAGATGAGTTGTCACTATAGGCTTTCACAACCCCTTCTGGATGAAGGTCATGGGTGTTGCGGATCATATTGAATAAGGTATGAGGCTGGGTCTCGCCATCAATGATCCAGTCAGCACGGAAAATTTTATGACGACAATGCTCTGAGTTCGCCTGAGCAAACATCATTAATTCAATATCGTTGGGATTACGGTCTAATAAGGCGAAGTTTTCAAAAAGATAATCAATTTCATCTTCGGCCAAAGCCAGGCCCATTTGCTGATTAGCCAGCACCAATGCTTCACGGCCACCATTGAGAATATCGACACTGACTAATGAACGTGACTCACCATGCATGAATAAACGATCGGTTTCATCGACACTTTCAAACACCGTCTCGATCATACGGTCATGTAAGAAACTAGCAACGCGATTTTTCTGGTGTTGACTGAGTGTTTCGGAAGCTTCAACAAAAAAGGCAACACCCCGCTCCACTCGTTCAACATTTTTCACACCACTATTGATGGTGATATCGGTGGCTTTGCTCGACCAGGGTGAAATTGTGCCGGGTCTTGGCGTCACCAGAAAAAAGCTTTCATTGTCTTTTGCTTCGCTTTCGCGCGCTTCTGCTTCAAGCAGTGTTTCAAGAATCTGATGCTCCGCCGAAGGCAAAATACATTCATCATCAATTTCAATAAAATAACGAAACTCTGTTCTAACAGCCGTAACAACAGGCACTTCAGCCTGAATGCTGTTTAGTAATTTCTCCAGACGGAAAGCAGAAAAAGCCGGGCGGCCAATCAATTGCAGCATGCGGATCCCAATTCAAGATAAACTAAAGCGATAATGATACTTTATGTAAGGTTTAACGCCCAAATAAAATCCGCTGGAAATCATAATGAGTGTAGCTGTTCACAATCGACCGGGGCCAATTCGTCAATTAATGGCGATGGTATACGACTTCTTACTTTTACTATCCGCCTTATTATTCGCTGCTATTATTCCGGTTGCGCTAAATGGTGGTGAAGCTATTACACCGGGCAATGTGTGTTTTTTAATATATTTACTGTCAGTGTGTTTTTTATTCTATGGCTGGTTCTGGACTCATGGAGGACAAACCCTCGGTATGCGAGCATGGAAAATAAAACTTATTAGCTTGACTACACCGTCAATCTCCTGGAAACAGGCAGCCATACGTTTTAGTTTAGGAGTTCTATCCTGGCTCTGTCTGGGCTTGGGATTCTGGTGGCAATGGCTAAGTAAAGATAAACAAAGCTGGTATAACCAAGTAGCGAAAACCTCTCTTATTTTTATCAAAGAATGAGTTGAACAACATAAAGTTGTTTTTAGCATGGCTTTTTTTTGTATTCATGCCTAGAATTGGGTTCAACACAGCTTAAGGAACAAGGCTGATGACATGGATAAGCATCAGAATCCTCATCACTTTATTGTTTCTGGTATCGCAAGATCTACCAGCTCAAAATGTTATTGCCAACGTTCAGGTTGAGACCAAGCAATTAAGCAAAACCACTGCTCGCTCGATCTTTGCCATGCGAGTTCATCAATGGCCTGATGGCACACCAATCAAAGTCTTCGTTTTTCAAGATCAAAACCCCACGCATAATGAGTTTTGTAAGTCTATATTGGGCATGTTTCCATACCAGCTCAGACGAATTTGGGATCGGCAGGTTTTTTCAGGAACAGGCGCTGCTCCCGTAGTCGTTAACTCCGAACAGGAAATGCTTAATGCTGTTGCCAGTACGGAAGGGGCAATTGGCTATATCAGTCTGGACAGCGCTGATACACACGAAGGTATTCAAATGATTAAGGTGGACTTATGAGAGTAATACTACTATCCATCTTTCTCAGCATATCAACAGCTGCGTTTGCTGATGATGATACACCTTGGTTTGAACGGATCGTGTTACACGGTTTTGCATCGCAAGGGTACATACATACTACCGACAATCATTTTTTTGGTCCGAGTGATGAGGGTAGTTTTGAATTCACTGAAGTCGGCATCAATGGCAGCTTGAGTCTCAATCCCAAACTCAGGCTATCTGCCCAACTATTATCCAGACAAGCCGGTAGATTTGATAACGGCTCGCCACGACTTGATTATGGCTTAATTGATATTTCCCTGTATTCCAATACCACTTACTCTTCTGGACTCTACATCGGCAGAATCAAAAACGAAATTGGTTTGTATAACGAAACGCGGGATGTCGCTCATACAAGAAGCGCTATATTTCTTCCTCAAGTGATTTATTTCGATAAAGTCAGAAACACCATTATGGCAGCCGATGGCGTGCACTTTTATAACAACCTTGATCTAGATAGCGGTACACTTTTTATGGAAGTAGGCACAGGCTATACCTTGGCAGATAAAAATGTTGAATATGCCTATATGGGTGATGACTGGGCAGGCTCTATCCACAACGATAAATTGGGTATCTTCGGAAAACTCCTTTATGAGCATAATGGCGGGCAATGGATATATTCAATCACTGGGACAAGAGTCACGCTCGATTTTGATGCTGGTGCGAGTGACCGTGTGCCCTTTCCTTCTGGTCCGGGAATGAATTCAGGCGAAATTGAAATCGATTATACCGTTCTCTCAGGTCAATATAACGGTGAGAAATGGCAGTTTACCAGTGAGGTTGCCTTTGAAAATGTTGATTATATTGATATCGGTGGTCCAGTATCACAGATGAATATTAATTCCATTGGTTATTACTTACAGGCAAATTACAACTTTACGCCTGCATGGCAAGCATTCATCCGTTATGAAGAATTCCAGCTAAACAAACACGACTGGAACGGGAAAAAAGCAGCAAGACAAAACCGCATAAATAGTCAGCAACTGGCTGCAAATGGGATCAATCGCGCGCCCGTTCCAGCTCATGAATATTATTCAAAGAGTTGGGTGTTAGGTGGACGCTGGCATATTTCACAAAACTTAATGCTTCGGACCGAGTATCACATTGTGGAGGGCGTAGCGACACTATCACCGAGAGAAAACGACGTGACAGATACTAATAAAAGGTGGGATATGTTTGCTGTATCTCTGTCATATCGGTTTTAGTGCAACAGATGAATACTAGCAACCCATTTTTAAGTATTCGATGGAAAGCTGGTTTATTTTTCAGTCCTATTCTATTGATTTTTCTGTTTATTTTTCATGTCATTATTTACTGGAACGTTCAGCAAAAATTTGTTTTTTTTCGTTCTCAGTTACAGGAGCAATATCATCAACAGCTACTCGGACAAATCACGACCACACGAGATCAGCTACAACGACTTGCTGAGTTGCTTATTTCGCCTGATACCACGCAACAAGCAGCATCAGGAAAAAACAAAGACATTTTAGAGCGTATTCAGCGTTACCGCAGTGACCTTGAATTGAACTGGGATGTCTCCCAAGTACAATTGTTTGATAGTACTGGTCGAAACCTAGGTGGATGGGGTCCGCCCACACCAAAATTCATAAAATCGATTATTACACTCACCGCAGAAACTGAACTAGCTCAGAATCAGCTCAACTGCGAAGTCAGTTGCAAACAATACCTCTTATTACCTATTCTGACGGATAGTCCGACTAATCATGTCTTAGTGCTGGGCTATAATCTGACGCAATCATTGTTAGATTTTCGGGCACAAACGGGGGCCGATATTGCCATTATTTCTGATCAGTCCAACACACAGGAGTTACGTCAATCTGATACATCGCTCTGGGACCGTCATCTCAATGTACTCACCTCATTCAATAGCAATATCGCTTATTTAAGATATCTAGCAAAACATTATCGTTATCAAGACATTGATCACGATAAATTGATCTTACGCGATTCGAATTTACCGGTTGAATTTCAATTTGTTAAGCTCAAACAAGTGAGCAATGTTGTACTGGTGATAATCGATAATATCGCTAATCAGCAACATGAGCTTAGCAGCCTTACTTATAGGACCATTGCCTGGTCACTTATTGGCTTAATCGCCATTGGTGGCAGTCTATTCTTACTATTATCAGCGCCACTGAGGCGATTATCAGCAGTCTCCAAAGCCCTGCCTCTTCTGGCCGAGAAAAAATACCTTGAAGTCAGAAATATGCTGAATCATACATTGCCAAGACGTTACATTGATGAGCTGAATATCCTTGAACAGTCTGCCGTAGTACTTTCAGAACAACTGGAAGATCTGGAAAGCTCTGTTAACAAGCAGACAGATTCACTCAATAAGCGGACGCAAGAGCTGATACAAGAAAGGGACTTTGTCAGTAATCTGATAGACACAGCCCAGTTAATTATTATTACATTGGATGAAAATCACTGTATCTCGAGCTTCAATGAACTTGCGACCCGCATCACCGGCTATCAAGCAAGTGACGTATTAAATCAGTCATTTGAACAATTTTTTCATCCCTCTGATTGGCAGAGGGTCGATCAATCACTTAAGCAACTGTCCGATCACGGTGAAAAGATAGTTCACATGGAATCCGACATTCTCTCAACTGATGGACAGAGCCATACTATCTCTTGGATACATTCCAATTTTCGAGTGCCCACCAATAATGCTGTGATTCTCTCAGTAGGCATCGATATAACAGAAAAAAAACAAAATGAGACTGAGTTACGCTGGCTTGCAACCCATGACCCATTAACTGAACTCTATAATCGAAAAAAACTTAAGAATCAGTTTGAACATATTCTCAAACAAGCTATTTTCAATGAGCAACAAGGTATTTTGCTGGTGCTTGATTTGGATCATTTCAAAGATATCAATGACAGTTGTGGTCATAATATTGGTGACCAATTACTCAAGAATGTAGCAACAGCACTGACAGAGGTCAGTCGTGATAAAGATGTATTAGCACGATTAGGCGGTGATGAATTTGCCATCATTTTGCCTGAAACTGATCTAAATACGGCTATTATTCTGTGTGAACAAATCAGTGCAAGGTTACATACTCTGCACTTTGAATTTGAACAAGTTCGCTACAGCATTTCTTCCAGTATCGGCATCGTGCCTTTTCCACTCAATGAGTTCAATGTGGATCGTCTCTTAAGCAGTGCAGATTTGGCGATGTATCAAGCAAAGTCACATGGTAAAGATACATGGCGGCTGTTTACCCATGACGACATGCTAGGAAAACAACTCCAGGAACGTATGCGTTGGAAACAGAAAATAGAAGATGCATTGTCAGACGACCGTTTTATACTCTATTTCCAACCTATCATGCAGATTCAAACCCAAGCGGTGAGCCATTATGAAGTGCTGCTACGCATGTTAGATGAGGATGGTGAAGTACACAGTCCAGGCATGTTTATTGAAATTGCTGAACAATCAGGCTTAATCCACCGAATCGATCACTATGTATTAGAAAAAGGCATTGCCAAACTAGCGGATCTGGAACAACAAGGCATAAACATCACTTTATCATTGAACTTATCTGCCCACGCAATGCTTGATGCTGATCTTATACCGCTGCTAAAACACCTTTTAGGACAATATAATGCCAGTCCAGATCATTTATTATTTGAATTGACAGAAACGGCAGCCGTCGCTGATATTAATCAAGCAAGACTATTGATGAGTGAAATGCGTGATTTAGGTTGTCGATTCTCTATAGATGACTTCGGCTCTGGCTTTGCCTCATTCCGTTATTTGCGAGAACTACCTGTTGATATGGTGAAAATTGATGGCATGTTTATCACCCATATCACAGAAAATAATGATGACAAGCTATTTGTCGAAGCCTTGGTTTCTGTAGCTAAAGGCATGGGCAAAAATACGGTGGCTGAGTTTGTTGAGAGTGCTGAGATTCTTGAAGTTTTGGCTGAACTTGGTGTCGATTATGCTCAGGGATATTACATTGGTAAGCCCCAGCCAACGTTACTTGATGGCCCGATAACGTTCATTCAGTGAGTCAAGCGTGTTATACCTATCAGTTTATTATTGTCGTCAAACTCAATGGAAAACAAACCATTCACGCCTTTGCTATCAACGAACTGACGAATATGTTCAGCAGGGAAACTTAATCTTTGTCCCGTTTCAGCTGTAACGATCACCGTTTTGGCCATACCTTGATAATAACGAAGCGCTTGTTCAGGAGTAAGATTCATTCGAAAACGTAATCTGGTCATCGCTATTATCTTCTAGAATAAATAGTCACCTAAAGCCTGCGTCAATTGTGACAACATAGCTTTCTTTGCAATCTCAGAATAGGGCTCTGCCTGGCCTATACCCCAGACAGGCTTCGGCCAAGTGGCATCCGTTTTAAAGCGAGCAATATGATGAATATGCAGTTGTTCAACCATGTTCCCTAAAGCTGCAATATTCATTTTAGCGGCTGAAAATAAACCCGACATAGCCTTGCTCACAAAACTGGATTCGATCAACAAACGCTGCTGCTCTTGCTCAGTCAGCTGATAAATCTCAGCTTTATTTTCACGTTTCGGCACCAGTATCAACCATGGATAGCGCATATCGTTCATTAACAGCACTTCGCACAGTTCAAACTCGCCAATCCGGATAGTATCTTGTTTTAATTGTGGATGAAGCTCATACATTATTATGTTGCCAGATATTTTGTGACGATTTCATAAACATCGGCTGATAAGTCTTTTTGCATAGCAATCTGTTCCAATGACGCTTTCATTAATTCTTGACGCTCAAGATCATAACGACGCCATGAATTTAACGCGCCGAGCATTCTTGCTGCAACTTGAGGATTGAGCTTATCTAACACTAATATTTGCTCTGCCAGGAATCGATAGCCAGAACCATCTTTCGCGTGAAAATGGACAGGGTTATTGCGGCAAAACTGGCCAATTAATGCACGAACATTATTTGGATTTTTAATGTTAAATGCTTCATGCTTCATCAACGCTTTAACACGTAACAAGGTATCAGGTAGTTTCGATACAGCTTGCACCGATAACCATTTATCAACTACTTGACGATCATGTTTCCATTGCTCATAAAACGCACGTAATGCATGTTCGCGTTCAGGTCCAGCCTGATCGACCATCAAACGTAAGCCGGCCAATAATTCTGTCATATTGTCAGTCACTTTCATCTGACGCAGACAGCGTTGCATTTGTAGCGGGTCATCGGTGGCAGCCAGATAGGACAAACATAAGTTTTTCAGACTACGTGCAGCCATATCTTCTGCATTGAACTGATATTTTTTCTGTTTACTCAGACTTTCATAACGTGCATTGAATAATGGTTTCAGTGATATGGCAATCTGTCGTTTTGCAAATTCTCTAGCCTGATGAATGCCATCTACATCAGCTACAGGCATCTGTGCAGCCAAATAGTTTTCCGTTGGCAGAGTCAACATTTTTGCCACAAGTGCTGGATCTAACTGTTCGTCATTCAAGACGGCTTCAAGCTGTGACAGCAATAATGGTGATAAGGCTAATGTATTCTGCTTTTGGATATCATCAACAATTTCCAACAACACATTAATCATTAATTGCTGACCAGCATCCCAACGATTAAAGCTGTCGGTGTCACGGCCCATTAAGAAGGCTAATTGCTTATTTGTTAAGTCATACTTGAGTTTTACCGGAGCCGAAAATCCGCGTAACACTGATGCAACAGGTTCTTCAGAAACATGGATAAACTCAAACGTCTGCTCTGTTTCTGTCAATGACAAAACACGCGTATCACCATCATAGGGGGTTACCTCTTCCGCTAACTGCATTGGCATATTATTGCCATCACTATCCAGTAAGCCCACAGCAACAGGAATATGGAAATTTAACTTATTCTCTTGCCCTGGTGTAGCTGGGCAGGATTGGCGGAGGATAAGGCTGAAACGTTGTTGCACAGGATCGTAGTGTGTCTTGACCGATAGCTCAGGCGTACCAGCTTGTTCATACCAGCGTTTAAACTGACTTAAATCAACACTATTGGCGTCTTCAATCGCTTTGACAAAATCATCGGTGGTGACGGCTTGACCATCATGTCTATCAAAGTAAAGATCTGTTCCTTTTCTAAAACCTTCGTCGCCGACCAGCGTTTTAATCATACGGACGACTTCAGCGCCTTTCTCATAAATCGTCACCGTATAAAAATTACTGATTTCAATATAGGAGTCAGGGCGAACTGGATGGGCCATTGGGCCAGCATCTTCAGCAAACTGCATACTGCGTAGGCCATTCACATCATCAATGCGCTGTACCGCTGCTGAGTTCAAATCAGCACTAAAACTCTGATCGCGCATGACAGTAAAGCCTTCTTTCAGACTTAACTGAAACCAATCCCGACAAGTAACACGATTGCCAGACCAGTTATGGAAATATTCATGGGCAACGATACTCTGAATCGTATAAAAATCATCATCTGTCGCGGTTTCTGGTGTGGCTAATACACAAGCAGCATTGAAGATATTCAAGCCTTTGTTTTCCATAGCCCCCATATTGAAGTCGTTAACAGCCACAATCATGAATACATCTAGATCATATTCACGGCCATAGACCTCTTCATCCCATTTCATTGATTGTTTTAACGACACTAATGCATGGTCACATTTATGTTTATTCTCAGGATCAACGTAGATGCGTAATGTGACATCGCGACCATTCATGGTTCTGAAGTGATCTTGCTGACAATATAAGTCACCAGCAACCAGCGCGAATAAATAACTCGGCTTGGGATGAGGATCATGCCAACGCACCCAATGACGACCATCATTAAACTGGCCCTGCTCTTCCAGGTTACCGTTCGATAACATTACCGGCCACTGTTTTGCATCGGCAACAATCGTCACCGTAAATACCGTCATGACATCAGGACGATCAGGGTAATAGGTAATCCGTCTAAAACCTTCTGCCTCACACTGAGTACACAATAAACGTCCCGAATGATATAAGCCTTCCAAAGCAGTGTTCTGATCGGGATGTATCTCGGTAATAATTTCTAATTCAAACTGTTCAGGCACCTTTGCAATAGTCAGTGACTTGCTGCTGACCTCATACTCACTATCAGAAACTAATTTTCCATCCAATTTGATACTAATCAAATCCAGTGACTCACCATCGAGCACACACTCACCAGCAGATGATTCCGGGTTAAGCCGCATTTTTAACGTGCTGATAACCCTTGTTTTTGATTTATCCAAATCAAAATGAAGTAATGCCTCATCCACCAGATAACGAGGTACCTGATAGTTGGCTAATAAGGTCATTTTTGGTGACTGTTCCACGTTAGAAAGATCCATCATATTTCTCTATTAAAAGTCGTCTAGTGTTTTTACAGACCAGACTTCGTAGGCTGGGGTTTCATAAGGATGTGCAGAAATTAAGGCTTGCAATATAGGCTTTATCTTTTGGCTGGGACAAACGGTTTCTATCCGGAACTCAGGTACATATTCCACCTGACCTTGTTGGCCGATATAAGGTTGGCTTCCAGCTAGAGGACGAAACTGCCCCATTCCTTGCGATTCCCAGCAACAGGAATCATAACCATCATATTGTCCGGCTCCCGCAGCAAAAATTGCCTGTTTAACCACTTCTTTGTGAGATTCAGGGACAAAAAAAACCAGTTTTAATAATGTGTCCGCCATCAATTATCGAATACGCCATTTCTGTGCGAGACCATTGCCAAGCTCACTATAGACTGAGCGGCCATCGGGGCTAAAAGCCAGTGCTTGAATTACCACACCCGGTTTTAACGCATCTTTACGTGGTGTTAACCAACAGCCCAAGGCTTGACCATTTTGTGCTCGCCAGACACAAATTTCACGATTTGGGTGACCCGTAGCAACATATTTACCATCAGGTGAATAAGCTATCGCCGTGGTCGTCGTTTTAAAAACAGGGAAGTCACCCCATATACCATCTACATCCACTGGTGAGGTGGTCAACACAGCGACTTGCTTACCACTTTTTACACTCCAGATACGAGTTTGAGCATTACCTGCAGAACTGATGACATTGCCACCTCTCGGGTCAAACGAGACAAAACTCACATCATTTTTATGTTGCCAGATGCGCAATTGCTGACCAGTTTCCAGATTCCACATTCTTGCTGTGTGATCATCACCACCTGTTAACCCATACTTACCATTGGGTGAAATATCCACTGTATTAATAAGCTGATCAATCGGTGAGTTCACGGCTTTGCCATCGTGTTTAAAGATTTGCACCACGCGATTTCTGATGACATCAAAATAAACGGCGGTTCTGTCTTGTAATGCCAAAAGCAGATGATCTCCTCTTGGCGATAAAGCAATGTCTTTAATATTGACAGGAAACTCAAGCCGAATCATCGGCTCACCATTTTCCATATTCCATAACACAATGACTTTAGACTCTACGGTGGCAGCGACTTTACTGTCATCAGAAAAAGCCACATCCGTGGTAGTGCCGCTATCACTTGGCGTATTTTGCCAAGTGTATTTCACCTTATTCGTTTCAAGGTCCCAAAGCTTGGCCGGTAAATCAATGTCTCCCACCAGAACATAACGACCATCGGGAGAGAAACTCGACGCATAACTGCCATTTTCACTGTGCTTCCAGGATTCTGTCGGTGTTCTTTCTTCTGTACAGGCTGACACTGAAAGCAGTATCAGTGCAGCACTGCTGAGGGTTCGTATTACATTCTGAGTAAAAAAAGACATCGGCATCAGGAACGAGGAAGGGTCACACCAGACTGGCCTTGATATTTACCACCGCGGTCGGCATAAGATGTTTCACAGACTTCATCAGATTCGAAAAATAACATCTGCGCCACGCCTTCATTAGCATAAATCTTGGCAGGCAATGGGGTCGTGTTAGAAAACTCTAATGTTACTTGCCCTTCCCACTCTGGTTCCAACGGGGTGACATTCACAATGATGCCGCAGCGTGCATAAGTAGATTTACCCAAACATACGGTCAAAACATTACGCGGAATTTTGAAGGTTTCAACGGTTCTGGCCAGTGCAAATGAATTCGGTGGGATGATACAAACATCAGATGTCACATCCACAAAACTGCTTTCATCAAAGTTTTTTGGATCAACAATCGCTGAGTTTATATTGGTGAAAATTTTAAACTCGTTTGAACAACGAACATCATAACCATAGCTGGAGGTGCCATAAGAGATAATACGGTTATCATCACGATATCGAACCTGACCTGGCTCAAAAGGCGAAATCATTCCCTGCTCCGCCATACGACGGATCCATTTATCTGACTTAATCATAGTTGCTTGGTTATACCTTTATAAATGTCCAATCATAAGCCTATTAAAACATATCTTAAACAGGCTTTATCGTGTCTTAGCTAAACATTAGTCATTTTTAATCACAATGTTTGGAAACGCTGCTGAGTAATCTTTGCCCTGCATGGCCAGTCTGGCACCAACGCGACGAGCAATCTGTCGATACGCCATTGAAATCTCAGCGTCAGGTTCGGTCACCACACTGGGTTTACCCGAATCAGCATCTTCACGGATTCGAATATCCAAAGGTAAACTGCCGAGTAAATTAAGATGGTACTGTTCGGCCATACGCTGACCGCCACCGTCACCAAAAATGTGTTCTTCATGGCCACACTGACTACAGATATGCGTGCTCATATTTTCAACAATACCCAGTACCGGTACTTTGACCTTTTCAAACATCTTGTATGCTTTACGAGCATCAAGCAACGAAATATCTTGAGGTGTGGTGACAATCACCGCACCACTGACAGGGACTTTTTGCGATAAGGTTAATTGAATATCACCTGTGCCCGGTGGCAGATCGATAATCAGATAATCCAGATCTTTCCAGTTTGTCTCGCCCAATAATTGTTGCAGGGCTTGAGTCACCATCGGCCCACGCCAGATCATGGGTTCTTCTTCATCAATGAGGAAACCAATCGACATGGTTTGAATACCGTAACTTTCGACAGGATTCATCGACTTGCCATCGGGAGATTCGGGACGACGATTGGCACCCAGCATTCGAGGTTGGCTTGGTCCGTAAATATCGGCATCCAGCACACCGACGGTTGCGCCTTCTGCAGCGAGTGCCAGAGCGAGGTTGGCTGACGTGGTTGATTTGCCGACGCCACCTTTACCAGAGCCAACAGCAATGATGTTTTTAATATTATCCAGTGCCTGAACGCCCTGTTGCACTTTATGCTTGATAATTTCGCTTGAGACGACAACACTGACATTGTCAGCTCCTGCTTGTTGTATAGCAGATGTTAATGCTGTGTTGAGTTGTTCAATATAGCCTTTGACTGGATAACGCAGAACGACAGAAACAGTTTGTTTACCTGCATTCTCTGCCACCATAATCGCTGGGTTCGTCTCTCCGAGTTTTATTTCGGTCGAGGGGTCCTGAAAGTCGTTAATAATCTGCTTTATCTGAGCATTATCTAACATGGAGCACTCCTGTCTATTTCATGCGTTCGCCTGAAGACACGCATCTATTCTATTTTTATTGGCATGTCAGACGCTGAGTCTGAAGGTTTGGCTAAAACGGCTATCTAAAAAAAACGCCATCTTTAAGACGGCGTTTAGTATCAATCTAATCTGGGGCCACGTAGCTCATTTTGCAAGGGCCAATCACGATAATTAAATACCTGTCCTTGCTGACGTACACGGGCAATCTCATTCAAATCCAAATCGGCATAGACCCACTGTGCAGTATCGACAGAACCTTCCGCCAGAATACCATTATCTGGGAAACCATAATCAACGGGTGTATAGATGCTGGCACGTCCTGTATTGACATCCACCGCTTCCGACCATAAAGCGTCACCAAATGTCGGTGATTGTAATACATAACACTGGTTTTCAAGCGCACGTGCCTGGCAACCGATTCTGACACGATAAAAACCCGCTTGAGTGTCAGTACAGCTCGGCACCAGTACCACATCCGCGCCAGCCTGAACTTGCTGATGTGCGATTAACGGAAATTCACTGTCATAACAAATATTGATAGCAAGGCGACCAATGTCTGTATCGATAACTTTAATGTCTTGTCCGGCATGAATTAACCATTGTTCATTTTCAAACCGTGTCATGATGAGTTTGTCCTGATAGTCAATAAGACCATCAACACCATACAGATTAGCGCGGTTACGGAAGCTACCATCAGACTGCAGTACCGGGAAAGAACTAGCCAATATCATCACATCAAACTGCTTAGCTAACTGAGTGTAAAGCGCCTCATAATCAGCATAGACTTCTTGCATCGAATGCAATTGTTTTCCCAAATCTTTGTAAACGGACTCACCAAACAGCGAAGCCAGTTCCATACTGCCATACTCAGGGAAAACCAGTAACTTAGCACCATTTTTAGCTGCCTGGCTTACCCATTGTGTTAATTTATCTTCAAATTCAAACCATTGTGCGAAAAAGCCAATATCATATTGGGCAACTGCCGCTTTTACTTTGCTCATTCATGTTCCAGAGAATTAGGTATAACGTCGCTCGAGTGTTAAAAGCCAGACGCTAGAAAGATTTAAATTTTTTTCATCCAGAAAGTCATCGGTTTAGGTGATTCAATCGTCTCGCCAACTTCTTTCCAGCTGAATGTGGTATTGAGTTCAGGATGTTTTTCATAACCACGTTTACGCCAGAAATTATCTAATGGCTGATAGTCAGCGGGTCGCTGTGGATGATCCTCTGGACGTTGAACACCACAAAAACAGCTGTATTCAAATCCACCGACTTCATGCGCATGGGCTTCCCTTTCATCGAAAAACGCAACACCGGCACCTTGTCCGCGGTACTGAGACAGTAATACCGATTCACCACAATAAAAGATCTTATCAATATCATAACCAGCAGCGATAAATGGGGCTTTGACTTCGTCTGTTTCGTATTTGAGTGGAATGCCAGTAGACGCACCAACAACATGCTCACCGTCAAAGGCCAATACAATGACGCTGTCAGGCGCTTCGATATATGTCTTAAGATATTTTTCTTCGTAAGTCAGGTCCCCATCATAAAGATAAGGGAAGTCACGAAAAACACGAATCCGGAGCTCAGCGAGCTCCGGAATGTATTGATTGAGTTTATCGCCAGACAGTCTTTCCAGTCTTAACATCGCACACCTCTTAGCCTGCGACTTGGGCGATCCAGTCTTCTAAGTTGTAGTAGTTAGTAATACGAGCGACTTTACCATCACGAATCACAAAGAATGCACCTGCTGGTAAACGATATGTTTGACCTGCTGCTTCTGGTAAACCTTCATCAGTTGACAAGTATTCACCTAATACAGTGAATTCAACCGCAGCACGGTCACCAGCATCATTGGTTGTGATCGAAATATCAACGATATTTTCTTTATAGTGAGCATTCATACGATCCATGAATTTTTTGAATGCTTCTTTACCGATTTCACGACCACCTTGGTTTACATCATGAATGACATCGTCTGTCAGCATATTAAGAAATGCATCCATATCACCGCGGTTAAATGCATTGTAGTAGTCTTCCAACAGTTTTACTGTAGCTTGATTCATGATGAAAAAATCCCAAAGATTAGAAAAAGGCCGAATTTTATCTGTTTCATGGAATGAGGAAAAGACTTAATTTGTTAATTGCCTCATATCCTTAGCCTATAACCAGGCTATCTGATTCATTCGTTTTTTGAGTCGCGCACAAGCCCTATTAATTAATGACGATTTCTTTGCACGATACCCATCAATTTATAGGTCAGCAAAGAAGCAGAAAAATCATAGGCATGGAACCCCTCAATAGGGGCAAATTCCATAATGTCAAAACCAATGATTTCGCGCTGTTTTGCAACCGACTCAAATAAGTTAAGTGTCTGATACCAATCAAGACCACCAGGCACTGGTGTACCTGTTGATGGGAACACAGAAGGATCCATGCCATCAATATCCAGTGTGAAAAACACTTTTTGTGGAAAATCGTCAGGTAGCTCAATTGATTGAATGCGGTTGGGTACTAACTCGTCTGCATCCTGATATAACACGCCAAATTCTTTGCGGAAGGCCATTTCTTCTTCACAGTAAGCGCGAATACCCAGCTGATAAAGTGGAATACCCATATCAACAGCACGTTTCATCACTGAGGCATGGCTCAGAAAGTCACCTTCGTAGGCCTGACGTAAATCGGCATGCGCATCAATCTGCACAATGCCAAAATCCTCTATACCAGCATCACGCAAGCCTTTTATTACGCCATACGTGACTGTATGTTCACCACCCAACACAATCGGCATTCCACCGCTCTTTATGATATCGGCTGTTGCTTTAGCAATATTGTCGATGACTTGTTGTGGCGCAACACTACAATCCACCGGCTCACAAGTATAAATTCCCTCGTCGCAGGGCTTGCTCTTGCCATCCCATTCTTCTAACTGCCATGACGCTTGTAAAATAGCATTAGGCCCCAAAGCTGTACCGCCACCGTAAGACACACTTTTTTCATACGGTACTGGCAAAACATGAAATAGTGCTTGTTCGGGTTTTGGCTGTTCAATTTCTGAACCGAGAAAAATTGGATAATCTTCCATTTGCATCAACTCAAGATAATCTGTGTTTAAAATCGTCGTAGCCGAACTCTTTCACAATGCGTAAGGCATCGGTTTCTGAGTTCCACAACGCAATGGCTGGTAATTTTGTGCCATTAAATGTGGTGGTTTTGACCATCGTGTAATGCGCCATATCTTCAAAAATCAGCCGCTGGCCGACTTCAAGCGGTGCTTTGAAGCTGTAATCATCAATCACATCACCCGCCAGACAAGTTAAACCACCCAGTCTATACGTGTATTCGAACTCATCTGCCTCACCAGCACCACGAATATCAGGGCGATATGGCATTTCCAGCGTATCCGGCATATGACAGGTGGCGGAGGTATCAAGAATAGCTTGATTCAGTTTATTCCAGGTAATATCCAACACTTCACAGCTCAGGATGCCGGTGCCGATGGCCATCGCTTCGCCCGGCTCAAGGTACACTTGCACCTGATGGCTCGCTTGAAATGCCTGTATTAACTCGACCAACCCATTAATATCATAGCCATCAGCAGTAATATGATGACCGCCACCAAAGTTGACCCATTTCATTTGTGGCAAGATGTGACCAAACTTTGATTCAACCGCTGCTACGGTACGTTGAAGTGGTTCAAAACCTTGTTCACACAGAGTATGAAAATGCAGACCACTAATACCTTCCAATGCGGTTTCATCTAACTGGGATAAGGTTATCCCTAAACGCGATCCAGGTGAACAAGGATCATAAATAGGCACAGCCCCTTCAGAATGTTCAGGATTGATTCGTAAACCAAACTCCAGATCAGGTCGTTGCTTTTGGGCCGCTAGACATTGCTGTCTAAACCGCAGCCACTGGCTGCATGAATTAAACACAATGTGATTCGCAAACGTTAACAGCTCATCAATATCTGCCTGACTGAAAGCAGCGGCGAACACATGCACTTCACCACCGTACTCTTCATATCCCAAACGGGCTTCATGCAAGCCACTGGCACAAGTACCATTCAGATATTGGCGGGTTAAATCACCTAGTGACCACATTGAAAAGGCTTTTAAGGCACCCAGCACTTTTGCGCCGCTGGCCACGGTCACTCCATGCAGAATACGTAAGTTACGCTCTACCGCGACTTCATCAACCACAAAACAAGGTGATGGCAAACGGGATAAATCCAGTTTGCCAAAATCAGTAAACTGCATGGAGATTAGTTGTCCAGATTAAAGTTATCAAGTTCAATCACATTCCATGGCAAGCCATATTTATTCATGTCTTCCATAAAGGGATCAGGATCGAACTGTTCGATATTCCAAACACCAGGTTGTTTCCATTTGCCTTCTAACATCATTTTGGCACCAATCATGGCTGGCACACCTGTGGTGTATGAAATCGCCTGAGACTGCACTTCTTTATAACAATCCTGATGATCTTTGATGTTATAGAGGTAAACAATTTTTTCTTTACCGTCTTTAATGCCTTTGACGACACAACCGATGCAGGTTTTCCCTTTGGTTCTTGGCCCTAAGGTGGAAGGATCAGGCAATAAGGCTTTCAAAAACTGAATCGGTACAATTTTCTGACCGTTATAGTCAATCGGCTCGATACCTGTCATGCCCACATTTCCAAGCACTTCCAAGTGTTTCAGGTAACTTTCACCAAAACTCATCCAGAACTGAGCGCGCTTCAGTGTCGGGAAGTTTTTAGTTAATGATTCCAGCTCTTCATGGTACATACGATAAATATTGTAGGTACCAACTTCTTCCGGACAGGTAAATGTCGCTTTTTTCGACATTGCTGGCGTTTCAACAAACTCACCATTTTCCCAGTGACGACATTCAGCAGTCACTTCGCGGATATTAATTTCCGGGTTAAAGTTGGTTGCAAACGGATAACCGTGATCACCACCATTGACATCGATAATGTCCAGTTCATGGATTTCATCAAAATAATGTTTAGCAATATAGGCGGTGAACACATTGGTGGCACCGGGATCAAAACCACTTCCCAGCAATGCTGTTAAACCAGCCTCTTTAAACTTATCCTGATAAGCCCACTGCCATTTATATTCAAACTTGGCAGTATCCAAAGGTTCATAGTTGGCTGTGTCAAGATAATCCACACCCGCTGCCAGACAGGCATCCATGATCGTCAGATCCTGGTATGGCAAAGCGACATTAATCACTAAGTCCGGTTTTTCCTGTTCAAGCAATGTCGTTAACTCAGCGACATTGTCTGCATCCACTTTCGCTGTTTTAATGGGGCGATCCAATTGGGCAGCGATAGCTTTGCATTTTTCTTCTGTTCGGCTTGCCAAAACAATTTCAGAGAATACTTCTGGTAACTGTGCACATTTATGTGTGACTACGCCACCGACACCGCCGGCACCAATAATCAGGACTTTAGACATTGCTGAATTCCTTTAACTCGTCTCAATTAACGTTCAAAAAAAGTATAGCCATGCATACTCTCTTTAAAAGCATGCAACATTTGTTGGCGCATCGGCACCGAAATTCGTCCATCACGCACCGCTTCTTCAGCGATACGACGGAATTGTTCTAACATGTGTTTAGGATCGTACTCAACGTAGCTTAATACGTCGGCGATGCTGTCACCATGGAATTCACGACGGAAATCAAAACCACCTTCCTCGTTGATGTGCACGCTGACGACATTGGTATCACCAAACAGATTGTGTAAGTCACCCAAGGTTTCCTGATAAGCACCGACCAGGAAAACACTTAAATAATATTCCTCACCATGTTTCAGTTCGTGTAACGGTAGTGTTTTTTTCACTCCGGTTGGTGAGATAAAGTTATCAATCTTACCGTCACAATCACAGGTCATATCCGCTAAAACTGCATCTCTGACTGGGGCTTCGTTTAATCGATGGATTGGCATGATCGGGAAAAGCTGATCAATGGCCCAGATATCCGGTAATGACTGGAATAAACTGAAATTGCCATAGTAAATATCAGACAGCAATTCGGGTAACGCTTCCAGCTCCTGAGACACACGTCTTGCCTGTGGCAGCAGATTAGAAATCTTTTCCAGAATAGCAAGTGCCAAGTTTTCTGCTAGAGCTCGTTCACGAATGGTCGCTTGTCCATGATGGAATAGTTCACGCATCTCATCACGGTAATAGAGAGAGTCGTTGTAACACTCCTGCAAATTTTCCGGGCTGACGTAATCAAGCACACTAAATAGATTGATAATGTGGTCATGACTATCTTCTGGCGGTTCGGCAGGGATCGGTTCAGCTTTATGCTCACGTACTTCAAGTACATTGAATAACAACATTGAAGAATAGGCCACCAGCGCACGACCAGACTCAGAAATAATCACCGGATGTGGAATATCCAGTGGGTCGAGACTTTCCTGTAAGGCTTCTACAATGTTGTAACAATATTCGTCCAAACCATAGTTCATACTATGCGTGCTGTTACTTCTGGCCCCCTCATAGTCAACAGCCAAACCACCGCCCATATCGATATACCCCATTGGGGCGCCTTCTTCGATAAGGCCAGCGTAAAATCGACAGGCTTCCATTACACCGGTACGGATATTACGGATATTAGGAATTTGAGAACCCAGATGGCTATGAAGCAACTGCAAACAGTGCAGCATGTTAGTTTGTTTAAGCTTATCAACCACGCCTAATAAAGCACTTGTCGATAAACCGAAGATCGAGCGATCGCCACTGTCTTCATTCCAGTGACCTTCCACCATAGAAGCCAGGCGAATACGCACACCAATTAAGGGATCAACACCCAGAGCACGACTACGCTCAAGAATAATGTCCAGCTCCATGGCGGTTTCCAGCACAAAGAAACACTTGATCCCCATTTGACGGGCATAAAGACCAAGGTCAATAAATTCTTCGTCTTTGTAGCCATTGCAGACAATCAAACTATCATGATCACGAAGCTGTGACAGGGCAATAATTAATTCCGCTTTACTGCCCGCTTCCAGACCATGATGGTAACGACTGCCATAGTCAGCAATCTCTTCAATAACATGACACTGCTGATTAACTTTGATAGGAAATACGCCACGGTAATGATTTTTATAACCTGCTTCGTCAATTGCCCGTGAGAATGCTTCATTAAGTTGTGTGATGCGCTGATCGAGCAGATTTTCAATACGTAAAACAGCTGGCATATCAAGCCCACGCTCACGCATGCCATTGACGATGTCAATGATAGGTACCTGTATGGTTTTCTCACCAAACTGCACGGTGACGACAGCGTTACCATCTTCAGACACATCAAAATAGTCGCTTCCCCAGTCCCTGACACCATATAAGCGAGCACTATGTTCAGCACTCCATTCAGTACTTAAATCCAGCTCGTTATCGATAGGAGGAAAAGGCGTTTTCTGCATTGACGATTATTCCCGTCTTGGTTAGTTAAAGGGCGCGATTTTCACTACTTTGCAGTGAAAAAGCAAAGAATTATTTCAATTATTACATTACCGAGATGACACCACAGTGACATCGGCTCAAATTATGGGTAATTCATCAGGCACTGCAGTGTCTGTCGCTGGATCCAAGTCCGTATGAAAAGCCAGCACACTATCAGCAACTTCGTCCGGTTTATTAAACCTTGCGATATGGAACAAGGCTTCCCCTTCATTAACCAAAGGGATATTAGTACGACCAATGACGATTCCAGAACTGCTTGCCAGCACCTCAGTTTCAGAATCTCCCTTACCATAGGGAGCCGCCACCATACCTAGTAAATCGCCTTTATTGACACTGGCCCCCATAGGCACCAGCATTCTGAAAATACCACTTTCAGGAGCTCTGACCCAAACACTACTGCGTGCCACAAAGGGTTCGTGAGGACGCTTTTTTTGTCTTGTGACGGCTAACATACCAATGTGACGCATGACTGCTAACACGCCTTTAACACCTGCACGAATAGCCATTTCGTTAAAACGTAAGGCTTCACCAGCCTCATAAACGATAACCGGTACATCATAAGCCGCAGCCGCATAACGTAATGACCCCTGAATCAAACTGGAGTTCACCACCACTGGCGCGTCAAAAGCATGGGCCATCATTTCAACATCAGGGTTGGATAAATCAGCACGTATCTGCGGTAAATTATCGCGGTGGATAGCGGCCGTGTGCAGATCAATACCATGGGTACACTGACTGACGACTTCCTTCATAAAAGAATCCGCTAATCTGGCAGCAAGTGAACCTTCATCCGAACCAGGAAAACAACGATTAAGATCACGGCGGTCAGGTAAATATCGTGACTGATTTAAAAAGCCATACACATTGACAACGGGGATGGCAATTATTGTACCTTTCAGGCCTTTTAAACTCTTACTTTTCACCAATCGGCGAATAATTTCAACACCATTGATTTCATCACCATGTACCGCGGCTGAAACAAACAGGGTGGGCCCTCTACGACGACCACGGATGACGTGGACCGGCATGCTCAACGCAGTTTGCATATAAAGATCAGGCAAGGGCACATCGATAATCTTACTTTGTCCTAATCTGACTTCTTCACCAGCCAGCACCAGCACATCGGACATGTTTAGCCTCTGCCCCGCGTTTTTGTCTTGCCTGAACGTGCATTTCTCTCGATAAAGTCAATAATCATGCTGGCAATATCCTTACCAGTGGCATTCTCAATACCTTCCAGCCCTGGTGAGGAATTCACCTCCATCACAACCGGACCGTGATTTGAACGCAATAAATCAACACCACATACATTCAAGCCCATAGTTTTTGCGGCACGAACTGCGGTTGCTCGCTCCAAGGGAGAAATACGAATTAAATTAGCGCTACCACCACGATGTAAGTTAGAGCGAAACTCGCCTTCTTTCCCCTGACGTTTCATTGAGGCGACTACTTTATCCCCAACTACAAAACAGCGAATATCGGCACCGCCCGCTTCTTTGATAAATTCTTGAACCAGAATATTGGCCTTCATTCCCATAAAGGCCTCAATAACACTCTCTGCCGCTTGTTCTGTTTCAGCTAAAACAACACCGATACCTTGCGTTCCCTCCAGCAGCTTAATAACTAAAGGTGCACCGCCCACCATTTTTATTAAGTCATCAACATCATCCGGTCGGTGTGCAAATCCGGTCACTGGCAGACCAATCCCTTTTCGGGATAACAATTGCAGCGCGCGTAATTTATCTCGTGAGCGGCTAATAGCCACTGACTCATTGAGCGGATACACATTCATCATTTCAAACTGACGCAGCACAGCGGTACCGTAAAAAGTGACAGAAGCGCCAATCCGCGGAATGACCGCATCATAACCTGTCAGAATTTCGCCTTTGTAGTGAACTTCTGGTTTTAATGAAGTAATGTTCATATAACAGCGAAGCACATCTAATACATGTACTTCATGACCACGAGCCTCTGCGGCCTCAACCAGACGACGGGTTGAATATAACTTGGGGTTACGAGAAAGAACGGCGATTTTCATCAACTTTCTCCATCAAAAAATTCTTTAACAGGCTGTTCATCATGCTCCTGAACACTTTGGCCAGTCATAAATGACATGGCAGGATTGACAATAAGATTGCCGGCAGTCATGGCGGTTCGACCTAACAGCATTCTAAACAGCATATTATCGCGGTTTGTCAGAGTGACTTCTATAGGCCATTGCTTTTGCCCCAGTGATAGCTCAGTCTGAATCACATAACGCTTTTCCGTATGCCCCCCCGAATCCGTCACATTGCGCTGATCAATGACTAAGGCTTCACACCATTTGATAGTGTCATTGTCTCCCTGATTAGGATGCACGCCAAATCGAACCCAGAGTTGCTGATCCTGCTCAAACTCTTCAACTGAAAAGGCATGGATAGCTGAGGTCCTTGCTCCGGTGTCCACTTTTGCTTTGATTCTGGTGAGGCCAAGTTGTGGGAGGCTCAACCACTCGCGCCAGCCCACAGTAATAGATTCTGATAATGCTGCTTTACTTTGCTCTTCTGTCATCCGATGGTAACCATTCGTTTTCTCAGTGAGGGATGATAACACTCCGTAGAATGCATCAACGATTTTGGTAAAGAAGGCGATTCATGGTGGTAATCGCGCTGACTTTGATTTCTTTCGGGCAAACGCTTTCGCACTCACGATAGTTACTGCAACTACCAAAACCTTCATCTTCCATGGCTTTTAGTAATTTAGCTGGTCGCTGTTTATCCATACCTCCTTGTGGGAGGATCGATAGATGGGAGATTTTTGCTGCAACAAATAATGTAGCTGAGGCATTTGGACAAACAGCGACACAGGCACCACAGCCGATACAAGTCGCCGCATCAAATGCATCATCTGCAACCTGTTTATCTATGGGTAAAGTATTTGCTTCACAGGCCGAACCAGTGCGGATGGGGATATATCCGCCAGCCTGGATAATACGATCAAAGGCACTTCTATCAACGATAAGATCTTTGATAATCGGGAAAGCGGTGGCTCGCCATGGCTCTATCCATAATTCTTTTTCATCTTTGTAGTCACGCATGTACTGCTGACAGGTGGTCGTTGCCCGTTGTTTACCATGCGGTGTGCCATTGATAACGAGATTACATGAGCCACAAATCCCCTCACGACAGTCAAAGTCAAAAGCAATCGGGTCATCCCCTTGAAGAATCAACTTTTCATTCAGAGCATCCATCATCTCCAGAAATGAAGAATCTTCACTCGCCTCAATTTCATATGTCTCGAAATCACCCTTTTTATCGGGTCCAGATTGCCGCCAGATATTCAGTTTAAAAATCATTGGTAATTTCTTATGCTGGGTCGAACGAAATCAAAATGCAGATATTCACGATAAAGTGTTGGGTGGCTGATATCACCACTATACTGCCAGGCGGCCACATAGGAATAATCCATATCGTTTCGTTTGGCCTCCCCTTCTTCTGTCAGATGTTCTTCACGTGCATGACAGCCACAGGATTCTTCCCTGTCCAGTGCATCAATACACATTAACTCTGTTAATTCAAAAAAGTCGGCGACACGTCCTGCGCGTTCTAAGGTTTGGTTTAAGCCGTCTTCAGCACCAGATATTTTTACTTTCTGCCAAAACTGCTGGCGCAGCGTTTGTATTTCCTTGATGGCTTTTTCAAGTGAGGATTTTGTCCTTGCCATACCACAGGCATGCCAGAGGATCTGTCCCAATTGACGATGAAACTCATCGGGGGTAACAGATGGTTCAGGTGCATTCATTAAGCTATCAATTCGGCTTTTGGCTGACAACATGGCTTCATCAATATGCGTTGAATAATTTTCTGCTTTGACAGGCTTATGCTTCGCTAAAAAATCCGCTACCGTCGTTGGCAAAATAAAATAGCCATCTGCCAGCCCTTGCATTAATGCACTGGCGCCTAATCTATTTGCGCCGTGATCTGAAAAATTCGCCTCGCCTCCGGCAAACAAGCCATCTATGGTTGTCATCAGATTATAATCAACCCACAAACCGCCCATCGTGTAATGCACAGCAGGATAAATACGCATGGGGGTTTCATACGGATTTTCAGCGGTTATTCGTTGATACATCTCAAACAAATTGCCATATTTTTCTTCAACCGCAGCTAATCCCTGTTTCTTTATTGCCTGAGCAAAATCCAGATAGACACCCAGTTTTTTGCCTTCAATTTCAAAACCGACACCACGGCCCTCATCACAGATGAGCTTGACGGCACGTGACGCAATATCGCGCGGTACCAAATTACCAAATGACGGGTACATGCGTTCCAGAAAATAATCACGATCCTGTTCAGGGATATCTTCAGGCTGTTTATCACAATCGGCTTTATTTTTAGGCGCCCATACGCGGCCATCATTACGCAGAGATTCACTCATTAATGTCAGTTTTGACTGTAATTCACCATGCTGAGGAATACAGGTGGGATGAATCTGGGTAAAACAAGGATTAGCAAATAAAGCCCCTTTTTTATGTGCACGCCAAATCGCCGAGGTATTACAGCCTTTTGCATTAGTCGACAGATAAAAGGCATTGCTGTAACCGCCCGAACACAACACCACACAATCAGCAATATGACTTTCTAACTCGCCGGTAACCAGATCACGAGTGATAATGCCAACGGCTCTGTCACCATCCATGATCAGCTCCTGCATTTCACAGCGAGACTGATGGGTAACTGTGCCTTCGGCAATCTGTCTGCTCATGGCCTGATAGGCACCCAGTAACAGTTGCTGCCCAGTTTGTCCTCTGGCATAAAACGTCCGCGACACCTGAGCCCCACCAAATGAACGGTTTGCCAGATATCCCGAATATTCACGGGCAAAAGGTACGCCTTGCGCCACGGCCTGATCGATAATGGCGGTGCTTAATTCAGCCAGACGGAAAACGTTAGATTCTCTAGCTCTGAAATCACCACCTTTAATCGTGTCATAAAACAAACGCCAGACACTGTCTCCATCATTTTGGTAATTCTTAGCCGCATTAATCCCACCTTGGGCAGCAATACTGTGAGCTCGGCGCGGGCTATCCTGAAAACAAAAGGTTTTCACATTAAAGCCCATTTCACCTAACGAAGCAGAAGCAGACGCGCCAGCTAACCCAGTACCAACAACAATCACTGTATATTTTTTACGATTCGCTGGACTGACAACACGAGAATTATATTTGTGCTGTTTCCATCTATCCTGTAATGGCCCTTTTGGCGCGTGGCTATCTAACTCAAACTCACTCATGACATTAACCATACATAAACAGGAATAGAAACAAACCCTACTCCCAAAAGCGCTACGCTCGAATGAATAGCGATATGGTGCATTTTTGCTGAAATTCCTAAGGTTTGAAGAACATTAATCAAAGAGTGCTGTAAGTGCATAACCAATATAAACACACCAGTGAGATAAAACAGCGTGATTATTACAGAACTAAACCAACTCATTACTGAGCTTCTGACATCATCCGGATTCACATATAAAGATTGAATAATATGAATAACAATAAATAAAAATAATAAGGTGATACTTAGTGTGACCAGTGCTGCCGGGATATGAAATTTCTCATTTTTTTTATAGCCAACCTGCCTAGCCTGGCTGTTTTTCCTGCGTATATTTACTGCTGCCCGAACATGAATCCACAAACAGAATAGAACGATAGCCAACACAGGCCAACGTATCCAGGCTGAATTGTAAATCTGATAAAACTGATTAAAGCTATCGCCAAAAAAGAAGCTGAGATTGGATAACATATGAAACAGGAGATAAACGCTTAATACCGTTCCTGCGATAGTCATCGTGCGCTTTTGAATCTGTAATAACGTCATGCTCAGCTTTCCATATCCAATCTGGCATCCTTACTGTCAGGACGAGGTTTCAGGTTTTCTTTTTCAATGGTACGGATACAGCTGTTCCAACGAAGTGTCGCCTCATCGTTATGCTCTGGCCTTATTTTTTCCGCCTTCTGATAAAACTGTAAAGCTTCTATAAAATAGTCATAAGCGAACACTCTCGCCATACTCTGAGTCAGCATAAAGCGTGCACGTCGCTCGTGAAGCAGCCCCGTATAGTAAAACTGCTGATAGCGGCTTTGTAACTTTTCAATGGCTTCTTCAATCGACTTAACTTGCGTCTTTTTGCCTGCATGATGCAGTTGATCACTCAAAGCCAGAATGTATAAAACAATGGCTTTTTGATTATCCGGCTCGATGTGCAAAATATCCAAGCAAATGCTTTCGGCAATCTCAGGCTCATTTAAAGAACGATATTGGCGAGCTTTTTCTAATGCCAACTCAACCGAGTCAGCATGAATATTGTGTAAAATCAGCTCCATTGATAACCCCGAGAAAGCGTGAATTAGATATTGCGTGTTGGGTTCAATCTAATGCAAAGCCTGATGCTTTTCAACATACGGATAAATCGCATCGACAAAGCTGACTGATACGTGGTGTAAACACCCTAATTCTGGTATCTTTTATCGTTTTTCTCACGGTTAATTTCGGTTCACACATGCAAAGAAAAATTCTGGTCACCAGCGCTCTCCCTTATGCCAATGGTTCAATACATCTGGGCCATATGGTGGAATACATCCAAACTGACGTCTGGGTACGTTTCCAGAAAATGCGTGGCAACCAATGCTTTTATGTTTGCGCAGATGACGCGCATGGCACACCGATTATGCTGCGTGCTCAAAATGAAGGCATCACGCCTGAACAGCTGATTAGCGATGTCAGCAAAGAGCATCAGGCTGACTTTTCTGAGTTCAACATTGGTTTTGATAACTTTCATAGTACCCACAGTGATGAAAACCGAGCCTTAGCCAGTCAGATTTATCTAGCTAACCGAGATGCGGGTCATATTGAAGCCAGAACTATCAGCCAAGCCTACGATCCAGAAAAAGAAATGTTCCTGCCAGATAGATTCATTCGCGGTGAGTGCCCAAAATGTGGTGCAGCCGATCAATATGGTGATAACTGTGAAGTCTGTGGTGCCACCTACGAACCCACTGAACTCAAAAACCCGGTGTCAGCTGTTTCTGGTGCTACGCCGATTACCAAAGAATCTGAGCATTATTTTTTCAAACTCGGTAATTTTGAAAAAACATTAAAAGAATGGACCAACAGTGACCATCTTCAGCCTGAAGTGACTCGTAAACTCAGTGAGTGGTTTGATAGTGGTTTACAAGACTGGGACATTTCACGTGATGCGCCCTACTTCGGTTTTGAAATTCCAGATACAGAAAATAAATTCTTTTATGTGTGGATGGATGCACCTATTGGCTATTTAGCCAGTTTTAAAAACTTCTGTGATCGTACCGGAGTTGACTTTGATGCCTTTATGAAACCTGGCAGCGATACCGAGATGGTGCACTTTATTGGTAAAGACATTATTTATTTCCATGCCCTGTTCTGGCCAGCGATGCTGGAAGGTGCGGGATTCCGTCAGCCAGATAATATTTATGCACACGGTTTCCTGACCGTTGACGGCAAGAAAATGTCGAAATCTCGCGGTACCTTCATCAAAGCTCGTACCTATTTGAATCACCTTGACCCAGAATATCTGCGTTATTATTTTGCTGCCAAACTCGGCAGTGGTATTGATGATATTGACTTAAGTCTGGAAGACTTCCAAACCCGAATTAATGCTGACTTAGTCGGTAAAGTCGTCAATATCGCCAGTCGCTGTGCCGGTTATCTAAGTAAAAAATGTGATGGCCAGTTAAGTGAGTCACTAGCTGACGCAGACTTATTTAATAGCTTTATTAATCAAGCCGAAGCGATAGCTGAACGCTACGAAAAACGAGAGTTTGGTCAGGCCATGCGTGAAATTATGGCGCTGGCTGATCGTGCCAACCAACACATTGATGAAATGAAACCTTGGGCTTTGGCAAAAGAAGAAGACAAAGAACAAGAAGTCCAGGCCATTTACAGCATGGGCATCAATTTATTCCGTGTCTTAATCGCTTATCTAAAACCAGTATTACCCAAAACAGCAGAACAGGCTGAAGCCTTCCTTAATGTCAAACCATTGAACTGGACTGATATTAAATCGCCATTACTTGGTCATACAATTAATAAATTTACACCTCTGATGACACGTATCGAAAAAGAAAAAATCGATGCAATCATTGAAGAGTCAAAAGAAAATATGACAGAAACAAAACCGGTAGAGAAACAAGTAGTAAGCAATACAAATATTGATCCAATAGCTGATGAAATCCAATTTGATGACTTCGCCAAGATTGATTTACGTATTGCCAAAATCGTCAATGCAGAACATGTGGAAGGTGCCGATAAGCTGCTTAAACTCACCTTAGATATCGGTTTAGGTGAACGTCAGGTATTTGCAGGTATTAAATCAGCTTACTCACCAGAAGACCTCATTGGTAAATTAACGGTGATGGTAGCCAATCTAGCGCCACGTAAAATGCGTTTTGGTTTATCAGAAGGAATGGTTCTGGCTGCAGGACCGGGTGGAAAGGATTTATTTATCTTAAATCCAGATAATGGCGCTCAGCCGGGAATGAGAGTGAAATAAGCTTCACTTAAATTTCAGGCAAAAAAAGCCCCGCATTGCGGGGCTTTTTTTAAATGATTAGCATAAGTCAGGATTATTAGTACATGACCCTTGCCATGTAACAACACCATTATCATATGTGGCGTCCATTGTATAAACATCATTTTCATCAATATTACCTGGCGCATTACTATCAGGTGTCACTGTTATAGTTCCATTTTCATTATCATCTACAGTCCAATTAACAGTGTTAACTATGGACGGTGAAGTTGTAAGATCTGCAGGTACACCATTTGACCCCTCTGTACAGTTAGTAAAACCACCCTGTACTTGTGCACAAACTTCAACAGCAGTTTTTACACTCGTTGCAGCCATAACGACTTCAGTATAACGAGCCTTATCTGTATATGTTTGATAAGCAGGTAGAGCGATCGCCGCTAGGATACCAATGATAGCTACAACAATCATCAGTTCGATTAATGTAAAACCTTGTTGGACTTTTTTCATATTTATCTCCGTATTTCTTAAATTAAGCACTACGCTTAAATTTAATTAATACAGTTATTGTGCCATGTGTGATTCAATATATTTTTCATAGACTTAATAGAATAAGGACGAGTCCCTCTGTCATTGCTAATACTATACAGTGTCAATAAGTGACACTTTGCGTCACTTATTTTGACAGCTTGTTAAGTATTGCTTCAAGTTACCATTCCATGGATAAACCTTTAATGCATGTTCAGCAGCAAAACAACTTTGCTCTTTATCCTTTACCGCCTCATAACCGTTAATGACATCTTCAAATAGTTTTAAGTCAGGATTCGTATCTAATTCATGTTGAAATTGTTCAAGTAGTTGCATGATTTTTTGTTTATCGCCATTTTCGATTGCATGGTAAAGCACGCTTCTGTTTGCCATCGCTCTGGCATCAGCTTGAAAATATGGATTCATCAATGCCTGCTGAAGTGGCTTATTAGTCGAGCGACCATAGACATAGTCAGTCATATCTTTTTGGGCTATTGGCGTTTGTAATAAAAATAACAATGCGGCTGGACCGAATATAAATGTAATACTTTTAATAGACAGCCTTGCCATCTGACTAAGCTGATTATTTTTATCAATAACGATATTTTTTAATGCCAGATAAATAAGAAATAACCATACAAACCAGTGCAGTGAAGAAATATAAAATGGCAGCTCGACCATGTTGTGTAAAGAAATAGGTAACAACAATGAAAAGTAAGTAAGACTTATCATTCCATAGAAACGTACTATCAACCAAACTGTAGATGTCAACGCTACCAAAATGCCTATAACAGCCAGCGCTCCCCCTTCCACAGCCCACATCAATAACTCATTATGAGGATGGCCCAGAGTGTATGGCATCGATACATTCTGATAATCCTCATACCAACTGGGTGAGTGAGCTAACCATTCAGATTTGTAACTACCAATACCATGCCCAAAAATTGGCGATGATTGAACTGAATCTAGAGCAGCACCATAGATTACGACTCTTGCTTCTGAGTTTTCTGCCTTGACTAAAGTATAGGCTTTATCCGCTGTTGTATTTAAACCTGATTGTCCTGCCCACGAAGACACTAACAAAATTAGTATCACCGTGCTGAACTTCACTTTTTGCTTTGTTACAGATTTTAATAAACCAAGTAGCAGAAAAATAAGACCAAGTCCCAATGACAACAGCCCCGTTCTTGACCCTGATAATACCAAGACATAAGTACCTATTAGGATCGTGATATAAAGAAGCGACTGAAATGCTTTTTTAGTATTAACTGAGGAAGTAAACAACAGATAAATAGCAATTAATATTGATGTAGCTAGATAACTTGCCGTTACATTCACTTGCTGAAAAATCGTAGTGGGTAGTAGATTTTTTGAGCTTAGTAAAAAACCGCCAATATAACTTTGCCACTGATGTATCTGGGCAACACCATAAATGGAAACGAGCAAGCCCGATAGCACAATAAAGAACAGCACACGCTCAACCGACATGCTTTTAAACTGAAATAATCCAAATAGAAAAATAACACCGGCAAGGATATATAAAATTCTGAATAACCATGTGACAGGTTCAACCACACCGGCAATGACAGCGGATAATAAAATGCCAGCTGGCAGCATCAATAGGTAAAGATAATTTTTGGGTAAGGTAATCGTGTCGCTACTAGCGATATGCCAGAGCATAAACCCAATGACTAGTGTTGCTGCAAACCAAACCGAAATATTAAAAGGTAAATCAAAACCTGTACCACCAATACTCGACGTAATGTAAAACGGCGAAACGACGAAAAGCAAAAACAGCAAACATTCAAGAATTCTGCTGGGTGATAATCGTTGGTTTTGCATTAAGCAATATCCTTTTGGCTTTTTGAATTTGCTATCACATCGGCTTCAAATCAAACGCAATACAAATACGTTCTTCATCTGAGCTGAATGGAATGGTGCGATGGAAACAGGACGAGGGAAACATCACCAAGTCACCAACTTCCGGGGCAATGGTTTTGGTGGGGAAATTATCGTGTTTTTTGGGATAGTCATCACCATGGGTGCTTAGCTCGATGCTACCTTCATGTTCATGCTGTTTGTTTTTCGGTAACGACAGATACAGCGAGCCACTGACCCAGCCTTCTTCATGAATATGAGAGGTCAGATGACCACCACTTTTCATTTTTACATACCATGAACTGGCGAACTCGGTGGTTTTCGGGAAAGATTTAACGAACTGACAGTTTTCTCCGGCAAAGGTCTGACGATATCGTTCTACTGCTTGAGCAACATATTCAGCCAGTTGTCTAAATGATCCTTCGGGACGTTTAAATAAATTACCGGAAGATTGCACGCCGTTGTAGAGTCGTCCCTGAGACTTTTCATCGACATCGCAGGTATGAATATCTTGTAAAAGCTGGTTTAAAAACTCGCTATTGTTTTTAAGCTCGGGGATTTCGGTATGAAACACAAAATCCAGTGGATTTTTACAGAAATTGTAGTCATTCTCGGTGTCAAAATTTTCAGCATAATGCCCGGCTAATGTGGCTAAAAATGGCGAGTTATCTTTACTTCGCTTTAATGCATCAAGGCCGTTCTTAAACTCCTCAAACTGCCCTGTTTTATAAAGACAATATAAGGATCGCTCCTGCCAATCACCATATTGCGAACGTTGAAAATGCTCCAAGGCACCCTGCAAATCCCCTCTATCATAAAGATAAACCGCCAGACTGTAGTTAGCCATGGGTAGATCAGGATTGAGTTCTAAGGCCCGTTTGTAGGCAGCAACCGATTCGTCATATCGGCCTTGATCACGCAAAACTTCACCCACACTGCGATGAACATCGGCATAATCGGGATTAAGTTCTAATGCCTTATTGTATGCAGTGATGGCCTCACCTAATTTACCCTGATTTTTGTAGGCTGTGCCGAGGTTGAAGTAAATCTGTGCATCGTTATGAATCTGTAAAGCTTGGTTGTATGTATTGATGGCTTCAATCAGCATGCCCTGTTCTTGCAAAACAACGCCCAGATTCACCATGGCTTCATAAAAGCCCGGTTCAAGCTCAATGGCTTTTTGATAATTTTGGCTTGACTGCGGATATTGCTTTAAGGCTTGATGAGCAATGCCCATATTATAATAAGCGTCGACGAGATTCGGTTTAAGACTGACGGCTTTTTTATAACTCTGAATAGCTTCTTCATGACGGTTCATATTGGTGAGAAGCGCCGCTAGATTAAAATGCATTTCGGCAATGCTGGGATCAATTTTTATCGCCTTCCGAAAAGCCTCAACCGCTTCTTTTGTTTTATTTTGTCCCGCTAAGGCATTGCCGTAGAGGTTGTGTAAAACAAACACATTAGGAAACTGTTTAAGCAGTTTTTTTGACATGGCTTCCGCCATTGCTAACTGACCCGAATTTAATGCATTGATGATGGGTTGAATTTCAGCTTGAGATACTTGTCTTAAAGGGGCATTTTTTTTCATGTTGAGCTCAGGGTCTTGAATTCAGCGGTTAGAGATATCATTTAAAGCAGTTGAATGTAGCGTAGGGAATTTCTTCCCGCAACACTTGGTGAAACTTCAAATCCCACAGTCATTGACTCATTTACTTTAAGGTTAGAGAAATCAGATGGATACAGTAACACAAGCATTACTCGGCGGTGCCGTAGGTTATATGGTTGCTGGTAAAAAATCCCCACGAAAAGCGGTGTTATGGGGAGCGGCAATTGCCGTGTTACCCGATTTGGATATCTTTATTCCCCATGAGACTGATCTGGCTTCAATGACATTGCATCGAAGTTGGAGTCATTCCTGGTTTGTCCAAACAGCAGTCGCTCCTCTACTCGCGATGTTATTCCATCGTTTTGATAAAACCTTCAGCTACTTCAGCTGGTTTTTGATGACCTGGTTGGCCTTAATTACCCATTCAGGGCTGGATGCACTCACCGTCTATGGCACGCAATTATTCTGGCCGTTAATGCCGAGTCCAGTTTCTGGTGGCAGTGTGTTCATTATTGATCCGACCTACTCCATCCCACTTTTAATTGGTTTTTTAGCGGTATTAATTGCACCAGATAAAATCATAAGTACAAAACTCATGCGTTATACCTTTGCTTTTAGCTGTGTGTATCTAACATGGGGACTGTTTGCTCAACAGTGGGTTGAACATGAAGCTGAAACTGCTTTTGCAGAGCAAGGTATTGAGGTCGATCATATGCAAGTCTCTGCAACCGCTTTTAATACCCTTTTGTGGCGAGTGATTGCCGTCAATGATGAACACTACTTTGAGGGGTTTCATTCTGTATTCGAGGGTCGTCAGCCCATCATTTTCAAAACATATGATCGTGGTGCTGAGCTCATTGATAAAGTAGAACATTACCCGGCTTATAAACGCATAGACTGGTTCACCAACGGCTTATTCAAACTCGAGCTGCAAAGTGATCATATCGTGGCTTCAGATTTACGTATGGGTATGGAGCCGAGTTATTTTTTCCGCTTTAACATAGCAGAAAAAGGTCAGCACCAATTTATACCCAGTATTCCGAACCGATTCCCCACCAGCAATCACCGTGAGGAAGGGGTTCGCTGGGTCTGGCAACGGATATGGAACCCTGCTGTCGAATTTAACCCTCAGTCAAATTAGTATTTTTTCGTTGATTAACAACACGTTTAACAGGTTTTTTGTTTCGCCTAATTTTGGTGTAATGGTGTAATGACACAGACAAATGAAAGCAATACCACAAATAGCCTGATTAACTGGCAGTTTGATAATCAATTTATTCAGCGTTTACCTGCTGATCCAGAAACAGGTAATTTCCGCAGGCAAGTGCTTGGCGCTTGCTACTCCTACGTCACACCAAGAAAAGCAACATCACCGACGTTGATGGCCTACTCAGCAGAAATGGCGCAAGAACTTGGACTCAATGATGAGGATTGTCACAGCGACTTATTCAAGCAGGTTTTTGTCGGCAACCAACAACTTGATGGCATGCAACCCCATGCCCAATGTTATGGCGGTCACCAGTTTAGTAATTGGGCAGGCCAGCTAGGCGATGGTCGTGCTATCAATTTGGGTGAAGTTATTGGTGACTCAGGACAACGCTGGAGCATACAACTCAAAGGCTCTGGTGAAACACCCTACTCACGTACAGCTGATGGTCTGGCCGTGTTGCGTTCATCCGTACGTGAGTTTTTATGTAGTGAAGCCATGTACCATCTTGGCGTGCCAACCACCCGAGCATTGAGCCTCATCACCACAGGTGACGATGTGATTCGGGATATGTTTTATGATGGCCGTCCACAGAGCGAACCTGGTGCAGTCGTCTGTCGGGTAGCGCCCTCCTTTCTGCGTCTGGGCAGTTATGAAATATTTAGTGCCCGTGGCGACAGCGAAACCTTAAAAACCTTGGTCGATTACACTATTGATACGTTTTATCCCCACTTAGGTACGCCAAGTAAACAGAGCTACTTAGACTGGTTCCGAGAAATCTGTGAACGCACAGCCGATATGGTGGTTGATTGGATGCGAGTGGGTTTTGTGCATGGTGTGTTTAACACGGATAACACTTCCGTGCTCGGCCTGACTATCGATTACGGCCCTTATGGCTGGATTGATGACTACGATCCCAACTGGACGCCCAACACCACAGACGCAACCGGTAAGCGTTATCGTTTTGGTGCACAACCACAAATTGCCCAATGGAATCTATTGCAAATGGCTAACGCAATCTATCCACTGATTGATGATGCTGAAGCTTTGAGAAATATTCTGAATAATTATGTCACTGTCTATACAGATAAATGGCAACAAATGCGTGCCGATAAATTAGGTTTGGCTGAATTTAAGCCTGCAGATGAAGCCTTACATCAGAATCTAAATCGCATCATGCAGCTCACCGAAACCGATATGACCTTGTTCTATCGGCACCTCGCTGATGTAAAAGTCACTGATAAAAAGAAAACCGATGATGAGCTTCTCTCACCCTTAATGGTGGCTTTTTATTCACCTGATGCACTCAGTCAGGCAGATAAAAATGATATAGCCAAATGGGTTAAAGATTATCTCAACCGTGTTGAGGAAGAAGGCATCAGTGACGATAAACGTAAAACAAAGATGAACGCTGTTAACCCCAAATATGTTTTGCGTAACTATTTGTCGCAGCTTGCCATCGATAAAGCTGAACAAGGCGACCCAAGCCAAATCAATGAACTTCTGGAGGTAATGCGTCGCCCCTATGATGAACAACCACAATATGAAAGCTATGCAGCAAAACGCCCTGACTGGGCCAGGAACAAACCCGGCTGCTCAATGCTCTCATGTAGTTCATAGTCTGTAATTTATTAAGGAAATGACAGTGAACATGGTCAAGACAATCTCCGCTTTCGCTTTTCTCATTAGCAGCTCATTTGTTGCTGCCGATATCAGTCGGGATAAAGATCTAAATATTGAAAAAATACTGTCTGATATTCCTGTTGCATGGGGCATGGATTATCTGAATGATAATGTTTTGCTGATCAGCCAGCGCGATGGACACTTGTATCAGTTTCATCAGGATACAAAACGATTACATGAAATTACCGGCTTACCCGTCGATATTCTGGTGCAAGGTCAAGGCGGTTTATTCGATGTCAAACGCTCACCAGACTATGAAAAAACAGGCTGGATTTATCTGAGTTATGCCAAAGATGTGGATGACGAAGGTGCCACTACTCTAGCTAGAGCGAAAATTGAGAATAACACTCTCACCGATTGGCAGGAATTACTGGTGACACAATCGCGTACCGGTAACGATGTACACTACGGTGGACGCATTACGTTTGACGGCAAGGGCCATATTTTCCTGTCAGTCGGCGAACGCGGTGAACGTCCCAATGCGCAGAACTTAATGACTCATGCCGGCACGATTTTACGCCTCAATATGGATGGGACGGCACCAGCGGATAACCCCTTCGTTGGCAAAAATGAAGCCCTGCCGGAAATCTGGAGTTATGGTCACCGAAATCCTCAGGGTCTGTTTTATAACCAGCAAACCCAGCAGTTATGGGAAATTGAACATGGCCCCCGTGGTGGCGATGAAATCAATTTAATCGAAGTCGGCAAAAACTATGGTTGGCCTGAAATTTCGTATGGCAAAGAATACTGGGCACCGCTTTCTGTGGGACATGGTACTCACGAGGAAGGTATGGAACAGCCCATTAAAACCTATATCCCCTCCATCGCACCCAGCAGTCTTATCCAATACCAAGGTACATTATTTCCAGAATGGCGTGGAAAGCTCATCATCGGCGCTCTCAGCTTGCAACATCTGAATATTGTTAGCCTCAATGATAAGAATGAAGCCACTGATGAACAACGTTTATTAAACACACTGTCCAGTAGAATTAGAAATGTCATTGAAACACCCGATGGTGCATTGCTGATCAGCAGTGACTCTGGTGATATCTACCGCATTTCCCCAAAAACAGAATAAATAGAATATCGCCGGCATAAAACCGTCGCAGTTTGACAGTCAGCACGCCTTAATAAATAATGATAATAATTCACATTAACATTAAGGCCAGTCTTGAACAATCTTACCTACCAACAGGATAAAGAAGTCACTGCTCTCTATATTGAGCACAAGAGCTGGCTACACCGTTGGCTACGTAACAAGCTTCAATGTGATGAGTTAGCACGTGATCTGGTGCAATCGACGTTTGTCAGATTATTGCTTAAACCTGAAACGATTAACGAACTTAAACAGCCACGTGCATATCTGACCACCATCGCCCACGGCCTGGTTAATGATCACTGGCGCCGTCAGCATGTTGAGCAAGCCTATCTCGAGGCACTGGCTTTATATCCGGAAGAACTTTGCCCATCTGAAGAACACCGTGCTATCGCTTTAGACACATTGATGGAGTTAGTCAGCTTATTAGCAAATATGAAAAAGCCTGTGCGTGATGCCTTTATTTTATCTCAGATAGAAGGCCTAACCTATCGGCAAATCAGTCACAAACTGGCTGTTTCTGAACGCACAATAAAAACGTATATGGCTGATGCCATGCTGCAGTGCTTACGTGTTAAAAACGCCTATTCATAAATATGCATCCCAAACATCAGGCCATTATTGAAGATCAGGTATTACAGGAAGCCTCAACCTGGTTCGCCATATTACAAAGCGACAATATCAGCAGAGAAGATCAACAAAAATGGCGGGAATGGCTATCGCAGTGCCCCGCTAATCAACTGGCCTGGGAACAAATAGAAAGTATTCAGGCAGAATTTAATCAAGCGGCAAACTCATCTACATCCCAATACGTTATTAAGCAGACACCCTCGCGATTTTTTGCCTCTAAAACGACCTCTCTTTTCAGTGCTGTCCTGGTCATCATCGTTTCACTGTTAACTTTCTCTTTTTTCACTCCTTTTTATTCAGAAATGGATAAAAGGCATTTTCAGACAGCCGTGGGAGAAACACGCCTGATTCACTTGGCTGATGGTACTCAGCTCTGGCTTAATACTAATAGCAGCGTCGATACTCAATTCAGTGCTGATTTACGTCAAATCATCTTAAATAACGGTGAAATATTCATTAGCAGTGGCCAAGATAAGGAATATCATCATCGTCCATTGGTAGTAGATACAAAAGATGGCCGACTCACCGCCCTGGGTACGCGTTTCAATGTTCGTTATGAAAATAATAAAACCTCGCTGAGCGTCTTCGAAGGTGCTGTAAAAACAGCGCCAAGCCAACAGCCAACGGCGATCATCACCCAAGCTGGTGAACAAACCATTTTTAATCAACAAAAGATACTGACAAACTCATTGCCTATAGATCCGGTCAATGAAGCCTGGACCAACGGCATATTGCTCGCCAACGATATGCCCCTGTGTGACTTTATTACTGAGCTCAATCGTTACCAGGAATCAATGATTATCTGTCCAAACGAACTCAATACACTGCGACTGATGGGCAGCTACCCACTCAATAATATTCCCAGAGTGTTAACGGCCGTTGAGCACTCATTGCCTGTACATATCTGGCAGGTCAACAAAAAAATATGGCGTATCGATAAAACACGTTAATTTTTTTATGACTTGCTTCCCTTTTTCCGCTGCTGTCCGGCATAGCTATCAAAGACACTAAAGCAGATGAGGAAAAAGATGAAAAACCACAAGATGGCTTCGGTACCGATCAATAAACGACGCAAAGCCCGCCAGATCCTTTTAAGCTCCATCGTTCTGAGTGGAAGTTTGTTATACCAGCCTCAGAACGTTTTTGCCGACAACGCTCAGCAACATTATGAAATTCAACAAGGTGATTTAGCGACGGTATTGAACCAATTCGCCAGCCGTGCCGGGATTTTACTCTCAGCAGATGCTGCATTAACCAGCGGTAAATCCAGTCAAGGCCTGTCCGGCGACTATGCAACCGAACAAGGATTAAATAGGATTCTGGCTGGCACCGGGCTCACTTTCAGCAAATCTACCGACAATAGCTATTATTTAGAAAAAAACACATCGCCAGAGCAACAAACGACTGTTGCTGATAACAGTTCAGAATCAGTTAATTTAGATGCCTTAATGGTCATGGGAACCCCTCAATTTCGTTATGACAGTCGTGAGGTTAAAACAGGCACCCGTATTGCAAAAGATGTGACAGAAATGGCGCGCAGTGTCGATATTATCCCTGAGCAACTGTTATTAGACTCACAAGCGCGTGAAATGGAAGATGTGTATAAGTTATCACCAAACGTGGTCAACTCTGACGGGTATGGCGGCACCCGTGAAGACTACCTGATCAGGGGCTTCAGACGACCTGCGGATATTTACCGCAACGGTGTTCGCCTCAAAACAGGCCGACGTATTGATCCCGCCACCGTTGATAATATTCAGATTATCAAAGGCCCTGTGGCAGATATAGGACAAATGATGCCGGGGGGGCTTGTTAACATTATCACTAAAAAACCTCAGCTAGAGAATGAAAATCATCTCTCAACCAGCTTTGATGAGTATGGTCAGCAACGTGCTGTTTTTGACTCAACAGGCGCCATTGCTGATAGCGATAATCTGGCATATCGAGTCACTGGTTCATGGGAAGACAGTGAAACTTTCCGTGACAACTCAGATATCGACAGACGCTTTTTATCTACCTCACTATCCTGGTTTGGTGATGAGGGCGAATATATCAATGTGAATTATGAGTACAGTAAAGAAAAACGCTCGTTTGACCGGGGTCTGATTACTGTCCCCCTAGCAAACGGCAAGCGAAAAATTGCTGATGTCTCTCGCGATACAAGTTATGACGCCGGTTTTAGCTTTAATGAAGTGGAATCCAATTTGGTAGAAATCGACACTGTTTTCCCCATCAAGCAAAGCGGCTGGAATATCGAATCCAAAATGTTTTATAACAGTGAAAAAGCGGACGATACTCATGTTGAAGTAGGAGCGGTAACATCCGATGGAACGATAACGCGTCGTGTTCAAGGGAATGAAGATCGTGAGCTAAATACTTTCTTCGCTCGTTTACAAGCCCGTGGCAATTTTAATTTATTCCTGCCTATGACGCTGGTGACAGGTGTCGAATATCACGAACAGGATGAAGAATGGATTAACTTTGCAGGTAGCAATCAAACAGGTGGAACAGTCACCAATCCAAACAGCTATAGCTTAATCAACGATATCGAAACAGCAAGCCGTGATCACCGTGATGTCAATATGGAATCATACGGCCCATTCGCTCAGCTTGATATGCAAGCTTCTGATGACATCACCATCACGCTAGGCTTTCGAGAAGAGTTTTATTCGGCAGATTTTGAACGTCGTGTACTTAGTTCAGGTATCGTCACCACAGCCGATACACCGCGTGATAGCAAATTCACAAAAAGTGCCGGCATTGTCTGGAACATTATTCCAGAAGTATCACTATATACCTCTTATGCTGATACATTCATGGCGCAAAATGTTTATACGGGTCAGCAGCAACAAACTGCCTTGCCACCACAGGAAGGCAGACAATACGAAGCCGGTGTTAAGTGGTCAACCTTTGATGACAAGCTTCTGCTGACTATGGCGTATTTTGATATTAAACAAGAAAATGTCTACGAAAGTGTTAATGGCGAAGCTGAACTGACTGGCGGCATTGATACCAATGGTGTCGAATTCAGTATTGCCGGGAGCCCAGTTTCTGGCTGGAATATCCGAGCATCAGTCGGGTTACTTGATGCCGAAATTGTCAGCGAAGATACTGAAACTAATGGTAACCGTCCCACTAATGTGCCAGAACATACCGCTAATCTATGGACAAGTTATGAATTCCAAGGTGTAGATAATCCCTTAAGTGGATTTGGTATTGGCGGTGGTATTACCCATGTCGGCAATCGCTATGGTGATAGTGAGCATAGCTTTGAGTTAGGTGATTACACACTGGTTGATGCCGGTATTTGGTACTACTTCCCGGCTATTGGCAGTTCAACTCTAAGAGTAGACTTAGGCGTAAAAAATATCACGGATGAAGAATACTACACAGCCTCCGGTGGGGATTACCGCATCTCTGTCGGGGCACCAAGAACGGTATTTGGAGGCTTACGTTTAGACTTCTAAAGTCAAAGGGCATGGTAAATACCATGCCCTTTTTTTATTAAGCTCAGGCGGAATATTGGCCTGATACATTTGTCGCTAAATAATCCCTGTGCTGCTCTTCCATAAAGGCATCAGTTATACCGTAGTGGCTTAGTTTCATTGTGTAAAACCGATCAAAGTAATCTTGCACGGTCTGTTCAATTTGCTGATTAAAACCAACAGAAGCCGTAACTGTACGGCCATTGGTGCGTTGTTTTATCCGGCCATCATCAAGCACAAGCTCACCGTTCTTAAACACTTTTTCAGCATGACGGAACATCGCCGCTTTATCTTCCTGATCTCGATAAATCGCAATATCAGCCTTCGCCCCTTTTTCCAATGAGCCCCTGTCTTTTTGCCCTAACAATCTTGCTGGAGCAGCTCGCGTCATAATGGCTATTTCATACAAACTGAATTCTTTTTTCAGATCTTTTAACAAGGTCATCTCGGTAATTTCAGGATGCAGATTTTCCAGACAGGACATTCGATATTCATAACTCATCAGTAAATGTAATAAGTCAGGATAACGCGTGAATGGCGCGCCATTTGGGTGATCAGTGGTAAAGAAGAGTCGCCATGGATCTTCAGATAATAAGAAAATCTCCAGACCTATCGCCCACTGCAAACCATTCACAAAACTGGTTTGTTTGTACTGATAAGGCACGATACCGCCACTACCCTCATTCTCAGCATGCCAGACGTGCCATTTATTCGGGCTGGCATCACCACGACGAGCAAACTGAGCCATGACGTCACCTGATAAGGTCACTGTTTGACCAAACAACACTTGCCCGACGTCCATCGTAATATTGGGATAGCGATTAAACGCTGCCATCAATTGTGCCGCAGCTGAAGAAAAACCAAATTTACCTTCGTTGCCATAACCATAAAACTGCACATGCGCCAAATGCATAGGCAATCCCTGTGCAGCTTCCATCGTATCCACAATCGTCTGAATGTTGCCTGGTGTACCTAAATTATTACAATGAACATGAACAGGATGCGGTAAGCCAGTCTGCACAGCAGCTGTTTGCAGGGTTTGTAATAATTGACGAGACGAAATACCGTAATCACTCAATACATCATCCAGATTGAATGTCTCGGCACCCTCTTTAAATGCCTGAGAACCACCGGCGTTGATCACCTTCAATCCCAAAGCCTTGGTTTTATGCAGCGTCCAAGCAACATAATCATTGATTTGTGATTGGCTGGCACCCTGCCTTATTAAATTGACCAATAAATCATCACTACCGAGAATGACCAGGGCCGCAGTATCAATAATAGGAATATCAGCAAATTCGGCATGCACTTGTGGCGCATTCACTGGCAACATGGCAGGCTCTACCACCATGCTATAGCCCATCTCAGTATATTTATACCCCGTTTCAAACGACGACCATCGTGCATTGGCAAAAGGTGTTGCTGCTTGTCTCATTAAGTGGTTCCGGTGCTGTTCAGGCAGAAGTAATCGTGCCGTATTCACATTGCCTCCAGCGATATGGCTATGAATATCAATTCCTCCCGCCATCACGATGCCACCATTCACATCATAAATAGTGGCTTTTTGCTGTTGCTCTATAGCGGGTGCGTCACAGATTCTGTCATCTCTGAACCAGATATCACGTATCTCCCCATGCCAGTTTTGAACAGGATCATAGGCACGGGCATTTTTTATACACGAATACATAAAACCTCACTGATGCTTGAGAATAAGACAGTCTGATAATCCGGCTTTTATAGCTTCCGTTGATAACGCAGTGATGCTGATAAATTCGATCAGACTCTCGGTTAACAGGGCATCGCCTTGGTTAAAATTAAGCTCTGTGTTCACCTGGTTGATAAAAAGTGTGCCTAACTGAGTACTTACAACAGCTTTAATACGCGCTACGTTCAGCTGCCCACAAAAATGCAATAACGCCGCCTCATCAAATTGATGTCGACTATCGAAACGAAACCCAAGGCTAGTCCAGCTCTCTTTTTGGTGCTCATAAACCACAATGCCAGCTTCTGAATATTGATTGATAACGTCCTGCTGTTGTTTTGTCTGAGTCACTTGTTGCCAGATGGTACGTTTAAATAAGGATGGTATATCCAGCCATGAAGGAGATAATTGCCCCCACTCTGTCATCTGTATGGGAGTGGCCTGAGCTTCAGACTGAGCTAAAACAGTCTGCATGTGAAGCAAGTCAGCCGGATTTTGCTTATCGTATTTATTGACGACAATCAGGTCAGCCACCGCTAGTTGCTGCAAAAAGATGTTATGAGTTGTGTAACGTTCATCATTGAAATGACGGGCATCAACTAGGGAAATCGTCGCGCCCAACTCAATCCAACTCTGATATTGCTGACCAGAGAGTATCTCGAGAATTTCTTTCGGATGCCCAAGCCCACTGGGTTCAATCAATAATCTATCGGGTTTTACTTCACGTAAAATCTGGTTTAATGCCACTGTCACAGGCAAACCGGCAGCACAACACATACAACCGCCGGGGACTTCCTTAATGAGTAAACCAGGCGAAACTGACTCTGCTTCGAGCAGTGTTTTATCCAGTCCTATTTGCCCAAATTCATTTACTAATACAGCCCAGCGTTCAGAGACTGGCTTTTTGGCCAATAAATGATTAATGGACGTGGTTTTACCCACGCCCAAAAAGCCGGTAATGATATTGGTCGGTATTCTTCTCAGCGTTTTAGTGCTCATGAAACCGGCGTAGCTGGCGCCACATCAATCCAGCAAATACAGCAGTTATCACAAGTAGTTTCAGCAGGCTTTGCCATAAACCCGATCCAATATTACTGCTGTAGTTAAACGCAGGAATTTCATCAAAGTCTGCTTCTTCGAAGGCTTTGTCAGGGAAATAAATTGACCAGAAAAAATGACGTATTTGTTGATGGTACTGTTCAATCTGCTGATTAAAATCGAGCTTGGCCAGCATGTCAGCATTGGCTAAACGATTAAAACCATATTGCATACTCATCACTGGCGAAAACCAGGAAAAGGTCTGTCCTTGTTGATAGCTCGCCAACTGTGTCTGATGGCGCTGACTAACTAAATCAGCCACAATCACATCACTCATTTGTTGTTGACCGTAATACCAACGCCAATCAAATTCATCACCCAACGCTGCGGTAGGTTTCCATTGGGGAAACAGAGCAAGATACGCAGCAAAATCCGCTTTTTTATCTTTATCCCAGCTATCATTCATATACTGACGCTGTTCAAACACAATAGCCGCATCTTTACCAGCATCCTGTTGTTGAATCTGATAGAGATAAGCTAAACCGGGTACGACAAAAGTAAAAATCAGCCAGATGCTAATAAATGACAGATAGTTAAAACTGGCTTCTTTATTCAAAAACACAATCCAGCCACAAATAAACCACCAACACAGCTGATACAGCATAATCTGAGCTAATACGCCAAACCAATTGCTATCAAGACTGATTGATGTGATTACCGTGGCAACAACTAACAAAACTACATTGACGAACAGTACCATCAACGCCGGTATTGTCATTTTTCTGAAGATCAACCGGGTGCCTTTGGGAACCTGGGCGACTAACATGGGCCAGCGTCCGGTATTCTTTTCATCTGCTAAGACATTGATACTCATTGCGGCAATCAGTAATGGCATCAAATATAACCAGAGGAAGGACAAATCAAATTGCCCAAATCGTTGGGCATCCACATTGCCTGGTGCAGTCGCATTGACCTGACTTTGTAAGCCTAACAATCTCACCCGAAGGTGCGTCGCGGTTTCATCACGTTCACCGCGAAAGATGGCAGACCATGCTTGCGGCGTTTGCGACACAGGATGAAATAGGTAATACCCCATATAGCCCGGAAGAAGCTGGTTTTTATCATACTGATCACGATAATGCTGAATATCATCCTGATAATGGACTTGAGCCAATTGGTAATGGTCAAGTTCACGTTCAATTTTTGCCTGACTTAACGCAATGGCAATGACACCAGCAACGAGATAAGTCAGTAACAACCATTTGTTCAGCCGATTAGCCCAAAACAGTTTCAATTCAAAAGAAAACAGACTCATAGTAACGTCACCTTCGGCCTAATAACCATAATCGCAGCCAATAAACTCAGCAACCAAAGTCCAATCATGGCAGCTGACGATGACATGAATCGCCATTCCTCATCTAATTTAGCTGGCTGATAGTCAAACTCTGTAAGCTCAGCCCAATGAGATTTTGAGATCCGATGGTCACTATTATCATGTGCCATATCTACTTCGTTGATATGTAAATCATTCAATGACTGAATTAAGTGATAGCGATAATCTTCTGCTGCTTCTTCATATTGGCGAATTTGCTGATAACTGGTCGCACTCAGCAGGTTAGATAAACGACTCGTCACTAAAAAAGGCGAGAACAGTGACCAGCGTGACACCCAGGCATTTTGCTTAGCTATCTGGTTCAAAAGCTGTCCATACTGCTCTTCAAAGACTTCGCTGGTGATACGCTCACCCTCCTGCATCAACAAGCCTTTCCAATTCACGGGTAAATCTTCAACACGTTCAACACCGTATTTTTTTAGTGTTTGTTCACGAAAATCATTGAAATACGGATCATCCGGATCATGAGAATCCCCTACTTTGTCAACGGCCTGAGCTGTCTGAATATCAAACACTGCATTATCTGGCAGTGGATAACGCCATTCGGCAACGGCATAGGCCAGTTTTGGTAAAACTACCACCATCACCAACCACAACAGTAAGGAAGTTGAGAGACTCTGATTATTAGCGCGAGACAGTGTTGAAACGAAAAGGATAAGGCTGACCCAGATCACGCAGTACAGAAAATACAACACAAATAACATAGCAAAACGTGCATAGACATCAGCTTCCACCTCAGCCATCACTAAAAAGATAGCAGCGACCGAAAACACCAATGCCAGGAAAAGTAATGAGATAAATAAAAATGCCAGCGCTTTACCGACAATCATCTGCCTGAAACTCACACCCAGCGAGATAATTTGACGTAGCGTGCCCTGCTGACGCTCACCACTGATGCTCTTATAGGCCAGAGCGATCAGTACCAATGGCCACACCACTAATATCAATGTTGCTCCGGATAAATAGCCCAATTGCATGTAACTGTGACTACTCAGATATTGCTTGAACTGGCTGCTGTTTTGTCGATGTGCTTCCAGAAACAACACATTACCCACAAACGGGTTCACACCAGCATCCATAAAACTCAGTGGAGAAATTACGCGAAAAACCATCGCCCCATAATGTGCAGCTCGATGTGGATGACGATCAGGCTGAGCCTCCCACTTTTCATCGTTGGTTTGCTGCCATTGTTGCTGAACCGCTATAAAATCCTGCTGTTGCTGCCAGTGACTGACAGCGACCAGCAAGGTGAGAGAGATCAGCAATGGCAATAGAACTTTTAACGTTTTGTGTCGCCATAACTCGCTAAGCTCATGACGAGCAATAGAAAAAACCATTTTACTGACCTACTTACTTAAAGCGATATGAAACAGATAATGATGCATTAACACCATTTCCGGGCGAATGAATCGTATCAGTACCATCAGTACCCCAGTCGTAAACATATTCATAATATTCATTGAATAAATTATTGACCCGGAAATTAATATCGCCCCAGCCCGCGTCAAAGTTCAGACTGGTATTAACGAGGTTGTATTTACCAAACTTTCCGCCTTCATTAGCTGAGTTCACATAACTACCACTTTGCGAATCCAGCGTGGTTTGCCACATCAGCTTTGGTGTGAGCTGGTAATTTACACCAACTGAAGCCGTATAATCTGGCACGCCAATTAACTGATTACCATCCGTTGCACCGGGTGTTTGAATTTCTGATTCTATTTTTGAAACATTACCCCAAACTGTTGTTTGCGTATTAGCCTGCCAGCTAAAGCTCAAATCCACGCCCTGACGCAGGGTTTTTCCCACATTGCTAAATGAGCCATCAACTAGCTGTATATATTCATCACTGGCTCGCTGCTCCCAATAAGAAAGACTCAACTCTAAAGTTGATAGAGCTGCCCATTTACTGCCCAGCTCCCAGCCATCATTCATCGACACATCACGTGCTGAAGTGTCACCAGCTGTGTAGGCATTTTTTCCAACCGGATGCTGGAAGCTTTGGCCATAGTTAAAAAACACGGTGACATCATCTGTCGGATAAATAAACACATTAAATTTAGGCTGAACAATGGTGCCAAAATCATAGATATTGCGTTCGTTTTTACTGATTGAATTCAAATCTTTATCCCAGTACTCACCACGCAGTCGATCTGCACGCATGGCAGCATTCCAGGATAACCAGTCAACCGGAGAGTTTGAGATCTGTATATAACTACCGTAGCTGACAAAGTCATAATGACGATCACGGTTCACCGCATTACGATCGCGTTCGCGTTGGAATCCGTCAGTGCCGAAGCGTTGCTCTAATACTTCTTGCTTTTGTACATCCGCACCCCACTGGACTTTCCATTCAGGATTGATTTCCCAGCTCAGTGTAGAGATAAATCCATAATGATCTTCTTCATCATTTCTATTTTGTAGGTTGGTTGACTCTTTAAATCTAACCCAACGCTCACGTTCATAATGATTGAAATAAGATTTTAATGACCAGTCAAGGCTATCCGAAAAAGCGTGGTCAAAGTGCAAACTAAATGAGTTGGTATGCTTTTCACCACCATCCTGAGCTGCATAATCAGCTGATCGCGTTGGGTGTTTTTTTGCCACGTCACGATCCAGAAAACCGGCTGCATCGGCATCGATACCTGAAAAACGTGCGATAAAACCGAGTGAGGTATCATCATTAAAATCATAGAACCAACGGCCTGAAGCACTGTATTTTTCAGTTTTCTCGTTATCTCGATAGCCGTCAGCATCTCGGTAACCAAAGAAATAATTATGTCTTAAATTGCCAGTCTGCTCGCCCGCATAGGCTTGAACTTGTTTTTCGTTATAGCTACCTGCAGTTAAAGTGACCTCTCGGGCAATATCACTTCGTGTTTCGATATTGTAGTTGCCGGCAATATTAAATAATCCATATCGTGGATCACTATTTCCCTTATAAACATCAATATTACTGATATCAGCTGGAAATAATTGATTCATTTCACTGAAACCAGAGTGTGTGTTAGATGGAATCCCGTCTATCAGTGTCGCCGCATGAGGAGTTGTTCCCTCAGCAGAAAAACCTCTAATACCAATTTCAGAGTCAACAATGCCTTGGTTATAGCGAGCCAGATATACACCAGGTACCCGCGTAAATAACTCCATGACATTAGTCACTTGTTGTATCTGAATCTCTTCTTTGCTTATTTCATCCACAGAACCCGCCAGATTATCTTTCACATAATCAGGCGCATCACTTGTCACAACCATCGGAGCAATTTCAGCAGGTAAATCGCTATCAGCCATAAGAAGTACTGGGAATAAACTTGTCACAACCAGTGTTGAGGGAAGTGTTTTTTTCACTAAAATAATCCTTAAATTAAGCTGAGAACTGCTCAAAGTATTGTTCTGTTAGATCAGGTAACGTCAGATCATCATTTTTTATGAGTTGTTTTAATTGCCCATGACTCATAATGCCGATCTGGTCAGCTAATTGATGAGCACATAGCAGGTCATGGGTGACAATCAAAACCGCAGTACCACGTTGTTTGATGGTATTGACTACTTCGATAAATTCTTGAGTGGCAACAGGGTCCAACCCGGATGTAGGTTCATCCATCAACACCAATTTGGCATGTTTTAGCAGTGCAAAGGCAATCGCGACTTTTTGTCTCATGCCTTTAGAAAAACTACCGATTTTTCGCTCTAATTGTGCTTCAGTAATCCCTGTTCTAAGCAGCACGTCCTTGATATCAGACTGAATGACTTTTACACCGGCAAGCTCAGCGAGATAGCTGATATTTTCTACGGCAGTAAAACTGGGATAGAGATGAACATTTTCGGGGATATACATCATCTGCTCACGACACTCAGTCCGCTGATGATACATATCGATACCATCCAGAACAGCGCGACCAGAATCTGGTTTAACAAACCCTAATAACATATTGAGCGTAGTGGTTTTTCCAGCACCATTAGCACCCAGAAGACATAAAATCTCACCAGAAGCTACTGTAAAATTTAACTCATTTACAGCATGGTTCTTTCCATAATATTTGTTCAAATTACTGACTTCTAACATGTAGTTTCGTGTCCATGACCTATTATTATTTGATAATCATTTTCAAAATACTGATATATCATATCAACTATAATTATAAATAAAACCCAGCTTTCCCTGGGTTTTTATTGTTGCTGACAGTGCTCACATAACCCATGTAATTCCAACTGGGGACTATTTAATTGAAAATGATTTTGTTGAATGCTTTTTTCTAATGCTTCAATAAGCTTAGTATCCACCCCGACTTCACTGACTGACTGGCAATTATCACAAATCAAAAATTGCGGTGTTTCGTGTTTATGTGAGCAAGTGATATGAGAACAAGCAAGAAACTTATTGGTTGATGCCAATTTATGGACCAGGCCCTGCTCAATAAGAAATTCGAGCATTCGATACACTGACATTGCTGGAATTTTTTCACCCAATTTTTGCTGATAGAGATCAGCGAGTTCATAGGCCGACTGAGGATGAGCATTTTCAAGAAGAAGCTCCAACACCACTTTACGTTTAGGTGTCAGTTTGCCTCCATGCTCAATACAACTTTTTTCAGCTTGATTTATTGCTTTCTCTTTATCCATAACTTCACTTAAAGGTGTAGCGGTCATCAGGCGCGAACAGTAACGATGACAGGTCAATCATAACGGAATTTTAACAGTTAACCATCCTACCAGGAATTAATTCCGGATTAGACTATGAGTTAATCCTATGCGAAATCAATACCGAGAAACAAACGACGGTTATCTGGACTGGCTAGTGGCGATCCATGAACTAAACCATCCACGCTGGACTCAGCCCACCCCTGTCCCTTCATCAATAAAACATCACCTGGCATGGCTTTTTGTATAGCACCCTCATGCCAATAAATGCCTGAGCTTTCATCAGGCTGACCATTCGCTCCTGCACCCAGCTTGTCTCTATTGACATTATCTTCCAGTAACCACTGTGTTGTATCACCTGTATAAGTTGTGACCAGTCGACATAATAATTTATCGACATGAAAGCGTGGGCACATTGTTTTATCTAACAACTCCAGCCTTAAGCCAACATGCGTTAAATCAAATAAATCTGCAAACACTTCCGCCAGAAACGTCATATCATTTTCCAGTGCAGTAAATGCCTGTTGTTTTAATGACGCTCTTAACCATTCTTTCACTTCACTGGGTTTCAACACTGCCCTGAGCGCAAAACTTGAATGGGTATTCACTAAGCCAGCAATATCATCAAGCAATGCTGAACTTGTATTTCTGCGCCATAAAGCCAAGTTAATATTTTCACCATATATACATGACAAATCATAAACTTCAGATACATAGTTAATGTTACTTAACAACTCATACTCTTGCCTTTTTAATGCAGTCATTGCATTTGCCACGCTGGAAAGGGATCAGGTAATGTCTGCCACATTGACTTACCTGCTAATAGTTCTTCATCCGTCAATAAGCAAGCATCTAATTGCTTTTTGACCTGTGCTGTATTGAGATTCTGTCCGATAAAAACCAACTCCTGACGCATATCACCAAAGGGTTCTTGCCAGTTCTCCATAATGACTTCAATTGATGCATCATCTTGTGGCCAGCGTTCAGTAGGGACAGCCTTCCAGAACATACCTGCGAAACCATGATGGGCAATACCACCGGCCTGATTCCATTGCCCGGCAAACTGCGGGCGACTGGCTAACCAGAAATACCCCTTAGAACGAATTAATTTTCCACACGGCCACTCCTGATGCAGAAACTCATAAAACTTCTGCGGATGAAAAGGCTTACGTGCTGTATATGAAAAACTACTAATGCCATATTCTTGCGTTTCAGGAATATGCTCACCACGAGCCTCTTGTAACCAGCCTGGCGCTTGTGACGCTTTATCAAAATCAAACTTATGTGTGGCCAGGACTTTTTCCAGTGGCACCTGACCATGTTTCAGGGGAATAATTTCGGCGAGGGTATTTAAGCTTCTCAGTATGGATGTCAGCTCATTCAACTCTGCGGTACTACATAAGTCAGTTTTGCTGATTAGAATCACGTCGCAGAATTCGACTTGTTCTATTAACAGATCCGCCACACTACGCATATCGTCTTCACCGAGATGTTCGCCAGTGTCTTGTAATAACTGCGCTTCACGAAAATCTTTTAAAAAGTTGACGGCATCGACCACCGTTACCATCGTATCTAACCGGGCAATCGTCGATAAACTTTCCCCTTCTTCATCAGCAAAAGTAAACGTCTCGGCGACGGGTAAAGGCTCAGAAATACCGGTTGATTCAATTACCAAATAATCAAACCGACCTTCATCTGCCAAACGTTTGACTTCAATCAGCAAATCCTCACGTAAAGTGCAGCAAATACAGCCATTGCTCATTTCAACCAGCTTTTCTTCTGCCCGATTAAAATCCACTTCGTTATTTAATTGCTGAGCATCAATATTAATTTCACTCATATCATTCACAATAACCGCGACTTTTCTACCCTCACGATTATTCAGAATATGGTTGAGTACGGTGGTTTTGCCTGCGCCAAGAAAACCTGACAAAACAGTCACTGGCAGGCGCTTATCGTTTGTCTTCATAACGTCGTTCTCTTTTTTCATTTATATTCTTGATATCGGTACTGTATTCAGCCGTTGGCCTAATCAATAGCCGTGCTAGGCCAATCGGTTCACCACTTTCTATGCAGTAGCCGTAATCTCCCTGGCGTATCCGCTGCCTGGCTTTGTCAATTTTAGGAATCAGCTGACGCTTACGATCGGCCAGTCTTAATGCAAGCTGAGCCTCTTCTTCAAGAGTCGCTCGATCCGATACATCACTGACTCTTTCATAGTTAATGTCCACCTTTGATGCTTCAATTTCATCCAGTGTCTCTTGCCTCAACTCAAGCAACCTGGCATCAAAAAAAGCTAACTGCTCAGCATTCATATAGTCAGCTTGGTCCATAGCCAACAAGGCTTTTTCATCCATTACTTGGCTCCATCACTAAGGATTTTTTAGTGACTAACTTACGATTCCAGAAATGCCCACTCATAATCGCCAGCGCCGAAGGAATCGTAATCCAGAACTCATAATGCTCGGGCAGAAAAAAAGTCGACACCATGGCACTGATTCCCAGAACCACTAGAATCATGGGTACATGATTACCATGCTTGATATAGGCAAAAGGTAAGCTCAACAGAGCAAATAAGATAACCGGTACTAACATCACCTGATGTATCCAGGGTGAGTCCAGCCATGCACTGACAGCACCTAATGCCGCTAATCCCATCAACATCGAAGTAATAACACAATGCACTAAGCATAAGCCTGAACAAGCAATTGCAATATTGTCTTTCATAAGCGCCTCTTAATTTATGATATATCGTATCATATTGTTAAAGAATATTAGATGCAAGAAAATTTATGATTCAAACTAAAAATGGAATTAGACGTTTAGAAAAAACATCACAGAACTAATAGCGTATTGCCAAGACAAAGTAGACTTTTTTCTGACCAGCAACTTCAATGACCACCTCATCATCTATCGTCTTACCCAGTAACTTTCGCGCTAATGGCGAATCAATACTGATATAGCCTTTTGAGGCATCAATCTCATCCGGGCCGACGATGCGATATTCCTTTTCATCACCCTCTTCTGTCTCAACAGTCACCCAGGCAGCGAAAAAAATATGATCTTTATTATCGGGCGCCTGATCCACCACTTTCAAATCAGGTACTCTTTTTTGCAAATAACGAATTCGACGGTCGATCTCACGTAATTCTTTTTTACGGTAAATATATTCAGCATTCTCAGAACGGTCACCCTCAGCTGCCGCCGCTGAAAGCGCTTTCACAACATCACGGCGTCGTGCCCAACGCGCAGTGAGTTCTTGGTTCAGCTCTGCGTAGCCTTCGGCAGTGATATACGGTGAAGATGCCATTGTTTACATTCCAAGTGAAAAACGCTGAATTCTATCAGCAATAGCTTACAAATCTCTAAGAAAGGAATTACCCTTGAACCATCAACTATTAATCACTGATAGCCCAATAAGCTCACTACCTCTTTAACACTATTGGCTGAATGTTGAAGTTTCGCTTTTTCATTCTCAGCCAAGTTCAACTCAACAATGCCCTCCACTCCGTTTCTTCCTAAAATAGCAGGAAGTCCGATAAATAAATCGTTATAGCCATATTCACCTTGGGTGAGAACCGCGCTGGGAATTAATCTTCGCTGATCTCTCAATATTGACTCAACAGTCAATGCTGTAGCTGCTGCTGGAGCATAATAACTGCTATAGCCAAGTAAACTGACAATCTCTCCACCACCATGAGCAGTACGATGAATAATTTGCTCGAGTCGCTCTTCGCTAATTAGCTCAAGTACCGGTATTCCAGAAATCGTGGTGTGGGTGGGTAATGGCACCATCGCATCACCATGTCCACCAATAACAATGCCATTAACATCCTTCACGCTAACACCCAGCTCCATAGCAATAAATGTTTTATAGCGTGTCGTATCTAATGCACCCGCTTGGCCTATTATGCGCTCACTAGGGAATCCGGTGACTTGTTTAACAACATGACACATCGCTTCAATCGGATTTGTCACCATGATCACGATAGCGTTAGGGGCAAAACGCTTAATATTTTCAGAAGCCTCTTCTATTACTGCCTGATTGATTTTGATTAATTCATCACGTCCAGGGAATTTACCCGTTTTAGGATCTTTCCTCCGGGGTATACCAGCTGAAAGAACCACAATATCAGCGCCAGCAATGATTTCTGGCTCATCACTCCCCGTAATTAAACAATCGAATCCAGCAGCTGGACCAGATTGCATTAAATCTAATGCTTTTCCCGCAGCTATACTTTCATTGATATCAAACAAGACAATATCACCTAACTCTTTTTGAGCTAGCCAATGTGCAGTTGTTGCCCCAACATTTCCCGCACCATAAAGTGCTATTTTATGTTTCACTTTATTACCCTACCCAATCGTGACTATCATCACATTTAAACATTAATTTGATATTTAAGATCTCTGGCTTCATCTCCTGTCATACCTCGAAATCCCCACTGATAAGGTGCCTGTTCGTGAATAGTGATCTCAATATCATTGGGAGAGATAAAAAGCTGTGTTTCAATTTGTTGGAATAAAGTCTTAATCAATTGTTTTTGTGTATCAACTTGTCGCCCTGACATCATATGAATTTCTATTACCGTATAAGCATCGGTTCGCCCGCCAGGATAATAGAAATCTTCTTTATCCATCGGAATAAAGCGATGAGCCCGTTTATCTTCAGGCAATCCTAATACAGTCTGCATGCATGTATGAATAACATCTGATAACTGCGCTTTAATTGGATTAAGCCTTTCTTTAATACCATAAATAATAATCATTGAATAAAAACCTCAATAAGCCTGTATTTTTTGGTGATTTGTATTCTATAACCCTGCTAGTTGTTGCTGATTAATAAGCTTTTCAGAAGGCATTATAACCAACGCCTTTTTGCAATTTAATCTGATTTGCTAAGCACTGTGAGCCACAGAGCAAGTATCGATTCAGACAAGGTTCATCCAGCACTAAAAAGTCGTTTGCAATAAATCGTATATGCTATATTTTCAACAGATGTAGTGTCGTCGAGCAGACGACCATATCGTGTGTTTGAGACCACTTCTGCAAACTGTTCTTCCTTACTTACTACTATTCTGTTTTATGGATATAACTGATGACTGACATCCTGCTTCTGACCTTTGTATTTCTGGCTGCAGGTGTATTAGTTGTCCCTATTGCATCTCATTTTTCACTGGGGTCGGTCCTTGGCTATCTGATTGCCGGTATCCTCATTAGCCCGCTGTTAACACTGTTCAATGTCAATGTCTCAGCCATACAGCATATCGCTGAATTTGGTGTGGTGATGATGCTCTTTCTGATTGGCTTAGAATTAGAGCCGAGAAAACTCTGGTCTATGCGTGCTCGTTTACTTGGTTTGGGTGGCGGCCAGATTTTACTGACCACTGGCACGGTCACAGCGATTGGCATCATGCTGGATCAACCCTGGACGGTCTCACTCACTATCGGTCTTATCTTTTCATTATCTTCCACAGCCATTGTTTTGCAAACGCTGACGGAAAGAGGAATATTAAAATCAGATGGTGGCCAGGCTTCTTTAGCCGTTCTTTTGATGCAGGACATTGCCGTCATTCCCATGCTGGCACTGGTGCCATTGCTTGCTCTGCCGGAACTGGTAAATGTGATTAATCAAGCCAGTTCTGAACTCTCTCCTGCAACTGAGCAAAGCCTGAGTTTGATCGATGGTTTAAATAGCTGGCAAGTGGCTTTGGTTACCATCGCAGCAGTTGGCACCGTGGTGTTAGGGGGAAATTACCTGATTTCGCCTATATTCAGGTTTATTTCACTCGCCCACTTACGTGAACTATTCACCGCCACGGCCTTGATGTTTGTGATTGGCATTGCTTTGTTAATGTCTTTAGTCGGTTTATCACCCGCTTTGGGTACCTTTTTAGCGGGTGTGGTATTAGCAAACTCTGCCTATAAACACGAACTTGAAAGCAATATTGCGCCATTTAAAGGCTTGCTGTTGGGGCTGTTTTTTATGACGGTCGGTGCTGGAATTAATTTCCATTTGCTCACTGATAATTTCCTGTTGATTGTCTCATTAACGTTGGGTTTGATCGCCGTCAAAGCCATTGTCATGATGCTTTTAGCGCTTATATTCAAACTGCATGGTGCGCATAAATGGCTGTTTGCTCTCGGTCTGTCACAAGCGGGTGAATTTGGTTTTGTCTTGCTCTCGTTCACCGTTCACAACGGTGTTATCCCCGCCGATATTTCTGAACTTTTGTTATTAGTTGTGGCTTTATCGATGTTACTCACACCATTACTGTTTATCATTTACGATAAGGTCATTGCAAAGCAATACAATAAAACTCAGGCCAGAGAAGCCGATGAAATCAACAGCGATGCTAATATCATTATCGCGGGTTCCGGTCGGATGGGCTCAATGATCGACCGACTTCTGCGGGCTGCAGGCTTTGATACCACCGTCATCGACTACAGTTCAGAACGTCTGGAAATTCTGAAACGATTTCGACTCAAAACCTATTTTGGTGATGCCACTCGCCCCGACTTATTAACCGCTGCCGGTATTGATGAAGCCAAATTATTAATTGTCGCCATTGATGAAACCGACAAAATTTCAAAACTGGTGAAATATGTCTCTGAAAATTACCCTCATGTTCATATTATCAGTCGTGCCACCGATAATAATCATGTTTATGATCTCTACGCGCATGGTTGCCGCGATATTATTCGGGAAACACACGATAGTAGTTTACGTATGGGCCGTTCAGCCTTTGAAGCACTCGGTATTGTTCGGGATAAGGCAGAAAAAATGATCGATGTGTTTAATGATCATGAGAAAAAACTCATGCTCACTGTCGCTGATGCCCATAAGCTGGGTGTACCAAACTATGAGAATGAGGAATACATTGCCCGAATGTTAACGCTGTTAGAAGAGTGGGAACCTGCCGTCGGTGTGAAGATGCAAGCGATATCCGCCGAAGCTTCATCAGATAAGTAATCCTCACTCAGCCAATGTATTCAAAATAAAATGCGTGCGTTCATCAACCGACACACAAGGTACGTCCATTAATGTATAACCATACTCACTATATACGCTCACCATATGCTCGTATGTGCGGATGGCTTCTTTAAAATCTTGTTTACGTTCGGCATCATTCGTAAAAATTTCTTGCCAAGGTGGAAATAAAAACACGGTTTTATGCACCGTCAACTCATCAAACAAATGACACCATTTTTCGTCTAGTTCGAGCCCTTCAAGCCGACTGTAAGCCAACGAATCCAGTATGCCTCTGTCAAAAAAGACAGGGCCTTGCTGATGATTATATTGGCGATAACGACTCAGCTCTTGTTTGAGCATAGCATCACGAAAAGCGGTTTTGTCTCTCCAGGGTAATGCCGTCCCCTTCTGTTTGAGTTGTTGTTGAATCACTTCCCGTCCTACCTCATTTGAACATGAATACCCCTTTTTTCTTAATTGTTCCAATACCGTTGTTTTTCCTGCTCCAGGACCACCGGTAAGCACAACAATATTCACCATCAGTCCTCCTTTTAGCGTTTATTTTTTGTGAGTATTAAAGTGCGGCGATTGATTGTATCGGCAATATTTATTTGGTTGCGGAACCACATCAGGATGAGTTTGCTGTGGGTGATGCCCCTTCTAAATTGATTGCACTTACTTCGAAGTCAGTGCAGTGCCATTACCGCCAGCTGTCTTATTATTCATGAGGATTTATAGATATATGCCGTCAAGCCGAGTAAAATTGACTTAAGGTTCAGTGCCCTACAGTGGTTTTTGAACACATAGGAGCCGCTGTAGCATTGATTAAGAGAACCACTCATCATCAGCTAAAATAAACTGATTTTTCCCTGCCAATTTCGCCTTGTACATTGCAATATCAGCTTGTTTAAGCATTTGTTTTGCATCAAGGTCATCGCCTTGTGAAATGGCAACGCCAATACTTGCTGAAATGGCAATGCTCTTATCATTGATAACAATATCTTTCTTGATGATCATCAGAATATCCTCAGCAACACTGATAGCATCAGATTGACTTTGTAACTGTGTCAGGGTGACGATGAATTCATCTCCACCGAGACGAGATACAGTATCAATCCCCTCTCTCACACAAGACACTAAACGCAGTCCGATTTCATATAACAATTCATCACCGACATCATGACCTAAACTGTCATTGACCTCTTTAAAGCCATCAAGATCAATAAACAATAGTGCGGTATACGAACCGTAACGTGATGATGCAAGAATCGCCTGTTCAAGACGATCCATACCTAAAAGCCGGTTAGGTAATTTTGTCACCGAATCATAATGAGCCAATTGCTGTAACTCATCACGATGATTTTCAAGCTGTCTGGCAGCTGACATAGTGTGTCTGATGTATTTATTCATAAACGTAGAAAATACAATCAGGATAATAACCACACACAAAATAATAATTCCGGTAATCGGCAATATCTCGGTTATATACTGCTTTCCTGGCTGATGAGGCTTCCATATAGCACGGGCTATAACATTTCCCTCAATATCTGTAATGTCTTTAGCGATATAGCTTTTTTTCAATAGGCTTTTAGAGGTTTGGATACTGAGATCATTTAAATGAAACTGTCTTTCCCATTTATTCAGGAGAGACTTATCTAGCTGGCGAGTCATCATTAAGACACCATAAAATTGACCTTTATTCAGTGTGTCAGTCTGTTTATCCGGCACAATAGCGGATGCAGCGATAACATGAATTTGACCAGAAATACTGATATACGACGTGATAGGCTCAGGCGATTCGTAATCGGTTTGTATGGCTTGATCAAACATCCGTGCAAAAGTAGGCTCAGTATAAACCGGGCTACTAACCTCCTCTCTTACGCCATTTACGATACTGTCTTTAAGATTCCCGTCGCGTTCATAGATGATGACTTGGTTAATATTAAAGGTATTGAATAAATAATCACTATCAAAGTTATCTTCATAATACGATGTATCATCAACACCAGAAAGCGCCTCAGCCGCATCATTCCAGAAGCTGTAGTCATAAACCACTTTTCCTAAACTTTCACGCTCATTATAAAAAACACTGTCGGAAACAGTTCGGGATGATGAAATCGCATTGTCATTCAGGTGATGGAATGACTGCACCATCAAATAGAGAAAGTAACTACCCAGAAAAAACAACAGAATGAATAAACTATAAAGACTGGCTCTCATGTATCTCAAGATAGTATTGATTTGATGATGACTCATGAGAACCTCGTTAAAGTGTTACTTATCTACTTCTATAAATTACATACACTAATAGATAACTACTTGATATTAAGTGGCATAGTAAGAAATTGCTATGTTTAGAAGTCAACGGAGTATCGAAAGAGTGGCCAATCAGCAACGATATAGATTTGAAACTAAAAGCTTATATGAGCAAATAAAAAGAACCCGCAGTATAGCGGGTTCTCTAAAAACTGTTTAGTGGATGACACCACAGGCTAGCCGAGCGCCACCACCGCCAAGCGGCTTGGGATTATCCGAATAGTTATCCCCGTTCAAATGAATCATCAATGAACGATTATGTAATTCTTTCAGTTTAAGTTTTGGTGATAACACCGGCAAGGTAGCATTGCCATTGTCATCAACATACAGGGCAGGCAAATCCCCTTTATGACCTTCAAAACTCCATGGTTCAGCATGCTTACCAGTATTCGATGGATCATAGTGACTACCTGCAGCACCACCAGGAACTAACTCACCGTCTTTTTTCTTAGCATCACAAGAAGCAATTTCATGCACATGGAAACCATGAATACCTGTGGGCAGATTTTTCAAATGCGGCGTAAATACGGTACCGTATGGATGACTGCTAATAGTGACTGTGCCGACACTTTCACCGGTATTGAGATTGGTCATATCGACCGTAATATCATCTGCAGCAAAAGCCGTTGATGTCAGTAACAATGACGTTAGAAAAGCTGTTTTAAGTTTCATACCATCTCCTTTTGTGGTTGTAACAACTCACTATTCTGGACTGTCATTGTCAGGAGATGTTCCAATAGCATTGAGTCAACATAACATTAGAAGGCAATATCCAACGTGGCTGATAAGGCGTTATTCTGGTGGGAGTCTGCAAACTCACCGTAATAACCTAAAACCAAACGTGTGCTTGTAGTTAACTCACCGCTAATTCCCAAGCTAAGCTGTAAGCGGTCCCTATCCAGGTCCGGGCCTTCTACTACAAAGCTTGATGAAGGCACGCCGTTAAAACGGGCATCAACCTCAGTAACGCTATCCATATGTTCATGCAGATAAGCGATACTAGCGACCGGGGTAAGAACACGGCTATTCTTCATTTGGATATTGTGGCTGACACGCAAACCAATCGAAGTCAGTAAACTCTCGTCGTTTTCCTTATCCACCTTCAGATTAGCACTACCAGCCCCCTTCTCAGTAAAGCTTTCCCGCGTGTTGTAGAGGTAAGAAACGCCAGCAAACGGTGTCAATGTAGTGTCTGCTCCGAGAGAAAAGTCTTTACCTGTTTCAATCGTGCTGTTGATGTCAAAACTATCGTAGTCAGCTTTAGCGGTACTGATCGAAGACCCCATGATGACCGTACGCGAAGCATCGACTTGATGCAGCCCCAGCCCAACACTAGCATTAACGTAACGATTATCCTGTTGCCAGCTACCATAGGTGGCGGCTTGGTAGGAATCAATAGTGCTGTTACCTGAATAAGGATCCACATCCGTGCGGGCATAACTGCCTGCAACACCTATCACTAACTCATTCCAATCGACATCGAACCCCATGGCCAAGCCAGTGGTTTGATAATCAGCACCGCGAGCATTGTTGGTATCGTCAATCTTATTAAAACTTCCAAAGCCCTGTGTCCACCAGCCACGAGCTTCAACCAGTTGGGATGCTGAACCTGAGTTATAACCTGTTGCATTAGGCGACTGGGCATTAAAAGCCAGTGAACCAGACGCGCTTTGACTACCATGATTGAGTAATAATTGATTAAATTGTGAAGTTACGGAACGGGTGATCAGTTGGTTATTGCTGTGCTGAACACCACTCAAACTATCAAAGGCTTGTCTTGCCGCTAAACTGGATAAAGGCGTGATCTGACTAACTAAATCACTTAGCTGGCTAGTGTTGTCATCAATAGCCATTGCCACTGCTCGTTGGTTATGCGTGCTGGCCACATCACTAAAGTTAGCACTATTGCGAGTCAGCTTGAGAAACACATTATTCGCATCATAACTCAAGGTCGGCGTTAAAAAGGCCAGATTGGCATTCACACTATCAAAGGTTGTACCACCCAGTCCGCCGGTGGCGGTGAGAATAGTATAGTCTGTGGCATACGAATAGGTGCCTGGTGCCGCTTTCACATTGACAATACCACTAGTTAATGTTGCATTCCCTGTCGCAACGATTTTATCGCTATTCCCCGCGGCATCGACTTCAACATCGTAATTACCCCCCCCTGTAAAATCCAAATTACCCGACACATTGATAGTACCGATGGAATTACCGGGAGCAAAGGTACCGCCATTGATAAAGACATCACCCACTGTGCCAGTACCACCTAACGTTCCGCCGCTGTTCACGGTAGTAGTTGAACTACTGATTGAGCCATTGACTGACAGGATGCCTGCGTTGACGATAGTCGCGCCGATGTAGGTGTTGATACCGTTAAGATTGAAGTTGCCGGTGCCGTTTTTAGTCACAGCACCGGTGCCGCTGATCACTCCGGCATAACTTGAGTCATCGGAGCGGTTAAAGATCAGAGCGCTGTTGTTGGTCACATCCCCAGTACCTAGCGTGCCGGATGTACCGCCATTACCAACCTGTAATGTGCCATCAGAAATAGTTGTGATGCCACTGTAGGTATTATTTCCAGACAGGATTAGCGTGCCTGCGCCGTCTTTGGTGACTGTTCCGGTACCGCTAATGACGCCGGTATAGCTAGAGTCATCGGAGCGGTTAAAGACCAGAGCGCTGTTGTTGGTCACATTCCCACTACCTAGCGTGCCTGATGTACCACCATTACCGATCTGAAGTGTATCGAACATGCTGACAGTGATTTTGCCGGTATAGCTGTCGTTGTTTCCTGTAAAGGTGACGGTCTGATCACCAACGGCTGAGCCTAAGAATAAATCTTGTGTGCCGATTATATTCGAACCAATGGTTAAGTTACGGGTGCCGGAGCTACCATAGACCGCTAGACTGCCCGAACCGATAAGATTAAGGTCATCGCCGGTTATCATTAGCTCAGAGACGTTACGTAGAATGAAACTTGGGTTGCTGCCTGTGATATCAACGGTGCCAGATGTGAGTGTAATGGTCTGGGTCCCGCTAAAGGTGAATTCAATATCACCACCTGCGGCGGTCGCCTCACGAAAAGAGCCTGCACCGGTATCAGCGTTGTTGCTAACAGTGGCAGCTTCAAGCTGCTTAGCCATACCAAAAACCATCAATGGCAACATCGCTGTAACCAGGGGTTTTAGTTTTGCACAAAAGAGTCTCTTCTCTGTCTGGTCCTGAGATTTCATATGATGTTGTCTTTTTCTAGTCATTTTAGAAACATAGCCGCCTCGCTCGTGCAGAGTAACTTGTTTGTCATAGAGCGTATCTGTTTGATGATTTAGCTACGCCATGAAGGGCGTATGGCATTCATACACTATGAGTGCACCTGCACCCGAGTTGTTGATAGTTGATTAATGTGAAGCTGTATTAGAATTAGTGAACTTCTACAGCAAGAGAGTAGATATGAATAAAAAGGTTGAAGGTATTTCTTTATAAGTCGTATTCCATTTACTTGTGAACCCAGCCAATTTATTTATGCTGGAGTTCTGAAGCTTTACGTCAATGATTAATAGCATCTTGGCCATCCACTAATGCTGAGAGCATACAGAAATGCGGCATCAGTAGATATCAGCCAAAAGTATGATTTTTTGAAAAAAGTGGAATTTTGAAATATGGGAGAGAATAACTGACAAAAGTCTCTTGTAACCGTATGAGTTACGAGGGCTCTGCCAGGTATGATAGTAAAATTTATTCGGCTTTTTGCTTTCTGTGTTTAGCCACTTTATGTCTATTGCCACAAAGCGCCATACTGCACCACCGTCTTTTATGTGTTTTAGTGCGATCTAAGAACCATAGTATGCACTCCTCGTGTTCACAGACTCTGACCAGATTAAAATCTACTTCTGCTAAAAGTGCAGCAGCCGCTTCTGTTATAGGACCGAAAACTTGTTTGACAGTATCCTGCTTGTAACAACGGTGTTGCTGCCATTGTCCTTCTGCATTTTTTTGCAGACTGATCCAACTCAGCGATGCATCAAGAAAGGGTTCTAAGGGCTTAATACTGTTTAGCGAATCCGTTTTCTTTTTTACCACCAGCTTGCGAATGACTTCTCTTAACTCTCTGGCGGTCTCAAGTAGCTCGCCTTGTTTAAACGATTGATAAGATCCCAGCCTAATGCCTGCTACTGTCTTCAGCCAATAAATAATATCTTCGTCCGTTTGCCAAAAATCAACCTGCTGCTTATTCACGATTGCCACCGTGTTCAATATATCCAATGCAAGGTGGTCAGCAACCACAATAGGTTCTTTCGTTATTCCAGCTAAATCAGTCATTTCATACCCTCTTATACCTTAGCAACATTGTAACCAGTTAAATAATGATTGACTAGTTACTTTTTAATATTCATACTGCACCACACAGGTAACCTGTAAAAATACTTTTTATTAGTTACAAAGGAAAAATGATGACTCAAAATACACACCACCCAATTCATTACAAATTTGTCGATACTGATGGCGTACGTGTTTTTTACCGTGAAGCTGGTGATGACAAATTACCCACACTCTTATTGCTTCATGGTTTTCCAAGTTCATCACATCAATTCCGTGAACTCATCCCCTTATTAGCTGATAAGTTTCATATTATTGCGCCTGACTTACCTGGCTTTGGCTTCACTGAAGTGCCTGCTACTCAACACTACACTTATAACTTTGATAGTTTGGGCGACACATTGGTGAAATTCGTTGATACGCTGAAGCTGGATAAATACGCCATGTACGTATTTGACTATGGTGCACCGGCAGGCTTGCGTTTGGCATTAGCTTATCCGGAACGTGTAACCGGCTTTATCTCACAAAATGGTAATGCTTACCTGGAAGGTCTAGGTGATGCCTGGGCACCTGTTCAAGCATATTGGGCTGAACCAAATGCTGAAAATCGTCAGGTGGTTCATGATGCTATTCTTAATCTGGAAGGTACGCGCTGGCAATATGCTCATGGGGTAGAAAATGAGGAGTTGTTAGCACCGGAAGCCTATTATCTGGATACATTTTTATTTGAACGTGAAGGCAATAAAGAGATTCAGTTAGACCTGTTTCTTGACTATCAAAATAACCTGAAAATCTATCCCAAGTTTCAGCAGTTCTTCCGAGACACTCAAATTCCATCACTGATTATCTGGGGTAAACACGATCCTTTCTTTATCCCACCTGGTGCAGAGGCTTATAAGCGAGATAATCCCAATGCCGTGGTCGAGTTACTGGATACTGGTCACTTCGCACTGGAAACACACGTAGGCTATATCGCTCAACGTATTCGTGAAGTTATTGGTGATGAGTAAGCAAAATCAAAGCCCTTATTCGACTTAGTTTAAAGTCAGCAAATAAATAGCTATTATCCGTGCGTTTTATTGTTCATCGCCGAAGGATGCCCCTCGGCGATGAACAGTTTATAAACCGTGGTTAACTATATTGTTAGGCATTAAAGCCACCATCGATTGTCAGACTTGCTCCAGTAACATATGAGGCCTCTGGTCCTGCAAGGTAAGCGACCATAGCAGCGACTTCATCAACTGTGCCATAGCGAGGCATAGCAATGAACTGCTGTTTGAGCATATCTGCGAACTCAGAATTATCAGGGTTCATATCCGTATCAATCGGACCAGGTTGGACATTATTAATTGTAATGCCTCGGGGTCCAAGATCTCGCGCTAACCCTTGAACCAATCCCTGGAGCGCAGACTTGCTCATTGCATAAATACTGCCTCCCTGAAAAGGCATTCTTTCTGCATTACAACTACCGATATTAATAATACGCCCCCCCTCCCCCATATACTTCACTGCAGCCTGAGTTGCCACAAACACTGCTCTAAGATTCACAGCAATGGTCTTATCAAAATCTGTCAGTGCAAGCGTATCAATAGGCCCCATCGCTAAAACACCTGCACTGTTCACGAGAATATCAATCCCCCCTAACTCACTCACCGTTCGCTCAACAGCAGAAACCACTGCACTGGCATCAGCACTGTCAGCCTGAATAGCAACCGCTTTTCGTCCAAGCAATTGAACTGCATTAACAACATCATTGGCCTTGTCAGGTGAACTACTGTACGTAAAGGCGACATCAGCGCCTTCGTTTGCAAGTCGTTTGACAATAGCCGCGCCAATCCCTCGGCTACCGCCGGTAACAAGCACGCGTTTATTCTTGAGAGTGAGGTTCATAAATTTGCTCCAGGTGATCGCAGAACAGAATAAGACGCTATTTGCTCGGCTCTGCATCGAGCATAAGTGGAAAGCGCTTTTGAACGGAGCTTTTGATTTTCTTTCATTACCACTTTACATACTAGACACATCAATATAAATAAACGGTGATGAAAAGCTCTCTTATATATAGTTAGAGTTCCCGAATTCAGCCTGTGTCATCCGGTTGACTTAAAGCATTATGCGCCAAGAAAATTCATTAAGTGAGATTAATGGATCACCCTGAACTAAGACGGGAAAATACCTACATCGATTTTAAAATCGCTATGGCATTTAATCTGAAAAAAGAGTTTGAACGAATGAACTTTTAAGAAATTTAGCACTCAGCTAAATAAGGAGGACAAGCCAATGCAAAACTCAACAACTACCCTGCAAGGCAAAAAAATTGCGTTTCTGGTAACCGATGGATTTGAACAAGTGGAGCTGACCACCCCTTGGGAGCAAATCAAGCTTGCTGGTGCAGACACAGAACTCGTCGCGCTCGAAGAAGGAAAAGTCCAAGGCTATAATCACCTCGATAAAGCGGATGCATTTGCCGTGGACAAAGCCATCTCAGATGTATCTGCTAGTGACTATGATGGTCTAGTACTCCCCGGCGGAGTAGCCAATCCGGATGCGCTTCGCACGGATTCAAATGCTGTCGATTTTGTCCGTGCATTTTTTACCCAACACAAGCCTGTTGCCGCAATTTGTCATGCTCCCTGGACACTGGTGGAAGCTGACATCCTCAAAGGAAAAAGGCTTACCTCGTGGCCTAGTCTGAAAACCGACATTCAAAACGCCGGAGGCAACTGGATAAATGAAGAGGTTGTGGTCGATCAAGGTTTAGTGACCAGCAGAAAACCAGATGATTTAGATGCTTTTTGTAGCAAAGCCATTGAGGAATTTGCTGGAGGTAAGCATTAGTATAGCTAAATGCTGATCTCGCTAAAATAGAAAACAAAAAAGCCCTGCCGATTTCAGCGGGGCTTTTTTGTGTCAACACAATGCAGATTAATCGACAGTCATTTCTGTAACGATGTCACCGTGTCCGAATTATCTTGCAATGTTTTGAGTATAGAACTCAATACACCCGGAAACTTTTGCTCAATCTCTTCCATACGTAGCGAGTTCATATGTTCAGTACCGTTAACCTCGGTTTCAACGAGTCCAGCACTACGCAAGATCTTAAAGTGATGAGACATACTGGATTTAGGTCGATTAAGGTCAAGTTCACCACAGGTTAGCTGCCTTCCCGCGTTCGCAAGACGCGTGACAATTTCCAACCGTGTCGGATCAGCAAGAGCATACATAATATCGGTCAATTCGACCTGCTCTATGGTGGGTTGTTTAATTTTTCTCATAACAGAAATTTAGCATATTGCTTGATCTAATTCTATAGTTCGAATATATTGGAACAACGGAACCAAGTTTTTTTCCATTAAAGGTAAACTCATCATGGCAGACTTATTTTCATCATTTAAATTAAAAGATATCAGCTTAAAAAATCGAATTGCGATCCCGCCAATGTGTCAGTACATGGCCGATGATGGCTTAGTTAATGACTGGCATAAAGCGCATTATGCAACCCTAGCCCGAGGTGGAAGTGGTCTGGTGATTGTTGAAGCCACTGCTGTGTCACCTGAAGGTCGAATCACGCCTCACTGTTTGGGTCTTTGGAATGATGAGCAAGCAGAGCAACTTCGTGAGATAGCCGAACTCATCAAATCAGCAGGTGCCACGCCCGGCATTCAAATTGCTCATGCCGGCCGTAAAGCAAGTGCTAATGTGCCTTGGGAGGGTGATGATCATATCCCTGAAAATGATTCACGTGCCTGGCAAACAATTGCGCCATCGGCTATTGAATTTGGTGCGGAGCTTCCTCGTGTCCCCAAAGAAATGAGCATTGATGAAATCAAGCGCGTTCAGCATGACTTTGTTCAATCTGCTCGTCGTGCTTATGAAGCTGGATTTGAGTGGCTAGAGCTGCATTTTGCCCATGGCTATCTGGCACAAAGTTTTACTTCTTCACATTCAAATTTACGTACAGATGAATATGGAGGAAGCTATGAAAATCGAGCACGCTTCTCTCGTGAGACACTGTCAGCCGTGAGAGAGGTCTGGCCTGAAAACTTGCCGTTAACCGCTCGCTTTGGTGTGATTGAGTTTGATGGAAAAGATGAGGAAACACTGAGTCAATCCATTGAATTAGTCAAAGAATGGCGTCAGCTCGGACTCGATATGTTAAGTGTCAGCGTTGGGTTTACTATTCCAGACACCAATATACCGTGGGGTCCGGCATTTATGGCACCAATTGCTCAACGAGTCAGGAATGAAGCTGAAATACCTGTTTCAGCAGCCTGGGGCTTTGGCACACCTAAACTGGCGGATCAAGCTGTTCGAAACGAGCAATTGGATTTAGCCATGATAGGGAGAGCCCATCTGGAAAACCCAAATTGGCCATATCAGGCGGCCAAAGAGCTGGGTAAAGATCAACCCGCTTGGGTCTTACCAGCCCCTTATGCTCATTGGTTATCAAGATACAAAATCCCGTCAGATAATTAGTTCACTACAGCGAGTTCGGATGGGTGCTTATGCACTCATCCGAACATAATACTTCTGAGGTAATCAATCTAAATCAAACAAGGTTAGTCTTGTGATTTGCTGGATATCATTCCTGTCGTGTTTTAATTCTTGCCCACCAAAAGTGAACGTCAAAAACACGCTTTATTCTATATTGAGACAGTTAAGATAGTTACATGGAAATGTATGGCTGATCAGCTTTTTTTAGCAGGCTAATTGCTAGTTAATTACCAACCACATAGCAGGTAGAAACATCAGGTAATTGACCTGAATTGAAGCTTGTGTAGTAGCTCCAGAATGTATTATCGATGGATTTTAATCTTGCTGGTGTATCATCACGACGGTAACGCGCCAGCTGTCCTGGTCCGCCGTTATATGCCGCGTAGCTTGCTTTTATCAAATTATCATCGCCGCCGGGCTGCTCGTGCTCACCACGGCGTATCGCATAATCAATCATATAATGCGTCAGAATATCGATGCCTGCGTTTACATTGTAGTCAACTTCATCAACCAGGCGATCAAGATCGTAGACTTTACGCCACACCCGACCATTAATCTGCATCATGCCCACGGCCCCCACCGCTGACCGTAACACCTGAGGATCTTTACTCGAACCGGCAAACTGGCGCCAGCAGGACTCTTTCCAAGCAGTGGCCCGAACCAGGGGATCAAGCCTGTCAGCTAATCTAGCTGGCATCTTTTTATTCTGAGCTAGCCATGCGCTGGACTGCTCCTGAAGCAAGCTGGCAACCAGATCAAGATAGTCATTAAGATTATCGCGTTGTGGTACCAGGCCCTTTAGTGCCTCGGCGGGTGACATCGTTGCCGCATAGGCAGCAGGTAACAACCATCCCCCTAACATGCCAAAACTATCAATAATACGTTGTGATAACTCAGTTGATGGGGATACAGACTTCTTTCCAGTATCAAATCCAAACAAGTCACGAAAGTCTTCATCGACTTCCAAAGGCAATGGCGTAAACGTCGGAGGCGCTGTTCCAGCTAGTAGCAAGCGGGCAAGTCTACGCAGTCCATCCCGAGTGATTTCTAAACCATATTCAGGCCCGAGAGCATCAAGCGCTCGCAGCGCATCACCACCAGCAATAAACGCAGCAAGCCTATAATCCACTTCCAGACCAGGTGTCTCCAGGCCTTCCAATTCGTTCATCAATGGGCGTAAACGTTCCCATGTCGTCAGGAACAGCTCTCGAACGGGATCAGAATCAGGATTATCAACCGTCAGCGCCTCGGCAATGGCGTATCTCGCATCGAGCAAGATGGCAAGTAATTCCATTCGTAAATCATGAGAATTAGTTGACTCGGCCAGTGTTGAAATAATGGTGGTTAGAAAACCGTCAAATTCATCTTCAAGCGTTTGCCATTGTGCCGCTTCGTTAACATCCAGAACGGGTTCGGGCTTTTCAATGCTCGGTTCAGAAGCACGAACCTGAAAAGCCAACCAGGCTCTAACGCCATCTTCTTCTGTTTGCAGGCGAGCAATATGAGTTCGCTGAACCAAGGATTGTTCAATCCCCTGCGTGCTATTTGGCCCCAACAATTGCTCAATCAGTCCATCAAGTTCGTTTAGTGGCCCGGCAAGATCAATTTTCACTCTTTTCATTCGTGGCAACACCAGTGCATCGGCAATCAACTGCACAGGTTTACTTAAAATGCCAGGGCTATTATCTGGACGAGATAATTCAATCGCAGCAGGCACAAACTCTATCGCCAGACCTGATGTCGTGACCTGTGGTGTCAGTTTCAATGCCAGACGGCCCTGCCACGGCGTTAGCCCTCGGCAAGTGCCAAACACACGAACGCCGGTCGTTGCCGCCACTGCCATGTCGACCGATAATTGGGTATCAGCTGTCGCCACTTTCATATCGGATAAATCAACCCGGTTGCATGGATCTTCGCCAAGTGTCGCTTTGCCATTCTCATCAAATTCAAGAACGCGACTTATCGCGGACTGAAGATGAGTTGTTTCAGCCAGTAAAGGGATTTCGACTTCGCCTGCAGAAAATGCGCTCGAACTATATAAGATGCAAAGCAACCATCCAATGCGTTTCATTCGATGTTCCAATGATTAAATGCGAAATGACTTGAGAGTCAGGGCCTGGACCAGATACAAGCCTGCAATATTATGCCGTTCTTTTTCAACAAGTGTTATGAATTTTAGTGTTCATAATCAAACACTCTGTACGCATTGATTGTATTGGGATGAAACTATGTATCTAAGGGGTGATGTATACCATCTGATGTGGGCACTACGCCCAGTTCAAAAGGATTCACGTCTTCCAGGCAACCTACGTTATAACCATATTCTAAAGGGTTAGAACGAGGGTTGTGATGTGTATAAATACCGCAGTTTGAACAGAAATAATGTTTCGCTACCATCGTATTAAATTGATAGAGCTTGAGCATATCTGCCCCTTTAATAATCTCTAGCCCATCCAGTGCCACCGTGGCAACAATGGCGCCCTTTCTTCTGCACAATGAACAATTACATCGTCTTGGATTCACAATCCCATCGGGCAGATGAAGTAATAATTCAACTGCGCCACAATGACATGTGAGTTTATGCCGTTCTTTAATTTTAGTATTGCCAACTTGCTTAATCATTGTGAAAACCCCTTTGTTTTATAACGCCAAAATTTAGGATAAGTGAGAGCGACCAAGACATGCTGCATGGTATGAGCATCCGCCGCCAATGCGAACAGCTACACTTTTTAGGTGTTTTCTTTACGTTAAATTAAGCCCGCCATCAGAAAGCACTATTTCACCCGTTAAATAGGAACTATTGATTAACATACTTGCGACATAGGCAATCTCTTCTGGCTCCGCCCCTCGTTTCATAGGCGCTTTGGTTGCCCAAAGTTCGCGAGCCGCTGCCCAGTCTTTACTCATAGGAGTATGAACTAAACCTGGAGCGATAGCATTGACTCTGATATCAGGCCCTAAATTCAACGCCAAGAGTTTTGTCATATGGTTGAGAGCAGCCTTAGTAACTGAGTAAGGAATTGATGCTCCTTTGGGCCGTACACCTGCATGAGAACTTATATTGAGAATGCAGCTAGTAATGCCGTCATTAGAAGCTTTTTTCAACATAGCTTCCGCTTCGGAAATCAATGTCCATGGAGAAATAACATTCACCTCATGTAGCATTCGCCATATTTCAGGTGTAGCCGCCTTAAGATTTGAATGGTCTATCACCTCCGTTAATGCGGCGTTATTGACCAATACATCTAAACGTCCGTATTTGGATGCAATTTGTTCAATAAGACTTTTTGCATCATCCTGATTGGATAGGTCGGCTTGAAAATAAGCAGCATCTTCGTACTGTGATGCTAATTGTTGACCGACATCTACCGATGAACGCGAATGGAAAACGACGGTAAAGCCTTCCGACGCAAGTCGAATAGCAATCGCCTTACCAATTCCTGAGGTTGATCCTGTCACTAAAGCAACTCTTTGTTTCATGTATTTCAGTCTATATTTGATTGGTAGTTGTATGAGCATATCGCGCTTATTAGCTCAGCTGTAGATACTGCCAAGAGCGGTTTTGTATAAGATTGACTCAAGACTCTTTTCAATAATATTCAGAGTTTCTCTATATTAGAGGAAGAAGTTTAAATCCGTTTAATGCTGTAGTTGCAAAATACCTTATACATTTTCGCTCCAACTTGTCATTCTCTCGATTTCTTCTGCAGTCGTTGGCGGACTAAAAAAATAGCCTTGCACTTCATTACAGCCTTGCATACGAAGAAATTCCAGCTGTTGTTCATTCTCCACACCCTCAGCAATAGTCATTAATCCAAGGTTGTTCGCAAGATCAATAATGGTCGAAACAATGGCTCTGTCATCACTATCTTCTTGGACATGACTAACAAAAGAACGGTCGATTTTAAGTTTTGAAATAGGAAAGCGTTTTAAATAACTCAGAGAAGAGTAGCCCGTACCAAAATCATCAATAGATAAGCGAATCCCTTTTTTATTCAACGTTTGCATAATGGCAATCGCTTCTTCGGGTTTATCCATTGCCACGCGTTCTGTCAGTTCCAGTTCCAAATAATAAGGAGGTAAACCTTCTTCATCCAGAATCTTGGTGATTTGGGATAATAAATTTGGATGACGGAATTGTAACGCCGATAAATTAACGGCGATGACAGAGTGTGGCATACCGTTATCCAGCCATTGCCTCATTTGTTTTGCAGCTGTTCGAAGAACCCACTCACCAATCGCAATAATTTGTCCAGAATCTTCCGCAATAGGAATAAACTCTACAGGCGAAATATAACCCAGCGAGGGGTGCTGCCAGCGTAATAATGCTTCAACACCCGTGATATGGTTACTTCTCAACTCAACTTGAGGTTGATAAACCAGTCTAAGTTCATTTTGCTCAATAGCACGACGCAGAGCCGCTTCAATAGCTGTTGTGCGTTCAACATTGGCTTGTAAATGTTGTGAGTAAAATTGAAAATTATTGCGGCCTTCGTTTTTAGCGCTGTACATGGCGAGATCTGAACATTTAAGCAGCGTGTCATGGTCGTCACCATCATCTGGAAATAAACTAATACCGATAGAAGGCGTTACGATTAGTTCATAGTGTTCTATTGCACACGGTTTTGAGAACAAATCAATCAATGCTATTGCTCTGATCTTTGCCTGTTCTGTATCGGTATGTGGCAACACAGCGATAAACTCATCGCCCCCTTGTCGAGAAACGATGGCATCTTCTTCAAGCGCTTCTTGCATGCGTTGAGCAAGCATTTGTAATAACGCATCACCGACACTGTGGCCGAGCGCATCATTAATGTTTTTAAAGTTATCAAGGTCAATAAATAGAACGGCTAGTTGAACGCCTGTTTCTTTTGCTGCATTCAGTGCGGCTGTTAATTGTTTTTTTAGGGAAATACGATTAGGTAATCCCGTCAAGGCATCATTGTGGGCTAGCCAATTCATCTGCTCTTCGGCCTTGCGTCGTTCATCAATATCCATACGAACACCCACAATACGATTGGGCTTACCTGATTCATCAAACTCAACCGCCTTGCCACGAACCCCGACCCAGCGATAATGACCATCAGCATGACGTAAACGTGCTTCGTAATAATAGTTGGTTTCAGATCGGTCAAGAATGCTGCCGATTTTTCCTTTGATCATCTCTCGATCATCTGGATGAACTTTTGCGAGTTCTTTTTCTCGATCGCCTAAGCCTTGCACTGGCGGATATCCCAAAATGGTGTGGTAAGTTGGTGAGGCAAACCAGGTATCACCAGTAACATCCCATTCCCAAATACCAATTTTGGTCGACTCAAGCGTGATTTGAAGACGCATCTCACTTTCTTGTATTTTTTCTAGGTGTTTATAGTGCTCGCTAATATCACGAGCGATGCCTATGACACCAACAATGTTTCCGCCGTGATCACGTAATGGCGTATTTACCGTTTCAAACAATCCCCGATAATCATCATGAGCAAATGTTAGCCATTCTTGATTGGTAAGAGTTATGCCTGCTTCTATTGCATTCAGATCATGATGACGAAAAGCATCGGCTGTTTCTTGAGAAACATAATCGTAGTCTGTACGACCAATGATGTTATTTTTTTCATCACCATAAAGCTCTTCAAACCGATGATTACAATTAATATAGACACCATTGACATCTTTTAGCCAGAGAGGATCAGGAATGGCATCAAACGTGGCTTCAAGCTGCATTTGCGTCATATCTATTTGAGCGTTGCCTTCGGCCAGCTTGGCTTGCAGACTCACGTCTTGTCGACGCATAACATGTAATGAGGCCGCCAGATAAGCCAATAGAGAACTCACTAAAACAGCAATAGTTAAATGTAAGGCCGTTAATGACCAATCATGCCAACCATCAACAGGCATCAAGCCGAGCCGCCATTCATCCATTGATAATCTGACTGGATATTCAAGCGCATCATTGAGTGCTGCTGTCGATGAGGCATAAATCATTTGTGCATTATCTTGTCCATTGGCTTGCCGCCATAGTTCATAGTGGTACTTTGATGCCGTAATGGATTCAAGTGGCTGTGCTTCAAGAATGTCGGTAAGCGATATACCCACTTCGACATAGCCCCAATGTGTTCTTTTTGCATCAGCACTATTACCGATATAAACAGGCAAGCGAGCAGCTAATTTGAGCTTATTATTCTTAAATGGAAAAGGTCCGGTAATGGTTAATCTTTTAGATATATAGCCAAAGCCAGCGGGTATGGATCGAATTTTATTTTGCAAATTCGCTTCATCACTTGTTGAATAAAATTGACGAACAATTCCATCAGAAACAATGAGGATATCGGTGATATAAGGATAAGAAGGCAGTATGGTCCCAACAACATCATCAAAATTGTTAATAGCTCTGTTATCTAAATTAACTAAGGTAGCCAGCGTATAAGCGATGGATGCCTCATGGATAATCGATGACTCAAGTTGATAGGTATAGTTTGTCGCATCGGTGAGTGCTTGTGTTTCTAAGTCATCGACATAGTCAGTTTCCAGGTACCATGCTAACGAGAGTGTGAATATCAGGGAAATGATAAATGTCAGTATGCCTGTGTGCAGGGGCGATAATAACAACGTGTTATTAGATATTGGCATAGTTGAATATTAGGCGGACAATCAAGCTGATGCTGATATTTCGCACTTTCCTATCCTTCTTACTAAAGCTTAACTTCGCGGCCCACCCGTCTAGTTGAAGACTCAGCTCCAGAAATTCTCATTAGCCAGAACATATCACGGAAGTACAGCAAATCTAAAGCTTTGATTTTCTTTTTCTAATACCGGTTTGTCTATCAATAAATTTAGATTGAAAACCGTTTTTTCTTTTATTGTTCCCTGCCTAAGATAAAAAAAACAGATATGCGTCACCTCATAGCCCACTGTTCACTCTATCTGAGTATTAGCTTCATCATGTAATTTACAAGAAAGCACCACGATTTCTTCTTTATTAGAAGTGTCCAATAGTGACTCCTCTAATTCATTAGCCATAGAGGCCTGCTCGTAAGGTGTAACCGAGCAAGCGTTTTCTTTTGCAAATTCCATTAGCGCTAAAACGTCAGCGTTTTTCTTTCCTACATCAAGAACCAGTGCAATACCCGGATTAACACAACAGCCAACATAACTATCAAGATATTCATCATCTAAAGCCAAGAGTACCCCACCTAATATCGGCACCTGCTTGTTTGCCATGTAAATGTGATTGTAATCAGCAATAATATCCGGCTCTGAGTTGATAATGCCCAGCCTTTTAAGTGTCTCTATTGCGTTGAGTTTTTCAGAAGATGGTTGAATTCTTTCCGACGGTGGTGTTTTGAGAAGAGATAATAATGCTTCACTCGCTCCGGCAAATGACAGTAACGGCATTGTCATAAGAGCTAAAAAAATAATCTTTTTCATTTCATACCCTTACTATCTGTCTTACTGCTGCAACTTTTAAAAAGGGTCAGCGTAAAATTAAACCTCACCTCTACTTGCTATAAATCTTCTTTCTCCACCCTACTTTTTTAACACGCTTACTCTCTGTTTGCCACAATCCAGATAAAGCCAGTATGTGTTCTTTGAACTTATCATTACCCAATGCTAATCCTTTATGTGTCGCCATGTTTATATCTTCTAACAAAGCGCCATCGACAATGTTACGAAACATATTACGATTTAGCATTCATGAAACCTTCCATTTTTCTGGAACTGATTTAACTCTGACCTATTTTGTTTTTTCTGGCAATAATTTAAATGCTACTTTTGAACCTTCGTTGCATCGAATCAAATCTCAGGTAGCACCATTAAAATAGTACTGTAAATAACCTTAATTCTTAGCACCTACTTTTTCAGATAACGCGCCACATCCACTTCATCAATCTGCTCAGGTGCCAGGAATTTTTCGGCATAGGCCTTGTAAGTTTCGGTGGTCAGGAATAAAGCAAATACGTCTGCATCGATATGTTCGTCTGCTACCATTTTAGCCATAATATCAATGGATTCACTGACTGTTTTGGCTTTTTTGTAAGGTCTGTCTGCAGCGGTGAGTGCTTCAAAGATATCGGCTAATACCATGATACGTTCGGGTATCGAGAGTTGGTCTTTACTGAGTTTTCTGGGGTAGCCGGTGCCATCCATTTTTTCATGATGGGTGGAAGCATAACGAGGCACACGGGAAAGTTCTTCTGGGAATGGTAAGGCGTCCAGCATACGAATGGTACTGATGATATGTTCGTTAATTTTAAAACGGTCTTCGGTGGTTAACGTGCCCCGTTCGACCTTGAGGTTATATAGCTCACCTTGGTTGTACAGAGACTCTGGGACCGTCATTTTTATGCCCAGATGAGGCTCATAAGTTGTCTCACTCTTACGGGAAATAATATGTTCTGGCTTGTCTGACAATAACTGTTCTTCACATGGCAGACTTTCTTCTTCTGGTGATATCCGTTCCTGATCGGCAGGTGACAAGCCGAGTCGATTACTGAAATGCCGAAGCCATGTGGTTTGGGCAATAAAGTCGAGCCGTATTTTTTTGTCTTCGCTCAGTACTTCACCACCGACATTCATTTCAGCAACAAAGGCAAAGTCTTCCTTAAGCTGCCGATGGGTTTGTTCAAGCTCGGCCTGATGCTGCACTTCGTTTTCAGGCGACTGTGTCATTTTCTGCCAATAGATGATTTCAGCATCACGCCATAAGACTTCAAAACGGGTACGTATTTCATGAATACGGTTGTAGATGGTTTCGAGTTTGCTGCCTTTATCAACAATGTGTTCGGGTGTAGTTATCTTGCCGCAATCATGTAGCCAGGCAGCGACTTTGAATTCACGCCATTCTTCTTTTGAGTGGAAACGAAAATCACGGAAAGCAGGTGCCAGAGAGGATTCAGCCTGCTCTGCCAGCATGAAAGCTAATTCAGGAACACGTTCACAATGGCTGGCCGTGTAATGTGATTTGTCATCGATGGCTTGAGCAATTAACTGAATAAAGGAATCCATCAACCGATCCTGATTTGCTTCGTGCTGACGAATGGCTGTCACCATATCTTCCATGGAATGACCTAGCTCATCGATTTCACGAATAAAGCTATCTGGAATATCCAGTTTATCGAATTGGCGTTCGCGGATTTTCTGATTTTCTTCTGCTAACTTTTTAATCGGTGCCACAATCGGTGAGGCAAATAACCAGGGTGCAGGTAGTAACAGCAACAGCACACCAATCGACATCCATAAAGACCATGTGACTTTTTCTTGTGCACCGCTCAATACAGCCTTAACTGGAATCACGATCCCAAGGTAGTCTTTTCTGGCGCCATAACTGCCAAATGGCGAGACATAAACATAAAAATCCTGACCATTTAGAGTGGTTTGTTTTAACTGACGTTGATCGCTTTGTTGACCTGCGTAATCCAATAGAGGTGAGTAAGGTACGCTTAATAAACCCTGCTGTTTACTGAGAAACCATTTATGTGCCAACGCTATTTTTTGCTCATCTGACACATGAGCTATGGCTTTATTAAAAATACTTAATAAGCCCTGATTTTTATCTGAAACCAATATTTTTAATGCACCGGGGAAAGGTGTCGGCGAGAAATCAATATCATCATAGTATTGCACGTCATTATAGAAAAACCGTTCTCCCACATAATGTAGAATTTCAGCTACATCAAGGCCAGCAAAGGCTTCGCCATCACTTACTGCTTCAAACACCGCCCGGGTTGAAGGGACTTCTTTAATCGTTATTTCAGGGAAAGCCTGTTTGACGACCTGAATGATTGACCAGCCCTCTGGTATGGCAACGGTTTTACCATTTAGCTGTCGAATGTGGGTAATGGGCGCATTGCCACTTTTTGTTACCAATGAATAAGGTAAATTTACAAAAGGGTCGGTAAAGCGACCAGAATATAGTGACTGACCGGTATCAAATACCGACTGCAAAATATCAATCTGACCAGCTTCATACTGTGCAACCAGCTCACTCCATGAATAGCCATTGATATAGTCAAACTTTAACCCTGTCATATCAGCGATGATGGAAAGATAATCAATGCTATAACCTTTTGGTTGCCCAGAGCTGGAGAAATCAATGGGGGCCCAGTCTCGTTCATTAGAGACGGTTAAACGTTTCGATTCAGCAATCAGCGCTTTTTCTTCTTCTGTTAAATCAAGCGGTGTACGTGTTTCTGGAATCAAAATGGCTTCATTACTGGGCAAGTTAGAAGCTAATAACTCGCCCGTTGAACGGTATAAAAATACCTGACCATAATCACTGAGTTCATGCTGACTTAGATAATCAGACATGGAACTCAATGCAATATCAACCGCTATCACTGCACCATTTTCAAGCTGCGTGGAATATGTCTGGCCGGGTGCTTGAATATTATGGAATAAATACGGGTCTGTTTTTCTTATCGTTTCTTTGTCGGCATTCACGAACCAGGGTCGGATGGTAGATAAATAATTACTCGGTTCGCTACGTTTAAACCTGAGCTGAAAGTCGCTGGAATAATATTCAAATGTTCGGCTACGCTGAGCTCCATCACCAAGTATTGTCACCACCACCCAACGATCTTCAGGCTCTGCCTTGAGCTGCTTACGAACATCATCACCACTATTCAGGTTAATGACTTCATAAAAATCACCATTCGGTAAACCAACATAAATCGCATACAACATGTCGCGATTCAGCATCAGGGAGGAAAAAATGCCTCTGGCATCCTTATTGACGTTATTGCCATTCACCAGGCCAGGATAGCTGGCAAGAATTCGTGTGGTTTCGACTGCCTGATTATCAATCGTGTTGAGTAACTGGCTGGTTTTATCTGCCAGATTATTGAATCGTTCTGTGGCATTTTCCGTGGCCATCTGCTGCATGAAAAAATATTGCAAAAGCAAAGCCGCAGAGGCTGTGAGCACGGTAGCAATGATAAAGGTCATCACCACGGTGATGCGTATCGTCAGTTTAAACCGACGGGAGTGTTGTCTGTGTTCTGCCATTCGCAGTGTCCATATCGCTAAATGCTACATCACATCAAATTACCCGCACTTGTTGTCATGCGGGTAGGTCCAGAATTTGACTATACACCTTAAGTTATCGGTTAAAACACAGATTCATGAGAAATATGTGATGAGCGCCATATTCCCTTAGCAAAATTTATTTGCCTAAATAGGTTTTCATCCATATTTTTTGTTAAAACAAACAAGTGTTCAGGACTGGTTAAGCTCACACCATTCACTATACTAAGTCCCTGTTGACCTCATAGCAGATAGAAAAATAAAAAGGACACCGCATGAAATGGGCTAAGTTAGGCTTACTGAGTATCTGCCTTATAGGGATTATTGTTGGACTTGGCCTGTGGTGGCAGCATCAGAAAACCTATCCTTCTACCGACGATGCCTATGTCGAAGCGAATATATTAACCGTATCCTCACAAGAGTCTGGTCGGGTGACTGAGCTTAATGCTACTGAAAATGCCTACGTTAAAGCTGATGATGTGCTTCTTAAAATTGATGACAGTGATTTACAGAGTGCTGTTGATGAGGCCACCTCAGAGCTGGAAAGAACGATCCAAAAACACATGATGGCCGGTTCAGATGTCAGCGAAGCTATCGCCAATCTCAATGCTGTACAGGCCACATTACGTGATGCAGAACTCGAATTTGAACGTCAGCAAACCTTGTATGAACGCCGGATTATTTCTAAATCCACCTTAGATAAAACCCAAGCTAATCTCGATAAAATCAAAGCCGACAGAGACAGTGCCAGAGCAGCGTTAAATACTGCTCAGACACAGCTTGGCGGGAAAACCGATGAAGACCCGGCGGTGCGTGCTGCTCGTGCCACATTAAAACGTGCACAGATTGCACTCAGTCATGCCGTCATCTATGCCCCGGCTGACGGCTGGATTGCTAACCTGACTCTGCGCCCGGGTGATGTCATTACAGCAGGTCAGTCATTATTTTCCCTTGTTGAAAAAAATGATTGGTGGGTCACTGCCAATTTTAAAGAAACCGCCCTCTCTCGCATTCAGCCAGGTCAGCCCGCCAGCATTGAAGTTGATATGTACCCTGATCTGAAATTAAGCGGCAAAGTTGCCAGTTTGGGCATGGGCTCAGGCGCTATTTTTTCTTTGCTTCCTCCTGAAAATGCTACCGGAAACTGGGTGCATGTTACTCAGCGCTTTCCAGTACGGATTCATTTAGACTATCAGCCTTCGCCAGACCAGCAACAACGTTTGCGAGCCGGCGCCAGTGTCACGGCTACAGTGGATACCACGAATTTAGATAAAGCCAATGACTGAGGCAGAAAAACAGCCTGTTCAATGGTTAATCGTATTTGCGGTGGTGCTCACGGCCGTACTTGAAGTATTGGATACCACCATCGTCAATGTGGCTTTGCCTCATATCAAAGCGGCATTTGGCATTACCAGCGATCAAACGGTCTGGATTGTCACCAGTTACATTGTAGCTTCCATTGCTGTCATGCCTCTGACGGGTTTGCTATCACGTAAATTTGGTCGCCGTCGTTTAATTATCACCGCCATTGTTGGCTTTGCATTTTTCTCAGCATTGGGAGGCATGGCTCAAAACTTCGAAATGCTGGTATTTTTTCGTTTAGGCCAGGGCTTTTTTGGGGCTTTTCTGATCCCGTTATCACAAGCAATTCTGTTTACCAGCTTTCCAAGAGAAAAGCGTGGACAAGCTATGGCCATTTTTGGGTTGGGGGTCATCGTAGCACCGGTACTCGGCCCCACCATTGGTGCGATTTTAACTGAGCACTTTTCTTGGCGTGCCGTGTTTTACGTCAATATGCCAATCGCCTTTATCGCTTTGCTAATGGTGAGTGGCGAGCTGAAAAAAGAAGAGACCCAGCATGTCGATATCGACTGGGTAGGTCTGTTACTCATGGTTACCGCTATTGGTGCATTACAAATGACGCTGGATTTGGGGGAAAGTCATGACTGGTTTGATTCTCATCTGATTCAAATCACCACGATCACCTCGGCCGTTACCGGAATTATTTTCTTCACTCGTGGCATCGGTCGTAAGCTCAATATCATCGACTTCTCCTTACTGAAGGACAGAAGCTTTGCGGCAGGTAATGTCGCCATTGTCGGCTTTGGTGTGTCGATGTTTGGCGCTATAGCTATTTTGCCGTTATTTGTACAAGGCTTGTTAGATTATCCGGTATTGGAATCAGGTGAGCTGTTTATTCCACGAGGGATCGCTGCTGGTTTTTCCATGGTGGTGACGGGCTCATTTCTGGTGAATCGCTTTGATCCACGCATGTTATTAGCTGTAGGGCTGATTCTGACTGGTGCAGGTAATATCATGCTGACCAATCTAAATCTGGAGGTCAGTTTCTGGCAACTATCATGGCCAGGAGTGGTATCGGGTTTAGGTATGGGTCTGTTTTTTGTGCCCATGTCGACACTGGCTTTTCAGAATATTTCTAGAGAAAAACAAGATGAAGCCTCGGGTATCTACAGTGTGATGCGGTCACTGGGCTCATCCGTCGGTATTGCCATTATTGGCTGGCAATTGGCGCGTAGAACGAATCTTCACTACGCCATTCTCACTGAACAAATTACGCCTTTCAATCCTGCGGTTAGCGCCTACTTAGCGCCTTTAGGGCTCTCCCCGACGACTGGACAAGGGGCAAAAGTATTAGCTAATGAAGTGTTAGCTCAAGCGTCGATGTTAGCGTTTCAGGATGCATTTCTATTGTCAGGACTCGCGGCCTTTGCCATGTTGCCGATGGTATTATTAATTCAAAAACCACAGAAATCAGACATAAAAGCGCCTGCCAGCGTGCATTAATCTCAGCACAAAAGTTTGGTTATAAAAAATCCCTGGCCAGCATTCTGCCTGACCCGGGATTCATTAAACCAGAGTAATAGCGAAAGTTATTTATGAAATGAATAAAGACTTGGCATTCACAAATTCTTTCATGCCAAAGCCACCGTGTTCACGGCCATAGCCACTTTCTTTAACACCACCAAACGGCATATTGGCTTGGGGACCCGCGTAACCATTAATGTTAACCATACCAGTGTCAAGTTCTTCACGAGCAATACGGGTAGCACGCTCCTCATCTTTAGAGAATATGCCACCACCAAGACCGTATCGGTGAGCGTTAGCGAGTTCAATTGCTTCAGCTTCATCAGCCACTTTGAATAATGCAGCCACCGGACCAAATAACTCATCGTCATAAGCTGGGCTGCCAGCTTGGATATTTTCCAATACTGTGGCTGGGTAATACGCGCCTTTCTGATCCGGTATTTCACCACCACATAAACAAGTAGCGCCTTTCATCACCGACTCCTGAACCTGCTGATGCAGTTTGTCACGAAGATCGACACGAGCCAGTGGCCCCATATTATTTTCACTGTTAGTCGGATCGCCAAAGGTGATCTTCTTCATGGCGGCCACATACTTATCTCTGAACTCATCATAGACAGGCGCTTCAATAATAAAACGTTTAGCTGCAATACAGGTTTGACCACTATTCATGACTCGCCCCTGAACACAGGTTTTCACCGCTAGATCAATATCAGCATCCCGTAATACGATATACGCATCACTACCACCAAGTTCCAGTACATTTTTCTTCAGATGCTCGCCAGAAATTTTGGCAATCAGTCGACCGATACGGGCACTGCCAGTAAACGTCACACCCCGAATATGAGGATGAGCAATCAACTCATCTGCCGTTTCACCATCAACAAATAGGCAGCTAAATACGCCCTTGGGTAAACCCGCTTCTTCATAAATCTTTTGAATGGCCTCTGCTGTTTCAAAGCAGGACTCATCATGTTTAAACACCGTTGTATTACCAGCCATAATCACAGCAATGCTGTAGCGAATACATTGATAGAGTGGGAAATTCCACGGCTGCATGCCTAAGATCACACCTTCAGGCTGATAAGTAATAATGCCTTTTTTACCTGTAGAAATTTCACGCTCTTCATCAGCTAAAGCGTCAATGCCATGCTCAGCTGTATATTCACAAATAGCAGCACACTGCTCGGCTTCGCCTTCACCCAGTGCCAAGGGTTTTCCCATTTGTTTTGCCATCATTTGAGCTAAATCGGCTTTGTCTCGACGCAGCAATTCAGCAATTTTTTTGATGATGGTGGCTCGTTCTTCCAGTGAGGTTTTTCTCCAACCTTGAAAAGCCTGGTGAGAATGCTCAATTAAGGCTTCTGCTTCCTGTTTAGTATGCAGATAGTAGGTTTTGTACACCTCTTCTGTAGCAGGATTATAGGTATCAATGGTCTGACGGGTAATGGCGGTTGTTTTCAATTCTGCTTGTGTCATTTTTTTATCCTCTTTGATATTTAGAAAAATAGATCTTTTTGCAGATTGAAAATTAACGAGCATCCTCCATGAAGGGATAATCGGTGTATCCCTCAGCGCCACCGCCATAAAAGGTGTTTTGATCGGGCGCATTCAGAGCTGCACCTAGTTTCAGGCGTTCCATTAGATCCGGATTGGCAATGTATTCACGGCCAAAGGCTACTGCGTCAGCACGTTGGCTTTTCACTGCATCGTGTGCTGTCAGAAGATTGTAGTCGCCATTGGCAATGTAAAAGCCCTGCCATTGCTGGATAAGTTGCTCAACGATGTGTAGGTCTTTATTGCTGACATCAATGCCTGGAAAGCGTTCAACGATATGAACATAGGCCAGTTTGTGTTGGTTGAGGTGCTTGATAAGTGCGGTGTAGGTTGTCAACGGATCGCTATCACTAACATCATTAAAGGTACCAGTCGGAGATAATCTTATGCCTACCCGGCCAGCATCCATAACTTCAAGCACGGCTTCGACCACTTCATTAACCAGGCGGATACGATTTTCAACTGAACCACCGTAATTATCAGTGCGATGATTACTGCCATCACAAATGAACTGGTTTAATAAATAACCATTGGCGGAGTGAATTTCGACACCATCAAAACCGGCTTTGTCGGCATTGCGTGCAGCTGTTTTATATTCTTCAATCAGATTATTAATGTCATCTTTTGTCATTGCGCGTGGCTCTGACACATCAACCATTTGGCCGTCTACAAAGGTTTGTGCTTGAGCACGAATCGCTGAAGGAGCAAGCGGCTTCTCACCTTCTGGCAGAACAGAGTGATAACTGATTCGACCAACATGCCAGAGTTGCAGGAAAATCTTTCCACCTTTGCTATGCACTGCATCGGTGATTTCTTTCCATTTCGCCACTTGTTCATCAGAGTAAATACCAGGGGTTTTGATATAACCTTTGCCCATTTTGCTGATCTGAGTACCTTCAGCAATGATAAGACCGGCACTGGCACGTTGTGAGTAGTATTCGATGGCAAGATCGGTGGGCACATCCGTATCATCATGAGCTCGGTTTCGTGTGAGTGGTGCCATAAAAATACGATTTTTGAGTTCCACTGAGCCCATTTTCACAGGGCTGAATAAATCATTCATACACTTCCTCCTTTGTTGTCCAGATAACTATTTTGATGCACATACCAGTAAATAGTTCGTTGGCTAACTATAAGGTGTATTCCGTCTTTTCTCTGTGAAGAGGGATACCGATGCGGCTTGTTAAGCTATTTTATCTTTAATGTCAGCTAGATATGACCATTCACTGACTTGAAGTTAAACGTACTCAATGCAAGCTTTGCTGTTATTTTTTACAAAGCTTTACAAAGATAAAAGCGTCCAGCTGCCCGTGGTTATCGTCTGACTTTGAGCTGATCTATCTCTATCTCCTGTTGAATTTAGAAACAAAGCCGCTTTACTGAAGTCGGTACTTCATAAGGGAATGACTTTTTAAGCGAAGAAATCAAATAACACCCATCAGATAAATAGTCATTTCACACTACAAAGACACATGCTTTGTTAGCTTTATCCATATTTGAATTTATAACTGTCAAGGAGATAACAGATGAGTAAAGATATTCGAAAAACCATGTGGGAAGCGATGAGTGACAGCCCATTTCTGATGATTGGGCTGGATAGCACGCTCCAGCATAGTGAGCCCATGACAGCACAGTTAGATGAAAACGCCGATAGTGAATTCTGGTTTTACACCACAAAAACCAACCGTATAGCGAAAGGCGGCCCAGCCAAAGCCAATTTTGTTAGTAAAGATCATAAAGTGTTTGCTTCTATTAGAGGTACATTAAAACCAGAAACGGATGAGGCTGTGATCGATAAATACTGGTCAAAAATGGCAGCATCCTGGTATGAACAAGGTCGTGAAGATCCTTCATTGCTCATGATGCGTTTTGAGCTGGATGATGCGGAGGTATGGATCTCCGATCCGAGTATTAAAGGTTTATTTAAACTGTTCACCGATGGCAAAGTTGAGCCGGAGATGATGGGTGAACATAAAAAGCTTGGCCTATAAGCCGGCACTGTGCCGTTGAAAATATGCAAGACCAGCCCTGCTCATACATCTGAGCAGGGCTTTTTTATTGACCCAAATTATTGGCTAGTCGAAATAAACAAAAGGTTCTTGTTCATGTGCAGGTAAGTCATGAATATAGTGTTTATCTTCATAATCCGTACATTTGAGATCAGCCAGCATCTGCTTATCTTTCACGACATAAATTCCGGCAAATTCACGCTTTTCTCTGACACCTGCCTCAGCATCAATCCATTCTCCATTGCTGATGCCGGAATAAACGATATAGTCATAGCGCCCATTTGAGAATCGCAAGCGCCCTTCTCCACCGCCACTGTATGCTGTCGAACTGAATTGCACAGGCGCGTGGAGTTCCAGCTCAATCTGTTCTGGTTTACCAAAGCGATATATTGATGTGTCCTCAGTGCTGACACAGACTGAAACTGCTTTAGACTTGATATGACAGCTAAAGGAAACCGTTTCCTGTTTGTGACATAAATTTTCAGCGTAAAGACCGCTTGATAAACACAGCAGCGATATAAGCCCGATAAGTTTAGTCTGCCCGTAAAGTCTGAGATGTTCCATCAGCTCGCCACATTAAATAATGATACTGCCAGAGCCAGACTCAACACGGCTACAACCAGATTAGCTAAAATGCCCCAACGTGCTTTATAACCTTTGGGTATTTCAGCTTCACTTAATTGCTTGAGTACCACACCATATTGGTAAGACGATATAAGCGCACATACCGCACCTAGTAGGATAAAAGCGAGGCCAAGCATAAAGGTTGATGATGTTGTATGAGGTGCCTGATGCCCTTGCAATACCGCGATTAATAGACCGGCCCGCTCAACAACAAAGCCAAAGGCAATCATGGCAAGACTGGTGCGGTTCCAGGCTAATAATGTGCGTTCCGCAGCAAACAACACTCTTGGATCATCTAAATAAGACATATCAAACCATTCTTCCAATAAAGATTTACACAGAGCATAAACCATATCGTCAAATGACGAAGATAACCACCAAGAAATTGAAAACATACCTCTACTTCACTTCAGTCTGATTCTGGACAGTTTCTCTGACTGCTTGCTTACATCATCAGGCATTGATAAAAATATCTGTTGTAAAAATAGGTAAAACAACAAGGCATCGACTTGACTCAAAGACGCTATCGCGTTTCACTGAACATCCAGCCAATTAAATAGGAGGTTGAAATGATTTCAACTGAAATTAAGGAAGCTCGGTCAATTCAAGACGTTGTTCAATTAATCGATCATGGTGGAACAAACAGTGACTCGCCAGAAGAAGTCGCGGGCACGTATGCGTATCTGGCGGTAATAGATTCAGACCACGTCAATAAAGAACATGCTAAATCCCAATTAGATCAACTTATCGAAGCAGGCGCAAAATTTGATTATGAACTTGCATTGGAATATGCAGAATCCCATCTTATCGAATCACAACATTAATACTTAAATACAAGCCCTGTGCATGTCTGTGAAAAGCGTCATAGGGCTTGTTTTTATCTATACGGTTTATATTTCTACTCAGTGATTGATGTATCACAATATCCCTGACAAAAAACAAACATCATGACTAGATCACTGAATTAAAATAAGAAACTTGCAGTTATCCACAATTACTATATTCTGGCTAACTCTCGTTTTGTCATTTATCCCATATAACTGGCTCAGCTCCCATTGCTTTATCAGGATAAATGATGACCAAGCCCATTCGTGTTCGTTACCAGACAATTGAAGTCGGTAACATGGATATTCACCTTTGTACTCTTCGTGACAAACAGCAATTTAGTGATCCCGAGGGTGAAGCGGATGATATGGGTATCTCTTCAGCTACCTGGCCCCTGTTTGGTGTTGTCTGGCCTTCCAGCATTGTGCTCGCCAATCATATGCTGGATTACGATATTAAAAATAAACGTATCCTTGAAATTGGCTGTGGTATGGCCTTATCCAGCTTATTACTCAATGAACGCATGGCCGATATCACCGCGACTGACTACCACCCTGAAGTGAATCATTTTCTTGATCGAAACACCGATCTCAACAGTGGGAAGAATATTGCTTTCGAACAAGTGGACTGGGCCAATGATGAAAGTGATTTAGGCAAGTTTGATTTAATTATCGGTAGTGATCTGCTTTATGAAGATGAGCACGTCCTGTTGCTGGCCAACTTCATCAATAACCATGCGAATCAGCACTGTGACATTATTCTGGTCGATCCCGACAGGGGCCGAAAAAACAAACTGGATCGGGAAATGATCGCATTTGGCTTTATCAGTAGTTACATAAAACCTGAACACACCGACTACTTAAAAGAGAGCTATAAAGGTTCTATCCTAAGATTCTCACGCTAAAATTATCTTTTTATTGCGGCGTAATACCGGCTACTTTCAACTTTCCTCGCCGCACTTTGGTCATCGCGATCGTCGACGAAATCAGTAATGGTGTCACCACCAAGAGAGTCGGTACGATGGCAATGCGTGTGAAGGCGATCATCATGATGGAACGTAGTTGTGGATCTTTTTGAAACGATATCATCAGAGTACTGAGCAGCTCTATCGAAATCGAGATAGAGTAAGCAATTAAAACTATACGACATCGTTTCCAGACAATATGCCAGTGTGCATTGATTAGCGGGGTTTGATGTACATGTTTTGCTCGATACCAAATATAAAAAATCACTGATAATGAGCAAACGATGGCGATTGGTAACAGTAATATTTCCAATCCCATTAATAAAGAACCGATCGGCAATAACAGATTAAACACCAGCAGATTAAATACCAATAATTGATGAGGAATTACAGCCCTGGCTTGCTCGTTAAGCATATCAACACCTCCATTGTATTACGCACAAAACATAGACTTATTGCAGATGACTAATAGCGATAAGTGTAGCGCTATCAAATTAAAATTTGTTGACGATGATAGCTCTAAAATGCATTTAAGCATTTATGTCTAAAAACGAAGCGTCACAGCTTAATAATCAACACTGGAACTGAATAAGAAAATGACATCATTGCCTAGTGAGCTTTTGTTCATCCTGGTCACTGAAGACTAAGACCAACGGCGGCGAATCCGTGCAGCCTGTTGGTCTCTGGTATAAGCGTTTATTGAAAGCATCATCACATTCACAAGCTCAAGCTCATATCCACCACGATTCTGCCACGAATTTTTCCGGCAAGAATCTGCTGAGCAGCATCGGGAACCGCATCAAGCGAAATTACTTGAATCAGTTGTTCCAAGGTCTTCAGATCGATGTCTTCTGACATACGACTCCACGCTCTTTTACGCAACCAAGACGGACACATAACGGAATCAATGCCTAATAGGTTCACACCACGCAGTATGAATGGCAGCACGGTACTCGGCAGACTGGCCCCACCGGCTAAACCACAGGCGGCTACGCTGCCCCGATACTGAGTTTGACGAAGAATACTGGCGAGGGTTTCCCCACCCACTGAATCAATCGCACCAGCCCAACGTTCGGAGTCCAGAGGTCTGCCACTTGGCGACGATAATTCCTCTCTATGAATGATCTCAGATGCGCCAAGACTCTTTAGATACTCTCCCTGTTCTTCGATTCTGCCAGTCGATGCGACGACGTTATACTGACGTTTGGCTAGTAACGAAATGGCGATGGACCCCACCCCACCAGAGGCACCTGTCACTAATACAGGTCCAGAGTCGGGAAGCACCTTATGATCTTCAAGCGATAATGTCGCCAGCATGGCCGTAAAACCAGCGGTACCTAAAGCCATGCAATGCATGGCACTGAGTCCTTCAGGTATTAACTCTGCCCATTCAGGTTTGACTTTGGCAAACCCGGCATAACCACCGGAAACCTGCTCACCCACACCCCATCCTGTGACAAAAACCTGGTCACCCGCTTTGAATTTTGTGCTCTCACCGGCGTCTTCAACTACACCAGCCAGATCGATTCCTGGAACGATAGGAAACGCCCTCAACACTTTGCCTTTCCCAGTAACAGCAAGCCCGTCTTTGTAATTCAAACTAGAATGGGTAACGCGAATTAGAAGATCCCCACCTTGATTCGGTAAAGCATCCACGTTTTCCAGTTTGGTAAGATTTGCTTGAGACTCCTTATCCTCTACTAGCAAGGCTGAAAATGTGTTTTTAGACATTAGGACAACTCTCTTTCTCTTGTTTATTGTGTTAAGTGGCGTGTTTAATTAGCCAACTCTATACAGGCTTTTATTATATTTTATTCACAGAATAGCTAATCTACCTGGTGGTTGACTACACTTCCCGTAATAAATGCATCGGCGGCACACTCGATACTTTTCTGCTGGCAAACAGGCCAATGGCTGAAATCACCACCACACCAATCAAAGGCCCCAAGCCCCATAATAAAGGATGCCAGCTTGCTTCTACTTTAAAGACAAATACCTGTAAACCATACAGGCAGGCTTCGGCACCGGCGGCGGCGATCAGTCCTGAAAACAAAGGGTAATCAAGGGGTCAGGCACTGACGGCTCCCTTAATGAAGCTAAATCAAACATTCTGACTCTATTGATTTCCACAGAAGTTAACTTTTCGGATTCAAACCGCGCATAGCTTCATTGCTATACTCACTCGTGTGTTCCCAGTGTTTCCCAGAGTAGTCGGTCGTATATTTACTGCCAATATTCATCCAAAACCCATGTCGGTTAAACATAAAAGTGGGGTGATAGTCAGGATATAACTTAGCAAGGGGATAGGGTTTATTTCGTTCGAGTCTATTTTTTCTAGTTGCTTCTAATAAATATTCTTTACCATTTTTGAAGAGTACAACCCATGCATGACCATTGCCGTCCATATCGCCAAGGACAACTCTGGCGTCTTCATTCATTTCGATTAACCAATCAGCAAGTGCAAGAGCATGATCTTCACAGTCTCCTCTAGGCAATAAAAAAGCCTCACGACTCGACTGCCACACCTCTTCTCGCCCACTGTATTGTAAGGAATCAAGCATATACGTTTTTCTTTGGGCCAGCACATAGAGTGGCATCATTACGTTTTCAACCGTAAAGGGTTGATATCCTTCTAAAAAGGCATTAACCAAAAACTGGGAACGGTTGACGCCTTGAGCCGACATGGCAATGGTTTTAGTGTGGTTATAGGTGAAGGCAAATGCACCGCTTTTGTCGTAGAGTGGCTTTAATAATTGCTGAATGTAATCATCTGACCATCGTTCACCTGTTGGTAAAACAAGAAGAGATTGGCCTTTAGGTGAGAATACTTTTGATTCATCGTCAAAGTCATGTAGCGCAATATCAATTTTTTGCTGTACATCACTGTCTTGTGAATTCTCTTTTAAACTCGTGATAGCAACGACAAAAATGAGAAAACTTGTCCAAAATGCAAACGCTTTAAGCTTTGCGAACAATGAAGTCACCCCTTAAAGCCAAAAGCGATAACAATGGCAACGAACATTAAGATAGAGGAAGCAAAAATAGCGACAGCAATATTGCCTTTTTTTAGTTCTGTTTCAATGTCTATTTCTTTTAGTAACTTTTTATCAACCCAGAATAAGGCATAAACGCTGACCACAATCGCGATGATTGAATAGCTAAGATTAATAATTAAGTTAATCAACGAAGCTGAAAAGAACTCTAATTCCATTGTGTGCCTATAAAAGTTTTGATTGTAAGAAAAGCGGAAAACACTATTCCATACCTAGGTCTATTACACAATCAGTAGTGTCAAAGTATTTGATTTTACTAATGACACCCTTGTGTTCGGTCGAAACTAATAAATGAACATGATTCGTCATCAAGACATACGCATGAACGTTTACTTCATACTGCTCGGAGAAGTCTTTGAGTTTAGCTAAATAGACGGTGTAATCTTCATCAGAAAAGAAAATAGCTTGACGATTGTTACCCCGTTGAATGAGATGCTGGGGACAACCTTTGATAAACAATCTTGGTAAACGTGCCATAAGCAATCCTTGCTTGAATAACTATCGAATTAATTTAATCCCTTTATTTAAAATCAAACACTCTGACCCTATTGATTACACAATAACTCGTTCATCGCTCAATATCTTGGGCATATCTCACCTACCTCTTGTAAAAATAGGTGTCTACTTTATGGGGGGAGCCTTCGAGCGAGTAAAATTTCCGAGTGCAGTGGTTTGTTAGCCGGCTATATTGCCAGAGTAAATTTGACTATTGCAGTCGAATTAATTTGCTTTGCGGATGAAACAATCTCCAAGAGAACCAATACTCATCGGAGATGGCAACGAGCTGCAAATTTTCTCCCATATCACCTTTGATGAGCTTGCCTCGAATGTTCCAAACCGAACCACTTAATACGTCGGTAAGTGTATTATCAATACCCAATTTGATATCTAGTGACATCTCACCTAAAGAACTCTTAAAACAAACTACGAAATCATTATTTGCAACTAAAAAGAATCCCAAATCTTCGTTTTTGATTATACCTTTCTTTATCAGCTCGTCCTTAAGATACACCACATGATTATTAACCACTGGATCAATAACGCCAACGACACGGGTTCGTGCAGGAAAAGATTTGTCACGGTTTTTCGCGCCTAAACCTGGAGTGGTCTCACTCGCCATGATTTTTTTCCAAAGCCCAGGTACAGGTAGTTGAAACTCTTTAAAATCGTCCTCGGTAACGTTAACAACTTGAGGAATAGGACTTAGTTTTTTTATTTCGGCCCATGGCAGAATTTGAAATGGGATCATAGTCAATGTATGTGGATGCAATTTCCCTATGAGGGATTCAAACGTAGCTTGCTGAAAGAATGTTTTTGTTTTTCGGTCTGCCACAATCATATTTGCATTCTTGAATGATCCAACAAACAAAGGACCAATATCAGTTACATCAAAAGGAATAATACTGCGACACATGGCACAATAAGTTAAAGCAACAGTACAATTACCAAATCGGTCGTTGATTATGTGATGATGGATTACATAATCCAAAGGATAAGCCTTGGTTTCCCCATTATATTCAATTACTGCTAATTCAGTATTTTCATTAATAGGAAGAATAGATATATCATCAGCAATATCAGGGTAATCTTTTGCTTTAAATGCACTCTCTTGATGCATTTTGTAACTTAAAACAATAGCCAACCCCATTATGGCAAGAGGAAGTAGTGCATCCGATGGAAATAGCTCCGTTTGTATGGTTTGCCAAAGTACCCAGAATACACTTCCAATGAAAATCATCCACGCTACGGGCTTGCGAATAAAGTAATGATAATAAAGCCACTTAACGGGAAATGCTTTTAAAAATGCCATGTAAATAGCAGCAGTTCCAACGATAATAGAGACTATGGCAAGTATATATAAGGTAATCATGTTCTTCCTTTTTTACGGCTAACGCCTCAATAACCGGCGCGCGTTAGCGCGTCCGGCGCCGAAGGCGCGTAGTTGATTGACTTGTTATGTGTTTTCACCGTGGAATTTTCCCCATGCAATGGATTCTATATCGCCAGTTAGTTCATTTGACGCCTCATCAAATAGTTTGTACATGATTTGATGCTGACAAATTGACGCGCTACCCTCAAGGCCAAGTAATACCGTATATAGAGCATCAGTTAAGGCCTCGTCTACGATTAATTTCGTTAAATTAATCTGCTCTTCACTTAGGCCTGCATTTTTTAACTTACTTATACGAGATATATCAGAATCGCTAGTAAAATAATTGGAAACGAGAGATTCCTTCAGGCCTATAAACTCCTGAACGAATACTTCTGGACTGATAGAAAAATCATCCTTACTCATTTACGCTCCTGACACATAACGCCCAGCTAAGCCGCCGGAACGGAGTTGATTGTTTTGTGCGAGCGTAGCGAAAAAGCACAAAACGAGCAACGCAGTGGAGGTCGGCTTGAGCTGTTTGTTATGCCTTTACTCTGTGACTTCAAAATTGATTTTAGTGCCATCGGGCAGGTCTTTGATTTTAAAATTCATTTGGCCGGATATAGTAAAATGAACCTCTATATCTGTTAGTTCAAAGTTTTCTGGTTCGTATTTACCACCCAAGACAGGTAGCTGTTTGAAACCGTATAGCTTTCCTTCTTCGAGTTGAACACCTTGCTCTTTGAGCTGAGAGACAACGGGAACCAAAAACCACTCATGAATAAGCTCATTGTCATTTAGCTTGCCTTGGAACTCTTCGTAAGAGTTGGCGACTTTTTCGAGTTCTGCGCTGCCAGTAATGAGCCAGTAGATTTCACCATCCTCGCCTTGAAGGAATGCATCTCCTACGGAGGTTATCAAAATTGGCAGAGATGAACCCACAAGCCATTGCCAATCTTCGATCAATTTAACGCGATCTAAATGTTCAAAGCTGACGGTAAGATCATTCCAAGTTAAAGACACTCAATTCTCCTAAAGGCATAACGTTTTGCTAAGGGGCAGACAAAGCGCGCAGCGGTTTGGCTGTCCCAGTGAGCGCAGCGAACGAACTTGAGCAACTTGTTAAATGCCTTAGTCACGTGCGCCAGTTTCATATAAATGGTTAATGCAGTAGGCACTGCCTTTGACTTGCTTTTTATTGCAACCCGCCCACATGCACTCAGTTTCAGTTAAGCCACCACGATTTGATATCATTTTTTCTTTTATTAGAGAAACACTATCGAAATTTTCCCAGTCTTCTTTTGCAGGCACTTTAACTGCGTATAGTGTTTGATACTTATCCCATTCGTCTACTTTCCATAACTGACCACATTCAGGGCATTCCATAAGCTTTACCCAATTCCCTACCGCCACCTCTTTTAACGGTTTTTGGAATCCACTATGGTTTTTTGTGATATCCACTAATTCAGACTGTTCTCTACAGTTGCACATAATTTCTTTTGGCATTTAACGCTCCGCTAAACGGCGAGCGTTAGCGAGTCCGGTGGAGGCCGCGGTTTTTGCGGCCAGAACAAATTTAAGCGGCTTGTTAAATGGTTTTTTCAATTGTTTCGCCATTTGGATTTATATATTGGATGCCACTGAATGTTTTAGATGTGCCTGACCACTTTGCTTGTACAACTACCGGAAGCTCTAAGTTATTGCTAACAACAAATGACTTTAACCTTGCTAAATCTTCAGCGTTGGGCTCGGCAATACCGTACCAAAAAGAATACCATTGATCGCCAGCGATAATATTAAAATCCTCGGAACCATCGTAAAACCCAAAACAAGATTTGCCATTGGCAAATTTAAACTCAGATAATTCTAGTTCAATTACGTGCTCTGAGAAATCAGGGTGATTATCTGGGATTACATGTTCAAACGCATCAAAACCCTCTTCATCGTTTTGGTAAAAACACCAACGATGAGCTTTTAAATCTTCGACGGTTATATCTTCTATTGCTTTAGGTTTGCACATTTCCTTTGCCATTTAACAGTGTGTTTTATGAGGCCAGTGGCCTCATAATAAATATTAAACAGGCGGCCTTATAATTCTTTTTTGGCAACCATAACATATTGACTAGAATAGAAATTAATTTCTCAACCCGGAATTATGAGGCCAAAAACTTGAACTGGGTTGGAAAAATAGTGCCAAATTTTTGTTATCGTTGAAATGAATTTGTTTCATGGAAGAGGCAATTAGCATGGCAAAATCTCCATTTTTGGGTTCAATCGAATCCTTCATGCTGACTAGACGCTATAGTCGTCGAACAGTTAAAACGTATCTATATTGGATTAAATATTTCATAGTTTTTAATGGCAAGCAACATCCTAGAGAATTAGGTGACCGGCATATAGAACAATTCTTAACGCATTTAGCAGTGAATCGGCATGTTTCAGCTTCAACTCAAGCGATCGCATTAAATGCGATTGTCTTCATGAAAACAAAGTTCCTAGAACAAGAAGTCGGTTATGTGGGAACCTTCAAAAAATCCAGCCGAAAGAAAAAATTACCTGTCGTATTAACTGTTGATGAAATCAGTTGTTTGATTTCCCAATTATCGGGTGTGAAGAAGTTGATGGTTTCGTTGTTATACGGATCGGGTCTAAGACGAATGGAGCTTTTACGTTTGCGTGTGAAGGATGTTCAATTTGATTTGAGCCAATTGCATGTATGGGATGGTAAAGGAGCAAAAAATCGTATTGTTACCTTAGCGAAAGAGTTACATGTACCACTAAAAGCTGAAATAGAACGTGTCAACAGGCTCTTACAAATTGATCTATCAAATCCGCAATATGATGGTGTTTGGATGCCGGATGGACTGGCCCGAAAATATCCAAAAAGCCGTTTTGATTTGGGTTGGCAATACCTTTTTCCAGCATCGAAACTATCAATTGCTCCTCAATCAAACAAGATTCGTCGTCATCATTTTGATGAAAGTGGTTTGAATAAAATCATTAAACAAGCGGCTCAAGAAGCAGGAATTATGAAACAAGTCACAAGCCATACCCTACGGCATTCATTCGCAACTCATTTACTACAATCTGGTGCAGATATTAGAACGGTACAACAACAATTAGGCCATGCCGATGTGAAAACAACCGAGATTTATACTCATGTTTTAAAACAAGGTGCTCAAGGAGTGATAAGCCCTTTAGATCGAATACGTGATTTGTAAACATTAAATTCAATCTCTGTGTGAACATACTCTCTCTTCTATTGTATTTCTCCATTCAGCGTATAGAGATGTTTCATGACGAATGCTTACAATAAATGATTACCTTTAAATTTGAAGCATTCCCAACCTCAAGCTACTATCTTATTTTCTCTGCCAAAAAATACTCATGAAACGAAGCAAAGAAGACGCAGCTAAAACCCGACAAAAAGTGATTGATGCAGCGTTAAAGTTATTTGGTCAGCGTGGTTACAGTGGCACGACTTTACGGTTGATTGCTGATGAGGCGGGTTGTTCTCGTGGGCCGATTTATTGGCACTTTGCTAATAAAGAAGAGTTATTTGAAGAAATACTGGCCTATTCTCAGGCGCCGTTAGAAAAGCTGATTGCTCAGTGTGATGATAGTCAGGAGCCTATTGAGGCAGCCAGTAATTTTGCCCGACAGTGGCTGAGTTTATTGTTTGAGGATACGTATTACCGTCAGTCGTTTGAGATTTTGCTGAATAAAACCGAGTATACGGAATCGGTTTCGCCTTCACTGGAACGTGAGCGGGCGTTAACGCTGTCACTTATCACCACTTTTTCAGGCTTTGTTGATCGCTATCGTCAGCAAACAAACAGTCAGGCCAGCACGGATAGTCAGGTGGTGGCTATTTCGATGTATAGCTATTTGATGGGTGTAACACAAAGCTGGATGGTGAATCCCAAGCTTAATCAGCTTGAGGCGAATATCGAATTTTATGTGGCCGAGTTTGTGCGTTTATTACAAAGCCCTCAGTAATGACCAAGGGCTTTGGTTTTATTAAAACGCCGTCAGAAAACTAAGAGCATCCACACCGACTGCTCTACCCTCTTTTAATGAGGTGGTGACTTCATCATCGCCATATTCTTCAGCATAAATTCTAGCGACACGATGTTTGTGGTAAGAGCGAGCTTGCTCCCAGAAAGTCAGTGTTTGTGGTGCGACTTTTTCACCCATTTCTTTGTGTAAAGCCGGTAGCTCATACCAGTTCAATATCGGTTTCTGATGATGGGCGTTGTGATAGCAAAAATTCAGCACCAGCATATTCAGCCACGGATAACGGTGTGACAATAAGTTGCTGTAGGTATTGGCCTGCTCGTACTCAAAATCCCGACGATGAGGGAACACGGCATCAGGATCATCCAGATTAAAAATGACTTCGTAGTTATGCTGATAACAGTCCATAAAGCGTAACACTGTGAACAACACCATCTGAGCAACGGCGTATAACACAAAGGCTTTGACACTAATCAGCAACACCGCTAGCAATAACGCGCCTCTAATTAATGCCACCGTCAAAACCCGACGACGTTGCTCACGCTTTGATTCAATCGCCCAAGGTGCCAACACCAGCATGGTATGCATCATAATTTCAATGGCTGGAATATAAGCCCATTCCGCTGCTTTGACGAGCTTTTCCATGATGGGGTGTCGTTTTAAAAAGCTACGGTAATCCCATACTACAGGATCACAGTTATCGACATGATGACGCATGTGTTTATAACGAATATCTTCAAAGCGGCCGTAACAACTACCTGTAATCCAGTTAAGAACTTTACCCAATTTGGCATTATCCTTATTGTCTTTAAATAAGGCGTTATGACCACATTCGTGTAATAGATAAGCCGCGATAATCATGCCGTGAGCACAGGCCAGCATACCCAGAACATTGATTATCCAGTTATTGGCAAACATCGCTGCCCAGCCACCAAAATAGGTGACAGTGATATAGGCCAATACACCGATACTGTATTTCGCCCCAGCGGGATCACGAAGTTGAAATGTTTTAGCCATGTGACACCTCAGCTAATGTATTTGCTTGTTTCCATTTTTCAAAATGCTGCTGTTCGGTATGACCTATCCAGCTATTAATTTCCCAGAGGTCTGCAATGGGGGCATTGGTAAATGGCAGATGGTGCAAATAACCATCTGGACCAAACTCGGGGGTCATGGTGGTTTCCGAATAGCCACGTGCACGCTGGGCTGTCCAAATAGCTTCCCAGCAACGTTGATGACTTTCTAAAGCCGCTTGATATTCGGGTGCTGCCGGATGTGGTACTTGTGGCCCCTGGTCATACCCTACCCGACTGTGAATGTGATGAGCATGCTGGGCGACGAGTTCGATGGCATCCCATTCGCTATCCATTAAGCGCTCACTGACCACCACCCAATGACTAAAATCACAGGTAATCTTGATATCAGGCAGGTGTTCTAATATTGCCATGGTATTCCATGGGCAGTAAAAGCTTCGGCCTCGGTGTGTTTCAAACGAACATAACACAGCATGTTTGTCTGCAATGTCCATCGCCGCTTTAAAGAAGTCGATACTGGTTTGAATAGGCCAGGCATCACAACCGCCCATCACATTCACAAATTTGGGTTTGAGTGATTTACCTAAAATGATTTGTGATTCCAGATCGGAGAGATGTTCTTCCACACTGGCACGCCGTCTTGGTACATACGACCCTGCTGTGCAGACTTCCTGAATCCATTCAATATTGTGTTTTTCGAGAGCCGCTTCAAGAGCAGGAAAATGGCTTGGGTCATCATGTTTGGCAGGGGCTTCCAGCCCTGAAAATCCGGCCTCTTTCGCCATGATAATCGCTTCTTCTATAGTGCCGTTATGACCCCAAACTGTTTTGAAATTCTTTAGCTTCATCGTCATCTGTGACTGGCTCTTAATTAATTAACATAAAACTAATCGAGCAAACAACATGCCAATATGTATGTATAAATAACAATATGTTTCAAAGCCTTACCATGATTAACCTGAGAGGCTAATAGCTAGATTGTTATATTTGATAAGAGTAGAAAACAGCGTCTCTTTTGCACTTAGATTGTGCTGCCGGTGTTAACTTTTGGGGCATTACCTTCACAGCACTGCCCTTCAGACACTAATAAAACTTTACCTAACTAAACCCGCATTAACAGAGGCGCTCAATATAATTAGCATCGAACAAAAATCTGTTTATTTTATTAAGGACACCTATATGACGAAGCGTTTCATTTTAGCTACTGCGCTTTGCCCACTTTTATTCGTATCACTATCCAGTTATGCCATGCCACCAGCCGGACCGGGACCAGGCCCGGACCGTGGACCACATTTCATCGTGCATGATGGTTACCACCACGAACGTCCTGGACGAATCCCTCCCTATTATTTTGGTTATTCTCTGCCACAAGGCGTAGCACTGGCATTACTGGAAGGTGTGACTTATGCCGTCGTAGATGGCATGTATTACTATCGAAAAGAAGGTGACAGATACGTCTATGTGTCTACACCACCCGCCGGCACCTATACCGTTGTTGAAAAAGCAGCTTCAACTACTTCATCAAGTGCTTTGGAGCCGGGAACGATTGTTAGCCAGTTACCGAAATCAGCCAAAAAAGTTGAGTATCAAGGACAGGCTTATTACGTGGTTGGTGAAAACTGGTACTTACCTGTTTCTGGAAACAGTATTGGAAATTATGTTGTCGTAACAAATCCACTTCGCTAGTTCATTATTGATAAGGATTTAATATGCATAATCAGCTTAAATCAGGTTTATTTATTGCACTTTTTCTTTGCACGATGGGAGTGAGCTATGCTGCTGGAGACCGAATGGACCCAGCTGCTCTCGAAAATGCGATGAAGTCATGTCGTGATTCAGCCAAAGGCAGTGTTGAACTATTTGATAGCTGTATGCAACAGAAAGGATTTAACCATCAGCCTCCACCCAGCATACCTGCACCACCGAAAGCAGTGGATGAGAAACTTAAGTCCGCGATACAAGACTGTCATGAAACAAGTAAAGCTGACCTGGCAGCTTTTGAGTCATGCATGGAGACTAAAGGGTTCAATAAACCCAGAGTAGAAACACCTAACTAAGTTGAATTTTCCAAATACCGACATGGATGTCGATTTTGCCAGTTTGTGATATTGGCGTGTTCAGATCTCACTAGTATTGATAGCAGAAAATCACTACTACGAGGTCACCATGAATCACGCATTAGAAACATCTTATAAACCCGAAACCACGCCCGGCGTTACGCCAAGCCATCCACTCGATCCGTTAACGCTAGAAGAGATTGCCACCGCCTCTGATTTACTTAGAAGAGAAAAAGGCTTGGGCGCTGAGTGTCGTTTTCCTTATGTGCAACTTGAAGAACCTTCAAAAGCCGAAGTATTAGCCTTCGAGGAAGGCCAAACGTTTTCACGTCGTGCATTTGCTGTGGTACTGGATAAAGCATCTGGTGCCATTCATGAAGCCATGATTGATCTGAATACCAACACCATTACACGCTGGGAACAGATTGACCCTGAAGTCACCGGACAACCGGCCATTATGATGGAAGAGTTCTTCACCTGTGTGGATATCGTCCAGGCCGATCCGGGCTTTATTGAAGCCGTTAAGCGTCGTGGATTAACCGATAAAGATATTGAAACTATTCAAATTGACCCTTGGTCATTTGGTTACTTCGGCGATGATGAGAAATACCGTGGCCGACGTTTAATGCGTGGCGTGGCATTCGTGCGTGATGATATTGTCGATAATGGTTATGCTCGCCCTATTGATGGTCTGGTAGCGATTATCGATTTAAATGAAGGCAAGGTCATCGAACTGTTAGACGATGGTCAGAATATCCCCGTCCCCAAAACCAAACACAATTACGACACACCGTCTCTCGCTAAACCACGTGACGATCTCAAACCACTACAAATAACACAGCCTGAAGGTGTCAGTTTCACCGTTGATGGCTGGAAAGTGAACTGGCAGAAATGGCAGTTCCGTTTGGGTTATAACCCTCGCGAAGGCCTGGTGTTAAATCAGTTAAGTTATCAGGATGGTGATCGTTTACGGCCGATTATTTATCGCGCCAGTATCAACGATATGGCGGTACCCTACTCTGATACCAGCCTTAATCATTACTGGAAATGTGCATTTGATGGTGGTGAGTATGGTCTTGGTCGCTTAGCCAATCAGCTTGAGCTGGGCTGCGACTGTCTGGGCGCGATTCGCTATTTTGATATTCCAACCGTCGATGATAATGGCGTGCCATTCTTGATGAAAAACGCCGTCTGTATGCATGAGGAAGATTACGGCACCTTATGGAAACATTACGAGTTCCGCAGTGAAACATACGAAATGCGTCGTTCACGTCGTCTGGTGATCAGTTTCTTCTGTACAGTGGGTAACTATGATTATGGGTTTTACTGGTATTTGTATCAGGATGGCACCATTCAACAAGAAACCAAACTAACCGGTATTATTCAAACAGGCGCACTGGTTCCCGGTGAAAAACCCAAATTTGGTGGCATGGTCACGCCTGAAATCTATGGCCCAACCCATCAGCATTTCTTCAGTGCTCGTCTGCATATGATGCTCGATGGCGAAAACAACTCTGTGGTCGAAACCAACTTCACACCACGGGAAATGGATGAAGAAGAAAATCCCTGGGGTAATGTGTTTAACACCGAAACTACTGTCTTTAAGACCGAACTGGAAGCCGCTCGCGAAGCCAATGGTCAGACCGGACGGTTCTGGAAAATCATCAATCCCAACAGCATTAATACCGTGGGTAATCCGACCGGCTATAAACTCGTTGCTGAGCATAATCCGGTGATGCTGGCTCATGAGAAAAGTTATGTCGCTCAACGTGCTGGTTTTGCTAAAAAGCATTTATGGGTAACACCGTATGATCCGGCTGAGATGAATGCGTCTGGCTTTTATCCTAACCAGAATAAAGGTGAAGGTTTACCTTATTACATACAGAAAGATCGTCCGATAGAAAACACCGATATCGTGGTCTGGCATACCTTTGGTCATACCCATGTCTGTAAACCTGAGGACTTCCCCATCATGCCAGTGGAGTATGTCGGCTTCACCCTGAAACCGAATAACTTCTTTATGGGTAATGCGGCGATGGATGTCCCTGCTGAGGGCAATAATCACAGCATTGATACGGTAACTGGTACCGTTAAATCTGGCTCAAGCTGCTGCTCAAGCTAGACTGATGTGGTTAAGTTTGATTGATCTCTTATGCAGCGTGGTAGTCATTATCACGCTGCAACAATGGGCTGTTAAGCGAAAGCTACTGGCAAAGACCGGATTATTTTTCACGGGTAATCTGGTGTTTTTGCTTGGTATGCTGCCGTGGCTTGATGAGCTGGCACGCTACTCTATCAGTTTACATAGTCTGCAAAGCGTGCTGGTACATCATTTTGCTCCATTGTTATGGATTAGTTCATTACATCATCTTCAAACAGCTGATATGGCAAGGGATAAAACCTTATCTCACTGGCCTATTACGCTACTTATGAGTCTGTTTGCTTTACTGACCTGGGTATGGATGTTGCCTTCATTCCACCCCTTATTAATGCAGAGCGCGCTGGTCTACAGTGGCATGAAGTGGTTAATGGCTTTAAGTGGTTTAGCATTATGCTTATCGATGTTAAGTCTGCATCACCAGACACGTTATTGGCAGAAGTTAAACAACATAACGGTCGTGATGCCATTATTGTTATGGGGATTGTTGATGTTTATTTTCCCAACGATGTACAGCGCGACACATACTGATCACCACCACCATCATATGATGATGAGTACATTACCAAGCTGGCTTCAAATGTCGCCGCTCCAGGATCAATTTATTGGTGGTCTGATATTTGTTGTGGCTGGTTTCCTCTACTGGCAATCAAACGCGATCAGCGTAACGTTTTCGCGTCATGCTCGGCGTTTCTCCAAATAAACGACGATATTCCTGAGAAAAATACCCCATGTGGAAAAAACCATAATTAGCAGCGATATCCGTGACCGGGAGATAGCTTTTTGTCAGTTCCCGTCTGGCTGCATTCAACTTAACAGCTCGCAGATACTGCATCGGTGAAGTCCCGGTGGCCTTGTGAAAGCTGTAATTTAAGGTGCGGTGTGGAATACTCAATGCTTTGCAAATATCTACAATACTCGCGCAACTGCCTTCGCTTGACGCGACATAATCGTGACAACGCTGCACAATATAATTGTGCTGGTTTCCGAGCCGTTTTAGCTGATTTTTCCCTGGGTCATCAGCTTCATAAATAGTGAGGGCCAGTTGGATCAGTTTATCTTCCGTAGCTTTTGATATCAGCTCTGCGTTATCAGCAGTCTGTGTCACAGTCTTTAGGCTCTCAATCAATTCAGACAGTTGTTGTCGTAAATTCACCAGAAAGCCAGGAGCGGTTTTTATTCCGTAACTTTTTTTAAAACCTATCAAGCGTGTGTAAGTTTCATGACTCAACAGTTCAGCTAAGCGCTCATGGTCAATCGAAATAATGCTGTAATCGAGTTCTTCAGGTCCAACGAAAGAAAAGTCACTTTCATAGGGTAATAAGGTAATACCTGAGGCCATAATCTGCCGTGCTTGCTCAGAAGCATCACTCGGTTCAACATGATGAGGAATCATCATACTAATTTTGCCCATTGGCGTATGTGTATCTTGGACTACACTCTGTTTCATGCGCTCTCTGAACACTCGGACAGCATCCATCTGAATATCTTCAAGAAAGCCTTCAAATTTACCTGAGCTTAATTGATCGTATTCCTGAGGCCAGTCTTGTAAAGAATGAGCATGTTGATACACATCATCAAAAACGGCTGATTGACTGAACATGATGCTTACACCAATTATGACTAATAATAAGTTGTAAGCAAAAAATGAACCGCTGTCTGACTAAGCAGGAACGAAACGTTTCAAACAAGATTTTCTCTAATAAATACAATAACTTTGATATATAAATAAAAATAGAAACAGCTGTGAGATGACAGCAATCAAGCTATTTCACTGCCCTGCTTTGGAGCATTTTCAGAGAAATGTTTAAATATCGGGCATCAATGAATTGAAAATGATAAAAAACATTAAGCGACAGTAATAGGCTCATCGATCAATTTATCGATGTTGAAATACAGGCAATCTGGTGAATTGTCGCGTGTATATATACCATCAAGCACTTTGCCAATCTGACTTAATTGAGCCAAAGCACCAGCATTACTCGCCTGAAACTCACTGGCATCATATGTCACGACATCGTTTATTTCATCGATTAACAGGGCAAATCTGGGCGTTTTGCCATCATCGGTTACGAATAACAACACCTGCCTCATAGCCGCTTGTAAGTGTTCAATAACACGACTAAATAGTGTCTTCATTCGCTGGATAGTGGCACCGCGTTCACGATGTAACAACTCGATGGCTTCATCCGTATTGCCACTGTCGCGTAAAGTCAGCAATCGCTCTGCTGTTTCATAAAGTGCTTGCTGATTGACATCAAATAACGCCAGCATGTCGATTAAGGTTTCATCTCTGGTGTGAAATTGTTTTCGCCATTGACTAAATTTGCAGTTTTTTAATTCGGTGGAATATTTAAATTCACCACCACTAGTGATGACAGCTTCAAGCGCATTCATCCAGTCGATATGCTCTTGCTCATAATGTCTTAGCTCATCAATCACTGCCAATTTACTATCGATACCTGAGGTGACACCAACTCGGTGAGCGAAGTCCAAAACAGGTACGACAATACCCTGATACTTAATCACCCCTTTCAGACCACGTTCTTCAACAGGGACTTTCTGGATTGAATCAACATCCTGTCCCAGCATCAATACATAGTCGACGTTAAGACCAAACATCATATCTTCAATAAAGAAGGTGAAAACCTGTCTTTTCTCTGATGCTTTACTGGTATTAGTCGTTTGAGCAGAATGCAGTGCCATTTGCTGTCTCCATCCAAAAGCTGTCTATTTATATAGAGCTATATCGGCTGTTTAAACTGATACTGAAACAAATTTATTTTTATCAGTGCAGGTCAGCTCTTAATCGGGCTTCATCAACCTGTGCCCCCAGTCGTCCACAGACAAACCGCAAATCCAGCTCCGCGTTTTCCAAACAACTGGTCGCTCCCGGTGAAGGCGTCATATTAAAGACGATACCTGTGCCCGGATTGATTTTCGCTTCACCCAGCATCAACTGAGATGACTTTTTATCAATCAGTTGAGGACGAACCCCGCCAAACCCTTTAGCAAAGGTCACATCTTTTAATTGCAGAGAAGGTACGATTTTGCGGGCATCTTTCATAAATAACCAGCGACGTAGCAGTGGCACTTCAAACAGGAAGTTTTTCAGAATGTAATTACGGATGTCTTTGACCTTAAATAGATCCCAGAACACTTTCATTACTCGTGAATCCAGCTTTAACACCCGTAAGAACTCAAAAAATGTTTTGCTGTTGTAGCGTTCCAGCATCGGTAATAACAGTGCTGTTGGTCCAAAACGGGTTTTGCCTTCAATCAGCACATCCGGATCACCGTGAACGGCGGCAAATGGTAGTTTATCGTTTTGTACGGTGTAAACCTTACCGTTTAATAATGGTGGCGTGAAATAAAAACTACCAGCAACAGGTAAACAGGAAAACTCTAGACCGTAACCCATTTGTTGGGCCAGTAACAAGCTATGGCCGCCCGCAGACACCACCACCGTTTTTGCTTTGATAACCGCATCCTCAGTCACAATTGAAAACAGCCCATCTTTTTCAATGATGTCCTGAACGTGACTATTCATATATAAACGCAAGTTTTTATCTATACGTTTTTGTGCCTGTTCCACAAAACTTTCAGCCAAACGCTGATAATCAACCGCTGAGTATTCATCAAGAACAGCTAAAGCCACACAAGGCTCTTCACGCATTTTGCCGTCAACCATCACCACATTAGGTTCAATCTCTGCAATTTGCTCTTTTTCCAACAGCTGCATGGAAGTGAAAACAGTACGAAAGCGCTCGAAACGCTCACGTAACATCGCACATTCTTTTTCACCCACACCTAATACCATTTTGGGGTACTTAAAGATGATTTCATCACGCTCTGGCAGACCGTCAGCGTAATTAACAATCATCTGTGCCGAGGCTTTGACTTTAGCGGCTTTTTCCAGCGTATAGTTGGTTTCAATATCACCACAATGTAGCGTTTGGCTATTGTTACGTCCGTTAGAGTTCACCTTGGCGACATGATCATATTTTTCAATCAAAGCGATATCTTGAATGTCGGTGTATTCAGTGAGCAGATACATTAGGGCTGTACCGCATACGCCACCACCGATAATGGCTACATCATGGACTTGGTCTGTCATTTCTTATCCCAGCAAAAACTGGCGCAGATTTTAGCAGAATCAGCGTTTCATCGCAGTCAAAAAATAGCGATGAAACGCTGCTATTGATGCGAGCCCCTACTTATCATCTTTTTTCTTATTCATCTGCGAAAAAGAGGGAATAGATGACAAGATTGATTGTAAACGATCCTGCTGCTCAGCTTCAGCATCCAACTCATCGCTATCATCATCCTCTTCAACATCCGATGACTTTTCAAGATCTTTTATTTCTTTAAACATCTGATCCAACTCATCATCAGAGGGTAATGGCTCTTCTGTCAGGTCCTGCCACATATCGGATACTGCAGATTTGGGGTCAACCAGATTGACCGGTTCATCAACCTTATCCTCACTAAAATACTGCTCCACATCAGAAGTAGCTTGCTCTGCAGCATCAACCATTGGTGATTCATCATCTTCACCTGGTGTCGGATACATTGCTGAAAACTGAATCGATTCATCTTCGAGCTTACGTTCATCAATAATATTGACGTCATAGGTCAGGCTGGACGCAGCCTCTGAGTTTGATGCTTTTTCATCTTCATCTTGTTCTGGTTCTATATCAGTCAGTTCATCTTCTACTGTCTGAGCAACCTCCTCCAGATCAAATTCTTCATCAGAATCAATGGCAGGCAGGTCTGATTCAACTTCAAACTCAGCGATAGATAAGTCCAGATCAATATCATCGTCTGTATCAACTTTGTTTGGCTCAGGTTCTGGCTCTGGTTCTACATCAGCTATATCCATCACATCAGAAACTTCAGAATCGAGCGTTATTTCTTCCGCTATTTCTTCAGACTCATCAGCAGAACTGACCGTTTCAGCTAGCGTTTCTATCTCAGGTTCCAGATCTGGCTCCGATTCACTCGCCATTTGTTGACTACGCGCTTTCGCCTCTGCACGAAGTTGTGCTGTTCTGGCGCGTACTTTTTCACGCAGTTCATCCAGCTCTGAACGCATTTCTGCAATTTCTTCCGATGGTGCAGAAGGCGTATCTTCACTTGAAGTCGTATCCTCCGGCACTTCAGCTTCAGGCTCAACTTCATCGTCCTCGTCTTCAGCTGTCATCAGGAGGCGTAAACGCTCTGCTTCTGTCTGGAACGCTGGCTCTGGCTCTGGCTCTGGCTCTGGCTCTGGCTCTGGCTCTGGCTCTGGCTCTGGCTCTGGCTCTGGCTCTGGCTCTGGC
>JBLXHJ010000001.1:1349945-1406780 GCA_048259785.1 Methylophaga sp.
TCTGCAATAGTATCTTGCTGTGCTAATAACTGATCAATATCATCGTTGTCGATTTCAGTAGCTGAAGCAGTATCAACTGACGGTTGCAGGTTCTCTTCGGTGTCTTGCAGTGACGCCAAAATATCATCCACAGCACCCGGAATTTCAATATCGTCACTAATTTCAGTAAAACGCTTAAGTTCTTCCTCAGTCAGGTCTTGTTGTTGAACCGAGCTAGGTTCGTCACCATCACCATTGATTTCAACCACATAAGCAGGTTCAGCCACTGTTTCAGCATCAGAGAGCTCATTTGTCTCACCTGGCTCAGCAGTATCGCTGTTTTCATCTTCGAGTGAGAAATCTTCGCCGTCTAGTAAAGCATCAAGCTCATCATTACTTAACAATGGCTCTTCAGCTGATGACTCAGAGACCACCTGTGTTTCAGTATCGGTAATTTCATCAGAAACAGGAATGACAGCTGGCTCTTCCTCAATGGCAGCAGCGGCCTCATCAGCCTGTTCATCAAAGGCAACGTCTTCAACATGTTCATCACCAAAGGCTTGCTCTTCAACGGGTTCTGAAGATTGATCAACTTCTGCTGTAACGTTTGATTCGCTGCTGTCCTCATCAATGACAGCATCATTTTCCTCTGTTTGAGGTAAGGCAGCCGCACCAGCAATAGCCGCAGCGCCCGTCAATTGTTGATACTGGCTGAGTAAACGCTCCATTGTTTGCGCAGCATGATCGATTTGTTGTTGTAGATCAGCTTCCGTTGACACGTGTTTTTCTACTTGATGCGGTGCTGAATGAGAACCGACAGGTTCAATATTCAAGGCGGCGTCAACAGCTTGTTCTATTAGGTCCGGGATGTTCAGAAAAGCGTTGGAATCCTGTTCAATATAGGTTTTTACAAGGCTTTTCTGAATACGGCGTTCACGCTCCAGAAAGTCATTAACTTCTGCCTTTAGCGCTTCGTCACTTAGGCCATATTTTTCTTGCAGAACCTGGCTCAGGTTCTGTTCTCTGACTTCCCTGTTACGTTTAATCTTTTTTACAGCATTACTACTGGCGTTGTGAACTTTACGTTGTTTTCTTCGGTTACTGACCAGCAGAATGCCCGCGATAATGGCAAAAACAAGCGCCAGTTCATAAGCCAAAAACTCCAGCATTGGATCGGTTAGATTTATCAAAGCATATCTCCTACCGCCATAGTGGCTGCATTCTGTCTACGCCACCAAATCACACCAGCAATCAATAAACACACGATAATGGCATTACCGATCAAGAGTTTGGTGTTATCTGACATTGAGGTATCTGAACTATTGTCACTGTCGTCTAATAGCAAGTCATCATCCAGTGGCATGATATCGACATTCGCCTCATCTTCACCCGTAATCGGATCCAATATTGGAGTCAGTTCTTCATCAAATAACTCAGCGGGTTTTTCTGCAGTTACTTCATCTTTTAATTTAATGGGTTCTGCCTGTAAAAACACAGGTCGCCCTTCAGGCGTTTCACCACGTAACTGAAGCGATAACTCATAGTTTGACTCGTTGGTCAGCTCAGTTAATGTCAGTTGCCAATTATTGGTATCGGTTTTCTGCATATCGTAGGGCCACTCGCTACCATTTTCTTCCCTTAATAAGGCTTTTATCGACAAGGAATCCGGTTTAATGAGCGTGGGTTCAACCTGGACTTGAATACGATGACTTCGACTATCTCCAGGCAAACGTTCAGTCTCAACATAATAAGGCGCTGCAATCACATTGATACTTTGACGTCTCTGACGTTCAAATGTGGCACTTTTCAGTGTCACAATCACATCTTGTCTTCCAGCAGTAAACTCCTCACCCAAAGTCGCATTAAACTGACTTTTTTGTGGATCCAGCGTCATTGATAGTTGCTTCTCTCCCTGCTCTGAATTTTGCTTGAGTGAGCCATCGACTAATTCAAGAAAGTCTTTTCGGGTAATCGCTTTACCGTGATCGGTCAGGGTGGCATGAAAGTCGAATTTTTCACCCTTAAGCACATTATTCGGTAAATCACTGGTTTGCAATTTCATATCTGTTACTACCATCACCCGATTATCAGGATCGAGTTGGGCATCAATGCGCCACTCTCCCGTGACAGGATTTTCGATGGTAATCAAATCAAAACTATCTTCATGTAACCAGCGTATTTTCTCTGATTGGTCCAGTTCGGTGAGTGTTTTACCGTCAGGTGTTTTAAGTTGCGTTTCTGCTGAACCTGCTTTTCGAAACGCCAGCACTGTCATTTCATTGACACTACTATCGATTTTGAATTGATTATCCGCGAGAGGAACAGTATCAGGCTGTGTGGCTTTCTCAAACATATGTAAGAAAATACGTTGCAAATCATCTGCCGTATTAGCTTGTTGATACCAACCATCAGTTTCCATCGAGATAGCTTTTAGTAATTCATGATCGGCATTATCTGACAAGGCAATAGTATGAACGGCCAGATTCGCCGCTTTTAATTTCGGCACAATATCATTCAGGATACGTTGGCGTGATGCTTCACTGGTTTTTTGACCGGGTTGTAAGTCTACAAAACCATCCGATAATAAAATTAAACTTTGACGTTGTTTGGGATTATTTTCTATTCCGGTTTTGGTGGCTTTTTGTAGTGCTAATTCAATATTGGTGTACAAGCCTAGAGAGTGTATTTTGGATGATTTCTCTATGGCTTTCTGCCGCCATTCATCATCTACTTTTTGCCAGGGCACCAGCATATTGACCATTTTGGCAAAGGTCCAAACCCCGGCATTAGCATCGTCTGGCATTAATCCCACCAGCATTCTCAGCGCGGGCGCACGGAGATTTTTGGGATCATTCTTTTTCATGCTGCCTGAAACGTCTATCACAACACGAACATCACTACTGGGTGTTTCAGCCGCTTGTGATTGCCGTGCTGGCATGGTTGCCAGCAACACTAATGGCAATGCGATCTTTAAGAAATCTAACATAGCAATCTACCTTGTTCATTATGCTGTCAGACCTCTGTCTTTAGGCTTTTTAAAGACATTTTTTTGACAGCCACACCAATGTAGGCAGGGCTATGCAGGTTTTGTGCCGATTATTTAATCGCGGCAAGCCCGCGGGCTAAATCTGCTTTAATATCATCCACACTTTCAAGGCCGATAGAAATGCGTAACATACCATCGGTAATACCGGCCGCGGCACGGGCTTCTTCTGACAAACGTCCGTGCGTTGTGGTTGCAGGATGTGTAATGGTGGTTTTGCTATCACCTAAATTCGCTGTGATGGAAAGCCATTCCAGTGAATTGATTAATGTCCACGCATCCTTCTTACCACCTTTGATTTCAAAGGCAATGATGCCACCAAATGCCGACTGTTGTTTCTTCGCCAGCGCATGCTGCGGATGTGAGGGCAAACCTGAGTAAAACACATGGCTCACTAAAGGTTGCGACTCCAGCCAGCTAGCCACCTCAAGTGCTGACGCAGAATGAGCTTTCATTCTCAGATCCAGTGTTTCCAGACCTTTCAGGAATGTCCACGCATTAAATGGACTCATGGTCGGCCCTGCTGTACGTAAGAAACCATACACTTCTTCACCAACACGTTTAGCATCGCCAACCACCGCACCACCAATACAACGGCCCTGGCCATCAATGTATTTTGTGGCTGAATGCACAACGATATCAGCGCCAAACTCTAACGGTCTTTGTAATGCCGGCGTGCAGAAACAGTTATCGACAACCAATAAACAATCATTGGCCTTGGCAAGCTCAGAAAGTGCTTCCAAATCTGCAATTTCATTCATAGGGTTGGAAGGCGTTTCCAAAAACAGTATTTTTGTTTCTGGCGTAATGGCGGCTTTCCAGTCATCCAAATCAATCAATTTCACATAGCTGGTACTGACACCAAACTTGGATAAATATTTATCAAACAAAACGCGAGTGGTGCCGAAAATACTCATCGACGAAACGACATGATCACCCGCAGATAATAACGCCATCATTGTCGACAAAATAGCTGACATGCCAGATGAAGTAGCAACACAGGACTCACCACCTTCCAAAGCCGCTAAACGGTGTTCAAATGTGCGAACAGTGGGATTAGTGAAACGAGAATAGATATTACCCGGCTCATCACCACCAAATCGTGCTGCAGCTTGCTCTGCACTTTCGAAGACAAAGCTGGACGTAGGGAATATAGGTTCAGATTGTTCAGATTCGGCTGTTCTTTTGTGACCAACACGGACGGCTTTAGTCGCAAAGCCTTTATTGTCATATTTATCTGTCATGGGAGTTCAACATAAAAAAGATGTGACAATTCTATATTTTTAGCAGCCTACTGACCAGATGAATCCTGATGTTTCAGGCAAAAAAATACCCGAAGCATGTTCGGGTATTTTTATGCAAACTATTATCAATTATGGTTGATAACTGACCGAGACCATCACGGTACGCCCAAGGCTGTAATAGTCTTCGACTGTTTGATAGTCCTTATTTAACATATTTTGGCCCGTTAACCTGACCGTCCAGTCTGGATCGACTTTATAAGCGACACGTAAATCCAATAGTCCATAGCCGCCTAGACGTTGCGTATTATTTCTATCATTAAACGTTGCCCCTCTGAGTTTCCAGCTTGCCCCAGCTGACCATGCATTCCAGTCTTTGTCTATGTGAAGGTTGGCAAGACGTCTAGCTGTTCTGACAAGCTGTCGTCCTGAATCACCATCTTCTGGTTGAATGAATGAAATATCACCTGAAATATCCCAAGAAGCAATAGACGTTGAAGCCTCAAACTCTATACCTTTAATTTTAGCGTTATTCACATTTGATGGCGTAAAGTTTCCAGAGCTGTTTCTTGACCAAGCAATGAGGTCGCGTATTTCATTTTTATATGCATTAACAGCCCATTGCCCCCACTCAGGCGTTCCAGTAATACCAATCGTGTATGATTTTGATTTTTCTGGTAATAAGTTAGGGTTTGGAGCTGTCGGCCAGTACAAGTCATTAAAAGAAGGAGTTCTAAAACCAGTACCAGCCGACGCAGAAAGACGCAACTTTTCTGTTAGCCAATAACCATAATCTGCTGTGCCAGTGCTTCTATGCCCGAATGCCTCATTATCATCATGTCTAGCACTCAATAACCAATCATGTTTACCCTCGCTGGCTTGCCAACTAGCAAAAACGGCTTTATTAGAACGAGATGTTTCTGTGTAAGCTAAGTTACTATCGATTTTATCGTGATCGTAATCAAAGCCTATATTCACTTTCTGTTGAGGGTTTATATGGAGTGTATTCACCCAACTAAAGGTTCTGAGCAAGGTATTAAAATGATCAGTATCCTCACCGCGAGAATGTTCTTGTGACTTATCTCGAGATTCGGATAGTTGAACTGAAACCTCCCACAAGTCTGACAGAAATATATTTGTATTTACCCCCATGACTTGTTGGCTTATTTTGCTATGAATAGGGTCATTACCATCATATTCATTCATGCCATCGACTCTGAGTAAATGAGCACCGATGCTCCAACTATCAGACAGTTGATGATTCACGTTAAATGAAACGCTTTTATTCCGGTAACCATCGTGATCAGGGTTTTGATCATCTTGTGCATCAATACCATTTGTTGAAAGATAGCTATAGCCTAGGTTGTAACGCGTTGAATCATTGCCACCACTGACTCCTGCACTTGCCTTTTGTGTATTTTTTGTTCCTGTAGCTAATGTCAAATATGGTGTGGGTGATCCATTCTTACCTTTGCGGGTAAAAATCTGAATAACACCGCCTATTGCTTCAGACCCATAAATGCCAGATCTTGAACCACGAACAATTTCAATACGTTCAATCTGTTCTACAGGAAAGTCCTGCAAGGCAGCAGCACCAGAGGTAGCTGAGCGCCATTTAACACCATCCACTAAAACCAAAATCTGTTTCGTGTCACTGCCTCTAATCGAGATACCACTAGTTTTTCCATAGCCACCTCGTTGAACCATATCAACACCAGGGAACCGGGAAAGTAAGGTAGGTAGGTCGTTAATTTGTAGTTTTTCTATCTCATCACGTGTAATCACAGTAGAAGGTGCCAGCGCATTTTCCGCAGGCATACGATTAGCAGTAACGGTGATGGAATCAAGTTCATCACTGGCGATAACAGGTAAAGATAGTAAAGAAGAAATCAGCGTAAAAGCTGAAAGATGCGTGCACGCACGCAAAGGCAACGCCTTTGAAAACAAGGTCATAATTGTCTCCTGAGGATACGCTCACCCGCGATCCAGGGTTAATAGGGTCACAACACATTGTGTTGTTACGAAACCTCAGGCCGGTCTCCGGACTTACGTTGTGGCTATCGCCTGACACATCGCCTTCCCACGACATTCGCAGTGGCTTAATGATGTGCTTTTCAACGTTTACCGTTGCGGGGGCAGTGTTGGATTTGTCACCAACTTCCCGTTTAACTCTGCCTAAACAGAGCACCTGAAGAGCCGCGCATAGTAATGGCTGCGCATCCATCCGTCAAACTGACTATGCTAACTATATCGACAATGACACCTGATTCCTATACGTCAAATTGACAATATGTCGCATTAATCCTTATTCTATCGCCAGTTTCAGGTGTTGCTAACGCGAGTAAACGGGAAGTCGGTGCATCACTAGATAATGCCGACACTGCCCCCGCAACGGTAAGTGAGATGAGATAAACGTGATGCCACTGTGCAGCGCTGTATGGGAAGGTGTTTATCAGGCAAAACTCACAAGTCCGGAGACCGGCCTGAAAATAAAACGTGCCAACTGGCAAATTCAAAACCTATTGTGTGCGGGTGGGCACACTGGAGATTCACATCATGACCTTATCTCGTTCTCAGCAACTCATTATTGCTGGTCTTTTAGTACTTTTAATGTTCATGACCCGAGGTCATCATTTTGCTTCTGTTGAGGCATTACCCAGTGCATCATGGGCTATCTTTTTCTTAGCTGGCCTTTACCTCAGTTCAGCGGCCTGGTTTCCCGTATTTCTAGCCTTAGCTGCTGGTCTCGATATCGCCAGTGTGTTGTTGGGTGGTGGTGAATTGAGCAGTAGTTTCTGCATGTCTCCTGCTTACGGTTTTCTGATTCCTGCTTATGGCAGCTTATGGATGGCTGGACGCTGGTATGCATCAAAATATCAATTTAATGCAGCCACCTTATTGCCACTTGTTGGCAGTGTATTGGTAGCAGCCACTGCAGCCACTTTATTTAGTGGTGGTGGTTTCTACTTTTTCTCTGGCCGTTATCCTGATCCAACATTCACTGAATACACTCAACGTTTTATTCAGTACTTCCCTAAAAACCTGGCTGTAATGAGTTTCTATCTGGTCGTGGCGATGATTTGCCATGTGTCACTGCATTTCACAGCAACGACACAACGAGCAGATCAACAGCATTAATAAAGATGCAGTCGCAGTCATGTGCTGCTGTTGTCATTGCTGCACCTGCATCTGGCCAAGGTAAAACCACGGTCACCGCTGTATTAGCAAGGCACTACCGGCAGCAAAATAAACACGTTCGCGTATTCAAAGTGGGTCCAGATTTTCTGGACCCAATGGTTTTAGAGCAGGCGTCAGGTCACCCTGTTTATCAGCTTGATCTTTGGATGGTTGGCAAACAACATAGTCAGCAATTACTCGCTGAAGCTGCTGAGCAGGCTGACATTATCCTGATTGAAGGTGTGATGGGCTTGTTTGATGGCGAGCCTTCCACAGCTGATCTGGCAGCAGCTTTTGGTATACCCATTCTCGCCGTTATCGATGCCAGTGCCATGGCACAAACCTTTGCTGCAATTGCAGTAGGTTTGGATCAGTATCGGCAAGATACAAAAGTGGCGGCTGTTATCGCCAATAAAGTCGGCAGTGAACGTCATGCCGAAATGCTTAAAAATGCCCTGCCTCCAACACTTCCTTGTCTTGCTACCCTATACCGACAAACGGAACATGCTCTACCCAGTCGATATTTAGGTTTACAACAAGCCAGTGAAATTAAAGATTTAGAACAACGTCTGGACCATACGCTTGAGGCATTTGATTTTGATGATTCAGTGTCTTTGCCAAACGTCGATTTTCCGTTTATTGATACTCCGCAACTGCCACCGTTATTACAGGATTTGAAGATCGGCATAGCCAAAGATGCCGCTTTCTCTTTTCTCTATCAGGCAAACCTGGATTGTCTGAAGGCATTAGGTGCTGAGCTTGTTTTTTTCTCTCCACTAACAGACAAACAGTTACCAGACATTGATAGCCTTTATTTGCCCGGTGGATATCCCGAGCTACATCTGGAGACATTGAGTCAAAACACCAATATGATTCAATCTATTCACCAACATTACCATGCCAATAAACCGATCATCGCTGAGTGTGGCGGCATGTTATACCTATGTGAATCCCTGACGGATAAAGCCGGTAACACTGGTGCTATGTGTGGCATTCTGCCTGCCAAAGCCAAACTTCAGGCGAGACTGACGGCTCTCGGATTACAAGAAGTGAATATCAATGGTGCGACCATCAGAGGCCATACTTATCATCATTCTTTACTCAGTACAGAACTGGTCTCGGAGATAAGCGGACAGTGTCCCAATGGTAAGTCGGTCAGTGAAGCGGTCTATCAACAACAGCGTTTAACCGCCAGCTATATTCACTTTTATTTTTACTCAAACCCTCACCTTATTGCAGCGTGGTTAATGCCATGAGTGATTCACCTCATCAGTTTTCACAAGCAGAACGAGAAGCCGTTTATCGCGCCATAGCAGAACGTCGTGATATGCGTCACTTTCGACCAGTTCCTGTTGATCCAGAACAATTAAAACGTTTACTCATGGCGGCTCATCAAGCCCCTAGCGTAGGCTTGATGCAACCCTGGCGAATAATTCGAATTACTGATTCCATTATCCGCGAAAAAATAAAAGCACTGGTGGAAAAGGAACGTATTGAAACAGCCAAAGCCATGAATGAACGCGAAGATGAGTTTATGCGTTTAAAAGTCGAGGGCATGGATAATTGTGCCGAAATCCTGGTTGTCGCTTTATGTGATAGACGTGAAGAACATATTTTTGGCAGACGCACCATGCCCAATATGGATTTGGCCTCCGTCTCCTGTGCCATCCAAAATATGTGGCTTGCTGCCAGAGTGGAAGGTTTGGGCATGGGCTGGGTTTCTATTTTTGAACCTGAGGCACTGGCACAATTACTGAAACTCCCCTCGGGTGCCTCCCCCGTCGCTATTCTCTGCCTGGGTCATGTTAATGAGTTTTATCCAGAGCCGATGTTACAAATGGAAAACTGGCGACAAGGCATAGAGCTAGACGCAGTTTTATATGAAAACCAATGGGATGAACCTGCCAAGCTATGACCTTACTGTTTATCGTGCTTGCCGTATTGCTTGACTGGTTGCTTGGCGAACCAACACGTCGCCATCCGCTGGTTGGTTTTGGGCGACTGACCAAGCTTGTGGAAACCAGATTATATTCAACAGAACACAATCAAAAGAAACAGTTATTCAACGGCTTACTCGCCTGGCTAATACTCGTCTTACCGTTTGCCTTGATTGCCTATTTTATTAGTCAAATTACTGTGCTCAACAGCTTATTTAGTGTGCTGGTACTTTACCTTTGTATTGGCCATCGGAGTTTGTATGACCATGTCACCCCAATCATCGAAGCATTAAAACAAGATGATATTGAACTGGCAAAAACTTATACCAGCTATATTGTCAGCCGTGACAGGGAAACATTACATATTCCTAAAGCCAGTATCGAATCTGTATTAGAAAATGGGGCCGATGCCATTTTTTCTGCCCTCTTCTGGTTTATCGTGGCAGGGTTGCCTGGCATCGTTATCTATCGTCTCAGTAATACACTGGATGCCATGTGGGGCTATAAAACAGAACGTTATTTATTCTTTGGTCGTTTTGCTGCGCGTATTGATGATGTGCTGAACTTTATTCCAGCCCGGTTAACAGCACTCAGCTATGCTCTGGTAGGTAATGTCCGTTCAGGTTTACAGTGCTGGAAACAACAGGCTAAACAATGGGACAGCCCTAATGCCGGTCCAGTTATGGCAGCTGGTGCTGGCGCATTAAATATTGAGCTGGGCGGTTTAGCTCGTTATCACGGTGTCTGGCATGATCGACCTAAGCTTGGCCTCAACCACGAAGCGAGTGAGAGTGATATTCCCCGCGCCTTACATCTGGTGACAGATAGTCTCTTGCTGTGGCTGGCCATCATTACTGTGATCACAGGAATCAGCTATGCTTGAACATGGTGGCAAACTCAACCATTTCATTAAAAAGTATGGCATAGCCAGCGAGTATTGGTTGGATTTATCTACCGGTATTAATCCCAATGGCTGGCCTGTTCCCCCCCTGCCAGAATACGTTTGGACACGCTTACCGGAACAGGATGATGATTTACTCAGTGCAGCGGCAAACTATTATGGCAATGAAAGTTTAATTGCCCTGCCCGGAAGCCAGGCTGCTATTCAGTTTTTGCCACAATTACGCGAGCCTTGCAGAGTGAAGGTCATACACCCCTGCTATGCCGAACATGCTTATAGTTGGCAAAAAGCAGGTCATGATGTTGAGGCCATCAATCATGACGAGATTGATTCATTGCTTGCCGAAACGGATGTGCTAATCATCATCAATCCGACTAACCCAAGTGGCAGGCAATACAAAAAAGAACAACTTTTAAGCTGGCATCAACAATTACAACAACACAATGGCTGGCTTGTGGTAGATGAAGCTTTTATTGATACATCACCTGACAAAAGTCTTTGTAGTCTGCCTGTCCTGCCTGGACTCCTTATCCTGAGATCGGTAGGTAAGTTCTTTGGTTTGGCAGGTTGTCGTGTTGGTTTTTTAATCGCCGAACAATCCGTTCTCGATCAGATGGAAGAACACCTGGGCCCGTGGCCCATTGCTACTGCTTCGCGCTATATCACCATACACGCTTTTAAAGATACCGACTGGCAACAACACTGCCGCCAGCAACTACAGACTCAATCTGCTCGTTTGGCGCAATTACTGACTCGTTATGGTCTCAGTCCTACCGCTGGCACAGACTTATTTCAGTGGGTCAAACTTTCTGCCGCCAAAGACATACATGAGAAACTGGCAAAAAATGCCATTCTGACCCGCTTATTTGAATCCCCTGCCAGTTTGCGTTTTGGTTTACCCGCTAATGAACAGCAATGGCAGCAGCTAGAAAAAGCCCTGCAAACACTGCGAGTTGATCATGAAACATAAAACATTAATGGTTCAGGGCACCACATCTGATGCGGGAAAAAGTACCGTTGTCACCGCCTTATGTCGTTGGTTTAAACAACAAGGTTATCAAGTTGCGCCGTTCAAACCACAAAATATGGCACTCAATAGTGCAGTGACCGCAGAAGGTGGTGAAATCGGTCGTGCTCAGGCGGTACAAGCACAAGCCTGTCATCTGACACCTCATATTGATATGAACCCTGTGCTACTCAAACCTAATAGTGATTCAGGTGCTCAGGTCATTATTCATGGCAAAGCGGTTGCCAATATGGAAGCGTGCTTTTACCACGACTACAAACCTACAGCGATGCAAGCCGTTCTGGAATCTCACCACCGGCTGGAATCGAATTATGACCTTGTCGTCGTAGAAGGTGCGGGCTCGCCGGCAGAAATTAATTTACGCGATCGAGATATCGCTAATATGGGTTTTGCAGAAGCCGTAGATTGTCCGGTTATTCTGATTGCTGACATTGATCGCGGTGGTGTGTTTGCTCACCTGGTCGGCACTCTGTCGTGTTTATCTGAGTCAGAACAAGCACGGATTAAAGGCTTTATTATTAATCGCTTTCGCGGAGATATGAGTTTATTGCAACCAGGTCTTGACTGGCTGGAACAAAAAACGGGTAAACCGGTATTAGGTGTTTTGCCCTATTTGCATGGTTTGCATTTAGAAGCTGAAGATGCGGTGAATACTCAACAAATAACGGGATCGGATAAACAGCTTAATATTATCGTGCCGGTATTACCCCGCATCAGTAACCATACTGATTTCGATCCATTGAGATTGCATCCTCAAGTCAATCTACAGTTTATCGGCCCTGATGAAACCATCCCGTCAGCCGATCTGATTATTTTGCCAGGCAGTAAACATGTCCGAGCTGATTTAGAGTGGTTGATTAAGCAAGGCTGGCCTAAAGCCATAGCTAAACACTGTCGTTATGGTGGCAAAGTATTAGGTATCTGTGGTGGTTTTCAAATGCTTGGCAGACTGATTCATGATCCTGACGGCATTGAAAGTCAGCCTGGTAGCAGTAATGGTCTCGGCTTGCTGGATATGGAAACAACGCTAGATGGCGATAAAACAGTACGGCAAAATCAGGGACAATTACTTATTAATAGTTCAGCTGTGACTATATCTGGTTATGAAATACATGCCGGCATCAGCACAGGAAAAGCGCTGGCTACGCCACTTCTGACCTTGTCGCATGGCCCGGATGGGGCTATCAGTGATGACAGACAGATTATCGGCACCTATCTACATGGTTTATTTGAACAAAACGTGGCAGCACAAGCCTTACTGACTTGGGCAGGTATTGATGATATTCAGTCAGTTGATTACTGGCAGCTTCGTGAAAATGACATCAATAAACTGGCAGAGATGATTGCAACACATGTGAACACAGAAAAGTTGATGCAGATTATTGAGGACGCGAGATGACAAAGACGTTAATTCTGGGTGGCACCAAATCAGGTAAAAGTCACTTAGCTGAGCAGTGGGCAAACGCCACCAGCCAATTTGTCAGTTATATTGCCACGGCACAAGCGCATGATGATGAAATGGCACAACGTATTAAACAGCATCAGCAACAAAGACCAGACAACTGGCCAACCATTGAACAGCCGCTTTATCTAGGGGATGCAATAAACCAAGCTACAACGGATGTTGTACTGGTAGATTGTTTAACCCTGTGGCTGACCAATCTCTTATTAGCTGAAGGTGATCTGCTGACAGAACAGATATCCGCGTTGCTAGATACGCTGCAAACCTCTGATAAACACATCATTATGGTCAGTAATGAAACCAATATGGGCGTGATGCCTTTGGGAGACTTAACCCGTCGTTATTGTGATGAGGCTGGTGTCTTACATCAACGTATCGCCAAAATGAGCGATAACGTCATCTTAACCGTGGCAGGTTTACCTCATATATTAAAAGGACAACTGCATGAACAGCTTCGCTGAATGGCTCAAACAACCAGTTAAAGCGGTAGATAACACGCATGAACAAAAAGCGCTGGCGCGTCAGCAGCAGTTGACTAAACCGCCCGGCTCTCTCGGGCAGCTGGAAAACTTAGCAGTCAAAATTGCCAGTTTACAGGCCAGTGAAATTCCGGACCTGACGCATGTTCATATCACTGTTTATGCCGCAGACCATGGCGTCATGGCTGAAGGTGTTTCAGCCTTCCCTCAGTCCGTTACTGCAGCCATGATCAGAAACTTTGCCAATGGCGGCGCTGCTATCAGCGTATTAGCACAGGAGTTAACGGCAAAACTCGATGTGATCAACGTTGGTACAGTAGACACATTGGAAGACATTCCAGGCGTATTCGATAAACGTATCGACGCTGGCACGGCGAATTTCTGTCAAGGCCCAGCGATGACAGAGCAACAATGCAAACAGGCGATATTAGTTGGACGTGATAATGTCTTAAGTGATATTGACAACACCCAACTCTATATCGCTGGTGAAATGGGGATTGGTAACACCTCTACCGCCAGTGCTTTAGCCTCAGCTCTACTGAAATGCGATCCTCTCGATGTGGTGGGTCCTGGTACAGGACTGGACCAACATGGTATTCAACATAAAGTCACGGTCATTCAACGTGCACTTGAATTACACCACTCAGAACTGAATGATGATCCGCTATCGACACTTACGCTATTGGGTGGCTTTGAAATTGCTGCCATGGTCGGTGCTTATCTGACCTGCGCCAAACAAGGTATTCCAGTGCTGATAGATGGCTTTATCAGTACGGTGGCGGCATTAACGGCTGAGAGAATGCAGCCAGGATGCAAAGACTGGTTTATTTATAGCCATCAAAGTGCTGAGCCCGGTCATAAAGTTGTTTTAAACGCTTTAGACGCAAAACCATTACTTCAGCTGGATATGCGTCTGGGAGAAGGCAGTGGTGCAGCAGTGGCGGTTCCCCTTCTTCGCCAAGCCTGTCTGTTACACAATGGTATGGCCACATTCGAACAAGCCAATATCAGTAAAGGAGACAAGTAATGTGGTTATCGTTCCAAATAGCCCTGCAATTTCTCACGATTATTCCGGTCAGCTATGCTAGTGCAAGTGATCAACAGCTTGGACGTTCCTTAGTTTTTTATCCTGTTATTGGCTTGATTATCGGCTTAATTTTGTCAGGACTCGTCTCCGTTCTCCCCGTTTCCTATAGTCTGCTCAGTGCTGCTTTATTACTGACAGCCTGGGTATTATTAACGGGTGGCTTACATATTGATGGTCTTGCTGACTCAGCTGATGCCTGGCTAGGCGGTATCAGCAATAAACAACGTACGCTGGAGATTATGAAAGACCCGGCCGCGGGCCCCATTGCGGTCGTTGTATTAGCGTTAAGCTTATTAATCAAACTAGCCTTAGTGGAAATCGTTATCTCATCAGGCGAAACATCCGCATTAATATGGAGCATCATCCTGGCCAGAACGGCGATGCCATTATTATTTCTGACAACTGACTATGTCAGACCCAACGGCATTGGTGCTGTATTAAAACAGTGCCTTCCCGTCAAGCAAGTGAAATGGATGCTGCTTATCACCACTGTCATCGCATTACTCTGCCTGGGTTTCACACCGCTGTTACTTGGGTTGATCGTATTCTTATTACTTCGCTACACGATGGAGCATCGGCTTGATGGCTTTACCGGTGATACAGCCGGAGCGATGGTCGAATTGCTGGAAATCAGCTTTTTATTGTTTTTAATTTTGTTTTAGGAAAATCCAATGTCTGATACTGAAAAAAGTGAACGTCATAAAAAACGTATGCAACGCCATAAAAATGTGGTCGATGAGAAAATTCAAAAAGCAGAAAAAGACAAAGGTTTATTGTTAGTCATTACGGGTAATGGTAAAGGCAAGAGTTCTTCTGGGTTTGGGATGGTGGCCAGGGCCTTGGGACATGACATGAAAGTCGGTGTGGTTCAGTTTATTAAAGGCGCTTTTAGTACAGGCGAAGAATCATTTTTCCGTCGCTTCCCGGAAGAAGTTTCTTATCATGTTGTTGGTGATGGTTTTACCTGGGAAACACAAAACCTTGAACAAGATATTGCCTCAGCAGAAAAAGGCTGGGAAATCTGCAAAGCCATGCTCAACGATCCAGAAATTGATGTCGTTTTATTAGATGAGTTGAATATCGTGTTGAAAATGAAATATCTCAATGCCGAAACAGTATTAAATGACATTGCACAACGACCTGACATGCAACATGTCATTATCACCGGTCGAGGAGCCCCTGATAGTGTAATAGAGGCAGCGGATACCGTTAGCCGTATTGAGGATGTTAAACACGCATTTCGAGCTGGTATAAGAGCACAGAAAGGCATCGAATTATAAGCGCTTTTTTACCCTGTCATAAAACTGTAAAGTTACTCACATTTTCTGTGGATAACTCTGTGATTAAGTTTGGAGTTAGTCGCTAAGTGCCTCTCATACAAAGGTTCTTCTCAAAATGGTTAAAAAATAACCATATAATTTTATTATTAAAAATCAATAGGTTATAATGCTATCATTAAAAATCAGTCGCTTACGGGAACTTTTTAATAAAAGCTTTACAGAAAAAAGACAAGTGTATAACTCTGTAGAAAAGTGTTGACATAGAGTAATGACCAGCACAAAACAAAAAGCCCGGTAGTGTTCACTACCGGGCTTTTTTATTTCACTTCTTGAAACAGATAAATCAGGATTTGACTGCTTCCGCTGCACTGTCCATTTCCAGATGAATATCCTCATCTTTTAGTGTGACACGAACATGTCCACCACCCTGACTCAATTTACCAAATAACAGCTCATCAGCCAGTGGTCGTTTGATTTTCTCCTGAACCAGTCTCGCCATAGGACGAGCGCCCATTTGCACATCATAACCATGTTCAGCCAGCCATTGGCGAGCCGGATCATTTACTTCGATAGTGACGTTTTTATCTTCAAGTAACATTTCAAGCTCTAATACCGCTTTATCCGCTACGCGAAGGATTGCATCCTTATCCAGAGGTTTAAATTGAATAATGCCATCAAGACGGTTACGGAACTCTGGCGTAAAGGTACGTTTCAGGGCTTCATTACCGTCAGAGGTTAAATTGTCCTGCTTGGTGAAACCAATGGATGGTTTACTCATCTCAGCAGCACCGGCATTACTGGTCATCACTAACACCACGTGACGGAAGTCCGCTTTACGACCATTGTTATCTGTCAATGTACCGTGATCCATCACTTGTAGTAACAGATTAAACACATCTGGATGCGCTTTCTCAATTTCATCCAGTAATAACACCGCATGCGGTTGTTTGATGATGGCATCCGTTAGCAGACCGCCCTGATCAAAACCAACATAACCAGGAGGTGCGCCAATAAGTCTTGATACGGTATGGCTTTCCATATATTCCGACATATCAAAACGAATCAGATCAACACCCAGATTATGTGCTAGCTGACGAGTCACTTCGGTTTTACCCACACCGGTAGGCCCTGCAAACAAGAAGGCACCTGTCGGTTTTTCTGGATGGCCCAAGCCTGAACGCGCCATTTTAATCGCTGAACCCAGAGCAGAAATAGCTTCATCCTGACCAAAAATAACGCGTTTAAGATTATCTTCCAGTTTACGCAGATTATCCTTGTCAGCATTGGACACCGTTTTCGCAGGAATACGTGCAATTTTCGCCACGATAGCCTGCACATCATTCACACCGATCAGTTTTTTACGTTTAGACTTCGGTGCAATACGTTGCGCGGCACCGACTTCGTCTAACACATCAATCGCTTTATCTGGCAGGAAGCGATCATTAATATGACGATGCGCCAACTCAGCAGCCTGTTCAATCGCCGCATTGGAGTAACGCACATTGTGGTGCTCTTCCAGACCAGGTTTAAGGCCTTTCAAAATTTCAATGGTTTCAGCCACACTGGGTTCTGGCAGATCAATCTTCTGGAACCTACGTGCTAAAGCGCGATCATGCTCAAAAATACCTCGGTATTCCTGATATGTTGTCGAACCAATACATTTCAGTTCACCACTCGCTAATAATGGTTTTAATAAGTTCGCCGCATCCATCGTGCTGTTACCTGCACTACCTGCACCAATCATGGTATGGATTTCATCAATAAACAAAATCGCGTGTGGCTGCTTTTTCAATTCGCGTAATAAGGCTTTCAGACGTTTTTCAAAATCACCCCGGTATTTTGTACCGGCAACCAGTGCGCCCATATCTAAAGAATAGATGGTGGTTTCTGCTAACACTTCAGGCACGTCACCATGAACAATCCGTCTTGCCAGACCTTCAGCCAGAGCGGTTTTCCCAACCCCTGCTTCACCGACAAATAAAGGATTATTTTTACGGCGACGACATAAGATTTGCAATGTACGCTCTAATTCATGAGCGCGACCAACAAGCGGATCAATTTTACCTTTAATGGCGGCTGCATTCAGATTTTCGGCATACAGTGTCAGAGGACTTTTATCCTCATCAGAAACATCTTCGCTTTCAACTTTGGCTTCTGATTCTGATGTAGCAGCACTATCCTCAACATCGCCATGACTAATCGCATTGACGACATCCAAACGTGTGACATCCTGTTTTTGCAATAAGTAAACGGCTTGAGATTGTTGTTCAGAAAAGATCGACACCAGAACGTTTGCCCCAGTCACTTCAGACCCACCTGATGACTGAACATGCATCACAGCGCGCTGTAGAATACGTTGGAATGCCAGCGTTGGTTGAGTTTCGCGCTCACTATCCTCAGCGAGTGTCGGTAGATTATCAGCCAGAAAATCACTTAATTCCTGTCGTAAAACAGTGATATCTACTTCGCACGCCTTCAACACGGCCAATGCCTGACCATTTTCCAGTAGCGCTAATAAGAGATGCTCAACGGTAAGAAACTCATGAGCACGTTGGCGAGCATAATTAAATGCTTGGCTGAGGGTTTGTTCGAGCTCTTTACTTAACATGTTACGTTCCACCTTATTGGTTGGATATCGAACTAGGTCATTCCTCTTCCATCGTACACTGCAATGGATGACCGTGGCTTTGAGAATAGCTGTTGACCTGTTCGACTTTCGCTTCAGCTATCTCATAGGTAAAAATACCACACAAGGCACTACCTTCGGTATGCACTTGAAGCATGGTGCGTGTAGCACGCTCACGCCCCATGCCAAAAAGGTTTTCGAGGACTTCAATCACAAAATCCATTGGCGTGTAGTCATCATTTAGCATAATCACCCGGTACTTGGGTGGTTGCTTCAAGTCTGGCTTTGCTGGAGCAACGGCATATTCATTATCGTTGTTCCATTCGTGATCATTTTCCTGACTCATGCCCTTTTTTAGCTCGCTTCATCAATCATTTTTTGTAATTCGCCGTTTTCATACAGCTCCATAATAATGTCACAACCACCCACTAATTCACCTTTGATATACAGTTGTGGGAAGGTTGGCCAATCTGCATAGCGATGCAGATTTTCACGCACATCTGGCTCTGCCAATACATTCACATAAGCAAATTCTGCACCACACGCAGAGATGGCTTGAGAGGCCCGGCTTGAAAAACCACATTGTGGAAACTCAGGCGTCCCTTTCATAAACAAAATGACCGGGTTTGATTGAATCGCCTGTGTAATTTTTTCCATTACTTCCATTCTTTAATCCTCGTAGTTTTGAAATTTATTATGTCTGATGAGATGGGGATGCTTTTATAGTTTTCAAGCTTAGGCTAGTTATATTCAAGCTGCAATAAGCCAAGAATCGCATCCAACCCATTATGATTTATTGCTGTCGCCGCCTGCTGCTGTACTTTCGGTTTAGCGTGATAGGCCACACTCAAACCGGCTGGCTCCATCATTAATAAATCATTCGCCCCATCCCCCACCGCTATTGTTTGCTCAGCGGAAATGTCCATTTTTTCACAACATGACAACAGAAAATCGGCTTTGGTTTGTGCACCACAAATATCGCCGTCGACTTCTCCAGTGAGTTTGCCGTCTTTTTCTGCCAGCTTATTGGCCTGAGTAAAATCAAGCCCTAAACGCTGTTTTAATCTATCGGTAAAAAAGGTGAAGCCACCCGATACTAATGCCAGGCTAAAGCCATGTTGTTTAAGTGTCGACACCATCAACTCTGCCCCTGGACTCAATCGCAAACGTTCATCATAAACTCGTTCAAGAACCTCAACATCCAGACCTTTCAATAAGGACACTCGCTTGCGAAGTGAAGTTTCGAAGTCTATTTCGCCTCGCATAGCTGATTCTGTAATCGCTGCGACTTCGGGTTTTAGGTTCATAAAGTCAGCGATTTCATCAATACACTCGATGGTGATCAAGGTTGAATCCATATCGGTGACAAGAAGTTTAGCGGCACGATGATCAAATTGTTCTGGTATCAGATTAATATCGAAATCATATTGCTGACGAAGCTGATGCATAGCCTCAGCATCAATGCCAGAGACATGAGTCACCGTCACATAGTGTTTATACCAGTTAAACTGACCAGAATATTGATGGGCGATCTGCTCTGCCAGTTCGTGAGTGAGAGTTTTGCCTTGCAGTACCAGTGTTGTCATGATGTTTCCGCACTAGATAAAAAAACGGCGAGCTGAAAACTCAGCTCGCCGAATCATTGTAAATCAGTCAGATTTAAAATTGGGGTTTAACAGGTGCTGATTTAAAACGTTCAACACTGGCCACAATTTCAGTTTCAGCTTCAGCTTTACCCACCCAGCCTTCAACTTTGACCCATTTGTTCTTTTCTAAATCTTTGTAGTGTTCAAAGAAATGTGAAAGTTGATTCAACAGACGTTCTGGTAAGTCATTAATATCTTTCACATCATCGTACATTTTATCGTGTGGCACGGCGATAATTTTGGCATCTTCACCAGACTCATCGGTCATTTTTAACATGCCCACAGGACGGCAACTGACCACTGAACCACTGATTAATGCGTACGGGCTGACAACCAATACATCAACCGGATCACCGTCATCAGACAACGTGTGTGGAACATAACCATAGTTACATGGATAAAACATCGCAGTATTCATGAAACGGTCAACAAAAAGTGCCCCGGTTTCTTTATCAACTTCGTATTTCACAGGATCAGAATGTGAAGGGATTTCAATAATGACATTGATGTCTGTTGGCAAATTTTTGCCTGAACCAACACGGTCGAGATTCATAGGGTTATGCTCCAGATAGCAAATAAACAAAGTCGCTGATTATAGAAGAAAAGCCCTTCAGGTTAAACTCTCAGCAAGTGAATAAGCATTATTCTTCATAACATCGCCAATCTGACTTTATGTCACGCGCTAAATCCATAAGCGATAAACGCAGCAAGTCACTCAATTAGCGAACGAGAAAGAACGCAGCTAACGCAAAAAGAAATAGTGAAAATAAACGACTCAGGATATGGCTTGGTAACGTCTTGGCTAATTTTGCGCCAATCGGTGCAACCCAGACACTAGTGGCAATAATCCCTAAAAAGGCTTGCCAGTGAACAAAGCCGCTCTGCCACTGCCCATCAACATGTTCGAGTTGGGATCCAATCAATATATAGCCAGCTGCCCCACTTAAGGCAATAGGCAAACCACACGCCGCCGCAGTTCCCACCGCACGTTGCATAGAAAGTCCACTCATCACCAGGTATGGCACAACCAGTGAACCACCACCAATTCCAACCATAGCGGAGACAATACCAGTAATTAAACCAGCAGAAAAAATACTCGGGGCTGCTAAAAACTTAGTTGAGACAGATTTAGGTGGCGGCAACCACATTTTTACTGCTACCAACAAAGCAAATACCCCAAACCATATCTTTAAAATATGGCTAGGCATGGAACTGGCAATATAGGCCCCGGCAAAGCTACCTAATACAAGGCTTGGCGCCAGTTTTTTCACCAAGTGCCATTGCGTTGTTTCATATTTGTGGTGAGCTAACATAGAGGAGATTGAGGTAACACTAATCGTCATTAATGAAGTAGCAACAGCCACATGAATCGCAATGTCAGATGACATACCCTGCCAGCCAAAAACCAGCATAAGAATAGGCACAATGATGAGGCCGCCACCAATACCAAACAAACCGGCCAGTAAACCAGACACCAAACCTGCAATTAGATAGCCAATCCATTCTGCCATAAAGGGTACTCTCTATTTCGTTCCAACAGGGCAAATCAATAAGATAAGTCTTTGACTTTACTTGAATATTCTAGGCGCGTATAAAAGATAGAAAAACCATAATAAACGTGTTCCACGCCCACAGTTTGTAATGAAGAGAGGAAATTCTATGGCATCGCTCAGCTATGTTCCAATCATTCTTGGTATTTTCGGTTTACTTTGTGCGTTATTTCTTTATATCTCGATCCTGAAAAAACCTGCTGGGACAGGTAAAGTCGTCGATATCGGTGATCAGATTCATCTGGGAGCCATGGTCTTTATGAAAGCAGAATATTCGCGGTTAGCGATTTTTTGCTTATTGTGTATCTTAGCGTTGGGGTTCTCTAATTTAGGTTGGCCAAGTGCGTTTGCATTTTTTATTGGATCTATGTGCTCCGCCTGCGCTGGATTCATCGGCATGTATGCCTCTACCAAAGCTAATGTCAGAACAGCGGTTGCCGCACAGAATCAAGGTACCTCAGCCGCTTTATCCGTTGCTTTCTCTGGGGGCTCAATCATGGGACTCACTGTGGCAGCCATGGGCTTACTAGGTTTAGGCTTTCTCTACCTGCTGTATGGTCATGATCCCCAGACCACACATATTATTCATGGCTTTGGCATGGGTGCTTCTTCAGTCGCCTTATTTTCAAGAGTGGGCGGTGGCATCTATACCAAGTCCGCTGATGTCGGTGCTGACTTAGTGGGCAAGGTCGAAGCCGGTATCCCTGAAGATGATCCCCGTAATCCTGGGGTTATTGCTGACAACGTGGGCGACAATGTTGGGGATGTTGCAGGTATGGGCTCCGATATTTTTGAATCCTACTGCGGTGCCATTATTGCCAGTATTACGATTGCCTCCACCATGGGGCTTGTTGCCGTCAATCAACTAGCCAGTGAAAAATCTACACTGATGTTTCTGCCACTGGCGTTAGCCTCTGCAGGACTTATTTGCTCGATATTGGGCATTCTCAGTGTAAAGCTATTTTCACAACAAGCCCCGAGTGTTGCATTAAGAATCGGTACCATTGGCGCATCACTTCTTTTTATAGTCACTGCCTGGTGGTTAATTGGACTGATGGGCGGCGCTGGGGAGTTATGGATTGCCGTGTTATCCGGTGCACTGGGTGGCATCATTATTGGTTTGGTGACCGAGTATTACACTGGTGGTGCTCCCATAAAGAAATTGGCAGCAAGTGGTGAAACCGGCCCTGCCACCATTATGATTTCCGGACTCGCCTTAGGCATGCAATCTGTGGCTATCCCTGTTATCACCATTGCCGCGATTATTTTTTCAGCCAGTTATGTCGCCGGACTTTATGGTGTCGCTATTGCTGCGGTTGGTATGCTGGCAACGGTGGGGATTACTATGGCGATTGATGCTTATGGTCCTGTTGCCGACAATGCAGGCGGTATTGCTGAAATGGCGGAAATGGGTAAAAAAACCCGGGATATTACTGACTCACTTGATGAGCTGGGTAATACCACAGCCGCCATTGGTAAAGGCTTTGCCATAGGGGCTGCAGCACTGGCTGCATTGGCCATTATCAGTGCATATATTGAAACGATCAGCCATGGTGACAGCAACTTTGTTTTATTGTTAAACAACCCGCTGGTACTGATGGGCATGTTCCTGGGCGGTATATTCCCATTTTTGATCAGCGCGCTGACCATGACCGCTGTCGGTGATGCTGCCTTTGACATGATTCGCGAGATTCGTCGTCAGTTTAAAGAGATTCCAGGCTTATTAGAGGGAACGGCTAAGCCCGATACTGCCCGCTGTGTTGATATCGCTACCAAAGCCGCTTTGAATAAGATGGTATTACCTGGATTATTAGCCGTATTAGCTCCTGTAGTCGTTGGCTTTGGACTGGGTCCACAAGCTCTGGGTGGCATGTTGGCTGGCGCACTTATCTGCTGTGTCATGATGGCGCTGATGATGGCTAACGCCGGTGGTGCATGGGATAATGCAAAAAAATATATCGAGAAAGGAAATCATGGCGGTAAAGGCTCTGAAATACATAAAGCCGCTGTGGTTGGTGATACAGTGGGAGACCCATTAAAAGATACATCCGGCCCAGCCATGAACATTCTGATTAATGTGATGGCCATCGTTAGCCTGGTTATCGCCCCGCTTCTCTGAACTTACATTTAATAAACTTCACAGAGGCCACATGATGTGGCCTTTTTATTTTCGGGTACAGTATTGAAAAAAGCACTTTCACATCAACAAATTTGGGCCATAGCCGGACCGATGATTCTGGCAAATTTGTCCACACCCATACTTGGCTTAGTTGATACCGCTGTAATGGGCCACCTCAACTCCCCCATCTATCTTGGTGCTGTTGCACTCGGCAGTATGGTGTTTACCTTTTTGTTCTGGGGTTTTGGTTTCCTGCGTATGGTCACAACCGGGCTGACTTCTCAGGTCAATGGCCATGGCAGTCAGCAGGAAACGGAGTCCGTGTTAATCCAGTCGGCACTGTTAGCTTCGGGTATCGCGTTGCTGTTACTTTTATTGCAATGGCCGATTGCCAAGATTGCTTTCAGCTTAATTGATGGCAGTGCCGAAGTCTTATTACAGGCCCAGCAGTATTTTTTTGTTCGTATCTGGAGCGCACCAGCCACCTTACTTAATTACGCCATTATGGGTTGGCTGATTGGCATAAGCGCTTCACGATCAGCCTTAGCGATGGCAGTTGTGATTAATATCACCAATATTGTGTTGGATCTGTTGTTTGTGAATGTGCTGGAAATGAAAGCAGATGGTGTGGCTTTAGCCTCGGTTATTGCAGAATTAAGCGGCTTAATATTTGCGTTATTTCTATTAACCCGAAGAGGATTTCAGTGGCAAAGCATTGATATTCGACAGGCAATAAAGCGATTTATAAAAGAGCGACACCAGCTAGCCTTACATGGCAATTTTATGCTGAGAACCTTGTGTTTAATTTTCAGTTTTGCCTTTTTCACCAATCAGGGTGCTCAACATGGTGATGTCGTTCTGGCCGCGAATATGGTTTTGCTCAATTTTATTACCTTTATGGCCTATGTCCTGGATGGTTTTGCCAATGCTACTGAAGTGATGACAGGTAAGGCTGTTGGTCGTAAAGACAAAGATATGTTGAAAGCCAGTCTTCTTATGAATGGACAATGGGCGCTAGCAGTCGCCGCTTTATTTAGTCTTGTGTATGGCTTATTTCACCAACAGATTGTCAGTATGCTTACCGATATACCAGCTGTTGCAACACTAGCGGAGCAATATAGTACCTGGGTTATTATTGCGCCGTTGCTTGCTGTTTGGTCCTATTTATTTGATGGTTTATTTGTCGGCGCGACACTTGGCAAAGAAATGAGAAATGCCATGCTGTTTTCGGTCTTTGTCTGTTTTTTACCCAGTTGGTATTTCTTTCAAGACTATGGAAATCATGGCTTATGGGCAGCCCTAATGGTACTTTTTATTGCCAGAGCCGTTTCTCAAGCCATCTATCTGCCCGGTATATTCCAGCGCATAGCCCTTAAAAAATGATCTATCCCGCTAGCAAATCAAACTTTCGCGGTTGCCCGGTGAATGGGCAAATAAACGCCAGATAATAAGCACTGAGTTGCAGATTTTCTGTGGTTTTACGCTGACCATAAAGTCGGTCACCAATCACTGGAAACCCTAGGCTTGCCGCATGTCGACGGATCTGATGTTTACGGCCTGTTTCAATCGACACATCTAACAAACTCTGTTGTTTGACTGGATCGTACTGCATAAAAACGAAATGGCTACGGGCGTGTCTGCCGTCAATAGGCAGATCAACGGTAATAGGCTTGTCGCTTGTTGCCGCTGCTGAAAACTCGCCTTCCACCCAGATTCGGTAGCGCTTATCAATATCTCGTTGTTGAAATAAAGCCGATAATTTTGCTGCTGCCTGTTTTTCATGAGCAATCACAATTAAACCATTAGCGGCCCGATCCAGGCGATGCACGACGAAAGCATTACGTTGAGGTTTGAGTTCTTGCTCGGCCCAGCGAGTGACGGTGCAGTGATCGCCCCATTTCGATCCTTGGGATAATACACCGTAGGGTTTATTCCAGACACTGTAATGACCAAAGTCAGCCATCAGCTCAGGAGGTGTCATTTCACGTTCTAATACGGCTTTGTCGTAGTAGAGATGCAAAGTTTCACCCGCTTTTAATAAACGCTTGGCTCGACGCAAGCGTTGTGTTCTTTTGCCGACACTGACCCAGACCGCACCCTTAAGCATAATACGTTTTAAATGTTGCTTAGAAAGCGGACAGGCATCAGCTAAGAGATCAACGGCATTAGCCCCTGATTTTTCAACAGGTAAATGAATTTCAAAACGATCAGTGTGATAAGACATTTTATGATGGCTGGCTTTGGCGTAGAATTAACTTAGTTTAGAGCCTTGGTGTATGTAATGTTAAGAGATAATCTCAAATTCAGTCTGATTATACTGTCTGCGACCGTTACTGGCACCGCCAGCGCTGATGTGTATAAGTGGGTCGATGAACAGGGACAGGTTCACTACAGTCAGCAAGCTCCCGAGTCTGCTCCCGCAGAATTAATCAAAACACCACCGCCACCCTCTGTCGATCCAGCTCAAGCCCAGAGAGAAGTCGATGCCTTGATTGCTCAACAAAAAGCGGCTGAACAGGAAAAGCAACAAGCACAACAACAGGCAGAGCAAAAAGCAGAACAAGAAGCAGCACTTGAAAAACAATGTCAGGATGCCAAAGACGCACTTACCGCCTATCAAAACCATCCGGGCGGACGATTTTATGATGAAAATGGCAACTTACAACGCATCAAAGAAGAAGATCGTCAACAGAAAATACAAGAATTGAGCAACAACATTAAACAACACTGTCAATAAGGAGAAGCAAAATGCCATACCTTAATATTACGACTAATCAAGAAGTTAAAGATAAAACGCAGTTTATTAAAAAGACCAGTGAAACCGTTGCTAAAGCGTCAGGTAAACCTGAAAGCTATGTCATGATTGTGCTGAATGACAACGCCAATATGTCATTTGGTGGCAGTGATGCGCCTGCGGCAATGCTTGATTATCGAGCTCTCGGCTTACCCAGTGATCGTCAGGCCTTCTCGGATACCTTATGTACACTCATCAGTGAGAACCTAAAAGTTGAAGGTGGTCGTATCTATATCAGCATGACTGACTCAGAGCGACAAAACTGGGGTTGGAATCACAGTACATTTTAAGTTTTATCCTTAACTCATAGCCTCAGGGCGAACCAATTATCATTACAGGAAAAATAAAAACACATGCGCGCCTCTAACCTGCTTATTTCCACTTTAAAAGAGACACCAGCAGACGCAGAAATTGTCAGCCATCAATTAATGCTCCGTGCCGGCCTTATCCGTCGTCTGGCATCGGGCTTGTATACATGGCTGCCAATGGGACTCAAAGTACTCAGAAAAACAGAAGCGATCGTCCGCGAAGAAATGGATAGAGCTGGCGCGCAGGAAGTATTAATGCCCTCGGTACAACCGGCTGAACTGTGGCAAGAAAGTCAACGTTGGGAGAAATATGGCCCTGAATTATTGCGCATCACTGATCGCCACCAGCGTGAGTTTTGCTATGGACCGACCCATGAAGAAGTGATCACCGATCTGGTACGTCAGGAAATTCGTAGTTACAAACAGTTACCAGTGAATTTTTACCAAATTCAGACCAAATTTCGTGATGAAATTCGCCCACGCTTTGGTTTAATGCGTGCTCGTGAATTCCTGATGAAAGATGCTTATTCATTCCATCTGGATCAAGCTTCTTTACAAGAAACCTATGACAATATGTATGCGACATATTCTCGGATTTTCAGTCGTATCGGTTTGGAGTTCCGCGCTGTTCAGGCAGACACCGGTAGTATTGGTGGTAATGCCTCACATGAGTTTCATGTGTTAGCCAGTTCAGGTGAAGATGCTATCGCTTTTAGTGATAAAAGTGATTACGCCGCCAATGTTGAGTTAGCAGAAGCCATAGCGCCACAAGGTGAACGTGCAGCAGCTACTGAAACTATGACTGTGGTTGAAACACCCGCTAAGCATACTATTGATGATGTCAGTCAGTATCTCAACAAACCAGCTTCACAATGTCTGAAAACCTTATTGGTAGAGGGTGTAAAAGAAGGTTCAGTTGTTGCACTCGTTGTTCGTGGAGATCATGAGCTTAACGAGATTAAAGCTGAAAAACATCCTCTGGTAGCCGCACCACTCACCTTCGTCACACCAGAAAAAGTACTTGAAATCAGCCATGCTAATATCGGTTCGGTAGGCCCTGTTGGTTTAACTATTCCTGTCATCGTTGATCATGCTGCCGCTTTTGTCAGCGACTTTGTTTGTGGTGCTAATCAGGATGACAAACATTTAACTGGCGTAAACTGGGGCCGCGATTTACCTGAACCAGAAACCGCAGATTTGCGTAAAGTTATGGCAGGCGATCCTAGTCCAGATGGTCAAGGCCATTTAGAAATCGCCCGGGGTATTGAAGTCGGGCATATCTTCCAGCTCGGCGAAAATTACAGCAGCAAATTAAATGCGGTTGTGTTGACAGAATCCGGCAAATCACAAATCGTTACTATGGGTTGTTATGGTATTGGTGTATCCCGTGTTGTCGCCGCAGCCATTGAGCAAAATCATGATGATCGCGGCATTATCTGGCCGGAATCGATTGCACCTTATCAAGTCGTGTTAGTGCCTGTTAACGCTCACAAATCAGTAAGAGTTAAAGAAAAAGCTGAAGAGGTCTACCAACAACTGCTTACAGCAGGTGTGGATGTGTTACTTGATGACCGTGGTTTGCGTCCTGGTGTTGCCTTTGCTGATATGGAACTGATTGGTATTCCACACCGCTTAATCCTGGGTGAACGCGGTCTGGATAATGGCATCATTGAATACAAAAACCGTCGTAGCGGTGATGGCGAAGAGTTTGCGATTGATGATGTGGTCAATATCATCAAACAAAAATTGAGCTGAGGTTTAATGCATGACGACAGTCATTAAAGAGACTGACTTTATCGACAGTATTGCAGACGCTCTGCAGTTCATTGCCTGTTATCATCCAAAAGATTTTATTCAGGCAATGAGCGCGGCTTATGAGCGCGAGCAATCCGTCGCTGCAAAAGACGCTATTGCACAAATTCTGGTGAACTCCAGAATGTGTGCAGAAAATAACCGTCCTATCTGTCAGGACACCGGCATTGTTAATGTCTTTATCAAAGTCGGTATGGATGTGCAGTGGCAGACCACAAAAAGTCTGAATGATATGGTCAATGAAGGCGTCCGTCGCGCTTATCTTCACCCTGACAACGTTTTACGCGCCTCCATTGTGTCTGACCCTATTGGTCTACGCAAAAATACCGGAGATAACACCCCAGCGGTTATTCATACCGAAATAGTCATGGGCGATACCGTTGAAGTCTTAATTGCGGCAAAAGGTGGTGGCTCAGAAAACAAAGCCAAATTCACCATTCTCAATCCAAGTGACAATCTGGTTGATTGGGTATTAAAAACGGTGCCGACCATGGGGGCTGGCTGGTGCCCGCCGGGCATGTTAGGTATTGGCATTGGTGGTACAGCAGAAAAAGCGATGCTGATGGCCAAAGAGTCATTAATGCATCCTATCGATATACAAGAATTAATCGATCGCGGTGCCGAAACGGCCACAGAGAAACTCCGTGTTGAACTCTATGAAAAAGTGAATCAGCTGGGTATTGGTGCACAAGGCTTAGGTGGTTTAACCACGGTACTGGATGTCAAAATCAGTGATTACCCAACACATGCTGCTTCATTACCTGTCGCCTTGATTCCAAATTGTGCCGCCAGCCGTCATATTCATTTTAGTTTAGATGGCACAGGTCCGGCAGAATTTGAGCCCCCCTCCATGGATGACTGGCCAGATATTACATGGGAAGCCGCCGAGAATACACGCCATGTTAATTTGGATGATATAACCGCTAAAGACATTGCTGAATGGCAACCCGGAGAAACGCTGTTATTGTCAGGGCATTTATTAACAGGACGTGATGCTGCGCACAAAAAAATCGCTGATTTACTGAATAATGGTGAATCACTGCCAGAAGGACTCGATTTTAATAACCGCTTTATCTACTACGTCGGGCCAGTTGATCCGGTTCAAGGTGAAGTTGTTGGTCCTGCTGGCCCTACAACCGCGACCCGAATGGATAAATTTACCGATATGATGCTTGAAAAGACAGGTTTATTAGGCATGATTGGTAAAGCTGAACGCGGCAATGAAACAATTGCCTCCATCAAAAAACATCATTCGGTCTATCTGATTGCAATCGGTGGTGCAGCATATTTAGTTTCAAAAGCGATTAAGTCATCACGGATGGTGGCATTTGAAGAACTGGGCATGGAAGCCATTCGTGAATTTTACGTAGAAAATATGCCGGTTACTGTGGCAGTAGATAGTGAAGGTCATTCGGTACACAAAACAGGTCCGAGTGAATGGAAAATTAAAATTGCCGATATACCAATAAACAATAATTGATATTACATTCAAAGAGAGCTTAGCTATGATGATTGCATTACCTTTACACCTGTTAGCCGCCGTCATTTGGGTGGGAGGTATGTTTTTCGCCTATACCGCTCTTCGGCCTGCAGCAGTTGAATTACTGACGCAAGAACAACGTCTGCCTTTATGGGCTGGTGTATTAAAAACCTTTTTCAACTGGGTATGGCTTTCTATCATCACCTTGCTTGTCACTGGTGGTTGGATGATACCTTTATTAGGTGGTATGGGCGGCGTTGATGGTGTCGGTATTCATGTACATATTATGTTACTAATCGGCATTTTTATGATGCTCATTTTTATGCATGTGTTTTTTAATCCATTCAAAAAGCTCAAATGGGCTGTGGCCGAACATGACTGGATTGCCGCAGGCACGGCATTAAGTCAAATACGCAAACTGGTTATGCTTAATCTGATCTTAGGCATTATCACTGTTGTTATCGCCAGCTCTGGACGTTACTGGTTAAGTTAATCATGAATATGCTGATGAAATGGTGTTTGCTCAGTCTGACAGTGGTGCATAGTCAGCTGGCTCCGGCAGATACCATTCAGCGTATTCAAAACCCGGATGGTTCCGTTGAGTTCAGTAATGTCAGGCAAGCCACATCGCAAACTGTCATATACAAATCACAAACAGGTGAAGGATTTGTTTTTTCAGATCAAAAACCTGCCCATGGTCATTTCGAAATTTTAAAATACAGCTGTTATGCCTGTAATCCCTCATCAAAAATCAACTGGCATACCATTAAACTGGATTTTTCATCCTATGCTGACGAAGTAAAACGTTATGCCAAGAAATATAACGTGGATGCCGCTTTGGTAAGAGCCGTTATTCATGCGGAATCAGCGTTCAATCAAAAAGCTATTTCCAGAACTGGCGCTCAGGGCCTGATGCAATTAATGCCTGACACAGCCAAAGAGTTAGGTGTGGATAAGCCTTTTAATGTCGAACAAAACATAGAAGGCGGTGTTAAATATCTGGCTGAGCTGCTATCTTTGTTCAAGGGCAATACTCGCCTTGCCACAGCTGCTTATAATGCAGGACCCAATGCCGTGAAAAAATATAACGATGTTCCCCCTTACTCAGAGACAAAAGTTTATGTAGAACGTGTGAGCATTTTGCATCAACGTTATCAACATGAAAGTTAGAAAAACCAAAAAATGGTTGGCTGAAAACGACCATTTAATCCACGCCACTATGCAGAAAGTGTCTTCTCATGTTCAGCGTGAAGAAGGTGAATGGGTGTTGAATACGGTGACGATAGAAGGCCAGGACGTTCCCTATAAATACAAGCGCCAACGCCGTTATAAATCACTAAAAGGCGCGCGGGTAGATATCGTTTATTACCCGGATAAAGAAGTCATTGCTCGTATGACTTTCGAGTATATGAAAGTCGTCAAGATTTCTCTATCCTGACACCGGAACACGCAGCGTCATCACCCCGTTACGCTGGGTGATATCCAGATGTTTCATAAAACTCATCCCCAATAAAACCACCCCATCCGCCATATGTGGATTGATACTGGCATCGACATGATTCAAGGTAATACCACCAAGACGCACCGCATCGACATCAGTCTGAAATACCGGCACAACACCATTAGCAGTTGACACCATTGAGGTGGGCCCTTTTTTCAATCCAGCCGCCTCAGCAATGGCAGCAGGAATACTGACATTGGTGGCACCAGTATCCAGCAGGAAATTCACCGGATGGCCGTTAATGTAACCTGGTGCCAGATAATGACCGTCACGATTACGTTTTAAGGTCACCTCACCCGTGCCTGAATTTGCTGTCATTAATGCTTGATTGGGGTTATCGCGCTGCTGAATATAGCCATTAAAGAATAAGGTGAGTGATCCCATTAAAAACAACCAGAATAATATCGTTACGATATTTCCAGAAAACAATTTTGATATATCAGGTGCACTCATACCCTGCTTTTCCCCCTATGTTTATCACCATAGTATAAACAACCATGACAATCTGGCTAATGCTTGATATGGTGGCGCCATCTTAATAATTCAATTAGAGGTGTGTCATTAATACGATCAGTATCCTCGGCAGTGGTTGGTTAGGTTTGAGATTAGCAAGACATTTGCGCTCAGCTGATACTTACATCAAACTCTCAACGCGCCAAACAGAAAAGCAATCAGTATTGAGAGATGAAGGGTTTGATGTCTATCAGATCGACATTGAGACACCTACCGATTCTAGTCAGTTTCTGGATGCTGACACGTTAATTATTAATATCACTAATAAAAATAAAGCTGCATTTGAGCAGTTCATTAATCAGATTGAAAACAGCCCTATCAAACAGGTGTTATTTATCAGCTCCAGTTCGGTGTACCAAAACACCAATGACTGGGTCAAAGAAGAGCATCAATTTGAAAATGAGGATAGTCTTCTGTGGCAAATAGAGTCGCTGTTTAGACTATCTCCACACTTTGTCACAAGCATTGTTCGTTTCAGTGGATTAATCGGACCAGAACGCCATCCAGGCCGTTTTTTCAGACATGGGAAACAGGTTCAGCAGGCGGATGCTCCCGTTAACTTAATTCACCTTGATGACTGCATAGGCATTATTGAGCAAGTATTGAAACAGCGTGTCTGGGGAGAAGTTCTTAATGGTTGTGCAGACACGCATCCAAGCAAAAAGGTCTTTTATGCACATGCTGCTGCATTATTAAAGCAGCCGTTACCAGGCTTTAATCAGGATGACTCCCTATCCTACAAAATCGTTAGTAACGATAAAGCCAAATCATTACTGTCCTATCAATTTCAGTATCCAGATTTAATGGCCATTCCCGCTAACGCTTATGAATAATGATTTATGCCCCTGTCTCAGCCAGCTTTCTTATAGTGAGTGCTGTGAACCTCTCCATAAAAAACAACAAGGCGCGGAAAACGCTGAGCAATTGATGCGCTCGCGATATAGTGCTTTTTATTTAGCTGAGGTGGACTATTTAATCGCCACCCTGCATCCATCAAAACGACGTTCAGATGAGCGAGAACTTCTGCAGAGCACGATCAATAACACGCAGTGGTTAGGGCTGAACGTACTGGATCATCAACAAAAAAATGAATTGGCCGAAGTGGAGTTCGTGGCGTTTTATCAGGATAATCCCGTGGGTCAGTTACACGAACGCTCACGGTTTACCTGTGAAAGTGGTGAATGGTTCTACCATGATGGGATTCTTCTGCCCGCCATCAAACTGGGCAGAAACGATCCCTGTTTCTGCGGCAGTGGAAAAAAACTAAAACGTTGTCACGGTTAATTATCACCCAGATAACGTTTTCTTTTAGCGGGTGTTAATTTATCTAAATCCACCATCACCAGACCATCAATACAATGGCCAAAATCAGCGTCGATATTAAAATCGATGAAGCGTACGCCCCCCTCTTCACAGACATCCGCATACTGTTTATATAGGGTGGGGACCGTCACATTCATATGGGTAAGCTGCTCACGCATCGCAGTAAAATCAGCCTCGGCATCGGTACCGCAATAGGTTTGCAGTACTTGTTGTTGCAAACTCCGATCAGTGATGTAGGGATTTTTCGCTATTGCTAAATGTTGGTCATCAGGGAAATAGTGCTGATAATAAGAAACGATTAATGCCTTAGCGAAATCAGGATAGCTGTTTGACAAACTCACAGGCCCAAACAGGTAGCGAATATCAGGGTATCGTTTCAGATAAGCACCAATGCCATACCATAAGTAATCCAGGCTACGTCGCCCCCAATATTTCGGGCTGACAAAACTTCTGCCCAGCTCAATGCCCTTTTCAAAAAAAGGCTGCATCGCATCGTGATCGTAGGTAAATAGCTCCTGACTATAAATTCCCCGGCTGCCGGCTTGTGAAAGAATGTTGTTAACTTCACCAATTCGGTATGCGCCAGCAATTTCTAATTCGTTTTCATCCCACAGAATCAGATGCCGGTAATCGCGATCATAACGGTCGATATCGCGTCTTTTACCTGTGCCCTCACCTACCTGTCTAAACGTAAACTCGCGTAAGCGACCAACCTCATGCATCACAGCTGAGTCAGGTTGATAGTCAAACAAATAAATTTTTTTATTATCGGCTGTCTGACCTAATAATTCGGCCGTGTGTAACTCACGTTTGATATTGCGCCTGTCCTGGGGGTGAGCGATGGTTTGTTCTGTGACAAATAACGGTTTTTTGCCTTTTGCCATACGATAAAGATGGCGACGTAATAGTTTAGCCTTTTCTGCTTTCACCAATGGCAGTTGGTCAACTTGTTTATAAGGAATAGGCTCGCCAACACGCATGGTGATGTTCTTTGAGTTTTTATTAAACATCTCATGCGCCAGCATCATGCCAGAAAGCGGCTTATAGACCATCGATGCACTGTAAAACAACGAAGAATTTCTGGCACCGACATAAATGGGCAAGATAGGGGAATTGGTTTTCTTGGCAAAATTCAAGAACCCCGTATTCCATTTACCATCACGCACACCGCTTGGACGAATACGAGACACTTCTCCGGCAGGAAAAACAATCACCGCTTCTTCATTATTCAGGCAATCAATAATGCGGGAAATACTGCTTTTTCGAGTCGATTTAGATAGATTATCTACGGGCAAAAATAAAGAATCGACCGCATTAAAATTCATCAGCATATCATTAGCAACGATTTTTACATCACGGCGGACTTCACCCACTAATTTTAATAGTGACAAGCCGTCCAGAGCACCAAGGGGATGATTTGCGACAATCACTACACGTCCCGTTGCGGGAATATTATTGCGATCACGGTGACTGATGCTGTAACTGAAGTTGAAATAATCCAGCACCTGTTCGATAAAATCGAAGCCTTTTAAATCCTGATGCAAGTCCAGGAAACGATTTACTTCTTGCTCATGGGTAATCTTACGCAAAAAACTAATCGTCGATTTTTTTATCCATGGACGAGAATGTTCAAATTTAGGAAATTTTTGTTGAACAGCTTGTTCGATATTGAGCATGTTTTCTCTCTATGCTTGCAGATAGCATGCAAGCATAGAGAGAAGATGTGACAGCGTTATAACGTTTTAATGACGTTTTTGTGACGATTAATGATCGTCAGCGTGGGAGAAGTATAAGGCTAAGGAGATGAGACCAATACCGGCAGCCAGAGCCAGCAAATCAAGAGGTCCATGGAAGTCCATACTGATAGCATGTTCGAAAAAGTTAACGATCAGAATCATCAGAACAACACGACCTAAACGCGCTTTCAAATCATCTAAACTATGGATAGCTAATACTTTTGAGTTCTCACTCTCTTCTGCTTCTTCAATTTTGCTGATAAACAGCTCATACAAACCAAGGGAGAAGATAAATAAAACCGTGGCTAATAGATAACCATCAATCACTTCAACCACATGTGTCACGGTTTCAGCACGAAAGTCTTGCCGTGCTTCACCAATGAGATCAGGCGACATATAAAGCCCCAGATGGGTGACTAAATAATACACATCAACGGTTGCCATATAGAACATTGCTAATGCAGTTATCAGGCTGGCGATAACCGCCGTCAGAACAACAAAGCGGCTGTTCCAGAGCGCTTTCTCAAACAATCTTTCCATGGGAATTTAAACTCGTGTGTTTCTATGCAGCCTGAACAGGAATGGCGTGACGCATATGCGTAATATCGTTGTTTTCATCAAGATAAACCAAAGTAGGTTTGAAGTTCTCGACTTCTTTGGCATCCAGTGTGGCAAATGCACAAATGATTAAACGATCACCCGGAGAAGCTTTGTGCGCAGCGGCACCATTAACAGAAATAATATTTGAGCCATCCTCAGCGCGGATCGCATAAGTGGTAAAGCGTTCGCCATTAGCGACGTTATAAATCTGGATTTGCTCATATTCGTGAATACCGGCCGCTTCCAGTAACTTTCCATCAATTGCACACGAGCCCTCGTATTCCAGTTCGGAATGAGTCACGCAAGCACGATGTAATTTTGCTTTTAAAAAGGTCAGTTGCATAGCCAGAATGTTCTTATGAAATAGCTCAATATTATCGCTTTTTAAGAAAAATCAGGCAAGGTCACAAGCAATATTATCTATTAGCCTGACACTGCCGAGCCGTGCAGCAGCAAGAATGCGAAGCTGTTTGTCGTCAGCATTGGCCGATTCTAAATCTTCTGCGCGGCGAATATCGACGTACTCAGGTTCTAAACCTGCTTCTTGTAATTGCTGTTTTGCTTGTTTGCACAGCAAAGAAAAATTGGTCTCGCCCTGCTCTTCAATCGCGTGTTTAGTGGCGAGCAGTGTTTTATATAAAGATGGCGCCTGCACTAACTGTTTCTGAGTTAATAAGGCGTTTCTGGAACTCATGGCCAGTCCACTATCCTGCCGTTTTGTGGGTACGCCAATCACATCTACCGTTAAGTTCAAATCTGCGACCAGCTTTTTGATTAACATCAATTGCTGATAATCTTTCTCGCCAAAAATCGCAATATCCGGCTGAACCATATTGAAAAGTTTTGTCACAACGGTTGCCACACCATCAAAATGTCCAGGGCGACCTTTACCGCATAATTTATCATCAAACCCAGGCACAATGACTTTTGTCAGTGACGCCATACCATTCGGATAGATCATCTCTTCTGTCGGCGTAAAAATAAGCTCACAATCCAGCTCGCTCAGCAATTGAACATCGTCATTCAATGTGCGCGGGTAATTCGTCAAATCCTGTTGATCATTGAACTGCAACGGGTTAACAAAAATACTCACCACAACCCGGTCTGCCAGTTCACGTGCTTTTTGTACCAGCGACAGATGCCCCTCATGCAGATTTCCCATCGTCGGAACAAAAGCAATCACTTCATTTTGCTGTCGCCAGCTTTTAATACGTGTTTTTAATGCACTCAGGTTTTCTGCAATCGCCATTAGAATTGCTGCTCCGCATTTGGAAACTCACCAGATTTTACTGATTTAACATAGGAGGCAATGGCCGATTGTATTGAGCCTGTATCAGCTAAAAAGTCATGACTGAAGCGTGGACGTTTTCCAGGCGTTAATCCCAGCATGTCATATACCACCAGCACTTGACCATCACAGTCACTGCCTGCACCAATACCGATAACAGGAATATCCAATTGTTTACTGACTACCGCACCTAATGTCGCCGGTACACATTCTAAGACCAACATATCCGCTCCAGCTTCTTGCAGACTGATAGCATCGGCAATCAATTCTTCAGCCGCCGCTGTCTCACGACCCTGCACAATATACCCACCTAAGCGGTGAACTGATTGAGGTAATAAGCCCAGGTGTCCACAAACAGGGATACCCCGCGCAGTGAGTTGTTTCACTGTCTCAATGATGACCGCCCCACCTTCAAGTTTGACCATCTGCGCCCCACCTTCGGCCATCAGTCGTGCGGCGTTTTTGATAGCTTGGTCTGGATTGGCATAACTCATAAATGGCATATCAGCAATAACAAATAATTTATCGCTGCCACGGATTACATTGGCTGTGTGATAAATAATATCGTCAACACTGACAGGAACAGTACTTTCCTGACCCTGGATCACCATGCCCAGCGAATCACCTACCAGGAGAACATCTACACCGGCTTGCTCAAGCGCATAACTGAAACTGGCATCATATGCAGTCAGAACAGCGATTTTTTCCTGCGCCACTTTCATTTGACGCAGATGTTTAAGGCTAATACGGCTCATGATTATTTCTTCTCTGAGACGGGCAAAGGATTGTAATAATGACGACCACTCTGAATGCTACAAATCTGTTCGAGTAACTGCAGGTAGTCCTGATCACCATTCACCAAATCGATCTGCTCAGCGTTGACAATTAAAAGGGGTGACGCATCGTAATAATGAAAAAAATCAGCATAAGTATCGGCTAAACGTTTCAGATAGCCTTCTTCCACATGTTGTTCATAACTAATGCCACGCTGAGCAATACGCGATTTTAATACGGGTAAAGAGGCTTGTAGATAGATGACTAAATCAGGCGTTCTATGATGCAAAGTCAAATTATCATAGACCATGTTATATAAAGCTAACTCATCGTCATCCAGGGAAATTTGAGCAAATAATTTGTCCTTTTCCACCATAAAATCAGCGATATGCAAATCATTGAATAAATCATCCTGATTTAGTGACTTACCCAATTTGACTCGCTGCATCAGAAAGCTCAACTGCGTAGGTAAAGCAGACTGTTTTGGATAAAGGTAAAACTTTTCCAAAAACGGATTTTGTTCAGGCTGCTCAAGTAAAACCGAACCAGAAAAACTCTCGGCCAAACGTTTCACTAAATGGGTTTTACCCACGCCAATGGGCCCTTCAACCACAATATAACGATGTGTTAGCGAGTGATTCATTGTTTATGCATTTCCACTTTTCTCAATCCATCCAAAGGACAATCTTGCTTTATCGTTGCTAAATCACCTTTACCAGGGATAGTGATATCAGCAGCAATTTCAGCTAATGGGTACACCACAAAAGCACGTTCTGTTAAGCCTGGATGCGGGACTTTTAATCGTTCATCATCGATCATCAGATTAGAATAAAGCAAAATATCCAGATCCAGCGTACGTTCACCCCAATGTCGCTTTTTTATTCTTCCGTGCTTTTGTTCAAGTTTTTGCAGGTTATCAAGCAATACATGCGGCGGCAATCCTGTTTCCACCTCGACAACAGCATTCACATAATCAGGCTGATCCTGGGGTCCCATTGGCGGGCTATGATAAAGCGATGATTGTTTGATTAGACGCGTGTTGTCGAGTTTTTTTATATCGTCAATCGCTGTCAAAATTTGCGTTTGCGGGTCGTCTAAGTTACTTCCCAATCCGATAAACACCTGCATTAATTCTGTTCCGGTTTTTTTGCTGCTGGTCGTCTTCGGCGTCGACGGCGGGGCTTTTTTACACTGCTCTCTTTACCCAGCGAATCAATCATTGCCTGCTGCTGAGTGGCTGTTTCAGCCTGAAATTTTGTCCACCACTCGACAGGTTCGTTCAGTGGTTCACCAGACTCTGCACGTAATGCTAAAAAGTCATATCCAGCACGAAACTTTGGATGTAATAAAGTTCTGTATGCCCTTTTGCCCTGACGCTTCAATAACCGGGGCTGTAATGTCCATATATCACGCGTTACCAGACTATAGCGCTTTGGAATAGCAACGCGTTGGATCTGCTCACCAATAATTTCTGATGACGCACGTTGCATCGCTGGAATTTCTGGCATGCCGTTTGTCATCAGCAATAAGGTTCGTTGTCTCACCGGTTCCCATAAAATCGCTGCAAATAAAAATGCTGGTGTAACCGGTTTATCAGCAGCAATACGGATATCAGTGTTCTCTAATGCTTTCATCAGCATCGTTCTTGGATAGCCGTCTTGCTCTTCATGTAATAAAGCTGCCGTTTGAGGGTAGAGATGTTCAAACAGACCGTAATGACAAAGTAAATCATGTGTCATCGCCGCTTGGCCGCTCAGATAGAGTTTGAGTGTTTCATCAAACAATCGTGCAGGAGGGATATCTCTAATCAAATGTGCCCAGTCAAAGATGCCCTGTTCCGTCTGTTTATCCAGTTTTAGACCCAGCTTGGCCAAAAAGCGGCAGGCCCTTAACATACGTACAGGATCTTCCCGATAACGTGTTTCCACGTCACCAATTAAACGGATAAGGCCAGCATCAAGATCAGCCATCCCACCGGTATAATCGATAATAGAGAAGTCTTTAATATTGTAATAAAGGGCATTAATCGTGAAGTCACGCCGCCAGGCATCCTGCTCTAAAGTGCCGTATACATTGTCCTGCATGATGCGACCTTGAATATCAACATGCTGTTTGGCTTCAGGGGGGGCTCTGAATGTGGCAACTTCAATGACCTCGCGTCCAAACCTGACATGCACCAGTTTGAAACGTCTGCCAATCAGTTGGCTGCGTTTAAACAATTTATGTACTTGCTCAGGAGAAGCATTAGTGGCGACATCGAAGTCTTTTGGCTCATAGCCAAGTAATAAATCACGAACACAACCACCCACCAGGTAAGCCTCATAACCCGCTTCTTTCAAGGTATACAATACCTTAAGCGCGTGTTGGCTAATCTGTTTACGCGAAATGGTGTGTTCGCTACGAGGGATAATTAACGGTTCGCGCCCTTGTTGTGGATCTTGACCGTTTTTGCCTCTCACCAATTTGTTGAAGATTTTATTTAACGACAGCATAAGCTTTGAATAATACCATGCTCATTAGCATTTCTATGATTTATATCATCGAGCATCATGATAATAAGGCAGCCTGGACAGGAGCAAAAGAACGTCTATGAATATCGGTTACTCCCAAACTGAGAAGGGCTTGTTGATGCTGTTTGGTTGGATAACCTTTATGTTTAGCAAAACCATAACCTGGATACACATTATCCAGTGCTACCATTTCCTGATCCCGTGCCACTTTAGCTAAGATTGACGCAGCAGCGATAGCAGGCTCAGATTGATCACCTTTGATAATCGTTGTTACCGGGCAATTGAGTTTTGGGGCATGGATACCATCAACAAGCACATGTTCAGGTGAAATTGATAGGGCTTCAACGGCTCTTTTCATTGCCAATAAACTCGCCTGTAAGATATTTAGCTCATCAATCTCTTCTGGTTCAGCTCTGCCCATGGCCCATGCCAGAGCATGCTTTTGAATCAGTGGCACCAAAAATTCTCTTCGTTTTTCAGTGAGCTTTTTTGAGTCAGCTAAGCCTGGTATAGGGTTTTGTGGATCAAGAATAACTGCAGCCGTCACCACTGGCCCCGCCAGAGGACCACGCCCAACCTCATCCACTCCGGCAACGTAAATGGTCTCTATCATGACGATTTAGCATCAATAAATGAGATAACTGCTTGAGCTGCATTCTCAGCACCACCGGATGGCCCTAACGCCTCAAGCACTTGTTGCTGTACAGATTCAGCGTTTTGTTTAGCATCCGCGGCTGTTAAGAAATACAGCAATCGGGGGGCTAGTTCTGAAACGGAAACCTGCTTTTGTAATAATTCGATGACTACATTTTCTCCAGTCACAATATTACATAAGCCAACATAGGGAATTTTCACTAGTCGTTTAAGTATGTGATAAGTCAACGGTGCAACTCGATAAGTAATTAAATGCGGAATACCCAACAAGGCAATTTCCAGCGTCACCGTACCCGACGCTGCAACAATCGCATTACAACTACGAACGACATCATAAAACTCACCGGAAATGACTTTCACTTTTACCGCTGTTTGTGACAAAAATGGCTCTATCAATGCCCGGCCTAATCCTGGCGCCAAAGGTAAAATAACCTGTATAGAACTGTCACGTTGTTGAATATGTTCAGCTGTCGCTAACATTACTGGTAATAAAGCCTCAACTTCACTACGACGGCTGCCTGGAAACAACCCTAATACGGGTGCATTTTCATCAAGTGAAAAGTGTGACTTTGCTTGTGCAGAGGTCAAGTCTGAGTGCACGGCATCGACTAAGGGATGACCAACGCATTTTACCGGCACACTCGCTTTTTCATAGAGTGTCTGTTCAAAGGGAAATAAAACCAACATCAAATCGACATAACGTTTTATCGCTTTAATCCGCCCTGCACGCCATGCCCATATTTTAGGACTAATGTAGTAAATAACGGGTATACCCAGTTCATGAGCCTTTTTAGCCAGTTTTAGATTAAACCCCGGGTAATCGACTAAAATTAGTGCATCAGGTTTGTTTGAGGCTAAATGCTCAACAGTTTTATCAAAAATAGCTTTGATATGCGCATAACGTTTAATGACTTCCACAAGCCCCATAACAGCCAGCTCAGCGAAATCAGTAACAATCTCAACACCGGCATCGCGCATGGTGTCGCCACCAATGCCAGAAACAACAATATCAGGCCTTTGTTGTTTTAAGGCCTTTAACATTCGGCCTGCATGAGCATCGCCAGATGCCTCGCCCGCCACGACAAATAATTCAGGCATGCTTATTCAGTCTCATCAGCTTCCAGATAACCGGCTAATTCAAGACCGAAGCCTGAGACACCCGTTAATTTTGTCGGCGTGCCCATCACTCGCATTTTTTTAACGCCCAATGCAGACAGAATTTGTGCTCCGACACCAAACGTACGTAAATCCCAACCACTTTTAACGGGCAAAGGACTCTCATCACGGTCTTCCCGTTCATAACGTGCAATTTTGGCTGCTAATTGTTTATTCTGTGCTGGCAAGCGCAACACAACCAAAACGCCTTTTCCAGCTTGTTGTATTTTTTTCAATACTTGTGGAACTGGCCAATGTGTGGGTTCTCTGACTGAACCTAAAATATCACTGAGTGGATCGGCCATATGTACACGTACGATAGTTTCCTCATCAGGTTGAATATCACCATACGTTAACGCCAGATGCACTTGTGAGTTGACTGAGTCCTGAAAGCTGAAAAGCTGGAAGTCGCCGTATTCTGTAGGAAACTGACATTGAGATAACTTTTCTACGGTCATTTCATTTTCGAGTCGATAACTTATCAGGTCAGCAATCGTCCCGATTTTCAGATTATGTGTTTGGGCAAAAGTCTCTAAGTCTGGACGTCTGGCCATACTGCCATCATCATTTAAGATTTCGACAATCACCGCCGCTGGAGACAATCCGGCAAGCTGAGCTAAATCGCACCCAGCTTCCGTATGACCCGCACGAGTTAACACGCCACCCGGTTGCGCTTTTAATGGGAAAATATGGCCTGGTTGAACCAAATCTTCTGGGCGTGAATCAGGATCAACGGCGACTTGCACGGTCAACGCTCGATCGGCTGCTGAAATACCGGTGGTCACCCCTGCTGCGGCTTCGATTGACACAGTAAAATTGGTTGAGTATGGCGTCTGGTTATCACTTACCATCAGAGGTAAACGTAATTCACGACAACGATTTTCCGTTAGTGTCAGACAAATCAGACCACGCCCAAACCGTGCCATAAAATTAATCGCTTCTGGCGTCACTTTTTCTGCGGCCATTATGAGGTCACCCTCATTTTCACGATCTTCATCATCCATGATGATAACCATTTTTCCTTGTCTCAGATCCTCGATAATTTCTTCTGTGCTATTAAGTTGCATATTAAGTGTATAACCGTGTTTTACAGTGTTTCGTTGACAAAACCTGACGACTGGCCAGGTAATAAACGTTCTAAATAGCGGGCAATCAAATCAACTTCTAAATTGACCATAGTGCCAACGTTGTATTCTTTAATGATCGTTTCCTGCATGGTATGAGGAATGATATTGATGTCAAACCAGCCTGGTCCAACTTGGTTGACGGTCAGACTCACTCCGTCAATCGTAATAGAACCCTTTTCAGCAACATAGCGTTCCAGATTAGCTGGCACTTCAATACGAAACTGAACTGATCGTGCTGATGGTGTTAGTTGTAACACCTTACCCAAACCATCGACATGGCCGCTGACCATATGTCCACCAAGCCGGTCGCCAACAGCCAGCGCTTTTTCAAGATTGACAGCCGAACCTGCCGCAATTTGGGAAAGGGCTGTACGCTCAAGGCTTTCTTTGGAAACATCAAAACTGACGTGAGCTTCATCCAGCTCAACCACTGTCAGACAAACACCATTAATCGCAATACTATCCCCGAGCGAAACATCAGACAGGTCTAATTTCTGGGTCGCCACTTTTAGTCTCATATCACCACCACTTGGAGTAACGGAAGTGACCTGACCAATAGCCGCTATGATACCGGTAAACATGAATTAAGATTCCTCGCTATATATGGGTTTTGCAGTGATACGCCAATCTTTTCCCACTGCACGAATATCATCAATTTCTAAAGAAAGATTCTGAGCCATCGACACCATATCAGGTAAATGAAACAGGCCGCGAGCCATATCACCCATAATTTTAGGTGCCATATAGATAATTAACTCATCAATTAAACCCGCTTTCAATAAGGCACCATTCAAAACACCACCTGCCTCAACCATTAACTCATTTATTTCTCGCTGAGCCAAAACGGCCATCAATGCATTCAAATCTATATTATTATCAGATGATGGCAGCACCAGACATTCAGCCGTATCAGCTACAGCAATATCTTTTGCGGTAATTACCAACACTTTACCTTCTTTAAGAATTTGAGCATCAGCCGGCAGTCGTGCCTCACTATCAACCACAATTTTGAGTGGTTGTCTGACTTTCTGTCCAGAAGGATACCAGTTGTCATCTGACGGTGAAAAACGCACATTCAATTGCGGATCATCCGCGAGGATTGTACCGATACCGGTCATGATGGCTGAACTGCGTGCACGTAGTTTTTGCACATCGAGTCTGGCTTTCGGTCCAGTTATCCATTTACTTTCACCAGAAGCCATCGCTGTGCGACCATCCAGACTCATTGCGACTTTACTTCTAATGTATGGACGACTATAGCGCATACGATACAAAAAACCGGGATTGAGCTTCTCAGACTCTGAACTTAACAGCTTGGTATGCACTTCGATGCCAGCGTCTCTTAAACGATGTATGCCTGAACCAGACACCACCGGATTAGGATCGGTCATCGCTATAAATACACGTTTAACGCCAGCATTAACTAAGGCATCAGCACAGGGAGGAGTTCGACCGTAATGACTACAAGGCTCAAGCGTAACGTAACAATCAGCACCTTTGGCTTTTTCACCAGCCTGGTGCAACGCATTCACTTCCGCATGACCTTCGCCGGCTCGTTGATGCCAGCCTTCACCAACAATCTGATTATCTTTGACAATGACACAGCCAACACGAGGATTAGGGTCAGTGGTATAAAGTCCGTTTTTGGCAAGCTCAATGGCTCTTGCCATATAAAATTCAGCAGAAGCCATGATTTATTCTCTCTATTTGAAACAAATAATGGTTAATGCTCATCATAACGGGAGTTAGAGCGCTGAGTATCATTAGGTGAAAGATATCAGTGCTGATGAACATGTTTATTTTTTATCATCCGCTTCAGATTTATTTTCCATTCGTTCAATTTCTTCACGAAAGGCATTTACATCCTGAAAACTTCGATACACAGAAGCAAAACGGACATAGGCGACTTCATCTAACTCACGAAGTGCATCCATTACCCAGTCACCGACTAAACGACTGTCGACTTCCCGTTCCCCTGTCGCCCAAAGTCGACGAGTAATGGTTTTAACTGCGCTATCAACCGCATCAATACTGACAGGTCTTTTTTCCAGTGCTCGCATAAAGCCCGCTCGCAATTTATTTTCATCAAATAACTCACGAGAGCGATCACGTTTGATTAGACGAGGCAGACTTAATTCAGCTGTTTCGTATGTGGTGAAGCGCTCATTACACTCCACACACATACGACGCCGGCGGATGGCATCGCCCTCCGCCGACAGTCGAGAATCAACAACTTTAGAATCATCTGCACCACAAAATGGACAGCGCATAGGGTTTCCGAAGCTTAAGCGTAAACAGGCAAGCGGTCACAAACAGCCTTAACTTTGCTCTTAACATCGTTAATGACTTGCTCACTACCTGCCGCATCAATTACATCACACATCCAGTTTGCCAGATCGCGACATTCTTCTTCTTTAAAACCACGTGTAGTCACAGCTGGTGTACCAACACGAATTCCTGATGTCACAAAAGGTGATTGTGGATCATTTGGAACCGCATTTTTATTAACAGTAATATGAGCAGCACCTAACCAGGCATCGACATCTTTACCAGTCAGGCCAGCTTCAATAAAGCTCACTAAGAATAAGTGGTCATCGGTACCATTTGAAACCACATCATAACCACGCGTCATAAACACATCAGCCATAACACGAGCATTTTTAATCACTTGTTCCTGATACGTTTTGAACTCTGGCAACATCGCTTCTTTAAATGCAATCGCTTTAGCTGCAATTACATGCATTAAAGGACCACCTTGGAAGCCAGGGAATACAGCAGAGTTCAGTTTTTTCTCAATTTCAGGATTCGCTTTAGCCAGAATCAAGCCGCCACGTGGACCGCGTAATGTTTTATGCGTTGTTGTCGTTGTGACATCAGCAATTTGCACTGGATTAGGATATAGACCTGCGGCAACCAGCCCTGCTACGTGGGCCATATCAACCAGTAAATAAGCACCGACCGCATCAGCTATATCACGAAAACGTTGCCAATCAACTACGCGAGAATAAGCTGAAAAACCAGCCACAATCATTTTTGGCTGATGTTCTTTAGCTAGACGCTCTACTTCGTCATAATCAATTTCACCGGTTTCAGCATTCAAACCATATGAAACTGAGTTGTAGATTTTTCCTGAAGCACTGACTTTAGCACCGTGTGTCAGATGGCCACCATGAGCCAGACTCATGCCTAAAATGGTGTCACCAGCTTGCAGTAAAGCAAGATAAACCGCTGCGTTAGCTTGGGAACCAGAATGTGGTTGCACATTGGCATAATCAGCACCAAATAACTCTTTAGCGCGTTCAATAGCAATGGCTTCTACTGTGTCAACATGTTCACAACCACCGTAATAACGTTTGCCAGGATAACCTTCAGCATATTTATTGGTTAAAGATGAGCCCTGAGCTTCCATTACACGAGGGCTCGTATAATTTTCAGAAGCGATCAGTTCAATATGATCTTCTTGACGTTTATCTTCCGCAGTGATTGCATTGAACACTTCATCGTCAAAGCCAGCGATGGTCATGTTTTTCTTGTACACAGTATTCCCCTGTATCTACTGTAAAATGGGACATTATTCTATCTCACAACGTCGCTGGCATCTATGGCATAGTGACAGTTTTATTCGCATAAGGATTAAATCATAGCTTATGAAAATAGGATTAATAGGAACAGGCCTGATGGGGCAAGCCTTATCACATCACTTATTAGCAGAGAATCAACCCCTGGTGGTCTTTAATCGCAGCCTAGAAAAGTGTGATGAGCTAAAAGCTAGAGGCGCTGCTGTAGCCACATCTGCGCAAGCATTAGTAGAACAGAGTGATATTTGTTTGCTTTTCTTAAGTGATGCAAAAGCCATTAGCTCGGTTCTGGATGATATTGACGATGCCGCCTTTAAAAATTGTCTGCTTATCCAAATGGGCACAATAGCCCCGGAAGAATCACGCAGTCTTGCGCAGCGGGTACGAGCTACTGGCGGCCGTTATCTTGAATGTCCGGTACTAGGAAGCCTGCCAGAAGCAGGCAGTGGCAAACTCATTTTAATGGCTGCGGGTAAAAAAACGGATTACAAAGCTGCCTTACCCTTACTGGAGTTAATTGGCCATGAACCACAATATATTGGTGATATTGGTCAGGGTGCCACTGTCAAACTAGCCATGAATCAGTTAATCGCCGGATTAACAGCCAGTTTTGCCTTAAGTCTGGCCTTAGTGGAAAAAGAAGGGATTGCGACAGAGCAATTTATGAAAATTGTTCGTGATAGTGCTCTCTACGCACCAACCTTCGACAAAAAATTAAGTCGTATGATTGAGCGAGATTTCTCTGAGCCCAACTTTCCTACCAAACACCTGGCAAAAGATACGCGTCTTTTCTTGTCTGTTGCCAATGAGCTAGGTTTAGATACCAGTGCATTGAGAGGTATTGAGTTACTCTTACAAAAAGCCCTGGATATGGGACTGGACAACACCGATTACTCAGCACTGATGGCAGCTGTTTCGCCCAAGGAATCATAAAAAAAAGCCCTCGTTTGAGGGCTTTTTTTAGGCTTAAACTTCGAACAAATCTCGTCTGATAATCGTTTCTCGGCGGTCAGGGCCAGTTGAAATAATATCAATCGGCACACCGGCGAGACTCTCAACTTTTTCAATATACGCACGTGCATTTTCAGGCAAATCATCATATTGAGTGATGCCTAAAGTAGATTCTTTCCAACCCGGCATATCAATATAAACCGGTTCACAACCTTCAAATTCATCAGCACTTAAAGGCAAGATATCAACAGGTTGTCCGTCTTTCTGATATGCAACACATAGACGAATCGTTTCAATACCATCAAGCACGTCTAATTTTGTCAAACATAATCCCGTTATGCTGTTGATCCAGCTAGCGCGGTTTAGAGCAACCATGTCTAACCAACCACAACGGCGATCACGTCCAGTTGTCGCACCTTTTTCCATCCCTTTTTCAGCCAGGTATTTACCTGTTTCATCAAAAAGCTCAGATGGGAATGGACCACCACCGACACGAGTTGCATAGGCTTTTGTGATACCCAGGACATAATCAATGTGACACGGGCCAACACCAGAACCTGTGGCACTGCCACCGGCGGTTGTATTCGAAGAGGTCACATAAGGGTATGTGCCGTGATCAATATCCAACAGAGCACCTTGTGCACCTTCAAACATGACATTGTCACCTGCTTTGTGATATTCCTGCAGCATGGCTGGGATATCAGCAATAAGCGGAATTAGTACTTCACGCATTGCCAATGTTTCTTGTAGTACTTTTTCATAACTTACCGGCTCGACCTGATAGTAATTAACCAGTGAGAAATTATGAAACTCCATGACTTCCTTTAGCTTCTCAGCAAAGGCTTTTTCATTCATCAAATCACCAACACGCAGACCTCGACGACCCACTTTGTCTTCGTATGCTGGTCCAATACCTCTGCCAGTCGTACCAATCGCTGCTTTACCTAAACGCAGTTCACGTGCTTGATCAAGCGCAATGTGATAAGGCAGGATGAGAGGACAAGCAGCACTGATTTTCAATCGTTCACGAACAGGAATGCCATTTGACTCAAGCTCGTTCATTTCTTTTAAAAGAGCTTCTGGACAAACGACGACACCATTACCGATCAAACATTGAACGTTCTCACGAAGAATGCCTGACGGAATAAGGTGTAAAACCGTTTTTTTGCCATCAATTACCAAGGTATGACCTGCATTATGGCCACCTTGAAAACGAACAACAGCGGAAACATTATCCGTCAGTAAATCAACTAATTTACCTTTACCTTCATCGCCCCACTGGGAGCCAATTACAACAATATTTTTAGCCACGAGTATGTGTTCCTGTTTCAGTCACTTGCCAGTGACCATCTAGTTTTACCAATGTGTGTGTAGTTGGAGTTTCAGAACCAGGGAATTGATAGATAACCACCTTACCTGATTCACGTAATGTTTTGACAGTAGCATGAAGACTGGCATCTTCAAGCCATTGCACACCAATTGTTTCTTGATGAAGTTTTTGCGCTGGAAGCTCGGTCACCAACTTTTTCAGATCAAGACTGAAACCCGTCGCTGGTTGCGCCAAACCAAAATCTTCGCCGATATCATCATAGCGGCCTCCGGCAGCTATCGCATGTGATGAATTAGGCTTGTAGGCGGCAAAAACAACACCTGTGTGATAGTGATAGCCGCGTAACTCAGCTAAATCAAAATTAATAGCAATATCTGGAAGTCTTTGTGTCAGGGCAGTTGCTATTTGCTCAAGCGTAGTTAACGCATCCTGAACTGATTGTGGTGCTTTTTTTAATACTTGTTTGGCACGTTCTAATACGGATTGATCACCATTGAGCTCAGATAATTTTTGTAACATCTGTTTTGCATCAGCATTAATGTCATAAGCCTGCAGCAATGAGTCTATTTCTGCCGACGCTTTTCGCTGTAATGCAGAAAACAATTCTTGTTCCTGACTCTCTGTTAACTGAGCAAACTCCGCTAAACCTCTATAAACACCAACATGTCCGATATCGAGTGCCATTTTTGAAACAGCGCCGGAAACATTTAATAAGGCCACCATCAGTTCGATACTTTCAATATCACTTTCAGGTCCGGCATGTCCGTATATTTCAGCACCGAGTTGGATAGGATTCCTGGCACCGTCCAATCCTGTTGGCAATGTATGTAAGACACTTCCGATGTAACATAGTCTGAGAATATCAGCTTCATTACGCAACTTATGTGCAGCAATTCTGGCAACTTGAGGGGTCATATCAGCACGAATACCCAACATTCTTCCAGACATTTGGTCTGTCAACTTGAAGGTTTGTATGTCGAGTGTTTTAGCTGTACCAGTAAGTAAAGAATCCAAATATTCTACTAGTGGTGGTACAACTAACTGGTATCCCCAACTTCGCATGAAGTCAACCAGGGTTCGGTGCATTTTCTCAAGTTGTGCCGCTTCTTGAGGCATCAGCTCATCGATACCTTCGGGTAACAGCCAACTCTCTTTGATAGTCATTATGAGTTAATTTATCCAGTACAAAAAAATCAAACCTGTAAACATACTTATCAAGCCAATAAGACGCACTTGTCTGTCGCTCATGCTTACAGTTTGTAATAACGCGCGTTTAAACATAGTTGGATTAAGAAACGGCATTATCCCTTCAATGATCAGGACTAATGCCGTTGCAATCAATAAACTATGAATGAAATCTTCGTTCACTTCTCAGGTAATTCAGCGTCGTTAAATCGCTTGAAAAAATCACCTTTCGGTTCGATAACCAACATATCATCAGTATTAAAGATATTTTTATAGGCTGATAATCGACGATAAAGAGAATAAAACTCTTCATTTTGCCCATATGCTTTCGCATAAATGTCGGTGGCTTTTGCATCACCTTCACCACGTAACTCTTCTGCCTGACGTTTAGCCTCAGCAATAATCACAGCTTGTTGGCGATCAGCATCAGAACGAATCTTCTCAGCCTCTTCGGCACCTTGAGAACGCAGTTCTTTAGCGACTCGTTCACGCTCTGCTTCCATACGTGTGTATACAGATGAGCTGACTTCAGCAGGCAAGTCGATACGTTTGATACGAACATTTGAAATCGAGATACCAAAACCTGCAGCAACGCGATTAGCTTCTTTCAGAATATCCTGAACCATTGCCACACGGTCACCAGAAACGACTTCCTGAATGGTTTTGCGACCAAACTCAGCTCTTAAGCCATCTTTGATAATTTGAGAAAGTCTAGAAGCTGCACGGTCTTCATCTCCCCCCATGGATCTAAAATACGTTGCAACATCACTTATCCGCCAAATGATGAATGAATCAACAATCACATTCTTTTTTTCACCTGTCAGATATCTGGCTGGTTGTGCATCCAATGCCATTTCACGAGCATCAAATTTGCGTACATCTGTTACAAAAGGCGTTTTAAAATGGATGCCAGGCTTAAAATCCGCCTTTTCGATTTGTCCCAGTCTCAGTAGCAGTACTTTTTGGCGTTCATCTACTACAAAGATAGATGATGAAAGCGTCACAACAACAACCGCTAATAAAATTAAAATCAATGTTAATCGAGAACTCATTTAGCGACCTCCTCTGCTACGAGCGTCATCGCTTGATGAACTTTTATTAGAAGATGAAGTAGTTGTTGAGTTTGAAGACGGATAATTAAAACTATCCAAATCCAATTGTGTTGGATTACCACGTCGACTCATTCTATCCAGTGGTAGATACAGCACATTACTGCCACCATTTTTCACATCAACCATCACTTTTTGGCTTTTTGAGTAAACTGATTCCATCGTATCCAGATATAGCCTTTCCGAAGTGATATCCGGTGCTTTATTGTATTCGGTCATCACTTGAGTGAAACGACTCGCATCACCTTCAGCTTTTGCGATAATTTGACTCTTATATGCTTCTGCTTCTTGTACAATTCTAAATGCTCTACCACGCGCTTTTGGAAGGACATCATTTGAGTAGGCTTCCGCTTGATTTTTCTGACGTACTTCATCTTCACGCGCCTTAACAACATCAGCAAAGGCTGCTTGTACTTGTTCAGGTGGCTGTACGTCCTGCATATTCACACTAGTGACTAATAATCCCATCTCATGGGCTTCCAGCATCGTTTGCAATAACTGCTCAGTGCTATTAGCAATCGCGCTTCTGCCTTCGGTTAAAACGAAGTCCATGTTAGAACGACCTACTGTTTCACGAACAGCACTCTCCATCATCTGACGAAGAATGACATCTGGATTTCTAACATTAAACAGGTATTTAGGTGCATCCTGAACGCGATATTGCACCGCAATTTTTAAATCAATAATATTTTCATCTTTCGTCAACATTAAAGACTCAGAATGGATAGTACCGCCACCTCGATTTCCGCCGCTGCGATAACCAATTTCGGCAGTACGAATTTCTTCAACATTCACTACTTCAACTTTCTCAATAGGACTAGGCAAGTGCCAGTGAGGCCCAGGTAATGTTGTCGTTGAATATTGTCCAAACCGCAGAACAACACCGCGCTCAGCCGGATCTACAATATAGATACCAGATGCAAGCCAGACTAATATGGCGATGACTGCAATTAATCCAAAACCGAAAAAACCACCTCGGCCTGAAGAATTATTCCCGTTGGTATTGTTTCCGTTACCACCAAAAATGCCGCCTAATTTGCGTTGCATATTTCGGATAACTTCGTCTAAATCAGGTGGCCCATCATTGCCACGATTACCCCACGGGTCTTTATCACCGTTTCCGGGTTCATTCCAAGCCATGTAGCTCTCCAAATTGATAAAACAGAGAATTTACTTCAAAAAAGCCTATTTTACGGACATGGTAATGATAAGCAACCAAAACCGTATCTAAGCTTCAACATATTCTGAAAATGATTCTTCTGGGAAATATTCTTTTAGTGCTTCTCGCAGCAGTTCTAATCCTTCACCGGTTTTTGCAGATAACCAGATGCGATTAATATTTCCCTCATCATCTCTTTCAATTCGCGGTGAAATATCCTCAACATTGTCTATTTTGTTATAGACAATTAACTGCCGCACTTCATCCGCATCGATTTGTTTTAAAACTTCATTTACGTGGTGAATAAGGTCATCACGATCATTTGCACCACAATCAACTACGTGAAGCAATAACTCAGCATCATGGGTTTCTTCCAGAGTTGAGCGGAAAGACTCGACAAGATCATGGGGTAAATCACGGATAAATCCAACCGTATCCGCCAAGATAAGGAGTTGTGTGTCATGTAATTTAACACGACGCAGAGTAGGATCAAGCGTCGCAAATAACCTGTCATCAGCATAGACTTTTGCAGATGTTATTTTGTTAAATAGTGTCGATTTTCCAACGTTTGTGTAACCAACAAGAGAGACAACTGGTACACCTCCACGTTGGCGTGAACGGCGTCCTTGCTCACGCTGAGATTGGACTTTTCCTAATCGTTTTTTTAGTGATTTTATTCGTTGTCCTAATAAACGACGATCCGTTTCTAACTGAGTTTCACCGGGTCCACGCAAACCGATCCCGCCTTTTTGTCTTTCAAGGTGAGTCCAACCTCGTACCAATCTTGTTGACAAGTGTTGAAGCTGAGCGAGTTCAACCTGTAACTTACCTTCATGAGAGCGAGCTCTTCGAGCAAAGATATCAAGAATTAACCCGGTACGGCCTAATACCCGACATTTTAATTGTTGCTCAAGATTACGTTCCTGACTTGGTGATAGTTCGTGATTGAAAATGACTAAGGCGGCATGAGATGCCATGACATGTTCTGCAATCTCATCAACCTTACCACTGCCAGCAAAGAACTTGGGATCAGGACGATGACGCTTACCCTGAATTATTGCAGCAATATTTGCACCTGTTGACCCAACTAATTCAATAAACTCTTGTTGAGAGTCTTCATAGTCAGGATCATTGAAATTCAGATGAACCAAGACAACAGCTTCTTTTTCTGATGAATCATCAAAAGCTGTTTGAATATCTGGCCGTTCAAACAATCAAATGCTCCTATTCTTCGTGATTAATATTAACATTGCGAGCAGGAACGATCGTTGATATAGCATGTTTATATACCATTTGATTGACTGAGTTTTTGAGTAAGATGACAAACTGATCAAACGAATCAATCTGACCTTGTAATTTAATGCCGTTAACTAAATAAATAGAAACAGGTATATTTTCTTTCCGTAAAGCGTTCAAGAAAGGATCTTGAAGAGTCTGTGCTTTTGCCATCATTCACTCCATATATTGTTATTATTTTAAACTGCCTGAATAACTCATTCTAAAAGCCTTAACAGAATCGTCAAGCATTATTCATCAACCGTGGAACCTGCTCAATAAGATATTGATTGACTTCATTAACAGGCAATCCATCACTACTATCAAACCATACGCCATCATTTTGAGCGCGTAACCATGTCAGTTGTCGTTTAGCCATCTGACGTGTAGCTACAATAGCACGGTATATAAACTCATCGTAATCGTAGTCTCCATCTAAATAAGACCACGCCTGACGATAACCGACCGCACGGATTGACGGTAAGTTCATATGACAGTCGTCGCGTCGATACAATTTCTTTACTTCATCAATAAATCCGTTAGCTACCATCTTCTGATAACGATCGGCTATTCGTTTATGAAGTACTGACCTGTCAAATGGAGAAATGATGACTTTTGTTACATTGTAAGGCAAGCCATCATGTTCGTTATGTGTTAACTCAGTTAACGTTTTACCCGTTAACTCATAAACTTCAAGTGCGCGTTGTAATCGTTGCGGATCATTAATATGTATCCGCTCAGCAGAAACAGGGTCGATTTGTTTCAATCTATCGTGCAGAGCTTCACGGCCTAGCCTCCGCATTTCAGAGTCCAGTTTTTCTCTGATCAGACTATCGGCAGGTGGCAGATCGGCAATGCCATACTGAAGCGCCCTGAAATACAGCATTGTGCCACCAACAAGTAATGGCACCTTTCCTCGTGAAGTAATTTCAGCCATAAGACGAAGTGCATCATCTCTGAACTGACCTGCAGAATAAGTCTCGGATGGCTCTATAATATCAACCAAAAAATGATGATATTTTTTTAATATCTCTGGACTTGGTTTTGCTGTCCCAATATTCATCTCTTTATAGACAAGAGCTGAGTCTACACTGATAATTTCAACTGGATATTTGTTAGCAAATTCTATAGCAAGGTCAGTTTTTCCCGCTGCAGTAGGGCCCATAATGAATATGGCAGGTGGAAGCACAGAGCGTAATTACCCCTGTTTCATAGAGTCAAAAAATTCAACATTTGTTTTTGTTGATTTAAGTCTATCCATTAAGAATTCCATTGCTTCTACCGGTTCCATTTGAGCGATAATCTTTCTGAGAATCCAAAGTTTTTGTAGATCTTCTTCGGTTGTTAGTAACTCTTCGCGGCGCGTACCTGAACGGGTAACATTAATAGCTGGATACATACGACGATCAGCCAATTTACGTTCAAGTAATACTTCCATATTACCTGTACCTTTGAACTCTTCGAAAATGACTTCATCCATACGTGAACCAGTTTCTATCAGAGCAGTAGCAATAATTGTCAGACTGCCACCCTCTTCAATATTTCTAGCGGCACCGAAAAAGCGTTTAGGTCTTTGCAGCGCATTGGCATCAACACCACCCGTCAGTACTTTACCAGACGATGGCGCTACAGTATTGTAGGCTCTTGCAAGACGTGTAATTGAATCAAGCAGAATGACTACATCGTGTTTATGTTCAACCAGACGTTTGGCTTTTTCGATAACCATTTCAGCAACTTGAACATGACGTGTTGCAGGTTCATCGAAAGTACTTGAAACCACTTCACCACGAACAGAGCGCTGCATTTCAGTCACTTCTTCTGGTCGTTCATCAATCAATAAAACAATTAAGTCACTATCGGGATAATTTGAGGCGATAGATTGTGCAATAGATTGCATAATCATAGTCTTACCCGATTTTGGTGGAGCGACGATAAGACCACGCTGTCCTTTACCCAGCGGTGATGCCAGATCGATCACACGTGCTGTGAGATCTTCAGTACTGCCGTTACCGCGCTCTAATGTGAAACGTTCGTTCGGAAATAATGGTGTTAAATTTTCAAAAGGGACTTTATTGCGGGACTTATCAGGTTTTTCGTAATTGATTTCTTCGACTTTGACGAGAGCGAAATAACGCTCGCTGTCTTTCGGTGGTCGAATCTTACCTTTAATCGTATCGCCGGTTCTTAAGTGAAAACGTCGAATCTGGCTGGGTGATACATAGACATCATCGGGACCAGCAACATAAGAATCTTCTGGTGACCTTAAAAAACCAAAACCATCAGGTAACAGTTCTAATACACCCGTAGTGATAACATCTTCACCCTGTTTAGAATGAGCTTTAACTATCGCAAATATGAGTTCTTGCTTACGGTTTCGTGCTAAGCCCTCGAGGTTCATGGAGAGAGCGAGTTCCATTAATTCAGCAGCTGACTGCTTTTTCAGTTCTGTCAGATTCATGTATTACCTAAGAATGGGATTTTGATATAGAAATGCCTTGAAACACATCGATTGATGAGTTGAATTGTCTTAATTTTGGAGGGGGTTTTAAAAACTGGAACCAAGAATAACAGTAATAAACATCGACGTCTAGTTTTATATACAAATATCTACAAATATAATGTTCAACATATTAATAGATATTAACTAACTACATTTAAGAACAACAAATACTGGCCATCTAATGGTTTGAGACAAAATATCCAACTCCTTGAGTTAGGCCCTTATCAATGGGATCGTACCGTTATAAAATGACCTAGTCTGATCGTATCCAGTCATGAGCTCAGCTATGCAGGCAACTTCGATCTTCACTTTTGTTCCTGACAAAAATGTCACATGGGGTATTCACCTGCTCAGGTAAGGTCAATGCACATCTGATAGACAAAAAACTACCCGGACCTCTATGAGGACCGCGTAGTTTTCAAGTATTGGTTTAGCAGTTAAGGTGACCTACTTTGTTTGCCCCATCACTGGGGTAAATCGCTGAGCGACCTCACTACGGTCGTCCCACATCGCTCCCGGCGATGTGGTCACACGGGTTGTTTACCTGCTCATGCGAGGTGGCTGCAAAACTATCAGATATAAAAAAAGCCCATCCGATTGGATGGGCTTCTTTTGTATT
>JBLXHJ010000002.1:0-787984 GCA_048259785.1 Methylophaga sp.
ACTTTGGTGATCGCCGCTGTCAGCGTAGTTTTACCATGGTCAACGTGACCTATGGTGCCCACGTTGACGTGGGGTTTAGAACGTTCAAATTTTGCTTTAGACATGAGTAGTATCCCCGGCACTAAATTTTATTGAGCCAAAAAATCAAAACAGGCAGGAACTCCCTGCCTAAGACAAATTGTGGAGCCCGCAATCAGAATCGAACTGATGACCTCATCCTTACCATGGATGCGCTCTACCGACTGAGCTATGCGGGCCTAAATTCTTCCAATCAAAAATGGAGCGGGTGATGGGAATCGAACCCACGTGATCAGCTTGGAAGGCTGGAGTTCTACCATTGAACTACACCCGCAATTCAGTCATCTTGTTTATTTAATGGTGGAGGGGGAAGGATTCGAACCTTCGAAGGTAGAACCGTCAGATTTACAGTCTGATCCCTTTGGCCGCTCGGGAACCCCTCCACTAAAGACGTGGCATTTTCCGTAAAACTCACACTAATGTCAACACTTAAATCAGTAATTCTCGATTAGCTGAGGTCTGAGCGATTAGCTTGGCTAAATCTGTAGTGTGATTAGCTGAAGTATGAAGCCAGTAATAGTATATTATTAGCCGATATAAATCTGTATTAATTTTTACAAAACAGGAGACATTTATGGAGCAGTACCGCGGTACTACCATCCTTTCGTATCGCCGTGACGGTCAGGTTGTCATTGGTGGTGATGGGCAAGTCAGTCTTGGCAATACAATAATGAAAGGTAATGCGCGCAAAGTCCGACGGTTATATCACGGTAAAGTCATTGCTGGTTTCGCCGGTGGCACAGCGGATGCATTCACGCTATTTGAACGGTTTGAAGCAAAACTAGAAAAGCACCAGGGCAATCTGACGCGGAGTGCGCTTGAACTTGCCAAAGATTGGCGAACAGACAGAATGATGCGTCGACTCGAAGCCTTACTTGCTGTAGCAGATAAAGAAGCCTCCCTCATTATTTCTGGTAATGGTGACGTGATTGAACCAGAACATGGCCTTATTGCTATTGGCTCTGGCGGTCCTTTTGCTCAGGCCGCAGCAACCGCTTTATTACAAAATACGGCTCTCAGCGCCAGAGAAATTGTGGAAAAAGGCTTGAATATTGCCGCTGACATCTGCATCTATACCAATCACAACCTTACAATCGAAACTCTGGACTCAAACTGATATCTATCATGCAATCACTAACTCCGAAACAAATTGTTAACGAACTCGATAAACGCATCATTGGACAACAGGGAGCTAAAAAAGCCGTCGCCATTGCACTCCGAAACCGCTGGCGTCGTAAACAGCTCGATACAGCGCTTCAACAGGAAGTGACTCCTAAAAATATTCTTATGATTGGTCCTACCGGCGTTGGTAAAACAGAGATCGCCCGCAGACTCGCTGCTTTAGCCAATGCGCCATTCATTAAGGTAGAAGCGACTAAGTTTACTGAAGTGGGTTATGTAGGCCGTGATGTCGAATCAATCATCCGTGATCTTGCTGAAACAGCCATGAAAATGCTGCGCGAAGAAGCAATATCATCGGTAAAAAACAAAGCAGAAGATGCTGCTGAAGAGCGTATTCTGAATGCCCTACTTCGCCCTGCACGCGATGTTGAAACAGAAGATGAATCAACTACTCGCCAACGTTTCCGCAAAATGCTACGTGAGGGCAAACTTGACGAACGAGAGATAGAACTGGAACTAAATGCCCCTAATGTCGGCGTTGAAATCATGTCACCTCCAGGCATGGAAGAAATGACCAGCCAGTTACAAGAAATGTTTCAAAGTATGGGCTCACAACGTAAAAGTATGCGCAAAATTACTGTAGCTCATGCCATGCGACTGTTGTCTGAAGAAGAAGCACTGAAACTCATCAATGAAGAAGAATTGAAAGCCAAAGTGTTAGACAGTGTTGAACAAAATGGCATCGTTTTTCTGGATGAAATCGACAAGATTACCGGTAGAGGTGAAAGCAGTAACAGTGCGGATGTATCTCGTGCTGGCGTGCAACGTGACCTTTTACCACTGGTTGAAGGAAGTACGGTCTCGACTAAATACGGCATGATCAAAACCGACCATATTCTGTTTATCGCTTCGGGCGCATTCCACTTAAGCAAACCCTCCGACTTAATACCGGAGCTGCAAGGTCGTTTACCTATTCGCGTTGAACTGGATGCGCTTTCTTCTGCGGATTTTGTTCGCATTTTGACTGAGCCTGACGCTTCTCTGACGGAACAATATATTGCGCTTCTGGCAACAGAAGGGGTTGAGTTGAGCTTCACCGATGACGGTATTGAACGCATCGCGGAGCTGGCATGGGAAGTCAATGAAAAGACAGAAAACATTGGTGCCCGCCGTTTACATACCATGCTGGAGAAATTGTTAGAACAGATTTCATATGAAGCTGGTAGCGAAGAAAATCTCTCTGTCACCGTCGATAAAGACTATGTCAATGAGCAACTTTCCGTTGTTGCTGAAGACGAAGATTTATCACGTTATATCCTATAAGGCATTCTTGATGGCAGAAATACCACTACCAACAGAGATTACGTTACATAAACAATCCAAGTGTCTCGCTCTGAGCTATGGCGATAAACAGTATCGTTTGTCAGCAGAATATCTCCGTGTCCACTCACCTTCAGCAGAGGTTCGTGGGCATGGTCCCGGACAGGAAGTTCTGCAGACACACAAAGAAAACGTCGGTCTCGAAAAAATAGAGCCTGTCGGTCATTATGCACTCAAATTGTTTTTTGATGACGGACATGACAGTGGTCTTTTCACATGGGACTATTTGTACGAACTTGCCATCCATCAGGATTCTTTATGGCAAGACTACCTTAACCGACTTCAGAAAGCCGGTTATCAGCGCCAACAGTAATAGGTCAAGTTATGGAAGCCAAAGACACCACCCATTTCGGTTATAAAGAAGTACCCACGGCCGAAAAAGCCAAACACGTCGCCGAGGTTTTTCACTCGGTTGCAGGTAAATATGATCTAATGAACGACTTAATGTCGCTCGGTATTCATCGCTTCTGGAAGCACTTTACCATCATGAACAGTGGCGTACGGCGTGGGGCAACCGTATTAGATATCGCCGGCGGTACAGGCGATCTGACCCGACAGTTTTCAAAACTGGTAGGTGATACAGGTAAAGTCGTATTAGCTGATATAAATGCGTCAATGCTTAATGTCGGTCGTGACCGCCTGACGGATGACGGCATTGTAGGCAATATTGAATACGTTCAGGCCAATGCGGAAGCCCTGCCGTTTCCTGACAATAGTTTCAACTGTATTACCATTGCTTTTGGTTTACGTAATGTCACGGATAAAGATAAAGCACTGGCATCAATGTTTCGCGTACTCAAGCCAGGCGGCCAACTGATGGTTTTAGAGTTTTCCAAGCCAGCTGATTGGATGGCACCGATTTATGATGCTTATTCATTTAAGATTCTGCCGCAGCTGGGCAAGATTTTTACTGGGGACGAAGACAGCTACCGTTATCTAGCTGAATCCATCCGTATGCATCCGGATCAGGAAACCTTAAAACAGATGATGACGGATGTCGGCTTTGAACGTTGTGAATATCACAATATGACCGCCGGTATCGTCTCACTTCATCGCGGTTATAAATTCTAGACTTATGGCCATTTTATTACGTCCAATCGAATTGGCTGTTAATCAGGCATTGAAACAAGATCCTGAAACGCGAGAACGGCTTAACGCTTTTGAAAATCGTGTGATCGTGATTCATATTAAGGACTGGCAACAATACTTACACGTCTCATTTCATCAGTCAGCAATCAAGCTGACTCATAATGATGAAGAAAATGCGGATTTATTAATCACCGCTAATGCGATCAGTTTGCTAAAACTGGCCAAACACCCAGAGCACTTGTTTTCCAATGAGATACATATCCATGGGAATGTACAATTTGCCAAACAGTTGCAAGACGTTCTGGACGGTTTTGACTTTGACTGGGAACAGCAAATTGCCAATGTCACAGGGGACGTGATTGCTCAACCGCTAAGCTATGCCATCAAACAAAGTTTTTCATGGTTAAACGCGACCCAACGTTCCTTATCGATGTCATTTTCTGAATATTTGAGAGAAGAAGCTCACATCTTGCCAGACAAGATTCAAATCGACGACTTCATGAGTGATGTAGATAAGATTAAGGCAGATATTGATAGGCTTGAGGCACGTATAAACCGGCTGGAAACACATCATTGACGCACTTGAGCATTGACCTCAGCTATATCCATGTAAGGAGCCATTAATGAAGGCTAATCAGTTATCCAGACTGATTCAAATCAATCATGTCCTGGCAAAACATCGCCTGGACGAAGTGATCAAAGCGATTCATCTGTTACGTCCGCTTCGGTATTTCAGTTTTTTATCTCCTCATCGCTGGCGCAATAAACAATCGACACTTCCCAGAGGCGAAAGATTAAGACTGGCACTACAGGACTTAGGCCCTATTTTTGTCAAATTTGGTCAGGTGCTTTCCACTCGCCGGGATCTGCTACCACCGGATATTGCCAACTCACTAGCCAAATTACAGGATCAGGTTGCCCCCTTTCCTGCAGAACAAGCCAAACAACTTATTGATAAAGCGTATGAAGCAGAATCTCTGAATGAATTATTTGCCCATATCGAACCAGAGCCACTGGCTTCAGCTTCTATTGCACAAGTTCATGCCGCGACTTTAAAAAGCGGCGAACAGGTCGTCATAAAGCTGGTCCGTCCAGGCATAGAACCTATTATTAAACGCGATATTGCCTTGTTGTATACCTTGGCCTCCTTCGCCGAACGTTACTGGTCTGAAGGCAAGCGCCTGCGTCCGAGAGAAATCGTTGCTGAGCTGGAAAAGAACCTGTTTGATGAACTCGACATGCTGCGTGAAGCATCCTCGGCTTCACAACTACAGCGTAATTTTGAAGCCACCACTTTACTCTATGTGCCGAAGATATATTGGAAACTGACCAAGCCCAATATCCTGGTTCAGGAGCGTATCTATGGCACGCCAATTAGCGATACAGAAGGTTTGATCGCAAAAGGTGTGGATATGGCAAAACTGGCAGAAATGGGCGTTGAAATATTTTTCACCCAAGTCTTCAAACATAGTTTTTTCCATGCCGATATGCACCCTGGCAATATCATGGTAGACAGCACGGATCCCAAAAACCCGCGATATGTAGCTGTAGACTTTGGCATTATGGGAACCTTATCACCCGATGATCAACGCTATCTTGCTGAGAACTTTCTTGCCTTTTTTAATCATGATTACCGTCGTGTTGCAGAGTTACACGTGCAATCTGGTTGGGTGCCAGCTGACACACGCTTGGATGAGTTTGAAGCCGCTATCCGCAGTGTTTGTGAGCCTATTTTCGCAAGGCCGCTAAAAGAAATTTCTTTCGGGCAGTTGTTATTAAGGCTGTTTCAAACAGCTCGTCGTTTCAATATGGAAGTTCAACCACAACTGGTTCTATTGCAAAAAACCTTACTCAATATTGAAGGTCTCGGACGTGATCTCTATCCGGACCTGGACCTCTGGAAAACAGCAAAGCCCATTTTAGAATCATGGATGAAAGAAAAAATGGGCTGGCAGGCAGCTTTAAGAACGTTACAACAAGAAGCGCCTCATTGGGCGGAAACATTACCGGAAATGCCACGTCTCTTGTATGACTTGAGTAAACGTGCTCAGGAAGGCCAATTTAACGTAAATTTAGCGTCAGCTGATATCCAGCAGCTACGTAAAGAAATCAAACAAGCCAGCTACCGTAGTGCTGCTGCAACAGCCGGTGCTGCTTTCCTGGTTGGGGCTGCAGTGATTACCGGGCTTGATGGTTATGCGACGACGATGTTTGCCGGCCTCCCTATTCTCAGCTGGGTGTTTGGTTTATGGGGGCTTGGCCTCATTTATTTTAGTATTTCAAAGAAAAGTTAATCGTTATGTTTAAGTGGATAGGACTGATTTTAGGCTTCTTATTGTTAAGTACTATGAGTGTTGGTTTACTGATTCTCGGCATTTTTGGTGCCCTGATAGGGCTTATATTTGGTGGTTTTGCTGATCGTGTACGGGCTTATGGACTTGGTGGCGCGAATCCTTTTACCAACCAAACTCGTCAAGCCGTCTTCCTAGAAACAGTCTTTGTATTGATGGGGAAATTAGCAAAAGCTGATGGCCGTATCAGTCAAATTGAAATCGACCATGTTGAAGCCTTTATCAAAAAAATGGGCATGTCTGGTGAGCACAGACAAGAAGCTATTCGTCAGTTCAAACGTGGCGCTGAACCCGACTTTGATATCAACGAAACAGTGACGAAATTTAAACAGCACTGCGGCAATACCTTTAATCTAAAACAAGTCTTACTGGTCTATCTGACAGTGATGGCTTTGGCCGATGGTAAACTCGACCCACAAGAAAGACAGATTCTGGAGCAGGTTTCATCACAACTGGGTTATAGCCGAGCAGAGTTTAATCGAATCCTCGATATGGTGTTAAGTCAGGCTAATTTTTCAAGCGGCTATCAACAACAATATTCATCTGGTCAGCATCGCTCGTCAGTGAATGATCTTGCGGAAGCCTATAAGGCACTGGGCGTAACAGAACAGAGTTCCGACCAGGAAATTAAACGCGTTTATCGCAAATTAATGAGCCAATACCACCCTGACAAATTAATGGGCCAAGGTGTACCTGAAGACATGATTGCTGTTGCTACTGAACAGGCTAAAGAAATTCAGTTGGCTTATGATTTAATCAAAAAACATCGAGAGCAAAATTAGCCATCTTAGTTTTAATTTTAGTTATCTCTTTGGTACTATTTTTACTGGAAGTATTTCAACCAAAGCCAAACTGGGTGTGAACCAAGGACGGAAAGTTACAGGCCTTATGATTTGAGGTGGCTGTGCTGCAATAACAACTAGGGAAGAAACACATGAAAAAAACTGCTTTTGTAAGTCTGGCTTTATTTGCCAGCTTAACTAATGTTGCGTTGGCAGCACCCACTAGCTTATCAACTACTGGTATATGGCAAACCGCTACCGGAGATTTAAGTTCATTAATCGGCCAATCTGCACCTGCTACTTGGTCCTACGATACGGACTTAACATCTGCGACTCTCTTCGCATCATATTCTCTTCCAAGTACAGGCTCGGTAAGCACTTACACATCATCAAACTACATTCTTTCCGGGACGGCCGCTCCCACTCTGTTTGATGGAAATCAATTTGCTATCAGTGTATTAGATAATACTATTGCAAGTCTTGATGCATTCAATTCAGATCTCGTAACCTCAATGGTAAACAAGGGTCTCACCCCTGATATGGTGGGAGATGCAATTCTATTTAACACCAGCACAACGCTTCCTTCTCTACCTGATTCAGGCGCCACAGAGAGCTATTCTCTGTATGGCCTAATGGTGTTCGATAAAGACTTTTTCTCAGGTCCAGTCTCGATATTGCCTACTGCAGACATCTTGCTTGATCATGCATTATTTTCTTATGCATCACTGAGCCATGAGTTTAACTTTGAAACAGGATTTGCCAGTTATATTCAAACACCCTCAGCAGTGCCTGTCCCAGCCAGTATATTGATGTTTGCTCCAGCATTATTAGGCTTTCTTGGTTTTCGACGTAAGGTAAACGCAAAAGCTTAAAAATATTTAAAGCACATAAAAAAGCCGTAGTGATGAATCATTACGGCTTTTTTCTTGACTACTTTAAACTTTGAGTTTTTCCATCAAAACAGTCCGACTATTGAACCGTTCTCATCAATATCAATCCGCTCCGCCGCAGGATGTTTTGGTAATCCTGGCATAGTCATTACATCACCACAAAGCACGACAAGAAAACCTGCACCGTTAGACAGACGAACATCACGAATCGTCAATGTATGGTTCTCTGCCGTGCCACGTAAACTCGGGTCACTACTAAAAGAATACGGTGTTTTTGCCATACAAACCGGAATATCCCCATGCCGCTCATTCAGTATGGCGATCTTATCCATCACTTTTTTATCAGCAACAACCTGACCTGTACCATATAAACGTTTAGCGACTTCGTTAATTTTGTCCCAAAGAGGCAGGCTATCCGGGTATAACAACTGACAAGGCTTAGCATCAGCATCCAGCATTTCAACCACACGTTGTGCTAATGCTTGAGCACCAGCACCACCTTCAGCCCAATGGCGAGCAAGAATAGCCTCTGCGCCCATTTCTTTCACCGCTGTTTTAATCAATTCAATTTCAGCATCACTGTCATTAACAAAATGATTGATGGCGACCACACAACGCAAGCCGAACTCGTTTTGCAGATTACTTAGGTGACGTTTTAAATTAGCCAGTCCCGTATTCAGTGCATTAAGATTTTCAGCAGCCAGCTCTTTCAGCTCCAGTCCACCATGATATTTCAGGGCTTTTACTGTGGCGACAACCACAGCCATATCGGGCTTAATTCCGGCTTTGCGACACTTAATATTAATAAACTTCTCTGCACCTAAATCAGCACCAAAGCCGGCTTCAGTGACAACATAATCACCCAGTTTTAGGGCCATCTTGGTTGAGACGACAGAATTACAGCCATGCGCAATATTGGCAAAAGGCCCGCCGTGTACAAAGGCAGGGTTATTTTCCAAAGTCTGGACCAGGTTCGGCTTAATCGCTTCTTTCAATAAAGCCGCCATCGCACCATGCGCCATAATGTCGCGAGCATAACGAGGCGTCCCATCTACCGAATAAGCGATTAAAATTTCGCCAAGACGTTGCTTCAATTCCTGCAAAGAATTGGACAAACAAAAAATGGCCATCACCTCTGAGGCCACCACAATATCAAAACGTTCTTCACGTAAATAACCGTTAGCAGGCCCGCCCATACCAACGACGATATCCCGCAGCGCACGATCATTCATGTCCATGACTCGTTGCCAGACAATACGTCTTGCATCTAACTGCAGTGCATTGCCATGATGAATATGGTTATCAATCATCGCAGATAATAGATTATGTGCTGAAGCAATCGCATGTAGGTCGCCGGTAAAGTGAAGATTAATATCTTCCATCGGCACGACCTGCGCATAACCGCCACCGGCGGCCCCACCTTTCATACCGAAACACGGCCCCATTGATGGCTCGCGCACGCAGACAATCGATTTTTTGCCAATTCGGTTAAGCGCATCACTCAAACCAATGGTTGTAGTGGTTTTGCCCTCACCTGCCGGCGTTGGGCTGATGGCCGTCACTAAAATCAACTTACCATCCGCTTTCGCAGCCATATCATCCATTACATCCAAAGAGACTTTAGCTTTGAAACGTCCATACGGGTCAATATGATGTGAGGCAAGACCAAGCTTTTCCTCAGCGAGACTAGTAACTTCCTGCATTGAGGCCTGTTGGGCAATTTCAATATCTGACATGGTTTTCCTGAACGGCGTTAAATTTAGACCACATTATACGTGAGTTACGAGGGAATCCCGAATAGCACATCAGTCCCCCCAACGAGGCATCAGATCATGTTCTATTTTGGCTTGGTCCAGTATGCGTGCAACAACGAAGTCGACCAGTTCATCTAGGGATGTAGGATTAAAATAAAAGCCGGGGTTAGGGGGTAAAATACACACGCCTAGCTTAGCGAGTTTCAGCATATTTTCCAGATGAATCACTGAAAATGGTGCTTCCCTCGGGACTACGATCAATTTGCGATCTTCTTTGAGCATGACGTCGGCAGCGCGATTTATCAAATTATCACTCTGGCCGCAGGCGATAGCCGATAAAGTGCCCATGGTACATGGGCACACAATCATGCTTGGCACACGATGAGAGCCGCTTGCCAATGGCGATGACCATTGCTGTTCACCATACACCAGTAATTGTTCAGGGTGGCAGTTAAACTCTTGAACTAATTTCGTATGAACATCACTCGCCCGCGCAGGTAATTTCCAATCAAGCTCATCAGCAAGCACAATTCTGCCTGCAGTGGAAATCATTAAATGAACCGTTAACCCCTGTTGTAACAGCACCTCCAGTAAACGCTTTGCATAAGGTGCACCTGAGGCGCCTGTAATGGCTAATGCGATCTGCTGATGATCTAACATAATTAGGCAATCGCCTCTAAAATCCGTTGGTGAATACCACCAAAGCCACCATTACTCATCACTAAAATTTCATCGCCAGACTGTGCTTCATTACTGATTGTTTTAACAATAGCATCAACTGAATCAAATACACTGACATGATCGCCCAGTGTTTCTGTGACTTGTTTTAGTGACCATTTCAAATCAGCATCCTGAAGCAATAATACTCTGTCTGCCTGAATTAAAGACTGAGCCAATGTCTCCTGATGCACGCCCATTTTCATGGTATTCGAGCGAGGCTCAAGCACAGCAATCAGCCGACGGTTACCTACTTTGGCTCTTAATCCAGCAATAGTGGTGGCAATGGCTGTTGGGTGATGAGCAAAATCATCATACACCCGAATATTATTAATTTCGCCTTTCAATTCCAGCCGTCGTTTAACACCGGCAAACACTGATAAGGCCTCACAAGCGTGTTCAATGGTGACACCAACATGGTGAGCTGCCGCTATTGCCGCAAGGGCATTACTCACATTATGCTGACCGAGCATATCCCACACAACTCGGCCAGTGGCTTCACCATAGCTTACTTCAAACTCGCTACCATCATTCTTCAATAATGTTGCTTGCCAATCGCCATCAGCTCCTAAGGTTTGCCGTGGTGTCCAACAGCCCATATTAAAGACATGCTCAATCGCTTTGTCTTGTGGCGAAAGAATCAAACCTTGCTCAGGCACAGTCCGAACTAAATGATGAAACTGTTTTTGAATAGCGGCCAAATCATCAAAAATATCAGCGTGGTCAAATTCAAGATTATTAATAATCAATGTTCTGGGCATGTAATGGACAAATTTAGAACGCTTATCAAAAAACGCCGTATCGTACTCATCCGCCTCAATCACAAAAAAAGGCGTTTTACCGAGTCTTGCTGTTTCCCCAAAATTATCAGGCACCCCGCCGATAAGGAAACCAGGCGCCATATCGGCATGCTCGAGAATCCAGGCTAATAAACTACTGGTGGTTGTTTTTCCATGTGTACCAGAAACAGCCAACACCCATTTCCCTTGCAGCACATGTTCATTCAGCCACTGTGGACCAGAAACATAGGGAAGACCTTTATTTAACACATACTCTACAGCTGGATTACCACGTGACATGGCATTGCCCATCACCACTAAGTCAGGAGCAGGCTCTAAATGTTCAGGTTTGTATCCTTCCCTGACATCAATGCCTGCGGCAGCAAGCTGGTCACTCATCGGTGGATAAACATTGGCATCTGAACCACTCACCGTCATGCCAAGCTCTCTGGCTAAAATGGCGAGCCCGCCCATAAACGTGCCACAAATCCCCAGTATATGAATATGCATTACGCAACTCCTGAAATAGTGAGTCCAACCACAATCAACGAAGCAATGGTGTAAACCGTCGTTATCACCGCTGCCAAACCAGGTCGGATATCAAGTGCATACCTGAAGATATGTGCAACAACAAATAAACTCCAGAAAATTACAATAAGTACCAGTAATAAGATAATACTGGTTAGCTGGCTATGAGGCTCTACCTGTCGAAATAATACAAAGACTGGCCAGCTAATCATGCCAATTAATGCACCAGTCCCTGCCATAGCCGTTAAGGTTTGTTCGAAGCGAGAAGGCAATCCGCGGATAGATAATAAGCCTTTAGTAACGATAATCAGCATGACAGTATCAGCCACTGCTGCCACCAAGCTAATCGTCCAGTTATGATCAATATGGCTAACTAGCACGCCGACAATAAAATACGTGACAATGCTAAAGTTCAGTAATATTGAAGATGCCGGGATATCGGCTGGGCTTGCCTGAAATAAACAAATCTGGAAAAACCGCTGAATCACTTTAATCATCACGGCATAATAACGTGTCACTTAAACGGAACAAAGTATTTAATGATTTTTTTCGTAGAGATATAAAAAAACCCGGCAAAATAGCCGGGTTTTTTAGTCGACATATCAATAAAATACTAATCGTCAACAACAACACCCCATGGGAATTTGCCCACTTCGATCGTTTTAATTGTTTTATTTGTAGCTGTGTCAACGACAGAAACGGTACTACTGACACCATCAGCTGTATATAAACGTGAGCCATCACGCGTCATACCCAAGCCCCATACACGTTTACCAACAGGTACATTTGCTTTCATTTCCAGTGTTTTAGCATCTAAAACAGCGACAGAGTTACCACGCCCCGTTGTTACATAGATGGTTTTATCATCTGGGCTAACAGCAATATCCATCGGTTTGGAGTTAGGTAAATCAATAGAAGCCTGTTTGATAATTGATAATGATTTTGTATCAATAATCGTCACTTCATTACCTACTTCACTGGTTGAGTAAGCGAGCGAACCGTCACTATTAAATGCCAGACCACGAGGACGGGCAGCGACTAAAATATTTTTTACCACTTTATGTTTAGCCGTATCGATAACATGAACCATATTAGTGGATTCACTGGTAACAAGCGCCAAGCTACCATCAGGTGAAACGGCAACACCCTCGGGTTCCAAACCAACAGGAATTACTTCAATGATTTTGCCTGTTTTAGGATCAATGACACTGGCTTGAGCATCATCCTCGTTAGATATATAAATATTGCCATTCGGTGCCACATCAAATGTTTCAGGATCGTCTCCCGCTTCCAGCTTTTTCACCACTTTCAGCGTATCTAAATCAACAACGGCTATCGCACCTTCTTCACTAATAGCAACGTAGAGTTGTTTTTGATCCGGTGATAAACCAATCCCTCTTGGCCGCTCCCCAATATTAATGGTGTTTATCACTTCATTGGTTTTTGTATCAATGACGCTGACCGTATTGTCTTTTTCATTAGTGACAAAAACACGGTGTGATGGCTCAGCCCACACCGCTGTACTGGCCATAATCAATGTGGTTAATAAAATATTTTTTAATTTCATCATGTTTCCTTCTTCTCTCTAATTATTTTTTACAGGTAACCATTCCAAGACTATCTAAACCACCTTTTACACCTCTCAATGGTGCTTCGGCGACAATGTTATCGTCCTTGTCAATCAGTAAAACAATCTGACGTAACTGCCCTGTTTCTCTGAATGTCGCGGTATCCCCTTTCTGCCCATCAAATGACAAGTCATTCTTGAGGTAGTTCAACATTCCTGCAGCATCGATTTTTTGTGTTCTGGCAACAGTATCTGACAACATCTTCACCGCAGCCCAACCAGCCCAAGCATCATCATCCATTTGTGTCTTGTGGTTTCTGGTGAATCGTTTATTCAATTGTGAAGCAGCAAATTTAACAAAATCATAATGCCATGCATGAGCCGTCACCAATGTATCAGGATTCTTTGCCTGCCATTGAGCGAGTGCATCGGCTTTCATTTGTTTACTCAAAGGGATATTCAATAAATTCGACAAACATGCTTGGCGTAAACCATCAGCATCAGAACTCAGGTTAAACACCGGGACATGGGCTAACTTTTTCATTTTTGCAACGTCGAGAATATGTTTTGCATCTGTTCCCACCAGTACCGCCGTTATTTCAGATTCTGGCAGAGCAGCAAGTTCTGGTTCGGTGACATTTTTGACTTGATAGTTTTGTCCTAAAAACTGTCCCTGCAGATTAGCCTCTGTTAATCCTTGCTGAACCCCAGCCCAAACCTGCCCATCTGTTGGACCAATATAATGAAGAATGACATTAATTGGGTTGGCAAAGATAATTTGTGGCCAGATAAATAAAACGATAAGGCCCAGCTTTTTTAACTTACTCATAATCTCTCCATCTTTATTTTGCTTCTTATTTTCCACCATACAGAATCAGAAAGCTGATTAAATCAGCAAATTCCTCAATCTTGTAGAGCACATCTCATATAGAAAGTTCAACCATCCAGACTATTGTGTCAGTAAAACAGGCTGTTACACCTTAGGAGTTTTTCCTGTTTTGTTGATGACAGCCATTATTGGTTTAAAGCAACCATGCTATAAGCAAAGCTTTATATTCAAGAAATCAAAATCAAGGTCGATAGCTTGATTATCACAACAGGTTAGTTTTTTTATGAATAAGCAATATCGCCTTCAGGTTCAACAAACACAGGAAAGTCTTGAAGAGTTTGTCACCTTCATGAGTTTCCGTTGTGACTGTAGTGGTGTACGAATATTGTCTATCGAAACAAAAGAGCAAGCCGCCATAAGGGATGAAGCAGAACGGTCAGGAAAAGTGGTGCCCATTCAATCAAGGCGGCGTAATAAACCATCTACTGTAACGATTAGCAAAGAATTACGTTTTAACGACCAAAATATTCACTCATAAAAAAGCCCGATTTCTCGGGCTTTTTTGTTAGACCTGACTACCGTCTTCGCCAATTTCCTGATCGCTGTCTTTCACAGGCGGAAGTAAATCCTCTTTACTCACCCCCATAAACAATACTGCAGAACTCGCCACATAGATTGAGGAATAGGTACCAATCATGATGCCCAGCAATAATGCCTCAGCAAATGAATGAATCACCTCCCCCCCCAGGATAAATAAAGCAAACACCACTAATAGCGTTGTGAAAGATGTCATCAAGGTTCTGCTCAACGTCTCGTTCAGAGAGGTATCAATCACTTCTTCCGATGTCGCTTTTCGGATCTTAAGGAACCCTTCACGCACCCGGTCAAAAACAACAATCGTATCATTCAATGAATAACCAATAATGGCTAGAACGGCAGCCAAAACCGTCAAATCAAATTCGACATGGGTAATTGAGAAGAAACCTAGGGTGATAATGACGTCATGCACTAAGGCAGCGACAGACGCAATCGCAAAGCGATATTCAAAACGGAATGCCACATAAATCAGAATACCAATCAAGGCATATAAAACCGCTAAGCCTCCCTGTTCTGTCAGATCATCTCCGACTTGAGGCCCAACGAACTCGACACGACGAACATCGATCGGACTACCAGAATCAACTTGTAATAAAGAAACGACATTATTACTCATCTCAGCCATGTTCTCGGTTTCAACGATAGGTAAACGAACGAGAACATCATGGATTGAACCAAAATTCTGCACGACTGCTTCTGGATAACCACCATTTTGGAGACTTGAACGAATTTTATCCAAGTTAGCTGGCTCTTGATAACCCAGCTCAATCATGGTGCCGCCAGTAAAATCAATACCAAAGGTCAGACCTTGTGTCACCAATGAGCCTATAGACACGATAAGTAATATGCTCGAAAACGCTATGGCAAACCAGCGTTTGGACATGAATTTGATATGCGTTTGTTTATTAAAAAACTGCATGAACATGATTCCTAAATTGATAGCTTAGGTTTATTTTTACGACCATAGAACAAGTTAACTAAAGCACGTGTTCCCATAATCGCCGTAAACATAGAAGTGATAATGCCGAGTGATAATGTCACAGCAAAACCTTTAATCGCCCCGGTACCGAAACCGAATAACACAATGGCTGCAATCAAGGTGGTGATATTTGCATCAGCGATTGTCGAAAACGCTTTATCATAACCTGCGCTGATACTGGCTTGAGGGCTATTACCATTTCGTAGTTCTTCACGAATACGTTCATAAATAAGCACATTGGCATCAACAGCCATACCCACAGTCAGCACGATACCAGCAATACCAGGCAAGGTCAGTGTTGCCTGTAATAAAGAGAGTAATGCCACAATGAAAATAAGGTTTGCGGCTAAAGCGACGTTGGCAAATAAACCAAACACGCGATACCAGACAAGCATAAATACCAGTACCAGTACAAAACCAATAATGACTGACTCAAAGCCCTGTTCGATATTTTGTTGTCCCATGCTTGGTCCAACAGTCCGTTCTTCGACAATTTCAATCGGAGCCGCTAAAGCACCCGCACGCAAAAGCAACGACAAATCACGCGCTTCTGTTGTGCTGTCTAAACCAGTAATCTGGAATTTTTTACTCAGCTGATCGCGGATGGTGGCGACATTAATAATCTCAGGCACCTGACGTCTGACAGAAACCAGTTCACCATCAATCTCTTTTGTTTCCATTTTTGACTCAATGAAAACCACCGCCATTGGATTACCGATATTATCGCGGGTCACATTACTAAATGCTCTCGCACCTTTACCATCTAAGGTGACAGAAACAGCTGGGGTACCAGATTGCGGATCTAAAGTTGATGCCGCATTTATCACATGCTCCCCCGTCAACATGACGCGTTTATCCAGCAAATAAGGGCGTCCATCACGGCTGTAATAGAGTTCTGAGTTCGGCGGAATTCGTCCATTCACCGCATCTTTAACGTCATGTTCCGTATCGACCAGTCTGAACTCAAGCGTTGCTGTCGCACCCAGGATTTTCTTCGCCTGTGCAGTATCCTGCACACCAGGAAGCTGGACAACGATTCGGTCATCCCCTTGCTGCTGTACAGTTGGCTCGGCAACGCCCAGCTCATTAATACGATTTCTTAATGTAGTGATGTTTTGTTGTAAGGCGAGTTGTTTGGTCTCACGAATACTCTTTTCAGACATATTCATGATGATTTCAGGGGTAGCCTCATTATCAGATACTGTGACCTGAAGATCATTGAAGTTTTTCAGAATCAAAGATTCAGCTTTGTCTCTGTCTTCGGTGTTGCGTAATACCAAAATCAGGTTCTGACCTTCTACTTTGATTTGTTTATAACGAATTTTTTCTTCACGAAGTGATAAACGAATATCACTGCCATAAGTATCAAGGCTTTGCTTCACAGCGGCGTCCATATCCACTTGCATAAGAAAGTGAACACCACCACGCAAGTCTAAGCCAAGATTCATCGGTTCTGCGCCCAGAGACGCTAACCAATGCGGTGTAGTAGAAGCCAGATTCAACGCAATAATGTAATCGCCTACTAAGGCTTTGCTTAAAGCGTCTTTGGCTTTTAATTGATTGTCTGCGGAGGTTAATCTAATAAGTAACTTATCATCTTCAAGCTGAGCACCTTTATATTCAATGCCAGCCGTTTTAAGTGCTTTTTCCGCTTTATCGGCTAAAGCCAAATCCACCGTGGCAGTTCTACCAGCAGAAATCTGCACTGCCGGGTCATCCCCGTAAAGATTAGGGAGTGCGTATAGTCCAGCGACTAACAGCACAATAAGAACAAGTAAGTTTTTCCACAGTGGATATCGGTTCATAATTCATTCCTGACTTTTACTTCAAGCCATCAATAGATGAGATGGCCAGACCTTATAGTTTTTTCAATGTACCTTTGGGTAAAACAGCATTGACTGATTCACGACGTACTTTTACTTCAACATTTTCAGCAATTTGAACAGTGATCGCATTATCGGTAATTTCAATAATTTTCCCCATCAAACCACCGTCTGTTACCACTTCGTCGCCTTTTGATAAGGCAGATTGCATTGCTTTATGTTCTTTTGCACGTTTTTGCTGAGGTCTGATCAGCATGAAATAAAACAGCACTAACAGGATAATTGGAAAAGCAAAATCCATCAGGCCTGGAGAACCTGCTGTTGTCGTTGCTGCATCAGCAGCGGCAGCTGGAGAGATAAAAAAGTCCATCGTTAATCCTCAAAATCAACAAGAAAAAAGAAACCGATTATGCCACAGCTGACAGGGTGTTCGATAGCATTGAACCGTTTTAAACAATTTCAGTTTCTCTGAGGGCATAAAACTCCTGACGAAATTGCGTGAGTGTATTGTTTTCTATTGCCTGCCTCAGGCCACTCATCAATGTCTGGTAGTAATGAAGGTTGTGAATGGTATTCAGTCTCGGCCCCAACATTTCTCCGGTTTTATCTAAATGATGTAAATATGCCCGGCTATAGTTCTGACAGGTGTAACAATCACAATATGGGTCTAATGGTTTAGTGTCCGTCTTGAACCGGCTATTACGAATCTTAATCACGCCCTGATGCACAAATAAATGACCATTGCGTGCATTACGGGTAGGCATGACACAGTCGAACATATCCACGCCCCGCATCACACCTTCCACTAAATCTTCGGGACGTCCCACGCCCATAAGGTAATGGGGTTTATCCTGCGGCATCACCGGCGCCAGAAAATCCAGTATCCGCAGCATATCTTCTTTCGGTTCACCCACTGATAAGCCACCAATGGCATAACCATCAAAACCAATCTCCATTAGTCCATCTAAGGATATTTGACGTAATTTCTCATGCATTCCTCCCTGCACAATGCCAAATAATGCTGAAGGATTATCGCCATGCGCTTCTTTACTGCGTTTTGCCCAACGAAGTGATAACTCCATGGATTTTGCTGCTGTATCGATATCAGCTGGATACGGTGTGCATTCATCAAAGATCATGACGATATCACTGCCTAAAGCGCGCTGCACCGCCATTGACTCTTCTGGTCCGAGAAAGACCTTACTGCCATTCACTGGTGAACTGAAATGAACACCTTGCTCAGTAATTTTACGCAGCTCTCCCAGACTAAACACTTGAAAGCCGCCGGAGTCAGTCAGGATAGGTCCCTGCCACTGCATAAAGTCATGTAAATCACCATGGGCTGAAATAATCTCAGTGCCAGGGCGCAGCATTAAATGAAATGTATTGCCTAATATTATTTCAGCACCAGTCGCTTTGACCTCTTCGGGGGTCATCGACTTTACTGAACCATAGGTACCAACAGGCATAAACGCAGGGGTTTCTATTTTTCCCCGTTCAAACGTTAATCGTCCCCGACGGGCAAAGCCGTCCTGCGCAAGTAAATCAAATTTCATTCATTTAATCTCAGCAAAAAACGCCGGACAGAATAACATTTTCTTGATATTAACGGCGAAACTGACGCAATTGAGGTAGGATCCCGGTCATTGTCAGTTTGGAGAAATCAATGTCAGATCCGAGAATTATTGTTGCCCTTGACTATGCTACAGCCAATGATGCCCTGCAGATGGCCGATCAAATTGATCCGAAGCGTGCACGCGTAAAAGTAGGGAAAGAGTTATTTACCCGCTCTGGCCCAAGTGTAGTCACTGACCTAGTCTCCCGCGGTTTTGATGTGTTTCTCGATCTGAAATATCACGATATTCCTCATACTGTTGCCAAAGCCTGTGCAGCCGCTGCTGATCTGGGTGTATGGATGCTCAATGTACATACTTTAGGTGGTGCAGCGATGATGGAAGCAGCCAGAGAAGCCGTTGACAGCGCTTCTACTCAACCAATTCTGATTGGTGTTACCTTGCTTACCAGTATGGATCAAACTACGTTTGAGCAAATCGGTCTTAGCGGTAATATGTCTGATACCGTGATTCGCTTAGCAAAAATGGCTAAAAGCAGCGGCTTAGATGGCGTCGTATGTTCTGCTCAGGAAGCTAGTGCGCTTCGCGAAAATCTAGGCGAGGCTTTCCAATTAATCACGCCGGGTATTCGTCCTGCAGGTAGTGATGTTGGAGATCAACATCGGATTATGACACCAAAACAAGCAATAGAAGCTGGAAGCCATTATCTGGTGATTGGCAGACCAATTACCGCGGCAAGTGATCCAATGCAGGCGTTGGCAGATATTGAAAAAAGTCTTCTCTGAATAAAAAAGCCCGGTAAACCGGGCTTTTTTATTTCTATATTTCAAAGCACATTTATACTTTAAATTTACTTGCCGCTTCTTGTAACTGCGTCGCCAGATTACTCAATGTTTCTACTGCAATAGAAGACTCTCTAGCCCCCTCAGCCGTATGCTCAGCAACCTGACTGATATTTACAATACCACGGTTGATATCTTCAGCCACTGAAGACTGTTCATTCGCGGCACTGGAAATTTGTGCACTCATTTCATCCATGGTGGAAATCATCGCAGTGATTGAATCCAAAGCAGCGCCAGCACTGGATGCTTTTTCAACACTGTGTTTGGCTCGCTCACGGCCTTCGTTCATCACTTTTACCGCTACTTGGGCACCTTGTTGCAAGCGTTCAACCATCTCTTCTATTTCATGAGTAGATGATTGTGTTCTAGCAGCCAGCGTACGGACTTCATCGGCGACCACCGCAAAGCCTCGACCGTGTTCACCTGCACGGGCAGCTTCAATAGCTGCGTTCAGTGCAAGTAAGTTAGTTTGTTCAGTAATGCCACGAATGACATCAACGATTGCACCGATATTACCGATATCTGATTCCAAGCTGCTCAATTGTTCTGCCGCTTTTTCAACTTCGGTAGCCAAAGAGTCAATGGCTTGCATGGTTTCCATCACCACCTGCTTACCTGCTTTAGCTTCTGTATCTGCATTTCGAGCAGCTTCTGCCGCACTGGAAGCTGTTCGAGCCACTTCTTGAACTGAAGCGGTCATTTCATTCATGGCTGTCGCCACTTGTGTCGTTTCTGACTGTTGGCGTAATACTCCATCAACCGTTTCTTTGCTGATAGCTTGCATATTTTGACTTGCTGACGTGAGCTGAGTTACACCACCAACTAAAGTATGGACTAGGTTAGCAACATTTTTTCTGGCACTATCTAACTCAAACGCCATCCAACTAAAGTCACTTTTACCAGAAATGGCCACTTTATGCGTCAAATCACCTTTCTTGATATTTTGAATTGCACCAACAAGTGTTGTTGCACGTTTGTCACCGAACCGACCAATATGATGAGCGATAGCCACCACTAAAATACTTGCTACAACAACGTATATCGCTGCAATGTAAAGAGCCTGTATTTCCTTGATACCAGAGTGATACATATAGCCCTCAAGCAGTAATAGCCCCAATAAGGCAACCACACCGAGACCACCAATGATATACATGCGTTTTCTCAAAGAGAAATTTTCAAGTTTGAACACGTCCGTCTCTCCCGGATTGAACTTAATTATTATTTTTGCCTCAGACGTATAAACTAAGACCACTATCCTCTATAGCTGAACCTAGTGTTTCCTCGGCTTCAGTCATTATATCGTCACTTTGACCATTCGCTTGAGTAAAATTCTGAGAATTCTGCATTTGCTGTGGCTGATCATCTCTTTGCTGCTGATGCTGTTGCTGACCAACCTCTGCATGCGTTAATTGAATCCCATTTTCTGCAAAACTATCTCGTAATTTTGGCAAAGCCTGTTCCAACGCATCTCTTGTTGTAGAGTGTTGTGCGAGAAAAGTTACACTGGCCTGATCATTTTGTACATGGAGTTTTACTTCAACTGGACCTAAATTAGCCGGGTTCATTTTCAACTCTGCCTGCTGAATGCCTTCTTTAGCCATCCATACGACTCGGCTATTCATCACTTGTGACCATGCTGAGCTTTGTATATTCGGCTGAACAGGCAGGCTTACCATAGACGCGCTTGCTGTTGTTGTAGATCCTGGCTGTGATGACGTTGAGCTAATGTTCACAGAGGCCGCGGTAGCTGGTGCGCTAGCTAATATCCGCTCTTGAATCGTTTTATCAGCACGAATGCCGAGCAGATCAACATCTGTTTTATCTTTGTTTTCGGCTTGTGCTGCCATCATATTCCTAACATTAGTAACCTGCTCACCATCCCCTCTTTGGCGTTGTCGTTTAATGGCATCCATGATGTCGGCACGAATTTCACTGGTTTTGCCGTCTGCTTCATTCATGGATTGCAGCGCCTTGGCAAAATTTGGCACTTTTTCGTCAGTCGAATTTTGAGTTTGTTTAATGACCGCTTTTTCTGTCTCCGTTACCGTAACTAAGCTGGCATCAGCTTGTTTTTTGTTAAGCGCATTGGTTTCTGAGTTAGCTTCACTAGAGGATGTTGATTGTTTTTGAGACTCTAAAGTTGATGTAACAGACGGCACAGTCGCTGTTCTTTTTACGCCAGCGTCACCTTCCGCCGCCACATTAACTTCATCGTTGCTGGTCGCGGGTAGTTTTGTTTCTGGCGACTGGGCAACTATAAAAGTTGTTTGCGAAGCTGCTGTGTCAGAATCCTCAGAAGGTGATTCCGAATCATTTTTAGGATCAGTATCTTTATCACTGACGTTGTCCTCAGACGGCAATTTCTTGCCGTCATCGTTGTCGCTTTTTTCCGTCTTTTTGTCCGCTTCCGTTGTGACGGAGTCATCCTTTTCCGTTTTATCGGTCGCCTTATTATCGCGGCTTTCAACTGATTTTGTTTGCGACTTATTTGATTCGATAGACCTCTGTTCGGCTGTATTGATATGTTTATCAAGCGTTTCAGAGAAAGAGTTATCCTTCGATACTTCTTTAGTATGTGTTGGCTTAGTGCTGACAACACTATCGGTTTGTATAGAAACACTTTGTGGCATAACGCCTCTCCCTACTCTATCGTCGTTATCGACCTGTTCATGGAGTTAGGAGCAAGCAATGTGCCAGTATTTAGAAGAGTTCGATATCTCCGGCATCGACACTTTTTTGTGAGACAGATTTGTGTTTTGTTTCATCTATTCTATTCTGGAGTTCAGCTACTGTTTTTTTGACCTCTAAAAATTTCTGCTGACATGCTGCTAGATCACCATCGGGATCCGATGACAAGGGTATCTCACTAATTACATTGATAAGTGCTGACACTGTATTTAAACGCTTATCCATATGCTCGCTTAACTGATGACACATATCTTCAAACTGAAGTGATGTTACCGCTTGATTTACTAAACCAGATATCTGATGACTAATCTCACTCGTACCAGATATCACGGATTGCGTTTTATCATTCAGTGCTGACATGGTAGTGGTCATTTCTGCTACTTTGGCTTTACTGTTCATTACTAAATCGGTATCGGCAGAGACCAACTCAGAAATGACATCACTTGCCTCGTCAATGGTTGACTTCACCTGCATAGTGATTTTATTTATTTCATCACTAAAGTCATCAGATTTTTGTGATAGTTTTCTGACTTCATCTGCAACAACAGCAAATCCACGCCCGGCATCTCCTGCTCTTGCTGCTTCTATCGCCGCATTTAAGGCTAATAAGTTTGTTTGAGATGCAATATCTTTTACGTCATCCAGCAAAGAAATTACGCCGTCTACTCTCTGATTAATTTCATCCAGTTTATCCATTACTAAACGACTATCTTCTGAGTTTTTTAGCAAGGTTTGCACAAGAAAGCTCATAACCGATTCGGTTTCTTTTATAAACTCAGACAGGCCTTGCTGACCATCTTTGTGATCAACCAGGCTATGAAGCATGTCATCCTCATTTGACGCCTGTTCATTCAGACCTTGGAAACTACTCCCTAAAGATTGCACAGCATTTGATAACAGCGCTGAAATTTGTTCATTCTCTGCACGTATATTTTCGATCTGAAGCGTGATATCACCGACTACTTCTTTTTTTAAATCATCAATATCTGCCGAAGATAGCTGTGTCGTAGCAACCACTGTCTGCGTTTGAACTGACACATTCTCACGCAATAAAAGAAATACTGAAACAGAGGCAAATAGAACCAACAAGGCCGCCAGCCAGTTCACAAAAAATAAGGCAGCCACAACAAACCCTATGGACGATAGGAAAGCAATAATATTTTTTTTATCAAACGGATTTTTCATCATATCGTCCTTAATTAACTCTCGCGTATGTATCGAACATTATCGACCCTGTTTCATGATCTCTTGAGCAATTTTATCCAGCGGTAGCATCAATTCCGCCGCCCCCAGCTTGTAGGCCGCGCCGGGCATACCCCAAACAACACTGCTTTTTTCATCCTGAACGATGTTACTTGCCCCATTTTCTTTCATCTCCATCATACCCCTGGCGCCATCATCTCCCATTCCCGTCAACATAATCCCAATCGCATTCGCTCCAACATTTTGAGCAACTGAGCGAAAGAGAACATCTACTGAGGGTTTATGACGTGATACCGCGGGACCATCATTCAATCGGCAATAGTAACGGGCTCCACTACGCTCAACTAAAAGATGTTTATCTCCTGGGGCAATATAGGCATGTCCGGGCAGTATTTGCTCACCATCTTCTGCCTGACTGACATTCAACGCCGACATTTTATTAACACGGTCAGCAAAAGGCGCACTAAAGCTCGCAGGAATATGTTGGGTAATCACAATACCCGGTGCATTAGCAGGCAAAGCACACAAGACTGTCTTTATTGCTTCTGTTCCACCAGTGGAAGCTCCAATTGCAACAATTTTTTCAGTGGTTCTTAACGGAATATTTTTTGAACTCTTAGCAATAATCGCGTCAGCAGTTAGACGCTCTTCGACTTCCAGTACCGCTTTTTGGCTCAATTGTTCAGGCTGAACACCTGCCGCAGCTTTAACCTTACTGATAATTTCTTCTGAGTAGGAGGATAACGATTGAGATAAATCTAATTTGGGTTTTTCTACAAAATCAAATGCACCTAGAGCCATTGCTTCAAGGGTGATTTGTGCGCCTTTTTCGGTCAGTGTTGAGACCATAACCACTGGCATTGGTCTCAACCGCATCAGATTACGTAAAAATGTCACCCCATCCATTTTTGGCATTTCAACATCCAGCGTTAACACATCTGGATTAAACTGTTTAATCTTTTCTCTAGCCTGATAAGGGTCTCCAGCTGTCGCAACTACTTCCAGTTCAGGGTCGGAATTGAGGATCTCTGATAGTAGCTTTCTGACTAACGCTGAATCATCAATGACAATAACAGAAATCTTTTTCATTCCTTCCCTACCTGTCGAATAACTCTACACCACCACTCTGGGGCGCGGCTTTTAATTGTTCATGATACTGAGACTCCCGCTGGTAAACAGTATCATTGTGAAGTCTCTGAATACGTTTTACATACATTTGCCCGGTACTGGGGTAATACATCAGTTTTCGTGGATGAATGTCTCCAAGATCATAAGCAATCAGAGGGATGCCCTCGGTTTGAGCGAAGCTAAGAATAAAGTCACTATTTTTACGTCCAATATCATTAGATATTCCGTTAATGATGCGAGCCCCACCACAAACCTTCATTTCTAAATTAGCGCGTTCGCCACCGGCCTTTAAAATCTCATTTATCAATGATTCCATGGCAAAACTGCCATAACGTGTTGCCATACCTTTCCATGTTTCACTAGGTGCATTTTCCGTCCATGGCAGCATAAAGTGATTTACGCCACCAATACCTTTTATTCGATCACGAATACAAGCCGCAACGCAGGAACCCAAGGTTGTTGAAATCACCTCATCATCACTGCAACTAACATAGAGCTGTCCAGGTAAAATTTTTGCAACCCAGGCTTGAGCATAGTTATCCCAGTAACGATTAACGTCTTCAAACCCTTTTATTGCAGTTGGTAGAACAGGAAGTAAAGCCATCATGACTGTCGTCTGTATATTGTGTTTCCAACAGAAACAAACTGTTCACTAATATTAAATAACGTTTCTGAGTGCCCGATAAACATATAACCACCGGGCAGTATCTTTTCAGCAAATCGATGGAATAAATCTCTTTGAGTGGCTTTGTCAAAATAAATAATGACATTTCGACAAAATATCACATCAAACGGCCCTCGCATTGGAAAGGTGTGCAACAGGTTTAACCTTTTAAAAACAATATAATTCTGTAAGAAACTCTTAACCTTCACTAAGTCTGTATTCTCTTTTCCTCGAGCGAACCAAGATTTTTTTTCATTCTCTGAGAACTGAGTAATACGTTCAATGGCATAGACACCCGATGCAGCTTGCTCTAGAACATTGGCATCTAAGTCGGTTGCCAGAACTTTTACATCCCAGTCTTTTTTATCACGGAAAAACTCGTGTAAGCATATAGCTAAACTGTAAGGCTCTTCTCCAGTCGAACACCCTGCCGACCAGATACGTATTCGTTTAGTCGTTTTATTCTTGAGCATTAACTCTGGAAAAACGTATTGTTTTAAATAATCAAAATGATGCTTCTCCCGAAAAAAAGCTGTCAGATTGGTTGTAATGGCATTGATTAATAATTCTTTTATTTCATCATCACCATTTTCGATAGCATCACAGAATGTATCAAAGCTTCCCTGAAACAATTTCCGAACATGTTTCGATAACCGGCTATACACCATGTCTTTTTTTGCCGGCGGCAATAAAATTCCGGTGTGCGCCGTTACGAAAGCACTTATTTTAGAAAAGTGCTTATCCGAGAACTCAAATTCCCGCGCAGTTCTATCCATGAGAATACAGCTCCAGAACCGGACCAGCAGGCCTTAAAACTCTTCCCACTCATCACTTTCTTGATGATTTGACATGACCTGACGACTTGCTGTTTTTAGTGTCGCCATCGACTCCGGCCTTGCTTTGATGGCTTTTACTTCTTTTCTTGGTGCCGCAGCATCAGCTAATACAGCACGTTGTTTGGGGGATGCCTCATCAGAATCTGTTTTGAAGAACATCATCATTTCTTCCAGATGCTTCCCTTGTTCATCTAAGGATTCACTCGCCGCAGCCGCTTGCTCTACTAACGCTGCATTTTGCTGCGTCATTTCATCCATCTGAGTCACGGCCTGATTAACTTGCTCGATACCTGATGTTTGCTCTATACCTGCAGCAGCGATTTCAGAAATAATGTCCCCAACCTTTTTCGCTCCCTCTACAATTTCTTCTAAGGTTTTGCCAGATTCATTGACTAAAACAGAACCTTCCCTGACTTTTTCACCACTGTCATTAATCAGCTCTTTAATTTCTTTTGCCGCAGCGGCTGAACGCTGTGCCAAGTTACGTACTTCTGACGCAACCACGGCAAATCCACGGCCTTGCTCACCTGCTCGAGCCGCTTCAACAGCTGCATTTAATGCGAGCAAGTTAGTTTGAAAGGCGATTTCATCAATAACACCAATAATATCTGCAACGCGCTTACTGGAAGTGCTGATTGCTGCCATCGCTTGAATGGCCTCCTGTATGACGCTTCCCCCTTTTTCAGCCTTACTCCTTGCATCCACGGCAAGCTGGTTAGCCTGACGAGCATTGTCGGAATTTTGTCTGACGGTACTGGTGAGCTCTTCCATACTCGCTGCGGTTTCTTGCAGTGAGGAAGCCTGTTCCTCTGTTCGCTGACTTAAATCAGTATTACCTTGCGAAATTTCACTCGCTGCAGAAGAAATGCTGATCGACGCTTCAATGATGTCCTGCACAATGGATGAAATTTTTGTAATTGAACCATTCACCGCTTGCTGAAGTAGAGCAAACTCGCCCTCAAACTCACCATCCATTAGCTTGGTGAGGTCACCTTGTGCCAATGCATTCATCACGGTGGATGTCGATGATAAAGCTTGTTGAACGGCAAACTGTAAGTGTTTTTGATCAGTAATGTCTGAAGCGTATTTAACAACTTTATAAGGCTTACCATTTAAATCAAAAATGGGGTTATAGCTGGCTTGTAACCAGATATCTTTTCCATCTTTTCCAACACGTTGATATTCCCCGGCATCAAACTCACCACGATTGAGTTTTGCCCAAAATTCTGCATACTCAGGACTTTTCGCTAACTCAGGTGTAGCAAACATACGGTGATGTTTACCCACAACCTCCTCACGATGATAACCGACAGCATTGAGGAAATTATCATTCACGCTACGAATGGTGCCGTCCATATCGAAACTGATTACACCCATTGCTTTGTTAATGGCAGAAATTTGACCTTCAAAATTGGCGCGCTGCAATTTTGTTTCTGTAATTTCCGTTGCAAATTTAACGACTTTAAAAGGTTTTCCATTAATATCCAGAATAGGATTGTAACTAGCTTGCAGCCAAATTTCCTTACCACCTCTGGCAACCCGTTTATATTCACCACTATCAAATTCGCCACGATTTAATTTTGCCCAAAACTCAGCATATTCGACGCTTTGAGCTAATTCAGGCGAGACGAACATTCGATGATGCTTCCCTACGACATCTTCACGACTATAACCCACTACTTTGAGAAAATTATCATTCACATCGATGATGGTACCGTCCAATTCAAAACTGATGACCCCCATCACTTTATTCAAGGCATCAAATTGGCCATGAATATCAGCATTTCTCAGCTTCTCTGCGGTGACGTTATGCCATTCGAGCATATTGCCGATGTAGTTGCCTTCTTCATCCATCATTGCCGTGACATTCAGCCTGAAAGCCAGTGGTCCCACTTTAATATCAGCCTGATGTGGCAGATTATCAGGATTACTAAGCATCTGCCTTTGGTGAGCTGGATTTTTATGAAAAAGATCAATGTTGCTGCCAACCAGACCTTTGACAGAGAATCCAGGATAGACCGATTTTAGCGTTTCTTCATGCTCACCCAACATGTTTAGTGTTGACTGATTGGCGTACGTAATAGTGAAATCTCTATCAATCATCATCACAGCCGTTACCGCATTATCAAGCGCATTGGCTCTATTTAGGATTTCTTTATCAGCTTTTTGATTAACAGCCATGTCTCTCTCCTCCACGGACTCTTCGTCCGTCGTCATTTTTTTAATAACGCTATCCAGTGTTTCATTCCAGGCTGAAGCAACAGCTTGTGACCAAGCAGATTCAGCATATTTTTCCAGCACAGTTAGCAGGCAATTTTTAACAGCCTGGTAATCCGCCTCTTTCACTCCATATGAAACATGGCGTTTACCTAATTCTGTCAAATAACTGTCCAGTAGAGCTGGATGACGCAGGTTTTGTACCAACAGTACTATCGCTGCTAATAATTTTTTCTGTTGCCCCTGTTGTGACACACCACTAAACAAGCGCTGTAACTGTGGTTGTGAAGCAAAAAGTTCACTATAAAAATCAGCCACCAATAGTTCACCTTTAGCGGCGATAAAAGTAAAACTCTCCTCCACTAACTCTATAGGTGTTTTTTCAGGAAGTTCAGTCTTCGTAGATGACTCAACCTCAGCCGCCTGTTTTGTTTCATTAGCATGCACACTTTGAGTCGACGTTTGACTATCAACCGTTAACCAGGCGAGCGGGTCGTTACCCATGACGTTTTTACTCTTGGCCATCAGCCGCTCTCCTGTTTAATACATCGCTGGCCAGAGTGAAATAATCCTCCGCACCAGCACTTTTTTTCCGATAATCAAAAATTGTTTTACCAAAACTTGGGCACTCTGCTAGTGCAACATTTTCACGAATAGGGGTAAACAATACCCTGCCTGGGAAATATTTAAGCACTCGTTTGCGAACCTCAGCGGTCAATTTCCGACGTAATTGCATACGGGTCGAAACCAGCCATAATCGAATGCGATGTCCTGAAATTTCCTCTGACCGTTTTAAAATTTGCATCATACGAGATAACCCTTGTAGTGACAGATAATCCCCTGACACAGGAACGATAAGTTCGCTAGAAGCAAACATGGCATTGACACCAAGTAGCCCTGAAGAGGGTGGGCAATCTATCAAGACAAAATCATAAGCCGATAACGAGGACTCCTCGATTGCTTTTCGTAGTCGGTGACCACGTTCAACACCACCCTCGTTGATATGTTCAAACTCATTCAAGCGCGGTCCCGCAGGTACTAGATCCAAGTTATCTCGGGCCTGGTGCTTGACGACATCAATCGCTTCACCCTCAAGTAAAACAACATCAATTCCTAATTGCTGATTATCCAAGCCCAGGCTTGTCGCCACTTGTCCCTGAGGGTCCATATCGATCAACGCCACTTGTTTGCCTTGCAATGCAAGTGCGTGCCCAAGATTAACGGTGGTAGTAGTTTTACCCACCCCGCCTTTTTGGTTCATAATGGCAATTACACGAACATGGCCAGTTGTCATCAGCCTACCTGCTCTACACTGAGTAATTTATCGATATCCAATAACATCAGCATATATTCATCATTACTGGTGATGCCTTTTATAAAACTGGTGTCGACGACAGTGCCTAAGTCAGGTGCGCTTGAAATCATTTGAGGATCAACGTTCTGCGCCTCTGAGACCGCATCGACCACAATACCGACCACACGATCAGTGATACCTTCTACTTTCAAAACGACAACCACTGTTGTTTTTGTGTATGGATTAAAAGGCATTTGAAATAACAATCTCAGATCAACAATTGGCACAATCACGCCGCGAAGATTCAACACACCGCAAACGTGAGCAGGCGTATTTGGAATCGGTGTCACATTATCCCAGCCTTTAATTTCCTGAACCCGCAGAATTTCGACGCCATAATGCTCTTCTGCAAGTTCAAATATGAGGTATTGCTGCGCACCATCATCGACACTATCGACAACATCAAGAATATCGAGTATTTCGTTTTCTGCAGTGATTTCAGACATCGCTCAAGCCACCTTTCCTGATGAGTTCTTTTTGATCTGAGAAGGCTCTCTATGCATTGCCATTAATCCTGGAATATCCAGAATCAAAGCGACAGCACCATCACCTAGAATCGTTGCACCAGCGATACCTTTAACTTTACGGAAATTGGTTTCCAGACTTTTTATAACCACTTGCTGCTGTGCCAATAACTCGTCAACAAATAACCCCACCTTATAATCTTCACAGTCAACAATCACCAGTAAGCCAGCCTCCAAATCCTCTATGCCACCATCTACATTGAAAACATTCGTCAGCCTGATTATTGGCACATACTCATCACGTATTTTATAAAGCTCGCCTTTACCCGTTACTCTGTTGACTCGACCCGCTTCGACTTCAACTGACTCAATAATCGAAATCAGTGGAATAATGTACCGTTGATCGGCAACTTGGATAATTTGACCATCCATAATGGCCAAGGTTAATGGCAATCGGATAGTAAATGTAGAACCAATACCAGATTCCGACTTGACCTCAACAGCACCACCTAAGCTATTAATATTTTTTCTAACCACATCCATGCCAACCCCACGACCAGATAAGTCGCTGACTTGGTCTGCTGTAGAAAATCCTGGTAAGAAGATGAGTTCGTGTATTTTTTCTGGCGTGAGTATTTCGTTCGGATCAACTAAACCTTTCTCGATCGCTTTATTTAAAATTTTGTCTTCATTTAGACCGGCCCCATCATCACTTATTTCAATGACAATATTGCCACCCTGATGATAGGCATTAAGTTTTAGCGTGCCGGTTTCAGATTTATTAGCAGCACGACGTTTTTCGGGTGTCTCCAAGCCGTGGTCTAATGAATTACGGACTAGATGAACCAAAGGATCACCTATTTTCTCCATCACTGTTTTATCAAGTTCAGTTTGCTCTCCGCTCAGAACTAACTCGACTTGTTTTCCCAACTTACTGGTCATATCGTGCACCAGCCGAGGGAAACGGTTAAAGACAAAACTAATGGGCAACATGCGAATTCGCATGATACTTTCTTGTAGCTCACGGGTATTACGTTCTAACTGTTCAAGACCATCAATCAACTGAGGTAGCATGTTGATATCAAAATTCTCACCAATCTGTCCCAGCATTGACTGAGTAATCACTAACTCACCGACAAGATTAACCAGTGAGTCAACTTTATCTGTGCCAACACGAATAGAAGCATCCGGAGTGACGGCTTTCTTTTTAGGCGAAGCTTCATTTTTTTTCGGTGTGAGATGCTCAATCTCAGCTGATGTTTTGAGTTGAGTTTTAGTTGCACTTGGCGATGGAGCTTCGGGTTCAGCTGTTTCACTCTCCGTCAGTGAACTAGCAGGAATCATGGGGTCATGGATATCAATCTGTTCAGATTCATGTGCTGACAGAGCTGGTTCGATACCAGGCTCATTGTGTTCAAGCCGCTCAATACTCAGCTCACAATCGCCATCCACCCACTCAAAAACTTCGTTTATCGCTGCTTCATCAACATCACCCGATAAAGTCAGTTGCCAACTCAAATAACAGATTTCAGGATCAAGATCAGTGAACGGAGGTAGCTCCTCCTCATTCACCTCAACAGATAACGCCCCCAACTCCGCTAATTCACGGAACATCCGAATAGGTTCATTTCCCGTCTGGAGCAGATGAGGTAAAGGTTTGAACTTAATCAGCCATGTTTGAGTTAATGGCTCTGATGCGCTCACATCAGCATCAGAAACCTCATCCATTACCTTGTCGACATCATCAGACGTTGAACCTAGTAAAATTTGCTCAAGCGCCTTTGATACTTGTTTGACTTTTTCTGTATCTACCTCTGAACTATCTTGAACAGCTGTTAACATTTCACGCAGTGTATCTACAGCAGAAAGTAATGTTTCAATCACATCATCCGTTGCTTCGCGTTCGCCATTACGAATTTGATCAAGGAGCGTCTCTAGTCCATGTGTAAACTCAGAAATATTGCTAAAGCCAAAGGTGCCAGCCCCTCCTTTGATGGAGTGTGCGGCACGAAAGATACCATTGACCGTATCATCATCGATTTCTCCCTGCGACATGCTAAGCAAGCCACTTTCCATAATGTCGAGACCTTCGAAGCTTTCTTCGAAGAATATGCTATGAAACTGGGAGACATCGATGCTCATATGATTAACCCAAGACTTTTTTCACCGTTGCTAACAGCTGTTCAGGATTAAACGGTTTAATCAGCCAGCCTGTTGCACCAGCAGCACGACCCTCTTGTTTCTTTTCTGGTCCGGCTTCAGTTGTTAGTACGAGTATAGGAATAAACTTAAACGTGGATAATTGGCGTAATTGACGGGTTAAAGTCAAGCCATCCATTACCGGCATATTGACGTCAGTAATGACCAAATCAAAAGACTGTTTTTGAGCAATATCCAGGGCCTGTTTTCCATCATCTGCTACGGTGACCTTATGTCCGGCACCTTGCAAAGTGAAGGTGACCATTTGCCGCATTGAGGCAGAATCATCGACTGCGAGAATATTAGCCATAACAAAAAAGCTCCTTCTTTAATATTAGTTTTTTTATATTTTATTGTGCGTAAAATGCTTTGATACCCAATCTATCGACAGCATCACAAAAAAGTTGACTGGGATTTGACCAATTAACAACCAGCCCCTGAAGTTGAGCATCACGATAGAACGTATAAAAAAGTTGAATGACCGCTGTATCGATACGTTCAATTTGACCTAAATTAATTTGAATAGCCTGGCCTTCAGCCATCGCCATTAACAGCTGCGCATATATATCTGCAACCTGTGCGATCGTGACCGATTCAGCACAGTTTATTTCGGAAATCGAGTCAGCCATTTTTCTATTCCTTATATTTCCTTAGGCTATAGCTGCTCAGCTTTATCTTGGCTGATTCATCTTCACTATACCTTTTACATGTTTTACTGGTATCGGCCTCTTTTCAAAAAAAATTATCTTAATTTTGCAACTATTGAAAATTAGGTATTTATTTTATTTATTTCGGTTTCTCAGCCATACACCGTTTGTGTGCTCATCCGCTTCGGCTTGTTCTCTTTTTAATTGTTTTTTGAGCTCTGTGGCTTCATACCGTGCCATTAAGGCATCAATAGCCTGCTCCTTATTTCTGGCTTGCAACCACATTTTTTGTTGGCGCTCGACTTTTTCATTAGCTGATTTGACTTGTGATTCCTGGCTGAGAATAGCTTGGTCTAATTTAGCTAAAAAGCTTCTCAAATCGAGTGCTTTTTTTGCAGTCATCACCATAGGATCAGCCTGTCGAAAGCGCGAGAGATACTCAGCCCGGTATTGAAGGAGATCATCCAACTGGAATTGCTCCTGTTGAAGTAAGGCATTTTGTTGACCAAGTTTTTGTAACTCGGACTCTGTTGCTTTCCGAGCCATTTCGATAACAGGATCAAGTTTTCGACTACGACTCATTTATCAACTCCACGCTGAGCAATAATATTAAAAACGGCGAGTATTACCATCCATTAGCATCGGTGTCTGTGCCACATTCTGCTGTTGGTTTTGTAATTGATTTCTTAACTCAAGTACTTGCTTCAATCGCTGATCACTTTGTTGCCAGTTAACCGCTTCATTCATGCCTTGTCTCAACAATTGCCTTAAGGCTGGGAACATGGCAATGGATTCATCAATGGTAGGATCACTCCCCTTACTATAGGCGCCTACACTAATAAGATCTTGGTTTTGTCTATAAGTAGAGTAAATCTGCTTGAATTGCTGTGCTTGTTTTAAGTGTTCATCACTTACAATATGTGGCATGACACGACTTATTGATGCTTCTACATCAATCGCCGGATAGTGTCCCGACTCGGCCAGTTGTCTTGATAAAACAATATGCCCATCTAATATGGCCCGAGCCGCATCTGCCACAGGGTCCTGCTGATCGTCACCTTCCGTTAATACAGTATAGATAGCCGTAATAGCTCCACCGTCAACAGCTCCGTTGCCAGCGCGTTCAACCAATTGCGGTAACAATGAGAATACTGAAGGTGGATAACCTTTCGTTGCCGGTGGCTCACCAATCGCCAAGGCAATTTCACGCTGCGCCTGAGCAAAACGAGTCAAGGAATCCATTAATAATAAAACCTGCTGACCTTTATCCCGGAAGTATTCAGCAATGCTGGTTGCCAGCATGGCACCATGCAGTCGCATCAAGGGGGAATGGTCAGCGGGTGAAGCGACAACAACGGATCTTGCCATGCCTTGTTCACCGAGAATATCTTCAATAAACTCTTTGACTTCCCGGCCACGTTCACCAATCAAGCCAACTACGATAACATCGGCCTCAGTAAATCGTGTCATCATGCCTAACAACACACTTTTACCAACACCACTGCCTGCAAACAGCCCCATACGCTGACCCCGGCCAATACTAAGCAAGGCATTAATACTCTGTACACCAACATCGAGGTGTTGACGAATAGGTGATCGCGCCAACGGATTCACTGGTTCGCCGTGTAAAGGCACCTTGTCATGAACTCTTAATGGACCTTTACCGTCGAGTGGTTTGCCTGCACCATCCACCACCCGACCAAGCATGGCTTCACCGACAGGTACTAGAGAATCGCTTCGTACAGGCCTGACTTTAGCGTTAGGAACTAGTCCACGCATATCGCCTGTGGGCATCAAAAAGGTTGTTTCACCTGAAAATCCGACCACTTCTGCTTCGATGGGCTTTTGTCCTTTGCCAATAATCTCACAGCGGCTGCCAATGGGCACCTGAAAGCCAACGGCTTCGAGCGTTAATCCGACCATTCTGGTCAAACGTCCTTCAATTAAAACACTTTGTTCATCATCCGTATCCAATCGTTGTTGATATTGCATCAACTTATTTTGTAATCGGGATTGACGCTCAATATTACTCATTGTCAGCATCTCTTTCATCACCAAGCACTTTATTGATGATGCTGTTCAGCCTGGACTCGACCGTGGCATCAACGCTGGTATCAGAAGTTTCTAAGCGCAGACCACCGCGAGTGAGTAAAGGATCTTCTATCCATTGATATTTGTCTGAATCGTGCTCTAAAGATAAACCTTTTTGAATAATATGCAGATCGTCAGGATGAACATAAATTTTGAGTTGACGATCACTGATCGGTAAGGCTTCTAGCGCCGCTCGCATTGCGCCAATAACGTGTTCAGGTTGATGTTTTAACTCCCGACGGACTAACTGGCGCGTCATGGTAATGGCCAGGTTAACTAAATCTTTTTCCAGAATCTCATCTAATTCTGTCAGTGGCTGTTGTAAGGTATTAAGCATCTGCTGAAGCTTTTCGACTTGCAACTGAATATCTTTCAGTCCTGCTTCCTGGCCATCGGCAAAACCAGCCTGGTGACCTTCTTCATAGCCAACTTTGTAACCCTCTTCCTGAGCTTGTTGTTGTAACGCTTCAATGGCTTTGACATCAAGCACTTGTGGAGCATCCTTATCATCCACATCCGTGACCGCCACCATTCTTGGCGCTTCCCAACGTTTTATGGCATCAGCAATTTCATCCGCAGATAAGACATCAGCTTGTTTGGTAACAAGCGTGTCATCAGACGAAGTCATCACCTGCACCTCCGCCTAGCATAATTTCGCCTTTATCAGACAAGCTTCGTGCTGTAGCAAGAATGGCTTTTTGCGCTGCTTCTACATCGCTTAAACGAACAGGCCCCATCGCTTCTAAATCATCACGCATCATTTCACCTGCACGTTGTGACATATTGCGTAGGAATTTCTCTTTCAATGCGTCATCAGCACCTTTTAATGCCAGCTGCAATTGATCGGTCTGAATTTCACGCATCAATGTTTGCATGCCACGATCATCGACATCGATAAGATTTTCAAAGACAAACATAAGATCTTCGATATTCTGTCCAAGATCGGGCTCGCTCTCTTTGATTTTTTCCATGATGGCCGCTTCAGAAGTACCATCAACAAAGTTAAGGATATCTGCCGCTGTTTTCAGGCCACCCACCATCGTTGATTGTGCGCCTGCAGCACCACTGAATTGTTTTTCCAGAATCTCATTGAGCTCTGTCAACGCAGAAGGTTGAACACCATCGAGTGTCGCAATCCGTAAGATAATATTCGCCTGATCCCTTGATGGGAATTGCGACAAAACACCTGCCGCCTGGTCTGCATCCAGAAAGGAACAGACAATGGCAATGATCTGTGGATGCTCAAGACGAATGATTTCGTAAATCCCTCTGGCATCCATCCATTTGAGCTGTTCCAGACCGTTAGTGTTACTGCCAGATAAAATACGATCTAATAAGCTGCCAGCGCGGTCTTCACCTAACGCACCCACCAGCATTTTACGAACATAATCATGAGAACCAATACCAAGACCTGTTTCTTGTTCAACAGTGGTCACAAAACTGTTTAAGACTGATTGGACTTCTTCCCGCGTCACGTTTTGTAACGTCGCCATGGCCTGACCGACTTTCTGTACCTCTTTCGGCCCCATATGTTTCAGTATTGCTGCCGCTTCCTCTTCACCTATAGAGCGAAGAAAAACAGCTGCTTTTTCCGTGCCTGTTAGTTTTCTGACTTCTTCTGCCATTAGGCATCACCCGCCGTCCAGTTTTTGACTACTTGCGCTACCAGCGCAGGGTCTTGTTGCACTAAACTTCGGACATTAGATAGTTGTTCTTCCATCTTCTCCGAACCAGTGGTCAGTTTAGCAATCTCTTCACCACTCTTGCTACTTCTGGCTAAAACTTCTTCCGGAGATAAATTTTCGTCATCATTTTCAGAGACAGGCACTTTGGTCATATCTCTGAATGCGGGACGGATAACACCAAAGATAAGGAACAGAACCACCAGTGCTCCACCGACTTGTTTTGCTAAATTCCAAACCCAAGGTTCTTCCCAGATAGGTTTTTCTGGCAAGGCTTCAATCGCTTCAGGAGCCATAAATGGGGCATTCACCACATTTAGACTGTCGCCACGTGCTTTACTGAACCCAATAGCATCCATTACCAGCGCATTAATGCGTGTCATTTCTGACTCTGACAGCGGCTGAGATGTCACATTACCTTCAGCATCAACGCTGCGTTTTTCATCAACGAGTACAGCCACGCTTAACTTTCTAACATTGCCCGGTGCCATGCGGGTATGGCTGATCGTTCTGTCTAGTTCAAAATTACGTGTTGTACTTTTTCTGCTTGAACCAGGTGTTGTGGTTGTCGTTGTTGCCTCTTCACCATTTGCCGCATTATCTGGGGCCGTTTGTTCCGGCGCAACACCACCACCAGGCGGTTGATTACTGAGCGCTCCTGGTACACCAAATGGGCCACCATTACCAACACGCTCTTCTTCCTGAAGCTGTTCGCTTCTGACGGCTGTCATGTCTGGATTGTAACTTTCATGCGTTTGTTCAGACATTGTAAAGTCAATATCTGCCACGACTTGAGCACGAACACCGCTCATACCGACAATCGGAGACAGAATATTCTCGATACGGTCAATATAGATCTGCTCAACTTTACGGGTATATTCAAGCTGAGTATCACTCATTGCAACACCGGCAGCCCGTTCTGGTTGCGTTAACAAATTACCGCGCTGGTCAACAATCGTCACATCGGCATTTTTCATATCTGGCACACTGGATGCGACCATGTGTGTGATGGCAGCGACCTGAGATTGCTCCAATGTTCTGCCTGCATATAGATGCACTACAACGGAGGCGGTGGGATCTTTACGATCACGCACAAAAACAGACTGTTTGGGAATCGCTAAATGCACACGCGCACTTCTGACATTATTTAGTTCGGCGATAGAGCGGGATAACTCTTCTTCCATGGCGCGCTGATAACGGGCCCGCTCAATAAACTGGCTGGTACCAAAACCCTGATCCTGGTTGAGCATTTCCATGCCTAATGCAGCACTTCTGGGCAACCCTTCTGCAGCCAACTTCATACGCAACGTCTGCAGGTCAGCCGCCGGTACTAACACCGCCCCTGTGGTTGGATCTAATTTGTAATCCACATTCATTTGCTGCAAAACATCGACAACTTCAGAAGACTCCGCCGGCGCCATATTACCGAACAGCACTTGATAAGACGGCGTTTGTGACCACATCAGCACATAACCACCGACAGCAATACTGGCAGCAATAGCTAATAAAAATAGAACCTGCTTAACTACAGGTTGTCGTGAAATATTAGCTTGCATGGCGCCCAAAGCCGTCGTTGGTCGGGCTGCCGGCATATTAGCTTGAGGGCCGGTAGTAGCAGGTGCGTTTTCCATATATTGTCTCTACTCAGAAATGTTCGCCGACTAAATCGACATACGCATAACTTCTTGATAAGCCTCAATCAGCTTGTTTCTGACCTGTAAGGTAGCTTCAAAAGCCACACCGGCTTTTTCTGATGCAATCATGACATCAGCCAGGTTGACATTCGGATCGCCAAGTTCAAACGAGGTTTTTAAGTCGCCTGATGTTTTTTGCAAATTATTGACTTCACCTATGGCTTGTTTCATCACATTTCCGAAATCAACCCGACCATTGCTTTCAGCATTATCGGCTGAAAGTGGTTGAGTTGCAGGTGATGCCTGGGCTTGCAAAGCTCGCATTTGGGTAAGTAATTGATTCGGATCGATAGCTTTGATCATGATTCTCTGAACTCCGCTTAAAAAATGACGCTGTTAGTTGCTCTATGCAGACTTCTTGCCAAGTTTTTCGGGTATTTCCACCCCCTGCTCACGGAATTTGGCGATCTTATAGCGTAAAGTCCGCTCACTAATTCCCAGCTCTTTAGCTGTAAGTCTTCGGCTACCTTGATATTTTTCCAGCATGTCGAGAATATGACGCTGCTCCTGTGAACGAAGGTCATAACCTTCAAGCACGGGCTTATTATCTCCTTGAACAGGCAAAACGTCTGATTTCACCATAGTATGCTCCAGCTCCTGACCAGAGACTGCCTCAAAAATAATGTCCTTAGCCGTAATTGACTGGCCTGATTGCAGTATTAAGGCACGCTGAAGCACATTATCCAATTCACGGACATTGCCGGGCCATGAGTGAGACAACAATCGGGACTGTGCAGCCTCGTCCAACAAAGGCGCCACACGTCGACTGTGACTTGCATGGCGAGTAAGTAATCGATTAGATAGTGGCAAAATGTCATCTATGCGTTTTCTAAGTGGAGAAATTTCAAGTGGGAACACATTAAGACGATAAAATAAATCTTCTCGAAAACGCCCCGCTTTTACCTCGTCCCGTAATGTTCTGTTGGTCGTCGCTAGCACGCGCACATCAAGTGGGATGACTTTTCTACCACCAATCCGTTCAACTTCACGTTCCTGTAATACACGTAATAACTTCGCTTGCAGAGATAAATCCATTTCTGAAATTTCATCTAACAAAATCGTGCCATGGTTTGCTTGCTCAAATTTACCGGCATAGGCTTGACTGGCACCGGTAAAGGCCCCTTTTTCATAACCAAACAAGGTGGCTTCCAGCATATTTTCAGGGATAGCGGCGCAGTTAATTGCCACAAAAGGAGCAGAAGCTCTTGGTGAATGTATATGGAGATAACGAGCCAGGACTTCTTTACCTGTACCACTTTCCCCGTTAATTAACACAGTAGCATCACTGTCAGCCACCCGTTTGGCGATAGCTTGCAGCTCTTTAGATGCCTGAGCGTGAGCCACCATATCATCTTCTTCTGTTCCAAGATCACTAATATAGCGTTGCACCCGCTGTAATAACTCATCCGCTTCGAATGGCTTTAATAGATAGTCAGAAGCGCCTTGATGCATAGCATCTACTGCACTTTGTACGGTGCCATAAGCTGTCATCATGACCACGGGTAAATCCGGCATCATGGCTTTTGCCCGCTTTAATAAGGTATGCCCATCCATAGGTGACATTTGCAAGTCGCTTAACAATAAACCGACAGGTTCACTGGCGATTTTATCTAATGCTGATTGACCATGCTCCATTCCGGTCACACGGTATCCTGCTAACTCAAGTGTGTCACATAATGCTCTACGAAGATTCGCATCGTCCTCAACCACTAAAATATTAGATGGATTCATAACGCAACCTCCTGCGTGACTTCATCTGATGATGAACTTGATGATGTATAAAGAGGGAAAAACATGGTCACCGAACTGCCTTTTTTAGGCTCGCTTTCAATTGTTAAGTGACCTCTATGGGCTTTTACTATTGACTGAACGACGGCCAAACCGAGGCCTGTCCCATTCGAACGAGTAGTATAAAAGGGAGTCAGTACCTGGTTCAGCACTGAAGCAGACATGCCCTCACCATTATCATTAACGCTAATGCTGATACATTGCTCATCTTCTTCGTTGGTGGCGTAATCTGCTTTTACTTCAATATGTCCATGCGGCTCAGATGCCTGACGTGCATTGTTAAGAAGATTAGTAATTGCACTAATTAATGCAGATTGGCTGCCATAGATATAGCCATCATTAACATGATTCGAAATAGTCAGCCTGACATCACTGCTTTCCACATCATTTTGAGCAGAAAACTGCTGCTCAAGTTGGCTTAATAACTCTTGCAGAGCTACTGGTGAGGGGGCTGCCATATTTCCACGTGAAAAAGATAAGAGATCACGAATCAATTGCTCCATATGAGAGAGACTCTCTTTCACCCGTAATGCAAACCGCTGCTTTACTTGTTCGTCGGCCCCCTCTTTGAGTAATGGAGACAGATAAAGCATCGCAGAAGATAATGGCGTTCTGATTTGATGAGCAAGCCTTGCAGTGACTTCACCAATGGTGGATAGTCGTTGTAAATGTGACACTTTGCTCTGTAAGGTTCGAGTATCAGTCACATCCTGCAATAGAATAATTTGTCCCGGTTCATGACCTAACGGATTGGTTGAGATATGAACTAAACGACCATCTTTCAGTGAAACATCGTGACCATCGCTGGGCTTGGGATCAAAAGCGCGTTCAATCACATTGACCCAGCGTTCACCTGAGAGTGGTTCACCTAGTAAGGATACAGCCGCTTCGTTCGCTTCCTGAATAAAGCCAGAGCCATCCAATACAACGACACCAGCAGGAAGAACCGCGAGTAAACGACTATGGCGATTTGCTAATTGGTCAGCCTGAGATGAGGCTTTTTTAGTCTGTTCAGCCGATATATGGCTGACATTAGAAATAGTGCTGAGATCAATGTCTCTTGAAAAGGGTTGTTTTTGGTAATGCGATTTTTGTAAATCATCACCCACCGATAATTTCAGATTCATGTTTCTTGCTCCTACATGCACTATTGCATCGTATTAGAGCTTGAGCAATTACCATGCCCAAATTAAATCTAATTAATTATCAACAAGTTAAACAAATAAACGTCAAAAGTCCGACATTCAGCAATGACACTAGTCCGTATCTCTCTGGATACCGTATTTACGCATTTTTTCTACCAAGGTAGTTCTTCGCATTTTTAATTTATTAGCGGCGTGGGCAACCACACCTTCGGCATCGTCTATCGCTTGTTTAATCAATAAATACTCGAGATTTGCCAGGTGCTCTTTCAGGTCAATCCCATCCTCTGGCAGCACCATGTCATCTGAGAGGCTATGCAGGCTATCTGTTTGAGAAGATAGCTTAGCCGGCTGTTTATCCTCAATACTGACCTCAGGCATATTTCTTGGTATATCTTGTTGCGGACTTGCTGTGATGATAGCCGTGATTTCTTCTGGTAGATCTTCCCCTTCCAACCGGTATTTATCAGGTAAATCATCAAAATCCACCGTCCCATAAGGGTAGAGAATAACTAAACGTTCAACGACATTGGCTAATTCACGTACATTGCCAGGCCAGGGATAGCGACATAAGGAGGTGATGGCAGCAGGAGTAAGATGGATTGTACCTCTGTTCTCATGCTCAATACGTTTAATCAATTCATTGATAAGTAAAGGTATATCCTCGGGTCTATCACGTAATGCCGGCATTTCAATCGGGAAAACATTTAGACGATAAAATAAATCTTCACGGAAACGCCCATCAGCAATATGCTCTTCAAGATTACGATGTGTTGCAGCGATCACACGCACGTTGGCTGTTTGTGTTTTATTACTTCCCACTTTTTCATAAGTTCGTTCTTGTAATACACGAAGCAGTTTTACTTGCATCGGTAATGGCATATCACCTATTTCATCCAGAAATAAGGTGCCGCCCTCTGCCATTTCAAAGCGCCCTTTTCTTGATGTTATTGCCCCGGTAAAGGCACCTTTCTCATGGCCGAATAGCTCACTCTCTAATAATTCTCCAGGAATCGCGCCACAATTTACCGGCACAAAAGGTTTGTCTCTTCGGGATGAAAAGTGATGTAAATTTCGGGCAACGACTTCTTTCCCTGTGCCAGATTCACCCAGAATGAGTACATTCGCTTCAGAATCAGACACTTGGTCAATCATCCGCTGAACATTTTTTATTAGACGACTATTGCCAACAAGTGATCTGAATAAATTAGTATCGGCAGAGACTTCCGTTGTCATGCCACGATAAATGGTCGCCTGTTGCAGGGCATTACTCAACTGTGGATATTTTAGCGGATAACGAATCGCACCAATGGTGCCAGGAAAGCTTATTGATTCGCCTGCAATAGACTCGAGAGTAAATACGGGCACACGCGCTTCATGATTGACCAGTTCCCTAAGCAACTGTTTGGTTTGATTCTGACCACCACAGTCTCCGACGATAGCCATAACCACATCTTCTAAAGCATTGACATGCTCAAACCAAAGATCAGGTTCACGTATTACTATCGGTTGGCAGTTTATAAACTCAATGAGTGTGCTCAACATCTCGCATCGGTCATTATCACTTTCTACGACCAATACATTATTTGCACTCATACGCACTCCATCATATCGCTTGATTCTGAACAGGCCATAAGCCATAGGTAATTGGAGTTAAGCATTTTCTAGCAGGTATTGTCAAAATTATGACGGGTTAAATTTAAGCAAGATGTGACGTACTAGTTAGATTGGTAGGCTGCTGCCACTTTTTTGTTTTTATTAAACTGGCCTAACTCGGTTTGGATCGTTTGTCTTGCATCACGACAACGTTGCTCAACATTCTGATTTAGCGTAACAATTTGTTCTATTAATGGACGCACTTCTGACTCGTCAACATTATTATCAAGAGGAAAGATACTTTCCATTAATTCTGCTCGTAGCTTTGTCAGAGTGGAGACATCACTCCATTTGCCAGCATTCACTGCAGCACTCATGTCCTCAGTTAATCTTAATACCTGTTTTAGACGTGTTATCTCAGACATAGCTAGTGAAACTCAGGGGGAATGCCATCCCAGCCTGCTTTGATCTCTTCAAGTAACTTGGTGACTTCATCCAAAATGGCTACGTCATTACTCACATTGGCTTCAAGTAAACGCCTTGTAATGTAGTCATACAAAGAGTCTAAATTAGCAGCAATCTCTCCGCCCTTTTCAGCATCTAAGCTGGTTTTCAATCCTTCAACAATCCGAATACACCATGAAATCTGATGTCCTTTTTCAGCAATTTCATTGCGGGCAATACAGCCTTTTGCAGTCGCGACGCGAGCTAGTGCTCCTTCCATCAGCATCTGAATAATTCGATAGGGTGAAGCGTAATTTACTTCAGACTCTATGGCACCACGACCATACCCTTCCATCGCTTTTTTATTCACCATTACCTGCATACTCCAATCCTTAATATAGGGATCATTCTACTTAATTTGAGTTCATCGCGGATAGTTGCGAAATCAAATAATTGCCCTGTGATTGTAAACTACTGACCAAGGTATCCATCGCTGCATACTGAGCTCGTAAGCGTGTTTCCGTCATTTCAAGACGTGATTCCATTTGATCTTTTTGCGAATCCATTCTTTTTAAACGCGAATTGAGCCCTTCTTCTCTTGAATCAATCAGTCCATCTGTTTGTAGCCATGTATCAGCTAAAGACTCTAAACGATTAGCGAAACCTTCACCTTCAGCTGAAAACAGATTCGCAAATGAGTTAAAGTCAGAACTTAACACCTCATTGACTTTATCTTCATTAACCGTCATCACGCCATTTTTATCAAAAGAAATCCCTGCTTCAACTAAATAACTGAAGCTTGAGCCGGTAATACTGGCGCCTGAGTTAAAGACATCCCTGACTTGGCGTTCAATTGTCAGCAGGGTACTATCCGCCTCTAACTGGCCTTTACGCTGAGATTTAATTTCTGTCATCAGTGCATTGTATGCCGCAGCAAACTCGTTTACAGACTCTAAGATAGCCTCATCATTTCTTGTGATGTCGAGAGTTGAACTGCCCACATCTTTGACATTTAATGTCACACCATCGATAGCGTTAGCTATCGAGTTTGAGCTACTAGTCACAGTAAAGCCATCAATTTTCACAATGGCATCTTTCGCCGTTGAGATAGCAGAGAGATTTTGTGTGCCACCAGCGCTATAAACAAAAGATGATAATCCGGATGTGTCAGCATCATTACCATCACTGTCACCACTCACAGAAACACTGATAGCATTCTCTGTACCGGTCTCATTGGAAGTGAGCACAAGTCTGGCACCACTATCATCTGTGATGATTGATGCGGTCACACCAGTGTTATCAGAAGCATTATTGATGGCAGTACGAATACCAGCAAGAGAACTATTGCTTGAATCTATTGCAACATCAAAGCTCTCAGCCCCCACACTGATCGTTAGCGTACCTTCACCCACAGTGCTGTTGTAATCAGTAAATGCGGATGAAGCCAACTTGTCGCGTGTCGCTATCTGGGTCACATCAATATTATAGGAGCCTGCGCTGGCCGCACTGGTGGATGTTGCTGTGAACAGATCTTCGTCTTGAGAGTTAGCCTGGAACACCTTAAAACTGGATGCAGTCGCCAACGACGCCATGGCCGTTTGGAAAGAATCTAGTTTACTTTTGAAAGAGCCATAAGCACTTATCTGTGCATTGATAATATTTTGCTTGCTCTCAAGCCTATTAAGTGGCTGACGTTCAATATCCATCAAGCCGCTGACAATGTCTTCAAGTTGAAGCCCTGTTCCAACACCTAATGATGATACTGTAGCCATGTCAATTCTCCGCTTAAACTTGATTACAAAATTGCAGCAAGTTTTGAGCCAATCAAGCCTTTGTTTCTAATAATATACCGCGATATTTTTCCGCAGCATGTCTCGCCTCAAGAATCTCTTCCGAAGGGATCTGTCTGACCACTTCTTCGGTTTCTGAGTCAATCACTTTAATCACCGTATCCCCACTACTATCATCGACACTAAACTGCAGGTTTCGGTTCATGTTCTGCATATAATCGTTAAGTTGAGCCACCTTATCACGCAAATCGTCTGTACGTTGTTGCTGCTGGCTACTCTGCTTCTCCGCTTCTTTTTGAAAAGTTTGAGATTGAACAGATGATTCAGTAACAGTCTCAGTCTGAACAGATTGCGTAACCGGTTTAGACTGACTAGTAACATTGTTTTGCACTGATTGAAGGGCAGATTGCACTAACAGATCATTATTAGCCATTGTCTTCCTCCTAATCTAAATACTTTGTAAACGGCATAAAGCCTGGAGAGTAGTTTACCCACCAGGCTCATGCGTTTCATCCTTTTGTTATTATCCCAACAGTGATAATGCTGACTGAGGAATAACGTTAGCTTGCGATACGATGGATACACCAGCCTGTTGCAGAATTTGCGCTTTAGTCAAAGCAGCAGTCTCAGCAGCAAAGTCGGCATCAACAATACGGCTACGCGCAGCGCTGGTGTTCTCGGTAAAGCTTTGAAGATTTGAGATTACAGCTTCAAAACGGTTTTGGATCGCACCGAATGTTGCACGAGCACTACTCACAGTATTGATGTAGCCATCAAGTGTAGTAAGAGCTGTAGATGCATTAGTTGAAGTACTAACATCAACCGAAGCCAAACTGATTGCAGTCGAAGTAATCGCTACAGTATCACCGGCATCTTGGCCTACTTGTATAGCAGTACTAAGAGAACCCAAAACAGCAGTGTTATTAAATTTAGTGCTAGAGATAATACGAGTATTTTCTGCTTCAAGCTGAGTCACCTCAGCTTTCAAGCCATCTCTATCAGTGACTGTACCGTTAGCAGATTGTACTGCGATTTCTCGAATACGCTGTAAGTTATTACTGATTTCTGCTAAAGCACCTTCCGCCACTTGGGCTAGAGAAATACCGTCAGCTGCATTACGAGCTGCTTGATTACCACCACGAATATCCGCTTCCATTTGCTGCGCAGTGTAAAGGCCAGCCGCATCATCTTTTGCACTATTGATACGTAAACCAGAAGATAAACGTTGCAAAGATGTATTCAGAGTGCTTTGAGATTTGTTTAAGTTACGTTGTGCATTTAATGATGCAATGTTTGTGTTAACTACTAATGCCATGAGATTTACTCCCTCATAGGGTCGAGCTATGCTCGCTTTATACATGGCGGACAAACTATGAATTTTCTAGTTTTTACCGCCTCCGAAAACATTAGCGGCAGGGAGTGAGATTTTCTTTAAGACAATTTACAAAAAAATAGGTCAGACTTTGCAAAAGTCTGACCCAGTTCACATTTTGATGTTAAAGATATCTGAATTAGTCGCTTACATGAAAATATTCTGTTCGTCACTAGTAATGAGTTTACGTTTTCTACGGAGGCTTATAGCCCCTAATAATGCCGGTGCGAATAAAAGGGCTGCACTAGGTATTGGAGTTGCGATGAGTGAAGATTCAGACCAAACTGCAAAAGTTCTACTCGCTTGTGGGTACAAATTTCCTTGTCCATACCCAACTCCTTCTTGCTCAAACTCAAAGCTTTCTGTATTTCTGAAAAAATAATAAGACCCGGTATCAAACCCACTAGTATGAACATATGCTGTAGTCAATTCACACGACACAGTTCCTTCACATCCTTCAACCAACTCTGGACTTTGGTCATAGACTGTATCGGCAAGAAGACCGTCACCATTAAAAGCAGAGTATAGAGCGTTTGCAGCTGCAGTTACGAAACTATATGAATTCCCGCCAAGAGAATAATCAAAGGTATTGTTAAAAGTAACATCATATAAACCAAACCCTTCGACATTAATACCGTTTATCCCGGCCAACTTACCATTGGGATTGAGAATAAGGCTCGCGGCACTTACATTTGTTGTAGTGAAAACAAACAAGATTACACAACATAGTTTACATAATAGTCTATTCATAAATATAAATCCTTTTAGATTGATGACATTTAACTATCACCGATAAAACTCCCTTTCATCCGTGATCACTGACTACAAGTGGAAAATCCATTTTCCACTCTTCCTATCAAATTTAACTAGTTTTTTAGCCTTAAATAGTCCGCAAAAAATAAATGTTCAGAACTAATTAATTATCCCTGTAATAAAGATAAAGCGTTCTGCGGTAAGGTATTAGCCTGAGCGAGTATAGAAGTACCTGCTTGTTGTAAAATTTGAGCACGCGTTAATTTTGCTGTTTCCTCGGCAAAGTCAGCATCCATAATCCGGCTACGAGCTGCACTGGTATTTTCAGACAGACTTTGTAAGTTGGAAATAACGGCTTCAAAACGGTTTTGAATCGCACCAAACGTGGCACGTAATTGGCTGAGACTATTAATATCCGTATCTAAGGTACCGAGTGCTGTCGAAGCAGTTCCTGATGTTGTAACATCTGCTGTAGTTGTAGTGGCGGCAGTGGCAGTCACAGTAACTGTATCAACGGCATCAGCGCCAACCTGAAATGTTAACGTTAACCCGCCCAACACTTTTTGCCCATTAAATTGTGTAGTGTCGATAATACGTTTATTCTCATTTTCAAGCTGAGTAACCTCAGCTTGAAGACCATTTCTGTCCGTGACAGTACCGTTAGCGGATTGCACAGCAATTTCACGAATACGCTGCAGGTTATTAGTAATCTCAGCTAGAGCCCCTTCCGCGACCTGGGCAAATGAGATGCCGTCAGCGGCATTTCTCGCTGCTTGATTCGCACCGCGAATATCAGCAGTCATTTGTTCGGCTGTATATAGGCCTGCGGCATCATCTTTGGCACTATTGACACGAAGACCAGAAGAAAGACGTTGTAAAGCGGTATTAAGATCACCTTGCGATTTGGTTAAGTTCCGCTGCGCATTAAGCGACGCAAGGTTAGTATTTACGATTAATGGCATTTGAATTCTCCCATTTCAAATATTATTTGCCTGTGACCACAAGGGGTTATCAGACTCGATGGGAGTAAAGCAGTTTACGTACCAGTTTTTTATTAAACGAACAAAAAATACGTAACTAATTGTTTCGGTTCACATTAAACACCTTTAACCAATCATCCAAGTGATCTTCAAGGATAAATTTTTGACATACCCAATTTTGAAGATGCCGTCCTTGAGCGGCAATTTTCTCCGGTTCAGCTAAAGCGGCAAGAATGGTTTCTATCCATACCGCCTCATCATTTGGAATCAATGTCACTGGCGCACCATCTTGCTGATATGGATAGATATCACTGGCAATGACTGGCCAGCCCATGACACCATACTCAAGAAGTCGTAAATTACTTTTCGCTTCATTAAAAGGGTGTTCCTCCAGCGGCGCAAGAGCCAGATCCAAATCAAGCTCAGCTAAAGCCTGGGGGTATTGATTAAACGATACGAATTGGTGGAACTCTTTCACATAAGGCCTTAGTTCAGGTGGGCACATGCCCATAAAAACCCAATCTACTTTATCTGCTAATGATTGAACCACATTAGACATTAAGGCCAAATCGCCAGCATGCTGATTCGCCCCAGCCCAACCCACTCGTGGTTTTTGATGAGAATTTTTCTCTGATGGTGATAGGTTTAACCAGCGTTGTTTCTCAAGCCGATTTGGTATAACTGTGACATTGCCCGTATATTGACGGCATAAATCTGCTAATGGTTGAGTAGACACAATGGTGTGATCACATAAGGCTAACGTTTTTCTGAGTCTCGACCGCATATCCCGAAAAACCAGTTTTTTTCTGTCACTCATTTTTGGCAGGTTGGTAACCAAGTCGTCCAGTGAAAAGATAATTTTGATTTGCGTTTGCTGCTTGACCTGTTTTAGAAATTCGTAACTCACATCAGTCAACATTTGTTGCACATAAAGCACATCAGGCTGTAAGCGGATTAGTTCATATAAAGTCGGCAATAGGGGCTGTTCTCTGAATTCATGAAATGGCATCCATGTTAATTCGACATCCCCGCGCTCAGCTAAAGCCTGCATCGGTGCAATCACCCGATACTGTCCAGTACCACCACCATTGAGAGGAAACACAAGGACACGTGTTTTGTCATGAAATCGTGGGTCCCACTGCCGTTGAATATCTACCTCAGGTGCAAAAAAACGGGAACGTAAACTCAGGTTGTCATTGTAGAAAGGATCATGAGTGAATAATTGAGACCACTTCTCGACCAATACCTCTTCTCTAAGTGGGTGGTAATCAGCCACGCCATTTGACTGTTCAGCCAACTTTTTATCCTGAAACAAAGTGACATAAGGTGACCAGATAACTTTTTTACCCTGCTGCTGAATTGTGAGGCATAAATCCATTACCGAGTAACGCGTATCTGAAAATACGTTTTCACACAGGCCACCAGCTTCAATAAATGCCTGTTTTTCAATACCGAAACAAGCTGATGACACAGAGGAATATTGCTGTATACAGTGTGCACGCTCCATGTAACCAGAATCTGTAATATCCAGCCCCTGAAACATACCACTGACATCATCAGTAATTCCGAACACGCCACCTGCATGAATGACATTATTTTTGTCATCGAGGATTCGAGCACCAACAACCCCGACATCCTCTCTGGCCAACAATGGTATCATCTCATTTAGCCAATTGCCGTTCACAGCCATAGCAAAGCAGGACATAACAACAATGTAATCACCACTAGCGATGTTCACACCATGGTTAATAGCTGCCGAGTAGTTTTTCTGTTCAAAACGCGTTGAGACAAAACGTCCTCCCCACATTTCTGACATCTCAGCATACACATCCCCAAGATCTTCGACATCACTCATGACATCTACAACGACCACTTCGTAATTAATATATGTAGTATTGAATTCTAACTCTTCTAGACATCGCGCAAGGTAGGAAACATTGTTATGGTGAGCAACGATAATAGAGACTTTGGGCTGAGTTTTCGTGCTATATACTGTCTGGAATCGAGATTTATTTTTAGGATTTGATATGGTGGCTGAAATACCGGACCTGTTTAGATGAGCATGACGGGTCAACCACTCATTTTCTGCCAATAGCTCTTTGTTAATATCTAATGGAATTGATGTGAGCAAGACATCGGGGACATGAGCAAACGCTGATTGCTGATTCTGCTCATACACCTTAAATGCCATATCCGAGGTCTGCACATAAGCCAAGTTTGAATACCCACCGACCTGTTCAAAGGCTTCCCTACTAACAATAAATGAACGCCCTAAGTATGAATAGGCCCTTAAATAATCAAGATTGAACTCAGGTTTGAACCAGATACCAGCTTTAGACTCATCGACTAACTCATCACTGTAAATAAAGTGTGCATTAGTCTCTAAGTTAACTGTGTCAGCAAAGCTCAACAAAGCATGGGGCGCTAATTTATCACCGGGAATTAACTGCATAACCCAATCAAGCTGAGCAGCAGCCACAGCATTTTCAATATCTTCATTCAGATTTGCACCAGAAATCTGAATCCATTCAATATTCTCAGGCACATCGGAAAAAGCATCAGGAGCAGGAATATTACTTAAAATCGTTAACCCCCAAGCCTGATAAAGTTGATACTGAAGCGATTCAAGAGTATGAGACAACCTTTCCAGTTCTGTCGGATTCGCTACAATAATCAGGTGAAAGCTAGGCTGGCTTGTCCAGATTTTAGTCATACGTTCTGCTAGTAAAAAAACAGATGCTTCAGATAACTCATGCTGTTCCAACCACCGTTTATTCTTGGATAGACGCTCTCTTTCTGCAATCAATATGTCATTCTGTACCGGTACTGTATCATTTACATAAGTCAGTGTTTTATTCACCCATTCATTGGTTTTAGCAACTGGTTTCGAAAATCGTTGCTGTGTCTGAATAACAAACCCCTCGACATGGCTAATACAGTCCTTTATTAGCTTTTCGTAGTTTTCACTGACCTGTCCGACCGTACTTTTTGCCTTTTCTATGGCTTCAGAATCCGTACTCACCGCAATACCTGGGCCATTCAAATCACCATCAATTTTATTCAGATATGGTGTCGGTATCATGGCAACAGGACAACCGCATAAAAGTGCTTCGGCGACTATTGATGATGGTTCATAACAGAGCAATAGCTCGCTTTTTCTAAGTATGTTAGCAAGCTCTGCCTGAGATAAGGAAACATCCTGACACAAGCTCCTGGCACCTGAAACATGCTCTGTTAGAGTGCCACCACTCACAAGATATTTGTTTGCGTAATAACAAGTTCCCTCTCTCTTATTATCATCCTCGTTATCTTCGTTATTGAATAAAGTAGTGTCGACAACAGGAACTCTGAGGATATTGGCTTTAATATTGTCTGGAATAAAATCAGCTGAAAATGCAAATATCATTTCATCTTCAGAAAAGGTTTTATCACCGCCAACCACGCCTGGTGCATTCAACAACCAACGTACAACATTTTCTGCCCCGAGAGGGTTACCGGAAATGACCTCTGGATAAATGACGATAGGTGAGAGGCCTAAAAGTTCATGACGAACAACATCAAGCTTCGTTAACTGCGGAGTCCTCAAACTGGTATCGACCTTTTTCGCTCCCACGACATATGCCTCAGCACCAAGCTGGTTTAGTGCATGGCATAGATAGTGTAAAGCTCTAACACCAGCGAATTTATTAACAAATTCTGAGGTGTAGATATAGAAAGGTTGCTGTTCTGTTGTAAAAAAATTCAATCGCGCCATTAATTCCTCTTTACTAAGCCATCGACTTAACTTCCGTATGCTGCCACTACACTAATTTGTCAAACTCAGGCTATCGCCATATTCTTGTTGTCACTTTAATAAATGCAGACAAATAATGACACCCATACTTTCAATTTGCATACCAACACTAAATCGAGCCCATTTACTCAAGTCAATGCTGTTCCAACTGGCCAGAGTCGTCGAGGGCTATCTAGACCGAGTTGAAATTGTTATTGCCGATAACGCTTCAATAGATGAGACAAAGAAGGTAGTTGAATCTTGCCCGCTTCCGATTCGATATGGATGCCAAAAAGAAACGGTTGGGTTCACTAAGAATGTATTATTTGCGACCACAGAACTAGCGAGAGGTGAGTTTATATGGATCGTTGGTGATGATGACCTTATTGTTCCCAGCGCTCTCAAGCATATTTTTGATTCTCTCGCGAGAACCCCCGACGTCAGCTACCACTACCTCAACTTTGGTTGGATCAATATTGCCAAGAGAGATGAGATTATTTACGGGCAATCTGGCTACCCCAATGAGACGCAATTCAAGAAACTTCAATTTAATGAAACATCTTGGCGACTACTCGATAAAATCGAATCATTGACGCAGCTTCCCTCTGACAACATCTCAGCCTCTTTTAGCGGCATTTTCTGTTTTATTTGTCGTCGACAATTATTTATTAACGAACAGATAACACTAAACCCTACTGATAGCCTTGATGGTTCTTCCACTAATATGAGTGATTGTTTTCCCCATGCAATGCTTACTCTCGCTCCTCTGGCGGGTAAGCCGATTGCTTTTGTTGGTGAACCCTGCTTACTACAGGGCATCAACGGATGGGAGTGGGGAGGTTACGCTTATAAAAATATGATTTTGGGTACGTATCAGCTGTTTAGCTGGCTGCAATCAACTGCGTTCGATCAGAATGCCCTAGAAATACTATGGAAGAGCTATTACTCCATGGCTGGCAGACTGTTTGCCAGGATGCAACATGAACCTGATCAACATAAAGGGGCTGAGCTGATACTAAAAGAAGCGATCCCTCACTCCACATCGCACCCTCAATTTTGGGATAGCTTGATGACCGAAATGAAAATGTTAATAAATATAGATAATGATGTTGAGGCGTTAGCAAATTGGCTGAGGCAGGAGCTAACTCATAACCCACAAGCAAAGCTAGGGTTATGGGGTGTAGCCGGTAGAGGAACAAAACTATTCAGAAAACATCCCAACTTTCTGAGAAATCTCATCTGGATTACTGATAAAAATGAGCTGGAACATGGTTTGCCTTTTCTGCAATCTGGACAGTCCATATCACAGCCAGAATCACAGAGTGGAATGGATATTGATATATTACTTATCGGAACACGCTCAGAGTTTGTAATTGATGTAGAAAATCACGTCTGCTCAATTAACCCATTGCTCATCACGATTAGCGTGAACGGAATAAAAAGACACAAACACAACAATACAGCTATTCATAAAGCTTCTGAAACAGAATACAACAAGCCCCAAAAGAATTAAAAAACTTTTACATGAATTTTATGACGGAATTATTGTTCATTATTCCTGAAACGAGCACAAGTCATCATTAAACATATATTCCATCTCCATGGTTTTTCTAATTGCAGCACGAAGGTCTGTCCACACATCTAACCCTAGTTCATCTTTTGCAGTCGTAATATCTGGAACATAAACTTGGCGACTACTGCTTTGGTTAGCTCCCCCTTTCCCCACAAATATAGATTTATTTGGAGCAATAATTTGACGAATATGTTCAGCATGATCAATTAAGGGTTTTACATCATCAGAACCGACATCGTAGGCTGCTTTATCTCTCCCATTGATAAGTATTTGTAATAGCCATAGCGCCATATCAGCCGCATAAAGGTAACTTCTCACAGGAGAACCATTGCCATGAATAGTGATACATTCATCATTTAAAGCACTTCTGATGAACTGTGCAACAGCAAGATGCTTTGGCAAAAGATAACCGATAAAAGCAAAACATCTGGCCAATTTTAATTGACAAATACTTCCTTCAGTTTCGTTAAGAGCGACCTGCTCCATGAGTTGCTTAGCCATACTGTAATAATTCGATGAGGTTAATTTGCCTGGTTTTTGCGGAACGTAGTCAGACTCATATACTGCACCAGAACTTACTATCAAAATAGAATTTGCAGAAGCCATTTTCGCCTGTTCAATAACTCGCTTTGTGCCTCTTGTGGCCATATCAAACAAGTCACTGCCATTTTGTAATTTATCTGGCTGAGTATCCATCGCTCCATGGATCACGTAATCATAAGGCCCGTAACTAAGCGCAAAGTCTCTTATCTCTCCAAGATTCAGTTGAAGCCATGGTTTATTTAGGAAAAAAGGATGTCGTTGGTAAAATAGTTCTGGATTTCTGGAAATACCTGTTACGTGGATGTTAAATCCTTTGATATTCAGGCAATGAATCGTCATTAATATCCAATAGCCCATAAACCCAGTACAGCCAGTAACAAAAAGACGCTTTCCAGATAATGCTGATAAGTCGACCCTACTTAAAAGTAAATTGATATCGGCCTCAACCAGCTCATCTACAGCTAAATAAGAATGATTAACTCTCATAACGATCGATAAAATCAATCAGTTGTTTCGGCGAACTCAGCACAGAGAAGGGTTCTGCCCAACTTCCATAGCCCCACCCTGCCGCCACAAACGGTACAGAATTAAATGCTGCAGCCTCATAATCATCTAATTTATCACCGATATACAGTGCTTGATTGGCATCAATATGATGTTTATTCATCAATTTCTGGATAAGTAACGACTTTTTTTGGTGTCCTACGGGTAATTGATCTACGGCATCAATGTCAGTGAAATAATGTTTTAGCGACAAATGCTCAATAACAGCCATAGTAGGAAGATAGCGTTTATTTGTAGCGATATACAATTGATACCCCTGTGACATTAGTGAGTCCAATACGCTTTCTACATCATCATACAGAGGGGTTTCTGTTGCTACGCGGTTGTCATAAAACATTTTAAAACTTTCGGCCATTTGTTTGATGAGTGACTCATCATCAGTATCCGCTAACATTGCTACCGTATCGTTCAAGGGGGGGCCGATAATAGATGATGTGATGGGCACGGTAGGTTCAAAATTGAACTCAGACATTACCTCTTCATAACATTGAAGAATACATGGTGCCGAATCAATCAAGGTTCCATCAAAATCAAAAAGAATATGTTTTAAATTCATAGCTGGTACATCGTTATAATAGGATTTGAATAAATCTCGCTAAGCATATTGCTTATGGCGTTCTGTGAGCGGTATGAAGAGACAAGAACAGGGATCTCAGGACAACGGTTTATTAATGTTTCTGGCACATCAATCACCCATTTTCCCATCTGCTTACCCTGAAGATTTGTGTTGCCATCAACAATGCCAACAATATGCTGAGAAATCTGACAGTCGTCGAGATAGGGTAGTAACCGTGCGGTATGGCTACCCGCACCGTATATTATTGTGGGCTGCTGAACCGATGACTTTATTTTGCTTAAGCCTAGCTGCAATTTACTCTCAGACTCTGCCATGTATTCATCCAAAGCGGTATCAGTTGTGATGACATTATCTGTTTTTTGTTTACGCGAATAGAGGCTTAAAAGACTGTCCGTTGTTCCTGGAGGTAAATCCAAGATGTGAGACGTTATTGGATAAAAACCAAAGTTCTCCATTAATCTGTCCAAGGAACTTGCACTGAAAAATTGAATATGTTCTAGAGAGAACTCGCCATAGGGCTCAAAATCACCTCGAGTAAATCGCTCACAAGCAGGTACTTCAATCAGTATGCTGGCATCCTCTTTCACACTATTTAATAATAAGGTGAGATCATCATATAAGTTAGGTAGGTGCTCCAATACTCCCATGAGACAGATTAAATCAGCCTCTATCAGCCGATTTAAAGACACTGCATTTTCCAAGCTCCCCGTTGTAATACAGGACAAACCATAAAGCTGGTTTGCTTGTTCAGCAGCATTTGGGGCTGGGTCAACGCCATAGATATTTGACCAACCGCTCATCGAGAACCAGTTGAGTAACGTTCCATGTCCACACCCCAAGTCAAAAACTTTTTTATCCAAAGAAATATAAGGCTGGATGAAAGAGATAACTTTCTCAGCTCTATAGTTATCTATTTCTGGTATCGAGCTGGCAGAAAGAGTGACATCATATTTAGACAAAGATCGATAGTAAGACTGATACGATGATGCCTTAGGTAGCTGATTTGCATAATGAAATCCACAGTAACTGCAGGTTGTCACACTATAGCTCATGTCTCTACCATCAATTACAGCAAGTTGGTTCTCATACAAAACCGACAGATTCAATGTCCCACAAACCTGACAAGCCCTGTTCCAAGCGAAATGCTTATCAGCCATTGCTATTCACCCCCAGCAAGATATCGCTGAGATAATAGATATTATTTAAAGACACTTTTTTCTGAAGCAACTCGTCGCGGATCTGCTCCTCATAACGAATACTCGCTATTAAAATGGGGCGTTGTTCATTTTTTTCATTTTCAAAAAGTATGACAGGCTTACCTCCCATCTCTTTTTTCATTGCATCATTATCGAATAATGATATGACGTTTAGATGGGGCATAATCGGCTCTATGTAGTTTTTAAAATCCCCACCCACACAAAAAACATCAAAGGGTTCATGTATCGTTTTTCTGATAGCTTCAATCAGGCTATCCTGTTTGTCTTTTCGAGACAGTGCCAACTCAGCTACTAAGCGAATGCTATCGGTATAACTTGGTGATTCAAAAAAGCCGGTGCTCATCATCTTGATTATGAAGCCATGCCTTTGCAATAAAGCAGCTATTGAACTCATTCCAAATTGGTGAATATGTTCAGGGTTATTATCGTCCTCAACCCACGGATGCCCAGCGTTATTAGGCACCTCCAGAATCACTATTCCATCAGGCTTTAACCAATGTTTCCAATCTACAATGACAGGACTAAGATCAGAGATATGCTCCAATACATGAAAACTCATGATGAGATCAAACTTCCGTTCTTCGCTCACTTGATCAGCTAAACGGAACACACCGTCAAGAACTGTCTGGGCTTGTATGGCATCTTGCGAAATTTCAAAGCCATAGTATTCCAATTGATACTTTTCTTTAACTTTCTTGCCAAGCTCCCCTTCAGCACATCCGATCTCTAATACTGACATCCCTGTCCTTAAGTAAGGTGCCAAATACTCAACTCTCTCAAGAAGTTTTTTTTCTACGTATTTATCAGGAAGTTCATTTCGACCTGTTAATTTAAGGTAATGGTCACTCACCCAATGGGGGTCAACATCTTTCCAAACATGATGGCAATGGGGACAGACAAATACATTATTTATAGTATGGTTTATAAGCGACAGACAACATGGGCATGCTAATGCTTTGCGGTTTTGAGTATCAACCATCTCCTCGTACCACTTGTTGGGAAATGTCAGCTAAGGACACTATCATTTCCTGTTTTAACTGCTCTAAAGACAATAATGGTGTCATATCTTCTAGGGGCATAGAAATCATTGAACCATTGGCCTGTGGCATGGCTGACACTTTTGGCCATAAAGCTTCGTCTTTGATAATTGTGACATCACAAAGGATTGGGCCGGGATGATTCAATACATAATGAATTTTGTCATCCAGCTCGCTGGCGTCATTAATACGTATTGCTTCAAGTCCGATAGCTTCTGCGAGTTTGACTAAATCCGGAATCAGTAATCCAGCTTCTTGACCAGTTGCAACATAGCGCTCATCAAAATAATTGCGTTGTGTATTTCGAATGGAGGCATAGCCATTATTGTTCATAATGAACATGCGTATAGGTAAATTGAGGGATTTTAAGGTGCTTAATTCTTGAAGATTAAGCTGCAAGCTGCCGTCACCTTCTACCGAAACGACGGGCTTTTTACCTGAGGCCAGACAACCACCAATCGCCGCGGGCAAACCATAGCCCATCGACCCTAAACCCGAGGTGAGAAAAATACGTTGGCCGGGTTTATTCACAAAGGTAGAGTAGAAGACTTCCACTGCCAGCCCTGAGCTGCCAGTAATAATAAGCTCATTGGCTTTAGTGAGAGCAGATAAACGATCGATAAAATGATAATGACTAATTTCACCTTGCTCTGGAAATATTTCACCATCACAGCGTGGATAGCGTTGTTTCCAATCGGCTATTTTATTAATCCAATCCGAATAGTCAGTTTTAAGCTCTGGTAGTTCAGTATTCAGTTGTTCGATAAAAGTTTTGGCATTGCCCTGAATCAATCTTGCTTTTGGCAACTGATGTTTTTTTAATTCAGACGCGTCAATATCGACAATCACTTTGTCGGCATATTGGGCAAAATTTTGCGGATTGTGCGCGGTGACCACATTATCCAAACGGGCACCAATACTAATTAACAAATCACAATTCTGGGCGGCAAAGTTTGCCGGTCTGAGTGCCACAGAACCGGGACGGCCGGCACATAATGGATGTTCGTATGGAATCAGATCCAGTGAATTCCAGGTCGTTAATACCGGAATACCGGTTTTTTCATAAAGTTGTTTGAATGTGTCAGCTGCACCTGACAGACGAATACCATGACCTGCCAGAATAATAGGACGCTCTGCCTGCTGAATTAATTGGATAACTTCATCCAGCTGAAGTGAGCAGTCTGATTCAGTATCTGAACAGGACTCTTCTCTCTCCAATTGTTCTGGTTCGATTAGGCTAGCCTGCACATCCAAAGGCACATCCAGCCATACAGGGCCTTTTCGTCCACTCATGGCCTCATGTAAAGCCTTATCAATATAACGTCCAATATTTTCTGGCTCATCAACTGTTACTGCGTATTTGGTAATCGGTTTAACCATCGATACGATATCGACTTCCTGCGGGCCCATTTGCCTTACACCACTATCGGCTTTCATATCAGCCCGTTTGACCTGACCAGAAATAATCAGCAATGGCACAGACTCAATCCAGGCACCTGCTACGGCAGTTAAAGCATTGGTCGCCCCCGGGCCGGTCGTGACCAGCGCCACACCGAGTGTTTCATTCACGCGAGAGTAGGCTTCAGCAGCAATCGCTGCAGCTTGTTCGTGATGAGTCGGTATGAAAGTGATATCAGGATTCTGCCCCAAGGCATCTACCAGATGCATGGCCCCACCACCAGGAAGTAAGAAAACCTCTTTAACGCCTAATTCAGCCACTCGGGCAAAGATATAGTCAGCAACGCGTTGTTGGCTCATGCCCACTCCGAAGTTAGCCAGTCAGCACGAAATATCAGATTCGTTTTGCGGCGACTGTTCTGGTTAATGGTCTTATCGTCATAATAAGAGTCATCAGTGAAATGTGTGGTGGATAATTCTTCAAATATCGCCCCAGTTTCACTGCTGAAAGCATGTTTAACACCGCGCTCAACAGTCACCATTTCACCGGCTTTAATGGTTTTTAATTCATCCCCCAGTTGTAAGCGCATTTCACCCGCCAGCACATTAAAAGTTTCTTCTTTTTTGTGATGGGCATGCACGGGATGATTTTGCCCCGGCAATAACACCAGAATCTTTTTACAGTACTCACGGTTGACCACATCAATAATGGTCGCGCCTGTTTCTTCAAAATTCTCAATGCCGTAGTGATGAGACAACTGACAGTTCACGCCATCAGCAATAGCAATGCCGGCTTCACGTAATAAAGCACAGACTTTGGATAATGAAGCGGAAACCATGTCACGGGTATCGGTGATTTCTAACTGCTCGAGTAATAAAGGTTCATTAGCCTTTACTGCCGCTTTTAATTCAAACTGCTTGTACTTAGACAAGTCGTTAGCCAATAGCTGACCTGCTTGACTTGGAATCGCCAAGTAAAAATCTTCTGTTTGCAGTGCTTTGCCTGCAGCGAGATCTTGTTTAGCAAACACTGCTCGGCGTAATGAATTCAGTGTGGTTAACTCTGTCTCGGTCACCGCCACACGCTCGCCCTCTAGGCCAAGCATGGCGTATGCTTCTTGCGCTGAGATTAACCATTGTCTGACTTGCTCAGGATTCGCCGAGTAAGCATTGAGCTCACCTACCCCAACATGCTTTTCAAATAGCTGTACGCCCATGGCGACGGCCATTTTCACTGCTTCCGTCTCATTAGGATCTTCATGGGTTGAATAGCCCACCGTTACCTCAGGAAAACGTTGTTTTAATAGAGTAATTTGGCCTAACTGTAGATTTTGTCTTGGCGTTGGATACTCACCAACACAGTGCATCACAGCTAATTGTTTGTGGCGATGCAAGAAAAACTGAACGACATTTTCAATCTCTTCCATCGTGGCACCGGCTGTAGACATCACCAATGGCAAAGAGGATTGGGCAATGCGCTCTAGTAACGGCCAGTCTGTCAAAGAGCAGGACGCGATTTTTAATATGTCGAAACCATGTCGCTCAATCCAATCAACAGAATCTTCATCAAAAGGCGTACACATGGAAATAAAACCGGCATCATCAATAGCTTGTTTTAGTTCTAGTAACTGGGTTTCATCCAGCTCCGTATCACGAAACCGTTTAACATATTTAATGTCTTGTCTGTCGCGATAATCGGGATGAATAAAGGTTTTCAGGTTACGGTACTGCAGTTTAAAGGCAAACTGGAAAGGAAAATCATCACAAACCTGCTTCATCTGCTGAATAACCTGCTTGCCATGAGCAATATCACCTTGGTGATTATTGGCCATTTCCAGCACAAATAACTTTTGATACATCGATGTTTTGTCAGTCATCACTCACACTTTGAAATAAGATTGGATAGTATCGATCATATAATCAACCATCTCATCAGACAGCCCAGGGAAAACGCCGATCCATAAAGAATCATTCATGACCTGATCGGTGACCGTTAATTCTCCAGCTGTGCGATAGCTTTGCTGTTCAAAATAAGGCTGTTTGATGAGATTACCGCCAAACACTAATCGATTGGCAATTTTGTGTTGTTCAAGATACTGAATAAAGTCAGCTCGATTACCCTGCTTTAAAGTAATAGCAAAACCAAACCAAGACGGATCAGCATTGTTCTCTGCTTCAGGCAGTAGCAGATAATCCTGTAGTGAGGATAAACCTGCGTACAGTCGTTGGAAGTTGGCTTTTCTTTTCTCAATAAACCCGGTGACTTTAGCCAACTGTGACAAGCCCACAGCCGCCTGCATATCAGTGATTTTTAAGTTATAACCAAGATGAGAATAGGTATATTTATGGTCATAACCACAAGGCAACTGCCCTAGTTGATAACTAAAGCGCTTTTTGCAGGTATTGTCCTGGCCCGGCTCACAGAAACAGTCTCTGCCCCAGTCACGGAATGACTCCAGAATCAATTTCAGTTGGCCATTATTGGTGTAGACTGCACCACCTTCTCCCATCGTTATATGATGAGCCGGATAAAAACTCAACGTCGCAATATCGCCAAAGGTGCCTACATGACGAGGCTCACCTAACGCAATTGCTTGTCCACGATAATCCGTCAGTTCAGTAGCGGGTGAGTAGGTAGTACCTAAAGCATCGCAACAATCTTCGATTAACCAAAGATTATGTTGGCGAGCAAAAGCTACAACGGCATCAATATTAAAGGTATTGCCTAAGGTGTGCGCCATCATAATGGCTCGTGTTTTATCTGATAGCGCTGCCTCAAGCTGACTGATGTCGATATTGTAGGAAGGCAGAGTAATATCAACAAAAACAGGCACTAAACCATTTTGTAAAATAGGATTCACTGTCGTCGGGAAACCCGCCGCCACAGTAATCACTTCATCGCCTTTTTGTAATGCTTTATCACCTAACTTAGGTGAAGTCAGTGCAGTTAATGCCAACAAGTTGGCTGATGAACCGGAGTTCACTGTCAGCACATGTTTGACACCAATAAATTCAGCAAGCGCTTTTTCAAACTGGGCATTAAAACGACCGGTAGTCAGCCAGCCATCCAATGAGGCATCAACCAGATGCTCAATATCATTTGAATCCATGACCTTGCCAGACACTGGAACAGCACTGCTTCCAGGCAAAAAGTCTTTGTGCAGAAATTTCATTTGACTGTAACGCTTTACCTGGCGTTGCACCAAAGCCCGCAAAAGTCTTTCGAGATTTAATGTTGAAATTTTGCCCTGATAGCTAGCCACATCAAGTGAACCGACAAAGAGTGGAAAGCGTAAGTCCACATATTGCGCTGAACCATTAACACTGTCATCGTCAAAAACAAATATATCAAGGTCTGAGACATCATCGTTGAATGCCAGTATTTCATAACATTCAATAGTGGCATTTTCTATAGCTACCACAACACATAACATCGGTGACATTCCCGCTTTATTAACGACACAAATATCGCCAATAGCTAAGGCGATCGATGAAGATTCAGTGTGGGGTGTATGTAATGGATTCATGCTTTGAATAACTGAGGTTTGGCCGCCTGAACAAATTGCTGAATCTGTTGCAAACTGAATTCACGCATCTCTTTTCCGGAATAAAAGGCATCATACCAGTCAAACGTTTTTGATAAAGCGTCATCGATTCGCCAGACAGGTTGCCATCCCAGTTTTTGTCGTGCTTTAGAACAATCCAGCATGAGTATATTGGCTTCATGATGTTCATTCTGTGACGGACTATACCATTCAAAGCTGGACCACTTTTTCTGTGCTTGTTCAACAAGATAATAGACCGGTTTAATATCGTCCTGTACCGGACCAAAGTTCCACGCTTCTGCCACATCGACGCCGCTTTCACACAACTGCTGTGCAAGTTGAAGATAGCCTGATAATGGCTCTAAAACATGTTGCCAAGGACGAATCGCGGCGGGATGCCGGATTTTTAATGGCTGTGTGTTTTGTTTTGCCTTAATCAAATCTGGCAATAATCGATAGTCAGACCAGTCACCACCGCCAATGACATTACCTGCACGTGCCGTGGCAATCGCTGTTTTATTATCGGCAAAAAAGGATTTACGGTATGAATCCGTAACCAGCTCTGCACAGCCTTTACTATTACTGTATGGATCATGCCCACCCAGTCGGTCGTTTTCACGATAAGGCCATGACCACTCATAATTTTCATAACACTTATCAGACGTGACGATCACCACAGCTTTCACAGAAGGACAATGTCTTACAGCTTCCAGCACATTAACTGTACCCATCACATTCGTCTGATAGGTATTTACGGGATCATCATAGGAAGGTTTAACCAATGATTGTGCAGCCAGATGAAACACAATGTCTGGCTGTGATGTCTTGATTGTCATAGATAAAGTAGCTAGATCACTGATATCAGCAACTATCGAGTCCAGCTCCTCATCCAGAGCAAGTGAGTCATACATGGAAGGATTTGTCGCCGGAGCTAAGGCATACCCCGTGACGTTAGCCCCCAGTTCATTTAACCATAGACTGAGCCAGCTTCCTTTAAACCCAGTATGACCAGTAACTAAAACAGATTTTCCTTGCCAGAAAGAGGGAGCAATCACCAGACTTTCCAAGGTGCCTGACCTGACTGCCAGAGTTGTTCAAGGTGTTGCTTATCACGAAGCGTGTCCATGGGTTGCCAGAAACCAGTATGTTTGAACACTGATAGTTGCTGTTCTTTTACCAACTGCTCCATTGGGCTTGACTCCCAACTTGTATGGTCACCTTCGATGTAATCAATGACTTTGGGTGATAAAACAAAAAAACCACCACTGACCATACCATTGTCACCTTTTGGTTTTTCCTGAAACTTGATGACCTGATCATTTTCAATATCAAGAGCACCAAACTTTGCTTGAGGATAGGCTGCTGTGACAGTGGCTAGTCTCCCCTGCTCTTGATGAAAACGAATAGAATTTTTGATGTTGACGTTACTGACACCATCACCATAAGTCAGACAAAAGGCCTCATCCTCACTGACGTATTCAGCAATACGCTTGATACGACCACCTGTCATACTATCATCACCAGTGTCAACCAACGTGACTTTCCATGGCTCGGCGTGGGCTTCATGTACATGCATTTTATTATTTTGCATATCAAAGGTGACATCCGACATATGCAAAAAGTAATTCGCAAAATACTCTTTAATCAAATAGCCCTTGTAACCGCAACAGATAATAAAATCATTCACACCATGATGTGAATAGATTTTCATAATATGCCAGAGAATAGGTTTACCACCTATTTCTATCATTGGTTTTGGCTTATTTATGGACTCTTCGCTAATACGCGTGCCTAAGCCACCTGCCAGAATTACTGCTTTCATATTTTATAACTGACAATAGTTAGAATTGTGTCAGTGTTTCATAAAAAGTTAAACAGGGACAGTCCTTGCACTTTAACATAGGCTTGTTGAGCCGCTTGCAAGCCTGTCGTTTGCGAGTTTAAACGTGAAATCGCTTCCGCGTAATCCAGGTCTTTTAATTTAGTCAGACTGGTTTCAAGGCTGGTCAGACTATCTTCATTAATGCTGCGTTGCTGGTCAATAGAATTGATTCGAGCGCCAACAGCGGTTCTTGCTGTCGTTAATGAATCAATGGCTGTCGACATATTATCTAAGAATTCACCATTATTAGGTGCAGTACCGATCGTATTCGCTTTAAGCGCAGTAGAAAATTCATCAATCGTCTGAAAAATGGCTTGCGTTGACGTGTCTGCATTGGTGATAACAAATAGCTCGTCCCCGGGAAAAGTCGCCTCCACTGAGTAATCACTTCCTACACGCATACTGCGTTGACCACTATCGCCACCATAGGCAAATGTCGTGGTATCAAACGCTTGTGTGAAAGATTGATAACCAGAAAATAAAAACTCGCCATTAGCATCGGTCGTGTTTGCCAAACTGACCAACGATTTATTCAACTCATCAATTTCTTCCGCAATACCTGTTCTGGCATTAGCATCATTGGTGTCGTTCAGCGCCTGAACTGCGAGTTCGCGAATCCGTTGAATAATATCCGTCGCACTGGTTAAGGCATTTTCAGCCGCATTGAGCTTATTGTTCGCCACATCTGCATTCGCCTGATACTGCTCATTAATGCTGACTTCACGCTCATAATTGAGTGACTTTACCGCGGCTACCGGATCATCAGAGGGCCTTAGAATTCGCTGGCCGGTGGAGACTTGTAACTGCGTATCGGCCAGCTGTTTCTGCTGGGCAAGCATGGTGTCTACACTTTGCTGTTGAATATAGGATGTCGAAATTCTCATGATAATCTCCTAAACAGCATTAATCAGCGAATCAAAAATCGTGTTGGACACGATAATAATCTGAGAAGCAGCCTGATAGGCTTGCTGGAACTTGATGAGCTGTGCAGCTTCTTCATCCAGATTAACTCCACCAACCGCATCAAAGCGCTGCTCTGTTTGTTGTAACAACGCAAGTTGTGTTTCCTGACTGGCTTCCGCTTGCTGTGTACGTGTGGCCACATCTGAAACCAACACGGCATAACCTTCTGATAGCGAACGAGTCACACCAGGCGCGATAGTGACTAATGTTTTATCTGTCTCTAAGTTAGCCAAGGCTAATGCGTTTTCATTATTACCTGAGCCAGAAATATTCACGGTGCCTGTTGCCGCATCAAACTTTGATGAGGCGGCAATGGCACGAGGATCGCTTATTGCCACTGAAATAGTGGCGGCGGTAATATTTGCCGGGTCAAAGAAGTCTCCGCCGTCATTACCATCTAAATCAACCGATCCCTGCCCACCATTGGCAATATTGGTTGTATTGTTATGGACAGCATTAAAGCCTTCCACCACCGCTTGAGCCAACACATCAAGTTCAGCTCTGACATCATCGATAATCGTGTCACGAAACTCCAAAGCCCCGCCTAAGGTGCCGCCGGATAACTGACTAGTGATGTTGGTACTACTGTCACCATAACCAATACCTAATCTTGGTGGCGTGGTGGATGTGTCCGTCACTGTCGTTAAAGTCATACTTTTTGTGCCAGCGACTAAGGCTTGTCCGTTACCAATCAAAATATTTGTTGTACCATTCGACTGTTCGATCACGTTCACTGAGACGATCTCTGAAAGATCCGTAATCAGTTTGTCACGCTTATCCATCAGATCATTTGGCGTGCCACCAGCACCACTAGCGGCAGTGATCGCAGCATTTAGCTCGGCAATACTTTTCGATAAATTATTGATGTCATCGACAGCGACAGTAATATCATAATCCACCTGCTCATCCAGCTGTGTCAGCTGCGAATCCATGGTATTAAAACGATTCGCTAGCAACTCACCACGAGTCAGCATTAATTGTCTGGCAGCAATCGATGTCGGATCGTTTGCTACCTCATTCACCGCATTGAAGAATTGACTGATACCTGTACTCAAGCCCAAGTCTTCTGATCCGAGCAGATCATCCACCTGTTGAGAATAACTGAGATAGCTTCGCTGGGCTGCTTCCTGTGCTGTATAAGTTCTGACCTGACTCGCGAGAAAAGTGTCATAAACACGTTCGACCGACGTTATCTGAACACCCGTACCAAAATAGATATCCCCTTTATAATCTGGCGTACGTGTCGCTTGGTCAGCACGCTGGCGTGTGTAACCCTCAGTATTAACATTACTAATGTTATGACTGGTCGTCGATAAATTACCTTGGGCCGTTAATAATGCCGATGTCCCAATCCCTAGCAGACTCATGGCATGCTCCTTAACTCGTCAGCGTGATTATGCATGGTCTGACTCCAGCGAAATTCGTGCCAGAATGTCACTATTCATAATACGTTTAATTTTGTCGGAATAATTAGGGTCGGTTGCAAAGCCGGCTTTTTGCAATTGTTCAACAAAGGCATCAGCATTACCCGTGTGTTTTAATGCATCACGGTAACGAGGCTGAGTTTGCAGAAACTCAATATAGTCATTGAAACTATCCTGATATGACTCATAAGAGCGGAACTGTGACGCTTCGTTATAAGCCTGACCATCACGATATTCGAGTGCCACTTTACTGACACTATCACCAGTCCAACTTTTACCAGCCTTGATATTGAACAGATTGAAACTCGTTTCTCCAGCCTTATCTTTGAGAACATACTTGCCCCAGCCTGTTTCTAAAGCGGCTTGAGATAAAATTACCTCAGGTGCAACACCAATTTTATCTGCAGCCTGTTGTGCATAAGGCCAGAGTGTTTTTACAAAATCTTGAGGTGAGTCAAAGACCACGGCACCAATATCTTTCAATTCTGTTGTCGAATCTGTGTCGATGTTTTCAGCGTGGATATCACGTATCTGTTTTAACATCAGTTCGTTTACTTTTTTAGCAAGAGCAGGTCTTATCGTTACTGTGTCATAACTATAGCTCTGGCCTGTTTTGGCTGGCTGAGCTGACTGGAGCTGATAACTCCCCAACTGTTGGATAATTGCTTCCTGTAGCCCTAGCCCACCACGCGTAGATAGATCAGAAGCCAGTTGTTGGTCGGCCATATCCTGATACATTTTGCTTTGGGATGAGTCAAATACCCCATCACCTAGACTTGCCTGACGCATCGACTTCAGCATCATATTGATAAACAATGACTCAAACTGACCAGCAACCTGCTTCAAGGTTTGCTGACTATCAACATCTTTTACCGCTTGTTCACGTAGTTGATTCAAACCATGAAAATCAACCGCTGAACGGGCAATATTCGACTCATAAGCCATAACTAAATAACCACTAAGTCAGCCTTAAGTGCCCCGGCCTGCTTCAATGCTTCAAGGATAGCCACTAAGTCACCAGGCGCCGCGCCAACCTGATTCACTGCACGTACAATTTCATCCAGCGATACACCCGGATTAAAGACAAACATCCGGCTATTTTCTTCCGTAATATTAATATTATAGTTAGGCGTTACAACCGTCTGTCCTTGCGAAAAAGGTTCTGGCTGACTAACTTCTGGGTTAGCAGAGATAGTGACCGATAAATTACCATGCGTCACTGCAGCAGGGCTCACCCGCACATGCTGTCCAATCACAATCGTGCCACTGCGTGAGTTAACCACGACTCTGGCAGGTGCTTCACCAGGATTAAGTTCCAGATTCTCAATTAAGGACATAAATGGAACACGCTGATTAGGATCGCGCGGCGCATTCACTTTGACTGAAGAAGCATCCATCGAAAACGCCGTGTTTTTGCCTAATGTATGGTTAATGGCATCACTTAATCGACTGGCCGTGGTGAAATCGGGACTGTGTAGATTCAGAATAATAGAATCCCCCACATTCAATGCATTTCTGACTGCTCGCTCAACCGTCGCACCGTTGGGTACCCGACCCGCACTGGGAATATTGACCGTTAACCGTGAGCCATCAGCAGCATCAGCGCCAAATCCGCCTACAATCAGATTGCCTTGTGCCATGGCATAAATTTGCCCGTCCGCGCCTTTTAATGGCGTCATTAATAAACTGCCACCGCGAAGACTCTTGGCATCACCTAATGAGGAAACAGTAATATCAATGGTTTGACCGGGCTTAACAAATGGCGGTAAATCGGCATGTACAGACACGGCTGCCACGTTTTTACTTTTAGGATCAGTGCCCGGTGGGATATTAATTCCCATCTCCACTAACATGTTTCTTAAGCTTTGTCCGGTGAACTTTGTCTTATCGCCTGTGCCATTAAGACCCACCACCAATCCATAACCAATTAATTGGTTACTACGCACGCCAGCAATGGAGGCCAGATCTTTAACCCGTTCAGCACAGGCAATGCCTGAACTCACTAATAATGCGAATGCAATAAATACTCTGAACTTCATAACTTTTACCCTTTAAAAAGGCATCAATGCGCTAACAAAGAATCGACTTAACCAGCCCATCACATTGGCATCATTAGTCGGGCCATCTCCCACATAAGAAATCTGAGCATCGGCAATGCGAATAGACGAAATAGAATTATCTGCCTCGATATCTCTTGGGCTAATCATCCCTGACAAACGTATGTATTCATTACCTTGATTTATGGTAATCACTCGCTCACCTCGAATGACCATGTTGCCATTGGGTAATACTTCAACCACCGACACACTAATATTGCCGGTCAATTTATTATTCTGATCACTATCACCAGCACCTTTAAACGCACTGTTTGAATTCAAGCCGAAAGCTAAGTTGTTATCCTTTGTATTAGCTAACGGTAGTTGGCCGGGGAGATTAAATTGTGGTGTTGTTCCAAACAAGGTTGGATTATCAATGGAATTATTATTCGACTTATCCACTGTTGTTTCCGTCTCTTTTTCAGCGTCAGTCTGTTCTTCCAACTTCACCGTCAAAATATCGCCAACGCGTCTTGCACGGTAATCTTCAAACAAAGAGATATTATTACGTGCGTCAAAGATAGCGCCATCGTAATTATCCTGAGGCTCAATTGGCGCAGGTCGTACGGCAGCAAAAGCGGGGTCGCGCTTAACCTCATTGTTGTAGCAACCAGATAACATTGCCACAGCAAGAAATACTAAAAATGGGGCAACTGTTTTCATTTTTGACACTCCGAAAAAATACGCACTTCACCTAAAAATTGAAGCAGAGTTCGTGCCAACAATATGAAAAAGACCAGAAGGGTGAAAAAGAAAAGGGCTACCTGGTGGGGGACAACAAGTAGCCCGAAGCTATGACTAGAGATTCTGACTGGCGTACTGCAGCATTTGATCGGATGTGGAGATCGCTTTTGAATTCATTTCATACGCACGCTGGGTTTCAATCATATTGATCAGCTCTGTTACTACATTAACATTCGATGTTTCCAGAGCTCCACCGACAGTCTGACCAAAACCATCCAACCCTGGTGTACCGGTAATTGGCGTGCCACTCGCTCCTGTTTCCTGGAACAAGTTTTCACCAATAGGTTGCAAACCCGTCGGATTCACAAAGTCGGCTAATTCAATATTGCCGACAATCGTTGGTGTGGCTGTACCGGGCTGAGTCACACTGACCGTACCATCGGAGCCAACGGTGATACTCTGAACATCCGCAGGAATGGTTATTGATGGCTCTAGTGGATTACCGTTTGACATAACAATCTGTCCATCTGAATCAAGCTGGAAAGTACCATCTCTGGTATAAGACAGTGTGCCATCTGGCATTAAAATCTGAAAAAAGCCTCGGCCATTAATGGCAATATCCAGTGCCTGTTCAGTTTGGATAATATTACCTTGAGTATGTAATTTTTCCGTCGCTACTGTTCTTACACCAGTGCCAACCATCAAACCAGAAGGTAATTGAGTACTCGTTGAAGACTGTGCCCCTGGCTGTCTTATTGTTTGATATAACAAATCTTCAAACACCGCGCGGTCTTGTTTAAACCCGGTTGTATTAACGTTAGCCAGATTATTGGAAATAACTGACATACGTGTTTGCTGGGCATCTAGGCCAGTTTTGGCAATCCACAAAGCCTGATTCATAATCGTCTCCTGAAGTCTTATGCAATCGTCGAGTTAACGCTAATTGCTTAAGTACTTATCTGCATTAAACGTGCCGATGCTGCACTATTTTCTTGTGTTGTATCCATCATTTTGACTTGCATTTCATACTGTCTCTGCAACTCGATCATATTCACCAGAGCACCTACCGCATTGACATTACTGCCCTCTAAAGTACCGGAGGCAACTGTGACTGTCGCATCTAATGGTGCTTCAGAACCATCCTGCATCCGCATAAGGCCATCTGAATCCTTAAACACTTGTTGCAAATCTGGTTTGACTAATTTAATCCGGTCTAATACGGCAAGGGCATTTGCCGCTTCCCCTATGGGGCGGATAGAAATCGTTCCATCACTGCCGATATCAATTGTTTGGGATGGTGGAATAGCTATCGGCCCACCCTCACCCATCACGGCAAGTCCGGTACCTGTCACCAATTGTCCCGCTTCCGTCACATGAAGATCACCAGCACGGGTATAACCCTCACGGCCATCCTTACCTTGCACAGCAATGAAACCTTCACCTTGAACAGAAATATCCAGATCACGTCCAGTAGATTGAATAGACCCTGTTTGGTAATCGGTTTGTGGTCGCTCCATCATTGAATAAACACGGCTAGGTAAACCTTCGCCAAATACCGGCATACTTCTGAATTGTTCAAAGTCCGCCCGAAAACCAGTGGTATTCACATTTGCCAAATTATTGGCGTTAGCTGCTTGGGCCAACATAGTCTGTTGGGCCCCGTTCATGGCGATATATAAGCTACGGTCCATTATTTCTGCCCTCAATGCGCTGTCAGAGACAGCGCACTTTTAAAGAAAAACGTTATCGCAGGTTGATAATGGTCTGAGTAATGGCGTTATTTGTCTCGATCGCTTTTGAGTTAGCCTGGAAGTTACGTTGTGCAGTAATCAGTCCCACTAGCTCAGCCGTCAAATCGACATTGGATGTTTCTAATGCACCCGCCTGAATTTGACCAAAACTACCTGTTGCAGCTTCTCCTGCAATGACCGGGCCAGAATCTGTGGTTTCTTTCCAGGCAGTACTACCAATTTTATTCAGCGCCTGAGGATTAGCAAAGTTGCCCATAGCAATTTTTCCGATAGGAATGGCTTGCCCATTACTGTAGTTGGCTCTGATCAGGCCTTCCTCACTCACATCCACACCGGTCAGACGACCAGTTGGGAAACCATTAACAGTGAGAGCACCCACATTAAAACTGCCAGAGTTCTGGGTTGAGCCGTTAAGCGATAGTGTAATTGTTTGCGTTTCGGCACCACTCATCCACTCAGTCGCCCCACCATCAGTGAACGTGAGAGCAATGGGATCAATACCTGCAGTACTTGGATCAGCATCAACCTGATTCAATGTACCATCAGCATTAAAACTAATACGGGCATCTGTTTCTAGAGCATAGGGAACCCCATCCGTACCACCTTTGACTTCACCACCATCAACGTAAACAGCCATTTGCCATTGGTTATCACCTACAGGGACACCGCCATCTAATGCCGCTTCATCGATATGCTGGTAATAGGTAGTCACGATATGTTCATTACCGAGCGAATCATAAATTGTTGCTGAGGTTGTATAACTGTAGGTTGTATCGTCGGTTGGGTCGATGGCCAAAATCCCCCCAGTACCACTATCAATAATCCCATCAGATGTAGAGGGTAAATTGGTGGCGATTTTCAACTCTGTAGTCGCTTCAGGCGCACCAACAGAAGCCGGTAATTGAATAGGCGATGTCGCATTCATACTGGTTGCTGAAATGTTGCCTTGCTCATCCACAGGGAAAGTTCTTAGATACCAACCTTCATTTGAGACAATATATCCGTCTTTATCAACACCGAACTCACCTGCCCGAGTGTAAATAACCTCACCACTGTCCAGTTCGGGAGCTAAGGCAAAAAAGCCTTGTCCACTTATCGCCAAATCTAACGAATTATCCGTGAACTCAAGATTGCCTTGGTTAAACTGCTGAGCCACATTTTGTAATACGGCACCACTACCAATGGCTGTTTGATTGGTTGAGCCAAAGGCTGAAACGGCAAAAACGTCACCAAACTCTGCACGAGACATCTTAAAGCCGGTCGTGTTGACGTTAGCAATATTGTTGGATTTGACGTTTAGATCGGCTGTTGCCGCATTCAAACCACTTAAAGCTGTGCTAAATGACATAAGATATTCTCCTAAAGAATTTCAACAACTTCACTAAATGACGCCGAACCAATTCCGGCCAGATTCACTATCAATCCATCGGTCGAACTGATTGAAACACTAGACACCTGAGCTAAAACACCGGTAGCAAAAGCTGTATTAGAGCCATCAACCGTACCCGAGGCTTTGAATTGATAAACACCTTCCGGCATAGCTTCACCATTATCATCAAAACCATCCCAGGTGAAATCGGTATAACCTGAGGCTGAGCCCATGTCGATGGTACGTACCACAACACCCGCCTCGTCATAAATTTTCACTTTCAAATCTGTAACAGGATCGGCAACATTTATCCGACCGGATAAACCATCTGTTGCTGTTAAGTTACCTATTGATGAAGGGATTAGCACTGTTCGTCCAACCAGTGATGATCCCTGCAATGCCTGATTAGATTGCATAGAATTGGCAAAAGTAGAAAAAGAATCCTGCAAGTCAGATAAGCCTGTTACCTGAGCAAAAGACGCTATTTGCCCAAGAAAATCACCATTTTCCATGGGATTCATCGGATCCTGATACTTTAACTGCGTTGTCATCAGGGACATAAAATCTTCCATCCCCAGTGTGCCAGCATCTTTCTTTTTTTCTTCTGTTGAACTAGCCGAGTTCAAGAATGCATACGGGTTGTTATCGTTAATTCCGCTCACAGCCATCTCTCACCCCTCCTTATTGCCCTAACTGTAATGTTCTTAACAGCAATTGTTTTGAGGTATTCGCGATTTCAACGTTGTTTTGATAGGAACGTGACGCGGACATCATATTTGCCATTTCGGTAATCGGATCCACATTTGAGTGGAAAATATATCCATCTTCATTTGCCATTGGGTGGCTCGGGTTATATTCCTGCCTGACAGGTGCCTGACTTTCGACAATGCCCTGAACTTGAACAGCGCCCTGCTTATAACCTTCTTGAGCATCATCCAACACGGTTGCAAACACAGGTTGTCTGGCTTTATACGTCTGATTAATGCTACTGCTGACACTATCGACATTAGCGAGATTACTTGCCGTTGTATTCAGACGTAGAGACTGAGCACTCATACCGCTTCCGGCAATATCAAAAATATTAAATAACGACATAGTGCCTATTCTCCTTTCAGTGCCCGTGTCAACGAGTTGAACTTACCACCCAAAAATTGCAGGGTGGCCTGATACTGAACAGCATTCTGCATAAATTGTGCCTGCTCCACTTCTTCATCGACACTATTGCCATCTAAAGAATCCTGTGTTGCTACCCGGTATTGAATCGGCCCCATCAAACCATTAGATTCGGGGTTTGTGGAATAGTGTTTTTGATTAGTCGTGTTTAATTGACCAGGCGCTGACCCCGTCATCGCATTATTCAGAGCTTCCCTAAAATCAATATCTTGGGCTTTATAATTAGGCGTATCGGCATTAGCCATATTGGTGGCAAGTAGCTCCGCCCGCTGTGAACGCACACGCAATGCATCAGCATGAATTCCAATTGCACTATCAAAATTAATCGGCATCTATACGCCTCCATCCTCATTTACAATTGTCGTTGAGCATTTAACGTGCCAACTAAACTAACTGTATGAATTGCCGATAAGTCACCATGAGTTCGGCAAGGTAGTGCTCGAAATTAGCGGCAAAGATTTCCCCCTATTGCCGCCTTGTTGTTACACTAAAAACGACGATATGACTGATATTCACAGTTTTTTTTCAAATATGAGACGAGTCCCACAAAGTCTACTGATTGAAACTTGACTGAGAAAATAAATAAGGCTAAAACCGATCCCATGGAGAGGGCTGAATAAAGTGGTAAAAAACAAATTTAATCAAGGATTTACTCTAGTTGAACTGATGGTAACTCTCGCGGTCGCCGCCATCATATTAGCTATTGCTGCGCCTAGTTTTTCACAAATGATTCGTGACCACCGCCTTATCACCACAGCAAATGATTTTATGGGCACCATGCAGCTGGCACGCAGCGAAGCGATCAGACGTGGGGTTCAAGTAACCATGTTGCCAATCACGCAAGGTGACTGGACAAGCGGTTGGAATGTATTTACAGACTGGAATGGAAATGAATCTCTGAATGACGTCGGTAATAACTGTTCTCAGAACAATGACTGTTTTCTTGCTCAACAAAATTCACTCAGCACCAACATCAGTTCAAATAGTAATGGAAGTCTGGGGAAAGGATTTCGCTTTATGCCAACAGGAGAGATATTTACTATTGATGGATTGGTCAATGGTACTATCACTTTTTGCTCAAGCCAGAGCAACAGTAGAACAATCACAATCAGTAGTTCAGGCAGTTCCAGAGTAGGCATTGGAGCAAAATGCCCATGAAAAAACAATGTGGCTTTACATTATTAGAAGTGATGGTAGCCGTTTTTGTACTTGCACTTGGTTTGCTCGGAATGGCACACCTTCAAGTCACAACACTTAAAAGCAACCAAACAGCAGGATTAGAGTCACAAGCCAATATCTTAGCTTCAGACATATTAGACAGAATGCGAGCCAACACAAAAGCAGCTCAGTCAGGTGCTTATAATTACAACTCAAATACTGATGTTTCAGGTACTACCATAGCAGCGAAAGATTTAGCGAACTGGTCAGTTCTACTAGGAAATAACCTTCCATCTGGAACTGGTGAAGTAACATGCCCAGCCTATGATTCAAGCAAGGTTTTTATCTGCAAGATAACAATCACATGGTCCGACAAGCAGTTAGGTGATGAAAATACTAACTACGGTGATTACGGTACATCCGCTCTATCATTAGAGAGTGCATTATGAAAAAGAACAAAGGCTTTTCTCTAGTTGAACTTATGGTTGCCCTTGTTATAGGACTATTGTTAGTTGCTGGTGTAATTGAATTATTTGTTAGTAGTCGTCAAATGTATCGTGTGCAAGACATGAAAGCCCGAATGCAGGAAGATGGACGTTATGCCGTTTTTCGTATCTCCAAATTACTCAGCAAAACCGGTTATCTAGGCTGTAATTCTCTACAAAGCAGAGATGGTTCCGAGATTACTAACACACTAAATAATGCCGATTCATATTTTTGGGACTTTGATGTCCCACTGACAGGTCATAATTCAAATGGTGATGGCTCATGGACCCCAGCCTTAACAGATATACCTAGCGTTGATACAAATAGTGACGTACTGACATTACGTACAGTAGATGAGCTATACATTCAGATAGATGAACATGATGTTGGTGGCTCTGAAGACGCTGATGTTGAAAACTATTCTGCGCCACTAAAAATTCCGGCTGCGAATGGCTTAACTCCTTGCTCAACAGACGAGGATAGTCCTAATTACAAGGCATCCTGTTCGAATATTGTTATGGTAAGTGATTGTGAAAACACCGCCATTTTTCAAGTAACAAATGATCCTACAACAGATGGTACTCTGGAGCACGTTGTAGGTGGAAGCGCAGCCCCCGGTAACAGCACATCTAATCTTGGAGCCACATTCAGGAGAGGTTGGCTGAATACCATCGCCTCCCACTCTTTCTATGTTTCTTCTCAAAGCGGAACTCCTTCACTCTATGAAAAAGTTGGTGGTAATAATGCTGAAGTCGTTGTAGATGGAGTAGAGACTATAAAAGTCGAATATGGCATTGATGATAATAATAATCTCAACGTTGATAAGTATGTCAATGCTTCAGGAGTAACTGATTGGTCCGAGATTGTCAGTGTCAAAATTTCTCTTGTGATGATTAATACAGATCCTAATCAAAATACAGATGTCGCCGTCGGCGACAATGTTTATTTTCTAGATGGCGTTGAATATAAACCTACGGATCGCCGTCTACGTCAAGTCTTTACCAAAACCATTGCTCTAAGGAACCGCACCTTATGACAAATAAGCTTGAAACTGGGGCAGCATTAATTGTCAGCTTAGTGATGCTGCTGCTGATGACAATGATCGGTATTTTTGCAATGCGAACAAGCATCATGGAAGAAAAAATGGCTGCGAATCAAATTGATCGTGATATCGCTTTCGAAGGTGCAGAAATAGCATTGAGAGAAGCTGAATTAAAGATTCTCTCATGGCCTGACTTTCCTTTAGCCACAGATGATGCTTCTTATGAAGGTGTTTGGACCCGTGATGCCATGGATCCAGAAACTAATAATGCGACTCCATGGTGGGCTGAAACTGATGAGGCATGGTGGAACGATAATTCAATGGCTGCTACGGTCCCTGATGGAGCCATTGGTGCCCCGAGGTACGTGATTGAAGAGGTTTATAAAGACCGAGGTGATTTAGAGAGTGAACCCAGTGAGGGAACGAAAAAATTTTATCGCGTCACGGCTAGAGGTTTAGGTGCTTCGTCTCAAGCCAGAGTTCTTTTGCAAAGTACCGTTGTATTGAGGTTTTAACTATGAATATATCAGCTCGTATTATTTTCACTACCTGCCTCTTTACATACTCATTACTTGCAACTGCTGGTAGCTTGAATATTAGCCAAACCCCTCTCTACATAGGTGGTTCAGTCGAAGCCAATATCATGTTCACCCTTGATGATTCAGGGTCAATGCAATTCGAACTCATGCCTGGGAGCATAAATGACTATGCATACTATTTGTTCCCTAGACCAGACAATGTATATAACGGCGGTATGTATAAAAATCAAATTCCCAATTTTGATGATGATAACGTGCATAACTTTTACTATCGTTCAGTAGTTAACAATGCCATATTCTACAATCCAGATATTACTTATGTGCCTTGGAAGGATCATAACGGAAATACCATGGGCAATGCGGATCCATCCGCCGCGTTATATAACCCAACAGCTCCTTCTCGAGGAAGTATCAACTTAAAAACGCAGCAAACACAATACGCATGCTGGTTTAGACATGGCAGTAGCCTAACTAGTGCTTCTGGTGACCCATGTAATGGTAACCATAGTTTTTGGCCTATTACTTACTATAACTATAACGGAAGCATCTCTGACTCAGAGGCATTACGATTAGATCGGTCCCGATATACACGAGTAAGAATTACTAACACAACCTCAGCTGGGACAACTTTTACCAGCCCAAATGGTACGACTCGAACACGTGATGAAGAAATACAAAATTTTGCTAACTGGTTTCAGTATTATCGCTCAAGAATATTAACTGCCAGAGCAGGAATAGGTCGTGCTTTTGCTGTTCAACCTGATAATATTCGAGTTGGTTTTGGCGCTATCAATCAAGGACAAAAAACAATTGATGGCGTAACTAGTCAAAGCTCAGTGATAAAAGGTCTGAGAAAATTTTCTGGAACAGAACGTGAAGATTTTTTTAACAAGCTTTATACACATACGATTGGTCCCAACGGTACACCTCTAAGATCCGCTGCAAAAAGTGTTGGTCAATATTTTGAGAGAACAGACAATAAAGGTCCTTGGGGTGAAACCCCAGGTACAGAAGATTCTGCAGATCAATTAACCTGTCGCCAAAGCTATCATATTTTGATGACCGATGGATATTGGTCCAATGAAACTGGTCTAAATATCGGAGACTCTGATGGCACTAATGGTACAAAGATCACTGGTCCAAACAATGATGACTATCAATATATCGCCGAATTACCATACTCTGATAACTGGAGTAATACATTAGCTGATATAGCAATGCATTATTGGAAACGGGACTTACGAACTGATCTAGAAAATCAAGTCCCAACAAACAGTGATGACAAGGCATTCTGGCAACACTTGGTAACTTTTACAGTAGGGCTAGGTGTTAGTGGAAGTATAGATCCAAACACTGATTTCAAGAATATAACAGATTGGCCCGATCCGGCTCAGAGTGACCTTGCAAAAATTGATGATATGCTGCACGCAGCCATTAATAGCAGAGGCCAGTTCTTTAGTGCATCCAATCCCGAAACCTTTGCTGAATCTCTAACGAATATACTGAATAATATTTCTGATAGAAATTCATCCTCAGCTTCAGTTGCGATTGATGCAGGTTCAATTAAAACAAACACCCAAACCTATCAAGCCACATACAATAGCGGTGACTGGAGTGGAAAGCTACTTGCTTACGGGTTTGATGTGAATGGCAAAGTAATCGATGTACCAATATGGGATGCCTCTAAAAAGGTTCCTAATGCATCTCAACGAATCATATTTACTTTTGATGGCGCGAGTGGCCAACCATTCAGGCTAAATACTCTTTCAGAATCTCAAAGAGCCATTCTGAATCAAGACAAAAATGATGCTTCACAGTATGACGATAAACTTCTCAACTATCTCCGTGGTGAAAGAACAAATGAAAAAGCTAATGGTGGAACATACCGAGACCGGAAATCTGCGCTAAGTAACAACTCTTCAGGCCCGCCAGCATTGGGCGATATTGTTAATTCATCACCCATTTTAGTTGCCAAACCCAATGCAGATTATTATGATGATTGGGGAGACAGAGGTGATGATCAACCTGAGGATGACTATCCCTATTCATCCTTTGTCAGGGCCAACCTTGAACGCATAAGCATGCTATACGTTGGAGCAAATGATGGCATGTTGCATGCAATACAAGCTGATGGTGGGGTGGAGAGCTTTGCTTATGTACCCGCTGAAATTTACCCAAAGCTGAGTGAGTTAGCTGACCCTGATTATTCTCATCAGTTCTATGTTGATGCAACGCCCGTTGCCTTTGATGCATTTTATGATAACAGTTGGCATACAGTATTGATTTCTGGTCTAGGAGCGGGTGGCCAAGGCTTATTTGCTATAGACGTAACAGACCCTGATAGTTTTTCTAGCGAAACAAAAGCAGCCAAGAATGTTTTGTGGGAATTTACAGATAAATATGACTCAGAAAAAAACATAGGTGATCCCGACCTAGGCTACACAATGGGGCAAGCAAGTATCATCAGACTGAATAATGGTAAATGGGCTGCTCTATTCGGTAACGGCTATAACAATACTGTCGACAATGGTAATGACAAATCTACAACTAGCGATAGTGTGAGCGGAAATGGCATTATTTACCTTGTCGATATAAAAACGGGGTCGCTTATCCGTAAATTTGATACAAAAACGGGGATGGCTCAGGATCCAACTGAAAGTGGCCGACCCAATGGCATTGCCACCCCATCAGCAGTTGATATTAATAAAGATGGCACAACAGATGCTGTCTACGCAGGAGATTTATTTGGCAATGTGTGGAGTATCGACCTAACAGGAAACGATGCTAGCAAATGGGATTTCTCATATACCACTGATGGAAAGCCAGTTCCCATATTTACTTCTTGTGCAGCGGATACATGTACTAAAACCAACATACAACCGATTACTACCCGTATCATACCCCAAAAACATCCCACTAAAGATGGTTATCTTCTTTTATTTGGTACAGGTAAATATTTTGAAGTGGGAGATCACAACAGAAATGGCCAAACTACACAGACATTTTATGGAATTTGGGATCCAAGAACCTCTGTTCTCAATTCACTCAACAGATCGCAACTCCTTCAACAAGACATTCTCTCAGAAATAGTGAATAGTGAGGGTGAGCGTTATAGGATATCCTCAGATAAGGATATCAAATGGGGACTAAATAGCAGTAGTGGCGAAAAAAGAGGCTATTACATTGATCTTATTAATCTTGCATCTAATAGCAGTAACGATGGTGAACGAATGGTTAGCCGCCCAATCCTGAGAGATGACAAAATTATTTTCACAACGTTAATACCATCTGATGATGCATGCTTAGGTGGTGGTACTAGTTGGATAATGGAATTTAATTATTTAACCGGCGGCAGGCTTGAGTATTCTCCTTTTGATTATAATGGTGATGGGATAATTGATGCGAATGATTTTATAGAAGTTGAGATCGGCAGGGATGAAGATGGAAACCCTATTAAAATAAAAGTACCCGTTTCAGGCAGAGGCTTTGATAGCATTGTTTCAACGCCAGCAATATCTAGACCTGATGGTTCATCAAATATCGAAGTTAAAATTATGAGTAATGCTGATGGAGGTTTGACGGTTATCAAAGAAGCGGCACCTGTAGATGCTATTGGCAGAGCATCATGGATACAACTCAACTATTAGCACAATTAGGATAGTAAGATGATATGTAAATATTTATTCATTTTTTTTGCATTACTGTTTTCCTCAATGGTTATTGCTGATTCATATTCACAGTCTGGCGTGATTAGTGATACCCCTGAAGAAACAGGAACACTGATTATTTCCGGTAAGACATATAAAGTTGATAATAAAACAGTCGTCCATGGACTATTGCCTGTGGGTGAAGTGGGCCCCACCATTCCGGTTGGATATGCGATTGGCTTTAACACATCTAGAACTAAAACTGATGATAATAACAACGATCTCCCTTATATAAGTGAGATATGGCCACTATCAAAATAGTTGAAACTTATGCATAAGAATAATGGATTTACACTGATTGAGTTGATGATCGTTGTGGTCATCATCGGTATTCTGGCAGCCATCGCATACCCATCATATCAGGAGCAAGTCAGGCAAACTCGACGAGCTAATGCTCAGGCTAATTTAATGGAATTGGCGAGTTATATGGAACGGTATTACACAGAAAACTTTACTTATGTTGGAACAAAAGGTGCTCTCCCATTCTCTCAATCCCCAAAGAGTGGAACCGCCTATTACAGTATCGTTGTAGCTTCTGATCCCACAGCAACGAGTTATCAATTGGTGGCTACGGCCCAAGGTGCACAGGCTGATGATACTAACTGCACACCTCTAACAATCACTCAAACAGGTGCCACTGGTCCTGCTGGTTGTTGGTAACAGTTCTTCAGTATGCAAATAAAAAAGCCGACTAATGTCGGCTTTTTATTCTTCTCAAATCCTGACTTAACTTTGATTTACTTGAATCTGACCGCTAGTAATCAAAGAGTTGATAATGTCTGCGTTAGACATACCTGATGCATCACTGCCTACCAATTGATCAATACTGGTATTTTGTAAGGTGATTGTTTGTGTCATATCACCACCATCACCATCAGGTGTTAGAGACAGCACGACGTCATTACCTTGTTCAGCGACAGAAATATAGTCGGTGATATCATTGCTTTCTTCTCCCTGAAGAATATCAGAAAGATCTAAGGAATCACCTTCGGCAGCGTTAAAATCAGTGACGATATCATTAGCAGGTGTAGCTGCTGTTCCTTGATCACCATTGTGCCAAACAAATAAATCAGCACCCTCACCACCGGTTAAGATGTCATTGCCACCACCGCCAACTAGCGTATCGCTACCTTCACCACCGAGGAGAATATGCTCACCGTCACCGCCAACAAGGATGTCATCACCTGCTCCGCCATCTAACGTTTCAGTGACGGTTGGCTCAGCTTCAACAGTGGCAGAACTACCACCATTCGTAGTATCAGGCTGATACGTGCTGTCAAGACTTGTTCCGTCACTAAAAGAGACAGTGAAAGGAACTTCCTGTCTACCGAAGTCATCACCACTACCTATGCCACGACCATCAGTATCAATACCAAAGGTGAGAGTATCACCATCTGTGAAAGTACCAGGTTCAAACTTGATGACTAGTTCATTGGTATCGCCATCAGTAACCATTTGAATATCATCACTAGATATAGTAGAACCATCACCTAATGTGAATGCATAACTATCTGAACCAACCTGATCAAAAATGCCATTAAAATCAGCAAGGGAAATACGAATTTCCGTCACATATAGCGCTGCTATCGCTACTGATGCAGCCAAAGCAAAGGAAAATTGATTGTCATTGCCTGTCCCAGTCTGTCCTGAAGCGACATTAGCCGTGACCTTCCTATAACCAGCTTCATAGGTACCACCAATTCCACCAATCAGTACATCATTTCCAGCACCGCCAGAAATAAAGTCAACATCATTGCCACCGACCAGAATTTCATCCCTAAATGAACCTTCTAGGATACTGCCATTGACATGTGTTACAGAAACATTCGCAGAGTCTGCCTGACCACCAGCTTGGTTCTGATAACTAAAGCTACCGCCATTACTGTCTGTATCATTGAAAGTAACACTATTGCCATTCACAGAGGCCGTATCTGTAGCCGATGTCGCATCTGTCAGGGTATACGTTTCACCATCAGCACCACTGTCATTGGCAAATAAAGCCCAGTCAGGTATATCAACAGAGTCCTGATTAGTAATGACTAAATCATCACTCACCACCAATGTTGATAAATCAACATCGACATCGACTGTAAATGTATTGCTGGCAGTATCACCATCGCCATCTGTAACGGTATAGGTGATCTCCTCTGTGAAGGTACCACTGGCAGAGTCACCAACATTATATGTATATTCACCACTGTCCATATCTACCGTAAAGATACTGCCATTAACGGTAGTAATGGTCCAAACATGAGTTGAAGCATCAAAGCTTGCTACAGCACTGCCAGCTGAGGCTGTATTCGTTTGTTGATTGAATGTGTAGTCCACACCATCAATAGAAATCTGACTGATCCAACCTCCATCAGCTCCGGCACTTGAAGGAAAACCACCGTCAAGTAGGTCACCCGAGACACTGTTGCCAGTCACAGTCTTCACTAATGTATCTGCAAGCTGAGAAAAATCGGTGACCGTAATGACTGGAACATCTGACTCTTTCACACCATCATAAGCAATGGGCGCAAGCTCATTAGCTACAGCATCAGCGCCCATTCCTAAAGCATAAGATGTCACGTCATTGTCAGCTAGAAACTGTTCCCATGTCTGTTGTTCACTACTATCAATTCCAACACCGATAAAATTGCCATCAGCATCCGTTTGGTTGCTCTCATTAGGCGCACCATCAGACATAAAATAGGCGATATTCTGTGCGCCATCTATCTTACCTGGATCATTGAAGGCATCAACGGCTTCCGCTAAGGCAGCGTCATAGTTGGTTTCTCCGCTCGCAGAGAGCGAGTTTATGATGTCTTTCGCGGTAGCTGTATCGACCCAAATATTTGTTGGATTCTCAGCGCCATTGTTAAATGTCACTAGGTTCACCATGACATCGCCCAGCGCTTCATATTGTTCAATTAAATTCAGGCTAGACTTGATCATGACTTCCAGTTTTGTCATTCCCTGAAAATCAGTGGTCTCATTCATACTGTTTGAGACGTCAAGAACTAAAAGAAGGTTTGTATTAACAGCCTGACCGACAGATATGGATTCCTGAGCAGGATTAGCAACAGGATTATCATCTTGAACGGTTACATCAAAACTTGCAGAAGATGACTCTCCAGCATTATTGCTGACATTGACATTAACGTTAATACTTTCGGTCACACCATCAACGTCACGAATTGGTTGAAGTAGTTCTACCGTATATGAAGCTTGGCTATTTGAGACATCACTTAATGTCAATGTAAAAATCTGATTACTCGCATCAGCAGAGTCTGTACCGCTTATGTAACCAACCAATGTGCCAGTAGAGCTATCCCATGCAGTGTCAATGGCTTGACCGTCCAAGGTTAACAATGTTGTCGTATTTCCGGATGTCGATAAAGAAATACTGCTTAAATCACTTCCCCCCAAATCCAGGCTGATAGTTTGGGTTGATGATGCAGAACCACCAGATTGTCCTCCAGGCAGACCACCTTCGGAAACTAAGCTAGATGGCGCTTCAATAACAATATCGCCAGAAGGAGGAGTAACGGGAGGTATATCCGATTGTTCAGGATCACCATTATCAACAAAAAGTAAATCCGCCTCAGGGAAGTCGAAAGTATTACTAACACCAATAGTGTCGAAACCTGCTTCAGGAATTTGTTCTGGATTTAGATAATCAATAAACACAGCATCATGGCCTTCGTTGCCATTAGCTGTACCTGCGCCAGCAGCAGTCTCCTGACCTACTTGAGTAGGATCTTGACCTTCTAAAATCGCTTGCTGTATAGCATCAACATCGTCAGTAACGGCTTGTTGATTATCCTCGACATCCGTATTGGTTATATCAAATACTTCAGCATCTAAAAGTGCTTGAGAACTACGACCTAAATCCATTACGCTGCCATCAGCAAATTCAATCTCAATAGCACCTTCGGCACCTGTTGAAATTAAATCATTGGCATAAACCACATCACCCACTTGTAATGTTCTCACAGAGCCATCCGTGGAGGTGACTGTTACAGCGCCGATAAGCGCTTTTACAACACCAATTTCTGTAGCCATATTTATTCCCCTAATCGCTGAACTGGGAAGACCAGAACGCGTAACTTATTCATCATGGCGTAATATTGCCGCGAGAGCCTCATTTGATCTACTGTACTTTGGTACTAACACATCAGTAAATGTGAATGAGTTCACATTTTTGTGATACTCATTTGGTTAGCAAGTTCCTCAACTAAGCAAATTTAGTACCATGATGCTGGGAGAATTAAAAAATTAGTTATTAATGCAGTTATGTCGCTTTTCTTCTTTGGCCAGTTTATCAAGCACATCAGTCACTAATTTCCTCGGAATCCAGGCTTCCCCATCATGAACGACTCTTACTGCTCTGACAATTGCGTGTCTTTGTTCGAATGCAACAAAGCCTCGGCATGTAAAACCTGATAGCTTTAATTGTTCATAAGTGGCAGGTTTGTCTGTAATGATGATGGTTTTCGTTTTCGATAGTCTTAAACTGACGTAAAAACATAACTCATCGGCTGAAAGCTGGTTAGTCTGATCGGAGATCACTAATACATCTGGACTCAATTTTTCAATAGCATCCAGTAATGCTTCAAACGAGGTTTCGTAAAGTGCATTTGTCGTAATGTTATGCTGGCTCTGCAATAGAGCAAGTTCCTTCTTTATATCAGAACCGACCAGACAAACATTTATCATGCATAAACCTCAAGCATTTTTGTTAATAACTGCCACTTTTGTTCCCAGCCAATCAGAGGAGATTGTCTGTAGCTGCTTCTGACGTATTGTTGCATTTGCCCCTCAACAACAGCGAGTAGTAAATTCGCAGTTTCATTGACAGGTCGACCTCCGGCCTGTGTCAAAGTCAGCTCACGTTCTCTCAAGATTTGTCTGAATTGCGTTTCCAGACGGTCAAAAAATTGACTCACGCGTTGTCTTAGACGTTCTGTCTCACCAGTTAAAGCCGCGCCCATCAGAACACTAGTAATTCCTGGGTTTTTTGTAGAAAAGCCAAGCATAAGCGTCATAATTTTTTCAATCCGATTCAATGCATTTTGTTCATCCTGTAAAATTCGTTGAATCAGACCAAAAACTGTTTCTTCAGCAAAACCAATTAAACCTTCAAACATTCTCGCTTTGCTAGGGAAATGCCTGTACAAAGCAGCTTCTGATACTCCTAAGCTTGCAGCGAGTTTGGCGGTTGTAATCCGCTCTCCCGGCCTTTGTTCTAACTCAGAAGCAAGTGCTTCTAGAATATCCTGACGACGTGAACGTTTGGTTTCAGCTCTACTGGTTGGTAATGCTTCAGTCATCGACCACCTCCACGAATCAACGTACCCACGCCCTGGTCAGTAAACATTTCCAGTAATACTGCGTGTTGAACACGTCCATCGATAATATGTGCAGTTGTCACACCCGACTGAACAGCATCTAAGGCACAGCCAATTTTTGGCAGCATACCACCATATATGACACCCTCGTCAATTAAGTCATTGACTTGTTTAGCATTTAGACCAGTTAACAACTGACCATCAGCATCGAGTAAACCAGCGGTGTTCGTCAACAAAATCAATTTCTCTGCTTGGAGCACCTCAGCAATTTTACCCGCTACTAAATCAGCGTTTATATTGTATGACTCACCATCTTTCCCGACACCAACCGGAGCGATCACAGGAATAAAGTCACTATGAATCAACATATCAATGACGCTGGTATCAATACTGGCTACTTTACCAACATGGCCCAAATCAATTAATTCCGATGCTTTAATATCAGAAGGACTTGAAACATGTAGTTTTTCAGCAAAAATTAAACTGCCATCTTTACCTGTCAAGCCGACGGCCCTGCCACCATGATTATTAATCAAGTTAACGATACTTTTGTTAACTTGACCGCCTAATACCATTTCAACAATATCCATGGTTTCACGATCTGTGACACGCATGCCGTTAACAAATTCACTTTGCTTGCCAACACGTTGCAGTAATTCACCTATTTGCGGACCACCACCATGAACAATAACAGGATTAATTCCTACCGCCTTGAGTAACACCACATCCCTGGCAAAACTATTTTTTAATGCCTCATCCACCATGGCATTACCGCCATATTTAATGACCAATGTCTTGCCAGAAAAGCGCTGGATATACGGCAGCGCTTCGGTTAATACCTGAGCAATATGCGTAGCACGTTGTGTGTTTAAACTCATTCTATCCGTCTTAAATTATAGTTTTAATGTTAGGGTGGGCTTCACTTGTTGCATTTGTTCAATGAACAACTGTTTAATTCTTTCCAATTCAATGTCATTTGTCGCTTCAAACCTTAAGGTTAAAGCAGGAAGTGTATTTGAGATCCGCACTAATCCCCAACCATCAGCATAATCTACGCGGATACCATCCACAGTAGAAATATCACCACCTTCGGCATTGAAATTACTGAGAAGTGTGGTCATGAAGCGTTTCGCTTCAGGATATGGCATATTCACCATGATTTCTGGAGTAGAAACACGTTGACTAATCTCAGCAAACAGTTGAGTCGGCGTTCTAGACATAGGATCTGCCGATAATAACTCAACCAGTCTTGCAGCCGCATAGGTCGCATCATCAAAGCCATACCAGCGGTCATTGAAGAAGAAATGTCCACTCATCTCAGCAGCCAGCGCGGCATTATACTGCTGCATTTTGTTTTTGATAACTGAATGTCCGGATGGCACCATCATTGGTTCGCCACCAGCAAAGCGTATCACGCCCTCAAGCAAACTCGTACTTTTTACATCATAAAGGACTGTGGCACCAGGTGATTTCTCCAGAACAGCTCGCGAAAACAATATCATCAACTGATCCGGCCAGATAATATTTCCTTCTGTATCCACCACACCGAGACGATCCCCATCCCCATCCACAGCAATGCCAAGTTCCGCGCCTGTTGACTTCACTTCTGAAATCAAGGATTTAAGGTTTTCTGGTTCCCCCGGGTTCGGATGATGATTTGGGAAACGACCATCCACCTCACAGAATAACTCGATAACATTACAACCAATTTCTTTTAGTACTTTTGGTAATACTTTACCGGCGACACCGTTACCGCAATCTACGACAACTTTTAGTTTGCGTTCGAGTTTAATGTCTGACTTGATCCGTTGAACATAAGCTTCCGTGACATCATTCGCACTAATATTGCCGCGACCAGTCTCGAATGCACCTTGTTTAATACGCCGATAGAGTGCATGGACTTCATCGCCTTCAAGCGTCTTACCTGCAATGACCAATTTAATGCCATTGTAATTAGCGGGGTTATGACTACCGGTGATCATCGCCCCTGAGCGCGTTTTTAAATACTCACAAGCAAAATAAACAACGGGAGTGGGAACTTGACCAAGGTCGATAACGTTACAGCCGGTATTGGTCACCCCACGCATAAATGCTTTTGCCAGCGGCTGACTACTCAGCCGGCCGTCATGCCCCACCACTAACTCTGTGACACCTTGAGCGATCATCTGACTACCAACCGCTCGGCCAATCAATGTCATCACAGGCACGGTTAACTGTTCACCCACAATCCCGCGGATGTCATAAGCTCGGAAAATAGCTTCATCAGGCAGGTGTTGTGCTGAGGGTGGATTTAATTCCAGTTTCTTTTCTATTGCCGGAAGACTCTGTTGAGTATCTTCGTGAAAAATTTCTTTTGTTTCTTCATCAGGCTCTGAAGACAGATCAATTTCAGGTTCAAGTGACAATTCAGGATCAATAAAAACAGAAGACTCTACATCGTCTGTTGGTGTGTCATCATCCGTCAGCTTAAGCTCAAGTAAATCCGAATTATTCGCCACGGTTTCATCCAGACTTAAATTCGATATGTGTTGTTCAAAGGCGGTAGAGTCCTCATCAACCAAGGATTCTTCTCGTTCAACCACTGCATCCTGCTCATAAGGCCTGTCGTAATCAATCACGTCACTATCGTATGGTTCACTCTCTTCCTGAACCTCTTGCAGCGTTTCAGCAGGCGTTTCACTTTGTTCCAACGACTCACTTTCATCAATGACAAATGTGTTAAGCGATTCTTCAACAGGTAAAGCCCGTTTCTTCTCTGGTATAGCAAGTTGTTGGATCAGCTCTCTGACGCCATACAACTCACTGAAAACTAATGGATACTTTGTTTTTAGCTTAACCTCTTGCAGATCTCTGAGCTGTTCTTCTAATGTATTGGCATCAGAGTGTAATAATTTCGTTTGCCACCAATCTCTGAGCATCCATATCAGTACAATCAAAATCATAACAGGTGCGAGAAACAACCATAATGGTGTTCCAGCACTCGTGGTTACCGACCACAGCTTCACTTGCCAGTAAGAGCTGGGTATGGGTTGAGATATAATGGGGTCGGCTTGTTTGTATTGACTGTCACCTATTGTGGTGAGAAGGCCTGTTGGTAAATCCCCTTGGCTGATCTCGATATATGCGTCAGGTACCAGCCCTGGGTTAATCAGTTGAATATCAGTTGGTTTCAAAGCAATCGCAACAGCTGCATATTGCTGCTTATCATCAAGAGGCACTCTCGCCGCCAGCAAAATATGATCGGCTTTTCCATCTTGCATAATCATCGCAACATCAGCTTGCGTCTGCGTAGTCAGTTGTCTCAAACTTTTCAGTGATACGTAAGAAATGGGCAAACACCCTTCATTTGTTGGCGCATCATATTCTCTGGTGATTAAACAGATGGCCTTAGCTGAAGGAAAAAAACGGCTGGCGAGATTTTTCCAATCATCAACATCGTAAATATTCTTGGTGTTAGCGAGCTGCTTTGTTTCAGTTAACTCGGCAAGGCTAAGTGCGGTTTGCTGCCATTCTTTAATTTGTTGCTGATAGCTCGCTATGACAGCATTAACAATTTGTTGACTCTTCTCACGCTGATTATTTTGTTCAGTAGTATTGGCCTGCGAATTGATGAAAACAACTGCAGCACTGACGCCTAAAAGCATAATCAATAGCAAAAGAACACTAACAAACCTGCTTCCCAGCTTTTCCATCATGGCCATGCCAATCCCCTCTGACTACTACTGACGTCCAGTATGTCCAAAACCACCGGCTCCACGCTCCGACGAGGTGAACTCATCAACCTTCTCAAACCCCACCTGCACCACGGGAACAAAAACCATCTGCGCAATACGTTCTCCCACACTGATTTCAAATTTATCTGTGCCACGGTTCCAGCATGAAACAAATACCTGGCCTTGGTAGTCGCTGTCTATCAATCCAACCAGGTTTCCCAACACAATCCCATGCTTATGGCCTAATCCTGATCGTGGCAGCAGCACAGCAGCCAGCGTGGCATCATCAATGTGAATAGCAAGGCCAGTAGGAATTAATACGGTTTCACCAGGCGCCAGCGTGACGGGCTCATCAAGGCAGGCTCGCAAATCTAACCCGGCAGAACCTGACGTTGCGTAATCAGGAAGAGCAATGCTGTCACCCAGTCTTGGATCAAGAATTTTTAATTGAATTTTTTGCATAGAATCTTTTTATTATTAATGTCATTAGTTCTCTCGCCAGCTGCGTTTTAGGCATCAGTGGCAATGTTTGCTCGCCGTCGGTCCAGATAATATGCAACGCATTATCATCAACAGCAAACCCCTGATTTTCTCCAACCAAATTAGCCGCAATCATATCGAGTTTTTTTCGTGCTAACTTGGATTTTGCATATTCCGTTAAATTGTGTGTTTCTGCTGCAAATCCTACGACAAATGATGGCTTATTGTGTCGATTTGTCACAGTAGACACAATGTCTATCGTCGGTTCAAGTTCTATCTGTATCGACTGCTCTGAGTTTTTTTTAATTTTTTCTTGCTGAACCTGAGTGGGTCGATAATCAGAAACAGCCGCACAACTGATAAAAATATCACACGCTTCGAGACTATCCTCAACCGCTAAGGCCATTTCTTCTGTCGTTTCTACATTGATACGTCTTACCGTTGTAGGTGTAGTTAATTGAACCGGCCCGGAGATAATAGTCACTTTCGCCCCAGCTTCCCTAGCAGCCTGCGCGATAGCAAAGCCCATTTTTCCAGAGCTACGGTTACCAATAAATCTCACAGGATCAATCGGCTCATAGGTTGGGCCAGCAGTAATTACCACCTGCTTTCCAGCCAACAGTCCCGGTACCATTAAACGGTCTAATTCATAGACAATGTCTAATGGTTCCAAAAGCCGTCCCTCGCCTTGTTCGCCACAGGCTTGATCACCGCTGGCTGGACCAATCACACTGACGCCACGTTGTTTTAATAATGCTAAATTGCTCTGCGTTGCTGGGTTTGACCACATTTTGTTATTCATTGCCGGGGCGATGGCAATCGGCGCTTCGGTTGCCAAGCAAACGGCTGCAAGAATATCATCAGCACGACCAGAAACCAGTCTGGAAAGACAATCCGCCGTGGCCGGGGCAATCAGAATCCAATCAGCCCAGCGGGCCAATGCAATATGTCCCATTGCTGACTCTTCGTCGGCGTCTAACAAGGTCATCGCCACAGGGTGACCACTTAGGGTCTGTAATGTCAGCGGAGTAATAAATTCAGCCGCGCCCGTTGTCATCATGACACGCACCTCGGCGCCATAATCTTTCAGGCGTCGAATTAAATCTGCTGCTTTATAAGCGGCAATGCTACCGGTGACACCAATAACAACCTTCTTACCATTTAATGATGAGACGTTGCTCATTCTCCCTCTTTCCTCATAGCAAGCTCACGCAACGTTAAATCACCTAATACCTCAGCCTGGGCATCACCAATGTCTTTCAGTAACTTATTCACATCTTTATCCAGCACACCTTTGACGTGATAGGCACTATTCTCTTCCGCCGTACGTAAACAATTTAATAAAGCGGCCACCTTAATGGTGGCAACATCAGATGAAGGTACATATCGAGTTTCATCACCAGCCACTTCAACAAGAAACCCACCTTTCTCAAGACTACTGAGTAAGTCCTGTAAGGCATTATTGGTCAATCCCGTTTGCTCTTCCAGATGCTGTATGGTGAGTGGTGGCAAGTTTTGGCAAAATCGTCTTGCAATCACCGTCATCAGCCACAATCCTTCACGCTCACGTAAACGTGGACTTAACGTTAATGGTTTCCCCGCTAATCTGACTAACTTAGGATGCTGCAGATAAAACGCAACCTGAGAACCCGTTAACAAAATAAACCAAGCCAGATACAGCCAAATCATAAAGAAAAACAAAATCGCAAAGCTCGAATAGATCGCCGTGTAGTTAGACGAGGAAGCCACAAATTTCGCAAACACCGTGCCCACACCAATCCATAATGCACCAGCAACCGATGCCCCAATCAATGCCGGGCTGAATTTTACCTTTGTATTCGGAATAAATTTATATAAAAACGTAAATGCCGTAATAATCATTAAATATGGTAATAGCTTAGTACCAATAACCAACAAAGTGCCAAATGGCTCGATACTGCTTAATTGTTTTACAAATTCATGATTAACAACGGTTGCTACCAGTCCAAGTGCAGAAAAAATCAACACTGGTCCAATCATTACAACACTAAGATAGTCGGTAAAACGTCGAGCTAATGAGCGCGAACGCTTTACGCGCCAAACAAAATTGAACGCATTCTCAATTTTCTGAACCAGTGCGATGATGGTGTAGAACAACATAGCAACACCGATAGATCCCAGAACACCGACCTTCACATTCTGTACAAAACCAATAATATTTTCGGTAATTTCCGGACCACGATCGCCCAATGGTTCCAATAGGCTTAATAGCATGGGCTCCATTTGATTATGCACACCAAAGGCTTTTAAAACGGAAAACGCAACGGCAATGAGAGGCACCAAAGAAAGAATGGTTGTAAATACCAAGCTCATAGCACGCAAATTCAGCTCACCCGTCGCCAACTCCCGAACCATAATGTAAGTCACGCGAATCGCATTAACCCAGAATCGCCATAGGGGTGAAGTATCCTCAGGCAGGTCTTCCCATAATGTGTGGTCAAAAAAGCGTTTAACACGATGGCATTGTCGCTGATATGTATTTAAGACGGAATTCAACATAAGTACCTAAACCGGATTATCTATATCGATAAAATGATGAACGATATCAAACTGTTCTGCCAACATTTCTCCCATGGCTTTCACCCCATATCGCTCTGTCGCGTGATGGCCGGCAGCCATATAGTTAATGCCTAATTCACGTGCCATATGTACAGTTGGTTCAGAAATCTCACCGCTAATGTACAAATCCAAGCCAAGCTCAGCAGCATACTGTAGATACCCCTGAGCGGCACCCGTGCACCAGCCAACAGTGGTAATGGGTCGATCATGTCCCTGTATAACTAGGGGATCACGTTTCAATTTTTGCCTAACATGACTGCTGAATGCAGATAACGATAAGGGCTCCGGCAAACTACCACATAAGCCTATTGCAGGCTCTCCCATGCCTGAAATCCGCCCATCGACTTCGATGCCTAACAACTCAGCCAGTTGTGCATTATTGCCCAGCGTCGGATGCGCATCCAATGGTAGATGATAGGCGATTAAATTAATGTCATTTTCCAGTAACAATCTTAATCTGCGCTGTTTCATGCCGATTATGCGGGCATCTTCTCCACGCCAGAAATAACCATGATGAACCAATATCGCATCAGCATTTAACTCAATCGCTTCTTCAAGCAAGGCTTCTGATGCTGTCACGCCAGTAACCAGCGTCGTAATATCTTCCCGACCTTCCACCTGAAGACCATTGGGACAGTAATCATTAAAACGTTCAGGTTCCAAAACCTGATTGATGTAGGCGAGAAATTCAGTTCGGGTTATCATCAACTCAAATCCCTATGGCTTAAGTAAGTCATCACTATAACAAAATGGAGAGCAATCAATGGAAGCAGTCAATATCATTGCACTCAGTATGGGGGCGGCATGGGCTAGTGGGCTCAATCTCTACGCGACCGTTTTTATGCTCGGCTATATGGGCATGACCGGCAATATTGTATTGCCTGATGAACTCCAGCTGCTCACCGATCCCATGGTGATGGCGGCAGCAGGCTTTATGTACTGTGTTGAATTTTTTGCTGATAAGATTCCGGGCGTCGATTCCGGCTGGGATACCATGCATACCTTTATCAGAATTCCAGCAGGTGCGATGTTAGCTGCAGGCGCGGTAGGCGATGTCAGCCCGGCAGTGGAATTAACCGCAGCGTTGTTAGGAGGTACACTGGCCGCCGGCAGCCATGCCACTAAGGCAGGCAGTCGCTTATTGATCAATACCTCTCCTGAGCCTGTTACTAACTGGGGAGCATCCATCAGCGAAGACTTATTAGTTATTGCTGGATTATGGACTGCGCTTCACCATCCGGTATTATTTTTGATCGCACTGGTGGTGTTTGTTGTTTTGATGATTTGGCTTTTACCAAGATTGTGGCGCTTACTGAAAGCGATTTTTCAGAAAGTTGGCGCATGGCTGGGACTAACAAAACCGACTGAGAGCAATCCTGTTGGGTCAACTCCGGCTGAGACGACACCACCAGTCAAGAAAATTGAACACGATCCGCACTAATCTTTTTTGCGATAAACCGTACTGTGTGGTGTGCGAACAAGATCAAAGGCATCGGTATAACCACTGATCGTTTCTGATGCCCCGAGGAACAAATAGCCGCCTTTATTTAACGATTGTGCCATCCGTTGCAGAATGTCTTTTTTTCGATCAGCAGAAAAATAAATCAGTACATTTCGGCAAAAAATAATATCGAATTTGCCTAATGTACCAAAGCTTTGCAGCAGGTTCTGAGGTCTGAAACTAACCCGTTGTTTGACCTCATCTATCACACGCCAACGATCACCCTGTTTAGTGAAAAATTGCTGACGACGCTGATCGGATAAGCCCCGCCCAACCGCCACATCTTCATATTCAGCTTTTTTTGCCTGCACCAGCATTGAGCTTGAAATATCTGTTGCGATAATCTGACTGGAAGCGATTCTGTTAGATGGGAATTTACGGCAGTACTCACTTAACATCATGCTGATGGTGTAAGGTTCCTGACCGGATGAACATGCCGCTGACCAGATTCTGAGTGAGCTACTACGCAGTTTGTCTAATTCTGGAAAAATGACCTGACCTAATGTTTCAAATGGCTGAACATCACGAAACCAGGAAGTTTCGTTAGTAGTCATCGCATCAATAACGGCATCACGCAGATGATGAGGCTGTCCTCGCTCAACAGCTGAAATTAAATTCGACAGACTAGCGATATTTTCATCACGGAGCAGTCTTGTCAGCCTGCTAACAATGAGATATTGCTTGCCATCCCCGAGAAGAATGCCGCAGGCATCTTCCAAGAATCGCTTAAAGCGTTGGTAATCAATATCCGTTATTTCTTGCGTCTGCATAGTGTCCCAAGGTTAAGTATCAAAGGAATATATAGCATATCGGACAATATACTTAAACATTTACCCCTACATCCGATAAAGTGACAAATAGTTTAGGAAAGATAAATTAATCAAATGAAAACATGTCTTATCACAGGTTGCTCAAGTGGCATTGGTTTATGTGCTGCAATCACATTACATCAGCGTGGTTATAAAGTCGTCGCCACCGTCCGTAATGACAGCGATAAAACATCACTTGAGCAACATGGTATTTACACCATCATCATGGATTTGGCGAATGAAAACAGTGTTAGCACAGGTTTTCAGCAAGCATTAATCTATCTCAATAATCAATTAGACGGACTGTTTAATAATGCCGCTTTTGGACAGCCTGGTGCCATTGAGGACTTATCGCGAACGGCCTTAAAAGAACAATTTGAAACAAATGTATTTGGTACACAACAGCTTACTAACCTCGCTATCGCACATATGCGGCGTCAGGGTTATGGACGCATTATTTATAATAGCTCGGTATTGGGGCTAGTTGCCTTGGCTTACCGTGGTGCATACAACGCCAGTAAATTCGCTATAGAAGGCTTGGCTGATACGCTAAGAATAGAGCTTCATGGCACGAATATCGATGTCAGTTTAATTGAACCTGGCCCGATAACCAGCCGGTTTCGTGATAACGCCTACGCGAAGTATCTTCAGCACATTAATAAAACAAACAGTGCCCATCGCGAAACCTATCAAGCGATGGAAGCCAGGCTCAAGAAAAAAGGCCCAGCAGCGCCCTTTACTCTACCTGCAGATGCCGTTGTTAAAAAATGTATCCATGCGCTTGAGGCAAAAAACCCCAAAAGGCGTTACTACGTCACTTTTCCTACTTATCTTTTTGCATATAGTAAGAGACTGCTGCCGGCTGCTGTATTAGACTGGCTATGTCGAAAGGTTTCAGATAGCTAGCCTGAAAGGATGCACACAATGAATAAGCTGTCACTATGAGAGATACCAAACATTCAAACACGGTTATCATCACCAGAAACCGCATTCTGGCAGGCAGTGTTTTATCTGCTGCTATCGCTGTTAGCGCATTCTTTTTGATACCTTATCTTTTCCCGACTGTCTCACATATCAAATGGATTGCAGCGACAATAAGCTCTGTTTGTTATTTATTTCTTATCCTATTACTGTCACGTTACCTCACTCGTTCGATTCAATCGAGCTTCGATGACATAGGTCAACTCACCCTCTCCGTTCCTTTGGTTGCCAGTAAAAAATTTATTGAGGCCCGCGAACAATGCGAGTCTGTTAATGAAAATAATTCAGACCATGCCATTGTCAATCTGAAACAGGAACTATGTAATCTGGCAACGATGCTTGAGGCTCTGGAAGACAAAGTTTCTCAGCGCAATAAAGCTGTTTTTAGAGCACATCAAGCACTAAAGAACGAACGCGACTTCATCACTCAACTTGTTGATACGGCACAGATGATCGTTATGACATCCGATGATAAGCAGGTAATTCACTTGTTCAACCATTATGGAGAGCAGTTAACGGGGTTTAGTCGTGAAGAAGTGGAAGGCTCTGATGTGGCTCGCTTCTACCCTCCTGGTCATTGGTCTGAAACTAATAATATTCTGAAAGAACTGTTAATTGGTAATATTCAGATCGCCCAGCAAGAAGCCGAACTTGTTGATAAAGCAGGTAGCTTAAAACAAATTTCCTGGTTTCATTCACGCGTTGAAAGGAATAATGAAGAAACCATGATCCTCTCTGTAGGCCTGGATAACACTCAAACTCGAGCAGCAGAAAAACGTATCGTATGGATGGCTGAACATGATCCATTAACCGATTTATGTAATAGAAGAAAATTTACTGAAGAGTTTGAAAAATCATTGCAAACGGCGATTCGCTATCAGCATAACAGCACACTTTTGTTATTGGATCTCGACCGTTTTAAAGATATTAATGATACCAGCGGTCACCGAGCTGGTGACGAAGCACTCAAGCTAGTTGCAAAGGCGCTCAATAGAATCACCCGTTTTACTGACTTTGTTGCACGTTTAAGTGGTGACGAGTTCGCCGTCATCATGCCAGAAAGTGACGAGGCCGGTGCGATTACACTCTCGGAAAAGATACTGGCTGAGCTTTCAACCATTCATCTGAACTATGCATCTGTGCGTCATACAATCTCCGCCAGCATCGGTATCGTCAATTATCCTCTACAAGATGCAACAACCAACGAGCTGATGGGCTTTGCGGATTTAGCCATGTATCGGGCTAAAGCTAACGGCAAAGGTCGTTATCATATTTTTTCGCTCGATGATCAAAGCCGTGAACAGCTACAAAAAAGGGTTTACTGGAAACAGAAAATCGAAGAAGCCTTGGAGAATCATCTATTTGTTTTATATTTCCAACCCATTCTTAACCTGAGCAATCATGAAATCCAGCATTATGAAGTGTTGGTCAGGATGCGAAACCCTGATACCCAGGAAATCACATTACCAGGTAAGTTTATCGAGATTGCTGAAGAAGTTGGACTGATCCAAAGTATCGATCATTACGTACTGCACCACAGCATAAAAAAATTAGGTGAATTACAGAAACAAGGCTCAAAGGTCGAGTTTGCTATCAACCTGTCCGGCGCGGTTGTTGATACACCCGTTTTATTGCCATACCTTAAAAAATTAATTAAGCGCTTTGATGTCGATCCTAGTGCCTTAATTTTCGAAGTCACTGAAACTGTTGCGGTTGCCAATCTGTATCAGGCAAAACTGATGATGACAGCTATAAAATCGCTGGGCTGTCGTTTTTCATTGGATGACTTTGGTGTTGGTTTTGCTTCATTCAACTATATGCGGGAATTACCTATCGACATTATCAAGATTGATGGTATTTTCATCAAAAATCTGGATATCAATGCAGATGATCAGCTGTTTGTTAAGGCACTGATAGATGTCGCCAAAGGCTTAGGCCGTAAGACCATTGCTGAATTTGTCGAAAACGAAGCCATTCTTACTATCCTGCGGAACTACGGCGTCGACTTTGCACAAGGTTTTTATATCGGCAAACCCCAACAAGACTTGTTATCCGGAACACATTAAACGGCATCACGACTATATGTCTTACTGCACCATACAGGATCAAAACATTCAATATGGTGCAAAAACATATCACCCCCCTCCTCCAAAAAGCCCATAACCAATTGATAAATAATTAATTTTAAAATTGGCATAATAAATGCCAATTTAGTCTTATCTTTTTATCATCGTGATTGTGTGGAGAAGTAGCGGTTATGTCTTATATAAGCCCAGGTGAGTTTGTAAAAACAATGGTCGATGCGGGTGAGTCAAAATTATTTATGGCCACCCGTGATGTATTAATACGTTCATTTATGGCTGGCGCCATTTTAGCTATTGCTGTGGCTCTTGCCGTCACGGCTGCCGTCCAAACCGGTATTCCGATTGTCGGCGCCTTAATCTTTCCCGTCGGATTTTGCATACTTAATTTATTAGGCTTTGATTTATTAACCGGTGTATTTGCTCTGGTGCCTCTGGCCTTATTTGATAAACGGCCAGGGGCGACATTCAATGGTTTGCTTAAAAACTGGGGCCTAGTTGCTCTGGGTAATTTACTGGGCGCTTTAACAACGGCAGTTTTGATCGGCATTGCCTGGACTTTTGCATTTACCACGGAGCCCGGTGCGGCTGGACAAGCCATTGCCAAAGCAGCTGAAGCCAGAACCCTCGGCTTTGCTGAACATGGAGCCGCAGGTTGGTTAACGGTATTTGTTAAAGGCATTTTATGTAACTGGATGGTATCTGTAGGTGTGGTCGGTGCCATGCTGTCAAAAGATGTGATCGGTAAAGTTATCGCGATGTGGATGCCCATTCTTATATTCTTTGGTCTGGTGTTTGAGCATGCTGTAGTGAATATGTATTTATTCCCACTTGGCATGATGATGGGCGCTCCTATCACCATTGCTGACTGGTTAATCTGGAATGAAATCCCCGTTATTTTAGGCAATTTAGTTGGCGGTCTACTGTTAACTGGCATGGTGCTCTATGCCACACATCTAAAACCAGGCCCAACCCGTAGCCGTGTGATTAAGCCCGATAACAAAGTGGCGGCAAATTAATCTTCACCTACTGAAAATTAATTAACGTCAAAAAACGCGAGGAACATAATGAATAAGCTGGAAATGACACAAGCCATTATGGTGGCGAAAGAAAATAAGCAGTTACAGTGGGAAAAGATTGCCGAAGTCATCGGCATGTCTACAGTCTGGACCACCTCAGCTTGTCTGGGGATGAATAGCATGCCAGCGGAAAAAGCCCATGCTTTATGCGAACTTCTGGAGTTACCAGCAGAAGTCAAAACAGCTCTTGAGGCGTACCCTATCAAAAATTGGGATGAGAGTGTGCCTAAAGATCCGTTGATTTATCGTCTGTATGAAATTGTTGGGGTATATGGCCCCACCCTGAAAGAAGTCATTCAGGAAAAGTTTGGTGACGGCATTATGAGTGCCATTGATTTTAATATGTCTGTAGAACGAGAACACGACCCCAAAGGTGATCGTGTTGTCGTGACAATGAACGGTAAATTTTTACCTTATAAAGCCTGGTAGATTACCCCTTGGTGAAGGGAGATAAACTAAGGTTTTCTCCCTTCTTTTTTTTACCCGAGTTTTAGTGAAGTTTCAGCTCTTTGAACACCAGCTTGTCCGCTTCAACTTCAATGTTGACAGTGTCACCAGCTGAGAACTTACCTGACAATAAATCCTGCGCCAGAGGATTTTCAATCTCATGCTGAATCACCCGTTTCAGTGGTCTTGCCCCATACACTGGATCAAAGCCTTCCGAGGCAATCAAGTCCAATGCCTCATCGGATAACATCAGTTTCATATCACGTTCAGCCAATCTTGCACGCAGATGTGATAACTGAATCTCGGCAATTGCACGGATTTGTGCTTGTTGTAATGGATGGAACACCACCACATCATCCACACGGTTAATAAACTCCGGACGAAAATGCTGTGACACAATCTCCATCACTGCCGCTTTCATTGCATCATAGTTTTCTTCGCCTGCCATCTCCTGAATGACACTGGAGCCGAGATTAGACGTCATCACAATAACGGTATTGCGGAAATCCACTGTGCGTCCCTGTCCATCGGTCAAACGGCCATCATCCAGTACCTGAAGCAAGATATTAAAGACATCCGGATGGGCTTTTTCCACTTCATCCAACAAAATGACTGAATAGGGTTTACGTCTGACGGCTTCTGTCAGATAACCACCTTCCTCGTAACCCACATAGCCAGGAGGCGCACCAACCAGACGTGCAACCGAGTGTTTTTCCATAAACTCTGACATATCAATGCGAATCATCGCATCCTGTGTATCAAACAGGAAGTTAGCCAACGATTTACATAACTCGGTTTTACCGACCCCGGTTGGCCCTAAAAACAAGAATGATCCATTAGGACGGTGAGGATCAGATAACCCTGCCCGGCTTCGACGAATCGCATTAGCCACTGAACTGACCGCCTCATCCTGACCAATCACGGTTTCGTGTAAAGCGTCGTCCATTTTCAGCAGTTTGTCGCGCTCACCTTCCAGCATTTTTGATACAGGAATACCCGTCCATTTGGACACAACTTCAGCAATTTCCTCTTCACCGACTTTATTACGCAGTAAAGTGAATTCCTGCATTTCGGCTTCTGTAGCCAGTTTCAACTGTTTTTCCAGCTCTGGAATACGTCCATACTGCAATTTGGCCATTTTTTCATAATCGGCACTGCGATTGGCAGCATCCAGTTCCAGACGCGCTTTTTCCAGCTCTTCTTTCACATGCTGACTACCATGTAACGATGCTTTCTCAGACTTCCAGACTTCTTCCAGATCGGTATATTCTCTGGCCAGTTTTTTCATCTCAGTTTCGAGCGTTTCAAGCCGTTTTTTAGAGGCATCATCACTTTGTTTTTTCAGCGCCATACGTTCAATTTTTAATTGAATCAAACGACGTTCAAGACGATCTAAGACCTCTGGCTTAGAGTCAATTTCCATACGAATACGACTCGCCGCTTCATCAATAAGGTCAATCGCTTTATCTGGTAGCTTACGGTCTGTAATGTAACGGTTAGACAAAGTGGCAGCCGCGACAATCGCTGGATCAGTAATGTCCACACCGTGATGCACTTCATAACGCTCAGCCAGACCACGTAAGATCGCAATCGTCGATTCCACCGTAGGCTCGCCGACAATCACTTTTTGGAAACGACGTTCCAACGCAGCATCTTTTTCTACATATTGCCGATACTCATTTAAAGTTGTGGCACCGATACAGTGAAGCTCACCGCGTGCCAGCGCAGGTTTGAGCATATTTCCGGCATCCATCGCGCCTTCCGCTTTACCGGCCCCGACCATGGTATGTATTTCATCAATAAACAGAATGATCTGACCTTCTTGTTTCGATAGATCATTCAACACTGCTTTCAAGCGTTCTTCAAATTCACCACGGAATTTAGCACCGGCAATCAATGAGCCCATGTCCAATGCTAAAACCCGTTTGTTTTTCATACCATCAGGTACTTCGCCATTGACGATACGCTGTGCCAACCCTTCAACAATCGCGGTTTTACCCACCCCGGGTTCACCGATAAGGACAGGATTATTTTTGGTACGACGCTGCAAGACCTGAATGGTACGACGGATTTCATCATCACGACCAATCACCGGATCTAATTTGCCCGCTTCAGCTCTTGCTGTTAGATCAATCGTGTATTTTTCCAGAGCCTGACGTTGCTCTTCTGCGTTTGGATCGGTCACTCGCTCCCCTCCACGAATTTTATCAATAGCGGTATTAATCGCTGTTTTGTTACCGCCATGTTTGCGAAGTAATTCACCATGCTGGTTTTTATCTTCAGCCAGCGCCAATACAAACAGTTCACTGGAAATATATTGATCCTGACGTTGCTGTGCCAGCTTATCCGTTTGATTCAATAATCGGCTTAAATCTTGTGAAACATGGATATCACCATTACCACCTTCAACCTGAGCCAGTCGTGATAACTGCTGGTCTAAATCAGCTTGATAAGCCGCAACATTAACACCACTCTGAGCCAGAATGGGTTTCACACTGCCATTTTGTTGTTGCAGTAAAGCCAGCATTAAATGCACGGGTTCGATGAACTGATGATCTTGCCCCACAGCCATACTTTGGGCAGCCGCGAGCGCTTCCTGGAATTTACTGGTTAATTTATCTATTTGCATACGAGGTATTTCCCCTGAAAAAGTAAGTTAATACAGAAATGGGGTAAGCCTCGATAAAAATCAAGAGAGCTAATGCGGATGTTTTTGCAGCGTTTCGATATAGCTTGTTAATTCAGCTTTAAGCACATCGATTTCCTGCAAAGGTGATAAAGGTTTGCCAACACGGATCTGAACATGGCTGGGAACAAAGGGCGCGAGTAACACCTGTCCCTGTGCTGTCACCCCATCCAGTCGCACCGGATAAATTGGTGTTTTTGTCCATATTGCTAGGCGAATGACACCTGCTTTTATTGGCCTTGGAGGATCGCTATCTAAATGAATTTTGCCATGCGGAAATAAGGCAATGATTTCTCCCTGTTCCAAAGCGCGTCTGGCTGCACGAAGGGCTTGTTCTGCCCGGCCTTGGCGATCAACAGGAATACAACCAGCGGCTTTGAAAATGCAGTGAAGTACAGGCCGATGATATTCTTCAGCCGCAATTAAAAACCGTAATGGTCGACGGCTAGCCGCAATTAATAATAGGGGATCGAGGCCAGAAACATGATTAGCAGCAACAATCGCAGGGCCATGATCAGGCAAAGGTAACACCAGACCGGGATGGCGATGTAACACTTTACAAAGGATACGGGTAAAACCATCCAGCCAATTCACATGAATACCACCCCAGTCAGCGCGTGACTGAGATAGACAGACGGCAAAAAAGATCAATAAGAGAATAAGCGTTACCCACATCTGCTTAACTCTCGAATGGGGTTGTATCTCCCATACCATGTCGGGTGACTTCAGGTAAGTCATCGACAAATTCAACCACGGTGGTTGGCTCGGCACCGCAGGCACCACCATCAATAATTAAATCAACGTGTTTGCCAATGGCATCGACAATATCTTCGGCATCCGTCATGGGCATATCATCGCCCGGCAAAATCAGGGTTGAACTCATTAACGGTTCATTCAGTTCTTCCAGCAGTGCCAACGCAATCGAGTGCTCCGGAATACGTAAACCAATGGTTTTACGTTTGGGGTGCTGTAACTTACGAGGCACTTCTTTGGTCGCCGGTAGAACAAAGGTATATGGCCCTGGCGTATAGGCTTTTAATAAACGAAAAACCGCATTATTGAATTTCGCATAGGTCGAGAGTTCTGATAAATCACGACACACCAAGGTGAAGTTATGATCGGCATCTAACTGACGAATTCGACGCAGACGTTCCATTGCATCGTTATCACCAATCTGACAGCCCAATGCATAACCTGAATCCGTTGGATACACAATCAGCCCACCACGCCGAATAATTTCGCAAGCCTGTTTGATCAGTCTTACCTGAGGGTTGTCTGGATGTATTTGAAAAAACTGGCTCATATAAAAATCACACTTCTAAAGATTAAGGGCTTAATTCACCCATGTCGACCAGATGGGTGTCACATTTGGCGGCAATGCCGTCATTTTACCTAGTTCAGTATAGCTATTATCAGGGCTATGGAAGTCTGAACCTGCTGAAGCTAACAAATCAAATTCGGTTGCCAACCTTGCCATTGTTCTGACTTCCTCTGGATGCTGCGCACCAGAGGCAACCTCGATTCCGGAACCACCCAATGCTTTGAATTCTGCCACCAGTTTCCGGCGTTTTGTTGAGGTCATTTTGTAACGTGCCGGATGAGCAATAACGGCCTGCCCGCCCGCGCCGGTGATCCAGTTGACGGTATCTTCAAGGCTGGCCCAATGTCCTGTGACATAACCTGGTTTATTACGAACCAGAAAACGCTTAAAGACATCTTTCATATCTTTTGCGTAGCCTTTTTCGACTAAAAAGCGGGCAAAATGCACCCGGCCAAGCATCGTTTCAGAGGCATATTGGCTGGCGCCTTCATAAGCACCAGGAATGCCGGCTTTATCTAAGCGGGTCGCAATATCTATCGCACGCTGACGGCGATAATCTCGCAATGCTGATAAACCTTGTTGCAAAACTTCATTATCGATATCGATCTGCAGTCCCACGATATGAACTGTGCCACCATGCCAGCTGACGGAAATTTCCACGCCGGGAATCAAAACCACATTCTGCAACTGAGCCTCTGCCATAGCCTGTCTTATGCCCTCTGTTCCATCATGGTCGGTCAACGCAAGGTGCGTGACGCCCTGTTGTTTAGCACGAGCCACTAAGGTTTCGGGCGACAGCGAGCCATCAGAGGCAGTGGAATGGGTATGTAAGTCAAACTGAGTCATAAGTAGTATTTTACGATAGAATGCAGTCATCCTGCTTGAAGTGAAAAAACGAAATGAAATTATTCTTCGATTTCCTCCCCATCGTATTATTTTTTGTGGCTTACAAGTTTGGCGGCGGAGACTACACATTTAATGGTGTTACCTACCAATTAGAAGGCATTTATGTCGCCACAGCAGTCATGATTGTGGTCAGCTTATTACAGGTGTGTATTACTTGGTTGCTGTTCAGAAAAGTGGAACGTGCGCATTTAATTACCCTGGCCTTAGTTTTGGTATTGGGTGGGCTGACATTGTGGTTACACAATCCAGATTTTATTAAGTGGAAACCGACAGCGGTCAACTGGTTATTCGCATTAGTCTTTATTGGCGCTTATCTGTTCACGGATAAATCCCTTTTAGAACGAATGATGGCGGATCATATTCAACTGCCGCCCAAAATATGGACTCGTTTAAATCTAGCCTGGGTCGCTTTTTTTGTCTTATCCGGCTTGGTTAACCTTTACGTCGCTTTCAATTTTGATGAAGCCACCTGGGTCAACTTCAAATTATTTGGCATGCTGGGGCTGACCGTTGTTTTTGTTGTGGCGCAGTCAATTTATCTGGCAAAACACGCTGTAGAAGTGAAGAAATAGGAATTGTGAAACTATGTTATACGCCATTATCAGCGAAGATCATCCAGACAGTCTGAGCAAACGTCTTGCTGCCAGACCGGCTCATTTAGAACGTCTTCAGGCTTTACAGGATCAAGGGCGTTTAGTTCTGGCCGGTCCTCATCCTGCTGTTGACAGTGAAGCACCAGGAGACGCTGGCTTTAGTGGCAGTCTGGTCGTGGCTGAGTTTGATAGTCTGGAACAAGCACAAATATGGGCGGCAGATGATCCGTATATTGCTGCCGAGGTCTACGCTAAAGTCACCGTTAAACCCTTTAAAAAAGTCTTACCATGAGCACCATTGACGAAATCAAAACTGCACTGCAAACACTCGCCCCTGAAGTCATTGAAATTGAGGATGACAGTGATAAACACGCAGGTCATGCTGGCAACACGGGTGGCGGTCACTATAACCTGCTCATTGTCAGTGACGCTTTTACTGGCTTATCCCTCATCAAGCGTCATCGCCTCGTTTTTGAACAGGTGGATACACTGATGAAGTCAAAAATTCATGCCTTAAGCATTCAGGCAAAAACCCCTGCCGAATACCAGCCTCAGTAATACTGTCATGGCTGAAAGTGCTGATCTCAAGCAAAAAAACCAAGCCTTTTTGCAAGGATTAGAGAAACAGCGTCTAAATAAAGACTGTCTGCGAATCATTGATTTAAGGGGTAAAGTCAGCGGTGAGTGTCAGGCATACGAGTTTGGTGGCCGTCGCCACTATCTTGATGACAGAGCTTATCTGCTGGTTAAACAGCTGATGAATCGCACTCAGGGGCGCTACACAGTAGCTGTCTACGAAGCTGTATTGAAGACCATCAAACAACTAGAGCAAACAAATACACTTGAAGAATCAGTAGAAACGAATAAACCAACCATTCAACGTCTGATATTGGATGAAAATTTCTCCCGCACAGAACAGCGACTCAACTTGAGTACCCCGGTCAAACTTCGTATCGCCGATGTTTTATACAGCGGCCACACCGTCAATATCTCCCTAACGGCGATACGGGTCACGTTAAAACGCAGTTACACATTGCACAAGGGTGACTCAGTCAGTGTTGAGTTCAGTGAACTATCAGAAAAACACCGACAGTCATTCCTCTCTGCTCAGCGCTACATCATATTAAAGCTGGAGCACGATGAAGCCTATTCAACACTGATCCTGACCCAGGAAAATACCGATATTGAATTTACTCAGTGGATGTCTGGGTTCATTGAGCAGCAAGCCAAGCAACGGCATATTGATACCGAGTATGAGGTACTCAATTTACAGAAAGCCTTTTATCGGCGCCTTTGGGTCAATCACCTTGCGTACCCGGTATTATGGCAAGTACAACATGCTGACTACCCGGATTATCAGGCTATTTTTTGCGGTGTAGAAGCAGAATGGCAGACGCAACAATGGCAAACCAGCCTGAGTACGCTGATAGAAAGTCTGCCGGCACCGGAGCAAAAACAACATGAAAAACTACTGATTTTGATGGGTAAAAAACAGGTATGTTTCTCGCCATTAAAATCAGAAAAGCAAGTCATTGCGTTACTCCACAATGCCGCAATCAATCATCAACAGCTGTTCCTGATGCTCAGAAGTCCGATCCAGATTGACGAAATCTTGTCTACGACCTCAATAAGCGCTTTAAAAGAAGAGGTGCCAGGCTATGCTCAACAGTTAGCCAATAATCTGAATCGCCCACAATACGCCATTCGTTTGATTGATTTACAACAATCACTTACACCGTATATTGCTGATGTCCAAAAAGGAATCGTGGCTCAAGCCGAATGCTATGACATTCCTATATGGGAATTAAATGACTTACCGACACCTTATGCCTTGAGTCATATTATTAAACGTCAGGTTCAGCGCTATCAAATTCGCACCCCAGTTGTCATTCATATCAATGAACAACAATGGGAAACCACCAGTATTGATGTTTCAAGTCATGGTTTATCTGTCACGTTACCACTCAGTATCGAGGTAAGCCTGGATAAAGTGGTTTATGTGGACTTTCCTCGCTGGCAAAGCCAGACTAAAAAAGTCATTTTGCAACGCATCCCGTATCAACTTAAGAATAAGAAACGTTGGAAAAATCGTTATCAACTCGGCTTTGAACGTATTCATGAACACTGCTCCTCGAGTCAGGACCAGTTTTTTAATCATGTTATTGCCAGCAACCAGCAACAACTGAAACAAAATCAGGATGATCTCCTTCAAGGCCATGAAAGTCGCTTGTTCATACCTTCCCTTCTCGACACAGCAGAATCGATTCCTTTATTTTTAGGTGCTGATGAATCAGGCCAAAGACGCATCTATATCGTTGGCTGCACTGAACTCAATAATGCGCATCAGCAATCGGATAACTTTTGGTTATCGATGGAAGTTCACCTGGCAGAACTTCATGAGCAAGTTAAAAACTTTCAAGCAAAAGAGGGGGAATCGCTCAATACAGCGCTATATGGATTTGGAAATAGCCAGGATCAATGGCAATGGATGTTTGATCACCAATTTATTGCACAACACGATAAAGATCGGTTTCTACAGCGGGCACTCACCGCTAAGCAATTTTATGCCTTTCAATGTTATATCAGCCCAATTAGTCGTCGGGAAGCTGATAAACAAACTGATCTGTTACCACAACTGAATCAGCAGCGTAGTAAGCAAGCCCATCGTATAAAACATATTCGCCAGCAGCTCAGTGAATTATTCGCTATCGCTGAACTGACTGACATTACACCGTTAATTCAGCTAGCGTATGCAAACTCATCTGCTTCGGAGCACATCCCATAAATAATCAGGGCTAAGCGCAGCAACAGAATCACAGCCCAGTTGTGCCATAGTCATTTCTAACTCGGCACGATACAAATGTATTAGATGGGCCACACCCATGCTGCCTGCAACCGCAAGCGCATATAATTGTGGGCGTCCCAATAATACGGCATCAGCGCCTAATGCCAGCGCTTTAGCAATATCATTACCAGAGCGAATACCACTGTCGACAATCAGTGGCATTGCATCTTTACCTAATGCCTTTTTAATGTCTGGCAAAACACTTAGAGGGGAGACCGCATCCACCAATACCCGACTGCCATGATTTGAGATCACCACCGCATCAGCGCCTTTTTGTTGAGCCGTTAAAACATCAATCGGGGCTAAAAGTCCCTTAACGATCACAGGCAGTGAGGTCTGTTGTTTTATCCAATCCAGCGTTGTCCAATCTGTTTCTTGTTGGGCCAGGCTGGATTGAAACACAATATCTTTATCCAGCACATGACTGGTGTATTTTTCCTGAGAATGTGACGCTAAATTAACAGCGGTCACACCCTCAGGTAATTGAAATTCTGAACGCTTGTATTGGGCATCCACGGTCCAGACGATAGCTTGATAGCCCGCCTTAACGGCGCGTTCAATCAGTTGTTTATTTTGCTCAATATTCGCTTGCCAATACAGTTGAAACCATAACGGGGCAGCTTCAATCTGCATTTCTGCTGCAGTGGCATAAAACGTCTCAGCAATATCTTCCAATCGTCTGCTGGCTAAAGAGCTGACTACCAAGCCTGTTTGTAATGCTGCTGCAGCTTGCGCCATCGCCAACTCACCCTGCGGATGCACTAAACCATGATAAGCAATAGGTGCAAGCAACATCGGGTAGGCATGTAACTGACCTAATAAATGACTTTCAGCACTGCCCTGATGAATAGACTGTAAACGACGAGGCAACCATTGCCAGCGTTCAAATGCCTGGCGGTTTATTTGATCCTTACCGGGTTTATCTGCACCTTCCTGAATATAAGCCCAAATATCATCGGCAATAAAGTCTTTTGCCAGGATTTCATAATCAGTCGCACGTCTGATACTGGCCGGGATAGCCGATAACGCGGCTTGCAGAATATGCGTGGTTTGCTCAGCCATAGGGGATTGTTCCATTCAACTTTATGTCTGTGACCAGTGACGTAACAGATTGTGATAAAGATGGGTTAACGAGGCGATCGACTCACTTTCAGGATGATCCATGATCAAAGTCTGGATGCTTTGATCAAGCTCGTACAACATCTGTCTCTGTTCACTGCTTGCCACCAAACTTTGCGACCAGAAAAAAGCGGCCAGACGGATGCCTTCGGTGACAGGTTCAACCCGGTGCAAACTATTTGCCGGATAGACAATAGCATCCCCTGCTGCGAGCTTAACGCGTTCCTCACCATAACTATGCTGAATAACCAGCTCACCGCCTTCATATTGCTCAGGCTCACTGAAGAAGACCGTGGTAGACACATCACTGCGTAATTTAATACTTGAATTAGGCAGGGTTAACAAAGCGTTATCAACATGGTTGCCATAGGCGCCACCGCTTTCGTAACGATTAAACAAGGGCGGTAATACTTTCGCGGGTAAGACAGCAGACATAAACTGAGGATGAGCCCCCAAGCGGTCAAGAATCAGATCGCCAATCTGCTGAGCAACCTGACTGTCTCGACTTAACTGCAAATTAGTTTTCACATTGATGGCGACATGCCCCGCCGTCTGTCGCCCATCATTCCATGCCTCTTGCATCAGCGCCTGCCGACATTTTTCAGCTTCCTCTGAACTCAACAGACCTTTAATAGGAATAAGCATAATAAGTGACACCCTTATAGCAAAAAAGCTTTGCCATCATGATGATGGCAAAGCTATAGAGAGTATAACTAAATGTGGCGTTTAGAAATCGAGTTTCAAGGTAGCCACCGCAGAACGACCCGCTGCGATCGTTGCATAATGTGTCGTATAAGAAGATGAGTAATACTCTTTATCAAGCAGGTTATACACATTTAATTGTGCTTCCAGCTTGTCACTGATGGCATAGTTCACCATGCCATCAAAACGTGTGTACCCCGGCACCGCTCTGGTAATCAGCGCATCACCATTAAAGGTGTAGCCACCGACCATTTCACTTTGCGTAATCATGCCAATGCCAGACGTCAGCTTAGGCGTGACTTCATAGCTCGTCCATAAAGTGAAGCTATGGCGCGGCGTATTAGGAAACGCTTTACCCGTTCCGGCAGCGGGCACACCGCCACTCAAACCCAGATCTTTTTGTTCACTATCCATATAGGTATAACCGGCAAACACATCCCATTTAGGTGTTAGTTGTCCTGTCGCAGACAGCTCCAGACCATTGACCACTTTTTCTCCGCCCATTTCAGCCAGTGAAGCATCGTTTGGATCCTGAATACGAACATTTGTCACTTCATTACGGAATACTGCAGCACCAAGCGATAAACGATCATCTGCAAAATTCCATTTGGTGCCTAATTCGTAAGCACGGGTCTTTTCTGGTTTGAGTTGATCCGCATTAGTAGGTGCACGTCGCCCGTTAGGGTCAATAGAACCTGCTTCACGACCTTGGCCGAGGAAAGAATTACCAGGGGTGCTTGATGTTGAGTAGTTAGCGTAGATACTGCCGCTCTCTACTGGCTTGAAGACGATGCCTAGTTGATAGTTCCATAAATTATCAATACGCGACACGGTAGCCGCTGAAGCCCCGGTATAAGTCGAGTCATAATGGTCAAAACGCACACCACCATTTAGCAACCACTGAGGAGATAATTCCATGGTATCAAACACATAGGCAGAGGCCGTTTTTGTTCTGTATTTAGCCGGCTCTGGCAAGGTATAGTCAAATAACCACGGATCATTCGGTGAAGGATTGCTTAGGCTTGTACACAGAAAAGCATCAATGGCATCTTGACCACAATTAACATAGGCGTTGTTAAAGGTAACGGCCGTACGTTGTACCTCAGATTTTTCATGGGATAACTCTATCCCTGTGGTGTAGCTATGTTGAATGAAACTGGTGTCAAATTTTCCGCTCAGCTCAGTCGCATTTTGTACGGTTTCTGTTTTACTAAAGTTAGCATTACCACGACGCCAGACTAAACCATCAGCCACATTGCCTTGACTGTCATCTGGCAGTGTCCAGAGGTAGTCTTGTTTAGACTTCGCAAAACGGAATGTATTCTTGATGGTGGTATCAGAGTTTAAATCATGCTCGACAATACCGGTGAGCTGATCAGTGGTTTCATCACGAAAGTCACGATGCGTCATACCATACCAATTGTTTCTGTCTCCACCGGTTGTTGGATGCAGCGTCACAGATCCTGAAGTAGGTAAGGTAGCAGGCAAGTTATAAGGTACGCCGCCATCAGGAATGTCATTTGTTTCTAGGTGATACCAAGCCAGTGTCACTCGTGTCGGTGAGTCCAACCCCAGCGTCACAGAAGGTGCAATACCCCAGCGTTTATTCTCTGGTCCTTCTCTGCCAGGAATATCTTCTTTTAACCCCATCGCATTTAAACGAAACGCCACACCATTATCAAAAAACTGGTTCACATCAATAGTGCTGCGGAAATGATTATCTGTGCCTAAACCAATTTCAGCATGCTTAAAGTTTTCGGCTTTTGGAAGCTTGGTCGCAATATTGATACTACCACCAGCACCTGCACGGCCGTTGAATGCTGAATCAGCACCTTTTATCACTTCCACTTGTTCTACGTTAAACATTTCACGTGAACCAGCTGCAATGTCACGTAAACCGTCAACCGAAATACTATTCTGACTATCAATGCCACGAATAAAGGGTCTGTCACCTAAGGGATTACCACCCTCACCAGCGCCAAAAGTAATGCCTGGCACAGTTCGTAATGCCTCTTCAAGCGTAGTCACTCCTTTCTCACTAATAACGGCTTTTGGAATAACGTTGACCGTTTTTGGTGTATCCAACAAGGGAGCAGTGAATTTATTTGAGGATGAATATTCGGTATTGAACTGGTTCTCTTTCTCACCCACAACGCTAATACTATCTAGATCAATTTCGTTATCAGTAACACTATTATCAGCCATAACAACCGGTGTGAGTGGTAGTGATAATAAAAAAGCGGTAATCGTAGGATGAACCGATTTATTGAATACAGGACGTCGTGAGGGGAATTTATTTTTCATATTGCTCGTATTTAGTAAAGATAAACCAAACGCGTTGTCACGCCAGAAGGAACGAAACTTTACCTTTAACTAAATCTAAATGCAATACATTCTCAATTAGATTCAAGAATTGTCCTGCTATTCTCGAATAACAGCAGCTACTTTACACATGCTCTTTATTGATACCTGCCAGCAACAAGCTAGACAAACACCAGACGTTGTTTAACATTAGAACTGCATATTAGCTGCGTTGAATTATCAGTGAAACGGACGGTGGCTTAATCTCTATTGAGAACCTGCAATTCCATTTAAGAGGCAGCAATCATCATTTTTTCGAGCAACACTGAACCGCAACGGGTATTGCCTCGAATATCCACATCACTGCCGACATCCACAATCCCCATAAACATATCTTGCAAGTTACTGGCGATGGTAAATTCATCAACCGGATATTGGATTTGACCGTTCTCAACCCAGAACCCCGCTGCACCTTGTGAATAGTCACCACTCACAATATTGACGCCCATGCCCATGGTTTCCGTGACGATAATGCCCTTATCCATATGCTTTATCAGCGCAGCTAAATCAGCGTCAGTACTGCTATCAATGGTTAAATTATGGACACCGCCAGCGTTGCCTGTGGTTTGCAAGCCCAAACGTCGGGCGGCATAACTATCCAATACATAACCCTGCAACACACCATCAAGAATAATGTCACGATTCTGTGTGGCAACACCTTCTCCATCAAAGCTGGCACTGCCTAAGGCTTTGAGAATATGGGGTTGTTCATGTACATGAATAGATTCGGGGAAGATTTGCTCACCTTTTTTATCCAGCAAAAAAGACGCTTTACGGTATAAAGCACCACCACGGATAGCAGAGATTAACTGACCAAATAAAGAAGGGGCCATTTGCGCAGTAAAAATCACTGGATAACTACCCGTCTTTACTTCACCGGCACCTAATCTTGATAACGTCCGTTCAGCGGCCTTTAAACCTATCGACTCGGCACTGGCCAGATCGTTAGCATCGCGTTTAATGTCATACCAATAATCACGCTGCATGCCTCGCTCATCTTGAGCAATCAGCGTGGCAGACAGACTATGACGACTGCTTTGTGTTGCTCCGATAAAACCATGGCTGTTTGCATACACGCGTTGTCCACTATGACTGGAGACAGTGGCGCCTTCTGAGTTTGAAATCCGACTATCGCTATCAAGACCGGCCTGTTCACACAATGTCGCTAAATCAATGGCTTTATCCACATCAATTGCCCAAGGGTGATAAAGCGATAATTCCGGAAACGCTGTCGCCATTAAATTTGCATCGGCAAGCCCTGCCGCTTCATCTGCCTGGGTATGTTTAGCAATATTACAAGCCGCTTTGACTGCTTCAGCAATAGCCGCTTCACTTAAGTCAGATGTGCTCGATGAGGCTTTGCTGTGTCCGAAATACACCGTGATGCCCAAACCAGTATCGTTATTGTGCTCCAGCGTTTCGACTTCACGTTGGCGGACCGTGACTGATAATCCTTCACTATGGCTGATGCCCACTTCAGCAGCACTGGCCCCCTGCTTTTTGGCTTCAGTTAATGCCATATCAGCGGCACGTTCTAATTCAACGGTGTTTGTCATTTGACTCATCTGTGTTCAAATCCTCGACTTATTTGTCTTTCTCAATGGTTTGAGATGCCTTATCGGCTTATGTTCTGTGGTGGCTATCGGAGCAAACCGGGCAGCCTGGATCTGGCCTGAGTTTTATTTCTCGCCAACTCATGGAAAGCCCATCCAGCAGTAATAAACGCCCCGTTAAAGGTGTCCCAATTTTTGCCAGTAGTTTTAATGTTTCCGCGGCCTGGGTTCCGCCAATCATCGCAAGCATGGGGGCAAACACACCACTCTCCGAGCAGGTTTCCTGTAATTCGCCTTTGTCTTCATATAAGCAGCGGTAGCATGGCGAATTAGCCTGTCGTGGATCATAGACTGTCACTTGTCCGTCAAAACGAATCGCTGCACCTGATACCAGGGGAATCTTGTTTTCTCTGCTGACTTCGTTTAAGAAAAAACGTGTCTCAAAATTATCGGTACAGTCTACAATCACATCCACATCACTTGATGCCGCCAGCATAGCTGGTTTATCCAGACGTTTATCAATCATATCAATCCTGATATCAGGATTTAACGCATGTAATTGTTCGGCCGCCGATTCAACTTTTTTTCGACCGATATTTTGATGAGTATGAACAATCTGTCTTTGCAGATTAGCTAATTCCACCACATCATCATCAACTAAGGTTAAATGCCCCACACCAGAGCCTGCTAAATACATCGAAACAGGCGCGCCCAACCCACCCAAACCAATGATCATCACATGGCCGTCCAGCAGACGCTGCTGCCCTTCAATATCCATTTGCGACAATAAAATATGGCGACTATAGCGTAATAATTGTTCGTCATTCATCAGTGATTAGACTCAATAGCGTAGTGCAGCATTATAACGTGAGTTGGCCCATCACGGCCCGGTCGTTTCCGCCAAAATCCTGGTGTGCTGAAATATGAGAAAAGCCCGCAGCGGAAAAAAGCTGTTGTACAGCCACAGACTGATCATAACCATGTTCCACCAGCAACCAGCCATTTGGACGCAAACAATTTGCCGCCTGTTGGGTAATAAGTCGTATATCGTCCAGCCCATCCGGGCCAGAAATGAGCGCAGAAAGAGGTTCAAATCGCACATCACCTTGCTGCAAATGCGGATCATCCGCTTCGATATAGGGTGGATTTGATATCACCATATCAAATTGATTTTGCTGACAGGCCGTCAGCCAGAAAGCCTGCATAAAATGTACATTATTTAATGTGTGTTTACGTGCATTTGCCTGAGCTAATTGCACTGCAGGCAGATGAAAGTCTGTGGCAATCATAGTGATATCCGGCCGCTCATCTGCGATTGATAAAGCAATGGCCCCGCTACCTGTACCCAAATCAATAATTTTCATACCGGCTTCTACTTTCGCCAAGGCCATTGCGACTAATAATTCAGTATCCGGCCGAGGAATCAGTGTTGAATTATTTACAGCAAGCTCCAACGACCAAAACCCTCGCGAACCTGTGATGTGAGCTATCGGTTCACCATTCTTTCGGCGTTCAATAAATTGTTTAAATTGTTGCCATTGACTTTCTGTGAGATCGCTTTCGGCATCCAGTAATAATCGTGTTGGAGAACAGTCCAGAAGATGACACAGAAGATACTGTATATCGATATCTGGACTGATTGAACTGCTTAAACAAGCACGGCCATAGGCCTGAGCTTCACGTATAGAGGGCAACATTAAATAAACACAAACACCAGAGCTAATATTGCGATGACACCGATGCCAATACTGATATTACGTTGCATCGTCAGTTGTGCATGCAACTGAGTCCACTGTTCTTGATGGCTGTTATCAAATTCTTGTTTCATCGCTGTCACTTGATTGCGGATAAGCGGCAAGATTTTTTCATTCACTAAACGTTCCAGACTTTTTGCTACCAATGGATTTAAATCGTGTTTAAGCTGCCTTAACACCGACTCACGCACGATATTTTGTTGTTTATCCAACCATTTCCCAGCATGCTGCTCCAGAGCCCGATCAATACTCGAACTCAAATCCATCTCTTTAAGCGCCTGTTGTAAAACTGGTTCAGCCGTTATCGTAACCAGCTCATTCAATTGCACGGACAGTGATTGTTTCAGATCAGAAAACTGTTGTTGCATCAGCTCTTTCACCAACTGAGTAATGTCAGCTGAACCTAATTGAGATTCCGTTGTAGTCTTTTCCGGCAGTTGGATTTGTTGCAGGCGTATATCAAGATCGTTGATCAACTCAGCTTTAAGCGAAGTCACTATGGCCTCAATATCAAGCTGTTGTGGCTCATCTGCTGAAAGGCTCATCTCCGGTAAATCGATTGTCCTGAGTTCAATCTCGTCTAATATGGCGGCCACCTTATCTGCCTCAGGTGGCTTACTCAACACAGCAGAGGCGCCGGCATCAAAGGCTTTTTTCTGATCGGCTTCGGTTTCATTACCGGTACAAATAACGACCGGAATCCGTCCCCATTGTGAATGCTGTTTTAGCTGAGCAGTGGCTGTGAGTCCATCCATTGCTGCCATCATCACATCCATAAAAATGAGATCAGGCAATTTGTCGGTAGTTTGCAGCCAGTGTATGGCTTCTTCAGCACTCCCCAGTTCAACACTGTTGAAGCTGTGATCACGTAATAACTTACTCAACGTCATTCTGGCAACGCGAGAATCATCCACCACCAATGCCGTAAATTTAGACATGTTTATCCTCTGATGTGATTAACCGACCCGAAACGCATCCATGCTAATCGACTCCACTTTTTTCCCCATCATAATGACTTCCCCCCGATAGCGCTGCTGCATATCGCTGGCAAACTCAAAAAAGTAATAACGCTGTAACTGTATTCGTCCTTGACGGTTACGTTTAAAACGGATTTTACGCCAGAACACCGTATCATTTAAGAAGGCGACTCCGGTATTGGCACAATAAGATTTTGCGGCTATCGTGGCGCGTTCAGCCACGCCACGACTGTCCCACCAAAACCAGGCGAGGCTACCGAGAATAATCAGTAGTAAACCACTATCATTCATCCCAGATCACCCCATAATGTTTGTGCAACAGCTAAAGCTGCCACCGCAGCCGTTTCTGTGCGAAGAATACGAGGGCCAAACTGTACAGCTTGATAGCCGGCGTTTTTTGCCAGCTCAATTTCAGTATCTGACAAACCACCCTCTGGCCCAATTAACATAGTCAGGGAACTCGGTTTGCTCAATTCAGAAAATCCTTTATGTGCCAGAGGATCCAACACTAAGTTCAACTCATCTTGATAGTCAGTAAGCACTGTTGAATAGGTTTGAACGGCCGTTAACTCAGGCAGGAAACTGCGTCCAGACTGCTCGCAAGCACTGACCATAACGCCTGTCCAGTGATTAAAACGCTTATCAGCACGATCACCACTTAACTGCACATTACAACGTTCGGTAATCACCGGAACAATCTTTTTTACCCCCAGCTCCACCGCTTTTTGAATGGCAAAATCCATGCGTTCACCACGAGAAATGCCTTGTAGCAGGGTAATGTCTAGCGGTGATTCTTTCTGCGTCGTTATAGGCTCGCCAAGGCGAACGCGTGACTGTCGCTTTTCAACAAGCGTCAATTCAGCTTCATATTCCATTCCCTGCCCGTTAAACAAACGGATATTCGCTCCCGGTTTCAGACGCAGCACCTGAATGGCATGACGATGCACGTCATCAGGCAAGACAAATTCTGATTCAGAAGATGGCAATGTTTCAGTATAAAATCGGGGCATTCGCATGGTGTTGAAGTCAAAAAGCTACTAAAGTGACTAGCAGTTTACAGATTGTCATCGATAGATTGAATCAAATTCCTTTTTTCGCTGTTATACTCAAGGCATGAATATAGACCGGCAACAAATTCAGCAACTTGTCAGGGACGTGGCCGCCACGACCCTTTTGCCCTATAGCAATAATGTCAGCCGTGACTATAAAAAGGACGGTAGTATCGTCACTGCAGCGGATAGTGCGGTGCAAAGCTCATTAACCAAACGGCTTGCTGACTTGCATCCTGATATCGCTTTGCTAGGCGAAGAAATGTCTGCTGAACAGCAGCAACAGCTATTTGATTCCGGCAAACCTATCTGGTGTCTTGATCCTATCGATGGTACCAGCAACTTTGCTTCAGGCTTGCCTTTTTACTCTATTTCACTGGCCTTGATTGAACAAGGTGAAGTGACCTTTGCCATGGTACTGGATCCCTCTCGTAATGAGAGTTTCACCGCAATTCGCGGTCAGGGCGCTTGGCTGAATGATGAACCACTGCGTCTGACCTCACCTAATCTTAGCCTCGACAACACCATTGCGTTTGTTGACTTTAAGCGTTTACCGCCAGCCTTAGCCTCTAAAATCGTGGCAGATCGGCCTTTTGCCTCACAGCGAAATCTGGGCTCTATCGCGTTGGAGTTATGCTGGTTAGCGGCTGGCCGTGGACATATTTATCTGCATGGTAGTCAGCAAATCTGGGACTATGCCGCCGGCGACTTAATTTTAGAAGAAGCGGGTGGTTTTGCTTCTACTCTGTATGGCGATCCTTCATTTCGTTACACATTACAGCCACGTTCATCATGTGCCGCCATTGATGAACACTTATTTCAGGTTTGGCAAAGCTACTTACTGGATGCAGTGAATGGTTAGAAAGACACTGGAATTTATTACGCCAGACTGGATCATGCCCGACCATATTCAGGCATACACAACGACCAGAAAGGGCGGCATCAGCCCTAGCCCATACGATAGCCTTAATATTGCCAATCACGTTAACGATACGCCTGAGAATGTGGAAAAAAACCGCGCGGTACTCAACTCTACCCTAAAACTGCCAGCCTCCCCGCTATGGCTGCAGCAGACACACAGCACGCAGGTAATTAATAGTCAGGATTGGCAGGAGGGCATCGAAGCGGATGCGATTTACGCTAATCAAACCAATCACGTCTGCGCGATTATGACCGCTGACTGTCTGCCACTATTGCTCAGTAATGCATCAGGTACTGAAATTGCCGCAATACATGCAGGCTGGCGAGGTTTAGCCGATGGCATTATTGAAAAAACCTTAGAGCAATTTGATGCTGCTGCAGAACAGATTTGTGCCTGGTTGGGGCCTGCCATCGGTCCGGAAAAATTCGAAGTGGGTTTAGATGTCTATGAGGCATTTATCAGTCACGATCCGATGGCTGAAGTCGCTTTTCAGCAAAGCGATGACAGTCACTTCTTAGCCGATATCTATCAACTCGCCCGCCTGAGATTGAGACAGCATGGTGTTTCGCAATTATCCGGTGGCAATTATTGTACGATGACTGACGCTTCCCGTTTTTTCTCCTATCGACGGGATGGAGAGACCGGTCGTATGGTTTCGCTTATCTGGATCAGCGATAAATAAGGTATCATTAGCGGCTTAATTCAGCCTTGTTGGATCATTATGGAATTACTCATCTGGATCATTGTTTTTAGTCTGGTAGGCGGACTTTTAAGCGTTGTTGTGGCTTCATCGTTTTTGTTATTGCCTGAAAAACATCGCACACTGGCCGTGCCACATCTCGTTAGTTTTGCGATAGGCGCGATGCTGGGCGCTTCTTTCTTGGGTTTAATTCCACATGCTATTGAGCATGAGTATGCCATTGATGCGCATGCCATCGGTTTAACATTACTTCTCGGTTTACTTAGTTTTTTTGCACTAGAGAAAATGGTGTTATGGCGGCACTGTCATACTCATCATGGTCATGAACATATTCCTGAACTGGACAGACCCGATCATCATGGTGGTCACCACCATAATCACAAACATAAATCGGCGGGCCCATTAATCCTGATTGGCGATACGATTCATAACTTTGTGGATGGTATTTTGATCACTGCTGCCTTTTTGACTGATGTTCACCTTGGCATTGTCACTGCCTTAGCTATTGCAGCCCATGAAATTCCACAAGAATTGGGCGACTTTGTCATTTTATTACACAGTGGATTTAGCCGAAAAAAAGCCCTCTATTACAATATTTTGTCGAGTTTAGGCACACTAGCCGGCGCGTTAATTGGTTACTTTGCGTTATCCGGCATGCAGCATTTCCTGCCTTATGTTCTGCTGGTTGCCGCATCCAGCTTCATTTATGTGGCTGTTGCCGATTTAATTCCCGGCCTGCACGAAAAGGTCAAACCTATTGAATCTTTACAGCAAATCAGTTTGATTGCTCTCGGTGTCGTGTTTATTTATATCGCTCATAGCACATTACATTAGTCATGGCGGGACGGAACCCCAATAAAAAGATCTTGATCGTCGGCCCTTCATGGGTGGGTGACATGGTCATGGCGCAATCACTTTTTATTGCGTTAAAGCAACAAGATCCAGCGATTATCATCGATGTTCTCGCGATGGACTGGACACGACCATTGTTGCAGCGTATGCCTGAAGTTAATAACGCCATCAGTATGCCAATATCTCATGGTATCTTTGCTTGGAAAATGCGTAGAGAATTAGGCCTCTCTTTGCGTGATAAACATTACGATCAGGCGATTGTTTTACCCAACTCATGGAAATCGGCACTTATTCCCTGGTTTGCAAAAATACCGCTAAGAACTGGATGGCTTGGTGAATATCGTTATGGATTACTCAATGATATCCGTAAGCTCGAGAAGCAAGCTTTACCCATGATGGTTGAACGTTTTGTTGCTCTAGCACATCCGGCATCGCAGTCCAAAACTAAGCCTGCTTATGAAGCACCATTGATGATTGCTGAGCCTGTCAACGAAGCGATTAACCCCAGAAGACAGTCGAGTGAACAAAAACGGCTTATCCTGTGTCCGGGCGCCGAATTTGGACCAGCTAAACAATGGCCAACATCCCATTATGCGTCTTTAGCTGATTATTTCCTCCAATCCGGATGGCAAGTATTAATTCTTGGCTCCAATGCGGATATCAGTACTGCAGACGAAATCGTCAGTCTTAGTCGGGATAAGTCTGATAATTTAATCAGCCTTGCTGGTCAGACACAGTTAGAAGAAGCCATCGACTTATTAGGGACTGCAGATTACGTTGTTTCCAATGATTCAGGCTTAATGCACATTGCTGCGGCGTTACAGGTGCCATTAGTTGTGGTTTATGGTCCAACGTCACCCTCATTCACCCCCCCCTTAGCCAACAACGCTAATATCATCCAGATTGATATAGACTGTAGCCCATGCTTTAAACGCACCTGCCCTCTGGGGCATCATAACTGTATGAAACAACTTTCTGTTGAAAGTGTTATTGAACAAATAAAAACAACAAAATGAAATCGCTAAACTCGTTTTTTTCAGAACTTAATAATAACCAGTTACGCTTATTTACGGCGTTATTTAGTCTTCTACTTTCCATATTGGCATTCACCAATGATCAGCTAATCAACAGTGATGGTGTTTTGTACATGAATATGGCAAAAGCGTATATTGATGGGGGACTTACAGCCACAGCATCAATGTATGACTGGCCGTTTTTTTCCATTTTGATTGCAAAGTTTCATCAATTTAGCAGTTTCAAACTGGAGTTTAGCGGTCAGATAATCAATAGCTTGCTTTTTGTCGTTTTCACCGATGCACTTTTTCTTATCGCCAGCAAGCTACTCACAACCCAGCGATACGTGTTTATTGCTGCGTTACTCATTCTGTGCTTTTCCACCCTAAATGACTACCGCAGTTATATTATTCGAGATATTGGTTATTGGGCTTTTATATCTATATCCATGTATCGAACCATTATTTTTCTGGAAAAACCCAGCTGGTTAAATGGCTTTTACTGGCAATTATCCAGCTTGTTAGCCATGTTATTTCGTGTTGAAGCTGTCACTATTATTCTGGCAACACCTCTCTTCATCCTCTTCCAACTAGGTGTTAAAGAAGGCTCAAAAGCCACTGTCAAGCTATGTTCATTCTTCCTGTTCGCTGGAGTAATCAGTGCTGTCACCTTTACCCAACAGCAAGGACTAATGAATGCATTTGGTAAAGTTCTTAGTGTGACGCAATTTCTGGACTACTCAGCCATCACTGATGAATTTCATACTAAAACAGCCATTCTCGGTAATGAATTGTTGAATCAGTATTCTGAAAGATACAGCGGGATGATTTTGGCTTCAGGCCTGGTTTATATGTTACTGGCAAAAATCATTACTGGCTTATCGCCTCTTAACCTTATTTTATTTGTCTTCGCGAGAATTCAGCACAAAAAGAGCTCATCTGATGCTAAGACCCGACATTTTTTACTTTTTTTTGTCGGTATAAACGTCGTCATTTTGCTTTCCTTCCTATTTAAACATTACTTCATGAGTACGCGTTATGCTGTCATGCTAATCACTGCTCTGATGTTACTAATGCTACCATCCATGTGCAGACTAATAGATGAGTATTGGCAAGCAAAAAATAAAATTGCGCTTGTATTAATTTCGCTATTGCTTCTAGCTAGTCTGATTGATTCATGCACGACGAGTGTGACCAAAGGGTATATAAAAGAGACAGCAATATGGGCAAGCCAACATTTGCCAGAAAATAGCAGAGCTCTCACCAACGATATTTTTATTGATTTTTATTTCCATGAAAATGAGCCAAAGACGCAGTTAAAACTTGATAGAACTCTGCAAACTAACAACCAGTTCGATTATTTTATTACTGTCGAGAAGCGTTCTCATGCAGAGAGAAAAAAGCATTATGCCAACTGGAATTTGATTCCCATTCATCACACTGAGAATGCTAGAGGTGATAAAGCTGTCGTATATAAGGTAGTTAATATTGACAACTAAGCCACGCCATATACTGCAGCTATGTCATAGCTATGATCCTCCTTTTGATGATTGCGCACGACAATACGCATCATTATTCAAAAACTCTAGTTTCCAGGTCACTACTATCTTTTTAACAGGCGCTCCTCAAGCAGACTTATTAAAAAAAACACTTTCTGATGAAGTCATTTTTCTTGAAAGCCCAAAGCATAAGCTCAAGGGTCTTAAGTTATCATTACTAAACCGTGTTAAGGCAATATCTAAACAAAAACAATACGAACTGTGTATTGCACACAGAACAAAACCCACTTATTTGGCCCTCATTGCCACACAACTTCCTGTAGTGAGTATTCACCACGCCTTTGGCGACTTTGACCGTTTAGGAAGAAGACTTTTTACAAAGCTATTCAAATCTCGCTTATTGCTCATTGGAGTATCTAAGGCTGTATCAGAGGATATAAAGCAGCATCTATCAAACTTCCCTACAGATAGAATCGAAACTTTATACAATAGAGTTAATGTAGAAAATTCAAGAAAAGAACTATTTGATAGAGCTCAAGCTAGAGAGATTCTAGGTATTCCTCCTAAATCTTATGTTATTGGTAATGTAGGTAGATTACATCCTGATAAAGACCAAAAAACACTCATTCAGGCATTTGCCAAGGCAAAGAGCTCTTTACCAAGCAATACGTTATTAATCATTATTGGGAAGGGCAAACTTCAACAACAACTTTATAATCTGGCTCTCTCACTTAATATAGAAGAAAACGTCAAATTCATTGGATATATCAAAGATGCGAAGCGTTATTTTACAGCCTTCGATATTTTTGTATTGACCTCTGACAGAGAACCTTTTGGTATGGTCGTGTTGGAAGCAATGATTGCAAACATTCCAGTAATTTGTAGTGATTGTGGTGGAGCAAGAGAAATTGTAGAAAATTCCGGACTTTTGTTTCCTTTCGCATCTTCTGAAAAGTTAGCCGAGCTCCTGATTTATACAGCCAATAATAAAGATTTGGTTCATAACCATCAGGCATCAAGCACAAAATTACAGACTTACTTTTCTGATGAAGCTGGGAAGAAATCATTTTGGAATTTAGAGCAAATACAGAAAATACTGTTACCTTGACTACTGTATTTATGATATTTAATTGGTATTTAAGAATAATAGAATATAGTGCATAACAGACAGCTCCAATTAATCAGGTCGTATAAAAATGGCAAAAATAAAACAAGAAAACAGATATGACTTTGAGACGATATGGCAACTGGATACAGACTGGTTCGAGCCCCCAAATCATAGACGTGGCGGCTGGAGTGGTGTGGTTAAATATGTATTGAAAACAGCAAATGGCGCGGTTGATGTGTTCATCAAACGTCAGGAGAATCACCGCACTAAAACATGGTGTCATCCACTAAAAGGCATTCATACCTTTCAAAAGGAATATAACAATATTCTCAGGCTGACAGCAAAACACATTCCGACACTCGAGCCGGTTTATTTTTCATGTGACAAGTCCAGGGCGATACTGGTAACAAAAGAATTGACTGGTTACCAACCTCTGGAAAATATTTCTCCTTTAAGTCTATCAAGTGTATCTCGTAAACAGTTGCTGAAAGCAGTCGCCCACGTGTTAGCAGATATGCATCAGGCACATTTTCAGCACAACTCACTTTATCCCAAACATATTTTTGCCAAGCCAATAAGCAAGGGTTGGGATATAAAAATAATCGATTTGGAGAAAATGAAGCGTACATTGTTCGTGCGGCAATCGATGATGAGGGATCTGGGCACATTAGAACGTCATGCTAATCAAGATTGGTCGATAAAAGACCGCGTTTTCTTTTTACAGCAATACTTCAATGAGCAACCATTATCTAAAAAGACCCGGCAGCTTTTGCATAAGATTGTTAAGCCCAAAAAAGCAAAACGTCATTAGTCGTGTTGACCGACTGCATGCGATATACTTACACGCTGTTTAACTCAAAGACATATATCACATCATGATCGTTTTAGGTTTGTCTGGCGCGGTAAATCACGACGCCTCTGCTGCTTTATATATTGATGGAAAGCTTGTAGCTGCTGCTGAAGAGGAGCGCTTTCTGCGTGACAAGCATGCCAAAGGGAAAATGCCCTATGAAGCCACTAAATTCTGTTTAGAACAGGCCGGTATTCGCCCAGATCAGATTGATATTGTGGCTTTCCCTTACGCTGAGATTGGCCTGAAATCACCCGCACGCTGGCACTATGCAAAACGCCATTGGTATGCCCCTGATCGCGCGCTTACTGCATTGTTTAGTGGCAACCGTCGATACTGGCGTAATCACCGGAATGTGATGAAGTTATTAGATGATCTGGGTATCGGTGCGAAACGCGTTAAATTTGTCCCTGTTGAACATCATTTAGCGCATGCTAGTAGTGCCTACCATTTGAGTGGTTTTAAAGAAAAAACAGCCATTATCGGTATTGATGGTAAAGGCGAATATGCCACTACCTTTTTTGGTTATGGTGAAAATGGCAAGATTCATAAGATCAAAGAATTCTATGATCCGGATTCACTTGGCGGTGTCTATGGTGCACTAACAGAATATCTTGGCTTTGAAATGCTGGATGGCGAGTTCAAAGTGATGGGTATGGCCCCTTACGGTGATCCGAAGCGTTTCGACTTCTCACGTTTAATCGACTACAAAAACGGTGAATTCAAGGTCAATACGAAACTGGTCAATGTCGTGGGCACACGCCGTTTCAAAAAGAATGGCAAAGGCTACTTCTTCAGCCCCGAGTTAATCGAATGGCTTGGCCCAATGCGTGAAGGTGATGAAAAAGATGAACCATACATCGATTACGCGGCAAGCATCCAGGATCTCTTAGAAAAAACAGCCTTAAAACTGATTGATTTTTATCTTGGTGACATTATTAAAGAGACTGGCAAAATTGCTTATGCAGGCGGTGTTGCATTAAACGTCAAACTAAATCAGCGCATTATCGCCATGCCCGGCGTAAAAGAACTGTTTGTGCAACCTGCGGCAAGTGATGCGGGTACCGCCATTGGTGCGGCGAGCTATGCTTCACAATTAGCGGGGGTACCAGTAGAAAAAATGGAACATGTCTACTTAGGACCTGCGTATACAACAGAACAATGTATTGAAGCATGTGAGCAATACGAGCAGCCAGTCAAATGGCGACGAATGGCCAATGTTACTGCAGAAACAGCCAAAATTCTGGCTGATGGTAATCCGGTTTCCTGGTTCCAAGGACATATGGAGTTCGGACCTCGCGCTTTAGGTAACCGCAGTATTCTCGGCTCACCCAGCCATCCTGGGGTTGCTGACAGAATTAATGCCCAAATCAAATACCGTGAACGCTGGCGTCCATTCTGTCCGAGTATGCTGGATACAATCGCACCAGAAATACTACAGACGGACCACCCTAGTCCATATATGACATTTACGTTTGATGTGGCAGAAAGTTGGAAATCACGCATTCCAGAAGTCGTACATGAAGATGGAACAGCCCGTGCTCAAATTGTCACAAAGGCCACCAATCCGCGTTATTATTCACTGCTTCAGGAAATGGAGAAACTTACCGGTAATGGCGTGGTACTTAACACTTCTCTGAATCGCCGTGGTGAGCCAATGGTATGCAGCCCCACAGATGCATTGAATATGTTCTTTGGCTCAGACTTAGAATACCTAGTCATGGAAGATATCTTAATTACTAAAGATGATCATCAACCCATATAACTCAACATATGCTGGGTACGTTTATCCCAAGTGAACTGTTGACGTATTTTCTGTTGTCCCCGTTTAGCTATGGCTAAACGGGCTTCATCATTACTTAAATAATAAGCGACTTTCTCTACCAGTTCTTTTGAACCCTTGAATGTTTCAATTTCCAGACCGATGTCGAATAACTCGGCAACTTCATCACAGTAATCTGTCAGCACAAAACACCCTGCAGCCATTGCTTCAAAAATCCTTAGATTAACTCCCGTTTCAGCCGCATAAAATGGTCCTCTAGTGATATTTAATACTATCTTTGCCCCCACCAGATGCTGATGCAAAGCCTCTCCCCACACGGGTTTATCATCTATTGTTTCTTGCAGTTTCTTGGATAATATGGCTTGGTTACGCGCCCAACGAGCGCCTTTTATCGAGACATAATCAGCAATATGCTCCAGCATAAAACAACGTCTAAGATCGGCACTCCCAACAAATAACACTTCATGCTGAAACTTTCCTGATTGCCGTTCAATAAGGTTAGCCCCAAAAGGTGAAAATATCGCATCGATATCCATGCGATTGAAAAACTCTGTCACTACTTTTGAGAATGAAAAAACTCGGTCATAAATACGCACCTCATTCTCAATAAAATATATAAACTCTCGACGTTTCGTGTAGAGGTTACAGCTATCAGTATCGTACAAATAGAGCTTTATATTTCTAGATTTTGCAATATCTTTAAACTGTTCAGGATTAATAAAACGGTACACAAAACCTATAACAAAAATAACTTCAGGTTTCACCTCATCAAGCACTGTTAAAAACGACGATAAGGCTTTTTTGGGTAAGTAATAAAAACTCTTCTTCTCTGAAAATTTTCGTTTTACTTTTGCCAGAGCTGAGCGAGGCTTGTATAAGTTGATCTGTTTTAGTTTCGCTAAATCATAATATTCTGAATTGTCGATACAAGCATGAATGTCTCGGCCAAGGGTAGCGCCACCAATTCCATCCAGAATTAAGATTTTTTTCTCAGTCACGTACCAATGTCCCTATCTTGATTTTTATATATTGGAAATAATTTTCTTCGCGTTCGATTGGTTAGTAAACTTTTTTGATAATAAACCTTTAAACTTTCCCCATTTCCGTTCAATTTTCTTTCTGCCGAAAAAACGAATATAACTACTAATCGGTAGGATGTCCGAGTTACCTATATTATCTATAATCAAACATCTCATGCCGTCGTTTCGCAGCTGCAAAACCATATTTTTAGGCTTAAGCGTCATGGTAATAATATTCTGCTCTAGCAAGTCCAGCTTCAAACTGAGCAGAGCCTGACTAATAGATTCGACTAATTCTGGTGTCGAGCTCAAATTGTCCAGATAAAACTCCAAAGTCTTTGAGACTTGCCCATCATCATCACGAATCAAATCAAACACCGCACCAGAGCCCATATTGGTATCTTCATTACCATAGAACCGTGGCAAACTTTGCCAGTCGATATTTCGCTGTTGTAAAAAGCGATAATAAGCCTGTTCACGGCGAGTTTCTTCTTCACCCCGTAAAACGACGACTTTGACACATTTTGATTCATCATCAGGATGCACATGTACCTCTCTGTGCAGTCCCTTACCGACTAATGTCGCGCTGCATAATTCAAGCATCACCATATCCATTAGGGTTTTGACTCTGCCAACGCCAGGCATCGCTGACCATATCATCAAGTGATTTCTCAGCAGTCCATCCCAATAGTGATTTTGCTAAGGCCGGATCGGCATAATTAATTGCCACATCTCCTGCCCGGCGGTCGACAATTTTATAATTCACTTGCTTGCCAGATGCCTGTTCAAAAGCAGCGATGACTTCAAGTACGCTGTAACCTTGACCAGTACCAAGATTGACCGCTTTACAACATGGCGCTGTTGCTTCTGATTCCAGCCAATTAAGTGCTTCAAGATGTCCTCTAGCTAAATCCATCACATGAATGTAATCACGTACGCCTGTACCATCTACTGTGTCATAGTCACCACCAAACACAGACAAACACTCTCGTTTACCAATCGCGGTTTGTGTCACATAGGGCATTAAATTATTTGGGATGGCACTGGGGTCTTCACCGATTAAACCCGACTCATGTGCCCCTGCCGGATTAAAGTAACGAAGTAATACAACGCTTAATGTGTCTGGCGTGGCTTTCACCATATCCGCCAGAATTTCTTCTATCATCAGCTTGGTACGCCCATATGGATTGGTAGCCGATGTTGGAAATGTCTCATTGACGGGCATGGAAGCCGGATCACCATAGACCGTGGCTGAAGAACTGAATACAAAGTTTTTCACGGAGAATTGCTGCATCACCTCTAACAGAACAAAAGTGGCATCCAAATTATTTTGGTAATACATCAAAGGAAAAGCACAGGACTCTCCCACGGCTTTTAATCCTGCAAGGTGAATAACGGCATCAATAGGATGGGTATTAAAAATACCTTGCAAAGCCTTTTTATCACGACAATCTGCTTTGTAAAAGGCGATTTTTTTCCCTGTAATCTGGCTTACCCTATCGATAGCTACAGAGGAACTATTACTAAGATTATCCACGACCACGACTTCAAAGCCCGCTTCCAATAACACTACACAAATATGCGAGCCAATATACCCTGCACCGCCGGTAACCAAGACCGTTGTTGTCATTGTTTTTTCCTTTTTTGTTTTGCCTGTGACCTAATCACTGCGGCTGCCTGTTGCGGCATACTGTACAAATCTTCCGTCGCCGCATAGTGCAAAGCGTGCTGAGACCATTGTTGTAATTTATCTTTATCTAACATTTCAACAAGGTCTAAGGCTGTTTGCTGTGCACTATCGGCATTCTTAATAACCAGACCCGCATCAGCCTTGATCACATGTTTGGTATAACCACATACCTCAGATACTAAGCTGGGTAGTCCTGCCACCATAGCTTCTAAAATCACCGTACCTGTATTTTCTTTTCTTGCTGGATGAATTAATAGATCAGCCGCCAACAAAAAGCGGGGAATATCCGAACGTCCCCCAAGAAACTGCACTTGCTGGGCAATAGAGGCTTGCTGTGCCTGGCGTTGTAGATAACGGTTATCACCGTCACCAATGATCGTTAGCTTGGTTTTATTCTTGAGCTTATCGGGTAATCTAGCTAACGCAGCAATTGCCCGATCAACGCCTTTAGTTTTGAAGCCGGTACCCACCATCAATACCAACCATTCATCTTGAGCAATATTAAATTCAGCACGAACTTGCTGACGAATTTTTTCAGCATTCGCAGGACGTTGTCTATCACGATCAATACCTGGGGGTAAGCTGATTAAACGGTTTTTAGGTGTCTGGTAATGTTGTTCGAACAGGGCTTGCTGCACATCAGAAATCATCATCGACACGGTATTCGACTGCTTGCCAAAAACTGCTTCTTCACAGGCTTTATAAAATTTTACACGTCCGGAAAACTGTAATAACGCATACAAAGGGTGGGACTTGATACGATCTATATAACAAGGGTCTGCCGCGTAATAAACATCCAGCCCCGGCATTTTATTAAAGCCAATGACTAGATCATAATTTTGCTGATGTAATTGTGGCAAAAGCTGATCAATATAGGATTGTAACTTGGCGTGGTTGCTCCAGCCTTTAGTTTCAATAATGTGCACATTAAACTGCTCTGGCACATCCCCTTGCCATTCCATCACATACACATCGACCGTATCAGCTGCTTGCAAGCAGCATTGCATGATATTCATAAAATCACGGGCAAGTCCGCCAAAAGGGAAAAACTTATATAAACAGACTGCGTATTTCATAAACGTGTATTTTGTCCCTGCAGCATGACTCTGAAAAAGGCCTCCAATTCAGGATTCTTCCAGTTTTTCAGGAAGCGTTTTTTATCTTGCAAGTGAGCCATGATCGCTTGTTTTTTATTGCTATATTCTCGCATAGCATCTAAATCAATAAGCCTGATTTTACCTTGCTTATCTAATAACAAGTTCTGCGCTTTCATATCACCATGACCAAGCTGAATCGTTTTCAGATCTGAAAAAATAGTTTGAATCTGGCTCACTTCTGATTCTGTTGGCATACGTTGCTGATAAACATCTAACAACTCCTCGGCCTCATGGTATTCGCTAATAAAATAAGCTGTTTGTCTCAATGGACCAATACGCTTTTCAATAAAGGCGAGCGGCTCGGTTGTTCGGATACCAGAAAAAACCAGTAAATTAGTATTACGCCATGATGCAGCGGCCCGACTTGGTCGCCAGCAGCGACTGAGTGCATGAGCTAGATTCTTAATATTATAACGTTTGATAACGACCTCTCGGCCTGCCAGCTTTGCGCGAACAACTGTCGCTGTATTACCGGCTTTTAATACCTGAGCACCGGCAAATAATGCCTCAATATCACGGACGGACTGAAGTTGACTCTGTTGCCAAAAATCCCGTTTTGCTGCGACCTGCCATTGAGCGTTCTTTTGGTAATACGTCATCGTACATGGACGAAAACATTTCTTAAGAAATTGGTTTTTGCGTTGCTGCCATGTTTTTTCTAACAGCTGAATAAACTGCTGCTCTTCATCAGCCGAATACCGCCAGCCACGCCCTTCATAATAAACTTTAAGCAAAGGCATCAAATGAGGACGCTGTTGCAATGAAAACTGGGCCAATAGTCTGGCCAGATTTGTCAGGCTAGTAACTTTATCAAGTGCTTTGCCATCACTTGACGGCTTCACAGAGCCTAGGTCGATAAGCACAATCTCATCGCTGCTAAGTAATAAATTATCGAGATGAATATCATCCTGATAAATACCGCCCAGGTGCAGAGTAAGCATTAACTCTGACAGCAGAGCCAAGCGTTCAGGAATCTTCGAATCAAGATGGAACACCTGGCTGTTTTCAATAAAGTCATACACCAGTGCTGAACCATGAGACTCAGACACTGAGAGCAATAATTTGGGTGTTTTTACTGTCACAGGCTTGACCGCATCAACACCTTGTAACTCTCGCTCAAAGTCTTTTTGGGCTTTTGCGTGACTGGCAAATAATTTAATTACGACATTTTTGCCGTGACTGTCTATGGCTTTCATTACCAAACGGCGCTCTGGCAAGTCACGCAGAATTTGCAGACACTGATAGCTGTTTTGTTCTAATTGCAGCTCAAACGGCAATTGCGGTCGGTCATCAGTGCTGATAACGGCATTAATATCTGATATTTTATTCAGCATATAAGGTATCTGCCCGCTGTTTAACCTGCTGCCACAAATCAGCCTGTTGGGTTAATGCCTCACGCAAAGGTAGCTGAGTGTAAGTTTTGATAAACCGAAATAAATCACGTTGTGTCAGCGGCACGGCATAAGCCGAAAAGTATAAGCTGCCCAGATCTTTTATTTGCCAACGACTTGGGACTTTCTGCCGGATCTGAGCACGGTGAAGATCGATAAGATAGATTGGCATTGTTAGCTGATAAATATTCGTCTCAGCAAAAGACTTATCCAATAACAAGTGACAAAGATAAAAATCGCGGTGATTCATGCCATTTTTATGCATTGTTCCTGCGATGTGGGCCAACTTCTGAATTAACTGGTATTTACTTGTGAATAATGGCGGCCTATCTCGCCACTGCTGCCCCAGATATTCCAGACTTATGGTATCGGTTAAATCATCGGTAATCACAAATGAATGACGCTTCGCCGGATTCCAGCCTTTTTCACCGTAACCGGCTAAGGTCATCGTATCCAGATCGTGAGACTGTAAAAACTGCACCGCCTGCCACTCATTACGGGCACTGATTATCGGCAAACGTAATGACACCAAGTTCTTTACAATTTCAGCCCAGCCAACACCTTGGTGATATTTAAGAAAATAGCTTTTCCGATTCACCTCAAACCGTAATGTCCGCCGCCCCTCTTTATCACGAAAAATCTCACCTGGCATGGTCTGTAACCAGGTAAATATGGCTTTATCCCGCCAGGCATGAGCTAATTCTTCACGTAGATAGAGAGTGTATGTTTTCATTCAGTTTTATTGATGTGATTCAGTCAAACTCAGTCTTGCCTCAAAACCGCCAGTCAGTCTGAATTTTGTTAAACTGTCGATGTCGAAAAGTGAGATGTTATCATCACTACACCAGTTTAAGGGGAAGCCGTGTCATTTAAAGCCACTATCGTGCGTCATCAGGCGATGATCGAAAGTCTGTTTGCACTTGAACCACAAGTCACAGCACTTGCTGCTCGTATTGCAAGCTGTGTGAAACAAGGCAATAAAATTCTGTTCTTTGGCAATGGTGGCAGCGCGTCTGATGCGCAACATTTAGCAGCCGAATTTGTGGTTCGTTATCACAAAGATCGTCGTCCCTATGGTGCCATCGCCTTAACAACAGACACATCCATTTTGACTGCTCACAGTAACGATTATCAGTTTGATACCGTATTTGATCGCCAAATTGCTGCTTTAGGGCGGCCAGGTGATATCGCGATTGGTTTATCCACATCCGGTAATAGCGGTAATGTCATTAACGGTATTAAAACCGCAAAAGAAATGGGCATTTGGAGCTGTGCGTTTACTGGTCAAGGTGGCGGACAGTTAGCTGAAATAGCTGATGAATGTATTGCCGTCCCAGTTAAAGAAACAGCACGAGTGCAGGAAGGCCATATTCTGATCGGTCATTGGCTGTGTGAAACCCTCGACGAAACAGACTAAATTTATTCATGACGCAAACCACACTTAACACCGATGTTGTCATTATCGGCGCAGGTATTGCTGGCCTGTGGCTTCATCATCGCCTTAACGATATGGGTATTCACGCTATCTTGCTGGAACACGGACACATTGGCCAAGGACAAACACTCAGCTCACAGGGCATTATTCATGGCGGCAGTAAATATGCCCTTAATGGTGTGTTATCAAAAGCCGCACAAGTGATTAGCACCATGCCTGCCCGTTGGAAAAGCGCATTAAATGGCGAAGGTGATATTGATCTTCGCAACGTCAAAAAGCTGGCTGACCACCAATTACTCTGGTCTAAAGACAAACTGTCGTCAAAAATGGTCTCGTTTTTTGCCAGCAAAGCTTTAAGTAGTCGTATGCAACGGGTAGAGAAACGGGAGGCACCGCCATTATTTCAGGATACAGGCTTTAAAGGTGCACTCTATCAGCTTGATGAACCTGTGTTAGATATTCCAAGTCTGCTAACAAAGATCACTGAAAAGTGGCACTCACGTATGCTTTTAGTACCTAAAGACAGTGAATATCATTGGCAGCGTACAGAGCAAAAAGTAAACACTGTTCAGATTGGTGATATGACAATCCATGCAAAACAGTTTGTTTTGACCGCAGGCGAAGGCAATGAAGCCATGCTGCAATCATTAGGTATCAGACAACCCAAGATGCAACGTCGTCCCTTGCAGATGGTTTTATGCAAAAGTCATGACTCAACTCAGCCATTGCCAACGATCTATGCCCATAGCCTGGGAAGCGGTTCCAAGCCGATAGCAACGATTTCCAGCCATCAAACTCAACAGGGCGAAACCGTATGGTACATCGGCGGTAATATTGCCGAAGAAGGTGTTGGTAAATCCCGAGATGATTTGATCGCTGAAGCAAAAAAACTACTCAAAAATATTCTGCCTTGGTTTGCATTTCCAGATCTGGATTGGGCAACACATGCCGTTAACCGGGCTGAGCCCAAACAATCCAGTCTGACTCGGCCGGATAATGCCTTTATTGATTCACAACAGAATATTCATATTTGCTGGCCAACAAAATTAGCCTTGGCACCAGATTTAGCCGATCAGGTACTGAAAGCAATCAATGTCGATGCCATAGAAAAACAGACATATGACAATCCTGACTTTCCTCATCCAGAAATCGCTAAACCGTTATGGGACAGAGCATTCTGATGGCCTATTTAGAACGAAGAAATCCGATAGCGGATACTGGACTGAGCGTGTCCCCACTGGGGATGGGCACCGTTAAAATCGGTCGTGATAAAGCAGTGAAATACCCTGATGGCTTTCAGATTCCTGAAGATGAACAAGTGATGACATTACTTGAACAAGCCTGGGAATCCGGCATCAATCTGATTGACACGGCACCGGCTTATGGACGCAGTGAACAACGTCTTGGACAGTTATTAAAAAAAGTGCGGCGCGAATGGATCATTACCACTAAAGCCGGTGAATATTTTGATGCGGAAACAGGCGAGTCACGTTATGACTTTACCCCTGAATCACTGATTAAAAGCATTGAAAACAGTTTGAAAACCCTGCAGCGAGATGAATTAGATATTGTATTGATTCACTCTGATGGCAATGATGAACAGATTATTCGTCATCATGGGGCGCTGGAAGTCTTAGCTGACTTAAAACAACGCGGCTGGATTCGCGCCAGTGGCATGTCCACAAAAACCGTTACAGGCGGTCTATTAACGTTGGAACAGTCCGATATCGCCATGGTGATGCATAATCTGCAATATCAGGAAGAACAGTCGGTGATTGAACAAGCCGCCAAACTTAATAAAGGCATTTTTATTAAAAAGGCTTTGGGCAGCGGTCATCTAGCAAAAAATTCAGCCGATGATAATGTTCAGGCAAACTTCGACTTTATCTTTAATGAACCAGCAGTGAGTAGTGTGATTATCGGTACGATTAACCCTGCCCATCTGCGTGACAATATCAGTAAAGTTGTTAAGGCTTTGACGAAATAAAAGCGAACTAAAACTAGCTTCGTTGATTGATTTTATTCACTATAGCCGTCGTTGAGCAGTTTTCCACCAGCCCCATCACTTTGACTTCACCGCCGTAAGCTTCAACGATTTCCCAGCCAACGACACCTTGTTTGTCGTAGTCGCCCCCTTTCACCAGAATGTCTGGTTGAATCAGTCGCAATAACTCTTCTGGTGTATCACCGGGGAAACAGGTCACCCAGTCCACATCCGCCAGTCCGGCAAGCACCGTTAAGCGTCTGTCAGCAGTATTAATTGGACGACCTTCACCTTTTAATTTTGTGACTGATTCATCGGTATTAATAGCAACAATCAGGCGGTCACCCAATGCTCTGGCCTGCTGCAGATAAGTCACATGTCCGGCATGTAAAATATCAAAACAGCCATTGGTAAACACGACTTTCTCACCTCGTTTTTTGGCTTGTTCTACCGCCATTTTTAACTGTTCAACCGTGACAGCACCACCAATACAGTGATCGGTGTTGTTGATACCCTGATGACGTTCATATTCCTGGCGCAGTTCAGGTTCACTGACAGTAGAGGTGCCTAATTTAGTCACCACAATACTGGCAGCCACATTGGCTAAAGTGACTGCTTGTTCCAGGCTGACACCAGCTGCTAATGCCGTGGCTAGTGTTGAAATAACGGTATCACCAGCACCTGTGACATCAGCTACTTCTTTGGCGATAGCAGGTAAGTGAAATTCAGGCTGATCCGCCTGAACCAGCGTCATACCATGTTCACTGCGAGTAATCAGAATCGCTTTAATATTCAGTGTTTTAATCAGCGTCTGCGCTTTACTGATAAGATCCTGTTCTGATTGTACTGCACCGACAACCGCTTCAAATTCACTCATATTCGGTGTAATCAGATCGGCGCCACGATATTTAGTAAAGTCATCGCCTTTAGGATCAACCAGTACGGTAATTTGCTTGTTTCTGGCTTTTTCAATCCAGTACTGAGGGTGAGCCAAGGTGCCCTTGTTATAGTCTGACAGGACAATCACTTTCGCGTTGTCAGTGACATGCTCTGCTAAGTGCTCCATATCCTGAGCCACTTGCTCAGTAAAGCGTTTTTCAAAATCGAGACGAATCAGTTGTTGATGACTGCTAATGACTCGCGATTTGATAATTGTGCAAGCATGAGCAGCTTGATGGAACAGACAATTCACACCCACAGCATGAAGTTTTTGTTTGAGAACATTAGCGGCTTCATCGGCGCCGGTAATGCCCGTAATATTGCATTGCGCACCAAGCGAAGCAATATTCATTGCTACGTTAGCCGCACCACCCGGCACATCTTCCAAGCGGTCCACATTCACTACCGGCACCGGGGCTTCAGGTGAAATACGGCTAGCTTTGCCATAGTAAAAACGATCGAGCATCAAGTCGCCAATAACAGCAATGCGAGCTTGATGGAATTCAGGAAAATCAAATTTCATAATGCGGTTTTATCACGCCAGAATAGAAGTCAGAGGCGTTATTGTGCTTGTAAAACGGCAGCGAGTCTATTCCAGACTTGGTCAGGTTGCATCTCAGTCATACACACTGGCATGCCTGATTTCGCCTCAGGTAAAGGACAACGACGTTTATAACAAGGTGAACACGACATTCCGGTAATCAAGTGTTGCTGATTATGACCTGCGGTACCAATCAGATGGGTATCTGTTGAACCATATAAGGTAATCGCCGGTTTATCCATCATCGCCGCCATATGCGCAAGACCGGTATCGCTACAGAGAGCCGCTTTTGCGCCTTGCATAATGGCCACGACATTATCGAGTGGTAACCTCGGTAAGGTATAGGCGTGATCACTCACAGCGGCAATCTGCAAGGCACGTTGATACTCTTCATCATTACCTGATGGAATCACTACAGAATACCCAGCCTCTACGGCTTTTAAGGTGAGCGCCTGCCAGTGTTGCACTGGCCATAATTTAGTTAACCAGCTCGCATTGTGAACCAGCATCACATACTTTTTGGGTAACTCAAATGCTAATTGCGGCAACTGGCAATGCGCTAAATCCACACCGTAGTCTGGCTCAGTGTCAGGCTGCGGATAATCAAGGGCTTTCGCCATGATCTGACGCATACGCTCAACCGCGTGTTGGTTAGGATTCACATTGATTTTATGACGGTAGGCCAGATAAGCAGGCTTCTCACGACAACTGTATTTATCCAGACCCGCAACAGGGCCCTTTCTTAACAGGCTGACCAACGCACTTTTCAGATTGTTTTGCATATCAATCACAAGGTCATAGTCATCGAGATTTAATGCTTTATAAAAATGTCCAATCTCGCCATTAAACAAATGACCGAACCAATTCTGACGCCAGCGCCGATGTGATGTGGTGATGACACGTTTTACACGAGGATGCCACTGCGGTACGGCGGCAAAAGCACTATCAACCACCCAGTCAAATTCAATATCTGGGAATACTTGAGCGGCATCAGTGAGCGCTGGCAGAGCATGCATCAGGTCGCCCATTGAAGTCAGTTTAATTATCAGAACGCGCATCAGCTGTTTAGTTAAAATCCAGCGTTAGAGGATGCTCACGGTGATACTTGAGAATAGATAAAAACGCATCCGGGTTTTTAATTTGAGTCAGCTCACCTTCACGGGGAAAGAGTTGATCCTGTAATCGTGACAGCCAGAAACGCAGTGCTGCTGCCCGACAAACCATATTCCAGTTAGCCTGCTCAGATTCTGTTAATGCCCTTTTCTGCAGATAGTGTGTCATAAGCGACTGATAACGTGTGGCTTCGGGTAAACCATCCTCACCGACACACCAGTCATTAACGGCAACAGCTAGGTCATAAAGTAAATATTCATCACTGGCAAAGTAAAAGTCGATAATACCGCTTAGTTTGTTACCTTCAAATAAAGCGTTGTCACGAAACAAGTCTGAATGCGTAACCCCTTCAGGGAGTCCTAAAGTCGCATAACCTTGCTGATAAGCAAGTTCATTTTCCAATATGCACGTTCTTTCATCATCCAACTGAGGCAATAGCTGTTGTGCCGTTTGCTGCCGCCACTCAGGGCCGCGTTCAGAGGGCCGTCGTGATTGAAACGACTGCCCAACTATATGCATATCAGCCATCACAGCACCAATTTGTGCGCACTGTTCAGTGGTGGCGGTGGCATTGACACCTCTACCAGGTAATCGCACAACTAAAGCCGCGGGTTTACCACACAATTTTTTGAGATAATGCCCCTGGCTATCTGCTTCCGGATGGGCAGAAGGAATGTCGTTCATGTAGAAAAACGTCATCACATCTAGAAAATACGCTAACTCACCAAAGGTGTGTTGCTCAAATAAAGTGAGCACATACTCACCTTTGCTTGTGGTGACAAAATAATTGGTATTCTCGATGCCGTCACTGATGCCCTGATAGGACACCAATTCTCCGACCGAATAATCACTTAGAAACGCGACTAAATCGTCGCGCTCGACTTCAGTATAAACTGACATTAAAAGAACTCAGATAAATAAACGACTTACCACTCCAATAGAATCCAGTTTGGCACGGCACCAGAGTCCAGCTCAAAGCTTTTTGTCTCCAGAGAACCGTCACCATCAGAATCCATCAAGTAATAAGGTTTGCCGATAGATGGCGTGACTTTAATCATATAAAGTTGACCGTTCATACGATATTCTTCAACCGTACGGTCATCTTCCTGAATAATATTAATATCGGGCTCCATGCTTTCACCGCTTTGTAATGGCTCAGGAATCACAGGTGGTTTTTCCATCACTGATTTTTCATCTGCCCAAACTTGGGTTGTCATTACCAGGGTAACTGCGCATACAATAGCGAATTTGTTAAACATGTGGATGCTCCGTGTCATTTGGCACTAAAGATAGCATTTCCGCTGCTTGGAGAAAAGCAGTCTGTTCCCTATTATCCAATTGGTCGTTATAACTTATGAGTCAATCTGCCCCTTTCGTTCTGGTCGACGGTTCTTCTTACCTTTATCGCGCATTTCATGCCATGTTCAAAGCCGATCTCCGAAACTCCGCCGGTGAACCAACGGGAGCTGTCAGAGGTGTGACCGCGATGTTACGTCGATTACTGGCCGATTATCCCAACAGTCCAATTGCCGTCATCTTTGATGCGAAAGGTAAAACCTTCCGTGATGAACTTTTTGCTGAATATAAGGCGCAGCGTCCGCCGATACCGGATGACTTACGTTCGCAAGTACAGCCTGTACACGACATTATTAAAGCGATGGGCCTGCCACTACTGGTCATTGATGGGGTCGAGGCAGATGATGTTATTGGCACATTTGCACATCAGGCCACTGAAAAAGGCCTGGATGTTGTGATCAGCACGGGTGACAAAGATATGGCGCAGTTGGTCAACCAGCATGTCACACTGGTGAATACCATGACAGAAACCGTGCTAGATATCGAAGGTGTGAAAGAAAAATTCGGTCTGCCACCAGAACTGATTATCGACTTTCTGGCATTAATGGGCGACAAGGTAGATAACATTCCCGGTGTGCCCGGCGTCGGTGAAAAAACGGCATTGAGTCTGTTACAAAACCTGGGCAGCCTGAAAGATATTTACGCCAATCTGGAAGCGGTTCGTGACCTGGATTTTCGCGGTGCGAAAAAAATGCCGGAAAAACTGGCTGAAAATAAAGAAATGGCTGATCTAAGTTATCAACTCGCCACGATAAAATGTGATGTTGAATTAGATATTCATCTTGAAGACATTAAAAATCAGCCTCAAGACGCTGAAGCACTGCTTGAATTGTTTAAAAAACTGGAGTTCCGCAGTTGGATAAGTGAATTACAATCGTCTGAAACCGCATCCATATCAGCAAACGATGCTATCGCAGAAGCAAGTAACACCAACACTGAGCAACATTACGAAACGATTCTTGAACGACAACAATGGCAGGCTTGGTTAGACAAACTGCAAAAAGCTGATTTATTTGCATTTGATACCGAAACCACCAGCCTCGACTATCTTGAAGCCAGAATTGTCGGCGTTTCGTTTGCAGTAAAAGCAGGGGAAGCGGCTTACTTACCGCTAAAACATGATTATCCAGGTGCACCGGAGCAATTGGAGTTTGACAGCGTCATGCAGGATCTCAAACCCTTACTTGAAAGTCCTAAACACCTCAAAGTCGGCCAAAACCTGAAATACGATCGCCATGTATTACTCAATCACGGCATCAATCTGCAAGGGATAGCTCATGACACCATGCTCGAATCCTATGTACTTGATAGCACGGCCACCCGACATGATATGGACTCCTTAGCGCAAAAATATCTGGGCCGAGACACCATTCAGTTTGAAGACATTGCCGGTAAAGGTAAAAAACAGCTTACCTTCAATGAAATTGGCATTGAGCAAGCGTCGCCGTATGCGGCTGAAGATGCTGATATCACCTTACAACTCCATCAGACACTCTGGCCAAAAATTGAAAAGATTCCCTCTCTCGCCAAGGTCTATAAAGAGCTGGAAATGCCATTATTGCCAGTATTGAATACACTTGAACGTAATGGCGTCAATATTGATATCTGGATGCTGCAACAACAAAGCGACAATATGGCCAGACAAATTGCCGATCTCGAAGAACAGGCATACACCGTTGCTGGTCAGAAATTTAATCTGGGTTCACCAAAACAATTGCAGGAAATTCTTTACGAGAAACAGCAATTACCCGTGAAAAAGAAAACGCCTAAAGGTCAGCCATCAACGGCAGAGGAAGTCTTACAAGAATTAGCAGATGAAGGTTATGAACTGCCACAAATCATTATGCAATACCGTGGACTCAGCAAACTGAAATCCACTTATACCGATAAGCTGCCGCTTCAGGTCAATAAAACCAGTGGGCGAGTACACACTTCGTATCATCAGGCAGTCACCGCTACAGGACGTTTGTCCTCCTCTGATCCTAATCTACAGAATATTCCTATCCGCAGTGAAAATGGTCGTCGTATTCGTGAAGCCTTTGTCGCTTCTGGTGGTTATGTCTTATTAGCAGCCGATTACTCACAAATCGAACTGCGCATCATGGCGCATCTGTCAGGCGATAAAAGCTTACTGAATGCCTTTGCCAATGGCGAAGATATTCACCGTCATACCGCCTCAGAGATATTTGATGTGGCATTAGAAGATGTCACCAGTGATCAACGTCGCAGCGCCAAAGCCATTAACTTTGGCCTGATTTACGGCATGTCCGCACATGGACTATCCCGACAACTGGGTATAGAACGCCATCAGGCAGCAGACTATATGAATGTGTATTTCGAACGCTATCCCGGTGTTCGTCAGTATATGGATAACACCCGCCAGCAAGCGAAAGAACAAGGTTATGTCGAAACTATCTTTGGTCGCCGGCTCTACCTACCTGAAATCAACTCCAGCAACGGTATGCGCCGTCAGTATGCCGAACGCACCGCGATTAATGCCCCTATGCAAGGCAGTGCAGCTGACATCATCAAACGTGCCATGATTGATATCCATACTTGGTTAGCTGATGCCGATACTGGTATCAAAATGATCATGCAAGTACACGATGAGTTAGTGTTTGAAGTACCGAAAGACCAGCTTGATATGGCAAAAAATACCATTGAAGACTTTATGGTGAAAGCGGCTGAATTAAATGTCCCACTGGAAGTGGGCATTGGTGTTGGTGATAATTGGGAGCAAGCACATTAAAGCTTTGCGTATTTCGGACTGAAGCCCGAGTTCATTTATTTTGCTTGCCCAAAATAAACGAACCAAACAAAAAGGCAGCCCACTGCTTGCCCTTCGGGTTCCCTGCGCTTCTCATCGTGACTGGGCACTAGCGAACTCGCTAACGCTCAAACATGCGCAAGTGCTATTCCAGTCATGCTTGCGATGCTCAGCTTCGCAAAGGGCGTTGAGAATTTATTACCTGCAGCTACCGCTCTTATTCTTCCGCGTATGTGCTGACGAGTAGCACAGGTTTATCTGGATTAGGGTTGGCCAGTGTCTGAGCGAAGCGAGTTTTGGCCAACACCCAGATAAAACGAGCAACGCAGTGGAGCCGTAGGCCAGCACAGTCGCGCGCCCTTGGGTTGTTAGGGATTTGGGCGAGCAAATCCCTGACTCGCCATTATGGCGAAATTAAACGGAACGAGCTGTTCGAATTAAAGGCACTAACAAAACTATAAGAGTTTAGGAGTCTGAACGCTTTTTCGCTCGAGGATGAGCCGAGTCATACACCTTAGCAAGATGCTGAAAATCTACATGAGTATAAATCTGTGTCGTACTGATATCGGCATGCCCCAGCAATTCCTGCACCGCACGTAAATCACCACTGGCTTCAAGCATATGCGAAGCAAAAGCATGTCTTAATCTGTGAGGGTGAATACGATCAGAAATCCCTTGTTTTTTACCCCAGTAGCTCAATCGTTTTTGGATGGAACGTACCCCTAAACGTCGTCCTTGTTGAGTAATAAACACGGCTGTCTGGTCAAAAAAACCCAGCTGATCGCGTTTATCTAACCAGTCCTTCAGTGCTGCCAAGGCTTTACCTCCGAAAGGACAGACTCGGTCTTTATTCCCTTTACCGGTGACATGAACCAAATGATCGCCAAAATCGATATCTCGTAATTCCAGTGCAGCCAGCTCAGCTAAACGTAAGCCTGAGGAATAAAACAATTCCATTATGGCTCTGTCTCTGGCTGCGACAAAGGTATCGGGACGTGTGTTGTCCAGTAAGGCATTCATCTGATCAACATCCAATGTTGATGGCAATCTTTTTTCACTTTTTGGGGCTTGAACCGCCTTAGCCGGATTACTCTCTGCCAGACCAAATTTGATAAGAAATTGATAAAAGGAACGTATCGAAGACAACATTCGCTGGATGGTCCGGCCAGACAGTCCTTTTCTATGCAAAAAAGCAATAAACTGTCTGAGCTGACTGGATTTAAGCACGGTCCAGTCTGAGATGTTTTGTTGCTCGACATATTCAGCAAGCTGGAGCAAGTCCCGGCGATAGTTACTCACCGTATGCTCCGACAGACGACGCTGCAGCGACAAATTGTCGAGAAAATCGTCTATCGGATTGATTATCTCATTGCGCATGCTGTTGGTGAGTATGTTGTCTAATCACACGCATCACCACTTCACCTAAAAAACTCAGATAATCGGTGGCCATATCCGCATGAAACCGGTTAGCATCAACACTGCCAATGGCCAATAAGCCCGCACAAGGTTGATGCCCTAAAGGCAGGCAGGCAACAGAGTTAATTGCCTCTGCGCGCTCATCAAACAATAGCCCTTTCTGTGCTTTTGTCAGTCGACCACACACGGGTTCTTGTTTGGTAAACAAATTATCAAAAATACGTAGTTTTTTATCATCAGCATGAAGCTGTGACACATTTGCTGCAACCTGAGGCAAATCAAGTTTGTGCTGACCCTGATAAAACAGTCTTAGGGCAACATCATCCGCTGCAAACTCTTGTTTTAGCTCGGTCTGGATTAAGTTAATCAGATCGGCCAAATCCACCGCATCCATGACACTTAAACATAAATTATGTACACGCTTTTCTAGAGCAGCATTACTGTGAGCATTGTCTATCAGAGCATGTAACTGCTCATTTAACTGTTGGTTTTTCTCTTGTAAACGTTGAGTCTGTCTTTGGGCAAGGGAAATGGTCCCTTCTGGAGAGCTGTTAAGGTTCAGCGACTCCAGCAGATGAGGCTGCTCAAGAAACAGATCGGGGTTGACCTCTAAATACTGTTCAATCTGTTCCAGTGTTAAATCTGTTGTAGTGTCGACCACGCAATTTCTCCGTCAAATACATGCTCTGCAGGGCCGGTCATCCATACAGAGGCATTTTCATCTGGCCAGCTAATGTGCAACTGCCCTCCTGGTAAAGAAACAGTCACATCTCTGGCTAATAATCCTCGGCGAATACCCGTTACGACTGCGGCGCAAGCCCCTGTACCACAGGCTGTGGTCTCACCTGAGCCACGCTCAAAAACACGCAACCGAATCGTTTCTGAGTTCACTAATTGCATAAAGCCTACATTCACACGTTCTGGAAAACGTGTATGAGACTCCATAGCAGGACCTATTTTTTCTACAGCGGCTGTGTCGACATTATCCACCAGCATCACAGCATGCGGATTGCCCATTGAGACGCTGGCAATTTCGACTTTGTCGTAATCCGGGACATCAATCAGATAGGTAACCGCTTCTGATTCAGCAATAAACGGCACTTTTTCAGGTGTAAAAATGGGGTTACCCATATCAACGCTAACCAGTCCATCAGCCTGAATTGTCGGATAAATGATGCCAGAAGCAGTCTCTACAGCAATGGTATCTTTGCTTGTTAAACCATAATCACGGACATAGCGAGCAAAACAACGCGCACCATTGCCACATTGTGAGACTTCACCACCATCTGCATTAAAAATCCGGTAACGAAAATCCACGTCTGACGATGATGCTTTTTCAACCAGTAAAAGCTGGTCACAACCGATACCAAAATGCCTATCCGCCATAAAACGAATCTGCTCAGTGGTCAGTTCTACTTTTTGCTGTATGGCATTAATCACAATGAAATCATTGCCTAAACCATGCATTTTGCTGAATTTCAACATCATTTATGCCTGTATAACATGCTCGCCGGCGAATAAATCATTAATCGTTTCACGCTCTCTGACAAGATGTACCTTATCACCCTCTACCATCACTTCTGCGGCTCGTGGACGAGAGTTGTAATTTGAACTCATGGCAAAACCATAAGCCCCCGCCGAACGAATAGCTAATAAATCGCCCTGCTCAATCGCCAGCTCACGATCTTTACCCAAAAAGTCACCTGTTTCACAGATAGGACCTACTATGTCATAGCTGACCATTTCTGTATCAGAATGTTGTTTGACTGTTTGGATATTTTGCCATGATTGATAAAGTGCAGGACGTAACAAATCATTCATAGCCGCATCAACAATCGCAAAACATTTCGCTTCTGTTGGCTTAATAAATTCCACTTTTGTTAATAAAATGCCTGCATTGCCAGCAATTGCACGTCCGGGCTCCAACAGAATTTCCAGCTCACGGTCCTTTAATAACGGTGCCAGCGCTTGTGCATATTCTGCAGGTGTAGGTGGTGTCTCATCGCGATAATGGATACCCAATCCGCCCCCAATATCCAGATGTTTAATCTCAATACCATCTTCAGCAAGTTCATCAATCAACGATAAAACACGCTCTAATGCATCCACAAAAGGCGAAACAGAAGTCAGTTGCGAACCGATATGACAATCCACCGCAACCACATTCAAATGCGGCATGGCTTGCGTAGAACGATATACCTCACGTGCATCCTCAATAGCGATACCAAATTTATTTTCTTTCAGTCCTGTTGAAATATAAGGATGCGTTTGTGCATCGACATCAGGATTGACTCGAATTGACACAGGTGCTTTTTTGCCTAAACGACCAGCCACTGCATTAATACGATCAAGTTCAGGAATCGATTCTACGTTGAAGCAACGTATACCGTGTTGCAGTGCATATTCAATTTCCTGCTCCGTTTTGCCGACACCAGAAAATACGGTTTTCGCGGGATCACCGCCAGCAGCTAGCACTCTCGCTAATTCCCCCATGGAGACAATATCGAAACCAGAGCCTTGTTTTGCCAGCACATTTAACACAGCAAGGTTAGAGTTTGCTTTCACGGCATAACAGACAAGGTGAGGATAGGCCGAAAAAGCCTCATCAAAGGCCTTCCAGTGGTTTTCCAGAGCGGTACGAGAATAAATATAGACTGGCGTGCCATATTGCTCCGCAATTTTATCAACCGGCACATTCTCTGCGTGCAAGGTGCCCGCCTGATAATCAAAATAGTTCATTATTACCTTACCCTGCCGCGATTAAATTAGTCTGGCCTTCCGGCAAGTAAAGATCACCTTTTTGTCCACAGCCCGTGACGGCCATCAGTACACAAACCAGCAACGCTAGTCTGGTCCAGCAAGAAATTGCTCGCATTTTATTTCCTCAAAAAATTTATTCGGCAGTATATAACGTCGCAGACTTATTCGTCTTGAATCTGAAAACTAGAATTTCTTGTTTAAGTTACATACTATTAGGGTTCCTAGATCAGCTTATGTTAAGGAATCACAAATAGTCATGGCAAATATGGCAGCCCCCATGAGACTCAGTGGCCTCGCTCGACGACTGGTTAATGAAGGTCTTTTAACTGAAGAGCAAGCACTGCATGCCCAGTCCGCAGCCAAAGAAGCCAAGCAGCCTTTCGTTACGTATCTTGTTAATCATAAAATTCTTGCCAGTGCCGATATTGCGGCAATTGCCTCGCAGGAATTTGGTGTTCCGCTCTTCGATATTGACGCAATGAACCTGGATCTTGCGGCGACCTCATTAATTCAAGAAAAATTAATTCGCCAACATAACGCTTTGCCATTATTCCAGCGCGGCAAGCGTTTATACGTCGCTGTTTCAGATCCAACCAACTTACAAGCTCTGGACGAATTCCAGTTCAACACGGCCATGAATACCTTCCCGGTTCTGGTCGATGAACAAAAGCTATCTAATATTATCGAAAAGGCACTAGATAAAACCAACGAAAAACTAGATAACTTTGATGACGAAGAGCTCGACGATATCGATCTTGGTCCAGACGAGGATGACAACAAAAACGATCAGCTCAACGACAAAAACGTTGATGACACCCCGGTCGTTCGTTTTATAAACGGCATTTTAACGAACGCTATCAAGTCGGGCGCATCCGATATTCACTTTGAACCTTATGAGCAAAAATACCGAGTCCGGGTTCGAATCGATGGCATGCTTCACGAAATGAAAACGGCCCCTGTGGCGCTTGGTGGCCGCATTGCTGCTCGTTTAAAAGTATTATCACGCTTAAATATCGCAGAACGCCGTGTTCCACAAGATGGCCGTATGCGATTGAAAATGTCAAAAAACAAAGCCATTGATTTTCGTGTGAATACGTGTCCAACGTTGTTTGGTGAAAAAATCGTATTGCGTATTTTGGATCCCACCAGCGCACAGTTGGGTATTGATGCCTTGGGTTATGAAGAAAACCAAAAGAAAACCTTTTTGGAAATCATGCACAAACCCTACGGCATGGTACTGGTTACAGGTCCGACCGGTAGTGGTAAAACCGTCTCGCTTTATACTGCATTAAATATCCTCAATACCGGTGATCGTAATATCTCTACAGCAGAAGATCCGGCTGAAATTAGTTTACCCGGCATAAACCAGGTCAATGTTCACCCAGCTATAGGTCTGACATTCTCTGAAGCCCTACGTGCATTTTTACGTCAGGATCCGGATGTCATCATGGTTGGTGAGATTCGAGATCTGGAAACCGCTGAAATTGCCATCAAAGCTGCACAGACCGGACATATGGTTTTTTCAACCCTGCATACCAATGACGCACCACAATCTTTAACGCGATTAATGAATATGGGTGTGCCAGCATTTAATATTGCTTCTGCCGTCTCTCTTATTATTGCGCAACGTCTCGCCAGAAGACTCTGCTCAAAATGCAAAGCGCCGGACAACCTGCCAAACGAAGCGCTGTTGACGGAAGGTTTCACACAAGCACAAATTGATGCAGGCGTCACAGTTTATAAAGCGGTGGGATGCGATAGTTGCACGGAAGGATATAAAGGTCGTGTCGGTATTTATCAGGTGATGCCGGTATCCGATGCAATGGGCCGCATCATCATGGAAGGTGGTAATGCAATCCAATTAGCAGATCAGGCGGAAAAAGAAGGTATTGATGATCTTCGTAAGTCCGGGCTCAAAAAAGTCGCGGCAGGCTTAACCAGCCTCGAAGAAGTCAACCGGGTAATCAAGGAGTAAGATGTGGCACAAGCACAAGCGGCTAAGGCAAAAAAAGTCAAAGTACCCGATATCTTCCTCTGGCAGGGAACTGATAAACAGGGCCGAAAAGTCAAAGGCCAAATAAGTGCAGAGAACCTGAATCAGGCCAAAGTTGATTTAAGACGCCAAGGGATAACACCGTTAAAAGTCCGCAAAAAACCTAAAGACCTGTTCGCTCCCAGAAAACCGAAAATCAAACCTTCTGATATCGCCGTATTCAGTCGAATGCTTGCTACTATGATGTCGTCTGGTGTGCCATTAATGCAGTCAATGCAAATTATCGGTGAGGGCCATGAAAATAGTAGTATGCAAGAGATGGTTCTGGCCATTAAAGCGGATGTCGAATCAGGCACCAGCCTCGCGGAATCGCTATCAAAATTTCCTCATCACTTTGATGATTTATACGTCAATCTGGTTAATGCCGGTGAACAATCAGGTGCATTAGAAACCTTATTACATGAAATTGCTGCCTACCAGGAAAAAACAGAGGCATTAAAAGCAAAAATTAAAAAAGCTCTCGTCTACCCTTCGGCAATTATAGTCGTTGCGTTTATTGTCACAGCTATCTTGATGATTTTTGTTATTCCACAGTTTGAGTCTTTATTCAAAGGCTTTGGTGCTGACTTGCCGGGCCTGACAAAATTAGTGATTCACGTATCCGAAGTCTTCCAGGAAAAATGGTGGCTGATCTTCGGGATAATAATCGCTGCTGTTTATGGCGCTATGGAGTCACGCAAGCGTTCACGAAAAGTTCAGCATTTCTTAGACAGGATGTTGCTTAAAATTCCCGTAGTCGGTGAAATCATGAGAAAAGCGGCTATTGCACGTTTTGCCAGAACATTTTCAACGATGTTTAAAGCTGGTGTCCCCATGGTAGAAGCGATGACATCGGTTGCTGGGGCCACAGGTAATGTGGTTTTTGGCGAAGCCACCTTGGTTATGCGCGATGACGTTTCCACAGGCACACAGCTCAATAAAGCGATGATTGATGTCGAGTTATTCCCCAATATGGTTGTGCAAATGGTAGCGATAGGTGAAGAGTCTGGTTCACTTGATGCCATGTTGGCCAAAGTCGCCGAGTTCTATGAAAGTGAAGTGGATGATGCGGTAGATAATATGACTGCATTATTAGAGCCACTCATCATGGTCTTCCTGGGGGGTATCGTCGGTACACTGGTTATCGCTATGTACCTACCAATTTTCAAACTCGGCGCAGCAATCTAAACATGTCACTCATTGATTATCTGGCGGCATCGCCAGTCGCTTGGATAATTGTTGCCGGCCTTCTCGGCCTACTGGTTGGTAGTTTTTTAAATGTAGTGATTTATCGTCTACCTATCATTATGCAACGCGAATGGGCTGAGCAGTGTGCTGAACTCACAGGTCAGACGAGTCAATCTCAAGCCACTTTTTCACTTTCAAAACCCCGCTCCACATGTCCGCATTGTGGGCATGCCATCACTGCTCTGGAAAATATACCGGTCATTAGTTACCTGTTTCTTGGTGGCAAATGTAAAAACTGCCGTACACCGATTTCAATTCGTTATCCGCTTATTGAAGCGATATCTGCATGTATGTCAGTCATTATAGCCTGGCAGTTTGGCTTTGGCTGGAGTGCAGTTGGTGCGTTGTTACTTAGTTGGGCTTTGATAGCATTAACGTTTATTGATGTTGACCACCAACTGTTACCTGACAAAATCACGCTACCGCTTATCTGGTTAGGGTTGGCTTTCAACCTTACAGGTGTTTACACCGATCTTCATAGCAGTGTAATTGGTGCCATTGCCGGTTATTTATCGCTGTGGAGCATCTATCACCTGTTTAAATTAGTCACAGGCAAAGAAGGTATGGGTTATGGTGATTTCAAGCTTCTCGCGGCACTGGGAGCCTGGATGGGTTGGCAAGCGTTACCCATGATTGTTTTATTATCATCTTTTGTCGGGGCAGCTATTGGTATCACTCTCGTTCTACTGAAAAACCATCAACGAGAGATTCCTATCCCGTTTGGTCCTTATCTTGCAATTGCCGGCTGGATAGCACTTGTATGGGGAGATACCATTAACAGCGCTTACCTTCATTGGTCTGGACTTGTTTAATGGTATTTAAGGTCGGGCTGACTGGTGGCGTCGCTAGCGGCAAATCGACCGTGACCTCATTGTTTCATGATAAATATCAAATTGACATTATCGATGCTGATCGCATTGCACATGCCCTTTTAAGCCAAGGTTCACCATGCTACATAGAGGTGGTGGACACTTTTGGTAAGTCAGTTTTGCTGGAGAACGGCGAAATTAACCGACGCTATCTTCGCGAACGCATATTTCATGAGCCAAGCGCCAAACAGCAACTTGAGGCAATATTACATCCTGTAATTCATCAACAATTATTAAGAAAAGCAAAGAGCGCTTCATCGCCTTACTGTATTTTATCTGTGCCGCTATTGATTGAAGTGGGTATGCATAAAGAAGTAGATCGCGTTTGTGTTATTGACGTCAGTGAAAATACACAGCTGGAAAGATTAACAAGTCGTGATAAGGTATCTACAGAAACAGCGCTTGGGATGATTAATAGCCAATGTGATCGACAAGTTCGCTTGCAATACGCAGATGATATTATCAATAATAATGATTCTGTAGATTCTTTAGCACATCAAGTTGCTCAATTGCATGAACTCTACTTAAACTTTGCTGACAAATGACATTAAGTTGCTTGCCAGTAAAGACTCATGGACAATAAACCTATCCACTCATCGTATAAAAAAATAGACCCGTGTCAGATTCGATAATTTTTGAACAACCACTCAATGAACGAATTCGAACCTTCCTGAGGTTAGAGTTTCTATTTAAACGTGTTGATTCTGCATTGATGGGCCAATCCGAAATGCATCATCGCGATGCTTTGGATGGAATATTAAGCATGCTCAGTGTATTTGAGCGTAGCGATATGAAACAAGAATTAATGAAAGAAATCGAGCGCTTGATTGCTAATTTATCAGCACTTGAAAATACTCCCGGTGTCGATAGAGATGCATTAGACGCATTACTTTCAGATCTCGATCAAAGTTTGGATGCTTTGCATATTCAGAAATCAGGCTTAGGTCAGCAATTACGTGATAATGAATTTTTATACAGTATCCGCCAGCGTTCAAGCATACCAGGTGGTACCTGCGAATTTGATTTGCCGTCTTACCACTTCTGGTTACAACATGCTGTAGCTGAAACACGCACTGAACAACTTCAACTCTGGTTAAATGAATTTATTTCTGTCAGAAATGCTGTTGAACTCAGCCTTCGACTTATTCGAGGCAGTGTTGGTTTTAAAGATGAAGTAGCGGAAGCGGGCTTCTATCAACGCAGTCTGGATTCAAATCAGCCTTATCAACTTATTCGTGTTGAAATTCCACGTGACAAAGCTTTTTTTCCTGAAGTCAGCGGTGGAAAACATCGATTCACTGTCCGCTTTATGTTATTTGATATCCAGCAACGACCACAGCAATCGTTCGAAACCATTCCTTTTAAACTCAGCTGTTGTGCAATGTAATTATGGTAACTACTGTTAACTGCCCGCAATGCGGTACCTTAGTCCCCTGGAAAGAAGATCAAATCTGGAAACCTTTTTGCAGTGAGCGTTGTAAGCTGATTGATCTCGGTGAATGGGCATCTGAAGGGCACCGGATTCCAGGCCCTCCAGCTCACACATCTTTAGATGATAACGACGACTCCGATTATCACTAAGGCTAAGCATCACCGGCGGTGAGAATACCTTTTTCATAAGAAAAGTTAAGCATCCGATTCAGCGGGATCAGTGCTTTTTGACGAATATCCTCATCCACTTCAATCGTATTATTCATCTCGACCAAAGTCTTATGTAAGTTGACCAGGGTATTCATTGCCATCCATGGGCAATGAGCACAGCTTTTACAGGTCGCACTCTTGCCGCCTGTCGGTGCTGGTATTAAACGTTTATCAGGCACAGCCTGGCTCATTTTATAAAACAAGCCGTAATCTGTTGCGATGATTAACGTATCCGCTTTAGAAGCTTTACCTGCCGCAATAATTTGTTTTGTTGAACCAACAAAGTCTGCCTTGGCAATAACCGCCTCAGGTGATTCCGGATGAACTAAAACCTTAGCATCAGGATATTTCGCCATAAGCTGTTCCAGTTCGTACAACTTAAACTCATCGTGAACGACACAATGCCCTTGCCATAACAGCATATCGGCATCGGTTTTATTCTTGATGTATTGGCCTAAATGACGATCTGGCCCCCAAATAATCTTTTTGCCTTCCGCTTTTAATGCTTCAATAATTTGTATGGCATTACTTGATGTCACAATCCAATCAGCGCGAGCTTTCACTTCAACACTGGTATTAGCGTAAACCACAACAACACGATCAGGATGCTGATCACAAAACGCACTAAAAGCTTCAATTGGACAACCAAGATCAAGTGAGCATTCTGCTTCCAGTGTCGGCATGAGGACCGTCTTTTCAGGGCTCAGAATCTTTGCTGTTTCCCCCATAAAGCGAACACCACAAACCACTAATGTGTCAGCAGGATGCTTGGCACCAAAGTTCGCCATATCCAAAGAGTCAGAAACATACCCACCTGTTTGTTCTGCTAAAGCCTGTAGCTCATCATCAACATAATAATGAGCAATCATTACGGCATTCTTTTCTTCAAGCAGACGTTTTATTTTCACAATATAGTCGGCTTTTTCTTCTTCAGACAGCCAGGGTGTTGGCGCCACATTATCGATTATTGAGTCAATCTTTGATTGAAGTGATTGTGGAATGGCTTCTGCTAAACTCATAATTCTAAAATGCCTGTGTGGTATTCAATTGCTGTTGTATTGATTCAATGATGGCCTTATTGGCTGCCGGAAATTCATACTGATGTAAGGCAGAAATATCTACCCATTTAGTAATTTGACCTTCCTGACCTATTGGTGTTCCATCAAAAGCATCGCTCCACCAAACATCCAATAAAACAGACTTATCACCATAATCATGGCTAATACTGATGAGCGGTTCTGCTGAATGTATATCGATGGCCAGCTCTTCTTTAATTTCTCTTTTTAAAGCCTGAAAAGCACTTTCTCCGGCCTCGACCTTACCGCCGGGAAACTCCCATAAATTACCTTGATGCTGCTCGGGCTTGCGTAAGGCGATAAATACCTGTTGTTTCTGAACAATAACTCCTACAGCGACATGTATTTGATTCATTTAATCCTGACCGCTCAGAGTGAAAAGTGCTCCGCAATAAGGACAAGCTACTTCACCTTTGGTTTCGATATCTAAATATACCCGGGGATGTGCATTCCACACGGGCATATCCGGCATTGGACAGCTCAGAGGCAGATCTTTAGGGTGACCCCAATAATGTTTTTCAGCACACGATTTCTCACTACTTTGCTCACCCATAAGATCTCCTTAATGGCTATTCAGCCTGAGGATTTTTTCTCAATCTGATATTCAGCTCTTTCAATAATGCATCATCAATCGGACTTGGCGCATCCGTCAATAAACAGCTCGCTGATTGTGTTTTTGGAAACGCCATTACATCACGTATAGAGGCAGCCCCGGTCATCAGCATCACTAAACGATCCAGACCAAATGCTAGGCCACCATGCGGAGGACATCCGTACTTCAAGGCGTTTAATAAGAAGCCAAACTTATCCTGAGCTTCTTCTTCGTTAATACCTAGTAATTCAAATACTTTTTGCTGAACATCGGTCTTATGAATGCGCATAGAACCACCACCGAGTTCAGTACCATTCAATACCATGTCATAAGCGCGTGACAGACATTTCTCTGGATCAGAGTCCAATAGTTCCAAATCAGACTCACGGGGAGCGGTAAACGGATGATGAAGCGCATGCCAACGCGCTGATTTCTCATCCCATTCGAACATTGGGAAAGCAACAACCCATAAAGGTTTCCAGCCACGTTCAACCATGTCTAAGTCATGCCCCAGTTTCACACGAAGAGCACCGAGAGACTCATTAACAATGGTCGCTTTATCAGCACCAAAGAACACTAAATCGCCCGTTGCAGCTTCTACGCGTTGCATAATGGCACTGATAACTTCATCAGGTAAGAATTTCAGAATTGGAGATTGTAGACCTTCACGCCCCGCGTCAATATCATTCACCTTGATATACGCTAATCCCTTCGCGCCATAAATGCTGACATATTTGGTGTAGTCATCAATTTCTTTACGACTCAGATTATTGCCACCAGGTACTTTTAGTGCTGCTACTCGACCACGTGGATCGTTGGCAGGTGAAGAGAAGACTTTAAAGTCGACCTCTCCCATTAAATCACTGACATCGACCAATTCCAGCGGAATTCGCAGATCAGGTTTATCACTACCGAAACGATCCATAGCTTCAGCATAGGTCATTCTCGGGAAAGGATTCGGTAAAGCTTCTTCCAATACATTGGCGAAAAGGCTACGAATCATTTCTTCCATCATATTCATGAAGTCTTCTTCTTCAACAAAAGAAGTCTCAATATCAATCTGGGTAAACTCAGGTTGGCGGTCAGCACGTAAATCTTCATCACGGAAGCAGCGAACAATCTGATAATAACGGTCCATACCGGACATCATTAATAATTGTTTGAAAAGCTGAGGAGATTGCGGCAACGCGAAAAACTCACCCTGATGGGTACGGCTTGGTACCAGATAATCACGAGCCCCTTCTGGTGTGGCTTTCGTCAAAATCGGCGTTTCAATATCTAAAAAGCCATTTGAATCGAGGTAGCTACGTAACTGACGGGTAATCTGTGAACGGAAACGCAAACGTTGCTGCATTTCTGGGCGACGTAAATCTATGTAACGATAGCGCAAACGAATATCTTCATTGACGTCCAGCAGCTCATTCAATGGGAAAGGTGGCGTTTCTGATGCATTCAGAATTTCCAGCTTTTTAGCAATAATTTCAATCTTGCCGCTACGCAAATCGGCATTGTCGCTACCAGCAGGTCTAAGTTGAACAAGTCCTTCAATTTTCAGTACATATTCACTTCTAACACGTTCAGCAACAGCAAAACACTCAGCATCTTCTGGATTACAGACAACCTGAACTAATCCCTCGCGATCTCGTAGGTCAATAAAAATAACTCCACCGTGATCTCGTCGACGGTGCATCCAGCCAACAATAGAAACTGTCTGACCTTCGAGGGTTTCATTTACCTCGCCGCAATAATGGCTACGCATAATAACTTCCAATCTTTAAATTTTTATAGTTTGCAATTGAGTTCTGAAAATAGAATTCGAACCCTTAATTTTACGCTTGTTCAGGCTTTTTCTGCTGAGCCTGTTGTTTCAATAATTGTTCTTTTTCCCAATCAGGCACAACGACCCCCATTGAGATAATCATTTTTAAGCCTTGTTCGACACTCATCTCCAACTCAATCACATCCTCTTTTGGCAACATGAGCACAAAGCCGGAGGTTGGATTAGGCGTTGTTGGTATAAAAACACTGATCACTTCGGAGCGTGTTTTTTCTTGTACTTCACCGAGCTGATCTGACGTCATAAAAGCGAGACTCCAAACCCCTTTTCTTGGATATTCCACCAAAAGTACACGGCGAAATGACTGACCATCTGTCGCTAATACGGCTTCTAATATTTGCTTGATACCCGCATAAAGTGTTCTGACCAGAGGAATCCTTGATAACAAGGATTCCCAGGCATTCACTAACCGTCGTCCTAACAGATTGGCAACGATCATACCCGTTGCTAATACCAATACAACCGCTAATAACACTCCCAGCCCGGGGATATGGATACCTAAGAAATTATCCGGTTGATAAGCTTCGGGTAGTAATAATAATGTTTGATCAAGAAAGCCAACGATAGCGCGGATAACAAGGAATGTAATCCCCAAGGGCATCCATACTAATAATCCCGCTATCAGATATTTACGCATTTATGATTTAGGTTCAAACATGATCAATGGCAGCCACAACCGGTACCGCATGCGGCTGCATTAGTCTTTTTTCCGCTATCACTCGTTCCTGTATCTGCTAAATTACGTTTACTGCCTGTTTTAAAATCAGTTTCATACCAGCCATCACCCTTCAAACGAAACCCTGACGCCGATACCAATTTGCGTAACTGCGCTTCTTGACAGGCTGGACAATCAACCAGTGGTTCATCACTAATTTTTTGCAATGCTTCAAATTCATGACCACACGCATCACAGCGATATTCATAAAGTGGCATTATTCCTTCCTCATACGATAAAACAAATATTGGAGACCACTTTTATAGTGTCTCGAAAGCCGCATTTCAAGAGTTAAAGCCATTAATTATAACTAAAAATCTTTATTGCCGCCGTGCTCACTTTCATCATCGCCAAATTAATGCGCTAAACTATATTAATGACATCAAAAAATGATTGGCAGGCAATACGCCGACTTGTTCCTTTTATAAAAAAATTTAAAGGCCGTGTATTACTTGCACTTAGCCTACTCACTTTAGCAAAGCTGGCTAACGTCGCTGTCCCGCTAACACTAAAACATGCTATCGATGCCTTAGACCCTCAGCATCAAAATATTATCTATCTGCCCGTCATGATGTTGGTAGCTTACGGGCTTCTAAGACTGGCTAGCAGTGCATTTAGTGAACTTCGAGATGCGCTATTCGCCAAAGTCATCTTTCGTTCTGTTCGTAGAATCGCATCGCAGATACTTGCTCACTTACATGAACTATCACTTCAATTTCATTTACAGAGACAAACCGGTGGCATATCACGTGATATAGAACGTGGAAGTCGTGGTATCAGCTTTTTAATGAATTTCATGATATTCAATATCTTGCCTACATTGGTAGAAATTGGATTAGTCACTGCAATATTACTCATTAATTACGACAGTATTTTTGCGATTATCACCACTAGTACCATTCTCATATATATCTTTTATACCCTCATTATCACTGAGTGGAGAATGCGCTATCGCAGACGCATGAATGAAATGGATTCTCAAGCGAATAATCAAGCGATAGACAGTCTGATAAATTACGAAACCGTTAAATATTTTAATAATGAGGAACTGGAGGTTTCGCAATACGATAAAAAATTAGCATCGTGGGAAAAATCCGCCATCCATAACCAGACGTCACTGTCCGTTTTGAATATTGGTCAGGGCATTATCATTTCTGCTGGTTTGACGGCACTCATGCTACTTGCCGGACAAGGAGTGGTTGATGGCCAATTGTCACTCGGCGATCTTGTACTGATTAATGCTTATCTTCTTCAGCTTTATATGCCTCTGGGTTTTTTAGGGTTTGTCTACAGAGAAATTCGTCACTCACTGGCCGATATGGAACGCATGTTTCATTTACTCGAACAACAAAAAGAAATTTCTGACACTAAGGATGCGAAGGATATTGATATCGACTTGGGAGAGGTCAAGTTTATAAATGTTGGTTTTTCATACCACCCAGATAGAGTCATTCTGAAAAATATCAGTTTCACCGCGAAAGCAGGACAAAAACTCGCCATTGTTGGGCCAAGTGGTTCCGGAAAATCAACCATTATCAGACTGCTTTATCGTTTTTATGATCCACAAATGGGTCATATAGAAATCGATAATCAAGATATTAAACACGTGACCCAAAACAGCCTGCGAAAACACATTGGCATAGTGCCTCAAGATACCGTTTTATTTAATGATACGATTTACCACAATATTGCTTATGGCAAACCATCTGCCAACACTGAAGCTGTGACTGCAGCAGCAAAACAGGCCAACCTTCATGACTTCATTCAACAATTACCCGATGGTTATAACACTATCGTTGGCGAACGAGGTTTGAAATTATCGGGGGGCGAAAAACAACGGCTTGCCATTGCCCGTACGCTTCTGAAAAATCCCAAAGTGTTATGCTTTGATGAAGCCACTTCAGCACTGGACAGTCATTCCGAACAACGTATTGGCAAGGAAATCATCAATATTAGTCTGAATAAGACGACTTTGGTTATTGCTCACAGGCTGTCCACTATCATCGACGCAAATCAGATTTTGGTGATGGACAAAGGTGAGATTATAGAGCGAGGCACACATCAACAATTACTAGCCCAAAACGGTGTCTATGCTTCCATGTGGCAGCTGCAGCAAAGTCATACAGAAATAAATAACGTTGTATAAGTGAGTTATTTGACGCAAACCACTCACTTTTTTGGACTTTATGACAAAAGTCAGGTTAGTATGTCGCGCGGTTCTAGCCGACTTAAATCAATACATACCAAAGAGATAACTATTTTATCCGTTCAGTTTCGGTTCAGTTTGGTTGTGCCAAACTTGCATCGCACTGGGTCAAATAACCTAAGAAAACAAGAGGATTAATAATGAAATATGGTAAATCACTTATTGCTGCTACTTTAACTGCAGCGACTTTGATGTCAACTTCAGTAATGGCTGAAAATCACACAGTAACAGCCCAAGTGACATCATTCAAACCAATGGTTATTCAAATTCAACCAGGTGATACAGTTTCTTTCGAAAACATGAACGGTCACATCACCAACACTAAATTTGTTGAAGCTGATGGAGAACATGAGTACATCCCAGAAGGTGCAACAGGTTGGACTTCACAAATGGGTGAAAACTTCACAACACAACCTTTAACAGTAGAAGGTGTTTACTTATACAAATGTGACCCGCATTGGGGTGCTGGTATGGGTGGTGTCGTTATCGTTGGTAAACCAACTAACTTAGAAGCTATCGAAGCCACTAAACCTAAAGGCGCTCTGAAACGTCTGGTTAAAAAAGCAGAAAAAGCTGTTAAATAAGATCGATTAAAATCGCTCGACAATAAAAAGCCCGCCTAATTCTAGGCGGGCTTTTTTGATCCTTTGCTTCCAGTACTATGATAATATTTATGAGTTTTGTGGTTAACCGCGACATCGAACAATAATAATTCGTGCGGTTAATAGGGAATTTTAAGATTTTCAGAAAGCTGGGAGGACTCCGTCAATGAGTCACAATGTCGATACAGGCAAAAGGCGATTTCTAACCGCAGCTGCCAGTGTTGTTGGTGGGGCTGGTGCAGTCGCCGTTGCCGTACCATTTGTTTCATCCATGCTACCTAGTGCAAAAGCTCAAGCTGCTGGCGCACCTGTTGAAGTGGATATTAGTAAATTAGAAAAAGGGCAATTACTGACCGTTGAGTGGCAAGGAAAACCCGTCTGGATTTTCAGACGCAGCGAGGAAACAATTGAAACACTTATTTCATTAGACGATAGACTCGTTGACCCTCGTAGTGAAATGGCCAGCCAACAACCATCTTACTGTCAAAATGAAGCTCGCTCTATTCGTGACGAATTGATGGTACTTGTCGGTATTTGTACTCACTTAGGCTGCTCCCCTACATACAGGCCAGAATTAGCACCGGAAGATCTTGGTAAAGATTGGAAAGGCGGCTTCTTTTGCCCATGTCACGGTTCGCGATATGATTTAGCTGGCCGTGTCTTTCAAAATATGCCTGCTCCTAAGAATATGCTAGTACCTCCTTATCATTTCCAGGGTGATAACGTCGTTATCGTTGGTGAAAGTTCAGAAGGAGCTGCATAATGTTTTCCGGATTTATGAATTGGGTTGATGCACGTTTTCCCGCATCTAAAATGTGGAGAGAACATCTTTCTGAATATTACGCACCGAAGAATTTCAATTTCTGGTATTTCTTTGGGTCTTTAGCCTTATTGGTTTTGGTCATACAAATTGTCACCGGAATATTCCTGACAATGAACTATAAACCCGATGCAGCACTAGCTTTTGCTTCTGTTGAATACATCATGCGTGATGTTCCATGGGGCTGGTTAATCCGCTATATGCATTCCACTGGCGCTTCTGCTTTTTTCATCGTCGTCTATTTGCATATGTTCCGGGGTTTAATCTACGGTTCCTATAAACAACCACGCGAGCTCGTGTGGCTGTTTGGTATGTTGATATATCTCGTATTGATGGCGGAAGCCTTTATGGGTTATCTGCTGCCGTGGGGACAAATGTCTTACTGGGGTGCTCAGGTTATTATTTCACTGTTCGGCGCTATTCCCTTCATTGGCGAACAACTCGCTTTATGGATTCGTGGTGACTTCGTTGTAGCTGATGCGACTCTGAATCGTTTCTTCGCTTTCCATGTTATTGCTCTACCAATCGTATTACTGGGACTGGTTGTTGCGCATATCATTGCCTTGCATGAAGTTGGTTCTAATAATCCTGATGGCGTTGAAATTAAGAAACTTAAGAATAAAGAAGGCAAACCATTAGACGGTATTCCATTCCACCCTTACTATACGGTGAAAGATATTGTTGGTGTTATTGTCTTCCTATTTATCTTTTCGTTGGTATTGTTCTATATGCCAGAAATGGGTGGGTGGTTCTTGGAACATGCTAACTTCATTCCAGCGGATCCATTGAAAACACCAGAGCATATTGCCCCTGTCTGGTATTTCACACCTTTCTATGCAATTTTAAGAGCGGTGCCAAGTATTAATGCTTCTGCCTTCCCTGGCGTTGTGGCGATGGGCTTATCCATTGTGTTCTTATTTTTGTTACCTTGGTTAGATAGAAGCCCAGTAAAATCAATTCGTTACCGTGGCCCTTATTTCAAGATTGCATTAACTTTGTTTATTATCAGCTTCTTAGTTTTAGGCTTTTTAGGTACACAACCTGCCACAGAGCTTTACACGCTGATTGCTCAAATTTCGTCAGTTATCTATTTTGCATTTTTCATTTTTATGCCGTTCTACACGAAATTTGACAAAGATAAACCTGTACCAGAAAGGGTAACAAGCTAATGAAACATTTAATTTTTACTGTTTTGCTCAGCCTGTTTTCAGTACAGGCTATGGCTGCTGGGGGTGGTGTCCATTTGGATCACACAGACATTGATATAACCGATCAAGCATCTTTACAGCGTGGTGCAAAAACATTTGTTAACTATTGCCTGAGTTGTCACCAAGCTGCATACATGCGTTATAACCGTATGGGAAAAGATCTTGGTTTAACAGATGATCAGGTTAAAGATAATCTGATGTTTGCCTCTGACAAAATTGGCGACACAATGACTATTGCAATGCGTCCGGAAGATGCAAAAAAATGGTTTGGAGTGACGCCTCCTGATTTATCGGTTATTGCTCGTTCCAGAGGTACCGATTGGCTATATACCTATCTGAGAACATTCTATCTTGACTCTTCTCGCCCAGTGGGCACCAATAATCTCGCATTTAAAGATGTTGGTATGCCTCATGTTCTTTGGGAGCAACAAGGTTATCAAACAAAAGATGAAGAGTCCGGAGAACTAATTGCCCCTGAAAATGCACCGTTATCAACGCATGAATACAACCAATTAGTGCATGATCTGGTTAACTTTCTTGCCTATATGAGCGAGCCATCAAAACTACAAAGAATGGCTCTTGCAAAATGGGTTCTGCTCTACCTGATAGTGTTTTTCTTAATTGCTTATCCACTTAAAAAAGCGTTTTGGAAAGACATACATTGATCATTATTTGGCATAGCGAAGACATGATAGGATTTGATAAAAAATGAACAGTACTCGCCGTTCTAAAATGACGGTTTTCTCAGATCCTATTTGTCCCTTTAGTCACCAGGTTCGCATTATTCTTCAGGAAAAAGACATTGATGCAAATATTGAAACCTTAGTTGATGGCGCTTGGCCAGAAGAGGTCGCGATTGCCAATCCTTATGGCATTGGTCCAACCTTATTTGATCGTGATTTAGTTTTGTTCAATGCGAGTGTTATTGCTGAATATCTGGATGAACGATTCCCTCATCCACCATTGATGCCTGTCGACCCTGTTGCAAAAGCAAAAACACGACTGATGCTCTACAGAATAGACAGAGACTGGTACTCACACTGGAATGTGATTTCAGGACGAGAGAAGGGTAACGTTAGTAAAGCACGCAAAACGATTCAGGAAGATTTAACGGTACTTGCGCCATTATTTGAAGACTCAGTATTTTTTATGAGTGATGAATTTTCCGTGCTGGATTGTACGCTGGCTCCGTTGTTATGGCGTCTTCCAGCATTAAAAATAAAATTACCTGCAAGCGCCAGTGCTGTAGAAAAATATGCACAGAAAATTTTCCGTAGAGACAGTTTCCAACAGAGTTTAACGCCAGCAGAAAAGGCCATGCGATAAATTATGACTTCACAAAAGCCATATCTTATTCGAGCCATACATGAATGGCTCTTAGATAATGCTTCTACACCTTATCTACTCGTCAATACTGACCATGAAGGTGTACAAGTGCCGACTGACTTCGTACGCGATAGTCGTATCGTCTTGAATATTGCACCTGATGCAGTACGGGACTTAAGTATCAGTAATGATTGGCTGAGTTTCTCAGCAAGATTTGCCGGCAAGCCTATGGATATTTTCATCCCTATTGTTGCTGTTCAGGCTATTTACAGTAAAGAAAACAATGAAGGTATGTTCTTTCCGGAAGAAGAGATGCCAACTCCGCCGCCGCCCCCAGAAAAAACTGAACCCACGACGCAAAACGACACTAAAAAGTCAGGAAGTCGCCCCAGTTTAAAAGTCGTCAAATAAACTATAACTGATATTTTTCCATGCGATATCGCATGGCCATTCTTGTCAATCCTAGCTCACGTGCAGCACGAGATACATTACCTGCGGTTCGCTCCAGCGCTTTTTCCAGTAGATATTTTTCGACTTGTTCCAACGTCATATGTCCTAATACTTCGACAGGATCCTGCTGTAGCGATTTTATGACTGTAGTCTGCATAATCAATTCAGATACATCAATCAAGCCATCAGCAGACATCATCACTGCGCGTTCAATGACATGTTGTAACTCTCGGATATTGCCTGGCCAATCATAGTCTTGTAGGGCACTGACAGCCGTTTCTGTAAAAACCGGAGGTTTCAAACCATAACGTCTTGCAACCATCTCAACAAAATGTACTGCTAACGGTGCAATATCTATTTTTCGCTCACGCAATGGTGGCATCTGGAGTTGAATAACATTTAAACGGAAGTAAAGATCAGAGCGAAACTCGCCATCAGCAACCATTTGCGGCAAATCACGATTTGTTGCAGCAATAAAATGTGCATTAACCGCTCTTTCCTGCGTTGCGCCAATTCGTCGTATCTGACGACGTTCCAGCACATTTAGTAACTTCGATTGCAGTTCAAGGGGCAGCTCACCAACTTCATCTAAGAAAAGTGTCCCTTCTTCGGCCACTTCAATCAGCCCCGCTTTTGCCTGGTGTGCATTAGTAAATGCACCGCGCTCGTAACCAAACAGTTCAGCTTCGATTAAATCTTTGGGTAAACCTGCACAATCAACATGGACAAAAGGCTTATCTCGCCATCTGCCTGCTTGGTGATAATAACGAGCAAGTACATCCTTACCTGTTCCTGTTTCACCATTGATTAGAATAACTGGATACTTCGTCCGAGCCCTATCAACCAACTGAATGACACGCTCCATTTGTTGTTTGATAGCTTGCATGGCATTACTTTGACCAATCATAACGACAGGTTCAGAGCCATTTGTCTCACGTACATGTGAGTAGTCAAGCTGTTGACTTAGCTTTTGTGTTTGCATCACCTTATTGACGGTAAGTACTAACTCATCCAAATCAACAGGTTTCTTCAAATAATCTGTCGCACCTAACTTCATGGCTCGAACAGCATCTTCTAATTCACCATAGGCTGTCATCATAACTACTGGTATAAGGTGCCAGGTTTGATGCTCTCTTAAAGCCTGTAAAAAATCCAGACCACTGCCATCTGGTAATCGAACATCCAACAGAATGATATCTGGTAACTTCTTTTCCAGCAGCATATAAGCATCTGCAACTGTTTCAGCAATTGTTGGTGTATGTCCTTCGCGCTGCAGGCGCTTTAGAACAGATTTAGCAAAAAGCGTTTCATCTTCAATTAATAAAACATTCAGTATCAATTTCAATTTACCTTAGAAAGTTTTTGGCAGTTTGATAATCACGCATGTTCCTTGAACACCATTAGCGTGATAAAAGAGCTCGCCCTGATGTTGTTTCACAACTTTAAGCGTAAAGGGTATACCCAGACCAAAACTAAGCCGTTTAGTATCATCCCTACCAACAGCATTTTCATCTAACGGATCAAAGTTCATCCCCTTGCCCTGGTCACAAATACTTAATTCAATTTGGTCTGAACTCTCTCTATATTCAAGTCTTAGCACTGACGAAATTGGTGAGGCTTCAATGGCATTTTGTATAAGATTGAATATTGCTTGCTCCATTAAATTAATATCAATCAAAACCAGTGTAGGCTGCAACTCCCATCCTTTCCGTTCGATGTATATCGATTTATCTTTGAGTTGTAAATCCATCATAGCCAAGGTATTGTCTGCCACCTCTGTCAGAGGTTTCTGAGTGAAATGAGCACTTATTGGATGCAGATACGTTAATAATGAAGTCACCCAGCGTTCAAGACGATCTACAGCAATAATAATATCTTTTAATGCTTCCTGAATTTCTGGCTCCGGATTTTCATCTAATGTGACTTGAGCTGCTGCACGAATACTGGCCAATGGGTTTCTAATATTGTGAGCAACCAAGGGAACCAATTCGCCCAATGCGGCTTGTTTTTTTGCCTCAATCAGTCGGTCACGATTGACAATAATCTCACTGGCCATCATGTTAATGGCATCAGACAGTCGAATTAACTCATCTACACCACCACCTTTAATCTCATGATTCAATTCACCTTTACTTATCCGCCTTGCGCCTTGCATCACTCTAGCAAGAGGTTTTATGACATTATTATTCACAAAGCGCCGTGATAGTAATAATAGCGTTAATGCTAATAAGATCGGGATAGGTACAAGTATGAATAATTGCGACATCCACTTCTGTCGATCATGGGTCAATGCTTGCTGCTTTTTATTGAGTAGACGTTCAAATTGGCTGAAAGCATCTTCTATTTTTTTAAAGGTATATTTCTCCAGTTGTAGATTCAGCAATTCTTTTTGTTGCTCAGATGGTTGCATGACTCTCAACAGTGTATGCGTTTCATCATGGAAACGTTGATAAGCCAGTTCGATATCAATCACTGCCTGAAACTCGTTTTGTTGTTCAGCTTCCTGCTTTAAGTCTTGGATAAACCCTGTAATTCTATCTGTGTATTGTTCATACTCTTCAGGGGCATCCGTATCCGCAAGAAAATTCGCATCAAATACTTCTTTCAATTGACGGTATAACTCACCACGAATGTTTTGCATGTGATTATTCATCGAAGTCAATCGTAAAGACTCCTCAGAACTTTTCTGCCATGCAAAAGCCCAGACGATTCCGACACTGGCAGTCACAAGAATAATAATCAAGAAACTTAGCTCATGTAACAAAAGTGAGCCTTGAATACTTCGGCGAAAGCGGGAAAATAGTTTCATATAAAAAAACGGGCCTTTTCAGCCCGTTTTATGCTGTCCAAGATCAAGTAAATTATTTTTTTACTCGGGCTTATAGCTTTCAAATGTAATACTTTCATCGACTAATGCAGCCTGCCCTTCTTGCCACGTATCACCATCTGGCACAATAGTTCTAACTTCATAAATCTCACCTGGGATATCTTCTGAAAGGGTGAAAATATAATATTTACTGGCATATAGCTTATAACGTGCATTTTTAGGATCGTTAATATATGGCTGGACAATATATTGTGTACCTTTTACCTTTTTACCGTTGTAGTCAATATCGACCTGTTTTTTCTCAGCGCCAGCGGCTAATGCCCAACGAAGTTTGCGTTGGAAATAACGCCATTCGCCGCCTGTCAGTCGTTTCATTTCGTGTACATCAAACTCTAAGAAAAGCACAAAAACGCCATTTCCACGCTGGTTTTCCATGGGTTCATAAGGACGTTTATACTGGTTGGTGAAAAAATCAAAAGATAGGTCACTACGACCAGTATTACGGATATTTGATACGTGTACTTTTATTGTGTCTTCACGGGAATCTTCAACGAAGCTTTCTTTTTTATATTTATAGGTTAATGTGCCTGGCTGCGTTATATTTTTTAAATGAGCTTTATCAAATAATTCATTATTTACTTCTGAGAATCCAGGCTCAGCAAAGGCATTACTGAAAAGCACCATAAGCCATCCAGACATCAATACCATTAACAATTTTTTCACTTTGAACCTCTCTCTTTTTTACTTTGATTTTATAGTGTTATTCTAAACAATCATTCATTAAATATAGCTTTAATACATGAAAATATTTTCCTCAGGCATTTTCAGCTACACTCTTATTATTCTTACATTTCTCTTCTTTACAGCCTGTCAGCAGCAGACTGAAAACAGACTATATGAAAAAGAAAGTCCGTATTCTTTTGAAGATACCTTATTAAACCTAGATATTGCTATTTCAGAACAAAATTACCGTATCATTCATCGAAGTCACATTGGCCAAGCCATTCGAGATCGTGGTGATACGGATTTTCCATTAGCGACGATTACTACTTTTTGTAATATTACCTATGCCAAGGAAATGATGAAAATCAATCCTCAGCTCATCAATGAAATGCCTTGTAATATCAGTGTACGTCAATCCAACTCAGGTCAGGTTATTATCAGTACCGAATTAATGGATGAGACTTCTCACAACGCGAAACAGCAGGTATTTGCAAAAAAAATTAATCACAATTTAAAAACAATTATCGGGGCAACGATTGAATAGTCACCCCGATAAAATGTTCAGCTAAATATTAATCGTCATCATCCTTGCGAACCCGCTTTTTAGGATAAGGATTAACGTTATCCAATGACGGTAAATGATATTGCGCCATGATGGCATCAATCTCATCTTTATTTTCTGTCAGGAACTGGTTTAATAGCGCATTCCATTTTTTGTCTTGATAACGCGTTCCCATACTAAAGCTGAACACATAGGCTTCACCCAGCTCATTTAGAGGCTGAACAACCATTGGCACATCTGACTCACTAGCATAGTAACCAGCAATCGGGCCCCACAATAACGCAACATCGATATTACCTTTGGCGAGCTCATCACTAATAATACGTCCAGCATTCACTCGAGCATCACCAGGCATCATTTGGAAATATTGAATTTGATCAGCTAAACCGAGGTCTAATAGCGCTTTTGTTGTTACACCACGATCAAAGATACCGATACGTAATGGTTTACCATCTTTTTTTGCCGTCACAATATCTTTCATCTGATGAAGCTCATAGCCTTCGCCTTTGCGGTAGACCATTGCTTCAATTGAACTCCAATAGGGTTTAGTCGGTTTTAAGAAATCTGTATGTTCAGGAATACTCATTGCGACATCGCAATAAAACAATCCTGTCTCAGGATCTACTTTTTTAATTGTGTTACGTGAAAAGCCGATACGTTGCGGGAAATAATAATATTCAACGGGTAACCCTAATTCTTTGCCTAATAACTCTGCGATCTTATTATCAAAGCCTTCACCTTCTTTATTTGAATAAGGCAGGTTGTAACCGTCAGCACAAACACGCACGGCTTTTTGTCCAGGGAGGGGTTTTAAATCACCAGCAGCAAATGCTGTGGTTGTACCCAGAAGGACTCCCATAATAACTAGTGTCCAACGCTGTATTTTGGTCATTCTCTCTTCCTTTTTTTGATTATGAAAAACTTTCGACCATAAAGCTAACATATTTGTTTCAAAAAAAAGACCCGACATCAAAAGATGCCGGGCCTTTTATTCAGACTAAGATTACAGAGTAATCTATATCATCTGGGTCTTACAGGCTGAATACGCTCAGAATACCACCCAGGTTAGTCCAGCTAGACAGTGATTTGTATGCACCGACTGCGCCAAGACCATCTGTGTCGTTTTCTAAGCTTGGAATCGCCATACCGATACCTGCCCAACCACCAACACCTGACAGTACAGAGATATACTGTTTACCGTCATGTTTGTAAGTGTTGACGTTACCGATAACGCCTGACGCTGTTTTGAATCTCCACAGCTCACGACCTGTTTGCGCATCAACGGCTTTCAGGTAACCTTCCAATGTACCGTAGAAGACGACGTCAGAAGCGGTTGCTAAGGCACCAGACCAGACTGAGAAACGTTCTGGGTTTGACCATACGATCTTACCTTCACGTGAATCCCAAGCGATGAAGTTACCTAAGTGAGTACCACCTGGCGCAGGGAACATGCTCAGAGTTGCACCCACATAAGGTTGACCCGCTACGTATTCCACTTCAAATGGTTCATAGTCCATACAAACGTGGTTTGTTGGGACATAGTGTAAACCAGTACGTGGTGAGTACGCTGAAGGCTGTTGGTCTTTAGAACCTAAGGCCGCAGGACAAATACCTGTTGTGTTAACGTCTTCACCGTTACGTGCAGTAGAGTATTTCGCTACACGATCATGTAAACCGGTTTTCAGGTTCACACCGTTTGACCAGTTAACCGCTGGATCATATTTTTCAGCCACTAACAGTTCACCAGTGACGCGATCCATGGTGTAACCAAAACCGTTACGGTCAAAGTGGACAGCGGTTTTGTGCATTTTGCCTTTCACTTTTTGATCAGCAAGTACAACTTCGTTGATACCGTCATAATCCCACTCATCATGTGGCGTCATTTGGTAAACCCATTTCGCCATACCAGTGTCTAAGTCACGACCCCATAAAGACATTGACCATTTGTTGTCACCAGGACGTTGAACCGGGTTCCAGGTAGATGGGTTACCGTTACCGTAGTAGAACATGTTCAGATCAGGATCGTATGAATACCAACCCCAAGTGGTACCACCACCAATTTTCCATTGGTCACCTTGCCAAGTTTTCAAAGATGAATCTTTGCCAACCGGCTTCAGCATAGACATGGTTTTGCTTGGATCAACTAACATTTCTTCATCAGGACCCGTGCTGTACGCTTTGTATTTAACGTTACCATCTAAGTCATAGGCTTGAACGTAACCACGCACACCAAACTCACCACCTGAAATACCAACGATGACTTTATCTTTAAATACGTGAGCCGCTGCAGTGCTGGTCGCACCACGTTTTGGATCATCACGTTTGTCAGACCAAACTACGCTACCGTCAGCTGCATTCAGAGCAACAAGTGTTGTATCGGCTTGGTTCAGGAAGATTTTGCCGTCGCCATAGCTTAAACCACGGTTAACCGTGTCACAGCACATAACAGGTACTGTTTCATCGTAGTTTTGTTTTGGTTCATATTTCCATTTGATCGCACCGTCGTTGTTTAAGTCCAACGCATAAACGATGTTTGGAAATGGTGTGTGAACGTACATAGTACCGTCGATAACCAAAGCGTTACCTTCGTGACCACGTAAAACACCTGTTGAGAAAGACCATGCCATGTTTAAATCTTTGACATTGTCTTTGTTGATTTGTGTTAATTCAGAGTAACGTGTATTCGCATAGTTACCTGCTGGCATAACCCAGTTGTTTTCATCTTTTTGCATTTCCAATAATTCATCAGCTACTGCCAGACCTGGAACAGCTAATGTCATCATTGCGATTGATAAAGTTTTCAGCTTCATAAAGTTTTCCTCTTTATTGCTTTCTAGTTATATACGACACGAAAATTGTTCAGTGTTGAACCTCATGCGTAGGGCAACAATAATCTTGAAGAAAACGTTAGTCAAGCATATTTCCCATCTTTTTTATGATATTTTACTTATAACTTTCGGGAATTTTTTCCCGAAAGCATAAGTGAATGAAATTTATATCTTTTTTACTTGGCACAGGTTTTTAGTCTTGTTTTAGTCCTGATTAAGAATCCAGTCAATAGCTAGTTCGATTGCTTCCAATGTGCGCTCACGACCCAGTAATTCGAGTGTCACATCCAAGGAAGGTGACACTGTATTTCCTGTGATAGCCACCCTGATTGGCTGAGCAACTTTCCCCACACCTACTTCATGCTTTTCGGCACAGACTTTTATTTCTGTATGGATGGGTTCAGCCAACCACTCTGTCAAAGCTGACAGTCGTGACTGCATATCCTGAAGCAGTGGCAAACTTGCCTGGTTCAGGTTTTTCTTTGCCGCCTTCTCATCATAGCTGCTGACTTTTTCATAGAAGAAAATACAGCTATCCGCCATTTCGACAAGCGTTTTTGCACGTTCCTGATAGAGCACAGCAATTTGCTCAAGAGTAGGTCCTGCAGACAGGTCAACTGACCGATGTTCCATCTGCCAGGCAAGGTGTTTTGCAATATGGGATGCAGGACTATTCTTGATATATTGCTGGTTCAACCACAGTAACTTCTCAGTATTAAAACTAGAAGCTGCTCTGTTAACGTCCTCAATATCAAAAAACTCGATCATTTCTTGTAGCGAAAACACTTCCTGATCACCATGTGACCAACCCAGTCTTACTAAATAGTTCAATAATGCTTCTGGTAGATAACCTTGATCACGATAACTCATGACACCTACCGCGCCGTGGCGTTTTGACAGTCTGGCACCATCATCACCAAGGATCATCGGCACATGAGCAAACTTCGGTGGTTCAGCACCAAGAGCGTTGAAGATATTAATTTGTCTGGGTGAATTATTGAGATGATCGTCACCACGTATTACATGGGTCATCTGCATATCCATATCGTCGACAACAACAGTTAGGTTATATGTGGGAGTGCCATCAGGACGAGCAATAATCAAATCATCCAGCTCAGCATTTTTAAATTCGACATCACCTCTAATCATATCTTTCACCACAACACTGCCGGATGTTGGATTTTTGAAGCGAATAACAGGGTCAATGCCAGGTTTAGGTGCTGTTAAATGTCTGCAACGCCCGTCATAGCGAGGCTTTTCTTTGTTGGCGCGTTGCTTTTCACGCATCTCTTCCAATTCATCTTTAGAACAATAGCAATAATAAGCATCACCCTGATCCATCAGCTGCTGAATGATTTCTTTATAACGATCGAAACGTTGAGTTTGATAAAAAGGCCCTTCATCATAATCGAGCCCCAACCACGACATACCATCGAGAATCGCTTGTACAGATTCAGCCGTCGAACGTTCAAGATCGGTATCTTCAATGCGAAGTACAAATTGACCACCATGTTTACGGGCGTAAAGCCAGGAAAACAAGGCTGTTCTCGCCCCACCAACATGTAGATAACCTGTTGGACTTGGTGCAAAACGGGTACGTATAGTCATGTTAGAAACTCTCAACTGGATTGATTCAATAAAGGCCGATATTGTACCAGTTGAACGCCTGTATATCGCGATTCAGATCAATGGACGAGTATTTACAGAATCACTGTGCCCTAATGCTTATATGGAAACAAAGATATCTAGTTTTAACCAGGTAATTTCGTGATATCAGTGAACATAAGCAGAACAAGGAACTTTTCCCATACATAACTTCTCAAAAATCTTACAATAACAATAACGACTTATTGGGAGAGAAAAATGTTTAGTCGATTATCAGCAATAACACTATTGGGTTTGGCCTTACTTATGAGTAACTCGATCATGGCAGCTACACCGGAAGAACCCGTATGGCCTACGCTCAAACAAACTTACTTTGGCGATAAAACAATACAAGATGATGCAAATGATGTATTAGTTTTGGAAGCACCAAAACGTGCTGAAGACGCAGCCATTGTTCCAATTACGATAAAATCATTAAAACCACAAACAAAAGATAACTACATAGAAAACATATACGTATTTATTGATAATAACCCGATGCCTTACTCGGCAAAGTTCCATCTTTCACCTAACTTAGGAAGCGTGGATTTATCAACTCGAATGCGGGTCGATCAATATACCTATGTTCGCGCTGTCGCCGAAATGAACGACGGCAGTTTATATATGGTGTCGCGCTTTGTGAAAGCCTCTGGTGGCTGTAGTGCTCCTGCTGGAAAAGATGCCGCAGCAGCATTAGCACGTTTAGGCAAAATGCAGCTAAGAATGCGTCAACCAACCATCGGTGAACCGGTTCAGGCGCAGATGATCGTCAGTCATCCCAACTATAACGGACTACAATTTGATCAAAAGGCACGTAAATATATACCGGCACATTATGTGGATAAAATTGATATCAGCTATAACGGTCAACCATTAATAAGTGTTGATGCTGGAATATCTATCAGTGAAGACCCAAGTCTCCGATTCACATTCACACCCGAAAAGCATGGAAAATTAGAAGCGAAGGTACGTGATACTCAATCAGAAGAGTTTGAAATAGAAAAAGACATTTAACCGAACCACAAATAAAAAAGGCCGCTTAAGCGGCCTTTTTTATTTAAACATTTATTAATTGTGAATACGACACTCTTTATAAGCTGTTTCATTCACTTGTTCGAAAAGTTTTAAACCTTTCTTAATGCCTTTGTCGTCTCTGAACTCCGCCCCTTTATCAGCAGGAAGGTTCTTGTACATAAAGCCAGCACTAATATCTTCAAACTCTTTTTCGGAAAAGGCTTCTGCCATTTTATCCGCGACACAAGAACACTTATGAACACCTTCATAAACATTCATTTTAGGATTAGCTTCCATACAATCCATCACAAAATGTACACGGGTTACCGTAGAAAAATCATTGGACATTGCCATTGTTGGCAGTAACGCCAAACCTGTAGCAAACAACGTAGCAGCTCCAGCAATCTTCATTCATTCTCTCCTATAAATTATTATTCATCTGTTTGGATGAGTTGTGACTCAGCCTTATAGTATTTAGTTCCACTTATCCTGATTTTGATACAGAATTAGGTAGACATATTACATGAATTGTTCACCATCTTCCGCCATCACAGATAGACGAAAAACGCTTTATTTTCACACAAGAGCAACATCAGGTAGAATTTCTTATTCATTCAGACACTATTAATATAGGCGGGAGATAGCCAAATGAAAAAATTGTTATTGCACTTGGATACCGATCCAGTTGCCAGCACCTTCGACCAAGCAGTGGCTTATGATGCTGGAGTCGATAACATTATTGCTCATGGCGGCGCGACACGTGACAATGTCACACCACATGTTCACGGCATGATTTTTACTCGTGGCGGTAAAAACTTAAAAAATAGCGCGATTTTCATCGGTGGCTCAAATGTCCCTGCCAGCGATCTAGTTGGTAAAGCAGTTAAAAAAGCGTTTTTTGGTCCAGTCAGCGTATCGGTTATGCTTGATCCTAACGGCTCAAATACCACTGCCGCGGCTATCGCCCGAAAAGTCCTGACAGATTACGATGTGAAAGATAAAAACGTTGTTATTTTAGGTTCAGGCCCTGTTGGCCAACGTACTGCACTTTATATGCTCAGAGAAGGTGCAAAACAAGTGACTTTAACGTGCCGCAGCATGGAAAGAAGTAAAGCGACCGTCAAGGAAATGAAAGAACATTACGGTGTTGAGGTTCTTCCAGGTGAAACACGCAGTGATGAAGCTGTTAAACGTGTCTTATCTGATGCTCATGTTGTGATTGCTGCCGGCCCGGCTGGTGTCTGTGTTGTCCCGGAAATGGCACTGGAAAACAATAACTCCATTGAAGTTGTTGCAGATGTTAACGCTGTACCTCCCCTCGGTGTGGCAGGTATGGAAGTGATGGATAATGGCACAGAGAAAAATGGCATGCGTTACTACGGCGCTATCGCCATTGGTAACTTCAAAATGAAAGTCCACCGTGGCGCTATCGCTTCACTTTTTGAAAGTAATGATGCCTTTTTGGATGAAACCACTATTTACGACATTGCCTGCAAGATTGATAACGAACAGTGAAACAACAAACTGCTGAAGCTGAAAGCCTGACGGCAATGTCATCTGTTACCGTTCAGGCTCCGGCTAGGCTCCATCTGGGATTTCTTGATTTAAATGCTGAAATTGGTCGCAAGTTCGGTAGTATCGGCGTGGCGATCAATAGCCATCACACCATCATTCAAATATCTCCCGCTGAGAACTTCCTTATTCAAGGTGAAGACTTAACGGATAATTTGAAACTGAAAATCAGACAAATTTGCGAACGTTTTTATGAAAGTATCGGTAGTCAGATTCCTTCCGCAAACCGATGCATCAATATTTATGTAAAACAAACCATTCCTGAGCACTCAGGTCTGGGGTCTGGGACACAACTGGCCTTAACTGTAGGTACGGCCCTTGCCAAATTTCATGGAATATCAATCTCCACTCCCTCTATCGCGAAACAGCTAGGTAGGGGGAAACGCTCAGGTATCGGCATTGCTACGTTTGACCATGGTGGTTTTGTCATTGATGGTGGATTAAAACCAAACCAGACTGTACCTCCTATTCTGGCTCATATAGATTATCCGGCAGACTGGAAAATAGTATTGGTTATGGATCCTCATCACCAAGGTATACATGGCACTGCCGAGGTACAAGCTTTCCATGAATTACCTATTTTCCCCCAAGAAAATGCACGATTAATTAGCCATTTGACATTGATGTGTTTGTTACCTGCACTCATAGAGAAGTCTTGTGATGACTTTGGCAAAGCAGTCACCGATATTCAAGCTTTAATTGGTGACCATTTTGCAAAAGCACAGGGTGGAAGATATACCAGCAAGCGAGTTGAATCTTGCTTATTAGAAGCACAAAGATTAGGCCTTTCAGGAGTAGCACAGAGCTCATGGGGACCAACTGGCTGTATCTTTGTCGAAAATGAGGCTAAGGCAAAACAATTAATCGAGCATCTTACCCAGTTTGCCAAAACCGCTTTTTCGGATGGTAACGCACCCATCTTTATTCAGACATCTGCTGATAATCATGGTGCAGTTATTGAATCCTCTATGTAAGTGTGGCTATTATCACAACTCCAGCCGTAATTTGATTTTATTATAAGGATTAATTATGTCCAAACGTTCGATTATTCACATGCTCAATCCAATGAAGCATAACAGCCCTTTTGACATTAACATGGCGTTAGACGCTGGTTATGATGTACTCATTCCATACTCGCACGTTGAGTTGAGTGAAGTCGCAGGATTAACTCAAGACGCTATCTTTTCCCGTGGCCCTTCTGGCGTGAAAAAAACAGGAATGTTCATTGGTGGCCGTGATATCGGATTAGCCATGGACATGCTGGATTCAGCCAAAAAATCTATGGTACCTCCATTTGAAATTTCGGTATTTGCTGACCCAAGTGGTGCATTTACCACCGCAGCAGCTTTAGTTGCTTGTGTCGAACGTGAACTAAAAAGCAAATTTCAGCAAGAGTTAAAAGGGGCTAAAGCTGTTGTCTTTGGTGGAACAGGTCCAGTAGGTATTGCCACAGCAGTCATTGCTGCACTCCAAGGCGCTGAAACAGCGATTGTTGATCACTTTTCTATTGATACAGCACTTGAATTTGCAGCAGAAGCTAAAAAACGTTATGGCGTAGATTTACGTGGAACAACGGCAGCATCTGATGCTGACAAGGCTCGTCTATTATCTGATGCAGATATCGTTTTCTGTGCGGCAAAAGCCGGTGTTCAAGTGTTGAATGCTTCTGTACTTCGTGATGCGACAAAACTCAAAGTCGCTGGTGATGTAAACGCGGTTTCACCTCTGGGTATTGAAGGCGTTAAATTGATGGACTTCGGTGTACCTCTGGCTCATGCTACGAACTCACCTGATGCAGTAGGGATTGGTGCCTTGGCTATTGGTGATGTCAAATACAAATTACAGCAAGCTTTACTGAGAGAAACCCTAGAATCAGAAAAACCTGTGTATCTTGATTTCCGTAATGCTTTTGAAGGTGCGCGTAAACTGGTTTAACCTAGTCAGGATATGCCACAAGAGCAGTTACCTTTACTCATATTTGCGCAAACTGCTCGATTTATTGCACAGTCCGCTGCCCAACTCGGTTACCAGACTTGGGTTGCGGACTGTTTTGCAGATAAAGATACCCAGCGTGTTTCAAATCGACTGGTTCGCTTACCTTCATTAGATAAACTCACAATAGCCTCCTTGCTCTCATCGCTTGATTCTCTGAGCCAACAACAGCCATGTTTATTAATTTGTGGCGCTGGAATCGAACGTTTTTACCCTGTTCTAAAACAGTTACCCCCTCATATTCAACCATTAGGCAATACCTTCCATACTTTTGAACAACTACGTTCAGCTGATCAGTTTTTTCCATTACTCGACAGACTAGGTATTCCTTATCCTGAAACTCAGCTCATCAGCCCTCCAGAGAAAAATAAAAGGCGCTGGCTCAGCAAGGATATGAAGAGCTGTGGAGGAACACATATTAAACACACAAACATTCATTCTGATGATCAGGTGATTTTCCAGGAATATATCGAAGGTAAATCTGCTTCAGTAAGCTTTATTGCTGATGGTCATATTGCTTCAGTTCTTGGCTTTAATGAACAAATTCATGATAAACACAGCTTCACCTTACAACAGCTTATTAACCAGATTGATCTCACTCCATCTTCAGTACAAAAAGTAAGCACAGCGTTACAGCAACTCATTACAGCAACGGGTTTTAAAGGCTTTGGCAGTCTCGATTTTTTAGTCGATGACGCTGATAATATCTACATTCTTGAATTGAATCCAAGGCTATCTGCCTCAGCAGAACTCTATTCCAACTCAGGTGATATTTTACGCAGACATATTCAAGCATCTATGGGCATCTTGCTTGACCATCCGAATGATAAATACAAACAATCACATAACATTCGCTCATTGTCTTATCTGTTTGCTGATAAAAATTATCGTGTTCGTGGAAAAACAAACTGGCCACCGCAGGCTCACGATCTCCCTTCTGACCTAGAGATGATTTATTCGGGTCAACCTATCTGTACATTAGTCATCGAAGCTGAGTCCGAACATGCTTGCCAGAATATTCGTCATCAACTGGAAACTGAGATAGTGAAAATTTGTCTTTATCCTGCTTGAAAATAGCAGGGACTCTACCCATATTAACCATGATTCATTAAGACAGGATTGAATGCATGAAACGCATATTACTTTTTCTTGGCACCAATATAGCTGTACTCGCCGTATTAAGCATTACCATGAGATTGCTGGGCATTGACAGTCTATTGGATGAGCAAGGTGCAGGCCTTGATATGAATGCCTTGATTATCTATGCAGCCGTTATTGGTTTTAGTGGCTCGATCATTTCGCTGCTTATCTCAAAATGGACAGCTAAACACCTGACAGGCGCCCAAGTCATTGAACAACCTATGAATGACACTGAACGCTGGTTGGTCAATACCGTTAAACGCTTAGCACAACAAGCAAATATTGGTATGCCAGAAGTCGCTATCTACAACTCTCCACAGCCGAATGCCTTCGCTACCGGTGCAAACAAAAATAATGCACTTGTTGCCGTAAGCACTGGTCTTATGCAATCCATGACTCAGGATGAAGTGGAAGCCGTACTGGCTCATGAAGTAAGCCATATCGCTAACGGGGATATGGTGACAATGGCCCTAATTCAGGGGGTCGTGAACACCTTCGTTATCGTTTTATCTCGGGTTATTGGCCATATCGTCGATAGGACAGTTTTTAAGGTAGAACGCGGCCATGGTCCGGCATTCTGGATCACCTCAATTATCGCCGAGCTAGTGCTTGGTATTCTGGCGAGTATCATCGTGATGTGGTTTAGCCGTCAGCGTGAATTCAGAGCTGATGCCGGTGCTGCCAGTCTGGTCGGCGCTCCCAAGATGGTGGCTGCACTGCAACGCTTAGCAGGCACATCAACCGAAGCTTTACCTGATCAGCTTCACGCTATGGGTATTTCCGGAGGCAAAGGGGGGGGGCTGTCAGCACTTTTCATGACGCATCCACCGTTAGAAGAGCGCATCAACGCCTTACGTGGAAACCGATAATGATCAATAAAAAAGCCGGGCAAGCCCGGCTTTTTTTACGTTAAAGCTCATCATCTTCAAAGTTATAGTTCATCTCTGCTGACGGTTCATGAATATAATAGCCTTGGGCATAATCTACGCCTAAACGCCATAATAGAGCTAGACTATTAGCATCAGATACAAACTCAGCGATCGAACGTTTACCCGCTTCTTTTGTCATCTCAATAATGGCTTTAACAGCCGCCTGATTTTCAGCATCATGTGCCATATTTTCGACAAACGTGCCGTTGATCTTTAGATAATCGACATTAAACGCTTTCAGACTATTAGAGAAATCGATGCCGGAGCCGAAATGTTCCAGACCAAACTCACAGCCTAAACTTTGTAAACGCTCGATAACATGGCTCACCTGCTCAACATTATCAATCGCCATTGTCTCACTTACTTCAAAAATGAGAGACCGAGCTGTCAGCTGTTGAGCGGATAATGACGCAGACAACCAATCAACAAAAGCTTCTTCATGCAGACTTTGTTCTGATAACTTAATAAAGAAGCGTGTTTTAGGAAAACGTTGACGATGAATGGTTAATGCTTTTAAGGCACTGCGAATTACCCATTTATCAATTTCTGTCATCATTTTTAACTGAACGGCATGATGAATAAATTTATCCGCAGCAATAAATTCATCATTCACCTGGAGTCGGAGTAAAACCTCATAAAATTCCTGTTCTTCTCCATGTAAACTCACAATAGGTTGATAAAACAAGGTGAACTTATCTTCCAGCAGTGCTGTTTGCAGCTGCTTATGCCAGACTTCGCTTGACTGTTGCTCAATTTCACTGCTTTGAGCATGAAAACGCATCACCTGATTACCACCCGCATGCTGCGCTTTCATCGCCGCTCTATCTGCATTTTCCAATACAGCCTCAGCAGTTAGCTGACTTTCATTGATTCGGGCAATACCGACACTACAGTGTAAATCAATCGTCTTACCCGCCACATGCGACACATAATCATCAATAGTTCTGCGGAAAGATTCAGCTCGCTCATCAATATAGGCATCATCATGATGAGGAACAATTATCGTAAATACCTGATCACCGTAATGACCAATAACTTCATGTTCAGCGAGATTATTCTGTAACAAGTCAGACACACTTTTTAGAATAACTTCACTGGTACCTAATCCCACTTTTTCTTTAATGGATAAAAAGTCATCCAGTGTCAAATATAAAAGCTGTGCATCACCTTCTCCCTCAGCAGCACGACGAACCGTTTTTTCCAACTCATCAATAAAGCGGCTACGGTTGTATAAGCCGGTGAGCTGATCATGCTCATCAACAAGCGTGACCACAGGCGCTGTTTGCTCATTGATTATCGTGTCATCACGAATAACAACCTGTGTGCAATCCTCACCTTCTACCCGGGCATGACTGAACTGAATTTCAGCTTTAAAAGTAACACCCTCAGCTGTCAGACCATTACCCATGAGGGTTACAGGGGGCGCATCAGGTTGTTCCGTAAATTGCCTGAACACGGCTTTAAACTTAGGATGATCATCTGCACTAAATAAATCCAGAATAGGTAATCCGGCAACATCTTCAGATTCGTGATAACCAAATAAGTTTAAGTAGGCCTGGTTGACATAAATATGCATTCCCTCATGCATATAAGCGACAGCATCTCTGGAGCTGTCTAAAAGTGTTTTGGAGCGTTTTTCACTCTCTCTCAGCGCTCGCTCATTACGTCGTGCAAGGCGTCTTATGAAAAGATTATCAATCTCACGATTAATCACAAATTGCAGGCGCTGTTTATCCTCAAACAACACAATATCTTTCGCGTTTGTTGTGAAATAGTCAGCTTCATATGTTTTATCATCGGCAATGATGATACAAGGCAAATCTTTATCTAAATGTTGAATCAGATTAAGGATATCCATCGGCTGGACATCAGCGACATGCTCACGGCATAAGATGAGTTCCCAATTCTGGGCTGATAGCAATTTTTCAATCGCGGCAGGCTTATCTTCCCTTGTCGCCCGCACAGCATGACCAGCACTTCGCAGCACATTGACAATGACGTCTGCATCCGTCAAAGAACTATCAATAATAAGTACTCGTAAAATGCCTTCTGCTCTCGCCACAGTCGCCACCTTATTGTTCTTTCTTTTTATCCAGAAGCATCGGTTTCTTCCCTTCCAGTTTGGTCTGTTGTAGTTCCATCCAATCAAACAACTGTTGATTTAACTCGGCTGCAGAAACGGTATCGGTTGCGATTTTTTTACCTATAGTCATTTTTATCACACCGGGATATTTCAAAAACCCATGTTTAGGCCATGATTTACCAGCATCATGACACACCGGAATAACGGGATATCCGGTTTCTTTTGCGAGTCTGGCACCGCCAATACCAAAGCGGCCAATATAACCTTTCGCTATTCTCGTGCCTTCAGGAAAAATAACCACCCAGGCACCAGAGCTTAACCGATCCAAGCCTTGTTCTATCACTTGATTCAGCGCTTTTCTCCCAGCTTTGCGGTCTATAGCAATAGGGTTTAGAGAAGCTAGCCCCCAACCAAAAAACGGAATCCAGAATAATTCACGTTTCAATACCCACACCTGAGGCGGAAAAACAGCCTGTAATGCCAAAGTTTCCCATGAGGATTGATGTTTACAAATAATGACAGCGGGCTTATCGCCTATATTTTGGCGACCTTCGACCTCAAGCTTTACCTGACAAATTTTGTCTAATAGCCAGATATTGGATTTTGCCCACTGACTGACCACGGCGTAACGCCATTTAAACGGTAAAGGCCACAACAGAACGCCTAAACAGGAAAATAATACCGCGGTAACCGAATGTAAAATAAAGAAAATAGTGGAGCGAATATAGATCATTGTAGTTTGCGTTCTAATAGAGCCGTGGCGACACTCGCCAGATCATCATAAACCTCAACACCGTCCGGAATACCCGCAGCCAGAGTTCGCTCACCTTTACCGGTTTTGACCAATATCGGTCTGGCCTGTGACAATATTGCCGCCTGAATATCACGCAGGGAATCCCCCACTGCAGGCACATTTTCCAGATTCACTCGTAAACGATGAGCTAAATCCACAAACGAACCGTTCTGAGGTTTACGACACTGACAGTCATCTTCCGGACCATGAGGACAAAACATAATCGCCTCAATTTTACCGCCGACCTGAGCCAGCATCCGACGCATTTTGCTGTGAATACGATTTAAGGTTTCCACATCAAATAAACCACGCGCGATACCCGACTGATTGGTAATCACCACCACCCGGTATCCCGCATAATTTAATCGAGCAATCGCTTCGAGACTGCCTTCAATCGGCTCCCATTCTGCCGGATTTTTTATAAAATCATCCGAATCATGATTAATGACGCCATCTCGGTCCAGAATAATCAGCGACATAATTGCTCCTGTTACTCCTGCAAGCAGGAAATATCGGCGACGCCCAGAAATAGTGCCCGGGTTTGATTGAGTAAGGCTAAGCGATTGTTTCTTACTGCCTCGTCATCAGACATTACCATGACTTGCTCAAAAAAAGCATCGATGGTTTCACGCATACCAGCGAGATAATTTAAAACACCCGCATAATCAGAAGCTGAATAGAGTGGCTTCAACGCTTGTTGTGCAGCCACAACCTGATTCGCCAATGCTTTTTCGGCTGCTTCGGTTAATAAGTTTGTATCAACACTTAAGCCTTCCTGCTCAGCCTCATTTTTACGTAAGATATTACCAATACGCTTATTTCCGGCGGCCAGAGATTCAGCTTGTTCCAGTTTTCTAAATTCAGCCACCGCCTTCAATCTCTGCATAAAGTCCAGAGGTTGCGTTGGTGATACTGCCAGCACTGACTCGAATTCATCGGCTTTAGCGCCTTGATCGATGACATAACCACGCAAACGGTCATAAAAATACTGCATGACCTGTGTTGTCACCTCATCTTCAGTCAGGATATCAACAAAGTTATTTGCCGCTTCTGTGACGAAACGAGACAGATCAAGTGATAACTGATTTTCGATAATAATCCGCAGCACACCTAAAGCAGCACGTCGTAAAGCAAACGGGTCTTTCACACCTGAAGGTGGCTGACCAATACCAAACAATCCCACTATGGTATCCAGCTTTTCAGCCAAGCTGACAGCAATACCGGTAGCCGTTTGAGGCAAATCATCACCAGCAAAACGCGGACGATATTGCTCATCCAGCGCTTCCGCGACATCGGCATGCTCACCATCCAATTGCGCATAATAACGGCCCATAATGCCTTGTAGCTCAGGGAATTCACCAACCATCTCTGTGACAAGATCACATTTGGCTAATAACGCAGCACGCTCTGCTAATTGCGCATGACTTCCCATCTGCTGGGCAATACTGGCGGCTAAGGCTGCAACACGCTGAGACTTGTCATAAACCGTTCCAAGCTTATTCTGGAACACGATGGTTTTTAATTGTTCCTGACGTTGTGCCAGTGGTAATTTACGATCGGTTTCCCAGAAAAACGCGGCATCGCTCAAGCGCGGCAAAATCACACGTTCATTGCCGGCAATCACTTGGGCTGGATCCTGACTGGCGATATTACAGATGGTGATGAAATGCGGTAATAAATCACCATTTTTCGCCCGTACTGCAAAATATTTCTGATGACCTTCCATTGATGAAATCAACGCTTCGGCGGGTAATTCCAGAAAACGCGGGTCAAAGTTACCTGCCAGAGCCACTGGCCATTCCACTAATCCCGTCACTTCATCGAGCAGATCCGGATTAATTACAGCATCACCACCGAGGCTGGCCGCCAGTTCATTCACTTGTCCATGAATCGCCTGTTTTCTGGCTTCATAGTCCACCATCACATGACCTTCGCTTTCCAACTGTGGTGCATAGGTCATCGGTGTGCTAATACGGATAGGCTGTGGATGGTGGAAACGGTGACCGACCGTAAATCGGTCTGAATTGACACCTAATAAATTGACGGGAACAACATCATCGCCCAGCAATACCACCAACCAATGTACAGGCCGGACAAACTCCCCAGGCAAGTCTCCCCAACGCATACGCTTGGGAATCGGTAAAGCGTTGAGTGACTGTTGAATAATATCTGGCAGCAAACTGGCGGTTTCAGCGCCTTTTTGTTGTTGTTTAAAAATTAGCCATGCACCTTTATCCGTCTGCATGGTTTCTAAATCATCAACATCCACGCCACAAGAGCGAGCAAAGCCTTGTAACGCTTTGGTCGGGTTACCATCTTCGTCAAATGCCGCCGTCACTGCTGGTCCACGGCGTTCTACTGTTAAATCGTTTTGCTGGGTTTGTAATTTAGAAATCACTAAGGCCAAACGTCTTGGTGTCGCGTAGGCACGAATCGCATCAAAGCTTAATTCGGCACTTTTTACCCCTTGTTCAACACCTTGCTGGAAGGCCTGACTCAGTTTCAGCAATGCTTTTGGCGGTAATTCTTCTGTACCTAATTCGATAAGCAGATCCTGGTATGCCTGACTCATGATTGCACCTCCTTACCTGCTGACTGAACCATTGGGAAACCTAATGACTCACGTCTGTCGTAATAAGCCTGAGCAACGGCTCTGGCCAAGGTACGGACACGGAGGATAAATCGCTGTCTTTCTGTCACGGAAATGGCTTTTCTTGCATCTAATAAGTTGAATGTATGTGACGCTTTTAGTACCAACTCATAGGCAGGCAGAGGTAAACCTGCTTCTATCATGCGCTGACTTTCGCGTTCACAGGTATCGAATGTGGTGAATAAACTTTCCACATCGGCATGTTCGAAGTTGTAGGTCGACATTTCGACTTCGTTTTGGCGGAACACGTCACCGTAGGTGACTTTCCCCATAGGACCATCGGCCCAGATTAAGTCATAGACACTGCTCACGCCTTGCAGGTACATAGCAATACGTTCCAGACCGTAGGTAATTTCGCCGGTAACGGGGCGACATTCCAGTCCGCCAACCTGTTGGAAATAGGTGAACTGTGTAACTTCCATACCGTTCAACCAGACTTCCCAGCCTAGTCCCCAGGCACCTAGCGTGGGTGATTCCCAGTTATCTTCGACAAAACGTACGTCATGGATAGCGGTATCTAACCCCAGCATTTCCAGCGAACCTAAATACAGCTCCTGAATGTTAATAGGCGATGGTTTTAACACAACCTGGAACTGATAGTAGTGCTGTAATCGGTTCGGGTTTTCACCATAACGGCCATCAGTCGGGCGACGTGAAGGCTGAACATAAGCAGCACTCCATGGCTCCGGACCAATTGCGCGCAAAAATGTGGCTGGATGGAATGTCCCCGCGCCCACTTCCATATCGTATGGTTGGAGAAGCACACAGCCCTGCTCAGCCCAGTACTGTTGCAGCCTGAGGATCAGTTCCTGAAAGGTTCTTGGCGTTTCCGCCTTCATCACCGCTGTCTTAGTCATTAGCTCGATTTCACAATCCAAAGTCAAAACATACGGGATTATAGCGAATACCGAGCTGACTGTAGAGGTCGACAACAGATAAATCTGTTAGCACAAAGCCTAAGCACATATTTTCCTCGTCACTCCATCGCTGCCATTCAGGTACAATTCACCACCTGAGTCAGGTAATCATGAGAGTGACTATGCAACGAACCATTGGCATCGTTATGGATCCGATCGATCGGATTAATACCAAAAAAGACAGCAGTCTTGCGATGATGCTGGCTGCGCAACAGCGCGACTGGCAGATTTTATACATGGAACAGCAAGACATTTTTCTGTCAGAGGGCAAGGTGTTTGCTGAAATGCGCAGTCTTCGTGTGTTCGATGACCCGGAACACTGGTTTGAACTGGGTGAAAAAGTCACCCGTCCTATCACCGATGTAGATGCGATTCTGATGCGCAAGGATCCGCCGTTTGATATGGAGTATATCTACAGCACTTACTTGCTGGAACAAGCAAAAGCTGCTGGCGTGCTTATCATCAATGATCCGCAAAGCCTGCGTGATGCGAATGAAAAACTGTTTACCGCCTGGTTTCCACAATGCTGTCCTCCGACCTTGGTGACACGCCAAAAACATCTGATAAAAGCCTTCCAGCAAACACATGGCGATATTATTCTTAAGCCGCTTGATGGCATGGGTGGAGCGTCTATATTCCGCATCAATCAGGGCGATCCCAATTTCTCGGTTATAGTCGAAACGCTGTCAGAACATGGGCGACGTTCGGTGATGGCGCAAAAGTATTTGCCGGCTATCAAAGACGGCGACAAGCGTATTTTACTTATCAACGGTGAGCCAGTGCCTTACGCATTGGCCCGCATTCCAGCTGAAGGTGAAACTCGTGGCAACCTTGCTGCTGGAGGACGCGCTGAAGGTCGACCATTGACCGACAGAGATCGTTGGATCTGCGAGCAGGTCGGCCCCAAACTACGTGAAAAAGGCTTAATTTTTGTCGGGCTTGACGTCATTGGTGATTATCTGACCGAGATAAATGTCACCAGCCCGACCTGTATCCGTGAACTTGATCGACAATTTGGCATCAATATTGGTGCCGACCTTATGACTGCAATAGACAAACTTTTACCATGAAACTGATACCCCTATTACTTATCTTAACGACCTTACTCACTGCCTGTGGGGAACAGGAAGAAGCTGCTCGCCAGGCAAAATTTTATGCTTTCGGTACTGAAATTGATGTCAGTCTTTACGGTGTGGATGCTGAAACTGCCGAGAAAACAGTGACCGTTCTGGAAGACTCCTTCGATAACATTAATGAAACCTGGCATGCATGGAAACCTAGCACCTTAACCCGTATCAATAAAGCAATTGCAAACGGCGAACCAGTCGAAATCAAACCAGAAGTGGCCACAGTTATTGAAGAAGCAGCGACCTATGCCAAGGAAAGTCATAATCTGTTTAATCCGGCTGCCGGAAAATTATTTGAACTTTGGGGTTATCATCGTGATGACTGGTTTGAGTCACGCCCACCGCCTGCTCAAGATAAAATCGACGCCTGGTTAAAAGCGGCCCCCACCATGGACGATATCCATATTAAGGATAATATTCTGACAAGTGACAATTCGATGGTAAAACTGGGGTTTGGTGGTTTTGCTAAAGGCACAGCGGTTGATGCCGCCATTGATGCCCTGAGAAAACAAGGCGTGAATAACGCCATTATCAATATTGGTGGTGATTTACGCGCTATCGGTAAACACGGCAACCGCCCCTGGGTCATTGGTATCCGCCATCCGAGAAAAGAAGCTGCCATGATCGCCTCTGTCGCCGTATCCGGTGACGAAAGTGTATTTACTTCGGGTGACTATGAACGTTTCTTTACCTATGAAGGCAAACGCTACCCTCATATTCTGGATCCAAGAACCGGTTACCCCGCACGCGATAATATTTCTGCGACAGTGATTCACCAGCAGGCCGCTCGTGCTGATGCCGCAGCGACAGCATTAATTGTGGCTGGTAAAGACTGGCCGGAAATCGCCGCTTCAATGGGTATTAAAGAAGTCATGATTGTTCGTGCCGATGGTCAAGTTGAAATGACCCCATCCATGCAGAAAAAAATTCATTTTACTGACAAATCAACTCAACCGATTTTACGTGAAATAGGCTCAACAACGACTCCATAGCTATGGCAACCAGCGCATCATCAGATCGACTCATTTTTACTCTGCTGTTTTCAGTCATCCTGCATCTGGTGATTGTGCTGGGTGTGAGCTTTGATGTGTTTTCTAAGCCCACCAACGCACCAGCGAACAATCTTGATATCACGCTGGTAAAACAACAAGACAAAATTAAGCCAGAAGAAGCGGACTTTCTGGCTCAGGCAAATAATGAAGGTGGTGGTGAACTTGATACACCTACCCCAGTACCGACAAAAGACATACCTGTACCGCTAACTGAAGACCAGCCTTCGGCACCACCGCCAGTGCAAAAAACAGAAACGGTCACCGAGACGGAAACCGTCGCCGTACAACCACCGGCACCTGAACCAACACCGTCAGAACCAAAGGTGGTCAAGCCTAAACCTGAGGTGCAAAAACCCAAACCTCAGCCTAAGGCAAAGCCAGTGCTGAAACCTGAGAAGCCAGTGAAAAAACTCACTCAGGAAAAAGCGGACCGCAAGGTAGAAAAAACAGAGACAGCGGAAATCGCTGCTGAAACTGAGTCAGAACCTGCAGAAGTGCCTAAGCCCGAAATTTCTGCCAGTGATTTGATGATGCAGGCCAGAAGTGAAATAAGTGAGCTTCAGGAAAAACTCGACAAAAGCACCAAAGCGCTAAGTGAAAGACCTAAAAAGCGACGCATTTCAGCCTCGACCAAAGAGTTTGCTGCCGCCGCCTATATGAAAGCCTGGGAAATGAAAGTCGAGCGCATCGGTAATATGAATTACCCTCAGGAAGCCAGGCAAAAAGGCCTGAGTGGCAGCCTGATGTTGTCTGTAGATATTAATCCTGATGGCAGTGTACCGGCGGGTGGCATCGTCATATCACGTTCATCAGGACATAAAGTCTTGGATGATGCTGCCGTCAGAATAGTAAGACTCGGTGCACCATACGCCGCCATTCCCAAAGACGTCTTGAAAAATAACGATATGCTGACCGTGATTCGTACCTGGAAGTTTGAAACAGGTCGCGGTTTATCAACAAGATAAAAAAAGCCGGTAACCATGGTTACCGGCTTGAATCTTAGTGAAATAAATACTGGCGAATTTCTTGTTCGCTTTTGTTAATGAAGTTTTTATTGATGGTTTGACTAATATATTTCTGAGTCACTTCACCCATCTGTTGCTTGAGTGCTCCCAGAAAGCTGGGCGGGGAAATCAAAACCAGGTCGTTTACATCACCGGTTCGGCGAGCGGTTTCCAAACGTTCACTCAAATCATGGGCAAACATCTGCATTTCGTGCTTTTTAGGTTCTGTTCTGGATTCCATGGCGTGACGCCCTCCAGCACCATGACTATCAAAACTTCGTCCCGGCATATCAGAAACCAATTCCTGATTCTGGGCACGGCTGGAAGTATTGACCATGTCATCAATTTCCTTGAGTGGACTAGTCCGACTCTCAACAGAAAAAATCCGAGCACGACTACTCTCGGCGACAACGATCCACTTTTTCTTCATAGTCGATTCTCCTTCTCGCTTGGGGAAACAAGCAACACAGAGCAATAAGCGGGAAATCACCCTGCATCATCAGTAACTTGATAGAAGCAATGGTTCGACTATAACAGACAATATTGCCTTTGTCTGTCACTTAACAATTCTAAACAATTCTTTACTTTTCAATATCTTGTGACAATCTATATCCTAAACCGGCTTTACTGATATTGCTGTATTCAAGCGGGAGAGCGGCCTTCAGCTGATCCGCTAATTTTTGACAATTTTTTATATCACCATGCTTTAATTCCAGCTCGATTTCATGGATCGCTGTCTGTTTATCACCTGCTCTGACTTCTCCCCGGTCATAAGCCATCTCAACCAAAGTGTCAGCATCTAACATCAACAACCAGACATCGCGTTCAAACTCTGTGGTGAACACGGGCTGAATAGCATTCCAGACCTGTTCTTGTTCCAGTAATGGCGCAATCGCCGTTTCCGCCAGACGCTCAAGATCAAATTCTGGCGCTTCTAATTCATGCTCCCACTCCTGACGTTCATGCAAACCAGAACTAGCTTTTCCACTGCATTTCACTGTTTGCAGCCATTGTTCACCTATTTGACGTAATCTTAGCCCTACCCCAAATTTCATTAAGGCTTTGTCTGGTGTATCAAAATAGGTGCTCAGCAAATGTTGCTGATACACATCCTGCTTCAACAACGCTGTAAGCCAGTCCAAATCTAGTAAGTTAAGCAAGTCCGCTTGCGTTACCTGAAGTTTTATTTCTTGTTCTAGGCTCATGAGTTCAATAAAGGTTTTAAATATTTACCGGTGTAAGAAGACGGATGTTCCGCCACATCTTCTGGAGTACCCACAGCCAGCACTTCACCACCACGCGCACCGCCTTCAGGTCCCATATCAATAATCCAGTCTGCGGTTTTGATAACATCCAGATTATGCTCAATCACCACAATGGTATTGCCGCGGTCACGCAGACTGTGCAGGACTTTCAGTAGCTGTTCAATATCAAAAAAGTGCAGACCTGTGGTTGGTTCATCCAGCACATATAAGGTTTTACCGGTATCACGCTTGGATAACTCTTTGGCTAATTTGACACGCTGTGCCTCACCGCCGGACAAAGTCGTCGCATTTTGTCCCAATTTGATATACGTCAGGCCAACATCAATCAGTGTCTGTAACTTTTTGGCAACGACCGGAATATTTTCAAAAAAGACGTTGGCTTCTTCGATGGTCATATCCAGCACTTCGGTAATCGTTTTGCCTTTGTAACGAATATCCAATGTTTCGCGGTTATAGCGCTCGCCTTTACACACATCACATGGCACATAAATATCAGGCAGGAAGTGCATCTCCACTTTAATCAGACCATCTCCCTGACACGCCTCACAACGGCCACCTTTGACATTAAAACTAAAGCGACCAGGACCATAACCACGTGAGCGCGCCTCTGGCGTGCCAGCGAATAACTCACGAATCGGGGTAAATAATCCGGTATAAGTGGCCGGGTTTGAACGAGGCGTACGACCAATCGGACTTTGGTTAATCGCCACCACTTTATCAAGCTGCTCTAAGCCAATAATTTCAGAATGTGGTGCTGGTTCTTCGGAGTTACCGTTTAAGTTTTTGGCAGTCAGCTTTAATAAAGTTTCATTAATCAGCGTTGATTTACCCGAGCCAGACACTCCCGTAACACAGGTCATCAGACCAATCGGTACATCGATATCCACATTTTTCAGATTATTGCCGCAAGCCCCTCTTAAACCAATTACCCGACCAGCATGGGGTTGCTGACGTTTGGCAGGCACCTCAATTTTTCTGCGTCCTGACAGATACTGCCCGGTCAGTGACTCTTCACTTTTCATGATTTCTTCAGGTGTACCCTGAGCCACAATTTGACCACCATGCACACCTGCACCTGGCCCAATATCAAGCACAAAATCCGCCATGCGAATCGCATCTTCATCATGCTCAACCACGATGACTGTATTACCCAGGTCTCGTAGTCGAGTTAAGGTTTCCAGCAGACGATCGTTATCACGCTGATGCAGACCGATTGAAGGCTCATCAAGAATGTACATGACCCCCACCAAACCCGCACCAATCTGGCTGGCGAGACGAATACGCTGCGCTTCACCACCAGATAAAGTTTCCGCACTGCGTGCCAGATTCAGATAATCAAGGCCGACATTGACCAGAAAGCTGAGACGCGCCGAAATTTCAGTGACAATTTTTTCTGCAATTTCGCCACGTTTGCCGGGTAAAGTGAGTGTTTCAAAGAAAGTACTCACTTCACCGATAGGCATCGCTGTCACTTCAGGTAAGGTAATCTCATTGACAAATACATTCCGAGAAGCCAGCGTTAATCTGGCCCCATGGCACTCCGGACAAGCACGAATAGAATGGAATTTAGCCAGGTCTTCACGAACACTATTTGATTCTGTTTCGTGATAACGGCGTTGCATATTGGGAATAACACCTTCAAACGGATGTTTACGGCTTACGCTCTTACCGCGGTCCCCCATGTAGTTGAAGGCGATCTGTGTTTTGCCGCTACCATACAGAATGACTTCACGCACATCATCGGACAATTCCTGAAAGGGCGTTTCCAAATCAAATTTATAATGTTCCGTCAGCGATAACATCAGTTGGTAGTAATAAGCATTACGACGGTCCCAGCCACGAATCGCTCCCGCCGCCAGACTTAATTCGGGATGAGTCACCACACGCACAGGGTCAATAAACTGCTTCACACCCAAACCATCACAGGTCGGACAGGCACCAGCAGGATTGTTAAACGAGAACATGCGCGGTTCTAATTCGGAAATCGAATAACCACACTCTGGACAGGCGAAGCGAGCAGAAAATAAAGTCTCGTCTGACTCATCATCCATCGACACCACTTTGGCGACGCCATCAGCCATAGCCAGTGCAGTTTCAAATGATTCTGCCAAACGTTGCTGAATATCCGCGCGCACTTTAAAACGATCTACTACGGCTTCAATAGTGTGTTTTTTGCGCAATTCTAATTCGGGCGGATCATCAAGCTCGATTACCTGACCATTGACTCGCGCACGAACGAAGCCTTTAATACGCAGCTCTTCCAGCACATCTCGGTGCTCGCCTTTGCGGTCCTGAATCACCGGCGCAATCAACATCAAACGTTTACCTTCCGGCATTTCTAATACAGCATCGACCATTTGACTGACGGTTTGCGCCGCCAGTGGCTGATGATGTGTCGGACAGCGAGGTTCACCGGCACGAGCAAATAACAATCTTAGATAGTCATAAATTTCGGTAATGGTGCCCACCGTTGAGCGCGGATTATGCGACGTGGATTTTTGCTCGATCGATATCGCTGGGGACAGGCCTTCAATATGATCCACATCCGGCTTTTCCATCATCGATAAGAACTGTCTGGCGTATGCTGACAAGGATTCTACATATCGACGCTGTCCTTCTGCGTATAATGTGTCGAAGGCAAGCGAGGATTTTCCCGAACCAGACAAGCCAGTGATAACAATCAGAGCATCTCTAGGCAAGTCCAGGTCAATATTTTTAAGATTATGGGTACGAGCCCCACGAATGCTTATATTTTTCATCCCGGGAACGCTTATATTTTTCATCAGGATTCCGTAGTAAAATCAAACGGATCAATATACTCTGTCCGACTACCATGACGCAAAAACAAACTACAACAGACTCATTGACCTCGCTGGAAAAGCGGAGCATTTCAGGACTTTCGTTGATATTTGCCTTGAGAATGCTGGGCTTATTCATGATCTTGCCGGTTTTTTCCATATCGGCACATCAATACACGGGCAGTACACCCATGCTGATCGGTATTGCGATTGGCGCATACGGACTGACTCAGGCGCTACTGCAAATTCCATTTGGTATGTTATCCGACAAGATTGGCCGTAAACGGGTAATCACCATCGGCTTACTGTTATTTGCTGCAGGCAGTGTTATTGCGGCCACCGCACACTCCATCGAAATGGTCATTGTTGGACGTTTATTACAGGGTAGCGGCGCCATTGCTGCGGCCATTATGGCCTTGACTGCCGATCTTACCCGCGATGAACAACGCACTAAAGCCATGGCCAGCATTGGCATCAGTATTGGCCTGTCATTCTCTGTTGCTCTGGCAGCTGGCCCTGTTCTCGAACACTGGGTTGGTTTATCCGGAATTTTTTGGGCGACTGCACTACTTGCCATCGCCGGCATCGCTATTCTGCACTTATGGGTACCTTCCCCTAAGCGTTTGATGATGCATACCGATCTTGGACCTGTCCCCAAGCAATTTGGCAAAGTGTTTGGCAACAAACAAATCATGCGTTTAGTGCTAAGTATTATGTTGCTGCATTTACTGCTTACCACCAGCTTTTTTGCTTTACCTCATGCCTTACAGGATGTGGCTGGCCTGGATAAAAGCCAGCATGCTATGGCTTATATGCCAGTGCTGCTTTTAGCTTTTTTCACAATGGTGCCATTTATCATCATCGCCGAGAAAAAACGTAAAATGAAATCCGTTTTTATCGGTGCCATTGCCGTGATAGGCCTGGCCGAGCTGGGTTGGGCATTTTTTGCTAACTCATTAACCGCGATCCTAATCTGTCTTTGGTTGTTTTTTTCTGCGTTCAATATTCTCGAGGCCAGCCTGCCATCGATGATGTCAAAGCTCAGTCCTCTGGAAAATAAAGGGACAGCAATGGGGGTTTACTCCAGTGCCCAATTTGTAGGTGCATTTATTGGTGGCGCCATGGGCGGTACGCTTTATGGCATCTTCGGTCTGGAAGGAATTTTTGTCGCCAGTGTTGTACTGGTCGTCATTTGGTTATTACTGGTTTTCCCTATGCAGGCACCGAAACACTACAGCAGTAAGATCATTCATCTGAGTGATGCCACCATGAATAATTCCACTGACTTCATTCAAAAATTGACAGCCATTTACGGTGTCAAAGAAGCTGTCATGGTGCCGGAAGAGCAAGTGGCTTACGTCAAATATTCGCCTGATGAAATTAATATGGAAGAACTGGAAGCCTTTGCTTCACAGCATTGAGGAGCGTGGAGAAATAATGATCGACGGGATAAAACACAATCACAGTCAGGTCATTTCACGAACCGCAGCTATTCTGAAAGCGCTACAATTTTTTCCTGATGGTGTCAGCATTGATGCATTAGCCTCACACGTTGGTCTTCCTCGTACAACGCTTGAACATCTGGTGTCATCATTAGAACAAGAAGCACTTGTTATCCAATCCCATCGAGGCATTGAATTAGGTCCCGCTTTATTACAAATGTCACGTGCTGCTCATGCTGATTTAGTTAGCGTCGCCAGACCACACCTTAATACCTTAGCCAAACATACCAGAGAAACCATTGACGTTTGTGTTTTCAGAGGTCAGTACTCACTCTCTATTGAACACATTAGTAGTGAGCAAGAACTTCGAGTGGCATCTGCGGTTGGCACAGCTTTCCCGGTACACACATCAGCTCATGGCAAAGCTATTCTCGCATCATTAAGTAATGACGAAGTCAAAGCCATCATCAACGATAAATGGATACAGCAAACAGACGCGAGCCATATATCCTATGACACACTTTTTCAGGATTTGGACCTTATCCGTAAAAACGGCTGGTCAGTGGACATAGAAGAACATACAGAAGGTGTTTGCGCTGTGGGGGTGGCGATTGATAACGACAGAACCGAACGTTATTCCATTGCTGTATCCCTTCCTACCGTCCGTTTTAACAGAAATATGACCGAGGTCACTTCTGCCTTACTGCAATGTAAAGCAGAAATAGAAGAAGTACTTAAGCGATAATTTTGTATCGTTGATTCACGCTTTTATGTCAGAGTAACAGGCGTGTTCGTATTCTATTTTGTATTGGGAATGTGCGACTGAGATGATATTATCCCTGCTCATTAGCAATCCTTTTTCTACTCACAATAGTGATGTTGACGGTAGAAATGCTTTTAACTGTTTTTTTTACACCGAGACGGTCACATGATCGATGTTCAGCAACATCGGCATAAATTTGACAGTCCCCATTAAACCAAGGAACAAGCCATGTCAGTAAACAAGGTCATTCTGGTCGGACGACTCGGCGCAGAGCCTGAGAGTCGCGCCTTCCCTAATGGTGGTTCAATTTGTAATCTACGTATTGCCACATCAGAAAGCTGGAAAGACAGACAAACCGGTGAACGTCAGGAACGTACCGAATGGCACCGTGTCGTCTTACGCAATAAACTGGGTGAAATTGCTCAGCAGTACCTGCACAAAGGCTCACAGGTTTATATCGAAGGTCGGATCCAAACCCGTAAATGGCAAAACCAGCAAGGACAAGATCAATACACCACGGAAATCGTGGGTAATGAAATGACCATGCTGGACAGTCGTGGTGCCGGCGGCGGTGCCAACCAGGGCGGTGGCAGTAATTACAGTGGTGGTGATACCTCGTTTGACCAACGTCCACAACAACAATCTGGCGGTTACAATGCACCACAACCTGCCTCATCATCTGCAGGCCCTGATTATGGTGGTGGCGGTGATGATTATTACGATGATGATATTCCGTTCTAGGAATCTCTGAAAGATCACAAAAAAGCCCTGTTTTACAGGGCTTTTTTATTATCTTAAAGTCAGATATCACTCATAACAAAGCATCAATATGACTGGCCACACTACGGCCTAACGCTGACATGACATACCCGCCTTCAAGCGTTGAAACTATCCGGCCCTGGGCAAATTTATCCGCTATTTTTTTCACTTCACTTGTCACCCAGGCAAAATCATCTTCCACTAAATCCAGATCCGACATATCGTCTTCCCGATGTCCATCGAATCCAGCTGAGATAAAAATCATTTCTGGTTGAAATGCTTCCAGCTCTGGTAGCCATTGTTCTTCAATAAGTTGGCGAAATTGCTCACCACTGGTGCCGGCAGGCAGACCAATATTGATCATATTGTCGTGTTTACCCGGTTCACCGGTATCCGGATAAAAAGGATGCTGAAAACTACTACATAGCAGTATATGCTGATTGCCTCTGAAAATATCTTCTGTGCCATTACCATGGTGTGCATCAAAGTCAATAATGGCCACTCGCTGCAATCCATACTCAGCTATCGCATGAGCGACACCCACAGCCACATTATTGAAAATACAAAAGCCCATCGCCTTGTTATGTTCTGCGTGATGACCGGGTGGTCTGACACAACAAAAGGCCGTATTCGCGTCTTGGCTCATCACTAAATCAACCGCTTTTACCACAGCTCCGGCACCACGCTGTGCTGCCGTTAATGACGCGGATACCATCAAGGTATCGGCATCCAGCCAAACGCGTTCATTCTCTTGCAACTTCTGAAAGATATCACTGACATAATCAGCATCATGAACACGACATAATTGCTGTAAGGTGACCATCGGTGCGTCATAAAAATGCATAACCATTTCCAGGCCGCTGGCGATAAGACGATCATGAATGGCAGCAAGTCTTTCTGCCGTGTCCGGGTGATATGATGTCGTTTCGTGCAAAGCACAGTCAGCATGAGAAATAAACGCGATAGTCATAACGACACCTTAAACAACCGTAATAAAGTTTTTGTAAGCTAATCGTATCAGGAAAATGGACCAGTGATATGACCACACATTTTTTAGACCGCCTGTTTTCACCTCGTTCAATTGCGGTATTTGGAGCAAGTCAGACGGCAGATGCGGTGGGCAGACGCGTATTCGATAATTTGGTGGATACCGATTTTTCCGGACCAGTCTTTGCAGTAAATCCAAAATATGATCGTATCAATGATCATATTTGCTACCCGAATCTGGAAGCGATTAATGAATCTATCGATTTGGCTGTTATCGCCACACCGGCCACCACCATAGAAGCCATTATTCATCAGTGTGGTCACGCTGGTGTGAAAGCAGCCATTATTATTTCAGCCGGTTTCAGTGAAGGTCAGGGACAAGGGCTAAAACTGGAACATGCGGTGGTGAAAGCCGCAAAGCAATACAATATTCATATTCTAGGCCCGAATTGTCTGGGTCTTATCCGGCCCAGTATTGGCATGAATGCCACGTTCAGCAAAAACACCGCTGCGCCGGGGCAATTAGCCTTAATTTCACAATCTGGTGCGTTATGTACAGCCATTTTGGATTGGGCCGCAGCCAATGAAGTGGGCTTCTCCGCCATTATCTCTCTGGGCAATGCCGCCGATATCGACTTTGGCGATCTGCTCGATTTCCTGGCTCAGGATCACAAGACCCAAAGCATTCTGCTGTATGTCGAAGGTATACGTGATGCACGCCGGTTTATGAGCGGTTTACGTATCGCTTCTCGAATGAAACCTGTGGTCGTGATCAAGGCGGGGCGCCACCAAGCCGGCTCACAGGCGGCTTTAACCCATACAGGTGCGATGATGGGAGGTGACGATGTCTTTAATGCCGCAATTCAGCGAGCAGGCGTAGTCAGAGCTGATACCATTCAGCAGCTTTTTGCCGCGGCTGAATTATTAGCTACTCAATGCCGTGTTCATGGCAGACGTTTAGCGATTGTTACTAACGGTGGTGGTCTTGGCGTCATGGCCACTGATCGGGCTATTGATTTAGGTATTGAATTAGCCAAGCTGTCAGATGCGACGATTGCCAGTCTGGATAAGGTATTACCTGCCCACTGGTCACGCAGTAATCCTATCGATGTGCTGGGTGATGCCGCACCGGAACGTTATAAAGCAGCGGTCAATGCCTGTTTGCAGGATGAAGGCATTGATGGGGTGTTAGTGATGCTATCTCCGCAAGCCATGACTGACCCCGATGCCTGTGCGCAGGCTGTCATTGATGCACAGCAGACCAGTTCTAAACCTGTTCTGGCTTGCTGGATGGGACAACAACTTATCGCCAGTGCAGATCGTTTGTTTGCCCGTCATCATGTGCCGTGTTTTTCTGATCCGGAATCGTCAGTGGAAGCCTTCGCTTGTCTGGCACGTTTTTATGAAAATCAGCAACTGCTGATGCAAGTTCCTGGCCCTTTATCATCACATAGTGAACCCGATATTGAAGGTGCCCGGCTGATTATTGAAAGTGTCTTGGCTGAAAATAGACAAGCGCTGACAACGGCTGAATCCCGAGCCGTGTTACATGCCTTTGATATCCCGGTGAGCTTAAGCATTCAATGCCACAGTGCCAATGAAGCTTTGGTCGCCGCAGAAAGTTTTGGTTATCCGGTAGCGATGAAAATCAATGATCGTCATATCCAGCATAAAACGGATGTCGGCGGCGTACGCTTAAATATAAATAATGCGGCCGCCGTCAGGTTGGTTTACAAAGAACTGTTGGAAGCTGTGCGTAAAAAAGTGCCGGATATAAAATCGTTCAGCGTCAGTATCGAACCGATGTATACCGATCCTATTGGCAGAGAATGTCTGGTCGGTGCTAATCGTGATCCGGTGTTTGGCACCACCATCGTGTTTGGTGCCGGTGGTGTAAAAGTAGAAGTGTTGCAGGATACCGCTATCGCCCTACCCCCGTTGAATACCTTCCTGGCGGATAAGCTGATTAATCAAACCAAAATCGCGGCAATGCTCGGTGAATTTCGTGATATGCCTGCGGTAAACCGTGATGCCTTAATACAAGTGTTATTACGTGTATCTGAAATGGTCTGTGAATTACCTGAAATTGAATCGCTGGATATCAATCCGCTGGTTGTCGACGAGCGCGGCGTGTTGGCATTGGATGTCAGAATTATGGTGGCACATCATGTCAAAACGATTAATCGTTATGATCATATGGCCATTCACCCCTACCCAACCCATTTGACTAGACAAGAACAGTTAGCCGATGGCACGGATATTATTATCCGACCAATACGCCCTGAAGATGCGCTGATAGAACAAGTCTTTTTCCGAAAGCTGTCTACCGAATCTCGCTACTTTCGTTTTATGCAGGAACTCAACGAATTATCGCAGGATATGTTGATACGCTTTACTCAGCTTGATTACAGTCGCGAACTGGCTTTAATGGCAGTGACTATGGAAGAAGAGGAAGAAATTGAAGTCGGTGTCGCCCGATACAGCATGAATCCGGATGGCAGCAGTTGTGAGTTTGCTTTGGTTGTCGCTGATGAGTGGCAGCATAAAGGCATTGGCACTCGCCTGATGAATGCCCTGATTTCCAGTGCCCGCCAGCAAGGTTTCAGCCTGATGGAAGGTGAAATTCTAACCAGCAATCAGCCCATGCAGCGGCTGGTAGAAAGCTTAGGGTTTACGGTTAAAGCCAGCCTGGAAGAGCCCTCCATCAGATTAGCTTCAATGCATTTGTAGAGCTGCTGAGCAAAAATTATCTGAAAACCATTGATTGTTATTAACAAGAGTGGGAGCATCAGTTAGTAACCACCAAAGAAGGCGTGTGAATGAAAAAAATCCCTTATACCACTGTTCGTCCGATTCGTAGTCTTAACCTGTTATCACAAGAAGAAATCGTTAAACTCAGCTCTCCCAGCGCTGAACTGCATCAACTGTTTCGTGAATGTGCCTTGGCCATTCTCAATACTGACAGCCATGAAGATGATGCTGAAGAAATTCAGCAGCTCTATGCGGACTTTGATATCCGCCTGAAATCACAACCACGAGGTGTGATGCTGGAAATCTTTAATGCCCCAGCTCAGTCCTTCGTTGACGGCACCCTGATTCGCGGTATTCAGGAACATTTATCGTCGGTATTACGCGATATTGTCTACACCGACTTTAAAATTCTTGCTGAAGAAACCAATAACTCAGCCAAAATCACCGACAAAGTGTTCCGCATTTTGCGTAACGCCAATATGGTCAGGCCGAATGTGTCGCCTAATCTGGTGGTGTGCTGGGGCGGTCATTCTATTCCGCGTGAAGAATATGATTATGCTAAACATGTCGGTTATGAGTTTGGTTTGCGAGGACTGGATATCATCACCGGTTGCGGTATTGGTGCGATGAAAGGCCCTATGAAAGGGGCTGCAGTGGGTCATGCCAAGCAGCAAATTACTCATGGTCGTTATATCGGTATTAGTGAACCAGGCATCATTGCTTCAGAATCGCCCAATGCTATCGTCAATGAACTGGTTATCATGCCCGACATCGAAAAACGCCTGGAAGCCTTCGTGCGTCTGGGTCACGTTATCGTGGTATTTCCAGGTGGCGTCGGTACTGTGGAAGAAATCTTCTATTTACTCAGTATCCTGCTGCATCCGGAAAATAAATATGGCATTCCATTAATTTTTGCTGGGCCAGAATCCTGTCGGGACTACTTCAACACGCTGGACGCCTTCCTCAAACAGTGTCTGGGTGAAGAGATTAGTGACTTATATGAAATTGTGATTGGTGAGCCAGAAACCGTTGGCTATAAAGTCAAACAGGCGATGACCGAAGTCCATGAAAACCGCAGAGAAACTGAAGAAGCGTATTACTACAACTGGCAGTTACATATCGACCCTATGCTGCAGCAGCCATTTATTCCTACTCATGAAAATATGGCCGCGTTGGATTTAGATCCATCATTGCCCAAACATTTGCTTGCCAGCCAGATCCGCTCAGCATTTTCAGGCATTGTCGCCGGCAATGTGAAAAGTTTTGGTATTAAAGAAGTTGCGAAGCATGGTCCTTATCTGTTGAAGGGTGATCCTGACATCATGCAAGCCATTGATAATCTGCTCCATATTTTTGTCAAACAGCAACGAATGAAGCTAGGCCAGGGAGAAGGGGTGTATCAACCTTGTTATAAATTGGTGGGCTAACTTTTACTCGATAATGGCAAGTGATGTTACATAAACCACTTCAGAAGCATGGGCACCGATAGCTGTTGATTGCACTTTTCTATGACCAGCCATCGGTGGCTTTTGCCTGAGTTAATTGGCAACCCAGACAATAAGTTGTCCTTTTCTGACGTTCTTCAATACCGCAGCTATGTCACTATCCTTGGGAATTATTTGAGGATAGTTATTGAGGATGGGTGAGATTAAATCGTTTACGGGCCAGTGCAATCAGTAATAACACAGGTAGCCCCATCAGGGCCGTCATCAAAAAGAAATTTTCAAACCCAATAGACTCGACCATAGAACCAGAGTAACCGCCCAGCACTTTGGGGATTAAAGTCATCAATGAGCTGAAAATGGCATACTGCACAGCGGTAAAAGAGATATTGGTTAAACTCGATAAAAAGGCAATAAAGGCGGCATTAGCCAGACCACCGGATAAATTATCGGCGGTGATCACCACATAAAGCATCGTAATATCATGACCGCTTTGTACCAGCAGCATAAACAACAAATTGGTGATGGCAGATAACACCGCCCCCAGCATCAATATCGGCATCACACCATAACGTAACACCAGTACCCCGCCATAAAAGGCGCCGAAAATGGTCATAAACACACCAAAGGTTTTCACCACGGTGGCAATTTCATTTTTAGTGAACCCCAGACTTTGATAAAGCGGATTAGCCACTACACCAAGCACAATATCTGAAATTCGGTACAGACCCACCAAGGCTAATAATAACCAGGCCAAAGACCAGCCATAGCGTGTAAAGAAATCCTGAATAGGCGCAATGTAGCTGTGAGTCACACTTTGTTTATCGATAAACTTTATTTGTGTCATTAACAGCGCCACTAGCGCTGCGGCAAACCCGGCAAATACCAATCTGATTAACTCGATAAAAACAGACACCAGTTGCGCATTACTCAGAAGTAAACCCAGTTTTTGTTTCGCCAGCGCGGTTAAGTCTGCTGTCAAAGCAAAGCTACAAATAAATGCACTCACCGCCAGCAAAAAGGTTATAAAAAATCGCACATGATGACGACGGTTGATTAAAGCTGATTCCTGTTGTTGCTTGGGCTCATCAATGATCAAGGTGGTCACAATGCCAAACAAAAATAAACTGGCCATGCTCCAGTAGGTTATTTGCCAAGCCTCAAAATTATATTGCTCCATGCTGGTGCCAAAATAACTAGCCAAGAATAAGGCGCCACCACCTGCCACTAACATGCCAATTCGATAACCAGCAATGTAACTGGCCGACATCATCGCTTGCAGTTCAGCATCGGCAGATTCAATACGGTAGGCATCAGTCACAATATCCTGGGTAGCCGAGGAAAAGCCCAGACACACGGCTGCTACCCCCATCCAAACCAAAGAATCTTGGGCTGGGTCCACCATTGCCATAAAAATAATGGAGCCCATCACCATGCATTGGGATAATAATAGCCAGGCACGACGACGGCCGAGCAGACGGGTTAATATCGGTAAGGGCATCACATCCACCAGCGGTGCCCAAACGAATTTGAATGAGTAACCAAGCGCTGCCCAGCTGAAATAAGTGATTTCACTTTTTGCGATGCCGACTTCGCCAAGCCATAAACTTAATGTGGAAAAAATCAGTAATAACGGCAGACCGGCCATGATGCCAAACACAAGCATTGTCAGCACCCGCGGGTGCATAAATGCTTGTAAACTCTCATGCCATGAACGTAGTCGTGCTATCAAAATCGGTCTCAGATCGCGTTGAATCAGCTAAAGTAACATTGAAGTATATCTGGTTCCACTTTTGTTCATAACGATACAGACGGCTAGAAAATATTGCTGTTTATCATGCAGTCAACGATAATGAGAAAATTAAGAGAACACGCTTCTGATATTCTTGCTACCTCATGGCTAAACAACGCAAAATAATTCACGTCGATATGGATGCTTTTTTTGCTTCTGTTGAACAACGTGATCACCCTGAATACAAAGGCAAACCGTTAATTGTCGGCGGCCAGCCTAACAGCCGAGGCGTTGTTGCTGCGTGTAGTTATGAAGCCAGAAAATATGGCATTCATTCGGCCATGCCCTGCTCACGTGCCTATCGTTTATGCTCTCATGCCTTATTTGTGCCGCCACGCTTTGACGCCTACCGTGAAGTATCCAATCAAATCCGTGAAATTTTCTGGCGTTATGCCACAGAAGTTGAGCCCTTGTCTCTTGATGAAGCTTATTTAGATGTCACCTACACCGAGGCTTTTAATGGTTCTGCAACCTTGATTGCCCAAGCCATTAAACGTGAAATTTTGCAGGAAACCCGACTCACCGCCTCGGCGGGTGTTTCCTATAATAAATTCCTCGCCAAAATTGCCTCTGATATGGACAAACCCAATGGGCTCTATGTCATCAGACCCGAACAAGGCGAAGCCTTTGTCGCCGATCTTGCTGTTGGTAAATTTCATGGTGTTGGTCCCGCCACGGAAACCAAAATGCATAATCTCGGGATCCATACTGGCAAAGACCTTCGGGAAAAAACCTTGGCTGAACTCACCGAACGCTTCGGCAAAACCGGTCAGTATTACTATAATATCGCCCGAGCCATCGATGAACGCCCAGTTCGCAGTCAACGCATTCGTAAATCGCTCGGCAAAGAAACCACCTTTGCTGAAGATATCCACTCTATTACTGAATTAACTGCCAAACTGCTTGATCTGGCTGAACGCGTCTTCGAAAGCCTGGATAAACAAAACCTGAAAGCGCGCACCATCACCGTTAAAGTGAAATATGCTGACTTTCAACAAGTCACCCGTGCCCACAGCATCGAGTACATTATTCAACTAACAGACTTAAAACAGATTATTCCGCTATTACTTGAAAAAACAGAAGCTGGAATCAAACCTGTGAGATTGGTGGGATTAAGTATGAGTGGGTTTGATGTGCCGATAGTACAGACTCATCAACAACAGTTAGACTTGAGTTTGAACGACACACCTTTCGAGCATACTCATTTTAAATTTTAGCTTTATTCAAACTCATATCAAATTGTTTGACTATGAGCTATTTAATTTAGGTGGTTTTATCTTCAAGCTTATATATTTTGTCGACAAGGTTTTCTAATAAGTCAATTTGGAGTCTGATTTCACCTTTCAGCGAACCACTGTAAAGCATTGAAGTTTCGACATTTCTATAGACACCTTCTCTTGCAGCACTCGCCCAGTTATATGAGCCCACGCAGACAAGGTTGTCATCAACAAGTATCAATTTGCTATGCACGCGCTCTACGACCTTAACAATCATTCCTTTATTCATCAGTGACTCACAGCAAGCTGTAAATAACTGCTCTTTTTCCTGACTGAAAGTTTTCCCTTCCCAACAATTGAATCGTTTATCAGTATAAAGCGTAACCTTGATCCCTCTTGATACCGCTTCCATCATATGTGCCAATAAGCCTGACTCTTCTAATCTAGATAGTGATATCCATGGTGAGACGATACCAACGTTGTATTGAGCACTTTTTAACAATCTACCGAAGTACTCATCATGCTCCTCAGAACCATTCAAAAGTAACGGTTTATCCTTGCATGCTAGTAGTAGATCATAGCGTTCAGAAATAGCAAAAGAGATTTCACTATTTTCACTTTGAATAATCCGTTGATACAGTAAATGCCTAGGCGCAGTATTGCTAGCAGCAGCGAATACATCCATATCACCAATAAGAATAAAGCTATCCTTTGCACGCGATACCGCAACATTCAACATATCAGAGCTTTGGTCTATAAAACTACCATCCGCATGACGTGTGTACACACCTGAAAACAGCACCACTGGCTTCTCAGCACCTTGAAGTGCATGAACGGTACCAATTGTGATGCCAGAGTCAATGTTTCTGGCTAAACATGACTTCGAAATCAACATAGACTGTGCTCTAAAAGGGGTGACAATAGCAACAATATCCTTTAAAGGCTTCCCGTAATGTTTTTCTAGATCGTCTCTATATTCTGATAACCATCTTGCGATGGTATCGGCTTCTTCTTTATTAATCCGACTGCCAGAAGCTGATACAGAACAAAAACCATCCACATGAAGATAGTTTAATGGCGGTAAGTAAGGTCTTGGGCGAGCATCCTTATACATGCCACGCATTGGTAATATTGCGCCTTCATAACAAAGCTCATTGCAGAATGAAATTATCTCATTTAAACAACGTCGATGTTCCCTGAGATACATTCCCGGTTCTTTTTTAGATAAATAACGATATCGACTGGTTGTTTGAGCTATACGCATTACACTACCAGCCACTACAGTTCGGCCTTTTTCACGCAATGTGTCGTATTCATCAGATATTGTCAGAATGTTTTGCTGACGTAAGTTGCCAATATCAACACTTGGGATTTGTTGAGGAATCGGTTTGATCTGATGAACATCACCAATAACCAACGCTTTCTTGGCTAACGCCATGGATGGCCCAGCTATTTCGGGCGAAATCTGGCCAGCCTCATCCAAAATTAATAGATCAATTTCATTAATCAGATATTGTTGACTAAACTGTCCCTCATCTTCGAATTTTGAATAGGTCATGTGCGAAGGCAATGAATGCAGTGTTGAGACAATACACGGCGTCAACTTCATCCGACGTCGCCAACGAGGTAGAACTGATTTCATGCCTGGTTTTTCAGTTCCTTTTTCACTTTGTTTAGTTAGCTCTTGGGATTGCTTTCGACAGTCAAGTAACCACCGAGCTTCCCAATAGTGGACTGCAATCTGAAAGAGTTGAAAACGCAGATGTATATCGAGCGCTTCATCCAAGCTCTCAAATGAACTGATATTAGTTGAGTCAAGCGACAACTTCGAAGCAAGCTGGCCCCACCGCTCCTTATTTTTATTCAGATCATCTAAATATGTTTTCCATTTATTTAAGCTTGCCTCTTCAATGTATAGCTCACGTTTCTGCAGCTTTATCCATTCCGTCAAAGAAACATCGGGATTTAGCGTTTCGTCCATGATCGCTTTTGCTTGCTCGCTAAATTCCTCCTCAATAAAACATTCCCTTAGCAAGTCTCGTTTACGTTTCACTGGCGGCAAAAAACTAAATAAATTTAACCAAATAGACTCTTTCGCACAAAATCGTTTCCACTCTTTTAATGTTTGGACAATGTGCTCATTTTCACTATTAATTCTTTGTATTTTTGTCTTCTTTTGCTCAAAAAACTGTTCTGGTGGATCACCGATTTCTTCCTGGCAAACGCTAATGCTACTCACTAACTCAGACCATGCATCAAACACTGCTTTAATTTGACTATGCTGAAATTTTAGATGTTTCACTAATTCATTCTTAATGCTCTCTAGATCATTGAGCATATGCTCATCCAGAGCCTGTTTCGCCTGTTCAATAAAAAACGATTCGATTGCGTCATATTTAGATGGATCTTCAATCTGCTGATAAAAAGAGCGCGTCTGATAGCCTTTTTGAACGGCCTCATTCATCCGACTTTTAGATGGGTAGTACCCACCATAGCTATCTATGTCAGGTAACCAGCGTCCAGTCCAGACATCATCACTAGTTCCAAAATCTTTCGCAAAGGCATCCAGAATATTGGTAACAGCTTGGTTATTAGTGGATGCTGCAATAATTAATGGAGGCTCAGTTTCCTCAAGTGCAGCGTTCACCCACATTGAAGCAACCACAGACAGCACAAATGTTGTTTTTCCAGTACCTGGAGGGCCATTTACCGCTAGTACTTCACCACTTTCCATGCCTAAAACATGTGTTAGCGCATCTCTCTGTGCTTTGGCTAAGGGAAACTTAGCATTTGAATGCGCACTTCGGATGGATAGATATTGATTTGAGTCCAAGCATTTTTCGTAACTCTCTCGAACAGTCTGAGCGTACGTATCGAGCAGAGGGGTATCAGGAGCACGCTCAGTTAACCAATCATAGAGCTTTAATAAATGAAAGGCCGTATCACTCTTCTCATACCTGAAGAAACACACTGTATCCAGCTTGTCATAATTCACCTCAAGTTTATTGTTGAGCTCAAAGGCATCAATAAGAGTACAACAATATTCATAATAATCCTGCCAATTTTGAATTGGCTCATCCCCACCACTTGCATCAGATGATTTATCTGCAGCAGTTGGCACTTTATTGATATTTAAGTAAGTATCCAATTCATCTATATGACTCAATGTGAAGCTGTCATCATCAGACGGTTGCAATAAATCTCTTGGAATGAGTGGAGGAGATGCAGGAAATAAATACCCTTCTCGATTGATCAAAACCTGACAAGTAATGGGTGAAATAATATCTGGAAAACAGGCTAACTTTTTCTGTAAGTGCTCTTTCCTACAGCGATATATCAAGGGGCGATACAAAACATGAACCAACTCTGTTTCTTCTTTTTCACCATCAAAAAGTGCCTTTAATAGCCTTGAGTCATCACCAATATATCCATCCTCAAACGGCACTTTTGTAGATAAATACTTATTTAAATCTCCTTCACTTATGGCCCCCTGAGAACTGGAAGCATCTGCTAATGTGTTTCGCCAATACCTCAGCCACTTCCTTGTTAAATCTGGATCCATTTTTTACTTTTTCTCTCTATTCAGCCTAAAGGACTAGGGAAACTATGATAAAAACACTCTAATCTTCAGCTACCATTCGATAACGACGTTCGCTCAACTTTTCATCATCATATTTCCAATACATAGCCCCAGCAACCGTTTTCCAACTCAAGCGAATATTCTGCAATGCTTTTGGGACATCCTCTTTTTCGACATAGTCGACACAATGATGAAATACTCTCAGTGAGCTCTCATTTTAGGCTGAACTCAGAAAAAAACTCAGCCAATGCTCATAAATGAATATAACGCTTACTAAAAAGCTGCCTTGATGCGATTTTTCAGAATTTTATAACGGCTAAACGCACATTTCACAAAGTTACCATCTCTATGTTTGAAGCGTTTCTTCAAAGCTTTTTTCACTTCCCATGTGCCTTTATAACCATTGGGGAATACAACTAAGTCACCCGCCTTAAATGTGGTTGCAGGTCCACCATCAGCAGGTGTCATCACACATTCACCTTCTACAATTAATGCCACTTCAGTGGTCACGAATGACCAGGGAAATATGGAGACTTCTTTTTCCCATGTTGGCCAATGTTCAACCCCCATTTTCTTTAATTGTGCTTCGCTGGGATTACTGTCCACAGTAATGTTTTTCATTTGAATTCCTAAATGTAAATTTGCCCAAAACCCGTTATGTTTCGGCATGAGCTGAGGATAAAAAACTGTGTATTCTGCCTGTCTTTCAGCAATAAGCCGAATTTACCGTTCATATTCGATGTCAGAGCGAGGGCATATTTGCCATAATGCCCCTTTGCTTTAATCACTGAATTTATTTATGCAGACTGAAGGACAACCCGCACTGGACGTGCTACAGAACATCTTTGGTTACGATGCCTTTCGACATAATCAACAGGATATCGTTGAGCACCTTATACATGGTGGTGATGCTCTGGTATTAATGCCAACCGGCGGTGGTAAATCGCTTTGTTATCAGATTCCGGCACTTATCAGAAAGGGTACTGGCATTGTGGTGTCACCGTTAATTGCCTTGATGCAGGATCAGGTGGTGGCATTAAACGAATTAGGTGTAAAAGCCGCTTTTCTGAACTCCAGTCTTTCAACAAATGAAGCCCGTACAGTCGAACACGAACTTGAAGCGGGACTGATTGATGTGTTGTATATCGCCCCAGAACGCTTACTGAATGAGCGCACGCTATCGCTGTTAAGCCGTGTCAGTATTTCCTTATTTGCGATAGATGAAGCGCATTGTGTGTCACAGTGGGGACATGACTTTCGCCCTGAATACCAACAGCTTCGTTTACTTCATGAACGTTTTACTAATGTGCCTCGTGTCGCCCTGACGGCCACAGCAGATAAACGTACCCGTCAGGAAATCATTGAACAGCTGAATCTGCAGCAAGCCAATGTTTATCTGAATAGTTTTGACCGACACAATATTTTTTATGCGATAACCGAGGCAAGCCAAGCCAAACAACAGCTTTGGCAGTTTATTCAGGAACATCACGCCAACGATGCAGGTATTGTTTATTGTCTGTCTCGCAAAAAAGTAGAAGCCATAGCTGAGTGGCTTCAGGAGCAAGGTCGGGTTGCCCTGCCCTACCATGCTGGATTATCCAATGAGATCAGGGCTAAACATCAACAGCGCTTTTTACGCGAAGAAGGTGTGATCATTGTCGCCACCATCGCCTTTGGTATGGGGATTGATAAACCTGATGTGCGATTTGTCGCTCACCTGAATTTACCGAAAAATATTGAAGCTTATTATCAGGAAACCGGTCGCGCGGGACGCGATGGTTTACCGGCCAATGCCTGGATGGCCTATGGCCTGCAGGATGTCATTACCCTGCGACAGTTTATGCAGGACTCTAATGCGCCCGATATGATCAAGCGGGTTGAGCAGCATAAATTAGATGCCATGCTCGGCCTGTGTGAACTCATCACCTGTCGTCGTCAGGCCATCCTGGCCTATTTTGATGAAGAAGCCCCTGAAAAATGCGGCCAATGTGATAATTGCCAAACACCTCCTGAAAGCTTTGATGCAACAGAAATGGCACAAAAAGCCTTGTCTTGTGTCTATCGTACCGAACAACGTTTCGGGGTAAATTACTTAATCGATGTGTTACTTGGCAGTGACGACGAACGTATTAAACAAAACCAGCATGACAAGTTAAGTACCTACGGCATAGGCTCTGAACTGAACGCCACTCAATGGCGCGGTATTTTCCGCCAGTTAATCGCTACGGGCTACCTCGATATTGATATTCAACGTTATGGCGCATTACGTCTGACGGAAAAATGTCGGCCCGTATTACGTGGTGAGCAGACATTATATTTAAGAAAACAATCACCTAAAAAATCAGCGACTAAAGCCAGTAAAAAACAAACTGCCGTGCGCCCACAAGACCAACATCTATGGGAAGCGTTACGTCAATTACGCTCTGATATTGCCAAACAACATGGTGTGCCGCCTTATGTTATTTTTCATGATGCGACTTTATTAGAAATGTGTCGTTACCGCCCTGCAGATATGCCTGCGATGCAGCGAATTTCCGGGGTGGGCGAACAAAAACTCAACCACTATGGTCATGCGTTTTTAGAGGTTATTCAACAGCATCCCTTATCTGAGTTACTCAATAACGGCTTGAGTGACACGATTAATGACACGCTGTTATTAATCGAAAAAGGACATGGCATAGACAATATTGCCAAACAGCGTGATTTAAAACTCAGTACGGTTTATAGCCACCTGGCTGAAGGCATCAATGCCGGATTGCTGGATGTAAAAGACGTCTTAGATTTGGAAGATGCCGAACTCAACACGATTATGCTTACCATTGAATCTTTAGGAGACGAATCACAGAGCCTGAAAGCCATTTATCAGGCGCTGGATGAAGCTTATGATTATGGTGTGATTCGTTGTGTACTTGCCTCAATGTATTAATAACAGATTATTTTCAGGCTTTTTCTGACTGCACTTGTTGTAATTGCTTCAATATCGCCTCTGCTTCTTGAGTCAATGAAGCAAACAGTCGTATATCGCCATTACGCTGGGCATGTAATGCCTGTTCGCGTTTTCGTGCTAACTGCTTTTTTAACTTTTTCTCTGGATCGGACTTAAATAATGACCACATACATAACTCTCTGATAGCTTGGATAAGTCAGAGAGTTATGTAGCGATAAAGTTCGTTTTTATTTTGGCAACTCGTAGTCATAATCAATAATGAGCGGCGCATGATCAGAAAAGGATTCCTCACGATAGATTTCTGTGGCTTTGACCTTGCCTTTCATACCCGGCGTTAAGATATGGTAATCAATACGCCATCCGACATTATTTGCTCTGGCCTGACCGCGGTTTGACCACCAGGTGTACTGATGCTCTTCCTGTGGTAACTCACGGAAGGCATCGATAAAGCCCATGTCATCAAACAGTTTATCCAACCAGGCACGTTCTTCAGGCAGGAAGCCTGAATTTTTCAGGTTGCCTTTCCAGTTACGAATATCTTCATTTTTATGTGCGATATTCCAATCACCACAAATCAATACATCGCGACCGGAATCTTTCATTTCCTGCATTTTATTTTCGAAAAAATCCATGCAGCGATACTTGGCAATTTGTCGTTCTTCTTTTGAAGAGCCTGAAGGCATATACAGCGAAATCACGCTTAAATTACCAAAACGGGCTTCGATGTAACGGCCTTCCGCATCGAACTCCTCATTCCCCATGCCAACAATGACTTCATCCGGCTCTGCTTTGCAATACAACGCCACACCGCTATAACCCTTTTTCTCAGCATCATGGTAATAACAGTGATATCCTTGCGGCCTGAAAATATCATCTTCGAGTTGATGCACTTGGGCTTTGGTTTCCTGAATACAGACAACATCTGCATTTTGTTTAGGTAGCCAGTCAAAAAAACCTTTACGGGCGGCGGCTCGAATACCGTTCACATTGGCTGTGATTATGCGCATGGGTCATCCTATTGAAAAATAATCACATAATACCATTTACAAATCAGATTAAAATCCGGATAATGTCGGGCTCATCTGTAAATACAGATAGCTAGGTTTAGCTACAGATAAATGAATTTTTAGGAGAAGCACTTTGGCAAATTCGGCACAAGCAAGAAAACGCGCGCGTCAAGCAGAAGTACACCGTCAGCGTAACGCCAGCCAACGTTCAGCGATGCGTACAACGATTAAAGCACTGAGAAAAGCAATCGCAGCTGGTGATAAAGAACAAGCTGTTGCTGCTTTCAAAGTTGCAGCGCCTGCATTAGATCGTATGGCGGGTAAAGGCATTATTCACAAGAATACTGCTGCTCGTGGTAAAAGCCGTTTGAACAACGCTGTTCGCGCAATGTAATTTAAAGTTTCGACTTTATAAAAAAACCGACGTAATGTCGGTTTTTTTATGTCTGCGATTTTTATTATTCTCTTGAATTAGCTGGTTAACACCAGATTATCGCGATGTATTAATTCCGGCTCGCCCACATAACCCAGGATAGATTCAATTTCACTGCTGGGTTTACCTTTAATCAGATGCGCCTCATCAGCATTATAATTCGCCAAGCCTCTGGCGACTTCTTTACCATTTACGTCACGGCAAATAACGAGTTCACCACGGGTAAACTTGCCTTCCACATGTGTTACCCCTACAGGTAACAAACTTCGCCCCTGTTCTCTTAAAACAGCCACAGCGCCATCATCCAGAACCAATTGCCCTTTAGCAATTAAATGGCCTACCAGCCATTGTTGTCGGGCTGTAATCGGTTTATTGTCAGGCCACAGTAATGTGCCCACGCCATGGCCTGCGGCCAGATGACGCAGATTGTCAGGTTGTTTACCAGATAAGATAACAGTGTAGGCACCTGAGCGTGCTGCACGACGTGCCGCCAACAATTTGGTGGTCATACCGCCACGACCCAGCTCACCTTTGCTATCACCGGCCATTTGATCAAGTGCCGCATTACTGGCAGCGGATGCCGCAATCATTCGAGCATTAGGATTGGTTCTGGGATCGGAATCAAATAAACCGTCCTGATCCGTTAGAATGACCAGCACATCGGCTTCAACCAGGTTAGCAGTCATGGCTGCTAGTGTGTCGTTATCGCCAAAGCGAATTTCTTCGGTAGCAATTGTATCGTTCTCATTAACTACTGGCAGAATATCCAGTTCCAGTAGCGTTTGCAGTGCACTGCGTGCATTAAGGTGGCGGCCGCGGTCAGATAAATCAGAGTGAGTTAATAAAATCTGAGCTGTGTGAATGCCATGTTTTCCGCATTCTGTGGCATAGGCGTTGACCAACTCCATCTGACCAACACTGGCGGCCGCCTGCAGACGATGAATTTCGTGTGGACGTCTTTTCCAACCCAGTTTCTGCATACCCGCAGCAACTGAGCCAGACGTGACTAATACCACTTCTTTTCCCTGACGTCTTAGTTCAGCTATTTCAGCACTTAGCCAACGTATGCGATCCGTATCAAGACCTTCACCAATACGAGTTAATAAAGCACTGCCAATTTTGATAACCCAGCGCTTGGTATTCAATAATTGCTGATGTGGTTCTGTCACTGAGGTTTATTCCTGAGCATCATCCTGTGAACTGTCTGTATTTTCGTCTTTCTCACTAGCACGAACAGCTTCCAGATAATTCATAACTTCATTGACCAGAGCATCACAACCTTCACCAGTCTGACCACTAATGTAAAACACTTTACCCTGCCATTGAAGACGGTCCAGCACTTCTTGGCATAAATCATCACGAATATCTTCGGGTACCAAATCCATTTTATTCAGTACTAACCACTGATCCTGGCTCCCTAAAGCTTCGCTGTAGTTTTCAAGTTCACGATTAATAATCTGCACGCTTTCAACCGGATCCTGTTTCACATCAACTGGCGCCATATCGACGAGATGTAAAAGTAAACGTGTACGCGTTAAATGTTTCAGAAACTGAATACCTAAACCCGCGCCTTCTGCCGCACCTTCGACCAAGCCAGGAATATCGGCAATCACAAAACTGCGCACGTCTTTTAGGGTAACAACACCTAAATTTGGATAAAGTGTGGTGAAAGGATAGTTTGCGACTTTGGGTTGCGCAGCTGACACCTGACTGATAAATGTTGATTTACCGGCGTTTGGTAAACCCAACAGTCCCACATCCGCTAATAGCTTCATTTCAAGCCGTAAAGTGCGTTCTTCACCGGGAGTGCCGTCACTGGTTTGACGAGGTGCGCGGTTAATACTGGATTTATAACGCGCATTACCCAAACCATGCCAGCCGCCTTTTGCGACTAATAACTTGTCCCCATCATTAGTCAGGTCGCCAATGAGTTCATCGGTATCATCATCCCAGGCTTCTGTGCCAATAGGGACTTTGATAATCAGATCTTCACCACGCGCACCACTGCACAAGCGACCACGACCATGCTCACCACGCTCGGCTTTAAAATTACGCTGATAACGAAAGTCGATCAGTGTATTAACCTGTGAATCGGCCAACAAATACACATCGCCACCATCGCCACCATCACCGCCATCGGGGCCACCAAAAGGAATGAATTTTTCACGGCGAAAACTCAAACAGCCATTACCACCGGCTCCGGCACTGATTTTAATTTTCGCTTCATCCACAAATTTCATTGTCGCTTCCCGACCTTAATCTCATGTTCTTTCTGACTATAAACCTATATGCCAGAAACAAAAAACCCCGCATCAGCGGGGCTTTGTGCTGTTTGCCCCATACGGGCTAACAAATATTCTTAGTCAGCAACAACACTGACGAAAGTACGGTTTTGAGGACCTTTGGTCTCAAATAATACTTTACCTTCAGCTGTCGCAAATAAAGTATGGTCTTTACCGATACCTACGTTACGACCTGCATGGTAACGTGTACCACGCTGACGAACTAAAATGTTACCACCAGACACTAATTCACCACCGTAGCGTTTTACACCAAGGCGTTTAGACTCTGAATCACGTCCGTTACGAGTACTACCACCAGCTTTCTTGTGAGCCATTTCTTAAACCTCTTTTCCGATTCTTAGGCTGAGATGCCTGTGATTTCGATTTCAGTATATGCTTGACGATGACCCATCTGTTTTTGATGGTGCTTACGACGTTTGAATTTGACGATTTTCACTTTATCGCCACGGCCGTTAGCTGCCACTTTCGCAGTCACTTTAGCGCCGTCAAGGTAAGGTGCACCAACTTTGATGTCTTCACCTTCGCCAACTAACAGAACTTTATCAAGCTCAACCGTATCACCGGCTTCAGCAGTCAATTTTTCAATGCGGAGCTTTTCGCCCTCTTTAACTCGGTATTGTTTACCGCCAGTCGCGACAATAGCGTACATCGCTGTCTCCAAAGTATAATAGTGTTAATGCGGGTTACCCCACAAAAGACCGGCAATTGTATCTCCTTTCTTCAAGGAGATCAAATTCATATTGAAATATTTGCGCCGTATTCTCGCTCATGAGAAAGTACGCGTTTAAATCACACATTATAGGCAGATTACGGTTCCGTGGATATCCAATCCATCTATTCTTTAATTCAAGATGACATGAAAGCTGTAGACGAGTTGATCCAACAACGCTTACAGTCTGATGTTGCCCTCATAAATCAACTTGGCTTTTACATTATCAACAGTGGTGGCAAGCGGCTTCGCCCGGCAATAGCTATTCTGGCTGCACGTGCCTGTGGCTATGAGGGAAGTCAACATATCAACCTCGCCACCATTATTGAGTTCATTCATACTGCAACGTTATTACACGATGATGTGGTAGATAACTCTGATATGCGCCGGGGTCAGGAAACAGCTAATACACTCTGGGGCAATGAAGCAAGTGTACTGGTGGGAGATTTCCTCTACACCCGATCTTTTGAAATGATGGTAGAAATTGAGTCTATGCGCTTAATGCAAATTCTCTCTCATACCACTAATGTCATTGCGGAAGGCGAGGTACTGCAGTTATTGAACTGTCATGATGCCGATACCACCGAAGCACGCTACCTTGAAGTTATTCACCATAAAACCGCCAAACTGTTTGAAGCTGCGGGCCAGTTAGGTGCCGTCATCTCCGGCTCTGATAACGCTACTGAAATGGCTATGGCTAACTACGCTATGCATTTAGGTAGTGCGTTTCAGCTGGTCGATGACTTACTTGATTACAGTCAATCCAGCGAGACTATTGGTAAAAATATTGGTGATGACCTTGCTGAAGGCAAACCTACATTACCTCTTATCTATGCGATGCGACATGGTAATGCTGAACAAGCAGCCATTATCCGTGAAGCCATCGAACAGGGTCAGCGGGAAAGAATTACTGACATTATTGAGATCATTCAGAACACAGGCGCCATAGATTACACCGCCAGAGCAGCTGAAAAGGAAGTGATGCAAGCGAAACAAGCTCTGGATATACTTGCTGGAAGCCCGTATAAACAAGCTTTATTATCGTTAGCCGACTTTGCTATTCAGCGAAATTATTAATGTAATGATCCGACTTATACCTTAAGGTCATCAAATGAAAAGCATCGCTGGTTACATGGTTAATTCACTCATGATATGCAAAGGATGCACATAATGATTTCAGATAAGGACATTTTAAACGCCAGAATTCTTATTGTTGATGACCAATTGATCAACATTAAATTACTGGAAAAAATGCTGAGACAGGCCGGATTTACCTCTCTGTATTCCACAAATCTAGGCGCTGAAGTAAAACAACGCTATTTTGAATACGAAATTGATCTCATCCTGCTAGATATCCGTATGCCGGATATGGATGGATTTCAGGTGATGGAAACATTACAAACGGCGATACAGGATGATTATCTTCCAATACTGGTAATCACCGCCGAGCTTACTCAGGAAATACGGAAAAAATCCCTCTGCTCCGGCGCAAAAGATTTTATAACTAAGCCGTTTGATCAGACAGAAGTCATCCAACGTATCAGAAATATGTTGGAAGTCCGTCTACTGCATAAGCAAGTATTGACGCATAATGAAACGCTAGAACAACAGGTCAAGATCCGAACCCAACAACTTGAGCAAAGCCGTCTTGAAATTATTAAACGCTTAGGTCGGGCGGCAGAATACAAAGATAACGAAACCGGTAATCATATTCTGAGGATGAGCCACTTTGCCCATATGTTGGCACTCGCCGTCGGACTCAGTGATAAGTTTGCTGCTGATATATTAACCGCAGCGCCGATGCATGATATTGGTAAAATTGGTATTCCAGATCACATTCTACTGAAACCGGGTTCGCTTAACCCTGCTGAGTGGGAGATCATGAAAACCCATGTCAAAATTGGCGCAGACCTGCTAGCGGATACAGATGTGCCATTGCTCAAGCTGGCGAGTAATATTGCCCTGACTCACCATGAAAAATGGGACGGTTCTGGCTACCCAAATGGTTTAAAAGGGGAAGCTATCCCCATCGAAGGTCGTATTTGTGCAATATGTGACGTTTTTGATGCTTTAACGTCTGAACGCCCTTACAAAAAAGCATGGCCGGTTGAGCAAGCGGTTGATTACCTGCTTACTCAAAAAGGACAACATTTTGATCCTGAGTTAGTCGATCATTTCTTAGCGATTATCGAGCAGGTTCTTCACTACCGCTCTCGCTATCCTGATACAGCGTATGAAGCATCAGATCAGTCCTAATTTTATTTAAATGCTTTTTAGTTATTTCAAGGTTCGCTATCCTTAGTCACTATGGCTCAAATATATAAATATCATTTATTTTTCTGTACGCATCAGCGTGATGATGGCAGTGCAAATTGTGGTGAACAGGGTTCACAGTCTCTGCGTGATTACGCCAAACAGCGCGTTAAAGAATTAAAAATAAAAAAAGTGCGTGTCAATAATGCAGGGTGTCTTAACCGCTGTAAGCTGGGACCGATGTTAGTTATATACCCTGAAGGCACCTGGTATCACTATGAAACAGAAGCAGATATTGACGAAATTATTGAGTCACATCTGTTAAACGACACGATTGTGGAACGCCTAGTCAAATGACGCCGGATCAATACTGCCGTGATAAAGCAGCCAAAAGTGGTTCAAGCTTTTATTACAGCTTCATGTTCCTACCACCACAAAAGCGACAGGCCATCACCGCCTTGTATGCGTTTTGCCGTGAGGTAGATGATGCGGTAGATGAAATAGACGATCCGCAAGTTGCCGCTAAGACCCTAGCTTGGTGGCGAAGTGAGGTTGAGAATATATTTAACCAGACAGCCACTCATCCTGTTGGTAAAGCTCTGGAAGAAGCACTAAAACATTTCGAACTTCATCAAGAATATTTTCTTGAAATTATTGATGGCATGGAAATGGATCTATTCCAGCATCGATATGATGCTTTTAAACACCTGGCTTTATATTGTCATCGTGTTGCCAGTGTAGTCGGGTTACTTGCTGCAGAAATTTTTGGATATAAAAATCGTCAAACGCTGAAATATGCCGAAAAACTGGGTTTGGCTTTCCAGTTAACCAATATTATTCGTGACGTCCGTGAAGATGCGGAGCGTGGCCGCATCTATCTCCCGGCAGAGGATATGGCTCGATTTAATGTAAGTGAAGAGGATATTCTTGCACTCAAACAAACAGCAGAATTAACAGCACTATTAGCCTTTGAAACCGAACGTGCACGTTCCTTTTATCAAGAAGCGAAAATGCTATTACCCAGAGAAGATCGATACTCGCAACGTACAGGCTTAATCATGTCTGCGATTTATGAGGCAACACTAGACGAAATTGAAAAAGATCAGTTTCAGGTGATGAAACAGCGCATTTCACTGACGCCTTTGAAAAAACTCTGGTTAGCCTGGCGCACGTCCAGAGCAGAAAAAAAACATCAATAATGACCACGCTGATTGTTGGTGGTGGCTGGAGTGGACTTGCTGCCGCTGTTCGTTTGTTAGAACAGGGTGAATCAATTCATCTGGTCGAATCTGCCAAGCAATTGGGAGGACGTGCCCGAAATGTTGTCTGGAACGCACAGACCATAGACAACGGCCAACATTTATTGATTGGTGCCTATCAACGCACCTTAAACTTATTGCACGACCTAGGTGCTGATGAGTCCACATTGTTTCAGCGGCTTCCGCTAAATATAACCATCCATCACCCTCATTTTGATGATCTAAAACTCGCTGATACGCCGCTTCTACCCTGGCCGCTATCTCTGGCAATAAAGACTTGGCAACTCAATGGTTTTGCTGTTTTTGCTCAGATATCTCGTCTGATATTCAAAGCCCGTTCTCAAAAAAAGTCAGACGATATATCCGTACAAGCATGGCTAAAACAAGAGAGACAAAGTTCAAGGTTGATTGAGCAATTATGGGAGCCACTATGTCTTGCTACGATGAATACGCCCATCTCCGAAGCATCGGCTAATCTTTTTGCTCATGTCTTGTTAGAGACTTTTAGACAACGTGACTATGCTGATTTTTTGATCCCGCAAATACCATTAGGCGACACCCTACCAGCCTATGCTGAACGATATATTCAGCAACAGGGCGGACAAATCTCCCTGCAAACGCGTATTAAGTCACTCGTTATCCATAACAATATAGTCACTGCGGCTTTGACAGATAATGGACAAACTATTGAAGCGGACAATATTATTATTGCTACCGGGCCACACACTAGCCAACAACTGTTGGGAAAATATTGGGTAGGTAAGGACCCAAGCTCTTATCCTATTGTCACGGTCTATCTGCAATGCTCATCTGATGTCGATCTTCGATCACCCATGTTGGGACTCAGCGGGATAACAAGCCAATGGATATTCGATAGAGGTGATGGCCTGCTAGCTGTTGTTATCAGTGGACCAGGCTCACACCTGAAGCTGACTAATGAACAGCTTATCAAGCACGTTGTTAATGAATTACTAGACGCAAATATAGTACAGCCCTCTGAATTTATTCGCGGTTACGTTATTCGAGAAAAACGGGCAACATTCAGAAGTACTGTGGATGTTTGCTCAGATCGTCCTACAACTTGCTCTCCAGTGGATGGGCTCTATTTAGCAGGTGATATAATTAATAATCTTTATCCTGCTACACTAGAAGGTGCAGTGATAAATGGTGAAAAAGCTGCCGAATTGATAATGAAAATCAACACGGTTAGCTAAGCGATTAATCACTTGCTATACTCTATGGCTCAATATTTATAACAATAAGGGAATGCTATGCTGAAACAGTTTAAATTACTTTTAATCGCGTTATTTCTAGGTACTTTCATCGTTGCCTGTAGTGATGACAACAGCGCTCAGACAGAGTCTAAAGATACATCTGCTGCTCCTGCTGCCGAAACGACCAGTGAAGATACCACTGATACATCTGGTACGGTTGAAGATGAAACAGACACGATTGCAGGAATGACGAAAGAAGAAGCCATTGCAAAATGGGGTGAGCCTGATGTTACTCAAACACATACAATTGATGCATTAACTGTTGATCATCTTGAATGGCATAAAAAAGACGGTATCACATCGGTACAATTCCACAACGGTGTTGCACAATTTAGTCAATTTGTACCTGCCGAATAAATCTTGATGCAAGCATATACTGAGGACAGCCAATTGGCTGAACAAATCATTCTTATCACCGGTGCCGCTCAAGGCATCGGTGCCTCAGTAGCTAAAGCCTGTGCACATGCAGGTGCTACGGTTATATTACTGGATAAACAAGTTGCACAACTTGAAGCTGTCTATGATGAAATTGTTGAACAAACTGGCATCATTCCAGCTATCTATCCGCTAGATCTCAAAGGGGCAACTGTTGATGACTACAAACAACTTGCCCAGACCATTTCAGAAAATTTTGGTAAATTGGATTCCTTAGTTCATTGTGCTGCGACTCTCGGACAATTAGCCCCAGTGATGAATCAGGATCCAAAAACTTGGGCTGAAACCTTACATATCAATCTGACAGCCGCTTATTTACTTACACAAGCCTGTCTGCCCTTGTTAAAGCAACAAACCAGCCATTTAATTTTCACGACTGACACTCATAAGCATACCGCTTATTGGGGGGCTTACGGGATTAGTAAGGCGGCAATAGAAGCATTTGCAGCACAATTAAAAGATGAACTGGAAGCAGAAGGCAAGGTTATCATCAGTACGATAGATCCCGGTGAAGTCAGAACCGCACTGTATGCTCGTGCTTATCCTGCCCGGAACCCCGAACATCTGAATCTGCCAGACGATGCCGCTCATCAATATATCGCTAAACTTCAACTGGAAACCAACTCTCCAGTATCGGTAGATTGAAACGTCAAAACCCTGACACCAAAACCCATTTCGTTGATTTATAAATAGTTTTAAATATTGGCACACTTATAGCAGGTTATATTCATAACTTGAATAAGGAAGTGCTCCAATGGAACACCCATCAATCTCAAACAAGCATAAACTAAGCCTGGTAGAAGGCTCTAAACCAGCAATAGACTACACTCAGACCAAAACAGCGGAAGAGATACAACGTCAACTTCCTTACACGCTGCAAACCAGCCTTATTTTGGAAGACATGCTTCAATTATTTCAGCATGAAGTGAATGCTGTTTTCCCTGAGTGCAGCTTTCATTATCAAAGCCCTAGCATGAAAGTCGATATCAACTCGGCGGAAAAATATCACCATCGCTGCCATTATAAGCTTGAAATGAATGGTGATTATCTGGGCGATCTTAGCTTTACGCAAAGCAAAAAGTTTTCTCAAGCAGATATTATTTTTTTAGAAGATTTACTCAGTCTGCTTGTTTACCCTTTACGTAACTGCCTGCTTTATAAAAAAGCACTTGCCTCTGCACTGCTGGATGACTTAACCAGTTTGGGTAATCGGGCTGCTTATGAAAAGAGTTTGCACAGGGAAATTGACAGAGCAAAAAGGCACAATATACCTCTGTCACTCGTGCTTATTGACATTGATAACTTCAAAATTATTAATGACAACTTTGGTCATATGACCGGCGATAGAGCACTTAAAATTTTGGCGGATATGATTAACCAGAATCTGCGTGGTAGTGATATGGCATTTAGATTCGGTGGTGAAGAATTTGTTCTGCTCTTAACAGATACCAGCATCCACGATGCTCAAGTTGCTGCTGAGAGAATTCGCGAATCCGTTGCTCAAATATTATCTCATGACGGAAAAAACAGCTTCGGTTTCACCATTAGCTTAGGCATAGCCCAACTTGATATGAATGAGGAAGGCTATCACCTGTTTGAGCGGGCTGATATGGCACTATATGAAGCAAAACACATGGGTAAGAATATAACTGTCTGCGCCAAGACCCCCTAATCTTTAATAGACTGCAGACAGTATAAAATCAATGGCCTCGAATACGAGGTCTTCTTTTAGGCGTGGGCTCATCCTGATCCCGGCTTTGTTCCTTTTTATTAGTGCTATATTCTTTTCTGGTACGTGTTTTTTTGGGTCGTTCCTGCTTAACAGCCGGTTTCTTGCGTCCACCTGTAACATTACTGACTGGCTTCATCCCAGCCTGTTCATAGAGATAGTCCAGATCAGAGCCTTCCAGCTTTGTCCAGTGGCCCATACGTAGATTATTAGGAATAATGATGGGTCCATAACGCACCCGCATCAAACGGCTGACCTGTACACCCTGGCTTTCCCACAAGCGACGGACTTCACGGTTACGACCTTCTTGGATAACCACGTGATACCATTTATTTGCTCCTTCACCGCCAGATTCCTGAATATCTGCAAACTTAGCTTCACCATCTTCAAGCATGACGCCATCACGAAGCGTCTGCATCATTTCAGATGTCACTTCGCCTAAGACACGAACCGCATATTCGCGATCCATTTCATGCGATGGATGCATTAAACGATTTGCCAATTCACCATCTGTGGTCAGGATGATTAAACCACTGGTGTTTAAGTCAAGCCGTCCCACACTGACCCAACGGCCCTGTTCCGGAATAGGTAAGGACTGAAAGATAGTACGACGGCCTTCAGGGTCCTTACGCGTGCACACTTCACCAACAGGCTTGTTATAGAGAATGACCTGTTTAGCCGGTTCCTGCCATAAACGTTTCGGAGAAAGAGGTTTATTATCCAGCTTTAAACGATCGCCTTCACTGATCTGATCTCCTAAACTTGCCAACTCACCATTACGAGTGACACGTCCTTCTTTAATCCAGGTTTCTACCTGGCGACGAGAGCCATAACCAGCTCTTGCTAATACTTTTTGAATACGTTCAGCCATAAAAACGCGTCAGCAACCCTTTTATTTATAGTTTAAACCCATTGATGAACGGACTTCCGCCAAGGTTTCCTGTGCCACTTCACGCGCGGCAGCATTACCATCATCAATAATACGGCGGACATCTTCTGGGTGTTGGCTAAAATCCAACGCCCGTTCACGAATCGGTCTCAGTTCAGCGCTAACAGCATCAATCAACGGACCTTTACAATCCAGACAACCAATACTGGCACTGCGACAACCTTCTTGTACCCACTGTTTCTGATCTTCTGAAGCGTAAACCTCATGCAACTGCCATACAGGGCAGCGATCAGGCTCACCAGGATCAGTACGTCGAACACGGTTGGTGTCCGTCGGCATACGCTTAATTTTCTCTGCCAGGCTATCATCAGGCTCACGCAGCGAGATCGTATTGCCGTATGACTTGGACATTTTTTGACCATCCAGGCCTGGCATTTTAGATGCTGGTGTTAATAAGGCTTTTGGCTCTGGCAAAATCACTTTGCCCGCACCTTCCAGATAGCCGAATAAGCGCTCCATATCACCCAGCGCTAAATTTTGTTGATTTTTAAGCAACTCACGCGCGGTGGCTAGAGCATCCGCATCACCTTGCTCTTGGTATGACTTACGCAAAGTATTGTAGAGCTTTGCGTTTTTCTTACCCATTTTTTTAATCGCGGCTTCGGCTTTTTCTTCAAAGTCCTTCTCACGACCGTAGATATGATTAAAACGACGAGCGACTTCCCGTGTTAACTCAACATGAGCGACCTGATCTTCACCCACAGGCACCTGACCCGCCCGATAAATCAAAATATCGGCACTTTGTAATAAGGGATAGCCTAAAAAGCCGTAAGTCGATAAATCTTTTTCTTTTAGTTTTTCTTGTTGATCTTTGTATGTTGGTACACGCTCTAGCCACGAAAGCGGCGTAATCATCGACAATAATAAGTGTAATTCAGCGTGCTCAGGTACTTTTGACTGTAAAAAAAGCGATGCCGTCGAAGGTTCAATACCGGCAGCGAGCCAGTCAATCACCATCTCCCAAACACTGCCTTCGATGACACTGCTCTCTTCATAATGAGTCGTTAATGCATGCCAGTCTGCGACAAAGAAGAAGCAGTCAAATTCGTGCTGTAATTTAATCCAGTTTTTTAGAACGCCATGATAATGACCTAAATGCAATTGCCCTGTTGGACGCATGCCTGAAACAATGCGACGGGACTGTATAGCAACCGTATCCAAAATGTTCTCCTGATAAGCCTTAATTAGCTAACTATAAAATACTGAATATTTGTGCTGGTAAATGAAAGACAGACACCAGCAAACCTAGCATAGCACTGACCAATGGCCATAAAATCAAATTCAAAATGCCGAAATAAAGCAGTCCGAGCAAGATAAAGAAACCATATGGCTCTATCCTGCTGAACTTATATGCCATCGGTCCTGGTAGCCAGCTTGATAACACACGACTGCCGTCCAGAGGCGGAATAGGCAGTAAGTTAAGCATCATTAACATCGTATTAATCAATACGCCAGCCACGCCCATAAACATCATAGGTTGACCCATGGTAATATCGGCATGAATAAGCATTAAACCCAGCTTGGCAACGATCGCCCAGATAATCGCCATAATAAAGTTGGCAGCAGGACCGGCAGCAGCCACCCACGCCATATCTCGTTTGGGCTGATGCAGATTCTGATAACTCACCGGTACCGGTTTCGCCCAGCCAAATACAAAGCCGCCCAGTAATAATAATAAGCCGGGCACAAGCACGGTGCCGATAGGATCGATATGTTTAAAGGGGTTTAGCGTGAGCCTACCCAACATTTGTGCTGTTCTATCACCTAGCTTTAATGCAACCCAGCCATGTGCAACTTCATGGACAGTAATGGCAAATAAAACAGGTATCGCCCAGATAATAATTTTCTGGACCAGACTAAATTCAAACACGAATGTTGTCCTGACCGCCCATATATGGACGTAATGCCTGTGGAATTAACACTGAACCATCTGCCTGTTGATGATTTTCCATCAACGCTAACAGCGTTCGGCCAACAGCCAGTCCTGAACCATTGAGCGTGTGAACTAACTCAGGTTTTCCAGTAGCAGGATTACGCCAGCGAGCTTGTAAACGACGTGCCTGGAAATCACCAAAATTACTGCAAGATGAAATTTCTCTGTAGGTTTGCTGGCTTGGTAACCAAACTTCAAGATCATAGGTTTTTGTAGATGAAAAACCTAAATCACCCGTACACAAATTCACCTTACGATATGGCAAGTCCAATAACTGCAATACTTTCTCAGCATGTGCTGTTAATTCTTCATGCGCAGCAGCAGAGTCCTCTGGGCGGACGATTTGTACCAACTCAACCTTTTCAAACTGGTGCTGACGGATAAGACCACGTACATCGCGGCCATAAGACCCAGCTTCACTTCGGAAACAGGGTGTATGTGCCACAAACTTCAGAGGCAAAGAGGCATCTTCAGTAATCGTATCACGGACAATATTAGTTACCGGCACTTCGGCTGTTGGAATCAGATAAAACTCACCATCATTCACTTTAAACAGATCTTCTTCGAATTTAGGTAGCTGCCCTGTTCCTCTTAAAGAGTCGGCATTCACTAAATAAGGAACATAAGTTTCCGTGTAACCATGCTGTTCACTGTGTAAGTCGAGCATAAACTGGGTCAGTGCACGCTGTAACTTGGCCAAAGGACCGGACAAAGTGACAAAACGGGCAGCACTGATTTTTGCTGCGGTATCAAAATCCATACCTAAAGCAGCACCCAGATCGACATGATCTTTTGGTTCAAAATCAAATTGACGCGGTTCACCCCAACGTAAAACTTCCTGGTTCTCGCTCTCATCTTTACCGGCCGGAACATCCGCCTGAGGAAGATTAGGAATACCCATGGCGATGTCTTGCAACTGGGTCAGCACATCATTTAATCGTGATTCAGCCGCTTTATGACGGTCACCTAAATCCTCGATTTCTTTCAGTAAGGGAGCAATATCTTCACCCGCCGCTTTGGCTTTACCAATATTTTTAGAACGGCTATTTCTTTCTGTTTGTAATTCCTGAGCATCCAGTTGTGCCTGTTTACGCTCCTCTTCAAGCTTAGCCAACAATGCAACATCTAAATCAAAGCCTCTACGGGCTAGTTGCTCAGCAACCTGTTCAGTCTCATTTCTTAATAACTTCGGATCTAACATTCTTTTATTTTCCAGATTGTGCAGTCCAGCTCACAATATGATCCGGCTTAACCATACTTTCCAGCTGTGTAATAATTTTTTCCACTTTGTGTGGAACATCAAAAAACTCGATCACCAATGGTAATTCAGGTGATAAATCCAATAGTGACGCTTTATGTAATTTTTGTTCAGCACCAAAACCAGCAATGCCGCGAAACACGGTAAAGCCTTTAATATCTAACGTTTCAAGTAACGCTATAACGCGATTACTATGATCGCGCCCCTCGGCAAGGTATACACGAACCATCGTGACTTCGAACCGACTCATAACTGTCTCCCCAGGCTTAATCCTATCCATGTTGCCGTCAGACAGAGCAAAACGCTAAGAAACACATTTAGCATGGCTCTCGTGATATCACCGGCTTCCAGCAGAGCAATAGTTTCCATAGAAAATGTCGAAAACGTGGTAAACGCGCCAAGTAAGCCGATTAAAATGGCAGAGCGCCATTCTGCCATACCCAACTCTCTCTCGATAAAGATGATAAACAGAAATCCCATCAGTAAAGAACCGAGCACATTAACAGCCAATGTGCCGTAGGGAAAGTCACGCCCTAAAACACGATAGATGCCGTTGGAAACAACAAACCTGAGTACGGCACCTACTGCACCGCCGGCGGCAATCGCAATTATTTGATGCACGAACGATATTCTCTGCTAAAAAACAGGTAGTTTAACGTATTCTGGCACAAGGCTCGCAACTGATTGTTTAATGAGGAAAATAACATTCAATCATAGATAAGTCTGAGCAGCCGAAAATCACTGACAAACAAACTGTTATCGACCCAAACTAATATCTTTCAACCATTTTAGCTAATGAAACAGGCACAATCTTTCTGGCATGTCCTGCGCTACCAAATGCCTGATAACGCGCTTCACAAATCGTCTGCATCGCCTGCGTCGCTGCTTTAAAAAATTTCCGTGGATCAAATTCCGCTTTATTCTTCTCATCAGTCAAAAACTGACGAATAGCACCCGTTGAAGCCATGCGTAAATCGGTATCAATATTGACCTTACGCACACCATATTGAATGCCTTCAACAATTTCTTCTACAGGTACGCCATAGGTTTGGCCAATATCACCACCATGGGTATTGATAATCTTCAACCAATCCTGCGGTACTGAGCTTGAACCATGCATCACAAAATGGGTATCAGGCAGTTTTTGTTGCAAGGTTTTTAAGTGGCTAATCGCCAGCACATCACCTGTCGGCGGCTGTGTGAATTTATAGGCGCCATGACTGGTACCTATAGCAACGGCTAGGGCATCGACCTGCGTTAAGTTCACAAACTCCACTGCCTCATCGGGATCGGTCAATAGTTGACTCTGGTCTAAAGCTGATTCTGCACCATGACCATCTTCTTCCCCCATCATACCGGTCTCTAAAGAGCCCAGGCAGCCTAACTCCCCTTCCACGGAAACACCACATGCATGGGCAATGTCACTAACGTTTTTTGTCACCTGCACGTTATAGTCAAAATCAGAGGGTGTTTTCATGTCTTCTCGTAATGATCCATCCATCATCACCGAAGTAAATCCTGACTGAATCGAACGAATGCAGATAGCCGGGCTAGCGCCATGATCCTGATGTAAAACCACTGGAATATGCGGATATTCTTCAACTGCTGCAAGGACCATATGCCGTAAAAATGGCTCACCAGCGTATTTTCTGGCACCCGCACTGGCCTGCATGATCACAGGGCTGTCTACCTTGTCTGCTGCCTGCATAATGGCATGTACTTGCTCCATATTACTGACATTGAATGCCGGAACAGCAAAATCATGTTCAGCTGCATAGTCTAATAATTGTCGCAACGTAATCAGGGCCATAAAGCCTCCTGTAAAAAAATTCATATTCTGTGTTTAGTCTATCTGTCTGGGTTCAGCCATATCACCGACTTTGACAATTTTCATAGCATTGGTGCTGCCCTGAATTTCAAGATCGCCTTTAGTGATAATCACAATATCACCATCTGACACAACACCACGGCGGACAAGCTCATCGACCATCTCTTTATTCATCAACGCATGATCATGATGTTCTACATCGAACTTAAGCGGATAAACGCCTCTGTATAAGGTCACCTTGCGTGCTGTTTTTTCATGAGGTGTAAGTGCAAAGATAGGAATACCTGAACTAATTCTGGACATCCACAATGTGGTTGCACCTGAGTCCGTCAACGCAGCAATGGCTTTTACATCCAGATGGTTGGCAGTATACATGGCAGCCATAGCGATGGCCTCATCCATCCGTTCAAAATGCGAGTCTATCCGGTGTCGCGAGACACGTATTTCACGTTCCAGCTCTGCTTGCAGACAAACACGGTCAACGGCCGCTATGGTTTTTATCGGATTTTTACCAATCGCCGTTTCCCCGGATAGCATCACAGCATCGGTGCCATCCAGCACGGCATTGGCCACATCAAACACTTCAGCTCGGGTCGGAATCGGATTCATGATCATTGATTCCATCATCTGGGTGGCTGTAATGGTCAGGCAGTTCTTTTTACGAGCCAGCCCAATGATACGTTTTTGAATAGGCGGTAATGCCGCATCCCCCATCTCCACGCCCAAATCGCCACGTGCGACCATAATCGCATCGGTAGCTGAGATGATCTCATCAATAGCTTCTACCGCTTCTGCACGTTCAATTTTTGCCACAATGGCACCATAACCGCCAGCGTCGCGTAATAACTGCCTTGCCTGATGGATATCATCAGCCGAACGAGGGAATGACACAGCGAGATAGTCTGCCTGCATGCTGGCAGCCGTTTTAATATCCTGTTTATCTTTATCGGTAAGGGCTTTGGCAGATAGTCCACCACCAAGACGGTTAATGCCTTTGTTATTGGAGAGAACACCACCGAAACTTACCGTCGTATAGATTTTATGCGTATCGACTTTATCCACACGCAATACAATCCTGCCATCATCAAGGAGCAAGGTGTCTTTCGCTTTGACATCACGAGGAAGCGCTTTATAGTCAATGCCCACTTGCTGTTCATCACCCTCGTCTCTACCAAGCTGGGCATCCAGAATGAAGTACGCACCTTCTTCAAGCACAACCGAGCCTTGTTTAAAGCGGGAGATACGAATTTTGGGTCCCTGAAGGTCAGCCAGAATGCCAACTTGTTTATTTTGCAAACGAGCACGTTCTCTGACCAGCTCTGCCAGCGCAATGTGAGTGTCAGGTTCACCATGAGAGAAGTTAAGCCTGACCACATTCATGCCGGCTGCGATCATCGCATCCAATACTTGCGGGCTTTGTGTGGCCGGCCCTAAAGTCGCAACAATTTTTGTTCGTCTTATGGCCGTCACATGAAACTCCTTTATGCTTGTGCGGCGCGTTGCTCCAAAATATCTACCGCAGGTAATTTTTTACCTTCAAGAAACTCCAGAAATGCGCCACCACCGGTTGAAATATAAGAAATGTCATCACAAATTTTATATTTAGACACTGCCGCTAATGTATCACCACCACCAGCAATAGAAAATGCATCAGACTCAGCAATCGCCATCGCGACTTCTTTCGTGCCTTCGCCAAACTGATTAAATTCAAAAACGCCGACCGGACCATTCCAGACAATCGTACCAGCGTTTTTTAAAATTTCTGTTAAAGCGGCGGCCGATTTTGGACCAATATCAAAAATCATGTCATCGGCAACGATATCGGTCACTTTTTTGACTTCAGCTTCCGCATTTTCAGCAAAATGCTTACCACATACGACATCAACTGGTACCGGAATATCCCCGCCACGAGCCTGAGCTTCAGCTCTTAGTTTTTTACAGGTATCAATTAAGTCTTCTTCATAAAGCGAATTACCGACTTGGTGTCCCTCTGCCGCAATAAAAGTGTTGGCTATCCCACCACCGACAATCAGTTGATCCACTTTTTTAGATAACGATTCCAGCACCGTCAACTTGGTGGATACCTTTGAGCCACCTACAATCGCGACTAGCGGCCTTGCCGGGTTATCCAATGCTTTCGCCAATGCTTCTAATTCTGTTGCCAATAGTGGACCGGCACATGCAATCGGTGCGTATTTCGCTACGCCATGCGTCGACGCCTGAGCACGATGAGCTGTGCCAAACGCATCCATTACAAACACATCACACAACTTGGCCATACGACGAGATAACGCATCATCGTTGGCTTTTTCACCGATGTTAAAACGCACGTTTTCACACAAGACGACTTCACCCGCTTCAACGGGTATAAATTCTGGTTCTAGCCAGTTTTGCTCAAGCCTGACCGGTTGATCCAATAAGGCTGATAAATAATTAGCAACAGGGGCCAGCGAGTACTGATGCTCATACTCACCTTCAGTTGGTCTGCCAAGATGCGACATGATCATGACCTTTGCACCTGCTTTTAATGCCATTTCTATAGTGGGCAATGAAGCATGAATACGGGTGCCATCAGCAACAACACCTTTTTTCAGTGGCACATTAAGATCTTGGCGAATCAGTACACGCTTACCCGCCAAATCCAGATCAGCCATCTTGATTACAGACATGATGATTTTCCTCGTGAATAATTAAATTTGTGATCTCCATCACAAAGTATAACGTTCTAAATTAGTTTGACCATAAAAAAAGGCTTCCTGAATCCAGAAAGCCTTAACGTTTTTATTGATAAATGAATGAATTAACGACCAACGTGCTGTACAAGACGCATCATATTGCAGGTATAGCCATATTCATTGTCATACCACGCAACCACTTTAACAAACGTCTTATCCAATGCGATTCCAGCACCGGCATCAAAGTTTGAAGGGGCGGTGTTGCCACGAAAATCTGTTGATACCACGCTTTCTTCGGTATAACCCAGTACATCTTTTAACTCTGATGTAGAAGCGGCTTTCATCGCTGTGCAGATATCTTCATATGTCGCATCTTTGTCTAGCTCAACGGTCAGATCAACCACCGAAACATCTGATGTCGGCACGCGGAAAGCCATACCGGTTAACTTGCCATTCAAATCAGGTAGGACTTTACCGACCGCTTTCGCCGCACCGGTAGATGATGGAATAATATTTTCCAAAATGCCGCGACCACCACGCCAATCTTTCATTGAAGGGCCATCCACGGTTTTTTGTGTTGCGGTGGCAGCATGTACTGTAGTCATTAATCCACGTTTGATACCAAAGCTGTCATGCAAAACTTTGGCGACAGGCGCTAATGCATTGGTCGTGCAAGATGCAGCAGAAACAATCGCCTGACCATCATAATCTTTATGATTCACACCATAGACAAACATTGGGGTGTGATCTTTTGATGGCGCAGACTGCACCACTTTTTTGGCACCGGCATCAATATGGGCCTGACAACTTTCTTCGGTCAGGAAAAAGCCCGTACATTCGATAACCAAATCCGCACCGACTTCATCCCATTTCAAATCTGCAGGGTTACGCTCAGCGGTAATACGAATGGTTTTACCATTCACCACCAGATTGCCATCTCTGACTTCTACTTCACCATGGAAGCGACCATGCACAGAATCGTATTTGAGCATATAAGCCAGATATTCGGGATCTAACAAGTCATTGATTGCTACCACTTCAATATCTGTAAAATCTTTGATGGCTGCACGAAATGCCATGCGACCAATGCGGCCAAAACCATTAATACCGACTCTAATCGTCATGCTTAATCCCCTATCGCTATATCCGTCTGTCTAAGAACTGAAATCTCTGTGTGAAATCTCACTTATTAGACTTTCGAGTTTTAGAGAGAGAAAAACCAGTGAGCAAAACTGCCCACTGGTTCGACTCAATTACTACTTAATTTAAATCAGCAATCATTACAGCACTGATTTAACTGTCTTAACAACATTTTCAACTGTGAAGCCGAAGTGTTTCATCAACACACCACCTGGCGCAGATTCACCAAATGTGTCGATACCCACAACACCACCTTCCAGGCCAACATACTTGCGCCAGAAGTCAGTGACACCCGCTTCAACAGATACACGTTTAACACCTGGTGTTAATACGCTGTCTTTGTAAGCTTGGTCTTGACGATCAAACACATTGGTTGAAGGCATAGAAACAACGCGTGCTTTCACACCGTCAGCTTTCAGTTCTTCTTGTGCTTTAACTGCTAAGTCAACTTCAGAACCTGTTGCGATGATGATGACATCAGCTGCGCCACCTTCTGCTTCAGACAATACATAAGCACCTTTACGGATAGCTTCGAAGTCAGCAGTATCGTGTTTACGGCCTGGGATACCTTGACGGCTTAAGACTAAGCTTGAAGGACCATCTTTACGTTCAACGGCAGCAACCCATGCAACCGCAACTTCAGTTTCATCAGAAGGACGCCATACATCCATGTTAGGAATATAACGCAGACCTGCTGTGTTTTCGATTGGTTGGTGAGTAGGGCCGTCTTCACCCTGACCGATAGAGTCATGAGTCAAGATAGCGATTGTGCGTTGTTTCATCAATGCCGCCATACGTAAAGCAGACTTAGCATAGTCAGAGAACATGTGGAATGTACCACCGTAAGGCAGTAAACCGCCGTGCAGAGCCATACCATTCATGATGGCATACATACCAAACTCACGAACACCGTATGAAATGTAGTTACCTGCCTCTTTACCAGAAACATGTTTGAAGCTTGAGCAGCTTGTCAGGTTTGAACCTGTTAAGTCAGCAGAACCACCGATAAATTCTGGTAATTCAGGCGCTAAAGCAGTAATAACGTTTTGTGATGCTTTACGTGAAGCAACGCTTTCTGCTTTATCGTTGAAGTCAGCTATCATTTTATCTGTGAACTGTTTCCAGTCAGCGGGTAATTCACCTGCCATGCGGCGTTTGAATTCAGCAGCTAATTCTGGGTATTCAGCAGCATACGCGTCGAATTTTTTGTTCCATTCAGCTTCAGCAGCATCACCTTTCGCTTTCGCATCCCAACCTGCATAAACATCTTCAGGAATAACAAAAGGTTCGTAGTCCCAGCCTAACTCTTTACGAGTTAATGCAACTTCTTCTTCACCTAATGCAGCACCGTGGCAATCATGGCTAGCTGATTTGTTTGGTGAACCGAAACCAATAATGGTTTTACAGCAGATCAGTGAAGGTTTGTCAGTGACTTTTTTCGCTGCTTCAATAGCTGCGTTGATCGCATCAGCGTCATGACCATCAACTGATTGAACGTGCCAGCCGTAAGCTTCGAAACGTTTAGCAGTGTCATCTGTGTACCAGCCATCAATGTGACCGTCGATAGAGATATTGTTGTCATCCCAGAATGCAATCAGGTTGCCCAGACCCCATGTGCCAGCAAGTGCACATGCTTCATGAGAAACACCTTCCATCAAACAACCGTCGCCCATGAATACATAGGTGTGGTGGTTAACGATGTCATGACCTGGTTTGTTAAATTGGTCAGCCATCAGTTTTTCAGCCATCGCAAAACCAACACCGTTGGTGATACCTTGACCTAATGGACCTGTTGTTGTTTCAACACCTGGTGCATAACCGTATTCAGGGTGACCCGCACATTGTGAATGTAATTGACGGAATGTTTTGATTGAATCCATTGGCAAGTCATAACCTGACAAGTGCAACAATGAATAAATCAACATAGAACCGTGACCATTAGATAGGATGAAACGGTCACGATCAGCCCAATTTGGGTTATTTGGGTTGTGTTTTAAATGGTCATTCCATAACACTTCGGCAATATCTGCCATACCCATAGGCGCGCCGGGGTGACCCGAGTTCGCCTTTTGTACTGCGTCCATGCTCAGCGCACGGATAGCATTAGCTAAATGTCTACGTGTAGCCATTATCTACATTCTCCTATTAAAAAAAATTAAGCTGCCCGCCATTTGATCGAGCAACCCATACTAGGTATTTGATTTTCTGGGCCGTGGCCTGTTTCTGCCACTTGTTTCATTGCTTCAAACAAATCTCGTCTGACATCAGATGCCACTGCTTCTTTTTTACTGGCATCTAAACGACCGCGATATTGTAGTTGCAAATCACCGTTATAACCAAAAAAATCGGGCGTGCAGACTGCACCATAAGCCTGGGCAACCTGTTGTGTTTCGTCATACAAATAAGGAAATGAAAACTGCTGCTGTTCAGCAACGCGTTTCATATTATCGAAAGCATCTTCTGGATAGTCATTCACATCATTAGACATAATGGCGACAGAGTTAACGCCCAACTCTTTCAGCGCATTCGTATCACGAACAAGTCGATCCATGATCGCTTGTACGTACGGACAATGGTTACAAATGAACATCACTAATAGTCCATTTTCACCACGACACTCATCTAATGTCCAAATTTTACCGTCTGTTCCTGGCAGAGAAAAATCCACAGCAGGCAAACCAAATTCACAGACTGGTGTCTCTAAAGCCATAAACGCTCGCTACAGTTATACTTTTGTGGTTTCAGGTGAAAAACTACGCATGAAACTCTTTTGGAGTTCTGCATATTACCAGACAAATTGCATAATGCGAAATCAAGCTGTTAGCGCTTTTTAGGCGTACCGGTTTTGACGAACTGTAAAAAAAGTAATGACTTAGAGCACAAGCTTATCGGTTGTCATTGCCCTGATTTATCTACAAATAGGATCCGACCTCTGACAATTTTCACTGCTGCGCGTTTTAACGATACGTTTCCGCTGAACGCCGCATATTAAGGTGGACTGTTATCACTTAATGCCAACATCATGTTTTAATGTTGTTATTGAATTACCGCCTGAACAGGCTCATATCCTAAGCTGAGAATCTCATGGCTCAAAAGAAAACGCCCGCTAAAAAACGTACACGCTCAAAAAAAACAAGCTCCCGAAGAAAAAAACAAACTGGTTTCATCAGTCGCTCAAGTTTATTCAAGATAGCCTTTACGCTTCTCGTTCTGCTTGGTTTATTAACCCTGTTTCTTGATGCTCAAATCCGTAGCCAGTTTGAAGGCAAACGTTGGGCAGTTCCTGCCAAGGTTTATGCACGTCCACTGGAATTATATGCGGGCGCACCAATATCGATTGCTGACTTAAAAATCGAGCTGAAAGGCTTGGGTTATCAGTTCACCAACAAAGCCGCCCAACCAGGGCAAGCCGCGTTTTCGACATCAAAAGCCATTATTGCAACTCGGGGATTCCGCTTCAGTGATGGTATGGAGCCAGCAAGAAAACTGATTCTCGATTTTGATGGTCAAGGCCTAACACAATTGAGAGATTATCAAGGTCAGGATGTGCCATTGATTCGGCTTGAACCGGTGCTCATCGGTGGTATCTATCCCTTGAATAACGAAGATCGGGATCTGATCCAGCTGAAAGATGCACCGCCAATGCTGACTGAAGCCTTGATTGCGATAGAAGACAGGGACTTTTATCAGCACCACGGTATATCGCCTAAAGGCATTGCTCGTGCGATGGTTGCCAATATTAAAGCCGGTGGTTTTGTGCAAGGTGGCAGCACATTAACACAGCAATTGATCAAAAACTTTTATCTGACCTCGGATCGCAGTCTTGTCAGAAAACTGCTCGAAATTCCCATGGCTTTGTTATTAGAACTTCATTATGACAAAGATGAAATTCTCGAAGCTTATTTAAATGAGGTCTATCTGGGACAGGATGGCTCCCGAGCTATTCATGGTTTTGGTTTAGGAGCACATTACTTTTTTGCTCAACCCCTACAAGAACTGAAATTGCATCAGTTAGCGCTACTGGCCGGACTGGTTAAGGGGCCCTCTTATTATGATCCAAGACGTCACCCTGAACGAGCGAAAAAAAGACGTAACCTGGTATTACAAGTGTTGTTTGAGCAGGGGAAAATCACCCAGCAACAATATCAGCAAGCTATCAATGCGGATCTTGATGTCGTCAAAAAAGGTACCTTATTAAAAGAAGCCTACCCGGCGTTTCTGGATTTAGTAAAACGACAACTTCGTCGTGACTACCGTGATGAAGATCTGAATTCCGAAGGTTTACGTGTTTACACCAGTCTGGATCCTATCACTCAAAGCCATGCTGAAACGTCACTCAAACAAACCATCAGCACCTTGCAGCAAAGCTATGGTGCCAAACTGAAACCATTACAGGGCAGTATGGTCGTCACGGATCCGCAAACGGGTGAAGTACTTGCGGTTATTGGTGATAAAAACACCCGTTACAAAGGATTTAACCGCGCATTAGACTCACTTCGCCCAATCGGCTCCTTAGTAAAACCCGCAGTGTATTTAACCGCATTAGAGCATGGCAAAACGCTGGCCAGTATTGTTGACGACTCAAGCTTGACGATGAAACTGCCTAATGGGCAAACATGGAAACCACAAAACTTCAGCAAACAATCACACCAACAGGTCATGCTGATTGATGCCTTAGCCCATTCTTATAATATTGCAACAGTTCGCCTTGGTATGGAGGTTGGCCTTAAAGAAGTGATTAACACATTAAATCGGCTGGGTATTAAACGTCAGTTAGATGCTTACCCCTCTCTTTTACTTGGCGCACAGGGATTATCCCCCCTCGAAGTAGCGACCATGTATCAAACGATTGCTGCCAATGGTTTCCAGACACCTGTCCGAGCGATACGAACCGTAACTGATAGTCAGGGCGAAGCATTATCCAGCTATCCATTCCAGCTACGTCAGACTATTGATGCTGATGATGTTTATCTAATTCAAACCGCCATGCAGGAAGTCACTCACAGTGGTACTGCTGCCAGCATTTATTCCGTATTACCGAGCAGTATCAATACTGCCGGAAAGACAGGAACCACCGATGACCAGCGCGACAGTTGGTTTGCAGGATTTAGTAACAACCGGTTAGCCGTCGTCTGGCTAGGCCTGGATGATAATTCACCCTTGCCGTTTACCGGTTCCGGTGGTGCACTCAGAGTCTGGAAAAGCTTTATGAAAAGTCAGCCGCTTGAATCATTTGAGGCACCGTTACCAGACGATATAAAATGGCTATGGATAAACGCTGAAACGGGGTTACTGTCTGCTGAAAACTGTGAAGGTGGAAGGCTGCTGCCCTTTATTTCTGGCTCAGAACCAACTGAAGCATCCGAATGTATGACAAAACCAAGTGAATCATCTAATCCGGTGACACGTTCACTTGATTGGATCAAAGACTGGTTTCAATAAGGTATGACTATGACAAATTATGTATCACGTTTATTTGTAACAGGACTTATATTAAGTGTACTTGCTGCCTGTACAACAACGCCTTATCAGCCCTCACAACCACCCGTTGACGATCGTAGCAGCCCACCTTCACAGCAACCAGCTCCAGAAACTAAAGCCTATCCGCCTGTGGAAGAAGCCATTCCAGGACAACCCATCCCTTCAGACCAAGTGCCGGCACCGCAGGCTCAGTTACCTCAAAAGCAAAGTTCTGCTGTTATTGCTTTACTGGATAGAGCTGAGCAAGCAAGAGTCAGTGGTGACTTAAGAAGCGCGCAGAATAACTTACAACGAGCACAACGTATTGCCCCAAGGGATCCTAAAGTCTATTACTCATTAGCTCAGACGCATATGAGTCTGGAAGATTATGACTTAGCAGAACAAGTCGCCTTAAAGGGCGTGTCGTTATCCTCAGGTAATCAAGTTCTTCTGAAACGTTTCTGGCAGTTGATCACCGAAATCAGATTACGGGCTGGCGACGTCTCCGGAGCAGAAGTAGCTAAACTGAGAGCCCAGAAATACTAATCAGACTGACTTAAGCGCTTATATAGGAAGGGATAATCGGACAATAAGTCCGTCATGCCCTGAATATCGAATACTTCTACTTTATCCAGAAGTTGCTGGGCATAATTGGCTAAAGGTGTGAATTTCTCTTTATCTGCGACTTGGTTTAGGTCCGAAGCAAAACGTTTAATTTCACTCATATTATTGCTTTCTTTGACCATCTTCCAAATCGGCATTTTGCTCTCCATAAAGCCGAGAATAGTCGGTAATACACTAATTTCATGTTTCGATAAGACGGGCATCTGCTCATTAGCGTGAGCCATGTCTGAATCACTAGGCTGTTCATGCACTAAGAATTCGGCCAGCTTATGGTAGAGTTCGGCCTTTTTGACTGGCTTACGGATATGCGCATCAAAATGCTCTGATTTGAGACGATCAAAATCATCCTTCATCACAGAGGCTGTGAGCGCAATGACCGGGATATCAAATTCTGCCTTAATTTTTTCTGCCGCCTGATAACCATCCATCACGGGCATACGTAAATCCATCAACACTAAATCAATAGGATAATGTTTCATCGTTTCAACCCCTTCTTTACCATTTTCGGCCTCAATAATTTTCAGTGCAGAAGTAGAGAAACTCTCAGCCACCAAGCGCCGGTTATCTTCAATATCATCAACCACAAGAATGGTTGCCGGAGCAAAAACCGGCAATGTCGGCTCGCTGTAATTATTCAATGTTGTTTCAGCAGCAATCGCTGCCACAACGACATTATCCAAGTGCACGGTAAATATCGACCCTTTGCCCAGTTGACTCTTGACGGTAAGCGTCCCACCCATCAGTTTAATGAGACGACTGCAAATCGATAATCCCAATCCCGTGCCACCAAACTTGGCGGTATCCTGACCTACTGTTTGATTAAAGTCTTCAAAAATCCGGTCTAATTGATCTTCTGGAATACCAAGACCGGTATCTTCCACATCAATACGCAGCCCTAATTTACTGCCGATATTATTTTTATTATCGACACGTGCCCGCATGGTTATTCGCCCTGACTCAGTAAATTTAACGGCGTTTCCTAATAAGTTGAGCAATACCTGGCGCAGGCGAACCACGTCTAACATCAGACTTTGTGGAATTTCTGCATCTACCTCTAATACCAGCTCTACGCCTTTATTTCTCAGAGGTACACTGAAAATATGGGATAACTCTTCAAACAAGACATGCGGGTTTGTCGCTGCGTAATTAATCTCTAATTTTCCCGCCTCAATTTTGGATAAATCGAGAATGTCATTTATTAATAACATTAAATCATTGCCGGCAGACTGAATGGTTTTTACATAGGATTTTATCTTGTTGTCTTTGACCTGCTCATAAAGTAGTTCGGTAAACCCGATAATGGCATTCATAGGTGTGCGAATTTCATGGCTCATATTGGCAAGAAACTCAGATTTGGTACGGTTAGCCACTTCCGCTTTTTCCTTCGCCTCGACGAGTTGAGCCTCCATCTCAATCCGATCCGTCATATCTACAGCGATGCCTAATAACGCCTTCTGCCCCTGGTATTTGATGGGCATAATAGATACCATCATCGAGCGTTCTTCACCGTCCATTTTTTTGAATTCGACGATCTTTTGATCCACAAATCCCTGCGTTTTTATCTCATTAAGTACTTCTTCACGTTGTTTCGGGTTCGAATAAAAACTCAGAATATTAAACTGTGGTAATTCATCCAACTGCATGTTGTAGTCTAATAATGCCTGCGGGTTAGCGGTGATGATCTGACCGTCAAAATTTGTCACGGCAATCTGTAAGGGAATATGATCTATCAATGTTTTTGTCTGTGCTTCGGCTGCTTCCCGCAAACGAATCTGAGCAGCTAGCTTTCTATTCCAATATAAAATCCATACTACTACTACCAGAAATACTGCAATAACCTTCAAAACAAGACTGTAATCAACGATCGTCGCGTATTTATCTTTTCCCCATTCATCCAGAATACGTTGTTTCTCTGTGAGCGAAATCGCATTAAATGTGCGATTAAAAAGACTCACCATAGGCTGATATGCCTCACTAAAGCCGAATGCCAGAGAGGTCTTAAACCCGGTTTCACCCACAATCCTGATATTGTTAATCCCCATCTCTGCAATGTGATAGCTGGCTTGTGCCAGTGTTGCCACCAATGCATCTACTTTTCCCGTAGACACGGCTGTTAGGCCATCCTGAATGCTCATGACTTCGATGAAGTTAATGTCCGGATACTGGTTGCGAATATTGTTCACATAACCATACTCATGAATGACCGCAATTTTTTTGTTTTTTATGGAAGAAAGACTTTCGACATAGACATTGTCATCGCGCATCACGACAACAATCGGACTATTTAAATATGGTCTGGTGAAGGTAAGAAACTGACCCAGAGTGGAATCACTGGTTTCTGAAATCATATCGACTTTACCGGACTTCATCAGGTCAATAGATTCAGTCCAACTGGACGTTGGAACATACTCAATCGTGATACCAAGCTTCTTTTCTATTAATTGTAAATATTCAGCAACTATGCCGATGTAGTTACCCTCTTTATCAAATGCTTCGTAAGGCAACCAATTTGGATCACCAGTAAAACGGATTGTTCTATGTTCGTTTAGCCAGGCTTGTTCACTCGGTGACAGGATAATATTTTTAGAAATGCCTTCTGCGACAATATTTCGTTTGAACCACTTGTCATCAATACTACGTTTTTGCACAGCAGAGATAGCCAGCAAACCTTTATCAATAATCGATGATAAAATCGGCTCGGACTTTTGCGTGCCCATATAGAGATTCTCACTCCCTAAATAGCGAGTTGACTGCAAAGGCTCAATATTAGTAACCCCTTTTTGATCCAGCTTGTAACTCAAGACCGCATAGGTGTCATACAACAAGTCTGCTCTGCCATTTAAGACCAGATCAATAGCCTCATCTGCTGTGTTGGTCTCAACAATATTGAGTTCAGGGAAATAACGTTTAATCGTATTGATGCGAGAATCATCTCTCGGTAAAGCGACCCGTAAATTATCCAGAGAGTTTTTGTCATCCAGCTTGATATCACTGCGAATAAAAAAATACTCTACTGCTTCGTGATACGGACTGGAAAAAGCCATATATGAAGACTTTTCCTGTGTCATAAATACGGCAGGTAATAAATCAATCTCTCCTGCCACAAACCGTTTAAGATGATCACGCCAGACACCGGTCTCGTATTTGAATTTCAAGCCGGTTAACGATGAAATAATATTAAGGTAGTCTCTGGCAATACCCAGATACTGATCTTGCTGATCGACAAAATCATAAGGTGGCCATTCAGTTCCCGCCCCAACCGTCACGACAGGATGGGCTTGTATCCAGTCAATTTCTTCCTGCGTTAATAAAACTGGTGTCTGATACTGTGTTTTAACCGTTTCGTTATCCGCCATAACAGTCGAGCTGAACATAGTAACGACCACATTTAATAACAGAAAGAACAAAGTGATAAACATCGTTCTTTTTGTTATTAAATCATCATTCATCTTAATACGCTTCTATTTCACTATTTCAGCAAACTGATCAAGATTCTGTATCATCAAGTCCACTAATTCAGGATCAAAGTGAAGACCTCGCTGTTCTTTAATGAACTCAATAGCCTCATTTACAGACCAGGCAGGTTTATAACAACGTTGATGGGTTAAGGCGTCAAACACATCGGCTAATGCCACGATACGACCATATATATGGATATCATCGCCCTTTAGCGCTCTCGGATAGCCACTGCCATCCCATTTTTCATGATGTTGATGAGCAATAATCGCCGCTGATTTAATTAATTTACGTTTGGAACCAGACAATAATTTATAGGCGTTGGTAGTATGAGATTTCATGATCTCAAACTCTTCCGGCGTATATTTCCCTGGCTTATGAAGAATCTCATGAGGGACTGTCATCTTACCGATATCGTGCATCGGTGAAGCATGATAAAGGGTATCAGCATCCATATCCGTTAATGTCGGATGAAGTTTTGCCAATAATGCTGATATTTCTGCTACACGACGTATGTGTTTGCCTGTTTCATCTGATGTCGATTCCATCAGCTCAGTTAAAAACCAGATTAATTCTTTTTGGCTGTTTTCTAATTCAGATAATAATCGAGCCTGGGCGAAACGGGATTTTGTCTCAAGGTCAATATTTTGTTGTTCGAGCCACTTTTTGGTTTGGTATAGCTGGATATGGGTTCTGACACGCGCTAACAACTCAGCAGCATGAAAAGGTTTGGTCACATAATCGACTCCACCGGCCTGAAATGCCTTGGCAATCGAGTCAACATCGGCTTTAGCCGTGAGGAATATGATAGGAATATCCTGATATTGTGAATTAGCCTTTATGCGTTTACAGGTTTCATAACCATCGAGGCCAGGCATCATTATATCAAGCAGGATAAGGTCAAAATCAGCATCATCACTATTAAGTATTGATAATGCTTTTTCGCCGCTATTGGCAAAAGAAAACTCATAACTGTCTTCTCTCAGCAAATTCATAGCAACCTGAATATTGTCAGGGACATCGTCAACTATGAGTATCTGAGCATGTGGTGCCATCAATCCAACTCGTTAATGCGTTGGTTCGATTATATAAGCAAGTTAAGAGAAAAGTACAATACCCTGCATGAAGCAGGGTATTGGTATAGAAATTCAGAGATCAGAAACAGAGCTCTAACAGAAAATTGTCCGTCAGAATTTAAGACAGACCCAAAACATCCTGCATATCAAATAAACCATTTTGCTTCTGCATTAACCAACTAGATGCACGCATGGCACCAAAAGCAAATGTCATACGACTAGAGGCTTTATGGGTAATTTCTACACGTTCACCTTCGGCAGCGAACATCACAGTGTGATCGCCAACAATATCACCCGCGCGAACGGTGGCAAACCCAATCGTATTTCTATCACGTTCACCGGTACGTCCTTCACGACCATAAACAGCACATTGTTTAAGATCACGACCTAAAGCATCAGCAACCACTTCTCCCATGCGTAATGCGGTACCAGATGGCGCATCAACTTTATGACGGTGGTGGGCTTCAACTATTTCGATATCAACATCATCACCCAATACCCGGGCGGCAATATCTAATAGTTTCAATGACAGGTTCACCCCAACACTCATATTCGGTGCCAGAATGGTAGCAACTTGCTTAGACGCGTCTTCAATGGCTTGTTTTTGCTCTGCATCAAAGCCTGTTGTGCCGATAACGGGTCGGCATTGGTTCGCAACACAGGCAGGCAATAAAGCCATGGTCACTTCAGGCAGAGTGAAATCAATAATGATGTCAGAGTCTTTTGTGGCTTGTTCAATATCAGAACTAATCGCGATACCGAGTTTACCTACACCCGCAACTTCACCTGCATCAGCGCCTATTAACGACGAATCGGCGCGATCAATCGCCGCACTCAGTTTCAAACCTTCAGTCTGTTCAACTGCCTGAATCAGGCAACGCCCCATTCTGCCAGCAGCGCCATTAATCGCAATCTTCGTGGCCATAATTATTCCTTTTTCATTTCGCCTAATGATGTCTGCACATCATATTATTCAAAAAAACGTTTTACCGCATCCAGCCAGGAGCTATGTTTCGGGTTGTGCTTTTCACCGCCCCCTTTCAGATCGCCCTCAAACTCTTGCAGTAATTCTTTCTGTTTTTTTGATAATTTCACGGGGGTTTCGATAATAACCCGACATAAAAGATCACCCGTTGCGCCGCCACGAACTGACTGCACACCCTTACCTTTCAGGCGGAATTGCTGGCCAGTTTGCGTGCCTTCTGGAATCTTCAGATTGGCTTTACCTTCCAAGGTCGGCACTTCCACTTCACCGCCCAATGCGGCAGTGACGAAACTCAATGGCACATCGCAAAATAAATTTGTACCATCACGAGTGAAGACATCATGTCGGCTGACTGACACTTCGACATACAAATCACCAGCAGGGGCACCGTGAGTACCCGCTTCACCTTCACCCGCCAGACGGATACGGTCGCCTGTATCCACACCAGCAGGGACTTTCACTTGCAGTGTTTTTTCTTCCTGAACCAGCCCCTCACCATGACAGTCTGGACAAGGCTCTTTAATCATTTTACCTGTGCCCCGACAATGAGGACACGGCTGCTGCATGGTGAAGAATCCTTGCTGAATACGTACCTGACCATGACCACCACAAGTTGTACAGGTAACAGGCTGTGTGCCTTTCTTCGCACCACTGCCATCACAGGTGTTACATTCAACATTGACCGGAATACGTATCTTCGCCGTGGTTCCGGCAACGGCATCTTCCAATGACAAATCAAGACGGTATCTTAAATCAGCACCGCGATAAGCCTGCTGTCGGCCACCGCCACCACCGCCGAAAATATCATTAAATACATCACCAAAAATATCGCTGAAGCCGCCACTACTTCTGAATCCTCCACCCATGGATTGATCCACACCTTCGTGACCAAACTGATCGTAGGCAGCACGTTTTTGACTATCAGATAAAATTTCGTAGGCTTCTTTGGCTTCCTTAAACTTGGACTCAGCTTCAGCATCATCGGGATTTCTGTCCGGATGATATTTCATCGCCATGCGACGATAGGCTTTTTTAATTTCAGCTTCAGTCGCCGTGCGTGATAATTCTAAAACTTCGTAATAGTCTCTTTTGGCCATTATTCTTTTTCCCAACTACCTAAAACGACAAAACAGGCGCCGGAAATTCCTGACGCCTGTTTGCCATGCTCAACATAATCTCGTTAAAGATTATTTTTTGTTGTCGTCGTCAACTTCTTCAAACTCAGCGTCAACGACATCATCACCTGCTTTTGCATTATCGGCTTGACCTGCATCAGCACCGGCTTCTGCATTTTCTGCATAAGCACGTTCTGCTAACTTGCCAGCGACTTCACTTAAAGCGGTTGTTTTTGCTTCAATGTCGTCTTTGTCTTCGCCTTTAATCGCTTCTTGTAAAGCGGCGATCGCTGATTCAATTTTTGCTTTTTCATCAGCTTCAACTTTGTCACCTAAATCTTTCAGTGATTTTTCTGTGCCGTGAATCAATGCATCAGCTTGGTTACGTGCAGTCACTAGCTCATGGAATTTACGATCTTCATCCGCATGCGCTTCCGCATCTTTCACCATTTTCTCAACTTCGTCATCTGATAAACCGCTAGAGGCTTTAATCACGATAGATTGTTTTTTGCCTGTTGCTTTATCAGCTGCCGATACATTGAGGATACCGTTAGCATCAATATCAAATGTGACTTCAATTTGCGGTGTACCACGTGGTGCAGGAGGAATATCCGCTAAGTCAAAACGACCCAGTGATTTATTCGCTGATGCCATTTCACGCTCACCTTGAAGCACATGAATGGTTACCGCAGGCTGATTGTCTTCTGCTGTTGAGAACACTTGATTCGCTTTTGTCGGAATCGTGGTGTTTTTCTCAACCAGTTTGGTCATCACGCCACCCATGGTTTCAATACCCAGGCTCAGAGGTGTTACGTCAAGTAACAATACATCTTTCACATCACCTGAAAGTACAGCAGCCTGGATAGCAGCACCTACTGCAACCGCTTCGTCAGGATTCACATCGCGACGAGGCTCTTTACCAAACATTTCTTTAACCGCTTCCTGTACTTTAGGCATGCGGGTTTGGCCACCGACCAAAATGACATCATTGATTTCAGATGTCGATAAACCAGCATCTTTCAGTGCCATTTTACATGGCTCCATGCTGCGTGAAATCAGGTCTTCAACCAACGATTCCAACTTAGCACGAGTTAAACGCATTTCCATGTGTTTAGGACCTGATGCATCCGCTGTGATGTAAGGCAGGTTAATATCTGTTTGCTGGCTTGAAGACAGTTCGATCTTCGCTTTTTCAGCCGCATCTTTCAGACGTTGCAGAGCCAGTGGATCTTTCGCCAGATCAACACCTTGATCTTTCTTGAACTCAGCTACTAAATAATCAATGATGCGTTGGTCAAAGTCTTCACCACCTAAGAATGTATCACCGTTAGTCGCTAATACTTCAAACTGGTGTTCGCCTTCAATATCCGCAATCTCAATGATTGATACGTCAAATGTACCACCACCTAAGTCATAAACAACAACGGTAGAATCACCACGTTTTTTGTCCATGCCGTACGCCAGGGCAGCAGCGGTTGGTTCGTTGATAATACGTTTAACTTCCAGACCGGCAATTTTACCCGCGTCTTTGGTTGCCTGACGTTGTGAGTCGTTGAAGTAAGCAGGTACAGTGACCACCGCTTCTGTCACTGGCTCACCCAGGAATTCTTCAGCGGTTTTTTTCATTTTCATCAGAACGCGTGCTGAAATTTCAGGTGGTGCCATTTTTTTATCGTTAACAGAAACCCAGGCATCGCCATTGTCTGCTTCAACGATTTTATAAGGCACCATGTCGATGTCGCGTTGAACCACATCTTCTTTAAACTTACGGCCAATCAAACGTTTGATTCCGTACAGTGTATTGTTTGGATTAGTAACGGCCTGACGTTTAGCAGACTGACCAACCAATACTTCATCATCTTTTGTAAAAGCAATGATTGATGGCGTAGTGCGATCGCCTTCGCTGTTTTCGATAACGCGTGCTTTACCATCTTCCATCACTGCGACACAGGAATTTGTTGTTCCTAAGTCAATACCAATAATTTTTCCCATTTTTATACTCCATCAATCTTGTATCTTGCTGGCTATTTAAGCCGCCTTCGGATAAGTAATTGGGGGATAAAATTAAAATTTCAAGCCCCGAATGTATTTTTATTGAGAGACCACAACCATTGCCGGTCGAAGTAAACGGCCGTTGAAGCTATAACCTTTCTGCATCACGCTGATGACATGATTGGCTTCAATACCATCGGCGGGTTGCATAGACACAGCCTGGTGTAATTCAGGGTCAAACGGTTGGCCCACAGGATCAACCTGTTCCAAACCAAGCTTGCCAATATTGTCGAGTAACATTTTCATGGTCATACTCATACCATCGCGAACGGCATCTAGCGTCGCTGATTCTGATTTAGCCGCATTTAAGCCAAGTTCAAGGCTGTCACAAATGGGTAAAAGCTCACTCACAAACTTATCTAAAGCGTGTTTATGAGCATTTTCCAGGTCCCGAGCATGACGGCGACGAACATTTTCCAGATCAGCACGAGCTAATAACACCTGGTTCCAGTTTTCTTCTGCTTGTTTTTGTGCTTCTTCCAACAACTGTTCTGTTGTTTTTTCAGTTTCTGATGATGCCTCAGTTTCAGCTTGCTCACTCGCTTCTACTTCTGGCTTTTCAATTTCTTCATTGCTCATGATGATGTATTCCGCTTTGCTTCTAACAGAACGTCAATCTGGGGGTAAAAAATTTGATTTCAAGGAAAACTTTGGAATTTATTGATTTTTTGTGATTCTGCTTGTATTCAAAGCGTTATATGAATATCGGAGTTTCGAGCTAAACCCGAGTTCATTAACACAAACGAGGATTTGAAAAGCTCCCAACCTTCCCGTCTATTGCCGCTAAAAATTCACTGCATTTTATGGCGTGGACACCAACTCGCTACGCTCAAACACGTGTCCACTTAATCCACAAAATGCAGTGAATTTTTAGAGACAAGGCAATATCGGGTGCCCTTTTGTTTGGTTCGTTTATTTTGGGCAAACACAAATTCGTCCGGAACGAATTTGGACGCTGGAAGCGCCCGAAGGGTGAGTGACACGGATGTCACGAATCCAATTAAGTGAACGCCCTGCGGCAGCTTCGATATTTTAATTCAACGAGCGTGTTGGGTTTCGTTCCTCTACCCAACCTACAAGTCTGACGTTTAGTTAAAACTCACTATGCTTACAAAACGACTTATGACTTCAACCAAACACACTCCCCACCACTACTTTTCTGCACTTTCTCCAACATCGCCTCATGTGCAGCAAGCTCCTCTTCTGAGGCACGGATAACTCTGAGCTTTCTGGAAGGAACAGAAGACAGGGTTTCTTCGACTTCATTATCCGATGATGATTTGGTTTCGACTTCTTCCTCAGCAGCCAGCAGCATGGAGACTTGCCCACCAGTCATGGCTAAATAAACGTCTGCTAAAATCTCAGCATCCAGTAAGGCGCCATGTAACTCACGGTTGGAGTTATCCACGTCATAACGTTTACATAAAGCGTCAAGATTATTTTTCTGGCCTGGGTGTTTATCCCTGGCCATTTTTAAGGTGTCTAATACACTACATAAGTTATTAACCCTACGCTTTTCACCTTTGAGCTTTTTCAGTTCGTGATCAATAAATCCTACGTCAAACGGGGCGTTATGAATGATGAGCTCAGCGCCTTCGATAAACTGTAAAAAGTCTTCAGCAACATCTTCAAAACTAGGTTTATCGGCTAAAAATTCGTTAGTAATTCCATGGACTTCAATCGCACCAGCATCAATCTCACGATGAGGATTAATATATTGATGAAATGTTTGCCCGGTCAGGCGGCGATTAACCATTTCCACACAGCCAATCTCAATAATCCGATGATCTTCAGCGGTGCTGATACCAGTGGTTTCGGTATCCAGAATCACTTGTCGTTTAACAACATTTTCTGCCATGGTGTCCTCTTATTTCTTGGCGGCTATTTGTTCTCTGGCGGCAACAGCTAATTGATCCGCGCGTTCGTTTTCAACATGTCCCTGATGGCCTCTCACCCATTCCCATTTTACCTGATGAGGCGCTACTGCTTTATCAAGGCGCTGCCAGAGTTCAACATTCTTCACTGGTTTTTTTGCTGCTGTTTTCCAGTTTTTGGCTTTCCAGCCTGTTAACCATTCGGTCATGCCTTTAATGACATACTGTGAATCCGTGGTAATGGTGACCTGACAAGGGCGCTTTAATGCTTCAAGTCCGGCGATTACGGCCATCATTTCCATTTGATTATTCGTGGTATTTTTTTCGGCACCGGACAATTCTTTTTCTTGTCCCTTTGCTCGTAATATCACGCCCCAACCACCTGGGCCGGGATTGCCACTACAGGCACCATCAGTATATAACTCAACGTGGTCCATCTGTTCCTTCTCTTGTTATCGGCTTATTCACTAAACCGGCGGACGGAAATAAATTCGGTTGACGCCAGCGTTGCTTGAGCGGGTTGAGCGGGATCGTTCTTTTGCATGCCACCACAATCGTAACGCCGCCAAAACATGGCCATAAACGTTTACCCCAGCGCTCCAAAAAACGGCATCTATTTAACCAACTCATCCGGCTAAAAGGCGGTCTGAACATGACTTTATGATGTTCAACCACTTCAAAATTTAATAATGCCAACCAATCCCTGATACGAGTTTGGGTAAAAAAATGACCATGCCAGGGCGCATTGTCCTGCCATGAAAACAGGCGGCGCAGCCCCCATAAACTCCAGGGATTGAAACTACATAAAATGACTCGACCATCAGCGCCAAGAACTCTTTCCGTTTCCCTCAATACCTGATGCGGGTCATGGGCATACTCCAACACATGCAAAAGTAATAAATTATCTATACTGTGAGACTTAAAAGGCAGCGACTCAGCACTGGCATTTAAATCTCCCGTTGGGCCCACAATACTTGTTTTAATGGCTCGATTCGAGGGTGGAAACAAAGAATAATGACCACCTAATTGAACATAAAAATACCCGACTAGAGGATGATTGAGAGATGTCAGAGTATCCTGCTCATGTTGGATGAGCATCTCTCCCAATGGACTATGCCACCATTGATTCAGTCGTCGTTGTTTGTTCTCATTCATACTGTGAGCCCATTAAAGGAGAAATCATGCTGAATGTGCACAGAATTCCCGCATTTGAAGACAATTATATCTGGCTTATTCAAGCGCAAGGTACGAATAAAGTCATTGCCGTTGATCCAGGTGATGCCACGCCCGTTTTAAAAACCTTAAGAGCCAGAGATCTGGATCTCATTGCTATATTGATTACTCACCACCATGCCGATCATACTGCGGGTATTGTTGAGTTAACAAAAGACGTCGCCATTCCCGTTTATGGTCCTGCCAATGAAAACATAAATGGAGTGACTCATCCACAAACAGGCAGAGACACCATTGCTATCGACCCCGCATTTCCTGAATTTTCTGTTTTAAATACACCAGGCCATACTCCCGGTCACATTAGCTATTTGGCTGAAGGAAAACTGTTTTGCGGTGATACACTATTTGCAGCCGGCTGCGGACGCTTATTAGGTGGCACCGCAGAGCAGTTACATTCCTCACTCAGCCATCTGGCAACGTTGCCCGTCACAACAGAAATCTATTGTGCTCATGAATACACATTAGCCAATTTACGTTTCGCCAAAGCAGTAGAGCCAGACAATGCCTTGCTGATACAACGCTTTGAACAAACAGAAAAAGCTCGTCAGCAGCAACAAGCTACCGTTCCTTCATTGATGCAAGATGAGCTGGCCACCAACCCTTTCCTGCGTTGTGAGTTTGACAGTGTAAAAAAGGCGACCGAAAGCTTTTCCGGTCGCCCACTTTTGAACAGTCAGGCTGTCTTTACAGCGTTGAGAGCATGGAAAGACCAGTTTTAAGCGGCCTTTTCATCTTCTTTATCTAAATTATTAAAATGAATATCCATTTGTGGATAAGGAATTGAAATACCATTTTCATCAAATGCTAATTTAATGGTTTCGATCAATTCAGATCGGACAGGCCAATAATCACCGGCATCTACCCATGGACGAACATCAAAGTTAACACTGCTGTCACCTAGCTCAGATACACGAATAACGGGGGCTGGATCAGCCATCACTTTTTCATGGCCGGTGACAATATCAGTCAGTAATTTTTTCGCTTTGAGCAAATCATCGTCATAACCGATGCCAAATACCATATCGATGCGTCGGGTATCTTTTGCTGAATAGTTAGTGATGGTATCGCCATAAATCAAACCATTGGGGACGATAACTTCACGGTTATCACCCGTCTTCATAATGGTATTGAAAATAGTGATCGACTCAATGACACCGGCGGTTCCACCCGCTTCAACAAAATCACCAATTTTGAAGGGTCTGAAAAGGATAAGCATCACACCCGCGGCAAAGTTTTGTAGTGAATCTTTTAAAGCCAGCCCAATCGCCAAACCTGCCGCACCAAGCACAGCAATCATCGAGGTGGTATCGACCCCCAGTTGGTCTAAAGCCGCAATCAGTACGAATAACAATAAAATGGCATTGGCAATCGTGCTGAAGAAATTAATCAGAATAGGATCAAGGTTTGCTCTGACCATCAGTTTGCGTGACATTTTTACCAGCCACTTGACCACTATACGACCGACAAAAACAATGATCGCAGCATAGAGAATATTGATCAGCCAGAATACAACAATACTTCCGGTTGCAGTTTCCATGTTAGTTCCTCTTTGATATGGATTGAATCACTTCTCGAATAAGCGTGGGACCTTGATAAATCAGGCCACTATAAATTTGTACAAGGGATGCACCCGCATCCAACTTGGCTAACGCCTGTTGAGCAGACATGATTCCACCGGCAGCGATGATAGGCAAGTCATCATCAAGTGCTTCGCGGAAAAGTCTGACAATTTCCGTTGATTTTTCAAAAACAGGTGCACCGCTCAAACCGCCCGCCTCATCAGCATTCTGCAGACCTGCTACCGCCTCACGATCCATCGTCGTGTTGGTGGCAATCACCGCATCAATTTTATGTTTATTGAATGCCTGCGCCAGTTGCGACACTTCATCATTTGACAGATCTGGCGCAACCTTCACGGCCATCGGTACATATTTGTTATGTTGTTCTGCTAAATCAGCCTGTGCCTTTTTTAAGGCTGATAACAAGCTATCCAGAGAATCGCCGAACTGAAGCGTGCGAAGCCCCGGCGTATTCGGTGATGAAATATTGATAGTGACATAGTCAGCATGAGGATAAACCTTATTAAGACCTATTAAATAGTCATCTACCGCTTTCTCAACAGGGGTATCAAAGTTTTTACCGATATTAATACCAATTAAGGTTTTTGTATCCGCTGCTTGTACTTGCTGAATAAGATGGTCAACGCCCAGGTTGTTAAAACCCATCCGATTGATAATGCCCTGTGCTTCAGGAATACGAAATAATCGTGGTTTAGGATTACCCGGTTGCGGTCGTGGTGTGACTGTTCCAATCTCAACAAAGCCAAACCCGAGTGCCGACATCGCTTCAATGTGATCACCATTTTTATCCAGCCCGGCGGCAAGGCCGACGGCATTGGGAAACGTCAGCCCCATCACGCGTACCGGCTTCATTTTCATCTTGCGAGTCATCAGCCATGACGCACCGGTCATTTCCAACCAATCAAGACCAACTAAACCAAGATGATGAGCCTTCTCGGCATCAAGACGAAACATCAGATCTCGCATAATGCGGTAAAACATTTATACCTCCACTTCGATGTGATAACCGCTAAATTTGCGGAGATTGATAACACCGTTATCTAAAATCAGATACTGGCCTTTGATGCCTTCCAGTCGCCCTTCAACCGTTGCCGTTTTATCAAAATTAAATGAACTGACTTTTTTCGGATACGCATTCACCGGGTATTCAATCGTTTGCACAGGCTCAGCTGTTAATACTTGAATAGCTGACTCGCCAAACTGTTGTTGCAGCAAGGTTATTTCACTCTCACACAAGGCTAATAATCGATCTCTTTCCGCGGCTAAATCAAGCGGTTCTGCTTCACCTTTTAACATTTTCCGCCAGTCAGTTCGATCAGATACATGCTGTTTAAACATCACCTCAACCAAACCCGATTGATAACGGCTTTTTACTCGAAAAATAGGTACAGCCTGAGTGGCGCCCTGATCAATCCAACGTGTTGGAATCTGATTAATACGGGTAATACCGACTTTTAAACCAGAACTGTTTGCCAAATACACAATATGGTCTTGCATACATACTGCTTCACCCCACTCCGGTTCACGGCAAGTGCCCTGATCATAGTGGCAAAGCTCTGGCTTCATAAAACACAAATCACATTGTGCTAACTTCTGCGAACAGGGAAAACAAAAGCCACCACTGAAACTTTTTTTCGTTAGACGATCACAATTCAGACAATGGATTTCCCCCTGATAGTGTAAGGAAATTGACTGACCGATCACCTCATTTAAAGCGAATACTTGCTCATCGAGCTTTATTGCATAATGTGCTTGCGTATTGTTAGCCAGGCTGACCTGCATTTTGGACAATTGTCCGCTGAGCTTTGCCACTGAGTCTCCCTTTAATCTGAGTTTTTCTGCTGATCTTATCGTAGATAGGCTGTGGCCGACAGTCGCTATTCTTTGTTGTCCATATTTGGCTTTGGTTCATTATCTGTTACCAAACGAATCGGAAAAGGTTCTGTTACAGAACCGGTATATAAGGAACGATGTGGAAAAGGAATTTCTATCGATTCAGCGTCAAACGCTTCTTTGATTTCTTCATGAATACTGTTTTTGAGTTCAATAAAACTCTCACGCTTCACCCATACCGAAAACTGCATATTCAAAGAGGAGTCGCCAAATCCCAGAAACACAAATTTTGGTTTGGGCTCATCAAGGCAAAGTGGATTGGCCTCAGCCACTTTCTCCAGGACTTTTCTGACAGCCTTGATATCTTCTTTCAGAGCGACGGCAATACTTAAATCAATTCGCCTGATAGGAAAACGCGTCAACGTTGTGACTTCTGATTTAATCAATGTTTCGTTTGGAATACGCACAAACAAATTATCAAAGGTACGCAATTTCACCGATAACAAATCGATAGAAAGTACTTCACCGGTGGTCTCCCCCACCTTAATTAAGTCACCGACAGAAAAAGGGCGTTCAGCGACTAAAAATAAACCACTGATAATATTGGAGGCCGATGTTTGCGAAGCAAAACCAATGGCAACGGATAACACCCCAGCGGCACCAATCAACACGCCCAGGTTGAAGCCGATCGCATTTAAGCCCATCACAATAAACACCAACAAAATCAAATACGACGCCACGCGAGCCATCAAAAGCTGTTGATGGGTATCAAAACGGTTTTTACTCCATTGACGAACACCCCGACTAGCCATCTTGGCCAGAACCAGTCCGACAATAAAATAAATCAGTGCTTCCGATGCAGAGATAAACCATTCTGCATTGAGACTGTTAAACCATTCCGTCATAATTTTTCACTCAACTAATTAACCGAATAAGGCTGAAATGGCCTTGGTAATTTTGCTACGCCCAATATCTTCTCTGGCCGGACACACCAGCTCAAGTTCGTTGAGTGCTAGTCCACCACTTACCACATCGTCCAAACTCAAAATCGCATCATCCTGATTACGTCTGACCAGCGTTATACGTGGCGTCCAGAATTGTCCTTGTTTGTCGGCATATAAACTTAAATTTGGTGCCGGTACACTAATTTTATCCAGTGTTAACATTTGTTCAGACTGATTCTGAATCCGTACCTCAATCGCTGCCCTCGCCTTGTTATTGGCAATGGGTTTTACGTCTAATTGCTCACTCACTTGCGAGGCATAACTCAGCACACCTTCACGCGTGTTAGGACCAAACCAGGAGTCACAGACTTTTACCGTTGGGATATCTAATAATGTCTGATCAGATTCACCAGTCGCTATCTTCAGCCACAAAGGTAAACACACAAATAAAGTGACTTCCTGAAACGGCAATAAACTCACTGAAACCACGGGCCGACACACAACAGGACGATCGGCTAACGCTGGCTGAATCACCATTTTCTCTGGAAGTTGAGCAAAAACAAAACGTTGCTCATGTTTAGGTGATGACTCAAAGGGACTGTTTTCATTTCTTAACGAAGGCTCAAATTGGTTTATATTTTGTTGCCATTCATAACCTGCCCACCATTGATGAGGCGCAGAACGAAGCCCAAGACAGACATCTGCACATCGCATAACCCATTGTGTTTCCTGGGGAAAATCAAACACACCCCACCAGTTATTTAGCTGTTCAACCATCAGTAATTGCAACTTTTATAAATTATTCGGAGACAGGTAGAAAATCCTTGCTTATAATAGCGCGGATGTTTACTCGAAATATGATAAGAATAGCACTCGTATCGGTATTTACGTTACTTGTCGCTTCCTGTAGCAGCACCCCCGAAAAAGTCGCGGGGGCCTCGGCATCGCCTTCTGTTACGTATTCTAAAGCGAAGCAAAAGCAGAAACATACTCCCTGGGAACAAGCATATAACGAATCCTTAGAAGAAAACGAAAACCCTCTATCCTCAGAAAACCCACCAATTACACTTCCTCCCCAAGACCCAACCGATGTTTGGGAACGCATTCGAAACGGCTTTGTTATCTCTGATTATAAGACGCTTGAGCCAGATACTGAACGTCAACTTCGCTGGTTTATTGATCATCAGGATTATGTCGCCAGGGTGGTGGAAAGAGCCAGACCTTATCTGTTTTACATTGTTGAAGAAGTCAAAAAACGTAATATGCCGATGGAAGTCGCCTTATTACCTGTTGTCGAAAGTGGCTTTAAACCCATGGCTTATTCGCCCAGCCATGCGGCAGGATTATGGCAGTTTATTCCAGGCACTGGCGAGCTTTATGGCCTGGAGCAGAACTGGTGGTATGACGGCAGACGTGACGTAGTTAAGTCAACACAAGCGGCGCTTGATTATCTTGAAAAACTTCATAACGACTTTGGTGACTGGCAACTTGCTTTTGCTGCTTATAATTGTGGTGAAGGCACTGTCGGACGTGCCATTAAAAAGAATCAGGAACAGGGTAAACCGACTGATTTTTGGTCACTCGATCTCCCCAAAGAAACATCTGCTTATGTACCTCGTTTAATGGCTGTCAGCCATATGGTGAAATACCCTGAACGGTACGAACTAGAATTAAGCCCTATTGATAACAAACCGTTCTTTGGTCAGGTCAATATTGGTTCACAGATCGATTTAGCCATGGCTGCCAAGATGGCAGGCATCAGCGAAAAACAGCTACACCAATTAAACCCGGCATTTAATCGCTGGGCAACGGCGCCTCAGGGTAATCACAAATTGGTATTACCTCTGGAAAAAATTCCTACTTTCAAAACCGCTTTAGCAAAAATGCCTGCCTCGCAGCGAGTGCAATGGGCACGTCATGAAATTAAACGTGGTGAATCTTTAAGTGTTATTGCCAGAAACTACGACACCACTGTTGATGTTATCAAACAAGCCAATAAGCTCGGCACGACTCAAATTCGTGCGGGAAGAAATTTACTTATCCCGGTCGCCTCGCATGACATCAGTAAACTGGCTTTGAATAAAGCACAGAAAAGTGTGTCACCTGAGAATGTCAAAAAAACCACTTATGTTGTGAAAGCGGGTGACACTTGGTGGGATATTGCCCGAAAAAATAACACTGATGTAAAATCGCTGACTCAACAGAATAACAAATCGGCCAAAGACATCCTGCGTGCAGGCGAAAAACTTGTCATCACTAGTGCTGCTGCAGATATCAGAAAGTCGGTCAGTTACACTATCAAAGATGGTGACTCACTCTGGGCAATCTCACGTAAATTTAATGTCAGTGTTGCTGATGTAAAAGAATGGAATGGTCTCAGTGATCGCTCAACTTTACAGCCAGGTCAGAGCTTAAAACTGTATATAGACGAAACCTGATTCGCTGTGTTGCATGTTGCTCTCTATGAGCCCGAGATTCCTCCTAACACGGGCAATATAATTCGTTTATGCGCTAATGCTGGTGCAGGCCTACACTTAATTGAACCGCTAGGCTTTGCTATTGATGATAAACGCTTACGCCGTGCTGGCCTGGATTATCATGAATTCGCTGATGTCCTTGTCCATAAGAACTTTGATGAGTTCTTAGCTTGGAGCGGCAGCAGACGAATTTTTGCCTGCACGACAAAAGCCAGACAACATCATCATCAAGCCAGCTATCAAGATGAAGACATTCTGTTATTTGGCCCGGAATCACGCGGCTTGCCTGAAGATGTCCTCAATCAACTCAATGATAGACAAAAAATACGCATACCGATGTTGCCTGACAGTCGAAGCCTTAATCTATCAAATGCGACAGCCATCATCTTGTACCAAGCATGGCAACAACTGGATTTTTCCGGTGCCAAACAGTTTGATAACAACTAAATATTGATTCGCTAAATCCGCTTGCTGCGAAATATTGGTTTTTAGCGCCAATTAAAAAATAGAAAATGCGAGTGTCACACAAAGCTTCAGGATATCGCCGCTATTCTTATTCGGCTTGATTGGGTTATCATCTATGCACCAACACATCATCTAAATCTTTGTGTGTAAACGCTAGGGAAAGCTATAAACAGAGATGTTTACCCTCTATACAATTCATTGAGCATTATTCATGGGTGTAAATCACTAGAAATGATAGGCCATCGATTTTTTTGTGTATGTCTTCTTAACCTTTTATTGAGCCTGTCTCTACCCAGCTATGCTCAACTAGAAGCTACAAATGAAGACCTACCTCTGGAAAAAGTCAGTTTACAACTGAAATGGAAATATCAATATCAGTTTGCTGGCTACATTGCTGCCGTAGAAAAAGGATTTTATAAAGAGGAAGGCCTGGATGTTGAATTACGTCCCCGTCAACCTGAGATTAATGTTGTCAATGAGGTCGTCAGCGGAAAAGCGGATTACGGTATCGGTGGTATCGGGATCCTCGCTGAATACGCGAATGGGTCACCGATAAAAGCCTTAGCCGCGATATTCCAGCATGATGCCTTAGTCTTTATGTCACGCGCAGAGTCCGGGATTGTCAGTCCCTATGAAATGGCAGGAAAGCGAGTGATGTTCGACTCATCAAATGGAAATGATGCCATTTTAAGAACCTTGCTGAATGATGCAGAAATCCAGCTGAAAGATATCAATATCATCCCTCAGAAAATGGGCATTGATAGCCTTATCAATAATGAAGTCGATGTCATTTCTGGTTACATCAGCGATCAACCCTATGAGTTTTTGCAAAAAAAAATCCCTATAAACATCATCAATCCGCGTAATTATGGTTTTGATTTTTACGGCGATATTTTATTTACCAGCGATGACGAACTGAAAAAATATCCAGGCCGGGCCCAACGTATGCTCAAAGCCTCGTTAAAAGGCTGGCACTATGCGCTCGAGCATAGTGAAGAGATGATTAATATCATCAAGCAGAAATATGGTGCTGAACAAAGCCTGTCCCGACTGAGGTTTGAAGCAAGAGAGACAAAAAAATTAATATTGGCCGATTTAATACCGCTGGGCAGTATTGAGCCTGGTCGCTTGAAACGCATTGCAGATATTTATGCACAACTGGGAGTCGCCCCTGCTCTGCCAGAAAAAACCCTTAATCACTTCATTCATCAACCCAGCACCATGCTATCACTCACTAAAGATGAACAGGCATGGCTACAGGCTCATCCTGTTATTAAAGTCGGTGTAGACAAAGACTTCGCTCCCTATGAGTGGATCAACAAGGATGGTGAGTATGTTGGTCTGGCCGCTGAATATATCAACTTGCTGGAAGAACGACTGGGCGTGAAGTTCGACATCATCTCTAATCGAAGCTGGGATGAACTGATGACTATGGCTCAAAACGATGAAATCGATATGCTGGCCTGTCTGAATGAAACCACCGAACGTAAGGAATACTTAAAGTTTACCGATCCGTATATTCAAAATCCTGTGGTTATCATTAATACGGATATCAATGGCTACATTGGTTCATTAAAAAATCTGGCAGGTAAAACAGTCGCATTAGAAAAAGGTAACTTTAGTAACGCGCTGCTGAGCGATGAGTACCCTGAAATTACTTTGCTGTTCACTGACACCCCTCGACAAGCATTGGAAAAAGTAGCCAGAGGCGAGGCAGACGCTTATATAGGGGATGCAGCCTATGCCAATTATCAGATAAAAAACAGTGACCTCATTAATCTTCAATTTGCCGGACAAACTCAAGCCAGAGCGGCATACCGTATGGGCATAGTCAAAAATGAACCAGAACTATTAAGCATCATAAATAAAGTTCTGAGTCAGCTATCTGAGCAAGAAAAGAAAGAAATTGAGTCTCAGTGGCTGGGTATTAAAATCGACTCCGGGCCACAACTAAAAACACTGATACAGTTTGGTTCCGGCATCCTACTGTTGTTCCTATTATTTAGCTACTGGATTTACCGGCTGCGGCAGTCACGACGAGCCCTTCAGGAAAGTGAGGGACGTTTAAGCGATGTGCTGAATACCTCTCCCGTGCCAGAAATCATTATCGATAATCACGGTAAGATTACTTACCTTAATCAAGCGTTTATTACCTCTTTCGGCTATGACCTAAGCGATATTCCAACATTGGATGATTGGTTACTCAGAACCTTCCCCAAAGTAGAAACTCGTGAACGATTTATCACACAAGCTGATATCGCGTTTAACAAACAATACGTTTCTTTCAACTTTGAATCGATTGAAACCGATCTCATCTGTAAAGACGGGCAACGACGCTCTGTCATTGCCAATGCCCGTAAAGTGACCAGTGACACGATACCAGATACATTAATTATTCTTTACGATATTACTGAGCGAAAACGTGCAGAAGAAAAATTAAAACTCTCCGGCAGGGTCTTTACACAAGCACATGAGGGAATTCTTATCACCGATGCGAACGGCCTTATCGTCGATGTAAATCCTGCATTCTCTGAGATAACGGGTTACAGCAGGGAAGAAATATTACATCAGAATCCCTCAATATTGCGTTCTGATAAACATGACGCCTTATATTTTGAAGAGATGTGGGATGAACTCCGCCAGCAAGGCCACTGGCAAGGCGAGATATGGAATAAACGCAAAGATGGTCAACTCTATGCTGAGTTACTCACTATTTCTACATTGGTCGATGATTATGGTGAGACCATACATTATCTCGGCATGTTCTCTGACATTACCCAAAGCAAAGAGCAACAACATGCCCTGGAAATGATGGCGCACTATGATGTACTGACGCAATTGCCCAACAGAACATTATTTGCTGACAGGTTCAAACAAGCTATCGCCCATAGCAATCGCAATAAGAGCCTGCTTGCTGTGGTATTTTTAGATTTAGATGGCTTCAAACCTGTTAATGATACCTATGGTCATGAAGCGGGGGACCAATTACTGATTGAGGTCTCAGCCCGCATTCAATCCTGTATCAGGCAAGACGATACCGCATCCCGACTCGGTGGTGATGAGTTCGCATTATTACTCAATGATGTCAGTTCAGCAGAGCACTGTGAAACACTGATAAATCGTATCCGACATGCTATTGAACTTCCCTATCATATTGATGGTAATAGCATCAGTTGCAGCGCGAGTATTGGTATCACCCTTTACCCTCTGGACAATGCCGATGCTGACACCTTGTTACGCCATGCCGACCAGGCAATGTATCAGGCAAAAGTGTCGGGCCGTCAACGTCATCATATGTTTGATACAGAGCAAGACGAGCAAATGTCTGAACAGCAGAATCAATTTAAGTCGATCGAAGATGCCTTGATATCAGATCAACTTGTGCTGTTCTATCAGCCCAAGGTGAATATGCGCTCAGGCGAAATCATTGGCACTGAAGCATTAATCCGCTGGCAACATCCTGAACGGGGCTTGATCACACCAGCTCACTTTTTACCTGTTGTTCAAGGCAGTTATCTGGAGATAAACATAGGAAACTGGGTCATTGAGCGCGCCATCAAACAGCTGAATAACTGGATTGAACGTGGCTGGACAATGGAAATGAGCATTAATATTTCGTCACGCCATTTGCAATGGCATGGTTTGTTTGACCATCTGGACCGTGTTCTAGCCAAGTATCCAAATGTACCTTCTTATCTCATTCAATTAGAAGTTCTGGAAAGTAGTGTTTTAACCGATATTAACAATATCTCTTCTATCATCGAAACCTGCCGCCATACGCTTGGGCTTAAGATTTCACTGGATGATTTTGGTACCGGCTACTCCTCACTGACACATTTACGTCATCTTCCTGTAGATACCGTAAAGATAGATCAAAGTTTTGTACGTGATCTGATTGACGATCCCAATGACTATACGATTATTGATGGCGTTATTGGTCTGACAGACGCTTTCCATCATCAGGTCATCGCTGAAGGTGTAGAAACAACAGAGCATGGCATGATGTTGCTGGCGATGGGCTGCGATTTAGCACAGGGGTATGCGATCGCTTATCCAATGTCGGCTGATGACTGTAATCAATGGTTCACTGATTACCAACCAAATAAGCATTGGATCGAGCTAGCTAATCGTCAGCTTAATGCGGAGCAGACATTACTGGAACTAATGACGTTGCAGATTAATTATTGGCTAAATCGTGTGATTGCCAATCTAGAGTCGAGTCCTGACACTATTACTCACTGGCCACTGATGAACCACAAGAAATGTCACTTCAGTTTATGGCTGGAGCAAGCCAAGAAACAGAATTTGTTTGATAGAGTATGGATAGAGTCGATGAAACTGGCTTATACAGAGCTTTATCATAATGCCAATAGTCTGAAATATCAGTATCAGGAAGACCAGCATCCTATTAATGATGCTGGTATTGCTGAACTGAAAGCCCACTTTAACACCATTGAATTACTGCTGGATGCCCAAAAACAGCAATAATTAGTTACCAATAAAGCGGCCCAGACTTCTTGGGCCATCCGGCATAGCAATCTGCTTGATGACTTTCTGGGATTTAATATCAATCACTGACAAGGTATTGCTAAACCAGTTAGTCACGTAAGCATATTGACTATCTTCGGTAAAAGAAACACTCTCAGGCATTTCGCCCACGTCAATTTTTGCGACTCTTTCTAAACGTTTTGTATCAAAAACCCAGACATCATTCGTGCCTTGATTCGCCACATATAACCACTGATTGTCTGGCGTCACAGCGATACCATACGGTGCCGTACCCGCTTCCAGTGTTTTGATTACCTTGTAATCATCACCATTGATGACCGTCACCGTATTGTCCTGAATTGCTGTGACATAGATACGTTTGCCATCAGGACTCAGCGTAACTGCATAAGGTGCTTTACCCGTCTTAACTTCAGCGTACTGACGCGGTGTGTCGGCATCCAGCACGGTTACTGTGTCACTATTGCGATTAGCGACATAGATACGTCTTGCTTCACTATCGATGGCTAGACCAGCAGGATTTTTACCCACAGATAAAATATCAACGACTAATTTTGTCTCCGGATTGATAACAACCACTGCATTACGCTCCCAGTCAGAGACAAAAACCTGATGTTTACCTGAGGGATCTACAGCCACAGCAAAAGGTTGCCCACCCGTTCTGATTTCACCCAGTTTTTTATTGGTTTGCGTATCAATCATGGTCACAACACCCATTTCAGGATGGGTGACGAATAACTGATGCCGCTGATTGTCTAAAGAGATACCTACCGGTCCTGTTGCGACATCAACTGCTGCCATTATTTCCTGTTGTTCGATATCAATAATCGTGACTTTACTGGCTGCCTGACTACTAATGTAGGCATGTTGCGCTGCTAGTGGCATAGCCACTAGCAATAAACTCAATGAGATACCTAAACGCAACTTCACTTATTTCTTCCCTTCAAGTGATTCTTTCAGGCTGGCCATACCTGTTTTGGCAAACGCTTCCATGGCTTTTACTGCCGATTCGTCATTGTATTGTTCAGGTGGGAAATTGCCGGTATCTGCACGATAAAAACGGCCCTTCCAGCTTATTTCCGTAGCATCGTTGGCTTTGCTTAATTCAATACTGACCGTATAAAAACTCACTGGAAAAGCTTCTATATTTTCTTCCAGTAAACGATAACTCAGATAGTGTTTCGCATCATCTTTCTCATCCAGGCTATCGGTAATTTCACCTTTACCTTTTATTGTCATTACCCTTGTACCTTCTTCGGGCGATGTCACCGACTCAACCATTGGATGCCAATCGGCTATACCATTAAAATCCGAGACTTTTTCCCAAACCTTATCAATCGGTGCAGCAATCACCACTTTTTCATCGATTTTTTGTGGTGTCGGTCCATGAGCGAAAGCAAGGCTACTGACGAATAATTGACTTGCCATCAAGGCGGATGCCCATAATTTCATTAAATGTTCCTCTTTAATTTAAGTGTCTTAAGGTATTAGCGATTATTTTGGATCGCGGTTGGTATGCCCCAGTGTCTCGACATGACCATTAACGATGCCGAACTGGGTATAGCGATAAATCTTGTCAGAATGTGCTTGCTGTACGAGATCACGATAAATCCAAAATTCAATCGTGCCACTGGAGTTTTCTTTCTTAGCGATGCTGTCAGGCTCACCCAACTCTGTTCTGATAAATTCGGGGGTTTTTCCAGTAAAGTGTTTGAGGAAAGCCATTTCCTCATAGGTTTTGTGTGTGGTGGTATCCGCCAGGATTATTCCGGGGAAAAAAAGTAGTATTGAAAGCAGTAGTGGCAAGAGTTTCATGTTCTTCCTCAAAGTGAATAGAAAACTTGACCATCCTACTGAGCATTGTGCCGATACCGTTAGAGACATGTCCTTGTATTTCAGCAGGACCTTTTCATCTATGTCTGCGTGATTTGCTCCCCATCTCATCCTAGGCTATGGGTTAATCGCTTTCTCTCCTTCATACTTTTCTTTTTTAATGACGTATGAATATATTATGGAAGGCCTGCCGCAATTCAAGCATCACACTGATAATAATCTGCGTAAACAAAGTATTAAACGCGATGTCAGCTGGATTACCATCTCATCTCTTATTACTTATTTTGTCGCATCGTATTTCGATTTGGCTGAACGTTATATCGATTGGACTGCTCTGGGCGAGTTCTATCAGCTTGATGAGATTATTTTTGTATTACTGGTTTTTTGTGCGGGCCTTATCTGGTTCAGCACCCGACGTATTTCAGAGTTATCACTATCTTTGAAACACAATTTGGCTATGCAGGCAGAATTAAGCCAAAACAATAAAAAAATACGCCAGTTACTCAACGATAAACAGTCCTTAGTCCAGCGAATAGCCTTGGTCAGGGAGTCTGAACGCGATCATCTCGCATCAGAACTTCACGATATCTTTGGTCAACATCTTGCTGCAATGGATGCCAACCTGACTGTCGCCTTAAACCAAACCGACAACCCCACTCTCCAGCCTATCCTCGAATCTGTCATGGACAGTACAACCGTACTGCGCTCGATTACCCGCAATAAATTACGTCACCTGAAGCCACCGAGTCTTGACAGTATCGGCCTTAAAGGCGCTGTTCATGAGCTTGTTTCTGAATGGAAACAAGCCTTTCAGGGCAGTGAACATCTCTCATTGCAGATACAGGATCATGAAATCCCCAAAGCGGTTGCACTGTCGATATACCGAGGCCTACAGGAAGGTCTGACAAATATTAGCCGTCACGCTAATGCCGATCAGGTTTTTATCTATTTGCATCAATTCCGTGAACCTGGCAATGCCTGTATTCAATTAAAGCTGGAAGATGACGGTCAGGGCATCAACAGCAATATAGAAGCCCAACAAGGCCTTGGCCTTATTAGTATTCGTGAACGTTGTGAGGCTTTAGACGGCGAATTTTATATTGCATCTCGTCAGCCTCAGGGAACCTGCTTAACGATTACGATTCCTTATGACCCCATTATTTGAGTAAACCATCATGTCAAAAACGACTATATTATTGATTGATGATCACGCCATTTTACGAGATGGCTACCAACATTTATTAAACTCCTCAGGGTTTGACGTCATCGGTCAGGCCAGTAATTCAGAAGAAGGTTACCGACTCTATGTCAGTCATAAACCGGATGTTTGTATTATTGATATCAGCATGCCTGGCGCCGGTGGCCTTGAATGTATTCGCCGCATAACATCTCGTGATCCTCAAGCTAAAATTCTTGTTTGCACCATGCACGATGATTCCACGCTGGCAATGCGAGCGATGGATATGGGAGCTCGCGGTTATATCACTAAATCCTGCCCATCATCCGTATTGATTGAAGCCGTTAAAACGATTGCCAGTCGTGGTCACTATCTGAGTACAGAGATTGCTCGCGCCATTGCCATGGAAAAACTGATTCATGCTGATCAGAAAGTGCACTCGTTATCACATCAGGAATTTGCCGTATTTCGCATGGTGGCAGAAGGAAAAAGCATTAATGAAATGGCTGATAACTTAGCTCTGGCGCCTAAAACAGTATCCAATTACAAAACCAATATGATGCGAAAGTTAGGCACCAATAATCTGGCCGAAATTATTTTCCTCGCACAAAAAACCGGCCTGATCACTACACCGCCTAGTTAATGATGGCTAGTGAAAAAGTTCATTATGTTTTTATACATAGCTCCCATAGCGAAAAACATAAAACAACAATAAATTATTGATATATATAAATAAAAACATCAAACAATATAGCTTCACCAGCCAATTAAGGATAACTTCCCTGAACCTTTCAGGTGTCGCTCTCTATCCCCTGTCACAGCAAAGATAAGAAGATGACCTTTGTGCTCAGCCGTGTTTTTTACAGCTGATACACAAAGTCAGCATTGACTGACTCTCAAAACAAATAGGAGGATATATGAGAGAAATGCATCATAGCCGGTGGTCAAAAATCGGTACTGCGCTTGCTGTCTCATCCGCGCTCGGATTGATGTCAGGCATGTCAGTTGCAAACGATAAGTTAGTAGAACTGTCAAAAAGCAATGAAAACTGGGTAATGCAAGGGAAAGATTTCTCAGGCACCCACTACAGTACTGCCAAACAAATTAACAAAGACAACGTTAAAAAACTGCGTCCATCATGGTCATTCTCAACAGGTGTATTAAACGGACACGAAGGTGCTCCACTTGTTGTGAATGGCACAATGTTTATCCACACACCATTCCCTAACAACACCTTTGCTATCGATCTGGATGAGCCAGGTGTGATCAAATGGGAACACAAACCAAAACAAGATCCAGCAGCGCGTGCTGTTGCCTGTTGTGACGTTGTTAACCGTGGTCTAGCTTACTGGCCAGGGGATGACAAAGCACCAGCCATGATCGTGAAAAGCTTACTCGATGGTCACGTTGTCGCATTAAATGCTGAAACAGGTGAAGAATACTGGAAAGTAGAAAATGGTGATATCAGCGTTGGTCAAACAGAAACAGCTGCACCATTTGTTGCTAAAGACTTGGTTATCCAAGGTTCTTCTGGTGCTGAATTAGGTGTTCGTGGTTATGTCACTGCATACGATATTCACACAGGTGAAATGGTATGGCGTTGGTATGCAACCGGGCCTGATGCAGATGTTGGTCTGGATAAAGACTTCAACAAACATAACCCTCACTATGGTCAAAAAGGTCTGGGTACATCTACCTGGGAAGACAACGCATGGAAAATCGGTGGTGGTACTAACTGGGGTTGGTATGCCTACGATCCACAATTAGACATGTTCTACTATGGTTCAGGTAACCCTGCTCCGTGGAACGAAACGATGCGTCCTGGTGATAACAAATGGACGATGACTATCTGGGGTCGTGATCTGGAAACGGGTTTAGCAAAATTCGGTTACCAAAAAACACCTCATGATGAATGGGATTACGCTGGCGTTAACGTCATGATGCTTTCTGAGCAAAAAGACAAAAACGGCAAAATGCGTAAATTGCTGACTCACCCTGACCGTAACGGCATCATCTACACACTGGATCGTGAAACAGGTGATTTAGTGTCTGCTAACAAAATGGATGACACGGCTAACTGGGTGAAAAAAGTCGATCTGGAAACAGGTTTACCAATTCGTGACCCTGAATATGGAACACGTATGGGACACCGTTCGCGTGATGTATGTCCATCAGCAATGGGCTTCCATAACCAAGGTTTCGATTCTTACGATCCTAAACGTGAACTGTTCTACTTAGGTATTAACCACCTATGTATGGATTGGGAACCGTTCATGTTGCCATATCGTGCAGGTCAGTTCTTCGTTGGTGCCAACGTATGGACATACCCTGGCCCTAAAGGTGATCGTCAAAACGGTATCGGTTCAGGCCAAGTTAAAGCCTACAACGCGATTACTGGTGACTTCGCTTGGGAAAAAATGGAGAAATTCTCTGTTTGGGGCGGCACAATGGCAACCGAAGGTGGACTTGTATTCTACGGTACATTGGACGGCTTCATCAAAGCGCGTGATGCTGACAGCGGTAAATTGCTGTGGAAATTTAAACTTCCATCAGGCGCAATTGGTCACCCAATGACATACACCCATGAAGGTACACAATACGTTGCTATCAACTATGGTGTAGGTGGTTGGCCTGCAGTTGGTCTTGTGTTTGACCTGAATGATCCATCAGCTGGTTTAGGTGCAGTAGGTGCCTTTAAAGAACTAGCGAAAAACACTCAAATGGGTGGTGGTGTCATGGTCTTCGCACTTGATGGTAAGAGCCCATATGACGATGTGAACTTAGGTGAATACGGCATGTAAGCATCAGCTTACAAGTCCATAACTTAAGACTTATTTCGTTAGAAACCTGGCCAGCAACCATTTGGTTGCTGGCCTCCATCAAAGAGACCAACATGATGAAACGAAACATGAAACAAGCCAAATCAGGTCGGATGTTACCTTCTTTTTTGGCACTCCTATTAGGCAGTGGCTTAGCCTTTAATGCACAAGCCAATACCAGCACGCTCAAAGTGTGTGCAGCCAGTGATGAAATGCCTTATTCAAATAAGCAGCAGGAAGGCTTTGAGAATCAACTGGCAAAAATTCTAGCGGATACCATGGATCGGGAACTAGAGTTCGTCTGGTCCGAGAAAGCAGCTATTTTTCTTGTTACTGAAAAACTGCTTAAAAACCAATGTGATGTCGTCATGGGCGTAGACAAAGGTGACCCTCGTGTCGCGACCAGTGACCCTTACTATAAATCGGGCTATGCCTTTATCTATCCAGCAGACAAAGGACTGGATATTAAGAACTGGCAAAGTCCAGCACTGAAAGACATGTCTAAATTTGCCATCGTCCCAGGCAGTCCTTCAGAAGTGATGCTGCGTGAAATTGACAAATATGAAGGCAACTTCAATTACACCATGTCATTAATCGGCTTTAAGTCACGTCGTAATCAGTATGTCCGTTACGCACCTGATTTACTGGTATCAGAAGTCGTTTCAGGTAAAGCGGATATCGCTCATATCTGGGCACCAGAAGCAGCGCGCTATGTTAAATCAGCTTCCGTTCCACTGAAAATGGTGGTCTCTGAAGAAATAGCGCCAACTCATGATGGCGAAGGCGTCAGACAACAGTTTGAACAAGCGATTGCCGTACGCAGTGATGATCAGGAACTGTTGAAAGAGATCAATACAGCTCTGCATAAAGCCGATCCCAAGATCAAAGCTGTATTGAAAGACGAAGGCATCCCACTTTTATAACTCAAATAAAAATAATCTTTGTTACTACAGGAAATTTTTTAAATCATGACTAACAAAACATTTTTGCCAAAGAAGATTCGAGGAATCGCTCTGCTTACTGTCTCGGTACTCTCCGTGGCAATGATTCCTGTCGCTCAATCTCAATTGGTTTTCAGAAATACAGTCACAGGTGATGTGCTGGACTTATCTTTTGGCAAGAAAGGTGAAAAAACAGAAGCTGTAGAGCACTTCCTTAATACCGGTGAAAACCTCTACAACACCGACGATGAAGCCATCAAAGCAGGTGAGAGCCTGTTTATGACAGCTTGCTCTGGTTGCCATGGTCATCATGCTGAAGGCAAGTTAGGACCAGCATTAGGAGATGATTATTACACCTACCCTAAAAACGCTAACGATAAAGGCCTCTTCGAAACCATTTATGGTGGTGCCAGAAGCATGATGGGGCCACAGTACAACAACCTCACTAAAGATGAAATCTTACACATCATGGCATGGGTAAGAAGTGTTTATTGGGGTTCAGCAGATAAAGCAGACTGGTTGACTGAAGAGCAGAAAGCTAACTTTGAACCAGCAGAAGTGCCAGAAGACTTCAAAGAAGCTATGGATAACTTTAATAAAACTCATCATTAATTAATGGGTGGCGTGTTGCCATAGTGGCAGCATGCCAATTCATTATGTCGTCGCAAAAATAAGGAGAGAAATATGAAACTAAAAACAATCGCTGTTGCTTGTTCAGCTCTGATGATGTTGTCAGGTGCAAGTGCAGTTATGGCTTACGATGGTACTAAATGCAAAGCCGCTGGTGATTGCTGGGAAGCCAAACCAGGTTTCCCTGACAAAATCAAAGGTTCTAAGTACGATCCAAAACACAGTGAAAAAGAACTGAACAAACAAGATGCTGCGTTAAAAGCAATGGAAAAACGCAATGCAGAACGTGTTGAACAGTTCAAAAAAACAGGTAAATGGGTTTATTAATCCACTACTGAAGCTGACCGGCCTAATTCTCGGGCCGGTCTTTTCTTTTTCTTCCATGTGAAACCGCTATGAACCAGCTATCTAAAACATCAACGATAGCGATGTCAGATTGGCATGCGCTTATTGCTAAGATGGAATCCAGCATCAACAGCACCATCCTGGGTCAAGAACATATTGTCAGATTGATGACCATTGCTACTCTTTCCAGAGGACATATCCTGCTTGAAGGTGATGTAGGTGTCGGTAAAACCACCTTGCTGAAAACCGTAGCCGAATGTCTGGGTGGTAACTTTGAACGTATTGAGGGCACCATCGATCTGATGCCGCATGACCTCGTCTATTACACCTATATTGCTGAAAATGGTAAACCAGGTGTCAGTTCAGGACCGGTTCTGAAACATGGAGATGAACTCTCTATCTTCTTTTTCAATGAGATTAACCGGGCACGTCCACAGGTCCACTCTCTGTTATTGAGAATCATGGCCGAACGCAGCGTGCATGCTTTCAACCAAACACACTTTTTTCCTCATTTACAGGTGTTTGCTGATCGTAATCGTATTGAAAAGGATGAAACCTTTGAGCTGCCTGCCGCAGCACGTGATCGCTTTATGATGGAGCTGCATGTTGAGCAGCCAAAATCTGAAGTGCAATTGAAAGACCTGATGTTTAATCCACGTTACCACGATGCCGATAAACTGGTGGATTCAGCGGATAAAGCCATTGTGCCATTCCAGCAATTGAATGATGTTGCTGCCGCCATTCAGGATCATGTGCATACGAGTGAAAAGGTGCAGGACTACGGCTATCACTTGTGTCGTGCGCTGCGCGAACCTGCTGAATATGGCATTCAAATCACCGATGTCGATACTAGCAATATGCTACGTGGCGGTATGGGTCCACGAGGGATCAGTTATCTTGCCCGTGGCGCCAGAGTTAATGCCTGGCTGAATGGCCGTGATGCATTAGTGCCAGAAGATTTTCATATGATTATCCGGCAAGTCGCCAAGCATCGACTCTTTTTAAACCCCGTTTATGACTACAACCGTGACGAGATTGTTGAATCACTCATCACCGCCGCATTGAATACCATTCAATCACCATGAACCAGACGTTTGATTACAAAACCACTGGCCTGGTCAGTGGCTTAATGCTGGGCTCACATAAAAGTCGGCAACGAGGTACAGGCGCTGACTTTTATAAAAAATCATTATTTTTGGATGAACCCGATACATCAAGGCTGGACCTGAATGCCAGCCTGACCGATCCTTTTGAGTCTCTGCATGTCAAAAGTTACCGACAACGTAGCAAAATCGATGTGTTATTACTTATCGATGGCTCATCCTCAATGCTGTATGACGAAAAATCGGCTTTACTGCATGAAGTCTATGAGAGTACCAAGGCCTCAGTTGAAGCCGCTAATGACCGTTTTTGCTGCTATCTGCTCACGGAAAAACTAATAAAGCTCGATGATATTGATGCCCTAACAACCGAGTTTACGAGGCTCAGCCCCGAGTCCAATCATGCGGAAGCTACCCAACAGGTTTTCCCCGTGTTACCTGGTAAACCTGCACTCATCTTTTTAGTCTCAGACTTTCACTGGCCGGAAACACAATTACAGTCATTGATGACGGTTTTATCAGCGCATTTAGTTGTACCAATAGTGTTGTGGCAATCCAAAGAGTATCTCGACTTCCCGTTATGGCGATTTGTTGAGCTGACCGATCTTGAAACGGGTGTCAGCTCTCTAGTGTTTATCACCCGTGATCAGAAACAAAAAATTCAGCAACAATATGAAGATCGGAGAGCCTACCTCACACAACAATTCCGCCGCTTTAATCAACAACCTTTTTGGTTGATTGATCACTATGACGCCAAACAAATGAGTCGATACTTTTCGATGCAGTAGGAACCTTTATGAAGCTTATTAACACCATTTCACTGCTTTTGAGCTTATTTCTGCTGTCTGCTGCCTGTTACGCGGAACCGATTCTGCCTGCCCAGCTTATCAAAATGGACCAAGGGCGAAATTATGGCCTAATGGTGGGTGATATTATCGAACACCGCTATCTGATTGCCGTGGATGAAGGCTATTCCTTATCCCCATCCTCGTTACCAGTGGAAGGTGAACTCACCTACTGGCTCGATCTGAATAGCGTGAGTATGACTTCTCAGCAACAGGGTAAAAAGACCATTTACAATATTACCCTCCGCTATCAAACATTTTACGCACCACTTGATGTTCGTACCTTGCTGATTCCTGAGCAACAGTTAGTATTCACAGACAGTGCAAATCAGCGTGTAGAAATCACCTTACCTGACTGGCACTTCATCATGTCACCTATCAAAGAAATTACCGCGAGTGGTGTGGGTAATAATGACGGTAGTGATGGCTTTATGAAAGCGGATATCGCACCCAGAACGCACTCACTTTCGCGCTATCAGTCGCCCATTATCATCTATGCCAGCTTGTCCATTGTATGCTTGCTTATCTGGGCTGCTCTCGCGGGTTTATTGCCTAAGTTTGATACCTCACCTTTTCACACTGCACGGCGTCAAATCAAGCGTATAAATCGACATAAAAACATCACCGTTGATCAGATTCAACAAGGCTTACAAGCCATGCATGATGCGTTTAATTCACGAGCATCCTATACCGTGTTTGCCTCACAAATTGATGATTTTATTCAGCAGCACCCACAATTTAATGAGAGCCGGACACAGATAGAAGATTTTTTTCAGCAATCCAGATGCGTGTTTTTCTTTGATGAAGACCCCAAGCCAAACTTGCTGAACGATTGTATTCGTCTATGTGACAGGCTCGCTGCTGCTGACAAAGTGGTTTCCGGTAAGTCATGAATCTCGCCTTTCATCTGCCATGGCTGCTGCTGTTATTACCACTCAGCTTATTACCTTTCTTCAGCAGCTTATTTGAGCGACATGCTACGCCCAGCAAACAGCTCATTAAACTGAATCCGCTGACTATCTGGCTAAACCGTTTAATTAAGCTCGCGGCTTCTCTGGCTATAGCCTCTGTCATTATCGGACTCGCTGGTTTGCATAGTCTTGAGCAAATTGTGACTCGTACCGGACAAGGTGCCCATATCGTCTTTGTACTGGATCGCAGTGCCAGTATGAATGAAACCTTCGGTGGCCAGACACCCGATGAAAATGAGCAATCTAAAGCACAAGCAGCCCGGCGTTTACTCTCGGAATTTGTAAATCGCCGTCCCCATGATTTATTCGGCGTAGCAGGTTTTAGTACCCAGCCTTTTTACATCAGCCCGCTGACTGAACATAAAAGTGCGATTCAGGCAGCGATTAATAGTCTGGAGACGCCAGGGTTAGCATTTACTAACGTCGCAAAAGGTTTAGGTATGGGCCTGAGTTATTTCAAAGACCAGCCTCACACCGGATCACGTGTGATCGTTTTGGTCTCCGATGGCGCCGCCACCTTAGATCATCGTGCCCAGAAAACCCTACGTGAATGGTTTGAACGTTACCGGGTAAGTCTCTACTGGTTCTTCTTACGTACTGAAAACGGACAAGGCATCTTCAGTGAGCCCAAATCGCATCGCGATGATAACCCCAGAGTCATGCCTGAACGACATTTACATAAGTTTTTTAATACCTTATCTGTGCCATACCACGCTTATGAAGTCGATACGGCCGAATCACTACAAGCCGCTTTAGGTGAGCTGGATGAACTGGAAAGCCTGCCATTAATTTATCAGGAAAAGCTGCCAAAACAGAGCCTCTCAGCATGGTGTTATGGCTTTGCTTTGTTTTTTGTTTTGTTACTTGTTGCAGTGAAATTTTTGGAGAAACGCTCATGATGTTGCGCCGTATTTATCTACAACATCTAACGCTGGCGATTAGCCTCGTTTTTCTTACCCTACTCGGCCTGCAAATAATAGAAAGGCAACATCAGCAAGACATCAACGATGCAATACGTTTGCTACAGTCACCACGCTTGGTGGAGGCTACTGAGATTGATCTGACAGAGCCCGAAGTTCAGTTTGCCTATGCTCATCATTTGCAACAACGCGGTATGTTCGAGGATGCTGTCGATGCCTATGGCAAAGCCGAACGGATCAGCTCTCCAACCATGTTAAAACTGGTTTACTACAATATGGGCAATCTCTATCTACATCAGGCGATTGAAACAGCTGAAAAAATGGGGATTGATCGTGCAACAGCTTTGGCTGATGTAGCAAAAGATCTCTATAAATCCGCATTAAAAAAAGATCCCGAGTTTTGGGCAGCCAAATATAATTTCGAAGCAGCACAACGATTATCCCGAGACTTGCCTCTCGGCGATTTACAAGAGTCTGGCGAAGCGCAGGAAAGCTCAGAAGAGCTATGGTCAGCCATGCCTGGTTTTCCCTTAGGTCTGCCTTAGGTTGTTATGATGAAGCGTTTATATGCACTGATAGCTTCCGCCGTCTTATTACTGATAGCCATCGTTCTGCCCCCTTTACCCTTCACAGTAAAAAGCTATGACTTTGTGTTTGTGCTCGATATTACCCGTAGCATGAATGTGCAGGACTATTCTGATAAACACGGCGGTGCCATCAGTCGTTTAGAAAAAGCGAAAACCGCCATGCTGAATGCCGCCAGAAGCCTGCCATGTGGCTCAAAAGTAGGCTTAGCTGTATTTACTGAACGTGTACCTGCTTTACTCTATTCCCCCATTGAGGTGTGTAGTGATTACCCTGTTCTTGAGGCCAGTATTGATGCACTCGACTGGCGAATGGCCTGGGTAGCTGATAGTAATATCGGTCAAGCTTTATACAATACGCGTGAGCTGATGCTAAATGATGTGCTCGCTGGCAGTAAATTAGTCTTTTTTACCGATGGTCACGAAGCACCTCCGATCAATCCACGTTATGCTCCCGATTTCAGTTATCTGGATACAGAAGATCAAAAAGATGATTGGAAGGCAGGCATTATTATTGGCGTCGGTGAACTGGGTCTGAGTAAAATTCCCAAATTTGATGAGGATGGTGTACAGATAGGTTTCTATACTGCTGAAGATGTGCCTCATGCTTCACGCTTTGGGCTACCGGAGGATCCCAGCAAGGTCGAGGGGTACATTCCACGTAATGGCCCATGGGGCACAGCCAAAGCCATTGGCACTGAACATTTATCCAGCCTCAAACAAGACTATCTCATGGATCTGGCTCAACAAAACCATATGCTCTATCACCACCTGGAAAACAATAGGGATATGGCCAAGGCACTGCAAAACACTGATTTTGCCTATGAGGCAACACAGCCCACAGAGTTTAATAAAATAGCGGCGACGTTAGCGTTATTATTGCTTCTCTATTGCTATCAGCCTTTCAGACCAAAATGGCCGCTTAGAAATTAAACACTCCTCCTGGTAAATCTAATCACACCGTTAAGGCATTCCTTTCTTTTAATTAATCCTTGTCTACACTATCCATTTTTTTGTACTCTGTACCGACGTCGACTCTGACAAATTTGTGCATGATTGCTATAAGCCCAGGCAATAAGGGCTTGCATAGGTTCAAGAAATGAGTAACCAAGCGCACTGAGTTTATATTCCACTTTCGGTGGTACCTCGGCATAGATCTTACGTTCAATAAACCCGTCCTGCTCTAATCGTTTTAAGGTGCGAGATAACATCTGTCGGGAGATATCACCAATTTCTCGATGCAGTTCATTAAAGCGCAAAGTCGCCGGCGCTAATGTGGTTAGGATTAATAAACTCCACTGATCGCCGATTCTATCCAACACATCTCGTATCGGACACGGATGGTCAAACTCAGACTCTGTCTGCGTTTCAGCAGAATGAGTAGTTCTCATGGTCACCTCCAAGTAACTTAGTACGCTGAAATTGACTTCTTGTAAGCTCAAGAAAAAGTATCTACGCTTAACTCAAAGGTCTACATTGTAGACCTAATATTCATTAGATACTATTAGGAGATTTATTATGTCAAACATTGTCGTCATTGGTGCTTCGGGAGAAGTTGGTTCAAGAATAGTCAAAGAATTATCAGCCAGACATCATCAGATTACGGCTATCTCACGTCATCCAGAAAACATTCCATCATTACCCGGCGTAACTGCAGTAAAAGCCGATCTGCTTAACATCGATGACATTGTTCCACATCTTAAGGGGCATGACGTCGTGGTAAGCGCTGTAAAATTTAATGATGCTGAAGCAAAACACATTATTGATGTGGTTAAAAAATCTGGCGTGCCGCGCTATTTAGTAGTTGGTGGTGCCGGCAGTCTGGAAGTAAAACCCGGACTTCGTCTAATCGACACACCCGAATTCCCAGAAGCCTATAAGGCTGAAGCAAGCAAAGGGGCAGAATTTCTCGATGAAATACAAAAAGAAACGGAGCTTAACTGGACCTTCTTATCCCCATCAGCGCTGTTTGTCCCAGGCGAACGTACAGGTCAGTTCAGACTAGGTAAAGACACCCTTCTCACCTCAGACAATGGCAGCCACATCTCATATGAGGATTATGCTGTGGCTCTAGTTGATGAGATTGAAACACCACAACATCCTCGCCAACGTTTTACTGTTCGGTATTAAAAATATCGAACAAATAATAATGAAAACACTATGTTTTGAACCTGATAGGGTAATAGCCCGAGCTGATTTTAAAGCTCAACTTAGCTACGCCGTGTAGACGTTGATTTCATCCCTATACAAATTCATAGGCAAAAAAAAGCCGGAGTAGAAACTCCGGCTTTTGAATTTGTTGGTGGCTATGGGTGGATTCGAACCACCGACCCCATCATTATGAGTGATGTGCTCTAACCAACTGAGCTACATAGCCACACGAAGCGCGAAATAATACGATATAAATGCTTAAGTTTCAAGTGAAAAGATCATATTTATAACCAGTCACTCAACTGGATACCAAAGCCGATACTATTGGAGTGGGCATCATAGTCAATCAGGCTTTCTCCGTAGCCATTAAACCATTGCACATAACCTTTCACACGGTCTGTCAGCGGGAAGCTCCAGCCTAACTGAACAGCGCCATAGTTATCATCAAAATTCAGGTTATTCCGCAACAGAATATCGAAGCTGTGATTATCCATTTTATAGACGGCACCGAATTCAAAGTTACCCATATATTCTTCAATATCCGGATTATCGTCATCGCTGCTGCTATCCGGGATTCGCCACCATGGTTTAAATGAGTAATACCAATCATTGTGCTCAAACACAAAGTCCGCATAAACCCGGTTCCAGCTACGTGATAACTCACCTGCCTGACCATTTGACTGGTGGACAATACCTGTACGAATAAGTGAATTTTTTATACCAAACAATTCATAATCGTTTTTGAATGATAACCAGGCTTCCGGCTCATGATCAGACTCACGGAAGGGCGAAGAACTGTGTTTATTAAACTGCTGCCAAAATGACCGGTTGGTATAGGCTACATAGGCATCAGCCCTACCATTGAAGAGATCGTAAGCCACTGGTAGCTTCAGGCTGATTTGAAACTTGGTTTCCCACGGCTGCAAATGAATATTGTCATTCGGATAGGCTGCTTCAAATGGCGCTTCATTCGGAGCAGACATATTATTACTTAAGATAATGTAATTCGGCTTATGCGGTAATAATACAAACGGGTTTTTGGCTTCTTTCTTTTCCAGAAATAAGCGTCGGGTAATCGCCGATTTGTCTTCTGTCTCTAAACCGGTACTGGTTACTTTAACGTCAACAGGCTGTGGATTGGGAGAGGCTTCCTCAATAGCTTTCTGGGTGATTGAGGAGTCACATAATTGTTTAATATCCCCGACTGACATGGTGTCATCAGCTGTCGCCAGTTGGGTGAGCAAACATTGATTTAACTTATCATCGGCATTAACTAGTGGTGTATAGCCGATAGCTAACGATAATAAGTAAAATGAGAATGATGCCGTCTTCATAGCTTGCCTATGTCAGAAAGAAGTAAGAACTCACGACATCATATCCCAGAACGCTAGACGTTGAAGCGGAAATGCATCACATCGCCATCTTTGATGACATATTCTTTGCCTTCCAGACGCCACTTACCGGCATCTTTAGCGCCTTGTTCACCATTGTACTGAACAAAATCATCGTAGCTGATGACTTCGGCACGAATAAAGCCTTTTTGGAAGTCAGTGTGAATAACGCCAGCGCCTTCTGGTGCTGTCGCGCCTACTTTCACCGTCCATGCACGGACTTCTTTCACACCGGCTGTAAAGTAGGTGTGTAAACCTAATAATTGGTAACCGGCACGGATTACACGATTCAAACCAGGCTCGTCCTGGCCGATTTCGCTCAAGAATTCGACTTTTTCATCATCTTCCAGACCAGCAATCTCAGACTCAATCGCCGCACAAATCGCGACGACATTAGCATTTTCTTGCTCAGCGAATTGTTTGACGGCATCTAAAGCTGCGTTATTCTCAAAGCCATCTTCAGACACATTGGCAATATACATGGTGGGTTTGATTGTCAGCAGGTGTAAGTCACGAATCAAAGCCAGTTGCTCTTTATCAAAGCCCATGGCACGAACAGGTTTGCCATTATCCAGCTCATCACGCATTTGTGTGAGTAGCTCTAATCTGGCTTTCGCCGTCTTATCACCGCTTTTTGCATCACGTGTGGTTTTAGTGATGGCTTTTTCAACACTTTCCAAGTCTGCAAGCGCCAACTCGGTATTAATCACTTCAATATCATCCAAAGGCGACACTTTACCCGCCACATGGACAATATTGTCATCTTCAAAACAACGCACCACGTGGGCAATCGCATCTGTCTCGCGAATATTGGCCAGGAATTTATTACCTAAACCTTCACCTTTTGAAGCACCAGCAACTAAGCCAGCAATATCAACAAACTCCATGGTGGTTGGCAGAACCCGTTCAGGACTGACAATCGCAGCCAGCTTATCCATTCGAGGGTCAGGGACTGGTACGATGCCAACATTCGGTTCAATTGTACAAAAAGGATAGTTCTGCGCATCGATACCGGCTTCAGTCAATGCATTAAACAAGGTTGATTTGCCAACATTTGGTAAACCGACGATACCGCACTTAAATCCCATGAGAAATCCTATTGTGAATGTAGCCAGTTCATAGCCTTATCCATATTTCCGGATAACACCTCTGGCAAAATACGTAAAACATTATCGATGGCTTGCTCGATCTGTTGGCGATCGGTCGGAGAGGGTTTACTGAGTACATAATCAGAAACCAGCTTGCTATGACCTGGATGCCCTATCCCCAAACGACAACGCAGAAATTGCTTGCCGCCCGTCTGAGCAATAATATCCCTGAGTCCATTATGCCCACCATGACCGCCATCGCGTTTCAGTTTAACGGTTCCGGGAGACAAATCTAATTCATCGTGAATAACGAGAATATTCTCTAACGGAATTTTGAAGAAATTCGCTAATGGGGCAACAGACTGACCGCTTCTGTTCATAAAAGTCAGTGGTTTGAGCAAAAAAACTTTATGACCATCTAGAGAGCATTGAACCAGCTCCCCGTGATATCGGTTTTGAACAGTGAAGTTCACCCCGAGATCACGAGCAAGCTGGTCCAAAAGCCAGAACCCGACATTATGCCGGGTTCCTTCATACTGGGAGCCGGGATTACCTAAACCGGCGATGATCCAGCTCCCCATCTAAAGATTACTCTTCAGTTGCTTCTTCATCACCCTCTGCGTCTTCAGCTTCATCATCCACTGAATGTACGCGAGGCATATGAATATTGACCACTGCTTGGTCATAAGCAGAACGTTCGCCTTCTTCAAGATGCTCTTCCTGACCGTGTGACAGTGCAGGTAAGCTAACGCCTTTAGGCAGAACAAGTTCTGATAAGTGAATAGCGTGATCTAATTCCAGCTTGCTGATATCTACCTCAATGAACTCTGGCAGATCAGCTGGTAAACAAGCAATTTCAACCTCAGTCATCACGTGAGAAACCACACCACCGGCTTTCACACCTACGGCTTTTTCTTCGCCGATGAAGTGAAGAGGAACAGTCATTGTCATTTCATGTTTTGCATCAACACGCAGGAAGTCAGCGTGAATGATTTTGTTGTCATTGGCAGGATGACGTTGCAGGTCTTTTAATACAACTTGCTCTTTTTTCTTGCCAATGTTCAGCGTCAGAATGTGAGCATAAAATGCTTCTTCAGCTAAATGACGAATGAATTGGTTGTGATCTAAAGAGATCGAAACTGGCTCTTTTTCAGCGCCATAAACAACAGCTGGTACTTTACCCGCATGACGAAGGCGGCGGCTCGCACCTTTCCCCTCATCAGTACGCGCTTCAGCTTGTACTTCAAATAAGTTTTCCATTTTTTTCTCCAAAAATAATGAACTTTTGCCCATCAAAAATGCCGCTTTTTAAGCGGCGTAAGCCTCCCCCGCGACCAGGTTCGGCACGTAAAAGTCGGCCGTAGCTGACTAATCCATATACAAGGAGCTGACTGACTCCTCGTTACTAATTCTGTACATCGCTTCTGCCAGCATTTCTGCAATGCTTAACACGCGAATTTTTTCACATTCCTGCGCATGTGGCTGCAATGGAATGGTATCGGTTACCACCAGCTCATCCAGTACCGAGTTGCTGATATTTTTTATAGCTGGACCAGATAAAACCGGATGTGTGGTGTAGGCGACCACACGGGTAGCGCCATGTTCTTTTAGGGCAGCAGAGGCTGCACATAATGTACCGGCAGTATCCACCATGTCATCAATCAACACGCAGACACGGCCATCTACATCACCAATGATATTCATCACTTTGGCTTCATTAGCGCGGGGACGACGTTTATCGATAATGGCTAATTCAACACCAAGATGTTTTGCTAAGGCACGCGCTCTGACCACACCACCCACATCAGGCGAGACGACGACTAGGTCTTCGTATTTATGCTTCCAGATATCACCCAATAACACCGGTGAGGCATAAACATTATCAACAGGACAATCAAAAAAGCCCTGGATTTGGTCGGCATGTAAATCGACGGTTAAAACGCGGTCTGCGCCAACGCCAGTCAGCATATTCGCTACGACTTTCGCGGTAATCGCTACACGCGCTGAACGAGGACGACGATCTTGTCGTGAATAACCAAAATAAGGCACAACCAGCGTGATACGCTTTGCTGATGCACGACGGATGGCATCGGTCATCACCATCAATTCCATCAGATGATCATTGGTTGGCATGCAGGTAGGTTGAACGATAAAGACGTCTTTACCACGTACGTTATCAAGAATTTCAACCATGATTTCGCCATCACTGAATTTTTCTACCGTGGCTTTGCCAAGAGAAATATTGAGGAAATTGGCGATGCTTTGAGCCAGCTTACGATTGGCATTACCAGTGAATACCATCATACGGCTGTCGGCTGTTCGTTGTTGTAACTGGAGAAGTCGGTTTTGTGTCACGGTAGAGGCGCCGAGTTTTCTATCAAAAAAACAAAAGAGTGGCTGGGGTACCAGGATTCGAACCTGGGAATGCTGGGATCAAAACCCAGTGCCTTACCGCTTGGCGATACCCCAACTGACAAAACTCATTCTATCATCTTGCAGTCACATCTGGCTTATTTTTCTGCCAGTGCTCTTGCAGTGAGTGGCGACTGATTACAGCCTTTTGCCACAAAACCCTGCCAGTGTGAAGGCAGTTTATCTATCACGTCTTGTGCTTGCTGCTGACTTTGAAAATCAGCAAAAACACATGCTCCTGTACCAGTCATTCTCGGAGGCGCGTATTGTGCCAACCATTCTAGTGCATTTGCAACTGCTGGATAATGTTTTACCACTACCGCTTCGCAGACGTTTCTGCCTTCCCCAGAAAGGAAGCGCGGTATTGTGATAGGTTCACAGTCGCGTGTCAATTCCACCGATGAAAATATTTCTGCAGTAGACACATGACAATCAGGGCAAATCACCGCAAACCAAGGTTCTATCGGGGATATTGGCGTTAAGTCTTCACCGACGCCTTCTGCCCAAGCAGCGTGACCAGCGATAAAAATCGGCACATCTGCTCCCAAACTGAGTCCGATTTGCGCTAATTTTTGTTGTGACAAACCGCATTGCCATAGCTTATTCAACGCGACTAATGTTGTGGCGGCATTCGAACTGCCGCCTCCTAAACCGCCCCCCATAGGCAAGCGTTTTGTGACAGAAATATCCACGCCATGATGTGTTTCAGTAAAAGGTTTTAGTAATGTTGCCGCTTTAACAATCAGATTATCTTCGCTGGGCACACCTGCAAACTCGGTTTTGAGAACGATTTTGCCTGAGTCATTGGTGTCAAAAAACAGACTATCGCCAAAATCCAGAAACTGAAATGCAGTCTGAAGATTGTGATACCCGTCTTCCCGTCGTCCGGTGATATGCAAAAATAAATTTAATTTTGCCGGTGCTGGCCATGCTTTCACTCAGCTCGACTCCAATCTGCAATCACTAATCGAATATTCAAATCAGGGTGTTTGATAAAAATCTTGGCTGGTACCACCAAACCATTAAATGGCACATAACGCAGATATTCCACCTGCCAACCGGCTTGTTCTAATGTTTTAAGACGCCCATTTTCATCCAGTTGATACTTCTCTACTGCAGCATCTTTATAAGGCACGCCTCTCACCCAATCACGTAATGCACTGACCGGTAAAAGCCAGCCTAAGGTTTTGGCTAAAAGTTGCTCGGGTGTCTGCGCCGAATATTGCTCACCATTATCCAGCGTCAAGGTAACTTGCTGTGCATCACCCATTAACTCAGCGCCACCTTGTGAAAAAGGGCCTGATAATTTGATATCAAAACCATCACCTTGTTGTTGCCATGTGATACCCGCGTTCCAGCCTTCACGACCTTGGGTTATAGCCGTACGCCCGCGAAACCGCCAGTCTTTCAGTGAGGCTATTTCTTTCTGTTGCAGTTGCCAAAGTTGTTCTGGCGACTCAGTCGTTTTTGCTTGCCATAAGGGCGCACATGCGGTCAGCAAGAGACTCAGTCCCGCCAGCCAAATTAACCTCATAGGCCAAACCTGCGCATGGTTTCAATTAACAAGGTATTGTCCGGATCTTGCAGCAGACCTTTATCCCAGAATTTTTTTGCTTCCTGTTTTTTGCCGCGCTGCCACAGCACTTCACCTAAATGGGCAATGAACTCCGGATCAGGATTGGCTTCCGTCGCCTCGCGCAGGTACTTTTCCGCTTTTTCTAAGTCACCCAAGCGATAATAAACCCAGCCCAGACTGTCCAGATAGAAAGGGTCACCCGGCTTAAGTTCTAAGGCACGTTGAATCAGCTTTAATGCTTCCTGATGACGATCAGTACGATCCGTCAATGTATAACCCAGCGCATTTAATGCCTGAGAATTATTAGGATCATTGGCCAGAATCTGTCTTAAATCGGCTTCCAGGACATCCAGCTTATCCATCGATTCAGCAATCATCGCCCTGCTATAAAGCGCATCTTCATTTTTTGGGTAATGCTTGATGGCTTTTGTTAATAAGTCAAAAGCCTCTTGTTTCATGCCGTGGTCGCGTAACAAGCTGGCTTCGAATAAGTAATACTGCAGGGCTTTATTCGGTAATTGCTGTCTCAACTGTGCCAGATGTTCACGGGCTTTTTCGATGTCATCGCGACCCAGCAGTAAATTAATGTAATGGGTCTGTGCCAAATCAAAACGACTGCTTTGCACCGGTACTGAAGCAAACCAAACCAGTGCGGCATCGACATTGGCATTCAACTCTTCAGCAATCCCCATAAAATATGCAGCCTGATTGGTGGGATCGCCCAGTCTTAGTAAATCACTGAAATACGATTTGGCTTTCTCGCCATCTTTTTCTTCCAGCGCTAACAAGCCAAGCGCAAAAAGCACATCACGATTTTCAGGGTTATCCGCCTGAATGGATTCAAAAATAGTGCGTGCTTTGTCCAGTTGGCCGTCGTCACCTAGTAATTTGCCATAGGTGAAACGCAGCTCATCACTGGCATCTTCTTTTGCTGCAGGTTTGGCCAGCAGTTTCACACCTTCTTTGGTTTTGCCCAACCGCTGTAAGGTATCGGCTTTCAACACAAGATAACTTTCATTCTCAGGATCGGCTTTTAATAAAGGATCAATTTCAGCCAGTGTTTCTGGGTATTGCTGATAGAAGTACGCTAAGCGAGCATAGGCATAATGTGCATCAGGATGGCCTTGCTTATACAGATCCAGCTTCTTCAGTGTGGCAAGCGCTTCCTCTGGTGAAGCCACTTCAGCCAGATTTTCTGTCGCTCTGGCTAAATAAATCTTTTGATTCTCTGGCGCTAGAGATAATGCTTTATCGATGGCCTGAACCGCGCCGTCATAATCTTTTTCCATCATCAAAAATGGCGCGCGCATCATATAGACATCGGCGTTATTAGGATCCACTTCCAACCAACGATCCAGAGCATGATTAATTTTTTCTTCGTTTCGGGAAAGTGTTGCCACCTGAGCACTTCGGCCAGCCAGTTTAGGCGACTTGACCATATCCGCAGCACGCTCGTATAGCTCGACAGCGGCTCCGACTTCACCACGCTGCCCCGCCACTTCCGCAGTAAGGATGTAGTACATCAGTTCAGGTGACATTGGCATAGTGACTTCGGGCTTTTTTTCCTCTTTCACTTCCGGTGCAGCTTTGACGACTTTTTGCGCCTCATCAACTGTGGCTTTACTTTGCTGTGCGGGGGTTGCAGCACAGGCGGTAATGAGTGAGGTAAGTCCGATCAGAGCAAAATATTTAGTATGTTGCCCTACATTCATCATGAATGATTTCGTTGAATCCATATTAAAACGACCTGAACGTTTGATTTTGATAGAATGGCGAATTGTTTTCACTAATAACAGACGATTGTAATAATGGCTGTAAAGTTTAACAGCATTTAATAACGACTTTTTCTTAATATGCATCTTGTCACCTATGGCATCAACCACAACACCGCTCCGGTTCATATCCGTGAGCTATTTGCGTTTGATGCGAGCATGCTTCCAGCAGCTTTATCCACTTTACATGAAGATGATTCCATACTTGAAGTCGTTATCTTGTCGACATGCAATCGTACTGAAATCTACTGTTGTGTTGATGCAGAGTCTGACAACCAGATCCTCGCTTGGTTGCATCAGTATCATCAACAGGAAGATGGCACTATCACCCCTTATCTATATCACTACCAGCAAGCCGACGCTATTCGTCATTTGATGCGCGTGGCCTGTGGCCTGGATTCTATGGTGCTGGGCGAGCCCCAGATTCTGGGTCAGCTAAAAGATGCTTATAGCCAATCACTTAATGCCAATACCCTTGGAAAATCTCTAGGTCGTTTGTTTCAACACGCGTTTGCTGTTGCCAAACAAGTCCGTACTGATACCGCGATTGGAAACAGCCCTGTTTCGGTGGCCTTTGCTGCTGTCAGTCTGGCGAAACAAATTTTTAGCGATCTGGCTGACTCCACCGCCTTATTAATTGGTGCAGGCGAGACCATTGAGCTGGTTGCACGCCACCTCTATGACAATGGTATTAAACGGATCATTATCGCCAACCGCACGATTGAACGGGCACATAATCTCGCCACTCAAGTCGATGGTTATGCCATTAGTCTGAGTGAACTGCCGGCACATCTGGCCGAAGCCGATATTGTGGTCAGCTCAACCGCCAGCCAACTGCCAATTCTTGGTAAAGGGGCTGTTGAAAGAGCCTTAAAAATCCGTAAACGTAAACCGATTTTCATGGTTGATATCGCCGTACCACGCGATATTGAAGCCGAAGTCGGATTATTGGATGATATATACCTTTATTGTGTTGATGATTTGAAAGAAATCATCGAAGAGAACTTACAATCTCGTCGTGATGCGGCCTTACAGGCTGAAGACATTATCGATACACAAGTGGATCATTTTCAGGCATGGCTCAGAACCCAAGATGCCGTTCCTGTAATTAGAGCCATACGTGACAATGCTGAAGAGATAAGTAAGCATTCACTGGAAAGAGCAATAAAACAACTTGAGCAAGGTATGCCTGCCGAACAGGCCATGACTGAGCTCGCACGTACATTGACCAACCGTTTACTGCATGAACCGAGTCGCCAGCTCCGTCAATCCGGATTTGATGAAGAAGGCCATTTACTCAGCGCAGCACGGCGTCTGTTTAATATCAAGGATCCCAAGTGAAAGATTCGATCAAACATAAACTAGAATCACTCGTTGATCGTCATGAAGAAATTAGTGGTCTGCTCGCTGATCCTGACACCATGGCCGATCAGAATAAATTCCGATCACTGTCGCAGGAATACGCTCAATTAGAGCCTGTTGTCAGCAATTTCAACGCATATCGCCGCACAATCAGCGCATTAGAAGATGCCAAGCTGATGCTGAATGAAGATGATGCTGACATGCGTGAAATGGCAAAAGAAGAAATTAATGCCGCAGAAGAAAAAATCGAAGAGCTCGAATTAACCCTGCAAAAGTTATTACTGCCTAAAGATCCTAATGATCAACGCAATATTTACCTGGAAATTCGTGCCGGAACCGGTGGGGATGAAGCAGCGATTTTCTCTGGCGATTTATTCCGTATGTACACTAAATATGCCGAGTCTCGTCGCTGGAAAGTCGAAGTGATCAATGCACAGGAAGGTGAACATGGCGGTTATAAAGAAGTTATCTGTCGCATTGTCGGAGAAGGGGCATATTCACGTCTGAAATTCGAATCAGGCGCTCACCGTGTACAACGTGTACCGGAAACAGAATCACAAGGTCGTATTCATACATCGGCCTGTACTGTCGCTATTCTGCCGGAAGCGGATGAAATTGATGAAGTCGATATTAACCCGGCCGATTTAAAAGTCGATACCTATCGCTCTCAAGGCGCCGGTGGTCAGCACGTTAACACCACAGATTCTGCGGTGCGTATTACTCACATTCCAACGGGGATCGTCGTCGAATGTCAGGAAGAACGTTCGCAACATAAAAACCGTGCAAAAGCGATGTCCGTTCTTCAAGCGCGCATTATGGCTGCGCAGGTAGAAAAACAAGCAGCCGAAGAAGCTCAAACACGTAAATCACTGGTGGGTTCAGGTGACCGAAGTGAGCGTATCCGTACCTACAACTATCCTCAGGGACGTGTGACTGATCACCGTATCAACCTGACCTTATACAAACTAGTTGAGATCATGGAAGGTGAACTGGAACAAGTCATTGAACCCCTGATCAACGAATATCAGGCGGATCAGCTCGCCGCTTTATCCGGCGAGTCTTAAATCCAGTCGCGTGGCGGCAGAAAGTCCGTGTATAAACGGGCTTCTGCTGATCCGGCTTCCGGAATCCAGTGATAACGCCATTTCACCAGTGGTGGTAGTGACATCAAAATCGATTCAGTACGGCCACCCGACTGTAATCCAAACAATGTGCCGCGGTCATACACCAGATTAAACTCGACATAACGACCACGACGGTATAACTGAAAGTCGCGTTCGCGTTCACCAAACTCGGTGTCCTTACGTTTCTGCACAATCGGGGCATAAGCCTTGATATAACTGTCGCCAACCGATTGCATAAAAGCAAAACAGCGATCAAAACCCCATTCATTAAGATCATCAAAAAACAAACCACCGACGCCACGGCACTCATCACGATGCTTCAGGTAAAAATACTCATCACACCACTTTTTAAAGCGTGAATACACATCCTCACCAAAAGGGTCACATGCGGCTTTAGCGGTGGTATGCCAATGAATCACATCTTCTTCATTGCCGTAATATGGTGTTAAGTCATAACCACCACCAAACCACCAGATAGGATCTTCACCGTCTTTTTCTGCAATAAAAAAGCGGACATTAGCGTGTGATGTTGGTACGTACGGATTATGAGGATGGATAACGAGTGACACACCCATGGCGCGAAAACTTCGACCCGCTAACTCAGGGCGGCTGGCCGTTGCTGAAGCCGGTAAGTCATCACCGCTGACTTCAGAAAAATTAACACCTCCCTGTTCAAAGACAGCGCCATTAGTTAAAACACGAGTACGACCACCACCGCCCGTTTCACGTTTCCAGTCATCAATTTCAAACGATGCTTTACCATCTATTAATTCAAGCTCATTGCAAATACTTTCTTGTAGACGAAGTAGGTATTCACGAACAGCATCAATATCCGGTGTACTCATCGTAAAATTTCTCCTGTTTGTGCATCTCTGATTTGGCTTGGTTTTTTGGCGCCGCCCAAACTACCCGCTAACACATAATCCAGCTCGGGTAATTGCCAGCGAACTTGATGCACATTCATCGCCGGTCGTAGGCCATTTAGGTTGGCACTGGTTGAGACAATGGCCCCACCAAAGGCTTCACACAAAGCACGGGTTTGTGGATGAGCTGTTACGCGCACAGCAATGGTGTCATGTAATCCTGTTAGCAACATAGGCACTTCTTCACGCACAGGCAGTAACCACGTTACAGGGCCAGGCCAGGTTTTATTCAGTTCGGCTAACACTTTGGCATCAACAGGCTTAATGAAATCTTGTAACTGATTAAAGTCGGATGCGATGAGGATAAGGCCTTTATGCCAGGGGCGCTGTTTCAGTTCTAATAAACGTAATAAGGCTTCTTCATCCCAGGGATCGCAGCCCACACCAAACACCGCCTCTGTCGGGTAGCCAATAACGCCACCGGCATTCAGGGTTTTTACCGCTTCTCGTAATCGCCAAGTATTTGTCATATTCTCGCCTCTATTCAGACCACAGTGATTGAATACCCTAATGTTACTCAATAAAAAGGGGTTAACCAGTAACCCCTTTTTTTAGCTTTTTAACCCGTTAATTTAGCCCTGCTCACGTGCCACAGCGCGGTAGGCTATATCGGTACGGAAATACGCATCTTTCCACTTAATGTGATCCAATGCCTGATAAGCCGACTTTTGCGCTTCTGCCACGGTATTACCCAGTGCGGTAACGCATAAAACACGACCGCCAGCCGTGACCACATCATCACCTTGACTCGCTGTGCCAGCATGAAACACTTTGCTGCCGTTTTTCTCAGCGTCGGCAATGCCCGTAATCACGTCACCTTTACGATAACTATCGGGATAACCACCTGCGGCCATCACGACACCGATAGCTGCACGAGGGTCCCACTCAGCTTCGACTTCATTCAAGCGTTTATCTAAAGCAGCTTCACATAAGGTGATAAGGTCAGATTGCAAACGCATTAAAATAGGCTGGGTTTCGGGATCACCAAAACGGCAGTTATATTCAACCACACGCGGCGCACCGGCTTCATCAATCATCAAACCGGCATACAAAAAGCCGGTGTAAGGACGACCATCAGCCGCCATACCTTTCACAGTAGGCTCAATCACTTCGGCCATAATGCGTGTAAACACTTCATCGGTGACCACCGGAGCTGGAGAATATGCACCCATACCACCTGTGTTCGGGCCTTTATCACCATCATCACGTGCTTTGTGATCTTGTGAGGTCGCGAGTGGCAGAATATGTTCGCCATCGACCATCACAATAAAGCTGGCTTCTTCGCCGGTCATAAATTCTTCAATGACCACGCGGCTACCAGCGTCGCCAAAGGCATTACCAGACAGCATATCTTCTACAGCAGCAATGGCTTCGGCTTCGGTCATCGCTACAATCACGCCTTTACCCGCAGCTAAACCATCGGCTTTTACCACAATGGGTGCGCCCTGCTCTTGAATGTAGGCTTTGGCTTCATCAACCTGAGTAAATACTTGATAAGCCGCAGTTGGAATTTGATGACGAGCCAAAAAGTCTTTGGTGAAACTCTTTGAGGCTTCTAATTGTGCCGCCTCTTTTGATGGACCAAAACAACGTAAACCCGCTGCTTCAAACACATCAACAACACCCATGGTTAATGGCACTTCCGGCCCGACCACAGTGAGATCAATCGCATTGTCCTGAGCAAATTTCACCAGCCCGGTGATATCTTCGACTTTGATATCCACATTGCTGATATTGCTTTCACTAGCCGTGCCGGGATTACCGGGTGCGACAAAGACTTGAGAACATTTTGGAGATTGATTCAGTTTCCAGGCGAGTGCATGTTCGCGCCCACCGCTACCGATGACTAATACTTTCATAGATGATTGCCGGAGATGCTAAAAAAGAGGCTAATAATACCGTAGATAACGGCTTTTCCAAACCACCAAAATCGATGATTTATATAGGCAAAGCGATTCTTTTTCTCCACTCATCAGTCCGTAGCCAGCGCCAGCTTTGATCCAGGTCAAGATCTGTTCGGATATTAAAACAACACAAATCCTCGCTGGTTATACTTTGCGCACATTATTTAGGAACAAAACCATGACTGATGCGATTGAATTTAATGCCGAATTAATCCGCCGTTACGACAAAGCTGGCCCGCGTTATACCTCTTACCCGACTGCGGTCGAATTTCATCATGGTTTTACTGCCGACACTTATGCTCAGCATATTGCCTTATCAAATCAGCGTGGCGGTCCTCTTTCCTTATATTTCCATGTGCCGTTCTGCGATACAGTTTGTTTCTATTGTGCCTGCAATAAAATCATCACCAAAAACCGCCAGCATGCTCAGCCTTACCTGGAAAATCTCTATGAAGAAATTCGCATGCAGGCTGAGTTGTTTGACACAAACCGTATGGTAGAACAATTACACTGGGGCGGCGGCACACCGACGTTTTTAACGCATCAACAAATGCATGAACTGATGGCGCAAACCCGCCAGCACTTCACCTTAGCAGATGATGACAAAGGCGAGTTCTCCATTGAGATTGATCCCCGCGAAGCGGATGACGCCACCATCAAGCTGTTAAGAGAACTGGGGTTTAACCGCATCAGTCTCGGTTTACAGGACTTCAATCCTAAAGTGCAGAAAGCAGTTAACCGTATTCAAACAGAACAACAAACATTCTCGATTTTAGACGCCGCACGTCGTGAAGGTTTTCGTAGTATCAGCCTGGATTTGATCTATGGCCTGCCGCATCAAACCGTGGAAAGTTTTAGCGACACCTTAGACAAAGTGATTGCTGCCAGCCCGGATCGTTTATCTGTGTTCAACTACGCTCATATGCCTGATCTGTTTAAAACACAACGTCAGATCGCCACAGCCGATATCCCACCACCACAAGTGAAGTTACAAATTCTGCATCGCACCATCGATAAACTGACCGCCGCCGGTTATGTATATATAGGTATGGACCACTTCGCCAAACCTGATGATGAACTCACACTGGCCCAACAAAACAAACAGCTCTATCGCAACTTCCAGGGTTACTCGACCCGCGCAGAGTGCGATCTGATTGGTTTTGGTGTGACCTCTATCGGCAAAGTCGGTGATGCCTATGTGCAAAATGTGAAAACACTGCCGGAATACGATGAAGCGATCAAAGCAGGTAAATTGCCAGTATTACGTGGTGTAGAGCTGGATGAGGACGATAAATGTCGTCGCGATATCATCACCCGTCTTATCTGTGATTTTGCCCTGGACATACCCGCCATTGAAAAAGCCTATCAGATCAACTTCAGCGACTATTTTGCAGATGCCATTGCCGACCTAGAACAATTTGCCCAAGACGGCCTGTTGCAGTATAAATGGGACTCTATAGAAGTCTTACCCGCTGGCCGCTTGTTAATACGTAATATCTGCATGGTGTTTGATAAATACAGTCAACAAGCAAGGCAGCGATTTTCCAAAGTTATATAGGGAATATGCTGGAAAAACTCCGACAGTACTTTATCTTTGGTCGACTGGGCGTAAAGCTTTATGTGCTTGCGGTCATCACCGGTTTACTGTCGAGTCTGGCCATCATTCTGTTACGCCTGACCATTGATTCTGGTCAGATGCTGCTATTCCCTTCTGGTGAAGTCGATAGTTATGACTCTTTGCCGTGGTACTGGTTACTTGCCATGCCGATTATCGGCGGTTTATTGATTGGTCTGTTATTTCGTGGGCTCGATGCAGAGCAACGCAATACCGGTATTTTGCACGTCATCGAACGGCTGTCCTCCTATGAAGGCCGGCTTCCCTGGCAAAATGCGGTTCGCCAATTTATCGGCACCAGTATCGCCATTATCACCGGCCATTCTGTGGGTCGCGAAGGTCCGGGGGTTCATCTGGGTGCCGCCAGCGGCAGTTTACTCGCCAGTGGTTTAGAACTGCCCAATAACAGCGTACGTATTCTGGTTGCTTCCGGCTCTGCCGCCGCCATTGCTGCCTCGTTTAATACCCCCATTGCTGGTGTGATCTTCGCGATGGAAGTCATCATGATGGAATACCATATCGCCAGCTTTATTCCAGTCATTCTGGCAGCCGTCACTGGCGCGGTGGTCTGCCGTCTGACCTTTGGTGATGATACCGTTTTCGTCAATCTCGCTACCCAAATGCAATCCTTATGGGAGCTGCCCTACATTATTTTTCTCGGCATCATTATTGGTGGTTTAGCGACTTTATCGTTAAAAAGTCTGCAATTTTTCTCTGGCACATTCAGTAAACATCCAGCCTGGATACGTCCAACCTACGCTGGCATTTTGATGGGTATTTTTGGCATGGCTGTGCCCGAAGTAATGGGTATGGGCTACGGCATTATTGGCAGTATTTCTGCTAATGAAATCGCGATTGGCAGCCTGGTGATTATTCTGATTCTTAAATTGGTGCTGTCTTCTGCCTGTGTTGGTTTTGGCATTCCTGCCGGCATGGTCGGCCCCACCATGGTAGTCGGTGCTTGTGCCGGTGCTATTCTGGGTTATATCGGTAATTTAGTCATGCCGGAATATGCCTCATCCATGACCTTTTATGCGGTTATCGGTATGTGTGCGATGATGTCGGCCACACTTAAAGCCCCGCTTGCTGCTTTGATGGCCATGTTGGAGTTAACCGGCAATCCGGAAATCATCCTGCCAGGGATGTTGGCGATTGTTTTCTCCAGTCTGATTATTCATGACTACTTTAAGCTCGATGCCTTATTTGTCAGCATTCTGCGTTATCGCGGACTCGATTTTCAAAACGACCCGATTTCACAAGCATTACGAAAAGTCAGTGTCGGGGCAGCTATGCAGCGTAATTTTGTCACCTTAAATCAAGTGATCAACGCTCAAATGGCGATGCAAACCCTAAAAAATAGTCCTGAATGGATCATCATCACCCGTGATCGTATTCCTGTCGTGATGATGCCTGCCAGCGATCTGGCAAGAGCGGTCAGCGTCAAAGACATGGGCGAAAATAGCGAAATCGACTTAATGCAGATTCCTGGTACCCGTCGAGATGTTCACAAAATTTCCTTACATACCAGTCTGTTCGAAGCGTATCAGGCTTTGAACGAACATCATGTAGAAGCCCTTTATGTCAGCCGTCAGAACGCCCCGATGATCGAACGAATCTACGGTATTCTGACCCGTGAAATGATCGAAGCCCACTACCAATTACCCAAATCTGTAACAAAATAGTAAAAAGGGTAGTGAACAAATCGAAAATCTTCGTTATAATGTGCGGCTTGTTGCCCAGGTGGTGAAATTGGTAGACACAAGGGACTTAAAATCCCTCGCCCTAATCCGGCGTGCCGGTTCGATTCCGGCCCTGGGTACCATAAGAATATGAAAGCCTCGATACTGCAAAGTGTCGGGGCTTTTTTATTGGTGTCGAGCACCAGTAAAAACGTTTGAGCATTAACAAAAGTCGTTTAGTTATTATCAGAGGAACGAGGCTTAAATGATTACTTATCCTGCAAGAACACTCTGGTTTTATCTATTCCTGACAATCATCTTCACTTTTGCCCATTCCCCAGCCGAAGCAGGTTTGATCTCCGGTTTAGCCAAGTTAGGCAAAAAAGTGGATGCGCCCGACACACATCACGCCTCATCTTTCCGGTTTGCTGATGAATTAGCTCATTACCCAGAAGGCAGTGTCGCTGAAATTAGCTTCAATCACAGCCAAAACCAGTGGATGGCAAGAACACCGGATGGCAAAAGTGTGCCTGTGCATCAATTCACTGAAAATGCAGTGGATGCCAGCAACCAGCCCACGCTATTACTTTCTGAAAGCAATCTTCCCTACTCTCTGGATGCCTTTAATAAACTGCCCGCAGACGTTGCCATCAAACTCAAATCACGGCATGGCAAAACCTATTCCTTAAGCACCAGCCCGACAGCGACCAACCTGATTGATAATCATATCAGCGTCAAAATTACCGATATGTCTTCATTAAAAACGGCACTGTGGCAGTTACAACGGCCGGTTACCTCGGCGAATATGCGCTTGATTCAATTAGCCGATAATCCTGATCTGACACTGCCCAAACAAAGCTATGGCTCAAAAATACCCGTGGATAAAGTCGGCACAAACCAGTTGCTGAATGCACTCAAAACAATGCGCCAACAAACCTTCGTTATTTCAGCCAAGGTAGAAAATGGCTTTCTGATGCATGGCAAAGAAAAGATCGCTGTAACGGATTTGGAAAAGGTGGCTGCCGATAGAGATATCAGCCTGATTATTCTTGATTCAGATAAACCGAAAAAGACCTTACAAACATTGGCCAAAGACTGGCAGAAAAAGAAAGATACCGGTAGTTTAAATTCATTCACAACCGGCGATTTTTATAATGCCTTTGCTCCCAAAAACACCTCATCACCTGTGCCAGTAGAAATTGATTCATCCGGGAAATTACGCACTGCCCTGCATTTTGATCACAGCAGCTCTGCCACAAAAGCCATCCAACCGCACAGCAGCAACCTCGAACTCGCCTTAATGCCACTGCATGTTTTAACAAAATCCGTCACGTTATTTCAGCCCAATGAGGCTCGAGCGAAAGAACTGGATGATCGCATCCACCCAGCTATCCCGTCATGGGTTCATCTTTCATTAATCGCTTCATTAGTGATTGGCCTGGTCGCCCACAAAACATCCTGGTTCTTATACCTCAAACTCTGGACCTCACCACTCAGAGTCAATTACCGTCACTGGTTTCCATTCACCCTCTGTTATCTGCTGCATCGACTGAGCTTTGTTTTACTTTATCTGCCATTCCTAGGCATCTTTAGTCCGATCTATATATTGATAACCTGGATTTACAGAGTTATTCATTTTTTACTGATTCGTCCGGCTTATTGGATTTTTAATAAATTGGGTTAGTGTGATTGACTTGCAAATCGTACTGTTAAGAAATGTAAGAGATTTTTTACAAAATTAGTTATTATCCGAAAAATACAGAAATAATCATTCTCAATAAGGATATATAACCATGTTCAAACAGGCCCTTCTTCTAACAATTACAATGACTTTAACTGCCATTACACCCGTTGTACATGCAGACTTCATGGATGGTATTCGTGATCTGAAAAATGCGGTTTCTGATGTCAGCAGCAGTTCAAAAGAAGTCAGTTCTCTCGGCAAAACGATGGGGTTTGGTAACAATGAGTCAGAAGATACTAGCGGCGCTCTTGAAGCAGGTGATGTATTGGTTGCTAAAATCAACAAACTGAAAGTCTATAAAGATCCAAGCAAATCATCAGAGACGATCTCGCTCGTTGATAAAACCAGCAGTCTGGTATTTATGGGTGAACAAGCGAACGGCTTTTATTATGTCACCACAGATGATGGTGCTGAAGGCTGGGTCCAACAAGCACTAACAGCGAAACAGTAACAGTAATTGCTCTTTCATCTCATACTGCGTAATTGCTTCATCGATATTTTGACTATAGATAAGGGTCAGCCTAATCCAGTTGGCTGACTCTTAATTTCCCGACTGCTTCCATTTCTCCCTGCTACGTTCTGCTTAGTGCGTTTTGAGTAAATTCAGTTAAATGTTAACGTAGAACTTCGCTTGATTAAGCCAGTCATACTGGTGAAATCAAACCATCTGACACTATTAATAAGCCCTCAAAAATATGTCTTCAAAAGTCTCGACACTCGACGACCTGGCAAAACTGACAAGTTATTCGCTCATAGACTCACTTAACCGTGATCCTGATGCAACGGTAAATGGCGAAGATCACTCTCCAAGACAAGTTTTCTCGGGACATTATGTTCTGGTAAAGCCCACGCCAATCGAGAATCCTGTTTACGTCACACACAGCAAAACCTTTTTCAATGAACTGGGTTTCGCTGACAGCCTGGCGACTTCGAACGACTTCGTTCAAATGTTTTCCGGCGATCTCACTTACGTTCCCGAGCCTATTCGCAAAGTCGGTTGGGCAACGGGTTACGCCCTGTCCATTTACGGTACGGAATACACTCAACAGTGTCCGTTCCAAACCGGTAATGGCTACGGTGACGGTCGAGCAATCTCTGTATTGGAAGCAGTTATCAAAGGCCAACGCTGGGAAATGCAGTTAAAAGGTGGTGGTCGAACTCCCTACTGTCGGGGTGCAGATGGTCGAGCCGTTTTACGATCCAGCATCAGAGAGTTTCTTGCTCAAGAACACATGCACGCACTCGGTGTGCCCACATCACGTTCATTAAGTTTGTATGCCTCAACAACCGAACAGGTCAGACGGCCCTGGTATTCGGAGGGTTCAACAGCAGCTGAACCGGATATTATTATCAATGAACCCGTTGCCATCTCAACCCGCGTCGCCCCCTCCTTTATTCGGGTGGGTCAACTTGAACTATTTGCTCGTCGTGTTGTGAATCATGCACATGAAGATGCCATGGATGAACTGGAAAAGATCGTTTTGCACGTCATCGATCGAGAATATGCTGACGTTATCGATACCAACCTGAATATCAAAACCAAAGTCATTTTACTTGCTAAGGCGTTTCGTGAACGCCTCACCTCGCTTATCGCTAACTGGATACGTGTCGGTTATTGCCAAGGCAATTTCAATAGTGATAACTGCGCTGTCGGCGGCTTTACACTGGACTACGGTCCTTTTGGCTTCTGTGAAACGTTTGATCCTCTATATCAGCCATGGATCGGCGGTGGACGCCATTTCTCATTCTTTAACCAACCCACAGCGGCAGCTTATAACTTCGCCATGTTTTGTAAAGCGTTACAACCTTTGCTTAAGGGCGATCAGCATTACCTCTCAGAGCTTGAAGAGGTTCAACAGGGTTTTGCTAACGTCATCCAAACACAATTAGAAAAGATGTGGGCAGCTAAACTCGGGCTTGAGGATTATAACGAAGCATTATTCAGCGAGCTCATCAGCCTGATGACTCTGACACCTGTCGACTACACCATTTTCTTTCGTGAGCTCTCAGAGTTGCCTGACAGTATCGAGCCACTGAAGAAAAGCTTTTATGGTGATCTGAATGCTTCTGAAAATGGCATTAACTCTACGTCTCCAAACGCTCAGGACATTGAGCAACACTGGTCAGCATGGCTTGATAAATGGCAAACGCTGGTAGGCATCAATGACAAAAACCCTACTCGTTCACGTGAAGTAATTTCCAGCCAGATGAAACAGGTCAATCCGAAATATATTTTGCGAGAGTGGCAACTCGTTGCAGCTTATAAACAAGCCGCCGAAGGTGAGTACACACTTCTTCGTGAGTTACAGGAAGTGATGACACAACCCTACGCCGAACAATCAAAAGACATCGAAGAAAAATATTATCGGCTTATGCCAACAGAGTTGAGTGATATTGGTGGCGTATCACATTACAGCTGTTCGTCATGATAGGCATCAAGCACTCTGACACTATTGATTCCTCGTCATGATTTGAAGTCAAACGCTCTGACACTATTGATTTCTTATGTGAGTAAACTAGTTATGGATTAACAATTTTATATAGCTCAAGACTCAAAAGCTGTCGAATTTTTTTCTTGAATTTATAGATATCTATACGAGTTTCATCAAACCACTCACCAGTAAACTCAACCTGATCAATACTACTCATCAGAATTATGTTTCCTGTTTTATCATCATATTCTGGATGCGCATGGGCCAAAACATTACGTTTTTTTATAATTTTTGTAGCAAAGCTATTAGCAGAGAAACCAATATTATCAATATTGTCTCTTATGTCAGCTTCATCAATTTTCTGACTTCGTAAAATCCTACTAATAAACTTCTGCTTAGTTGCTAGAGAATAACTCTCCCCGCCATTGTAGATAATATTCTCTCTAAAAAATTCAGCCTCACTCTTAAAAAACTGAGATATAAGAGTTTCCATCAAATTTTCTAGGTCGATAAAGTCTGAAAGGAGCATACCTCTCATAAAAGCCGGATGCTTATATTTTCTATAGATCTGTTCTGCTACAATCTCCATCCTATCTGAAATGTCATCTCTGGGAGTAGTATCAAGGTAATGTTTATCTGGATTAACTATTGTCAGATTTGCCACATCCTGTGAATAAAAAACAATATGAGCAAAACACCTATTTTTCCTCAGATCGTTAATGAGTGCATCTCCATTCCGTTGTCCAGGTAAATTGTAATCAACAAGGATTAAATCAGCATAACTGTCTAATATTTCAACAAATGCATCATCAGTATTCTGAAACTCAAGAATTTCTGGCGTAAGGTCGTTGTTAGTAAATGCTTCCTCAATGCTCTCTTTGACAGAACGAACCCAAATTTGAGAATCATCTATCCATATAATTCTTAAGTTCATCAAAACTACCTTGTAAATTTAATTAAAAACTCGATTCCTACCTCTTCAGGAATATTTTCTGATAACGAAATTGAACCGTTCATTTCTCTGACAATGTTTCTGATATGATGAAGTCCTAAACCTGAGCCATTGGTTGTTGTGAATCCCATATCAAAAATACTACTTTTTATATTATCTTTGAGCTTCTGACCATCATTAGAAACTTTTAACAATAATTCATCATCACCAATTTTCTCAGCCATTAAGTACATATTCTTTGCGCCTGCTTTTACCGCATTACTGATCAAGCCGTCGATGATCATTGCCAATTCAAGTGGTCTGAACTTAACAACGTAACCATCATTTACACTACTTTGCCAATGAAAATTAAGATTCGTATGAACATCATTTGAAATTTTTATTAAACCAGAACAGATATTCAATACATATTCTTCAACATAATCACATATATCTTGTTCAACGAGCTCGGCCTCTAAATTAAAATTGGCTTTTGTCGCAAAGCGTGTAGTTGCCGAAATTTGACGTGCAACAAATGAAATTTCATCCAGAACTTGCAGAAAATTTTCAGCAGTAACAGGTTTACCTGTTCTTATTTTCTTGCTTACACCTCTTACATAATTCTCAATTGTTCCAGCAGCAATACCAATATGATGATGAAGCGATATGATATTCTCGATATCAGATGTAACCATAGATCGGAGAAAGATTGACTCTTTAGTAGTTTTCTCACTCCTATCTCTTTCCTCTTGAGCTTCTTTTTCTGCCTTCTTAGCTTTTTCTTCTTGCTCTCTAGCTAATTTTTCAGCTCTTTTCCTTTTCTCTCTTTCTTTTTTTGCCTCTTCTTCAGCATCTTTCGCTGCTAGAGAATATTGATGTAATCTATTTTCAATTTTATTGATTTCATTTTCGAGTTCAGGATTTTCTGAGGCTTGAACAATTTTTGATAGATTTTTCAGTAGGGTGGTTAAACTTTTTTCAGATGCGTTACTGATAACATCAAAAATATCCGGGTTAAACTCGATATCATTTATGGTCTCACTCTTAGTTAATACTTCGATAAATTCTAAAGCCTTATCTGTCGGAAATTGGGAGGAAAAATCTGATACGTCAAACTCTTCTACAGCACCATATTTCACAACACCTATTGCAAACCGTTCCAGCCTTTTTAATACATGTTCAATAAAAAAATCACGTAAAAAATAAAAAGCATCATTCCTTTCTAAACCGCCATCACGACTTGATGCTTCTTTAAAAAGGTCATTTTCGCCGTTTATTTCAACTCGACCAATAAGATCTCGCGTCCCAAAAAAGCGACTAGTTCCTTGTTGTTTTCTTCCATCAAGTCCAAAAACATCTCCTCTGCCGATTTCGCCTATTGGGTGAATACGAAATCCATTCTTATAAACAAATACTGAGCCAAACTGTACTGGCCTTACCCCCATATATTGTGAGAATGTCGTTTTAGAAGATTGATTGAGAGCAAACAAAAATACTTTGATATCAGCTAATGACAAATTCTCATCACGGTAGGGGTTGTCCTCAACCATCCTATAAATAAAGTTTCCTCTATCAAAAAGCTCAGTTATTATTGATTGACCATCTTCAGCAATTTCAACTTCAATTTTTGTTGACTTCAATTCGAGCTTTTCAAATAAGAAGTTTTTGATGTATCCGTTTATGACTTCAAATTCTTTTTCATTTGATATAGCCAATTCATCGTGGGGTTTAAACTCATCAGCTTGAAGATAAATGACGAATGACTCAACATCATTGTTTTGTGCAGGATTGATAAGCTTTTCAAGAGAACGACGTAAGGTTACTAATTTTTTAGCATCCCATGAGCTTCTCAGATCTGAGATCTCGAGAACAGTTCCAGTTTTCAGGTCATATTCACATTCGTCAACAAGCTCATAATTGACAGATATTTTCTCGAATGTTTGATGTATGTTTTGTTCAAACTCCCCCCAATCAACGGTAAGTTTTGAAATTCTCTCTTCTAAATTTCTTCGTGAATAGATTGTTAATTTCTTTCCTAAGCGATCACAAGAAAACCTCCCAATCCCTTTAGCTCCAGCTTGAATTCTCTTTGACTTTATTTCATCCCTGTAATCATCCGTGCCTTCTTTTTTTGCAGAATACGCAACAAATAGCCATTTATTTTTAATATCATCCAGATCCATTCCTTTACCATCATCCTTGATAATAATAGAACTGGAAGAATCTGTTACGTTTACATTATTAAATATAAGGTCTGAACGCTTTGCATTAGCATCGAATGAGTTCTTTACAAGCTCAAAAATGGCAACAAAATCATCAGTTATTAGATCTTTTCCAATAATGCTTTTTAGTGCCGAGCTAACTCTGAACTGAAGCTTATCAGCCATTATTTATCAGTTCTCTTATAACGATGCTCGCTTGTTCTCCAAATAATGGGGGGATCGCATTGCCTATCTGGGAATATCTTGGTACTTCCATCTTTCTTCGTTTTCCTCCCGTAGTATATTTGCCTTTAAATTCGTACCAATCTTTGAATGTCTGAATTCTTGCATACTCTCTAACGGTAAAAATTCTAGGCTCTAAATAATGCAGATAATCGTCTGGCAAGGTTGTAAGTGTTGCGGAAGGCATATCCTGCGCTAATGGAATTAAAGTTCTCTTTTTAAGGTTAAACTTACTCTTAAGCTCTTCAGATAATGTAGTATTTTTTTGTGCGTTTTTGAGTATATAGTTGAATTTTTCAATAGTTCCTGAACTATGCCTAGCAAACCTGTGACTATCAGGTAATTTTGCATTATCGCTACCATTCCTAATGTAAGCTTGATAAGGCGATTTAATCTTTGTGTATTTCCCTGCTGTAAAGTTGGCTGTGTCAGGAGATGCAGTCTCATTATTTTTTTGCAGTAAATCTGAGATTGCATCTTCGAGAGTATTATTAATAGACAAACCTTTTGAAGACAAAAACAGCTCTCTATTCGTTTTTAACATCCGAAAAAAGTGTTTTGGAGAATATTTGGAGCTTATATCTTTCCTAATACCAATCAAGATAAATCGAGTTCGCTTTTGGGGTACTCCATAATCAGCGAAGTTTACAAGCTCGCCATAAACATTATAACCGCTGAAGTTTCCTAATCTACGTGACAAAGCCTTCTGCACATATTCTGAATAAACTCGACCTTTAACTTTATTCTTGTCAAATTTCTGAGTGAAGCCCTTAACATTCTCAAAAAAAATTATTCGAGGTTGAACTGTGCGAATAAATTTTATATAGGAGTCTATTAGTTTATTTCTGTTATCGTCTTCATGCCTTCTACCAGCAGTAGAAAAACCTTGGCAAGGGGGTCCTCCTGCAACTAGATCTACCTTCCCTTGAAGTTTTATTAAGTCATCCGTGTACTTTTTTATTAGATTATTGATGTCATGATTTGAAACAGGGAGCCAGTCTGGCCAATTGAAGTGAGCATTTTTTTCGATAAGATTGTATTTGAGTGTAGCAAAGGCATCAGGACTTTTTTCTACAGCAAAAATACCTTTCCAAAGCCCGCTATTGTATAGCCCTAATGACAATCCACCACAACCGGAGAATAAGTCAATATATGTACATTTATATCTCATCCTTGACCTTAATTTAATAAACTCATATTGGTTACGATATTATTACATAATACAACTAATGATCATAAATGTGTTGTTAATACTGTACTCTATTCAAAACGCAGTATTTATCGAATAATTCTTCCATAGCTTTGATAAAAATGAATCGTTTAATGATTTCCAATCTCATACTCTCAAATCAATCAGGTAATTCTTGATGAATCAGTCAGTAATTTTGTTTGATCTTGATGGAACTCTTGCTAACAACGAACACAGGCAACATTACGTTTCTAATGGAAATAAAAAATGGGATTTGTTTTTTGCTGAACAATCAAAAGACATACCTAATAAGCCAATAGTGGAACTATTTCACAATCTTAAACAAGCGAACAAAAATAAGATTTTTGTAGTAACGGCTCGGCCTGAAAATTTTAGAGAAATTACCAATAAGTGGCTATCAAAATATGAAATATTTCCAGACCGTATTCTTATGCGTAAAGAAGGTGATCGAAGGTCTGATGTTATTGTGAAAAAAGAGATTCTAAACTCACTGCGAAGTGAAGGTTTTGAACCCTTATTTGTTGTTGACGATAGAGCATGTGTAGTCGAAATGTGGAGAAACGAGGGAATTACATGCCTGCAATGTGCTAATCATGAATTCTAAGCACTTATAACTTAATTCCACTTTTAAAGTATCCGCTTTCCAATCGCCTTAATCTTCTTGCCAAATTCTTTCGAGTCACCTTTAAGGCACACAACAAAAACCGGGAAATCCAAATCTAAAGCGTTTGCTAATTTCTGTGCTGCGTTATCTGTACGAGTAAAGATGCCCTTTGGTGAAAAGGCAATAATATAAACGGGTACAGACGTATCCAGCTTTAAGACTTTTTCAGCTAGCCAGACTGAGCCAACATTTTTCTGAGACTTTAATCGCTTCTTCAGCTGCGCAAGTGTTTCATCGCCGATTTCTGGCCACCTAAAGTGATCATCGATGGAGATATTTTCTCGCTCTTCATACACTTCTTGGTGAAATTTATATGCATCGGCGGCGTCTTGCCACCACTTTTCAGCTTTGTCCTGTTCACCTTGTTCTATGAGGAAGGTGTAGCCTAAATTAGCTACTTCCGTTAATAAGTTTGGACTTTTAAAGGCCACTCTTAATTGTGAAAGCCCCTCTGGACGATTGTTTTCGAGCAAGTATTTACCAACATAATAAGCAGCACCAATACTGTCAGGATGTCTTTTTTGATAAAGGCTAAACAGAGAATAGGCTACTTCAGCATCTTCAAACTCATTCGTGTAACTGGCGTATTCCCATAACTCATCATCGGTTAACTCATCAGGCTGTTTTGATTTGAAATCGACAATGGATGCTCTGGCATTTTGTACGTAGTCATAGCGGTTTTTCCAAGGCTGACGATTATCCTCATACCACTTCTTATCGAAGTGAGTTAACACCGCTTGATAACGATCGCCCAACCAAACTTCAGCGGCATTGCGTTTAACTGGCTCGGGTATAACAAATTCACTGGTCAAGGATCTCACCCGGTCATTCAGGCTTGGATGGGTGTCTGAATAATGCGTTTTAACCTCTAATTCTTTTTCAATACGTTTTACAAATTCATCTCGTGTAATGGGGCTATGTTTTAAAAAATTAGCCAAATCTTTAAACGGGGTCTTCGGTGGGCTAGCGCTATCATCTGCGCTTTTGATCAATTTACTCCAGTAATCCTGCTCAATATAAGGCGCAGAAACATAGACATTAACTAAGGCTTTTGCAGCCGTTTCTGGTGATGTAAGTTCAGCTGAAATGTCATCTGCCTCGTATTCATTATTACGAGCAAGAGCAAATGAATAGGCGGAAAACTTTGGGGCATACCAATCAAAAAATGATCGCATCATCGATGCCCCAAATGAATCCGTATTTTCATAAGAATTCATGATGCGACTCCAGGTAATACGAACCCGGTAAATCCAGCCTGAAAAGCGGCTATGATTACCTGATAAATGGCCGAACTCATGGGCAAGCACTGCACGCATCTCTGTGGGAGATAAAGCCAATAACAAAGGGAGACCGAGAATCAAGGTATTCCGCTGACCACCAAAAATGCCGTATTTAGGGCTTTGTACTACAGCTGCATTTAACTCATCGGTTACCAATACTTGATGAACTTTTAATGACTTCAATGATCGGGTTAACTGATCTATCTCGCTAAAAAGCGCTGGATACGAATTCCTTTCTAAACGATAACCCGTAGGTGGCTCAAACTTCACCCACAACGCTTTAAGAAAAACCCAAATTGCAGCGAGAATCATAAAGATCAGTTTCTTCTTAAGTAATAGTAAGAAAATACTACTACTCAACAGCGCGATGCCCACCGTGCCGCCCACCAGAACAATCAAGACAAACAGCACTGAAAAAATAACGACATAACCCAGCAATGCAAATAATGCTAATTGAAGCTTGTATTTACCCGGGCTCTTAAATGAATCTCGCTCAGCTTTTTGTACCAACTCAATAAACTGCTCTTCACTTAGACGTCCCATTTACCTAATTCCTTTTAGTTAGTTATGTCGCGATTTTTGAATACTACAACAAAGCTAAGAATCAAGGGAGCAGTCAGTTTAATTCTTGTTTCATTATCATATTGGCTGACACTATGATTTATTTCAGTAGATAGCAAAACGCCCCCGGGAATGCCGGGAGCGTTTGCTTTGAGGGTATTGATTGATCCCGCTGCGATCTGCGATCAGAGCGGCAATGACATGGTGATTTCAATAGCACTTGTATCGCTGTTGTGGTTGTCATCGTCATTAGCCAGCGACATCATATGGCTAAGTGCGAGTTCGCTGGTCAGTCGGCCGGTGTTAAAGCGAAGTCCAGTACGCATACGCTGATTGCCATATTCGTTGAGGTTGCTGGTAAAGAACGGTGTAACAATCCCCATTGCACGTCCATCCTGCCCCCTCAGGGCAAAGCCATAAGTCACAGTACCGCCGATGGTGTATTGGGTGTAATCAGACCGTCCGGCAAGATAGCTGCCTTCCAGCGCGGCATTGAGCCCGGTCAAGGTATTAGACAAACGCACACCGCCGCCGATATTAAACGCAGTTTTGTCATTGTTGATTTCATCGGTGAAATCATAAATCAGGCCGGTTTCAAGAAACGGTGTGACGGTCAAATGTTGGGTCGGGTTGAAGTCATAGGCGGCCTCGATCGACGGTTTGATCTGACGAGTGTTAGATCGGATTGTCGCATTGTTTGTGCCGTCACTTTCGGTATAGCCATCGACGGTTTTACGCGCCGCGATCAATGCCAGGGACGAGGTGATCGATGCCGGCAAAGTGTCCATTGGGCGGACCTTATAAGACGCAGTGAATGCGGCATACCACATGTCGGATTCTGTGTTGCCTGATACCGCATCGTTATCTCGCGTCACATCAATATCACCCATGCCATATCCGACTTCCCCAGCAATAGTCAGGTTTTCAATTGGACGATAAATGACATAGGGCGAGACAACCCAGCCGGTTTCCTTATAGCTGCCATTGTTGAATGACGTAGTCAGATCGGTGTCGTTATAGCCAAGTGATACACCAGCAATCAGGGCATCGGTAAACCGGTAATCGAGCCCGATATTATAGCCCCAGACATCACCGTTATAGCGGTTGTCGGTGGTGCCATTGACATAGTCGTTATCAACCGAGGTAAAGGAGCCATGGCCCCACACGGTAAAGGGTGTGGTTGTGGTAAAGGCAGACCGTCCGTCAATGCCACTTGCGCCGCCACTATTTCCCTGATCGGTCGGGCCAAGGCCAAGCAGGTGCATGCCCTGGCCGGTGGAGCTGTCGAAGCTGCCCATCATCGCGAGACGGCGCAGGCCGTTATCACCGTCGGTCAGGCTGTTGTTACTGCGGTGGTAATCCGGGTCAAAGATAAAATTAGCATTTGTATCATTGTCGCTACTGTTTCCGATGGTACCTCTGCCAATCCCGCCGCTGGGGGTCGATCCGCCCGTTGCGGCGCCAGCCGGGGTGCCAATAGCGGAAAGTCGAGCACCAATATTCTGTGAGATCACGGCCGTCTGAGAGCGCGACACAGATGATACAACGCTTGAAGATGTTGTGGACTGGGTTTTTTCGGGTGTTCCGGGAGTTGGGGCTACCGCTTCGTCGCAGGATATGGCCAATGAGAGGGACGGAACGACACCGTTATTAATTAGCACGCTTAACCGACCGCCGGTCGTGTCGCGTGGGATGGTAATTGTTGTGGTCACTGTATCGTTGGCATTGACTGTGCCGTTTCGCGTGATCACCTGGTTTCCGTTGGCGCTGTCTGTATAGGTAAAAACATAAGGTATACCGACGCCATTGTTGTTTGTCATTGTGACCTTTGGCATTTCGTTTACTTCGAACGCCGAAGTCGAACCACTTACACCGTTTGTGCTGCCGTTAAAATTCCACGCCGTACAGCCTGCACTTTTTGCAAACGCTTCAGTGGAAGTAATTGATGCTGCGCCTATCAGTGCCATCCCCAGCACCACTGGTCTCTTTAGAAGAGATATTTTCCATTTGCCCATTTATGTCCCTTTGTAATGGTCTTTCGCCTGTTTTTCCGTTAGAAAATAGAGAATTGCCCATATCGATCGATTTATAAATAACAATTTAAATTAATCGCAAGATATCAATGCACGAATAATAAAATCAAGAAGAAAATCAAAGGGGCAGCCAACTTGCCTAACACTGCTATGCTCTTGATTCCTCTTTTAAAGCATTCGCATTCCAATCGCCTTAATTTTATTGCCAAATTTTATCGAGTCAGCTTAGCTTTAAGGCACACAACAAAAATGGGAAAATCTAGAGCATTTGCTAATTTCTCAACAGCATTATCAGTAGGAGTAAAGATGCCCTTTGGTAAAAGGGCAATAATATAGATAGGCACTTATGAATCGAACTTTAAGACTTTTTCAGCTAACCAAGCTGAGCCAACATACATTTATTTACCGCACTTTATGCGGTGATTAGTCTCATTATTCACCGCAGGTCGCCTTATAACATGCCCTTGGGATTCAGAATAAAAAAGGCCAAACACATTGCGTTGTTTGGCCTTTTTTGATTGATAGAAACGACTTTCTTAGTGTGATTTCATGCGTTCAATTGTGGTGGTGAGTACACGTTTGATTTTATCGGTTGCCCCGGTAAATGCTTGTTTAACAGAGGCGGCGTCATGGGTAACCACATTGGGTTGATGGCCTTCTATGCGAGCTTCAATCAGGCAGCGAATATCATCGGCTCCGCCTCGATTTTCACTGTTTTGATCGCTTAGGTGAACTTCGATTCGGGTGACGTGTTCATCGAAGCGTTTAAGGGCGTGTTGTAATTCCTCACGAATCGAATCAGTGAGCGTATCGTCACCTGGAATATGGCGATCGGTATTTACCTGAATTTGCATGTTATCTCCTTGAAAGGTGAATAAACCGCTTTTTATGACAATGTGAATTATTAAAGAATTCCATGGTCATTTTTTGTATGGCGTTCATATTGACCTATTTCAAGCAATCCCCTTTAACCCAAAGCAAGTCATGGGTAAGGGCAATATTGTTAGACTCAAATATTTATTCTCCCAGAACCTAGTTAAGTTATCGCTTTCACTCAAAGGAGGACACGATGCAGCACCTTTATAAGTACAGCGCCGCGATCAGTATCATGGCCATCAGTCTTACGGGCTGTGGTGATACGTCTAAAATTGCTTCACAAGCTGATGTCGGGCCAGATCCCGTCCTGGTCGCGCCAGAATCATCGCTTATTCCTACATTAAATATTGCCCCTGCAGAAGGGTGGCCGATTGATGAAAAACCCACTGTTGCTGAAGGGCTGATGGTGAGCCGGTTTGCTGTGGATTTAGATCATCCTCGCTGGTTGTATGTCTTACCCAACGGCGATGTATTGGTGGCTGAATCAAATGCACCGAAGAGCGAAAGCTCAGATTGGAGCTTTAAATCCTGGATTAAAGGCATGGTATTAGAAGATGCAGGTGCAGCCGTTCCAAGTGCTGATCGCATTACCTTACTTCGTGATGAAGATAACGATGGCGTCGCTGAAACACGGCATGTGTTTTTAGAGAATCTGCATTCACCCTTCGGGATGGAACTCATCGGCGATGATTTTTATGTCGCCAATGCCGATGAGATTGTGCGATTCCCCTATGAAGAAGGACAAACTCAAATCACGGCTAAACCAGAGCATGTGACAGATTTACCGGGTGGCCCCATTAACCATCACTGGACCAAAAATATTATTGCGAATGAAGATGGCACCAAGCTGTATGCCACCGTGGGCTCCAACAGTAATATCGGTGAGAACGGCATGGAAGCAGAAGAAAACCGTGCCGCTATTTTAGAAGTGGATTTGCAAACGGGTGAGAAACGCTTATTTGCCTCCGGTTTACGTAACCCAAATGGGCTGGCTTGGCAGCCACAAACTGGTGAACTTTGGACAACGGTCAACGAGCGTGACGAAATTGGCAGTGATCTGGTGCCGGACTATATGACCTCCGTTAAAGACGGTGCTTTTTATGGCTGGCCTTATAGTTATTATGGACAACACGTCGATACCCGAGTGCAACCACAACGACCTGAGTTAGTAGAAAAAGCCATCAAACCCGATTATGCATTGGGCGCACATACGGCCTCACTGGGCCTGACGTTTTATGAAGCAGATTTACTGGCGGAGAAATACCACAATGGCGCGTTTGTTGGACAACATGGTTCCTGGAACAGAAAGCCGTTAAGTGGCTATAAAGTCATTTTTGTGCCATTTAAAAACGGTAAGCCTGATGGTCTGCCTCAAGAAATCTTAACGGGATTTGTCAATGAAGATGGTGACGCAAGAGGACGGCCGGTTGGTGTTGTCGTCGATAAAATGGGCGGCTTACTGGTGGCCGATGATGTCGGTAATACCATCTGGCGTGTTAGCCCTGAAAAAAATTAAGAGTCACTCGTAGATTTAGCAGTCTGGGAACTCAGGATCAGAATATAAGAATGATGAGCTGTTCAAACTGGCGTATGGCAATGAGAAAAAGTCATTATCCAATCAGTGCTTGGATTACTCTGTGTAGTCGTAAGCATTTGCTCAGGAAAGATTGGTGCTTTTTGCTGTCTTATCGTTTTAAGATAGCTATCATTAATCAGTGAATATCTTGGGAGCTTTTTCAACGATGAGAAAAAAGCCTGTTTCTCTTTCTTTATTAGCCGCTTTGATGACCATTGCTCTGACCTATTCAGGACTGAGTCAAGCGGATGAATCAGCCAATAGTGGTCCGGATTGTAAGAATGTGAGTGTCGATTATCTGGATGATCCTACGTTGACTCGAGCAGAAAAACTGGCCCGTATGGAACAGGCACTAAGCGATTCTCTGAATCGGTTTGAGCTATGTAAGATCAACATTTCATCCAATTCATCCTCAGCTAATAGTGGTAATGGCTCAGGTGCTGGCGCTGGCTCGGGATCAGATGGAGGCAGTGGTGGCGACGCAGGAAATGGCAACTCAGCAGGTGGTGCCAGTGCCACGGAGTCAGTAGCCAGTGACGTGATGCAAGGTACAGAACAAGCCCCCTCAACCGAGACAACGTCTGCTAACGCAGCAAATTCTCAAGCGTCTACAGAATCAGGTTCAGGAGAAATATCCGCCTCGGGTAATATCGCTAAGAATGGTAAGATTCCGGAAGATATTCCACCCTCGGATAATGATGATGCCATTGCTGCTCAGATCCGTGTCGCCGCCGAGGCAGAAACCGACCCAGAGATACGCAAAAAACTCTGGGATGAATACAGAAAATATAAGGGTATGAACGTTGAACATTGATCGTTTTAGAAAGCCATCCAAGTTTCTTGTCTACCTGCTGGCCATGCTGCATGTGTTGACGGGCTGTGCTACTACATCCGGTTCAGGCACGAATGTTGGACCGCGAGCGTCTTCAAGCTTTAGTGAAGATATGTCAAAAACGGCGTACAGCGGCCCAAAAATGGATGTGGTTATTCCGGTATTCTCGCCCGGTCTTTCTGACAAAGCGGCCAATTATGAAAAAGAAGGCGTATGGCCGGAATTGCGTCGGGCAGAAGCCAATCGTTTTGCTTATAAACTAAAAAAAGCTCTGGATGATACCGGCAAGTTTGGTGCAGTCAGAGTCACGCCTGATAAAACGGCTTCTGGCGATCTGTACGTGTTAGGCAAAATTGTCGAATCAAATGGCCTGGAAGTGGAATTTGATATGGATGTCATCGATGCCAGTGGCAAACAATGGCTGGATGACAATATTGATTACGAAGTCGGTGATGGCTTTTACAAAAACCCCAGAAATACTGATAAAGATCCGTATGACCCAGCATTTGATAAAGCAGCGGCAGATATCGTCAAAGCCTTACTGAAACAAAAACCATCTGACTTAAGTACAGTAAAACATATTGCCGACTTACGTTTCGGCGCCAGCTTTAACGATAAAGCCTTTGATGAATATATGGATACCAGCTCTACGCCGATTAAGCTTAAGGGTATGCCGAGTGAAGCTGATCCACTCTATGAACGTGTTAAAGAGATTCGCGTTAAAGAACAATTGTTTGTTGATAATCTGCAACCCAACTACGCCGCTTTTTCACAGAAAATGGACGACAGTTATCTGACCTGGCAAAAAGCCAGCGCGACAGAACTGAAACTACAGCAGGAAGCTCAGAATAAAAGCCTGATGAAGATTATTGGTGGTGCGTTGTTGATTGCAGCAGCAGTAGCCGTTGGCTCCAATGGCAGTCGCTATGACAACAACCTAGGCAGAGATATGGTCACTATCGCCGGAGGGATTGGTGGTGCGGTGTTAATCACCAGTGGTATTACCTCTCGTGAGGAAGCCAAATTCCATCAGGATGCAATCAATGAGCTGGGCCAGTCACTGGATTTGGAAATGTCACCTCAAGTGGTTGAGTTTGAAAATCAAAGCACCAAACTGACCGGTAATATGGAACAGCAGTTTCAGCAATGGCGAGCCTTTATGGCACGTATGTACGAGCTTGAATCGACACCTGATAAAGCGCTTTAAACTCCGTCATGATCAACGAAGAAATACGCAGAGCCAAGCAGGCGAAACAACAACGCCTGCTCATTGGCGTGATTATTGTTCTCTCACTTATTCTGGTGACAGGGCTAGTGTTGTTCAGCCTTAATAATGTTCGATTTAACAGTACACCACCTACTGAAGAAGCATCGTCAGACACACAACCCGCACCACAAAAAATCGAAGAACCGAAAAACGAAGAAGATATCGCCGCGTTACGCCAAGCCTATCTCGATGCTTTTTCTTTTTATGAAAACACGCTGAAACCGCAGCTGGAAAAAATCGATATTGATAGCTGGGACAAAACACTCGCCGAGACCTTAAAAAGTCAGGAACAAACCGCCGTTGATACCTTTGGCACTGGGCAATATGCCAAAGCGAAACAAGCCATTGATACGCTGACGCAGACCGCTGAGAAAACCCTGGCCGACAGTGAAGCGGCTTTTGACAAAGCCATGCAGGAAGCGCAAAAAGCGTATGATAATTATGATTATCAAAGTGCCCGTCTGGCGATTGATAACGCGCTGATTCACAAGGCAGATTCAGCGGATGCTCAGGCCTGGGCAAAAAAAATAGAAAACATCCCCCAAATAGTCGAGCTGAATGAAGCGATTCGTGTCGCTAAAAATGAAAACAACCCGAATAAAGAACTGTCGCTGATTGAAGACTTACTGAAAATCGAGCCCGATCGGGAAGAAATGAAACAGCGCGCCCAGGTGCTGCGTACGCAACTGGCTGAGTCACGCTTTAACCAAGCCATATCTCAGGCGTATCAAGCCATTGAACAGCAGCAGGTTGAAAAAGCCAGACAGGCACTAAGTCAGGCAGAAAAGATTTATCCCTCCCGTCCTGAAAATAAAGAAGTGAAAGCGGCGCTGGTTCAACTGGAGTCACAGTTACGTTTCAACCAGCATATTGTCGCGGCAGAGAAGGCACAACAAGCCGATAACTGGGAAACTGCCAAACAGGAATTAAGCGCTGCCCTAAAAGAACGGCCAGCTAATAAAGACCTTATCGACCGCTTAAATCAGGCCAAACGGATTGTGGAGATCGACCAAAATATTCAGGGCTTATTACAAAATCCTTATCGTTTGAGTAATCCAGCGGTAAAAGCCACGGCTGATATCAATGTGATTCAGGCTGAGTCTTTTGGTGCTCAGAGTCCATCTCTGGCGAAAGCGGCTCAACAGCTGAAGTCCACCATCAATGCTGTAAATACCCCGGTGAACGTGAATGTGATTTCCGATGGTAAAACCTTTGTCTCCGTTCGCGGTGTGGGGAAAGTGGGTGAAACCACTGGCAAGACTATTCAACTCAAACCTGGCACTTACTCTTTTGAAGGCAAACGCGAAGGTTATCGCTCCAAGCTGATTGAAGTGCAGATCCCTTTAAACCGCAGCGATTATCAAGTCACCGTGATTGCCGATGAGCGAATTTAATCAGGCAATTGAGGCTGCTAAACGTCGACAGCGACGTATGCTGTTATGGCTCAGTCTCGGTTTTATCGTTGTTGCCTGTATTGTTTTTGCGACACTGATTGCTTCCCGAGCAACAGCCATTCAAGTCTTGCCTGAAACCATCAGCACTGAAGCGAAACTAAGCACCAACAGTGGCATCGCTCTGATACTGGATCATCATTTATATAGTTTGTCCGACACCGCTGAGATAGAAGCCTCTGCGCCAGGCTACAAAACGACAACACAGCTGATTTCTCAATCCGGCTTTGGCAAAGTGACACAAATCACCTTGCAGCCCTTACCTGCTGAAGTCATATTGAAAACTGGGTTGGAAGACAATAAAACCCGCTGGTATATCAATGACAAACTCTCGATAGTGGCCAATACGTTTGAACAATCATTTGAGAATGGTGATTACACCATCAAGGCCAGCCATCCTTTTTATGAGCCTGTTACCCGGCAATACAGCCTTGAGCCCGCGCAGAAGATTGAAGAAACACTTAACTTAACCCCCATCATGGGTGAGTTATCACTCAGCAGCACACCCGCTCAGGCAGATGTTTCTATCGATGGAAAAGTACAGGGGCAGACACCTTTAACCTTATCCTTGCCCGGTGGCTCACATCAGCTCGACATCACTAAATCGGGTTTTGAGACCGTCACTGATTCTGTCGAAATCAATCAGACAAGCACACAGATAAACAGGCAATATCGATTGCTGGCAGAGCGTGCAAAAATCAATCTCACCGCCTTACCTGAAGGCGGCACACTGACCGTCAATGGTATTGATACGCCGCTACAAAACGTCATCAAAGTGGACGCTAATCAAAACAACGTAGTGACTTACAAAAAACCGGGCTATTTCTCACAGTCCAAGCGCGTTAATCTTAAACAGGGTGAAACTAGCGTACTGCAGTTCAACTTAGAAAAAGAAATGGGCAAGGTGGTGATAGAGTCGACGCCTCAAGCGAATGTCACCATCAATAATAAGCCTGTTGGACAAACGCCTTTAACCTTAACACTGGATGCACTACCACAGACTATCGGCTTTAGTCTGGGTGGCTATCGTACTGAGACTCGCACGATAACACCGACAGCAAAATCGACCAGCAGCGTCTCGGTGAATTTACTGACTGAAAAACAAGCCCGGCTACAAGAAGCGCCCAGAAGCTATAAAACCCGTACTGGTGACGAGATGCAGTTATTCACACCGAACGACACCATCATTATGGGCGCAGAGCGCAGTGAACCAGGGCAACGGGCCAATGAGTTTATCCGCAAAGTAACGATTAACCGCCCGTTTTACGCTGGGGTGCATGAAGTGACGAATGCTGCCTATACCCAATTTGATAATAGTCACAAAGGTGATCCGAACTTGCCGGTCACATCCGTTACCTGGTTAGATGCCGTGCGTTATGCCAACTGGTTAAGTCAGCTTGAGGGCCTAACAACGGTGTATAACATCAATGGTAATCAGGTCACGCAAATCAATGATCAAGCTGATGGTTATCGATTACTGACAGAAGCTGAATGGGAGTGGTTGGCCAGAAAAGCTGGCCGTCCGGTTCAAACGGTTTTTGTCTGGGGAAATGACAAAACGATTCCACCTAAAGCGGCGAATATAGCTGATGAATCAGCTAAAGGCTCCGTGACACACTATGTGCCACGCTATAACGATGGTTATGCTGGCATGGCGCCGGTGATGTCGATGAACAGAGAGCTGTCAGGTTTGTTTGATATGGGTGGCAATGTCAGTGAATGGACACATGATAATTACTCACTTACTGTACCTAAACTGGGGCTTGTTTATACTCAGACGCTGGATAAAACAGTCGGTGATGAACATGTTGTGAAAGGCGCTAACTGGCGTTCAGGCACACTATCAGAATTAAGGGCGTCGTATCGGGATGGCGCCAGTCAGGGCCGCGATGACTTAGGTTTCCGGCTGGGACGTTATGTTTACGGAGGTCATTAATATGGCAACACTCAAAAAATCGTTGGTGATTGTATTATCCATTGCCCTGTTTCTGCTGGCATTGATGATGGTGAAGAATGTCTATGCCGGCAAACCTATTATTAGTCTGAACTCCCCTGTTTCCTTTCCCGTGGATATTTAAACCATGAAAGATATGCTGAAAAGTTTTGCGGCATTACTGATTTCTATCGTTGTCGTGCATTTATTCTACATTGGTTATGTTCGCCCAGAAGCAGCACAACTGATTGAGTTTGCCGTCAGTCAGGGACAAACCGCACCGCGCGATATTGCCGTGATCATCAAAGACTACGAGCAGGAAATCTGTTTTATTCTGATGCTGTGGGGCTGTTATCTGATTCTCAGTGCCTACCGAAATATTCTCAAAACCAAGTATTTGTTCAGCGTGGATCTGATTAAAGATGCCCATTCACAAGCCGACGATACTGAAGCAAAACATACTCTGGATGTGAATGCGATTATTCATCGGCTGGATACTGAAATCCCAGCGGACTGTATGCAATCACCACTGGTGCGGACTTTACGCTCATCTCTTTGGCGCTACAGCTCAACCAATAATGTGCAAAACCTGTCGGATGCGATCGAAAGCAATCTGGAAGCACTGGCCGTTAAACAAGATTCTGAAAACACCATGATTCGTTATCTGATCTGGGCGATTCCTTCGATTGGTTTTATCGGTACCGTCCGCGGTATCGGCCAGGCTTTATCACAAGCCGATAAAGCATTGGCAGGTGACATCTCAGGGATGACGGACAGTCTCGGCATTGCTTTTAACTCCACCTTAGTCGCCTTGCTGATCAGTATCTTTTTGATGTTTTTATTCCATCAGTTACAACGCCTGCAAGACAGCCAAATCGTCGATACGCAGGATTATTGTGATAAGTTTTTGCTTCGTCGCATTCGGTGATTTTCGTTGGCCCGTAAAAACCGACAAGCTGAAGGATTAAACCTCGCCTTTTTGGATATTATGTCCTGCGGTTTGGGCGCGGTGATTCTGGTTTTTATGCTGGTTAAACAGAATATTGAGTCATCACCCTCAGAAACGGAGAACCTGAAAAAAGATATCAGCAGTCTGGAACAAGCTCGAGATGAAGCCCAGAAAGGCCTGGATGAACTCACCTCGCAACTGAAAAAAGAGAATATTGATCTGGCCGCTTTAAGCCAGAGCTTGCAACAACAGCGAGCTGATCTCAACGATAAAAGCAGTGAAATTCAAACAGCACAGTCCAATCTCGACCAACTCAAGAAGAGTATTACCGAGATCAAAGTGCCGAAAAAAGAAGATCTGGTCGAAACACAGCAAGTCAACGAAGAAAACTACCTGCTCGGTCTGAAAATGGAAGGCAGTAAGATTGCGATCTTAGTTGATGTCAGCGCCTCGATGACCAATGAAAAACTACTCGATATCATCAAAACCAAAAGCAGTGCTGATCAGGCAAAAGTCTCAGCGGCTAAATGGCAACGCACCAAGCGTGTAGTGGCCTGGCTATTAGCACGTGCACCGAAAAATAGTCAGATTGCCGTTATCGCCTTTAGTGAAGATGCCAAGCAGTTAGGCGGCACTGGCTGGATGCCCGCCAGCAGTGCCAGCGTGTCCGGCATTATGAGCAGTTTGAATCAAGTTATTCCTACCGGTGCAACGAATCTGCAGAAAGGTTTAAACACCGTTAACAAACTGTCGCCCAGCGATATCTATGTCATCACCGATGGTTTGCCCACCAAAGGTGAATCCAACTATAAAAGCCTGAATCCATTCTCTGGCTGTAGTTCACTGACCAGTAACGCTAAAACTATTTCCGGTGAGTGTCGAAAACGGCTGTTCCGCCAAACCATCAATGAAAGCGGTCTGACCCAGGCGAAAAAGAATGTGATCTTGCTGCCACTGGAAGGTGATCCTGAAGCGGCTTATGAATATTGGGCCTGGGCATCCAGCTCTGATGGTTTATTAATTAGCCCGGCGAGTAACTGGCCATGAGACGTCGCGATAAAGGCATCGACATTTTCAGCCTGTCATTTCTGGACATTATTTCCTGCGGCTTTGGTGCGGTGGTGATGTTGATTTTGATCTCTAAAACCGATGTCGATGTCGCTCCCACTGCTGGCACAGAAGATGTGAGTGCCATGCTCTCGCAGTTAGTCACGCTACAAAATTCTGTCAGCCAGATTCAACAGGAAATGAATCAAAAACTCGACGCGCTTTCTTCTCTGTCGGAACAAAAACAATCCACCGCTGCCGCCTCAAAAGCCTTGCAGCAGCAACTAAAAGCATTAAATCAAAAACAAGCCGCCACCGCAGAAAGCATTGCTGGGCTGGGTTTGGTAGAAGAGCGTTTAAAACAAGCCTCATTAAGAACACCGCAAAAGCCCAATAAAACCCGCGATGAAGATGTCGGCGGGATTCCTGTTGATAGTGACTATGTGGTGTTTATCGTCGATACCTCGGGCAGTATGAAAAACATCTGGGGCAAAGTGTCTCAGGAAATCGTCAATGTGCTGAATATTCACCCACAAGTGAAAGGTTTTCAAATTCTTAATGATATGGGCCAATCGTTGATCTCCGGCTACGATGGTCAATGGATGCCGGACACGCCGGCTAGACGCAAAAGCGTGATCGAATTGTTTAAAAAGTGGAATGCAGTCTCTAACTCCAGCCCGGTAGAAGGCTTAACCGCTGCGTTAAGAAAATATGCCAAGGCCAATATCACCACATCCATTTATGTGTTTGGTGATGATTACACCGGCTCCAGCTACGACCCGGTGATTGATGCCATTACTCAGCAAAATAAAAAGCTGCCATCCGGCAGACGGCTGGCAAAAATTCATGCCATTGGGTTTATTTCACCTGGTACAACCGACCGTTTCAGCGTATTGATGCGTGAAATGACCAAACAAAATGATGGGACGTTTATTGCGCTCCCACGTTGATGAATTGAATCAAAGCAATCAACGCTTTGTAGAACGCTAGTTTCGCCTTAATGGCGAGTCAGGGAGATGCTTGCTCATTTTAAATGTAGGTTGGGTTGAACCTCTAAAACCCAACAAATGTTTTCTAGCTTAAGTTAGAGCATTGCCTCAAACACTATTCTATTTTTCACTTCACACGCTGCCGCTGGGGCGTTCATTTATTTTGTTTGCCCAAAATAAACGAACCAAACAAAAGGGCACCCGATATTGCCTTATATCTAAAAATTCACTGCATTTTATGGCGTGGACACCAACTCGCTGCGCTCAAACACGTGCCCACTTAACCCATAAAATGAAGCCAATTTTTAGCGGCAATAGACGGGACAATGAGGCTTTTCTAATCCCTCGTTTGTGCTGACGAGGAGTGACATTTATTCAGGTCTGAGGGAGGCTAGTGTTTGATTCGTGGCATCCATGCCACTCACCCTATCGGCGCCTCCGGCGTCCAAATTTGTTCCAGACAAATTTGTGAGCGTAGCGAGTTTTAGCCGACCGCCTGAATCAATGTTATGACGAGTGGAGCCGCAGGCCAGCACGGTGGGGTGCCCTAGGGTTGTTAGGGAAATGGGCAAACATTTCCCTGACTCGCCATTAAGGCGAAACTTGGCACTTCAAAAAGCCAGAGTTTAAGCTGAAGAACGAAATCCAATTAAATGAACGCCCCAGCGGCAGCGTGGGAACTAGATAATTATCCGGTAGATTGAATTTAAACATGACTCCAGACAAGTGTAGCTCGAACAAGCTTATCCCTTAAAGGATATCCGATTGTTGGGTTTCGCTAGCTCTACCCAACCTACTTAACTTTCTCTAATGGTAAAGTGAGAAATATCAGCATGTAGTTGAAACAAACCGTGTCAAAAAAACGAAGGAAAGAATATGACGGAACATCATGGCTCATGTTTATGTGGCAAAGTGACCTTTGAAATCAAAGGCAACTTCGAACATTTTTATCTCTGCCATTGCAGCCACTGTCGAAAAGATACGGGCTCAGCACATGCTTCCAATCTGTTCTCTCAATCCGCCAAACTTATCTGGCTGTCGGGGCAAGAAAACATCCATACATACACCTTACCTGGCACCCGCCATACAAAAAGCTTTTGCAAAAAATGTGGTTCAGCCATACCGCAGACACAAATGAATGGCCGTTTATTAGTCGTGCCTGCCGGTTGTTTAGACAGCAGCTTAGCTATTCAACCCGACGCTCATCTTTTTATGAACAGCAAAGCAGAATGGGACCACACATCAGATCAATTAGCTCAATTTGAGCAGGGGCCAACATAACTATCCGTAGGTTGGGTTGAAGCATGAAACCCAACAAACAGACTAACAATTAGATCATGGCTTAAGCAGCAGCATCATTGCGCCCAAAGAATTAAACTTCAACTCTTCTAGTTTTTTCAACAATGATGGTAGGTATTTAGTGTTATGCGAGATAAACCGCTCGTAGCTTTGTATTAATTGCAGGACATGAGCTGTATCAATATTCTGATGATAACTGGCTATTCCTATCAACGTAGTTTGAATGTTGGTAAAACAGGTAATTAATCTAAGGTAACTATCAAATAAACCATGCTGGCTTGATACAGGGAAATCAGAATGGAACAAGTGGGAGATTAAATAATTTTCCAGAAAATAGCCGCGTTCTTGTAAAAAGTCCTGATAATATTTCTGGTCAGCACTTTGATACTTCTCAAGTATCTTATCTATCTCAAACTCATCGTAGTTGATATCCAAGCCCTCATTTAACCAGTCTAAGCACTCTGCCAAACGAGGATTAGCCGCTCTTGGATAATCTGTAAGCAACATCGTAAGAGAGTACTCAAGCTTGAGGCGTGGATTTGAGTTGAATTGTCGATATGGGTTTAGCAATTCATCCGGATATTCAAGCGCCTCGATGAATTCAACGATGGTTTGATTCATCAAAATATAACTGTTTGTTTTTGAATCCGCATCAAGCTTATCTAAGAAGAAACCCAAGAGAAATAAGCGTTCGTCCAGGGTGATTTGTCGCATTTGTATGATGTGGAATGAGACGGTCCTTATCGCTTCATAGGTTTCCTCAGCATTAGCTGGTAGATGTGCGCCTATTTTTAACTCAATTGATTGTAGTCTTTGGCTGTGAACACTGGCCATATCAATATCAATTAGTTGTACAGGAGCTTCAGGTAAAATAGCCAGGCGTGTGACTTCAGGGCAAGCTAAGCTCAGCGCGGAGTGTGACTGATTAAAAACTTTGGTTGGTCTGCGGGGAAAGACTGTGCACGTATCGGACAAGTAAGTTTCACCACATTTTTTATAAATATTACACAGCTTGTCTTCATTCAAAAAAGGACACGAGCCATCATCATGTAGCTTGATCTTATACTCTGCGCCGGTGACCTTTTGTCTGTCCGGGCCGATATTATTAAGCACTTCTTTCCGGAATTTTTGATCGGAAATAGTTTTATATTTTCGATATGTTTTTTTATCGATACTGACTTGCCAGCCACTACAACAGGTATCCTCACAATCAGAACCAATGCATTCGAACTTATCGTAGTAGTCCAAAACCTTCATAAGGTAGCCTCTAAAATAAAACCTATTAATCTGTACTGTACAGACTCATCTAAAAATATAAAACTTTAAAAAGCAGCAAACACGGCTAATGTCATCATCTCTGACAGTACCTCTATGTATTTCTATAGTGACGATTAATATCTCATTCATCAGAAACAGTTCATAGCTTGGTAAGGCCATTGATAATGGCTCCCTATAAAATCCAAAACACCGTTGAGTTTCGCCTAAGCTTTAACCAACCTACGAGTCATACTCAAGCAGGAGGCAAGATAACTATCCACAGCGTGGGTTGAATCAGGAATCCAACATCAGACAGGAACAATTTAGATTGCGCACAAGTCATTATCTTTAATAAATCTAACTTGATGAGATCGTAATGAAAGTCCACACGCTTTTTCTCTCCACGATCAGCCTTTTATTTACCACGTTTGTGTATGCCGAAGAACAGAACTATCAACAATGTCTGTTCAATCCTGCTAATGAAACAGCAGCTGAGAAGACGGGACAATCAACAGCGGTATTTTGTGCATCACGTCATTTTGATACCGCACCAACGGCATTTCAGGCGCAAGTACTTAACCAGGATATCGAAGGCTTTAAACAACGTGATCCAAAATTCAAAGCCTTCTACGACGGTATTCGTCAGCATAGTTCAAACGATATCTATACCGATCGGCAAATCATTTTGATGTTTATTGATAAACGCGAAGTGAATAAGGATTAGCCTCACTACATTCTATTTGGTCAGGGTAACTGTTTCGCTATATCTGCTGCCAAATTATCCAGATTTTTTGCTAAGGCCCGAACCAACACGGGGTAACCTTCTGCTGGTAAGTCTTGAGTCATGCTGAATCGCTGTGTTTTAAGTGTTTCTCCAGCCGTATTCATCAATTGCCACTGACCACTGGTCACCGCTTTGCCATCGAAGCGTCCCTGAAATTGGTCAAATTCCAGCTGCAGCTGATAGGTGCTTTGCTTGGCAAATGACGGCAGGTTCACAACCCGATAATTTGACTGTGCCGCCTGGAGTCGGTCCCGTAAAGCGCGGCTCAACTGATCTGTTAACGGCTCAGCCCATTGATGGTATTGAGCAGAATGAATGGTGATGTCATCCAGTTGTAAAACGACACCATTGTTACTCAGAAAGTCAGCCAGAATAATCGGTTTAATAAAAACCGTTTTATCAGACACCACCAGCTCTGACGCCTGAGTCACGGGCAGAGTATAGAAATTTGTCTGCGTCACAGGCTGGCTGGCACAGGCAGTCAGCAATATGAATAACATCCCAATAAAAAATCGTTTCACAACAGACTCCTGTTTCTATGGTTGAGCAGCAGGGGGTTGTGGGTCCGCCTGCTCAGTACGATTAAAAATAAGTGCGTTGGGCTGCTCGTTCAACGTCCGTACCAAGGGCTGTATGTCATTAATCAAACCTTCCAGGCTCTTAATACTTTGCGATAAGTTCTGATACGCCGGAGCATCGGGTGACAATCCTTTCAGCGTTTCTCTAAGTTCAGTCAGCGTCTGATTGACATTATCCGGTATGGTTTGTGTCTGAGGATTATTCACAAAGTTATCGATACTGACTGCCAGTTTTTGCACTTCTTGCAGCAGCGCCTGAGAAGTTTTCAAGTTAGCATTCACTCCATCTAAAACAGGCTGCACATCAATACCATTTAACTTATCGAGTAAATTAGAGACTTTCATTTCCATCTGCGCGAGCTGTGATGACTTCGTCGGAATCACCTGTCGCTCTCTGAACATGGCGGTTTTAATCTCAGGCATGCCGGGTGTTTTGTCGATATTGATATCCACAAACATTGCCCCGGTAAGTAAATTTCCCGGTTTTAAAGTAGCGACCAGACCACGTTTAATCAGCCGATCAATACGCTCTTTCCACTCTTCAACCAAGCCATCATGGAAATCGCCAAGCCGCTGAGGTTCGAGTCTGATAAGTACCGGAATAGCAAAACCATCCTTACCATTTCGCATTCTGGAGTTATATTCCCAGGGCACACTTTCTACCGTACCAATGCGAAGCCCTCTGAACTCAACAGGCGCGCCTTCTGCCAGGCCACGCACAGTATCTTTAACCATCAACACATATTCGATGTAGTGATCATAACTCGCTTGTTGAGCCGCGGTCTGATTCGGGTATAAGGTGAACTCATCACCTGACTCAGCCGCTTCATCATTTTCCATTTCTTGTAAAACACCAAAGCTGACACCACTACTTAATAGGGTTTCAAGTGAGGCCAGGTTGATATTAAAGCCTTTCGAATCAAGGCTAATATTGACACCAGAAGAAGACCAGAAGCGGGTACTTTTCGTTACCAATACATCATAGGGTGCTTCAATAAATAACTCATGATGCATATGTTGATCACTGGCCGAGAACTCAGCTTTCTCCACCCGACCAACAATCTGGCCCTGATAACTGACCGGGTCACCGGGATTCAACGAAATTCCCAGAGGGCTGTCGAGACTGATACGAATTCCATCACCACTCAGCGACACCGGTGGTTGATCCAATACCTCAAAGTCACGCTTTTCCTGCTTTGACTTACCAGGTTCAAGTTGAATATACGCGCCGGACAGCACGGTATTTAAACCACTGATACCTTCACGTCCAATACGCGGTTTTACCACCCAGAAACGTGTGTCCTCAACCAGGGTTGATGCTGCATCGGGGTCAATCCGGGCTTTGACCACGGCGTATTGCAAATCATCCGAAAGCTTCACTGATTCAACATGCCCAATTTCCACATTACGTGTTTTAATCAGCGTTTTGCCAGCAGCAATGCCTTCAGCATCACTCATTGTCAGATTAATCAGTGGCCCGGTGCTAAGATAGTCATCCACAACCAACCAGGCACCGATTAATACTGCGACAATAGGAAGAATCCAAATCGGTGACCAGCTTGATGCTTTGGTGGCACGCGCAGTATCTAATTCTTCTGTTGTGTCAGTATTAGAGATATCTTCCGTCATACTTTCTTGCCCCGCATAGGTCGTAACTCAGATTGAGGATTGTCCCAAATTAATCTTGAATCAAAGGTGATCGCTGCCAACATGGTTAGTACAACCACACTAGCGAAGGCCAGAGCGGCTGATCCGGGGGTGACAGAAATTAAGTCACCGGCATGAATCAAGGCCACCAGAATCGACACCACAAACACGTCTACCATAGACCATCGACCAATAAATTCGGTAATCCGATACAATTTCAAACGCGTCATTTGGCTTAGCTGATGAGCATTATTGACGGTCAGGCATAACCACGACAAGACGAGTAATTTGCCTATCGGCACCAAAATACTGGCAATAAAAATCACTAGTGCAATCGGCCAGGATCCATGTTGAATCAGATCAATCACTCCTCCCATGATGGTACTGTTTTTTTCCTGACCGAAGGTGGTGGTAGTCATAATGGGATAGACATTGGCTGGAATATACAGAATAGTTGCGGTGATGAGTAATGACATCGTTCGTTGCAAACTTTTAGGTGCGCGTGCATGCAGAGGTTCACCACAACGGATGCAATGATTATCGCCATTTTCATTAAGCGTATGAATCAAACCACAGGTCGGACAGCCGGTCAGTCCTTGTTCAGCGGCCCCTTGCCCGGTTCTGGTCTGCGCCGGTGCGCGCGGTTCGCCAGCAATCGCAAACCACATCCAATCAGCATCGATTGAGCGGGTGGTCATTAATAATAAAAACGCAAAAACGGCGTAGGCCCAAAAGGCGATACCCAGCTGAATATCGGCCATGCCAGCAATTTTGAACAAGCTCACCAATGCACCGATAATAAACACATCAGCCATCATCCAGCTATCCAAGTGTTTTAAGGTGCGCGCAATTTGTCGGTGTTTTATTTTTGGTTCTGAAAACAGCAAGACCAGTTGTAACCAGATCACTGAAAAAAGGTACAGAGCTGGTAGAATGATAATAGTCAGTGCCACCACAATGGCAACAATTGGCTGCTCAAAACTCAATAACATCGAAGCGGTTTGTTCAATTTCGATACTGTGACCAATGCCTTTTATCGAAAAACTGACAAAGGGAAAGCTCACCGCGATCAATAATGCGATGACAGCACTGATGGCTAAGGCCAGACTGCGTTGGGCCGGACGGTAATGACGTCTGACCAGAATATGTTGGCAACGTGGACACTGTGCCACTTCTCCGGCATGAAGTCGTGGTAAAGCAGACACCCAATCACATTCGTGACACGCCCGTAACCGACGTTGTCCGTTAATGTTGTTATCAAGCTTCTGTAGAGATACCGCTTGTTTCATGGCGTAATAACATCGCGTCTATTTGCTGCGTTAATCGAACCTGCTTACACATATTGCCCTGCACACCAGCCACTTGACCATGCCCATTGGAAATTAAATCCGCCCAACCAGCCAGTCACATCCAGCACTTCACCTATAAAATATAAGTTTTCTGTGGTCTTGGCTTCAAAGGTCTTTGACGAAATGCCGTCCGTATCAACACCACCGCGGGTGACTTCCGCTGTGCGATAACCTTCTGTTCCGGAAGGCTTGATTGTCAAGTGGTGGAAAAACTGTGACAGCTTCTCTATTTCCTGATTTGATAACTGCTTGACCAGTTTATCGCCTAAATCTGGAGCAATCAGTCCTAACCATGTCAGCACAAACCGTTTCGGTAAATAATGCCCCAGCAAGGTTTTCAGTGTGGCTTTTTCTCCAGCTGTTTTCCATTGTTCAATTAACTCTTTCACTGATTGCGTTGGCAAAAAATCTATCGTGATCTCATCCGAACTGTACCAGTAGTTGGATATCTGCAAAATGGCTGGCCCACTTAAGCCGCGATGGGTAAATAACAAGGCTTCATTAAAGGTTTGCTGACGACAAGTTACGCTGATATCTATGGATACCCCGGCCAACTCCTGCGCCACGGTTAACCAGGCATCACTCAGCGTAAACGGCACTAAAGCCGGTTCGGTCTCTTTCACTGTCAGGCCAAATTGTCTGGCAATTTTATAACCAAAGCCAGTGGCCCCCATTTTAGGAATAGATAAACCACCCGTTGCAATCACCAGTGAATGACATTGGTACTCTCCTCGCGGTGTATCGATGACAAACTGTTGATTGTCTTGTTTGCTGATGGCTGTAATGGCGGTGTCAGTTTGAATGGTGACGCCGCCCGTTTCACATTCTGCTAATAAAATATTCAGGATATCTCTGGCTTTATCATCACAGAATAATTCACCCGCACCTTTGTCGTGATAGGCCAACTGGTAACGCGAGACCAACTCCAGAAAATCATATTGTGTATAACGACTTAAGGCTGACTTACAAAAATGGGGGTTTGCCGACAGATAATTATCCGGCTCCATATACAGGTTGGTGAAGTTACAACGACCACCGCCTGACATTAAAATTTTCTTACCCACCTTATTCGCATGATCTAACACTAATACCCGGCGTCCGCGTTGACCGGCAGTGGCCGCACACATCAGACCTGCTGCACCGGCACCAATCACAATGCAGTCGAAAAATTGAGGACTCGTCAAAACTTACTTCTCTTTATCATCCAGTGACGGCCAGCTAAAGCCCTCAAGATCATTTTTCTTTGGGTGAAATTTCAGTTGCAGGCCTTGTAAAAAATTACGTAATACCTGGTCTTTACAGACACGGAAATGTTTATGATCCGGCTTTCTGAAAAACGCACTTAACTCATGTTTGCTCAGGCTGAAACCTTCCAGCTGCAATACATCTAATATTTCGTCACTTTGTAAGTTAAAGGCTATCTTCAACTTTCTGAGGATAATATTGTTATTCAGTGATTTTTCCGGCTTCGGTTGCTCGCCTTCTTTTTTACCACGCAGATGGTTAATCAATCCGTTCAGAAAGGTCGCCATCTGTTTGTCATTCAGTGATTGGTATTCAGGATCATCGTCTTTCTTCAACCACTGGCGTACATCGTCACGGCTCACCGTCATATCGGCTTGTTCAAAAATCGAAATCATCGTCGCGTCATTAACGTCGAGGATGTAACGGATTCGTCTTAAAACGTCATTATTCGTCACACATTTTTCCTAAAGGCGGGAGCCAACTAACAGGCTATTAATAACAGTGCATACTTTAACAGGATGCCGTCTGGAACGTGGCATAGACATCTTCTAATCCCGTAAATCGCTCTACTAATCTCGTCTCTATCGCGTTTGATTTATTGCGAGCGCAAATCAAAGCGCATCACGACTTCATCGTCTTTGGCCTTAATGGCGCTGATAGCATCAGCATGCAACTGCGCATCACTCAGTTTTGCCTGCTGTTTGATATAGGCCAGCACGGCATCTTGTCTGGCTTGTGCGAGCTGCTTCAGATCGGCTTGAGAAACCGTTTTCTTGGCGACTAAAGCGGTTTTGAGTTTGCTGTTATAGGCGAGTAAATCAATAGACGGGGCTTGGTCATCAGCCGCCGTATTTTTAGCCATCAGCTCCAGTTTCAGCACCGATAAGTCAGGGCTTATAGCCTGTTCTGTATACAAACGCTCCAAGACTGTTTTCCGACGTTCTAATAATTGCTGTTCAACATCTGTTTGTTTTAAGCCTGTTTCGATGTCCTGTTCCACCGCTTTTAACTGAAGTTGCTGACGATCAATACTTTCTGCATAAGGTGCAGGAATTTCCAGCGTTAATTGTGGGCGTTGTGCCAGGGCTTCTGTGAGTTTTAATAAGGCTTCTTTTTGTGGGGGTGTCAGCTCCGCTCGTCCGGCAGCAAAACGAATATCATTCACCGGCTGATCATCGCCTCCAATCAGGTTAGCCAGGAAACGGAAAGGCGAGGTCACAATATTACGAATCGCATTAAAAATGGCTTTTCGTATGGCCGGGCCCATCTCAAACTGAGGATTGTTCACATCACCAGTCACCGGAATACTTAAATCAATCACTCCATCACTGTTTTTTAATAAGGCCACTGCCAGATCCAGCGGCAAATCTACCGCATTCGGCGATTCCACCCGTTCACCTAAACGAATATCACGAATCACCAGACTGTTAGTGGCATTTAATGAGCCATCCTGGATGGCATAATTGAGTTTCACATCCGCACGGCCATCAGCAATTTTTCTACCGGCAAATTTGATGGTGTATGGACTCATCGCTGGTAAGTCGAGATTGCTGAATGACATCGCCACATTACTTTTCTCCGTAATATTAAACGGTGCCAGACTGCCTTTGATTTCGACCATGCCAAACTCTTGTACCTGCCCTTCCAGATTCAACTCGACGGCTTGATCAGATTGAGTTGAAAAACCACTGATTTCACCGTCCAGCGAGCGCATTTGGGTATCAAATACAATCGGCAGACTTTCATCGGTAAAGCGTGAACTGGCGTCTTTAATGCTCACCTGTCCAATCGACACTTTGTAAGACTCATCCTTAGCGTTAGTTTCAGCTGCGGGCGCTGTTGTTTGACCCGGCTGCTCTTTTAACAACATACGTAAATTAGTCACACCTTCTTGATTAATAAAGATACGGCTATACAACTTATTGACTTCAATATCTGAAATTGCCAAGTCTTTATTTTTCAGCGAAAAATCGATGGTGTTAACGGATAATTTCTCCAGACTGAATAGCTTCTCTTTCAGGTTTTGATTATCTATCTGCAGTGAGGATAAGGCTAAGTCACCTTTGACCAATAAAGCATCATCGGTATTACTTTTTAGTGAAGCATTGGCGGATATCTGCCCATCCTGCAGGCTGACATAGGCATATTCATGGATATAAGGCTGCAGTGGTTTTAGTGATAGCTGATCGACTTTCGTGTCTGCGGTCACCGCCAGCACAGGGAATAGCTGCAGCTCACCATCAGCGGATAGCTCACCACCAGAACCGACTTTAATACGGCTGGTAAAGGGCATTTTCTGATTGTCTGCCAAACTCAGATTTTTCAGGCTGGCTGCCAGATTTAATGTCATATTTGAGGCTAATTCCGGCTGCTGGTCTTCAATAGACAGAGCAACATCTTTCAGTTCAACTTCCGAAATTGCTAATTTGAATGCGGGTGTATCTTCTGACGACGCTGTCTGTTCGGTGTCAGATTTGGGTAAGGCTTCGATGAGTTGCAACCAGTTAATCTCGCCCTGTTTGTTATGCAAAGCAGCCAGTTTGGCATTGCTCACCACGACATTATCCATGGTTAATTGATTTTCCGGATATTGATAATGGCCGTTCTCAACGTTTAACTGACCGTCAGTGATTAACGCTTTTGTGATGCCCGGCTGATATACATCCAGCTTAGAAAGCTGGATAGTCGTGTTGTTAATATCGACGTTGGGCTGTTCTCCAGCCAGGTTCAAATCGTAGTCAAGTTTAATATCCACCAGCCCCTGCTTTAACTCAACAGGTAACTGCGCTTTAAAATAACGATACGGTGTCTGTAGGTTAAACTGACTTAAGCTGAGCTGACCCGATAGGCTCAGTGGCGATAAGGAAAAATCACCTGCTATGGTTAAGTTGGCTTTATCTTCAAGCGCAATAGCTAAGCGGGTGTTTGCTGTCTCACCTGCTTTGGTAGAAAAATTTTTTAATTGGAAATGAATGGGTGACAGTTCAGTTTTGAACGTTTCGGCTGGCACATTATCGACATAATGCAGCTGCCCCTCTTCAAAACTCAGCGTATCTAAAACGACATTAAATAGTGGCTCACCTTCTTCTGAAACCGCTTGCTCAGTGGAAGCTGGTTCAGCATCCTGCTCTGGAGCGGTTTCCTGCCATTTAGTGGCTAATTTTGTCAGCGTATTTTCTGTATCTGAATCACGTTCGAAATAGAGGTTAACGCCATCAATATCAATGTTACGAATAAGAATATTGCGTTTAACTAACTGGCTCGGATCAACATTGATATAAACCGACTCCCATGCTGCAAGCGGCTCATTTTCTTTGGTTTTAATATCCAGTCCCGTCACACTTAATTCGAAAGTATAGGGATTAAAATGTATCTCCTGCACTTGAGCCTGCAGGTGTAAGCGTTGATCCAATGTACTTTTCAACTGCTTTTCAGCCAGCCAGGGCAACAGATAAAAACCGGCCAGCGTGTAAATTACACTCAAACTCAGCAGGCTAATAATCAGGCGGCGGTGACGAAACAGAAACGTCTTAACTGATGACATCGGAATCATTCTTTACTTGATGGGATAAATTAATAGTACACAATTCAGTTCGCTGCACCAATTTATCTCTACTTGCAAGGCACAGCGTATCAGGCATTTCTGAGTCGTTCCCGGGTGTCAGCAGCCCCCATGACATCGGCCAACATTAAGGCAGTTTTGCCCTCATCCGTCATCATACTGGCATCAGCTCCATGCGTCAGAAGACACTCCACCACTTCGAGTTGGTTAAACATCGCAGCAAACATCAGAGCGGTTTTGCCATCCGGTGTGGTCGCATTGACATTAGCCCCATGCTCGATCAATAACTCAGCAATGTCTTTGTAGCCTTTAAAGGCCACGCCGGCTAACGGTGTTTGCTGACGATCATTGGCAAGCTCTGGGTCGGCGCCATGCGCCAATAATAGTTTTGTCATGTCGTAGTGACCGTTGTAACTGGCTAACATCAACAAGCTATCGCCGTTGCCAGTCCGGATATTCACTGGCAAGCCCATTTCCAGTGATTTTTTTAACTCGTCCGCTTTGCCATCACGCACTAACTGAAACACCAGCTGAGCTAACTCATAGGTTTTTTCATCCATTTCCGGGTTTGCATCATTTTCCGCCATCACATCATCCTCTTATTCTGTTGGTGTCAGTCGTACCTACCTTACATGCCTTTATACACTGGTCCACTACCACCTTCTGGTGGCACCCAGACAATATTCTGAGTTGGATCTTTGATATCACAGGTTTTGCAGTGTATGCAGTTCTGAGCATTAATCTGTAATGAGGGTTCACCTGCCTGCTCGATAATTTCATACACACCGGCCGGGCAATAACGTTGTTCCGGTGCATCATAGTTATTGAGGTTAATCGTTATCGGCACCGTTTTGTCTTTTAACTGCAAATGGCAGGGTTGATTATCATCATGAACAATATTGCTTAAGTCGATAGACGACAGCCGATCAAAGGTCAGCTCACCATCCGGTTTGGGGTAGTCAATTTTTTTCGCCTGGCTTTTTGGTTTAAGACTGTGGTGGTCTGCTTGCTGATGTTTTAAGGTCCATGGAAACTTGATATGTAAAGCGCTTAACCACAGCTCAACGCCAGCCAATGCGCCGCCCACCAAATTACCAAAGCGTGACAGTAATGGTTTAAAGTTGCGTACCTTTTCCAGCTCTTTCCAAACCCATGAGTCATTTAACTTAATAGGATATTCCATAAGTAAACGCTTACCACCTTCACTTTCGGCAGCAAAATAATCAAAAGCGGCTTCTGCTGCTAACATGCCAGATTTCATCGCATTATGGCTGCCTTTAATTTTGGGCACATTCACCATACCCGCGCTGCAGCCAATAAATGCACCGCCCGGAAAAATCAGATCGGGCAGAGATTGCAAACCACCTTCACTAATCGCTCTGGCGCCATAACTAAGACGCTTACCACCGGTTAACATCGACCGTATATCCGGGTGAGTTTTAAACCGTTGAAATTCTTCAAAAGGAGACAGGTAAGGGTTGCTGTAATCTAAATGCACCACCATCCCGATAGACACTAATTGCTCACCGTAGTGATACACAAATGCCCCACCGCCGGTATCGTCAGATAATGGCCAACCAAAACTATGACTCACATAACCTGGCTGATGTTGCTCCTCTGGAATACGCCAGATTTCTTTTATGCCTAAACCGAACTTGGCAGGTCGGTTTTCATCTCTCAACTTGAAATGTGACTCTAACTGACGGGCCAGCGACCCTCTGGCTCCCTCTGCAATGAAGGTGAAAGGCGCCTGAATTTCAATGCCGGCAACAAACTGTGCTGTTTCTTGACCCTGGGCATCTCTACCCATATCACCAGTGATGATGCCAATGAGATTGCCCTCCTCATCATACAAGGCTTCCTGAGCAGAAAACCCGGCATAAATTTCCACACCGAGCTGTTCAGCCTGCCCGGCTAACCAACTGCATAGTTCGCCCAGACTACCGATATAGTTACCATTATTTTTCATCAATGGCGGCATCAGCCAGTGAGGAATCGTCCAGGCTTTATTGCCTGTCATAAACTGAAACTTATCATCGCTTACTGGTGTTTTTAATGGTGCGCCCTTTTCTTTCCAGTCCGGTATCAGCTCGTTCAAAGCGATGGGATCAATCACCGCGCCAGACACAATTTGTGCACCGACTTCCGCCGCTTTTTCCAACACGCAGACGCTGAGCTCTTTACCTGTATCGTTGGCTAATTGTTTAAACCGGATAGCCGCAGCCAGCCCTGCTGGCCCAGCCCCGACAATCAATAAGTCATAATTCATTACATCGCGTTGCATGATTTATTCCTTAATTATTCGCGTTAAATTGACCTCGTCACTACGAGAGACATCGGCAGTAATCGATTTACACAAAGCCAAAAACTCACGCATGCCGGTGGTCTGATATTTCTGCTTATGCCAGAGAAAATAAAAGTACCGCCCCAAATCTAAGACGGGTGTATTCACCGGCACTAAACTGCCACGGCGGAAAGCATCTTTTAATGCTAAACGAGAAATACAGCCGATGCCTAAACCCGATTCCACCGTACGTTTCACCGCTTCGGTATGCTCCAGCTCCAGACGAATATTGAGTTGAGAATGGTAATTATGAAAAGCACGATCAAAGGTCTCACGGGTGCCCGACCCTTTCTCCCGTAAAATCCACGGCTCGGCCAGTAACTGCTGCATAGTGACTTTTTTCTTCGTTGCCAGCGGATGCTGCGGAGCACAAAACACCACTAATTCATCAGCAATCCAGGTTTCCACTTCAATATCCGGATGATGACAGCCGCCTTCGATCAGGCCAAGATCAAGTTCATGATTCGCAATTTGTTCAATGATAGTTTTGGTATTGTGGACCTGAAGCTCAATACGACTATCAGCATGCTCATGTAAAAACTCGGCAACCAACAACGTCGCCAGATAATTGCCAATGGTCAGTGTCGCGCCGATTTTCATCAGACCGTAACCGGCATGACCTTCCATCAGGTTATGAATCTCCTGGGCGCGGTCTAATAACTCCACTGCATGCGGTAGCAATTGCTGACCCGCCTGGTTAATTCGTAAGGACTTACCGACCCGGTCAAACAATTGCACATTATATTGTTTCTCAAATTCCGCCAGCGCCGTACTTGCTGCAGATTGTGAAAGAAACACGGCCTGAGCCGCTTTCGACACACTGCCTGTTCGACTGACGGCAACAAATATTTCAAGTTGTCTTAGACTGAATTTCATGTTTTTACATATCTATTTATTAGATAGATAATATCTAAATAATCAATTTAACAAATATTGTACGCCACTATAAAATGCTCAGCAAACCTTAAGAGGAAATGTGATGAAAATTTTAGTCGCGATAAAACGTGTAGTGGATTACAACATCAAGGTTGGTATCAAAGCCGATGGTTCCAATGTGGATATCGACGGCGTCAAAATGAGTGCGAATCCCTTTGATGAAAATGCGATTGAACAAGCTATTCGCCTGAAAGAACAGGGAAAAGCCACTGAGATTGTCGCTGTATCGATAGGAGCAACGGCCAATCAGGACGTGCTTCGCCATGCACTGGCGATGGGGGTAGATCGTGCCGTCTTAGTCGAACATGAGGCTGAAGTGCAATCGCTGGAAGTCGCCAAACTATTAAAAGGCGTTGTAGAACAGGAACAGCCAGACCTGATTATTCTGGGCAAACAAGCCGTTGACGATGATGCCGGACAAGCAGGGCAAATGCTTGCCGCATTATTGAATTACCCTCAGGGTACCTTCGCTTCGGCTTTAGATATTGAAGCTAATGAAGCCATCGTCACCCGTGAAGTGGATGGTGGCACGGAAACGCTGGCCTTACAGTTGCCGGCGGTGGTCACAGCTGACTTACGCTTGAATGATCCCCGTTTCGTCAAATTACCGAACCTGATGCAGGCGAGAAAAAAACCCATTGAAACACTCGTGGCAGCAGATCTGGTATCGGATCTCAGCACCAGATTGTCTTTATTACAGGTGGCAGAACCACCCGCACGTAAGCCTGGTATCAAAGTCGATAGTGTTGATGCTTTATTGCAGCAACTACGCGCAAAAGAAGGAATTGAACTATGAGCACATTAGTCTTAGCAGAACATAACGGTCAGCAACTGCATAACGACGTTCGTCATGCTGTGACTGCAGCTCAATCTTGGGGACAGCCGGTTCACCTGTTAGTTTTAAGCCATCAATCTGAAAAGATTGCAGAGCAGGCCGCCACGGTTCATGGCGTTAGTCGTGTATTGCATGTCGATGCACAGCAGTTTGCCCATCCGATCGCAGAAGATGTCAGCAATCAGATTAACTCGATAATCACTGATTATCAGGTTCTTATTGCTGCCCATTCTTCATTTAGTCGCAATGTTTTACCTCGAGTAGCGGCACTCAATGATGTAGCGATGATATCCGATGTATTGGACATTCAATCTGACAATCGTTACGTGCGTGCTATTTACGCTGGTAATGTACACACCACTATACAAAGTGGTGATACACGCCAAATTCTGACAGTGCGTGGCAGCAAGTTTGCCGCGGCTGAATTAAATGGTCAGGCTGAAATTACCACTATTACAGCAGTAGCGCCTTTCACTAAAACACGCTGGATCAGCGAGTCACATATTGAATCAGACAGACCGGCCCTGAACTCGGCCAAAGTGGTGGTGTCCGGTGGACGCTCATTAGGTAGTGCAGAAAAGTTTGATGCCTTACTTAATCCATTGGCTGAAAAACTCGGGGCAGCACTCGGTGCGACCAGAGCAGCGGTGGATGCAGGTTATGCACCGAATGAAATTCAGGTCGGTCAAACAGGTGTGACTGTAGCGCCTGAACTGTATTTTGCTGTCGGCGTATCTGGTGCGGTGCAACACACGGCTGGTATGAAAGATAGCCGGATTGTCGTAGCCATTAACCAGGATCCTGACGCACCAATTTTCCAAGTAGCTGACTACGGTTTGGTCGCTGATTTGTTTGATGCCGTGCCAACTTTAACCAATGCCCTTTCATAAAAAGAGATAACGATGAGTACATTTGCAAGCGAACGCGTATTAAGCGTACATCACTGGGATGACAATCTGTTTAGCTTCAAAACGACTCGTGATCCGGGTCTGCGTTTTGAAAATGGTCAATTTGTGATGATTGGCCTTGAGGTCGACAATAAGCCATTAGTTCGTGCTTACAGTATTGCCAGCCCGAATTATGATGAAAATCTGGAATTTTTCAGTATCAAAGTCCCCAACGGGCCACTCACCTCACGCCTGCAACATTTAAAGGTAGGTGATGAAGTTCTGGTGAGTAAAAAACCAACCGGTACCTTGGTCGTACATGACCTTAAGCCTGGAAAAAACCTGTATTTGTTTTCAACCGGCACCGGACTCGCGCCTTTTCTTAGCGTGATTCAGGATATTGAAGCCTATGACCGCTTTGAAAAAATTATTCTGGTACATGGGGTGCGTTATCTTAGTGAGCTCGCCTATGCCGACTTTATTGAAAAAGAGTTACCTGATAATGAATTCTTTGGTGAGCTGGTCAGAGAGAAGTTGATCTATTATCCCACCGTGACACGTGAACCTTTCCGAAATGAGGGGCGACTGACGGATCTGATTACCAGTGGCAAACTGTTTGAAGATATTGGCTTACCGCCGCTTGATCCTGCCCTCGACAGAGCCATGATCTGCGGCAGCCCGCAAATGTTAAATGACACGGCGGCATTATTAGATGAGAGAGGATTTGTGGTCTCCCCTCGTATCGGCGTGCCTGGTGACTATGTGATTGAGCGTGCTTTCGTTGAAAAATAATGGGCTTTAAAGCGCATCATTTAACGAAAACCTCATCACCAATCTGGATGACACCCGCTTCAGCAATCACACCATAAACGCCCAGATTCTGATCAGCCTGCTTCACAATGGTCCGAAGCATGCCTGTATCTGTGGGAATATGGCGCTGTTGTCGGGTGATCGCTCCACAGCGCGGTGTTGTGCCACAACATTGAACATAAGTCTGACCAATCTGAATCGTTTTATCTAACCAGGCCTGTTCAACCAAGCCTTCCATACCCGGTAAGGTTTCAATAACAATATTGGGACGAAAGCGTTCGACAGCCCAATCCGAATCTGGCTTAAGCTGTTTCATATAATCAAGTGTGGCAGTGGTGAGCAGATGAAAAGGGGTGACTAAGAAAAATGTGCCGGGCAAGGACACATATTCCTGAGCTTGTTCGGGCAAGTTATCCAAATCTGGTAAAGCTTCTCCCGGCTCTCGATCAAACGTCGCTTTTAACTCTTCCAGCCAGGTGTGATCGTCTTGTTTATAACGTTTATAGAAATCCTGTTCTTCAATGGGTTTAAGCGGCTGCAAAGTGGAATCAAACCCGGTCAACAGAGTCAGCAACTGATTCACTTGCGGCTCATCACTGCCAATCACTGCACCGTCAGGAAAAGTAATATCGACCTGATCGTCGGGTCCACTCGCATCGCCACGCCGGCACTTCGCACTGCAACGTAATAATTCAGGCCGAAACTTACAACTTTGAATTTCCTGTCGCTGCGTATCCTGCAATGCCCAGATACGATCACCGGTTAAACCATTTTCGCCTAAATAACCTTGTTCAAGCTGCTCTCCCGCCATACCTTTGACTGGATACCGCCAGATTTGTTTGACTGTGCCAACCTTGAGCATAAAACCACCCTGTCTTCATCATGCAGAAACTGATGCTCAGCTTAGGGTCTATCTGAATTCATGTATATCAGGAAATTTACGTAGATAATTTTCTACAGGCATAAAAAAAGCCCCAACTAGTGGGGCTTTTTTGCTCTCGATTTGAGAAACTATTATCTGTTGCAGATGTACATAGTTACTTCGAAACCGAAACGCATGTCTGAATATTCTGGTTTAGTCCACATGATAATCACCTCGCTTTGTGTTTGTTAGTACGGTTCCTATAGTACGAGCCTGTAATAAATCGCAATAGCGTATTTTTCTTTTGATCACTCAGGATTTTCCTGAGTGCAGATAAAATATCCATCTTTCATTCAAGTCGGTAAAAGCAAAGAAGCCAGGCTTAGAAATATCAGAAACCCCAGAGTATCCGTCATTCCGGTGGTAATAATACTGCTGCCCAGCACCGGATCCTGTTTCAGCTTTTTTAAAATCAATGGAATACTGACCCCAATTAATGCCGCCAACACCATCGTGCATGACATCGCTAGCATCATCACAAAAGCTAAACCCAGGTTGTGATACAAAAATAAGGTTAATAATCCGGTCAGACTTCCCCATATCAAACCGTTAACAGCAGCCACGGAAAACTCTTTTATATATAGACGCCGCAGATTATTGGCATCAAGTTGTTTTAATGCCAGACCACGAATCACTAATGCCACCACCTGATTACCCGTGTTACCACCAATATTCGCCGTGATCGGCAATAATGCAGCCAGTGCCACCATACTGCTGATGGTGGTCTGGAACTGATCAATCACACGCGAAGCAATCAATACAATCACCAAATTAAGCGCAATCCAGGGCCAACGGTTTTTTGCTGACTTCATCATCGGGTCAAACAGGTTTTCTTCTTTTGATAAACCGGCCTGGGCCAGAAACTGACGCTGGGACTGTTCTTCCAGTAAATCCATCAAAGAGCTGACTCGCAATACGCCAACCAGTTTCTGATGCGCATTTATCACAGGAGCAACCAATAATTCATAACGCTCAAAATCACGTGCCGCTTCATCGGCAGAGTCAGTGGTATGGAAAATATGGACCTGTTTCAACATACTGTCCGCCACCCGCAACTCACCAGTTTTGATTAATAAATCTGAGACGAGCAACAATCCCTGAAATAATCCTGCCGAGTTAATCACCAGAATAAAACCGGATTCATCGGGTAACTTTCCTTTTTGACGTAATTCACGTAACACTTGATCTAGGGTCTGGTGATCAAATACCACGGTAAAGTCATATTCCATCCAGGCACCGACACTCTCTTCAGGAAAGAGTAAGGTGGACTGGACATTTTCACGCTGCTGTTCTGGTAATGAAGATAAAACGCTATGGCCAACGTCATGCGGTAATTCTTGCATTAAATCGGCAATTTCATCGGTATCGAGATGTGATGCCGCCCGAATTAAATCCGTCGGGTTTAATTCTGCTAATAATGTTTGCCGTAAACTGTCGGATAACTCAAGCAATACGGCCCCCATATGCTCGCTATCAAGCAGTTGCCATATAAAAGAACGTTGCACAGGCGGTAATTGCTCAAGCAAGTTCGCAATATCGTATGGATGTAAGCGATTTAACAATTGCTGAATTTCACCTTGATATTGCTTTACGGTGAGTAATTCGACCAGAGCCTGTTTACCTTTATTCTCTTGTCGCATTGTCAGGGTTTCTACTAATTCCTGACGATTCAGCAAGTCATAAATTAAATGGAATATATGCTCTGTTTGCTTGATTTGTTGCACGCAAAACGCCTCATCATCTTTATTGCCGATCCCTTAGTATGCGACAGAGATATTTCAATCTGATGATGACAGCGTTAACTGTGTCTTGAGCGGGAAAACTTTCCACTATTTCAATAAATTATTCTTAAAAAGAGTCAGATGCAGTAAAATTGCCGATTGCTTTATTTAACGTTGCCTTACATTGTGAACACAAACCGCCCTAACCTATTCACTGCACTGCTCAGACGAATTAAACACTGTTTTCGCTCTTCCACAGACACGTCAGCCGTAACGATCCGAACAACAGTTCAGTTGCCGATCATTCTTGCTGATGGCAGTGAAGCAATGGCAGAAATGTATAGCTTTTCAGGTTTAGCCGATGGCAAAGAACATTTTGCGTTAAAACTCGGCAGCCCCGATCCACAGCACCCATTAGTGAGATTGCATTCAGAATGTGTGACGGGTGATGCGTTGGGTTCAGCACGCTGCGATTGTGGACCGCAATTGCAGGAAGCGTTGAGTTTATTTAATAAAGAAGGTGGTTATTTACTGTATCTGCGTCAGGAAGGCCGTGGCATTGGCCTCTATGAAAAGCTGGATGCCTATCGTTTACAAGAACAGGGGGACGACACTTTTACCGCCAATCTTAAACTCGGCCATAACGTCGATGAACGCGATTATCAGGCCGCGGCCGACATCCTGAATGCCTTAGGTCTTAATCAGATTATGCTCATGACCAATAATCCGGATAAACGCCAGCAACTGGAAAATGCCGGTATTCAGGTGCATGGAACCCGGCCCACCGGTGTCTTTGCTAATCGTCATAACCATCTTTATCTGCAATCTAAAATTCAACGGGCCAATCACCAGATCAATATTGACGAGTTATTAACAAAACCCTAAACAATATCAAGTGACTGAAAATATTGATGGATTTCTTTCAAGTTAGTCTGAATATATTCTAAAAAAGCCTGAGTAACAGGCGTCGCATGTTTGCCTTGCGGTGACACCAGACACCAACTGCGGCGTAATGGAAAACCTTTAATAACTGGGCTCACTAATTGGCCCAGACGCAATTCTGACAGTACACTCAATCTCGGCAAAACTGCCACACCTAATCCCGCTAAAACTGCATGTTTCAATGCATCATTAGAACCAAACTGCATTGTCACATTGAGTGATAAACGCTGTTGCTGACAATGTTGCTCAAGTGCCAGACGATTGCCCGACCCAGATTCACGACTCAGTAACTTCGCATCAAGAAACTGCTGGGGATGGATATGTTTTTTTGTCGCCAGCGGATGATGAACAGGCACCACAGGTATTAATTCATTATCGAGAAAGGGTAAAGATGATAATGAGCGATCATTAGGCACCAGCCCCATAATCACCAAATCTTCTTTATTGTCATTAAGCCTTTCAATCGCCTGAGTTCGGTTAACAATATTCAGATTGACGTTTACCGATGGATACAGCTGTAAAAAACCGCGCAATAAATGCGGCACCGCGTATTGAGCTGAACTGACCGCACACAGATTTAATTCACCTGACAGTTTCCCCTCAAGCTTATGCAGATCACTTTGCAGACTCGCCACTTGCTCAAAAATGGCTTCAATATGTTCAGCAACCCGCTCCCCTGCACGTGTGCAGTAGAGCTTACGACCAACATATTCAAACAACGGCTGGCCTAATGCCGACTCGAGCTTTTTGATTTGTGAACTAACGGCTGGCTGAGTCAGGCCTAAACTTTCTGCTCCCTTTCCATAACCTTGTTGTTGGTATACCGCCAGGAACACCTGCATTTGACGGAAAGACAGTCGACTGATTAATTGCTGTAAAGTCAATGACATAAAAATGAAGAAACCTTATACATAAGTAATTACTTATCACTAATCAAAATTATATCAATTTTTCATTATGTATGAATTACTCTAGCCTAGTTCCTAGATTCAATCTGGAGTAGCTCATGTTGAAAAAAGTGTTAATCGCCAATCGTGGTGAAATTGCCGTGCGCATTGTTCGCGCATGTGCAGAGATGGGCATCCGTTCAGTTGCTATTTATACCGAACCCGATCGTTATGCCTTACATGTAAAACGTGCAGACGAGTCTTATTCACTCGGCGATGATCCACTGGCGGGTTATCTTGACCCATTACGTATTGTGAACTTAGCGGTAGAAACGGGCTGCGATGCTATCCACCCAGGCTATGGATTTTTATCTGAAAATGCCGAATTTGCTCGTTTATGTGAAAAAAATAACATCACTTTCGTTGGGCCGAAATCCAGCGTCATCGAAAAGATGGGTGACAAAACTGCAGCCCGCGACAGCATGCGTGATGCCGGCGTCCCTATTACACCGGGCTCTGACGGCAACTTGGCCGATTTAGACGAAGCGTTAGCCCTCGCTGAAGAAGTGGGTTATCCGGTAATGATCAAAGCCACATCCGGCGGCGGTGGTCGTGGTATTCGCCGTTGTGACAGTGCCAATGAGCTGCGTCAACAATATCCACGTGTCATTTCTGAAGCAACAAAAGCTTTTGGTTCGGCTGAAGTTTTCCTTGAAAAATGTATCGTGAATCCGCGCCATATTGAAGTTCAAATCCTGGCTGACAGCGAAGGCAATGTGGTGCACTTATACGAGCGTGACTGTTCCATTCAACGCCGTAATCAAAAACTGATTGAAATTGCACCCAGTCCGCAGCTTACTCCTGAACAACGTGATTATGTCGGCGGTCTTGCTGTCAAAGCCGCTCAAGCAGTGAATTATGAAAATGCCGGCACCGTCGAGTTTTTACTGACCGGTAATGAAGTGTATTTCATGGAAATGAATACCCGCGTTCAGGTAGAACACACCATTACCGAACAAATTACTGGTATTGATATTGTGCGTGAACAGTTACGCATCGCGTCTGGCTTACCACTGAGCTACCGCCAGCAAGATATCGCTTATCGCGGTTTTGCGCTGCAGTTCCGTATTAATGCCGAAGATCCGAAAAATGATTTCCTGCCCAGTTTCGGACGTATTACGCATTATTACGCACCAGGTGGTCCAGGTGTTCGTGTTGATACCGCCATTTATACCGGTTATGAAATTCCACCTTATTTCGACTCCATGTGTCTGAAATTGGTGGTCTGGGCACTGGATTGGGAAGATGCGATAAGTCGTGGTCAACGCGCTCTGGATGATATGCGTTTACACGGCATTAAAACCACAGAGAATTATTACAAGCAGATTCTCAATCATCCCGATTTCCGCTCTGGTCATTTCGACACAAGTTTTGTGCCTAACCATCCGGAATTACTCAACTATTCGAATAAACGACGTCCCAGCGCAGTGGCGCTGGCTTTGGCCACTGCAATTGCAGCCCATGCAGGCTGGTAAGCCTTAAACACTGCTGGAGATTTTATGAAAAAAATTGAAGTTACTGATGTCATCCTGCGTGATGCCCACCAATCACTTATCGCCACCCGTATGCGTACTGACGATATGCTGCCAATCTGTGACAAACTCGACCAAGTCGGTTATTGGTCACTGGAAGTCTGGGGCGGTGCAACATTTGATGCCTGTGTGCGCTATCTAAAAGAAGATCCTTGGGAAAGACTCAGACAATTAAAACAAGCCTTACCCAATACCCGTTTACAAATGTTATTACGCGGTCAAAACCTGCTGGGTTACCGCCACTACGCTGACGATGTAGTCAGTGCTTTTGTTGAACGTGCGGCAGAAAATGGTATTGATGTATTTCGTATTTTTGATGCGCTGAATGACCTGCGTAATCTGGAAACCGCGATGAAAGCGGTGAAAAAAGCCGGTAAACATGCTCAAGGCACCATCAGCTACACCACCAGCCCGGTTCACACGCCTGAATTATTCGTAAAACAGGCCAAAGATCTGCAAAACATGGGCGCAGACTCTATTGCCATCAAAGATATGGCCGGTTTATTAGCTCCTTATCCGACCTATGATTTAGTTAAAGCGATTAAATCGGAAGTCGATTTACCTTTAGTCATTCACTCTCACGCCACTTCAGGTCTGGCAGCACAATGTCAGCTGAAAGCGATTGAAGCAGGTGTAGATCGTATCGATACCGCCATTTCGTCATTTGCAGGCGGTACCAGTCATCCAGCCACAGAGTCGCAAGTGGCTGCCCTACGTAATACAGATTGGGATACCGGGCTTGATCTTAACCTGTTATCCGAAATTGCTGACTATTTCCGCGAAGTTCGCAAAAAATACCATCAGTTTGAGAGCGAATTCACTGGTGAAGATGTGTCAGTACAGATAAACCAAGTCCCTGGCGGCATGATGTCAAATCTGGCGAATCAATTAAAAGAACAGAACGCACTCGATCGGATTCGTGACGTATTTGCGGAGATTCCACGCGTCCGTGAAGACCTGGGTTATCCACCACTGGTTACCCCAACCTCACAAATTGTGGGCACTCAAGCGGTTTATAACGTCTTAGCTGGTGAACGTTATAAAACCATCACTAATGAAGTAAAACGTTATTTACAAGGTGGTTACGGTCAGCCACCCGCACCTGTTAATGCTCAATTGCAGAAAAAAGCGATTGGTAACGAAGAAGTCATTGAGTCTCGTCCCGCCGATGCACTATCACCTGAGCTAAATAAGCTGAGAGCCGATATCGGTGACTTAGCGAAATCTGAAGAAGATGTGCTGACTTTTGCCATGTTCCCTGATCTTGGCCGTGAATTCCTGCAACAACGTGCTGAAGGTACTTTGAAACCAGAGCCGTTATTACCGGTGACTGAAGCCAGCAATAATAAAGAAGGCATTGCCACGGAATTTAAAGTCGATGTCCATGGTGAAAGCTACGATATCGCTATCACAGGTGTGGGTGATGTTGGCGGCGGTAAACGTAAATTCTACATTTCTATTGATGGCATGCCCGAAGAAGTGACTTTCGAGGCCTTAAACGAGTATGTCAACGATAGCAGCAGTAATGCCGGTGGTCGTAAGAAAGCGACCGATCCTGGACATGTCACGGCACCACTACCAGGCAATGTTGTTGATGTTCTGGTTCAGGAAGGTGACAAAGTGGAAGCGGGCCAAGCCTTGTTAGTCATGGAAGCCATGAAAATGGAAACCGAGTTGCTGGCTAATATCTCTGGCACAGTAAAAGCACTGCATGTGAAAAAAGCCGACCGCGTTACACCCGGTGAAACCTTAATTGAGATTGTTGAATAAGGTTACCAATAGTAGCCATCATTATAACGCCATGAAGGGCGTAAGCCTGGCCCGTAATACGGGCCATAGGCGAAGGGGTCATAATAGTACGGATGGCCTCGCCAATAGGGATCACGAGAGTAATCAATTTTGCTCCAGCGATACAATTGAGTGGCAGTCACTACCGGTACACTCATCGATTTTTTATCGATGGTGACTGTCTCTTTGTTTTTAACAATCCCCGCCACAGTAATTAACGTACCGGCTTTATAGATGTAGGGGTCGATAAAGCTATCTGAATGAATTAAAAACCGGCCCTGACTGACACCATCGCTATCGGGTCTTCCAAAACTGTTCAGTGGGAACTGAACAACATGGATGGTGGAACCGTTATCATCATTCTCCACTTTGACCACTTGCCCACCCCAGCGAATGCTATCGCCCTTGTGCTGTTCTGCTTGCGTAGCCACCTGACTCAATTGCCAATCAGGCGAAGGGGCTTCTTTTATTGCCACAGGCAAATTACTACACGCACTGAGAAGCAACATCACTATTGGAAGCAAAAACCGCATATTCTTACACTCTCTTCATTCAAGTTCTGTTGTGACTGAAATTGTGATGAGTTAGTTCTGACCAGACTCTTTTGCTATGAAAAATATATCGTTCTCAATACCGCTAATCATGAACAATAATCGCTGATAGATCTTCTCAAAGTCTTCAACACAAGCTATGGCATCAGACATTTTTTCAGCTAAGGCATACTCTCGCATTTGAGTAGCCAGTGCATGCCATTCCCGATGTGTTTTCGCAAGTTCATCGAGCCAGGATTCTTCAAATAGATTCTGATTTTTAACACGTTCAATCCATGTACCACAGTGACAGTAATGAATATCCATTATCGGCCATTGTGTTGATATGGCAGAATCAATGCTTTGATCAAAATTACTTAAAAATACTTTTCGCCACCGCTCCAGTGTCAGAGACAAAAAACGCAAGGCTTTTTGTCTGGGAGAGAGCAGCAAGTCCACCGCAGCCAACCACTGAGGATCAGCATGATAATGTGCTAGCCAGGGAAGCACTTCATCACTCGGCATCGGCTTAGCAATCCCATAGCCTTGCGCGTTCTCACAGCCGATGAGCAATAGCATCAACCCATGTTCAACACTTTCTACCCCTTCCGCGATAACCTGTCGATTAAAGGCTTCCGCCAGTCCAGTCACGCCATCCACAATAGTGTAATCCTGAGGGTCGTCAAGCATGTCACGAATGAAACTCTGATCAATCTTAATGGTATCCGCATTCAAATGACGTAAATGGGTCAGAGAGGAATAACCCGTGCCAAAATCATCTAAAGCCACAGAGACACCAAGAGAGTCTCTACATTTTCTGATGATCTTGGTGATAGCACCGATATCACCCAGTGCTGATGTTTCCACAATTTCCAATTGCAGATATTCCGCACTAATGTCTGGATATTGATTCAGCATAGCTTCCACATTTTCCACAAAGTAAGCCGACTGCAAGTGGTAAGAAGCGATATTGACACTCAATGAGATACGGTAGCCAGCATGATGTAATAGCTGCAGTTGTTGAAGCGCTTGTTGCAAAACCCACTGCCCCATTTCAATTTCTAATTCACTGTCGGCAATCAGTGGTAAAAACTTCAGCGGCGTTAATAAACCACGCGTTGGATGTTGCCAGCGGATCAAGGCTTCCATACCAAATACCTCGCCAGTCGTCATATTGACTTTCGGCTGGTAAAACAAACGGAATTCATTAGTTTGCAAGCCTTGGCGAATATCATGTAACAACTGTTGTTTTTCGATATTCAACTGATTGTCGGCCGGGTTGAATAATTGATAGTGATTACGCCCAGATAATTTAGCCTGATACATACTTTGGTCAGCATGACGCAATAAAGTATCAAGATCATCATTTTCCTGAGTGTAAAAACTGACCCCGCTTGATGCGCTGATGTTCAGGCGTAAATCATCCACATGGTAGGGTTGAGCAATCGACTGATGAATGCGTTTCAGCATCTCTTCACACTCTTCCACTGACTCAACATCACGAAAAATAATGGCAAATTCATCCCCACCAAACCGTGAAATCGTGTCTTCTTCGCGCACATTACTTTTTAATCGGTTAGCCACCTCGACCAGCAGTTGGTCACCCACATCATGACCATAAGTATCATTAACGGGTTTAAAGTCATCCAGATCAACAAAACAGATGGCCAGCATGCTGCCAGAGCGTTTGCAGTGTGCCACTGCTTGTGAAAAACGATCAGCAAACAAGACACGGTTAGGCAGTTTTGTCAGCACATCGTAATGTGCCATCAGCTCAAGAATATCCTGCTGTTCTTTTGCCTGAGTAATATCAGAAAACAACCCGACAAAATGTCGCGTCGTACCGTCATCATCCATTAAGGAAGAGACGGTCAACAGTTCAGCATATAATTCACCATTTTTTCTACAGTTCCAGACTTCACCCTGCCAATAGCCATGCTCCGTTATTGATTTCCACATGTTCTGAAAAAACTCAGGAGGATGTTTACCTGAACTCAATAAATGAGGTGTATGACCTATTGCCTCTTCACGACTGTAACCAGTGATGTTACAAAACGCCGGATTAACATCAGTAATCACACCTCTGGTATCGGTGATCATGATCGCTTCGTGTGCTTGATTGAATACGCGTGATGAAAACCGTAATTGTTCTTCTGCTTCCTTGCGTACAGTGATGTCATATATCACCAGTAGAGTTTCATCACCAAAGGTATTTTCAACGACTGAAGAACTAACCAGCACAACACGTGATTTACCTGATTTAGTCTGAATTTCTATCTCAAAAGCATTGCTCATGCTGCTGATATGAGTCACTTCAGTCACAAAATCCTGCTTCACTTTTTCTCGCTGCAGCTGCACCTGAGCAATTAATTGACGCCAGTTAGGTAGAGACTCAATATCTTCCAGCGAATAACCGAAGGTTTCTTTAAAGGCCTGGTTAATAAACGTCACTCGTTGCTGTTTATCCATTAACACATAAGGCACTGGTGATGATTGAATCAGATTGCGATATTTATAGTTTGCAATAGATGCCACCAACACAAAGCGAATAATGGCTGCCAACAATAAAAAAACAATGCTAGCAATGCCATAGATGGCTACCACCTGCTGCCAGTAATTTTGGGGTAATGCTGACCACCCCCCTTTAGGTTCGGCAGCGAGTATCCACTCTCCCTCTGGCAATTTGAGGGTCTGTACCAGCGTCGGTTTCTGAAACAATGCCGGATCCCCAAAAAACACGGCACCCTGTCTACCAAGGCTGTCTTTACCACGTATTGCCAGTTTAAACGGTATGGGATCCTTCAAACCCACGTGACTAAAAAACTTATCGACATCAATAACTGCTGAAATGAGCCCCCAAAAATATTCTTCACCTGTATTTTCGTCGTTTAAGAACACAGGTACACGAGTTACCAACCCCGTTCCTCCCTGCTTTAATTCCAGAGGCCCTGCCAGCACCAGCTCACGCGTGCGTCTGGCCCTGTCAGCAGCCTCAAACTGCTCAGGTTCTTTGCGATAATCCAGGCCGATGGCGAGCTCATTGCCTTCCACCGGGTACATGTACTTAATGATCATATCCGGCGCCGCAGCAATGTTGCGAATTTCTGACTCGTTATTCACCAAATAACCGACAGCCTCCGCAAATTGTTTCTGCGTTAAATGCTGATTGACGGCAAACAGGCTTGGCAGACCACGAATAAGTTGAATATGAGTTTGTAGCTCGGTGCTTAGGCGGTTCTGATATTCCGTCAAGAAGTTTTGAGTCTGTGTGTATTGCTCAGAGCGATAATTATCATCTAAACGTTCACTAATAAATGTCGCGACTGAGATGAAGATCACAGCTAGCACAGCCAGTATGCTATAGAATGCCATTCTTGTATAAGTGTTGGTGTACATAACTGGCTATCGCTTTAACGACATGAAATATAAGCTCTTTTCACAAAGAGCGTCCTCGCAATCCTTGGGGAAAAATCGATAGTGATTCATACCACTATCGCATTTATACACAGGCAAGCTTTCCAACAACACTTGCAACATACGTATTAATGCAACATATTAACGTGTATACGATTGATTCGCATAGCAATATCTATACCCTTAAAAGAGCATAAAGGTATCAGATAATGCGAACTGGTCGGACAAAAGCGAGTAGATTTGAATAACCAGAGCCAATACCGACCCAATATGAAGAAACAAAGCAGTGGAATCCCACGCTATTTAGCTACTTTCGCTGATCTTATGACTTTGTTACTTTGCTTTTTTGTATTGCTGCTCAGTATGGCTGAAATTGACGCACTTAAATACAAAGTCGTGGTTCGCTCGATGGAGAATGCTTTTGGCGTAAAAAAAGATACGCCCGAAGAGGTCGTCAAAGCCACCAGTATCATTAAACAGACTTTCTCTCCATCCCCTACAGATACACCATCACCGCTCTCTAATATCTTCCAAGAAAGCCTAAACGATGAACGTGTCATCAAAATTCATGATGCCAATTTGTATCAAAGAGCAAAATTGAATAGCCTTATGGCAACGCTACAGAAAAAATTCATCAAAGCGATTACAGCAGGGCAGCTGAGTCTGGAAACTATTGATGACCGTGTCATTATTCGCATTAATGAAAATGCTTCTTTTCCCTCAGGACAAGCAACTCTAAAATCCGGGATATTGCCGGTTATTGCTCATATCTCTGATGTACTGACGGAACTCAATACTACTTTTGTAGTCGCAGGACATACAGATAACGTCCCCCTGAGCAACTTAAATTATCGGTCGAACTGGGAGTTATCCGCAGCGAGAGCAACATCAGTAGTGCATGCATTATTGCGTAATAAAGGCTTACAACCCGAACAATTCAGAGTTGAAGCGTATGCCGATACCAGACCTATTCGCTCAAACCTGACCTCACAAGGACGTGCGATAAACCGTCGGGTTGAAATTGGCATTATTAACCCGTAGCGGTAAGCTGAATTATCACTATATAATCAAGTTAACAGAACACAGATCGGCCCCCTGAAACCAACGGATAAGGACGCATCATGAAAACATCAGACCTACTCGTCAAAGCACTGGAAAACGAAGGGGTCGAATATATCTTCGGCATTCCCGGCGAAGAAAATCTGGATTTTCTTGATTCATTAAAGCATTCCTCTATCAGGCTGATTATTACCCGTCACGAACAAGGCGCAGGATTCATGGCTGCCAACTACGGGCGGCTAACAGGTAAACCTGGCGTCTGTTTATCGACACTCGGGCCTGGCGCAACCAATCTGGTCACCCCTGCCGCTTATGCACAACTAGGTGGTATGCCGATGTTGATCATTACCGGTCAGAAACCAATAAAAGAAAGCAAACAAGCCTTGTTTCAGATTGTAGATGTGGTCAATATGCTGCGCCCCATCACTAAGTTCACCAAACAAGTCGTGCATGGCAGCACTATCGCCGCCACTGTTCGTGAGGCTTTCCGTATCGCCGTCGAAGAAAGACCCGGCGCGGTGCATATTGAACTTCCGGAAGACATTGCTGCGGAAGAAGCCCATCAGCGCATCTACACGGTTGAAACTATCCGCCGCCCAGACGCCGATAACCGCACGATTCAGCATGCGCTGAAAATGATAGAAGAGGCCTCAATGCCTCTATTACTAATTGGTGCCGGAGCCAACCGTAAACGAGCCAGTGCTGCTTTAACAAAATTTGTCGAACATACCGGTATTCCCTTTTTCAACACGCAACTGGGTAAAGGCGTGATTGATGAGCGGCATGATAGCTATCTGGGTACCGCTGCGTTGTCAGAATCGGACTTCTTACACTGTGCTATTGAACGAGCGGATCTGATTATTAATGTGGGTCACGATGAAGTAGAAAAGCCGCCTTTCTTCATGAAAGATGGCGGCGCTCAAGTCATCCATATTAATTTTCATGCCGCAGAGATTGACCCGGTCTATTTCCCTCAACTTGATGTGGTAGGTGATATTGCGACCTCAATTAATCGCCTGCGCACTGGGCTCACTATTCAACCACACTGGGATTTTTCCTACTATTACAGAGTAAAACAAGAAGTAAATGAACGGCTGTCCAAATACAGCGATGATGAACGCTTCCCCATCCTGCCGCAGAGTGCAGTACGCATTATTCGTGAAGCCATGGGTGAAGAAGATATTCTCGCCTTGGATAATGGAGTATACAAAATCTGGTTTGCTCGAAACTATCCAAGCTATTATTACAATTCACTGCTGCTGGACAACGCCCTCGCCACAATGGGAGCAGGACTATCCACCGCCATGATGGCGAAAATGCTGAATCCGGATCATAAAGTCATGGCTGTCTGTGGTGATGGCGGTTTTATGATGAATTCACAAGAAATGGAAACCGCTGTCAGACTGGGCCTTGATTTGGTCGTGTTGATATTCAACGACAATGCCTATGGCATGATCAAGTGGAAACAAGAAGGTATGGGCTTTGAAGATTATGGCCTTAACTTTAATAACCCCGATTTTGTGAAATACGCAGATAGTTATGGCGCTTTTGGTCATAGACCAGCCAGTCATGCAGAGTTCATCAAAACCCTTGATTACGCCCTCAATGCCAAAGGGGTTCACCTGATTGATCTGGCTGTAGATTACTCGCTGAATTACTCCATACTTAGTGAAGGCCTGAAACAAAAAATCTGTATTTTATAAGGAGCTCATATAATGACCACGCCCCATTTTCCGTTGAAGATCGCTGGTTTATCAAAAACGGATGCTTCCCGGGCGGAAGTCTTCTCGCCCTTTAATGAACAATTACTCGGCACTGTTGATCAAGCAAATAAAGCGGATATTGATAAAGCCTTAACCACGGCACATTCGCTATTTAAAAATCGATCACAGTGGCTTTCGGTGGTTGAACGTATTGCCATTCTCGAAAAAGCCGTTGAGATGATGAAAGCAGATGCAGAAAGTCTCGCTGTCGGTGCGGCTGAAGAAGGCGGTAAACCCCTTATTGACTCTCAGGTCGAAATGAATCGTTGCATTGACAGTATTCGTGCCTGTATTGATGGCTTGCGTAATGATGCACCGCATACGATTCCCATGGGTATCAATCCAGCCTCGCAACATCGTTTAACCACAATACGTAAAGAACCGATTGGTGTGGTGGTTGCCATCAGCGCATTTAACCATCCACTCAACCTTATCGCTCATCAGGTCGGTCCGGCGATTGCAACAGGTTGCCCGGTCATTGTAAAACCTGCCGAAAAAACACCTTTATCCTGTTTTCGCCTGGTGGAAATATTCCATAAAGCCGGTTTGCCAGAAGGCTGGTGTCAGGCTTTACTGACGGAGAGTCACGAAGATACCGAATCTCTGGTCACCGATGACCGTGTAGCCTTTCTGAGCTTTATCGGTAGCGCTAAAGTGGGCTGGTATTTACGGTCAAAACTGGCCCCGGGCACACGTTGTGCATTGGAGCACGGTGGTGTGGCTCCGGTTATTGTGACTAAAGATGCTGATATTGAAGCGGCTATTCCCGGTCTCAGCAAAGGCAGTTTTTATCATGCAGGCCAGGTGTGTGTGTCTGTGCAACGGATCTATGCTCATCGCTCTATTGCCAGACAACTGGCAGAAAAATTAGCAGAAGCGGCCAAACAGCTTAAAGTGGGTGATCCGGTATCAGCCGATACGGAAGTGGGCCCAATTATCAAAAAATCTGAGCTAACTCGGATTGATGACTGGGTGAAGGAAGCCATTAACGCTGGTGCTGAATGTCTGTGCGGTGGTAAAGCATTAGCTGATAATTGTTACTCACCTACGGTGTTATTCAACCCACCAGCGAATGCTAAAGTCACTACCTCAGAAGTGTTCGGCCCTGTCGTCAATGTGTATCCATTTGATGATGCCGATGAGGCTCTGGCGGCCGCCAACAGTCTGCCCTTTGCCTTCCAGGCATCGGTATACAGCCGCGAGTTAAATGCGGCGATGTATGTGGCTGACAAGCTCGATGCGTCAGCTGTAATGATTAATGAACACACCGCATTTCGCGTCGACTGGATGCCTTTTGCCGGTTTAAAACACTCCGGCTTAGGTACTGGCGGTATTCCTTACACAATGGAAGATATGCAGGTTGAAAAAATGATTGTGATGACATCAAAAGGTATTTCTGCCTGAATATGATGACTTTACCGTACAAGGCACGGTTGTTAACCGTGCCTTTTTTCTTAACATCGCTGCTAATATTTGTATCAAAAGCCCATGCTGACACTGATGTTAGAGCAGTAACAAAACCCGGCATAAATCGTTTTACACCACTTAATTCTGATAATTCCTCATCATTGTCCCTATCACCCTCGGGCTGCGTCAGAACAACCGAAACAGTGACCTTATCTGGAACGGTGGATAGCCCAGCAAAGAAATGGTTACTCAAGTCTGGTGATGATTGGCTGCCTATAGAAACAATGGTCGTTAATAATAAACAGATCTTATTGACGTTACCGCAAACAAAGCTTTCAGCTGGTCAGTCTTATCCCTTATTCTCAGTGGAAGGTAAGCATCAAATTGATTCAGGACTGAGCATCACTATCTGCCCCGCTTTTAGCCAATTACCTGTATTACCTGCCCCTACGCCTAAAACTGATTAATAAATTCAATAATGGTTTGCCTCAGCTTATCATCGCCTCTTAAAGGTTTAGCCAGATGAGAAACCATGGCTACGTGATTTAGCGCTTCAAACTCAACAAGCTTTACACACCCTTTTTTCCGCTTAATCTCTGCAGCCAGATGAATGCTGTTTCTGGGTAACACCGTGTGGTCCTTGTTACCTACCATCAGTAACATTGGAGGGTTTTCACCATCCACAAACTCAATTGGCTGACTTTGCCAGCGTTCTGACTCAGGGCCAAAAATATGCTTTAAGCGCTGACTTTTTAAAGGCAAGAAATCATAAGGTCCGGCCAAACCTACCATGCCTTGAATATCCGTTGGCTTATATCCGTATTTAGCCAAGTAGGAAGCATTTAGACTCAGTAACGCAGCAATATGTGCACCTGCCGAATGTCCGGCAATAAACACCTGCTTTTTATCACCACCGTAGTCATTGATGTGTTTAAACACCCAATCTATCGAGCTAGCAGCATCATCGACAAATTCAGGGAAGACCACTTCAGGATACAAACGATAATCAGGAATAATGACAATATAGCCAGCAGATGTCAGCGCTTCTGCAACAAACTTATAATCAACTTTATCACCTGAGTCCCAACTGCCACCGTAAAAGAAAACGATTGTCTTCAGTGGTTGTTTGAATGTAGCTGCTCCTGGCAGATAGATATCCAGCTTTTGTCTTTGGCTCGCACCATAAGCCTGGTCCGCTATTTTTTGGTAACCATCTTCTGATACCAGTGCATTTAATACCGTCACGGGTGAACAAGCATTACATAGCGATACTATCAGTGCCGTCACTGTCCGTTGAAAAACCTGCCAATAACGCCCTCTGATTAACATCGATAACCCATTTCTGAAAGCCCTACAAATCAAAAATAAACCTTTGATTTATATTGTTATTAGGTTCACGTGAAATTCACGTTAAGCAGCAGAGACTCCAGTTAACAATCAACGTCAAAGGTGATGATGATGAAACGTTTTATGATTAAAATCCTTCTGACTTTCTCTCTCATGCCATTCTCTGCTGCCATGGCAAATAAGGTAGTCATTAACTATGACTTTGATGCCGTTAGCCCCTTCTATCAAGACACTGCTATCGTTGTACAGAATAAACAAGGCATACCTTATGTTGGGCTTATCAACACTGTTGGTGAATTTATTCTGCCGCCTCAAAAACACACTGAAATAAAAGCTTTTAATGAAGGGCTTGCGCCGATCCGCATTGATCAGCACTGGGGTTTTATTGATACCAATGGCCAGATAGTTATTCCTGCCATATTTAAGAAACTAACCTCTTTTAATGAAGGCTTAGCAGCTGCATTAAAAGAAGATAAGTGGGGATTTATTAATACAAAAGGTGAGTGGGCGATATCTCCCCGGTTTGATAAAGCCGACATCTTTCAGGAAGGCAAAGCCGCGGTGAAACAATATGGCTCGTGGGGATTTATTGATGAACAAAGTAGATGGGTTGTTCAGGCACAATTTCGTGACATAAAGCGCTTTAGTAGTGGCTTTGCAGCGGTGAAAACAAATGATGGCTGGGGCTATGTGGACGCTCAAGGTCATATGGTGATTACCCCAAAATACGATGCTGTTTACTCATTTAGTGAGCAGCGCGCCTTAGTCAATAACAATGAAAACTGGTGGTTTATATCGCAAGACGGCACTTTATTAAATGATAAAGAATATGAGCACGCTGAGCCCTTTAGTGAAGGCAAAGCCGTGGTGATGCTTAATGGTAAATATGGCTATATTGACATAGAAGGAAATGAGCTGGTCAGTCCGGTTTATGATAACGCCTGGTCATATAGAGATGGTCTGGCCAGAGTAGAAAAAGCCGGAAAAGTCGGCTATCTGGATGCAACGGGCAGAGTGATTATCAAACCTCAATATAAATGGGGTCAGTCTTTTCATGAGGGCCTAGCAGCCGTGACCTTAGATTACTGGGATTATGGTTATATTAACCAACGCGGAGAGCTGGTCATTCCACCTCAGTATGATGATGCCAAACCGTTTAATAACGGCTTGGCACCAGTCAAACATGAGGGTAAATGGGGTTATGTTTCTTTTGATTGATTCGCGGCTGCTTCCATCAGTTTCACGTCAAACGGTTTGCTGGCTTCGCCGAAATAAACCGTGCTGTGAGGGAATGGAATTTCAATATTTTTCTCATCAAAGCGCAGCTTGATGCGTCTTAAAAACTCTCGGCCAACTGTCCACTGTTGAATGGGCAGCGTTTTAATTCTGCCTTTAATAATCACCGCAGAATTATCGAGTTTATCCACACCGAAAATTTCGGGTGGTTCAAGAATCAAGTTTTTCATGTCTGCGTCAGCCATCAGCCCATCAGCGACTTCCCGAATGACTTCTATTACCTCATCGGTATTTTCTTTATAGGCCACACCGATATCAAACACATAAGCTGACCATTCAGTCGTCATATTACTTAGTGTGGTAATCGTGCCATTTGGAAAAAAGTGCACAATACCGGCCAGATCGCGTAATACGGTGGTGCGGAAATTAATGGCCTCTACTAAACCGCCGGTACCATTAATGACAGCCACATCACCGACGCGTATCTGATTTTCCAGAATGATAAAAAAGCCTGAAATCACATCCCGCACCAGATTTTGCGCCCCAAAACCAATCGCCAAGCCGACAATCCCGGCACTGGCAATAAGCGGCCCGACTTCCACGCCAATTTCTCTTAATATAATCAGGAAAAAAGTAATCCATATTGCCAATAGGCCGGCTTGTTTTAACAATCTGACAATGGTTTCGATACGCTTTCTGGATTCCAATGAAGACTCGCCCCTGGCGGTCGCCTTCCCGACCAGTCTCACTTCAAAGCGCTGTAGTGCCGACTTCATCAACCACGTCGCCACCCAGGCAATAATAAAGATAAGCACCATTCGCAAGCTGGCGGTAATAATGGCGGACCAGCTGATCTCTTCAATAAAAGTTTTTATTGATTCCATCATTTACTCCGTTAAAAAGGTGAATTCAGACGTCATATCCGAGATAATATTTCACATGTGAATGCGAGTTAACAGCGCTGTTAATACATCAATTCATACTGTAACGACTCAGCAGCCCATCAACGGGTTCCATTCTTTTGTCGTGAGCAATAAATCAGGATTGCTCAATCTCGTATTTTTGACTATCTTTAATCGCAGCCATTACTGGAACGACTATGACCTATTGTATTGCCATATCACTAGATAAAGGATTGGTGCTTACCTCCGACTCAAGAACCAACGCAGGTATTGATCAGGTCAGCACATACAGCAAAATGTTTCGTTTCAGTACAAAGGCTGATCGCTGTATTGCCATTCTAAGCGCGGGTAATCTGGCTACCACGCAATGTGTGATAGAACAGCTCAACCGTGATCTGCGTGAAGATAATGAAACCAGCCTCAATACGACTCATTATCTATCCGATACTGCCGATTATGTAGGGGATGTATTAAGCCAGCGTATCAAACGGTATAGCGAAGACCAGCAGTCCGGCTTTTCACCCGATGCCACTTTATTGTTGGCAGGCCAAATCAAAGGCCAACCGCCGCAGGCTTTTTTGATTTATCCCCAAGGCAATCACATCACCACCAGTCGCGAAACACCCTATCTGCAGATTGGTGAAAGCAAATACGGTAAACCCGTGCTGGATCGCTTTCTGACAATGAAAACCTCGTTAACGGATGCCGCCACCTGCTCCTTAATCTCCATGGATTCGACCATGAAGAGTAATGTCAGTGTTGGGCCACCTATTGAAGTATTGATATATGAAACCGATAGCTTAGCGTTTAAACATCACTATCGCTTTGATACGGAAGATGCTTTTCTGATTAATTTACGTCGTGAATGGGGTAATAAACTGAATCAGGCATTTAAAGAAATGCCACGGATTCCCGAGTCTTTTTCAACGGATTCAGCAGCTGATGAATAAATTTCAGTTTTTTTCTGACTGAGGCTGAGACGACAAAAGGGTAGGCATCTGTATTACCCACACTTCGGTTTAGTGCATTCATTTTCACCACCAGCGACAACCAGTCAGTCATCAACACATCAAAATCACTGGCATAATCAAAATGGTCAATCAGCCCATAAGCCACGGCCGTTTCCATGGTGTCACTCATCATCAGATAATGTGACCACGTTTCTGCCCAGTCTTCCATTGGGTGAGCACTGGCGTATGCAGACAGATAAAACTCCGGCCAATCCGTCGCCGGCCCATCACTGTAATAGCTATTTAAACTGCTTTGATAATCTTGTTCAGTAAAACCGAATACATCACAGAAAATGGCGTAATGTTCTGCCTCTTTAATCAAGATATCCCAATAGTAGTGGCCAATCTCGTGACGAAAATGGCCCAGCAAAGTTCGATAAGATTCATTCATCGCTTCACGGGTGGCTTCCCTGAAGCTACCATCGGCCTCGGCAGCATTGAGCGTAATTACACCTTGGCTATGACCACTCAACACATGTTCAAGAGCTAAATCAGGATTCGTTCGCTGATCTTCAAGAAAATCAAACACCAAGCCATGCTCATAGCCCTGATAATAAGCGTTAATTGGCAGATTTAATCTGAGTAAACCATAAATCATACGGCGTTTGGCTGCTTCCAGCGTGCGCCAACGACGCCAATTATCCGGCTGGGTCAACATCGGTATCGTTCTGGTCAAAGCACAGGAAATACACTGCGTGTTGGGTGAATCAGCTGGGATTAACCAGTTACAAGCCAACTCATGGTCACGGTGAAAACAACTGCGATAACGTTGTAATGGAAAAAGATCCGTCATCAGCCAAGCATTGTCATCTTCTTGCAGGCTAGAAAGTTGTTGCAGTTCAGGAATAAAGCCTAATTGACTGCCACAGACTCCGCAGTGCGTGTTTTCAAAAAAGATTTCTTGCCCACACTGGCAAAAGAAACGTCTCATGAGACTGAATAATCTGGATAAAACCAATTACTGGTAATGCTGGTATTCAAACGATTTAACAAAATCTGTAACTCATCCATCATCAGTCGTATGGTTTCCGGTGGATTTTTCTCAGCACTGTAGTCCTGTAATCGTGTCAAAATCTCAATCTGCTGTTCCAGTACTTGTTTTTCGCCCGGTAAATATTCCAGGTAATTGCCTATAGAGTTGACCGAAAAACTTAATGAACGAGGGAAGGCTTTATCCTGTATCAAGAACGTGAGTACTTTCTCGCCCTTTAGTGACGAATTATGTGCCTGAATATACATCTGCTGAGCATTTAACACTCTAAGCAAGGTCGCCCACAAAATACCTTCATGCTGCCTTAAAGCATCACTACGATTATCTGACATTAATAAAGTAGCAAGCTCGAGTATTCGGCTTGTCATATCTGCCCGCTCAAGATGTTTACCAGCTTGTAAAAAATCATAGGCGTAATTACGGCTCATATGATTAGCAATCATACCCCATATACACTGACTGGCCTCCATAATAGTAAGTAATAACTTCTGTCTTCTGCGCCTATTTCCAATAGATGATAATTCACTTTTCACTAACAGGTGCAGCTCGTTGACTTGCTCCCACACTTCCTCAGGCAGCACATCAAGTGACGTCCGGGCATTTTCTCTGACAGCAGATAAATTATTGATAAGTGAGCCGCCATAGCTGGGATCAGACAACAGAAAATGCATGATGTCATATTCATTTTCACGGGGATGTTTAGCGTAATAAAGCTGCTCCGCATCAAAAATGGTCACTAAGGTAAACCAGTTCACTTCCATATGTTCCGGTAAGTCCATTAACAATGCGGTATGCACATTAATTAAACGAGCCGTGTTTTCTACACGCTCCAGATAACGTGCTAACCAGTACACCCTTTCAGCAACACGGGATAACATTAGTCTTCCTCCACAAGCTGGCGGCTTTCATCGACAATCCAGGTATCTTTACTTCCTCCACCCTGAGAGGAATTAACTACCAATGAACCTTTGACCATCGCCACACGGGTTAGCCCGCCAGGTGTGACATAAAGATCATCTCCAGAGAGGATGAAAGGCCTCAAATCAACATGACGGGGGGCGATGGTTTCATCACAACAGGTGGGCGAGACCGATAAACTCAAGGTGGGCTGAGCAATATAATTTTTTGGATCATTGATTAGTAAATCACGAAACTCTTCCACTTTCTCCGCAGAAGAATGTGGCCCCACCAGCATACCGTAACCACCCGACTCATTCGCAGGCTTGACCACTAAATCAGGGAGATGTTGAAGCACGTGCTGCAGATCCTCATCATTACGACATAACCAGGTAGGCACATTACTTAAGATAGGTTCTTCATTGAGGTAATAGCGGATCATATCGGGCACATAGGCATAAATGACTTTGTCATCAGCAACCCCGCAACCGGGCGCATTAGCAATCGCTACCTTACCGGCACGCCATGAACGCATGATGCCCGGTACCCCCAGCATCGAATCAGGGCGAAAGACTTCCGGATCAATGAAATCATCATCGATACGGCGGTAAATCACGTCAACACGCTCAAGGCCATGAATGGTTTTCATATAGACATAGTCGTCATCACCGACCAGCAGATCGGCCCCTTCCAGTAAAATCAAACCCGCCTGCTGAGCCAGAAACGCATGCTCAAAATACGCAGAGTTATAGATACCTGGTGTCAACAAAGCCATCGTGGGGTTAGATAAATCCGGGCGTAATGAGGCGAGCATTTCAGCTAAGTGTTCGGGATAAGCATCAACAGGACTGATGTTTAATAATTTAAATAACTCAGGAAAAACGCGTTTAGTGGTTTTTCTGTTTTCTAGCATATAAGCCACGCCCGATGGCACACGTAAATTATCTTCAAGTACATACAATGTACCTTCATGATCACGTACCAGATCAGAACCACAGATATTTGCCCAGACACCATGAGCCGGTGTCATACCATGGCATTCTTTACGGTAGCCTTTTGACTGATACACAACGTCGGCGGGCATAATGCCATCATTGATAATGTTGCCTTCGTTATAAATGTCCTGAATGAACTGATTTAAGGCACGAATACGTTGTTTCAGCCCCTTTTCGGTGCGTTCCCATTCACCTTTGGGGATAGCGCGGGGAATAATATCAAAAGGCCAGGCTCGATCGATATTGCCTGCATCGCTGTATATGGTGAAGGTAATGCCACGCTCCAGCATTTCCACTTCTGACTCTTTGACGCGCTGCGTAAAGGCTTCTTTTTCCATGCAACGCAAGTATTCAAGTAACTTAAAACTGAATGCTCTGGGCTGATGTTTTGCAAACATGAGTTCATCAAAAAATGATCCCGGATCGTAGTCTTTCCATATGTCCTTCATCAGTCCCCCCATCAGGTTTTAGCAAAAAGAACGTTGTCACTAATGAAGAGAGCAAAAGTTATACCTGACTTAAAAGCTAGGTTAATTTTTAGTCTCATTTAGGTAACGCCGCTTCAACCATACTATTGATAAGTTCAGCCGCATTTTCTTCACGTGTACCGCGAAAGGCTGAAACCAGGACTTTCGCTTCATTAAATGCTTGATCTATTTCACGCCTGAAAAGCTGTTTATAGCGTTCCACGCCTACCAGATAAACACCGCCTGACAAAGTGATTCCCTGTAGTATCTCCTGTTTACTGTCACTTTTTTCCGAAACGATCAGTTGAGCAACAATCTGACTATAAAGGGGAATTCCCATCACAAAACTTAATAGCTTATTCACTTCCGCAGGATTCCTGTTTTTCCAGTACTGTGCATAGATTGAGATACGTCTTAACCGCAGCCAGTCAATATCAGATATAGCAGTGACGGGACCCGATGGCTGTGCTCCATGAAAGATCAATTCAATATCACTGCAAAACTGATAAAAATCTGGCAGTGACGCTTTACCGAGTTGCTCCGCGATAATGGCAATATCTACTTCCAGCGCTTGCATCGCTGTCGGAGCAATGTGCTCATAAACAACTTTACTATGGCGCTGACCATTTTTATCCGACCAGAACTGGACCGCTCTTGCCAAAGGATGGAATTCAGCAAGCACTGACACAGATGAAAATAATTGTGTATCCGGATTTATCATCTACACACCTCCGGCAAAATAAGCTCAGCTCACTTTTTCAAGCAAAAAAAAGCCCTGTTCAACGCAGTGTTGAACAGGGCTTTGACCGTTATCACATACCTTAGCTAAGTGCAGATAACGCTTTTTCATAATCAGGTTCATCAGCAATTTCGCTGACTTGTTCTGTGTAAACGACTTTACCGTTTTCATCAATGACTACCACTGCGCGTGAGCATAATCCCGCTAACGGTCCGTCTTTCATTAATAAACCGTAATCCTCAGCAAATGAAGAACGGAAAGCCGAACCAGTCACCACATTATCAATGCCTTCAGCCCCACAAAAACGGGCCATTGCAAATGGTAAGTCTTTTGAAACACAAACCACAGTGGTGTTATCCAGTGCTGCTGCTTTTGTATTAAATTGTCTGACTGACATCGCACAGGTAGGCGTATCTACCGACGGAAAAACATTTAACACAACACGGCCAGATAAATCTGCCAGTGTTAATTCGGACAAATCATCTTTTGTCAGGCTAAATTCAGGTGCCTTACTTCCCACAGCCGGTAATTCACCGACTGTCTCAAAAGGTGTACCTTTTAATGTCACCGTAGTCATAAAATCTCCTTTAATTTTAGTTATATAAACAATATCAAACGGGTTTCAAACAATTCTTTTCAAATGGGATGTTGTTGTTTTTCGTAAGACCGTTGTCTGCTTTGTTTGAGTTCACCCAGTGTTTGATAGACTTGGCGGGCATCAGATAAATTCCGCTTGGCAACAGCGACCCGCTTATCCTCAATCATGGCGATCATGGCAATAACACCCACAATACTAATCAGCGTACCAGCAATTCCCCCTGACACCCAAGCCACATAGATTGCCAATAAGATAAGAATGAAGATCTGGATGACCATCCATTGAGACGCCAGTTTCTCTTTTTGGCAGGTCACATACTTCTCATGCCATAGACTCACTAATAAGTTCAGCTCTTCATCACTCAACACGGCCAGATTACTGTAATACTCCAGTCCGATTAATTCGTCATTGTAGTTACGGGAGCTCAATTGCGCATCTTCAGCCATTTCCTGTAACGCATTAAATGTATCTTCATCACGCTCAATCATATTCACTCCTTTTGATGCCACTGTCTCACTATGACTCAGCTCGGCTGACGCTTCCAGAGACACGATTCCCTAATTTATTTTCTGCGAAGTATCTCTCATTTTCATAAAACTTTAATACTCCGGCCCTATAGTCCACAGCAAATCGCCTTGCTAGACAGAGGCAACTTTGCTTTTTATTTAATCTTAGGTGCTGTCACCATGAATACTAATAACGCTGAAAACATTATTATATGGCGACTCACTGATGGAAAACCGGGTCATCAAAGTCAGTCCTTGGGTTTGGTCAATGCCTTGAAACGTAAAATGTCCTGTGAAAGTTTTGATATTCCGGTAAGTGGTCGTCTACAACCTGTGTTTGACTTACTGAGTACGACCTGGCCTGCAGGTCAGGGACTGCCATTACCTGATCTCATCATCGGAGCAGGTCATCGCACGCATCTTCACATGCTGGCAGCAAAAAAAGTATATGGCGGGCAAACGATTGTCTTGATGCAGCCCAGCTTACCTGTGTCGTTTTTTGATCTTAGCTTAATACCAGAACATGACTATTATCAAGGTGGCGGGAATGTGTTGGAAACCCGTGGGGTGCTTAACCCTATCCATGCCGCTGGTGAACATCAAAAAAACGAAGGTCTGATAATGATTGGTGGCCCATCCAAACACTGTGATTGGAACGAAAGCCAACTCATCTCACAGGTTTCTCAGCTTTGTAAACAAAACCCTCGCATTCACTATACGCTGACCACCTCACCCCGTACACCTGCAAATTTCGCCACTCATATGCTCGGCTTTAAACTGGATAATCTGACAATTGTGCCGTTTGAAGAAACCGACCGGAATTGGGTAGCACGTCAATTAGCCGCATGTTATAGCGCCTGGATCAGCGAAGACTCGGTCTCAATGGTATATGAGGCACTCACAGCTAAAGCGGCCGTCGGTATTCTTAATATGCCTGTTAAACGTGATAACCGTGTTTCGCGTGGACTCAGCAAACTTGTTGGTGATGGCTACGCGGTGCGCTTTGATAGCCTGGGTCATTATAAAAGCCGCCTGCAACCTGTTCCGGGATTTATGGAATCAGAACGCTGTGCAGACTGGATCATGAAACACTGGTTAGATGGGGTGGAACAACCTCAAACCCTACCAATACCTCAGCTCAGTTAATAATTGATGGCAGAACGTTTAACAGTTGTTCAGGTATTACCTGCGCTTGAATCAGGTGGCGTTGAGCGAGGCACATTGGAAGTCGGACACTATCTGGCAAGCCAAGGCCATCGCTCGCTTGTCATTTCTGCAGGTGGACGTTTAGTTGATACACTCACTAAACAAGGGAGTGAGCATATCAACTGGAATATTGGCCGAAAATCGCTGGCCACATTCCGTTTTATTCCACGATTGCGCCGCTTTCTGGTGAAAAATCGTGTGGATATTCTGCATGTGCGTTCTCGTATGCCGGCATGGGTATGTTATTTCGCCTGGAAATCTTTACCCAAACAATCACGACCTAAATTCATCACCACTGTTCATGGTACATATTCTGTCAACGGTTACAGCAGAATCATGACCAAGGGCGAACATGTGTTTGTTGTATCAGAAAAAATTCGCGACTATGTCACCACCCATTACGGGGTCAAAGACAATCTCACCCTCAATTACCGAGGTATAGACAGACGCGATTTTCCTTATGGTTTTGAACCTGATAGCGAATGGCTGAAACATTGGTATCGAAGCTTTCCACAAACTCAGGGAAAACTAATAATAACCCTGCCTGGACGTATTACACGCTGGAAGGGTCAGGTGGATTTTATTGAGATTATCGCTGAACTCAAAAAATATTATTCAGATGTTCACGGACTTATCGTGGGTGAAACTAAAAAAGGAAAGTCCGCCTTTTTAGCTGAACTCCAGCAGCGTGCGGCAGAACTTGGTGTAATCAACGATATCAGCTTCATTGGTCACCGTAGTGATCTGAAAGAAATTATGTCTATTTCAAGTTTAGTGATGTCACTATCACTGCAGCCTGAAGCCTTTGGACGAGTGACCATTGAAGCATTGAGCCTGGGTGTACCCGTTATAGCCTATGCGCATGGTGGCGTAGAAGAACAACTTTCGACAGTGTTACCAGAAGGCAGAGTGAGAACCGGTGATAAAGCCGCTGTTATAAGCTTAGCGACGAAATGGTTACTTGCCCCCCCCACGGTGCCGGAATCCCATCCTTTCATTTTGAAATCCATGTTAGACACCACCTTATCTGTCTATAAACGCGTTTTACAGCAAAGCGCCGCATCGTGAATATCTGTCAGATCCTATTAAGCACCGGTGAGGGTGGGCTGGAAAAACATGTTCGCGAACTTTCTATTAGCCTCAATAGAGCCGGACACACGGTCAGCGTTATTGCTGATCCTCAGTTTTTAGATACCTTACCTGAACAAATACAACGTTTTCCGGTGAATGCCCGTCTAAGCCGAAATAATCCATGGCTCTGGTTAAAGGTGTTGTATTTCATCCATCGCTCCCATGCCGATATTGTGCATGCCCAGGCCAACAAAGCGACGGCGGTGTTAAATAAATGTCGCTGTTTCCATTCAGCAAAAACCTTGGGAACGCTACACAACATCAAAAGCAAAGTAAAAGATTACGCCAAGCTAGATCAAGCTATCGCGGTTAGTCATACACTACGCTCTCAGTTGAATATCCCAAATGCAGTGACTGTCTACAATGGCATTTCATCGCCAAAGGTAAAAAAGATTAATCTATATGAAGAGTTTGGGCTGAATCCTGACTTACCCACATTATGTGCTGTTGGTCGTTTGGTTGAAGCAAAAGGTTTTGATTTATTGCTGGAAGCCATAGACGGCCTGCACTTGAACTTGCTCATTATCGGTGAAGGCAAGGAAAGACATCACCTACAAAAACAAATTCAGGAGCTATCCCCTGATACACACTGTCGTCTAACGGGCTATCGACCTGATGTCAGTTCACTGATGCAGTCCTGTGATGGCGTGTTAATCAGTTCCAGACGAGAAGGTTTCTCCTATGTGTGTAGCGAAGCATTACTGTTAAATATGCCAATCCTATCAACAGATGTTCCGGTCGCTAATGAAGTGCTGGATAAAACTTTAATTGTCCCTATCGCTGATAGCAAAGCCTTTCGTCAACGCTTAGAAAGCCTTTTGCAAAACCCAGCTCATTGGCAAAGACTGATGCAGGAGGCGATTGTTTTTGCTCATCAAGCTATGACGCTGGAAGCCATGACAGAAAATACGCTTGCTGTTTATCAAGCATTAATCGACGCTTAGCTTATGACGCAGGCTGGCAAATTATTGCTTATCAAACACGGTGCATTTGGTGATCTTATCCAGACAGATGGGATATTCCGCGACATTCGCCAATACTTCAGACAGGCAGAAATTGTTTTATTAACCATGTCTCGGTATGAGTCCTTAATGCAACGTTCTCCCTACGTTGATCGCATCATCATCGACGACAGACTGCCTCTTCGTCATCTAAAGCGGCAGTGCAAGCTTCGTAAGCGATTAATTCAGGAACAATTTGATCTTATTATTGATTTACAAAACTCTGATCGCAGTGCCTTATATCAACGCTTTTTTTTACCAAAACTAAGGTGGATCAGTCGACGCTCGAAGGCTGCTCCAGAATCAGGACTAAAAGGCTTAGTGCAGTTACTCTCCGAATCAGACATCCCTCATCATTATGCCTTATCACCAAACGTCAGCTGGATGGTTGAAAAAACATCCGAAACATTGAGCAAATACCCGATTAACAAGCCATACATAGCACTAATTCCCGGTAGCTCGGCTCAGCATAAAGAAAAGCGTTGGCCATACTATCCCGCCTTATCAAAAGCACTTATCGAGCTCGGTTATGGGGTAGTGAATATATTAGGTCCCGATGAATTAGATATGGCAGAGAAGCTGTCCGGTTATAGCCCTAAGAGCAAAGATGACTTATTTAATTGGTTCGAACTGGCAGGCATTCTGAAAGAGGCTAGTTATATCATCGGTAATGATACCGGCCCCAGTCATATCGCTTCATGCCTCGGCCGCCCTGGCCTGGCTTTATTCGGGCCAACCACCTCTGTCAGCCGCGCTGAAATTGAGCGAGGTCGATTTCAGGCTCTGCAAGTCAACGATTTACAACAGTTAAGCGTTGAGCAGGTTCTGAAGCATCTGCCGCAGATATAGCTAACACCCAAGCAATACCTAACCATACTAATGCCGCCACCCAGTTACTCAAAACGCTGATGCCTCCAGTGAGCGGCCAAAAACTCACCGTTAATACCGAAAAACTCAAAGCGGCTTTTATCCACTGGCGCTCAGCCAATAAGGGGCCTAAGACTTTTTTGTATAGCAAATACAGCATAAACAAAAATAAACCTAAGCCGACCACACCTGTCTCTGCGCCTAACTGCAAATACAAATTATGCGGGTGAGTACACATCAGGCCGCTGTCTATGAGTAACTGCTGCTGTTCACAAACTGCTTGATAGGTATGTAAACCACTACCCAGCCACCAGTTGTCCTGCCAAACATGCCATGCCGCATTAAACACACTGCCATAATCTGATTGAGCAAATGTTGAGAGCTTTGAGCCAATACTCACGATACTTCTCTCAAACATCTCAGGTGATAAAAATAAAGTGGTCATCAATGTGATACCAAGTATAGCCAGCATAAGCAGTAAGCTTCGTTTGTATTGTTTATATTCGAGTAACATGGCGATAAAAACGATGGCACAGCCTGAGCTAAACAAGATGAGTGCCATTCTTTCGCCCGTTAGGAAGGTAAAGACAAACCCACTTCCCATCGCCACCATCAGAAACGTTAATTGCCGTAATACAGACGATTTAAAAAGTGGGATAAAAAAGGCAGCAAATAAGGCAATAAACCATAGTCTGAGTAGCATCGTACCTGGAATAGGACTTCTGAATGGGCCTGTTAAGCGAGTCTCAGAAAACCGCTCTATACCAAACCAGTCAACATCAAAAAAATATTGCCAGAAAGTGTCGGCAATAATAAACAACATGGTCAGTAACAAACTGATAAGAAAGCGCTGTCTTTTTTTAGCATCACTGAAAACCCAGTATGACAAAGCTATTGCAAATAAAGGCCATCTTATAAAAGTAAGCACATACTTCAAACTTTCAGATGAATCACTACTCAAAGGCAGATTGACGACAAGAAGGTAAGCATTAAACAGTAAGAATGCTAAAAACCAGGGCTGTTTTACCCAGTCCCAATCACATTTTTTAAAACTGAAGATAAGAAAGGCAATAGCTACGAGTACCACAGTAACATCAGCTATTGCCCGGGAAAACAGCAATAACGCAGGTAATAGATAAAGAAACAGATGTGCAGCAGGAGGATAACTCAAGGGTCGGTTGATGAGCATGCCTATATTCGCGAAAAACGCTCATCATATTCGACTTATATGACAATTTAATGGCGATAAGCCAAGCGCTAATGTCTCGCTTAGCAAAGCCGGCTTGTATATAAAGTTATTATGGTGACTCAGTCGTTTGCGGTTGAGCTACAACAATGGCCGCCTCTGGTGCTTCCACAGATAAACTTTCCATCAGCCTACCCATCGTCTCTGATAACCAGTAACAGGCATAAATATGATCATAATAAGCATTGGTGTAATCGTTTCTGGCCGTTAATAATTCGTTTTCTGTATCCAGTAAATCTAACAGTGTTCTTCTGCCCACATTGAACTGTTCGAAGTACGCATCCCGCGTTTTTTCTGCAGCAATCTTACGTTGTTCAAGGATAGGTAAACGTCTTGACAGTGTTTCTACATTAATCCAGGCCAGACGTACATCACGATCAACATTGCGTTTGATGATTTCCGCATTTTGTTTCGCTTGTTCACTTAGATACTTCGTCTCTTCGATACGCGCTTTATCGGCACCACCATTGAGCAGGTTGTAATCCATTCGAATCATGGCCTGAGCTTCTTTCTCATGACCACGTGTGCCATCCAGATTATTGTCTGCTCGCGTACTCAGCTCCGCATTCACTTGGGGATGAAACGGCGCTTTGGCCCCTTCTTCCTGAGCTAGTGAGGCCTCATGTTGCGCCATTGCCGCCCATAATGAAGGATGCTGTCTGTAAGCAATTTGTAATGCATCCTCGACAGCAGCGGGCGCATTATCACAACATAACTTACCGGGATCAGTTAAGGATTCAGGCGCATGACCCACCAAACGCTGATAGCGTGTTTTTGCGTCCTGCAAGTTGCCTTCTGTGGAACGTAAATTCGCTTGAGCCAGAGCCACTCGACCAGTAGTCTGGTCAAGATCAGAACGATTACCCACTCCAGCTTCTGTTCTGAGTTTAATTTTGTCGAAGATTTCTTCGTGCTGCTTCAGACTTTCTTGTGTTTCTTCCAATAACTGTTGGCGTTTAAGTACGTCGAGATAACTCTGCACGGTATTAAGACCGATCGTTTCTGCCTTATCTGTGACATCATAACCAGCAGCATCCGCTTGAGCCTGACTTTGCTCTACAGCACTTTTAGTGGCAAAGCCATCATAAAGCATCTGCGTTGCCTTAATTTCAGCTTCACCACGATTCAGCGATTCGTGATCGGGGCGCGTTGCCGGGTTTTTCGTACGCTCGTAACCGATGCCCAGCGTTAAATCCACCCGAGGATAATAACCTGCTTTAGCTTGATCAACAGTCTTATCAACACTGTAACGACGATTGGCTTCTGCTAAGACTTCAGGGTTTTGTTTCAGTGTTGCATCCACCGCTTCCTGTATGGTTTCCGCCGCAATATTTGTGCTCGCTATCACTGCAATACAGGCAGCAAAAATAGTAGAAAATCGTGATAAGACCATTTTTCTAATTACTCCAGAAATTAACGAACATCAATTTCGACCCGGCGATTACTCACTTCTTCAGTCTCATCAGGTGTAGGCACTTTCAAAACTGTTTCGCCTTTACCTACTGTAGAAATACGAGATTCATCCACACCAGCGTTGATCAAATCCTGTGCGACTTTTTCAGCACGGCGTTTGGATAATTTATCGTTATATTGTGAAGAAGCGAGTGTATCAGTATAGCCAACGACTTCAATACGACGATTTCTTCTTTCTAAAACCGCTTTATAGATCTTAACGGATTCTCGTAATGAGTCGGGTGTGAAAGTCGTTTTGTTGAGCTCAAAATAGAGTGTTGCGTGATATGGTTCAGGGGTACGAATGACTTTAGGTGTTGCAGTAACAACCATCTCTTCATGACAAAAGGCAGAACCACTATCTGAAATGGTTAGAGGTGCTTGTAATGACTCACGTAAATCTGAGCGAGGTGTATCAGGACCAATAGCATCATGAATCGTGCTACATGCAGACAGTGCTAAACCCAATAAACTGGTGATAACCAGCCGATAACCAATAGACATCCTTAACTCCAGCCATCCCTAACGTCGTAACAATATTTGCTAATCATAACAACAAAGTATGATTATCACTAATGTAATGATGTCGTTACTGATTTATTTAATAAATACAGGCTACCCAGCAAATGTATGAACTGTTTAATCTTTTTTAACAAGTGACTCGATAGCTTCTACTAGACTGGCATCATCCGGCTCCACAGCACTTGGAAAGTGCTCTAATACATGGCCATCGGCATCGATAATGTATTTGTTAAAATTCCAATCCGGTGCCTCACTTTGTTTGTTTATCTCCATGAAAATCGGATTGGCACGCGGACCTGTGACATAGCTAGGTGCCACCATGGTGAAACTTACACCAAAGTTTTCTTTACAAATTCTGGCAGCCTCTTCTTCTGTCTTAGCTTCTTGATCAAAATCGTTACTGGCAAAACCAATAACAACCAGTCCTTTATCCTTATATTGCTCATGTAACTTTTCCAAACCACCAAATTGGCGAGTAAACCCACAATGACTGGCGGTGTTTACCACCAAGAAGGCCTTGTCTTTAGCGATCTCACATAGATTTACGGTGTCATTTGAGTGCAGTTTCGGTAAATCGTAATCAAAATAAGCCGGACAATCTTTAGCCTGAACCATAGATGAAAATGCCATTAATAATCCCAGCCACACATAATTTTTCATAATCTCTCTCCTGTTCATTTCAGCCTATTTTCTATATTCGTTATCAAAAAAATGTGATGACGGTAATATGACTAGTCTTTTGATAAATTTGGAAATTTAAGACGTTGTTATCAATTAATGAAGCTGTTAAATTAATGTTAGGTATTTCACAATTTTACACAAGGGACGTGTTTTGGAAGCCAGATCATTATCAGAGTGTGGAGTCATCTCAGACTGGGGCATAGTTGAAGTCGAGGAAACCAAAGACAGGCATATTTTTGGTTTCTCCAGCCACTATAATTTCTATGTGATCACTCAAAAAATTATCGACTATCATTACGATGTGAAAACACAGCAAGGGTCAGCCCTCACCGAATCAGGTATTCTCTACGCCTTAACCGGCAAACCGGTTTCCTACAGTCCCAACAGGCAATTACAACTTCAGGAATTCATGGAAAAAAATAACTGTAAGTTAAAGCCAGTGAAAATTGAGCGATTTAATCTCTTTTACTTGAACACTTTCTTTCAAAAGTTATTATCAATCAATCATTAAGTCTCAGAAACTATTATGCAGCTTACTGCAGTAGTGAAAGATCGGATTGAGTATCAATATCAATGAATATCGACGGCGTATCAATATTCACTGCCTGTATCAGAGCTTCATGAGCTTGCACTATTGTTTTAGCACCTACATCGCCAGTAAGCTGCATCAAATCATCTCGATATTGGTTGGAGAATGCGACTGGATGCCCTCGTTTGCCATGATAAAAAGGAGCTGATATTGCCGCTCCCTGTTTTAGCTGGCTAACTAATAATTCCAATATGTCGGCTGTTATCATCGGCATATCTGCCAAACCAATTAACCATCCCTTTGCTTGCTGAGTGGCTTGAATCCCGGTGGCGAGAGAATGCCCCATTCCTAAATCTGACTTATCAGCTTTGATAAAGTTAATCCTGTCTGCAACGGATCGACATATTCCTGTTAACTGTTGGTTATTTATTGGCGTGACGAGGTGAATTTGCTCAAACACTTCTAACCATGGCGCTAAAGCATGCAATATCAGCGGCTGTCTCACACCTTTATATCCAACTTCCGTCAGCAGCTTATCTGCACCAAAACGCGATGATTTACCGGCAGCAAGAATAACCGCAGCAATCTCTACCGTTTCCACCGTTAAACTGTCACCTTATCAACGGATGATGTAAGTTGTGGTGTATGTATTCTCTCTCGACGAACGGCAATCAACTCAGCAGAAATCGCAACTGCGATCTCGGCAGGCGTTTTACTACCTATCTGTAAACCAACCGGACCATGTAAACGGTCTATTTCTTGTTGGGTGAGATCAAATAATTTCAGTCTCTCCCGACGTTTATCATTATTGGTTTTGGCTCCTAAGGCCCCCACATAAAACGCCGCTGATTTTAAGGCCTCCAACAATGCCATATCGTCTAACTTAGGATCATGTGTTAATGCCACCACCGCCGTATTCAAATCAGGCTGCAGGGAGACTACCGCATCATCAGGCATCATGGTGAGCAAAGTGCTCTGTTCATGTTGCCAGGTTTCCTGCATTTCTGGTCTGGGATCGCAAACAAACACCTGGTAATCCAATGCCGTAGCCATATTTGCCAGATAGAATGACGTTTCTGCTGCACCAATGATTAATAGACGTAACCTTGGACCGTAAACAAAAGACAGTAAGCCTTCCTGCTCACTGACAACAGGTTCATGACTGATGGCATCAGTGCAGGTAACCTGTAGCGAGTCCAGCGTGATCTGCCTCTTTATTAACTTCTGAGACTCAATCGCCGTCACCACCGTTTCCAGCCAAGCCTTATCAAGCACAGGCTCTATCAATAATCTGAGCTGACCGCCGCAAGGAAGTTTATACCGCAGCTGCTCTTCCTGATTAGCGCCATAGACCTTAAGCTCAGCAGATGAAGCGGAGAGTTGATGCTGTTTAACTAGAGACACCAGATCATCCTCTATGCAACCACCAGACACTGATCCAAGCAACAAACCATCGCTACGCAGGGCACACATTGACCCCGGTTGGCGGGGGCTGGAGCCATAGGTTCCAACCACCGTAATTAGCCAAACCTTATGCCCTTCTTGCAACCAGCTCAGTAGCTGTCTGAGCACATTCAGATCATGCCCGGTCATACGACTAAGACTCGAGCTGATAGCGTATCGGTAACTCACGGATACGTTTACCGGTAGCATTAAAAATTGCATTACATATTGCCGGTGCGACCGGAGGCATTCCCGGCTCACCAACACCACCTAATGGCTGATTAAAATCTTTTGCCGGTACCAGATGAACATGGATTTCTTTAGGTGCTGCATCCATACGAATGACTTGATAACCATCAAAATTGTCCTGAACGGTGACACCATCTTTGAAAGTGATTTCACTTGTCATGGCTAAACTTGCGCCCATGATGCATGCCCCCTCAATTTGAGAGCGAATACGTTCAGGATTCACTTGTGGCCCACAATCAACAGCCACATCGATTCTCGGTATGCTGACCTCACCATCGTCATTAACAACAACTTCCACTACCGTCGCGACATACGTCACGAAACTATAATGAACAGCTAAACCCTGTCCCGAACCTTTCGGCAAAGTTTTACCCCAATCTGCTTTTTCGGTGACCATATTAATGACGCCTTTCATACGTGCTGTATTGAGAGGGTATGCCTCTGGCGACTCACCATAATTCCAATCATCTTTTAATGACGCCGGATCGATTTCACGATCAGGACCGATCAATGACAGTAAAAAGTCTTTATGATCTTTTTTCTGCTGATGCGCCATTTCAGCGATAAATGATTGAATCGCAAAAGCATGAGGAATATTAGAGACGGAACGGTACCAACCAATACGAGTATGTGCAGCTGCTTCAGGATTTTCAATTTGAATATTCTTCACATCAAATGGAATATTCACAACGCCCATGCTTAATTCCATCGGCATTTCATTTTTAGCATCTTTCGCAAAAGTAGAAGCGATTGTTGGTGCAACTGTCCGATGTAACCAGGCCGTTGCATTACCACTTTCATCAAAACCAGCTTCTAAATGTTCGGCAGAAACGGTGTGGAAATAAGAGTGTTGAATATCGTCCTCACGCGTCCATACCGTTTTAACTGCTTGCCCACCTAAAGCCTTAGAGATTAAAGCAGCTTCGACAAGGTAATCAGGTTTAGATTTACGGCCAAAACCACCACCAAGCAGGGTCACATTCACCTTAACTTGCTCAGGTTTTACTTCTAACCATTTTGCGACTGTATCGATACCCGCTTGTGGGTTTTGTGTAGCAGTCCAAATCTCACACACATTATCCACAATTCGTGCCGTTGCAGCAGGCGGCTCCATCGGGGCCTGAGCCAAGTGAGGAATATAATAATCTGCAGAGATGGTAGAACTCGCATTGGCTAATTCATTATAGGTCTCACCTTTACTACGAATGACTTTGCCACCTTTCTGTTTGGAAGAAGCCTGTAGTGTTTCGCGAAACTTGGCTGAATCGTACTGACGGTTAGGACCGGCATTCCACTCAACAGATAATTTTTTTCTGCCTTGAATGGCTGCCCAGGTATTTGAGGCAACAACTACAACCCCACCGAGCGGATTAAATACTGCTGGAGGCGGACTGCTGGGTAAGGTTAAAACTTTGATCACACCCGGCACTTTCAATGTTTCAGTGTCGTCATATGATTTGAGTGTATCGCCATAAGCAGGTGGATGAGCAATGACTGCATAGACCATGTCATCGAGACGAACATCCATGCCATATGTGGTTTGTCCGGTGGCGATATCAAAACCATCAACCAGCTTATTATCTTTCTTGCCGATGTAATTAAATTCGTCTGCAGACTTATAAATCAGGTTCTGATTTTCAGGCACGGCCATTTCAGCTGCTTTTTGTGCCAGCTCACCAAAGCCAAGCTTCTTACCACTTTTAGCATGAATGACCTGATGATTTTTTGCTTTGACTTCTGCAACCGGCACAGCCCACATTGCAGCGGCAGCGGCTTCCAGCATCATTCTGGCTGCAGCCCCGACATTACGCATTGGCATAAAGAAATGACGCATACTGCGTGAACCATCTGTGTTTTGGTTGCCGTAGCGTTTTTCATTACCATCCGCTTGAACGATTTTGACTCGCTGCCAGTCAGCTTCCATTTCATCAGCCACGACCATTGGCAAGCTTGTTCTGACACCCTGTCCCATTTCGGAACGGTGAGCCACAATCGTCACAGTGCCATCTTCAGCGATTGAAACAAAAACTAAAGGATCATCCACCCAGCCATTGGGCATACCATCACGGCCATATTTTTGCTTTTCATCAGCAGCTAGCAATTGAGCCGGCATACCTACTGCCAGAACCAGACCACTTAATGCGAAACCTTTAAGAATACTGCGACGGCTAATGTTGGCTATTTGTGGAGCATTATTATCAGTCATTATTTACCCCCCTGCTGCGCTGCTTGTTTGATGGCTGCGCGAATACGTGTGTAGGTACCACAACGACAAATATTTCCACTCATCGCGGTATCAATATCTTCATCTGTTGGGTTGGGATTATCACGAAGCAGTGCTGTAGCCGCAACGATCTGTCCTGACTGACAGTAACCGCACTGCGGTACATTGATTGACTGCCAAGCTTCTTGAACAGCCTGGCCGACTTTGTCCTCAGAGACCGCTTCTATGGTTGTGATTTTCTTGTTTTCAGCAGCACTGATGGGCGTAACACAAGAACGAATTGGCTGACCATCCAGCATCACAGTACAGGCACCACATAGCGCCTTACCACAGCCAAACTTTGTCCCCGTCATACCTAGGACATCTCTAAGTGTCCACAGAATGGGAGTATCTGTGGGGACATCAACCTGACGGCTTTCGCCATTAATTGTGATTTTCATTTAAATAATCCTAATTCTGATCCGAGTGTGGTTAGTTTACAGCTAGATATAATTAGCTGGCTAATTATTATTTATTATACATGACTGTTATTAGCAGTATTAGTTCCTATTGATAAACTACTGAGATAAGCGTGATAGCCTCGTCAAGAAAAGGGTTCTCTATTTTTTTATAGTTATGGTAATTTTATGCCCTGATAAAAATGTAGGAGACTTTATGAAACCTTTCGCCGTCTTAGTATCTGTTTGTTTTGTCTTACTTCTGAGTGGTTGCAACACAATGGAAGGTATTGGCAAAGACGTTGGTGCAGCAGGTGACGCACTGGAAAAGAGTGCCAGTGATAACAAAGGGTATTAATAAAAAAGCCTCAAATCATTGAGGCTTTTTTTTCTATCTATCGAAATTAAATATTACGTTTCATCAAAATACTGCTTAAAAGCTGACTTGACGATCGTTCTCGCTTCCTGACTGTAACCAAATATCACACCTGCAGCCAGTGTCGTCGCCAGAGACTTTCCTGGATGTTTTTTAATTAAATCCGCAAGCACTGGATCGGATAGTTTTTCCAGGATCATTTGTAACTCATCGGCTTGTTGAGAACTACTCGTTTGCCCCTCTCTATAGCGCAGAGAGGCTTTTTCTGTCGGGCGATTTAATATCTTTGCTACAGCTAAAATCAGTAACGCCAGCAAAAGGTAAGCAATGGCTGTTAACAGCGCAGCCAACTGTGGCTCAAAGTAGTCGTTAAGAGCAATGTACGCTGCGACACCGGCAAAACCAAAAGCAAATAACCCCAGAATTATTGCCAGAGCATAAGCTAATGTGGTGATTTGTATTCTTGAAAACAGACTCATTGTTACCTTCTTATCTGCTAGGCAGGATAGTGTTATTTTCTATCCAGTACTTTACCGATGACAAGGCCAATACCAAAAGCCACTGCCATACTAGTATAAGGATGCGCTTCAACTTCGCCTTGGGCTCTAGCTAATGATTCCTTAGCTTGTTGTTGAGCTTGCTGAGCAGCTGCCTTAACTTTGTCTTGGCCTTGCTGTGCATATTCTGATGTCAGATTTTTTAGCGTGCTGGTAACTTCTGCAAAATCTTTACGTAAAGCATCCAGCTGTTCTTGTAATTCTTGATTTGTCGTTTGTGTAGCCATGTTTATCTCCTGTTGATTTGTTTAAAACGTATCGTCGAGACTATTTTCCGTGGCAACTATTTATCCGTTGCATCTTCAACTTCATCAGCTGAATCTTCAATGGCATCACCAGCATCGTCTGCGGCATCATCAATTGCATCACCGGCATCTTCAACCGTGTTATCAATTTTTTCACCCATTTCTTCTGCTGGACCATCATTGTCACATGCTGCCAATAAGCCAACCCCAGCAAAAGCAAACACAATAAGTAATGCACGGCAGATCATCGGAAAAGATTTTGATTCAATCATTGATTTCATACTTACATCTCCATTTTAAAGTTAGGTGGAAAAAATATTGTTTACACCATTATGCTGACAAAAGTTATGCTGCATTTGTTCAACCATAGTGACACTAAAAGCAGTTCATAAGCAAAAAAGTATTTATCGGAAATACTCATTGTTTTTCTATGTCTTAATCTAAGCTATCGTTGATTTATAATTATCGCCTTAACATATGTTAAAGACGACACAATGAAATACACATATCGTATTCATTCCCATTCACTATAAAGGAAGATAGATATGTTAAGTTGGGCATTGACGTTTTTAATCATCGGTATTATTGCTGGTGCACTAGGTTTAAGTGGTGTTGCAGGTACTGCAACGAATATCGCTTGGATTTTATTTGTTATCGGTTTAGTGCTTGCTCTTATTTTCTTCATCACTGGTAGACGCCCCCCAATGTAGGCGTATATTCTCACGAAATACAGACATTCTTAATCGGTGATCACTTATTCAAGAAAGTCTCTTTTGAACTACATTATTTAAGCGAGTCTTCATGGAATCTGTTATCAGCGATGCAGATAGTTGTATTGTTCACCAGTTTGAAAAAATGGTTGAATTATCAGAGTCAGAAATAAGTCTTCTTGCAGCTCTCGAAAGAGATGCTCGCAAGTTTGACTCTGGTGAGAGACTAGCCTTTGCTGGTGAATACAGTGATCGTTTTTATACTTTAAGGTCTGGCTGGGCTTGTGCCATAAAAACCATGGCCGATGGTCAACGGCAAATTCTTGATATTTTCTTGCCAGGGCAGATTTTAGGTCTTCGGGAAATTGGTCTCAGTCATTCATTGACTGAATTCAGGGCTTTAACTCCCATTGAAGCTTGCCCATTTCCAAAACAAAGACTGACAGAAATTTTTGAAAAGTCTCCACGGCTGACAGATTTATTCTTTCTGATCATGGCAAGAGAACAAGCGATGCTGATTGAAAGAATTGTCAATATAGGTAGACGGAATGCCGCTGAGCGTCTGGCTCATTTTATCGTCGAAATGAAGGTGAGATTAAATCAACGTGCATGTGAATTTCATCTACCCATGAACCAGAGTGTTATTGGAGACACACTTGGTATTTCATCAGTACACGTCAGCCGAACATTTAAACATCTACGTGATTTAGGTTTAATTGATAATAAAAACGGACAAATCGAAATTAACAATCTGGAAGGTTTAATTGACCTATCTGGTTTTGATAGAACCTATCTTGAAACCTATCCAGACTGGACCAGACTAACTAAACCCTCTAAACGAGGATACTAGGAGATAATTATGAAACTTACAGCTTTATTAATCCCATTAACGCTGACATTATTTTTATCAGCCTGTAATACCATGGAAGGTGTTGGCAAAGATGTTGAATCTGCTGGTGATGCTATCGAAGACTCGGCATCAGAAAATAAAAATTATTAATCACCCTTATCCTATTTGTTTTACTCTCTGCCCCTTAATTGGGGCTTTTTTTTTGCTCAAAAGACTTAGGACAAAAAAAAGCTAGGTAAAAACCTAGCTTAACTAAATTAGAAGGAGCAATAAACGTGAGAACTGAAACCAATCACCTCACAACCATGCTAACGTCAAGCTATCAAAAAAGTTAAATTCAAACACGGCAAAATATGCGCTAGCTCACATTTTCCTGATGATGTTTATGGTGCGAGGCGTTGTTTTATCCACTCATTATTAGCATTTAGTTTATATGAGATGCGATCATGCAAACGGCTTTGCCTACCCTGCCAGAACTCCCAGTAATCCGGCACCAGTCTATAACCACCCCAATGTTCTGGCCGAGGGGGTGTTAATCCATACTTTATTGCATATCTGGCTGCTTGTTCTACAATCACTTTTCGACTATCAATCACCTGGCTTTGTGGCGAGGCCCAAGCACCAATCCGATGCGTCAGTGGCCTTGATGCATAATATCGATCCGACTCAACAGATTCGAGCTTCTCAACCTTTCCCTCAATTCGAATAACGCGCTCTAACTCTGGCCAGAAGAACTGTAAAGAAGCGAATGGATTAATCACTAAATGATGCCCTTTGCGACTCTGATAGTTGGTAAACCACACCAGACCTTTTTCATCAAAGCCTTTAATCAATACTGGTCGACTTGATGGCCGCCCGTGCTCACCGACAGTCGCCAGCGTCATCGCACTGGCTTCATTAACACCTTTATCTAAAGCCTCAGCTAACCACACCTTAAACTGACTTAATGGTTCATCTCCACTTTTCTGCTCCTCGAGAGAGCCTTTTTGGTAGCTCATTCTAATATCTGACAAGCCTAATTCATCATCCATAAGCACTCTCATACAAGAAATATATTCATACTGTGCCAACAGTTTGTTGGCTTCACAACTACATCTGACTCAGAAATGATGATAATCAATATTGTGTGAATTATTTATCAAACATGAAGCAATAAAAAAGCCTTGATATCGGGATGATAACAAGGCTTTGATTTTATTGGTGGGCCCACTAGGACTTGAACCTAGGACCAATGGATTATGAGTCCACTGCTCTAACCAACTGAGCTATAGGCCCTTTTGACTAGCTTACGAACCTTCTGAATCCAGGAAGCTTCGTAATTGATCAGAACGTGAAGGGTGGCGTAGTTTACGTAATGCTTTCGCTTCAATCTGACGAATACGTTCACGTGTTACATCAAATTGTTTGCCGACTTCTTCCAGTGTATGGTCGGTATTCATATCAATACCAAAACGCATACGTAATACTTTTGCTTCTCTTTCTGTTAAGCCGTTTAATACGCCTTGAGTCGCCTCACGCAAGCCTTCTATTATCGCAGAATCTGAAGGTGAAATCACATTCACATCTTCAACAAAGTCACCTAAGTGCGAATCTTCGTCATCACCAATCGGTGTTTCCATCGAAATTGGTTCTTTAGAAATTTTCAGCACTTTACGTACTTTATCTTCTGGCATATCAACGCGTTCTGCCAACTCATCAGGAGTAGGTTCACGGCCCATTTCCTGTAGCATTTGGCGTGCAACACGGTTCAATTTGTTAATTGTTTCAATCATGTGCACAGGGATACGAATCGTACGAGCCTGATCCGCAATAGATCGGGTTATCGCCTGACGAATCCACCATGTAGCATAGGTTGAAAACTTATAACCACGTTGATATTCAAACTTATCAACGGCTTTCATCAAACCGATGTTACCTTCCTGAATTAAGTCCAGGAATTGTAAGCCGCGGTTAGTATATTTTTTCGCAATAGAAATAACTAGACGAAGATTCGCCTCAACCATTTCTTTCTTCGCACGACGAGCTTTTGCCTCTGCGATCGACATTTGACGTGAAATTTCTTTTATTTCAGAAATTGACATGCCACGGCTTTCTGCAATCTCAGCTAAAACTGACTGTGCAGCGATAATTTCATCATGATGTTTTTTGATGGTAGATGAGTAATGTTTTTTCGCTCTGATATGTTTATCAGCCCAATTAACATTACTTTCGTTGCCCTGGAATGAATCAATAAAGTCGCGACGATTCATGCGGGCTTGTTCTACCACGATATCCATAATAATTCTTTCTTGATTACGGATCTCGTTGACTGTTTCGCTCATCAGGTCATTCAGGTAAGCCAATGTTTTTGGAGTAAGTTTAAACTCCATAAACTGTGCACTGGCTTGCTCACGTGATGCCTCAGCCTTATCACCTTCTGCTTTCAGGTAAGCATTAAAGCTTTCTTTTAATGCTTCAAAGCGAACACGTGCTTCTTCAGGATCAATTTCACCAGAGTCATCGTCATCACTGACGTTATCTACAGAATCATCATCGTCATCATCTGAATCGCTATCAGAATCATCATCTGCGTCATCGTCATCTGTATCACTCAGATCATCATGTTCTTCCACGAGTTCTTCAGCAGAAACAAAGCCTTTTATCAGCTCGTTCAGGCGCATTTCACCCGCTTCGACGGCGTCATATAACTCTAAAAAGGATGAAATACAGGCTGGGTATGTCGAAAGCATCATCAAGCTTTCACGTAAGCCTGCTTCAATGCGTTTCGCAATGACAATTTCGCCTTCACGGGTCAGTAGTTCTACCGAGCCCATTTCGCGCATGTACATACGTACTGGATCTGTGGTTCGACCAAATTCGCCATCAGAGCTTGCTAGAACAGCAGCAGCTTCTTCATCTGAAACTTCGTCGTTTGACGAAACCGCTTCAGCAAGACGCTCCATTTCATCGGTATCCATGCCATCTTCATGGACCATAATACCGAGGTCACTGAACATGCTGACAATATCTTCGACCTGATCAGCATCTACCAAATCTTCCGGAAGATGATCATTAATCTCACCATAGGTGAGATAACCACGTTCTTTACCTAAGGCGATCAGTTCCTTAACGCGTGATTGTTGATCTTTCATGCAGCCCCTTTAACCCTGTGACGCTATATAGACGTGAACACTTCATTATACTGAAATGACAAATTTATTGCATCAAATTAACATAAACATTTAGCTCTGAGATAAGCGTAATTCTGCTTTTTCAGCCTCAGTTAACTCACTGAGCGGCTTAGACTCGAGATAAATTCGTCGTTGTTGCTTTGCCTGTTTTTGTAGTTGCGAAAAAATACCGAGCAACTCATACTTCAGTTCATCAGCCGATAAACTCAAACTTTGCAGCGCTAATTTCTGAAGATGCGCACCATTTTCCCTGTTACGCCAACGTTCTAGAAGTGCCGCAGTAGTTAGATGGGGATGCTCATGAAGAGTTTCAAGCAATTCTTTAAGAATATTAACGCCAGGTAAATCAAGTGAACTAAGTGACGATGTGTCATCAATTTCACGCGCCAGAATCGGATATTGCAAAAGAATGCTAATAGCCAGCCTGAGTGGCGTCATTGTCGCCATAGTTTGTTTTTTGGCTGGGCGTTGCTGTTTCTGTGCTGGTTTTTCAATATGACGATTTAGCGTCGCCATATTCGTCTGGCTCAATTCCGCTAGGCGTTGCTCCAGCATATCTCTGTAAACCCCCGCCGGAACATGTTTAAGAAAAGGCTTTGCTATCTCGACAAGTCTTGCACGCCCATCCATTGATCCCAGCTCGACTTTCTCAGTTAGCCATGCAAAGAAAAAATCAGAATAATTTTGTGCGTGTAAGACCTCTGACTCAAATGCTTCAGCACCGTGTCTGCGTACCATACTATCGGGATCTTCACCATCAGGCAGGAACATGAACTTAAGTTGTTGATTACCTCCTAACATAGGAAGGGCATTTTCGGCCGCTCGCCAGGCCGCTTCTCTGCCTGCACGATCCCCATCAAAGCAAAAAACGACTTCGGGCGCTGTTCGAAGTAACTGTCGCAAGTGATCTGGGGTGGTAGCGGTACCTAATGTTGCAACAGCATTAGTTATGCCGTGTTCGGCTAATGCAATCACATCCATATAGCCTTCTACAATCAGGATGCGTTCGAGTTTACGGTTTTGTTTTCTCGCTTGATAGAGACCGTATAACTCAGTGCCCTTATGGAAGATCGGTGTTTCCGGCGAGTTAAGATATTTTGGCGTTGAGTCATCCAACACCCGACCACCAAAACCTATAACACGACCCCGTCTGTCTCGAATGGGAAACATCAATCGATGACGGAAACGGTCATAGGTCCGCCCTGCATCATTTTTGATTAGCAGGCCCGTATCGAGAAGCTGTTTCATCAGTGTCTGAGAGGAACCAAATGTCTTTAAAACATTATCCCAGCCATCAGGCGCCATACCGATTCCAAAGGTCTCTATGGTGTTTTTGGTTAAGCCTCTGGACTTTAAGTAATCGACAAAAACCTGTCTGTCCGGATGTGTTTGTAATTGATGGACATAAAACTGACTGACCTTGTCCATCAGGTCATAAAGGTTTTTCTGCTGAGGTGATTGTGAAACATTTTGTGTGCTAGGTACGGTCATGCCAACCTGATCAGCCAATTCCTGAATAGCTTCAGGAAAGCTTAACTGATCATATTCCATCAGAAATCCTATCGCGGTGCCATGAGCTCCACAACCGAAGCAGTGATAGAACTGCTTATCCGGACTGACTGTAAATGAGGGGGTTTTTTCATTGTGAAAAGGACAGCAGGCATGCAAATTCTTGCCTGCTTTCTTCAGTGCAACCCGGGTATCGATGATATCAACGATATCCACCCGGGCTAGCAACTCATCAATGAATTGTGGGGGTATTTGACCAGCCATATTAGTTATTATGGCTGAAATTTGCTGTAAATATTAACCATATCTTGATGAGATACGGCAGCGTGGCTGTTTTAATTGCTCAACGCTGATTTAACTTGTCCACTTACTGCGGCCATGTCAGCACGGCCTTGAATTTTTGGTCGCAACACATTCATGACTGCGCCCATGTCTTTGATGCTACTTGCACCCGCTTCATCAATGGCTGATTGAATAGCTTGCGCAATTTCTTCTTCAGAGAGTTGCTCAGGCATAAACTCTTCAATAACGACGAGTTCAGCCTTTTCGATATCCGCCAAATCCGCACGAGAAGCATTTTCGTATTGTTCTAATGCTTCACGACGTTGCTTGATCATTTTGGTCAGGATAACGACAATATCATCGTCAGAAAGGTCAACCCGGTTATCTACTTCAACTTGCTTGATGGCAGCTGAAATTTGACGTAACACTGTAAGACGTTCTTTGTCTTTGGCGCGCATCGCATCTTTGATGCTGTCTTGAATAGTAACTTTTAATGGGCTGGCTTCTGCAGGCATGATATTTAGTTTAGTCTCTGAATAGCGATTTTAGTAAAGACGGATACGGCTTGCGTTTTCGCGAGACAGTTTCTTCTGGTGACGTTTTACGGCTGCGGCTGCGGCACGTTTACGTACAGTAGTTGGTTTTTCATAAGCTTCACGAGCACGGGCTTCAGCAACTGTGCCAGCTTTCTCACATGCGCGTTTAAAACGACGTAGAGCGACGTCAAATGGTTCGTTCTCTTTTACTCTTACTGCAGGCATTCAAAAAACTCCCTAAACAATTCTTGTATGGAAACCCCTAATTGTACGAAATATTCACCAGAAAGCAAACAGTTAAATCACTTTATTTATAAAAAAGGGCATAATAGTCAGGTATTAATGCAGAAGCTTAGGAAAAAAATGCGTGTTTTAGGTATTGAATCTTCATGTGACGAAACCGGTGTCGCTATTTACGACACGGAAAAAGGGTTGCTCGCTCACCGCTTATTTAGTCAGATCGCTATGCATGCTGAGTATGGTGGTGTCGTGCCAGAACTGGCCTCAAGAGATCATATCCGTAAAACATTACCACTTATTGAAGAAGTATTAGATGCAGCGTCCTTAACCACTGCAGACATTGATGCTGTCGCTTATACAGCAGGACCTGGCCTAGCTGGCGCTCTATTAGTTGGCGCAGCAATCGGCCGCAGTTTAGCCTGGGCGTTAAATATTCCCGCTTTAGCCGTCAATCACATGGAAGGACATTTGCTGTCACCTTTACTGGAAGAACCTGCACCGGCTTTCCCCTTTGTCTCACTACTGGTGTCCGGCGGCCACACCCAATTGGTGGATGTAAAAGGTATTGGCCGGTACGAATTATTAGGTGAATCGATTGATGATGCGGTAGGTGAGGCTTTTGATAAAACAGCCAAACTTCTGGGTATGGATTATCCAGGCGGCCCATACCTTGCAGCCAAGGCAGAACAAGGTGTCGCCGATCGTTTTGTGTTTCCTCGGCCGATGACTAACCGTCCCGGTTTGGACTTCAGCTTTAGTGGCTTAAAAACATTTGCGATGAATACCTGGATGGAAACAGGGCAAAACGAACAAGATAAAGCCGATATTGCACTGGCTTTTCAAACTGCGGTGGTTGAAACACTGGCTATCAAATGTAAAAGGGCGTTGAAACAGACCGGGCACAAGCGATTGGTTGTCGCCGGTGGGGCAAGCGCAAATAAAGCATTACGGCAGAAATTAGACGCAATGAAAGGCGTTGACGTTTTTTATCCTCGGCAACAGTTTTGCAGTGATAATGGCGCCATGATTGCTTTTGCTGGTGCCATGCGCCATCAAGCAATGAAACACCAGAAAATACCGAGCTTCACTGTCAGACCGCGCTGGCCACTTAACGAACTCAGTCCGCCCTAGCTTTAACCAGACTTTGACTCTTCCTTAGCCAGTAGGCGACGGATATTACCGTGATGACGAGCAATTAATAACAAAGCAGTCAAAAGAATAATCCAACGCGCATTAACACTATCAATAAGCCACAAACTATAAACCGGGGTAAGGGCAGCAGCCACTAAGGCAGATAGAGACGATATACGTGTTACTGCAAAGACTACTAGCCAAGTGACTAATCCAGCTGCGGCGAGTAGCGGTGAGAGGGCGATAAAGCCACCCAATGCGGTGGCGACACCTTTACCACCTTTAAATTCAAAAAAGATCGGAAACAGGTGACCTAAAAAGGCGGCAAATGCTGTTGCGGCGATCCATACCATATCAAGACCGATCATATGTGCAATGGCTACTGGGACGACGCCTTTCAAAACGTCAAACAGCAAGACGGTTGCTGCCAGTTTTTTACCGCCAAATCGCAGTACGTTAGTAGCGCCGGGGTTGCCTGAGCCCTGAGTTCGTGGGTCCGGCAAGCCTGCCAGCTTACATAAAATGATCGCACTCGATAATGAGCCAAAAAGATAAGCGACCACCAATAAAATGACGGGTAAGGCATAAGTCTCAAGCATGATATGATGCTACCTTTTGAAAACGTTGCGACATTATAGGTCGCGAATCAATGATTGCCACCCTTTGACAGATCGAGACATGGATAAAATTTTTCTTAACGACCTTAAAATCGACACCATTATTGGTATTTACGACTGGGAAAGACACACACAACAAACCCTGACTTTTGATCTCGAAATGGACTGGGATATTCGTCAAGCTGCGGAAACAGACGATATCAGCAACACACTGGACTATGGTGCTATTGCCCAAAAAATAGTTAATTTTGTTAAAGCCAGTGACTATCAGCTTATTGAAACATTGGCTGAAGATCTCGCCCAAATGTTACTCAATGAGTTCTCCATTCCCAAACTCAAACTGACGCTGAGTAAGCCCGTCGCTTTACACGGTCAAAATACGGCGCGAATTGTCATTGAACGCAGCAAATAATGCATAAACAAAGACACGGCTACCTGCTGGGACTGGGCTGCAATATCGATCCGTTTGAAAATTTTTCAAGTATGGTCGCTCTGTTGCTGGCATATTTTGAGCGTTTTGATATCAGCCGGATTTTGCACATTCCGCCGGTAGGTATGAATAGCCAGCACTTTTTCCTGAACGCCGTCGCCTTTATTGAGACGGATATGCCACAAGACAAACTGAAAGACATCTGCAATACGATAGAAATGAGACTAGGTCGTGATCGGGAAGATCCTGATCGTAAACATAAAGATCGGCCGGCTGATCTGGATATTCTATGCTCTCTTACTGTGCCTGACGGTCTGAATATGCCGGCCCGGGAAGTCACAGATGAATATTTTCTTTATCCCTTAATCGATGAGTTGTTTAAATTTTTAAGTGATGAGCCACTTAACAACCAAATACAAAGTGGTACGAATATCCAGGTAGGTTCTTTATCGTTTGGAGAGTCGGCGACCACCATCCACCGCAATTGAGACGCCGGTCAGAAAGGGATTGTCTAACAAACTTTTGACGGCTAGGAAAACAGGCTCTGCGCCACCTTCACGTGCTAGTGGTGTTTCAGACATCATCTGCTGACGAACCTCATCAGAATGTGACTCCGTGAACAAGACAGGACCGGGAGCAACAGCATTGACCTTAATTGCTGGTGCATATTTTTTTGCCAACACCAGCATCATATTGTGCAGCCCAGCCTTGGTGGTGCCATAAATATCAAATCGCGGTGTTGGATTCTCAACATTGATATCGGTGATATGTACAATATCTGCCGGTTTGTCAGCCTCACCTTTTAGCTTGTTTTTGAGTCTTTCATTAATCAAAAACGGTGCCATCATATGTACGTAAAAAAATTGCTCATACTGCTGAGCGGCTTTTTCTAGATCATCATCTGTCGGCGAAAATGAAGAGGCATTATGAATAATCGCTTTTAATGATTCACATCGTTGTTGGCAATCCTCAATAAAAGCCGTGATCGCTTGTTTGGAGTTAAAGTCTGCCTGAATGGTATTAATACCCATTTCACGCATTTCTTGGACACCATCGGTCTCGGTACGGTAATGTGCAAGCACATTACACCCTTGTTCATGGAATCGCTTAGCCATATGCAAACCGACTCGACGACTGGTGCCTGTCACCAATACAACCTGTTGCAATTGCTACTCCTCAACGATGAATAATAAACACACATTATCGGCTGTTTCGCCTGAAGCGCAACAACACAGTGATGCTTTAAAAAAATTGATCAAAAAGCAAATACAGTCTGAAGGTGGCTCAATCAGTTTTGCCAAGTACATGCATTCCTGTTTGTACGCGCCAGGTTATGGTTATTACAGTGCTGGCAGCCATAAAATTGGCGAGCAGGGCGATTTCACCACCGCCCCTGAAATCAGCTCTTTTTTTGGTTACAGCATCGCTAACCATATCATCGATATCTTTGCCCAGAAAACCCAAAAACATATTCTTGAATTTGGTGCTGGCAGTGGGCAACTCGCCATAGACATCCTGGTCTATCTGGAAAAAAGCCATGAGCTGCCTGAGTTTTATTACATTCTGGAAATCAGTGCTGATTTACGCCAACGCCAGCAGCAATATATTCGGCAACGTTTACCCGAACTAATAGATCGGTTTGTTTGGTTAGATGAATTACCTGAACAGTTTGAAGGTGTCATTCTGGCCAATGAAGTATGTGACGCCATGCCCGTTAACCTCATCAAAATAAAAGATCATCAGCTATATGAACGTCATGTGTGTCTGAACAATAACCATTTTGCCTGGCGAGATATGCCTGTGACTGATAATGAACTCAAGCAGCAGGGCACTCGCCTTCAAACACATATTTCAACAGATATCTACGAAACCGAAATCCATTTAGCCACGCAGCAATGGTTACGTACAGTTGCCCAATCACTAAAAAAAGGCGCTTTTTTTATAATTGATTATGGCTATAGCTTTAACATGTTTTATAACGACGAAAGAAAGCAGGGGACATTATGCTGCTATTACCGCCATCAGCTGAATGATGATCCCTTTTATTTGCCTGGTTTGCAGGACATTACCGCCCACACGGAATTCACCACGCTGGCAGATATCGCCTTTGAACAAAGGCTGGATGTGGCGGGGTTTCATGAGCAAAGCGACTTTCTGATGGCAGGCGGCATTACCGATATTGCTGCAGAGTTTCACAACGACATGCCTTCTGCTGACTGGTTACAACAGAGCGCAGGGTTAAAGCAGTTATTAATGCCAAGCCAGATGGGCCAGCAGTTTAAAGTGCTGAGTCTAACTAAAAACCTTGAATTGCTAGCACGGCTTTCAATAAACGACCGCCGCTATCAACTCTGAATGACAGAAACAAAAAAAGGGGCTCAAAGCCCCTTTAATGTTTGAATAAATGCCTGGAATTATTTCTTCAACGCTTCCAGTTCTTTTTGTAATTTATCCATTTTTTCGCTCATATCAAATAAGACTTCTTTGATATTTGCCATGTCATCACGAAGATTGCTGGTTTCTTGCTTATTACGTGCAATATCTTCTTTCAGCTCAGGACTGATAAGCGCATCTTTTGAATCAGCTTGACGTTCAGCAATGGTCTGTAAAACCGTCGGAATATCAATCTCAATCCAGTCTGTTCTCTCTTTACCTGTTTCAGGGTCAATGTGATACGACATACCATTATCAAGCGCCACTCTTACAGCAGGCTCAGAATCAAACTTTCTGGTACCCGGTAACAGTGGGTTAACACGGCGGTCAATTTCCTGACCGGTGTATTGGTCTTTATCACGATAATCTTCATGTAACAAACCGAAGATAATGTTCAAGCGACCACCACTCATGAAAACACGACCACTATCACTTTGCCGCTCTTTGGCAATCATGCCCTGATGCACACCCAATGTAACAAAGGTAACATCTTCATTTGGCTGAGCACGGCCTAAACCATTCGCTAAACCATTACTTAAAATCTGTAACTCTGCAGGTGAAAATAGCGGATTTTGACGCTGATTAAACAACACTTTTTCATTCACATAAAGCGATTCTAAAACTGAACGCATCGTGTCTGGTGAGATTGAGTAGGGGTGATCATTTGCCACACCCGGAACATCGCGATCAACAATTTTGACGTACTGCAAACCCGTTTCAAATAAGGTTTTACCTTCTGTAGAAATTTCTACATCATCAGACTTTTTCAGTGGGTTACCACAACCACTCAGCCCCAGGCTCAGGGCTAAAGCAACGGTCACTGCCGTGCTGTACTTCACAATGCCTCGCATAGATTCTTCCTCGTTTTAGTTAACCCGTTTAATTAACGGGAGGTGTGAGTTCTGCTTTTTGTTCCCTGCATAATAATGCCTGAACGGATTCTCGTGGATCGTACCCTTCAAACAAAATTTTGCATACTTGCTCCACAATGGGCATTTCAATGTCAGCCTGACGGGCTCTCAACATGACTTCACGTGCAGCATGCATTCCTTCTACTGTTTTACCGACAAACTTAACAGCATCATCCACGCTGAGTCCGCGTCCAATCGCCAAACCTAATTGACGATTGCGGCTTTGATCATCGGTGCAGGTTAAAATCAAATCACCAATACCAGACAAGCCGAACAAGGTTTCAGTTTCCGCACCCAGTGCTGCTGCTAAGCGTCTTATTTCGGCCATACCCCGCGTAATCAATGCAGCTCGGGCATTGGCTCCATAGCCTAAACCATCAGAAATACCCGCACTAATCGCCAACACGTTTTTGACTGTGCCGCCAATCTGCACACCTAACACATCATAAGTTGTGTAGACACGAAGAGTTGGGCTATGAAACAAACCCGCCAGTTGTTTGGCAAAATCACCATCTTCCGATGCTACTGTAAATGCCGTCGGTAAATTAGCCGCGACTTCTGCGGCAAATGAAGGGCCGGAAATCACCGCTAATGGGTGACTTTCACCCAAGACTGAACGAGCCACATCATAAAGCAGCTCACCGGTATCCGGAGCCAAACCTTTTGTTGCCCAACTCACGGGCGTTGTAGCCGCAATTACCAGCTTTATCATTTGCAAGCTTTCTACAAAGGCTTTACTGGGAACTGAAATCAACACATGACCACAATTTTGTATGGCTTTATGCTCATCATCCACTACCGATAAAGCATCAGGGAACGCTATACCGGGCAAGTATTTCGCATTTTCACGCGATGTTTGCATCTCTGCACAATGTAGTTTGTCTCTTCCCCATAACCATGTCTCATGACCATTTCTGGCCATCGCCATGGCAAGCGCAGTTCCCCACGCCCCAGCACCCAACACCAGTGTTGGTAATAAATTGGCTTGTTCAGACACCGCCGTTTCCTGGATATTAATGCGTCGTTTTTGCTCTTGCTTCTTGAGCTTGTCTCTCAACTTGCTCTTTTTGATGAAGATACATCGCATCAAAATTTACAGGGGCCAATACAAGTTGCGGGAAGCCACCTTTAGTCACTAAATCAGACACCACTTCTCTGACAAAAGGGAAAAGCGTGTTGGGGCAATAACTACCGACTAACGGTCCCATTTCTTCGGTGGTATAGCCAGTTAGCGTAAAAATACCGGCCTGCTTTACTTCGACAAGAAAGGCGGTTTTATCGCCTACTTTTGCGGTGACAGTGACAGATAACACGATTTCATGTGTGTCATCGTCGATACGGTTATATTCATTGCCTAACTGTAAATCCAATTGTGGACGCCACTCATCACGAAAAATTTCAGGTGAGTTAGGTGATTCAAAAGACACATCTTTTGTGTAAATTTTTTGGATCACAAAACGTGGTTTTTGTTGTTCTTCACCTGTTGCTGTGTTTTCTTCAGCCATCTCTATTCCTTCTTGTTTTAAGATTGCGCCAGGAGACTATCTAGTTCTTTAGTGCGATCAATCGCAACTAAATCAGTGTAGCCACCTATGGCTTTATTATTGATAAATATCTGCGGCACGGTTCTTTGCTGGCTCTTTTTCATCATCTCTTCTCTTTTTGAAGGATCCAGATCCACACGAATTTCGTCGTATTTCACGCCTTTACGCTCCAGCAACTGTTTTGCCATTACACAGTAAGGACAGTGAGCAGAAGAATAAACGATTACTTTAGCCACAATATAACCCTGCCATTTTGTTTTGATTAAGTGAACAGAGGCAATTTAGCCTCTTTCCATCCATTAATGCCACCAGTCATTACATAAACTTCTTCAAAGTCATTTGATTTTAACTTTTTCGCGGCATTCCGAGCACGCTGACCACTAGCGCAGACAATTACCAGAGGTTGCGATTTATTTTTTAACTTTTTAATTTCTTCGTCTAATTTGGATAACGGAAGATTGACCGAGTCAGCAATATGCTCTTTCTCGAATTCATCGGCTTCCCGGACATCAACAAATTTACCTTTGTACTGATTGACCAGCCTGACAGACTGATTAGCATCTAAAGGCTGTAATCCGGTTAATTTACGATTAATCGCATCAGAAAAAACTAACCACGCTAATACAATCCATGCTGTACTTAATATCCAATGATTAACGATGAACTCACCCAAATTTTCCATAGCAACCCTTAAAACTGTCTTAAAATCAGATTAATTTTTTGCAGAACAGAATACTTCACGCATCATCTCAATCAGTCTGAGAGTACGCTCATCATTCACACGGTAATAAATACGATTAGCATCACGGCGTGACATAAGAATGTCTTTTTCACGTAACTTTGCCAAATGCTGTGATACGTTACTTTGTGTGGTGCCAACCTGCTCAACGATATCCTGAACGGATAACTCATGCTCACCAATCGCGCACAGAATCTTAAGCCGTATTGGATGAGACATCGCTTTCAGTGCAAATGCAGCACGTTCGATATCGTTATCAATCGCGATAGAATCTATGTTTAAAGCTTGTGCCACAATTTTGTCCGTCAGTACCTGTGACTGTATTTCATCACAAAACACCATATAATACACGGCATCAATTCTTAATGACATACAAGACAAGGGATAGTCAGCAGATAGCCCGACTACTTTTCGTTTTAAGGACTTATCAATGACGCAAACACACAGACCTCTGGCGCTCATCATCTTTGATGGATGGGGCTACAGTGAATCCGCAGAAAATAATGCCATTCTTGCAGCAAATACACCGAACTGGGACCGTATGTGGGCAACATATCCACATACGCTGATTAATGCATCAGGAGAAGGTGTTGGTTTACCGGGTGATCAAATGGGTAACTCTGAAGTCGGCCATTTGAATTTAGGTGCTGGCCGGGTTGTGTATCAAGAGTTCACACGTATCAGTCTAGCCATCAGAAACGGCGAGTTTTTCGATAATCGTGTGTTGATTGACGCGGTTGATAAAGCCAAAAAAACAGATAGTGCTGTGCATATCTTCGGCTTATTATCCGACGGTGGTGTACACAGTCATGAACAACATATTCACGCCATGGTCGAACTAGCAGCCAGACAAGGCGCCAAACAAGTTTATGTTCATGCTTTTTTAGATGGACGCGATACGCCACCGAAAAGCGCTGAAGCGGCGATTGAGGAACTAGAAAAAAGTTTCAAAAAATCAGGAACGGGTCGACTTGCGACCATCATCGGTCGTTTTTATGCGATGGATAGAGACAACCGCTGGAATCGAGTTGAAGAAGCCTATCAGCTCATCACCGAAGGTAAAGGCCAATATCATGCTGACACAGGGATTGAAGGGCTACGCGCAGCATATGAACGCGAAGAAACCGATGAGTTTGTCAAAGCGACCACGATTGGCACACCAGTAAAAGTGAACGACGGCGACAGCATTGTCTTTATGAACTTCCGTTCTGATCGTGCTCGTGAGCTAACAGAATGTTTCATCAATCCAGAATTTTCCGGTTTTGTTTTACCGAGAAAAATTCAGCTTGCTGACTTTGTGACATTAACCGAATATAAAAAAGACTTCACTGCGCCTATCGCCTTCCCGACAGAAAAATTACACAACATTCTGGGGGAATACTTATCTGCTCAGGGCAAAACGCAACTACGTATCGCTGAAACCGAGAAATATGCGCATGTGACCTTTTTCTTTAATGGCGGTCAGGACACTCCGTATGAAGGTGAAGACCGTATTCTGATCCCATCGCCTAAAGTGGATACCTATGATCAACAACCAGAGATGAATGCCCCGGAAGTCACAGACAAACTTGTCGATGCAATCAATAGTGAAAAATACGATGTCATCATTTGTAACTTCGCAAATGCTGATATGGTAGGCCATACCGGTAATTTTGACGCAGCCGTGAAAGCCATCGAAACTTTGGATATCAGTCTAGGGAAAATTTGGTCAGCTATTGAAAAAGTGGGCGGCGAAATGCTGGTGACAGCAGATCATGGCAATGCTGAGCGTATGGTCAATCATGAAACTGGGCAACCTCATACTGCACACACCAATAATGTCGTTCCATTGTTATTTGCTGGTCGCGAGGCTCAGTGTGTGGATGGTGGGACTTTGTCAGACATTGCACCAACCATGTTGTCATTAATGGGTCTCACCATTCCAGACGAAATGGGTAAAAAACTCTTAGTAATAGCCCGATAAGCCTTATCAAGTGACGTTGAGAATATTACTGGCATGCTTAAGCCTGCTGATCTGCTTCAGTGTTCATGCTGAATCAGATTCAGCATCACGCTTGGATGATGTTCGTAAAGAAATAAAATCATTGAATAGCAATCTGTCAGAAAAAAAAGCAGACCGGCAGGCGCTTCTTGATCAGTTAAAAACACAAAGCCGTCAAGTCTCCGAACTCAACAAACAGCTTCGAAATCTTGAATCGCAGATTGACGGCAAACATAAAGAGGTCGAAGCGCTGCGTCAAAAGATGGGCATTAAAGAAAAAGAGCAAAAACAGCAACTTGATGCCTTATATAACCAAATACGTTCTGCTTTTGTACATTCAGAACCCAGTTATCTGGAGCTATTGTTAAACCAGAAAGATGTGTCTACTCTTAGCCGAGGAAGCACCTATTTTCGCTACTTTCATCAGGCAAGACAGCAAGAACTGGAAAATATTCATCAACTGTTGGTGAAACTCAACGACGAGCAACGCGATGTTTTACTTGCACAGCAATCTTTAGAAAAGATGCTAACGCAGCAGCGTTCGAAACAGGCTCAACTTGAACAACAAACCAAACAAAGAAAAGCCACGCTAGCTGCGCTGGATAAGACCATATCGACACAAGACAGTCGTTTAGCGTCTTTGAAAGATGAAGAGCGGAATCTACAACAATTGCTGGATTCCCTTAGCAAAAAATCAGCGCCAACAGCACCGGTAGCGGAGCCTGACAATAATTCAACACCTGTGAAACCAAACACACCTTTTCCACGTCTGACAGGTAAACTAACATGGCCTGTTAATGGAAAATTACTTGCCCGCTATGGCAGCTCGAGAAATCTTGGTAAACTCAAATGGCAAGGTATCGTCATTGCGTCACCAACTGGAAACGATGTCAAAGCCACAGCAGCAGGTCGAGTTGTTTTTGCTGATTGGTTGAGAGGGTTTGGTCTATTAATCATCATTGATCATGGTGATCAATATATGACTCTTTATGGCAATAATGAATCATTACTTAGAGATGTCGGTGAATATGTCAAAGCCGGCGACGTTATAGCACAATCTGGCGAACAAGGAATTCGTGGCTTATCCGGCCTTTATTTTGAAATTCGTCATCGAGGCAGCCCAACAAATCCACTAAAATGGTTGGGGAAACAAGGCTGACAAGTCTTATCGATTAAGGAAGGAATATGAGTTTTTTTAAACGTGATTTCGGCTTAATTACCAGCGGTGTAATTTTAGGTGCCACCCTCGTATTTGGCCAAATGGTTTTTGCTGACAAGGAAGCAACAAAACCGGACCTACCTCTTGAAGACTTACGTACTTTTTCAGAGATTTTTGGCAGGATTAAAAGTAGTTATGTAGAACCTGTTGAAGATAAACAGTTGCTGGAAAATGCCATCCGCGGCATGCTTTCCGGTCTGGATCCTCACTCAACCTACCTCGATAAAGAACAGTTCAAAGAACTGCGTGAAGGTACCTCTGGCGAATTTGGTGGACTAGGTATTGAAGTCAGCATGGAAGATGGCTTTGTTAAAGTTGTCACACCGATTGACGATACGCCTGCTGCAAAAGCCGGTATCAAACCGGGTGACCTGATTATTCGCCTTGATGACACACCTGTAAAAGGTATGACCTTGAATGATGCAGTGGATATCATGCGAGGCAAACCTGGTACAGACCTCATGCTAACCATCATTCGTGAAGGTGAAGATACACCGCTCAAAATTAATGTCACTCGCGCCATCATCAAAGTCGAGAGTGTTAAGAAAAAAATGCTGGAACCGGGTTATGCCTATGTTCGTATTTCAACATTCCAGTCACGAACAGGTGAAAGCTTAAGAGAAGCGATCTCTGAACTGAAGAAAGAAAATGATGGCAAATTGAATGGACTGGTCCTGGATCTGCGTAACAATCCTGGTGGTGTATTAGATGCTGCAGTTGAAGTCTCTGATGCTTTCATAGAAAAAGGACTTATTGTTTACACTGAAGGCCGTATTCCAGACTCAGATCAGAAGTTCCACGCCACGCCTGACGATATGCTGAAAGGTGCTCCATTAGTTGTATTGGTTAATGGTGGTTCTGCATCTGCTTCGGAAATTGTAGCTGGTGCCTTACAAGATCATGATCGTGCGGTCATCATGGGTACAAAAACCTTTGGTAAAGGCTCTGTGCAAACTGTAATGCCTCTCACCAATGACACCGCTGTTAAGATGACAACGGCTCGTTATTACACACCTTCAGGTCGTTCTATTCAGGCAGAAGGTATTGTTCCGGATATCGAACTAAAACCAGTGCACATTTCTGCTATTGAAGACGCCGAATTTACCCCGCTAAGAGAACGTGATCTGGCTCATCATCTGGTCAATGGTGACGAAGAAGAAAAAGCCAATGCTGAACAGAATCAAGCGGATAAAGAGAAAGAGCAACCGCTTGAAGTCTCTGACTATGCATTATCACAAGCACTGAATTTGTTAAAAGGAATGACCATCCTTAAAAAATAAAGGATAGCTTATGTCAACTGTATTGGTTCCTCTCGCCGAAGGCTTTGAAGAAATTGAAGCGGTCACCGTTATCGACTTACTGAGGAGAGCAGGGATCAATGTAGTGACAGCCAGCCTTACCCAACGCCATCAGGTCACCGGCAGCAGACAAGTGGTGTTAGCTGCTGATAGCCTGATAGATGATGTCAAAGAAGCGACCTTTGATATGATTGTTCTGCCGGGCGGGCAGCCCGGCACGAACAATCTCAATAGCGATGCTCGTATCGCGACCTTATTACAAAATCAGTTAAATGCTAATAAATACATTGCAGCCATTTGTGCAGCCCCTTTGGTATTAGCGAATGCAAAGATCCTTAATCAACACCGCGCTACCTGTTATCCAGGCGTATTGAAGCAAGAAGATTGGCCTGAGATATCGCTCATTGATCAAACTGTTGTCATCGATGACAGAATAATTACTTCAAAAGGACCAGGTACCGCCATGGATTTTGCACTTAGCATTATTGAAATACTGACAACCCAACAAACTCGTAACCAAGTCGAAAATGACTTGGTAAGAAACTAAGCCTATGGCCTTACTTACAGCTAACGATTTATCTATTCTGCTGGTTGAACCTTCAGCAATGCAACTCAAGCTCATCATGCGTCACCTGAATGAAGAGGGTGTTCATAAAATTGATGGCGTCAGTAGCGGTAAAGAAGCATTAGCGCTGATTAGTAAATACCCACCTGACCTAGTGATTACAGCCATGTATCTACCGGATATGACGGCAAATGAGCTTATTGAAACGGTGTTAAAAGACCATCCTGAGCTCAATATGTCATATATGCTGATTTCCAGTGAAAAAGGGCATGCAGCACTGGAACCTGTCCGTCAGGCTGGTGTGATTGCTATCCTGCCCAAACCCTTCGATCATAAAGACTTACAACGAGCTATAAGGGCCACGTTAGATATCATTGATCCAGAGGAAATTACGCTGGAAAGTTATGATGTCAGTGAGTTGAGCTTATTGGTTGTTGACGATAGTCTGACTTCACGTAATCACATTATGCGTATTTTCAGTACGATGGGGATTCAGCATATTGATGATGCTGAAAATGGTCGTAAAGCTTTGGATAAAATTAACGAAAACCACTATGACCTGATTGTCACCGATCTGAATATGCCTGAAATGGATGGCCACGAGTTGGTTCAGTACATCAGAAATGATATGGGCAATGACGCCATTCCAATCATGATCTTAACCACGGAGAATAATGAAGCCCGACTCGGTCAGGTCGAACAGGCAGGTGTCTCTGCCATTCTTAATAAACCTTTTGAACCTAACACCATCCGCGAGATGTTATTTCGTCTGCTTGATTCCTAAAGCACCTTTTTTCTGCCCCATTTCTAAAAATGTTGCCATATAGGGCACCGTCTGTTGCCCCTCCCGCATCGCTGCAAATAATGTTTTCATCACACCATGCTGCCCTAGTCTAACGATAGAAGCAGGAATTTCTTGGCAATATTGTTTAGCCAACCAATCAGGTAATACGGTGACACCACGGTTCAGGCTTGCCATTTGTACCATGATATCTAAAGATTCCATCGTTTTATGTTGTGGTTTTACATTGGCAGGTAGTAAGAACTGAGTATAAATATCTAAGCGTTCATGCGGCACGGGAAAGGTCATTAATAACTCTGATTCCAATGCCTCTGCTTCTATATAATCCAGCCCAGAAAATGAGTGAGTACTTGCTACTAGCAACACCATTTCATACTGAAATAATGGCGTATAGAATAAATCTTTGTGTGTCACTTTATCCGGCGTCACCAAACAGTCTATGTGATGATTTAATAGTCCTTCCAAACCGGAAAACTGGAATTTATGAACAATATCGACATCCATTTTCGGCATCGCGATCAGGTAGTCCGTTAGTATTGCTTTTAACCACTCGTAGCATGGATGACACTCCACACCAACCTTTAACACCCCTTGCTTACCATCAGCCAGAGCCTGCATTGTATTTTCTGCCTGCTCAAAAACAGGTAATACCTGCCTTGCCGTTTTTAATAAAAGCTGGCCAGCCTGGGTGAGCCTCAATTTTCTTCCCTGTCTCTCCCAAAGACGAACCTCTAACTTCTGCTCAAGGTAACGAATCTGATGAGTTAATGCCGGCTGAGTGACATATAAGGCGTTTGCAGCCGCCGTTAGACTGCCATGCTCTGCCAAAGCCTGAATAATTTTTAAATGGGTACGCTCAATCATGTATGAAATATTCTTATAGATTAAGAAATAAATATCATTATTCCTTATCTTTTATCAACTTTACAATGGCCCACGATTTGTAAAGGAACATAACATGGTAAAAACACATAACCTGGGCTTCCCACGTATAGGGAAGAAACGAGAATTAAAATTTGCTCTAGAAACATACTGGCGTGGTGAGACATCGCTTATTGATCTGGAACAGCAAGCCGCCGAATTAAGAAAAAAACACTGGAATAGCCAAAAAAAGCTGGATTTTAGTCCTGTAGGCGACTTCTCATTTTATGATCATGTGCTAGACACCAGCTTACTGGTAGGTAACTTGCCTCGACGCGCTCGTAGTGAACTGTCTGAACTGGACCAATACTTTCAAGCCGCCAGAGGTCAAACCAGCAAATCCGTTGAACAAACGGCTGTAGCAGCAGCTGAAATGACTAAATGGTTTGACACAAATTATCATTATCTGGTCCCGGAATTCGACGCAGATACCATATTTGAACTTCATGCTAAGCGCTATCTATCCTATGTGAGAGAAGCAACGCAGCAAGGCGTCAATGCCAAACCCGTTATTCTCGGCCCGGTCAGCTACCTTTGGTTAGGTAAGGGCAAAGATGACAGCAACAAACTTGACCTACTGCCTAAAATCTTGCCCGTATACGAAGCTTTGTTAAACCTGTTAGCAAAAGAAGGAATCGAGTGGGTACAAATCGATGAAGCCATCCTTGTTACGGAACTGGGTAAGGACTGGCAGCATGCTCTTAACCAGGCCTACTTTGCCTTAAACAAAACACCGGTTAAATTACTGTTGACCACTTATTTCGGCAGCCTGAAAGAAAACCTGCAGCTAGCCTGTGAGTTACCCACAGCAGGGCTGCATATTGATGCCATTAATGCTCGAGATGAAGTCATTAAGGTGGTCGACTGGTTACCACCGCATAAAGTGTTATCCCTCGGCATTATCAACGGCAGAAATATCTGGAAGACCGACCTAAACAAAACACTGGACTGGCTTGAGCCTGTTTATGCGCGCCTTCAGCAACGTCTGTGGTTGGCACCATCCTGTTCCCTGTTGCATGTACCAGTAGATTTAAACAGCGAAACAGACTTGGATACTGAAGTAAAAGATTGGCTGGCATTTGCTGAGCAAAAGCTCGATGAACTGGCTATTGTCGCCACCGCGCTGAATGAAGGCCGTGACGCCGTTGCAGCAGAACTAGCCGAAAATGCTAACTCGATTGCGCATCGACAAAGCTCCACGCGAGTTCACCGTAGTGACATTCAACAGCGTCTCCAATCAGTTACAGATGCCATGGCAAATCGCCAACAACCTTATGCTGAACGTGCTGAATTACAGCGTAGCAAGGTCAAGCTACCGCTTTACCCCACGACCACCATTGGCTCGTTTCCACAAACCACCGATATTCGGCAAACACGTCAATTGTTTCGTAAAGGAGAAATAGACTTTACCGCCTACCAAACCAAAATGCACCAACAGATCCAGCTGGCAATTGAAGAGCAGGAAAAAGTTGGGCTAGATGTTCTGGTGCATGGTGAAGCAGAGCGAAACGATATGGTGGAATACTTCGGCGAACAACTCGATGGTTATATCTTTAGCCGGTTTGGTTGGGTGCAATCTTACGGTTCACGCTGTGTTAAACCTCCCATCATCTTTGGTGATATCGCCCGACCCTGTGCAATGACCGTGGACTGGATTAATTACGCTCAATCACTGACCGACAAGCCGGTCAAAGGCATGCTGACTGGTCCTGTCACCATGTTGAACTGGTCCTTTGTTCGAGATGATCAACCTCGCTCAGAGACGTGTTTACAATTGGCCCTTGCCATTCGTGATGAAGTAGTGGAGCTTGAAAAGTCTGGGGTTAACATCATTCAAATCGATGAAGCGGCATTACGCGAAGGGCTACCACTGCGTCGTTCTGAGTGGCAAGACTACCTTGACTGGGCGGTACGTTGTTTCCGTATCACTGCCAATGGTGTAGCGAATGAAACGCAAATCCATACCCATATGTGCTATTCCGAGTTTAACGACATCATTGAATCAATTGCTGCGATGGATGCTGACGTCATCACCATTGAAACCTCGCGCTCTGATATGGAACTACTGGACGTATTCAATGCATTTGCCTATCCCAATGAGATCGGCCCAGGTGTGTATGACATCCATACGCCGAATATTCCGGAGGTGGGATATATGAAAAGCTTGATGGAAAAAGCTGCTCAGCGTATTCCGGCTGAACGCTTGTGGGTTAACCCCGACTGTGGCCTGAAAACTCGTCAATGGGCAGAAGTGAAACCCGCGCTGGAAGCGATGGTTGAAGCCGCCAGGGAGTTACGCAAATCTAAGGCTGCCTAGAGTAATGATGGGTGGGAGTAGGGGACTTAATGTACCTACTCCCCTTTATCCCCAGCTATTGGGTAAGTTCTGATGCAGAAAGTCCTGAAAAACCCGTACTTTTAGCGTTTTTGCAAAACGATCAGCAACACAAAAATAATAATCTAAAGGTTCCGCTTCACCATGAAGTTCAGAGTGATTGCCAGCTTCAAATAAGGGAATGAGTCTTCCTTCAGCAATATATTGGGTTGCAACAAAAGCGGCTAATCTCGCAATACCGCCGCCGGCGACAGTGATGTTCGCCAACATATCAATATCATCACAAATCATGGCTGTTCTGACTTCAGGCTGAAAGCGTTGTCCATGCCGTAAAAAAGACCATCCCACAATTTTTTCATCAACAGGTATCTTAAATAGCAAACATCTATGCTGACGTAATTCAGCGATAGAATCCGGAACACCGTTTTTATCTAGATACTCAGGGGAAGCACAATAAACAAGCGGAACGGTAGTAAGTCGATTCGCCACCAGGCTATCATCCAGTTGCTCTCGAATTCGAATACTGACATCAATACCTTCCTGCCGATGGTCAACATGTCTGTCACTGGCAATAAGTTCTATACTCAGCTCCGGATACTGTTCATAAAATGCCGGAAGCAGGGGAGCCAGAACATGTCGTGCAAATGCTGCTGAGCAGGCTATTTTCAATCGTCCAGACACTTTACCATCAACTAATGAAACAGCTTCTGCCGCCAGTTCCATCTCTTGCAACAGACCTTTTACTCGCTGGTAATAAACTTCACCGCTATCTGTTAATACCAGACTTCTTGTCGTTCTGGTAAGTAAACGTGTAGCTAAAGCAGACTCTAACCGGGCAATATTCTGGCTGACCGCCGCTGCGCTAATACCTAACCTTCTTGATGCGGCTGCAAGACTGCCTAACTCCACCGATCTGACAAAACTCTCTACACCACGCATCATATCCATCTGTTGATTCCCTATAAACAACATTACATTACTAACTTTAACTTAATAATTTATTTAGTTTATACCCTCTACTTACTTAACAGTAACATGGTTAAACTTCTCACCATAAATTAAGAGGAGTCAGTAATGAAAACAAAGAAGTTACCCGTCAAATTGACATCTTATGTATTTGCTTTTTATATGGCGGGAATTATGGCCATGTTAATGTGCTTAATTATTACTGGCGTTAACCAGGGTTTGTCTTCGCACTACATTAGTGATGTTTTAAATGCTTATAAAATTGCGATGCCAACAGCTTTTATTTGCGTTCTTATTGTCAGACCTATAGTAGCCATCCTGGTGAAAAAAACCGTTCACGTTACCTAAAATTAAACATATAAAGTGACACAAACTAACCATACATTGTTACGTTTATATCGCCATTGAGATCACTAAAATCATACATATGAGCAATTTCTGCTCATGTGTATGATTTAATCCAGTTCCGTGTCACGGATACGCAAAAACCGGGCAAAACGAGGTAAGCCATTTTTGGTATAACCTTGATAACGATAGGTGATGACGGTACCAATGGCAGGCGGATTTAGGCGATCTTGATCGGATAAGCCACTGCCGATAGAGAAAATTTGACCTCGTTCATTTTTAACCCGTAATGCACCTAACTGATGGGTATATTTACCTTTGCCAGGCAGGTGACCAATAACGATAGCCTCTTCATCGTCGTATAGTTTTAATTTTAATAATGCCTGTGTTCTGCCGCCCTGATGTTTAGCTGAAGCCAGATGTAAAATCAGACCTTCCGCGCCGTACTCGAGCTTTTGCTGTAATAGGTCTTGTAATTCGGTATCACTCGCGACGCGTTGTTGTTTAACGGGTTTGAGATGAGGCAGATCTAGTTTAGTGATTAAACGAGTGTAGTTTTGATAACGTTGCTCGAACGACAATTCTTTATCAGGCATATCAAATACACGGTAACTAACGTGTTGCCAATCCTCATCAACGGGTGTTTGTGTTCTCACGATACCACTGAGCCGGGCAAAGTCTTGATGTGTTGTCCACAGCTCACCGTCCAGCCACACATCTGGGAGGGGAGCAGTAAACCAGTCCGGGGCATTAATACGGTTTCCACTTCGCGTCAGTAGTTCTGTGCCGGTCCATATAGCTCGAACACCATCAAATTTCTCGCTGACGAGGTAGGCTGATATTGGCTCAGCATTGTCTGACTTATAGACACTGGCCAGCTGCACTGGCGGCATGACCTGAGCAGCATTAACGATCCCGTTAAAGGTAAGCAGGGTAAGAATTAAAAAAACACGGATCAAACGTTGAACAAGTTGCATGTTCGCCTCCTTGCGATTTAATAAATGTTTATTGCTTTAGCATCCTGCCAATAAGCGTGGTGTTTCTCAGTTTAATCTAATGCTGATGCAATGGTTTTGGCTAAGGTGACTGAAAGCGATTCATTTCGTTTGCGGTCAGGACACAAGGCACTACGAAAGCCCAGATAGTCAGGTTGTAAATCGCGCAAGCTGGCAATATCCTCAATGCGCAAGGCACCTGCCAAGCCGCACAAGCGTTGTGCGTTTTTCACTGTGTTTACAAATTTTGTCAGTGCATCAACTGACCATAAATCCAATAAAGACCGGCCATTTTTTTCTGCGGTATCAATCATCACACCACTAAAACCCGCTTTTAATACCTGTGTTATTACATCTGTTTCGTAATGACGATCAGCAAACAGCACAGCAATCACTGGCGTGTTAAGTTGTTGGATAACTGGCGCCAATGCATTTAGGCAAGCAGCTTGTTCATCACCACCGAATAAGCCAATTTTCACATAATCCACACCCGTTCCAGCCATCTTCATAATTGCAGGTTCAATGAGTTGAACCTGCATTGGCAAATCACCTACCGTGGCACTGGTTAAACACCGACCAGATGCCCATTTGACGACATCTTTCACCACATCCAGTGGCAGGGCACCCAATGCGCCTTGTGCCGGTTGTTTCATGTCGAGTATATCTGGCAGACACTCGTTCAGGCTTTGCGCTTCTTTCAGCGATTTCACACTGGCAAGCCATTTTGTTTTATTCAACATCGATACCTGCTTGTTTAACCTTTTCCATTAACCAGTCCCACGCTTCCCACTCGCGTTCACCTGCGGTTTTTTCCATACCAATGGTTAAATAGTTAATTTCATCGCGAATTTTTTGTTCTGGCAACATCGATAAACGACTGACCAGTATCGCGGCTTCAATCACAGCGCTTTGTGCACGGTTATAACCACGAAATAAACCATGTTGCTGTTCATGCACAACAACGCCATAAAAACAGGCGCGCGGGTCATCGTCATCAACATCCTGAACTGTAATTTCACTGTGGCTTAGCGCATCTGTTAAATAGAGTCCATCTATCTTTTCACATGATGAAGCTGGCCATAGCCTGTGCCCGGTTAATGCTCCTGCGAACACGCGTACATCATCCGTGTAATTAATGCTGCAGGCACGATGACGTATCAAATTATTGTAAGTTGTGGATGGTTTAAAAGGCTTGATTTGAAAGTAACCGTTTACTTCGCTAATACCCATTGGTGCATGGTGCGCCGAACCATCTGCATTTTGTGTGGTTACAATAACTTCATGAATCTTTGCGTTTAGCCGTGCCACTAGGGCGCTCCTTTTTTCTTTTTCTTGGGTTCTGCCGTGCCACAGGCTGTACGTGGTTTTTTTACTTTAGGGGCTTGTTCATCACGCACTACTTTTTTCATATTCTCTCGCGGAGTAACAACTGCATCAGGCGTACCGCAGATACGTTCTTTCTTGGTTTTTTTCATAGTGGTGCCTTCCACCTTTTGCTCGGTTAAATCTTCTTCAGCCTGATCAACCGCACAACCCCACTGCAGGTCTTCATCCTGGGTATAACGCTTACCCAGTTGCCAGGCTACTTCGGCCCGGGCCAATTCGACGCCAAGATAAAATGCATGACCGGGATCGTTCTCAACTTTTAGATGAGGATAGAACTCAAACGGGTCAATGTCTTGCACAATACCATCACGATTGAACAAATAGATGCCATCAGCCGCAATTTTTATACGATAGTTCGGATCTTTAATGTTTTCAGCTAGCGCTATAATTTCATCCCGACTATCCGTAAAGGGTTTCCGTTCATGTGCAACTAGGAGGTCAGCCGTAAAATCTCGCGGTAAACTATTATCCTGTTTGGCTGCATACATCATTCTCCTTGCCACATCCGCTTCTCTGATAGCTCGTCGTGCATGCGGGCTGACTTCGGTAGCCAATACACAACTCACATTCAGCTCTGAAATAATGCCAAACAGCATCGCATTGATGCCACTGGTGTCTGCATCTGTAAGCTCAGTTAAATTACCCACTCCCATCATTATTGGTATATCAGGGTATTTTTCTCTTAATTGATAATAACGAACGATAGATGCTGTCAGACCAAAATGGATGGGATCTAATATTGGATCAGCAATATACGGTTTGCCCCATCGTTCCATTGTTTCCATCGCTCGCTCTAATGACTTGAGTGAACCTGGTTCAGCTGGAACTAATACCGGTATAGCATCCGTTTCTTTAGCAAGGTCGATGGTTTTTTCAGTAAGGCTCAATAAGTAGTCCGCGCCAGCATTAGCGGCTCTTTTTAAGTCTGGCAATGATAGTGAGTCCACACTTACTTTAAAATCATTATCATGTAATGCTTTAACAGCTTCTTCAAGGTGTGGAAATGACTCTTGAGGTAAGCAACCAATATCAATGACATCGGCACCATTATCACGGTAATAGTTTGCTCGGTCGATAATGCTATCAATCGTACGTTCTGGTGCATCAACAATTTCGGCGAAAATATCAACGGAATAGCGGCTCAGATCGGGGCGTTTTTTTGCTCGACCAAAGTGGATTGGCAGATCCTTAATTTCATCTGGTCCACGTGTAATTTTAATACCTAATTCTTTACCCAGCGCTTCAAGGTCACCACGGCACCGCCCCGGTACGATAATTTCATCACAGTCCTGATAGTCTTCTGCTTTAAGCCGGCGTGCGATCATGGCATCCGTTATCAACGCCGCCACCGACACACCAATTTGGTGTACCCGGTAATCAAATGGCAGGGGTGCCATTTCCTGTAAAACCTGATTTACACTTGGTTCTGCAAGCTTGCCGGTGATAAACAAAATTCTTTCAGACATGCGGGACTCAGCCCACCTCTTTCAGGCGTATTTTCAGTGCAGCAAACAGCTGGTCAGCATCGTCTACTACGGTGGTTGCTTCGAATGTTCTTAACGTTTTGGTGTGCTCAAGATCGATCCTACGTGGCCAAACACGGACGATTCGGTCTGGTGCAGGTGTATCAATCTCCGGCTCAGAGTCACAGGCCAGTACAATACTTGGGATTTGGCACTTACCTGCCTGAGCAAAAATGTTTGTCACTAAGGTATCAGAAATGCCTAATACCATTTTAGCCACGGTATTAGATGTCGCTGGTGCCACTACTAAACTATGGTAATCACCTCGATAAAAAAGGCCAACAGGTGGCGCACTGGCCGCTCTGTCACGGTAAACCCGCCCCTCAGGTACTTGGGATTTTGGGTCATATCCGTACATTCTCACGACTTCTTCACCTGCACGGCTATAAAACAAGTCCACATCCTCTAATTCCCGGACAATTTCCAGACACTCTTTCAGGTAATGCCCTGAGCCGGTAACAGCCCAAGCCAGACGAGGTTTTTCAGGCCTTGCTTGCATTTCATTTCTCTGTGAATAAGTTAAGGTGTAAATTTTGCCAGACTAAACAGATATAGTAAAAATAAGATAGGTTTTATAAGGTTTTTTACGTTAAAATCGATAACTCATTGTAATTTTGCGTCAGATTGGAGCCTTTGCGAATGTCTAACAGTATTCCAAAAATTGTGGTTGTCGGTGGTGGAGCAGGTGGCCTTGAATTGGTCACTAAACTCGGCAAAAAACTGGGTAAAAAAGGCAAGGCTGAAATTACGCTTGTCGATAATACGCACACCCACATCTGGAAACCACTTCTTCATGAAGTTGCAGCTGGCACGCTCGATTCTCATGAAGACGAAATTGAATACCTGAGTCAGGCAAACGCTAGCGGATTCCGCTTCCGTCTTGGCAAGATGGATGGTCTCGACAGAAACCGCAAAACAATATCTCTTGCACCAACGCTCAACCCCGATGGTGTTGAGATTATTCCTCGTCGTGAGTTTGAATATGACTATCTTGTGATATCTGTCGGCAGCGTCAGTCACGATTTTGGTATAAAAGGTGTTCGTGATCATTGTTTATTCCTCGATACAACTAAACAAGCTGAATCTTTCCAGAATAAACTGCTCGAGGCTTATCTGCGCGCCCATACGCAAGGTAAACCTTTAGATGAAGGCCAGCTAAACATCGCGATTGTCGGTGCGGGGGCTACAGGTATTGAACTTAGTGCTCAGTTGCATGAGGTTTCTCACTTACTGACGGCTTATGGTCTGGATGAAGTACAACCTCAGGACGTGAAAATTAGCATCATCGAAGCGGCAAACCGTGTTTTACCTGGTTTACCAGAAAACTTATCAGAAGCGACCACCAGTGAACTTACAAAACTGGGGGTTGATGTTCTTACCGGCGAACGCGTCGTAGAAGTCAATGATAAGGCTATATTTACTGAGAGTGGAAAAACCATCCCTGCATCTATAAAAGTTTGGGCAGCTGGTATCAAAGCACCTGAATTCCTGAAAGATATCGCTGGACTTGAAACAAACTGGATGAATCAACTTGTTGTCAGACAGACACTGCAAACAACGCTTGATGATGATATTTACGCCATCGGTGATTGCTGTGCATGTAAATGGCAGGGTCATGATGAAAATGTTCCACCGCGCGCGCAAGCAGCCCATCAAATGGCATCTGTTGTATACAAGTCAATACGTAACCGGATGGCGGGTAAGGTAGCACCTGAATTTGAATACCATGATTACGGTTCTCTGGTCTCTCTTGGCAAGTACAGTACTGTTGGTAACCTCATGGGCAACCTGAGCAAAGGGAGTTTGATGATTGAGGGCTTTATGGCGCGTCTCATGTATCTGTCGCTGTATAAGATGCATCAGGTAGCCTTATTTGGACCTTTCCGTGTTGCGATGCTGTCGTTATCACATATCTTTAGACGCAGCGTACATCCTAAAATCAAACTTCATTAAGCCCGTTTTCTCGCTTAACGATATAAAAAAGGCCCTGACAGGGCCTTTTTTATTCCGATATGCATCGTTATTTATTTTCTGGAAAATAATGACATTCGCTGATTAATAGTATTACCACTAAGACGGTGTTTTACTGCTGCGCCGATATGAATGACTAGTATAGCGATTAGTGTAAATGCAAGAATTTCATGTATTTCACTGAAATACTCTCTCATATCAGGATCCGCTTCAGCCAGCCTGGGTAACACAATGCCCCACAGCTTAGTATCGTACTTGCTGTACATTGACTGAAGATATCCGGTGAATGGCATAGCAACCATCAATAAATATAATAGCCCATGAACGCCACCAGAAAGCCGTTGTTGCCACGATGGAATGTAGGAGGGTAGTTGTGGTGCTTTGTGTGATAATCGCCATGCTATGCGCAGTAGAATGAGAACAGCGACACTTATACCGAGTGACTTGTGTAATAAAAACCAAAACGCCCGTACACTCTCCTGGCCTGGCGGTAATTCCCACTCTTTGGGAAGCTGAACCATATACAGCCCAATCGCAATCATCGCTAATATCGCCAGTGCGATTAGCCAATGCAAGATTCTTTGTACCAAGTCATACTGATTTTCAGTTTCGGACATACCGTTTCCTTCACTTTCTTTTATGCATAAAAAAGTCACACAACCTATCGGCTGTATGACTTGTTTTATCAGGAAAGATTCCTGGATTTAGATATCCAGATTCGAGACCTGTAATGCATGTGTTTCAATAAATTCTCTACGCGGTTCAACATTATCACCCATTAGCGTATTGAATGTTTCATCGGCTGCAATAGCATCATTGATTCTTACCTGTAGTAGTCTACGTTTAGACTTATCCATTGTGGTTTCCCATAATTGATCAGGATTCATCTCTCCCAGACCTTTATAGCGCTGGACATGTTGCCCTCGTCTGGCTTCGGCTAACAACCAAGTGACCGCTTGTGAGAAATAACTGACTTCTTGTTGTCTTTCACCACGTTCAACTCGTGCACCATCACCGAATAAACCATTGATTTTATTAGAAAACACTAGAATCTTCTGATATTCAGTACTATCAAAGAATTCACCCGGTACGTGATAGTCTGTACTGATACCATGTCTGCTATAGCTAATATTAATGGTACCGACGGGCTCATTTTCCTGACGTTTGATGCTCAGTTTAAATTGTGTACCTGTCGGCAGCCCTTTGTTTAAAGCAACTTCAATATTCGCTAGCCATGCATTAATCGCCGCATCATCATTCATGTCTGGAATCTGCGGCTCGTACACCAATTTATCCAGAAACGCAGGGTAATAATGATTAGACAATCTACCAATAATTGAATTGACCGTTTGATATTCCGTTACTAGAGACGCCAGTGCAGTACCTTCGATAGGCTGAGCGTTTTCTGCCGGATATAATTTCGCATTCATTAATGCCACTTCAGTCAGATAACGCTCCATCTCAGCATCATCTTTTACGTAACGTTCTTGTTTGCCTTTTTTAATTTTATATAAAGGTGGCTGCGCGATATAAACATGGCCCCTCTCAATTAACTCGGGCATCTGACGATAAAAGAACGTCAGTAGAAGCGTGCGAATATGTGAGCCGTCAACGTCAGCATCTGTCATGATAATAATATGATGATATCTAAGCTTTTCAGGATCATATTCATCACGACCAATACCGCAGCCCAAAGCCGTAATCAATGTTCCGACTTCTGCAGAGCTGATCATCTTGTCGAAACGGGCTCTTTCTACGTTAAGAATTTTTCCCTTCAGCGGTAATATCGCTTGTGTGCGACGGTCACGGCCTTGTTTGGCACTTCCACCTGCAGAGTCCCCTTCCACTAAGAATAGTTCTGATAGGGCAGGGTCTCTCTCTTGGCAGTCTGCTAATTTACCTGGTAGTCCGGCAATATCTAATACACCTTTTCGGCGTGTCAGCTCTCTCGCTTTTCTTGCTGCATCCCGAGCACGGGCAGCGTCAATCATTTTATTGGCGATTAATTTAGCATCGGTAGGATTTTCGATTAAGAAATCGTGGAAAAATTCATTTACATAAGATTCCACAATTGTTCTTACTTCTGACGACACCAACTTATCTTTTGTTTGAGAGCTAAACTTAGGATCCGGGACTTTAACCGAAAGCACTGCTGTTAAACCTTCGCGTGCATCATCACCACTTGTTGTGACTTTAGATTTTTTCGCCAAGCCTTCACTTTCAATATATTGATTTAAGGTTCTCGTCAAGGCTGCACGAAATCCAGCTAAGTGTGTACCACCATCACGCTGCGGAATATTATTTGTAAAGCAATAAATATTTTCTTGATATGAATCGTTCCATTGCATCGATAACTCGACAGCAACATCATCACGCACACCTGATATCTTGATAATATTTTCGTGTATGAGATCTTTATTTTTATTCAGATGTTGAACGAATGCGGTGATACCACCTTCGTAAAAGAATGTTTCTGTTTTCTCATTACGCTCATCGGTCAAAACGATTTTGACACCAGAGTTTAGGAAGGCGAGTTCACGGATACGTTTTGCAAGAATGTTGTAATCAAACGTAACATTGGTAAAGGTTTCTTCGCTTGGCCAAAACTGAATTTTTGTCCCTGTGATGTCTGTATCAGAAACATCTGTTAATGGGGCATCCGGTACACCATGAGTATAGGTTTGTTTGTACACGCGATCATTACGATGAATTTCCATCGCTAATTTTTTCGATAAAGCATTAACGACTGATACGCCTACACCGTGCAAACCACCTGAAACTTTGTATGAGTTATCATCAAATTTACCCCCCGCATGGAGTACCGTCATGATAACTTCTGCAGCAGAAACACCTTCTTCTTCATGAATATCGACAGGAATACCACGTCCATTATCAATTACTGATACGGAATCATCTGGATGAATTCGAACCTGGATTTCACTGCAATGACCGGCTAACGCTTCATCAATTGCATTATCTAACACCTCGAAAACCATGTGGTGCAATCCTGTGCCATCATCGGTATCACCGATGTACATACCAGGTCTTTTTCTAACTGCATCAAGTCCTTTTAGGACTTTTATATTCGAAGAGTCGTAAGTGTTGTTGTTTTTTTCCGTTGTCATAATCAAACTATTCCTGGCCAAATGGAGGATGTGCTGAATAACCTTCTATTCTACTACTTATACAGGTTTGTTGACAGTCTCATTATGAAGCTATCATTTCACCTTGTTTCACGTGGAACACTTTTTCTTTGTCTGTATTGATTAATGATGCGAGTTCGCTATTTGTACTCGTTATGAAACTCTGTACAGGTAGATTTCGTAGTGTATCTATGACTGTTATTTGATGGTTCCAATCCAGCTCTGAGCTTAGATCATCAATCAATAAAACCGTGTTTTTGACATCTTTTTCGTTCAGTAAAATGATTATTTGTGCCATGCATAGGCCCAGGTAAAACAATTTTTGCTGTCCCCTAGAAAGCATTTCTTCAGCAGAGGCATCATTAATACGTAATGTCCAATCGGCAGAATGTGGACCATTACGACTATAGCCCATAATCCGATCACGCTCATAATTTTCATCCAGGATTTCGGCTAAAGATTTTTCTTTACTCCAACCCTTGTTGTACTTAACGGTAAACCTGCAGTCACTCAGTGATGGACAGAGCTTATGGAATAATGGCTCAAAAACACTAACGAGCTTATCTAAATAAGCTTCACGATAGTCCGTTATAATTAAACCATGCTTTATTAAATATTGATTCCATAGTTCAGTCTCATTTCTAGACTTTTTGTTTTTTAATGCTGCATTCTTCTGAAGTAGCGCTTTTTTATATGTTTGCCAGTGATAATTAAATTTGTGTTCCACGTGGAACATACCCCAATCGATCATCTTGCGACGAAATTTTGGGCCTAACTCAAAAAACTGGTGACAATTTGCAGAAATAAATTGTAGAGGAGTGTTAACTGCCAAATCTGATAACTTTTTAAGCGGGGCATTATTCAAACGAATTTGCAGCCCTGACTGGATATCATATAACAGTCCAACCGGTGTCATTTCAGAGGAACGCGCAAAAAGCGTAAATTGAGAATATTCTAGCTGGACAATATTTTTCAGATGACGCGATCGAAATGATCTACCCATGGCAAGTAAGTGTAGAGCTTCAAGAATACTTGTTTTACCAGATCCATTTTCCCCAAGAATTAGGTTAATACCTTCAGAGGGGGATAGAGTAGCAGAACTAATATTACGAAAATGAGCGAGGGTCAGGTGTGAAAGCACAAGTAATCTTATCTTATACGACCAAACAATTATTTCTGAACAGCAAAAGAAATCAATAACCTCATATGTTGTTATCATTTACGACAAAACAATAAATAGAACACTTCTGTGAACTAATGTTCATGAACATAGAACCCATTTATCTATAAGATCAAGGCGTTTGATTTGGACAAAAGAAACTTCTAAATTTCTACCATTTCAAAATCATCTTTGCCAACACCACATTCAGGACATTCCCAGTCTTCTGGAATATCTTCCCAAGCTGTTCCAGGGGAAATTCCTTCTTCAGGTAAACCTTCTGCTTCATCGTAGATAAAACCACAAACAATACATTGCCATTTCTTCATTCTAAAACTCCGAGTATTTGAGAATAAAATCTAATTATTATGAGTAAAGAATCTTAACAAAATTGAAGAGTTTACGCTCAATCAATCCTCGTCAATAGACAATAATAAAACTATTATCCTTATAGCAAGTCAATAAATTAATAGTCTGGGTTTAGTACATATAATATTTATGATATAAATCAATTTAAAGTTAATAAACGGAAATATCGATTATGCGACTACCGACATTAAGACAACTGCAATATTTAACTGCTGTGGTGGAAGAGAAACACTTTGGACATGCAGCTGATAAATGCTTTGTCACACAATCAACTTTAAGTGCCGGTATTCAGGACTTAGAACAGTTACTCGAAGTGTCTTTGTTAGAGAGGACAAACCGAAAAGTACTACCGACCCCGATCGGAGAAGAAATCGCAAGTAGAGCACAACAGATACTATCATTGACTGAAGACCTTGTTGACCTTGCTTTATCAGAAAAGAACCCATTATCTGGACGTATTCAAATTGGTATCATTCCAACAATAAGTCCTTTTTTGTTGCCTAAAGTCTTACCCACGGTCAGAAAACAATTGCCGGATCTTGAGATAGTATTAATCGAAGACCAGTCTGAACGTCTCTTAGATCAATTGGAAACCGGTAGTATCGATGTGGCTGTATTGGCATTTCCATACAATACTCGCGGATTAACACATAGAGAGTTTGCAAAAGAACCCTTCTGGATAGCATTACCACAAAATCATCCCTTAGCCGATAAGGATAAGTTAAGCGCAGATGAATTACCTATTAATGAATTATTACTATTAGCAGAAGGGCACTGTCTGCGAGAGCACGCGTTGAGTGCCTGCCAGTTACCCGCATCAGCTCAACGTAAAAGCGTTCAGGCAACAAGCTTATATACACTGATTGAAATGGTGGCAAGTGGATTAGGGATCACACTTATACCTGACATGGCGATAAATTCAGATATGGTTATACATTCAGACATTCGTCTTGTTCCTCTAGCTGCTGATAAAGAACAAGCTATGCGTGAGATAGGGTTGGTATGGCGACCGAGCTTCAGAAGAACAGCGACTTTAGAGCAACTGGCAAAAACGTTTTCTGACGCTTTAGCCGATACCAATTACTCACTACGAGCATAAAAGTCACGTATCTGAAAAAATATTTTTTGGATAGCTAAGGATGTAAAAGGCGGTTTGAATACAGCATAAGCTCGCCCTTGAGGATCAATCAGATAAATATAATGCTGTTGTTCAACTTTCAGACTGTGTTCGAATTCATCAGGCTCTAAATATAAAAAGTCGACACTTTTAACGATAGCTTCTATAACTTCCGATGAACCACCATAAGTTTTCAGACCGAGCGAGAGCGAGGAAAGGATAGTAGTATCAGCATTATCACCAAAGTTAATGATTAAAAACTGTATTGATGGACCAGCAAATAAACGTTGCAAATGCTGCATGACTTTTACGACAACAGCACATTCTGGCTCACAATATAGATGTGTAAAGTAAACAAAGCTCCATTTCCCGTCGAGAGACACATTCGTTAACACCTGTTTCTCATCGCCTTGCAATACAAACTGAGGTATCAGCTGAGGAGGGGAGATAAGAAATTTTCTCAGATTATCAGGAATATCACGCCTGTCTGGTTGAGTAAACTCCATTCTGCTTATCCACAACACTAAAATAATCAGTGTAATAACGAGATATAACGCTAAAAAAGCCTTAGAATTAACACTTTTAATTGGCTTAAACATCTTTTTTAACCTTGTACAGCCGAGATATAACCCTGTTGTGAGTAAAACATGAGCGAAAAACTCTTCAAGTCTACCGCAGTTGTCAGTGTGATGACTTTTTTATCCCGGATACTAGGCTTTGTAAGAGATATTGTCATTGCCAGAATGTTCGGTGCGGGCTTGGGCGCCGATGTTTTCTTTGTTGCTTTTAAGATTCCCAACTTTTTAAGACGACTTTTTGCTGAAGGTGCTTTTTCACAAGCTTTTATTCCCGTTCTTGCAGAATTTAAAGAACATGGTGATAAGCCCTTACGGCAATTGATTGCACAAACCAGCGGCACTTTAGCCGTTATTCTAACCATGATAACGGCTGTGGGGATGATTGCCGCTCCTCTGATTATCATGATTTTCGCCCCAGGGTTTGTAGAAGACCCAATCAAAGCGGACCTGGCCGCTAAACTTCTTACCATCACCTTTCCGTATATCTTTTTTATCTCTTTAACGGCACTTGCCGGCTCCATTCTCAACAGTTTTGGTAAGTTTGCTATTCCTGCATTTACCCCTGTTTTTCTGAATATATCGCTTATTTCTGCAGCGATATGGTTATCACCCAGACTAGAGGAACCGGTCACGGGTCTCGCCTGGGGCGTTTTTATAGGTGGATTTGTACAGTTTTTATTTCAGCTACCTTTTTTAATAAAACTTGGCTTATTGCCCAGACCAAAATGGGGGTGGAAAAGTGAGGGCGTCAGGAAAATTATCCGCTTGATGATCCCGGCTATGTTTGGTGTGTCAGTTGCGCAGATAAATCTTCTACTGGATACCTTACTCGCCTCATTTTTAGTTACTGGCAGTATTTCCTGGTTATATTATTCAGACCGGCTTGTTGAGTTTCCATTGGGCGTTTTTGGAATCGCTTTATCTACTGTTATTTTACCGAGCCTATCCAGAAAACATGCAGCCAAGACCACAGAAGAATTCTCAGACACTATCGACTGGGCCTTACGCTGGGTGTTTCTTATCGGAACACCGGCTGCAATAGGGTTGATTTATTTAGCTGAACCTCTGTTAATAACATTATTCCAGTACGGAGAATTTACAACTGTAGATTCTCATAAAGCTTCTTTGAGTTTAATGGCCTATGGCTTAGGTCTATTACCTTTTATATTTATCAAAGTTCTGGCACCAGGTTATTACGCCAGACAAGACACAAAAACCCCTGTCAAGATAGGCATTATTGCCATGATCAGTAATATGGGGCTAAATATAATTCTGATGATCTATCTTGAGCACGTGGGCTTGGCTTTAGCGACATCATTATCAGCCATACTTAATGCTGGCCTGCTTTATCAAGGTTTAAGAAAGCGCGGCGTTTATTCTCCAAACCCCGGCTGGGCAGGATTTTCATTGAAATTAATTATCGCTAATTCAGGTTTACTGCTGTTTTTATTCGCCTTGAATCCGGTATATAACAAATGGGAAATATGGGATGCTTTACAGCGAGCCAGTCATTTATCTGGATTAATCGTGGGGGCAGCTGTGATTTATTTTGTCTTACTACTTATCTTACGTATTAATCTAAGAAGCTTAGTTAGACCAATCAACAGATAAAAAAAAGGCCCTCCAAAGAGGGCCAAGCACTACGAGGACATTAATTTCTTAGAAGCGACGTCCGATACCAATACCCCAAACAAATGGGTCAATATCAGCGTCAATTTTTGCAGTACCAACAGGGGTTCCTTTGAAGTGAGCAGTTGTATCGATATCAATATATTTGACATCAAAGTTCACAAACCAGTCTTCATTTAGTGCCACATCAACACCAGCTTGTGCCGCTAAACCCCATGAGCTATCCAGTTTTACTTTAGCACCGGGTACATCAAGAACAGGACCTTTTACCTCTTCATCAAAGAAATAAGTGTAATTGATACCTGCACCGACATAAGGACGAATCTTTGAGTCAGGCATAAAGTGATACTGCAGTGTCAGTGTAGGAGGTAATACTTTAGTATCAATAACATCACCTAAACCTTGAGCAGCCCAATAACCTTCCGATTTCACTGTATGTTGTGAATATCCAAGGATCAGCTCAACCCCCCAGTTTTTGCTCATCATATAAGTAATATCTAACTCAGGAACTGTGTCAGAGTTAAGGCTAACACCTTTTTGGCCTGAATCAGCGCCACCAACATATAAAGTGCCACTATCATCATTAGGATTAACGTTGATAATACGACCACGAACTAACCAGTCACCTGCTTCATAAGCCATGGCAGGAGCGGCAAGCGTAGACAAACCTAGAGTAGTGAGTAGTGCTGCAGCAAGTGTTGTTTTTTTCATTTTTTCCTCCTCGGACAAACTATGTTCTGTAAGACATGGTTTGAATTTTACGGAGGTGTGGGGTTAATGCATTGACCTGGATCAATAAAGCGAGCGCTTACGAATTTTTACCGGAATTAGCCACATAATGTTTTTAATTTTTCAGTGTCACGCAAAGAAATAGATTTGTTTTGAATATCGATCAAACCTTCATCCTGAAAGCGCGAAAAAAGCCGACTGACGGTTTCAACAGCCAGACCCAAATGATTAGCGATATCACCACGTGACATACTGAGCTGAAATTCACGAGCAGAAAAGCCACGATCCTGGAAGCGACGCGAAATAGATAATAAAAATGTCGCCAGTTTTTCTTCAGCCGTTTTTTTGCCTAATAAAAACATAAGACTTTTATCACCAGACAATTCTTTACTCAAACGTGACATCATCTGTACTTGAAGTTGAGGCATATTAGTACCCAACTCTTGCAACATATCGAAAGGTAATTCACACACACTACTGCTTTCTAATGCTTTTGCGTTAGAACGATAAGCCTGTTCATAGATAGCATCCAGACCAACAAACTCACCCGGAAAATAAAATCCGGTTACTTGTTCGCGACCGTCAACCGCAGAAACCGTTGTTTTAAAGGAACCAGAACGAACAACATAGATAGAATTGAACGGTGTCTGGGTACTAAATAGTGGCTGACCACGGGAATAACTCTGACTGCGCTTGATGATTTTATCTAATTGAATCAAGTCGTTATTGTGTAAACCAAGTGGCAAACATAAACGATAAAGTGAACACTCCTGACAAGCGAGATTATGTTCATGTTCGACTTTAGCGAGGTCCTGAAATAGTGGGGTAACGTTGCCTAACTGGGTCATTGCTAATCCTATATAGTGAACGTTGACTATAATAACGCTTCAAACCCTTGTTCGAAACAGTTATTATCTCCTTTTATTACTAATTTTCAGGAAATCAAATGACCACTCGTAGCGCGTCAGTTGCGCGAAACACACTGGAAACGCAGATCGAAGTTTCAATCAATCTGGATGGTAGCGGTCAATTCAATGCCGAAACGGGTGTTCCGTTTTTAGATCACATGATGGATCAAATAGCCCGTCATGGCTTATTTGATCTAAATGTTAAAGCAAATGGCGACTTACACATCGACGCGCATCACACCGTTGAAGATGTAGGCATCACAATCGGTCAGGCCTTAAAAAAAGCATTGGGTGATAAAAAAGGGGTTGTTCGCTACGGACATGCCTATGTGCCGCTAGATGAAGCATTATCTCGCGTTGTACTTGATCTTTCTGGTCGTCCTGGACTCGAGTTTGATGTGACATTTACCCGCGATAAGATTGGTGAGTTTGATGTTGACCTGTTCTACGAATTCTTCCAAGGCTTAGTCAATCACGCCGGCATTACACTACACATTGATAATCTGAAAGGCCGCAATGCTCATCATATTGCTGAAACCATTTTCAAGGCATTTGGTCGAGCATTACGAATGGCTGTTTCACTGGATCAGCGCGCATTAGAACAATTGCCTTCAACTAAAGGTGCTTTATAATCTTTTTAAAAGAATTATTAGCCATAAATTATTAAGTAAATAAACAGGTTTAACATGCATCGCATAGCAGTGATTGACTACGGCATGGGTAATTTACGCTCTGTCTCAAAAGCACTGGAAGCAGTTTCCAATAATGCCTCTGTTGTTGTTACGTCAGATCCTCAAACCATTCTTTCTGCCAGCCATGTTTTATTTCCAGGAGTTGGAGCAATACGTGATTGTATGGCAGAACTAAAACATCTGGAACTGGAACAGGTTATCAAACAAGCCGCTCAGGAAAAGCCTTTTCTTGGAATATGCTTGGGGATGCAGGCCTTATTGACTCATAGTGAAGAAAATAATGGCGTCAATACACTTGATATTTTCACTGGCCAAGTCAAATTATTTCAGCCTGCTAAAAATGCTGATGGCGAAAAACTCAAAGTCCCACACATGGGATGGAACCAGGTTCATCAAACCTGCCCACACCCGTTGTGGAAAGGCATAGAACAAAACAGTCGGTTTTATTTTGTACACAGTTTTTATGCTGTTCCAGAAGACAAACGTGTTATCGCTGGCACATCTGCCTATCCTGATGACTTTGCCGCCGCACTGTATAAAGACAATATCTTTGCAGCCCAATTTCACCCTGAAAAAAGTCAGCGAGCCGGACTGCAGTTATTAGAAAACTTTGTAAACTGGGACGGTCAGTCGTCCTAATCAACATCAACAAACGGAGTAAGATTATGTTGTTAATCCCTGCCATTGATCTCAAACAAGGTCACTGCGTGCGCTTGCGTCAGGGGCGAATGGAAGATAACACCGTGTTTTCAGAAGATCCTGTTGCCGTTGCCCGTAAATGGGTAGAAGCGGGAGCAAAAAGACTTCATATGGTAGATTTAGACGGTGCTTTTGCTGGTAACCCGGTTAATGCTGAAGTTATCCATGAAGTTTGCAAAACATTTCCTGAGCTAGATGTACAAGTTGGGGGTGGCATTCGTGATGAAGAAACGATAGAAACATATCTTCACGCCGGTGTTCGCTACGTCATTCTGGGAACCAAGGCGATTAATGCACCGCATTTTGTGGGTGATGTATGTGCCGAATTTCCAGGTCACATCATCGTTGGCCTCGACGCTAAAGACGGGAAAGTCGCCATTGATGGCTGGTCGAAATTATCCAATCATGATGTCGTCGACATTGCCCAACAATTTGAGCAAGATGGGGTAGAAGCCATTATTTATACTGATATTAGCCGTGACGGCATGATGCAGGGCTTTAATCTTGAATCAACTCGTAATCTAGCTCGCGCAATCCAAATCCCAGTCATTGCATCAGGTGGCGTCAGCTCCTATGAAGACATCGAATCTTTGTGTGCTTGTGAAGACGAGGGTGTGATGGGGGCTATTTTAGGTCGTTCAATTTATGAAGGCAGTATCGACCTGAAAAAAGGTCAGGAACTGGCTGATAAATTAAACCCGCCGTTGGAGTTTTAAAGCTAACCATGGCTCTCGCGAAACGCATTATTCCTTGTCTTGATGTTGATGGTGGACGTGTCGTTAAAGGCGTCCAATTTGTTGATATCAGAGATGCCGGCGATCCGATTGAGGTTGCTAAACGTTACGACCAACAAGGCGCTGATGAAATCACTTTTCTCGATATCACAGCAACACATGCTGAACGTGACACAATGGTCCATGTTGTTGAAGCTGTAGCCAGTCAGGTGTTTATTCCATTAACTGTTGGTGGAGGAATAAGAACGGTTGAAGATATTCGCCGAATGCTGAATGCCGGTGCCGATAAAGTGGGCATCAACTCTGCAGCAGTTAATAATCCTGAATTTGTTCGCGAAGCGGCAGAAAAATTCGGCTCACAATGTATTGTGGTGGCGATCGATGCTAAAAAAGTCTCTGCTGAAAACGAAACTGATAAATGGGAAATTTTTACCCACGGTGGTCGTAAACCTACAGGGATTGATGCTGTTGAGTGGGCTAAAAAAATGGTCGACTATGGTGCTGGAGAAATCCTGTTAACCAGTATGGATAAAGACGGCACCAAATCAGGGTTTGACCTGGCACTGACGCGAGCAGTCAGTGATGCGGTGAACGTTCCTGTTATTGCGTCAGGTGGTGTTGGCAAACTTCAGGATTTAACCGATGGTATAAAACTTGGCCATGCCGATGCTGTCTTAGCAGCAAGTATCTTCCACTTTGGTGAACACACTGTTGAAGAGGCAAAACAACAAATGGCAGCGCAGGGTATTGAGGTGAGACTGTAAATGACAGCTTGGATAGAACAAGTAAAATGGAACAACGATGGACTTATTCCTGTTATTACACAAGAGTTTGAAAGCAAGCAAGTACTTACTTTAGCCTGGATGAACAAAGACGCTTTACAACTGACCGCAGAAAAAGGGCATGCTGTTTACTGGTCTCGTTCCCGACAAAAGTTATGGCATAAAGGTGAACAATCAGGGCATCAACAAATTATTAAATCTATACGAATGGATTGTGATAACGATGCCATCTTGCTTGAAGTGATTCAAAAAGGCGGAATAGCCTGTCATACAGGCCGCCATCACTGTTTCTTTAATGAGCTCCAAGAGGGGCAATGGCAAGCTGTTGAGCCTGTGTTAAAAGATCCCGAAGATATCTATTCATGAGCGATATAATCAAACAACTGAGTGAAGTTCTTCTTGAACGTAAAACAGCAGATGCAGACAGTTCTTATGTCGCAAGTCTCTATGCTGCTGGCACCGATAAAATCCTGAAAAAATTAGGTGAGGAAGCGGTAGAAACCGTTATCGCGGGTAAAGGTGGAAACAAAGATGAAATCATCTATGAAACTGCCGACTTATGGTTTCATAGTCTTGTTTTACTGGCGCATAATGATATCGATACTCAAGCGGTGCTAGATGAACTTGCAAGACGTTTTGGCCTGTCAGGCCTGGAAGAAAAGGCTAACCGGAGTAAATGATGAGTGATTGTATATTCTGCAAAATTATCGCAGGCGAAATACCTTCAAGCCGGATCTTTGAAGATGAGTTGATTTATGTCTTTAAAGATATCAACCCAAAAGCGTCGGTGCACTTATTAGTTATCCCAAAACAACATATTGCCAGACTGGATCATGCTAATCAGCAACACGCCTCACTTCTTGCTCATATGATGCTCAGTCTGCCTAAAATTGCAGAGAGCCAAGGTTTGGATAATGGCTTTAGAACCATCATTAATACCGGACCGGGTGGCGGTCAGGAAGTTGATCACCTGCACATTCACATCCTTGGCGGCGATAAAATGCCAGGATTTAACTAGGAGATAACCATGTTAGGTGGTATTAGCATTTGGCAGTTACTTATTGTATTAGCCATTGTGATTTTATTATTTGGTACAAAAAAATTACGCTCTTTAGGTGGAGATTTAGGCAGTGCCATAAAAAACTTCAAAGACTCAGTGCAAGATGGCAAGGATGACATCGAGAAAGGTGAACATGATTCAATTCATCACCATGATACGCATGAGTCGTCACAAAAAAGCGATAGTAAAGATAAAACATCTCATTAAGCTAAATCGGCGTATTTGCCATGTTTGATATTGGATTCTGGGAAATCTTGGTTATTGCTCTTGTGGCACTGATTGTTGTCGGCCCGGAAAGACTGCCCAAACTCATCAGAGTGACAGGATTATGGATAGGGCGAGCCCAAGCATCTCTACACGCCATAAAAACCGATATTTCAAGAGAACTTCGCGCACAAGAGCTTAAAGATGCTCTGAATAAAACCAATCAAACTATGTCCGATATGAACCAAACAATTCATATTGATGACAGCTTAGAAAGCCAAAAAAAACCAGAAAAAACTGAAGAGACAAATAAAAAAGATGGATAATAACGATCAACAACCATTGATATCACATCTGGTTGAACTCAGGGATCGTTTACTAAAAGGCGTCTTAGTTGTACTGGTCATCGCTTTATGTTTATTGCCTTTTTCTAATGACCTATACCATTTTTTGTCTGAACCACTCTTAAAGCAATTACCAGAAAGCAGCACCATGATTGCGACCGAGGTCGCTTCCCCGTTTTTGACCCCCTTTAAACTGACGTTGAGCATCTCCATTCTGTTGGCTGTTCCAGTTTTGTTATATCAACTGTGGGCCTTTGTTGCGCCAGGCTTATATTCACACGAGAAAAAGCTGGTATTCCCACTACTATTTGCCAGCACCATTTTATTTTTCTTGGGAATTATTTTCGCTTATTACGCGGTTTTTCCGCTGATCTTTGCTTTTTTGACACAAGCTGCTCCTGAAGGGGTAGCAGTGATGACAGATATCAGTAGTTATCTGGATTTTGTTTTAAAACTATTTTTTGCCTTTGGTTTGGCCTTTGAGGTCCCTATTGCCACTGTCTTGCTTATCTGGACTCAAGCAACAACGGTGGAGGCCTTGAAAGAAAAACGGCCTTACATCATCGTGGGGGCGTTTGTAGTGGGTATGTTACTCACACCCCCGGATGTGATTTCTCAGACCTTACTTGCTGTCCCTATTTGGCTGTTATTTGAAATGGGATTATTCAGCGCACGTTTTTTACCAAAAAAACAGCAAGAACTCTAAGCCTTATAACGCATTCGTGTTCCATGTTGTAAAGAAAGTAAAATTTCCTCGGCTTCAAATTGTTTAGGAAAATAGACACCGGAAATTTTTGCTCCATGGATACTGGCACCTTCCATGCTGATACATTCGGTAAAATCTATCCCCCTCAAGTCAGCTTGACGAAAATAACTATTTGAAAAATCTAAGCCTTTTGCTATCAATCCGACTAAGGATAGATGTCTGAAGTCACAGCCAGTTAAGTCGACTTGTTCGCCGGCAGCAACTCGCTGATTAAATTCTTGAACTTTACCATCGCGTAGTAATTGGTAAAGCGGATTATCGGTAATTACTGGAGCAGCCATTTTTCATTTCTCCCTTATCATGATTATTATTCTTTCTATAACGGCTAGATTCTAGCTAAGTCCATCATATTTCTATACAAAAGAAAATATTCCGATATATTTCACAAATACCTAAATGAATTTCACCCTTTATGCTATTTTAAATCCATAAAAACAGCAAAAGGCTCAAATCATGACAATCAAACAATATCTAATAGAAGAAATCGAAGTATTACTTCAATTCCCGTTAAACAGCACTCAAGCAGGCATTAAAGTTCATCACAACGCCAGACAAGAAATGATCGATGCCACTGAAAATTTATATAAAAAAGGACTCATCAGCCAACATGATGGGGGTTATCTCACTGATTTAGGCTACGAAGCTGCAGAACACTTACAGCACGCATTACAAATCATCTGTTCTGAATCTTCTGAAATAGCATAAAGCTATAATCATACTGATTCTTTTCATCGGCTTTATGGTCTTCTGAACTCACCAGTTTCCAATCAGAACGATCCCAGTCAGGAAACCAGGTATCACCACCATCAATGGTGGTGTGGACTTGTGTGATATAGAGTTTGTCACATAGTGGAAAACATTGTTTATAGAGCGAAGCTCCTCCCATAATCATCACTTCTTCAGCATTTTCACACAAAGAAAATGCCTGCTCCAATGAATGAACAACATCACAACCGTCAGCAATATAATCATCTTGTGACGTCACAACGACGTTTCTTCGACCCGGTAGTGGTCTACCAATTGATTCATGTGTGTTTCTTCCCATGATAATGGGTTTACCCATGGTGGTTCGTTTAAAAAACTGTAAATCGGCAGAAATTTTCCATGGCAAATCATTGTCTTTGCCAATCACACCTTGTTCATCCATCGCCACAATCATTGCTATTTTCATTCATTCTCCAAACACATTTTTAACCTAATAACAGGCGTAAATTTTACTCATAATAAGTGCTGTATAAGATCCCTATAAGATCGATCACAAGCTGTGGATAACTTTCCATGTGGATAACTCCTATTTTTATCCACAGGATTTAGTCTGCGCAGCTTTAAAGTTATCAACAAGTGTAAACATCGATAACAATCTGATTTATATGTTGTAATAAGAACTATCCAACAATCCACAGGCATAAATCATTAACATCACTAAAAAAATATCTTTCTTTCTTTATGTTTAATTAATGACTTGCATACTTCACATTAGCGTACCGTGTCCTCTCAGACAATTGTTTGATTACACCTCAGACTTACCTATCTCCGAATGGGAAATAGGTGCTCGGGTAAAAATAAACTTTGCCAACCGACTCTGCACCGGCATTGTTGTAAAACTGAGTGAAGTTAAAAGCGATACAGATATCACTAAGTTAAAAGCGATCGAAGAAAAGTTAGATGACAAGAAATTAATTCCAGATGAATTAATACAAACATTACTTTGGGTAAGTCGGTATTATCACCACCCACTAGGAGAATGCTTTCAAACAGCGTTACCAAAATTACTCAGAACAGGAAAACCAGCAGAACTTGATAAAGAAACGTGGTGGTTCAGAACAGACATAACTGTCGATAAAAAAATGGGTTCAAAACAACAACAGTGTCTGGATTTACTAGAAGATTATGCTCAAGGTATCAGCCAGTCGATGTTCAAACAGTATTTAGGGAATGTCAGCAGTTCTCTCAAAGCGCTTGAAACAGCAGGCTTGATATCACAACAACAAAAAACAAAATTACCTATTCCAAGTAATGAACTGAATGTTGATTTAATACTGAATCAGCAACAACAACAGATTGTAGATAACGTTTGGCAAAAAAAAGAAGAATTTCAGCCCTTTTTATTGGAAGGAATAACCGGTAGCGGTAAAACAGAAGTTTATATTGAGCTAACCGAAAGAGTGTTAAAAACCAATAAACAAGTATTAATACTTATTCCAGAAATTGGTCTGACAGGACAGTTTGTTGAACGATTTAAAAAAAGACTGAACACGACCATAGTCATCCTGAACTCAGCCGTTTCAGACAAAGAAAGAAAACAAGCCTGGTTATTAGCAAAACAAGGTTTAGCAAATGTGATTATCGGTACACGCTCAGCCGTTTTCACCCCATTGATTAACCCTGGACTTATCATCATCGATGAAGAGCATGACAGTTCCTATAAACAGCAAGATGGCTTACGTTATCATGCAAGAAATGTAGCTCTGATTAGATCTCAAAAATACAATATACCGATCGTCATGGGCAGTGCGACACCGTCACTAGAGAGCTTGTATCAAGTAAAAAAACAACGTTTTCAATTGCTTGAGTTAACACAAAGAGCAGGTAATGCACAATTACCAGCGGTACGTTTAGTCGATAACAGTCAAGCAAATCCTGAGCATGGCTTTAGCGATGTCTTACTAAAAGCAATTAAGAAACATCTGGATGCCGGTAACCAGGTGATTTTATTTATTAACCGACGTGGTTATGCCCCAGTTTTGATGTGTCATGAATGTGGTTGGCAGGCTAAATGTAAACATTGTGATGCAAGAATGGTGGTTCATCAGCATCGCAATATTTTATTTTGTCATCATTGTGGTTTTATTCAGCGATTAGTTGAAGAATGTCCTGAATGTGAATCAAAGTCATTGAAAAGTTATGGTGCTGGCACGGAAAAAATTGAACAGCACTTACAAAAACTTTTTCCTGAAACACCGGTTATCAGAGTCGATCGAGATACTACACAGAGAGTGAATGCTTTTTCAGATCTGATTGCTGATATCAAACAAGGGGAAGCCCGAATTCTGGTGGGAACACAAATGCTGGCAAAAGGACATGATTTTCATGATGTTACCCTCGTCGGTGTTCTTGACACTGATCAGGGATTGTATAGTGCTGATTTCAGAGCCACAGAAAATCTGGCACAAATGATTACCCAGGTCACAGGTAGAGCCGGCCGAGGAGATAAGTCAGGCGAGGTATTAATTCAGACAGAACAACCTGCGCATATTTTCTGGAAAAACCTCATCAAAAACGGCTATAAAAAAACAGCAGAAAGCTTGTTAGAAGAACGTATTGAGATGGAATTACCGCCGGTTTCGAATTGGGCGGTTATCCGCGCTGAATCTTCTGATAGAGAACAAGCAACAGCGTTTTTACAAGAGTTCAGCGCACAATGTCATCAACATGCGTCAGAGGAAGTTCTGATTTTGGGACCTGTTCCAGCCATTATGGAAAAAAAGGGAGGGCGGTTCAGAGCGCAATTATTACTGAGTAGCGCACATCGAAAACCCTTACATCAGTTATTGGATCGACATATCAGTGTGATTTCACGGCATAAACTGGCAAGAAAAGTACGTTGGTCAATTGATATTGATCCTGTAGATCTTTTGTAAACAAATTTACCGACTAAAAACGATAACGAAACAAGGATGTAATCCAGGCGGATGATCGGGTAAAATGCGCGACACTATTCAAATTGCATTCAAGGTTCATCAACGTTGAAAAATCAACTGAAAAACCTGCTTGGTCAGGCTTTATCTTCATTTACTCAGAAACATGCTTTAGAGTTTGATCTACCTGAGATTCAGATAGAACGAACCAAAGATAAATCACATGGTGATTTTGCTTCAAATATTGCGATGATGTTGGCAAAACCTGCCAAAATGAATCCACGACAAATTGCGACCGAAATTCTCGAAGCATTACCTGAAACTGATTTTGTCACAAACGTCGAAATTGCCGGACCTGGATTCATTAACTTTTTCCTTTCTGCTGAAGCGAATCAACAAGTCATCAAAGATGTGCTTGAGCTGGGTGACAAGTTTGGTTTAAGCCAGGTTGGTCAGGGTAAAAAAGTACAAGTTGAATATGTCTCAGCTAACCCAACAGGTCCTTTGCATGTCGGTCATGGCCGTGGTGCAGCTTATGGTTCTGTTGTTAGTAGTCTGTTATCTGCTGCAGGCTTTGATGTGCATCGCGAATATTATGTCAACGATGCTGGCCGCCAGATGGATATTCTGGCTACTAGTGTCTGGCTTCGTTACCTTGATGAATGTGGTGAAGTATTTACCTTCCCAAGTAATGGCTATCAAGGTGAATATGTTCGCACCATCGCGGCAGAGTTAAAAACGGAGTATGGAAATCAATTTTTGCTGTCTGCCAGTCAGTTATTTGAGGATATCCCTGCTGATGAACCTGATGGCGGCGATAAAGAAATGCACATTGATGCCTTAACTAATAAAGCCAAAAGCTTATTAGGCGAAGCCAATTATCGGATTATTTTTGATAAAGGCTTAAATGCCATCCTCAATGACATTCGTGATGATCTGGCTGAGTTTGGTACCGAGTATGACGAATGGTTTTCTGAGCGTTCATTAGTTGAATCCGGTGATGTAGACAAAGCTGTTGATATGCTGAAACAGGCTGGTCATCTTTACCAGGACAAAGGTGCATGGTGGTTTAAATCCACAGATTTTGGTGATGAAAAAGATCGCGTTGTTGTGCGTGATAATGGTCAGGCCACCTATTTTGCTTCTGATATTGCTTATCACCTCAATAAATATCAACGTGGCTTTGATCGCATTATTGATATCTGGGGTGCTGATCATCATGGTTATATTCCGCGTGTTAAAGCGGCTGTTGAGTCAATGCAGCTGGATGCTGATAAATTAAATGTCTTGCTGGTGCAATTTGCTGTGCTGTACCGGGGAACTGAAAAAGTGGGTATGTCTACTCGCAGTGGTGAATTTGTCACTCTTCGTGAATTACGCAATGAAGTTGGCAAAGATGCAGCGCGTTTCTTTTATGTAATGCGTGGTGCTGATCAGCATATGGATTTTGATCTGGAACTGGCCAAATCACAGAGCAACGATAATCCGGTGTATTACGTCCAGTATGCCCATGCACGTGTCTGCAGTGTTTTTAGACAACTGGCTGAACGTGGACACAACTGGGATGCAGAAGCGGCAAAACAACATTTAGCTAAGTTGACGGAGCCTCATGAAGAAGCGTTGATGAGCATGTTATCTCGTTATCCTGAGATTCTGGAGACAGCCGCTTTAAACCATACACCACATCTACTGGCACATTATCTTACTGATTTAGCTCGTGATTTCCACACTTACTACAATGCACATCAGTTTATTGTGGATGATATGGAATTGAGTCAGGCACGGTTATTACTTGTATCTGCAGTCAGACAAGTGATTAAAAATGCATTGTCTGTTATGGGTGTTTCTGCGCCTGAGTCTATGTAAGAGGTTGAACATTGGCGGCAAAAAGAAATACACGTAACGATTCATCATCACGCTCCCTGCCATGGGGGCCGATGTTATTGAGCTTTGCTGTAGGCGCATTTGTGATGTTTTTATTGCATCTCAAGGATAATGTTCCAGCAGATAAGTCTGGCAGTGTAAAAACAACCGAGTCGAAGCAAAAACAAAAGCCTGCAAAAAAAGAAGGGGTGGAACCCACATTTGATTTTTATACCTTACTTCCTGAGATGGAAGTCATGGTGGATAAAAAAAATCAGGGTTCTCAGCCTATCGTGACTTCGCCTTCTGATGACTCAGATGCAGCAGAAGCCACTATTGGAAGTGAAACGGGCAGTGAAACGCAACCCTCTGCTGAAGCTGATGTCAGTTATATGTTGCAAGTTGGCTCGTTTAAGCGGGCAAGTGACGCTGATGGTTTCAGGGCTAAATTAGCCTTATTAGGTATTGAGTCTAAAGTTCAGAGCGTTACTATAGACAATAAAGATACGTGGCATCGCGTTCAAGTGGGCCCTATTGCTGGACGTAGTAAAGCTGATGCATTGCAGAAGCAGTTACGTGATAACAATATTGACTCACTACTTTTGCGAGCCAAACATAATTGATAATAGAAAGTTGAATTAATTCGTGACTGTCATGGTCCCGGCTGTTTATTATCAAGCGCTACTGATTTCAGTTTTGTAATTTGAGTAATTGAGGACACCGACATGACGGACAATACAGCAGCTCACATCTTTGAAGATGTAGTGAGTCCTTTTTGTGGTATTGCTTCCGATGATTTAGTCATTGAAGTTAAAGGCAATACTGTCACGGTGAAAGAAAATGGCGATGCGGTCACCAAACCAGGCTTTGAGACACCGATAACCGATCTTTCACCACGAATAAAAGGTCAGGATGTTTCATTTGAACAAGCAGTTAACCATATCGCGAGTTTGCTGAAATCAAGCAAACAGCCGCTGATTAGTGGTATGGCTACTGATTTAAACGGTGCTCGTGCAGCGATGGCCGTGGCTGATGCGACACGAGCAACAGTCGACAGTTTTTATTCTGATAATGCCTTTAAAAATATTCTGGTGCTGCAAGACACCGGCTATATGACGACCACGCTGACCGAAGTCAGAAATCGTGTAGATTTACTTATCGTTGTCGGTAGTGATATTGAAAAAGGCTTTCCCCGTTTTTATGAACGCATGGTTTGGCCACAAGAAAGTATGTTCGGCCAGGATATTGAATCTCGAGAAGTGATTTATTTAGGTAAGGCGCCTTCAGGTGATGCTTCCACTTCACCAACAGGTAAAAAAGCAGCTGTTCTGCCTTGCGATACAGATGATTTACCCGAAGTGATTTCAGTATTACGTGCTCTGGTGAAAGGTAAATCTGTTCAGGCTGAAATAGTTGGTGGTATTGCTGTATCAGAACTCGCCAAATTAGCTGAAAAAATTAAAGCTGCTAAATATTCCGTTCTCACCTGGTCTGGTTCTGAAATGAGCATGGAGCATGCTGAAGCTACTATTCAAAATCTGTGTGAAATGATCAAAGAGGTCAATGAAAAAACACGTTGCAATGGTTTGATGTTAGGCGGTAAGGATGGGGATACAACGGTGAATGCAGTGTCATCATGGCAGGCAGGTTACCCTATGAGAACCAGCTTCAGTCGCAATATGCCTGACTATGATCCGTATTTGAACCGTGGTCAACGCATGTTGGATGAAGGCGAGGTAGATTGTCTGGTGTGGATTTCCAGTTTCAATACCCAGTTAACACCACCAAAAACAGACGCACCAACAATTGTTTTAGGCCGTTCTGGTATGACATTTGATAATGAGCCTGAAGTCTTTATCCCGGTGGGTGTTCCTGGTATTGATCACGTCGGTCGTACCTTCCGCTGTGATAGTTCTGTGTCACTACCACTTAAAAAATTACGTGACAGTGGCTTGCCCAGCACTTATGACGTGCTGACTGCTGTTGAGAAAGCCCTGTAAACGGAGAAAAAATATGCTGACTAAATTAACAGGTGGACGCATTTTTGACCCAGAACATGGGCAAAATGATGTGGTGAGAGATATTTATATCCGTGATGGTCGCATCGTTGATGCACCGGCTGATGGTAAAGTTGATGAAGAAATTGATGTTCGTGGCAAAGTCATTATGTCGGGTGCGATCGATATGCACACCCATATTGGTGGTGGTAAGGTCAATATTGCCCGCACCATGTTGCCGGAAGATCATGCGGAATCGTTAATTGAACGTACTGAGTTAATGCGAAGTGGTTGTGGCCATGCTGCACCAAGTACATTAACCACCGGTTATCGTTATGCCGAAATGGGCTATACAGCGGGATTTGAGCCTGCGGTAATGCCAGTTAATGCTCGCCAGGCACATATGGAAATGCATGACACACCGATTATTGATAAAGGTGGTTATGCCATGCTGGGAAGTGATGACTTCCTGTTACGCATGATGGCAGCCAATGAAGATCAGGAAGCGATCAATAACTATGTTGCCTGGACATTAACTCATAGTCAGGCGATTGGTTTGAAAGTGGTTAATCCTGGCGGTATTAACGCATTCAAATTCAATCAACGTAAGTTGGATCTGGATGAGAAAAATAGTTTTTATAACGTTTCTCCACGTGAGATTTTACAACGCCTATCTCGTGCGGTGACGGAACTGGGTGTGCCTCATCCATTACACGTACATGGTTGTAATCTTGGTGTGCCAGGTAATAAAGATACTACCCTCGATACTATTCAAGGTATTGAAGGCCTGCCAATGCATTTAACCCATATTCAGTTCCATAGTTATGGTACAGAAGGTGACTTTAAATTCTCATCCGGTGCTGCAGAGATTGCAGAAGCGATTAATAGAAACAAAAATATCACCGTCGACGTAGGTCAGATTCTGTTTGGCCAGACAGTCACGGCCTCTGGCGATAATATGCGTCAGTTTGATGGCAGCAAACATGCTCATCCCAATAAATGGGTGTGTATGGATATTGAATGTGATGGTGGTTGTGGTGTTGTACCGTTCAAATACAAAGATCAAAGTTTTGTAAATGCTTTGCAGTGGATGATTGGTCTCGAAACCTTCCTGATGGTGGATGATCCATGGCGTATCTTCCTGACCACGGATCACCCGAATGGCGCACCGTTTACCAGTTATCCTCATTTGATTAAGTTGTTGATGGATAAATCATTCCGTAACGATATGCTGTCTACACTGCATCCGGAAGCACAAAATGCCACGCATTTAGCGTCTTTAGATCGAGAATACAGTCTTTACGATATTGCGATTATGACGCGTGCCGGTGCAGCAAAACTGGTCGGTTTGTCTGATCGTGGTCATTTAGGTGTCGGTGCTGCCGCAGATATCACTGTGTATACCGATCATGCTGATCGTGAAAAAATGTTCACCTCACCTGATTATGTGTTTAAAGATGGCAATATCGTTGTGAAAAATGGTGAGCTGGTTAAAGTCACCTGGGGGACGACTCATGTGGTCAAACCTGAATATGACAAAGGCATTGAAAAACCATTAAAAGAATACTTCGATAAATATCACACCATGACGATGGGTAACTTCAAAATCAGTGATGATGAAATCGTGGATGATGGCCGCGGAAGCTTGACCGTACAGCCGTTGAAAAAAGGAGGCAAGTTATGATTATCAACGGCGTCACTATAGACGAGACGTTTGCTGAAGCTTTTCCAATGAAAGGCACTCGGCTGATTATTACGGCATTAAATGCCAAGTGGGCCATGATTTCGGCACAGGCATTTACTGGCTTTGCTACCTCTGTTATTGCTTGTGGTTGTGAAGCGGGTATTGAGCGTGAATTGGATCCAAGTGAAACACCAGATGGTCGCCCAGGCGTATCTGTGCTTATCTTTGCTATGGGCGGTAAAGGGCTGGCGAAACAAGTAGAAACACGTGCTGGCCAATGTATTTTGACTTCACCGACTTCAGCCTTATTTTCTGGTCTGGATAACAGCGAAAAAGAAATTGCTCTAGGTCAAAACCTACGTTATTTCGGTGATGGTTTCCAGATTTCAAAAATGATTGATGGCAAACGCTACTGGCGTATTCCTGTCATGGATGGTGAATTTTTAACGCAAGAAAAGACCGGTGTTCATGACTCTGTCGGCGGTGGTAACTTCCTGGTCTTAGCTGAATCACAAGCGCAAGCATTAGCTGCGTGTGAAGCAGCGATTGAAGAAATGAGAAAAATACCAAACGTCATCATGCCTTTCCCGGGTGGGGTTGTTCGGTCTGGTTCAAAAGTGGGCTCTAAATTTAAAGCCTTAAATGCATCGACCAATGATGCCTTCTGCCCGACCCTGAAAGGTCAGACTAAGAGTGATTTATCTCCAGAAGTTGAATCGGTCATGGAAATAGTTATTGACGGTTTGACCAAAGAAGATATTGATAAAGCGATGCGAGTGGGTATTCAAGCTGTGTGTGACTTGGGTGCTGAAAACGGTATTCGTCGAATCAGTGCGGGTAACTACGGCGGTAAATTAGGCCCATATCACTTCCACTTGCAGGAGATTATGGCATGAGTGCATTAACATTCACGTTAAAAACGTCACCTGCACAGCGGGTGGATTGTTCACCATTAACAGCGGATAAACTGGCTGATAAAACAGCTGCGGAGATTGCAGCGATCACCTTAGTTGTCGGTAATCAAAAAGTCCGTACGGATGAAATTTTTGATATTCAAGGCGAGGATGTCACGAATATTCATTTTGCTAAAGCTACAGACAAACTGGACCATATAGGTCATGCCATGGCTACAGGTAAAATCACGGTTGATGGTGATGCCGGTGCTTATCTTGGTCAGTTTATGGCAGCCGGTGATATCGTTATTAATGGCAACACTGGAGTTTATACAGCCTGTGAAATGAAAGGCGGCACCATTAAAATTAATGGTAATGCCGGTGATTTCCTTGGTGGTGCACGCATTGGTTATAAAAATGGCATGACTGGTGGTACCGTGATTGTGACAGGTAATACAGGTGCACGAACTGGTGATCATATGCGTCGTGGTTACATCTTCATTGAAGGTAATGCCGGTGATTACTGTGGTTCAAGAATGGTGTCTGGCACGATTGCTGTATTAGGAAAAGTCGGTAAGCATTTTGGTTACGCGATGAAACGTGGCACTTTATTACTGACATCAGCACCGGAACAAGGTATTTCTGCTAACTTTAATGACTGTGGTTCACATACATTAGCCTTTTTGCCGCTGATGTTTGCGTCATTTAAAAAGTTTGATACCAAGTTTGCTGAAATTGAACCTTTTTCACGTGTTCAACGTTATGCTGGTGATGTTTCCGGCATAGGCATGGGTGAGATTTTAATTAAAATTTAAACCTTAAAAACCCGGCTTCAGGCCGGGTTTCTTTTCTCTCCGTGTTAGAAATGGTGATAGCTTTAATGTGTTAATAACGGAGACGTTTCTATGTCTGATATCGGACAATCAGTTAATCAATTCCTTGTTGAAACGCAGCGTGCTCATCCTTCCGCTACAGGTGATTTAACCGGGCTGTTAAATGATGTTATCAGTGCCTGCAAAAAAATCGCGAATTTGGTTAACCGCAGTAGCATATTAGGGCTTGAAGGTTATGCCAGCAGTAATAATGTGCAGGGTGAACATCAGAAAAAACTCGATATTCTGACCAATGATGTCATGGTTGAGCACTTAAACTGGACAGGCCATCTTGCTGCCATGGTGTCAGAAGAAATTGATGACATTATTACTATTTCTGACGATTACCCTAAGGGTAAGTACTTACTCTGTTTTGACCCATTAGATGGATCCAGTAATGTTGATATCAACCTGAGCGTGGGTACCATCTTTTCGGTATTACGCTGTCCTGAAGATATCAAAAACCCAAGCCACGAACATTTTTTGCAAAAAGGCACAGAGCAAGTTTGCGCCGGATTTTGTGTGTATGGTCCGAGCACGATGCTGATTCTTACCACGGGCTTTGGAGTGAATGGTTTTACCTTAGATAGAGAAGTCGGCGAGTTTATTTTGACGCATCCCAATATGCAGATCCCTGTGGATACTGCCGAGTTTGCTATTAATATGTCGAACCAGCGCTATTGGCAGCCGCCTGTTAAACGTTATATTGATGAGTGTGTTCAGGGTGTTGATGGTGTGCGTGAGAAAAACTTCAATATGCGATGGAATGCTTCAATGGTGGCGGAGGTTTATCGCATTTTGACACGCGGTGGCATTTTTATGTATCCACTTGATAGTCGAATTGCACAGCAGGGTGGAAAGTTACGCCTGATGTACGAAGCCAACCCGATGAGTTTTATTATTGAGCAAGCTGGTGGTGTCAGCAGCACGGGCACAGAGCGTATTATGGACTTGCAACCAGAATCTATCCATCAGCGTGTCCCGGTCTTTCTTGGCTCAAAAAATGAAGTGGAAAGGGTGGTTTCCTACCATAAGTAAGCGTTATCGCTGTATAGGGAATTTTAGGAGCAATGGATGTCACGACTTTTGTTATTAATCAGTCTTTGTATTGGATTACCTGTTCAGGCAGATATTTATAAATGTCACGATAATGGACAAATTCACTATCAGGACAAACCATGTAATGCTCAGTCTGAAAAAGTCGAAATCAAACTTCACCAACCTTCGAAACAAGATATTGAACAACAAAACAAGCGAACCGCTGCATATAACGAAAATTCACGTATTTACCAGATAAATATGCTCAAGCAAGAAAATAGGGCTCTGCAAAAACAAAAAAACGCGTTGGAAAAAGAAAATAAAGCAAGATATGACGAGTTGCAGAATCAAACCTATGATGTTGGAAATGGGATGATCGCCACTCGTGACCCGGCATTATTGGAAAATATGCGTGGGATAGTTGAGCAGCATGTACAGCAGCTTAAAAGCCTTCAGCAGGAAATAGATAACAATAAACGACAAATAAAAGCGCTTTCTGCAAAACAGTAACGTGGTTAAAGGGGGGAACCCATGAAAAAGCTATTATTACTGATAACCCATGTAATGATGTTGGTGCTTGGTTTTGGTTTAGGTATTTATGCTTTACCCATACTGACACAACCGGATAAACCGTCCATGACGGAGATTGGTCAAGTTGCGACATCAGCATTATTTATTGGCCAGTTTGAGCGCGATCTTGAGGGAAGTGATGCCCTACATTACGGTAGTGGTACGCTATATATCAATGCTAATAAAATAGCGTTTGATGGGCAGATTTCCCCCGGTCCCGATTACAAATTGTATTTATCACCCGTGTTTGTTGAGAATAAAACAGACTTTTTAGCGAATAAAGATAAGATGTTAAACGTAGGTGACGTCAGAACCTTTAACGGCTTTATGCTTGATCTACCAGAAGGTATTAATCTGGCAGATTACCAGGCCGTTGTGATTTGGTGTGAGTCATTTAATCTCTTTATTACAGCGGCTAAATATCATTAATGTTAATGATCACTAGCCAAAAACAACAAAGAAGCAGGTAAATAGTTAGTCATGATGAAGATATGCCGTGCCATTAGTTTTATTGTTACGCTGTTATTGATCAGTTCTTTTGTCTCAGCAAATAATAAAACGGGCTTTAGATTAGAGAATTTTGACTACCCATATCCAGTTCAGTTTATGCCTCTATCCAGTCAGAAAAAGCAGTTGGAAATGGCTTACATGGATGTAAAACCGACAGCCAAAGCTAATGGGAAAACGATTGTATTGTTTCATGGCAAAAACTTCTGTGCTGCCACTTGGGGGGAGACAATTAAAGCGTTAGCGACAGCTGGTTATCGGGTTATAGCAATGGATCAGATAGGGTTTTGTAAATCTTCAAAACCAGTTGATTATCAATACAGCTTCCATCAATTGGCAACCAATAGCTGGAATTTATTAAATAAACTGGGTATTGAAAAAGCCGTCATTGTCGGCCACTCAATGGGCGGCATGCTGGCAACACGCTATGCTTTGCTGTATCCAGATAATGTTGATGCTTTATTTTTAGTGAATCCAATCGGTCTGGAAGATTGGTTAGCTAAAGGTGTGCCATATGTGTCGATTAAAGACTGGTATAAAAACCAACTGACACTAACAACAAAGCGCGCCAGAGCATATCAACAAAAAACATACTACGCGGGTCAATGGCGTGATGATTACCAGAAGTGGGTCGATATGCTGATGATACAGTATAGGGCGGATAAGGAAGACTCAGCCTGGTTATCTGCTATTCATTACGACATGATTTTAACGCAGCCCGTTGTGCACGAATTTGATCAGCTCTCAGTGCCAACATGGCTTTTTATCGGTGAGAAAGATAATACTGCTATCGGTAAAGCCTTTGTTTCTGATGACATCAAAAAACAATTGGGCAACTACCCCATATTAGCCAGAAAAACGGCAAAAGCGATTCCTGATTCACATTTGATATTGTTTAATGATTTAGGTCATTCGCCACAGATTCAGGAACCTGAACGTTTTCAACAGGCGTTATTAAACGCATTAAACACCGTATTTTCTAAACAAAGCGAGTAGATGTATGCCGTTTATTTTATGGATCTTATTTATCGTGGCTATTTTGCCGATCTTACTGGCGATGTTAGGTGGCTATTGCCGTTACAGACAGTTTGGTAAGTTTGATAATCACTATCCGAGGTTACAACAAGCACATATGACTGGCTTGGGGGCGCGTGTTATGGCTGCTCAGCATAACGCCTGGGAGTCACTGATGTTGTTTTCTGCAATGACTATATTGGCTTATGCCTCAGGACTTAATCTAGATGATTTTAGTTATCCAGCCGGCTTATTTTTACTCAGTAGAATTTTTCATCCCTTATTTTACATTCTCGATATGGATAGCTATCGTTCATTGGTTTTTTGGATTGGTTTATTTAGTGCCATCTATATTGGCGTGAAAGCAATCACTGCCTTTTAGGATTCATCAGCTTATTTTTTCTTCAAGGGAAACAATCGCGTCTGTTCGTGTCGTACACATATTGCTTCAGCCATAAAAATAATGAGAGGACGGTGATATATGCGGCTAATCGGCATGCTGTGTTTGTTAGTTATGAGTGTCGTAGCCTGTACAGGCACACCCAAAGGCGTCACACCTGTAGATAACTTTGTTTTAAACCGCTATCTCGGCAACTGGTACGAAGTAGCCAGACTTGATCATCGCTTTGAACGGGGTTTAAGTAATGTTACAGCACAATATTCTTTAAAAGGGGATGGTGGCGTTAAAGTGATCAACCGCGGTTACTCGGAAGAGGATAAGGAGTGGAAGCAGGCCGAAGGCAAAGCCTATTTTGTCGAAGGTCCACATACCGGACATCTTAAAGTCTCTTTTTTTGGGCCTTTTTATGGCAGTTATGTGGTATTTGAGTTAGAAGATGATTATCGTTACGCCTTTGTTTCTGGCCCAAATCACAATTATCTGTGGTTACTGTCGCGGACTCCAGACGTGTCTGAAGAGGTCAAGCAGCGCTTTATTAATAAAGCAAAAGCGGCGGGTTTCGATACAGATGATCTGATCTTTGTGAAACAAAAATCATTGAAATAGATCGCCTGCTAATGGCATGGTGACATTCTGTTTTTATGAGATGTTTTTATGCCCGAGATTAACTTTGAGCAGGTTTGGTTTAATTTATATCAGATAGGCATCGCCTTTATTCTGGCATTACCTATTGCCGTTAACCGTGAATATGTCGATACCGGTGGTGCCGGGTTAAGAACCTATCCGTTAGTTTCTATTGCCTGTTGCTCATTTATGTTGGTAGCAATGGATGTTTATCAGGGAAGTGATGCTGAGGCGCGGGTGATGTATGGTGTCATTACCGGTATGGGCTTTATTGGTGGTGGCGCTATTGTGAAAGAATCTGGCAGAGCAATGGGAACGGCCAACGCTGCCGGTATTTGGCTAACGGGTGCTATAGGTCTTTCCGTGGCATATCGAAGGTATGAAATTGCTATCGTGCTATCACTGATTGGTTTTTTGATATTTCAATTTGGCAGTTACCTGAAAAGGCATAATGAATCATAAAGTTATGGTTTATTCAGACCAGACAGCATATTCATTACCTGTGAGATCGGTAAAATGAAAACGTCGTCCGCCCGGAAAAGTGAAAATCTCTTTGACAATCTGGCCGCCAGCGGCTTTTACGTCTTTTAGTGTTTCCTCCAGAGCGTTGCTATAGAGCACAATCAATACACTACCTGATTCTGGTGTAGCGACCAGTGGTGATCGATAAAATCCACCATCAATACCTGCGTCTTCAATGGCGATGTAGTCAGGACCATAATCAATAAATTGCCAGCCAAACGCACGACTGAAAAAAGCTTTGGTCTTATCTAAATCCGACGATGGAATTTCAAGATAGTTAATCTTTCCGGTCTCTTTCATTGTTTATCATCACCTCAGGTCGTTTTTAGATAATCAATATAGGTTATAAGCTTCAATCTATATCAGTAATAAGCGTTTCATATTAACGTATATAACGGTTTTTATTAAAAACAAAAGGTTGCATAAGGGATAGTTTTTAAATGATAATAGTTATCATTAATATCTATATATGGTTCAGCCGTTTAATATGCCGAGTAATAAACAGATTGTTTTTGATCAGCCGAGCTATAAAAACAGTTTTATTGCGTCTTTGTATGAAAATCATCACTATTGGTTGACGGGGTGGTTAAGTAAAAAATTAGGCTGTTCGCAAAACGCCAGCGATCTCACCCATGACACCTTTGTGAATGTCATCAGCAAACAAAATGACTTAACTCAAATCAGAGAACCTCGTCCGTGGTTGCTGACCATTGCCAAGCGGTTATTAATTGATAAACGCCGACGCTTTTTATTAGAACAAGCCTATTTAGAAGCGTTAAAACTTAGTCTGGATGATGCTGAACCAATACCTTCAGCAGAAGACGTTTATCTGGCGATAAATGCACTCGATACTATTTCTCAGGCTTTGGATAAGTTACCAAAACATGTCAGACAAGCTTTTATTCTCCGGCATATTGATGGTTTAACTCAGTCTGCCATTGGCAAAAAACTGGGTGTATCCACCACCATGGTGCAGAAGTATTTGATTCAGAGTTTAGTCGCCTGTCAGCAGGCGTTAGAAACAGAAACATTATAATGGTCACGAGTTCATCACCTGAAATGACAGATTCAGAAAGCATTGCCACCCAAGCTGCAGAGTGGGTTGTGTTGATGTCAGATGAAGAAAATCCACCGTCAACAGCACAAAAACAAGCCTTTCTTGACTGGAAAAATCAGGATCCCCGCCATGCTGATGCGGTGGATAAGTTACAAGCTCTATTAGGTGACATCCAACAGTTTCCCCGGTCGGCATCAAAGGCCGCGTTAACAGTCTCAACCAACAAAGCATATCATCAGCATTCTTGGCAGACCTTAGCAAAAACCTTTGCATTATTAATGGTTATTTTTATCCCAATGTTTGTTTGGCTACCAGATAAAGTCACGCTGATGATGGCTGATAAACAAACAACCGTCGGTGATTGGCAATCCTACACCCTGGCAGATAACTCAGTAATTACTCTCAGCAGTGATAGTGCTATTAATGTGGATTTTGATCATAGCCAGCGAACCATTCATTTACTAAAGGGAGAAATACGGGTCAAGGTAAGTAAAAATCCACAACGACCGTTTGTCGTGAAAACAGAGCACGGTAGTCTCACGGCTTTGGGTACAGAGTTTAGTGTGGATAAGCGTAGCGATTACACCTTACTGAAAGTCATCGAATCCAGTGTAGCAGCCACATGTCAGCGACAAGGCTGTGATGTTAAGCCCCTTCAGCCAGGCCAGCAGATTCGTGTTTATGCTGAACACTTGGGTAAGGTTTCTGACTTTAGTGTTGTTGATGCCAGTCTGATGTGGAATAAACATCAGTTGATGGTGGATGGTATGCCGTTAAATGAAGTGCTTACTATTCTGAACCGTTTCCATAAGGGCTATTTCTATTTTGATGCTCAGCAGTTAGAGAATTATCATGTCTCGGCTGTGTTGCCACTTGATGATCCGCAGGCGGCATTAGCCTTATTAGCAGACTCATTCCCGCTAAAAGTCACCCATATCACTCCCTGGTGGACGGCTATTACTGTCGTCCCAAAAACATAAATGAAGTTAAAGGTGGTGATTTCTTTATGTCATTCGTCAGAGTAGATAAGACAAATGAAATAAGGGAGTCTCATGTTTATTTATCGTTTTTTTTCAACAGCCGGGTTTCGCTATAGCCTTTTTGTGTTTCTATTAAGCTGGCTTTCCGTTGTGACGGCGGCAGAGAGTCAGAAAAAGCCAATTGATATTAAGGCGGGTATTTTATCAAGTAGTCTCAATCAGCTTGCCAGCCAGACAGAGATATCCATCGTGGTGAATACTGATCTGGTGAAAAATAAATCAGCAAAAGCGATTAAAGGTTTTTATACGCCGCAGAACGCTTTAGAGATTTTATTAGATGGACATAAGCTGCAGGCGGAAGATACCGGTACCGGCTTTGTTATTAAGGCGGTGTCAAAGGATGAGGTTGTTTTAAACGCTATTGATATAAACGCTGAAAAAGTAAAAAAGACCTTACAAACTGAAAAATATGCTGGGGGACAGGTCGCGAAACAAGGTCGTGTCGGTATCTTGGGTAACCGTGATGTGATGGACACGCCGTTTAATATGACCAACTTTACCAGTGATTTTATCGACAATACACAGGCCGGAACCATTGCCGATGTGGTATCAACTGATCCTTCTGTCAGAACAGCACATGTGAGTGGCGGCATGCTGGATTCTTTCCGTATTCGTGGTTTTGCTATGAATGAAGGTAACTCAGGTGATATCGCCTTTGATGGTGTGTATGGGGTGGCGTCTAATTACCGGGTGTTGGCAGATTATGTGGACAGAATTGAAGTCATAAAAGGCCCTGCATCGATGATCTATGGAATGTCACCAGACAGTAGTGTGGGTGGCAGTATCAATATCGTGCCCAAACGCGCTCTGGATGAAGACTTAACCCGGTTTACCGCATCTTATGCTTCTGACAGCCAATTAAAAGGCCATCTTGATCTGAGTCGACGTTTTGGTGATGACGAGCAATTTGGGGTCAGATTTAACGGTACGGTCAGTGATGGTCATACCGAGCGTGAAAATCAATCACGCGAAGTCGATTCATGGGCATTAGCTTTGGATTATCAGGGCGAAAAACTAAGAATGACAGCCGATCTTATTCATCAAAAAGAAGATCTGGATGCCCCATTACGCCATTTATGGTTAGCCAGCGGTGTTGATGTGCCGTCAGCGCCGGATGGTGAACATAATATTACTCAGGACTGGGAATGGTCGAAGGTAGATGACAAGTCATTACTGCTCAAAGCGGAATACGATATCCATGACCAATTAACTTTTTTCGCAGATATCGGCGGTGGTAAAACCCGTGTATCCCGGTTATTTGGTTATCCCAGCATTACCAATGCAAATGGTGATGTCACCGTAACACCAAGCAATGCCGATTTTAATGTGGATAGATATACCGTCAGCACTGGCTTGAGAGGCTGGTTTGATACGGGTGCGATAAATCACAATATGACTGTGCAATTAACGGAGTATCGCGAGCAGCTCGAAAAAGCGACGATCAATGCCAGTTCATCCTATTTAAATAATCTCTATTCACCGACCGATCAGGCAGAGATTGTGGTCGCTAATCCACATAATGCACCCAGAGTCAGTGAGAGTAGATTAACAGGTATAGCTTTAGCGGATACCTTGTCTGCGTTGGATGACAGAGTGCAACTGACCGTCGGTGTCAGAAGACAACAAGTGGTATCAGACAGTTTTAATGCCAGTACTGGTGCCGTCACCACACACTACAATGAAAGTGCCTTAACACCGATGGTGGGGGTAGTCATTAAACCCTGGGAAAATGTATCGTTTTACGCCAATCGCAGTGAAGGCTTGAGTAAAGGCGATATTGCGCCGGATAGTTCAGCCAATGCGGGTGAAGTGTTTGAACCCTATAAAACCAAGCAATATGAAGTGGGTGCTAAGGTTGATTTTGGTGAGTTCACATCAACAGTGAGTGTGTTCCAGATCGAAAAGCCCAGCTATCAGACGGTGAACAATATCTCATCTGTGTCAGGTGAACAACGCAACCGCGGCATCGAAATGAATGTGTTTGGACAATTAACCCCAGATGTTCGGCTATTAGGTGGTTTGATGTTACTGGATGCAGAATTAAATAAAACCAATAACCCGACAACCAAAGGTAATACCCCTGTTGGTGTTGCTGAACGTCAGGCCAATATTAGTGCTGAATTGGATATGCCCATGGTGCCAGCGTTAACCTGGACGGCAAATCTGATTTACACGGGCGAACAATACGTGAATCAGGCCAATACTGAGAAAATACCCAGTTGGACCCGGCTCGACCTGGGTGCTCGTTATAGTCTGCTGGTGGCAGGTAAAGACGTGACCGTTCGCGCCGGTATCCATAATGTCTTTGATCGTGACTACTGGTCAGGTGTGGATACGTGGAGCGGCATGGCTTACGGCGCTCCACGCACATTTACCATTTCAACCAGCATCGACTTTTGAATTATCCGCCTCTCTTGTTATCAGACAAGAGAGGCGTTTTTTTCAGCATAATTTAGCTTTGACTGTTCTGGTCACTCGACTTAACTCTGGTGTTGAAAAGGTATAATCACGACGTTTAAGTGATGTCTTTATATAAGTTCGGTTTTGATAGTCATCATCCTGTTGCCGTTGTCGTTGAGAAATATGGAAATTAGAGAAATAGCTTCACAGCAAACACATGCTTTAAGAAGTGAGGTTTTGCGCCCTGGCAAGCCGCTTTCTGAATGTGTCTTTGAGGGCGATGAGGCTATCACCACAAGACATTTTGCTGCCGTGGATCAAACCGGGAATATCGTTGGAATAGTATCGGTTTATCTCAACGATAATCCTTTACTGAAGCAGACCAACAGCTATCAAATCAGAGCGATGGCAACTGCACCGGATTACCGAGGAAGTGGTGTTGGAAGCGCTTTACTTACTGCTGCGGAGCGATATGCGAAATCTCAGGGATCAACACTCATCTGGGCCAATGCTAGAAGTTCGGCAATCGGTTTTTATCGTCGATCAGCTTATACGCTGGCTTCCGAGGAGTTTATGATTTCCGGCATCGGTCCACATTATCTGGTCAGCAAACCATTGATATAAATTCAAATAGAACAAGTGGTGTTAGTTACATTTTAGTCGTCGCTTCATTAATCTCTGTTTTCTTAACGGAGAAGCGTTCAGCCCAGTTTAAAACAGTGATTAACAAGCTGGGTAAAAAGGTCAGCGTGACGATCATTGAACATAAAATCCCAACCAGCACAACGATACCCACACCGCGATAAAGCTCCGTCCCTGCACCCGGAATAAAGACCAAAGGTGCCAGACCAAACACGGTTGTGGCGGTAGACATCAAGATTGGACGCAAGCGAGTGGCAACTGCCTGATTGACCGCATCACGCACGGATACCGCTTTATCTTCCAAATTCCTTCGCGCCTGTTCAACAATCAGAATAGGGTTGTTGACGACCGTACCCAGCAAAATGACAAAGCCGAGCATGGTAATCATATCGAATGGTTGAATAATCGCTGGAAGACCAAACAGGTTGAGTAATGGCCCGGCGGCATTGACTGCCGCTAAGCCAACAATACCTCCAGCAATACCTAAGGGCACGGTCGCAAGAATGAGTAGTGGATACCACCAGTGACTAAAGATAGCGACCAGCAGCAAATAAATAAGAATTAATGCAATGACAAGGTTGCCTGATAAGGATTCACGGGTAGCATCTAACTGATCAGCGGCACCCGAAATACTGATAGAAACCCCTTTAGCTACTTCCCCCTCAGCCTGCATATTTGGCAGCATTTGGGTGCGAACCTGGTTCACCGCTGTTTCCAGTGCAATTTCTCGTGGTGGAATAATCAATAGGGTGACGGTGCGACGGCCATTTACACGGCGTAATTGATCACTGTCTACCGTATCAACAATATTGGCCAGCGCATTTAAGGGTAAAACCGTACCTTGTGGCGTCATGATAGGCATATTGGCCAGTGACGACAGTGTTTGATTTTGTCCGGCGGTGCTAAAGATGAACATATCAATTTTGTCATCATTCATAAAAAACTCATCGACATAAGCGCCATCACTTAGCGCTGCTACCGTGTAACCAAAATCATCTGCAGACATATTGATCTCGGCTAGCCGATCCCAGTTCGGACGAATTTCAACTAAGGGTTGATCGAGAGACAGTGCTGAAGGTTCAGACTCGATCTGCGGATTGCCAAAAAGCTTTTCAGCACGTCTCATTGCGTATTCAGCTGTGCTGTAGAGGCTTTCCTGATCGGCACCGGAAATATCGAGATTAACAGCGCGTGTGCCTCCCTGATTGCTGGAAATAATCGAACCCCGGTTCGAGAAACCACGCATTCCCGGATATTCTTTAAACATCGACGTGAGTGCATCCATCATCGCCTGTAAATCTTCTGGACGAACAGGTTCACTCAGAATCCATATCGAGCCTGGATTAATCCGCTGAAAATAATATTTCAGTGCAGGTAAGCGGTGTTCACTGTTATCAAATTTTTGTGGATCGGCATGCAAGGCTTCACTTAAATGCTGGCGGATATCATCTGCCAATAAACGCATCTCAGGTATGTTATAGCCGGGAGGGGCAATCATCATACTGAAGGCTTTGGGTTCTTCACCTTCCGGTAAATACTCAGCTGGTGGTAGCAGATACCAGCCAGCGCCCATGGTGCTGGTAAAAATAATCACAATGGAAAGTAAGCGTTTTAAAGGTGAGGTATTGAGCCAGCTGACCATTTTTAAAATCGGGCCAGGATGCTTTAAATCATCACCATGATCACGATCATCACCAAACCCAACCCGGGCACAGGCAGCAGGTACCACGGCAACAGCAAATAGCATAGAGGCTAAAATAGCTGTGGATATCGCAATCGCAATATCTGAATAAAGCTGACCCGCTTCTTCATCAACAAATAACACTGGAGCAAACACTAATACCGTGGTCATACTGGAGGCCAGTACCGCGGTCCAGACTTCTTTTACGCCAGTAATGGCCGCCTGGATCCGATCCAAGCCACGTCGACGTGCCTGTTCAATACTTTCCAGGACCACAATGGTGTTATCCACGGTCATACCAATGGCAAAAGCAATCCCTGCCAGAGAGATCACATTGATCGTGCGATCAAAGGCGAGTAAACCGATAAAGGCTGCAATCGTACAAACCGGCATGCCGAGTAGGCCGATAACGGTGGCTCTGCCCGAACGTAAGAATAAATACAGAATAAGTGTCGCAAGAATGGCGCCCAGAGCCAGGTTTTGCGTGACTTTTTCTACAGAGGCTTGAACATAACGAACGTCATCACCTATCAGGGAAATAGTTAAGCCGTTAGGATGAAGTTGATCTTGGCGGATTTCATCAATTTCTTTCAGCATGGCCTGTTTGATATCAATGACATTTGAGCCTGTTTCACGCTTAACGGCCATGGTCAGTGCGGCTTCATCATTGACTATCGACAAACCTCGCACTTCATAATGATCCAGCCTGACTTCTGCTACGTCTTTCAGTTTTATATCCGTATTATTGCGATGAGCCAGGGTCAACTCTCTAAGGCTTTCAACGTCTTTGAAACGTCCTACGGTCCGGATAAAGTAACGACGCTTACCATCGTCAAGATCGCCGGCTGAGGTATCTCTGTTACGTTCACGAATGGCATCTCTGACATCAGTTAAGGACAGGCCGCGTTGTGCGAGTTTAGCGGGATCTATATGGATTTGTATTTGTCTTTCCGCACCACCACGAAGTTGAACTTCAGATACACCGGGAACCCTTTCCATGCGAGGTCTGACATCATCATCGATGAAATCAGTAACCATATCCATATCAAGGCTCAGCGGATTACCGGGCAGTGGAGTGACTGCAAAATACATAAAGGCATTTTCTGAGAAAGAACTGCTATATAGCCGCGGTTGATCGACATTTTCTGGATAATTGGAGACTTGGCTGAGTGCGTTGGAAACTTCTATAAGAGTTTCATTCACATCAACCCCAAACGGAAATTCCAGCTCGATCGTCGCCTGACCAGTATCAGCCAATGATTCCATTCGTGCCAAGTTAGGCACGCTGCGCAGATAGCGTTCTTGTTCGATGAGGATTTCTTTTTCAATATCCTGTGGTGTCGCGCCAGGCCAGCCGGTAACCACACTGATGGTTTGCACGTCGAGATCAGGAATCATCTGGACTGGAATACGTTTTGCTGCGGCAATGCCCAGTACCATTATGATAAGAACGATAACCGTAAGTAGCTTTCCGTTTCTGATGGGGGCTTCAAGCATAACTAGACCTGACTATTGTTCTGAGTCAACGATGGTAACGTTTTGCCCATCACGCAGAACTTCGTTACCGCGTGTGACAACCCTGTCGTCTAATGTGATACCAGATAAAACGGTCACGCCCTGACTGCTTTGATTGCCGATGCTGACTTTATGGCGTTTGGCAATGCCATCTTTTACTACAAAGACACTGTAACCACCGTCAGGGTGCAAAAGTAATGCATCTCTGGGGATAATGATTCGCTGTTGGTTCTGTTGATTGTCATTCAAGCCAATAATGGCTTTTGCTGAGGTACCTGGTAGTAAGCTGATGTTACCTGTATCGATAAGAATTCGTACTAAAAAGGCTCTGGCTTGTGGGTCACTGACCGGAACAATGGCATTTATGGTCCCTTTAAAGCGTTTATCGGGGAAAACATCGGGGATAACTTCTACCTGATTTTCATGGTTAATTTCTGAGAAACGTTCCTGAGGTACTTTGACATCCAGTCGAACTTTATTAGTTGCCACCAGTTCTAGTACCGTTGTACCCCGGTTTACCCATTCACCCACTTCGGTAAGCTTAGCGCTGATAACGCCTGAAAAAGGGGCAGGTAATCGATGTCGAGTCAATTCTTCCAGCGCTGATGCTTCAGCCGCTTTTGCGGCCATAAGTGCTGCTTCGGTCAGTTTCAGATTGGATAATCGGCTGGCATTTTCACTGGCAGAGATATAGTTTTTTTCACGTAAACCTTTGGCTTCATCAACAAGCCGCTGTGCCTCATTCCGGGCTGCTTGTGCTTCAGCAGTGGCGGCTTTGGCCTGATTCAAAACTTGTTGGGATAAGGCAGGATCTAACTCTAGTAATAGTTCGCCTTTTTTTACTTTACTTCCTGCATCAACCAGAACACTCGACACCAAGCCATCAACACGTGGTGAGAGCATGGCTTGTTTTTCTGCAGTGAGTGTACCACTTAGAGTTAAGTTATCACTTACTTTCGATTTTTCTGGCGATATGACTGATACGGGAGTTTCAGCATAGACTGTCGTGATAGTTAAAAATCCGTACAGGGCGAATAAAAATAGATAGATTGATTTTAAATAATAACTATTCTTCATATTATTCCGTTATACCAAGTCGTCGCTAACTTAGGTGATAAGTCAGAGCTTAGTTCCCCGATATGTAAATATTTGTTAAGAATGGTGATACGAAGATTACATTGATTAGTGGTTTTTTACTAATACGCTAATTCAGGCAAATTGAGATGGTTGATAAAGTCCTATGGTGAATCCATTACTTTCTGACTCGGTTGGAGTAATGCAGACGCATAGTACCTGGCTAACTCTGCGTCTGATATATGAGGCTTATCGTGGTTTTTTATTTGTTCTATTGGCTGGTTTGGCCCGTGGCGGACGACGCGCAGGTCGTTTTGCTGGTGTTGCATTGTCAGCACTTGCTCTTGGTGGACGGCGTTTTGCCGGACTACGGTTAGAGGGAGCTTTTTTAGTAATGCTGTAACTATCAGGCACATCATGTGTCGGTTCAAAACCATCCACATACTCACGTTCCAGTTTATTACCGATAAGTTTTTCGATATCTTTGAGTTGATCAATTTCATCAGCACTAACTAGTGATATCGCTTCTCCAGTAGCTCCAGCACGGCCTGTACGGCCAATTCTGTGAACATAGTCAGCAGCCACATTGGGCAGATCAACGTTGATGACATGAGGCAGTTGATCAATATCTAAACCCCTTGCGGCAATATCTGTAGCAACTAGTATCTGAATCGTATTGGACTTAAAATCAGCCAGCGCTCGTGTTCTTGCTCCCTGACTTTTATTACCGTGAATGGCCGCAGCTTTCAGGCCGTGATCTTCCAGATATTTAGTTAATTTATTGGCGCCATGTTTTGTTTTTGAAAACACTAAAACCTGATACCAGTTGTTATCCTGGATGAGTTGATTGAGTAATGCCGGTTTTTGTTTTTTATCAACAGGAATGATCCACTGTTTCACTTTCTTCGCGGTGGTATTCGCTGGTGCAACAGAAATCTCAACTGGGTTTTTTACCAGACGTTTTGCCAGCTCGCGGATCTCATTAGAGAATGTCGCCGAAAAGAGCAAGGTCTGGCGCTTTTGCGGCAACATATTAATGATCTTGCGGATATCATGAATAAACCCCATATCCAGCATACGATCTGCCTCATCCAGCACCAAGACTTCCAACTCATCAAAGCGAATCGCATTTTGTTGGTAAAGATCCAGAAGACGTCCAGGTGTGGCCACTAATACATCAACGCCACGGCGCATTTGCATCATTTGAGGGTTTATTTTAACGCCACCAAACACCACAGCTGAACGTAAGGGTAAATATTTACCGTAAGTTTTAATGCTTTCTTCGACTTGGGCGGCAAGTTCACGCGTCGGTGTTAAAACAAGCGCACGAGCCTGATTAGCACGGGCAGGTTTGCCTTCTGACAGTTTATGCAAAAGTGGTAAGGTAAACCCTGCAGTTTTACCTGTACCCGTTTGGGCAGCAGCCATCACATCATTACCCTGCATGATGGCAGGAATGGCTTTGGCTTGAATTGGAGAGGGGGTCGTATAACCTGATTCTGTGACGGCACGTTGCAGTGGCAGAATGAGGCCTAACTCGGAAAATGTCATAATTTACTCAATATAAAGCGTTATAGTGAAAACAGCGTCTTCGCATTATTCAGCGTGTGTCGTTGGATAAGGTTAACAGTCACGGTTTTGTTACATCGACAAGAAGTGATGTAAAAGCGGAGGTGATGCCAGAACGTCTGTTAACACATGGAACTGATTGTTTACCATGAATTCAGGTAACGACGAGTTCTATAGATGCAATTATGACAGAGTTTTAATGAGAATATTGTTTTCTCTACACTAAATCGTTAGTTGAGAATGTTATCATTCACCTATGAATTTTTATCCAGGAGGAATCATGAAGAAAAAATCGATTTTAATTGCTATTGTGATTGCGTTACTAGCAATCTTTGTTGTGGCTGCTGTCTCCACAGTGTTTGTTAACGATAGTAAAGAACGTTACGCCAATGTCTCATCTAATAAGTCCGATGATGCTGTTGCACCAGCCTCGGTTAAAGATGAGTCAACACAGCCACTGGCACAAAATGAAGTCGGTGGGATGAATGAGACAGCTACCGAACATATGGAAGATGCGAATGAAGCTGTACCCGAAACGGTGGTAGATGAAGGCGCCATTGCAGAACCGGATACGACCGAAGAAGCGACAGCGCCGGTTGAACAAGACCAAGCAGAAGCGGCTCCTGCAGAACAAGAACAAGCCTCTGCCGAAGCAAAAACGCATATTGTCACTGCGGTTGGTCTGAAGTACGAACCTTTGGTGATTCAAATTCAACCTGGCGATAAAGTCGCCTGGGAAAATATGCCTACACATGACACCCAATCTCTGGATGGTCTGATTCCAGAAGGTGCTGAAGCATGGCATTCACAAATGGGTGAAAACTATCAGCGCACCTTCACGGTTGAAGGGATTTACGTTTATAAGTGCACGCCTCACTTTGGCGCGGGCATGGGGGGTGCCATTATTGTGGGTAACCCTGTCAATCTGGATCAAATCAAAGCGGCTGATGCAAAAGGTGCAGCAGCACGTCTGGTGAAAAAAGCCATTGCTGCCGCTGAAAAAATGTAAGAAACAGCTGATGATGTCAATCAACCCTCTGCTCGTACCGGGCAGGGGGTTATTTTTTGGAAGAAATGATGACTGAGCAAACATTTATTAAAGGTAAAGACCGCGATCTGGAAACCAGTATTGCGACGATGCAAGCAAAGCTAAAGGCATTTGGTTTTGATGTGGAAGAAGCCTCCTGGTTGAATCCAGTCAGTCATGTTTTTTCTGTACACATACGGGATAAAACCTGTCCGTTGATGTTTACCAATGGTAAAGGCAGCTCTGCTAAAGCCTGTTTAGCCAGTGCCTTGGGTGAGTATTTTGAGCGCCTCAGCTGTAATTACTTTTTTGCTGATTTTTATTTAGGTGAGCAGCATAGCCAGGCGCCCTTTGTGCATTATCCGAATGAGCGCTGGTTTGTTTCCAATGATGGTGAGATGCCTGAAGGCTTATTAGATGAGGGCTTATGGGATCACTTTGATCCAGAAAGAGCGCTGACACCGGAGAAATTATTTGATACTAACTCCGGTGCTGGTGAAAGAGGCATATGTGCGGTGCCGTATGTGCGTCAGCGTGACTACGAAACCCTCTATTTCCCGGTGAATATCATCGGTAATATCTATGTCAGCAATGGTATGTCAGCAGGCAATACCCAGAATGAGGCTCGTGTTCAGGGTTTATCTGAAGTGTTTGAGCGTTATGTCAAAAACCATATCATCGCGGAAGGGATTTGTTTACCCGAAGTGCCACAGTATGTCATCGATCGGTTTCCTAAAATTAAAGCCGCATTAGAAGAGCTTGAGGGGCATGGTTATCACCTAAAAGTGGCTGATGCCTCACTGGGGGGGCAGTTCCCGGTGATGAACGTGACCTTGGTTAATCCGAAAGATGGTTCTGTGTTTGCTTCTTTTGGTGCTCATCCCAGCTTTGAAGTGGCTTTGGAAAGAACGGTCACTGAATTACTTCAGGGTAGAAGTCTGGACCAACTGGATGTGTTCCATCCACCGACATTTGATATGGAAGAGGTGGCATCACCACAAAACCTCGAAATGCACTTTATTGATTCCAGTGGTTATGTCTCTTACGACTTTTTCCGCGATGCACCAGATTATGAATTCTATGACTGGGACCACGATGCGCCTACCCGCGATGAGTTTACTTATCTAACCGATATCATTCATGATATGGGTTTTGATATCTATATTGCCGACTACGAGCATCTGGATGTCTACGCTTGCCGTATTCTGGTGCCAGGGATGTCGGATATTTATCCAGTGGATGAATTGCTCTGGGAAAATAATAATGAAGGCGCCTTATTTCGCGAAGACTTATTATCACTGAAATTTCGTACCAAAGAGCAATGGCGTGAGTTATTAGTGGCTTTGGAAGATGGTGGTTATAACGACCATACACCGGTTGCTCAGTTTATCGGTTTAGCGCCGGATCCCGGCACTTTGTGGTCAACCATTCGCTTAGGTGAAATCAAATTGATGTTGTGTTTGGCTTTGGAAGATGAGCAGGCATTGGAGTGGGTGGACTGGTGTTTGTCGCTAGGGCAAGGCGACGAGGCGCAATTACGCTTCTATCGCTGCTTAAAAGCGTTACTGGACATCAAATGGGATGATGAACGTGAATATAAAGACTATCAGCAGTATTTGGCATTAATGTACGGTGAGCAAAATGTACAAGATGGCATCGCGATTGTTGATGCAAAAACAGTTTTCCATCAATTACATACACCTGGTCTGAGTCTGCATGGCTTTGAACGCCATAATGCACTGTTGGTTGGCTATGAAAAACTTCAGAAAGCTAAAAAAGCGTATTGGGATAAAAAGGATTAAGAGCGATTTAGAGGTGAGAGAAAAAATTTTTACATGAAACACTAACACCTTTGTAAAAATTGCTGTATATTCTCTCGCTTCTTCGGCCAACAGACGTTTTTTCGTCTGCCAAGAAGGATAGTGGAGCGGTAGTTCAGTTGGTTAGAATACCGGCCTGTCACGCCGGGGGTCGCGGGTTCGAGTCCCGTCCGCTCCGCCATTATTCCTTTATTAAAATTCCCACCTTATTTTTCTATCCTGAGATGAGCTTCTAGCGAATCCTCTCAAAGCTGACTACGCAATATTTGCTGTTCTATCATGTGTTAGTTAATACTGCATAAACAATGTTTTATCTATGAAAGTCGATATAGATGTTGTGCGTCAGTATTTGATACGCACGATCAAAGCTGAGCAAAATCAGACAGCTTGATAACAGAGATTCTGTCGATATTATTTGCACTTTCTTTATCTGAAGCGGTGTTGTAGCCCCAACTCGCCAGATAGAGCTTGATATCATCCAGACCATCTTCAGTGATGACATTAATCAGTGCAGGAAGTCTATCCTCAATGAAAACAATCTCCATATCCGGTGTTTCGGCATGCAGATCGCTGAGGATCTGTTGTTTGCTCATATTTCTGTCCAGGCCATAAACCTGTGCTATTGGCAGTGAAATCTGATTCGCCTTGAGAATATGATCAACGAAGCGTTCCTGTTTTGTGGTGATAATCACTAGATTATCCGTTGGAATGGTCCGAAGTTTTTCAGCAATACCTTCAAATAATGGGTTCATAGCAATCCAGCTATCAAAGTCGTCCCTAATCCATTCATCGCGTGTTGAGCCAAAAACTTCTTTCAGTTCATCGACAAACATATCATCGCGGATCATCAACGCTTCAATCTGATGATGGAATGCAGACATGAGTGTATCAGCAGACATGCCTTCATACAGCAGTCGCATGATAAGCAAGGCTTCATAACCTGTTTCCATGACTGGACGCACTTGTCGGAATTTTTCCAGTAAATCATCAGGCATTTCAGTTGGCATATCTGCCCATACTTTCAGGGCAACCTTCCAACCTGCTATACCAGTCTCTATAGCGCTATCACAGATAACACCATCAAAATCGAGCGCGTAGAGTTTATTTGTCATTGCTTGGGAAAATACAGTAACGAGTGAAGTCAGCGGCTTCGTTGGCAGTCCAGTCGCCTTTGGCTTTATCTTTCATCATTTGGCACCAGTCTTCACTGCCTACTTCTGGGCTACAGGCGGTTATCATGAAAAATGCAGCAATTAACGTGACGCAGCAAAAAGCCATTCTTATTGATTTCATCATTGTTTCCTTTAACTCTTAATCTCGTTCATGAACTAAGCGGCCATGAAATAAAGTATGGCTGACCTGGTGGTTAAATAACCAGCCTTCAAACGGACTGTTTTTACCGGCACTGACAAAGTTTAACGGTTGGCATTCATATTCAGAATCAGGATCAATTAAGCAGATATCGGCAGTAGTCCCCACTTTAAGCTGTCCTGAGTCGATACCCAGAATATCTGCCGGGTTACAGGTTAGAGCAGCTAAAGCGGTGTGCAAATTAACCTCGTCATCTTCTACTAACTTCATTGTTAATGGTAATAAGGTTTCAAGACCAGAAATACCGGGTTTTGTTTCTGCGAAGGGACCTAATTTATCGTCTTTATCAAGTGGTTGATGATGAGAGGATATCGCTGAAATAACGCCATCACGGACACCTTGTTGCAGTTGCTCTCGGTCGCGGATACTGCGAAATGGCGGCAATACATGGCTTAACGCATCGTAATTACCCAGATCATGCTCGGATAAATGTAAGTGATGGGCACTGACATCGGCGGTTACCGGTAACCCTCTATTTTGTGCATCACGAATTAATTTAACCGCTTTTGCCGTGGATAAATTATGAAAGTGAGCACGTACTCCGGTTTGTTCGATTAAGATCAAATCACGGCTGACAGCAATGGTTTCAGCACTTTCTGCAATGCCACCTAAACCAAGTCGCGAGCTAACCGCTCCCTCATGTACACAACCCTGGCTTTGTAACCATGGATCGGCAGGCGTGATAAAAACCGTCATATCCAGTGTCGCAGCATAAGCCATTGCTCTTTGTAAGATGACACTATTTTTAATCGGAGACAGACCATTACTGATTCCCACACAGCCAGCGGCTTTTAATCTGGCCATCTCGGCTAATAATTCACTGTTCAGATTTTGCGTCATCGCACCCATGGTCAATACCATGCTGCGTCCTGACTTTTTAGCGCGATCTTCAATGAGTTCAACTACGGTGGGGTTGTCTATCACCGGTGCCGTGTCGGGGGGGACACAAACCGTGGTGATGCCACCAGCAGCGGCAGCCTTAGTTTCTGTGAGGATAGTGGCTGTGTGTTCCTGTCCTGGCTCACGTAGTCTGACACTGAGATCAATTAGGCCTGGGCAAACGATTAAACCGGTTGCATCAATCGTTTTATCAGCCTCAAAGCCATCTAATTGCTCACCGATGGCAATGATTTTTCCATCGCTGATATAGACATCCTGGCGGGCATCAAACTGGCTTGCAGGATCGATAACACGGCCATTTTTTATACGAATTTTCATGCTGGCAGCTCGTTTTGTTCTGATTGTGCACCCATAGCCATGGACATCACGGCCATTCTGACAGCAATACCATGAGTGACTTGTTCTAATATGACCGATTGTGGGCCATCAGCCACGGATGAGGCAATTTCGACGCCCCGATTGATTGGACCTGGGTGCATCACAATGGCATCCGGTTTCGCGAGTTTGAGTTTGTCGTCTGTTAACCCAAAGCAGTGGAAATACTCTCTGGCGCTGGGGATTAAAGCCCCTTGCATACGTTCAAGTTGCAGACGCAGCATAATAACGACGTCAACATCTTCTAAGCCTGCTTCCATATCGTGATACACATGCACGCCAAGCGTTTGGCAGTCTGCAGGCAGTAGGGTTTTAGGTCCAATAACACGAATTTCACCTACACCTAAAGTCGATAGTGCTTGAATCTGCGAGCGAGCGACTCGTGAGTGCAAAATGTCACCAACAATCGCGACCCGTAGATCCGGAAAGCTGTTTTTATGACGACGAATGGTAAACATATCCAGCATGGCTTGTGTGGGGTGGGCATGACAGCCATCACCCGCATTAATGACGCTGACATGAGGTGACACATGTTGAGCAATAAATTCAGCGGCACCACTTTGATTGTGTCTGACAACAAACATGTCTGTGTGCATCGACTCAAGGTTGTGCAATGTATCTAGCAGACTTTCACCTTTTGATGTAGCTGAGGTGCTGATATTAAAATTCATGACATCAGCAGACAGACGCTTTGCTGCCAGTTCAAAGGTAGAACGGGTACGAGTGCTGTTCTCAAAAAACAGGTTAACAATGGTTTTCCCCCGCAGGATGGGGACTTTTTTCACCTGTCGATTAGTGATGCCCGAAAATTGCTCTGCCCGGTCCATAATTTCAGTCAGTAGTGGCTTTTTTAGCCCTTCAATCGTGAGGAAATGGCGTAGCTGACCGCTTTCCGTCAATTGGTTGTTATTCATTCAGCCTTGCCTTTGTTTCGATATTCCAACTGTAATCCTGAGCTATTAGTGAGTTTGATATGTTGGCCTTTAGCGACTTCAACGGTTTTTCCGATGATATCTGCCTGAATAGGCAGTTCACGCCCATTACGGTCCACCAAAACCGTCAATGTGACGCTAGCTGGGCGGCCATAGTCAAAAATCTCATTGAGGGCAGCACGAGTGGTGCGTCCACTATGCAGCACATCATCAACCAAAATCAGATGACGGCCATCGACGGCAAAGGGCAAATCCGAAGGTGTCACCTGAGGGTGCATGCCAATACGGGTGAAATCATCCCGATAATAGGCGATGTTAAGGGTGCCGAGTGGTGCGTCGAAAAAATCCTTGCCCAGAATATCCTGTAAAGCTTTGGCAACCCATACACCACCAGTATGAATACCGACGAGTAAGGGTTGTTTATCCGCGAATTTCTCGCGAATATCTGCTGCCATATCATTGAGCAGGTTCTGAACTTGAGTTTGAGTCAGTGCGATGGTCATTGTTGGTTCAGCCATGATTGAAGTATGAGTTGTGCAGATAACTGATCGACGTCACTGCGTTGACGAGAGTCCATTTTACTGCGGATTCCCATTTGGTCTAGTGCTTCGTATGTTGTCAGTCTTTCATCTTGCCATTCCACTGGGATATTAAATCGGCCATTCAGGCGATTTCCAAAACGTTTGGCGGCGGCCGTCATTTCTTGTTCGGTCCCATCCATATTCAGAGGAAGACCGACGATAAGCAGATCGGGTTGCCATTCTTTTAGCAGTTTTTCAATTTGTGACCAGTCCGGAATACCATCACGTGCTTTGATTGCGGTCAATGGATTCGCGGTGGATGTTAACTCTTGGCCAACGGCAATGCCGATATTTTTCATGCCAAAATCAAAACCAAGTAAGGTCCTGGCTGCACTCATGAGTGGCCTGCAAAGTTAGACATCAGGTTAATATCAACGCCGATAGATTTAGCGGCTGCTTGCCAGCGCTGTTCGGCTGGCGTGGTAAATAATAACTCATGACTGGCAGGAACCGTTAGCCAGCTATTTTTCATGAGCTCCTCTTCTAGCTGACCTGCGGACCAACCAGCATAACCGAGGGTTACCAGGGCATTGGATGGACCTTCATCGGTACCAATGGCTTCGAGGATATCAGTGGATGTGGTCAAGATAACATCGTCAGATAATTGCAGACTCGATTTCCAGGGGGATTGAGCCTGATCATGTATCACCATGCCCTGGCCTTTTTGTACCGGTCCCCCAAATAAAACGGGTGTGTTTTTTATGCTTTCGGAGGGGTTCTCAATATGAAGGTGAGATAAGAGTTCTTCTAACATGACACGGGTCGGTCGATTAATAATCAGGCCCATAGCACCATTTTTATCGTGTTCGCAGAGATAAATGACCGAACGATAAAAAAATGAATCGGCCAGAGCAGGCATCGCAATCAGAAAATGGTTTTGTAATGAAGACTCCATAGCACTCCTAAAAGAAGGTAAAGCCAACCTGGAATAAACGTTCGACCTCTTTTATGTAACGTTTATTCACTAAAAATAAAATAACGTGGTCTTCAGATTCAACAATGGTCTCATCTTTAGCAATAATCACTTCTTCACCCCGCACAATCGCCCCAATCGTTGTACCTGGTGGTAAGTCGATTTCATCAATGCGTCGACCGACAACGACAGAAGAGCTGCTATCACCATGAGCGATCGCTTCCAATGCTTCAGCAGCTCCACGGCGTAAGGAGTGAACGGCGACAATATCGCCACGACGAATATGGGCAAGCAGGCTACCAATAGTCGCTTGCTGAGGTGATAAGGCAATATCAATACTGCCACTTTCTACCAGGTCCACATAGGCTGCCCGATTAATTAGCGATAAAACCTTACTGGCACCGAGTCGTTTTGCCAGCATCGCAGAGAGAATATTGGCCTCGTCATCATTGGTTAAGGCACAAAACAGATCGACTTTATCGATTTCTTCTTCGAGTAACAGTTCTTCGTTGGCGACATCGCCTAACAGCACAATACTGTTGCTCAACTCTTCTGACAAGAACTCAGCGCGATCGGGGTTGGCTTCGATTAGTTTGATTTGATAATCATTTTCTAAGGCTTTTGCCAGGCGGGCACCGATATTACCGCCGCCAGCCAGCATAATACGTTTATAGGGTTTTTCCAGACGACGCAGTTCGCCCATGACAGCACGGATGTCTTTGGTGGCGGCGATGAAAAAAACTTCATCATCGGCCTGAATCGTTGTATCGCCTGTCGGTGTGATGGGGTGACCATCACGGAAGATAGCAGCAACCCGGGTTTCTGTTTTCGGAATATGTTTGCGTAAATCACGCAGTGGATGCCCCACCAACAGACCGCCATGAAAAGCTTTTACAGCGACAAGCTGCACTTTACCTTCAGCAAAATCCAATACCTGTAGAGCATTAGGGTGGCTGATAAGTCGCTGGATATATTCAGTGACGATTTGCTCAGGACTGATCAGCATATCAATGGCAATTGCCTGAGGGTTTTCTTTATCAAATAATTGTGGCGTAGACAGGTAGCCTGTTGAGCGAATGCGGGCAATTTTGGTTGGCGTGTTGTAGAGCGTATGACAAATCTGACAGGCCACCATATTGGTTTCATCACTGTTGGTCACCGCCAGAATCAAGTCAGCATCTTCAGCGCCGGCCCGGGCCAAGACATCGGGATGAGAGGCTTGCCCCTGAATCGTACGAATATCGTAATGATCCTGAAGTTTGAGTAAGTTAGTGCTGTCTGTATCGACAAGGGTGACATCATCGTCTTCGCGAGCCAATGTTGCCGCTACAGAAGCCCCGACTTGTCCGGCTCCGAGGATCAGAATTTTCATAGTCGATTCCTAAATCTGTTTGGTGTCTATACCGAGAGAGCGAAGCTTTCGATAAAGGTGTGTTCTTTCCATGCCAGCCAGTTTAGCCGCCTTACCTACATTGCCGTCTGTTTCCTGTAATTTACGTAAAAGGTAAATGCGCTCGAATTGTTCCCTGGCTTCTCGCAGAGGTAATTCAAAGTTAATAGTTTCATCACCATTTTCGATAGCTTCAGCTTCTGAGGCGAGTGCATGATCGACATCTGCGACATCAATATCTTCACCATTACCCAGTACTAATAAGCGTTGGATGACATTTTTCAATTCAAGAATATTGCCAGACCATTCATGGTTCCTGAGGCGGTTTTGTGCAGCAACAGTGAAACGACGGTATGGCAGGCCGGAACGCGTGGTTTGTACATCAACAAAGTGATGAACAAGCTCCGGAATATCTTCAATATGATCACGAAGTGGTGGTACTACCAGAGTGATGCTATTGAGCTGATACAACAGGCTCTCCAGAAAGTCACCGTTATCGACGGCCTTTTGTAAGGAGTATTGTGTAGCGCAAATCAGCTGACACTGCTGTAATTTATGACTCTCCAACAGATGTAATAACAGTGCCTGAGCTTCATCACTCAGCAAGGCCAAGTCATGGATATACAAACAGTTATTTTTAGCTAATGAGGTAATCTTCAGGCTATCTAATGGAAAGCTTTCTGGGCTTAATTCAATAAATTTACCGCCTGAGAATTGACCTAGGCTATGTAAATAATGCGAAAAACAATGTTTACCCACCCCAGGCTCACCTACCAGCAGAATAGGCATTTCGTGTTTCGCAACGCGTTCAACTTGTTCACGCAATAGTTTTATCTGCTGACTTTTACCCACAGGAATCTGTGCCAGTTCTTGTTGTATGCTGGCTTGTTTTGCTCTATTTTCGAGGGCTTGCTCAACACCGCGCAGAAGTTTGGCCGTCGACAGTGGTTTCTCAATGAAATCACTGGCGCCCAACCGCGTTGCTTCTACGGCGGTTTCTATCGTGCCATGGCCTGACATCATCACGATAGTGACATTTTTATTTTGTTGTTTGAATTCTTTTAACAAGCTAATACCATCGATATCCGGCATCCAGATATCGAGCAGAATCAGATCAGGCTGTTGTTCGTTAAAAATTTGTTGTGCTTCCTGCCCATCAGCAGCAATTCTGACTTCATAGTTTTCGTCTTCCAGAATGTCTTTGATTAGCTCGCGAATATCCGGCTCATCATCAACAACAAGAATCAGTGGTTTGTCATTACTCACGACGGAGACTCCTCCAATGGCAATCTTATAATTATACTCGTTCCTTCTGGATCCAGATTTTCCGCCCAGACATCACCGCCATGTTCTTCGATCATTTTTTTAACGATAGCTAAGCCAAGCCCGGTGCCTTTATGTTTCGTCGTGGCGTAGGGTTCGAATAATTTATCAATGATAGAAAAGGGGATGCCAGGACCGTAATCCCGAACAGAAATTTCAAGCCAACGACGTTGTTGGTGAGTAAGTGGATGGTAACTGATAACGATATCGACAGGAAGCTGAGCGTCCTCACAGGCTTCGATAGCGTTTTTCAATAAATTATGCATGACTTGCCGGAAACGATTGACATCAATTTTGACCGCCACACTTTCCGGACTGTTTAACAGCGTGAACTGATGATTCGGATTACTCTGATACATGGTGAGCACTTCTCGAATCAGTTGACCGATATCATAGGACTGTAATTGTAATGCTGGTGTGCGCGCATACTCGGAGAATTCATTCACCATTTCTTTCATCGCTTCAACTTGTTGAATGATGGTATTGGTGAGTTTATCGACGACTTCAATCTGCTCCTCGGGCACAATCGCTGCGTATTTTCGTTGCAGACGTTCCGCTGACAGCTGAATCGGTGTTAAAGGATTTTTTATTTCGTGAGCCAGACGCCGTGCCACTTCACCCCACGCGGCATTACGCTGTGCTTGTAGCAGTGTAGTGATGTCTTCAAAAACGATAACCCAGCCACTATTATTGGGTAATTCAGTACCATGGCAAATTAAGGTTTGGTTGCCGTTTTGTTTTTGTAGTTCTACCTGTTGTTCCCAGGCAATACCTTTAACAGCACAACGTTCAATCATTTCGCAGAACGTTTTCATATTTTTGTTAATTTCAGCCAGCTTGGATAAAGGGCTTTCCAGACGTTGCTGGAGTTTAACACCGAGAATTTTGCTGCTGGCATTATTGGCTGTATGCAGATAAAGGCGTTTATCCACGGTGACCACGCCACTGGATAAGCTGCCAAGCACGGTGGTCAGGTAACTTGTTTGCTGTTCCAATAAGCGATGACTGCGCTGTGATGCGTTGCGGGCATGGGTCAGTCTTTGTGTCATTTGGTTAAACGAGCGAACCAGAAAGCCAATCTCATCATGACCCGAGGCCGTCAGTTGCATATTGTAGTTACCGGAAGCCACCGCTTGTGTGCCATGGGCCAGTTCTTGCAGTGGCTCGACGATGCGTCGGGATATCCAGATAGCAAACCAGATAGACACCAGAATGGTTAAAAACACAATCAGGCTTAAGGTCAGTGTGAACACAGTAATTAAAGGTTTTCTGAGATAACTTAACTCTTTGTAATCCGAGTAAGCATCTTGCACGGTTTTACCGAGCTCACTTAAATGATCATTGATCGGAAACAACACATTGAGAATTCGTTCTTCGGCTAAGACGGACTTTTGTGGAATTCTGACGGCGGCCCGCAGTTGGAGTTTGTCATTTTCCGAGGGATCCATGCCGATATAATCTTCACCCTGAAGCAGCTGATGCATAATGGTATCGTTCGGTCTGTTCGGTACCATAATAGTTGGACTTTCAATACTCGACGCAATCGGTTGTCCATCTCTGGCCCAGATACTAAGCTCCAGTGCGCCACTCAACTGCGTTAAGTCTCGTAAGCTGTGTGATAGCTCGCTATCGGGTAACTCACTAAGAACTCCAGCCATCATTCGGGTTTGGCGTAACAGGGTTCGCATGCGGATACCAAAAGCGGTACGGCTTAACTCAAGCGAGTCATTGAGGGCTTGTTCCACTTTGACATCAAACCAGCTATTGATACCGCGATGCAGGAAGTGAATCGAAAAGCCGTAAACAATGGACGTAGCAACTAAAATTAATAAAACAAACAGGCTGACCAGTCTGACAGTAAGCCGCGAACCTGCTTCATGTTTTTTAAAGTCGCGATATAAACGAAAGAGGCTGCGAGCAAGAATGCCCACCAGTAATAATAGACAAGCAACACCAATACCAAAGATAACCAGAAAGAGGTCATTCAGCCGTGAACTATCTTGGGTAGCCGCGCTTAGCAAATAGGCGAGAACAAGCAGTAAAAATGCGAGAGAGAAGTATGGTGCTGTACCTGAGCTAAGTCGCTTGATAAGACTTATAGCCATACTGCTTGAACCCATGGACTGGTGAGTTGCCATTTGTCAGAGATTAAGGCTCCAGGACGCATTGGGGTTGGCAAGGCATTGAGATCCAATCCACTGCGAATTTCCAGAATCAGATTTTCCGTATCTTCGGTATATTCTGGTGGCAGCGAGAGCGCATTAATATCGCCCAAGGCTTTTAGAGCACCACTCAAACTAGGGAAGTTTTGTTGTTCATGAGTATCGAGTGACTCCACAATATATTGCTCTGACAATGCGTGGTAACGAAGCTCATAGCTCAGAGTGCTGTCCCATAAGGTGGTTTCCCATTGCCAGAAGCTGCCCAATATTGGCATAGCATCAATTAGCCGAAACTCTTGCAAAAAGGTAATGGGTACGCCATTTTGCAGGGCTTCAATCACTCGTGGTGTTAATGGGTAATTAATTTGAGCCGTCAGCACATAGGCATTACCAATGGGATGAACAACCGGGTTATTGACGCTAAAAACAGTGGCATTGGCTGATGTTTGAATAAACAACCATAAGAAAAGAGACAGGAATAGACGCTTACTTACGGCGAAGGCAGGCATAATAAAAACCGTCCATAACATCATCACCAGGCAGTCTCTGGTAGCCGAAAGGCCTAGCTGTCGCTGGTGTCGAAGAGAGTTTGACTTCTTCAGCATCTGGATGTCGTTGTAGAAACGCTTCAATTTGCTGCTCATTTTCTTTTTTAAAGGCAGAGCAGGTAGTGTAAACCATTAAACCATCGGCTTTCAGCAGTGGCCACAAATTATCTAATAAAGCCTGTTGTTTACTGGCCAAAGTATCAATATCTTCTGGATGACGCAGTAGTTTGATGTCTGGATGGCGGCGAATGACACCACTACCCGTGCAGGGTGCATCGATAAGGATGCGGTCAAACGTTTGTCCGTCCCACCAATGGTTGGTGTCTGCGGCATCGGCAGCAACTAATGTGGCATGTAAACCAAGCCGATCGGTATTTTGTTGAATTTGCAGTAAGCGATCGGATGATATATCGATAGCTGTGACGTCATTTTCAGATGAGGTTTCGAGAATATGGCAGGTTTTACCACCGGGCGCAGCACAGGCATCTAACACGCGCTGTCCTGGCTTTATATCCAGAATCGTTGTGGCAAGTTGGGCTGAGCCGTCTTGCACAGAAACCCAACCTTCCTCAAAGCTCGGTAGTTTATATACATCGCAAGGTTGGTCCAGCAAGATACCCTGATCAGTGGCTTCGATAATTGAGGCAGCAATCTGTTCAGACTGTAACTGCTGAAGATATGCTTCACGTGAAACTTTTTGCTGATTAACACGGAGCATCATCGGGGGCTGTTTATTATTAGCCTTGGTAATATCTTGCCAGCTTTCAGGCCAGTCTTGCTGGTATTGTGAGAGTAACCAGCTTGGATGCCCGTAATTAGCTGGGTCATTTGCCAACAGCTTCTGTTCGATCTGTTCTTGTTGTCTTAGATAGTTTCTCAGGCAGGCATTTAATAAACCACCCGCCCAGACTTTTTTCAGTTTTTTACTGGCATCCACTGTTTCAGAAATAGCGGCATGATCCGGTGTATTTAAAAAACGTAACTGTAAAATACCGAGTATTAAGAGTTGCTCAATATCTTTGTCTTTAGCTTTAAATGGTTTTTTTATCAGCTGGTGGACGATAAATTGCAGAGTCGGGTAATGCCGCAAACTGCTATAGCAAAGCTGTTGGCAAAAACTACGATCTTTTTCGTCGACCTGAGGCAGATAGTGAGCTAAAGCGGTATTGAGGGAGCGTTGCTGTACAACCACTTCATTTAAAATGAGTGCAGCATTTGTTCGGGCACCTTTAGTGAGGTTAGGTTTAGCCAAAATGATCGCCAACTTTCATGGTGTTTGCATTAAGGAAATCCTGCACAGACATCGCACGTTTACCAGGTAACTGTAGCTCGGTGATGCGTAAAATACCGTCGCTGGTGGCAACATCAATCCCGACTTTATCGACCTTAATAATTTGACCTGCTGGTTGCTGTGTTTCTTCTCTGACTAATTGTGCTCGCCATATACGAAAAATGGCATCGTGCCAGATCGTCTGCGCTACGGGCCAGGGGTTAAAGGCATTGATTTTACGAAGAATATTTTGAGCTGAAAGTTGCCAGTCAATATCGGCTTCTTTTTTATCTAATTTGCTGGCATAGCTTGTCAGTTCGTCATTCTGTGGTTTGGCATTGCGTTGGCATTGCTCAATATCTTTTAGTGTTTCAACTAAGGTTGTGGCGCCCAATATTGCGAGACGATCATGAAGTACCTGGGCTGTATCTTCTTCAGTGATTGGACAACGCGCTTCAGAAAGAACGGGGCCGGTATCAAGACCCGCTTCCATTTGCATGATACAGACACCGGATTCTTTGTCACCAGCTAAGATAGCTCGTTGGATAGGCGCTGCTCCACGCCAGCGAGGAAGTAGAGAGGCATGCACATTGATGCAGCCAAGCTTGGGCGTATCCAGAACGACTTGAGGTAACAATAAACCATAAGCAACAACGATCATCAGGTCAGCTTGATAGCCAGCTAGGGTTTGTATCGCGTCATCAGATTTAAAGTTAATGGGCTGCTCGACGGGAATATTATGTTCCTGCGCAAGCTGTTTTACAGGACTGGCTGTTAATTTACGCCCACGACCTGCGGGACGATCAGGCTGAGTATAAACAGCGCAAGTTTCATGCTCGGTATTGATTAAAGCTTTCAGTGTTTCTGCGGCGAAAGCCGGGGTACCGGCGAAAATAATGCGCATCCAGGATCCTTATAGTTTTTGTTTTTGGTGTTTTTCTAAGCGTTTTTTTATGCGTTCGCGTTTTAGGTTACTCAGATAATCAACAAATAATTTACCATCGAGGTGATCAATTTCGTGTTGAACACAGGTCGCCAGAAGTCCTTCGGCAGAAAATTCAAAAGGTTCACCATCTCGGTTCACGGCTTTTATTGTTACTGTGTCAGCACGCACAACGGTTTCATAAGCCTCTGGTACGGATAAGCAGCCTTCTTCATATTCTCGTTCACCTTGCTTATCCAGTATTTCTGGGTTGATAAGGATGAGTGGTTCTGATTTGTCTTCAGAAATATCGATAACTATCAGGCGCTTTTGTACATTCACTTGATTGGCGGCAAGACCTATTCCTGGCGCATCATACATCGTTTCTAGCATGTCGTCGGCAAGTTGACGGATGTCATCAGTCACTTCCTCTATGGGCTCAGCTTTTTTGCGCAGCCGTGGATCGGGGAAATGGAGAATATTTAAAATGGCCATGAGTAATACCTGTCAGGATGATTTACTGCTTTTACAAACCTTATATTGTAGTCTGCCAGCGCCTTATTGAAAATATAATGAATTTTGCTTGATCCTGATTAGTCATTGTGACGGTGAATCAAAAACCTAAGCAAACCAGCTATGGCGTCATAAACCGAGCCTGTTAACATTTTTTTGAGTTTTTTCCCGGTATCCTTGTGCTGAATGCGACAGTTAGACTCAATGACTAGTTTCAGCGCTGAGTCTCAAATTACTTGCCGGAGTTTACTTGTTGTCTAAAAATGATTAAGTTTGACGCTGGTAGCAATACTTGATTAGTCATACCGCATATAACACACTATTTAAAGTTGCCCATTACAGGATTGGGGCAAGATTAAGGTCCATGAGGATGGTTCGATGATAAAGCGCATAGCGATTAGTTTGATTTTTGTTTTGCTGAGTAACCCTCTGCTGGCCAAAGAAGTGGAGCTTAATCCAGATCATCCACAACGATATACGGTTAAAAAAGGCGATACCTTATGGGATATTTCAGGCATGTTCTTAAAATATCCGTGGCACTGGCCTGATATTTGGTATGTAAACCCGCAAATTGAAAATCCCCACCTGATCTATCCTGGTGATGAATTATCCCTTAGTTATCGTGATGGTAAACCGGTCATTGAGGTTAACCGTGGCAAACGCAGCGTGAAGCTGTCGCCTGAGGTTCGAGAAACGATTTTAGATAAACCCATCCTGACTATTCCGCTATCGGCAATTGGCCCATTTTTATCCAAACCTCGCGTAGTGGGCGATGAAGTACTCAATAATGCACCTTATGTTGTTGCCAGTGCTGATGAGCGCCTTATCTCGGGAGCGGGCGATTATGTTTACGTAAGGGGGCTCACAGACTCGGATAGTAATACATATAGCCTTTTCAAGGGTGGCAAAGCATATAAAGATCCTGACACTGGCGAAGTATTAGGCTACGAAGCAATCTATCTGGGGGATGCTGAAAGAATGACTCAGGGGGATCCGGCCAAAGTCAGCTTGACCTACACAAACAGAGAAATTCAAATTGGTGATCGCTTATTAGAAGTGGAAGATGAAGATTTTGATCTTAATTTTATTCCCCGTGCACCTGATAAACCTTTAGCTGGGCGTATCATTTCTGTTTTTGATGGTGTTTCTCAAATAGGGCAATATCAGATAGTCGTTCTAAGTTTAGGCAAACGCGATGGCTTGCAAACAGGAAATGTTTTATCAGTCTATCAAGCCGGGGAAACGCTAAAAGATTCAGTGTCAGTTGATCGCAAGGACACGGTCACATTACCTGATGAACATGCTGGTGAAGCCATGGTATTCAAATTATATGACAAAGTCAGTTATGCCATTGTTATGAAAGCTACCCGTGCTATGCATGTTTATGACAAAGTGAAAAGCGCCCAATAAAAGGATTTATTCAGCGGAATGATAGCTAACAAGCACAGTGAATTAGCTTGTTGGATTGCTCTACAGCGAGTGCCAGGGATTGGCCCGGCAACATATCAAAAACTGTTGCAACAGTATGGCAATCCGCAATACATATTAAATAACCCAGGCCAAATAACTGGCTTGAATGATGAACTGGTAGAGAAGTTACGCCATCCCGACTGGCAACAAGTTGAGCAAGATTTGCTCTGGTTGGAACAAGATAACCGTTACATTCTGACCATTGAAGATGAACGCTATCCAAGTTTACTCAAAGAAATTACCGATCCACCTTGTTTACTCTATGTTCAAGGTGATGTTTCATTGTTAAACGACTGGCAGCTTGCGATTGTGGGCAGCCGAAACCCATCGCCGTCAGGCAGAAATACGGCGTATGACTTTGCTCACTACCTGGCTGAGGGCGGTTTAGTGGTGACGAGTGGGCTTGCTATGGGGATCGACGCTGCCGCACATAAGGGTGCCTTGAGTAAGGGGAAAACAATAGCGGTCGTTGCTACAGGTCTTGATCGTGTTTATCCTGCCCAGCATCGTCAACTAGCCTACGACATTGTAGAAAACGGTGCGATGGTGTCAGAGTTTCCGTTAGGTACTTCACCACGACCAGAGCTATTCCCGAGAAGAAACCGAATCATCAGCGGATTATCGCTAGGAACTCTGGTGGTTGAGGCCGCATTAAAAAGTGGCTCTTTAATCACAGCCAGAATGGCAATGGAACAATCACGAGAGGTTTTTGCTATTCCCGGTTCGATTCATAATCCTTTATCGAGAGGCTGTCATCAATTAATTCGCGATGGCGCGAAGCTGGTAGAAACAGCACAGGACATTATTGAAGAGTTGGGTGCGCTGGCAGGAATCAAGACTCAATATGAAGACACTAAAGACAAAACAGAATCCACACATGAAAAAGACGGTGACTACCAAGTGTTGCTTAACCATCTTGGATTTGACCCTGTTGCCATAGACAGCCTGATAGAAAATACTGGATTGACGGCTGATGCTGTTTCATCCATGCTGTTATTACTTGAGCTAGAGGGCGAGGTTGAGTCATTGCCCGGCAGCCGTTATGTTCGGACGGGTTCCTGAACCAGGCTTATTAAAGAGAGTCAGATGAAAGAAAATGTCATTGATGTGTTGTTATATCTATTTGAAACCTACATCGATACGGAAGAACGAAATAAACCTGATAATGAAGTGTTAGAGCTTGAATTAGAGCAGGTTGGTTTTCAGGAATTAGAAATTCATAAAGCGCTGGAATGGTTAGATAATATGACCGTGGCCGCTGATCAACCTCTCAAACGACATGCCACAATGCGCGTGTTCAGTGACAATGAGCTGGAACGGTTGGATGTGGAGTGCCGAGGTTATTTATTGTTTCTGGAACAAGTGGGCGTTTTAGACGTCGAAACTCGGGAGATCGTTCTCGAACGAGTGATGGCGCTGGATACAGAAGAGATTGACCTTGATCAGCTTAAGTGGGTTGTGCTGATGGTGTTGTTTTATCAGCCAGGAAGGGAAGTCGCTTTTGCCTGGATGGAAGACTTGGTCTTTGAAGACATGGAAGCCATCGTTCACTAGACTAAAAATAGAATAAGAAACTTCAACATTGCCCGTATCAACGGGCTTTGTTTATATGTGCGTAGGTTTTTGGTATCGGGGAAAATGGGAAAAAAACTAGTCATCGTTGAATCGCCAGCCAAGGCGAAAACAATCAAAAAATATCTCGGTAAAGATGTCGAAGTCTTAGCTTCTTATGGTCATGTGCGTGATTTATTACCAAAAGAAGGTGCGGTTGATACTGCCAAAGATTTTGAGATGAAATACCAGGTTATCGACCGTAACAGCAAGCATGTCGATGCGATTGTAAAAGCGATGAAAAAAGCTGATGCCCTTTATCTCGCGACTGACCCTGATAGAGAAGGGGAAGCCATTTCCTGGCATCTATATGAGTTATTGAAAAAGCGCGGCGCTTTGAAAGACAAAGAGACACACCGTGTCGTTTTTCACGAAATTACCAAACAAGCAGTAAATGACGCCGTTGCCCACCCTCGTGAATTATCCATGTCGCTCGTTAATGCACAGCAGGCAAGGCGCGCATTGGATTATCTGGTGGGCTTCACCCTGTCGCCGCTGCTTTGGAAAAAGGTTCGACGCGGACTTTCTGCAGGAAGGGTACAAAGTCCAGCGCTGAGAATGATCGTCGAGCGTGAGCTGGAGATTGAAGCCTTTGTTGCTAAGGAATACTGGAGCATCGAAGCAGACGCGATTGCTGATAAAAAAGACTTCCAGGCCAAGCTAACTTATTTTGAAGGTGAGAAACTAAGTCAGTTCAGCGTAACGGATGAAAAGCAGTCAGCTAAGGTCGTAAAGACATTGGAGAAAGCCGCACAAGGAAAGCTGCTGGTTTCGAATGTTGAGAAGAAACAACGTAAACGTAATCCTGCGGCACCCTTTACGACATCCACATTACAGCAAGAAGCTTCACGAAAACTTGGCTTTGGTGCACAACGTACCATGAGTATTGCCCAACAGTTATACGAGGGTGTCGATACCGGAGAGGGTGCGGTTGGTTTAATTACTTATATGCGTACCGACTCTGTCACCTTGGCTCAAGAAGCCTTAGATGAAATTCGTGGATTCATTGCAGAGAAATACGGCCAGAAAATGGTTCCTGCAAAACCACAAGAATACAAAACGAAATCAAAAAATGCGCAAGAAGCGCATGAAGCTATACGTCCGACTTCTGTGCTGAGAACACCAGAAGATATGAAAGCTTATCTTTCTGCCGATCAGTTAAAGCTTTATACACTTGTCTGGCAACGTACTATGGCGAGTCAAATGATTCATGCCACCCTGAATACGGTTGCTGTGGATCTGGCTTGTGGTAAAGGTAATACTTTCCGTGCAAATGGTTCGACGGTAGTAAATCCAGGCTTTATGAGCGTGTATCTGGAAGATAAAGATGATTCTGCTGCCAGCGACAAAGACGAAAAACTGCTGCCTCCGATGGAAGTCGGTCAAGTTGTTGAATTAAAAGCGATCAGACCTGAGCAGCATTTTACTGAACCACCACCTAGATATAGTGAAGCCAGCCTGGTCAGAAGTCTGGAAGAGCACGATATTGGCCGACCATCAACATATGCGAGCATTATTTCTACACTTGTTCAGCGTGAATACGTTGAAATTATCAATAAACGTTTTCATCCGACTGACGTGGGTCGTGTGGTGGGTAAGTTTCTTGTTGATCACTTTACTAAGTACGTCGACTATAACTTTACCGCTGAGTTGGAAGATGAACTTGATGCGGTGGCTAGAGGCGAAGAAGAGTGGGTGCCATTACTGAGAAAGTTCTGGGGACCGTTTAAAGAACAAGTCGAAACCAAGGATAAAGAAGTTCAACGCAGTGATGTGACGCAAGAACTACTAGATGAAGACTGTCCTAAATGCGGTAAAAAACTCTCCAGCCGTCTCGGCCGTAGTGGGCGTTTTATTGGCTGTACGGGTTATCCTGAGTGTGACTACACCCGTAATATTGATGGCGAAGAAACCACCAATAATGAACCTGAGGTGGTTGAGGGCAGAAAATGTCCAAAATGTGACTCTGATTTATGGATACGAACTGGCCGTTATGGGAAATTCATTGGTTGCTCCAGCTATCCTAAGTGTAAACATATTGAATCACTGGAACAGCCTGCCAACACGGGTGTTGAATGTCCACAATGCCACAAAGGCGAGATTCTGACGCGTAAATCACGTCGAGGAAAAGTCTTTTATTCCTGTTCAGAATATCCTGATTGCGACTACGCTCTATGGAACGAGCCACTGAAAGAGCCATGTCCAAAATGTAACTGGCCGATTCTTACATTAAAAACGACGAAGAGTCGTGGCACAGAAAAAGTCTGCCCACAGAAAGAGTGTGATTATTCAGAGAAAGTTGAAAGCTAAATAACCCATCCGGTGATAACTTATTTAAGTTGTTGCTGGAGGCTAATCACTTGTTGTTTATCTTTTTCGGCTTCTTCTAAGGCTTTTTCTTGACGAGCCTCGTCATTCTCCAGCAGCCCGTTTTTCAAATCCAGGCCGATATAAATCAGGTTCTCATAGATAGCAAACAAAGGGGCGGTTGGCTGTTTTTCTAAAAACGCTTTATTGTGTTCAAAATCGCGACTGTATCTTATCTTCATAGACATATATTCAGGTGTCCATTTATGGTTACGGTACTGAATAAAGTCATAAGTATTGTTGGACTGTTTAGCTTGCTGATAGTGTTTAAGTAGTTGTTCTTGAATGCTTATGTAGCTGTTGGCCATTTCATTGGCGTATTCATTAATATTTTTACTACTTAATTCTGTCGCTTTGTTTTGTTTGGGTGAGTGTGGGGCCGGTGTATTTGTACTATCACAGCCCAGCAAAAAAAGTGTGAGCAGAATGGAAGTGCTCGCTTTAAGAAGCAGGTGCATAATGGTGTTATCTGCACGCATAGTCTTCACCTCGTCTTAGGATTGATTATCAGAGCTTGGTTTCTTATCACTATGGCCCAAAGACCTATCAGGAGCGATGATATCACGCACCAGTTGCTTTAACTCTGTAATCTCAGGAAAGCGGCCTTGTTCTTTTCGTGACCACAGTAGTTCATCATTCGCTCGCACTTCGAAAAGACCACCTGTTGCCGGGATCAACGTCAGTGAAGTGATTTCATCATCAAATGTTGTCAATAGTTCCTGGGCCATCCAGCTGGCTCTCAGTAACCAGCGACACTGTGTACAGTAACTGATGGAAATATGATTATGTTTAGTCGTCAAATCAATCTGCTTTTAAATTTTCAAAACAAGTTTCGGCTTGTTGCATCGCTTGATCAACTGTTTCAGCCAGAACATTGAAGTGTCCCATTTTACGACCAGGTCGTGCTTCTTGTTTACCATATAAATGCAGTTTGATATTTGCTTCTGATAGTAATGTTTCCCAGTGAGGCTGGCTGTTACCCCAGACATCACCTAATAAGTTCACCATGACGACCGGGGTGATAAGATCACAATCTCCGGCAGGTAAGCCGCATAACATACGAACTTGTTGTTCAAATTGTGATGTATGGCAGGCATCGAGTGTGTAATGACCAGAATTATGAGGTCGGGGCGCTATTTCATTAGCAATGATTTCGCCTGATTGACTGACAAAAAACTCTACAGCCATAGTGCCCACGTAACCTAGCCCTTTAGCAATATCATTAGCCATTTGAATGGCCTTTTGCGCTTGTTCAGCATTGACGGAGGTGGGGACTGTCGTTGTATGCAAGATACCATTCACATGGACATTTTCTGCAACTGGAAAATTAATAATGGTGCCGGTTTGACTTCTGGCCAGAACCACGGAGATTTCTTTGTCCAAATCAATTCGTTGCTCTAAAACACACTCTTTTTCACCTAGTGCTTCAAATCCGGCGTAAACATCTTCAATCGTTTTGCAGGGGATTTGGCCTTTGCCATCGTAACCAAAGGTCGCTACTTTTAGGATAGCCGGAAAACCAATGACTTTTTCAGCTTCTGCGATATCTTGTTGCTGACGGATGGCGAAAAAAGGCGCTGTTTGAATACCGAGAGAGGCGATGAAGTTTTTCTCAACATTACGGTTTTGCGTTGAAGCTAAGGCTTTGGATGATGGATGCACAATGGTTTTTTTCTCAAGAAAAGCTAATGTTTGCGCAGGAATGTTCTCAAATTCGGTAGTGATGGCAGTACAGAGCTTTGCCATATCATCTAATGCTTTTTCATCATCGTAAGCAGCACAGATATGCTGATCAGCAATAACACCAGCCGGACTTTGTGGATCAGGATCGAGAACCACAACTTTATACCCCATGATTTGAGCAGCAGAGGTAAACATGCGGCCAAGTTGACCTCCACCCAGCATACCTAATGTTGAACCGGGTAAAATCTGTGTATTCATCATTGACCTCTATATTAATGTTAGCGAGTCGAAAATAAGCGTTGTATTTGATTATCGGTAATTAGCGCTTGAGATTGATTAAAAACTAATCAACAGGCTTTATTTATCCATGTATTATTGAGGGGGGAGAGTCATCTCAACAACGGTTTGGTGTTGTTTTTTGCGAAACGCATCCAGTTTCGCTGCCAGATGAGCATCATTCACGGCGAGTTGGGCGATAGCAAACAATGCCGCGTTAGCTGCGCCAGCTTCACCAATCGCAAATGTGGCGACGGGAACGCCTTTAGGCATCTGTACAATCGATAACAGTGAGTCATGACCTTTAAGATACTTGGATGGGACTGGAACACCTAAAACAGGAACGATAGTACTAGCGGCAAGCATACCAGGTAAGTGCGCTGCGCCACCTGCACCTGCTATAATGCAAGCAAGTCCCCGCTGTTGGGCCGTTTCTGCGTATTCCGTCAATAAGTCTGGCGTACGATGAGCCGAAACAACTTTGGCTTCATAGCTGATGCCAAATGCCTCTAGTTGCTCAACTGCTTTTTGCATAACGGGCCAGTCACTGTTGCTGCCCATGACGACACCGATTAAGGGTTTGTCCATGATCGTTCCGTTGTTCTCGTCAAAAACAGTGCATTTTAGCTATTTTATTGAAAATAGGAAAATTTAACGCTCATATTTTGCCAAGGAAGGTATCGTAATAATTGAATGGCAAGGTATCCATCGTTATAATAGATGATCCTTTCTGCCGTATTTGGTCAACGCTCCTCGAAGATGATTTCCGAATACCGCCGGGCTATCCGACGGGTGAGCAGTGACGGCGCTAACTAATATGAAGGTACGTGACGTGAGTCAGCCAACAGAAATGAATCAAGGTCTCTATAGACCGCAATTTGAACGTGATAACTGTGGTTTCGGCCTAATCGCCCAGATGGACGATAAAGCTAGTCATTGGTTAATCGAAACAGCAATTGAAGCCTTAGGTAATCTTACCCATCGCGGCGCTATTGGTGCTGACGGAAAAACGGGAGATGGCTGTGGTTTACTGCTGAAGAAGCCAGATAGCTTTTTCAAAGCCATTGCAGAAGAGCTCGGCTATAACTTATCTGCTTTATATGCAGTGGGTATGGTTTTTCTTTCACAAGATGAAGCGAAAGCGGAATTTGCGCAAAAAGCTGTTGCTCAGAACTTAGCTAAGCAGGGATTAGAGGTTCTTGGCTGGCGAGACGTGCCGGTAGATCCTGAATCAGCCTGTGGCCAACAAGCATTGACGTCACTACCTGTGATGCGTCAGGTTTTTGTAAATGCTGGCGAAGGCATGTCTGAAGCTGATTTTGAACGTCAACTCTATATTGCTCGCCGTCTTGCTGAAAAAGCCGTGACAGATGACAGCGACTTCTACATCCCGACTTTGTCTTCGCATGTTGTCTCGTACAAAGGTCTGGTAATGCCGTCGTACCTGCCGGTATTTTATAAAGATTTGAATGACAAACGCATGGAAACGTCTGTGGCTGTTTTCCATCAACGTTTCTCAACCAATACCTGGCCGCAATGGCGACTTGCCCAACCTTTCCGTTACCTTGCTCACAATGGTGAGATCAACACGGTACAGGGTAACCGTAACTGGGCTCTGGCACGTGGTGCCAAGTTTGCCACTTCACTGATTGAAAATATGGATGACATTCGTCCATTAGTCGGCACTTCGGGCTCAGACTCATCCAGTATGGATAATATGCTGGAAGCTCTATTAGCAGGTGGCGTTAGTTTATTCCGTGCGATGCGTTTGATCATTCCACCTGCGTGGCAAAATGATCCAACCATGGATGCTGATTTAAAAGCATTTTATGACTACAACTCAATGCACATGGAGCCATGGGATGGTCCTGCTGGTGTAGTAACTACCGACGGTCGTTATGCCGCCTGTACCTTGGATAGAAATGGCCTACGTCCAGCGCGCTACATAATTACTAAAGATCGTCATATCACACTGGCTTCTGAAGTCGGTGTTTACAAATATGAACCAGAAGATGTTATTGCTAAAGGTCGTTTGAAACCTGGGCAAATGCTGGCTGTTGATACACAAACAGGTGAGTTATTGATGCCGGAAGACATCGATAACATGCTGAAAACTGCTCAGCCATATCGTCAATGGTTAGAAAATAATCTGCAAAGATTGTCTGATGCGGCTGACGATGAAACTGGTCCAACACTTGAAGGTGATGAATATCAGGTTTATGAAAAGTTATTCAATATCACGTTTGAAGAGCGCGATCAGGTCATCCGTGTTTTAGGTGAAGCCGGCCAGGAAGCGATTGGTTCAATGGGCGACGATACCCCGTTCCCTGTTTTATCCAAACAAGTCCGTTCGGTTTACGACTACTTCCGTCAACAGTTCGCGCAAGTTACCAATCCACCGATTGATCCACTTCGCGAAAATATTGTGATGTCACTGGAAACGTGTTTCGGTGAAGAACGCAATATGTTTGAAGAAGGTGAAGATCATGCACAACGTGTTGTGGTTGAGTCACCTGTATTGTCTGAAAGCCAGTTCCGCCAGTTATTGGCAATGGGTAAGGACAATGCTGAATATGAGTCAATCATCTTATCTTTGAACTATGATCCTGCTGTCGGTCTTGAAGCAGCTATAGATGCGCTTTGTGATAAAGCGATTAAAGCTGTTGCTGACGGTACAGTCGTGATTGTGCTGAGTGATCGTGATATTGCCAAAGATAAATTGCCAATTCATGCTTTATTAGCAACGGGTGCGGTGCATCAGCGTCTGATTCAAGCTGGCTTACGTTGTGACGCTAATGTCATTGTAGAAACGGCAACAGCACGTGATCCACATCATTTCGGTACCTTATTAGGTTATGGTGCGACGGCGATTTATCCATATCTTGCCTACGCTTGCCTGAACGACATGATTCATACCAATGAAATTAGAGACTTGGATCGTGCAGAATTGTGTCGCCGTTACCGTAAAGGTATCAATAAAGGCTTATTTAAAATTACCTCAAAAATGGGTATTTCTACGATTGCAAGTTATCGTGGCGCCCAGTTGTTTGAAGTGGTTGGTTTAAACGATAGTATCGTTGATAAATGCTTTACAGCCACCACTAGTCGCGTCAGTGGTTCGACTTTCGCCGACCTTCAAACAGACGATGAAAAACTGGCAAAACTGGCTTGGAATCAACGTAAAAAACGTGGTCAGGGCGGTTTGCTCAAGTTTATTCATGGTGGTGAATATCACGCCTACAATCCAGACGTTATTGCGACCTTACAAAAAGCGGTTCAAGGTGGTAACTACGATGATTATAAAGCCTATGCCGAACTGGTTAATGATCGTTCACCAATGGTGTTACGCGACTTAATGAAGGTCAAACTGGCTGATAAACCACTTGAATTGAATCAGGTTGAAGATGTCAGCAATATCCTGAAACGATTTGATAGTGCGGGTATGTCACTGGGTGCTTTATCTCCAGAAGCACATGAAGCCCTTGCTGTGGCAATGAACAGACTGGGTGGCCGTTCAAATTCTGGTGAAGGTGGTGAAGATCCGGATCGTTTTGGTAATGAACGCGTTTCAAAAATCAAACAGATTGCTTCAGGTCGCTTTGGTGTAACGCCTCACTACCTGGTTAATGCAGAAGTGCTGCAGATCAAAGTAGCGCAAGGGGCTAAACCCGGTGAAGGTGGACAGTTGCCTGGTGGTAAAGTTAATCAAATGATTGCCACATTACGCCACTCAGTGCCGGGTGTGACATTGATTTCACCGCCACCACATCATGATATTTATTCAATTGAAGATCTTGCGCAATTGATTTTTGACTTAAAACAGGTCAATCCAGATGCGCTGGTCTCTGTGAAGCTTGTATCACAGGCGGGTGTGGGTACAGTGGCAGCTGGTGTGGCCAAGGCTTACGCTGACCTGATTACTATTTCTGGTTATGACGGTGGTACCGGCGCAAGCCCACTGACCTCAGTGAAATATGCCGGTGGACCGTGGGAATTAGGTCTGAGTGAAGCGCATCAGACATTGCGTGCTAATGACCTGCGTGACAAAGTCCGTTTGCAAACCGATGGTGGTTTGAAAACGGGTCTGGATGTGATTAAAGCGGCGATTTTAGGTGCCGAAAGCTTTGGTTTTGGTACAGGACCAATGGTGGCACTGGGTTGTAAATACTTACGAATCTGTCACTTGAATAACTGTGCAACTGGTGTTGCAACTCAAAATGAAAAGCTGCGTACACAGCACTTTATTGGCTTACCACAAATGGTAATGAACTACTTCCAGTTTGTTGCTCGTGAAACACAAGAATGGTTAGCTAAATTAGGTGTAGTAAGCCTACAGGACTTAATTGGTCGTACTGACTTACTGGAGTTATTACCGGGTGAGACAACCAAACAACATAGCCTGAATCTGGCTCCGTTGTTGTCATCTGCAGGTGTACCGGCTGACAAACCGCAGTTCTGTCTAGAGCCTAAAAATGAACCTTACGATAAAGGTGAACTGGCTGAACAAATGGTGGCGGATATTAAAGAAACCATTGTTAATAAAACAGGCGGTGAGTTTAGCTATCAGGTCCGTAATGTTAACCGTTCTATTGGTGCGCGCTTATCGGGCGAAATCGCCAAGCTTTATGGCAACTATGGCATGGCCGATAAACCTATTCGCCTGAAATTGAATGGGTCTGCAGGTCAAAGCTTCGGTGTATTCAATGCCGGTGGCCTTGAAATGTATCTGGAAGGTGACGCCAATGACTACGTTGGTAAAGGTATGGCTGACGGTAAGATTGTCATTTATCCTTCGCCAGAAAGTGAGTTTGAAACACAGGAAGCCAGCATCATTGGTAATACTTGTCTGTATGGTGCAACAGGTGGAGCGCTATATGCTGCAGGTCGTGCTGGTGAACGTTTTGCTGTTCGTAACTCAGGAGCCACTGCCATAGTAGAAGGTGTTGGTGACCACGGTTGTGAGTACATGACAGGTGGTGTTGTCGCTGTATTAGGCGAAACAGGACTGAACTTTGGTGCTGGTATGACAGGTGGTCTCGCATTTGTATTAGATAGTGATAATACGTTTGCTGAGCGTTATAACAAAGAACTAGTCGAGCTAGTTAGAATCGACAGCCCTGAAATGTCAGAGTTATCACTCTATCTCAAAGGTATGATTGAAGATCATGTCCGTGAAACAGGTAGTGTGTGGGGACATCAATTGCTGGATGCGTTTGAACAACGCATTAAAGAATTCTGGTTAGTTAAACCTAAAGCAGCAGCAATCGATGGCTTGTTAAAACTTGCTACTAAAGCGGCATAAGTCCAGAGACTAAGATAATAATTATGGCAAAAAATACATTTCAGTTTTTAGATGTGGGGCGTTTTGACCCAAAGAAGCTTGATGCTGACGTTCGGATCAAACAATTTGGCGAAATTTATGGCAGTTTTGACTCCGATTCTTCAGCAGAACAAGCAGACCGCTGTTTAGAGTGTGGTAATCCTTACTGTGAATGGAAATGTCCTGTTCACAACTATATTCCTAACTGGTTGAAACTGGTTAGTGAAGGCAATTTAGAAGAAGCTGCTGAGCTATCTCATGCGACTAATACCTTGCCGGAGATTTGCGGCAGGGTTTGTCCTCAAGACCGTCTGTGCGAAGGTGCATGTACGTTAAATGATGGTTTTGGTGCAGTAACTATCGGTTCTGTAGAAAAATACATCACCGATACAGCCCTGGAACAAGGCTGGCGCCCAGATATGTCTAATGTCATCGATACCGGTAAACGTGTTGCCGTTATCGGGGCTGGTCCTGCTGGTTTAGGTGCAGCTGACGTACTGGTACGTAATGGTGTTAAACCGGTTGTATTTGACCGTTACCCAGAAATTGGTGGTTTGCTGACCTTTGGTATTCCAGAGTTTAAGTTGGAAAAGCAAGTTGTGAAGCGTCGCCGTGAAGTGCTCGAAGGTATGGGCGTTGAATTTCGCTTAAACACAGAAGTCGGTAAAGATGTCGACTTTCAATCTTTAATTGATGAATATGATGCCGTATTCCTGGGAATGGGAACATATACCTACATGAAAGGTGGTTTTCCAGGGGAAGACTTGCCTGGCGTTTACGAAGCACTGCCTTTCTTAGTGGCGAACAACAAGCACCTGTTAGGTCTTCCTTCCGATGATTATGTATCAATGGAAGGCAAACGTGTGGTTGTATTAGGTGGTGGTGATACAGCGATGGACTGTAACCGTACCTCTATCCGTCAAGACGCTGTAAGTGTAACGTGTGCCTACCGTCGTGACGAAGAAAATATGCCGGGTTCACGTCGAGAAGTAAACAATGCCCGTGAAGAAGGCGTTCAGTTTTTATGGAATCGTCAACCTGTAGAAATTGTGGGTAATGGCAAAGTAGAAGGCGTTAAAGTTGTGACCACTGCTCTAGGCGAAGCTGATGAACGTGGTCGTCGTCGTCCTGAACCCGTGCCTGGTAGTGAAGAAATTATTCCTGCTGATGCCGTTGTTATTGCGTTTGGTTTCCGTCCAAGTCCAGCGCCATGGTTTGAGAAATTTAATATTTCGATTGATGATGGTGGCCGCGTAGTAGCACCTTCAGAAGCAGCAATTAAGTATCAAACAACCAACCCAAAGATTTTTGCCGGCGGTGATATGGTACGTGGATCTGATCTGGTTGTTACTGCTGTGTGGGAAGGTCGACAGGCTGCAGAAGGTATTCTGGATTTCTTAGACGTATAATCACTGATCTACATCATTAAACAATAAGGCTTTTTTATACGGGGATAACGCTTCCTGTATGATGAAGCCTTTTTTATATCCATCATTCTTAAAAATAGGTCCAGCTATTCAGGAGTTAATTGTGAGCAGTCTAAAAAACGATCGTTATCTCAGGGCATTACAAAAGCAACCGGTAGATAAAACCCCGGTCTGGGTCATGCGTCAAGCTGGTCGCTATTTGCCTGAATACCGTGAAGTCAGACAAAAAGCGGGCAATTTTATGACGCTCTGTTCTACACCTGAACTGGCTTGTGAAGTTACCTTACAACCACTTAGACGCTATGATCTTGATGCCGCTATCATCTTTTCAGATATCTTAACTGTACCTGACGCGATGGGCCTAGGACTGCATTTTGTCACCGGTGAAGGGCCAAAGTTTTCTAAAACAATTCAAAATGCACAGGATATAGCTAATCTTGCAGTACCTGATATGGAAGATTCTCTTGGCTATGTGATGGATGCGATACGTCTGACCAGAAAAGAACTTGATAGCAAAGTACCACTTATCGGTTTTAGTGGCAGCCCTTGGACTTTGGCGTGTTACATGGTGGAAGGTGGAAGTAGTAAAGACTTTGCAAAAGTGAAAGGCATGATGTTTGATGCACCAGATCAAATGCATGCTTTATTAAATGTATTGGCTGAGTCGGTTATTGACTATTTAAACGCTCAAATTAATGCCGGTGCTCAAGCTATTATGTTATTTGATACCTGGGGTGGCACTTTAAGTCCTGAGAATTACAAAGCGTTTTCATTGAGCTACATGGAAAAAATTGTCAAAGGCTTGATTAAAGAGTCTGAAGGACGAGAAGTCCCAGTGACCCTGTTTACCAAAGGCGGTGGCCAATGGTTGGAGTGGATGGCTGAGACTGGTGTGAATGGATTGGGACTGGATTGGACAACAGATATTCGTTCAGCAAGACAGCGTGTCGGTAATAAGGTGACGTTGCAAGGCAATATGGACCCATGCGTTTTATATGCATCACCCGATCGTGTTGAACAAGAAGTGAGTACGATTCTAGAAGCTTATGGTAACGGAACAGGCCATGTATTTAACCTTGGTCATGGTATTCACCCATCGGTGAACCCAGAGAATATGGCAAGACTCGTTGATTCTGTACATCGATTAAGTGAGAAGTACCATCAGTAGCTATTATTGATATCGCAAAAATAAAAAAGGGCAAGTAATGAATACTTGCCCTTTTTATTTATTGAGTTTGCCTAAGAGGCTTATTTGCCAGTGTTAGTAAACTCTGGGTACGCTTCCATACCACATTCAACGTAGTCAACGCCTTCGTACTCTTCTTCTTCAGAGACACGCAGACCCATGACTGCTTTCAGAATAGCCCAGACAATCAAGCTGGTAACAAATACCCAGACAAAGATAGTTGCTGCACCAATCAACTGACCAGAGAATGAAGCATCACTGTTTGTTAAAGGCACTGCTAACAGACCCCACAGACCAACGGTACCGTGGACAGAGATCGCACCAACAGGATCGTCGATTTTCAGTTTGTCTAAGAAGACGATTGAGAAGACAACGATGATACCGCCGATAGCACCAATGATAGTTGCCATTAATGGTGATGGAGTATCAGGACCTGCAGTGATAGCAACAAGACCTGCTAATGCACCATTAAGAATCATGGTTAAGTCTGCTTTACCGAACATGATTTTAGCCACAATAAGGGCAGCGATAACACCACCAGCTGCAGCAGCATTGGTATTCAGGAATACCATGGCAACAGAGTTGGCACTGGCAATATCACCTAGTTTTAAAACAGAACCACCGTTAAAGCCGAACCAACCCATCCATAAGATGAATGTACCTAATGTTGCCATTGGTAAGTTAGCACCTGGAATTGGGTTGATTTCGCCGTTAGGGCCGTATTTGCCTTTACGAGCACCAAGTAACAGTACACCTGCAAGTGCTGCTGCAGCACCAGCCATATGCACGATACCTGAACCGGCAAAGTCTAAGAAACCAAGGTCACCAAGGTTGTACATACCTAAGACATCGTTACCACCCCATGTCCAAGAACCTTCCATTGGGTAGATAAATGCAGTCATCACGATAGCGAAGCCAGCAAATGCCCACAGCTTCATACGTTCAGCAACGGCACCAGAGACGATTGACATCGCAGTTGCAACGAAAACAACTTGAAAGAAAAAGTCTGAAGCAGCTGAGTAAACCGAACCACCATCAAAACCGTTTTCAGCAGAAGATGCTAAGGCATCTGCAACTAATGTGTCACCGCCATCAATCCCAACAAGGAAGATACCGCCGCCATACATGATGTCATAACCAACAACCAGATAAGCTGTGCAGGCAATAGCAAACAACATCACGTTTTTGGTTAAGATTTCAGTCGTATTTTTTGCGCGAACCAGACCGGCTTCTAACATTGAGAAACCAGCGGCCATCCACATGACAAGAGCACCCATTACTAAGAAGTAAAAGGTATCCATGGCATATTGGAGTTCGAAAATTTGATTTTCCATATTATTTTCTCCCCAAGCTTACAGTGCATCAGGACCGGTTTCGCCTGTGCGAATACGGACCACTTGCTCTAATGGATAAACAAAGATTTTACCGTCACCAATTTTGCCAGTGTTGGCGCCTTTGATAATGGCTTCAATCACTTGTTCGACGATATCGTCATCGACGGCGATTTCCAGTTTCAACTTAGGTAAGAAATCAACGACATACTCAGCACCACGATAGAGTTCAGTGTGGCCTTTTTGACGTCCAAAACCTTTTACCTCTGAAACGGTTAATCCTTGTACACCGATTTCTGAGAGAGACTCTCTGACATCATCAAGCTTGAAGGGCTTAATAATTGCTACAACTTGTTTCATAAGCGTATTTCCTTCTGTAGAAAATCTACCCCCTCAACATCGAGGGGGTAGCTGTGAGAAGTTTAGAATGATGCGCTAACGCTAGCTACGAAGCGATCGTCAGATGTTCCATCACCTAATTCAAAGTCTTCACCATCGCTGTTTGTACCAACATAAGCTACAGACCAGTCAAGACCAATAAATGATTTTGATAATCCGATTGTGTAGTCCATGTAGCTGTCAGATAAAGTGCTGTCATAATCATTACGATCAGAGTCAGTGTAACCAATTGCAGCATTTAAGCCGAAGCCGTATGGAAGCTCATAATCAAACGCAAGGTTGTAGTAGATTTCATCAGCATCTTTACCATCACCACCTTGGATATTGTTTGTGTAACCAATCATTGCAGTGAAGTAGCTGTATGAAAGAGAACCTAAGTATTCTGTGTAATCAAGTTCGTCATTACTGTTTTGACCAGGATAAGTGTAACGAAGAACTGATACATCGTAGCCAATACCAGTGTCACCAAACTCATTAGCGAAACCAGCATAAAGGTCAATTTCAATATTGCTATCAGCACTGTCACTGATATTTGATGCCCAAGTACCAGCATACAGACCTGATGAGTGTGCGTAATCAAAACTACCTTGGATAGCTGGATCTTCGTCTGTTAATGAAATACCACGGAAAATGTAGTCTGTTGTTAATGTAACGCTAGCACTGGTTGAGTGCTGACCGTCTTCACTTTCCCAAGCCATTGCTGATGATGCAGCAAATAATGATGTCGCTGCTAGTGTAAGAGCCGAAATTGTACGTAATTTCATTATGGTGTTACTCCTCGGTTTTAAAATGTTTATTAGTCTTTTTTGAATCCATGCGTTGGTCTTTTGCAACACTTTGTATTCAGACTACAACAACAAGAGCAGAATGTGTGCCAACTTTACAAATTTTATATAAAACAGAGATATAGATGGTAGATGTATAGCATTAACCGGATGATTGTGATCAATTTGGTGCGATAAATTTGACGCTTTGTCCAAAATGGTGCAGATAAGATTTTATCTTTCGCGTTATATGCACTGAATTGGTATGATTGCTGTACTTTACATAGAGTGACACAGATGACGTATCCCCAAATTGATCCTATCGCTTTAAGCATTGGCCCTCTGCACATTCATTGGTATGGGTTGATGTATCTATTTGGTTTTTTGTTTGTATGGTTGCTAGGTCTTTACCGTGTAAATAAAACGGACTGGACCCGACAACAATTAGAAGACTTACTTTTTTATGGTGCGGTCGGTGTCATTATTGGTGGTCGTTTAGGCTATGCCATTTTTTATGACTTGCAGGCTAACCTGGAAAACCCACTGAATCTGTTCAAAATCTGGCAGGGCGGTATGTCGTTCCATGGTGGTTTACTGGGTGTGCTGGCAGCCTTTTGGTGGTTTGGTAGAAAAACCGGGAAATCTTTTTTTGAGATCAGTGATTTTATTGCACCGATGGTACCGATCGGTTTGATGTTTGGTCGTATTGGTAACTTTATTAATGGTGAATTATGGGGAAAAATCAGTGATGTACCCTGGGCAATGGTTTTTCCTGGTGCGGGGCCATTACCAAGACATCCTTCACAGCTTTATGAAGCAGCATTAGAAGGTGTCTTATTGTTTATCATCTTATGGTGGTTTTCTTCAAAACCGAGACCGAAAGCGGCGGTTTCTGGTTTGTTCTTGCTGGGATATGGGTTTTTCCGCTTTATCATCGAGTTTGTTCGTATTCCTGATGCTCAGTATGGCTATTTAGCGTTTGACTGGTTAACGATGGGCCAAATTCTCTGTTTACCGATGATTGTGTTTGGCATCTTATTAATGGTGGTGTCTTATAGAATAGATGCTAAATCAAAATAGTCAGCCAGGTAGCAGTAGCAATCAAAATGGTCATTAACACAGCAAAAGAACCATAGTCTTTCGCTCGGCCAGATAATTTGTGTTTATCTGTACTGACACGATCAACAACAGTTTCAATGGCCGAGTTCAATACTTCAACGATCATCACTAAAACAACACTGGAAATCATTAGTAACCGTTCGACCGCGGTGACATCAAGATAAAAGCTGATAGCGGTTAAAAAAACAAACGCAAAAAACTCCTGACGAAAGGCTTCTTCGTGTTTCAAGGCTGAGATCAGACCTTGCCATGAATAGACCAGAGCGAAGAGTAAGCGCTTAATGCCACGGTTTTTTTCCATAATGTCCTCAGTGGTTCGTAAGATAAACGTTTGAATTATAGGCAAACATTATTAACAGCATGTTAAAATTACCCTCTTTATTTTTTAGATTGTTGGTGTGATATGAGTTTCCAGGATCATTACGAGGTCATCGTTGTTGGCGGTGGTCATGCCGGGACTGAAGCGGCTTTAGCGTCTGCACGTCAAGGTGTGAAGACGCTACTATTGACGCAAAACATCGAGACACTGGGGCAAATGAGTTGTAATCCAGCAATCGGTGGTATTGGTAAAGGTCATCTGGTCAAAGAAATTGATGCCATGGGCGGGATTATGGCAAAAGCCGCTGATAGAGCGGGTATTCAATTTCGTACATTGAACTCCAGCAAAGGACCCGCAGTAAGAGCAACACGTGCTCAGGCCGATCGTATTCGTTATAAAGCGGCAGTGCGGGCTTACCTGGAAAATCAACCCAATCTATATATATTCCAGCAACCAGTCGATGATCTTGTTGTGGAAAATGATCGCGTTGTTGGTGTAGTGACACAAGCGGGTTTACGCTTCTCTGCTAAAGCCGTTGTGTTAACTGTGGGGACTTTTCTTGGCGGTTTAATTCATATTGGCTTACAACATCATCAAGGTGGTCGCGCTGGAGATCCTGCTTCCATTGCTTTATCCCAACGCCTGCGTGCTTTACCTTTTAGAGTTGATCGCTTAAAAACCGGTACACCACCACGTATTGATATCAATAGTATTAATTTCTCAGAACTGACCGAACAACCCGGTGATACACCGATCCCTGTTTTTTCTTTCTTAGGTAAAGCTGAGCATCATCCTCGACAAATCTCTTGTTTTATCACGCATACCAATGAACGTACTCATGATGTGATTAGAAATAACCTGGACCGCTCGCCTATGTATAGCGGCGAGATTGAAGGTATTGGCCCGCGTTATTGTCCTTCAATAGAAGATAAAGTCGTTCGTTTTGCTGATCGTCAGTCCCATCAGATTTTCCTGGAGCCAGAAGGTCTGGAATGTGGTGAAGTCTATCCCAACGGCATATCAACAAGCCTGCCGTTTGATGTGCAATATGAAATTGTCCGTTCGATGAAAGGTTTGGAAAATGCGCACATTACCAGACCAGGTTATGCGATTGAGTATGACTTCTTCGACCCACGTGATTTACATCCCTGGTTAGAAACCAAACACATGGCTGGATTATTTTTTGCTGGTCAGATTAATGGTACAACGGGTTATGAAGAAGCTGGTGCACAAGGTCTGATTGCAGGTCTTAATGCGGGATTACAGGCACGTGGTGAAGAACAGTGGTATCCGCGTCGTGATGAGGCCTATATGGGCGTACTGATTGATGATTTAATTACATCGGGTACTCGTGAGCCCTATCGTATGTTCACCAGCCGCGCTGAATATCGTTTGATGCTTCGCGAAGACAATGCGGATATCCGCCTGACACCAATTGCCCGTCAACTTGGGTTGGTAGATGACGAGCGCTGGGCGGTATTCAATGAGAAGCAGGATGCTGTCGCCAAAGAAAATGCCCGCCTGGACAGCTATAAGTTTGTACCGGAAAAAGTGGATCAAGAAAGAGCTGAACAAGTCTTAGGTGAGAAACTGAATAAAGTTGCTTCAGCAAAAGAATTACTGCGACGCCCGAAAGTGGATTATGCAGGACTGCTTGATTTGATGGGTGAAGAGCAAGATATTGCTGATGATGTAGCTGAGCAGGTGGTAATTCAGGCTAAATATTCGGGTTACATTGATCGTCAGCAAAATGAGATCGAACGTTTGCAACGCCATGAGAACACAGAATTGCCACTGGATATGGACTATAAAAACGTTCGTGGTTTGTCTAATGAAGTTCGTGAGAAACTAGAACAGGCAAGGCCAGGAAATTTAGGTCAGGCTGCACGAATTTCAGGCGTGACGCCCGCCGCAGTCTCACTATTATTAGTGCATTTAAAGCGTAGCGGAATGAGCGAAGCGAGTTAATGCTTGAGCAAAGTCTATTAAACCAGTTAGAGCGTGGATGTGAGTTACTTGGACTAACGTTAGCCGACGAACAATGCCAGGAACTTGTCGCTTACGTGATGTTGTTACATAAATGGAACAAGGTATACAACCTGACTTCCATTCGCGAGCCTGAGCAAATGATGGCGCGTCATATTATTGATAGTCTCTCGGTATTGCCTTATATCACATCAACATCATTATTAGATGTAGGGACCGGAGGAGGCTTACCTGGTGTGCCCGTTGCTATCTGCCAACCGCAAACGCGGGTCACCTTACTTGATAGTAACTCAAAAAAAACGCGTTTTTTACAACAAGTCAAAGCAGAACTTGCCTTAGATAATGTCACGGTTGTGCATGGGCGTGTAGAACAGGTATCTTTACCTAAATTTGCTATTATCACGGCTCGGGCATTTGCCAGTATTGATGACATTATTCAGCTTGCCGGTTCTCATTGCGAAGAGGGTGGCAGATTAGTGCTGATGAAAGGCACTTATCCAGAAGAAGAATTAGCATTTGAATCTACAGACTTTCATTTGCACGATGTCATATCTTTAAACGTGCCTGAGTGTGATGGTGAAAGACATTTAGTAAGACTTATCAAGGATTAAGACTAAGTATGGGCGATATCTTTGCGGTGACCAACCAGAAAGGAGGGGTGGGTAAAACGACCACAACAGTTAATCTGGCAGCGTCACTGGCCGATTATGGTAAAAAAGTCTTGCTCATTGATCTTGACCCGCAGGGAAATGCGACAACAGGATGCGGGCTGGATAAAAATCAGATAGAAAACAGCAGTTATGAAGTGATCATGGCTGAGGCGCGTGCAGTTGATGCCATTATTCGACCCGATGAAATTGGCTTTGATGTCATGCCGACCAACGCAGATTTAACGGCGGCAGAGGTCGAGTTACTGGAGATTAAGCTACGAGAGCATCGTTTACGTCTTGCGCTTGAGTCAACACGTGATAAGTATGATTACATTCTGATTGACTGTCCGCCCTCATTGAGTATGCTTACCGTCAATGCGTTGGTTGCAGCACAGGGTGTTTTGATTCCGATTCAATGCGAATATTATGCACTTGAAGGTTTATCGTCATTACTGAAAACGATTGAACGGGTAAAACAGCGAGCCAACCCAAATCTGGAAGTCACCGGATTATTAAGAACCATGTTTGATGCTCGGAATAATCTTGCCAATGAGGTTTCTCGGCAATTGATTAGCCATTTTGACGCAAAGGTTTTTCACTCGATTATTCCAAGAAACGTCAGGTTAGCTGAAGCGCCTAGTTATGGATTACCTGTATTGAATTATGACCGGGCCTCTAGAGGGTCGATTGCTTACATGGCGCTAGCCAGTGAATTTATGCGACGACAAAAGCAAAGTGCTAAATGACAAGGTTGATAGAGAATGAGTAAAAAAAGAGGTTTGGGACGAGGGCTAGATGCCTTGCTTGCAGATGTTCATCAGGAAGAAAACGCAAATCTAGATGATAGTTTGCAACATTTTCCTCTTGATATGATTCAACCGGGCAAATATCAGCCACGTATTGATATGTCTCAAGAGTCTCTGGAAGAACTGGCCGACTCTATCCGTGCTCAGGGACTAGTCCAGCCAATTGTTGTTCGCCCTATCGGTGAAGGTAAATATGAAATAGTGGCTGGTGAACGCCGTTGGCGAGCATCTAGAATGGCGGGGCTTGTGGAAGTACCCGTATTAATTCGTGACGTGTCTGACAGAAGTGCCATTGCCATGGCCTTGATTGAAAATATTCAGCGTGAAAACCTCAACCCGATGGAAGAAGCTAATGCTTTATTCCGTTTGCGTGAAGAGTTTGAAATGACCCATCAGCAGGCGGCAGAAGCGGTTGGTAAGTCTCGTGCTACGGTGACTAATTTATTGCGATTACGTAATCTGAATGATGATGTTAAACGTATGCTGGAAAATGGCGATATTGAGATGGGTCATGCCCGAGCCTTGCTGGGGCTTGAAGGTACTGTTCAATCAGAAGCGGCTAAGCAAATTGTAGAAAAGGTATTGTCTGTCAGAGAAACAGAACAGCTGATCAGACGCATTCTAAAGCCTTCACCAGAGAAAAAAGCTGAGCCAGTTGTCATGCAAGCGGATATCGAAGAGCTAGAAAAGCGAATTGCCAATAAGTTAGGCAAAGGAATTAGCATAAAACATCGAGCTAATGGTAAAGGTAAGCTTGTTTTTGATTATGCCAACATTGATGAGTTAAAAAATCTGATGAAGCAAATCGGTGCATAAGCTGCTTATTTTCTGAATTGACTCAGTGAATGCACAAAAAATGAAACTTTGCATTCCTCTGGTGCGTTAACCACGGTTGATGAGCAATAAGTCTTGTTAAATATAATTTCATCCTCAAAAAAAGATTGATATCTAAATTCATTAAAATTTAGAGACTCAAAGGTGAGTGTGCGCTTACTTTTTTATGGTTTAACTGATTGGTATTAGCTATTTTTAAAGTCTAGAAAATATAACCAGGGATTGGACTGGCTATTGCATAAACCAAATACATGCCCATGTATTTGGAATATTAGCCAATGAGTTTATTAAGAAGAATTCTTAGCAATCCTGCTTCTAAACAGTCACTGGAAGATACACAAGTGATGGAAGCCCCTGTTGAAGAGGTGGCTTTTAGTGAAGATGAAAAACGGTTCTACCGAGCTTTACAGTTAGTCAGCTCTCAAACATCACAATTATCACGCCAGATTTTTCGTGCTTTGGAAGTACAAGACAACTTTTTATCTGAAATCAGTCAGCGAACAAGCAAGCTTGATGCTGAACTGAATATGGCAAATGATTATTTAAATAGCTCAAACTCAACGGTAGGTGCTTTACAGTCACAAATTGATGTTGAAGTGAAAGAGGTAAACACTTCTGTTAGTGAAGCGATGGAGCAGATCAGTCAGACGCTTGCCGAAAAATCTCATAGTGTTACTGATGTGTTAGACGGTATTTTAGAAATCGGAAAAGGCGTTAATTTGCTAGCCTTAAACGCAGCGATTGAAGCTGCCAGAGCGGGAGAACATGGCAGGGGGTTTGCGGTTGTGGCCGATGAAGTAAGACGACTTGCTTCTGTGACCATGGAACAGGCTCAGCAAGCAGCTAAACAGCTTGATTTCACAGTGGTCAACGATGAATTACAAAATATCAGTCAGACCAATAAACAACGGCTCGACAATTTCGTCGAGGTCATACAAGCTGCTACGGCACAATTAACGCAGCTATTCCAATCGATCAGTGATCAACTCCGACTTGTTATGAATAACACGGCCGTCATTTTTGAAACGCTGGATTTAAGTTCGGGTTCCATGGAGCGTATAAAGGGTAAAAACCGCATCATTAATGATGTTGTGGAAGAGATGAGTTCAGGTTTGGATGAGATCGATATTCAGAATGCCAATATCGACAAAGCGATAGGGGCTTTTGATAATACCTTAAAAAAATTGTATCTGGTGCCTGATGCAGCCCACGATCAACTGGATGATATTTTGAGCCGTGGAAAATTACGAGTCGCTGTTGAACCCAATTTTGTTGGTTTATCTTTTCGCGAGAAATTAGGCGAACCACTTGAGGGCTTGGATATAGATTATGCTAAGGCATTTGCCAGATATCTCGGCGTAGAGTGTGAATTTATTGAAGCCCCGTGGGATATGTGTACCGAATTACTCACCGCCGGAAAGAAATTTGGTGAACCACCTGCAGATATTGTGATTAGTGCATTGCCGCCATCGGCTGAATATGACAATGTCGCTTATTCTGAAGCCTACACATACCTCCATTGGGTTTTAGCGAGACGTAAAGGTGATAATAGGATCAATGGACTCAAGGATTTGGATGGAAAAGTCCTTGGCATCATTAATGACCCGGCTGCTGTTGAATTATTAGATAAAAAGGGAATACGCTGGAGCAGCAATGAAAATAAACCTGATGGAAAGGTAATGTTAGAGAATTTAATTGCTTATTCCGATCAGTCCAGAATACATCACTGTCTTGCTGATGCTGTTGTAGATGCGTTTGGCGTCGATCTCCCAATTTATCACTGGGCCAGTAAAAACCCGGCTAGTCCATGGTATAACAAGATTGAAATTATTCCTGGCAATATTGCGGATCAGCCCTATTACTATACGATGGCTGTTAATGCCTGGGCATCAAGTTATCGTTTACTGGCAAAAGCCAATGAGTTCATTGCTTGGTTCAAAACACAAAGTGAGCGTACAGCCATTGAAAAAAGATGGCAGGGTGAACCAGTGGCTGGAAATATCAGTTATCGTGATGAAGCTGGCAATCTGATGGGTGAAGAAGAACTGAAAAAACTTTATCTGGCACATTGTGAGAAATTTAAACTGTCCCCGAAAGGACTGGCTTTGCCAACGAGACTAACACAGGAAGTTGCCTAGAAAATGGATCAATCTGAGTACAGATTAAGATATAGCTAGGATAGCCAATGATCTAAGTTGAGAACTGAGTTCCAATAGTCAGGATTCTGTATCCTGACACGAGTAGTGAATATCGTATTGAAGTCGATAATTGTCGTTGACCCGGCTAAGTATACGTCTATATAATGCCATGATTTGCTTAACGCAAAGACTAAATCCAAGTGGAAAAAATGGAACAGTTAACTAGATTGCAACCACTCAAACGTGTTGTGTGGTGGCAGGTTGCCATGTGGGCACTAGTTGTACTTTTCGCCTCTTGGTCAAGTGGTTTTGAGAGCGCAATTGCAGCTGGTTTTGGCAGCATCATTGCAATCATCAATACGCTCTTGATGATTTGGCATATCCTGCGAGCAGTGGAGACTGCAAGAGCAGATGCCGAGAGAAATTTAAGTAGAGCATACAGATGTGTAGCTGAACGCTGGCTGAATACGATTGTAATGTTTACCACTGGCATTATTTTGTTAGAGATGAATATTGTAGCGTTGATGCTTGGCTTTACAGCGACACAGATGATGTTGTTTATGGGACATACTAACCGGGCTTGAAACCGACATGGCTAGTGAAACAATTACTACATCAGAATATATCAAGCATCACCTTCAGAATCTGACGTTTGGTCAGAAACAAGTACAAATTGAGCCTGGAGTTTGGGCTCCGAACGGCGACTGGGGCTTTGCTACCTCAGCAGAAGAAGCCGCTAAAATGGGATTCTGGGCAATTAACGTCGATACGATGTTTATGTCTCTCCTATTAGGCGCACTGATGATGTGGTTTTTCCGCAGCGCTGCTAAAAAAGCTTCTGCTGGTATCCCTACCGGCATGCAAAACTTTGCTGAAATGATTATCGACTTCATCGATGACACTGTGAGAGGGTCTTTCTCCGGTGGTAAAAATAACCTTGTAGCTCCTCTTGCTCTGACCATTTTCGTCTGGATATTCCTGATGAACTTAATGGACTTACTGCCTGTTGATTTGATTCCAATGGCGGTGGCTCAAGGTGCTGCGGCAATGTTTGGTGCAGATCCGCATCATGTGTTCTTCAAAATCGTACCTTCGACTGATCCAAATGCCACATTAGGCATGGCGCTGTTAGTGTTTGCCTTAATGCTGTTTTACAGCTTTAAGATTAAGGGTACAGGTGGTTTCCTGGGTGAATTAGCCTTCCAGCCTTTTGGTAAATGGGCGCTGCCAATTAACTTGATTCTGGAAACCGTTACATTATTGTCAAAACCGTTCTCATTAGGTTTACGACTGTTCGGCAATATGTATGCCGGTGAAATGGTATTCATCCTGATTGCGACTATGTATAGCGCAGGTATTATGATGGGATCTTTTGCTGGTCTGTTACAGATCGGCTGGGCGATTTTCCATATTCTGATTATCACGTTACAGGCATTTATCTTTATGGTGCTGACAACGGTATATCTGGATATGGCACATCAAGAACATCATTGATGTTTGTTGGGTTTTTAACTTTTTGTTTTTAGTCTTTACTTTTTGTAGGAGAAAAAAATGGATATGGGTTTAGTTTATATTGCTGGTGCTTTGATGATCGGCTTGGGCGCACTGGGTGCGGCTATTGGTGTTGGTTTATTAGGTGGTCGTTTCTTAGAAGCTGCTGCTCGCCAACCTGAATTAGTTCCAATGTTACGTACACAGTTCTTCCTGGTTGCTGGTCTGGTTGACGCGGTACCTATGATTGCTGTTGGTTTGGCTATGTACGTTCTGTTCGCAGTGGCTGGTTAAGATTTATAACTTCCCATTAGCGATAAATTAGAGGTACAGGCATGAATATCAATGCAACCATCATAGGCCAGATGATCGCTTTTGCGATCTTCATTGCCTTCTGCATGAAGTATGTATGGCCACCTATCATGCAAGCGCTTGAAGAGCGTAAAAAGAAAATTGCTGACGGTCTGGCAGCTGCAGAGCGTGGTAGACATGAGCAAGAGTTGGCTGAAAAACGTGCACAGCAAGTGATCCACGAAGCGAAAGAGCAAGCGAATGAAATCGTAGCTCAAGCAACCAAACGTGGTAATCAAATCGTGGACGAGTCAAAAGACAATGCCCGTGTTGAAGGTGAGCGAATCCTGACAGCTGCGAAAGCTGAGATTGAACAGGAAGCAAACCGTGCTCGTGACGAGTTGAAGTCACAAGTTGGCAGTATTGCGCTGGCTGGTGCCAGTAAAATTGTCGGCCGTGAAATTGATGAAAAGGCACACACCGATTTGCTTGACGAATTGGTTAGCCAAATCTAGAGGAATGTTAGGATGGCAGAAGCAATAACCATCGCTCGCCCCTATGCCAACGCGGTATTTTCTATCGCGCAGGAAAAAGGCGAGTTGAAGGCGTGGTCTGACCTGCTTGCGGTTTTAGCACAATGTGTTTTAGAACCAGAAATGCAATCCATTATCACTAGCCCTGCAGTAAGTGACGAGCAGGCTGTTGATTTGTTGGCAGAGATTGCTGGCGATGCAATGACAGCCGATGCACGCAACTTTCTGTTGTTGTTGGCAGAAAATAACCGTCTGTTATTACTGACAGATATTACCGTTCTCTTCGAAGCATTACGTGAAGAAGCTGAAAAATTAATGACTGCTGATGTAATTTCAGCACGTCCTTTGACGGAAGAGCAGGCCGCTAAAATTTCTGCCGCTCTGAAAGCACGTCTGGGCCGTGACATTACATTAAATACGACCATTGATGAAAGCTTACTGGGTGGTGCAATTATTCGAGCTGGCGATATGGTAATCGACGGTTCTGCCGTGGGTAAACTGAACAGACTGGCCAACGCTATTACATAAGCGGCCCGTTTATAGAGGAAACAGAGATGCAACTGAATTCAGCAGAAATCAGTGACCTGATCAAAAAGCGTATCGAAAGCTTTGAAGGGGCCACTGAAGCGCGTACAGAAGGTACCGTAGTCGGTGTTACCGACGGTATCGTTCGTATTCATGGCTTAGCAGATGTGATGTCAGGGGAAATGCTTGAATTCCCAGGTAACACGTTTGGTATGGCCCTTAACCTTGAGCGTGACTCAGTAGGTGCCGTTATTCTGGGTGCTTACCAACACATTTCTGAAGGCGACAAAGTTAAATGTACTGGTCGTATTCTTGAAGTACCAACAGGCGAAGCACTGTTAGGTCGTGTTGTTGACTCACTAGGTAAACCAATTGATGGTAAAGGTGATATCAACGCACAAAGCTCTTCTCCAATTGAGAAAGTAGCGCCTGGCGTTATCGCTCGTCAATCGGTTGATCAACCCATCCAAACTGGTTTGAAATCAGTTGACTCTATGATTCCAGTCGGTCGTGGCCAGCGTGAGCTGATTATCGGTGACCGCCAAACTGGTAAAACAGCGATTGCTATCGACACCATCATCAACCAAAAAGGTACAGGCGTTAAATGTATCTACGTGGCTGTTGGTCAAAAAGCATCTTCTATTGCTAACGTTGTTCGTAAGTTAGAAGAACACGGTGCCTTAGATCACACCATCATCGTTGCTGCTTCTGCATCAGACTCTGCTGCGCTGCAATTTATTGCACCTTATGCAGGTTGCTCGATGGGTGAGTACTTCCGTGATAAAGGTGAAGATGCTCTGATCATTTATGATGACTTAACTAAACAAGCATGGGCATACCGTCAGGTATCTCTGTTATTACGTCGCCCACCTGGTCGTGAAGCTTATCCTGGTGACGTTTTCTACCTTCACTCACGTCTGTTAGAACGTGCTGCTCGTGTTAACGCAGACTACGTTGAAAAAGAAACTAACGGTGCTGTTAAAGGTAAAACAGGTTCATTAACTGCATTGCCTATCATCGAAACACAAGCGGGTGACGTATCTGCGTTCGTACCGACTAACGTTATTTCGATTACTGACGGTCAGATCTTCCTTGAAACTGACTTGTTCAACTCAGGTATCCGTCCTGCGATTAACGCTGGTCTGTCGGTATCTCGTGTTGGTGGTGCAGCTCAGACTAAAATCATCAAGAAGCTGGGTGGCGGTATCCGTCTTGACTTAGCTCAGTATCGTGAATTGGCAGCGTTTGCTCAGTTCGCATCTGATCTTGATGAAGCAACACGTTCACAAATCAACCGTGGTCAACGTGTTACTGAACTGATGAAACAGAAACAATATCAACCTCTGTCAGTGGCTGAAATGGCGGTATCGCTGTTCGCAGCTAACGAAGGTTTCCTGGATGACGTTGAAGTGAATAAAGTTGGCGATTTCGAAGCTGCTTTATTAGCTAATATGCATTCAAACCAAGCTGACTTGATGGCAACTATTAACGAAACCGGTAACTTTAATGACGATATTGCAGCGCAAATGAAAACTGCAATTGAGAGCTTTAAAAAAACTGGTAGCTGGTAATCGGAGCATAAGTCATGGCTAGCGGTAAAGAGATACGGACTCAAATTGGCAGCATCAAAAATACGCAGAAAATTACTTCTGCGATGGAGATGGTTGCTGCGAGTAAAATGCGTAAGGCTCAAGATCGCATGGCAGCGACACGTCCCTATGCAGACAAAATTTACAACGTTATTCAGCATTTAGCGTTCGCACATCCAGAGTACAAACATCCGTACTTACAGGACCGTGCAGAAACGAAACGTGTTGGATATATTGTGGTTTCGTCTGATCGCGGACTATGTGGCGGTCTGAATAACAACCTGTTTAAATCCGTTTTGAAAGATATCAAAACGAAGTTGGATGCAGGTATGGAAGTCGATGTCTGTGCTATTGGCCAGAAAGCATCGACTTTCTTTAAAAGACTGCCCGTCAACCTTGTCAGTCAGAAAGTGCAATTAGGTGATGCGCCACAAGCGCATGAGTTGATTGGTACTGTTAAGGTAATGCTGGATGCTTATAACGAAGGCCAGATTGACAGCCTGTATTTTGTATACAATGAGTTTGTGAACACCATGACTCAGGACAACAAAATTGTACGGTTGTTACCGGCCAAGCCTGAGAAGCCGAGCGAAGAGCTTTCCCATCACTGGGATTACATTTACGAACCTGATGCAAAAGATGTACTTGACGACCTGCTCGTTCGTTACATCGAATCATTAGTTTACCAAGGTGTTGTCGAGAATATTGCCTGCGAGCAAGCCTCTCGAATGATCGCAATGAAAAATGCGAGCGACAATGCAGGTGATCTTATTGATGACTTGCAATTGGTTTACAACAAAGCTCGACAAGCTGCGATTACGCAAGAGATCTCCGAGATTGTTGCAGGTGCCGCTGCGGTATAACTGATATAGAAGATATTAAGAGGAAGCGAGATGAGCTCTGGAAAGATTGTTCAAATTATCGGCGCGGTCGTCGACGTGGAATTCCCACGTGACAGCCTGCCTAAAGTATATGACGCCCTCCTGGTTGAAGAAGCTGGCTTAACGCTGGAAGTTCAACAACAACTAGGTGACGGTGTTGTTCGCGCAATTGCCATGGGTACAACAGATGGTCTGAAGCGTGATTTAGCAGTTTCCAACACAGGTAAAGCGATTAGCGTACCGGTTGGTAAAAAAACATTAGGTCGTATCATGGACGTCTTAGGTAATCCTATTGACGAAAAAGGCGACATCGGTGAAGAAGAGCGTTGGGGTATCCATCGTAAAGCACCGTCATTTGACGAATTAGCGGCCAGTAATGAATTACTGGAAACAGGTATCAAAGTTATCGACCTGGTTTGCCCATTCGCTAAAGGTGGTAAAGTCGGTCTGTTCGGTGGTGCCGGTGTAGGTAAAACCGTTAACATGATGGAACTGATTCGTAACATCGCGATCGAGCACAGCGGTTACTCAGTATTCGCGGGTGTAGGTGAACGTACTCGTGAAGGTAACGACTTCTATCATGAAATGACAGATTCAAACGTTATCGACAAAGTATCACTGGTTTACGGTCAGATGAATGAGCCACCTGGTAACCGTCTGCGTGTTGCCTTAACGGGTCTGACTATGGCGGAATTTTTCCGTGATGAAGGCCGTGACGTACTGTTCTTCGTTGATAACATCTACCGTTACACATTGGCCGGTACTGAAGTATCAGCGTTGTTAGGTCGTATGCCTTCTGCGGTAGGTTACCAACCAACACTGGCTGAAGAAATGGGTGTTCTGCAAGAACGTATCACTTCTACGAAGACAGGTTCTATCACCTCTATCCAAGCGGTATACGTACCTGCGGATGACTTGACTGACCCATCACCAGCAACGACCTTCGCTCACTTAGACGCGACTGTTGTATTGTCACGTTCAATTGCTGAATTAGGTATCTACCCAGCGATCGATCCGTTAGATTCAACTTCACGTCAGTTAGATCCATTAGTTGTGGGCAACGAACACTATAACGTGGCTCGTGGCGTTCAAGGTACATTGCAACGTTATAAAGAACTGAAAGACATTATCGCGATCCTGGGTATGGACGAACTGTCAGAAGAAGATAAATTGACAGTAGCACGTGCTCGTAAGATTCAGCGTTTCTTGTCACAACCGTTCTTCGTAGCAGAAGTCTTTACTGGTGCACCTGGTAAATACGTCTCTCTGAAAGACACGATTGCTGGCTTCCAAGGCATTCTGAATGGCGACTACGATTCACTACCAGAACAAGCGTTCTACATGGTAGGTAGCATCGAAGAAGCTGTCGAGAAAGCTAAGAAGTACTAATCCCCTGGGAGGTAAACATGGCTATGACTATCCATGTTGATATCGTAAGCGCAGAGAAACAGATCTTTTCAGGTCTGGCACAAGCTGTCTTTGCATCAGCTGTGTTGGGTGAAGTGGGTATTTACCCTCGTCACACACCTATGCTGACTCGCCTTAAACCAGGTGAAGTTCGTGTCTTAAAAGACAACGGCGAAGAAGAGCAGTTTTACGTTTCTGGCGGCATGCTGGAAGTTCAACCACACGTTGTTACTGTGCTGGCTGACTCCGCATTACGTGCTGCTGACGTTGATGAAGCGGCTGCATTACAAGCGAAAGCGGATGCAGAAAAAGCAATTAACGATGGCTCAGCCAAACGTGACTTTGCAGAAGCTCAGAAAGAACTGGCTGAAGCAATGGCGCAACTGCGTGCAATCGAGCGACTGAGATCGAGCAGTAAAGGACGTTAGTCTTTCACTGCAAAAAATAAAAAAGGCTGTCTTCGTGACGGCCTTTTTTTTATCTATTGTCTGCTAAACTTAACCCCATTATCAAAACAACGGAACACCCTATGAGCCTGAGCATTATCATCCTCGCTGCCGGTAAAGGCACTCGCATGAAGTCGGCTAAACCGAAAGTCATGCACACACTCGCTAATAAACCTTTACTCCAACACGTGATTGATACCGCCAAACAACTCAATCCCAGCCAACTTGCTGTGGTCTGTGGCAGTGGTGCTGATGAAGTGGTGCCTTACCTGCAGCAACGAGCTATCGATACCGCTATGCAACTAGAGCAAAAGGGAACAGGCCATGCGGTTGAACAAGCTAAAGCCTTTTATCAGGAGAGTGATCAGGTATTAGTTTTATATGGCGACGTGCCATTGATTGAAAAAGATACCCTTGAAGCATTAATTCATGAAGGTGATGTTAATACGCTTAAAGTACTGACCACCGTACTAGATGACCCTACCGGTTATGGTCGTATCGTACGTGATGTCACCGGTCGTATGCTGATGATTACCGAAGAAAAAGACGCCAACGAAGAAACCCGTGAAATTAACGAAGTGAATACCGGCATTATGTGTATTCCAGCAAAATGGTTAAACAGCGCTTTATCACAACTTGATAACAATAATGCTCAAGGCGAATATTACCTGACGGATCTTATTGCCAAAGCTGTGGAAGAAGGCATGGAGATCGACTCCATCACCTGTGAAGACGAGCAGGAAGTAGCGGGTGTAAACAACCGTGTACAACTGGCCGAACTGGAAAGTTATTATCAGCAGAAAAAAGCCACAGAATTAATGATGGCAGGCGTCACCATGCGTGATCCGGCTCGTGTGGATATTCGAGGTGAACTGACGGTTGGACAAGACATTACCATCGATGTGAATGTGATCTTTGAAGGTAACAATACCGTAGCAAATGATGTCACCATCGGTGCCAACTGCATCATCATCAACAGCATCATTCATGAAGGGGCAGAAATTTTACCCAATAGCATTATTGAGAATGCCGAAGTGGGTGCTAACTGTTCGGTAGGTCCTTATGCCCGTTTACGTCCGGGTACCAATTTAGCTGCCAAAGCTAAAGTCGGTAACTTCGTAGAAATTAAAAATGCCAATATCGGGTTAGGTTCTAAAATCAATCATTTAAGCTATATTGGTGATACCGATATGGGGGTCGATGTGAATATCGGTGCCGGTACCATTACCTGTAATTATGATGGAGCCAATAAGCACCGTACCGTGATTGGGGATCGGGTGTTTGTGGGCTCAGATACGCAGTTGGTCGCACCGGTGACTGTTGAGGATGGGGCAACTATTGGGGCTGGGTCTACTATTCGGAAGGATGCTCCTGCTGGTGAGTTAACATTGACGGTGTCTAAGCAGAAGACGGTTAGTGGGTGGCAGAGACCAGTAAAGAAGAGGTAGGCTTTTGCTATGAGTGACGATAATAATCAACTACCACTTTTTGGAATGGAAGAGGCAAGCCAATTAGAACTAGACAGGCCTGAACCTATTATCGAGACTCCGTTCAGCAAGTATATTGTTTATGTTGATGAAAGTGGTGACCATAGCCTCTTAAGTATTGATGAGCAATATCCAATTTTTGTTCTCGCTTTTTGTGTATTTCATAAACGCCATTACAGTGAAGCTATTGTTCCTGCTCTTGAAAAATTCAAATTTAACTATTTCGGACACGATCAAGTTGTTTTACATGAAAATGAGATACGTAAGGAAAAAGGTGCGTTTAATATTTTTCGAAGTAGAGAAGAAAAATATCAGTTTTTAGATGGACTGACAGAAATCATTGAGTACAGTAATTTTATATTAATTAGTTGTACTATTGATAAAAGAGTGCTGAAAAAGCAGGCAGAAGAAGATGCTAACCCATACCATATTGCACTGGCTTCTTGTATAGAAACTCTGTATGAGTTTCTTATAGAAAAGGGCCAGCACGATAAAAAAACACACGTTGTTGTTGAGTGTCGAGGCAAAAAAGAAGATAAAGAGCTAGAACTTGAATTCAGGCGTGTTTGTGATGGCAGCAACAGACTTGGCAGCATATTGCCTTTCGATATTTTGTTTGCAGATAAAAAGGCAATGTCTTCAGGCTTACAGTTAGCAGATCTCGTTGCTAGACCAATAGGGCTCAATTTACTTAAACCCGGACAGAACAACAGAGCGTTTGAAGTTCTAGAGAAAAAATTCTTTTGTGATGGTGGTAGGGAAAAGGCTGGAGATGGCTATAAAGGTGTTGGGATGAAGATTTTCCCAATTCCAGATAGCGAAAAGCCCCGATGAAACTCACCGAGGCTGTAGCGCCGACCGGGCTCCCCCAATCCACTTAAGTTTATTATAAGTTAAGAATTCGGATAAGTACAAACGAATTTGTGATTTTGGTGACCAAAATTAAGAAATCAGTTTTCTAAATTACTATTTTGGGAGCAGTTCTGTGTATCAAGGTTCGGCCAACTTGGTCCAAAGATGTCTCCTTTTCTACCTTCTCACGCTGCCGCGGGGCGTTCATTTAATTGAATATGTCACATCCATGTGATTCACCCTTCGGGCGCCTCCGGCGTCCAAATTTGTTCCAGACAAATTTGTGAGCGCAGCGAGCTTTAACCAGCCACCAGACAAAGTGAGCAACGCAGTGGAGCCACAGGCCAGCACTGCGGGGTGCCCTAGGGTTGTTAGGGAAATGGGCACGCATTTCCCTGACTCGCTATCAAGGCGAAATAACGCCTTATAATGCTAAGACTACCCTTCGTATATTGATGATCCTTTACTTTCTTTCACAGGCTGCCGCTGGGGCGTTCATTTTTTGCGTGGCCAAAAAACGAACCAAAAAAGGCCAGCCCACTGCTTGCCCTTCGGGTTCCCTGCGCTTCTCAATCAGTTTGGAACACGACGAAAACTCGCTGCGCTCAGACACTCGTCGTGTTTGATCCAAACTGATTTCCGATGCTCGGCTGCGCAAAGGGCGCTTCAATACTTTCCAGATTTAGGTGCTGCTCTCAAAGACCTCGTCTGTGCTGACGAGTAGCGCAGCTTTGTCTGGATAACGACTGGTTAGTGTTTGATTCGTGGCATCCATGCCACTCACCCTTCGGGCGTCTCCGGCGTCCAAATTTGTTCCAGACAAATTTGTGAGCGTAGCGAGTTTTAACCAATCACCAGATAAAGTGAGCAACGCAGTGGAGCCGCAGGCCAGCACGGTGGGGTGCCCTAGGGTTGTTAGGGAAATGGGCAAACATTTCCCTGACTCGCCATCAAGGCGAAATAATGACTTGGGTAGGTTGGGTAGAGGAACGAAACCCAACATATATCAAGACACAGGAGTTGTTGGCTTTCACAAGCTCAACCCAACCTACTTTTTTAAGCAATTCTATTTATTGGTTGGCGTATAAATCGGGCTTGGAAAGTGGGTCACTTTGCCATCAAACTCGGTGATCTTGGCTAAACCTTTTTTTGTGACCGAATCAATTCTTAATACCGCATGCATCGGAATATAGGTGCGGGTTACATCAGCGAATTCGTCTTTGAGTTTTTCGTGGCTGGGATCTAATACTACCGAGGTGTGGGTATCCCACACGAAGTCACCTATCTCGATAAAGCCAAACAAACCGCCTTGGCTGAGCTCGCGTGCGTAGAGTTCGTAACGTTGGCCGGCTTGAATAAATTCGACACGATATAAGAGTTCTTGTTTGCTCATGGTTTCTTCGTTTAGCTTTTTTCGCTGTTATTTAGTGATGTCATTAACACTGCTTGTTGCGGTGTGGGTGAGAGTTAAATGGGGTTAGTGGTGTGGTTTTCAAGTGCGGTTGGGAAACCCAATAAGGCTCTAATTGTGAGCGGTGATCAATAGTAAGAAGGGGAGTTTTTCAAATCTCTGTTTGTGCTGATGAGTAGCGGAGGTTTATCTGGATCATGATTGGTCAGTGTTTGATTCGTGGCATTCATGCCACTCACCCTTCGGGCGCCTTCGGCGTCCAAATTTGTTCCAGACAAATTTGTGAGCGCAGCGAGTTTTAACCAGACGCCAGACAAAGTGAGCAACGCAGTGAAGCCGCAGGCCAGCACGGTGGGGTACCCTAGGGTGGTTAGGGAAATGGGCACGCATTTCCCTGACTCGTCATTAATACGAAACTAATGGCTTTAGAGCTAAGATAAATCTTCGTGTATTGATGATCGTTTACTTTCTTTCAGGCGCTGCCGCTGGGGCGTTCATTTTTTGCGTGGCCAAAAAACGAACCAAAAAAGGCCAGCCCAAAGCTTGCCCTATCGGGTTCCCTGCGCTTCTCAATCAGTTTGGAACACGCCGAAAACTCGCTGCGCTCAGACACTCGTCGTGTTTGATCCAAACTGATTTCCGATGCTCGGCTGCGCAAAGGGCACTTCGATTCTCTCAGCAAAAGCTTATTTTTAAACTACCTGTTTTCGCTGATAAAAAGAACATAGCTTCAAATTAGAAACTTACTCAATCTGCCGAGAATTACTCCGCTTCTGCCAGTGTCATGGCTTGTAGATAATTTTCCAGACCCATTTTCTCAATCAGGCCAAGCTGTTGTTCTAACCAGTGAGTGTGATCCAGCTCGGTATCTTCCAGCTGTTGTTTGAGCATTTTACGGGTCTCAAAGTCTTTTTCGGCTTCACATAAGGCAATACCATCACGCAGATTTTTGACGACGGCATATTCCAAGTCGAGGTCATTTTTCAGCATCTCTTTGACACTATGACCGACGTGAAGTGGCTCGCGGTGCGTCAGGTCGGGCATGCCTTCCAAAAACAGAATACGTTTGATCATTTGGTCAGCGTGTTCGGTTTCATCCTGCATTTCATGGGCGATGCGGTTATAGAGGCGAGTCAGGCCCCAGTCTTCATACATGCGTGAATGAATGAAGTATTGATCCATAGCCGTCAGTTCGCCTGCGAGTAGAGTATTGAGTAACTCAATAACTTTTGGGCTGCCTTTCATGTGTCGATCCTATGTTGTTTTCTATTGAGCACGCTGATGCGTGAATTCAACCATTGTAATAAAGCTGACGCTATTTTGCTGAGTGAATCGTCTGATTTAGATCAATGCATTTACATAATCTATAAATAATAATGGTTCTTGTTAACGTTCCCTTAACCTTGCCTCGTTTATATTCGCGCGATTGATTTAACGATGATTGAGTTTTATGAAAAAGATTAAATACGCCTTACTGATAATTTTGTTGGTGCCCACAGGGTTGTGGTTATTGGCTGATACCTTATTACCTGATCCCTTCAGCTATTTTTCTTTTCGCAGGGTATTTGTTCAATATAGCGGTGTAATTGCCATCACGGTCATGAGTGTGGCCATGTTGCTTGCTCTCAGGCCGAAATGGGTTGAGCCGTATTTTAATGGTCTGGATAAAATGTACCGCCTGCACAAGTGGTTGGGGATTAGCGCATTAGTGTTTGCGATATCGCATTGGTGGTTCGCAAAAGGCACCAAGTGGATGGTCGGCTGGGGTTGGCTTGAACGACCAGAGCGTCGACCTCGAGGAAATGGTCCGGACTTGGGTTTTTGGGAAGGGTTATTTCGTTCACAGCGAGGGCTGGCGGAAACCATTGGTGAGTGGGCTTTTTACGCAGCTGCATTGCTGATCGTTTTAGCATTAATTAAGCGCTTCCCTTATCGCTGGTTTGCTAAAACACATACATTGTTGGCTGTCACGTATTTATTGTTTGTCTTTCATGCCATTATTTTGCTCAATTTCGATTACTGGTCTCAACCGATTGGTTGGTTAACGGCGGTATTGCTGACAAGTGGAACATTTTCTGCGATATGGGTGTTATTGGGTCGGGTTGGCGCCAAACGTAAAGTTAACGGTGTGATCACTTCTCTTGAACATCATGAAGATATGCGTTTGATGGAAGTAACGGTGAAAATGGATGAAGGGTGGCCTGGGCATAAAGCAGGGCAGTTTGCCTTTGCAATGTCGGATAAAAAAGAAGGGCCGCATCCTTATACGATTGCTTCTGCCTGGGATCCTGATACCCGTTTGATACGATTTGTTATCAAAGCTTTGGGTGATCACACCAGTCGCTTGAGTGAACGTTTAACTATTGGCATGCCGATCACCATGGAAGGGCCGTATGGTGAGTTTGATTTTAATGATGACCAACAACGTCAAATCTGGGTGGGAGCTGGTATTGGCATGACACCTTTTATTGCCCGCATGAAACGACTGGCAGACCAGCCTGACGGTAAAGTTATCGATTTCTTTCATCCTACGATGCATATCAACGATACCATCAAAGACAAGCTATCAGCCGATGTTGAAGCGTCAAAGGTGAACTTACATTTACTGATTGATGAAAAAGATGGCTTACTGGATGCCGAGCGTATCCGTGAAACGGTGCCTGATTGGCGTATTGCCAGCATCTGGTTTTGTGGGCCGCCGGCATTGGGTGAGGCTATCCGTAAAGACTTTATCAAACATGGTTTTCGACCAGAGCAGTTTCACCAGGAGTTATTCAAACTGCGATAGATAAGTCATCGGCATTCCGCATGCATTACGTTACAATGCTCCTCTCGCCCGCCTTAATACAAGCAATGAGGAGTATGCATGCTTCGTCTGTACAAAATCGCACAAGGTCTGATCAAAGAAATCCCTGTGGAAGGAGATATTTCTGCTGCGCAATTACGAGAGGCTGATTGGATTGATGCGCTTGAACCGGACGATGATGAACGTGCTTTGCTTGGCACATTGTTTAGTGATGAAGTGCCGGATGTGGATGATGTTGAAGAAATCGAAGCTTCAGCCCGCTGTTTTACCGATCAGGATGGCCTGCATGTGCATTCTTTATTTCTGGGGTATTCAGAAGGGCGACATCACACGGTTTCTGTTGCCTTCATTTTGCAGGAAGATCGGCTGGTGGCGATTCGTGATGGTGAGCTGAGTGACTTCCGTCTGTTACGGATGCGAGCGCGTCGCGGGCAAATTAGCTGTAAAACACCACGTGAGTTATTGATTACCCTGATGGAGCAGAAAGTCGAAAACCATGCCGATAATCTGGAAGATATTCATCGTGAATTGGAACGGGTCAGTCATTTAGTGCTGGAAGATGAAGCGGCCGATCTGGAAGACTGCATCAGCCAACTGGCTAGGCTGGAAGACAGTAACGGAAAGATTCGTCTGTGTTTGATGGATACCCAGCGTGATATTTCCTTTCTGCTCAGAAATCTACGCGAGGCGACAGAGTCACGCGAAACCTTATATGAAATCCTGCGAGATCTAGAAACGTTGATGTCTCATACTACGTTTCTGTTCGATAAAATCAACTTCCTGATGGACTCAACTCAGGGTTTTATCAACATTCAACAAGCTCAGATTATTAAAATCTTCTCTATTGCGGCCGTCGTCTTTTTACCACCAACTCTGGTAGCAAGTATTTATGGTATGAACTTCCATGTCATGCCAGAGTTAGACTGGGAATATGGCTATCCCATGGCAATCGGACTGATGGTCGCTGCGGGTATGGCACCTTATCTCTACTTTAAAAGAAAAGGCTGGTTGTAGTTCAGGCTGGTTGTATCGGGTGATATTAGCTGATGATGAACAATGGATAGGCTAACAAAAATGACGATATGGGATGTTTACAATAAAAATTGCCCGACGCGCCTGGTGCTGGACCGTATTGCTGACAAATGGACCGTACTCACAGTAGGTGCACTTGCTGAAGAAACAAAACGCTTTGGTGAGTTACGGCGTGAACTGGACGGTATTTCTCAGAAAATGCTGACCCAGACATTACGTGGACTGGAACGAGATGGTTTGGTGAGTCGTCAGGTATATCCGACAGTGCCTCCGAAAGTGGAATACTCATTAACCTCACTTGGAAAAACGTTGATTGAATTGCTGGAGGGCATAAGGAATTGGTCGGAAAGCAATATAGAGCATGTTATCGAAGCCCAGCAAGCCTATGATGAACAAGCCACTCAGTAATCGATTTGAGTAGTTTATTTTCAGCTTTATAGCAGAACCTAGCGCGACAATGAAGGAAAACAATGTACACAGATAATGATCTGGAACAAGCGGTAGAGAAAGGAATATTTACTGCTTCAGCTGTTGAACAGTTTCTCCAGGATGCACTGCAACGGCGTAATACGCACTTTGCCGATGAAGAAGATTTCAAACTGGTGTCGAGTTTTAACGATATCTTTGTATTGATGGCCTGTGCTTTATTATTGCTGTCGACGGGCTGGGTTTTACAAGGCATTAGTGCGCCATTAGCTGCGGTGGTGGTAGCGGTGTTGTCCTGGGGATTGGCTGAGTTTTTTGTATTAAAACGAAAAATGGCGCTGCCCGGTATCTTTTTGTTAGTGAGCTTTGTCGGCAGTATATTTGCTGCCGTTGTTTTAGCACTGGGATTACCCTCAGAGAATGGTTTTATGCTGGCGGGCTCGATTGCCGCTATTGCAGCATGGTGTCATTGGAAGCGGTTTAAAGTGCCGATAACGGTCGCTGCTGGCACAGCATCCGCAGTTGTCTTTATCGTCTCGCTGTTGGTTTCTCTTTTCCCGATATTGAAGAATTATTTAAGCTGGTTAATGTTCGGTGGTGGCCTGGTGGTATTTATGGTGGCTATGAAATGGGACTCGGCAGATTTAAAACGTGTGACCGGTAAATCCGATGTCGCCTTTTGGTTACATCTGACCGCGGCCCCACTGATTGTTCATCCGATATTCTCTACTTTGGGTATTTTTGATGGCCAACACAGCACTGCGACTCTGGCATTGATTATGGGCTTATATATTCTGCTGACATTGGTGTCATTGGTGATCGATCGCCGGGCATTTATGGTGTCTGCGTTGGTCTATGTGCTGGTGGCATTAACGAAGCTATTAGATACCTATGGTCTGGCTGGCGACAGTTTTGCTTATGTCGGTGTTTTTATTGGTTTTTCTTTATTACTTTTATCTGGTTTTTGGCACAAAGTCCGTTACCAGCTAGTGATACGTTTACCTGCGAGCTGGCAGGCTAAAGTGCCAGTGATTCAATGAAAAAGTTTCTGCTGTTTGTAGCTGTTTTTCTACTCTTCCAGCAGTGGCCCACGATAAAAGATGTCCTTTATCCGCCTAAAGATTACTCATATTTACCCGCCACTTATGTGACGATGTATTCCACAGAATGGTGTGGTTACTGTGCAAAAATGCGTGTCTTTATGGCACGAAGAAATATTGCTTATGATGATCTGGATATTGAAAAGTCAGCACAAGCCAAACGTAATTTTGAAGCTTTAGGCGGTGGCGGTGTACCTTTATTAGTCGTTAATAAACAAGTTGTACGTGGCTACAATCCGAACCTCGTCTTACACCATCTGGATGCCATCGAGTTGGCGGCGAGTACTGTCCAGGATTAATGTTCTGGCATTGAGATTGCTATCTCATCATTGCACTCCAGGATGAGGACATAAGATGACGATTTCAAACCCAGCAGCACGCGATCTAACGGCAAATATTGCCGTCTTGTCAGACAAATCCGTTGCTTTGATGCACCAGCGAAAAATGTCTGATAAAGACGTAGAAACTTTTCAGAATATTCTGCAAAAAGTACAGCAAACCTCTGATCCTAAAACGGCATTAAGAAGTTTATCTGCTGACGAGCTGGATGTGGTCAGACAGGCTCATAGCCTGGCTGAGCCTATTAACATTTCGGTGTTATCTGATGAAGGGGCGGCTAATCTATTGACTGCTCCAGGTCATACCCGAGATTTAAATAATGACGGCCTAACCACAATTGGTGAAGGTAATATGTTTACTTTCCCTCCGGACAATGCACCCGCTTCATTTAAAGCGGCTTGGGAAGAAGCCTCTGATGGACTATCGATAATGGATATTCCTACCCATATGATTTTTGCGGTGGGTTTGGCCAACATTGGCCGTGAACCTGGAGACCCTAATTGGGTTAACCCTTATGCCAGTGCAGACTATGATTATGGTGCGGCGGTTTCAGAGATTATCGAAAGTGTGGAGTATCAATATAACCACAGTATGATCTCATTTGAGCAGTATCAAAAGAATATGAGCTTTTATAACAAGTTAACGGATGCCATGGCATAGCTGGTAAAGCTGAAAGCTGTTTGAAACTATAAAACCGGCAGGGCGCTCCCTCTTTTTTCGGGGGAGCGTGCCTGCCGGTTTGCTAACCTTATATCGTTTTGCCTAGTCCCTTTTAAAACTCAAGTCGTGCTGAGATGTAGGCTGTTCTGGGAGCGCCTACATTAATACGGTAAGGGCTGCCTAAGTTTGCCGGATAATAGGTTTTATCGGTGAGGTTCTTGATGCCTGCCTGTAAGCGTAACTGCTTGTCTTTAGCCATTGGAATGTAATACCAGGCTGCAGTATCGACGATGGTATAGCTCGGTATTTTAAAGCTGTTTTCATCATCACCATAACGAGCTCCGACGTATTCTGCACCTAAGCCTAAACCGAAACTTTTTAATATGCCTTGTTGAAACTCATAAGAGCCCCAAACTCGGGCTTTGTTTTGAGGAATACCGTATGGACTATTACCCTCTAACGTTTTTGTATCATCATTATCGTTGATAATTTCACTATCCATGTGTGTATAAGAGGCGAGAATATTCAGACCAGGTATAAATTGCATGGTCGTGGTTAATTCGACGCCTTTGGTTTCTTCTTCCCCGTTGAGTCTGGCTTGCAGGTTCTCGAATGTCATTACGTTTTCACGTGTTAATTGATACAGCGAAGCCGTAACTCGCACTTTGTCATCCAGAAAGCTCGATTTAATACCCACTTCATATTGTGTGGCTTCTTCCGGTGCCATGCTATTTTCACCACTGACCTGACCTGCCGTTACATCAGGGTAGTTAGGGGTAAATGATTCAGACCAAGAACCATATACAGAAATGGCATCGGTCAGATGGTATAACAAGCCCACTTGACCACTCACATTATGATTATCGCCTTTGATATTTACGGCTAAAGGATCATCGAGTTTAGTGAAGAGTAGGTTGGCGCCTTGTTGGTAATAAATTTTGTCATTACGTTCAATTTCAAACCGATCATAACGAAGCCCTGCTAATAGATTCAGGCGGTCAGTCAAATAAGCCAGGTTTTGAATAGACAGTCCATACTCGGTATATTCCGCATCATTTTTACTGACGCTGGTTTGTGATTGCTTAGTATAGGCTGGGTTATTTGAGCTATAGATATCAATCACATCAAGATAGGGTGCATACAGGCTGCCGGATATATTTTGCATGGCAAACCCATCGGTATGACGGATATTACGTTTGTGCAGGTTTGCACCGATATACAGGGTATTATCAATATCGCCAAAACGATAATCACCGGTCAGACTATTAGAAATAAAGAAGTCATCTTCTGTGACATCCAGATTGGAATCAGCCGTACGAATCAGCAGGCCGTTTGCTTGCACAGCCGCGCCATTAGCGGAAGTACTAATTGCAGATAGATTACTTATATCAACCGGACCAGTACCTAAAGTCCAGCTATCATTCAGTCCACGTAACGGTCGTGCTTGATAATCCTCAAATTTCTTCTGGTAATAACCCAGCTTTAATTGGTTTTTCCAGCCATTATCAAACTCATGGTCAAAATCAAACTGGATTTGTTTTTCTGTGCTGTCACGCTCATCAAACTGACTTCCCAGCCGTCGCTCTTCTGGAATATTCGCAATGTGCAATTCACCACTGGCATCGGCGACGGCAACCGTGCCACGCTCAATCGGTAAAGTTTGATCAACGTGTAATAAACTCAAGGTAAAGGTATTGTTTGCATCCGGGGTATAACTAAACGAAGGTGCGATAGTCAGGCCTCTGATATCAGCAGGATGATCACCGGACACGGTTTGTGTTTCACGGAAACTCTCTGAGTCTTCACCTGCCACAATCAAACGATATTGGAGAACATCATTCAGTGGTCCGGTGCTATCCAAGGTCAGCTTACGGCGGCCATGTTCATCAAAATCCGCTTGAAGGCTGTTGCTTTTAATGGTTTGTGGCTTTTTAGTAATGATATTAATTAAACCACCGGGACTGACCTGACCATGCAAAACAGAGGCTGGCCCGAGAATGGCTTCCACACGGTCAATGGTGGCTACATCGACGTTATGGCGGCTACTTACCGGGTTTCCATCAACAAAGAGCCGGTTATTGGTAAATCCACGAATATTGACTTGAGTTTCAACGCCGCCAAAACCATGAGCACGAGTAATGCCCGCCACATTTTGCAAAACATCATCCAGATGAGTGGCGTTTTGATCCAGAATAAGCTGCTCTGGTAATACCTGTACTGAACGAGGCAACTCATTCACGTCCGTATCAAAGCCAGTCGCAGAGCCGGCGATATCGAATTCATAACGGTTAAGGTCTGTACCCATAACAACAAGCGGGGCTAAATCATGTACAGCCTGTTCTTGTTGCTGTTCAAACAGTGTGACAGTCTTAGCATCAATAAAACGATAAGATAACTGTGTACCTGCAAGAAGTGTCTGCAAGGCTTGTTCAGCCGTATATTGACCATCTACCTGTGCACTTATTTTGCTTTTTGTAAGAGCACCATCACTACTCAGGAAAATACCTGACTGAGCTGAAAAAAGGTTCAGGCTCTTACTTAAATTATCTGCCGGGATATTAAAATGAATTAATTTTGCAGGGGCTGTTTGTTGTTCGGCTACATCATCAGCTATAGCTGTTGAAGGCATAACAGAAACAGATGCCAGCATGATGAGCACCGGCAAAGCCTTGAGGCTTGATGATATGAAACGTTGTTTAGCAGGCATAGTGTTCCTCTTTAAGGTTGTTATTAACAGAGGAAACGAATGAGTCTGAAAAAAGGGCAAATTTTTAATAATTAATTTGCAGGCACTATACTGACCCACCATGGTGAGAGTGAGCGAACTTTTATGGGTAAAGAGGCTGCTAGCATCGATAAAACACGTGCTTGATCCTGGGTAGGAAAGCTGCCAACAACGGCTAAAGTGGCGACATCTGGGGAAACCCCAATATGACCACGATGGTATCGACCAAGCTGATCGACGAGTTCAGCCAGCGTCATTTGATCAGCAACAATCACCCCTTTAATCCAGGCACTTTGCTGAATATTGGCGTTTGATAGCCGAAGTTCACCGGTATCAGCGAAGGTAGCTTGTTTGCCTGCAGCCAGAATGTGCTGCTGTGTTTTAGTCTTTACTGCAACGCGGCCTTCATAAACCGTTAATTGGGTTTCTGTTGCTTGTTGATAGACATTGAAACGTGTGCCAAGCGCCTGCATTTGTCCTTGTTGGCTACTCACCCAAAAAGAACGCTGCTGACGATCCGGGGCTGTTTCTATCAGGATTTCGCCTTGTACAAGTTCGATATGTCGTTGCTGCTGGTTATAGTCGATATTGATGGCAGTATCAGTATTGAGCCAAATATGACTACCATCAGCTAAAACCATGTCTTTTTGCTCGCCAATGCCAGTACGGTAATCGGCACGCATTGCCCGAGCCATAGAAGACAGCGGCGGATATTGCCAGCTGACTAAGCCGGTGCCACCCACTACAGCGGCAAATAACAGGCTGCGAAGCAGGGCGCGTCTTCCAAGTGTATGCTGCTGTAATTTTGAGAGCGTGTTAGAAGTGTTATTTACTTGATTTTCTTGATGAATAATGGAAAAGCGCTGACTAATTTTTTCAACATAATGCCAAGCATATTGATGGGTGGGGCTTTCTGACAGCCATGCTTTCAAGCGCTGGTGATCCTCTTCAGTGGCTTCTGCTGATTCCAGATGTGCAAACCAACTGGCGGCTTGTTCCAGTATGTCGAAGTCTGGTAATTCATTTTCAACGTTGAACTGGCTCATTTCAGTTTATTGGCTGGTTTCTAATTCAAGTTGAACACGTAAGCAAAGTGACATTGCCTTTGCCATATAATTTTTCACTGTTCGTTCTGAGATGCCCATTTCAGAAGAAATTTCGCGGTAGGTTTTGCCGTGCAACTGCGATAACAGAAAGGTCTGCATAATTTCTTCTGGCAGCCTGCTCAGCATGGAATCAAGTTCATATATCGTCTCAACGAGGATGGCCTGTTGTTCGGCAGATAAAGCATGATCTTCGGGCTGCGCGGCAAGGGTTTCCAACCAGGTTCTTTCCACTTCCTGGTGGCGCCAATGATCCACACACAAACCCTGAGCAACCCGACTCAGCCAAGCGCGAATACCGTCCTGACTATCGAACTCTTGGGGTTTGCGTAATAGCCGTAGAAAGGTGTCTTGTGCTAAATCAGCAGCCAATTCGTTACAGCCTATACGCCGATATATCAATTGTCTCAGCCAGCTGAGATTATCTACATATAAATAGTCAATGGCAGAGCTTGGATGATTCATAGTGTCTTTCACCTGCGACTCAGATCATAAATTTACAGACAGTCTACATTATAATGAGAACTATTTTTATTTGCAGGTAAAATGCACAATAAATTATGGCAGTCAGCGCCGCTGACCTTGAGCAAATACGTCAGTTGATTGAATAGGACAGGATAAAGTGTTTGCTGGCAAGGCTGGGAAATAGAAGAAACAGCGTCAGCTTGAGAGCTCCTAAATAGATCGGGGGCGAGTAATCATCAGTTAACAAAACTGAGCTCAACTTTAGTAATAGTCATATTTCACTTTGACAGAAAACGTTAAATTCCGTAAATTAATATAAATAATAATCATTGTTATTTAGTTTACGGAATTTAATATGAAACAAGTCAATAGCTCGGCTCTTCGGCCTGGCTCCTCTCTTCTGTTGTTAAGCAGCCTGATCTTGGCGAGTTTACCTGTTCAATCTGAAGATAGTGTTGATCTGCCTCGCGTGGAAGTGACGTCGAGTCAATATAAACAAAAGAATGGTTATATTGATCTGGAAAAAGAACCCCAGGTTGGAAAAATGAGTGTGTCAGCAGAAAATACACCATTTTCTATTGCCACGATATCAGATGATTTCATGGAAGATCTTGGGGCTAACTCGATTCAGGATGCATTAGGTTATACCTCCGGTATTTATGTTGGCGGCAGTTTTGATACGCGAATTGATTCAGCCAAAGTTCGAGGACTAGATCCGTCATCCTATGTTGATGGTTTGCGTTACAACTATGGTTATTACAATACTGTGCGTATCCACCCTTATGCACTGGAAAACATTGAAATATTAAAAGGTCCCTCAGCAACGCTTTATGGCCAAGGTGACTTAGGCGGCATTGTGAATATGAACTCAAAAATGCCTAAAGCTGAACAGCAAGGTGAAGTCTGGGCGCAATATGGTTCCCATAATCGTAAACAGTTGGGTGTCGATGTGACTGGCCCGGTTGATGAGGATGGTCAACTTTTGTATCGATTTGTGGGTGTTACGCGTGATAGTGATACACAGGTTGATCATGTAAATGATGATAGTTTTTTAATTATGCCTTCACTGACTTGGCGAATTAATGATGATACGAATTTATCCGTGTTATTTACTCGTCAGAAGACAGATAGTGTTGTCTCAACCCAGTTTCTACCCTCAGTAGGTACATTATATGACGGGCCATTAGGTCATATTGATACTGATACTTTCGTTGGTGAGCCTGGCTGGGATAAATACGATACCGAGATGACTTCATTTACCACGATGTTTGATCATCGTTTTAATGATAGCTGGAAGTTTTCTGCCGTTGCTCGTTATTTAGAATCACAAAGCTGGACGCGTGAACATTGGGTCGATATTCCATCTGTGCCGGCAGCGGACGGTACCGTAAATCGCACTATCTACACGGTGGATAAAGAGGTGCGTGCATTGAATTTTGATGCAAGGCTGGAAGGTATTTTTGATTTGGGTATGACGAAACATACCTTAGTGTTTGGACTAGATCGTCAGGAAGCCACCTATGAAGAAGATAATTATTTTTATGGGTATGATAATAACTTAAGATTGGGTTTGGGTGGCACAATTAATGTCTACAACCCTCAATACGGTAACTTACAAAGTGGGGTGATTTCTTACTCTAACCCTGATGATAATCGAATTGAACAAACAGGTGTTTATGTCGCTGACTCAATGGAAATTGGTCCAGTAGTTATTTCTGCTGCATTACGCCATGATTGGGCGAAAAATATCTCTCTAGCAGAAACTGGTCCGAACACAGAAAGTAATGAGAAAGTGAATACTGGACGGGTTGGCTTAATGTATCGTTTTGATAATGGTATTTCACCTTATGCCAGTTACACCGAAGCCTTTGTGATGAACTTGGGTACTGATGGGGCTGGTGGCACCTTAGAGCCAACTACTGGAGTTCAACGTGAGTACGGTGTTAAGTATTTATCAGATGATCGTAGTTTAGCTATCACAGCCGCTTACTTTGATATTACTCAACAAAATCGTGTAGAGCAGGGTTCAACACCTGGCGGGGTTTCTCAAACTGGCGCCACTGTTGACGGTTGGGAGGTTCAAGCTAATAAACGGTGGGACAACTTTGAAACACAGGTGGCTTATACTCAACTACATGCTGATGATGGCAATGGAGACCGGCTTGCGTCAGTTGCTGAACGAAATGCCTCATGGTGGAACAAAATATACATAGGAAGTGATTGGCGTTTAGGTGCTGGAGTTCGTTACTTAGGTAGTCGGACTGGTAGATTCGGTGCACCCTATATTCCGTCAGAAATTCTCGTAGACGCAATGGTAGGTTATACATACAAAAACTGGGACTTTACAGTTAATGCACATAATTTGACGGATGAAGTGTATACAGCTTGGTGTCGTGGTGCCGGACAAGATTGCGGTTATGCAGAGCGTCGTAACATTACGGGTAATGTTCGCTATCATTTCTAAATGGCATTGTTTGAAAATAAAAGGCTCCGAAAGGGGCCTTTTTTATGCAGATAAATCAGGTTTTTGGTCTGATATCGGTTAGAATAACCCTTTTGTTTATCTGGAAATTTTATGAGCGATCTGCCTAATTGTCCTGCCTGTGGTTCTGAATACACCTATCAGGATCAAGCCATGTTTGTCTGCCCTGAGTGTGCCCATGAGTGGCAAGAAACTGAGAGTAGTGCCTCTGCTGATGAAGGTGTCATTCGTGATTCAAACGGTAATGTTCTGCAGGATGGTGATACCGTCACGGTCATTAAAGATCTGAAAGTAAAAGGATCTTCTGCGGTGGTGAAGGTGGGTACCAAAGTGAAAAATATCCGTCTGGTAGGTGGTGATCACGATATCGATTGTAAAATTGATGGCATCGGCGCAATGAAACTCAAATCTGAGTTTGTTAAAAAAGCCTAATTTATACATTTATTGCCCTGTTTATTCTGACAGGGCAATTTTTCTTCTATCCTTTTTGTCCAAGGTATTTCGTAGGTCAGTAACTTTATTTTAGGAATAGCTGATGGATAAAAACGATGCTGAGCAATTTGCACATGAGTGGATTGCGGCATGGAATAGTCACAATCTGACGCAAATTTTATCGCATTACGATGATGACTTTGAAATGACGTCACCGTTGATTGTGAAATTAATGGGTGAACCCTCGGGTAAGCTTAAGGGGAAAAAAGTGATAGGTGATTACTGGGCAAAAGGTCTGGAAAAATATCCGTCATTACATTTTAAGCTTCAGCATATTTTATGTGGCGCAGGCAGTCTGACACTTATTTACGATGGTATAAGTGGTATTTCAGCTGAGGTTCTTCACTTTGGTCCGTCAGGTAAGGTGTGCCGGTCTTATGCTCATTATCTCCCTGATGAAGACTGATAAGACAACGACATGAGTTCACAGTCAAATTACTGGGCAATAGTGCAGGAAGAGTCCTCAGGCTGTGGTATCGCTGCCTGTGCTAATTTAGCCCAGATAAGCTATGCCGAAGCCAAACAACTAGCCAATTCATTGGGTATCTATGCCGAGGATAAAACGCTTTGGTCTGAGACTTTCCATGTCAGGCAGTTACTTTCTGCATTGCATATCTCAGTCAGTGATAAGCAAACGACTTTTGTGTCATGGGACACATTGCCAGATAGAGCACTTATCGCTCTAAAATGGCATAGGGAGCAAGGAAAGCCATTCTGGCATTGGGCTGTGTTTATGCGTGATGACGATAATGCTGTGGTCATTGATTCTGCCAGACGTTTGAAATCACCCATCAGAACAGACTTTGGCAGAATGAAGCCAAAATGGTTTATTGAGGTTGAGTAATGGCGGATATTGTTTTTATTTCACACGGTGGTGGACCTTTACCTTTATTAGGTGAGCCAACGCATCATGAGTTGGTGGAGACGCTCACTCAAATTACTGAACGACTCAAAAAGCCAAAAGCGATTATTGTGGTGAGTGCACACTGGGAAGCCCACCATGTCAGCCTAACGCATCAGAAACATCCTGGTTTACTCTATGATTATTATGGTTTTCCTGATGAGTCCTATACTTTTAAATATCCTTGTGATGGCCTACCTGAGTTAGCAGAAAAGATAGCTGCCAAACTACAAAAAGCGGATATAGCGACAGAGTTAGAGGATAAAAGGGGACTCGATCACGGGGTGTTTGTGCCTTTGATGATTATGTATCCCGAAGCAGATATTCCTTGTATTCAAGTCTCTTTAGTGAAAGGGTTGGATCCAGATCTACATATAAGGATCGGTGAGATTATTGCTGATTGTGCAGATGAAGATGTATTAATTATTGGCTCCGGTTTTTCATTCCATAACATGCGCGCATTTTTCACAAAAGAGGATCTAACGCATCAACAAATGAATCAATCTTTTCAAGATTGGCTGATGGAAACATGCACCAGCCAGAATATGACTGAAGAAGAGAGAAGAATGCGGTTTCAACTCTGGGATGAAGCGCCCTATGCCCGCTATTGTCACCCGAGAGAAGAACATCTATTACCGTTGCATGTTTGTTATGGTGCGGCTCGCAGAGCCTGTGATTCTGTTTACTCGCTCTCGATACTGGGTAAACAAGCGAGTTTGTATTTATGGTCATCTAATATCTAAACAACCAACATTAAATTCAAGGTAAGTGCTTACTTCGGAGTATGCTTTCGTACCGCGAAATCCAGAATACAGGCAATTAGTGCGATTCCTGTTGCACCCATCACTACACCCGACCATTCATAATGTTGATATAGCAGCACAGAAAACCAGGAGCCAAATGCACCACCAATAAAATAACAAGTCATATATGCAGAGGTAAGTCTGTTGCGAATGTCTGGATGTAGAGCATAAATCTTATTTTGATTACTTACATGTACAAGCTGTACTGCTAAATCCAGAAGTAATACGCCGATTAAAAGAGCAACAAGTGACATGGGTGCATTGAAAAGAATCACCCAACTCACTAATAAACTCAGTAAACCCAGCCGTGTACCCAGATCACCTTTACCAGCATCTGCTAACTTTCCGGCCCATGTGGCAGCAAATACACCTGCTACGCCGACGAGTCCAAATAAACCGATGGTGGCGTCGCTATATTCATAAGGTGGCTTGGCTAATAAGAAGGCAAGAGGCGTCCAGAACATACTAAAAAGAGCGAATGACAACATGCCTAGAATTGAGCGATAACGGAGTATAGGTTCTTTCACAAATAAACCAAACACAGACACCAATATCTGCTGATAGCTCATATCATTATTATTGTGATAAGACGGTAGAAAGCGAGCTAAAGCTAATGTTGTGATGAACATAGCTACAGATGCAAACCAATAGATATAACGCCAGCTACCCATACTGGACAAACCGCCAGAAACGACCCGGGCTAGCAGTATTCCTAATAATAATCCACCCATAATGGTGCCAATCACTTTGCCACGCTGTTGGTCAGAGGCCAGCGTTGCTCCCAATGGAAGTAAAACTTGAGCAACAACGGAGCTAAGGCCTGTGATTGCCGTGCCGAGTAATAACCATGGCAGACTGGTTGAAAAGCCACTGATCAGCAAGCCGATAGTGGCAAATAGACTCATCACGATGATGAGCTTGCGACGCTCTAGCCTGTCGGCCAGAGGCACCAGAAATAGTAAGCCAATGCCATAACTGAGCTGTGCCGTAGTCACGATGTTGCCGGCTGAGGAGTGGCTTAGCCCAAACTCAGAAGCGATTGTATCCAGTAGTGGTTGGGCGTAGTAATTACTTGCTACGGCAATGCCAGTAGCCGTTGCCATCAGTAAAACCAGACCCTGGGTTAATACGGTTTGTTGCTTTGTCATAAAGATCATTTACTCAGTCAGTTAGGCATACTATGCGGTGTTCATATTGATGATTCAAATGTATTGTTATCATAAGAGTCATCTTAAAAAGAGATAGATAAATGAATCTCAGGCAAATTGAATATGTTGTCGCTATCGCTGAAGAGTCCAGCTTTACTCTGGCGGCTCAGCGATGTCATACGGTTCAGTCAGCGTTAAGCCATCAGATTGCAAAACTGGAAGAGGAACTCAGTGTTTCCTTATTTGAACGAACATCAAGAAAAGTCTCTTTAACTCTAGCCGGGCAGGCTTTTGTCGAGCAGGCAAAACGGACTTTAGACGCTGTACAGAAAATCTATGTGGACGTAACTGCGACTTCAGGGCTTGTCTCAGGTCGTTTGAATGTTGGCATGATTTCAGCGATGACAGCAGTGGATATCGTTTCCTCATTAGCCCACTTCCATCAGAGTTATCCTAATGTCGAGGTTGGCTTAAAGACTGCAGGCAGTGAACGACTAATTGCCGATGTGTTGAATCATCGCTTGGATGTCGCCTTTATTGGACTTTGGCCGGATGAAGTCCTATCAGGTTACGAATATATTCGTTTAGCCGAAGAAGGGCTTGTTGCTGTTTTGCCAATGAGTCACTCCCTTTCTCAGCATAAAGAATTATCTCTTCACCAACTGGCCTCAGAGCCTATGGTGAATTACCCTAAAGATAGCAGTGCGCGACGTCAGACAGATGAGGCATTTCTCAGTGTTGGGCTGTCTTCAAATGTAAAGTTTGTGGTTGATCACGTCAGTTTGATCGAACAGTTAGTGGCTCGCGGCCTAGCTTATGGCATTGTACCGGAGCCTGTTTCAGCAAACTTTTCTGGTATAAAAGCGATACCGATAAAAGAGGCACCAAAACGCGCCTTATATATGATCTGGTCTAAAGGGCCGAGTCCAGCTGCCCTGGCGTTTATGTCACTTATTCATGAACTTTTATAGCTAGCTTAGGTCTGTTTTTTGTTTTTGCAAAAAGTCAGCTCTATGCAGGCTGACTCAGCGTTTATTTGATTAAACCAACTTTAATATTTGCAGAAATGTATCTGAGGTTTTTCCTCGAAAACAATGCCAAAGTGGTTTTGAAATACACCAAGCCTGGTGTGGGCCAGATTACGGAAGCCACAGGTCTTACTAAAAATAAGAGGGCTGGGCTGCAAGAAGAAGGAACTAAAATAATGAGAAAAATACTTTTAGCGACAACATTTTTGTTGATGAATATCGTTACAGCTCAAGCTGCGTCGGTAGAAATTCCCATGCAACGTTTCGATTTATCACTTACAAATTCTGCAAGTTTTGCCAATGACTCAACAAGGCTTGCATCAATTATTGAAAATTTCGGTGGTCGATTTAATCAAGATACGATGTCTTCGAACCTGATCATTCAGCTTTTCGACGCTCCAGCTCCAAGCCTATCTTCAGTACCGGCTCCGGCGGCCGTATGGTTACTGGCGCCAGCATTAGGTCTGTTTGCTTCGTACAGACGTAAAATTAAAGCTTAATAGCAACGTTTTATAAAATGAAAGCCACGATGAAATTCGTGGCTTTTTTTTGCTCGCAATTTAGCAGCTCATAGACAGAGGCCATCTAAACACATAGGCTATTGCAACAACATTCTTCGGAGATACAGAACATGGCAGGTGTCGGCTTATTAGCACTGGTGGATGACATAGCATCGTTACTTGATGATGTTTCATTGATGACAAAAGTCGCTGCCAAGAAGACGGCTGGTGTGTTAGGTGATGATCTCGCTCTCAATGCACAACAAGTAACTGGGGTAGACCCCAAACGCGAGTTGCCCGTGGTGTGGGCCGTTGCCAAAGGCTCCTATTTAAATAAGTTAATTTTAGTGCCATTGGCTTTAGTTATTAGTGCGGTTTTCCCTATTGGTGTAACCATCTTATTAATGCTTGGTGGTTTGTTTCTTTGTTACGAAGGTATGGAAAAGCTGGCCCATAAATGGTTGCCCCATGAAGAAAGTGATGATGCACATAAAGCCAAACTGGCCGCAGCAACGGCAGATGAAAATATTGATATCAAAGCATTTGAACGTAAAAAAATAAAAGGGGCGATTAGAACAGACTTCATTCTTTCCGCAGAGATTATTGTGATCGCGCTTGGTGTTGCTCAGGGTGAAAGTCTACTGACGCAAGCCATCGTGGTGTCTTTAATAGCTATTGTGATGACTTCTGGTGTGTATGGCCTGGTAGCTGGTATTGTGAAATTTGATGATGCCGGTTTGGCTTTAGTCAAGGCCGGACAGGGCGGTAGCAGCTTTGATGGTTTCCAGCGTAAGCTGGGTGAAGTCATTTTATTTCTTGCGCCTAAGTTGATGAAGTTTCTATCGGTGGTGGGCATGATCGCCATGTTTTTGGTGGGTGGCGGTATTCTGGTGCATGGCTTGCCATTTTTACATCATGTATTAGAGATATTGAACACATCGATGGGTGTAGTGATGACTACCATCATGCCCTTGCTGTTTAATGGCGTGATTGGTCTGATTGCTGGTGTGATCGTGTTATTAATCGTGACCGGGATTAAGAAATTGTTTTAAATAAATGGGCCAGCCTAATTTGGACTGGCCCATTTTTCTATATAAGACCAAACGCCAACATCGCATTCGCCACACGTCTGAAACCCGCAATATTCGCACCCAGCACATAGTTATGAGGCTCACCAAACTCTTCAGCCGTCTGACAGCAGGTTTTATGAATATAGTTCATGATTTCATGCAGACGATCTTCACTATATTCATAGCTACTACTATGCGTAGCATTCAGCTGCATTTCTAAAGCTGATGATGCGACACCGCCGGCATTGGCTGCTTTACCGGGAGCAAACGCGACATTATTTTTCTGCAAAGTCTTAATGGCTTCCGGTGTGCTGGGCATATTGGCGCCTTCACATACGGCTAAACAACCATTATCGACCAGCTTTTGTGCATCTTCGGCTTCCAGTTCATTCTGGGTGGCACAGGGCATAGCGATGTCACAGGGAATGTCCCAGATATTACCGTTTTCGATGTACTCAGCATCGGGATGACTATCGAGATAGGTGTAGATTCGTTGTCTTTCGATTTCTTTGATACGGATAATCGCATCCACATCGATGCCTTTTTGATCGATGATGACACCGCCCGAATCAGAACAAGCAATGACTTTTGCACCTGAGGCGCGGAGCTTTTCCATTGCATAAGTGGCCACATTACCTGAGCCCGACACCAGAGCAATTTTATCTTTTAGTTCTTCTCCATGAACCGCTCTGAGCATATCTTCACAAAAGAATACGGCGCCGTATCCTGTCGACTTTTTACGAATGAGCGTGCCGCCCCAGCCTGGGCTTTTACCGGTAATAACACCTGCTTCATAACGTTGAGTAATACGTTTATATTGACCAAATAGATAGCCAATTTCTCTGGCACCCACACCAATATCACCGGCGGGCACATCGGTTGATTCACCAATATGACGATAAAGACTGGTCATAAAGCTTTGGCAGAAGCGCATAACTTCACGATCCGATTTACCTTTTGGATCAAAGTCAGAACCGCCTTTACCACTGCCAATAGGCAGACCCGTCAGTGCATTCTTGAAGGTTTGTTCAAAAGCGAGAAACTTGATGGTGCCCAGCGTGACGCTTGGGTGAAAACGTAAGCCGCCTTTGTAAGGGCCAAGCGAACTATTGAAGCCGACACGAAAGCCACGATTGATGTGGATGTGACCATCATCATCTTCCCAGGGAACACGGAAAATAATTTGTCGCTCAGGTTCACATAAGCGTTCGATAATTTTTTGTTCGTGATATTCAGGATGACGCTCTAATACCGGGGTTAAGGTTTCCAGCACTTCATATAAGGCTTGGTGAAACTCTGGTTCTCCCGGATTACGGCTGATGATTTGCTGATAGATAGATTCCATTGTTCTAGACTTAATATCCTGTTTATTGGTTGGTGAAGAGTGACTATTTCTTTAAATAGTCAGTGAGCTCTTCTGCTAATGACACCCAATATACGGATGAGTTTTCTACTTTAGCAAATTCACTTTAAACGTCATCAATGTGTCAGTTTAGTTTGACAACCCCCACTGAAAAGCATTTGATCCTAATTCATAACGTGATAAATGGAAGTTCAGAAATGAAAAAATATTGTCTTCTGATGTTGATTTTGGGCTGGTGTTTACATTCACCAGTTGTCGCCGCCTACGAATGTTATCAAGAATCACCCGCAGCGGAGTCCTTGGGAGATGAATACCGTAATATTGATAAAAGTCTGCGTATTGATAAAAATGAAAAAGAGCTACTATTTCTGAAAAATCTTAAAGGTAAATGGTCTGGCAGCGGAGAAGAAATTTTCTGTAAAGGCTCGCAAAGTGACTCTAAAAAATTGCAAAAAAAGATGCAAGTCAAAGCTGAGGTAGAGGAAAGCGGTAAGGTTTTGTTTAGAGCACAGTTAGAAAAAAAGTTTCCGGATGAAGGTGTCACTCGTTCAGATAGGCTCGATCTGATTAATATAAAAAGTTTATATGCCTTGAGCGTGAATGGGCGACGTATTGAAGCTAATCAGCGAGAGCATGCTACTAATGGTCCTGACGCAGGTGTGCGCTATCTGGAGTATATGATTTCGATTGATGCACCAACAGATGATGAACTACATGTGGAGTGGTCATTATTTACCAATGGTGTCTATTCCTTTACACAGAAGCTTGATTTAACCAGAGACTAAATAAAAAAGGAGCCTGAATTTTTCAGGCTCCTTAATGATTTGGTTTACTTCAGTAATAAGAACATCGCACGTCGGCCGCGGATGATATTAAATAATAATTCCTTAGCATTGCTGACCATCGGTTTGAACTGCTCCAGTGATGTTACCGTCTGGCGATTCACTGAAGTGATAATGTCATCAGGTCTCAAACCTGCTTGCCAGGCGGGGCTGCCACGTTTTACTGAATAAACCACCACACCTTCTACTTGTCCGTAATAAGGCGAGTCTTGCTCAATATCTCCAAAGGTCGCACCAGATAATTTCGGGTGTACCAAGCCATCAGAGGCGGTTTTACGTGTCTGTTTAACTGTGGCTTTAAGGGTTTCTGCTTTGCCATTTCGAATAATATCGAGTTTGACTGTTTGACCGACAACCATCAAACCAATGGTATTTCTCAGGCTGTCAGCGTTCATTAGTGGCGTGCCATCAACGGCGGTGATCACATCACCTACTTTTAAGCCAGCATCAGCAGCAGCTGAGTCAGGTATAACATGACTGACAACGGCACCTTGTTGAGATTGGATATTAAAGGCTTGAGCCAGCTCAGGTGTAATATCCTGCATCTGCACACCCAAATAGGCACGCTGGACTTCACCGTGCTCTAACAGTTGATCAGTGATCTGTTTGACCAGATTACTGGGAATGGCAAAGCCGATACCGATATTGCCAGATGAGGCACCGCCCGGTGAGAAAATAGCGGTATTAATACCCACCAACTCGCCACGCAAGTTAACTAAGGCACCACCTGAGTTACCCGGATTAATTGAAGCATCAGTTTGGATAAAGTTTTCATAACCTTCAATGCCGAGGCCACTTCTGCCTAGTGCACTGACGATACCAGAGGTCACCGTTTGCCCCAGACCGAAAGGATTGCCAATAGCCACAACAAAATCACCTACACGAAGCGAGTCTGAATCGGCCAGAGGTAAGGCCGATAAGTTTTCAGCAGGAATTTTGATAAGTGCCACATCGGTGGCAGGATCACTACCAACGATCTCAGCTTGGAAGGTCCGTCCATCATTTAATGACACTGTAACTTCATCAGCACCACGAATCACATGGTTATTGGTGATCACCAGGCCTTCTTTGGCATCAATAATGACGCCAGAACCTAAACTTTGGCGCTGTCTGACCCTGGGTTGATCAGGCACATTAAAAAAGTGCCTAAAAAAAGGGTCATTCATAAAAGGGTTGTCTTGAACTCTGACTTCACTTTTCGTCGCAATATTGACCACAGCTGGTTTGGTGCGATCAAGCATTGGCGCCAAAGAGGGCATCTCGCCTTTATCAGAAAACCAGTTAAGTGGAAGTGCTGCAGATGCGACCTGGGCAATTAAAACAAACGCGGCTAACCAAACAATGGATGATTTAAAGCTGAACTTCACAATGCCTCCCGATAAAAATTATTCCAGCGATTCTCGCGGGTTAAAAGCCATTTCTTCTGCCATCTGCTGGTAAAGCTTTTTCGCTTTATCGCTGTCAGCAGGCGGCACCATTATCTGCAAGACCACAAATTCGTCGCCAGGTTCTTTGCCCGGTAATCCACGTCCTTTCAGCCGCATTTTTTGACCACTACGTGCACCAGCCGGAATGGTCAGATTAATTTTTCCTGCTAAAGTGGGTACGGTAACCTTCGCACCTAAAGCCGCTTCCCATGGCGCAATGGGTAAATCCAGATACACATCTTTATCTTCCAGACGGAAATGACGATGCGGGGCAATATTGACTTCAAGATACAAGTCACCGGACTTGCCACCACCGCCCGATTTACCCTGGCCTGACAGACGTATTTTTTTACCGGAGGCAATGCCTGCCGGGATTTTTACATTAATCGTGCCTGACTGACTGGCGCCGGCAGGACGACGAATTGTTTTGGTGGCACCGTTAAACGCATCTTCCAGAGAGATGGTAATTTTGGCATTTACATCTTCACCACGGGCAAAGAAGTTATCTCCCATACCGCCGCCCATTCCTCCCATGCCGCCAAACATGTTTTCAAAGAAGCTGCTAAAGTTACCACCACCAAAACCGGCATGATCATCCCAGCCTGGCGGCGGATTAAATGATTGGCCGTGACGATAGTTACTGCCGAATTGATCGTATTGAGCACGTTTTTGCTCGTCACGTAAGACTTCGTAGGCTTCACCTACTTCTTTAAATTTGTCTTCAGCGTTCGCTTCTTTACTGACATCAGGATGATATTTTCTGGCCAGTTTCCGATAGGCTTTTTTTATCTCGTCCTGAGAAGCATCACGGGCGACGCCCAAAATTTTGTAATAGTCTTTGTATTCCATAAATGGATTATGTACCTGAAATTGATCTTGATCATGTAATTGGGGATTTGAATGTCTATTTTCAATGGGTTTAGGGATTTTTCTGATGTATTAAAAGCGTCTGTATGGGAAAATTTTCCCCAATCACGGGATTAATGATCATTTACAAGAGAGAATTTGGATTATGTTTTCAAAAAAACAAATCACATTAATGGTGGCTGCTGCAGCGACTACAATGTGGCAACCCGCCTTTGCAGAAGAAACGAGTGATAATGAAGTATCGCTTGGTGGCATGGTAGTGACAGGAACACGTTCAGAAACACCATTGCTGGAGCAAGCCGGGAACACTGGCAAAGTATCAGAAGAAGAAATTGATCTTGTGCGCCCCGATCACATCAGTGAAATACTTAACCGCGTTAGTGGGGTCAATATTCAGCATGGTAACGGACAAGAGCATTTGACCTCGATTCGTTCACCTGTTCTGACAGGCGGTGCAGGGGCGGGTTCATTCTTATTCTTGGAAGATGGTATTCCACTTCGTGCTGCTGGTTTTGCCAATGTGAATGGTTTATTTGAAGCTAACTATGAACAGGCGGGTGGTATCGAAGTCGTTCGCGGACCGGGGAGTGCATTATATGGCTCTAATGCGGTTCATGGTCTGGTAAACGTTTTGAGTCGTGCGCCTTCTTTGGACTTAGAACGTCAAATTGATTTCTCAATTGGTCCACATGACTTATATCAAACTAAAGCCACGATCAGTGACACCGTTGGAAGACATGGTTACCGTTTGAGCGTGAATGGCACTACGGATGGTGGTTATGTCAGTGATTCCGGTTATGACCAGCAAAAAGTCTCATTCCGTCATGATTATCTGGGTGATGTTGATAGCTTCAAAACACTGTTTAGCTATACTAATTTGAATCAGGAAACGGCTGGTTATATTACGGGATATAAGGTCTATGAAGATGAAAGCTTGTCCCGTCAAAATCCCAATCCTGAAGCTTATCGTGACGCCAAGTCATATCGTTTATCTACTGAGTGGATTCATGAATTAAGTGATACATCTTCATTCACGTTGACACCTTATGTTCGACATACTGAGATGGAATTCTTGATGCACTTCTTAAACGGACAGCCGGTAGAAAAAAATGAGCATAGCAGTGTCGGCTTACTCTCGTCTTTCACAAAAGAACTTGATGGTGGTCATAAAATTATTATCGGTACTGATTTTGAATACACGGAAGGTGAATTATCTGAAGTCCAGAGCAACCCCTCTGTCGGCCCATTTTTGCAAGGTACCCATTACGACTATGATGTTGATGCAACAGTCATAGCGCCTTATGCTCACACGGAGTGGCAAATCTTGGAAAAAACACGCCTGACAGCAGGGGTTCGTTATGAATTCACAAAGTATGATTACACCAACAATACTGACTCACGTACATTCGGTACACGTTATCTCCGCCCTGATAGTGGGGATGACACATTTAATAACGTCAGTCCTAAACTCGGATTAGTCCAAGAATTAACAAGCGATACTTCGGCATTCATTAACTATGCTCGTGGGAGTAGAGCTCCTCAAACAACGGATCTGTATAGAATTCAACAAAGAGGGGCAACTGGTGGTGCTGCGGACTCTGAAAAAATGGATAGTATTGAGATTGGAGTTCGTAAAGTTGGTGAAGGCTTACAATATGAAATTGCTCTCTATCATATGAAGAAAAAAGATTATTTCTTTACTGATAGTAATCAAATTAATGTACCGGATGGTAAAACTAAACATACTGGCTTAGAGCTAGGCATGTTTTACCCCTTCAACAGCCAATTTGATATTGCGGCTAATTTGACTTTTGCTAAACATGAGTACGATTTTGATCGAGTATCAAGTGATATCGAGAAAGGTGATTACTTAGTTACAGCGCCAAAGCAAATGGCCAATGTCAGACTTGGGTGGAATTTCACACCAAAAAGTCGTGCGGAGTTAGAGTGGGAGCATATGGGTGAGTATTACATCAATGATGGCAATACAGCGAAATACGATGGTCACAATGTGTTTAATTTACACACGCGCCATCAATTTAATACACAGTTTTCTGTTTACGGAAAGGTACATAACCTTTTCAATACTGAGTATGCTGAACGTGCTGACTATAATGGATTTTCAAACCAGTATCGTTACTTTGTCGGTGAGAAGCGTTACTTGAGTGTAGGGGCAAGTTATAGCTTTTAAGCTAAAAGCAGCTTGTTAAACAAAAAAGGCGCTGAATCTCAGCGCCTTTTTTGTTTGTAAGAGCAGGTTAATGGCTAACAGCCCGGCGTTCTTCCAGCCGTCTTAAAAACTCTCGCATAATGTCATCGTATAAAGCCATACCGAGATAATTATCTTCGACACCGCTATCAATGCTAGGGTTGTCATTGATTTCAATAATCACAATGCGATTACCGCTTTGTTTGATATCGAGACCATAAAGACCATTTCCTATCAATTTCGCAGCTTTTGTTGCAATTTTCAGCACTTTTTCTGGAACTTCGCTAATAGGAATAGCGGAAGATTTACCACTGGATGTGCCTTTCTTAGTGTTGTGATTGTAGATTTGCCAATGTCCTTTGCTCATAAAGTACTGGCAGGCGTAGATAGGTTTGTTGTTAAACATACCGATACGCCAGTCATAATCGGTATACATAAATTCTTGTAACAGAATAATGGCCGACTGCTGAAAGAAGGCGGGCGCTTGCTCGCGAAGTTCGTCAGCGTTGTTCACCTTTATCACACCTTTTGAAAACGCGCCGTCAGGGATTTTCATCACTAATGGGAAGGTCGCTGTCTCACACAGTTTGTCCAGACCAGCCGTATCATTGCGATATAGCAGGTGGGAATCCGGCATTGGTAGATTGTTAGCTGATAAAAGCTCTTTCAAATAAATTTTGTTAGTACAGCGGATGATCGAGGTGGGATCATCCACAACCACCAAGCCTTCACTCTCAGCGCGACGGGCAAACTTATAGGTGTGATTATGTGTGGCCGTTGTTTCACGGATAAACAAGGCATCATATTCGGCAATACGGATGTAATCTTTGGGCGTGATGAGTTCCACATCAATACCAATACGGCGGCCACTGCTGATAAATTTCTTTAATGCAGCCATATCACTGGGCGGCATGGTTTCTTTTGGATTATGCAGAATTGCCATGTCGTAACGAAACTGACGGCGTTTAGCTGGTTTGCGCCACAAGCGATGACTGAAACTATCCAGTGCTTCAGCAAAGAAATCTTGCTCGGTCTCTGTCAGTTTATTAATCGCGCCCGCTTTGATCTGGCTAATAATCCAGTGCGCATTAAAACTGAACTCCACTTCCAGAATCGGGCAGGGGAATTGTTCAAATATTTGCCGGGCCAGTTTTTGTAAGGAACTGATGGCTGTCTGTCCAAAAAAGATCTTGAGAACAAAGCTTTCAGCGGACGCCGTGCCGAGTTGTTTATCCAGCTGTGTCGATAAATCCGACAGATCATAGGCATACAGACTCTTGCGAGACAGGTCATTAATGGTACGTAAACCAGGTAATACACGATGCCCACGAGCCTCGGCCACCATCGAGCAATAATAGCCGCGGCTGAGATAATCCAGACTTCGGCATAAATTAAGGATTTGCGCAGGTGAGTGCGTATTTTGCGACAAAGATTGCAAGTAGGTATCTACATCTATCACTTGCTCGCTGGGGAAGTAAGGACTCCAGTCGTCAATATTTTCAACTATTATCAAGTGCTTAGTCATGGATTGTCCTTACTGTTGGTCGCATAGTGGTGCTTTTTAAAAGCGAATCATAAAGTGAATAGACAGGGGATGTGATAAAAAATTTTGCATCCCTTTTTATTTGCTGGTCAAAATGGCAAAACTCACATATCCTTCGCGAAAATTTTGCACAGGAGGCCCGTTAAAATGTATGCAGATGCAGTTTTAAGCGTATTTTCGCAGCGCTATTCCAGCGCAAGAGATAAATTCATCAATAATGTTGAAACCAGTTCGATTATTGAAAGACTAACGCATCATCCTCATCCACTCAAAGGCCCTAAAAACGAAAAGCTATTTTGTGATATCGCTTGGGCGGGTAATCCAAAAGCAGAAAATATCATCGTATTGGTTTCTGGTCTGCATGGTGTTGAAGGCGGAGCAGGTTCTGCGATTCAAGCCGATTTTGTCACGCGTTACCGTCGTCTGCCCCCAGATGTCTGTGTCGTGCTTGTTCATGCGATTAACCCGTGGGGCTTTGCCTGGGCCAGCCGTGGAGATGATCAAGGCATTGATCTTAACCGTAACTTTGTCGATTTTGACAGCGAGTTGCCGGTGTCGAGAGGTACAGAAATTTGGAAAGAGCTTGAGCAAGGTAAAACCGATATCACTACGGTTGCTCAGGATAGAGAAAAATTTGATTTACTATCTGAAGGCCAATATGAGCAACCTTCAGCCCCCTACTATGGTGGTAAAGAGCCAAGCTGGTCTCGTCAACTGATTGAGCAATTAGTAGCTCAGATTAAACCGGCAAAACGTAAACAAGTGATTGTGATCGATATTCACAGTGGTCTTGGCCCCTATGGTTTTGGTGAGCTTATTTGTGAGCACGATGTGGGTAGCCAAGGACATCAATATGCGGTTGAATTATTTGGTGCTACAGTGACAGAGCCTTCTTTGGGCACATCTACCTCCGGTTTGAAGTTTGGTTTACATGATTATTATTGGCATAAACAAGGCGATAATATTTGTTTCGTCACGTTAGAGTTCGGTACCTTTGGTAATCAGCAAATGTTACAAGTGTTATCTGATGATCAAAAACTACAACAAAAAGGCAAAATTGATTGGTCTGATGATGTCACCATGGATGTGAAGCATGCGATGCAGGATTTTTTCTGCCCTGATCAAAAACAATGGCAGGAACTGGTTCTTTTCCGTGGTCGCCAGGTTATCGAAATGGCATTAGATGGACTCACTGAGCATGTCAATCACAACGCCCGCTGAGTTTTTACTCCGTGAGGCGACGCTTGATGACGTTAACGCGCTCAGCGAGTTAGAAGAAGCGTGCTTTGAAACCGATCGTATTTCAAGGCGCAGCTTCAAATGGATGATAAAAAAAGGTCATAGCTTATTGTTGGTAGCGATCAGCAATGACAGATTGGTGGCATATGTATTGTTACTTTACTCACAAGGCACATCACTTGGCCGGGTATATTCATTAGCCGTTGATGCGGATTATCGAAAAGCCGGTATCGCTGCTAAACTGATGCAGGAAGCCGAGACGCAGGCGTTGGATGATGGTCGTAGTTTTCTGCGCTTAGAAGTTCGCCCTGATAACGTCGGCGCTATCAAACTTTATGAAAAGTTAGGCTATCAACCGTTTGATATAGTTACTGACTTCTATGAGGATCATGCAGACGCTATCCGCATGATGAAAGTGCTACATCACGTACCAGAAGTGACTCATCCTGAAGTTTCACATTACTCTCAATCGACCGACTTTACCTGTGGACCCGCCTGTCTGATGATGGCGATGAAAAGCATGGATGCGGAGTTAGCCCTTACTCGTCAGCTTGAGTTGCAATTATGGCGTGAGGCCACCACTATCTTTATGACCTCAGGTCACGGTGGTTGCAGTCCGCAAGGACTAGCGTTAGCAGCCAATGAACGTGGTTTGAAAACTACCTTGGTGTGTAACTCAGACGATATTCCTTTTATCAATGGCGTGCGTAGTGAAGAAAAAAAGTCCGTTATTGAATGTGTCCACCAGGACTTTATTGAAAAAATAGCGCGATCTGATATCAAACAAGTGAAAGCACCAGTGGATTCGGCTTTGCTAAGAGAGTACCTATCCAAAGGTTCATTAGCGTTGGTTTTGATTAGTTCTTATCGCCTCAATCAGAGTAAATCACCTCACTGGATTTTGGTGGTCTCTGTCTCCGATACCTTTGTGTATTTTCATGATCCGGATGTGGATTGGGATGATAATAAAAGTGTCACCGACAGTGGTTATATTCCCGTCACCCACAAAGAGTTTAATCGCATGATTGGCTACGGCAAACCACGCTATCAAGCTGCCGTTATCGTCAGTCCGGCAAATAAAAAATGAACTTTATTCACCTGCGGGCAGTCGGTTTTGCTTGCAGGAGATAACTATGATCGAAAAACTAAAACAGATATTTTCATCCACCTTAGGTGATAACACCGATACTTATCTAGCGAATCAGCAGCAGTCTAAAGTGTTGGCGGCCGTGGCGTTAATGATTGAAATCATTGCGGTGGATAATGAGCAACATGAAACAGAAAAGGCGATGTTACGGCAGATCCTTGCCAGTCAATTTGATGTTGAAGACAGCGATGCAGAGAAACTGATTGCTGATGCTGAAAGAGCACACAGCGAAGCCACTGACTTTTACCGCTTCACCGCTGATATTAATCAGCAATATAACGAGCAAGAGAAAATTGAATTGATTGAAATGCTCTGGCAAATTGCCTGGGCCGATCACGAATTACAGGATATTGAAGAACATGTGATTCGTAAGCTCGCCAGTTTGCTTTATGTCTCCCATAAAGACTTTATCGCCACCAAGCTTAAAGTCGTAGGTGAAACGAATTAGTCGGACTAAACCGACTTTGCTATATCTTTTATTCTTAAAATAATCCTTATAAATCAAACGGCCAGTTCATTTTTCTATTGCTAAATAGCTCTCAAAACGATAATGTATCTCATTATCAATTATGACGTAGTTCTATTAATAATGGCTGTGCAATCGCTGGAATCACTTTATACAGAGCATCATCATTGGCTTCAGAGTTGGATCCGTTCTCGATTAAATAATGTTGAGCAAGCACAAGATCTAACGCAGGAGACTTTCATCAAGGTATTGATGAAGGGGCGTGAGCATGAATTCAACTCACCCAAAGCATATTTAAGCAGTATTGCACGTGGATTGCTGGTGGACTTTTTCCGTCGCCGCACTGTTGAACAGGCCTATCTCGATGCGCTCGAAGTTCAGCCAGAACAACATAGTATTTCTGCCGAACAGCATCATCTCATTATCGACACCTTATTACAGATAGAAAAAATGCTGGATGCGATGAGCGAGCGTGGTCGACAAATATTTCTGCTGGCCCAGTTGGATGGGCTTTCCTTTGCTGAAATTGGCAGGCAATTAGATGTGTCGGTAACGACCGTTCGTAAGCACTTCATTCGTGCGATGACACAGTGCCTGTTACTGATTGAAGATTAAACGATGAAGTTGAATGAAGATATTTTGACTCAAGCTGCCAGCTGGTTTGTGGATCTTCGCAATGCAAAGCCCGGAGATGTCATATACCAAGCACATCAGGACTGGCTTGTTGCCGATAGCCGTCATTATGATGCCTGGAAACGGGTGGAACGTTTACAGAAACACCTGCAATTAGTGCCAACGGAAATCAGACATGAGACCCTGGAAAAAGCGCGTCACTCGCGCCGCCAGTTAATCAAAACACTGGTCGTGGTATTAACCGTGGGAAGTGCTGGTGGCGTGGCTTATAAACAGAGAGCACTGTCTAGTTTAGTTGCACAATACCGCACGACTACAGGCGAGCGTAAAACAATTGAATTGGCTGACGGCAGTAAAGTGTATCTGAATACCAATACTGCCTTAGACGTTAACTTCAGTGACCGTGTCAGGGAGTTAATCCTATACCGTGGTGAAGTCATTATTGAGACTGGCAAAGGCTTGCCATCGCAAGATTTTATTGTAAAAACGGCACAAGGATCGGTGAGGGCACTAGGTACCCGGTTTCAGGTTCGATGTCATGATAGAGAGACCTGGGTCGGCGTCAGCAAACATGCTGTGGAAGTCTTATCGGAACAAGCCAGTAAAGCTGTCAAAGTGCAAGCAGGTCATTGCATGAGTTTTGATACATTGAAACACAGCCCGTTAAGTTTGATGCCTTTTAATATGGATGCCTGGACACAGGGTATGTTGATCGTCAGTAACTGGCGACTGGATCAGTTTATCAATGAACTGGCTCGCTATCATAAAGGGGCGTTACGCTGTGATGCTGCCGTGGCTTCTCTGCGTATTTCCGGAGCATTTAATATCAACAATACGTCATCTGTATTAGAAAATCTTAGTAGTACCCTACCTGTTAAAGTCCGTTATTTCACCCGTTATTGGGCGCAAGTTGAACCTGCCTGACTATTTTTTTGTTTAAGGGGTTAACGATTCGGGTTTCTCGTTCGGCCTGTTAGATAAGAGCGTTATCGCTAACCGTATTATCTAAATTAATTAACAGGACCAAGAATGAAACACGCCTCTTTCTTACCCTTAAGCTTATCGCCATTAAGTCGACAACTCGTCATGGCTGGAATGCTAGCCACAACCTTGGTGAGCACCGATCTTATTATCAACATCAGTCATGCAGAGAGTGTGACTCAACAACAGAGCTTTACTATTCAAGCTGGCTCACTTGAATCAGCACTCAATCAGTTTTCTGTGCAAAGTGGGATTACGGTCTCGTTTAGCCCAGATGTCGTCGCTGGTATTCAGACCAACCGATTTCAGGGCACCGCCGCACCATCGACATTAATCACACAGCTTTTAGCTGATAGTGGTTTACAGGCGACCTTATTGGCCAATGGCAGTTATTCCATTAGCAAAAAATCAGCTCCTGTTGCCATCACACCGAAACAAAAACAAAGTGTCGAGTTAGACGATATGTTGATTACCTCAACACGTTCTGACACCCAGCTCAAAGATTCGCCACAAGTGGTCACAGTGATTAATCGTGAGCAGATTGAACAGCAAATGGAGATGAGTAGTGACACCTCTCAGATTCTGAGTAACTTGTTGCCTTCATTCTCGCCAAGTCGTCAGAAGCTCACCAGTGGTGGCGAAACATTCCGCGGACGTTCACCATTATTTCTGATTGATGGTATACCACAAAGTAACCCACTGCGTGATGGCCAGCGTGATGGTCATACTATTGATATGTCGATGGTCGAACGTGTTGAGGTGATTCATGGTGCCAGCGCCATTCATGGTTTAGGCGCGACCGGCGGCATTATCAATTTTATTACTCGTCGTCCAAGTCAGGACACACTCAAACAAAGCATGAATGTGCAAATGACCACACCTACCGGTGAGTTTGGTGATGAAACCTCAGGGTATCGTAGTGATTACAACCTGAGTGGCAGCAAAAATGACTTTGAATATGCCTTGGGCTTGAGTTATGAAAGACAAGGTGTGTTTCTGGATGCAGATGGCACCGAAATTGGGGTAGATAACGTCCAGGGCGATATTATGAACTCCAAGAGTTATGACCTGTTCACCAAGTTGGGTTATTGGATAGATGATGATCAGCACATAGAAGCTTCTCTCAACCGTTATCAGGTCAAAGGTGGCAATGATTATGTCAGCGTTGATGGTGATATTGAAAAAGGTGAACCGACTACCTCAGTCAGAGGAACCCCTGTCGGTGAGGCGCCATACAATCGGGTGTTAACCACCAGTCTGAAATACCAGAACTATGATTTAGCTGGTATGGAATTTACCGCTCAGGCATACAGACAAGAGTTTGAAGCATTGTTCGGTGCTCTAGAATCTAGCAGTTTTTATGATCCGACATTGGCGCCTGACAGTATTGATCAAACCCAAATTGAATCGGTGAAAAAAGGTGCCAAATTCACCTTGATGAAAGATGGTTTGCTGGATGACAAATTAAAAATTACAACGGGTTTTGATCTGCTTGAGGATAGCTCCTCACAAAACCTGGCTATGACAAACCGAAGTTATGTACCAGAAGTCGTCTATAAAAACTATGCGCCATTTTTACAGTTACAACTTCAGCCTATAGATGAGGTTGTGTTACATGCTGGTGTTCGTTATGAGCATTCAGAACTAGATGTGGATGATTTCACGACGGTTTATAACAAAGGCAGTACCGATGTAAAAGGCGGTAATCCCGATTTTAGTGAGGCATTGTTTAATGGTGGCATCGTTGTCAGTCCACTGTCATGGCTGAGTATCTTTGCTAATTACTCAGAAGGCTTTGGTATGCCGGATGTTGGGCGGGTGTTACGTGAGGTGAATGTTACTGGTGCAACGGTAGATGGATTGCTTGATCTTGAACCGATCATTACGACGAATAGAGAAGTGGGTATCCGACTGAATTGGGATTCAGTTGATTTTGAAGTCAGTTATTATGAATCTGATTCGGACTTAGGTTCCAGACTGTCTGCGAATGCAGACAATACCCAATATATGGTTAACCGTGAAAAACAAGAAATTAACGGTGCCGAAGCCAACTTAGGCTGGAAAGTAAACGATGCTCACAAGCTAAACCTGGCGTATTCCTATATCCGGGGACGTTATGACAGTGATGATGACGGTAAAGTTGATACCGATCTGAATGGCCAAAATATTCCACCCAATCGATTAATCGCCAGCTGGCAGGCTGAATGGACCCCTAAACTGTCCTCATTTGTGCAAGCCAGTTATAACTTTGATCGTAACTTCGACGAAGAAGCTGGAGATGATGAAGAACAGTTCAAAGCCTATGGCCTGATTGATGCCACTATGGCGTATAAACTCTCTACCGGTAAGCTCCATGCTGGCGTGACCAACCTGCTCAATAAGGATTATTTCAGCTACTCATCCCAAACCAGTTATGGCTCGGATACTCGTAACTTTAAAGGCCGAGGTCGTACATTAACTATTGGTTATTCTCTAGATTTCTAGGATGTAATAAAAAGCCACCATATATCTGGTGGCTTTTTTCATTTATCAATAAAGGCATTGCTAGAAAAATATCTAGATGGTAATGTATCTCATTATCATCTTTATATTGTTGCATTATGCCGCAATCATCGGTCGATTCTCTATACAAAGATAACCAACCGTGGTTATTCAATTGGTTAGTAAAAAAGTTGGGCTGTCAGCACCGGGCAGAGGACCTGACTCACGATACGTTTGTTCGCATATTACAAACACAGCACAAGCAAACTGAATTTAGTATAGAGCAGCCTAAAGCCTACCTTAGAACGGTTGCTAATGGGCTTGTGGTTGATTATTTTCGTAAAAAGTCACTCGAACAAGCATACCAACAAGCCTTAAGTGACATCCCAGAATTAACACAATTATCTGAAGAGACGCTTTATTTATTAAAAGAAACACTGGAGCAACTGGACAGGCTCATCGATCGTATGCCAAAACGCGTGAAATCCGTGTTTTTATATTCTCAGCTGGATGGTCTTGCCTATGCAGACATTGCCGAAAAACTGGGTATTTCTCTGCGCACGGTCAAAAGAGATATGCAGCAGGCCTATATTCATTGTTTAACACTTAGCTGGTTTGAAGATAGTGAATAATGAAGTGCCTCCAAGCAGAATTATTACTGAAGCAGCCGATTGGCTGATTCGTAGACAAGAATCTCCGTTGACTAAACAGGAGCAGGAGCAGTTTGATAGCTGGCATGATCAAAGCCTGGAGCATCAAAAAGCCTGGAGAATGGCTCAAACGCTTTCACTGTCATTTCAGTCTATGCCTAGTGGTCTCGGTAATAGTGTTCTGAAAAGATCGCAAAAAGACCGGCGACAATTAATCAAATTATTGAGTGGTTTGCTGGTGGTACCCGCTACAGGTGTAATCGCTTATAAAACGTTACCTGTTGCTAGTTGGACTGCCGATCTCAGTACCGCTACTGGTGAGCAAAAAACACAGATGCTGGCCGATGGATCACAGCTCATCATGAACACACAAACAGCGGTAAATATTCTGTTTGATGATCACCTCAGAAGGGTCGATTTACTTAATGGCCAAATACAGATCTCCACAGCAAAAGACTCACTCTCACGTCCGTTCATAGTTACAACACAGTACGGTCAGGTTGAAGCATTAGGTACAGTGTTCCAGCTAAATCAACTTTCTGATGGTATCGAAGTCAGCGTCCAGCAAGATACTGTTGAAGTGACGACTTTGTCAGGAGAGAAGCAACTATTGAAAGCGGGGCAGCGAGTTATTTTTTCTCAACATGATATTAGTCATCCTAAGCAGAGTAATGCTACAGACTCGGCCTGGGTAGATGGGCAACTTATTGTGGATGATGAGAATTTAAGTCAGGTTATTAGTGAAATTAGTCGTTATAGAAATGGTTGGTTGCGTTGTAGCCCGGAAGTGGCGAATTTGAAAGTCAGTGGTGTATTTCAGCTGCATGACACCGATAAAGTATTAAAAAATCTGGCGAATACACTGTCAATCAATCTGGTCTATCGAACACCTTATTGGGTCACAGTCGATAAACGAAATTAATTTGGCCTCTTTTTTTGTGTGCTACGGCTATAGATGTAAACACATCCTATTTACATTTATAAACTACGAGTAGCTCAATGAAAAAAGATACACAGCCAGAACTTCTAGCGACATCTGCTTCGCTAAAGCCTATAAAAAGCAAACTGAACGCCGCTTTTCTGCTTTCAGCATCATTGGTCATTTCATTCCCATATTCCACTATAGTTCAGGCGGATACTCAGCAAGGCCTGCAAGTGCAAGCGTTTAAAATTGCTGACGGGGATTTATCTTCGGTACTTAAGCAATTTGCAAGTCAGGCAAAAATCACACTCTCATTTGACCCTGTCATAGTTGCGGGTAAACAAAGCCGTGGATTAAATGGGCAGTATTCGATTGAAGCTGGATTACAACGGTTGCTAGCTGGGCAAGGATTGCAGACCATCTTGATCGATGCAGACAGTTATCGCATCGAAAGTCGCTCCTCATCGGATGAAGTTGAGTTACCCAAAGTGAGTGTTTCTGATGAATATATTGATGAAATCGGCTTAGGGCCTGTGGTGGGGTATGTTGCTAAACGAAGTATAACGGCTGCAAAAGCAGACATTCCGCTTATCGAAACGCCACAAGCCGTCAATGTGGTCACAGCAGATGAAATAGAAATCCATAATGCCGAATCCTTAAATCAGGCATTGCAATATACTCCCGGTGTTGTTCCGATGGGGGCTGATAGTGCAACGAGTGATGGCATGATTATTCGTGGCTTCAATGTGACGGGGTCATCACCTATCTATCTCAATGGCAGCAAATTACCCCGCAATACTTTCAGCGGGGTCTCAGAGCCTTATGCGATGGAGCGTATTGAAGTGCTAAAGGGGCCAGCCTCAGTGCTATACGGTAATGCTGCTCCAGGCGGTATTGTGAATATGGTGAGCAAATTGCCTGAAACGGAAACCAAGCGTGAACTTAAACTTCAGGCTGGTAGTTTTGACAGACGACAGTTAGCTGGGGATTTTACGGGTGCCTTAACGGACGATGGCAGTTTATCTTATCGTTTTACTGGCCTGTATCGAGACAGTGATACGATGACCGATCATGTACCCGATGATCGCAAATTCGGCCAGTTTTCTTTACGTTGGCAACCGAGTGAAGATACATCATTAACATTACTGGCTAACTACCAACATAACGAAACGGTGTTTGTTTATGGTTTACCCTCTCAAGGTACTGTAGATCATAATATTAATGGGCATATCGACCGTGATTTATTTGTTGGTGAACCGGGTTTTAATGAGTTTGATACACGTAATCAGACTTTAGGTTATTTGTTTAGTCATCAGATTAATGATGCCCTCACATTCCGTCAGAATGTGACTTACTTTGATGCTGAAACGGATTACAGTGATATTTATATCGGTGCGCTAGACTCAACACAACGCCTTTTATCTCGTGGTGCTTACACCCGTTATGATGAAAACAGAACGTTTACGGTCGATAACCAACTGGAAGCCAAATGGGGCTGGGGTAATAGCGAGCATACTGCTTTAATCGGTATGGATTACGAGAAAAATCAGTTTGAACGTGTTCAATATAACGGGACGGTTGCTGCCCTTGATATTTACAACCCTGTTTATGGTTCTGCCGTAGTCATGAGCAGTACGCCAGCCAGAAGCACTACTGAAAACAGTAATAAGCTTGGCCTCTATGCACAGGAACATGTGAAAATCGCCGATAAATGGGTGGTAATGCTCGGTGGTCGTTACGATAACTTTGATTCTGATACAGATAATAATCTGACCGGTGACTCTTCAAACCAGAGTGATCATGCTTTTACCGGACGTGCTGGATTGGTGTATTTATTTGATAACGGCTTTGCTCCCTATGTGAGCTATTCGGAGTCATTCGAACCTGTGTCTGGGCAGGACGCCTCAGGATCAAGCTTTAAACCAACGGAAGGTGAACAGTATGAAGTTGGTTTGCGTTATCAGCCAGAAGGCGCACCATACGGAGTTTCTGCTTCTGTGTATAAACTCACACAGCAAAATGTGTCTACAACTGATTTATCTAATCCTGGTTTTTCTATTCAGGAAGGCGAAGTAGAGTCAAAAGGCTTTGAGCTGGAAGCGAAAGCCAGTCTTGAACAGTGGAATTTCACCGCAGCTTACGCCTACATAGATAATGAAGTCACAAAAAGTAATAGTGGTACAGAAGGTAATCGTACCAACAATGTCCCACGTCATATGGCTTCATTTTGGACAGATTATCAATTTGTTAATGTCTTAAAAGGGTTGGGTATTGGTGCGGGTATTCGTTATATCGGCGAAACTTATAACATTGCGAATACTGTTGAGGTGCCGGGCTATACCATCGTAGACGCCGTGGTGAACTACAGTTTGTCACCAGAGTGGAAACTGGCTTTGAATATCAACAATTTGTTTGATAAAGAATATGCCACCTGTAGCTATGCCTGCTTTTACGGGGTAGAGCGTTCAGCCTCAGTCACGGCTTCTTATAACTGGTAGTATGTCTTCGAATCACCTGCCTGAAGGTGCTTAGGCAGGTGATTTTTTATTCTGAATTAATGGTGTCATTAGTTTTATCTTTGCGAGTAATTGCAAAGACCAGCCAGACAATAAACAAAGGCAGGAGAAAGGGTAGAAGAAACGGGAAGGTCATAGAAAAAGAGACCAGACAGAAAAAAACCAAGAAACCTAATACGACAAGCCCGATACCTGTGAACATGAACGCCAGCAATATCCCCATACAAAGTAAAAGGATCGGCACAAAAACAATGCCTCCGGCTTCGATGAGGTGTTTTAATGGACCAGTGACTTGCTCGCCATTATAGGTAATGGTGGTATTGGATGGCATCAGGCTCAAGGCGCCGATGGTGACCAACAGAAAGACAATTAATAAGGCCACTTTTTTCATCAACTTAGCACCTCTTCTGTTCACTTCATTTGAATGATGACCGTGATAGTACTTAATACGATCACAGCGGTGTGACTTTCGACTTCACTTTTGCCATTGAGTTGCACTGAAGGAAGGACTTGAATTTATCAAGTTGAGGATGTGGGGTTATTCCAAGAGCTATTCATACATGAATGATTGCTAGAAATATATCTAGATGGTAATGTATCTCATTATCACTTGTAAGATATTGATTTACATAATGGCACATCAAACTACTGAGTTGTTATATCGTGAGCATCACAGCTGGTTATATCAATGGTTACGTCAGCGTTTAGCTTCTGAGTATGAAGCGGAAGATTTGGCTCACGACACGTTCACACGGATATTAACGCGTCGACAGGAATCCATTCATAATCCACGTGCCTACCTAACCACCATTGCCAAAGGCATTTTAGTGAACTGGTATCAACGCCAGTCGTTGGAGAAGGCCTATCTCGATGCACTATCTCAATTACCTGAACCTGAGATACCCAGTGAAGACCACCGTTATATTATCTTAGAGAGTTTGCATAAAATCGATATCATGCTGGACACCTTACCCGATAGAGCGAAGCAGGTTTTTTTACTGGCTCAAATTGAAGGCCTCAAATATGAGACCATTGCTCATCGTCTGGAAGTTTCTTTGATTACTGTAAAACGTGATATGAAAAAAGCATTAACACAGTGTTTATTAATGATGTGAAGCCATCAATGTCCGGTACTGAATTATCGATTGAAATTACCCCAGAAGTATTGTCTCAAGCAGCAGACTGGCTGGTGAAAACACATGACAGATCGCTATCTTCAGAAGAGCAGCAAGCATTTATCAGGTGGCGTGATGCTTGTCCGGAACATCAGCAAGCCTGGTTAAAAGCAGAAAGGCTGACGAAAGAGTTATACAGTCTGCCACCTTCTTTAGCGATGCCTGCATTGCAACGTCAACGTAGTGATCGCCGAACTATCTTAAAAAAATCAGGTTTATTGTTATTGCTGGGGACGACGGGGTGGGGGAGCTGGCGGTTGGCTTCAAACCAAGCCTGGACAGCCGATTTTCGAACGGCGACAGGTGAACAACGTGAGATCACCTTGGCTGATGGCACGCAGCTAAAGCTAAACACAGCCAGCGCTGTGAATGTTCACTACACTCATCAGCAACGATTGCTAGTCTTGCTACAGGGGGAGGTGTTAATTAAAACTGCAAAAGACCCGAATGGCAGACCGTTTATGGTGAAATCAGAGCAAGGTCTGATGCAGGCTTTAGGAACGGTGTTTAACGTCAGACAAAATTCCAGTCAAACCATACTCACTGTCCTTGAGGGTCAGGTCAAGATTCAGCCTGATTTAACACCGCAGGATGCACAGATTATTTCTGCCGGACAACAATCAGTCTTCACCGAATCCACCATCAGTAGCATAGAAAAATCAACAAAAGCGGCCACAGCATGGTCAAGAGGAATGATTGTGGCAGATAACATGCCACTCATAGATTTTGTCAGTGAGTTAAACCGTTACCATCAGGGTGTATTACGTTGTTCAGCAGATATTGTTGAGGTTAAAGTGTTGGGTTCCTATCCATCAGCAAATATCTCACAAACGCTCAATATGCTGGCAGCAACCTATCCAATTCGTTGGACTAGTCGTATGGGTGGCTACTGGATCACCGTAGAACCAAAATAATTTTCAATATCAGTGATACTTTTTTTTCGTTCGACTGGCAATAACAGTAAAGCACTTTATTGTTAAGGAACATCTATGTATCACTTATTTTATCTTTCACGTTTTTCAATTAAAAAATCGGTGTTATTGCTGGCACTATCTACATCAATGACATTGAGTCAGCAAAGCTATGCTGAATCTAACCTGAGCCAACAACAGGTGATAAATATTCCTGCAGGGCCGTTGGGTAAAACGCTGGCAGAATTTGCAGCAGAGTCAGGCATGGCTTTATCGATTAATCCTGAGTTAACAGCCGGTTTAACATCGTCAGCAGTGTCAGGTTCATACTCACGTCAGGATGCGTTACGACGGATATTGCAAGGTAGCAATTTAGAAGTTATCCAGCGTCAGGATGGTACATATACCTTGCAAAAAGTCTCAGCAAAAGCGCCTGAAATGACAGAATTACCTTTGGTTACCGTTAGTGGTGAAAAAATTCAGCGTAGTTTGAATCGCACATTATCCAGTGTCGCTGTTGTCACCAAAGAAGATATTGAGAAGCACGCAGACCAAAACCTACAAAATATTATGGCAAGAACCCCTGGCGTATATACACAAACAGGAAATGAAAATTGGGGTATACGTGGTGTACCGGTATCCGGTTTTGATTCACAGGGAGCAGCAACAATGAACGGTGCAGTCAGTGTTTTTGTGGATGGTTCAGCACAAACGCATCGCTTGGTTACGATGAACCCCTTGAGTTTGTGGGATGTGGAGCAGGTAGAGATTTATCGTGGTGCTCAGTCGACCACACAAGGGCGGAACTCTCTGGCGGGAGCTGTGGTAATGAAAACCAATGATCCCACCTATGAGCCGGAGTTTATTGCCCAGACTAATATCGGAAGTTATGGACAGCAAGGCGTGTCATTTGTCGCGAATAATGCCTTAATCGAAGATACAGTAGCTGGACGTTTAGCTGTCGATTATCAGACAGAAGATGGTTACATTCGAAATGAGACATTAGATAAAGACGGAGATAGCAGTCGGGCTGTTAATATTCGTGGAAAACTGTTAATTCAGCCGTCAGATGATATGGACTTACTTTTGACATTTGATAGAACAGAACACAAACGTGGTGCTCACACTGTCAGTGCTATTGATGGTAAACCACTCTATTTTGACCACTTTTTCAATACCCCTGAAAAAAACACACTGGATCAAAATACGGCGTCTGCAAAGCTCGATTACTATCTATCAGATAACTGGACTTTCAATATCTTAAGTAGCGCCACTTGGTCAGAATACCACTCATTATTAGACTTTGATCAGGGTGCCATCTCTCAACAAGAAGCCGACCGAAAACATAGACAACGATTATTCAGCCAGGAGGTTCGACTGACGTATGAAGGTGAGCGAGTACAAGGTTTCTTAGGTGCTTATTATGCAAAACACACTAATGATATAGATGAAGCGCTCATTCCTGGATTAGGAATGGATCCTGTATTCGAAGTTGAAGGAGATATTTCCATATACAATCAGGCTCTATTCGGTGAGATTAACTGGGAGTTTATTGATAATTGGACAGTCATCACTGGTTTACGATTTGATCGTGAGAAAAATAACACTCAATTCAACTACACCGATCCACTTGGGTTTGCTGCTGTGAGTTCAGCCGATGAGAGTCGTTCTTTTACTGAGTTACTACCTAAAGTAGGTTTAAGTTATGAGTTTAGTCAGGATCACATTATTGGTCTGACATGGCAGCGTGGTTACCGCGGGGGCGGTATAGATATCAGCACATCATCCACTCACAGCCGTTACGATCCTGAATATACCAATACATACGAACTGGCATGGCGTAAAAGTTGGCTGAATCATCGCTTGAATACGATGGCTAACCTTTACCATACAGACTGGAAGGATCAGCAAGTTAAGCTAGCTGATAGAAATAATATTGCTCTGGTAACGAATGCCGCTGATGCCACAATGCGCGGCCTTGAATTGTCAGCTGATTTAAAACTAAGTGAAGCAGCTTCCGTGTATACCGCGGCTGCTTATAACGATACGGAATATAAAGATTTTATGATTGGGACTTATGATGCTGCTGGCGATCCCTTTCCATTTTCGCCCAAACGTAAAGTTACTATTGGTGGGAGCTATCAGTTCAGTAACGGTCTACGTTTAAGTAGTGACGTTGTTTATCAATCGAAAAGTTATACTTTTATTGATGCCGCTGGAGTGAGAACAAAACGTGAGAATGATAGCGTAACACTGGTCAATTTGAATGGTGAATATTCGCTCAGTAAGCAAGTTAAGGTGACAGCGTTTGTTAGAAATGCATTCGATCGTGAATACATTACTAATAATCAGAGTGATACCGTTATGGATGTTGGTGCACCTCGCACGGTAGGTATTGCGATTCGTGCTGAAATGTAAGTCTTTGGACTAATCAGTTGTTGGCTTTATTTAAACAGAGAACTTCGTCGCTATGCATTCCCCATCCATGGTTAATGGTTGGGGAATGACTTACTTAACCTCGTAGGCCAATGACCATTGTGCTGAAGTGTACAGTTTTCCTCAGTATCGTAGCTAATATGATCTGCAAGACGTTTAAGTTTGATATCCACTTTCTTAAGCTCTGACTCGATGAGTAGCAACAGGCGATCGTGCTGATCTGATTGAAGATACTTGTCTAGATTTTCATTGGTCTCAAAGATACAGATGACTTTCAGGCTATTAGGGTAATTGTCATAGTTCACTATATGGGTTAACCACTGAAAGCCATGACTATCTTTCAATGCCTGCTCACATACCTTGGTGAGGAGTAACCGTAAGGTATTGTCTAATTTTTTATCTGTTTTACGCATAATGTGGGTAAGTCTAATAGCCATAGCTTGTGCTCAGAGAAATGATCTCCGACAAAGCTTATGCCTTGTCATCACCTGATTGAATATAGCTAAACCATTCTTCGATCGATATGGTGCCACCTTCTTTGGCTACCTGGTTTAACTCATGTTCACGTAATACATCTTGCAGGCCATCAATACGTTTCCATGCTGCGACGGGTGTTTTGCATTCCGGTTTGGGGATATAACGCGAGTCTTTGACTTTCTGATAGCGGTGAACATAGCGGGGGCAGTTTTGCCAAAGCTCCGAGACTGTCACGCGAACAACCATTTCAGCTTCTTTCCATTCATCTATGAGTGGATCGTCGCTAGACGCAATCGCTGTGCCCTGCACGCGAATTCGATGCGGTTTTTCAAAATCAATGAATAACAGACCGACTTCAGGATTGCCCTGAATATTCCCCATGGAGTAATACATACCATTGCCATCATAACTGGGGAACGCAAGGGTTTTTTCATCCAGGACTTTGATAAAGCTGCCAGCTTCACCGCCTTTATAAGACACCGTGGGCCGACCGCGCTCGTCTACCGTGGTCAGAAAAAACATATCGCGACTTTCAATAAAGTCTTTAGCCATTTCATCTACTTCTGTGACAAGCGCCACTTCCTCCACCCGATCGGCCATCTCACGGCTATTAAATAAGTCCTGAAGGGCGCGGTGTTTATCGTTATAGAGTCTGCTCATAGTGTTTCTCTCTGTGTGTTTCTATTTATTTTTGGTAAGCCGTCACTGTACTGTACACAAACAGTCGCTGCCAATATAGATAAGCACGAGATGAAAAACGTCGAGACAATGCCCGTTTTACACAGAGCGAATGGCTGGACGGTATGACCAGACGCTGTCGATGACTTGACTGTGATACACGCGTTGAGATGTCGCTTTGGCCAGCATGACAAAACTGGCAGCCATCATGAGTGCCACACTATCCACCATCAAAGTGCTCAGCTCAGTGTGCATCCACAACCCTGTTGATGGAATAAGGATGCTCAGTAAGCTGGTAAGTGGCATCGCAGCAGTAAGCATGGCAGCTAGATACAGAAGCTCAACTAAACTTCGTGCGGCCCCACGTGTGAAGCTCCATGCAATAGCGGCAAAAAACATCAAGTAATACACCCATTGGAAATGGGCGTAGGTAGCCTGGGACTCTAATGCTAACCATTTACTGCTAGCGAGCATCAAAGAAATGCCGCACACACTACCCAGGCAAATACCAACCGTGAGTGAGGCCATCACTTTCACATCTTTTCGTTGAGTGAATAATGTACCATCAGGCTTACTTCGGCGACGACGGTTTTCCACCCAGAGTAAATTGCCAGTATAAAACAGCCATGCTCCGGCTAAACCCAGAATGAAATATGCCCAACGCATTGGCGAGCCGCCAAAAGTAGCAAAATGCAAAGCAAAAAAACTACTGACAGCTACCATTTCTCCTGGCTGCTGGCCTGGTAAATAATCGGTCGATTGTATCTCTCCCGTGTATGGATTGATTGCAATAAAGCCCCCCGGTGCTCGGGGAGCAATGGCATGTGCATCATGCCCCCATATCATCACACTGGCTCGTGGTGTGGTTATGCCTGAATATTGCAGTTGATAAGGTTCGAACGACGGTGCTACCTCTCTGGCGGTGGCCAGCAATCGTTCTGGTGACAACATCGTTATAGGATCAGTACTTTGTTCAGGATTCGGCTTGGGGGCACTGGAAAATAACGCCTGACGTAATTGGCCTTCATGAATGAGTTTATCCTGTGCGTCGTAGATAAGATCATGATAAGCAAACCCAAAGGCTGTTATCGCCATAATCAAGTGAAAGGGCAGACTGGTCACACCAACCACATTATGAGCGTCGAGCCAGACACGCTTTGGTTTTCTACCAAGTCGGAACGCAAACAGTTCCTTGACTAAAATAGGTAGCAGAATAATCAATCCTGATACCAATGCCAGGGTATATAAAATGGCAAAAATCCCCATAATCCAGCGGTTTGGATCACTATCAACTGGCAGACCAACCACACGGTGCAGGGTATCAATAAATTGAGCAACAGGGGCAGGACTGACTTCTTTAGTAACGAGTGTCTGCTGTTTATCTAAATGGGCGCTGAAGTAACGCAGCGAGGACACATCATGATCGCCGCCTTTTTCACCTTCAACTGTCCACATGATCTGATGAGTGTGATGTGTTTCGGGGGCTAAATTCAGTTGTACACTTCGTGCGGCAGATGGTTCTGACTCAATCAGCTGAGCAAGCACAGAGGGGATTTTTTCTAGATTAATGCGCTCTGATTGCTGAATAGGCGGTGTAGCCCAGTGGGTAATGGGATCTTTAAATATGGTTAATGCGCCAGCATAAAAAGCGATGAACAAGGCCATGCCGCTGATAATGCCCACCCAGGTATGCAGCGATTTATAGGTACGAATAATGTCTGCTTTTATTTTCATGTGGGATTCATCTCAGAATTATTTAAATAAAAAATACAGTGCATACAGCACGACATTAGTCAGTCCCAGCCAAAACCAGGCACGAGCACCAGAGCGAAATAAAAAGCACGTGCTGAGAATGGTGAGCCAGATAGGGCCAAGTAACCACATGATTAATTGAGCTTCACCACTTCGACCTATCTGTAGTGGCAAAAGAAAAAACAAACCGCACATCGCCATCGCAGCAAAAAAGCCTAACAGGGTGCCGGCTAAGGATTTACTGAGCCAGTCAGTTCGAAATGAAGAACTAGTCATTATCGCGATCTCCTATGTGATCTCCAGGCGCCTGCATATGGGAATAACACAAGTAGTAGCATCACCCAGACCAGCAGCATGAACACACCTGCTACAAACTGCATGGTGGTGATGACTAACACTAGGCTTATACTCATTACTAAAAGCCCAATTCGCCTTAAATAGGGTGCAGGCCAGACCTTGTTCATCCAAAGTTGATGCCGCGATGCTAAATAAATACATACACATCCGGCAAACGATAGTAGTAAAGCAACATAGGAATAAATGGACATACTATGGGGTCTCGAAAAAAACCAAGCAGTCGTCGATAACGGCTGCTTGGTTTTAGCTGTGGTTTAAGACTTAAAAGAACGAATATGTGGCGGCTATACCCACTGTACGAGGGTCAATCACATCCTTAAAGCCTTGTGTATATTGTGCAGTGATTGGATACACAACACGCTCAGCATATTTGTCTGTCACATTGTTGACGTAAGCAGAAAAAGATAATTGACCTATTTCATAGTTTGCTCGAAGGTTGATCACGGAGTAACCGCCCACTTTTTGATCGTCCGAGTTATCAATATCACCATAATATCCACCGATATATTGAATATTGCCTCCGAAATTAAAATTATCGGTCAGGAAGTAGGTTGCCCCGAGGTTGGCTGTTTTCTTCGGTGCCGTGCTAAGTTGATTGCCCGTCGCAGATGTGTAGTCATCACCACCATCAATAACTTCAGTGTGCAATAGTCCTAATGAGGCTGTCACTTCAATATTATCGGTTACCCATGCAACACCCTCTAACTCGGCGCCATAGGTTTCGGCAGTATCGATATTAATGATACGACGGCTGGAAACACCCTGATAACCATCATATTCATTAAAGAATAGGTTGGCATTCAGTGTATATCGGCCGTCATCAAATTCATTACGACTAAAGATTTCGTATGTATCCACACGTTCCTCATCGTAGTAATAATAATCACCGGCAGTAATGTCTAATGCACCACCGCCTGAGTTATATCCCTTTCTATAACTTATACCGACAGTTGAGGTGTCTGAAAATGCATACTTAAGCGCGACAGAAGGTAACAAAATTTTATTATCTTCTTTCAAGTCTGCAGAGATGTTACGAGAGGTATAATCGAAATGACGATCCTGCTCTTCTTTTTGATAGCGAAGTCCAGTGGTTAAGATCCATTTCTCTCCCAAACCAAAATTGAGTTCGGAGTAGAGTGCTTTGGCATTGCTGTCATCATCTCCAGAATAAACGCTGCCACCAAGACTTTTAATGGATTGATCACGCTTAAAATATGAGAGTCCTATTAAGCCATTGAAAACGTCGCTATCCTGGCCAAAATTAAGTTTGAGATCGACGTCTTTGTTATCTTCACTAAAGTTGGCAGATTGCTTTGAGGAAGGGAGAGGGTCATAGCTATCAAAACTAAGTTGGTAATTCATTTTAGATACGAGCATATCGACTGACATGCTGTCGTTGAGTTGATATGACATGTCGAGGCTAAATGTTTCGTTTTCGGTGTCCATATCTCGAATTAAAGAGTCAATTTTATTGTAGCCACCCACACCATCATTTCTGAAGTAACGTCTGCCCGCATCGCCTTCTTCTTTATATTTTGAATACGTAAACAAGGCCTTAAAGTCATCAGTTGGTGTCCAAAGTAGCTTATACCGACCTTGTTGAGTATCCAGTTCATTTAAATCAAGGTTGGTTGGATTGGTGCTAAATGGTTCATTACTGGTTGTTGTTTCTCCATCAACAGCCTGTCCAGCAAATCTGAAGGCTAATGTATCTTCGATAATTGGACCTGAAAGCATCACCGCCTTATCAAAGTACTTGTCTTTATTTCGGTAGCCTAAGCGTACTGCACCATCCCAATCGAAAGAAGGATCTTTCGTTTTGATATACATCGCACCGGCGATACTGTTACGGCCATTATTTGTAGATTGTGGTCCTCTATAAACTTCAACTTGTTCCAAATCCCATAATCCTGAGCTACCCGTAAGATCGGCAACAAAGGGTTGTGCTACCCCATCAATCAGTGTGGTGAATCTAGCATTGGCTCCACCAGTGACCGAGAGAAAACCACCGGCAGCACCATTACCTGTGATGCCACGAACATTTGGCACGGCTCCAGTTTCAACGACGACGTTTGGTACGGTTGCGATGACATCCTGAAATGACTGATATTGAGTACTATTGAGTTCCTGTTCATGGATGACAGCGACGGAGGATGAGGTGTCCTTCAGCGTTTTTGTTTCTTTTTCACCTTTAACCACAATATTATTGAGCTGCACGCGGTTATTGGCTTTGTCGACCGGCATGGTTATGTTGTCCTCAGCCAGCACATTGGTGCTGAGGCAAGCGCAGATCATGACTGTTAAAATATGTTTTTTCATAAATCCCCTTAACTTATGCGATGAAGATTTTCCTTTTTATTTTTGTAAATGAAAATCATTATCATTATATAATGCACTTATCGCCTAAGTTCCTTTAAAGAGTTATGAATAAACGTCATAGTGTTATGAGAAATCATCAGTCATCCGAAAAGACCATAGAAAATGATGGACGATTGGAAATAACAGCAAGTGGTGGCGATAAAAACCCAGAAAGTGTGAAGGGACATAACTTAACACTGCGGCTGGAAAACCCGATTTACCTATCTGAATTGAACCGGTTGAATGTACGTTATGTCACTTTTTCTGAAGAAGCTGCTCAGGATGAGGTGGTATTAAAAGGGATGTTTCATCATCATTTTGATCGACATGGTCTGTCTGTGCATGCCGGTAACTTAATAGAAATGGCGAATAGAACGAGTTTTGCAGAACTCCCCCCCGCGATTAGCATGACCATCTTATTTGATGGAAAAGTGTCATTTTCGCTTGGCTCACAACGATATCAGCTGGGTTGTCTTGGTGAGGGCAGTGTGGAATGTTCCGCTTTTATTATTAACCAACCTGAGATGCTTAGTCGCCATTTCGAACGCGGTATGCATGTGAATAAACTCAATATATTTATCGAACGACAGTGGCTTGAGGAAAGAGCGACTACACCAGACGAAAGGCAGCATATTCAACAGTTATTTCATGACCATGCTACTTTTTACCACTGGCAAGCTTCTGATACCGTTGCAAAGCTGGCCAGTGATTATTTATTTAAAACCCAACACACATCTCTTCAGGATGAGTTACTGAAAGAGGCGATCATCTTTCAACTTATCGCTGAAAACTTGAAGGTATTAACGTCACTTCATCAAGCAGAAAGGCCACAAAAAACAGATCAACTTTATGCAACTGCATCACAAGAAAACCAACTAAGACATCAAATTGATGACATGATTATGCAGTCAATGACAGTCACAGAAATGGCTTCAGCGATCGGGCTCAGTGTGAGTACCTTACAACGTAAATTCAAAACGACTTATGGGGTAACAGTGAATAATTACTGTCGCCAAAGACGTCTGGATATGGCAAAAAGAGCATTATTGGTCGAAAAGAAATCGATAGGTGAAGCCGCCTTTATTGCAGGCTACGGACACCCGTCAAATTTTATTACTGCCTTTAAAAAGCGTTTCAAACTTACCCCCTCAGAACTTGTGGCAACCACCTTTCCATAACGCCTGAGTTTGTCAGTGCTGGTTCACTGGACAATAAATCAATCATGATAAATCTCCACGCCTAGCTTTGCATTTTAAGATTGCGGTCAAGCACTCATAGGAATAAATCCAATAAAAATCAATTAACTATTGATTTAAAAGGTGTTTGCATTTTTACGGTTTATAGATGATAATGATTCTCGTTAAGATTTGTAAGTTTTTACTAAGAGAAGGAGACCACCATGCGTGCTACACACACAGAGACTATTGAAAATCTGTACCTGGAGCACCGTGGTTGGTTATCGGTATTTATTCAACGCCGAATGGGTTGCCCTGAAACCACCGCCGATCTGATTCAGGATACTTATGTCCGAATTCTCACAAGTGGCCGACTACCTGAGCAAAAAGATGCCCGTAAATATTTAACGCATATTGCCAAAGGTCTGGTGATTGATGTGTTTCGCCGTCGGCGTGTGGAAGAAGCCTATCTGGACTATCTGAAACAACAACCCGAGGACACAGCCCATTCGGTTGAAACTCAGGCGTTGATGATAGAAGCCTTGACAGAAATTGATAGCTTATTACATCGTCTGCCTGCCAATGTGCGCCAAGCCTTATTAATGAGGCAACTTGATGGCATGAGCTATAAGGACATTGCTAAACACTTAAATGTCTCTGTCTCCTCAGTGGAAAAATATATCGCCAAAGGTTTGCAGGCATGTCTTGCTGCCTCACTCTCATCAGACTAACTCGTGATGCTTGATGGCTCTGGCCGGGTGATTAACCAGTACAAAACGGCTACCATCATACTTGAGCTTAGGCATTTTACCCACAGTGGCAGTCCACTTAAAAACAGTAAACAGCAGCTTATCGTCATCGATACTAACGCTATCACTTTGGCGCGTCGGGGTATTGCTCGGTGTTGCTGCCATTGCTGAATCATATGACCAAACCGTGGATGATGTAATAACCAGTGGTGCAATTGTGGCCAGCCTTTTGCCGAACACCAGAGTGCCATCAAGACAAACTCGGTAGTAGGTAAGCCCGGTAATATCACGCCTGCGAAGGCAATACCGAGAAAAATCAGTGCGAAAAAGCGCCACAATAACGTTATAACCATGGTTTAACTCGCTACAGCATCATCTATCATTACATCGTTAACGGCATCAGTGACAAAAATAAAAGCCTGTGTTGCCCCTGTTATTGCTTTTTCTCGTTGTGCCTGCGTTAACTCAAGTTGATCTAGCATTGCTTTAAACTGTTTCCAGTGAGTGGCGCGTCCGTCTGAGTGTGCTGCCATGTGGCTGGCACCAAAGGTTTCAGATAAGTTCAGTTGATTTTTGACATGTTTGAGTAACATCGCCGCGCCTAGCGTTGAACCCTCCAACGCATATAGCCAGCCAATGCCTTCATATTCATCTGCGATCCTAATATAGCTCGCTATACGCTGATCTTCGGTCATCAGCGTTTTATTTAATTCAACGTCGTCACAGTCTGATAAAACGGCATTAAGACGGCTACGACCACTCAAGTCAGGTAATAAGTTTAAGAGTTTTGTGTTGTGATACAGCGGTTCTGCTGCAGTATGAAGGCGTAATTGCATACGCAGAAAGCCCCGATAATGTTCGCTATCTGCAAACGGATTTAATTGCATCACACGCTTATCCAGTACTTCATGTAAATCATGTGTTTCATTGCGTAAGGCGTTTGAAAGAGTCAGTTGGTCTGTCATCGGTTTATCCTGTAAATAAATGTCTGTTATTTGATATACCGAAGCAGAGAGCGATTTCCGTAATGCAGCAACTAATTTTTATTGAAGTTGTTGTTTAAGGTCCTGGATGGTTTCATTGTAGGCTGCCGCTTTTTCAGCTTTACCCCAGGCGATATAGAGTGACTGTAAATTTTGTAGCGCCAGCAATAAACTCCCATCGTTTTCAGGAGTGGTTTTTTGTAAGTTTTCTACTGCCGTTAAGAAAACGGTTTCGGCTTTAGCAAAATCTCGCTTGTTGTAGTACAGCGTGCCTAGATAGCCCGCTATACGTGCAGTTTGCACGGGATGTTCCTGACGTTGCTGGTACAGCTCTAAGCTTTGTTTTAATGAGGCTTCAGCCGCTTTAGCATTATGTTGGGCCAGTTGTAAGCTACCCAGATTACCTAAGATAGTGGCTTGTTCGATGCTGTGCTGTTTGTGTAAAGCGGATAGTTGCGACAAGGCTTGTTGATAATACTGTTCAGCTTGCTTAAGGTTATCTTGCTGCTGCTGGTATAGCCCTAACTCATTGAGCTGCATCACCATTGTCATGGAGGGTGTGCCCTGATTTTGTAATTGAACAAATTGTTCTCGGGTGGCTGCTGCTTTATCTGCTTGGCCTGATTTCTCATAAGCTCTGGATAGTAAATTCAGCAATGCTGGCAAATTCTCGGCTGTTGATGTTGTGTGATGACTAAGCTTCTTTTTTTGATGTTCAAGCGTGGTGATCGCTTGATATAACTGACCGTCATTTAGCTGGATATCAGCCGCTAATAAGACTAAATCGCTTTCTATTGATAACGGTAAATGGGGATCTGCTTTATCCGTTGCGTCGGATAATGTGTCTGAAATCAGGTTTAATGCCCGTGGCTGCTTCCCAAGTGATATTAAGATCTGCGCTCTTAATAAAATAGCCTGCCATAATTTACCACCACCATCACTGTGACTTAACTGGAACTGTTCTATGGATTGATTCAGTACAGTATCAGCCTTATTTAACTGATGATTTTTTTGCAGTAATACGCCCTGATTAAATAATAAGGTGGCAATTTGCTCATTTGGTGAGGCTAGGGCTTGTTTTGCCAAGGTCACGGCGGTTGATAAGTTTGTCATTGCCTGTTCATGTTGACCTTGTGCCTCCAGAATAAAGGCTAATAAGTTAAGACTGCTGGCCTTATAGGCCGCCCCATTATCAGCTTTTTCTGCAACGGCAATCGCTTGTTTTATAGTTGTTTCCGCCGTTTGATAATCTTCTGCTTTAAATGCTTCAGTCGCCAGTGTTTGTAAAGTCTGCCAGTCATTATTGGCAGCGCTGGCATGTAGAGAATAAAACGATAAAAATAGATAAAAAAGGATGCGTGACATAAATCTTCCCGATTAAAATTGTTTCTCAAGTCGGAGGCTCACAGCATTACGTTCATAGGAATAAAGCCAGTTCACATTGCTATGTACTTTGCGATGTTTGAAGGTCAGATTAGGTTCCAGCCCATAAAAACTCAGCCCCGGGAAACGCACGATAATTGTGTAGTTTTGCTCAATATCTTCACGCTGCTCACCGAGTAAGGCATTAAATTCATCATGTTTGCGTTGACGCACAGAGGCAAAAAGCACGGCGTTAATGTCTTCATTGAATTCTTTGGACAGACCAGCTCTGATGCCTATTTGCTGATAGGCATAGGGTTCCACTTCAGCCTCTTTTTGCGTCCAGTCCACACCACCAAAGACAGTCCAGCGGTGAGGAAATACATACCAGGCGGTGGCGTAGGCTGACCAGATATCACCGTTATAAGCGGCATAGTCTTCTTGTCGATACTGCTGATCTTTGTAGTCGGCTTCGAGTTTAAACAGCACACGATCAGACACATAATGTAACCACTCACTATGTAAACCCCAGGCACCATACATGGAGCGCTGACCATAACGTGAGAAATCAAAAGAAGGGGCGAATGAAAACTGATTACGTTGAGCGTGATAGCTATAGCCTAGCTGTGAGGTGATTTGGCTTTCATTGAAGTCAGAATGATCTTTATAACTTTGACCAAATAATAATGAACGGAAAAACACACCATGATGGCCTGATAAAGCAAATCGTTTATTGAGCGTAGCTTCGTAATCCAGGCCATGTGCTTTCACCGCTTCGGGTGTCTCACGTTCGTAAAAGCAGACATTGCCAAAATAGAGTAAGCAACTGTAGCTTTCAGAGGATTGGTTTAAGTTATCGACCCAGGTTGGGCCAATGGAAAAGGAACCTTGCCATGACTGGCGTTTATCTAAAGCCTGTAAAAAACTATCTACCGTGGTGCTAACGCCTTGCTGACGTGCATCGGCAGGATTTAATGTCTGTTGAATGCTGCCAAACACCTGATCTGACTCTGCATCTTTCCTATTTTCAAACAGCACACGTGCGAGTTCTAACTGGCCGGGCAGAAAGTCGGGTTTTAAGTCGATAAGCTGGCGGTATTCTGTTTCTGCCCGTTCCAGATTACCTTCCATTCGTGCAATAGCACCCCGTGCATAGGCGAGCAGCATAGGATCTGCATCAGCAAACTCTTCATATTCTTTAAGAAAAAACTTCACTGATGACCACTGTTTTTTCTGCAAGGACGCATACAAGGCCCGGCCGACATCATTACTGTTGTGCTGAACGGTGTATGACTGACCATCGATAATTAAACTGGGCCGTTCGCCTCGCAAGTAGTCTTCATCTTTCAGGATTTCCTGTTCTTGTTGATCGGCGCGTAACTCAATGCCCTGATTTAAGCGAAGAGACGTGTCTTTATCATCCGCCCAACTGTTCGGACTGCTTACGCATAAAATGATAAGGCACAAAAACGCTACCCATCCTGAGGTGGGGGAGTGGTGAGATCGGTATACATCAAAAATCATGTTGAAACTCATGAAAAGGAAAAAGCCAGATGCCCGAAAGCATCTGGCCATATTTCATCCTTGAACTAACAATGATTACTTCGCACCACCAAAAGCAGTGTCATAATCACGGTTAGCAAATTTAGCAATCCCTGCTAAAGCGGCAGCATCTGCACCATAGAAGTGACCTTCAGATGTACCAATCGCTGAGCTATTAGCTACAGCGGCACCTGAGAAGCTGGCATCAGCACTATTAATTGAGGCATTGATAGCAATGCTCAGACCAGTTCGGCTCATTGTTCCAGATAAGTTACCCGTGCCGAAGTTAGCATTCAGCGTACCCGTCAGTAAGTTAGAACCGTTGTAATTGTTGATACCTTTAACAGTGTAGGCGGCTGTACCAGTCGTCGGCATAGTAGTGCCTGCATCATCACCTGAGTAATAAACCACGCGGGTTGGATCGTTTGTCGCTCCATTTTGTGACCACTCACCGAAATAGATTTCCTGTCCAGCGACCTGAGCAAAGTCAAAATTACCAAACGCAGCGTGGCTTGGAGGCATCATCGCTGTAGTGATGGCGTAGATATTGTTCGCATCAACGCTGCCCATTGATTTTAGGCTGGAGAAACCAATCATGGTGCCACCATAGAAAGCATTCACTCCAACACCTGGCGCACCTATCGTGCCTGGGTGATCTGGAGATGTACTGGTGGTACCTCCGACCGTGATGGTACCCTCATAGCTTTGACCTGATTCTGTCGCATGAGCCATACCACTTAGACCTAAAGCTAGAGTAAGAATTGATAGTTTTTGTAATGTTTTCATCATATTGTCCTCGTATTTAAAAAATAGTTAGTTATTTGGTAACGCTGCTTTTTTTGAGAAACCACCTCCTTGTCTCATGATTAAAATTTAGCCGTGAGGCTGAGTTTGAATGTGCGTCCTGGAGCTGGAATGGCAGAACGGCTCATGGGATCGATGTAATACTCATTGCTGAGATTAGTGCCGGTCAGTTCTACACTGATGTCATCGTTTAACTGGTAGCTGGCATAGGCATCAAATAGCAGGATGGTGTCCCATGACAGTGGGGTATTCGCGTAGTAACTGATGGCTGAAGGATCACGGTAGTTACTTTCAAACTTGTCCTGATGTTTGTAGTAATAGGTGACACGACTTCCCAGCTCTAATTTACGATTGAAAAATCGCCCACCCAACGTCCAGTTAGCGGTGTATTCCGGCATGGCCATACTCACCAGGTAACCGCCGACAAAGCCATCTTCAACACAATCGCTTGTGGAGCGATAATCGAGCACAACAGCAGATGACTCATCACACACTTCATTTTCGAAGTTATAGGCCAGGCTCAAGTTGGTGAAGAACCCCCCGTTGTCATAGCGACCCTGAAATTCAATCCCTTCCAACGTTTGTTTTTCCAGGTTACTGAAGTTGAGGTTAGGAGCACGTTCGATAACGTTTTCAGTGCGGTTATAAAAATAACTGAGTTTGATATCGGCATAATCCGCATCAAAAATACCCGCTAGGTTATGAACATAACCCACCTCATAGTTATAAATATGCTCTGGTTTTAACTCATAATTTGGATTGGGAAGTGAGGCTGAAAAACTAATGGTATTTTCAAATAAACTAGGGAAACGATAAGCCTGACTATGGCGAGCATAAATGCGACTATCGTCATTCAGATCCATCGCAACCGACAGAACCGGAGCCCAACCATCCCCTTTAAGGTGTTTCACCTTTTTGATGGTTTGCACATTGCCAATGACCGTTGCTCCGTTATGACAAGCGGTAATATCGACATCAGCCGTTAAGCAGGGGTGATTATTTCTATAATATTTGCCATCTTTACCGACTTTCCAGACCGTTTCCTGTGTAGCGGTTTCAGTAGTGCCGACAGTGTCCTGAATACTTTGTATAGCTGCATCAACGTTAACACCCAGTGATTCCCAAAACGCACGGCCATCCTCCCAGTTTTGTATTTGTGGATCGACATCAGCCTGAGTAATGACCTTGTCATATTCGATATAGATGGTTCTTCCCAAGGTAGGCGCATAACTATTGAGGCTGGTGTTACCCGCATCCAATTGGCTTTTACGAAAGTCATCAAACGTCCAGAAAGAGGAATAACGCATGCCGGCATCCACACTAAGAAAGTGTGTCGGTTTCCAGGCAAAGTTGAAGTTCATCTCTTTTTCCTGACGACGCCCAGCTTTGGGATACATACGGAAGCTACTATCTAACTCTGGGTCACCATATTGATCATCGGAGCGTAATTTTTCATGTTGATAATGCCCACCTACGGTGAGATCAAGGTTCTCCATCAAAGCAAAGGTATTGCTCAAGGTGACACCTTGACGATCTTCTTTAGCATTCCTTATTGCTGTATTACGAAGAGTGGTATTACCTGAGGCATTTCGCTCATATGGTTCGTTGGGGTAACCGCCGGCAGTATAGGTATCACTGACCGTATCGGTTCTCCAAAGACTGGCATAAAAGTCGACCCATGGATTACTCTCCGGCTTGAGTTCGTACTCAACGTTGTATGCTTTTGCATCGACTTGACTCAATGGCCATTGCGGTACGCCTTCATCGACGGCTCTTTCCCATGAAATACGTGACGGGAATATTTCACCATAGGTGGTAGAGGTATCCCGATATCCGAATGACAGGCTCTCAACATCACTGAATTTGAGTTTGACTTTGGCTAACCAGGATTCCATTTCACTGGAGGTGTTGGGTAATTCATCTCCTGGCTTATAGATATTTGCCAAGTCCGGAATCATATTGTTTTGAAGATTATCTGAGCCACGGGAGTAAAAACCATCCTGATGTTTACCTGCGAAATGGTTACCTTTCTTGCGGTAAGCGTAAGCCCCCATCAGATCAAATTTTTCCTGGCGTGTACCAACTGCAAGGCGATAGGCATAGTCATCGAAGTAGTCTTGCCCGCCAGAATGAGGTTCGACATAGAGCGTTGGATCGTAGATATCGCCTACAGGATCGAATCCAGAGATATCGGTATAGGACTGACCCGTTGATAAACGTGGCACATTTGCATCCACTGCATTATTGCTGCCTTCGAGTTTGAGCTCACCGCCAAATGCTTCACCCGGTTTTAGAATGTCATCCACGCTAAGCGTGCTAGCAACAATGGCACCGCCAATGCCGCTGTGAACATTTCGCTCCAGATTAGGACCTTTTATCGCTTTGATATTACCGATGAGGTTGGGATCGATATAACTTCTGTTATTGGCACCGTTATAACCACGCCAGATAGTAATCGCCTGTTCGGTGCCATCGATAGTGAGTGGCACTCGACCAGGGCCTTGAATGCCTCGGATATTAGGATCAATCCCACCACTATTTCGGGCATCGGCGCTATAAACATTCAGCATGCCGCTGAGCATATCGGCGGGTGATGAACCTTTGAATCGTTCTAACTCTTGTTTGCCGACATAGGTGCTGGAGATATTTTTATCAAATACATCGTTATAGCCGATGGTGTCTTGGGTAAACAGCATCGTGTCGCCCACAATGTCAATTTTCCCCAAATCCACACTGCTTTCATCTTCAGATAGGGTGAGTGTGGGGACAGGTTCGATACGGTAACTGCCGTCAGGTTGTTTAACGGCAGTGAGTCCAGTGCCTGCCAGTAAAGTTTGCAGGCCTTGTTGAGCGCTATAGTCACCCTCCAATCCGTTGCTGTGCTGGTGATTGACCAGAGAGGAGTCAACATACAAAGCAATACCGGCATTGAGGCCAAATTGACGTAAAACCTGATCCAGGCTACCTGCAGATAAAGAAAAAGACTGAACATCCGTGTTGCTGTCTTGTGCATAAACGTGTTGGCTGACACCGGCAAACAGGCCTGTGGCTGCACACATATTAAGCGTCATGAATAAAGTGGGTAGTCGTAAGAAACGACGTAACGGCATGTTTCAGTTCCTTCAGTATTAGTCAGTAAATGTGGTTTGTACTTGTAATACCGAACGCTGAATGAAAACCCGTAATAATAATTATTCGCATTAACTAATTGTTAGGCGAGTTGATGCAAAATAAGATGTTATCAATTTGTTTTTATGGGGAAATTTAACAGGGTAGTGATTAGCTAAGAAAGTCGCTAATCACAGAAGAATTAAGATATCAGCGGTTTAATGGTGACCCAGTAGGGAGTGAAGTAACTGACTTTGACAGGCAAAATTTCACTGAGCTGTTCCAACACCCGATCGCTATCTTGTACAGAAAAAATACCGGTAATCGTTAAACGTTTGAGTTCGGGGCTAACTCGAACAATACCTCTGCGATATCTCGCTAGTTGTTGCACAAATTCATTTAACGGCATATCTGCTACCGCGAGTTTACCCTCCTGCCATAAGTTGGAGGCGGGATCAGCATGAAACGGCTGAGCGATTTGAAGTGCAGAAAAGTTAACACCTTCACCTGCAGGAACAATGGTGTGTAAGTCAGGTGTTTCTGTTGGTGTAATTCTCACCCGACCTTCAAATACCGTTAATTGTGTTTCCAGATCTGATTGCTGCACATTAAAACGGGTACCCAATGGTTCCATAACACCATCGCGACTGACAATTGACATAGGCCGGACATCTTTACCGGTATCAATCGCGATTTCACCATGAAGTAAGATGACTTTACGAGAGACTGCATCAAATTGAACATCAACCTTGCTGTCAGTATTCAGTGTCAGTGTTGTACCATCGCTTAATTGCCAATGACGAATCTCGCCTTTGGCAGTGACATAAGAGGTGCCATTCATGTGTGAAGGTAGCCAGCGATCAATGCTTATTGCTCCGACACCGATGCCGACACCAGCCACTGTCAGCAGTTGACGACGACTGATACCGCTACGATGTTGTAAAACTTTACTGCCGACATGTCTGTCGGGCACCGCGTTGAATTGCTGTTGCAGGTTTAACACTTGTTGCCATGCTTTTTCATGAATAGGGTCAGCTTCAAGCCATTGGTGAAAAGCTTGTTTATCTCGATCTGACACATCATCTGCCCAGAGTCTGGCCGCCCAAATACAAGCTTGATTGATCGGATCGGTTTTTGTGAGAGGCTGTGTCATAGACTTGCTTCTCTCGGCACAATTGTGACCCAATAGCGTGTGCGTGAATGAATCGAAACGGGTAGCGCTTGTGCCATTTGTTGCAAGGCTTTATCGGTATCATTAAGTGGAAAAACACCGCTAACCTTCAGGTGAGCCACCGCGTCATCACAGCGTAAAATGCCTGAGCGATAACGTGATAGCTCATTAATGAATTGTGACACTGGCATTTGTTCGGCCACCAGTTTATGTTGTCTCCAACTGGTGATGGCAGGGTCTGCTTTTAACACCTTCGCTAGCTGATGTTGATTAAACCGAATCTTTTCACCTGCGTTTAAAGTAAGTTGCTGCTGTGAATGGTGAATTAACACACTGTCCTGAATCACGGTCACTTCGGTGATATTAGCGTCTTGTCTAACATTAAATTGGGTACCCAGTGCTTCTATCTGACCTTGCGCCGTCATCACAATAAATGGCTGGTTAACAAACTCGGCGGCATGACCTGTAGAAATAAACACTTCGCCTTGCTTGAGATGAATCAGGCGCTGTTTGCCATTAAACACAACATCTATAGCCGTATCGGTATTCAGTTGTAAGCGACTGCCATCTGCCAAGTTAACTGCTCGTGTTTCACCAATACCGGTGCTGTAGTCTGACATGGCCTGTTGCCAGACATCCGTCTTGTGGATACCAAAGCCCACACTAGCTGAACCGATAAATATCCCCATCCACTGTAAAAACTGGCGACGACTATTCTGTTTCGATGTCAGCAAAGCACTGTTGGCAGCATGTTGGGGTAAGCGTTCAAACCGCTCAGACATGGAGATTAAGACTTGCCAGGCTTGTTCATGTTCTGGGTTTTGCTGACGCCAATGATCACAAGCCTGTTTATCTTCATCGCTGGCATCCTCTGCCCATAATCTGGCCATCCATGACGCCGCCGTCTCGATAATGTCTGAGCTTGGGTACAGTGTTGTACTCATGAAGATACTTTCACACTATGCAGAAAACAGGCGGTTAATGCTTTGGCCACGTACTTTTCTACTGAGGAAACTGAAACATTCATGACGGTGGCAATCTCGCGATAACTCATACCGTCCAGCTTTCTCATTAGAAATGCCTGGCGCACATGATTCGGCAGGGTTTGCAGCATTTGGTCAATTTCCAGCAAAGTTTCCACCACAATATGCTGAGTTTCTTCACTAGGTATCTCTTGTTCTGGAAGGTGGCGAACAGTTTCCATATAAGCCGCCTCAATTTGTCGCCGCCGAAACAGATCAATAACCAGGCTTTTGGCGATACGGGTGAGATAGCGTCGCGGCTGATCATCTGTCGGAATCGTATTAGACAGCATCACCTTAATATAGGTGTCATGTGCGATATCTGCCGCACTGTGTTCACATCCCAAACGGCCACGCAGCCAGCGATGTAACCAGCTATGGTGATCCCGATATAAGGTTTCAATATTGTGTTGAGACATGAGTAGAAAACAATGATTTACATTTGATAATGAGATACATTATCGTTTAAAGGCTTGCTGATCAAGTTTTTTTACATATCCGAAAATCTTCCTTTGACATTGTTATTCATCAGTTATCAGACAGGTTTATTTTTCTTAAAACCAGCTTTTTTTCATGGTGTTAGAAATTATTTTCCAAAAAATGAGAATTTCTTTACGGGTTTTTGTTTGTTCAATCGAAGTACAGGTAAAGACAATTTATTCACTAAGAGGTTGATATGTCCTACCTGGAAACGCCCCGTCAGAACAGACACCTATTTAAAGCTTTACCCCTCAGTATGATGATGGCTGTAGCCATTGGTTCAGCAGTTATTACAGTGCCATCTCAAGTTCATGCTGAAACATCACAAGCTTCCACTCAGGCATTTAATATTGCCGCTGGGCCACTTGACCAAGTATTAAACCGCTTTGCTCTGGCTGCGAATATTGATTTATCCGTGAATTCACAAATCACGGCGAACAAACGTAGCAATGGGCTGGTGGCAAGTGTTGATGTGCAGACAGGCCTGCAACGTTTGTTGTCATCTCATGGTTTAGTTGCCATAAAAACATCCGCCACCAGCTACACCGTAAAACAAGTCACAGATGGTTCAGAAGCTGGCGTGGATTTGCCGGTGGTCAACATTGATGCTGATGGCGTGAGTGAAACGGCCACCAGTCCAGTGGATGGCTATTTAGCGACACGCAGTGCATCAGCCACCAAAACCGACACACCACTGATTGAAACGCCTCGTTCCGTCACGGTGGTCACCGCGGATCAAATTAAAGACCGTAAAGTGCAAACCGTTGAAGATGCCGTAGCCTATGTTTCTGGTGTGAGAATAGGTAATTCAGGTTATGACCCACGCTTTGATCAGATCACGATTCGCGGGTTTGATGTCACCACTGATGCTGATTATCGGGATGGATTACGTCAGTCTAACTCTGGCTGGCTATCTTATTTACGCACAGAGCCGTATGGTTTGGAGCGAATTGATGTGGTTAAAGGGCCGGACTCTGTTTTGTTCGGGCAAATCAGTCCAGGCGGTTTGGTCAACCGTGTCAGCAAACGCCCAACAGCCGAAGCTATTCATGAAGTAGAAGTACAAGCAGGGAGCGATGATCACTACCAAGGGCAGTTTGATTTTGCCGGTAAAGTGGGTGAGACCGATGAATGGACATATCGCGTTGTCGGGCTGGCTCGTAAAAGTCGTTCTGACATTGTCGGTGTGATAGATGACAACCTGTATTTTGCCCCTTCATTAACCTGGCGTCCTAATGATGACACCAGCCTGACATTGTTGGCACAACGTCAACGCTATGAAACAGCAGGTTCACCACGACCTTTCGCTATTGATGGTGAACATGTCACCGATTTTTGGGGTGGCGATGTCGATTTCGATAAGTTACTACAGACGCAAACATCTGTGGGTTATGAGTTTGAGCACCGTTTTAATGACACATTTACTTTACGTCAGAATGCTCGCTACAGCTATGTGGATACGACCAACCAGTATGCAGATGGCACCTTAAACGCAGATGGTCATACGCTCGATAGAACCGCTTATGGTGTCTATGAGGATATGCATAATCTGGTGATGGATACATCGCTCGAAAGCCAATTTTCTACGGCCATGTTGAGTCATAAATTATTAACTGGACTCGACTATTATCAAGTAAACAGTCGTGTCAGATACGCCTATGGCGATGCCCCGACCATCGACATGTTAAACCCTGACTACCGTCAGTCTATCTCTCGTCCATCGACATTGATCTCAAACGATAAAAATGAAGGTGAGCAAGTCGGGCTGTACGTGCAAGATCAAATCGCGCTTAATAACTGGCGCTTATCGCTTGGTTTGCGTCATGACAAGGTTGAAAAAGAAACGCATGATTATTTAGCCCAAACGCGAACAAGCTTGGATGATCAACAAACAACAGGCAGTGCCGGTTTACTCTACGCCTTTGATAATGGCATTAGTCCCTACATCAGCTATGCGACTTCATATATTGCTACTTTTAGTAGTAATGTAAATGGCAATCAGTACAAGCCAACAGAAGGTGAGCAATGGGAAGTCGGGATCAAATATAAGCCAGTCGGCTTGGATAGCTTTTTTACTGCCAGCGTCTTTGATCTCACACAGCAAAATGTGCTGACGCAAGACCCGAATGATATCAATAACCAGATTCAAAAAGGTGAAAAACAGGTCAGAGGTCTTGAATTAGAAGCGAATACTCAATGGGAGTCAGGCTTACAACTTGTTGCCAGTTATACCTATCAGAGTGCCAAAGTGACAAAAAGTAATGATGGGGATGAAGGTAAACAGTTTGTCGGCATACCGAGACATATGGCCTCATTATGGACAAACTACCCTATGACGACGGATTGGAAAGTTGGTGGTGGTGTACGTTGGGTTGGTGAGTCATATAGTACCAGTGATAATACGCAGAAAAATGGCGCTTACACCATCGTTGATGCACGCACCTCCTATGACCTGACACAGTGGGTTCGCGGGGCAACCGTCGCTATCAATGCCACGAATTTGTTCAATAACGAATACGATACCTGTGAGTATGGCTATTGCTATCGCGGTATTGGTCGTAAAGTCATCGCCAGCTTTAACTACAACTGGTAAGTCTGATGGTGAGATTAAGACACATACTTAAATTTCTCATCGTCACGTGCTGCTACCTGCCTTTGCAGGTAGTGGCTCAACCCGTTTCTTTACCAGCTACTGAGCAATTCACCCTGAAAAACAAAGCAGGACAGGATTATCAGATTATGGTGAGCTTGCCTGAAAACCAAACACCCGATGAGCCTATGCCAGTGCTTTATATTCTGGATGGTAACTCCGTGTTTGCTGCGTTTCATGACGCTAAACGAATGGAATCAGACTATGCCGATACACTGATTGTGGCGGTGGCCTATCCAACCGATAAGCCGTTTGATTTTTATCGACGTTCTTATGACTTTTCACCCCCTGTACCCAAAGAAGTGAATGACCCACCACAAGGTGGGCAAGACGAATTTATCGACTTCTTAAAAAACACCTTACAGCCTGAAATCGCTCGTCGTTATAACATTAACCAAGAACGGCAATCACTGTATGGTCACTCTTTCGGTGGCATGTTTGCCCTTTATACGATGTATACCCAGCCAACCTTATTTCAACATTACATCGTCTCCAGCCCCAGCCTGTGGTGGGCACATCGTTATCTCATGCCGCATGAGCAAATGTTTATCAAACAAGTCAAAGCTGGAGAAGTATCACTGGTCGACAAGAGTCTGTATCTGCTGGTGGCAGAGGGCGATGATGTGCAGGAACGGCAGGATGTTGAGCTGCTGGCAGACCGCATGAAAGCCCTGTCAGCCTATGGTTTCCGAAGTGCGTATTACCTGCAAGAAGGTGAAGATCATATGTCCTTACCCGTCACCATTGCTCATCGAGTATTACGACAAGCGTTTAATCCAAGACTTTATTAAGTCATTTCTTTTGTGACATTTGATGCTGACTTGAGCCCTGACGGTTTTTTATCGTCGGGGCTTATTTATATTAAGTCTCTAATCGACAAGAAAAAGTGACCGTTGTACTATTCGAAAGAGCTGAAAATTTCGCGTTATTCGCTTTTCAATAATAGCGGCGAGTTATGCAAATGGATTTACCGAGATAAGAAATGGAGTGCTTGTCATGGTCGTTACCCCACCTCTGAAATATCTTCATTCAACAGACAATAAAAGTGTGGCTCTATTTCTCAAGAGAATTAATCACGATATCGTTTAAAATCATAAGTTTAATAATAAACCTGAATTATAAAGCGACTTCATAAAACAGACTGTTATACGAGAGGAGTAATGTATTGATGAAGGGAAAAGAAGACAAGCTTCCTCAATGTTTTGTAATGCAGCCTTTCGATGAGGGGACTTTCGATAGACGTTACAGCGAGACGATTAAGCCAGCGCTTGAAAAGGCGGGTGTCGAGCCAAAGAGGGCTGATGAAATCTTAGGATTGACTCCTGTTATTGAGAAAATTGAGTCAGCAATAGCAGCGGCACCCATATGTGTCGCGGAAGTTAGCGAAGACAATCCCAACGTATGGCTAGAGCTCGGATACGCACTGGCGCTTGATCGTCCTACCGTCATTATTTGCGAGAGAAGCAGAAGGGCGAAACTACCTTTCGATGTCCAGCACAGGTCAGTGATATTTTATAGAACAGATTCTGCTAGTGGCTTCGCAGAATTAGAACAAAAGATCATTCGGTTAGTAAAGCATGAACTTTCGTCTGCAAAGAAAATATCCAATGCAGCCGTATTAAAGCCTTCTGATATTGGTAAAGTGGATCTAAAAGAGTTTGAAGTCGCAATTCTTACTACAATTTTTTCATTTTGTACATCCATGCTGGGCGGTGTCGAATCATGGATACTCGAAAATAAACTCAAAGAAATGGGCTATGACGATCTCGCCTTAGCCCTTGGCATAACTACCCTGCAAGATCGCAGTTTCATATCAAGCTCTGTCGAGTTGGTAGAGGATTATCAAAATTCATATGATGCAAAGGTTTATCGAATCAATGACGCTGGTGCTCAATGGATAAAAGATAACCAGGGAGCACTGGAGATAAAAGCGAGGCCAAAAAAGCAAGAGCAAAAGGATTTCGATGACGACATACCGTTTTAGAAGGGCTTATAACAAAGCCAAGCACAGCGACTGTTTCTACGTTACGGCTACGCCTTCAATACAACACCGCCGCGCGTGTTGACGGCGTTAGGCATGCAAAAAGAAATTTGGAGGGTAAATGGCAAATATCGTCTACGCCCTCATTAATGAGGGCAGGTCAGATCTTATAAACCATACTTCTTAAAATTTTAAAGGGTACACAATGAAAACAACTTTATTTACATCGTTATTTTTACTTTTATTCTCCATTTCATTCACAGCGTATGCGCAGGAAGCTTACGATAGCAAGGTACACACAGAAGCTGAAATCCTAGCAATGTTACCAGAAGGCGCGGGCAAAGCGTTTACAGGACCGATTATCAAAAATTATAACGATTGTGTGAAAGGTGTTGATGACCCTAGAATTCAAGCACTTAGCCCCAGAACAATACAGCAGTGCAATTGCACTTTGGACTATGTAGCAAACGTTATGATCCCAAATAAAATGATGCAAACATCAAATATAAATAGAACTATGATAAGCCGACCTGAACAGTGCCGTGTTGAAAATCCTACAAAAGTAACTGAGTTGGATTCAGTGGCACGTTAGGAAAATTGTTAGGTCTGACAACAGTAAGAATCAATAGTGTCAGAGTGTTTGATTTCGATATTTGGGTCAGATTAAAAATCTATTAAAGTGTAGCCTTACCACCATGGCTCAATAATGGAAAGTAAGGTATTTTTATACTGACCTTAAATACTTAATCTATTTCCCAGACGGAGTTATAAAAGGAGTTGAGACTATGCGGGCACACACTATTTTTATCATCAGCGTGATAGTTCTGTTCGTCAGCATTAGCACCGTGCAAGCAGACCTCTTTAATGTGGAATTACGTAAGGCTTATGCACAATGTAAAACAGCTCAAAAAGCATGTGAAACCATATGCAAGCAGGCTGTCATCGCAAGAAAGAAAGCTGCGGCTGATGCCGAAGATAAAACCCAACAATGCATTGCCGAGCATGGTCAGCAATTTCCCGAATCAGCCATCAAGCAGAAAAGTGAAGGAGCGTTGATAGATGGGTTCGTCTGGATGCCAGATGTAACTGGTACCTATATGCGACAAGGCCGAGGCATGTCATATATAGTTGATGTACCAGGCAATAAAGACTGGGCAAATAACTGCAAGGGAGAAGCTAGAATCAATCCTGAAAATGCTCAGCAGATTAAAACCACATTAAGAAATTCACCTAGAGTCATTCCCAGAAAAACGACGTTGAAACTTAGCAAAATTCAGTATTACACAGGCCCCGGCCAAGCTAAATGCCTATTTTCTGAAATTGAAGTATTGGAATAGATTCTGCAAAACTTAGTTAGGGCAGATGCTCAAAAATTAATAGGGGCAGGGTGTTTGATTTTATATTCAACAACATCCATTTTCTGGTGAATAATAGAATGAGGAGAAATAACGTAATAACATCAGTGAATTAATATCTGTACATTCCCAGTAAAACCCTATACTGTGTACCCAGCTCGAAAGTAAGACTTTTATTTATACTCTCCATCTCGTTGTTTTATTCGTAATTCCCCGTCCTGAAGTTTCTAGATTCCAGCTCGTTTTCACGCTATTCACGCCTCTAGAGGCATTTTTATATTTAAAATTCAGGTAATTATTATGTCAAACACAGTTAATGGAACAGTTAAGTGGTTCAACGAAGCGAAAGGTTTCGGTTTTATCGAACAAGAGTCTGGAGCAGACGTATTTGCCCATTTCAGTGCTATTACTAGCTCAGGTTTCAAAACCTTAGCAGAAGGCCAGAAAGTTGAGTTCACTGTGACTCAGGGCGCAAAAGGACCACAAGCAGAGAACATCGTAGCCGTATAAGCTCGTTCTCGGTCATAAAAAAGGGCAAGTCCGCAAGGACTTGCCTTTTTTTTGGATATGAATACACCTTGGGACAACCGCATTAGTATTTTCAGCCAAGTGGCCAACTCTCTTAATGCTTTTTGCCTAATCAAAACATCTTATTAACATCACGGTAAAAATTCTTATGTGAGCCAAGTACGATGAGCTCTAAAGTGCTGTGCCAGGCTCATAACTGTACTCAAGAAAACTCGTCTTTCTTCTGCTCTCCGATATAGGCGTTTTTCATTGCACCTTGATTGCTTTATCCAAGTCTTTTTTTGATTCTGATGTAGCTTTTTCGCTGCTAGCTTAAAATTTTCCATGTGTAAGTCTTGGGTAATATTAGCTAAATTCGCCGGTTATGCTGAGCTCCAATACGGCGTTGGTGAGCCAAAATAGTCACTCATGAACTCCAGAAAACAACTAACTTTGGGCGATTTTAAACGGTTGGCTGGATACAGCGCATAGATAGTTTGTGGTGAGGCTTTTTCTGCGCATTGCCATTCGGTTAACACGGGTACTAATTCACCTGTCGCCAAGTGTTCTGCTATGAGCCATTTAGGAAACAAAATAATACCTTGCCCCAGCAATGCCGCATTCACGAGAATATCAGCATTATTACTACACAAATTCCCTGCCACTTCGATAGCCTCAAATGGTTGAGCCGTCGATTGTCGGAAATGCCATGTGCGTTTGCCCAAATTACCCTTGTATAGCAAGCAGTTGAGTTCAAGCAGATCGTTGGGTGAACTGATTTTTGGAGATTCTTGTAGATAGGAAGGGGATGCACAAGTGACAAATTGTTCATCTGAAATTTTGCGATAATTCAGACTCGAGTCTGCAAAATCACCAATACGTACAACAATATCTGCTCCTTCCTGAACGGGGTCAATATAGGAGTCAGTCAGAACTAACTCTACATTCACCTGCTGATAGCGTTGCTGAAACTGATTGATTAACGCTGACAAATGTTTGTTGCCAAACGAAACTGGCGCGTTAATTTTAAGAGTGCCATGAGGTGCCGTTTCTGTGCCTTTGGCATGCTCTGTGGCAAGATCGATGGCCATTAATGCTTCACGAATTTCTTGAAAATAATTAGCGCCAACCTCCGTCAACCTCACCGCTCGGGTATGGCGATAAAGAAGCTTCTGGCCTAGTGATTTTTCTAAAGTTGAAACATACCGTGACACTGAAGAGGGCGGTAGCTCCATCATAGAAGCCGCTTTTACAAAGCTACCTGTTTGGGCAACGGCGATGAATGCACGTAATGAATTAATGCTCATAAAGCAATTATTAATTGTTATGTTAGTTATTGATATCACTCTAGCAATAATCAATCATTGGCACAATTAAATATTCAGGATCATATGTTTATGCAACTTGTTATATATCTGCTGGTGTTAATTGCTGGGATGGGGTTGTCGGTTGAAGCTGGTCTGCTTGGACCGCTGGGTGCCAATATTGGACACTTTGCCGCCACTTTATCCATCTTCATGATTGGCAGTATTTTACTTACCTTGATAATGGTTTTTTTCACTAGGCCGCAATTAACCTTGTTGTTTTCACAGCCCAAGTGGTTATTAACCGGTGGTGTTTTAGGGCCAGTTTATGTGGTGGTACTGACTATTGCTACCCCTATTGTTGGCTTAGGTATAACTATGACAAGTGTATTGCTGGGTCAGATCGCCATGAGTTTGGTGATAGACCATTTTGCCTTGCTGGGAACAAAAAAAATGGCGGTGGATCACTATCGAATCTTGGCGCTGATTATGATTGTTATTGCCCTTTGGCTATTGAATTAGGAGAACAACAGTGAGCACTTTATTCGCTATATTCATATTGATAGTAGGTGGAATTGCCTTATCTGTGCAATCGTCGATTAATGGCCGTTTAGGTAATATTGTTGGGGTTATACCTTCTGCATGGCTGACATTTGTTATTGGTTTTGCTCTGACGTTTTTGTTGTTTTTCTTTTTTGAACCATCACATGCCCAAACACTATTTAATGCACCTAAATGGCAGCTGATGGGGGCCGTGTTTGGGGTGATATATATGGTTGTGGTGGTGTTTGCCGTGCCTAGAATTGGCATTGCAGGGATGACCGTGTCGGTTATTGCTGGGCAATTAATGATGAGTATATTGATCGACCACTTTGGTTGGCTAAACAACGATGTTATTGAATTAGATGTAAAACGTTATTTGGCAATATTGCTGCTGTTAGGTGCGATAGTCATGATCTATCTGAGTAACAAACGTAAAGAGCTAATCAAAACTAAGTCTGACACGACATTGCAAAGTGACTAAGTATTTGATGGGATTTATGATGTTAATTTAAGTGGGACAGCCAATGAAGCTGCCCCTTATTTGGCATTATTTCTGTGTATAGCTATCAAAACGAGCGATATATTCTTCGAGGTTTTGGTTGAGCATTTCGGCATAACGTTGAGTGAAGTATTCGATGGCGGCTTGTTTTTCGGCTTGCAGGTTTTCTGCGTTTTCAACAGAACGGGCGACGCTGAAGGCATTAAAACGAGCGGCTGAAAATAGCACCGCTGTGTTAACGTCTTCTACCGAGCTTTCTGCTGCCTGCTCATTGGCAATAGCAACGAACTCATCAACACGTTCTTGAAATGTTTTGCTTGAATTTTCACTCATTCTTTTTCTCTCATTGGTTTTATTGATTTGAAATGTATTGTCAGTAGCAAAGGTGTTTTTATTATTTATATCTGAGCTAATTGAACGCAGACATCATAGCAGATAGAAAACATGATAAAACCTCTGCCGTTATAGGGATAACCTGTCCTGTCCAACTAATTGCGAGCGTTCATGAGTATCAAGCAGACAGAGGCTTTGATACATTATCTATTATGGGGTGGCTTTTCCAACACAAGGCCATTAAGTGAAACAATCAAGGGAGCATCTGTTGCCCGAACTAAAAATAGTAGGCTTGTTTCTCGTGACGGCTTTGGCAGAAATTATTGGCTGTTACCTGCCGTACCTTTGGCTACGTGAGGGAAAATCCATTTGGCTGCTGGTGCCTGCTGCACTCAGTCTTTCTTTGTTTGCCTGGTTGTTGTCTTTGCATCCAACGGCAGCCGGCCGAGTCTACGCCGCTTATGGTGGGGTATATATTTTTATGGCTATTTTATGGTTATGGGCCGTGGAAGGTATTCGACCTACAGTATGGGACATGATTGGTTCAGGCGTCGCATTGCTGGGTATGGCGATTATTATGTTCGCACCGCGAGGCTCCTAGTTAAGACTGAGTTTTAACTCGCTTGCTTTATGGATGCCTGTGCTGTTGAGTGGCACTAACGCTGACGATTTATCACATAAGCTCAAATATTCTGAGCGATACGCCATAACACACCGCTCGGATCATAGAGCACAAAATCCAGCATGCCCCAGGGCTGTTCAGTCACAGCGGATATTTCCACTTTGTACTTGTCGGCTACTTCAGCTTCGATAATGTGTTGATGCCAAGCCTGCACGTCTTCCACGAGCAGGTGCATCATGAAATTTTCAGCCAGTGTCTGGTCATAAAAATTTTGAAGGAGAAAGCTACAGTTACCGTGATAGAAGTAGGTCACACCTGCGGTATCGGATGCCTGAGAGAAGCCAATATCTGAGCAAAAGGCTTTAGAAACGTCATAGTCTTTCGCTGGAATAAATGCCATTGATTTCTACAGTATTTAAATTTCTCATGGCACAACACATATCATTAGTTGTTAGATCTTCACAGCGTACTTCTTTGTTGGAAATAGTTCTTTTCCTTGAATGTTATAGTCATCAGAAACGATAAGAAATGCCTACTGAAATGATATGTGTTTTGAGTTCTGCAGAGCTTTTTAAATCATTAGCAAGGTTTGAGAATCCTGGGTTACGCACAACTGATTTGGTGTCAACATCGCCATAATCGGTATATAGATATTCACCACGTATTATCCAATTATCATTCAGTGCATATTCGCTACCTACTCCTAGAGTCCAGCCCAGTGTTGTTTCTTGCTCTGAATGATACCCGTATGCATTCTCAGAAAAAGTATCTGTGTAGCGACCGGTGATTCTTATTTTGGAAGCAGCAAGACCGCCAGTTATATATGTCATCCACTGTTCACTGGTCCAACCTAAACGCGCCCGAAGCGTTGCTTGCCAGTCTGCTTTTATCGAGATTTGATTGGTGAAGCTAGATGTGGGCTGAGAGAGATATGCATTGCCTGACGTTGATGAATCATCAATATTTAAACTGTTTATGCTAGCTTCGACACCAATATACACATTATCGTACTGATGCCCATACCCGCCAAACAATCCCGCACTTAGATGTGATTGTGAAGTCGTTTTGTTTGCTTCTTCACTTATCTGTTCTGCATCAGGTGAGGTGAAATATGAGTCTGCAAAATCGTCCATCGTCGAGGCATCATATGATGCTTTTCCATGTAACATTCCAAGGCTACCACCGATATATGGGCCAGACCAATCATGGTGTTTAGAACTCTCTGCATAGGCGATACTGGTGAGAGCCAATAAGCTAATGCTTCCAGTGTAAATAGTAAATTTTTTTATCATGTTATTAATCACTTAAATGAACGTTGGGCCTTATTGAGCATACTAACTAGTAAGGTGATATAACGTCCATAGATGGCGGTTCACTAATCATGAGTCTTTAAGCTTTTTCAAAATGAGATAAGCATGTAGCTCAGGATATTGATCATATTCTAGATGTAAACACAGACAGCCTAGACTCATTGATAATGTCAAAAATCCACTTGTCCCCAAGCTTGAGTAATACACTTCTGGCCCCATGAAATCATCCCTATGTTCGCCGGGTTCATTCGTGCCACCAAATGAAAAAATCAATATGCCGCCAGTGTTGAGGCTGTTAACCAGCTTAGTTAATACAGGCTTTTGCTTCCCCAGAGGAATATGCCAAATACTATCCCAGGCGGTAATGAGGTCATAGCGACTTTCTATTTTCCATTCGCAGATATCTTGGTGATGGAATTGCACTTCGGGATGACGCTGTCTGGCAAGGCTAATCATATTGGCTGAAATATCGATACCTTTGACCGTAAAACCTTCGTTTTGTAGAAGGTCAATAAATCGCCCAGTACAACCGCAACCCACATCCAGTGCTTTACCTTTGTTTTCAACAAAACGGATGGCACGTTGATGAGCCTCAATGCCATTATTTCTATTAAACTCTTCACGCTGCCAAAGGTGGGTAATTGTGTCATAAGCTTTGCCGATATCGTCTGGTTTCATGAGTTCTCCAGCCAATTTAAAGCTTGTTTGCTTTGGTATATTCTTCAATAAACTCATTAATGAGGAATTCAACGTCTTCATTCAGTTCGTCAATATTGATGATATCTTTCACATAGCGCCCCCAAACAAAGCCACTTTTGCTGAAACATTTTCCATCAACGGTATAAAACATGTTTCGACTGAAATCGAGATATAAAAGATATTCACCCGCATGCTGCTCAATACGCAAAAATAGCTGAGCATCATCACGTGGGCTTTGCTGAATATTGGCCTGGGATAACTGATTATCAATAATGGTCTCAAACTCGTCCTGATCAAGATCATCCGGTTCAACGGTATACACCACATACACTTGCTGTGGATTCGTTATTTCCAGACCTGTACCGGTTTTTGCCAGGACTATCGACGTCGGTAAAATAAGACATATAAAGAAGATAGAGGGCAACCAGCGTTGGATGGTGTAGTTAGTCATATAAGCTCTCAACATCAAGTTTTTATTGAGTTAATAGTTGATTTTGATAATAACAGAGCTTTTCACTCTTGCGTTTTATAACATTGATTTAGCATCGCGTTATCAATTATTCCGATTCTGTTATCTGTCCTGTTACATCAATATATATCCATATAAGCTATTGGATAATTGTAAGAATTGAGTGGTTGTTTTATGAATACTGTATGGATGTCGGCATTAAGAATATCCATCATTTACGTGATTATTGGTGGCATATGGATAATCACCTCCGACCAGGCTCTTTCATATTTCTTCACTGATAAACAAACACTTGTTGAGCTACAAACCATAAAGGGCTGGTTCTTCATTATCGCTACGGGCCTCATTCTTTTCTGGCTAGTTTATCGTCAGTTGAGAAATATGAATGAGGCTGAAGAGCGCTTACGCTATGCGCTGAATGCTTCTGGTGATGGCGTTTGGGACTGGGATGTGCCTTCAAGTAAAGTATGGTACTCCAAGCAGCTGCAAACAATGCTTGGTTATACAGATGGAGAGTTCAGTAACAGCCTTGATGAGTGGTCGAGCCGAGTTCATCCGGATGACCGCGAGTCCGTGATGAATGAATTGCAGCTTCATCTTGATGGTAAAACAGATGGTTATACAAGTGAACATCGCATACGCTGCAAGACTGGTCGATACAAGTGGGTTCGTGACAGTGGGTTGGTGATTAAGCGTGATGAAAACGGTAAGCCACTTCGAGTTGTCGGTACACACGCTGATATAACGGTCCGCAAAGAAGCTGATGAAAAACTCAAGCTTGCTAACACCGTCTTTACCCATGCTTATGAAGGGATTCTCGTCACCGATGCTGATAATAAGATTATTGAAGTCAATGAGGCCTTCAGCAGAATTACTGGATACAGCAGAGCGGATGTAATTGGGCAAAGTCCAAAAATCCTGCAGTCTGGTACTCATCCTCCAGAGTTTTATGAGGAAATGTGGCATTTGATAAGGACCGAAGGTTATTGGTCTGGTGAAGTATCAAACAGACACAAAAACGGACAGCTATTTGTAGAAATGCTAACGATTAGTCAAATTCGTGATGAGGATGGTAACGCTGTTAACTATGTGGCCTTGTTTTCAGATATCACACATATCCGAGCCCAGCAGATAGCACTTGAGCGAATGGCTAGCTATGACCCTTTAACATCGTTGCCCAACCGCATCTTATTGGCGGATCGTCTCAAGCAATCTATGGCTCATTGCCAACGACATCATCAATTACTGGCGGTGGCTTTTATTGATTTAGATGGCTTCAAACAGATCAATGATACCTACGGGCATGAAGTCGGCGATAAACTTCTGGTCACTATTTCTAATCGTATGAAAGCGGCATTACGAGAGGGCGATACCCTGGCAAGAATTGGTGGGGATGAGTTTATCGCCGTTCTGACTGAACTGAGTGTGTTTGAAGATTGTGAATCGGTGATTGAGCGTTTGTTAATGGCATCCTCTGAGCCTATTTCTATTGATGATAAAACCTTTTCAGTGTCTGCCAGTATCGGGGTGACGTTATTCCCAGAAGACAGTGTTGATGCCGACATTCTCATGCGTCACGCTGATCATGCTATGTATACAGCTAAGCAGTTGGGTAAAAATCGCTATCACCTATTTGATGTGAATCAGGATGATGCCATCAGGTCACATAGAAAACAGTTGTTGCATATCGAACGAGCTTTGGAAAACGATGAATTTGTCATGCACTTCCAACCCATCGTCAATATGCGAACGGGCTCGGTAGTTGGTTTAGAAGCTCTACTTCGATGGCAGTCACCTGAGGAAGGCTTGTTACCACCAGGTGCGTTTTTGCCCTACATAGAAAACAATCCCATCAGTGTTAATTTGGGTGAATGGGTTATCCATGCCGTCTTGAAACAAATCAGCCTGTGGCAAGCAGCACAGGTCACTATGCCAGATATGATCAGTATTAATATTTCAGCTTTACAGATTGAGCAGGCTAATTTTGCTGATAGATTAGCCTCTCTGCTAAATGCTTATCCTGAGGTGGACCCACATAAAATTGAACTGGAAATTTTAGAAACCAGTGCCTTAGAAGACATCGAAAATGTCTCCAATACAATGAATGCCTGTGCTCAGCTTGGTGTGAAATTCGCAATTGATGATTTTGGTACGGGCTATTCATCACTGACATATCTCAAGCATTTACCGGCGGAAATCATCAAAATAGATCAAAGCTTTGTACGCGACATGCTGATTGACGAAGATGATCTGGCTATTGTGAAAGGTGTTATCGGTCTGGCAAATGCATTCCAGCGCGCTGTAATAGCTGAAGGGGTTGAATCTGCAGAGCATGGTAAAGCGTTATTAGATCTGGGCTGTGAGTTAGCCCAAGGCTTTGGTATTGCCAAACCGATGCCAGCAGAGCTGGTACCCGAATGGATAGATGAATGGAAACCTCGGTGGTGAGTCTGTTTAGGCTATCTACTTAACCGCCTTGCTATCAAATATTCTGCAAAAATGAGGCACGTAAGGATATCAAGCTAGATGTATTTATGAATGTGATGCTTCCTTAGGCTACCGTTTGTTGGTTGGCTTATTATGATCTTGTACTCGCGGTGAATCAAAAGAAGACACTAATCCGAGCTAATGGCTGACTAGTGGACACATCTTGATGAATATTGCGATTCTGATATGGCAAAAACAGGGGCAAAGTAACATTTGCCCCTGTTAGTGAAAATTATATGTCGGCACCGCCTAGAACTTTGTCTAGTTGCATTTCTGTTAAAACACGATCTTGAATGGGTTGTTTAGCAGCGTTAATTTTATCAACCCCCCAAACTAAGCCGACCGCTGTGCGTGTTGGGCGTTTGCCCTGAGGCATGTCTGCTAATGCTAAATAAGTATCCACGACCATTTGAGGATTAGGTGCTTGATCGCTCTGCATAAATTTACCGAATTCCTCGAACATAGCGGCAGGGATATTTGCCAGTTCTCCGTAGCTGTCCAGTATGTCTGTGCGTGACGGTTGTTGTCCTGAAGCACTTAGACCGGTTGGGAATGGGCCAGGTTGTACGATGGTGACATCGATGCCAAATGGTGCTACTTCGTAGCGTAAGCCCTGGAGGTAGCCCTCCAAAGCATGTTTGGTCGCAGCGTAGGTAGAGAAATAAGGTGCTGAAATTTGGCCTACCATGGATGAGGTGTTAATAATCAAACCGGACTTAGCTTTTCGCATAGCAGGCAAAACTGCCAGAATAGTTCGCATAGCGCCATAGTAGTTGGTTTCCATCTGCTCGCGAGCTTGGTCAATACTAAATGCTTCTGTAATACCAAGGTACATCACACCAGCATTGTTTAGCAGGACATCAATCTTACCTGCTTGATTTAGTATGCTGGCAATGGCGGTTTTAACTGAATCGTCGTTGGTAACATCCATATCAACAACATGGATGGAATCGCTATACGCTTCTAATTCAGCTTTAACTGCAGCGTTCTTGCCTTCTGGGCCGCGCATGGTGGCGAAAACTTGATAGCCTTTATCAGCAAAATCTTTTACTGATTTTTGGCCAAATCCACTGCTGCTTCCAGTGATCACTATGTTTCTTTTTTCATTACTCATCTTACTTTCCTATCTGGTTGTAAATTAAATACCAGTTGGTACAATAAACGGTGATGTATTGTATGTCAAATTAAAATACTGGGCGGTATAAAAAATGAGTTTAAATTCAACTAAACCTTCAAGAGGGCGGCCTAAGACCCTTGATCGTGACCATGTATTAGATGTAGCGATGGATTCTTACTGGAAAGAGGACATAGGCAGTTTATCTCTTAATGAAATATGTCGGAGATCGGGTGTATCGAAGCCAGGCCTTTATCGTGAATTTTCGAATGAAGATGGTTTGATGAAAGCTGTTCTTATCAGGTATCAGGAACAAGTATTAAGTCCTGTACAACAGATGTTAAATAGTGACTCTCCGTTTCGGGAGACACTTGATAACCTTGTGTCATTTGCTACATCAGTCAGTTGTAATCACGAGTCTCCAATGGGATGTCTTTTTATAAAAATGCGTGAATCACGGATGCACTTAGGTGAAGAAACACGGGCACAAGTAGATTTCCTTGAGGAGCAAGGCTTATCTACATTCAGAGATTGGGTGAAACGCTCAAAAGCAAAAGGAGAGTTTTCTGCTGATATGTCTCCTGAATTTGCAGCGACTTATATCGACGCACAACTAATGAATGCTTCGTCACAGCTTGCTCATGGAGAAGATCCTCAAACTGTAAAGAAGATATTATTAGTCGCTTTTTCTATGCTGGCATGACTTTTACGTAATCAATACTGACGGAGTGTTTGATTTACCAGCTTAGCTGCGGATCGATACATTGATATATCTGGCCCAAACTCTGTTCAGTATTAAGTAGCTCATGGGCCAGTCTCGCCACTTCTTTGCGGTGAATCAGACCATGGACTTCTTGATTTTGTGAGAGCTGACCGGTGTGGGTGATATCACCATCTTTCAGACCACCGGGACGCAGAATGGTGTAATCAAGCGTACTGGTTTGCAGCCAGCACTCCGCCAGCGATTTTTCTCTTGTGGCTGCCCCAAAGCCTTGCTTAGAGCGCTCTGACAAATATTGCCATGAGTCGCCACAACCCAGCGATGTCACGAGTAGAAAACGCTTGATATCGTGAGCTTCCATGGCATTAATCAGATAGCGATGACCGATATAATCCACTGGCACGTTAGCACGGTAACTACCCATGGTAGATATAACCCAAGCCTCTTTTGGCAAGCTGGAGACTGTCTGTTCTACCTGTGATTGAATGGTGGCATCACAACTTAGTGCTTGCACTTTTAGCTCGGCTAAACATGGATTTTTAGCGGGGTCTCTAGCGACACCTATTACTTCAAAATCCTGCTCATGAAAATACTCCACCATGGCAGCGCCTAAACCACTGGCGGCGCCGAAGATAACAACCGTTTGCATACTTTTTCCTAGTCTGAACAGGTGATCAGTGTCTATTGATTCTGGAAGAAATACCAGTGACCCCATCATACAAATCCGGTAGAACTGTGAATATGGAAAAAGTCATGTCCATCAAACAATTTCGTGCTCATTTCTGAGCTGAATACTGCAAAGCTTAAGACGCAAATGAACTAAAGGTTATTCAGTCGGTGGCATGAATAAAACAAAAATAGATTCAACATCCATAGGAGAAAACATGAGAGAAAGAGTAAGAATGCAGGTGCTGTTATTTATCACCTTGATAGTGATGGGGCATGTTGCATTGGCTGAATCGCAAAAAGAGAGAAAAGACCTGAATGGGTATTGGGTCGAAACATCAGGTAGAGGGGTATTGGCGATTGATGGCGATATGGCAACTTTTTCTCCAAAGGGTGATTTGAAGGCGGATGACCGATATCAGGTCGAGCTTAATGGAAATAAATTTACGCTGACGCCAAACAAAGACAGTGTCACATTTAATAAAGCAATGACCACCACGATTGACTGGAACGAGCCAGTGCTTAGCCTCAATAATAATCGCTATACATTTATTCCTTCACCAGAGATCAAAGCCGCTGAGCTGGATGGTTACTGGGCTGAAGAAACCAAAAAAGGGAATACGCTGGAAATACGGGCGATGCAGTACAAAAATCAGGCGAGTCGCTATGATTTCTATTGGTGGAAGGTCAATACCGGCTATGCCAGTTATCAACAAGGTGTCGATAAGGATGTACCGTTAAACATCGTTAATGGCTTTGTTTTTACGAACCCCAACTTGTCTGATGCCTATCTTCATTACGCGATAAAACGTCAGGGCGATACGATTTATTATGTCGATAGTAATGGTGCAAGGTGGTCAGAAACAAAAACCAAGAAGCTCAAAGCGTATCAGCCACCTAAAGGTTTCAGAGATATGACGGCGGTAGTCAATCAATACCAGTGATCTTTTCCTCGGGTTGATTTGAACGGTATTCGTTGTCGATTCTGAATGTAAGGAATGAGCCAAACTTTTTGAGTCAGTAGCTTACTTCAGCACTTTAACCTTCATCAATACATCTGCGAGCATTTCACCATACAGTTGTCTTAACAGTGCGTTCACAAGACAGTAGGTGAAATATAGGTATGAATCATCCTAGCGAAGCATCTGACAACGAGCAATCGTTTAAGTCAGATCAGAGTCAGATAAATCAGGTTACTGATGAACAGCCTGTAAACACGTCATCCAAAAGGCTTCTACGTGGCTGGTTACTTTTTGCTTTGTTATCACTCCTACTTGTTCTGCTCACTGTTCGTGACGACTTACGACAAAATGCCATTGAAAGTGGTGAAAATGTGGTTAATTACATCACCTTCGAACTGTTTGGTTGGTCGCCCCGAGATCTATTTATTTGGCGTTTACGATTGGCAGGATTATTAGATAGCCCACTAGGCCAACGCTGGACACATGCGGTTGATCGAGCCAGTGATAAGCCGATACAAGCAGGTGATCAATATCGTACCAGTGATGTTTTTGAAGAGGATGAAGTTGAAGCCCATATTTATCAGGTGACGTTAGAGCGGGGCGAAAAGCTGATATGGCAACTCGCACGACTGGATACGGCTGACAGTCTTTTATATGCCAGCCTGGAACGACGCAAGACAAATAACGAAGTATGGACTACTGTCACCGATCTTGATGCTAATGGCGACACTAAGAGTCGTGTTATCTCAGCAGCAGGCGATTATCGGATTGTGTTGCAACCCGAGTTATTTGCCAAAGTCGACTATTCCTTAGCCATGGCTACTGGCGGTTCATTGTCTTTCCCTGTGGAAGGCGCAAAGCAACGGGACATAGGTAGCGTCTTTGGTGACCCGCGTGATGGTGGTGCCAGAAAACATCACGGAGTTGATATTTTTGCCAAAAAGGGCACGCCGGTTACTGCTGTCATTGATGGTTATGTCCGTACTGGAACCGGTGGCTTGGGAGGCAAACATATTTGGTTATCAGGCGGTATGTTTGGTTTGGGTAGTGCCCGTTATTACTACGCTCATCTGGATGACTTTGCCGTTGAATCAGCTGATAAAGTCAAAAAAGGTGAGGTGATTGGCTATGTGGGTAACACGGGTAATGCCCGAACCACGCCACCCCACCTTCATTTTGGGATTTACGCTGGTGGACCTGTTGATCCTGAGCCGTTTCTGAAGCCAGAGCCGAGATTACCCACTGATTACTGAGGCTGAACATGATTTTCAGCCTGCTAATTGGAGTGATATTGAGAAAAGGATAACGTTTTGCTCTTTTACGTTGTATAAATTTCTTAATAGTTCGTCAGAAAGAACCAACGTTCTCTAAAGGTTCAGTACTGACTAGATAGGTTTGTTACCACTGCATTCTCAACGTAGCTGATAGATCATGGCGTTGGTCTGAGTTGGCCCATTCCCCTTGATAACCGAGTTGGATTGATGTCAGTTCATTCATTTGCATATTCAAGCCTAGTCCCAATCTGGCACGGTTACGGTCAAGCGCGGGACCATCCACTTGAAAGTGTGCCAGTGAAGTACCGGCAAAGTCAGCTCGCATCTGTGATTCCTTATCCATAAACTCATGCAGCCACATGAGTTCTGCCATGGGTTCTAGATAGTAGCCGTGTTGGGTTGTTAAATGATGGCTGATACGGGCACCCATTACAGAGCGTAATGATTGTTGTTGCTCACGACTGACGTTGAGATTGGCTGCATCTGCATTTTTCTCATCAAAACTGTTTCGACTGACATAGGCATATTCCAGTCCGGTGAGCGGGGTGAGACGAGTATTGTCGGTGATGTTAATCATTCGACCTGCTTCAATGGCGAGGTTACTGGCCCAGGCCTGGTAATCTGCTTGAGCGGTCATAGTCGATGTACCAACGCTAATACGTCGTTTACTTTCAATATCATGATAGCCAAGACCGGCGATACCGCTGGCGTAATAATTATCGTTTAATAACCATCGACCATATACAGCGGCCTGATAACTGTCTACATCAAGGCTTCCCTGGAAGACACTGGCATCGGTGCGGTTATAACCAAGAGCCAGTCCAATCGTTATGGTTTCTTCTACATAGATATCGCGTCCTGCCGCGGTACCCGCCGATGTGTAATGTGCACCACTGGCATTGCTGGTGTCATCAATATCAGCATAATTACCCGTGCCACGTAACCACCAGCCGTGGTTCTGCTTCGGGTCTCCGAATAGCGTAGTTCCTGCATCGGTCATTACACCGGTGTCATTGTAGGCTAACTGTATTTGACCATTACTGGTCAGAGCGGGTGTGGCGTTGTGTAAGCGGCTGAGTAACACTCCTTGGAACTGATTCATTGACTGCAAGGCAATCAGATTACTGTGGGTGTGCTGCACACCGCTAAGTGAGTCAAAAGCTTGTCGGGCACCTTGGCTTGTTAGCGTGTTGAGGTTATTGATAATGTTACTCACAGCGCTGCTGCCATTACTAACGAGAGTATCAATTGTGGTGCCGACAGCCGTTTGATTTGGTGTATTTGCAACAGATGCATAATCAGAAGAATTACGGCTCAGGTTGAGAAAAACGTTGTTGGTATCGTAAGTCAGTGCTGGCGTCAGAAAGGCAAAATTTGAGCTGACACTATCAAACGTTGTGCCTCCTAATCCACCTGCTGCAGTGAGAATGGTGTAATCGGTACTGAGATTATACTTTCCGCTTTCAGGTCGCACTAAAACCGTACCGTTGGTGAGGGTGGCGGTGCCGGTAGCATCAATCAAGTCGGCATTGCCTGCGGCATCCACTTCCACCTCATAAACACCGCCACCAGAGAAATTCACATTACCCGAGACGTTCATTGTGCCGATAGAGTTGCCAGGAGTGAGGGAGCCGCCATTGAGTGTGATACTACCGAAAGTACCACTACCACCCAGTGCACCACCTGAATTAACCGTTATACCGGAGCTGGCAATGGAGCCATTGACCACAAGCAGTCCATCATTGATGATGGTGGCGCCGGAGTATGTGTTATTGCCTGACAGGGTAAGCGTTCCGGTCCCTGTTTTAGTTAAAAAACTAAAGTTAATAATGCTGCCGCTAAAAACAGTGGAGGTATTATCGCCGCCAACGGTCAACAAATAATCATCAAACCCGGTATTTAAATTAACTGTTCCACCGCCTGCTAATGAGCCAATTGTCAGATCAGATAATGCTTCAAGCGTGGCGCCAGTACCGACGGTCACCGCACTGTTGTTGCCCAGTGTTCCGCCGTCATAGACGACTAACTTTCCGTTACTGATATTGGTGCTGCCGGTGTAAGTGTTATTACCACTTATATACGTTGTGCCACTGCCAATGGAATTTACATTTGTACTGCCAGTTATTCTGATGGTATCGCCACCCGAAGTACTGTCATTGGTAAAAAAATAATTACTTTCATTGTGGTTGAAATTAAGTGTTGCCGAACCTGGGCCTCCATTGACTGCTGTCGCATTGAGAATGCCTGCCGCACCACCATTACCGATATTCAATGTGCCACTGCCGCTACCATATCGTCCTAATAAAACAGTCCGCGAGCCGCTGTCGACATTGACCACCCCATCATTAATGATATTCAGTGTGCCGCTGCCTGACTCGCCTAGATATAATATTTGGGTGGTATTATTCCAACTGGAACCAGCGCCATCCACGGTTACTGTTCCCTCACCGCCTGTAGACCTGCCGATAGAACCGAAGGTGTTGCTGACCGTACCGCCATTAAGGATATTAAGCGTGCCGTTTCCCGAGTTGCCTACGGTTACACTGGACTGAATATTGGTAAAGTTAGAGCCCGCGCCATCTACGGTCACTGTGCCATTACTGCCAGCATTCTCACCTACAGTAACGCCCAATACGGAGTCAGCATTGAGCACTTCACCGCCATTGGTAATCGTAAGAGTACCTTCACCAGAAGATCCCACCTTTAACTTGGCAGATCCGTCAGCAAGCTGCCAAAGAGAGCCAATTCCGTCCACCGTCACGGCTCCGCTGCTGCCAGCATTGCCGCCGATGATATTAGTGACATAACTCTCCAATTCACCACCGCTAGAAATAGTGAGCGCTCCGTTGTTTACTTTGCCAATAACAACACTTTCCGCTACTGAGTCGGTTGTCTGTACCTGTGCGGTGCCGCCATTATCAACAAAGACAGAGTCACCCACATCTGGAGCAATTGAACCGAAGCCATTAGACCAGTTGCTGTCGTTTTCCCAGTCGCCAGTGCCTGCGACCCAATTTAAATCAGCAGATACAGCTGGCATCGCTATTATCAATGTCGCCAATAATGTGATGGCCGTTTTATGTGAGCCGCTGAGTCCTTTGTTTGATAGTGGAAGGATTTCAGATATAGGAATCGAGTTGATGAAAGCTGATTGACTGATAAACCGATAGTGTCGATCCATGGCAGATTACCTGTGAGAGAACAAATCGGTTCACGTTACGCACTTGAGAGCAGATCGACTATCCGATTTTCGCAAACGCTGTTATCACCTTGTTAATATCGATCACGTTTAAGTTTTATCCAGGTTAGTGACGAAGTGCATATTTGCATATAGGGTATCCATTCTGAACTTTCGCAGTGATAAGGACGCGTATGCAAAAGATACTGACATGGTTAGGACGACGAGAAATCGCTTTTTGGATCGTGTTGTTGCTGATATCTGGCTCAATGTGGTTGTTTATGGAAGTCGCCGATGAGGTGACAGAGGGCGAAACGCTCGCCATGGATGAAAAGATTCTGCTGTCATTGCGTAACCCAGATAATCCTGAAGATCTGCTTGGGCCTCCCTGGTTGGAGCAAGTCGGTAAGGACATCACGGCATTAGGCGGAAACACGGTGCTTACCTTACTCAGTGTCTGGGTGATGATTTTTTTATTACTGATTCATAAACGTAAACTGGCGTTTGTCGTGCTGTTGGCTACCGGCGGTGCATTACTCGCCAGTTTTATGCTGAAAAGCGGCTTTGATCGAGCCCGACCTGATTTGGTCACGCATGCGACCTTGGTTTATACATCAAGCTTTCCCAGTGGGCACTCTATGTTGTCAGCCAGTACTTACCTCACACTCGGAGCTTTGCTTGCACAGTTCCAGACAAGTTGGCGAGTTAAGTTGCTGATCATATGTACCTCTGTGTTACTGACCTTACTGGTGGGTATCAGTCGAGTCTATTTAGGCGTGCATTGGCCAACCGATGTGGTGGCTGGCTGGACGGTTGGCTCGGCGTGGGCACTAATGTGTTGGTATCTGTCACGTCAGTTTGTTCATGAAAAAATAGACAGTGAACCAGTGAGTCAGCACATTGATTAACTCAACTGGCTACCAGTTGCTGGCGCGAATGGGCTACGCCGCGAGAGGCATTATTTATCTCACTATTGGCGCATTGGCATTTCTATCCGTGCTTGGTTTGGGGGATGAAGAAGCCAGCAGCAAAGGCGCTATTCTTAATTTAAAACATCAGCCGTTTGGCAAGGCATTATTAGTGATTCTTGTTGTCGGATTGGTGGGTTACGTTATTTGGCGCTTGACTCAAGGCATTAAAGATACGGATGAACACGGCCATTCGTGGAAGGGTCTTATGGTAAGAACGGGGTTGATCGTCAGTGCCATCACTCACAGCATTCTTTGCTATTGGACCGTCACCTTACTGCTGACCAATCAAGATGATTCCTCAGGACAGTCTGCGTCTTATAACCTAACGGAATATCTGGGATCAGAGATCACCGCCTTAGTCTTTGGTCTTATTGGTGTGGTTTTGGTCGGTGTAGGGATTGCTCACTTTATTAAAGGTTTTACAGCTCGGTTTGAGAAATACATGGCCATGCCAGATACGCATTATGGCTGGATGACAAAAGTCTGCCAGTTTGGCTTAATTTCAAGAGGTGTGGTTTGGTGCATTATCGGCTGGATTATTCTGCGTTCGGCATTTATCTCTGGCACCAGTGAAAATAAAGGCATTGGCGATGCCCTTGAATGGCTAAGTACAACGCCATTTGGCAACACGCTCACCATGATAATTGCCATCGGTTTATTTGTCTTTGGTCTTTATAGTTTGCTTGAAGCCATATATCGCCGGATCGAGAATGAAGCGACTTAAATACAGGGAATAACGTTATGCAGCATGCCTTGATTCTGATTAATCCCCATAGCCGAAATGGCAGTGAAGAGGGTTTGGAAAAAGCCATACAACATCTGGAATCTGCTGGTATCGAAGTCTCTGCTAAGGAAACCGAAAGCGAGTCTCACTTGGTCAAGCTCATTGAAAATTATGAACGTGACGATGGTGTGGTTGTACTGGCTGGTGGTGATGGCACGATTAGTACTGCCCTCGAAGCGATCTACAAATATCAACGTACCATGGCGATATTCCCCATGGGAACAGCTAATGACTTGGCGCGATCGCTGGGGGTGCCAGAAGATTTATCCGCAGCAGCACAAGTCATTATTGATGGAAAACGCGAACGAATCAGTCTGGGCAAGGTGAATAATCACTTCTTTGTGAATGTCGCACACATCGGGCTGGGTGTGGATGTGACGCGTGAACTCACCTCCGATAGCAAGAAATGGTTTGGCGTGTTTGCTTATTTAGGTGCTTTTTTCAAAGCAATAAAGCGAAATAAAAGTTTTAAAGTGGCTATAAAAACAGATGACTGGCAATGCTCAACACGGGTGATTCATCTTGCGGTGGGCAATGGTCGATATTACGGTGGGGGTAATATTGTTGATCAGCGTTCAACCTTATTAAACGGTCAGCTTCACCTGTTTTTTATCAAGCCGAGACCCTGGTGGAGGTTGGTATTATTGGGGCCGAATTTACGTCTGGGGGCGGAGGATAATGAGCATCATATCGTGCGTCAATCTGCTCAAAAATTCAGCATTCACACCTCGAAACCCAAAGAGCTGGAAGCCGATGGTGAGTCTAAAACCTCAACCCCTGCCGAATTTGAAATCATCCCTGATGCGATAGACGCACTTGTCGGGGACATACCTACCGATTCTGGAGCCGATTAATATGTCGATAATACGAACAGATGCGCAGGCTGATGCCCTGGAAATTCTCAAATTAATCATACAAACAGCTGACTTCTACCGTGTGATGGGTGAACAATTATCAGCAGAAAACATCCAACACTCACTCTTTGCTATTGCCGATGAACGCGAGACGTTTATCAAATCATTTCAACATATCATTAAAGAACTGGGCGACCTACCATCGACACCGGATGCCGATAGAGAATGGATCGAAGAAATAGGCGGAAAATTAACCCAGCTTTTTGCTGAAGATCCTAAGCGTGCTATTGAAGATAAATGTCTAGAAAAAGACGATATTCTTGCCAACCTTGTGAACACCACTACACTGGGCGAACACTCAAAAGATATCAAACAACGTTTAGACGCACTCCATCAGCACTTGATAAGTTCAAAAGCACGTTTAGCTGGAGATTAGAGCAGAGCATCACAGTATTGATTAACTTAGAACTCGAAGATATCAATATGCAGGCACTATTTTTCACCAGAAACTAAAACAGTAGGCCTCATAATTCGCTAAATAAAAAATGACTTTCATTAATAATCAACGTGTTACACTTTTCGAAAATGAATTATAAGGCCGCCTGTTTAATATTTATTATGAGGCCAGTGGCCTCATAAAACACACTGTTATAAGGCTTTCGAGTTATGAGCGAAGAAGAACAATTTGTTGAGTGCTGTACACATGGAAAGCAACAAGCGACTTATGTATGTCAACATATTGTGCAAAGTCTTCGAGATGGCGAGCCTAGAGGTTTTTGGTCTGCTGAACCGGAGCCAGGCGATGAGCGGCCAGATTCATGGTGTAGTGCTTGCGAGGATAAGGTTAATAGCACCGGCGGAGAATGGAATGATGAATCCGAGGAATTCGCTGGTGTGACTTTATTGTGTGGTGCTTGCTACGATCGTGCAAAGAAAATGAATCAAAAAAATTAGCTATGGAACAAGTGCCTTATAACAAGTTGCTGTTGTCGCCGCTGCGCGGCTGGGACCTCCGTTCCGGCGCTTCGCGCCTGCACTGCGGCCCCAAAGCAAGGCGTTAGCGCTCAAGGAAATAATTAGTGGGAAGTTACGCACAATGTTGGCTTGATGACCTGTTTGTGGGCTCAAGTAAAAATGACATCGATACGGAGATTATTTCTTTATTCTGTCCTCAAGACAAAATTATTAGTGCATCACTCACAGGCAGCGTTCCTAATCATCTTAAACACTATCAAGAGACATTGAGTGAGGAACCTGACTTAAAGGTCGTGTATTACGAAGCGCCAGTAGATGTGGTGAGGCAACGACTCAACGTTCTTGGTTACGATTTAGACAATGCAAAGGAAGCATTCAGCGCATGGATTTCAGAAGAACACAAGCGCGCCCAAGAAATGGCCGAAGAATGGGGGGGGAGAGATTCTGATTCCAAGGAGTTAATGGAGGGGCATTATAAGAATGAGTGCGAAATTCTTTCGTCGTTAACCCCAGAAGATTGGATTGAAAACTTAAAGGTAATACAGGCGTCAGGCCTTGAGACCAATTATTACGGCAGATACGAAGGACCGCATGAAGATACTGCGATTGGATATATGCTTTCAAACGATTGGTATGGTTATCCTGGTTACGATCTCTTTGTTCCATTGAGACTAGCTATTGAAGCAATCGAGAATAGCAAAAAGCTAGTCTATGACTTAACAGATTTAATCTGGTCAGGATACTTCGATGAGGAAGACGATTTTGTTGAATATGGACTCGAAATTTCCGCATCGGAATATAGCTCTAAATCTAAAACAATAGTATTAACTGAGGGAAAAACGGATGCTTGGGTTCTTAACGAAACGTTCAGCCTTCTTTATCCTCACCTAAAAGAATATTTTTCGTTCCTCGATTTTGAAAGCACCGGATATGGTGGGGGCGTGGGTAATCTCGCAAATGTCGTTAAAGCCTTTGCTGGCGCAGGAATCGTTAATAATGTTATAGCGTTGTTCGACAACGATACTGCCGCAGCATCTGCTTGTAAATCTCTAGAAAAGGTATCACTGCCGTCTAATATAGCAATACGCCACTTGCCAGAACTTGAGTTACTTAAAAGTTACCCTACGATTGGGCCATCTGGGTCAGTAGAACTTGATGTAAACGGCATGGCCGCGAGTATTGAGCTTTATTTGGGAGAAGATATTTTGCGTCTTGATGATGGCAACCTTGTCCCCATCCAATGGACAGGCTATGACAAATCAGCAAAACAATATCAAGGTGAAGTTTTAGAAAAAGCTCTTCTTCATTCAAGATTTAAAGATAAGCTTGCTCGTGCAAATAGAGGCGAGGAATTAGAGTGGTCTGATCTAGATGCAGTGTTTCAACTGCTTTTTAGTTCCTTTGTGGAGAAGAACCGAAAAACCATCTGTAAACGGGCATCCGAGTATTATGCGCGCTAACAAGTCGCTCGTTCGGACGCAAACTACGCTGTGCTTCGTTTGCGTCGCACAGCTTAAACGTTAGGTGAACAATGAAATTCAAGTGCCGCGAATGCGGAGAATTACTTACAAAAGAGTTGGATGTTACGCCTGTTGAGCTTTGTGAGGAAGACGGAAAAGATTTGATCCCTGAAGGTTTTACTCTGAAAGATGATGAGTGGTCTGATGGGCAATGGGTGATTAATTCTAAAGATAATTTATCAATGGATATTACCGATAAACCAAAAAGGTTAAATGGCTGTTGTGACCTAGATGGTTGTGACGGACCTAATTTGGTTTGCAAGTCATGCAAGGCAGAGGTAGCTACTGCAAAATACGATTGCTGGATGCCACGGTATATTATCCTTTCCAAGGTTGGGACTGATGCAATCACCTAACAAGGCAATTAAAAATCGCCCACAAAAAGCGTGGGCTGGACTCGCTAATAATCAATAGGGTCAGGGTGTTTGATTTCTGGCCCTAGATACTATTTATATGTCGATGATGGTTTGGAAGGCTACTATGAGTAAATTCATATTACTGGTTTCAATTTTAGTCTTTACCACAACGGCATTTGCTCACAGCGGGGGCTGTCGTAAAGACAGTCCTCCAGGAAAATGTTGCCATGCGGGTTCGAAACCTTATCACTGTCACTGAAGCATTAAGGTGATAGGCTAGTTCTAAAATCAAACACGAACCTTATTGAGCTGAATGTTTTAGTGCTTATATGGCGGCGTCGGTGGTTGAGGCATAATCGGTGCCTTTTCGGCATCTTTCTGTTTTTTCTCATCAGGATCGTCTGGTTGATATGTCCCTTCTAAGGGCTTTGGCGCTTCAGGAATCAAGGGGGCAGCCAACTTGATCCGTTGATCTCACTTGGACCTTCGTTTTTCTGCGTTTAGCTGCACTACGGCCTCTAAGCACTATCATAGAGGCTCTCCGCTCCAGCATAGCCAAACCTTTAGATATTTAGGGTCAGAGTAAAAATTATTCACGACCAGCACATCGCGTTCTTTTGAGGCGCGACTGTGTTTAATCAACCTTTACGAGCGTCGACTGGTGCTTTACAAAGGTCCCATCAAAGCCCGAAAGGATAAGAGCCGATATGGTCTATCACGTCGCAGTAATTTTGTGGGGATCCTTCAGACTCTGACTCTAAATACTAAAGGGTTGTTTCTCTTGCCATAATTGAGCGTAATCGCTTGACGGACTCATTGGTGAAAAGTAACACTTTCACCGAGAGGCGCTTTATTGATTCTATACCGGTTTCCAGGGTGAGTCCTGTCCGGGTAACCCAAAGAGATGCCGAACAGTAACTTTAAAGACGAATCAATACCTAATTCTTTGCGAATGGTTTCGGCATAAAACCCCAGCATTGTCTGTGGCACACCGCCTAAGCTATGCGCTGTGAGAGATAGCAGAAGTGTTTGCGCATACATTCCTATATCACCAGCGACACGCACGTTATCACCTACCGACGGCATAAAAAGTAGCGCTACATGACGGGCACCGAAGAACTCCAGATTACGACGAGAAGCCTCGCGCCGTAGCTCACGATCCTCACGTTTAACGCCAATGGCCTGATAATAAGCCCCGCCTTGCTCCTTTGCGCGTTCACGGTAGACGCCAGGGAAGTCACTGGTATCAAAACTGAAATCAGGCGTCAGATGACCGCCGTCATCCGCTGCAAGAATGGCCTTACTCAGTGCGTCAAGTTTTGTTCCAGAAACAATGTGTGTCTGCCACGGCTGAGTATTACAGTTAGAAGGTGCGCACTGCGCATCTTCCAACACTGAACGCAAGATGTCTTCTGGAACAGGTTGAGGTAGGAAATCACGTACTGAATGGCGCTCACGTACAACATCACGAAATAGCATTAAATTAGACATAGTTTGCCTCTGGAATTAGTACCGTCTTAGTCCAAAAATACAAGGGCCTGTATAAGCGGATAACGAATGGTTGAGATCTTAGTGACCCAATTATTCTTTTTTGAGTCACTGATAGAAACACATAAGCAACATTTTGACTGCTTGAAAAATGGAATTGAATCCCCAAAAATAGAAGATATACTTCCATATTTGGAAAGAAAATGGATTACAACGCAGCACGATTATTCATTTTGGTGGTCAATGCCGGAAGTTTTTCTGCAGCCAGTGACAGATTGGGTGTACCAATCTCCACCTTGAGTCGAAAAATTAATGAGCTTGAGCAAACTTTAAATGTGCAACTTCTGGAACGATCACGGCTCGGAGTTAAACCCACCTATAAAGGGCAGCAGTTTTTTGAGCAGGTTCGGCCTGCTATTGAGCTATTGGAAGACGCGCAAAAATCCGTCACCACAACCCATAAACTACAGGGTAAATTACGCCTGTCTATACCACCGAATTTCTCACTCTGGTGGGATTTGCTGATCGAATTTCAGCAGCGTTATCCTGATATCAAGGTATTTTGTCATTCTAGTGAACGAGTCGTTGATTTGTTTGAAGATGGCATTGATGTAGCACTTAGAGTGGGTGAACTGCATACAGATGATGTTATCGCTAAACCTCTTATGACTCTGGAGACATTGTTTGTGGCGAGTCCTGAGTTTTTAGCGCGTTACGGGATACCTCAGACACTGGCTGAAATGGCCCAGCTACCGGTTATTGCCTGGGAGAAACTGAATCAAAGCACTTTTGAATGGGTCTCTGGTTCCGAAAAGGTTAAGTACGAGCCATTCTTTTCCACCAATAATTCACGCGCTTTAATTCAATACGCTTTAAGAGGTAAAGGCATTGTGCAACTGCTGAATTTTTCAGCCAGACCATGGCTAGAAAGCGGCGAACTAATACAGCTTTTACCCGATATAGTCACGCAGAACCTTCCACTAAACCTAGTCTATGCTCGTTATAAACATCCTTCAGCACTGGTGCGAGCGTATTTGGAATTCTGTACAGAATGGACGGAGAAACTGAGTTAAATAGCACTAGGAATCAAGGGGTCAGCCAACTTAATAATTGATTCTTACAAGTTATTAGTCAGGCTGGCTGCTTTCTTGATTTGTTCTGAACTAAACCCGTAACCCTGTTCTGTAAAGCAAGCTCCTCCAGAAGCTAGCATGTCGAATAAAAAGTATTTGTTAACTAAACATGCTGAGAATGTTTTAAATCACTTTTTGCTATCTATTACTCTTCATTCTGGATAGCTAGGGGTATAAGATGAACTCACCCAATCAAAAAATGCTGGGGGAGTGAAACGTGAAGAGTGAAAAGAGCGTTCGTAATAAAAGATCCGTTTAGGCCTTCAGATGTGCCAGAGCAGATCTGACCAGCCAGTTTTCGTTGAAAGCGTTTTAGAACAGAAAGTCAAAATGCTTTTTTCTGGCAGCATTTTTTCTATCACTATCAATGCCACCGTGGGCATGATACTGATTATTGTCCAGCTTCCTGTGATTCCGGTTTCAACCTCATTAAGTTGGTATGCGGTGTTGGTGACGGTTTTGATCTCACGATGCGTTTTGTTGGTTTACTGGCAGCGAGATGAGGACAAAACAGAGCGTAATCAGGCTCGCTGGATACAGTACTTTCGTTTCAGTATTTTCGTCACCGGCAGCATTTGGGGTGTAGGTGGCGTGATCCTAATGCCGCAAGATAGTATGGCTTATCAGACATTCTTATCATTCACCATTGGTGGATTGTCTTCTGGCGGTATGGCTACACTCTCAGTTGATCGAAGGTCGGTGGTAGCTTTTGTTCTTCCGACGATGATTCCACATATTCTGATTCTTATTCAGCAAGGTGAACCCATCACATATGGCATGAGTGCCATGTTGTTGTTATTTTTGTTTTTTGTCTTTCTGATGGCAAGAAAGTCAGGCGAAACTTTTCTGGAAAATGCCAGATTACGCATCAAAGCATTAGAGAGCGAATCACGCTTGCGAATGATGTTGGACTTTAGCCCCACCGCTGCATCTATTATTGATACCGACACACAAGAAGTGGTCTTTGCGAATAAAAGTTATGCATCTTTAATCGAAAAGAAACATCAGGAAGCTTTAGGCGTCACGCTTCGACGTTATTACGCGAATAAGGTTGAATATGATGATACGGTGAAGTTAATTGAGTTCGGTCAGCAGGTGAATAACCAATTAGTTGAACTCCACATTGCTGATAGCCAGCAAACAACTAAATGGGTTCTCGCCTCCTATCTTCAAATTGAATATCACAGCAAGCAAATGATTCTGGCTTGGTTTTACGATATTACAGATAGGAAAGTCATGGAAGAGCACGCCCAGCATCTCGCTCATCACGATGCACTGACCGGATTGCCAAATCGAATCTTATTCAGAGAACGACTGCATTTGGCGATGACCATGGCCGAACGGGATAAATACGCGTTAGCCTTGATGTTTATCGATTTGGATGAATTCAAACCAATTAATGATACTTACGGACATGATGTGGGTGACGCTGTGTTGATTCAGTGTGCCGAACGAATCCGTGCATGTCTGCGTAAGCCTGATTCAGTGGCCAGACTTGGCGGTGATGAGTTTGTCGTGTTGCTGCATAAAGTCACTGATGAGCAGGCCGCCTTGCAAGTCGGCGAGAAAGTACTGGAAGTTTTGCAAAGCCCTATGACATTTGAGGGGTTAACCGTCAGTGTCGGTGCCAGCATTGGTATTGCACTCTATCCACTGCACAGCACGGAAGAGGATGGGCTGTTAAATTGTGCTGATTTTGCTATGTATGATGTGAAGAGGCATGGTCGAAACAGGGTCAAGCTGTTTCAAAATGAGTATAAATAAGTCATTTTGATGAGCGAATGACCATAGATTCCTGATACATATAAGAATCATTAGACGGAAGCCACACAACGGCCAGGACACTCTATGAGCATCTGATGAGTTCAAAAATGTGTGTAATGAGTGATGAAGCAGTCAGAAGTCAGCAAAAATGGGTGATTTTGAGCTTATTGATTCCATGGTGTTCACTTTCATCGTTGATATTATGCGCCCACGTACGCAGCGAGTTCTTCAGGTTCACCAGTGGGAAAGGCTTCTTTTAAAAAATCCAGAAATGCGGTAACACGCGCATTGAGCAGTCGCCGAGACGGATAGAGAGCCCAAAGGGCAATTTCTGGACCTTCGGTTTCTCCCCACGACACGAGTCGTCCCGTTTTCAAATCCTCACTGACCAGAGAAACAGGTAGTAAGCCGGCACCAGCACCGGCACGGACTGCATCGCGCACCATAATTATTGACGAAAGATGGAGCTTTGGAGTCAATGTAAGATGTTCTTTGCCTGAAGGCGTCACTATGTGCCATGTTGATGGGGTGGGACTGTTTCCGCGAACAACCACCGGGATCGACTGTTTTTTGGATGGGCGTATCAAGTCTGGACTAGCAACAACCAGCAGTCGATCTCTTAAAAATACACGACCATAAAGGTTTTCATCGATGTCGGGATTCACCCTTATAACCAGATCATAAGCCTCTTCAACCATATCTACGGGTCGATCCTCTGTCGTAACTTCAAGTTGTACATCTGGATATTTCATAGCGAATTCAGCGGCAAGCTTACCCATTGCAAGTTGGCAGAATAATAGTGGCGCGCTGATGCGTAATCGCCCTGAAGGTTGGGTTGCACCTGAAGTGACTGAATTAATGGTCTCATCCAACTCGGTAAATAAAGTTTTCGTTCGCTCGTAGAGGGCGATTCCCTCTTGAGTCAATTTGAGGTTATGCGAACCGCGTTCGAAAAGTCTCAGTTGAAGACTGCTCTCCAATTCACTAACTCGACGTGAAAGGGTGGCTTTGGCACGACCCGTAGCTCGGGCAGCTCGTCCAACCCCACCATGTTTGGCAACTAGATTGAAATCAGCCAGTGCAAGTAGATTCATAGTGTTCCGTATATGAGACAGTTTGTCCAAATATAGCACCTATCGCGCCTTTATTGAAACGAATAGAGTATGACCAGTAGCCACACAACACCTTAACTTTTTAATTGGAGAAAATTTATGACTATTCTTGTAACTGGTGCTACTGGCCGTGTCGGTCAGCATGTCGTAGACCAACTCATCCATCGCGATGCACATGTTCGAGTGTTGACACGTGATCCATCAAAAACCAGCTTCCCGCACGGCGTTGATGTCGTGAAAGGTGATTTGCTTGATATTGATGCTTTACGTAACGCTTTTACTGGTGTGACAAGTCTGTTCTTGCTCAATGCCGTCACTGGTGACGAGTTTACTCAGGCACTAATAACCTTAAACATTGCTAAGGAGTCTGGTGTAGAACATGTCGTTTATCTATCGGTCTTTGAGGCTGATAAAGCGGTTAATGTGCCACATTTTGCTGTGAAATATGGTGCTGAGCGTATGCTGGAGCATCATGGTTTCAGTGCGACTATTCTGCGTCCAGCCTATTTTATAGACAATGATCAGATGATTAGGGATGTGATTGTCAATTATGGTATCTATCCGATGCCGATCGGAAGCAAAGGGGTTGCCATGGTCGATGTTCGTGACATTGCTGAGGTAGCGGCAATTGAGTTGCTCCGATGTGATAAGGGTCAGGGTAAGCAATCCATTACCAATATCAATCTGGTTGGTCCTGACAATTTAACAGGAGTAGCCGTGGCTGAAATCTGGTCTGACGTCCTCGGTCGAACGGTGAACTATGGTGGAGATGATCCCAGCCAGTTTGAACAGAATATGGCGACCTTTATGCCGAAATGGACGGCCTATGAAATGCGTCTGATGGCTGAACGTTATGTCAGTGACGGCATGATCTCACAGAATGGTGATGTTGAGCGTCTGACTCAAATGCTTGGCCGACCATTGCATAGCTACCGTGAATTTGCACAGACCATGTCCTCTCAAATGAGTATCTAGATTGAATATAAAAAGCGGCAGGAAAGTGAGGCATACTTTCCTGTCGTATCTACCGATTGGTGAATAAAAAAATCATTAGTGGGGTAAGTCAAAAGCATCTGGAATCGATAGGCTCAGTAACGGTCTTAACTTGGCTAGCAAATTAATCGATTAATCCTTGTCTACCCACGTTCATCCTAGTAACTATGAATTTTTAGTTTCAAAACATTTTCCACTCAAACCAGTAACTAACAGGCATAATTTGCAGAATACTGTCATTCACCTGCATAGGAATTTGCTTTGTTAAGTTATCGTCACTCATACCATGCGGGTAATTTCGCGGATGTGTTGAAACATATCGTGCTGATCGAGTTGCTTCAGCATATGGTGAGAAAAGAGAAAGCCTTTAGTTATATTGATACCCATTCAGGGGCGGGGCTATATCACCTGCGTTCAGACCATGCAGAAAAACTTCAGGAATATCAGAAAGGTATTGCGAAAGTGTTTCATCTGGACTGGCCAGAGTTGGCGGCCTATCAGACGGCAGTGAAGACGGTGAATGATGGCAATGACCTGACGTTTTACCCTGGCTCACCCATGTTGGCGATGCAATATTTACGTGCACAGGATCAGGCATGGTGTTTTGAGTTGCATTCGGAAGACAGTGTGTTCCTGACCAATAATCTGCGCCAATATAAGCAGGCTCGTGTTCGGCGAGAAGATGGCTTAAAAGGTTTGTTGAGTTTATTACCGCCGGAGTCACGTCGGGCATTGGTATTGATTGACCCGTCTTATGAGATCAAATCGGATTACGACGAGGTGTTTCATACCGTTGAGAAAGCCCACAAAAAGTTTGCTACGGGTACGTATGCAATCTGGTATCCGGTGGTCGACAGGGCACGTATTAATCGACTGGATAAACAGTTAATCAATAGTGGCATCACACATATACAACGCTATGAACTAGGGTTGGATGCTGATGCTTCCACGCGTGGTATGACGTCATCAGGCATGTATGTCATCAATCCACCCTGGCAATTGATGGAAACTATGACCATGCTGCTACCGAAATTAGTCAAAGCCTTGGGTGAAAATGCTGGCGCGTTTTATCGGGCTGATACGTTGGTGGCGCAGTAGGGTAGCTACTTCGCAGACAACTGCTATCGGTTAAGTAGGATCGGTTTTCAAAAGTCTCAGTGTTTGGCTCATTTTGCTATAAGACAAACTCTGACTATGCCATTGCTATGCAGTCTAAATCGCGTTTTTGTTCTATCTCTAAGTACTTTCATAATCAATGGGTTGCCGGTGGATGATTATTCATTTTTATTACTAAAACCTTCAAAAAAAGACATCATAAACTTGCCTTAGGCACTGATTTTGATTGAAAAAAATAAGATGGAATGATTTAGAATTTTCTTCTTTGCTCTCAATGAAGGAGCCTCTGATGAAGCTGGATATCGCGACTTATGCGGACTTACTGACACGTTATAGCCAATGGATGAACCAGTCTGTTTATATGGCAGCCAGTCAATTAAACGATCAGGATCGCAAGGCCGACCGTGGACTGTTTTTCAAATCGATTCACGGCACCTTAAACCATCTATTGTTGTGTGATCGAATGTGGCTGGATCGGTTTAAAGGTCAGTCCCCCTCGGCTGAACTTAAGGCATTGGATCAGGAGCTTTACAGTGAGTTCACGGAGCTAAAAAAAGCGCGTGATGAATTAGATCTGGAGATACTTGATTGGACAGCATCATTGAAGAATAAGGAGCTTCCAGAGCGTTTGGTCTATACCAGCCTAGCAGCGGCTGCCGAAAAGAATGTCGATTTCACTCAGGCGATTATTCATTTTTTTAACCATCAAACCCATCATCGGGGACAAATCACCACAGCACTGAACCAGGCAGGTGTGGATGTCGGTGTCACCGATTTGTTATTCATGCCTGAACACAGACTATGAATCTCACGGCCTTTTTGTTATTTGCGATTGCATCTACTATTACGCCGGGTCCGAATAACATCATGATTCTAAACTCGGTGCTGCATTACGGGGTTAAACGTACCCTGCCGTTTTATCTGGGGGTGTGTTTTGGCTTTCCATTAATGCTGCTGGCCATCGGTATGGGTTTGAACACGCTGTTTAATCAATACCCGGTATTGCATCTGGGGTTAAAAGTCGTTGGGATTGTCTATTTACTCTATCTGGCCTGGTTGATCGCCATACATAAACCATCTTCTACTAGCGGTATTCAACAAAAACCGATGTCGGTTTTGGGAGGAATGATTTTCCAATGGTTAAACCCCAAAGCCTGGATTATTGCGATTGGTGCCGTGACTACCTATTCCTCGCTGGATTCAGGCTGGGGAAATATTGTGTTGATGGCCGTTATGTTTTTAGTGGTCACAGCCATTTGTCTTTCATTGTGGTTATATCTTGGTCATGCTTCACGTTCTTTTATTCATTCGAATAAAGCCATGCGACTGATTAATCTGAGTATGGGAATTTTATTAGCCATTTCTGTGATACCAGTGATTGTGGATGTGTTAATGCTCAGCCGCTAAGTAAATATGTTGAGTTGATGTACGCATGATTCACATTTTTGATAATGAAAAGTAGATAAGAACAGATCAGCGTTTCTCTGAGTCTTAAACAAGCCTTTGTCCAAATGACCAGTGTTACGGTCTTTTATACAGTTGTCTGGCATGTCAAACATGCTTAAAACAACGATAAAAGGACAAAGAAATGAAGCTGAAATTACTTTCCCTCGCTTTGCTGTCAGCGACACCTGTATTGGTGGCGGCAGATGAGTTACAAGATATGCAGACAAATCCTAATAACTGGGTTATGCCTGCCGGACATTACAATAATCAACGTTATTCAGAGCTGACACAGGTTAATAAAGATAATGTGAAAGATTTGAATATGGCCTGGTCTTTTTCGACAGGGGTATTACGTGGTCATGAAGGTAATGCCTTGGTCATTGATGACACGATGTACCTTCATACGCCATTTCCTAACATTGTTTATGCTTTAGACTTAAATAATGATGGTGCTATCAAATGGAAATACGAACCTAAGCAGAATTACGATGAGACTGTACCTGTCATGTGCTGTGACACAGTAAATCGTGGTTTGTCTTATGCGGACGGTAAAATTTTCCTGAATCAGGCTGATACCACCTTAGTCGCATTGAATGCTGAAGACGGTAAAGTCGTTTGGTCTGATAAACGTGATGACCCTAAAAAAGGGGCAACCAGTACAGCTGCAGCTCATGTATTTAAAGATAAGGTCATTGTCGGGATTTCCGGTGGTGAATTTGGTGTGCGTGGTTATATTCAGGCCTATGATCTGGATGGCAATGTGAAATATAAAGCCTATAGCACCGGTCCAGATGATGAGATGTTGATTGACCCTGAAAAAACTACATCGATGTTAAAACCGGTAGGTAAAAATTCATCGCTGAATAGTTGGCAGGGAGATCAATGGAAAATTGGCGGTGGTACAACCTGGGGTTGGTATTCCTACGATCCAGACTTGAATACTTTCTATTACGCGACAGCCAATCCGTCGACCTGGAATCCGGCACAACGTCCAGGAGATAACAAATGGACCATGTCCATTTTTGGACGGGATCTTGATACCGGTATGGCAAAATGGGTTTATCAGATGACGCCGTTTGATGAATGGGATTATGACGGTGTTAATGAAAATATTCTTGTGGATCAGAACGTCAAAGGTAAACAAAGAAAAACGCTGGTGCATTTTGACCGTAATGGTTTTGCCTACACGATGGACCGTGCAAATGGTGAATTGTTAGTGGCAGAAAAATATGACCCTACAGTGAACTGGTCAAACGGGGTCAATTTAAAAACAGGTCTGCATGATCGGGTGGCGAAATATTCAACCGCGAAGAATGGGCCGGATGTGACAACCAGTGGTATTTGTCCTGCAGCACAGGGTTCAAAAGATATGCAACCTGCTGCTTACTCACCACGGACGGGACTTTTCTACGTGCCGACAAACCATATTTGCATGGATTATGAGCCATTTGAGGTGGAATATGTTGCTGGTCAGCCTTATGTCGGAGCAACGCTAAATATGTACCCGGCTCCAGGTGGCACCAATATGGGTAACTTTATTGCCTGGGATGCCCGTGAAGGTAAAATCGTCTGGTCTAATCCTGAGCGTTTTTCAGTCTGGTCTGGTGCCCTGGCAACAGCCACTGACGTTGTTTTTTATGGCACGCTTGAAGGCTATTTAAAAGCAGTAGATGCTCAATCAGGTCGCGAGCTTTGGCGCTTTAAAACCGCCTCGGGCATTATTGGTAATGTGAACACCTACAAACATGATGGTAAGCAATATATTTCTATTTTGTCTGGTGTTGGTGGTTGGGCTGGTATTGGTATGGCTATTCCAACACTTGAAAATGATGCCGATGGTTTAGGTGCCGTTGGTGCTTATAGAGCTTTATCCAACTGGACAAACCTGGGTGGTGTATTGAGTGTGTTTAGCTTATAAGCAGTTATATTCTCACAGTAAATGACCTCGACCCGGCATGGTTTTCATGCCGGGTTTTTTTATTCTTGTTTCAGTTGATTTCTGATTAATGTGCAGAAATGTTCGACACTTTTTTTACGCAGTCGATCTTTGACGGTAAACAGACCAATTTGTCGTTCTTTGGGGGCGGGGCTTAAGTCGTATACACGACGTTTAGCAGAGGTATTTAGCCGCGAAAAAGCCTCCGGTAAAATGCTGAATGCCATGCCGTTTTCAACTAGATCCAGGATAAAGGAAATGGTATTTACTTCTGTTATTTTGCTGGTAAATATCTGGTTTTCTTCGAAAAACTGATCAACCACGCTTCGGGTTTCAAATCCTTCTGGTAACAACACGGCTTTCAGCGGATGTGGCTGGCCTTGCATGATGGCTGAAGCATATTGGGCCGACTCATGATTGATGATCAATTTCCATGCTTCAGAAAATAAAGATTCAAAAAGCAGATCATGATGGTATTTCTTATCAAGAATAAAACCGATGCCAACATCAATATCGCCAGTCAATAAACGTTGCTCAATTTGCTGGTTGGATAGCTCTTCTATATGCAAAGCAATACCCGGATGCAGCCGGTCAAACTCTAAGACAATTTCCCGACAATACAAGGCATTAATCGATTGTAATACGCCGATGCGTAAACTGCCGGTCTGACCAGACTCAATATCACTTACTGCTTCTTTCAGTAAGTCGACTTCGTTGAGGATTTTATTGGCTACGTCCAGCACTTTGGCACCGGATTCCGAGAGTTTGACGTGACGGCCGACCCGGTGAAACAAGGCCGTGTTGAGCTCCTCTTCCAATTGTTTCATTTGATTGGATAGCGCTGGTTGGGTGATATGCAGTTTTTCAGCAGCACGATGAAAATGCTGCAGTTCAGCAACGACCTTAAAGTAGCGTAAATGTCTGAGTTCCATATCGTTATGAATGATTCATAAAAGTTATCGATAACATAAATATTTAAACTTATACATGCAACTTTTGTTTTGAGAGAATTGCTCGCACATCAGGGAATTATTCTGAAATCACTCAGACAGTTTTGGTGTAAAAAAGGTAACAAATGATGAATGCGAGACTAGAACAACAGCCAATGGCGGCTGTTAATGATGAGTTGAGTTCATTTCACCAGTCTCTGGCGAGAGAGCTGCATGATGAGCTTGGACAAGAGTTAATTTTAATCAAATTATTTTCTGAACGAATCTTACGTTCATCTCAACTGGGTGCAGCACAGGAATATGCTCAGCAGATACTTTGCACGCTGGATAAAACGCATCAGCAGGTGAGGGGATTATTACAAAATATAAAATCACCCGTTCCGGAGGATGTCGACTTCAGACAACAAGTGACTGAATTGGTGTCACAGTGGCAAGCATCAAGTCAGCTAGAGGTGTCATTCAGGCTTGAAGGCGATTTGGATGCCATGCCTCGTGACCACGCCCACAGCATTTATCGACTGCTACAGGAAGGACTCACCAATGTGACTCGGCATGCTCAGGCTACAGCTGTCACCATTACGGTGTGTTATGCCCCTGACCTTATTCAGTTCGCACTTTCTGATAATGGTCGGGGTATGTCATCAGCCTCGGAGCAACGTATTGGATTAGGGCTGACGGGTATGCGTGATCGGGTTCAGGCGCTGGGCGGTCAATTTGAAATAAACCAGCATGCCGGGACACATATCAATGCACTTTTTCCATTAGTGAACTGACACAGATGAACATCTTGATAGCCGATGATCATCCCGCCATCAGAAGTGGACTGGAAGCGATGCTTAAAGACATGAACTGGCAGATATCTGCCTGTGTAAGTAGTGGTGAGCTGGCGTATGAACATTACTGTCAGCACAAAGCGGATGTGGTGGTACTGGATTTATCCATGCCGGGTATGGGCGGTATTGAGACTGCGAGGCGAATTAAAGCCCGCGATGCCGATGCTCGCATCATTGTTTATTCCATGCATTCAGCGGTGATATATGCCAAGCAGGCTTTAATGGCCGGCGCATTAGCTTATGTGCTGAAGTCGACCGCGATTGATGATTTATTTCATGCGATTAAGCAGGTAGCTCAAGGACGCAGTTATTTGAGTCATGAGGTGGCTCAGAAAATGGCGATGAGCAATGTGATGGGTGACAGTCTGCTGGATAAGATCAGTACCCGTGAATTTGAAGTGTTATGTCTGCTGGCCAATGGCAAGGGAGTCGGTGATATAGCAGAGCTATTAAGCATTAGTAAAAAAACGGTGGCGACCTATCAGACCCAGGTGAAACGCAAGCTGGAACTGAACAGCACGGCCGACTTGGTGAAGTTAGCTATTGAAAATGAACTTATTGACTAGGAACAGAGATGAAAACAGCAATTGCACTTAGACATCTTGCTTTTGAGGATGCTGGGATACTGGGCAGTGTGCTTATGGAGCGAGGCATAACATTGTTTTATGTTGATGTCGCAACAGCCGATCTCAGTCAGCTCGACAATGCGAAGATCGATTTGCTGCTGATATTAGGCGGGCCAATCAGCGTCAATGATGAGGCTATGTTCCCGTTTCTTTCTACTGAGCTGGCCTTGATACAACAACGGCTTGAGCTTGGGCTGCCCACACTCGGCCTATGTTTAGGTGCACAGCTGATCGCAAAAGCCCTGGGAGCAAACATATACTCTGGCAAGCAAGCTGAAATTGGCTGGTATCCCTTACGTCTTAGCTCATCTGCACAGCACTCTCCCGTTAAGCACCTTTCATCGGCGATAACCACGATGTTTCACTGGCATGGCGAAACCTTTGATTTGCCTGAGGGCGCAAGCTTACTCGCTTCATCCGACAGCTATGAAAACCAGATATTTTCATGGGGAGACAATGCCTTGGCATTGCAATGTCACCCTGAAGTCTATGCTGACTCGTTGGAACATTGGTTTGTAGGCCATATCTGCGAGCTTTCCAAAGCAGGAATTCCTGTTGCTGGATTAAGGGAAGAGAGCAAGCTTTATGGAGCACAACTGGAGCAACAAGCCCGCTTATTCTTTACAGACTGGCTCGAGAGTATTGGATTATGAAATTGTTATTACCGATAGTGACAGTGGATGCCGTCCTGATAGGCAAATCAGCAACGTTAGGTCCTAATGGTGAGCCGAGTGCGATGAACAAACAAGCCACTCAGGACCGAATGTATCTGGGCACGGAAGGTTTATTGGGGGATGAACAGGCTGATAGCCGCCATCATGGTGGTGCAGAGAAAGTGCTTCATCACTTTCCTGCAGAGCATTACCCTTTAATGCAAAAGCACCTGAAAAAATATACTGATGGGGCGTTTGCTGTGGGAAGGTTTGGCGAGAATATCAGTACCTCCGGTTTAACCGAGTCAGATGTCTGTATTGGTGATATTTTCCAGCTGGGTGAAGCCATTATTCAGGTGTCACAAGGCAGGCAGCCGTGCTGGAAACTCAATGCACGTTATGACTACCCGGAAATGGCAAAACAGATACAAAGTCTGAAAACGACGGGTTGGTATTACCGTGTTATCACGCCCGGTTATCTTCAGGTCGGTGATTCATTGGTATTACTGCAACGACCGTATCCCGACTGGTCTATCGCCAGATTATTAGACTATTTGTTTGAAGATACTTTGAACCTGACGGCGTTAAAAGCCATGGTCGATATTCCCTATCTGGCGCAAACATGGCGAGATATGGCGCAGAAGCGTATTGATTCCGGACAGGTTGAATCCTGGCAGCATCGTTTAACAACACCGGATAAACAATCATGAAGTCGCGTTACCATATCAACATCCAAAAACAGCACAAACTTTGGTGTCAGATGAATATTGACAGCACATGGGCAGAAGATGTGCTGGCAGATCTGGTGGTTCGCTATCCGAAAACGGAAGGGTTTTCTATTGAGATATATCAGGCTCATGAGTCTCGCCGCATTCTCGAAACCAGCCACAGTGGCTTGAAAACCCTGGCCGTAGAATACGAAATGACAGCGGTAGAGAGGGAATAACACATGACACAGTGGAACGTGGACGCAGTCATGAACATTGCCGAACGGCCAGATAATGTAATGGTGTCCGGAGAGGGCTCCTGGTTAACCGATGACCAGGGGAAGCGTTATTTGGATTTCCTTCAGGGTTGGGCAGTGAATTGTTTAGGGCACAGTCATCCGGCGATTATTGAAGCTATCTCACAGCAAGCGGGCAAACTTATTAATCCCAGTCCGGCCTTTTATAACGAGCCGATGATTGCATTGAGTCAGTTATTAGTCAAACACAGTGGTTTTGATCAGGTCTTTTTTGCCAACAGTGGTGCGGAAGCGAATGAAGGGGCGATCAAACTGGCAAGAAAATGGGGGAGTAAATATAAAAAAGGGGCTTATGAAATTATCTGTTTTGAGCGTGCGTTTCATGGGCGTACTCTCGCGACTATGTCGGCCTCAGGCAAGCCCGAGTGGGCCGAGTTATTTACTCCCAAATTAGCGGGTTTTAAGCATGTGCCATTGAATGATATCAATGCCGTATTAGCTGCGATTAACAAAAATACTGTGGCTGTGATGTTGGAACCGGTGCAGGGTGAAGCCGGGGTCATCGCTGCTGATCCGGTTTTTCTCAGACAGCTACGGGAAGTGACCAAAAAGCAGGACTTGTTACTGATCGTCGATGAGGTGCAAACAGGCATGGGGCGGACAGGACAGTTATTCGCCCATCAGCATGCAGATATACAACCCGATATGATGACCCTGGGTAAAGGTCTGGGCGGGGGCTTTCCACTCTCTGCACTTTTAGTCACCGATCAGGTGGCCTGTTTTGACTTTGGTGATCAGGGCGGTACCTTTAATGGTAACCCCTTAGCCACAGCTGTTGGGCTGGCGGTATTAACTGAGTTAACACGTCCCGGTTTTATGGACGCGGTGAATGAAAAAAGTCAGCAGCTCAGCCGTAGTTTAAAAACACTTCAGCAGCATGACAGGTATGGGCTTATCAAGTCAGTCAGAGGTCAGGGCTTATTACAAGCGATTTGTTTTCATCGTCCGGTAGCCAAAGAGCTGATGAAACGAGCGTTTCAGGCGGGTTTATTGATTAATGCGGCGCAGGCGGATGTTATACGATTTATGCCATCATTACTGATCAGCGAAGATGAAATTGGGCTGATGGAAGATATTATGTTGCAACAGGTGCTCAACCATTAATGATAGGGAACATATCAGCTAAACATATCGGATTTCGGCAAAGATCATAATGCACTGTTTCTTTCGGTTCTGTCTTCAACTATTCTAGCCATAACAGTTATTTAGCATGATCGATACGATCATTAATCCATGGGATGGCTGACAGGTATTAAGTGAATCAGCGTCTCTGAAAGAAAAAGTTTATGGAGTATTTACAGTGCAGAAAGTAGCCATTTTGCAGCATGCAGAGGGTGAATGGATTGGCTCAATGCAGGGTTGGTTTGCTGATAAAGAATTTGAGTTGCAGACTTATCGTCTGGATTTTAATGAAGCATTACCGACGATTGATACCTTTGATTGGTTATTGATTATGGGTGGCCCGATGAGTGTGAATGAGGAAGACACTTATCCGTGGTTACCTGCTGAGAAAAAGCTGATTAAAGACGCGATTGAAGCGGGTAAAAAAGTATTGGGCATTTGCCTGGGTGGACAGTTGATTGCCTGTGCAATGGGGGCGAAGGTCTACCAGAATGAGCAGCAGGAAATTGGCTGGCATACGGTGACTAAGACGGATGATACTGCCACCTGGATGCCGGATTCGTTTGAGCCATTAAGCTGGCATGGTGAGTGTTTTGAGTTGCCAGTCAATGCAATTCCTTTTGCCAGTAGTTTGATTACCCCCTATCAGGGCTTTCATTTGGGCAAATACGTCTGGGCATTACAGTTTCACTTAGAAGCTGAGCATGGGACGGTTGATGCGTTTTACTCTATCGAAAAGTCATTACCCGATGGCGAATATGTACAGAGCGAGGCTGAGTTATTTGATGACACGCCTTACCTGCAACAAAGCCGTGAAGCGATTTTTGCTTTACTGCATCAGATGAATGATTAAATAAAGAGTGTAGCGACGACTTAAGTCGCTACACCGTTTATATAACGTCAAACGTCATGCCGGCGTGGATATCACCATCTGAAAGTACATCGGCACGTAAGCCACTTTTATGCACAAAGGCTTTCACGACCTCTTTTTTGGCTAAAGTCTCATTACTTAGTAATTTACCGAGTGTCGCACAAGGCTCACATAACTCGACACCTTTGAAACGTACATCACCTATCAAGAACTCCTTACCAACCAGATCATTGAGGCGAATGCCCTGAGTGATAACATTCCGCCGGGTATCGGCCAGTTGGATACGTTGCTGGTAATTATTATTAAACGCTTCGATTTCTTCTATTTCAATAAAAGTAATATTCTGTCCCGGCCATTTTGCCTTATCAAAGTTGCGATCACCGACAATGCCTTTGCCTGTAATCAGCTCAATCTTATCGACCTGAACCTGTTTTCCAAGACTGTGTTCAGCAATAAAAATGGTATGAATCATAGCAATGTCCTAATAAAAAAAGGAGTGAACACCTAAGGTATTCACTCCACGAAACAGATCATTTACCTATCTTCAACTAGAGTTTCAGCACAAAGTGTTTGGTAACAGGTTCGATGATTTCCCAGGTACCGACAAAGGTTTTTTCAAACACCATGGATTCGCCTGCACTGAGCGTAAGAGGTTCACCGCCTTCAGCCGTGACAATCGCTTTACCTGCCATGATGTGCACAAACTCCCAGCCACCATAGGTAGCATGATAGGTGCCTTCAGTCGCTTCCCAGCGTCCAGATAAAATGCTGCCATCTTTACTTTTATATTCGATCCAGGTTTTCATAGTGGGATTACCCGTCTGTTTCACCCAGCCATCCAGATCGGATTCAATTGGATCGACGGTTTTATCAATAATCTTGGTGACGCTCGTCATGATATTCTCCAGTTTGAATATGTTGTTTACGCTTCTTTAGCCACAGGAATTTCGCTCTTATCAGAGAGATAGGCTTCCAGAGAATCATCCAGTGCATCTATCCATGGGGTGTGATGTTTCGGTGCCATCGTGCCAGTCATCAGTGAACGGTAAGAATGATCACGGAAGGTCATGATGTTTTCTTTTTTGTGATGTTTCCATTCCAGGAAAGTTTTGTTGGTTGCCGGAATATCAAATGACGGATAGTCAGTCATATCAATCAGATTCTGAATGTAGTCACCCTGGTAGGTGTACATTTCTTCAGCCGTAACCAGCGTCAGTTCTTTTTCACGCCAGGCCATGCTGTCGGCTTTCATCTCTTCTTTTGATGGCAATGGCAGTCGACCCATAATCACATCACGGGCATACCAGGCTTGGGCATCAAACATATTGAAGCTGTACCATTGATCCTGCATGCCAATGTAGAAGAATTTTGGATTATCTTCCCACACCACGCCTTTATAAAGGTTGAGCGGCCATAAACGGTTATTGGTCACCAGACGCAGATCGTCATTGAGGAACGGGAAGTGATGGATATAACCGGTACACAGAATAATGGCATCGACTTTTTCTGATGAACCATCTGCAAAGTAGGCATTTTCTGTATCAACACGAACCAGATTGGCTCTTTCATCCCAGTTTTCAGGCCATTTATAGCCCATCGGTGCGGTGCGGTAGCAGCTGATCAGTTTTTTCGCACCGTATTTATAACATTGTGAACCGATATCTTCAGCTGAGTAACTGCTGCCCACCAGTAAGACAGTTTTGTCTTTAAATTCCAGCGCATCACGGAAGTCATGCGCATGCAGAATACGACCACCAAATTTATCGAAGCCTTCAAATTCAGGCACGTATGGTGTTGAGAAATGACCGGTACAACAGACAACATAGTCAAACTCTTCGGAGTAAATCGTGTCCGTAGTATGGTCCTGCACGGTGACGGTAAAGGTCTGGCTGTCTTCGTTGAATTCAACATGACGAACAGCGGTATTAAAACGGATATATTTTCTGACGCCGGCTTTTTCAACACGGCCTTTAATATAGTCCCATAACACTTCACGAGGCGGGTAAGAGGCGATTGGCTTACCAAAGTGTTCGTCAAAAGTATAATCAGCAAATTCAAGACATTCTTTCGGGCCGTTTGACCATAGATAACGATACATACTGCTGTGAACAGGTTCGCCATTTTCATCTAAACCTGTGCGCCAGGTGTAATTCCATTGGCCGCCCCAGTCAGCTTGTTTTTCAAAACAAACGAGTTCAGGAATCTCAGCACCTTTTTCCTGGGCGGATTGGAATGCTCTGAGTTGTGCCATACCACTTGGGCCTGCACCAAGTATCGCAATACGAGTTGCCATAAAGTTCTCTCCATCAGTATTTCTAGTCAATCATGCTGCGAAAATCGTCAGCGCTTAATAACCAAAATAGCTCGCTTTTTTAGCGGGAGAAATCCTCTTGAGTGGGTATCCCAAAAGGGTAAAAAGGGGGGTAGATTAGTCTGAAAAAAGTAAGTTTAATCAGCTTCTTAGGCTTTTCCTGTCAGTAGTAGAATGCCTTCAACGCCAAGCACCATACCACTTCCCGAATACAGGCCGCGACCTTTGTCCTGAACACTGACTTCAGTGCCATCCGCTCTGGTTAAACGGTAATGAATATCAAACGGTGAAATAGTTTCCAGTGCCTGCTGCACATCATCCCAGACACGAGTCGCATCATCCGGATGAATAATGGAACCGAGCGACACTTGCGACTGATTTAACATGCTCTCTGCGCTGTAACCAGTGATGAGCTCGCAGCCTTCGCTGACGTATTCCATACTCCAACTGGCATTATTTCTTGAGCGATAAAGCATGGCAGGCAAACGATCAACCAGGCTTTGTAAGCTGCGATGACTGGCGTGGCGGACTTCTTCATTACGCACTTGTGGTGTGATATCGCATAAGGTGGCAGACAGGGGATACGGTTGGTCTTTATTCACGGATTGAATACGCATTTCACACCAACGTAGCTCACCACTGGCACTAATCAAACGAAACCAGATGTTTTCATGCTGGTTCGGTGTGATTTTATTTAATAGTTGTGACCAACTGGGGATTTCTTCCGGATGCAGAAAATCGGAGAACATGCGGCCCAGCGTTTGTTCAACGGGAATACCAGTGATAACTTCCCAGTATTGATTAACAAATTGCACCTGATGTTGTTTGTCGAGCAATAACACGACTTCATTCAAACTATTAAACAGTTGCAGTAATTGTGACTCTTCTTCCTGAGCCTGTGAATGACGGCGAGGCCACTTCAACAGCGTCATGGTTACACTTCCTTATCCAGCAACTCAGCTGAGAGATTGCGATGTGCCCAGGCGGCGAGTTCCAGTCGTGAGTGTAAATTAACCTTACGCAGCAGACTTTTTACATAGACTTTGACAGTGCCATCACTGATGCCCAGTTCGCGCGCAATGAGTTTGTTATTCAGCCCTTTGGCGATATAAAACAAGGTTTCTCGTTCGCGTTCGGTCATATGAGACAGAATCGCATTGGATGGGCTATTTTCATCTTCCTTATTCTCACGAAGATGGCTAGCTAATGAAGTGACAGCGCCAGCATTCATTGCCACATTGCCATGCAATACCGACATCAACTGCGACAAAATCTCATCGGGCGGGGTGTCTTTTTGTAGATAGCCATTGGCACCATAACGTAAGGCTTCGAGTAATTTATCCTGCTCGTTACAGGCGGTGATAATGATAATTTTTAATTGATTATCATGCTCACGTAGCTGTTTTAATACACCAAGGCCAGATTTGCCAGGCATTTGCATATCGAGCAGTAAAATATCCGGATAGGTATTTTCGATATTGTCGAGTAAGGCTTCTGCATTGTCATACTCGGCGATGACCGTCATCTGCTCACTATCATTCAGCAGCTCGACCACGCCACGACGAAATAAAGGGTGATCATCAACCACCACCACAGTAATAGGGGTGTCACTCATTCATTCGCCTCCAGATCCAGGCTGAGATCCACCCGGGTGCCACCTTCCGGACGATTATTAATCATTAACGTGGCACCGATGCGATCAGCACGTTCCTTCATGATTTGTAAACCAAAGCTGTCACTGCGAGCCGCTTCGGGATCAATACCGGTACCGTTATCTTCGATATGAATGTGTATTAATGAACTGGTCTTGAGCAGCAACACCACTCGCGCATGGGTGGCATGAGAGTGACGGACGATATTGCTGAGGCTTTCACGCACGATATAGAGCATTTGCATCGACTGCTGCGGTGACAGCATATTCAACGGCAGACGATTATCCAGCTCAAACACAATGGCAGATTGATGTTCAAACTCTTTAATTGAGTTGATTACGCCCTGTGACAGATTGTCACTTTGCATGGTTAGCCGTGAAGAGGTGATGAGTTCACGCGTCTGATGATAAGCACATTGTGTGTAGGAAGCTAAATCTTCAGTAATCGGTTTTAGTGAACTGAATTCATCCTGCTGGCAGAGTTTATCGAGCTTGAGGCTTTTCAAACGTAAATAACCCAAAACTTGTGCCAGTGAATCATGTAGCTCAGCGGCATACATGGCACGCTCGGATTCCAATGCTTTTTTTAATTTACTTTCACTGTGATACCAGGCTTGCAAACCTTTATATAAGGTAGTTTCAATGCTGGCGGTTTTCCACTTTAGTTGTTTGGTGCTGGGGGCAGCATCACGGAATAGAAATAAGGACCAGACGGTCATGTTCTCGTGATCAAATAAGCGGCTGGGCGCGATAGCTAAGCCATCAACCTTCATCGTTTCGTCAGCATCAGGGGCTTTACCCACGGTGAATAGATGATGCAGAGACTGCATCAGTTTTGCTGATGGAGCCTGATCCAGGCCATGGTGCATAAAGGTTTCTGAGGTGGATGGGTTGCTGAATAAAACAAGCAGCTCTGGCTGTTGTGCAGGTGAAAATAGATCGTTGATTAGCCACTGTAAGGATTTGAGTACGGCAGGCAGTGTTTCGCTGATATTTTCAGCAGTAGCCAGTTTAAAAGCCAAATCGTTGAAGTCGAGAGACGGTAATTCCTTTTTTTTGGTTACAGCACGTACTGTTTCGCCAAACCAGGATTGTCCATCTATCCAAGTTTTGAGTTTGATATTGAGCATCTTTACTACCTTTGTAACATCCACGTCAGCAGGAGGTGGTCTGTATTACATATGTTTGTTCTACAACAGCAGATTTTGTGCCATTTCATTCGAATTTTGCTGGTTTATAACCAAGGAGGTAACCCATCAGGAGGATTGATTTATGTTTCCTGAAGGTAAATATTGTTAAACCCAGAGAAAATTATTTTTTTGCCAGACACAAAGCAAAAATGGGTGCACTTTTCTGGTTCAGAAGCGGCCAGGCTTGCACCAGATATGAACAAAATCACTTCAGCTTTTGGCTGGAAAACAAGGTGAATCATGCTAGAAATGATTAAAGAAGAATCGGAAGAAGACAGATTTTTGAATCTGCAATCGCCCATAGATAGCCAACAATTCCGTGTTGAGGGACAGCAGGCGATCAGGCTGCGTTTACACGTAGGCGATGTACTTGAAATTATCAGTGTTGATGGCGAGCAGGCGGCTGAATTAATTGTGCTGGATATGGATGGTCATGCAGCGCCACAACTACTAGATAGCCGCGTACCTGTGACGGGTGACAATATTCAACAACAGTTGCAGGAAAACGGCTCAGCAGCCAAGGCCCTAGCTAAGCAGTTCGAGAACTGGCAGATTCACGCTGAGGATTATCAGACGGTATTACGTGTGCAGGGTGATGAGTCATCCTCATTGGTAGCCTATGCCGATCTGACGGTGGTGATTGTCGCCGCAGGGCCCAGCATGTCTATTGAAGCGCATACACCGCCCACCGAATTAAAAGTAGTGGTGAAATATGCAGAACCCATTGATGAAGTTCTGCCAGAACCGCTTGCGGAAGTAAAAGCAGAAATACGTATTCCCCGTGCCTCTGCCCGCACTTATGAAGTGAAAAAAGGCGAATGGATCCAGATTATCGATGTATCAGGCAAGCAATGCTCTGACTTTATCGTGTTTGATAAACAGGCGCTGGAGCAAGGTAAGGAAGTGGGTCTGGATTCCACCGCAACACGTACGGTGATGGGCTTAAGCAATCCTGTGCCTGGTTTGCACTCGCGGTTTCTGGGACCGGACATGATGTCGATGGTCGAAGTCGTGCAAGACACGGTAGGCCGTCATGATAGTTTCCTGTTCGCCTGTACCGCCAAATATTACGAAGACAGTGGTTATTTTGGGCATATCAGTTGTACTGAAAACTTCAATAATGTGCTTAAGCCTTATGGCATCAAACCACGTGCAGGTTGGCCTGCAATTAATCTATTTTTTAATACTGGCATTGAGCCTTGTGGCACGGTGTTTATGGATGAGCCCTGGTCTCGCCCTGGCGACTATGTATTGATGCGGGCAGATAAAGATTTGATCTGTGCGTCATCGGCCTGCCCTGATGATATTGATCCGGCGAATGGCTGGATCCCAACAGATATCCACGTTCGCATATATGGGGCTGAACACCATTTTCCTCGTTCCATTGCCCACCGAATTACAGCTGAGGAGCACCCTCGTATGACCAAAACATCCGGTTTTCATAACCGTACATCTGCATTAACCAAGAAATTTATTGAATATGCCGGCTATTGGGTGGCGGCTGAATATGAAGGCTGGGGCGCCAATGCCGAATATCTGGCCTGTCGTGAACGAGTGGCAGTACTGGATTTAACTCCGCTTCGTAAAATCGATATTACCGGTCCAGATGCGGTAGCCTTTTTACAGTATGTGTTGACACAAAATGTACGGCGAATGGCGGTAGGTGAAATTGCTCACTCAGCCATTTGTCTGGAAACCGGTGGCATGATTGATGATGGCACTATTTTCCGTATGGCTGATCAGGCCTTCCGCTGGTTCTGTGGCGATAGTTACACCATGGTGTGGATGGCAGAAAAAGCTGAAGATAAAGGCTTTAAAGTCAGTATTCGTAATGCCACGGAGCAGATTCATAATCTGGCGGTACAAGGACCAAATAGCCGTGAATTACTCAGTCAGATCATCTGGACTTCAGAGAGTCAGACCAGTGTGGAAAAACTCAAATGGTTCCACTTCACCATTGGCCGCTTAGGCGGGCCGGATGGTGTGCCTGTTATGGTGTCCAGAACCGGTTACACCGGTGAGCTGGGTTATGAAGTCTGGTGTCATCCGGATGCAGCTGAAGCGTTATGGGATGCGGTTTGGCAAGCCGGACAGCCCTTTGATATCGCGCCTATGGGCTTTGATGCATTGGATATGCTGCGTGTCGAAGCGGGTCTGAGCATGGCCGAATATGAGTTCGGTCCTGATGTGACTCCCTTTGAAGCTGGTACTGGATTTAGTGTGCCATTGAGCACAAAACAAGAGGATTTTGTCGGTCGTGAAGCACTGGCTCGGGAGAACCCGGAAAGTCGACACAAATTAGTTGGCCTGATTCTTGAAGGTGGAGAATCTGCAGCTCATGGTGATTTGGTGTATCAAGGTCGATTCCCAGTAGGCATTGTGACGAGTGCCATTCTTTCGCCTTTGTTAGGTAAACAAATTGCGATGATTCGTGTAGCCCCGGAGTTTGCAAAACAAGACACAAAGCTGGAAGTCGGTAAGCTTGACGGTATTCAGAAACGTTTAGGCGGTGTAGTAGTAAAACTGCCGTTTTATGATCCTAAGCGAGCGCGATTGCTTTCATAGCTTCCAGCATTCATAACCTTTAAAAAGGAAGCAATGTATGGGGTGGAAACTATTTAATACTGGTCGTTTACAGTATGTTTCTGAGTCAATTTTGTCGGTCGTTGATAAGTCGATTGAGACGCCATTTAAGCGTGTACCGGTATGGATGCATGGTTATTTGCGTGCCCCGATAGATCGTATTGGTGACTATCTGTCCTCCCTGCAAAAAGAGCATCAGGCGGAAGTCGAACGACTGAATCATTCCCATCAACAACGTTTGGCACAACAGCGCGAAGAGTATGAGCGAGAATTGAATGAGCTTCGCCAGCAAACAGATTCTTTGAATCAGACATTGTCATCTCTTTATTCAGAAATGGATCATTTGCAGAGTGAAAACCGCCGTTTGTCGAGTGAGGTTGCTGATAATAACTTAGCTAAATCAGCGCTTACCGAAGGGGTATGGATGTTAACCCTGGTGAATGGCGACCCCGATGATGAAAAGAGTGTCATTACCTGGTCAGAGCAATTCCGTCAGTTATTAGGGCACAAACGTCAGGAGGACTTTCCAAACGGCTGGGATAGCTGGTTAAAAGCAATTCATCCGGAAGATATGGATGTGACCTTGGATGCCTTCACCAAACATATTAATGATAAAACAGGTAGTACGCCCTATGTTGCTGAATACCGTTTAAAAATGGCCTCTGGGGAGTATGTCTGGTTTCGTGAACGTGCTGCCACTCTTCGTAACGAAGAAGGTATCGCCATCAAATCAGCTGGTGCGATTCGTAATATCAGTCATGAATATAGCGCTCGAGAACTTCATCATATAGAGATGCAGCGTGCTGAAACGCGTATGACTGAAATTCTTACCGTGGCTGATGTGATCACCGAAATAACCCAACAGACGAATTTGTTGGCTTTGAACGCTGCGATTGAGGCAGCCCGTGCAGGTGAAGCGGGTAGAGGTTTTGCCGTGGTAGCAGATGAGGTACGTAAGCTGGTCTACCGTACTGAAGAAGCGAACGACAAAATACGAACCATGGCTCAGGCTGAACACTAAGCAAGACAACGTTTTACAAAACTTTACATGATCTGATTGAACCATGCGGGTGATTATCCTGCCGTACTTATGAATTTCACATATTTATGCTTGGAATAAATAATAAAAAGGAGAAAAAAATGAGTACATTGAAAAAATCACTCGCCGTATTAACGCTTGCCACAGTATTTTCCAGCGGTTTAGCGTTTGCTAAAGATGTGACTGTTCAGGCAGAAGGTACTAAGTTTGATCCGCTGATTGTGAATGTGGAATCTGGTGATACTGTCTACTGGACGAATATGGATATTCACAATGTTCACTTTATGTTTCAGCCAGATGGGGCAAAAGACTTTAAGTCTGAAATAGGTCAGAACACATCACGTGAATTTACCAAAGAAGGTATCTATGTTTACCAATGTGATCCTCATATCGGTTTAGGTATGGGGGGTGCTGTTGTCGTAGGTAAACCAACTAATCTGGATACATTGAAATCAACCAAATTACACGGTGGGCTTGGCATGATTGCTCATAAAGTGATTAAAGCTGAGTCTAAATAATCACCACACCTTCTGAAAGTCTCTCTGATAAAGGCGCTCAATTGAGCGCCTTTTTTTTGTCTATTCAGCAAGAAATAAAATGACCGAGTAAACTAATCTGCCTTTTAACTGACATACACAGATAAACTCTCAACAGCGGACTAGGATGCTCTGATGAAAAAAATATTTATGGGCTTGTCGCTGGTAATCGTTGTGGCTGCTGGTGGCAGTTACTTATTTACTCAGCATAGTGCTACAGATAAACAGGGCAATGTACTGTCATTTATCAAAAAGCAGGGCGTGACGATTCTTGATAGCTTTGAAACACCTTCAGAGCTAACCGGCTATATCGGTACCTATAAAGATGAACCGATGAGTATTTATGTGACCCCGGATAAACGCTATGCCATGGTAGGCGACTTGATTGATGCTGACGGTAAAAACCTGGGGGCTGACGCTATCTATCAACTGGTCACCAAACCACAAAATGAAAAACTCTGGCAACAGTTAGAACAGACTGACTGGGTGCAGGATGGTGATAAAAATGCCCCACGCATTGTTTATACTTTCACCGATCCTTTTTGTCCTTATTGTCATAAATTCCGTGATATGGCTGATCCTTTCATTGCTGAAGGCAAGGTACAGTTTCGTCATATTATTGTGGGTATTCTGCAGGAAAATAGCCTGGCTGTTGCGGCTACGATTATGGGATCAGACTCACCTGAGGCGGCTTTCCAGCAACATCGCCAGTTGAGTAGCAAAGGCGGAATAACCATAGAGAACGCAAAAGCATCTAAGGGTAACGATAGCGTTTTGGCCAATAATCACCTGATGGAAGAGCTACATATGCATGCGACACCGACCAGTGTGTATAAAGATAATGACGGTGAAATTCAGGTCGTGGAAGGGATGCCGGTACAGCAAGAATTAAGTCGGATTTTTGCAGAGTAAAAGATGAAACTGGATTGTTTGGGAAGCCATCCGTGGCTGGCAAATTAATTGTGTCGACGTGAAATAGTGATAGAAGGGTTCTCACCAAACAGTTCGGTATAGTCGTGAGTAAATTGCCCGGCATGAGTAAAACCCCAGTGCTGAGCCACCATGGAGATGGTTTCATCTTCATGCAAACCTTGAAGCAAACGGCGCCTGACGGCATTTAAGCGAGCCATTCGAATAAATTTCACTGGGCTAATATCCAGCACATCTTCAAAACTGTATTGCAGCGTTCGCCGGCTGACATGAGCCAGATCACAGAGCTCGGTAATCGTCACGTGTTTGCTTGGGTTAGCGTCGAGGTAAGCCGTCACTTTTTCAACCACGGCACGACGTTTACTAAAACTGGGCTTTTCTGTTATCGGCCCATCTTGTTGTAAGACTTCAAGCATTGCCATCATCAGGTTTTCCTCATGTATCTGTCTGGCGATATCACTCTGAACAGGGGATATCACCTCGTTTAATACTCGCCGCAGCTGATTGAGCTTATGTGACTCCCACACTCTTAATGGCGAGTCGAAGACGTCGGTATCTAGCAGAATACCTTGGTTTTCAGCGATCTGTTGCAGACTGTCCTGATTCACCACTACACCAAAAATATCAAAATCTTCCGGTGTAATAAGTTCAAACTGGGTATTGCCAGGACGAATCATCAGCTGATTCTTTTCTACCTGATGACCGTTTATGCGGCATGACTTTTCATCCACAGCAAAGCCCATCCAGATTGCATTTGGCCAGACATTACACTGCTGGCGAACTGCGCGACTGGTGTGTTCTCGAAAAGCGTGAACATGCTCAAACATCACCTCTTCGATACGACCATAAAATTGGCCCAGACTGATTTGATCAAATTGTTGCTGCCAGGCTTTTAAGTTATGTGCTTGCTCATCCACATCTTCAGCTTCCAGAACGCACCAACGCGTAGCGGTTTTGCTCTGTTTTGGTGCAAATTTTATATTTTCTTCTTTCATTTGCTCCCCTTGTTTATTTTTCATTATTCAATTTGTGTCAATAAGTTGCTGAATAACAACCCAAAAAACTTTTGCCAATTTTCGATAGTCACCCGGTATAAATCTCGCAAGTTCATTTTAGGAAACTTTGTTTACTTAAAGGCAAAATTTATTCCAAGTAATCGGAAATAAAGCAGTTTATGACACAGACATATCGTTACCAATTAGGCACCAAGACCTATCAGTTCGCTGACTTAGCCGATCTGATGGCAAAAGCCACGCCTGCACGTTCGGGCGATCGTCTGGCGGGTGTCATTGCTGAAAGCGCTGAACAACGTGCTGTCGCGCAATTATTGTTGTCTGAAGTGTCACTTAAAACGTTTCTGAATGAAGTTCTCGTGCCTTATGAAGAAGATGAAGTTACACGATTGATTATTGATGAACATGATGTGAATGCGTTTGAACCCATTTCACATATGACGGTAGGTGATTTCCGTAACTGGTTATTATCAGACAAAGCCAGCAGTGAAATGCTGAGTCAGATACGCGCCGGTGTGACACCAGAGATGGCTGCCGCCGTTTCTAAAATCATGCGCAACCAGGATTTGATTCTGGTGGCACAGAAGTGCCGGGTAGTCAGTGCCTTCAGAAACACGATTGGTTTACCCAAACGCTTATCAACACGCTTACAACCCAATCATCCTACCGATGACGTCAATGGTATTGCGGCCAGTATTCTTGATGGTCTGTTGTATGGTGCCGGTGATGCCGTTATCGGTATTAATCCCGCGACAGATAATGTGGCTCAGGCAACTCGCCTGATGCAGTTAATGGATGAAGTGATTTCACTCTATGAAATTCCTACTCAATCCTGCGTGTTAACCCATGTCACTAACACGATTGAATGTATTGAAAACGGTGCACCAGTGGACTTGGTTTTCCAATCTATAGGTGGCACAGAAAAAACCAATAGCAGCTTTGGTTTTAATTTAGCGACCTTGGCTGAAGCCCACCAAGCTGCCTTGTCTCTGAAACGAGGCACGGTCGGCCAGAATGTCATGTATTTTGAAACTGGCCAGGGGAGTGCCTTATCGGCTAATGCACATCACGGTTTGGATCAACAAACCTGTGAAGCCAGAGCCTATGCGGTTGCCAGAAAATTTAATCCTTTACTGGTCAATACCGTGGTCGGTTTTATCGGTCCGGAATACCTGTTTGATGGTAAAGAAATTACTCGTGCAGGCCTAGAAGATCATTTTTGTGCCAAGTTACTTGGGCTGCCAATGGGCTGTGATGTTTGTTACACCAATCATGCCGAAGCCGATCAAAATGATATGGATAATCTGCTGACTTTATTAGCGACAGCGGGTTGTTCGTTTGTTATGGGCATTCCGGGCTCTGATGACATCATGCTTAATTATCAAACCACCTCATTCCATGATGCGCTATATGCGCGCCGGGTCTTAGGTTTAGGTGCTTCACCTGAGTTCGAAAAGTGGCTGGAAAAAATGCAGATAATGACCGATGCCAGTCATGCCAAGTTATCAAACCAGTTACCGCCGGCCTTTGCTGGCACCCTCAGGGGCTTAGCCACAGGAACCAATGATGGTTAAGACCGAACGACTCACGCCTATCAGAAAAAAAATGGATGACGCTGTTGTCACGGACAACCCTTGGCGTCGTCTGCGTGAGTTTACGGATGCCCGTATTGGCTTGGGTCGTGCTGGTGTCAGTACACCAACCCGTGAATCTCTCGAATTTCAATTAGCTCATGCCCAGGCACGTGATGCCGTGCATACCGAGTTGGATTTTGCTGGCTTACAGCAAGACTTAGTCGCTTTAGCTGAAAAATACCCCGTATTAAACAGTGAAACACCACTGGTACTGCATAGTCAGGCAACGGATCGGATGACCTATTTGCAACGTCCGGATTTGGGTAGACAACTTGATGAAGCCAGTCTTGCTGCACTTAAGCCATACAAAGCCACAGCACCCTACGATTTAGCTATTGTGATTGCCGATGGTTTATCAGCCACCGCCATTAAAGAAAACGCTGTGGTGTTTATTGAAACCTTAGTGCAAGCGATGCAAGGCAGTGAACATTCTTACTCACTGGCGCCTATCGTACTCGTTGAACAAGGTCGTGTTGCCGTGGGTGATGATGTCTGTGAAGCCTTAAATGCCAAAGCTGTTTTAGTGCTGATTGGCGAACGTCCGGGATTAAGTTCACCCGATAGTTTAGGACTGTATCTGACCTGGGCGGCCAAACGTGGCCTGACCGATGACAAACGTAACTGTATTTCCAATGTAAGAAAGGCGGGACTTTCTTATTTTGCTGCGGCTCAGAAAAGCCTTTATTTGCTGACTGAGGCCCGCATACTCCAGTGTTCTGGCGTTGCTATCAAGGATCGCTCTACCGATAAGATTATTGATAGCAACGCCGTTCAAACCAGCTTTTTGCTGGATAAGTAGCGCCAACCAATAAAGGTGGATGTGTATTAATGTTAATTAATAAGAGGATAGTAAGATGGACAATGCGCCAACGCTAGAATCCTTGCAAGCGGCACTCGATGCTCAGCAAGCGGTTTTTCAAATGCATCAGTCTATGAATGTCGAAGTGTTCTATTGGTGGTGTACCGCCATTATGATCATGATTCATGCTGGTTTCTTGGCCTACGAAATGGGGGCCTCACGTAGTAAAAATGCTTTAGCGGCGGGTATTAAAAATATTCTCGCTTTAGCGGTCATTATTCCCACGTTTTATTTGTTTGGTTGGTGGATTTATAACGCTTTCCCGAACGGCTTTATTCCTGTTGAAGCTTCAGGTGCATTACCTTGGGCGAAAAGCATGGGGCCTGATGTTACAGATATGGGCACAGGTATTTTCTGGGCAGCGTTTGCCATGTTTGGTGCGACAACCGGTTCGATTTTGTCCGGTGCCGTTATCGAACGGATTCGTGTCAGTGCGTTTTTGATTCTGACGGTATTCCTCGGTAGCGTGGTCTGGATTCTGGCCGGTGCTTGGGGTTGGCATCCAGATGGTTGGTTACTGACTAAGTTGGGCTATCACGATGTTGGCGCATCAGGTGTGGTTCACGCTGTAGCTGGTTTCTTCACACTGGGTGTACTGATTAACTTAGGTCCACGTGTCGGTAAATTCATCAACGGTGTGGCTCAAACTATTGCACCACATAGCTTACCGATGACATTAATCGGTCTGATGATGATTATCTTTGGTTTCTTCGGGTTCCTGGGTGGCTGTATCATCTTCAACGGTGGCGAAACAGGCTGGACAACTATTTATAACAACCCAACTAACTTATCTGCGTTTGCATTCAATACGCTGATGGGCTTTGCGGGTGGTGTACTTGGTTGTTACATGGCTAGCCGTGACCCATTCTGGACAATGTCTGGTGGTCTGGTCGGTATCATCTCAGTGGCAGCTGGTTTAGATCTTTATGATCCTGAATTAGCGTTCATCATTGCTGTAGTGACCGGCATCATGGCGGTTAAAGTAGCGAAAATCGTTGAAAACTTTGGTATTGATGATGCGGTAGGTGCTGTAGCGGTGCATGGTTTCACCGGTGTGTGGGCTGTGTTCTTAGTGGGCGTATTTGCTTATGGCATGCCGAATGTGGGTGATTTACCACCTATCAGTTTTGTTGGTCAAACCATTGGTGCCATCGTGATGGCTGCAGTTGGTTTCATCCCAGGTTATGCGATCTCTTGGGTACTGAAAAAAGCTAATGCATTACGTGTACCTAAAGCAGCTGAAGAACTGGGCTTAGATGAAGTAGAAATCATTGCTAAACCATATCCAGAAGCGAATGGCGTACCAGCAATAACATCAAGTGACGTGCCAAATAAATTGGCTAATCCAGAACCAGGAGTGTAATTATGGGAACATCAATTAGTTCATGGGAAAATGTAGGGGCTTACTTTACTTTTGCTGATAATCCAATTGCTTTAGGTTTATTCACTATCTGTGCTGCAGCTATTGTTGTTGCGCTGATTGCCTCAATCGCTAAACATGAAAATGAAGCATTTGAGAAAATCGAAAAGTAAGTCAGACTGAAACATGACCTAGTCATGTGATGAATAAATAACCCCGATCTCGTATCGGGGTTATTTTTTTGTTTCAAGCAGTGACGTCGATATGACGTTTAACACGACGCCATCCCATCACGATGCCACTGACACAAATCAACAAACCGCCCAGACTGAATAGCACGATAAACGTTTCCCGTAAAAGTGGTCTTTCCAGCAGAGGTTGCCAATCCCAGCTGTGTAAAAGATTAAATAAATAACGTGCTATACGTCGCTGACTGTCTATCGACTCAAGAATTTCACCGGTAGCTGGATTGATATGTAACCAGGTTTGAGCATCATCATTAAATTTGACGCGAAGTATGGGTAAAGGTCGTTCACGGTCGCCATACATACTTTGTTCTGCGCGGTTGTAATAGTAAAAGTCATAATGCGTTAGCCAGATAAGGTCACTCTCAGCAGATGTAGAGATAGACTGAATAGCTTGTTTTAGCCTGATAAATGGAATTTGTTTATACACCTGGTCAGTATTAATTAAAGGTGTGACCAAACGATCTCCATGCTGATCCTGTGCACTGACCCAAACCTGACCTTTAACCTGATGCCAGCTGAGTTCTCTTGGTTTAAACTCTCCGGCCTCAAAACGTTTCAATAACTGTGCGCTAGAAAAGGGTGATGACAGTAAGGATGCATTCTCTCCTGAATAGCGTTGAAGGGAGAGCTGTGATGCATTACTAAATAAATTCCATGGCCGCATCGACATCAAACCACTGAAAATCCACAGAATGAGCAGGACACCAAAAAGCATTCCGCCGATATGATGCCAGCGAGCAAAGCCTTTGCGATAGGGTGAATGAGAACCACTACGATAGGTTTTAGAGAATCGCCAGCGTTTCAGACCAAGATACTGACCGAGTAAGGACATAATGGTTGCTGCTAATGACAGGTAGATAATCATATCGGCCCACCAGGGCATGGATCTCACCGGATAAATCCAGTGGAGCCAAGCGCCTAGCCAGCCCCAACTACGTTCAGTGAAGGTGGCATCCCTGACAATCATGCCACTGTGAGATGAGATATACAGTTGTGTCTGATCCTTATCATCCAGTCTGACCACATGTAATGGTCGCTCTGCATTGAGTGCGGATGATTGCGTCCAGGCATCCTTATCAATTAAACCTCGATAGTCAGCGCGGGCATCAGGATACATACTCTTAGCTGATTGAATAGCTTGCTCAGCGTCAATGTGATGAATGTTTTCGCCAGTTATTGCATTAATAGCGATAATGGCCTGTTCAGGATAACTAAAGAGATAGACTGGCTTATTGGCAATAGAGCTCAATTTGATATCAGTGGGGAGCTCTGTTTTACCTGTTTGACTAAAGGCGTCATTAATGCTGATGTAGTTTCTGTCTGAAGATAAAACAGGTAAGGACTGTAAATGTTCAGCCGGAGTGAGCTTGGGATAGCCCACAAATAACATCACCATGCCAGAGATAAACCATAGGGCCATGAAGATACATAGCCCTATGCCTAACCAACGGTGCCACAAAAAAAGCTGGCGCATATTTAGTACTTAAAGTCTAAGGTCAATTCCACGCTTCGTGGTTCACCCACATAATATTGTGCATTAGATTGGTGAATAAATGTCGCGTAGAGCTTATCTGACAGATTACGACCACGCAGCGTCAGATCTAAGTGTGGATCGATAGCGTACTTAATATAAGCATCATATAAAGTGTATGAAGGTACGCTTCGGCTATTGGCTGAATTTTGGTACACCGAAGATACATAACGTGCACCTATGCCAGACTGCCATTTTGAATCAGGTTCGTAAATGAACCATAAGTTACCTACACGATTTGGAATATTACTGGGCCGATTGCCTTTATAAGACACCAATTGCCCACCTTCACGTCCGTCAAAATCATCATATTCGGCACGCACCCAGGCAGCATTAGCTTCTGTTCTCAAGGTAGGTGTTAATTGTAGCGAGGTGGCTATTTCTATGCCTGTTGAAGTTTGTTGTCCTGCCTGCACAGTCGTGTTTTGAACAGGGCCTGGCACGGTAATATCTTTACGGACAATTTGATAGGCCGCAATAGTGGCGCTACCTTTACCATCAAGATAGTTGAGCTTACTACCCACTTCAATTTGACGACCACGACTGATATCAAAATCAGCGACTTGTGATTCACGTGCCCCGGTCAATGTGCCACCAGGTGGTTCAGCAGAGGTGCTGAACTGAGTGTAAACACTAAGATCATCAGTCACATCAAACACCAAGCCCAGGCGGCCTGAGAAACTATCGAAATTACGGTTGATATCTGCTGCACCAGGTGCAGGTGTATGGCTAAAATCAATGTGGTCAAATCGTAAGGCTGAAATCAATGCCAAGCGGTTTGTCAGCTCCTGACGATTTTCTGCAAACACAGACAGGGTTTTGATTTTGTTTGCTCGCCCTTTGATCAGACCATTCTGAAACTCAGCGATGTCATAAAAAGAACCCGGATCGAAGTGACTTGGATCAACAATGTCGAACACCCCTGATGAGGTTGGATAAACAGTTTGATGATTCACATTGTAATCAAAGCCGAATGCCCAATTACTGCTTCGATTAAACAACTCACCCTGATGGGTTAATTCGACACGGTTACCATTTAATTCTTGATCATGGCGTTGCTGGTAGCCACTTGAACGCTGAATTTGTGAATTATTATTCACGTATGAATAGACTTCCAGATTACGGTAATCACGCTGACCATCGTAATGGTAGAAGGTGTTTTTTAAGGCTGTTTTCTCATTGAACTGGTATTCCGTAATTGAGCGTAACCAGCGTACGCGTTGTTCATAACGGCCATCGCCAACATTATAGTTTTTAAAGCGATTGTGTTTATCAACTGTCAGATGACCAGAACTGGATTCAAGTGTTGGGGTTCCCCAATATGGGCTATCTTCTTTTTCTTCGAGATACTCTAAGGCCAATGTATGAGATAGCTTGTCATTGATGTCTATCAGCCAGGAGAAAGCCATATTATCAGCACGATTTTTCTGGCGATCGATATAGCCGTTGGTTCCTGTGTGGCTATAATCAAAGCGAATCCAGTTATTTTCATTAAGTGCTTTATTGATACCTATAGAAGACTCCGTGGTGTCATAGCGTGCATAACTTAAGCGACCACTAATTTCCTGTTCAGTACGTTCAGCCAGTTTAGTGACATAGTTGACGCTGCCACCGACTGAGCTGGTGCCATATAGAAAGGAAGAAGGACCTCCTATCAGTTCGACGTGATCATAAATCCAGGCACCAACAGGTCGGTTAGCAGAGGTATAAGCGAGACTGATACCGTTAAATAGCTGATTGATTTGTGCGCCATTAAAACCACGGTAAGAGACATTACCCCCCCAACCTGGAGGTGCTGAAGCATTGACGCCGGGAAGGGCGTTGACCGCATCTTGAAAATCACGAGCACCGATTTGATCCATCAGTGCTCTATCTGCAATAGCGACAGAAGCTGGATTTTCTCTGGTTGTCAGTCCAAGTCGTGAGCCAGCTTCTGTAGGGGTGTCCAGGTTAATCATCGTGGGTGCTGTTTTATCACCGGTCACAAGCAAAGGGGCTAATTCTTTTACATCATCTGTTGTTTCACTGTCTGCATAGGCTGGTGTCATTAAACTAGCCAGAATGACTGACAGAGAAGTTATATTTCTCCGCATAAAATTTCTCTCCCAAAAAATTAGCAGAAAGCCTACAAGGGATGAGAAAAGATAAAATGCGTGATTTGCAGCACTGTTATGGCATATGACTAAAAATAATGGAATAGTCATATCGATAAGATAATTGTTTAGGCACAATTAGGGAAATAAGCTCAGCCTGAGCATGACTATGTCATGTATCAAAAAATAACCCCGAGCATGTATCGAGGTTATTTTTTTGTTTCAAGCAGTGACGTCGATATGACGTTTTACATAACGCCATCCCACCAGATTGTCATTTATTGTGTCACGTGCCGATCAATTTCTGGTAACGGCTCATTATTTATAGACGCTTCAAACGATTTTAAACGTTTATACACTGATAATAGTTCAACGATAGTCGTCCATGAGTTCACTAAATACTGGAATGATGAACTGACTTGACTGAATGCCGTTAAAATCTGCTGCAAAATACCAAAAGTAATGGCTCCCGCGGCGATCGTCGGCACTAATATTACATAGGCAAAAATATTATCTGCTTGCAGGTACATGCTACGCGCCACATTAAAGTACATATAGTGAATGTACAACGTGAAATAGTTTTTACGTACATCGGCAAACAGTTCTCTTAAGCTCATCGGTTGAGCACGTTGATGGTCGTCTTCACCATAAACCAGTTCTTTACGATAGGCGGCTTCTACACGCTGATTCTTGAATTCTAAGCCTGGTAATTTGATACCAACCAGTGCCAATAAGCCTGTGCCGAAGATCGACCAAACAATGGCGGCGACAAATAAGGGATAGGCGATTTCACCGACTAAAGGTAACTCTTTTACATATTGCGATAATGACCAAAGCACGGGTAAAAACGCGAATAATGTCATCAGGGCATCAATCAATGCGACACCCAGATTCTCCATAATCGTTGCGAAACGCATGGTGTCTTCCTGAACCCGTTGCGAGGCCCCCTCAATATGACGCACCTTCCCCCATTGTTCTGTGTAGTAGTCATTCATGGCGGTGCGCCAGCGAAAAATATAATGACTGACTAAAAAACGGGTCATCACAAAAATGAATACCGCTAAAAAGGCGATTTCCGCGAAAATGGCAATCAAGTCATATAACTGATCGACTGAAACACCACCCGTGGGTGATAAGGCATTTTGTACCGCATCAAAAAACGGTCGACGCCAATTATTTATCGCCACCGATACCTGTACAGAATAATAAGTTGAAAAGAAAATGACTGCTGAACCGACGACCGACCACCATTGCCAGCGACTTGGTGCCTTGATAAACCAAAATCCAGCAAAGATAGCTACGGAGACAAAATAGAATAGGTAAAAGGTTAAAAACTCATTGGTAACAAAATGCCGTAAGCCGATGACTTGTTCAGCATCTGGGTTAACTGGTAACCCAATAGCAGCAGATATATCTGCTCCAAAAGCCACCCAAATAAAGGCGGAAAATGCTAGCCATAAAATAACTGATGGCCAAAACCAGGGAGAGTTGGGAAAGAAAGATTTAAACATAATCAACCTACGCTTATTTTTGTGATGCAAATTATGGCATGTTGACAGCATGTTTAGATGCTTTATTCATGCGTCTATGCAAGATGTACTTAGCTATTTGAGATCAAACACAAAAAAATCACATCTCGGTATAGCGTGGTGTGAGGAGTATTTTTTTAAATATGGAACGTACTTGATATCGTTGTTACGGGGAGCATGTTTTCTAAGGTATTGATATGTGATAGAAAAGCACCTCTGTTATTAGATAATGTGTTTTTGTCTGTAGCTGACATCAGAGTTGCGAAAAACATGACTTAAGTGATAATGTATCTCATTAACATCTGAGTGTTTTCATATTTAACCGTGTCTACTTCGCATATTGAGTGGTTGTACAAACAACATCACAACTGGCTTTTCTGTTGGCTCAGGAAACAATTGGGTTGTGAGAGTAATGCTGCGGATATTGCACACGATACGTTTCTCCGATTATTTACCAGTTCACAACCACTGACAGATATTGAACAGCCAAGAGCATTTCTGACTTCAACGGCAAAAAATATCATCATTGATAAAGCCAGGCGTCATGCGGTAGAAAAAGCTTTTCTCGAACAATTGGCTTTAAAGGCTGAGCAAGAGACTCTTCATTATCCTTCACCTGAACTGATTCATGATGCTATCGAGCTGTTAACCTCATTAAGCTATATTTTATCGAGCGTACCTGCAAAAGCAGCTGAAGCATTCCGACTGCATTATTTGGAAGGGATGAAACAGTCAGGTGTTGCCGAAATAATGCAAGTGAGTTCCCGCACAGTACGAAGCTATTTGGCTCTGGTATTGGTGCAGATAAATCGGCTGGAAGAGCATTGAAATGGTTGAAATAACACAACAATCTGATTACGCACAGCAAGCGGCACAATGGTTAGTGGCGTTATCGGATGATCGTGAAAATACCACGGATATTGAACAGCAATATTTGGCCTGGAAAAAGGCCAATCCTGAACATGCCCAGGCCGCGATGAAAATGGAACAGTTTCTTGGAAGAATGGAGCAGTTAGATGTGTTGGGGACAGAGCGTAATAAACTGCTAAATTCTGGACTTCAGGCTGGGGTGAAAGCGGGGAAATCGTTACGATTACCCGTGGGACTACTTCCTGTTATTTTTGTACTTTTTTTATTGCCGTGCTGGATGTTCATCCAGAATTATCCTCCGGCTTATCTTTTTGCTGATATTAAAACCAGCCGTGGTGAGTGGCGTACCCAACAACTTAGTGATGGTTCTCAGCTATCTTTAGCAAGTGGCACGGCTGTTAATGTTGATTTTTCGATGAATCAACGGCGACTCATATTGTTGAGTGGTGAAATCAAGGTCACGGTGGCGAAAGATAAACAGCGCCCGTTTATTGTGAGTACAGATCAAGGTGAAATAACAGCATTGGGAACACAGTTCATTGTTAAAGAAAATGATGACACAACACAATTGCTCATGTTGGAGTCGGTTACTCGGGTTGAAAATACAACGGATGAAAACAGGGTGATCAATGCGGGTCATGCATTACGTTTTGATCGTTTCCACTTCAGTGATATTCAGACTATTGATCCTCATGCCATAGAATCAGCTTGGTATGCAAAAGTGCTTGTTGCAGAAAATATGCCTTTACCTAGAGTGCTGACAACATTAGCGAGTAACCGAACAGGTCGTCTTGTATTCGATAAGGAAGCACTAAGCTCGATCGATGTTTCTGGAGTATTGCCTCTGGATGATACGGATGCCGCCCTGGACTTGTTATTACAACGGTTTCCACAGTTGGAAGTCCGGTATCTGACGCCTTATTTTGTTTACGTATCGAAAAAAGTATAAAAATCTTTTCCGCTTTTTATCTGCTGTTCGTCAATCAGGTATATCAGATAAAAAGGACAACACGACATGCGACAACATCACACTTTGTCGAACTCTTTTGGGCATGCATTAAAGCCGGTAGCCTTCAGTGTTTTATTAGGTTTGGGGGGGATGACGTTTATCACTTCACCGGTACAAGCGACGGAGCAACTTGCTGAGTATCATATCCCTGCTGGAGATCTGGTCAGTTCGATAAACTGGTTTGCACGAGAAGCCGGGGTGTCAGTATTGATGGAAGCGAAAAAGTTATCAGGTCTCAAAACGAAGGGATTATCTGGCACGTATTCTATTGATGGTGGTTTTGCTCAGTTATTGACTGGAAGTGGTTATCAGGCAATACGCACAAAAAATGGTTTTTTAATTGAAGCGGCACCCATTTATGATGATGGTCAACAGGTGGACCTTTCTGGGATTAGTGTCGATGCGGATACGCTTTCTCTTGGGCTTACTACAGAGAATAGTGGCAGTTATACCAGCGGTGCTATGTCGACCGGGACGGGTTTGGTTTTATCACAAAGGCAAACGCCTCAATCTGTGAGTGTGGTAACGCGCCAGCAAATTGAAGATCAAAACCTGGATGATGTGATGTCCGTACTGGAGCAAACTCCAGGTGTGGTGGTGAATACTGTCGGACCGATAGGCAGTGATGGTAATACCTTGTATGTACGCGGTTTTGAAATACGTAGTATTCAGGTAGATGGTGTAAATCGTTCTTCCAGTTATGGCTTTAATGATGAGCTGGCAGATATGGTTACTTACGATCATGTTGAAGTCGTTCGTGGTGCAACAGGATTGATGTCGGGTATCGGTGATCCGGGGGCGACGGTAAATTTAGTTCGTAAAAAACCCACGCGAGAAACGCAACGTTCACTTACTTTAAAAGCAGGCTCATGGGATAACTATCGTTCAGAGTTGGATGTCTCTGGTAGCTTGTCAGAGAGTGGTGATGTTCGTGGTCGTTTTGTCACAGCTTATCAAGACAACCAAAGCTATATAGACCGGCAATCCATGGATAAACAGGTTGCCTATGGTGTACTTGAGTGGGATATCACGGATGACACCATGCTGACTCTGGGAGCGGAATATAACAAAATGAATAATGATGGCGGTGGTAATCACGGCTTTGCCGCCTTTAATTCCGATGGCAGTCGTTTTAAGCCTTCACGATCATTTAATTCCGCTGCTGACTGGGGATATCATGAGCGAGAAAATAAAGTCCTGTTTGGTACGCTTGAGCATTCTTTCGATAATGGCTGGATAGTAAAATTCAATGCAGAACACAGTCGTCGCATGTATGACGATGCTTTTGCTACAGCCGCAAGTGGTACGGTGAATCCTGATGGCAGTGGTCTCTCAACATGGACAGGGCGCTGGGCGGCTGAGCCTCGGCAAACGTCCTTTGATTTGTCTGCCTCGGGTAAATTTACTTTGTTTAACCGGGAACATGAGCTCTATTTGGGGGCCAGCCATTACAAAGCCTACCACCGTAGTTATGGTTATCCCTTATGGACAATACAATCCATAGATAATATTTATACATGGAATGGTTCACTTGCTGTTCCGAGTGCCATTTATACCAAGTCTAATCAATATGCCTTTGAGGAAGAGCAAACCGCACTGTTAGCCTCAGCAAGATGGAGTTTAACCGATGCACTATCATTGATTACCGGGACACGGGTAATTGACTGGCAGCGTGATGAATCGACATATACGTTTTCTACTGGTGCAGTCAGTCGTGATCATCGTGAGGAAAATGGTGTTCTGACACCATACCTGGGCTTGGTCTATGACCTCGATGATAACTGGTCTGTGTATGCCAGCTACTCCACGATCTTTAATCCACAAGATTACATGGATGCCAATGGCAGTTATCTTGAGCCAGAAGAAGGTGTGAACTATGAGTTGGGTATTAAGAGCGAGTTATGGGATAAGCGTTTGAATCTGGCGTTCAGCGTGTTTGAAGTGCAACAAGATAATCTGGCTGTAGCCGATGGTAGTACTTTAGCGCCTAATGGTGATCAGGCCTATCGGGCCGAGTCGGATACAAAAACACGTGGTTTTGAGCTGGAAGTGGCTGGCGAAATTCTGCCTCTATGGCAAGTCTCAGCGAGTTATACCTATTCAGAAATTCACGATGCTGATGATGACAGGCTATTAACTGATATGCCTCGCGATACCTTCAAGATCTTCACAAGCTATCAGATTGCTTCTTTAAATAATCTGAAAATTGGTGGCAGTGTGCGTTGGCAAGGTGAAGAGTACATGAAAAGTGTTGGGCCGAATGGTGAAGACTTTACTCAGGGTGATTTTACGGTAGTGGATTTGATGGCGCAGTATCCTTTAAGCCCCGATCTGTCTATTGCGGTGAACCTCAACAATGTGTTCGATAAAGAATATTACACCTATATCGGTTCGCGTGCCTGGTATGGCGCGCCCAGAAATGCCACAGCCACCATAAAATATATGTTCTGATAAGTTATTTTAGCAATCTAAATGCATACGATTATTATTTAATGGTAATATCTGCCTATAAACAGCTGGAATAAGTAAAAATCGGAAAAGATTGCCCTTTTTTCCTGACTTAAACGACATAGATAATGAGAACAGAATTGTTCTCTCATCCTCAGTCTGCCCTCAGCTATTTTGAGGGCAGACTGTTTTATAGTTAATGTATTGATATTATTGATTAAATCAGTATCTTGAGAGTTATCTCCACCATGCAACTACCTTATCCATTCAGAATTCTATCTTTGGTTCTGGCCGCCACAATCGGCGGATATTTTTTAACGTCTGCCATTATTATTTTCTTATCTGCCATTGTGCCCATGGATAAACCTGATGCCATCGTGGCCAGCAGTTTATTTAGTTATGCCATTTATACGGCAGCGGTGATTTGGATCTTTGTTGTCAGAGATAGTAAGCGTGCCTGGTTGGGGATGTTAATACCAACACTGATATTTGGTGGTGCGGGTTTACTTATTTCGAGGATGGCGTCATGAGTGAGTTAAATCAACCAGCAAAGGAAAAAGAGTCTTTCAGACAAGCGATGGGCTGGCTCCATACCTGGGGCGGACTGGTCGCAAGTTGGGCACTTTTCACCATTTTTCTGACCGGCACCATTGGGGTGTTTGACGAAGATATCACGCATTGGATGAAACCTGAGACAGCGGCTGTGTCGGATTTTGATCCAGCGGCCATGACTGAACAGCAACGTGTTGATGTGATAAAAAAAGGTCAGGCTTATCTTGAAACACATATGCCAGAGAGTCATTTCTGGGGGATTGGTCTGCCAACCGAAACCGAACCGGGAATTCGTCTGTTCTGGCAGGACGATAAACAAGAATTCCAAAATACCCTGCTGGATTTGAATACGGGTGAACCGATGCCAGCCAACCATAACCGTGAAACGGAAGGTGGTCATCATTTCGTACACATGCATTATGAGTTTCATGCAGGTATGGCCGGTATCTGGTTTGTAGGCTTTTTTACCATGATTATGCTGGTGGCGCTGATCAGCGGTATCATTATTCATAAACGTATTTTCAAAGACTTTTTCACCTTTAGACAAAAGAAAGGGCAGCGCAGCTGGTTGGATGGACATAATGCTTCGGCTGTCTTAACACTGCCGTTTCAGCTAATGATTGCCTATACCGGATTGGTGATCTTTTTATCCATCTATATGCCGGCCGGGGTGTTAGCCAATTACAGTAATCCACAACAGTTCTTTGCTGAGTTGCTGGACGAACCCATGCACAGACCGGAAACAGGCGTGCATGCCAATGTCGTGGATTTGTCTGTTTTGTTTAAGCGGGCAGAAGTGATGATGGGTAAACCTGGACGGTTTATGAATGTTGAGCATCCTGGCGACAGTAGTGCCGTTACCAAAGTGTTTGGCTGGTTTGAAGAAGAGGATTATTACGGACAATTGCTGAGAGATGAAACCGGCAGTGTGCAGTTTGACGCGACCAATGGTGATGTGATGCATCTCAATCCGCCCGGCGAATACGATAAGAGTACGCCGATGGCTTCACAACGCGTGATGCGAATCATGCACTTTGCCAACTTTGGTGGTTATAGCGTTCGCTGGTTATATTTCATTATGGGTATGGCGGGTGCGTTGATGATGGCAACCGGCGCCATCTTGTTTCTGGTGAAACGCCGTCAGAAATCATTGAATGAGTTTGGCGCACAAACCGCACGGGTTTACCGGGTGATTGAAGTGATCAATGTGGCTGCTATTAGTGGTTTGGCGGTGGCTTGTATTGCTTACTTCTGGTTGAACCGATTGATTCCTGTTGATATTGCTGATCGTGCCGCCTGGGAAATAAAAGGCTTTTTCTATTTGTGGTTATTGATGTTATTCCATTCAGCCTGCCGTCCCGCGACGAAAGCCTGGTTTGAGCAATGGAGCTTATTTACTTTACTTGCCCTATTGCTGCCAGTGATGAATCTCATCACCACGGGACATTGGTTAGTGTCGTATTGGCAGACCGGTGATTGGGTTAGTGTTGGCTTTGAGCTAACGGTGTTGGTGTTTGGTTTGATGAGTCTGGGACTGGTGTTATTTTTACGCCGTAAATTAACTGCAGCTGGACGCTATTCTCAACCGGCAAAACCTTCGGAGGCCATATCATGAGTGTAGCGATGATGATGAGCGTGGCTCTGTGTTATGCCGCCATGAGTGGTTTCAGTCTGGCTATGCCAAGACACTTGATGGATGTGACTGATAGACGTTTAACTGCTTCACAGATACGGGTTTTACGCTGGACAGCAAGTCTTGTGCTGATATTAGCCTATTTACCGATGTGGCAGGTTTGGGGGGCAGGAACAGGTTTTGTCGTTTGGGTCTCAGTATTATCCGTGACCTCAATCGTATTAGTCTTACTTTTGTCGTACTGGCCTAAGTGGGCAGTCAGAGTCGCATTTTTGATGATGTTATCGGCCAGTTTCTTATGGTTGATGCAGTAACCGGTCGTTACTGCATCAACATAGATAATTTAGCGTTGACGGCGTGCTTTCTGAATCGCCGCTTTGACTTGTTCAGGTGCGGTGCCACCCAAGTGATTACGGGCAGCGACTGAACCTTCCAATGTTAATACTTCAAACACGTCTTGTTCGATGTTGGCTGAAAACTGCTGCAGTTCTTCCAACGTCAGTTCTGACAAATCTTTTTTATGCTTGATGCCATAGGCCACCGACAAACCAACCACTTCGTGAGCATCACGGAATGGCGTACCTTTACGTACCAGATAATCTGCCAGATCGGTGGCTGTGGCATAACCACGTAATGCAGCCTGACGCATATTGTCAGCTTTGACCGTAATAACAGACATCATGTCTGCATAAACACGCAGAGAACCTAATAAGGTATCGATGGTATCAAACAGTGGCTCTTTATCTTCCTGATTGTCTTTGTTGTATGCCAGGGGTTGGTTTTTCATTAAGGTCAGCAGGTTAAACATATTGCCGTAAACACGACTGGTTTTACCGCGGATTAATTCAGGCACATCCGGATTTTTCTTTTGCGGCATGATTGATGAGCCGGTGCAGAAGGCATCACCTAAATCAACAAAATCAAACTGCGCCGATGACCAGATAATTAACTCTTCTGAGAAGCGTGATAAATGCATCATCAGAATCGAGGCGAAGCTATTGAACTCAATCGCAAAGTCACGATCACTCACCGCATCCAACGAGTTTAGACAGATACGATCAAAGCCTAATAAGCTGGCGGTCATCTCTCGATCAATCGGGAATGTTGTACCTGCCAGTGCTGCAGCACCTAATGGCAGGCTGTTGACGCGTTTGGCACAGTCTTCAAGACGCTCGGCATCTCTGACTAACATTTCATACCAGGCCATCATGTGGTGACCAAATGTGACCGGTTGTGCTGTCTGTAAATGGGTAAAGCCGGGCATGATGGTGTCAGCTTCACGTTCAGCGACATTCAATAAAGCCTCTTGCAGGCGATTAAGCTGCTGGCCGATAGGCTCAATCATATCGCGCAGATAGAGGCGGACATCAGTGGCTACCTGATCATTACGTGAACGGCCGGTGTGTAATTTTTTACCCACTTCACCAATCAGGGCGATAAGACGTGCTTCGATATTCATATGCACATCTTCCTGAGCGATAGACCACTCAAAGTCACCACTTTCAATTTCTTGTTCGATTTGTTGCAAGCCAGCGATAATCTGATCGCGTTCTTCGAGAGTCAGCACCTTCACTTCGGCCAGCATGGTGGCGTGCGCAATTGAGCCGCGAATATCTTGTCGGAACATGCGTTGGTCAAATTGCACAGAGGCGGTAAATTCTTCGACAAATTTGTCGGTAGGCTGCGTTAGTCTGGCAGATGAGAGTTTTTTATTGGCTGTAGTCATATCAATCAGATCAGGCTCGTTGAAAACAGGGCGTCATTATAACGCGGATAGTCGAGAGTCAATGCGTGAAATGCTAGAATCGACTTTATTTATTAACGACAACGCTGAAGTGACCTTATTCCATGACTAAAAGAATCGTTCGTATTGCCACTCGCAACAGTCCTCTTGCCATGTGGCAGGCTGAATTTGTGAAATCACGCCTCTTAGAATTACATCAAAATATCGAAGTAGAACTGATTGGTATGAAAACCCAGGGCGACATCATTCTTGATACGCCATTGGCAAAAGTAGGCGGCAAAGGGCTCTTTGTTAAAGAACTGGAACAAGGCATGTTAGATGGACGTGCTGATATCGCCGTGCACTCGATGAAAGATGTGCCGGTTGAGTTTCCGGAAGGATTACATCTGCCTGTTATCTGCGAACGCGAAGATCCGCATGATGCATTTGTTTCCAACCATTATCAGAGTATTGATGAATTACCGCATGGTGCGCGCTTAGGCACTTCCAGTCTGCGTCGTGAATGTCAGGTACGTACTCACCGCCCTGATCTGGAAGTGCTGCCTTTACGCGGTAATGTAAACACCCGCTTACGTAAACTCGATGATGGCGAGTTTGATGCGATTATCCTGGCAATGGCGGGATTAAAACGTCTGGGTTTTGATGACCGTATCCGTAGCGCTTTAACGCCTGAACAAAGTTTGCCAGCCATTGGACAAGGCGCATTGGGCATTGAAACCCGAGTCGATGACGCAGAAATGAATGCATTAATCGCCCCTTTACATTGTGATAAAACCGCTATTGTGCTGCGCGCAGAAAGAGCCTTGAACAAACGTTTGTCCGGCGGTTGTCAGGTACCGATTGCCGGTTATGCGATGCTAGATGACGACAACGTCTGGTTGCGTGGTCTGGTCGGTCAACCGGACGGCACCAATACGGTCACAGCGGAAGTTCGTGGTAAAGCGGCAGATGCCGAACAACTGGGTATTCAGGTTGCTGAAATGCTGCTGGCGAAAGGCGCGGATAAAATTCTGGCAGATGTTTACGGTGAGTAAAACAGCTTTGGCGGGCCAGCAGATTCTGGTGACTCGCCCACAGCATCAATGCCAGGCGCTTGCCGACTTGATTGAAAACGCCGGTGGCAAAGCGTTGATTCTGCCGGTGATTGATATTGAACATATTGCCCGAAAAGATTGGCAGACAGAGAATCTTGAACATTTTGACTGGCTGATATTTGTCAGTCGCAATGCTGTAGATAGTTTTATGGCGGGTTGGGGAGATAAATTGCCTGAGCCATGTCAGTTTGCTGCAGTGGGTGACGGTACCGCGCAAGCCATGCATGAGCATGCTATTCCTGTTGATTGTCAGCCGGAAATATCTAACGGCAGTGAAGGTCTGTTGCAAACGCCCTTAATGCAGGCTGATAAGGTCAGCGGTAAACATATTCTGATTGTGCGGGGTAACGGCGGCAGAGAACATATGGCCGATACCTTAACCGCCAGAGGTGCTAAGATTACTTATGTTGAAGTTTATCAACGTGTTTTAGCCAAGCCGACAGCCACAATGCAAAAGCAAGCGATGATGGCAGATAAAGTCATCTGTACCAGTGTGGCGGGTGTTGATAATCTTTGTAGTATCTTTATGAATACATGGCCAGGTTTGTTAGATAAACCATTGACGGTGGTCAGTGATAGGATAAAACAGCACGCCTCCTCACGAGGCTTCAAAACCATTCATGTATCAGCCGATGCCAGTGATAATGCAGTTGTTGATACTCTGATAAATATGGACGATTAACATGGCAGACAAAGACGCAAAGCAAACGATAGATAACAATGTGCAGGATGCTGAGCTGCTTGAAAAAAATAAACAGGATGATGCCAAAGTCTATCGCTTGATATGGATTGCGCTTGTTGTTGTCGTACTACTTTCCGCTGTCAGTATTGGCTGGTTTTATCAGCAACTCCAGCAGCAGGAAGCCGATATTCAATCTTCGCTGACCGAGTTATCCAGTCAAAACGGTGACTGGCAATCAAAATTAGAACAGCACAGGCAGCAGTTAGGTCGGCTCGATAGTGACCAAAAACAATTAGCGGAAAAATTACAGCAGCTTACTGATAAACAACAGTTATCCAATGCTGAGCTGCAAAAGCGGTGGGCATTGCAGGAAGTCAAATACCTGCTCAATGTCGCCAACCAGCGCGCTGTATTAGCACATGACGTGGTTGGAGCCATCCAGGCTTTGATCATGGCAGATAAACAATTAGAAACACTTTCTGATTACCGCCTTCATCCTCTGCGGGCTGAGATTGCAGAAGAATTAATGTCATTACAATCGCTGACAACTCTGGATATCCCGGGCATGGCGATTCAGCTACAGACATTGGCTGCCCATGTCGACAAACTGCGCGTTAAAAAAGGGCCAGAAGTTGATTTCTCTGAGTCTTCAGACACGGCCGATATTGCCAGCACAGAAACGCCGGCATGGAAACAAGCTATCTCAGACATATGGCAACAATTGCGCTCTTTAGTGGTGATTCGCCATGAGCAATCTGGTGAAGCGGCTGTAATGGCACCGGAACAACGTTACTTCCTTTATCAAAATCTGCGTTTACAAATGGAAAGTGCACGTCTTGCCTTACTGAATGCTGACAACAATAGCTTTCAGCACAGTTTAAAAACAGCCATTACCTGGCTGGATCAATATTTTACCGGTGAAGAACGTGATGCCATGCTGGCTAGCCTTAATTCACTGGCTGAACAGAAAATTGACGTATCTATCCCGGATATTTCAGGCTCGTTGAACTGGCTAGAGGAGTATCAGCAATGAAAATGCTGATCATTATCGCTTTAGCATTAGCATTGGGTGTTGCCGCAATTTGGGCGGCCGATTTTGAACCAGGGTTTGTACTACTGCAATACGGGCAGTGGAGTCTGGAAACATCATTGGTTGTATTTACGGCTATTTATATCCTACTGGTGGTGGCAGGGTATTTAGCATTACGCAGTCTGGTGTTGTTAAAACAGACGCCAAAAAGAATTAATGCCTGGAAGACAACACAAAGACAAAAACGAGCTAATCGAGCTTTAACCCGTGGTCTGATAACACTGGAAGAAGGTCGCTGGACAGAGGCGGAACGTATTTTGGTGCGTCATGCCACACACAGTGAAACACCACTACTTCATTATCTGGCGGCAGCGAGAGCGGCGCAAAAACAACAAGCACCTGAGCGTCGTGATAACTATCTTCGTCTGGCCCATGAAACCACCGAAGGTGCTGATATTGCCGTCGGGGTGGTTCAGGCAGAGCTACAATTATCGGCCGGTCAAAAAGAGCAGGCGCTTGCGACACTTCAACATTTGCGTGAAGTGGCACCGAAACATCCTTATGTTTTGCAGTTACTGCAGTCTCTCTATCAGGACATGGATCAATGGCAGGAAATGCAATCGGTATTACCCGATTTACGTAAACGCCATGTGTTGGAGCGCAATGAAGTCGCAGCCTTGGATCAGGAAGCAGCTGTAGGTCAGTTACAGATGGCATTAACCAAACAGGACTGGCAAAAAATGGCTGAGGTGTGGGAAAAATCATCCAGCAAAGCACGGCAGACAGAAGCGATGCTTGTGCCTTATGTAAACGGGCTAATTCAACAAGACCAGGAAGAGCGGGCCATTGCCCAGATTGAACAGTTTATGCGTAATAACTGGAGCAATAAACTGGTGTATCTCTACGGGGTACTGACGCAGGGTGACTTGCTGGCGCGTTTAGCCACGGCAGAAAAGTGGCTTAAAGCCAATCCGGATAATGCTTGTTTATTGCTCACCGTTGGGCGTCTGGCGAAAGCCAACCAATTATGGACAAAGGCGGAAGAATATTTACAACAAAGCATTCGCTTAGATGCCAAAGGCGAGACTTATCAGGTCTTAGCTGAAGTGCAATTGGCGCTGGATAAAAATGAAGCTGCTGCAGATACCTATAAGCAAGGACTGACATTGATGCTTAGTTCTGATGCAACCATTTAATTAACAAAGGGATAATTTGTGCAAGAAGCGGGTGGCGATTATCTGGTAGAAATTCTGGCCTTATTATTGGCCACGGTCATTATTATTCCTACATTCCATGCTATTCGCCTTGGTGCGATTCTGGGTTATTTAACCGCAGGTATGATTCTCGGTCCCTGGGGCTTGGGGGTAATCACCGAAGTCGAAGATATTCGGCATTTAGCTGAGTTTGGCGTTATTTTTCTGCTGTTTGTTTTAGGGATTGAACTCAAGCCGGATAAACTCTGGCAAATGCGTAAAATGGTGCTGGGGCTGGGGCTTGCTCAGGTGCTGATTACCGCAGGTGCCATTTATGGCATTGCCATCTGGTTGGGTCTGGATAATCACAGTGCCATTATCATTGGTTTTGGTTTAGCGTTGTCATCGACCGCTTTTTGTTTGAAATTATTGGCTGAACGTGGCGGTATTTCCACCGTGATGGGACGCATGTCGTTCTCTGTGCTGTTATTGCAGGATATTGCCGTCGTGCCATTATTGGCTTTGGTTTCCTATCTGGCTGTGGGTAACGGTGCTGAAGTGGTTGGCCCAGATGTAAATCCGCTAATCGGTATTCTGGTGATTATTGCACTGCTGTTTGCCGGACGTTACTTGTTGAACCCTGTATTAGCCAGAATTGTTGCCAGCCAGGATCCGGAAGTGTTTATTGCTGTCGCAGTACTGTTAGTATTGGGCGTTGCCTGGATTATGCAAAGTGTTGGCTTTTCTATGGCGTTGGGCGCATTCCTTGCTGGTGTGATGCTGGCTGAATCACAATACCGACATCAGATAGAAGCCGATATTCTGCCTTTCCGCGGGATCTTGCTTGGACTGTTCTTTATGACGGTCGGTATGGGCATTGATTTCAGTCTGTTATGGGATCGTCTGGGCGATATCCTGTTGCTGACCTGGGGCCTGATGACCATTAAAACGGTTGTTGTTTATATCCTGGCTCGTATTACCGGTGCTCGTCATGATATTTCCTTACAAACAGGGGCGTTGTTATCTCAGAGCGGTGAGTTTGGTTTTGTTCTGTTTAGCTTTGCGGCATCGTTGGGTTTATTAGAAGCACAAGTCAGTGACATTTTGACGCTGGTTATTGCCTTAACCATGGTGTTAACCCCCTTTGTTGTGAGGTCGACCAATTACTTATTACTGAAATTTTATACACCTGATGCAGAAAACGACGAGGAAGATTACACCACCGAGTTTGTTGAGCATGATCAGGAGCACGTGATTTTGGCAGGATTTGGCCGGGTCGGTGCACGTGTCGGTACTTTGCTCGGAGCAGCAGGTGTACCTTATATTGCTTTGGATATGCGCCAACATCGGGTAAAAGATGCCAGGGCACAGGGGTTCCCGGTATTTTTTGGTGATGCCAGTAAGGTCAAAGTATTACAGGCGGCGGGTGCAGATCGAGCCAAGATGATTGTCGTCACGCTGGATAACCCGACACAGGTAGATAGATTGGTGGCTCAGGTACGCCAGTATTATCCGGATATGCCCATTCATGCCCGTGCCCGTGACAGAAAACACTGTGCAGAATTGATTACTCAAGGTGCGACGACAACAGTGTCAGAAACTCTGGAAACTAGTCTAAGGCTGACAGAAGAAGTCTTGTTAGGCAGTGGTGTTGAAGATACGGTAGCGACACGAGTAATCAATGAATTCAGAGATGATTACTACTCTAATGTGGTTAAAAAAGTATCGGATAATAAAGTCGTGCTGGGTGAGTTGAAACATTGATTCAGAGATTTTTGTGTCTTAACTACACAATCAACGATGCTTCTAGCCGTGAGTTATCAATTGTCTATATTGTCATTAACAGTGACTCTATTCCTACCAGAATTTTTGGCACTGTATAACAATCGGTCAACAGTTTGTAGTAGCTTGGATTGTGTCTGCCCAGCTTCATATTCAGTCACTCCGATACTACAGGTCAATGAAATATTGAGGGCCTCATCCTGACAAAATGGATGTTGCTCAATATCATGTCTGATGCGTTCAGCGAGTATTTTTGCCTCGGTAAGATTTGTCTCAGGAAGCAGTAAAAGGAACTCCTCCCCACCGTAGCGGCCTAGCATGTCACTGTGTCGAGATGCTTTCGAGACGATGTTAACGGCCTCAATTAATACGGTATCGCCACGTTGGTGACCAAATTGGTCATTCACATATTTGAAATGATCAAGATCAATCATTAACAAGCTTAGCGGATGTTTATAGCGAACTGACCGATCAATTTCATCTGTTAAATTGTTCATCAAACCGCCACGATTAAGTACACCAGTCAGTGCATCAGTACGAGCTAACTTTTCTAATTCTCTGGTACGTGCTTCAACACGCTGCTCTAATAATTGATTGGCTTCAAGTAACTCTTTTTGTACCAACAGTAATTGTTCATTCTTTACTTTAAAGTCTTTATTACTGGGAATCGTAATCACTTTGGGTAATAAGTAGACAATCATCACGGTGGTGATAATCGATATGATACCGGTAGCGAGTTTGCTGAGTCCGCTAAGGAAATAATAACCATGCCAGATATTAATAAGAGCCATCAGATGTGTGACGCCGCAGAGAAAAATAAAGGCAGCGAACATCACAAAAATCCAGTTAAAGGCGAGATCGTCTCTTTTTCTGACCAGCTGAATGAGAGCGACAGGAATTAGGAAATAGGCAATGACTGTCAGCGTATCGCCAACAACATGAAGAAAAAGTAAGTCTGCTTGCCATTTTAAACAATGGCCATGGGGCATAAAACTGCCATCAAATAATGCACTGATGATATCCACAGACACACCCTCCATGACTAAAACAGCCTTGACGAAAGCAGCATCACACTGATGGTTCTTCGCACCGGTTTATGATCATTAATAGCATAGTGTCTTGACTTCGTATAGTTAGACACAAGCCCTAGCTGGTTCAGCTTACAAGTGACTAATATAACTAGGGATGTTGTAATTCACGCTGACGCATCGGCATGCTATCAATTTCGCTAAAAATCACGTTCAGTCTTAATTGGGTTTGAGTGGTTTTGACTCCACCATCTTTACCCATTAATAAAACCGAGCTGTTATGGTGTTGTAATTTTTGCCGAACTTCTTTGGTGAGATTATCCGTAACTCTACCTGTGTAGTTAGTGCTTAGTGAACTTTGGTTAAGTAGAAACCAGACGATATCACGGTCATTTATCTCTGCATCCAGCTGCGAAAGTTCATGCTGATAGGTATCAATATCATTACCGGCGTCAATCAGGATAAGTCGGTTTTTCCATTTTAGCTCTGACAGTGAATGCAGGCTTTGCATCGCCTCTGACCAAGCACTTGGACTTAATAGCATAAGTAAAATCAGCAAAATACGAGACATAGCTGCCCCTTCATTTATCAAAATGATAAAACCAAGCTATAAAAGCCGTTGTTAAGAAAATGTAAATACTGTCCGGTTTATTCTGAAGGCGATAGGCAGAGTTTTAATATCCAGTCACGCAGTTTAACTAATTCTGAGTCACTTAAACCTTTGTGCGCTTTTTGTAACAAGCGGGTGAGTTGCACCTGTTCAACTTTGGGTAAATGATTCATACGTGCGGTCAGGTTAGTTTCAGGTAGCTCTGCGACAGACCGATCGGCATGGGTGCGGCGTAGAATGATTTCCAGAAAATCGACAGCACGACCCAACACCACAAAAATAAAAGTCAGTTCTTTCATTGGCCCGGCTTTTAATGTCTCACCCGCTAAGGGAATGCCATTAATTTTGAGGTTTTCTGGTTTGGCTGTGGCGAATAATGATGCGGCACCAGACACTAAGCCACCAAAAAATGCGCCGGTCATCAGTGATGTACCTCCCATACCAACATCAATGACAGCACCAGCCGCCGCTCCGGCAGAGGCAGATAAAGCGACAATTTTTTGTCTGTCTAAACCATAAAGATACCAATGACTGCTATCAAATAAGTCAGGGTAGTCGGCGCTTAATTGCTGCGTTTGCATCTGCATTTCAGGATGTGCGAATAAGGCTTGTAACTGTTTTTGCATGCTCGTTTCAATATGACGCAGCGTGCTTTGATAGTCATGTTTCAATTTGTCTTGCAAACGCGATTTCACAAAGTCGGCAGGTACTTTGATTTCACTGACATGACTGAGTATTCGCTGAATATGCTCTGCCACCACGAATGCACCTTGTCGTTCGAGGGACTCGAAATATTGCTTGAGTAGTTCAACCGTGGACTCGATATTGTGACGCCAGGGTTCGTATAACTCAGCAAAGGCCGACAAAATAGTGAATTGTTTCTGATGGTCTGCCGTCATGGGGTTAAACACCCGCACCACACTGAAATACTGGCTTAATGCATCCTGCCATTCCTGCACATAGGCTTCGCCACCAATCGGGTTGATCAATGCCATACGCGGTTGCCCTGTCCATTGCAAAATGGTCATTTCGGCCTCAAATTCAGGGCTATAGGGAATAGAACCATCCACCACATAAATAATGCCAGCACCATTTAAAATCGGCTCTAATAACTCAACTTCATCATGAAATTTATGATTGCCTGAGGCGCGCTGCTCACTTACAAATGCCTGAATGGTATTTTTACGTTCAGCGGCGTTAGGCGCATGTTGCTGACACCAGGACATCACCTGCCGTGGTCGTTGAAAACCGGGTGTATCAACCAGTGTGTATTGTGTCTCACCATCAATATTCAGATCAAAGGTCTGTGCCGATGTGGTGGTGCCGGAAATTTCAGATATTTTGACGGCATCCTGGCGGGTCAGGGTCGCGACAATACTGGATTTACCTTTATTCGGATGGCCCACGACGGCGAAGACAGGATGCGTGACAGACTCAGACATGTGCATGACCCTCTTTTAATGTAACCGCATGCCGTTGAGCAAAAAACTGCCATGATTTTTGTTGCTGCTGGTAACGTGAATCATCAGCATTAATCGGGTACAACACTAGACTGATTAGATCATTGTGCTGTTGAAGTAATTCAATACAATCTGCCAATTCACCTGTGGGTGTCTGCATAGGAGCAATGATAATCCATACTGGCTTATCAAACTGGCTGGCTGCTGAATTTAGCCATTGTTCATCTTGTAACCAGTCATCCGAGCCTAAGTTTTTTTCCACATTAAAATGAATGTCAGGTTGCTGCCAGCTTATCAGTGCAGTTTCTGTCGAGGGTAAACTGACCGTGCCGCTTTCCACATGATGATCATCAGATTGAATAGGATTACGACTGACCTGATGCTGTTGCGCCACAATAAACTGTTCCACATCACTACTGTTTTGAATATTACTACGCAATTGCCGGATAAACTGTTGGCGCAATAATAATGCTAACAGCAGGCGGGGCAAAATACCGTAAACCACGATAGCCATCACCAATGTCATCCACCATACATCGTTGGCGGAAACAATCAGATCACTGGCCTGAGCACTAAATCGAGTTTGCTGGATTAACTCGGCGGTGGGCGCTTCTAGCAGCCAATGCCAGGGCCAGCTGATAGCCGTCATTAATTGCGTCATAGTGGCACTATCAGTAATGAGGGTGGATGACCAGCCAAACAGATAGTCCTGGAAGGTCGCCAGAATAAAAAATGACAGTAATGCGGAGGCTGAAAATAAAATAGCCGCTGACTGTAATTGCCACAATAACCAGGGTAGCAGTAAATTTTTGTAGGGAATGAATTGTTTCAGGTTCAGTTTATTTATCAACCAATGCAGCAATGGATGATGATGCAGATTATGTTTGGCAGGCGATAAAAAAGAAAAGTAAAAGCTGCTTAATGTAAGTAATAGCGGTAAAAACGCAAATAAAGCGAGTGGCACCCAGATATTGATAAATGAGGTTTGACTGACATTTAACACCCCAGCCATTGCAGTAAAACCAATCAGTACGGCGACGACAGCAAGGATCCGTAAAATACCCGTGGCTGGTGTGGTCAGTGACATCTGCTGTTGCCATGCCTGTAAGTACTCTGTGGCAGAGTGTGAACGCTTGTCAGATGACGGTATTAACTTATTATTTTTTTGTGAAACAAATAAACGAAAATCCAGCCAACGAAATAATGCTCGTGTAGCTCCACCTTTGAAGAAAAATTGCTCAATAGCTTTAGTGACGTGTTTAGAGGCCATGCAAGCTAGTATACAAAATACGATGAATTCAAGCTGAAATGAGTCTGTTCAGGGCGATGTTGTTTAATACAGCACGAGTAACAAGACGCCAAACACAATGCGATACCAGCCGAAAGCAACAAAGGTAAAGTTCGCCAGAAAGCGGATAAATAATTTAATGACCAGATAAGCGGTGATAAAAGCGACAATAAACCCCACAATCAGCGGCAAAAAGGAGGTATTCGCAAAGTCCTGATAATGAGATATTAGATCCAGCCCTGAGGCTGCCGCCATCACAGGCAGGGCAAGCAGAAATGAGAATTCAGCACTGGCTTTACGACTCAAGCCTACAAGCAGTGCACCGATAATGGTGGAACCCGCACGACTGGTGCCGGGAATTAATGCAAACACCTGAGCGATGCCGATAATCAAAGACTGCGCGTAGCTAACCTCATTGATATCATCAACTTGAGGTGGTTTCTCGCCGATAAATTTTTCTGTCAGTAAAAAAATAATACCGCCGACGATAAACATCACAGCGACAATCTGAACAGAAAACAGGGCTTTTATCTGATCGTGAAATAACAAACCAACAAGTCCGACCGGGACAAAAGATAAGGCAACCTTTGTCCACAAACCGACATACTTAGGTGAAAAACGCTCTTTATAACTGGCAATCACCGCCAGAATTGCGGCTAACTGGATAATGACTTCAAAGGCTTTATTGCTGTCTGTTTGTGCCAGTCCGAGCCAGTCACTGACGACAATCAGATGGCCGGTGGAAGAAATGGGTAAGAACTCGGTCAGGCCTTCAACAAACCCCAAAATAATACTTTGAAGAATATCCATACAGTCATCACTCAGCAGACAAAATTCGTAGCATGATAGCTGAGCCGAATCGAAAAGGGGGAAATCGTGTTAGCAGCTTTCGATCTGACTGCGTAAACAATGATTCAGACTGATGGTGCAGGCCTGCAGTACCACCCGACCTATTAGCTCACCGAGCGTTGTGTGCTTGCCGCAATAAGCATGTTGGGGTTCAGCGTCGGGACAAAAAACGGCATGGCTATCAGTGCCTGTGCCGCTGGCGGGCAGACCAGAAACCGGACTGATAATCTCGGCATCACGAATGGCAGTTACTTTACTCTCAGTGAGTAATATCAAGGCTTCGGCAAGTGCTGCATCGGACAATGCTTGATTAATATATAAGCAAATATTAATGGTGCCCGGCATAGCGTGATCATCGGCTTTATCACCTGCTCGTCTAACATTACTCAACCCGCTCGTTACCCAGCACTCAACCGTTAAAGCCTTTCTGTGTTCAATATGGTGACCTAATGACTGCATGGAGGCAGCGGTCATCATGCCGATAGTGACTGGTGGTAAGGCCAGTTCTTCTGCTTTATCTAGTAAGGTTTGTTCTGGTGCCAGGCAGGGTAGCAGAGAATGTTTATCCACCCGCATATTGAGTAAAGCGCTGGCTTTTTGCAGTCCGCCGTTTAACACAGCCGAGCTTAAAACTCTGCAACGCTCTGCTGGCAACAAGACGAGATAGTCTGGATGATGAATCAGTCTGACAGGGGACACGTGATTATTTATTAGCGACCTTCGGTGATACAACTTCTTCAAGTTTCAGGTCGGTTAAATCATGAATAGTCCGCCATAAATAATAAAAGATACCGATCATCATCAACATGGAAGGAATCGCAATAACCGGGTAGCTATAAAGTGTAAGCAAGCCCAGCTGCTCATTAAACTCCTCACTGCCAGTTGGACTGGTGACCAACCATTTCACCAGTAAAAAATTCATAATCGCTGAAAATAAAAAGGTACCCGCTAATAAATAGGTCGCGTTGAGAAGACGCTTTTCAAATAATGCCATGCTGTTTTTTTCTTCAAGGCGGTCTTTGATCTTATCGACATCCATGATTTCACGGTTATACAAAAGGGCTCTGATCAGCGGGTATCGGGTAAATGTTGAGCCGAGAACAGCAATTCCGATAATGGCAGGGATAGCCGCTTCTTTGATGGCTAACCATTTAGTATCGAGCTCAAATAAACCAATGCCGCCGGTGAGTAATACACTGATTAAACCCAGCAGGGCGATAAAGTTGAATTTACGGTATTTGATAAGTTCGAATATTCCCCAGCCAAGCGGGAAAGCCAGTGCCGCCATTAATGCACCACTGGCTCCCAAGTCTTCCGGTCCGCTCAATTTCATCAAGATAACTGACGGTAAAACGATACTGACCATCAGGTCTACAAACGGGCGTGGCTTATGTGTTGGCGTGCTATTTATCATCGTATTTTTTGTCTGGCTTGTATAAATCAGTCAGTGATTATATAGGATGTAGATAATTGATGGGATTACCTTTTATTGTTTATGTTTTTTCTCGGAAGCGTACTTGCTATGGCTGTTTTTCATCTCCCTGTATAGCCACACCATACGATCCACAAACCAGGCTTTGAACACCATAATCCAGATATTACTGGCAATCAGCAGCCAAACATTCAGACTGTATAAACTGTAAATAAAAAACGGTATGCCTAGTGCTGACAGTGTTTGCAGCAGCATACAAACCTGATGATGATGAAGGGGTATGGGGATATTTTTGCGATTTAAATAAAGTCGTTCGCCAAAGGTGCCCATTGACGCCCAGTTATCGGTGGATGATGGGGCGTTAAATAATCGTGGGTTAAGCCAAATCCAGACAATAGCCAAAACAATAGGTATTAACGAATAAATCCCCATCCATTCTCGTGAATAAAAGGCCAGAGAGAGTAAGGGTAGGGTTGTAAAACGTGAATACACACTCCATGGATTAGCATGCCGTTGCCAACTTTTTTCGTCCATCGACATTAGTTTTTCAGCCCATTTGATGATATCCATATTCTGTGCCTTTTAAGGTTAATAACGGTTTATCATAATCGGGGTATGAAGCCGAAAAATCATGTTGATACTACTTCTGCTTTTTTAACTGCCCGAGTTGCTCATCGGTGAGAATGATTGGCGTCACGATGGGGGCACCATCTTTGGTAAATAATTCGGAGTGTTTATATTTACCACTAATCAACGTTGACAGGGCAATGCCAAAAAAAAGCATGACATTACCGACTAAACCACTGGTTTTGGGTTTAGGCTCACCTGTTGCTGATTCCGTATTTACTTTGGCCACATCACGACCAAAATCGGTTTCTAACCACGTCTTATCCAGACAAGAGTGCACCAAACCAATAAACGACACTTTTGGGTTGCTCAGAGTATTACCAATGGGTGTATTACAGCAGGAGGCGTACCAGCGTAATAATCCTTTAGGAGAGAGTCGTAATAGGGCCAGATGCTCTAACCCATGGGTAATATGCAAGCGAGGCTGGGCTAACTGGACGATATCTGTGCCACCATGCGCGTCGAGAATGTTATCCGACTGACCGAGATACTTTGCAAATGCCTGACAGTCTGAACAATAACAAATCACCCGGCTGGTGATGCCTTTACCGTCAATATGTCCAAGCAGGCTGCCACATTCACATTGAATCTTGTGCATCATGGTCTATCTATTCCTTCTGTCCTTATTAGCCTTATCAATACCAACTAGTCCTGACTAAGCTTATCGTAATCAAACGCATAATAAATAAGGTTTTGGCTTCTATATGAACGGTTCTTATCTACGCCTTGTTATTTATCAGAATTGAGCGACTTTTAGATGCTCAAGAATATCCATGATTTCATCACGGGCATCTGGGTCCTTAACAGGATAACTGGCGTTAATGGTCAGCTGTTGTTTATTCTTCATATAAGCGGTTGCTTTAATCTGATGGAGATTATTCTCCTCGCTTTCTGACAGATAAATTTTTACATCGAGACTACCTGCCTCGATATGTTTCTGAGATTCATGTGCTTTATCAAACTCAGCACGGTTCAGCGGTGATGACTCTTTATTGAAACCGATGTAATGCAGTCCATAATTATTTTCATAGCTGAATAGATAGGCAGCATTTTGCTGTGGGACATTCAGGTTTTGCAGTTTGAAATCAGTGAAACGAGTTTTGACTTTTATCGAAGGGATTTCATATTCATCCGGAAAGATGCCGATATAAGGGGCTTGCCAGAAACTATCCTTATTATCACTCGGCTGTAGCATATCGACGCTGGCATTATCCCAACTTGAAACATTGAGTTGCAGCTTTTTATTAATGTCTTTTAATTTTCCAAGACAAATGGCTTTCTCTTCTATTTTGCAGGGAAATGCCACCTCAAAGACCAGGTTCTGATTCTGATAAAACCCCATCAGATACGTTTGCATATTACTGTTTACCCAGTAGATAGCGGCTTTACTACCGGCCTTACGATCTATGACTTGCGTGGCTGTCAGATTGCCTGAATAACTTAACTTGATGTCCTGGCTACCTGAAAATGCCGGATTTCCCATTTCGGAGTAAGAAGGAGATAAAAACAGCTCTTCTGGGTCGTAAGCCACTTGTGCGTATGTGACAGCCTCACCCCATTTGGGATCTTTGAATACCTGCCAGACATCCTCGTGGATATCACCATCTTGCCCGGTAAAGTTTTTATTATCATCCGTGGCATTTTTTAGTTTGCCGATAAAAGGAAATACTTGATGCACATTGGTGATGACAATGGTATCTGCTTTTTTATCTTCGCCGGGATCCCATAAGCCTTCAAAAGGCGTCTTTTTTAGCCACGCGTCGAGATCGCCATGGGTTATTTGTTTGATGTCTTCAGGCAGTTCAACATCACGTGATTGGCCACAACTTGCTAAAGCAATAAAAAATAAACTCAGTAGACCGACTAAAGTCCTTCTGTAAAAGGGCGTTAGTATCATACTGTTACTTTCTCCAAGTGCTTTATACTGAATACAAATAAACCTGTATTCTTATGTGGTTCTGATGTGAGTTTAAGGATGTTTATCTAAAACATATCAGAGACGCATTGGCATAACGACGTATTGGCGTTCGAATTTTTCATCAGCCGGGGTCACAAGTGCACTACTGGTTTCATCAGTGAAAAGCAGTTTCACTTTGTTATCCGGAATCGCGTTTAGTAAGTCCAGCAGATAGGCATTATTAAAGGCGATTTCTAATGGGGCACCTTTATAATCCACGCTGATTTCTTCTTCAGCTGATTCTTGTTCCTGGTTAGTGACTGTGGCTTTTAATTGATCGGTATCCAAGTTGATACGTACGCTACGATGTTTGTCATTCGACAAGATAGCCGCTCGTGATAAGGCTTGTTTTAGTTCATCACGATCCGCCAGAACTTCTTTATCACCCCCGAGTGGCAACACACGTTCATAGTTAGGGAACTGGCCATCAATCAATTTAGAGGTGAAGTGAATATCAGGTAATTCAATTTTGATCTGTTGATTACTGAAGGCCATTTTAACGATGTCATCACTGTCATTAAGCAGGCGACCGAGTTCAATAATCGCTTTACGCGGCACGATAACACTGTTTTTTTCGCTGACGGGGGTAGCTGTCGTCAGACTGCCCAATGCCAGACGATGTCCATCGGTAGCAACGGCACGTAAGGTCGTATCATCACGTTCAAGCAATAAACCATTCAAGTAATAACGCACGTCCTGGCTGGCCATGGCAAAACTGGTTTCGTCGAGTAAGGATTTCAGTGCCGATTGCGGCAGTGAAATTTCATCTATGTAATTAGCGCCTTCGCTATCCGGAAAGTCATCACTGGATAAAGTGGCTAATGAAAAACGGCTTTTGCCAGCTTTGACAACGGCTTTGCCATCATTGGCATTAACGCTGATAGTGGCATTACCGGGCAAGGCTCTGACAATGTCCAGCAACTTACGAGCTGAGACAGTGGTTTTGCCTTCTTCTTCAACAGCGACCGGTAGGGTAGCAATCATTTCCAGTTCCATATCGGTACTGGTCATGGATAGTTGGTCACCTTGAACACGTAATAAAACGTTAGACAGGATCGGTAGCGTAGCGCGGCGTTCAACAATACTGCACACCAGTTGCAGCGGTCGCACTAAAGTATCTTGGCTGACAGTAAATTGCATGATGATTCTCTCGGGTTAACTCGACAGTGTTCGTAAAAGATTACGGTAGTCTTCAGCCACACGGGGATCCGACTCTTTTAATTCAGCAACTTTCCGGCACGCATGCAGGACAGTTGTATGGTCACGGCCACCAAAAGATTCACCAATTTCTGGCAGGCTGTGACTGGTTAGTTCTTTGGCAAGCGCCATGGCGATTTGCCGTGGTCGCGCGATGGAGCGTGTACGTTTTTTCGCCAGTAATTCAGACACGCGCACTTTGAAATATTCCGCCACTGTTTTCTGAATGCTTTCCAGTGTCACTAGCTTTTGGTGAAGTGCCAGCAGATCTTTCAATGCTTCCTGTGCCATATCAATCGACATGGGCTGATTGGTAAAGCGAGAAAAAGCCAGAACGCGCTGCAATGCGCCTTCCAGATCACGTACATTGGATTTTATACGTTTGGCAATAAAAAAGGCCACGTCTTCTGGCAGTGTAATCAGATTTTGTTGCGCTTTTTTGATCAGAATTGCTACACGTGTTTCGAGCTCTGGCGGTTCGATAGCCACTGTTAAGCCCCAGCCCAGGCGTGATTGCAACCGCTCATCTAAGTTGTCGACTTCTTTGGGGAAACGGTCACAGGTCAAAATGATTTGGCGCTGACCTTCTAACAAACTATTAAAGGTGTAGAAGAACTCTTCCTGCGAGCGCTCTTTTTTGGCAAAGAACTGAATATCATCAATCAATAATGCGTCTGCACTACGATAGTGAGTTTTAAATTGATCGATAGCGTTGTTGCGTAATGCAGTAATCATGTCCTGAACAAAACGCTCAGATGACAGGTAAATCACACGAGCCTTAGGATTATTTTGCTTAATTTTATTACCGACGGCCAACATCAAATGGGTTTTGCCCAGTCCGGTACCACCATATAAAAAGAGTGGGTTATAACCGCTTGTTCCCGGTGCTTCTGCTACATGCAGCGATGCCGCTCGTGCAATCTGATTGGACTTACCTTCGACATAACTATCAAATGTGAATAGTGGATTGATAGGGCTACCCAGTGCGGGTTCTGACTTTATCGTTTCTGACTTTTCTTCATTATTGGTTTTAGCTGGCGCGGAAGTGGTTGCAACACGTTTTGGCCGTTGAGGCACATGATCAATGGTGCCTACTTCAATCGAAACATATTCGATAAGGCCTTGAGTTAATTGATGAACCAGCTGATTTATCTGTGCTTCTAGCTGCTCCTGAACCCACGCTTTAACATAAGGATTGGGCGCTAGTAAGCGTAAGCTCTCTTCGGTTTCGATCGCTTGCAGCGGCCTAAGCCAAGTATTCAGCTGCTGTGCCGACAAATCACCTTCGAGATGGGACAGACATTTTTCCCAAAGGGGTGATGACACATTAACTCCTTGATTTATACCGGTTTAAACAAAAATGAAGTGCGTTGGATAGCTACGCTTTTTGATAGTATAGCTGGTAACGCAGGAGGTCTAAAGTTATCCTTAAGCCAGCTTTTTGGCAAGTAAAATAACCACAGAAAAAATGAAAGTCACTCTGGTTTGACTTGTTATGCCTTAAAACTTTATAATCCCGTGTCTTTTGCCTCGGCGGTTTTTGCTGCTGTTAGCACCGCAGGCAGCAAAACAATCAATATTTCTGGAGTTGGTGAAATGAAAAGAACTTTTCAGCCTAGCAATCTGAAGCGCAAACGTACACACGGTTTCCGCGCACGTATGAAAACAGTTGGTGGTCGTCGCGTTATTAACGCACGTCGTGCAAAAGGTCGCGCAAGACTGTCAGTATAATCTTCTCTGACATCCTTCAGGGAGGGCATGACTTGGCAACATTCGGCCGAGCCATGAAAATGAATCGCCCGGGAGACTTTTCTCGGGTGTTCCGTCAAGGAAAACGCACTGGTGGTGGGGGCCTGACGGTTTTAACGGTTGAGAACTCAGTGGGGCATCCCCGACTGGGACTAGCGATAGCTAAAAAACACGTGAAATTAGCCAATCAACGCAACCGCTTAAAGCGGATTATTCGCGAATCATTTCGACAGAATCAGTCCGCCTTATCAAACATCGATATTGTTGTATTGTCACGCCCCGGTGTGACAGAACGAGATAGCACTCAAATATGGGCAGCATTGGAGCGACATTGGTTAACAGTGGTGGCGCAATGGCAAAAATCCTAATCAGCCTCGTCCGAGGTTATAGACTTTTACTGAGCCCTTTCATCGGCATGCATTGTCGTTTTCAGCCAACCTGCTCACAATACATGATAGAAGCAATCGAGCGTCATGGTTCTGTTAAAGGAACTTGGCTTGGTTTGCGTCGAATATCCCGCTGTCACCCTTGGCATGAGGGTGGACTTGATCCTGTACCTGAACTAAAAACAAAGAATCGTAATGGATAATCTCAGAACCCTATTTATTTTTGGTCTGCTCATCGTGTCATTATTGTTGTGGCAGGCATGGCAAAAAGATTACGTACATCCCCAACAAACCGAACAAAATACGACCTCGACCCAGATCGATGATGGCTCGTTGGCCGCAAACGATGCAGCATTGCCAGATATGCCTTCGGTTTCTGCTGAAGCCTTACCTGATGTGCCTGAATCGGCGCAATCTTCGGCAGCAACGAAACAAAAGATCCATGTAAAAACGGATGTGATGGATATCGAAATCAGCACACAAGGTGGTGATATTCAAAATCTGGCCTTACTGAAATATGCCGTCAGTTCTGAAGAACCCAATACACCGGTGCAGTTTTTGAGTGATAAAAGTGATGCTTATTTCGTTTCACAATCTGGCTTGCGTTCGAATATGGACGTGCCAACACACTACGCTGTTTATAAAGCTGATCAGCAAAACTATCAATTAAGAGATGGTCAGGACGAAATTAAAGTGCCGCTCTACTGGCAAGCTGATAACGGCCTGACAGTAGTTAAAACGTACACATTCAAACGTGATAGCTATGTGGTAAATGTTGATTATAAGATTATCAATAATACCGCTGATGCATTTTCTGCTTACCCGTATGCACAATTCAATCGTCAAAAACAATCCAGTGGTTCACGCTTCATTTATACCTACAGCGGACCTGTATTCTCGAACACAGGTAATGAATATGAAAAAGTGAAGTTTGATGATTTGGATGAAAAACCATTCGATCAGAAAGCGAAGGATGGCTGGGCAGCGATGATTGAACATTATTTTGTAGCGGCGATAGTGCCTGAACAAAATGATGAAGAAAAAGGTTACTACGCACGCTCTCTTAATGGCACTAATTACACTGCCGGTGTCAGAATGCCAGCTATTTCTGTCGCGGCTGGGAGTGAAGGTCATGCGGATTATGAAATGTATCTGGGGCCGAAAAAAGCCGAACGTCTGGAAAAAGTAGCTAAGAACTTACAACTGACCGTTGATTACGGCATCTTTACTATTATTTCTGAACCCTTATTCTGGGTGATGGAATGGTTACACAAACTGACTGGCAACTGGGGTTGGTCTATTGTGTTACTGACGGTATTGATCAAGTTAGTTTTCTTCAAACTATCTGCTGCGAGCTACCGCTCAATGGCGGCTATGCGTAAATTAACGCCAAAGCTGGCGAGTCTGAAAGAACGTTATGGCGATGACAAGCAGAAGTTCAATCAGGCGATGATGGATCTTTATCGTACTGAGAAAATTAACCCATTAGGTGGTTGTTTACCTATTCTGGTGCAAATGCCTGTATTCCTGTCTTTCTACTGGGTTCTGGTAGAAAGTATTGAGTTACGCCAAGCTGATTTTATCCTGTGGATTAATGACTTAACAGCCATGGATCCCTATTTCATCTTGCCGGTATTATTTGGTATTTCAATGTGGTTCCAACAAACATTGAATCCTGCACCACAAGATCCTGCACAAGCGATGATGATGAAGTTCTTCCCGCTGGTATTTACCGTCTTCTTCGCCTTCTTCCCATCAGGTCTGGTGTTGTACTGGGTGGTGAATAATGTGTTGTCGATTGCACAGCAGTGGTATATCACCCGTAAGATGGATGCACTCTAAGCAACGCTGATGGATACGATCGTTGCAGTAGCCACCGCGCCTGGACGCGGTGGTGTGGGTGTCGTCAGAATTTCAGGTAAAAAAAGCGCTGAGATTGTGACCGCGATTTGCGGCAAGTTACCGACACCGCGCTACGCCAAATTTACTCACTTTCGTGATGCCGATAATGGTGTTATGGATGAAGGCATTGCCCTTTATTTTCCTGGTCCGGCTTCATTTACTGGCGAGGATGTTGTTGAACTTCAGGGACATGGCAGCCCGCTTGTTATGGACAGACTTTGTCAACGTGCTGTTGAGCTGGGTGCGAGAATGGCCAGACCTGGTGAGTTCTCTGAGCGTGCTTTCCTCAATAATAAAATGGACTTAGCCCAGGCTGAGGCTGTTGCCGATTTAATTGAAAGCTCAACAGAGCAAGCAGCAAGAAGTGCGATGCGATCACTGCAAGGAGATTTCTCTAATCGCATTAATGATTTTCTGCAAGAACTGACGCATCTGAGAATGTATGTTGAAGCCTCTATTGATTTCAGCGACGAAGAAATTGATTTTCTCGCTGAAGCGCAAGTGGATGTGCAATTACAGGATTTATTAAAGACTCTTGATGGTATTACCGGCTCTGCCAAACAAGGCCGCTTATTACGCGAAGGTATCAGCGTGGTGTTGGCTGGCCAGCCTAATGCAGGTAAATCAAGTTTACATAATCAGCTAGCGGGTCATGATGCAGCGATAGTGACTGATGTGGCTGGCACGACACGCGATGTCTTGCGGGAACAAATTCACCTTGGTGGTTTACCGTTACGTATTTCTGATACCGCCGGTTTGCATGATGCTACAGACGATATCGTTGAGCTGGAAGGCATTCGCCGTACGCAAAATGAACTCGCTCAAGCCGATCATATTTTATTATTGATTGATGATAGTAAAGGGCTTACCGAGCAGGATAAAAAGATTCTGGCAGAGCTACCAGCGAATAAACCACTGACTATTATCCGTAATAAGATTGATAAAAGTGGTCATCAGACAGGTTTGACAGAAGAAAATGGTTATCCCACTTTGTATCTTTCGGCGAAGTCTGGTGATGGGCTTGAGTTATTACAACAACATCTTTATCAGGCAGTAGGGTTTCATCCGGAAGAAGAAGGCGTGTTTATTGCCCGCCGTCGACATCTGGATGCTTTAGCACGTGCCAGACAGTCTATCGTCAATGGTTATGACTGTCTCTCAGGCATGGGCGCTGGTGAATTGTTAGCTGAAGAGCTACGTCTTGCACAGCAGGCCCTAGGTGAAATTACCGGCACTTTCACGACTGAAGACTTATTGGATCATATCTTCTCCAGTTTTTGTATTGGCAAGTAATACGATCAGCTCTCGTCTTTTTGGCTCTGCATTGGCTGTAAACGGCTGAGTAAAAAATCGATAAATAGCTGGATTCTTGCGGGTTGATGCTGATTTTTTAAGGTGATGATATTGATGGGGGCACTGATAACGGCTTGCTCAGGTAAGACCTGAATTAATTTGCCTGCCATCAGGTCTTCTGCCACATCCCAGTAGGATTTCAGCACGATACCCATGCCTTGTAATGCCATGACATGTGCAGCCTCACCGTCATTACTACTTATCGCTTGCTGGATATGTAAGGTGTGGCTGGGGAAAGCCCAGTTAATTTCAGTATGACGACTGATAATAATACATTGATGCTGATGTAGTTCCTCTAAGGTCTTAGGCGTGCCATATCGGGCAAGATAGTCGGGTGATGCGCATAAGATACGCTCATTATTCAGTAATCGACGGGCAACGAGTCTTGAGTCTGGCAGTTCACCATAACGAATGGCGACATCTATACCTTCTGCAATCATATCCTCAATGCTGTCACTCAGCAGCAGTTGGATGCTAATGCCAGGGTGTAGACGTTTAAACTCGGCAATCAGTTTGACCAGGTGGCGGCGACCAAAACTGTTGGGAGAAGTAATGGTTAATGAGCCGGAGAGTTGCTCCGACTTTTGCAAGATCGCCTCTTCCGCTTCTGCTAATTCTGCCACAATGCGTTGTGCGTAGTCATAAAGGGTCTGTCCTTCATCACTGACAGATAATCGCCGTGTACTACGATGAATCAGTTGTACATCCAGATACTGCTCCAGCTTAGTCAGTCGTTTACTGGCCGCTGCTAAGGAAATACCTAACTCTTGTGCCGCTGCTGTCAGGCTACCCAGTGTAACGACCCTTTCAAATACTCTTAAACCTAGCAGATCATCAATACGTTTCATTGTTAACTATTTCGAAATAGTGAATTTACATTATCTCTATTTAATCAATATTAACGGCCGCCTACAATACTAATTAAATAAATAGCTAAGGAGAACAAGATGAAGATCGATTTCAGCGGTAAAAGAGCATTAGTGACAGCCTCAACGGCTGGTATTGGTTTTGCCATTGCTTCAGGTTTAGCTGAGTCGGGGGCAGAGGTGGTGATTAATGGTCGCAGTCAGGAAACTGTTGACAAGACGATAGCACGCATCAAAACACAACTACCTGACGCAAAACTCATCGCTGCCGCTGCAGATTTATCCACCGCTGAGGGTTGCCAGCAATTAGTCAGTAAAGTGCCTGAAGTGGATATTTTAGTTAATAACGCCGGCATCTTTGGCCCAACCGATTTTTTTGAAACAGACGATCAAACCTGGGATACCTATTGGGCTACCAATGTGATGTCAGGTATGCGTTTATCTCGTGCCTACCTGCCTGCCATGCAAGCGAAGCAATGGGGACGTGTGGTGTTTATTTCATCAGAGTCAGGACGTAATATTCCCGATGATATGATTCATTATGGTGTCACCAAAACCGCTCAGTTATCACTTTCACGAGGTTTAGCGAAGCGTGTCGCTGGCAGTGGCGTGACGGTGAATAGTGTTTTGCCTGGGCCAACGCTTTCTGATGGTTTTAAAGCCATGATTGCCGATGAAGTGGAAAAAACAGGCAAGTCTTATGATGAAGTTGGCAAAGACTTTGTGATGGCAGCCAGACCAAGTTCAATCATACAACGTCCAGCATCCGTGGAAGAGGTCGCCAATATGGTGGTGTATGTCTGTTCTGAGCAAGCATCAGCGACCAGCGGTGCTGCTTTGAGAGTAGATGGTGGCGTAGTAGATGATATTGTTTAACAATCAGGCATAAAATGCAGTTAGGACTCATTGAGATAAACAGACGGATTGCGATTGCTTTATTAGTGGCGGCGGCGTTCTTTATGGAAACGTTAGACGCCACGATAATCGCTACCGCTTTGCCGGCGATCGCTAAGGATTTTGATATTGCAGCAGCCCATTTATCTGTGGGCGTATCGGCTTATCTTGTAGCATTAACTATTTTTATGCCGCTCAGTGGATGGGCGGCTGATCGTTTTGGTGCCCGACGAGTATTTTCTTTTGCTGTACTGATGTTTATCACATCTTCTGTGTTATGCGCATTGAGTACAGACTTATTGAGTTTTACGGCGGCGAGGGTATTGCAGGGTTTTGGTGGGGCCATGATGGTGCCGGTGGGTCGCTTAGTTGTTTTGCGAGATACGCCAAAAAGCGAGATAGTCAAAGCCGTGGCGATTCTGACCTGGCCGGCCCTATTTGGTCCTGTGCTGGGCCCGTTTTTAGGAGGATGGATTGCCACACATTGGAGTTGGCAATGGATTTTTCTGATTAATATTCCGATTGGATTACTGATCTTAGTTATTACGCATTTTTTGATTCAACCCCAATCAACACCTGTTAGGCAAAAAGAACCTTTTGATGTCCGTGGTTTTTTCATGACTGGGAGCGGTTTCGGACTGTTTATGGCCGGTGTGGAATGTCTCAGTGCTGGCAGAATCGGTATGGCCTATAGTCTGAGTTTCATTACTGTTGGCATTATCTTGCTGGCTTTATCTGTTAAGCATTTGCTGGGTAGTCAGTATCCTTTATTCAGCTTGAGCCCTCTAACGATAAAAACGTTCAGAATAACGGCTGTGGGAGGCTCGTTTTTCCGTATTGCTGTCGCCTCAGTGCCTTTCTTATTACCTCTGATGTTTCAATTGGGTTTTGGTATGTCGCCCGTCGATGCGGGGACACTGTTGTTATGGTTATTTGTTGGTAACCTCTGCATGAAACCAGCCACCACCTGGATAATGAATACCTTTGGTTTTCGCCGAGTCTTGCTCGTCAATGGACTGATGGTGTCAGTCGGCTTCGCCGCGATGGCCATGTTTACTGTCAATACACCTCACTGGTTAATCGTATTGGTGTTATTTATCAGTGGTCTCAACCGATCAATGCATTTCACTGCACTCAATACTATTGGTTTTGCTGATGTAGGTGAACAGCAAATGCGTGATGCCAGCACGCTGTTTTCAGTCCTGCAGCAGATGAGTCGGGGTATTGGCATTGCCTTTGCCGCTCTGGTATTGGCTTTTTCCATGTGGTTTTTACATGGAACCACACTAGTGGAAACTCAGACTGAGGACTTTCAGTTAGCCTTTTGCATCATTGCTGTTTTGGCGTTAATTTCAATTGCTGATACCTTGAGTTTATCAAGAGATGCAGGTGCTTCTATTCTCAAACCTAAAACGGTGTCTTGAGCTGGTTAATGGTGCTGAAAGCGTTGTTGTTCGTAAAGTTTGACAGCAGCCTATATCTCACTTAACTTCAAATGCATTAATAACTTTTAACAGGTCAGAGATACATGGAATTTCTTTCACACTGGGTGTCGGTTTTATCCGGCTGGGTTTGGGGACCACCAATGCTCATCTTGCTAGTCGGTACAGGGCTCTATCTGACCGTGATGTTAAAGGGGCTTCAGTTTCGGGCATTAGGCCATGCACTGAAGCTAGTATTTCATAAAGAAGATAAAGCCGATGGGGATATCAGTCATTTTGCTGCTTTAACTACCGCGCTGGCAGCAACGGTCGGAATTGGCAATATTGTTGGGGTGGCGACTGCGATTTCATTAGGTGGTCCCGGCGCCGTGTTTTGGATGTGGGTGACAGGGTTGGTTGGCATGGCGACCAAATATGCAGAAGCCATGTTGGCGGTGAAATATCGTGAAGAGGGTGAGAACGGTATGCGTGGTGGCCCGATGTATTACATATCAAAAGGCGTAGGTTTACCATGGCTAGGCAGTTTGTTTGCTATTTTTACCGTCGGTGCTGCATTTGGTATTGGTAATATGACCCAGGCTAATTCCGCGGCTGCAGCCGTACAGCAGGTATTTGGTATTGAAACCAGCACAACGGGGTTTGTACTAATGGTCCTAACGGGGCTGGTATTAATTGGCGGAATTCGTTCAATCGGACGCTTCACTTCGATGTTAGTGCCTTTTATGATTGTGGCCTATTTAGGGGCGGCGCTGGTTGTGATTGGTATTAATATTGAAGAAGTGCCGGCAGCCTTTCATTTAATTTTCTGGCACGCCTTCAATCCGATTGCGGCGGGGGGCGGTTTTGCTGGTGCCGCAGTGTCGGCAGCGATTCGTTATGGTGTCGCTCGCGGTGTGTTTTCTAATGAATCGGGCTTAGGTTCTGCGCCAATTGCTGCCGCTGCTGCACGGACCAATGATCCGGTGAAACAGGCTCTGGTGTCTATGACTCAGACATTTATTGATACCCTGGTGGTGTGTACAGCAACAGCGTTGGTGATCTTAACGGCCACGGCCTGGCAGGATGGGGTGAAAGCCAATATCTTAACCAGTATCAGTTTTGCCGAAACATTAGGACCAACCGGCACTTATATTGTTGCGATAGCCACGGCTTTATTTGCCTTTTCCACCTTAATAGGTTGGAGCTATTACGGTGAAAAAGCACTGGAATATTTATTGGGTGAGAAAGCCATCATCATATTTCGTATCGTGTTTGTCGCTGCAGTCATTGTTGGTGCAACCCGCGAGCTGAAATTTGTCTGGGACTTTTCCGATTTGATGAATGGTTTGATGGCCATTCCAAACCTTATAGGCATTTTACTGCTGTCGAAAGTGGTGAAAGAAGAAAGTCAGCGTTATTTCAATACTAAGTGAACCATCTTTATAAGAATGGTCATAACACTATCTGTTTTATATAAAGGAGAGAACAATGAGTCGTCATTTTGACATTGCTGAAGGGTTAAGCGAGACGCATGATCCTGCCACCCATGATTTCGTCTTTAATCAAACTATGTTCCGGATTAAAGATCCAAAACGTACTCTGGCGTTCTACACTGAAGTAATGGGAATGACGTTGGTGAAACGATTTGATTTTCCGGAAATGAAATTCACACTCTATTTCATGGCCGCTTTATCGCCCGAACAAGTGAAAACGATTTCGACAGATAATGATGAACGTATCAAACAAACGTTTGCTATGCCTGCGATGTTAGAACTGACTCATAACTGGGGTGATGAAGATAATGATGAGGTCAGTTATCACAATGGGAATAGTGATCCTCGTGGGTTCGGTCATATCGGTTTTGCTGTGCCAGATATTGATGCGGCATGTGAGCGATTTGAATCCTTTGGTGTGCCCTTTGTGAAGAAACCTAATGATGGCAAGATGAAAGGCATTGCCTTTATTCAAGATCCAGATGGTTACTGGATTGAGATTTTTACACCTGAACGTCAGCCAGAATTACTAAGAGACCACTTAGGCTAAGCAGCATGTATTAAAAAAGGGGCATTGAGCCCCTTTTTTTATTTGAAATGGTCTAGCTAGCCTTTCGGTCCAAGTAAGAACCATATCAATAGACCTAGCACAGGGAATAACAGCAGGATAAGAATCCATAAAATTTTGGCCCCACCGCCAGCAGAGCTATTGGCTACCTGGATAATGGCCCAGATAACAATGATTAGCCAAATCAGACCTAATATGCCGCCAACTTGTAAATCCATTCTTTTCTCCCTTATTTGATGAAGTATAGCTAGCTTAAATTAAGCTGATGACGGACACAAAATTAATTCTGAGGAGGGGTGGTTGTGGGTGTCTCTTCATACAAACCACCACCCAAAGCTTTATAGAGTGTTAATTGGTTACGAAGCCTCAGCAAACGTGTATCAATTTGATTTAATTCACTATTGATAGAGCTTCGCTGTGCATCCAATACATCCAGATAGCTATCTATACCAGCGTTAAAACGATATCGCGCTAACTCCAAACTGCGTTTGGTGGAAGCAGTGAGATCATTCTGCGCATCTAACTGTGCATCTAGGGTATAACGTGCTTCCATTTCGTCACGGACTTCTTTAAATGCTTCTTGAATAACTTGTTGATATTGGGCGATATTAATATCTTTTTGTAACTCGGCCACATTCAGGTTGGCCTGATTCACACCCCAGTCAAGTAAAGGCAAAGTGAACTGTGGTGCGATAGCCCATTGACGACTTGATGCTTCACCTAGTTGACCAAAGCTTGTTCCACCAAACCCAAGGGAGGTGGTGAGACTGATACGTGGGAAAAATGCTGCTCTGGCAGCACCAATATCAGCATTGGCCGATTTGATGGTGTATTCAGCCTGCATCACATCTGGACGTGATAACAAGACATCAGAAGTCAGATTGGCAGGAATGTCTCGCAGTGTTTTTATTTCATACCAGTCTTTTTTCCATTCATCTTTATCTAAGGTTTGCCCTACCAGAAGTTGTAAATTGGTGAAGTTCTGATTGGCTTGTTGCTGGTATTGAGCTTCCAGAACTCGTGCCTCATGTAATGCTGTTTCAGCTTGTCTGACATCCAGCTCAGAAGCTAATCCACTATTAAAACGTTTTTCAATCAGTTGATAACTTTCAGCACGTGCTTCACGGGTTTCAGATGATAATTGTTGTTGAGCATCACTTGCCAACCAACTAAACCAGGCATCAGCCACTTGTGCAATCAGGGTTAATTGCATGCTGTCACGTGCGGATTTAGAAGCTAGGAATTGTTGTAAGGCCGACTCTGACAAACTATCGATTCGGCCAAAGAAATCGAGTTCCCAGGCAGATATACCCAGTCCAACACTATAAGTATCGGTCACGCCACTTCGACCAATTCCACTTAATGATTCTGGCGTGCGCTGACGTGTCACTGAGCCTTCTGCATTAACAGTGGGTAATTTTGCCGCTTTCTGAATACGAAATTGCTCGCGTAATTGTTCAACTGTGAGTGATGAGACTCTCAGGTTTTGATTATTTGCTAGGGCTTTGCTGATTAACTGCTCCAGTTTTGGATCCAGATAAAAATCTCGCCAGCCAAGCTCTGCAACATTAAGCGTGCTTTCCTTTTGTTGATTGGCGATAGCAATCGTTGGCTCAGGCCTTTGATAATCTGGCATGAGTGAACAAGCCGATATCGTTAATATTGTCGAAATCGCTATCGATAATTTAAGAGGTTTCATCATAATTAGGCCCTTTTCACTTCATCATGTGATGATTTTTTAGTGAGTTTTTCTCGCAGACTAAATACCACAACAAAGAAGACAGGTATAAAGAATATCGCTAAAGCGGTAGCTGTGAAGACACCACCAAAAACACCGGTTCCTATGGCATTCTGACTACCAGAACCTGCCCCGGTGGCGATCATAAGAGGTAATACACCTAACATGAAAGCAAGTGATGTCATGATGATAGGACGCAGCCGCATTCTGACCGCTTCCATCGTGGCATCAATCAGCGACATACCATCTTCATAAAGTGATTTAGCAAACTCAACAATCAAGATGGCATTTTTTGATGCTAGACCAATAGTCGTTAATAGGCCTACCTGGAAATACACATCATTCGATAATCCACGGGCCATGGTAAACAATACAGCCCCGATAATACCCAGAGGTATAACCATTAAAACGGAGAAAGGCACTGACCAGCTTTCATATAGTGCTGCCAGACACAGGAACACAACCATGATAGAGATAGCATAGAGTAGCGGTGCCTGATCGCCAGACTCTCTTTCTTGATAGGACTGTCCGGTCCATTCATAAGCAAAGCCGGAGGGAAGTTTTGCTACTAACTCTTCCATTGCTTTCATGGCATCACCTGAACTGATACCTGGCGCACCTTGACCTTGAATATTGACTGAGGAGACACCGTTATAGCGTTCAAGTCGTGGTGAACCATAAATCCAGCGCCCTTCTGACAGAGAACCCAGTGATACCATCTCATTATCATTATTACGGACATACCATTTTGAGACATCTTCAGGCATCATTCTGTATGGTGCATCGCCTTGTACATAGACTTTTTTGACACGACCACTATCAATAAAATCATTGACATAGGTGGATGCCCAAGCGGTATTAAAGGTTTGGTTGATTTGGTTTAAATCCACCCCAAATGCCGCAGCTTTTGTATGATCCACATCAATCTTAAATTGCGGAGTATCTTCCTGACCATTGGGTCGAACCCCTGTTAGACGTGGGTCCTGGGCCGCCATCCCTAATAGTTGATTTCTGGCATTCATCAATGCTGCATGACCTTGGCCACCCACATCTTTGAGCTGTAAATCAAATCCACTGGCATTACCGAGTTCAGTAATGGATGGGGGGATGATAGGAAATATCATCGCGTTCTTGATAGATGAAAAATATTGGAATGCACGTCCGGCAACGCCTTGAACACTCAATTCCTGACCCGGTCTTTCATCCCAGGGTTTCATATCTGTAAAGGCCATACCATTATTCTGGCCACGACCAGCAAAACTGAAGCCGATGATCGAGAAAACGGAGTTCACACTGTCTTTCTCTTGATCTAGGTAATAGTCTTCAATTTTATTCATCACTTCAGCTGAGCGTTGTTTTGAGGCATTGGCTGGTAATGTCATTAAAGTAAACATCGTGCCCTGATCTTCTTCAGGTAAGAAAGAGGTCGGAAGCTTGGTGAATAAAACCGCCAATACACCTACGATCAATAAATAGATCACCATATATCTGCCAGTACGGTGAATCATGTGACCGACAGAGCTTTGGTATTTATTTGTTGCCCGGTTGAAGTTACGGTTAAACCAGCCGAAGAAGCCTTTTTTATCATTGTGTTCATCGTCACCGGCTCTGAGTAATGTTGCACACAAGGCGGGGGTTAATGTCAGGGCAACCAACACCGATAAGGCCATAGCAGAGACGATGGCTACGGAGAATTGTCGGTAAATTACGCCTGTTGAACCACCAAAAAAGGCCATAGGAATAAAGACGGCTGAAAGTACCAGAACGATGCCCACGAGCGCACTAGTGATCTGATCCATTGATTTACGGGTGGCCTCCCTAGGAGAGAGACCATCTTCATGCATGACCCGCTCCACGTTTTCAACCACCACGATCGCATCATCAACCAGCAGGCCTATCGCCAGCACCATGGCAAACATCGTCAGTGTATTGATACTAAAGCCGAAAGCGAACAGCACACCAAATGTACCTAGCAAGACAATGGGTACGGCAATGGTTGGAATCAATGTGGCCCGGATATTCTGTAAGAATAAATACATCACCAGGAACACTAAAACGATCGCTTCAATTAATGTATGAATAACATTTTCAATCGAGATTCTGACCGAGGGTGTCGTGTCGTACGGATAAACGACTTTCAGGCTTTCTGGAAAATAAGGTGATAACTCGTCGATACGCTCACGAATTTTTTTGGCTGTTTCCAGTGCATTTGCACCTGAAGCTAAGTTAATACCGATACCAGCAGCCGGTTGCCTATTGTATTCCGTTTCAAATTGGTAATTTTCACCACCTAATTCAATACGAGCCACATCAGACAGTTTGATGCGTGAACCATCTTCATTCACACGTAAGATGATTTGGCCGAACTCTTCCGGTGTTTCCAGCTGGGTCTGTACGATAATACTGGCATTAAATTCTTGACCTTTAACAGCGGGTGCTCCTCCGAGTTCACCGGCAGCAATTTGCACGTTCTGTGCATTAATGGCACTGGTTACATCAGCTGTGGTCAATTTGTAATGTGCTAATTTATCTGGATTGAGCCAGATACGCATGGCGTATTGCGAGCCAAATACTTGGATTTGACCTACACCATTTATACGGCTTAAGGGATCTTTGATATTGGCTGAGACATAGTCAGCAATGTCATATTTGTCCAGACTGCCATTATCAGAGTAAAAGCCAAGCACCATTAAAAACGCCGCACTGGATTTGGTAACTTCTATGCCCTGGTTCTGAACTGCTTGAGGTAGCAAAGGCATGGCAGATTGTAGTTTGTTTTGTACTTGTACCTGGGCAATATCGGCATCAGTACCTGCATTAAAGGTGACCGTTAACGAGCCTGCACCAGAGGAATCACTGGTACCAGACATATAAAGTACATTATCAATCCCCGTTAGGTTTTGTTCGATAACCTGAATAACCGTATCTTCAACCGTTTTTGCAGAAGCGCCAGGATAGGTTGTACTGATTTCTACTGAGGGTGGCGCTACCGTCGGATACTGGGATATTGGTAATTGAAAAATGGAAATTATCCCTGCCAACATGATGATAATGGAGATAACCCAGGCAAAAACTGGGCGATCAATAAAAAATCTAGCCATGGTTACGCTCCACTATCCGCTGTTTGTAATGTATTGTTATCAACCTTAACTGGTGCTTCTGGTGCGACTTTTTGTAAACCCTCAACAATGATTTGATCACCAGCATTAAGCCCTGATTTAACAATCCAGTTGTCATTAACAGCCTGATCAAGCTCTAGTTGACGTAACTCCACTTTATTTTCTTTATTAACAACTAAAGCTGTGGCATTGCCTTCTCGGTCAAAAGTAATACCTTTTTGTGGGGCCAGAATAACGTTTTCCAGCTGTCCTTCCTCAATAGTTGCTTTGACAAACATGCCCGGTAATAACAAATGTTCTGGATTTGGCATGATGGCTCTTAGCACCACATCACCCGTTGTTGGATCGACATTTGCCTCAGCAAATTTCAACGTGCCTGTTTCTGAGTAAGAACTGCCATCTTCTAGTGTGACAGTGACTTTAGGCGCTTTTTCTTTGTTTATCTGGCGGGCAATAATGCGCTTACGTAAATCGAGTAGTTGTTTCGACGGTTGTGAGATATCGATATATATCGGATCAAGCTGATTGATAGTGGTGAGTACGGCAGCTTGTTGTGCTGTGACCAAAGCGCCTTCTGTAAAATTGGACTTACCTATTTGGCCTGAGATAGGGGCATAGACATGAGTATAGTTCAAATTAGTCTCTGCCGTTTTTAATGTCGCTTCCTGCACTTTTATATCAGCTTCTGCTTGCTGATATGCGGCCAGAGCATCGTCATAGTCTTGTTGACTGATAGCATTATCCGCAAGCAGGTTTTTGTATCTGGCCTCCTTGGCTTTGGCAGTTTTGAAAGCAGCTTTGGCCCGCATTAATTGCGCTCTAGCATTGGCAACTTCGGCTTGATACAAGGCGGCATCAATTTGATATAACTGCTGGCCTTCTTTTACTTGAGCACCTTCTTCAAAAAGGCGTTTTTCAATAATGCCATTAACTTGTGGGCGCACCTCCGCTTGCCGAAAGGCCGTAGTGCGAGCAGGCAGTATGCTGCGTAAAGTCACTTTCTGTGGAGCAAGCGTCACAACATCGACATGACTAGTTTGCTGTTCGCCTGCTGGGTTAGCTTGCTGTTGTTCATCAGACTGACATGCTGTTAATACTAGCAATACAGACAATGATATGACACGAAGGAAAGAGGGTGAGAATTTCATTAATAACTCCATTATTGAGTCTCAATTTTTGATGTTGATATGGCATCCCATGATGCGTCGAGCATAGTATTAAGATCATTTGAGGATATCTTGATAGTGCCTCGTAGTTGCTGACCTGCAAGATTCACGTAAGGCTCTAAACCAAAGCTACTCAGGACATCGTTGGGCAACTCCTTCAAAATCCCTTGTTTCCGACCCTGCTCATATAAGTCTGAAAGTGGTTGTAACTGACGCCAGGTATCTTGATATAAATCATCAAGTACTTTTTCAGGCAAGTGATCGAATTGGGGTTTACATAAAGTCATAGACTTATTCTTGATGCAAAATTGCCATAGTCGTATACATAGCTCACGATATTGTTGCTCTAAGGGTAAGGTTTTATCGTGATTATCAAAAATTGCTTCTGCAACTGTACTGATAATAGTGCTATGTAAACTGACTATCAGCTCATCCTTATCTTTGAAATAAAGATAAACCGTCCCTGCAGCAACACCAGCTTCTGCGGCAAGTTGCTTAATAGAAAATCCATGAAATCCTTTTGAGGCTAATAGCTTTAGCGTTGCTGATAAAATGGCTTGATGTTTATCCTTGCATGAGGATGCACACATGAAATTCCACCTAAAATGAATGAACGTTCATTCATTTTATGGTTAAAACAAATTTTAGTAAAGTGTATTTTTGTGACAGATGTTTAAATTATGAAGATTTGATCGTGTCTCGTAATACTTGCAAGCGTTGTTTATCTGCATCTAGCTTTAAGCTTAACAGAGCACGTTGATAAGCAAGTTCAGAGTGTTTATCTACACAGTTGTCAAAGCATTCTGGACAGATTTGTTTTAAGGCTAATAATGATTTTTGTAGTCGTATATGAATCTCAAGCATGCTAGCACCATCCCGGCTGATGGGTAGAAAAATATCATCAAAAAGATTATCAAGTTTTACTTCCGGCATACGAACATGTGGGTAGGCAATATTGTCGTCAGTATCATCAAGATTTTTATGCTCTTGCCATAGTGACAGAACTCTGACTGCCCGACTCAAAATATCAATGGCAGTACCGGGATCATTCACGGCGGGAGAGAGGGCGCGGGAGGCGATTTCAGCAAGTACGGTGAAACCAAAGCGAGGATCTTGATCAAATGATCTCAAGTCATTGATGGTAAGTGCTTTATTGATAGTTTCGTCAATCGTATCAGCTTGAGCACCGTCATAATAAGCAACAGCTTCGCCTGGGTGAACGAAGTGACCTGGCTCTACATACAAACAGATTTCTGTTTCATTCGATTCGGCACAGCGGTTGAGCCCACCCAAATCAATATGCTCGATATATCCAATCTGCTTAACATATACAGCGTTTTTGCCTTTCTTGGGTGGGTTGTCTTTATCTAAACGTTTTGCACCAAGGCATGGATAGTCAATACGTTGTTTCATGGCTTCTGTAAGAGCTTCTTCCACACGGTTCGTGGTTTCACTCAATCGACCTAATAAAGATAGGTGCTCTATCCAACGTAAGATGGTGACAACGATTAGGATGATAACGCCGATAGTCACGGTAAACAGGATTAAACGACCATTTTCTCCATAGATATCCGTGCTCAAGGCAATAATACCCACCAGACTAAACAAAAAAGAGCCGATGAAGGTTGCAAGTACATTCTGGGTCGTGGTGTCTTGCCTGACCAGTTGGGTTGCTCTTGGGGTCGCACTTGAGCTTGCTGCTGCATAAGCAGAGACCATAACACTGAGAGAAAACGTCGTGACGGCAAGCATGCTCGAAGCGAGGATATTTAGGATGCCCCGAACAGCCTCAGCACCAATCTCAAATGGAAGAGGACTGTGTATCAATGATTGTGCGGGAATGGCAATTAATGCTGTAACAATAGCCAGTACTGCAAATAATGAAGCTCTCAACCACAATGTGCGCGTGAGTTGAGTTAATAACCATTGCCATTTTGATATCATCTTCTACCCTCTATCCGTATCGTTTCAGAATAATGAACCCGTCGTTAACAGGCAACAAAGACAATAAATGACGGCAAAAAAAAACCGATGTTGAAACACCGGTTTTTTTTGAGGTCATGTATTTTTGCTTATGGCGAGAAAGAGGAGCCGCAACCACAGGTTGTTGTAGCATTTGGATTACGAATGACGAATTGAGAACCTTCAATGCCATCTGTGTAATCAATCTCTGCACCAACCAAGTATTGATAACTTGCTGGATCAATCAATAAAGTGACACCACCTTTTTCTACTTGTGTATCACCATCACTGACTTCTTCTTCGAAAGTAAAGCCATATTGGAAACCTGAGCAACCGCCTCCAGTAATGAATACTCGCAGCTTGAGCTGATCATTACCTTCCTCAGCGATAAGATTGCTGACTTTTGCTGCCGCTGCCTCGGTAAAAATGATTGGGCTGGGCATTTCGCTTGTCATGTCATCACTCCGAATAAATGGTTAATTAATAGCCATTATCCAATTCTGACTAAAATAGTCAAGATTTAGCTTTTTTGCTCAAGGTGGAAAGACGCTTTTTCATCAAAGACTTCATGCTCAACATGGAGTATATCTTCGTCTTCATCCTGAGAGCGAATTAATTGACCGTTGACTTCACTTCCCATTGCCATCTCGATCATGCGGTAATAAAGGTTGCCATTGATACGTGCTTTTGGCGCAAGCTCCACATGTTCTGATGCAAAGACATTACCATTTATTTCACCATTGATGATGAGATTAGGCACACGGACTTCGCCATCAATTTTTCCTTGTTCACTCAGGGTTAATAAGGAACCATCATCATTGGCAACAATAGTTCCTTGAATGCTGCCATCGATACGTAAACCACCACTGAAATTGATATCGCCTTTTAGGTGTGTGTCACGACCAATTAATGTATCTATGCGGGTCGTTGTTTTTTTCTTTTTTGGTTTATCTTTTTTGAACATGATGAACCTCATTTATGGCAGGGTAGTGGACACTTCCCACTGAAAAGTACGTTTAGTTAAGACTTTTTTATTTTGTTTTAATTCGATATCAATGCTTTTCGGTTGTTCATTCTCTTCGATGCTGAATACACCTTCAAGCACTTGGACATGTTTTAGTTTCAAACTGTGTTTATTGGTCAGCCGAGGTTTGGTTTTATCATCGGCAAAATTCAATGTCACCAATACATCACCTTTGATTGCTTTTGAGATTTTTTTACCTTGGGTTATAACAATCCGATAGAAATACTGCGATGGATTATCTGGATTGGCTCTGAGATGAAGCTCTCGTATCTGAAGTTCACTACTGGCATTACCCTGGGTAATATTCTGATAGAACAATAATTCTTTGTTCAGCTCAATGACTTGATCCTGCAATCTTTCTAGATTCGATTGTAACTGAGAGTCGGTGGCATCCTGCATCGCCTGCATTCGCGAAATATCATTTACTTGCGAGGAGAGAAGTTTATTTTGCTCAAGTAATTTCTTATTTTCTTCCTGAAGAATTTTGTTCTGTTTTGTTAGTTCAGCAAGGTGTTTGTTTTGTTCACTTTGCCATTGGGTGGTCCAATACCAGACAATCGAGATTGATACTGTGAGTGTTATCAGCAGTAGCAAAAAGGTTCTAAACGGTCGTCTGGTTTGGATTACATACGGTTTATCAATCATCAGGGCATCATCGCAATTACATTAATCCCTGTTTTTTCATCGAGGCCAAACATGATATTCATATTATGGATAGCCTGGCCTGAAGCGCCTTTGACCAAATTATCAATAACAGAAAGAACAACCACCGTATCACTGTTTTGAGGTTGGTGTACTGCGATTCGGCAGATATTACTACCCTGAACGCTACGTGTTTCTGGCATGGAGCCGATCGGCATCACATCCACAAAAGGCTCGTTAGCATAACGCTCTTCAAACACCTTCTGTAAGTTCACATCGTGCGTGGTGAGTCGACCATATAAGGTCGCATGAATGCCTCTGACCATAGGAGCCAAGTGCGGAATAAAGGTTAAATCCACTTGTTGCTGGCAATGCTGAGATAAGACTTCACGGATTTCAGGCAAGTGACGATGACCACTGACGCCATAGGCTTTAAAGCTGCCACTGGTTTCTGCCATCAGCATGGGGATGGCCGCTTTTCTGCCAGCACCGCTGACGCCGGTTTTTGCATCCGCAATTAAGTGCAGGGGATCAATTAAGCCTGCTTCCAATAATGGCAAAAAGCCCAGTTCTGTGGCTGTTGGATAACAGCCCGGTACAGCGACTAACTGTGCGTCTTTGATCTTGTCGCGATTTAGTTCTGGTAAACCATAAACGGCATGTTCAAATAACTCAGGGCAAGTATGCTGGGTGTTGTACCACTGTTCCCAGACAGCAAGGTCTTTGAGCCTGAAGTCAGCAGAAAGATCGATAACCCGTGTATTACGTTTAATCAATTCAGGTACTAAAGCCATCGCCACGGTATGAGGAGTGGCGAAAAAAACCACATCACATTGCGCAAGAATGTCGGGATCTGGCTCTGAAAAGGCAATATCTACATGACCACGCAAGTTTGGAAAAAGATCGCTGACGGGCATGCCTGCTTCACTTCGGGAGGTGATCACTTCCAGAGAGACCTCAGGGTGATTAGCAAGTAATCTTAATAGTTCAACACCCGTATATCCGGTGCCACCAACAATGCCGACTTTGATCATAACTTACTCTGTCGTCCGATAATGAAAGACCAACATAATAAAAGAGCACAGGCCAAAGAGAAAGCCCGTATCGATTATTGTTGGTTGAAAAGTTGTTCCAAACGGTTCTTTTGCTGAATATATATAGCCGTTGGGTAGGTGTGGTTATCAGTAAATTGTAGTTGATTGATATAAAGCGGATATGTCTGGTTATTTTGTCGTAAGGAATGAATAAGCTGATGGACTTGAGCAAATAAAGTTATATCATCAGCACGGCCTTCAAACCATTTTTTACCACACATAATGGTGCAGGCTGCATCCAGTGCCGGACTATCCATGGTCACCTGAACTGGCAGAAAAGTTTGGGTTGAATTCTGTGGAGCAATCGCATTGATTTTCCAGCCCTGCTGGTGACGGCTGAGCAAATAAAAGCGGATATGTTTAAGTTTATTGTCTGCCTTGATGTGTGACAGAAACATTTGAAGGTGCCCCATCAACGTCGCCTCACTGAGATGCTGAACTTGCTGGTGGACGAGATTGGCATATTCATCAATAAGATAATACACCACGGTATTTTTCTCGAGATAAAGAAAAATACTTACTTGCTCAGCTGTCTGATAGCTCAATAGGGTATTCAGAAGTTGGTCTTTATCAAGATAGCTATCCAGCGCCTGCGCTGTGAAAGTGTGTGTATTGTCAGCAAGGTGTTGCCAGATGGTTTGTGACATCGGCCGTCTTACATATTCAACTTGCCCATCATGCCATTGAAGTTGATAAGGACGATCGGCCAGATTAATCAAAAATTTTCCACGTTGTGAATGAGTTTGATAAAGCTGGCAAACTTGCGGTATTAACGTTTCAAAGCGATGGTTTATTGATTTTTCAAATCCTGGAGTTGTACACCAGCTATTCACTCTGGGGGGGGCTACTGGCTGCCAAAGTAGCAGACTGGTGAGCATCTCCAGCACAGCCGTCTGACCCTGATAAAATGTACTGTAAATCTGACCATGGCTGGAGATAAACAAGCAATCGATCGTTAATACCAGACTTTCTTTAAAGGAACTGTAATTGAGCGGATCATTTTGTTTGCTGGCGAGTTGTAAACCCTGTTGAGAAAGTTTATTGCTGGGCTGCTGCTCCAGATTAGGGAATACCAAAACCTGAATAATGGTTTCGGTCGTTGTGATGTCTGCTTGCTGCTTTGGGATATCAAGCAGATCCAGACCCTGGTTGATAATGTAATGACTGAGCTCTATGACAGATGATGTTGTGTACTTCTGGTGCTGGTCTGTCACACTCAGCCAGTTGGTTTTTGCTAACAGATGATGATTTATTGCCCAACATAAGACATCGATGAGTTGCGAATGTTGGTATAAGCCCGATTTTGCATTGTCTGCGAGCGGCACCTGACTGACCAGCCAGTCTTGTTGATCCTTAAATCTGTATAAATATAAACGGCTTTCATTAAGTTCGGGGCGTAATGATAGTGGCAGTGAGGGAATCTGATTTCCCTGTGGTTGAAAACGTAAACGGTATAACTGCTTGAGATAAGTTATCTCATGGCGGGTATCCAGTTGATGGTTTCTAGAATAAAGCTCGAGCTTTTCTAATAAAGACTGAATAACAGGGGCTAATCTGGTAAACCAAAGTTGGTTTTGTTTGATATTGGAGTGGCGATTATCCAATGTTTGTAATTGGATTTCAGACCATCCCCAAAAGGTTGTCAGTTGTTTTACAAATTCTCTACGCCATGGATGCTGAGCTTGGTTTAGCTGAATAGAAAGTGCTTCCTGACTTTCCTTATAGAGTACCTCTCTGGCGATATTGATTAATGATTCTTCAGTGTGTGATTCAATAATGGAGAGTTTTAATGCCTGGTTCTCCAGAGCGGAAAAACGAGACTCTCCGTAATAAATAGCTTGTTTTAAAACAGACGACAGTAATGGAAAAGACGTCACCGTTCCTAATAGAAGAGGCAGATAGAGCAGATCAAGTGAGACATGTCCTTCTAACAGAACGTCTTTGCATACGATATACGTCGTTTTAAACAAGGCATTTTGGTCAATAGATTTGACCGGGCCAAAATCAGCTAGATTGTATTGTTTAAATTTAGCCTGTGTTTTGAACTCATCAACAATGGCTTGATGATCCGTCGCTTCTTCATGGCTTATCAGCCACCAATAAGGGTCAGCACCTGCCAGTACAATACCTTGTGTATAGAACTGTTCTTTTTGCCCTTCAGATAAGGCAGTGTTATCAGCTAATGCCTTTTCGGTGAGTAACTGTGTTTTCAGCCATAGCCCATTTTCTTCGCACCAGGCGGTGATGGCATCTAACTTTAATTGCAATTGCTGGCGCTGTTCAATATCGACAAGATCAGAACAGAGTACCCATAACTCAAATTCCGTTTTATCGGAGTAGCTGTAATGATGGTGAGGGTTGATAAGATAAAGCCCGCGCAAAGGATAACGACGTAAAGCGCGTACACGATGACTGAAGCTACGATTTAGTTGTTGTGCTTTGTTTATCGTGTCCTGTGACGGGCGATAATCAAGCAAGCCAGCCGGCACATCATCACTGATATAACCCGGCAGCAGCTTGGCATTGATATGTAAGAAAAGGGGTAATAATTGAAAAATTAACGCCTGACGAGCAGGCGCCATTTCAATTAAGTGTTGAAAGCGCTGATAATTTAGCGATTGAAATAAACGATAAGCCTCAACGCGATCCACAAACAATCCGCGGTTATTTAATGTCTGAAGTGGCGCATGCCAGTAAAGACCATGGCAATACCATGTTCATTTGCTGCCGCGATAACTTCATCATCACGCATGGAGCCACCTGGTTGAATAACGGCTTTAATACCCGCCGCTGCTGCCGCATCCAGGCCATCTCGGAATGGGAAAAAGGCATCAGAAGCCATCACGGCACCTGGCACCGTTAAACCCGCATCTTCAGCTTTAATACCGGCAATTCGACTACTCACCACACGGCTCATTTGTCCTGCACCAATACCAACAGTCTGTTGATTTTTGACATAGACAATGGCGTTTGACTTCACAAACTTGGCGACACGCCAGGCAAATAATAAGTCAGCCATTTGTTCTTCAGATGGGGCTGTTTCAGTGACCACTTTCAGATCGGTGTTTTGCACCAGTGCTTCATCACGGTCCTGAACTAATAAACCACCGTTAACACGTTTGTAATCCAGTCCAGTTGCTGCATTGTTTTCAAACTCGCCACAGGCCAATAAACGCACATTGGCTTTTTGAGCGACGATTGCCTGGGCTTCTTCACTGATTGATGGTGCGATAATGACCTCTACAAACTGACGATCAATAATCGCTTTTGCTGTTTCAGCATCTAATGGACGATTAAAGGCGATAATACCGCCATAGGCAGAGGTTGGATCGGTTTCGTAAGCTAAGTCATATGCCTTGAGCAAGCTATCTGCGACAGCCACACCACATGGGTTGGCATGTTTAACAATCACACAAGCAGGCGCTTCGGGGAACGCTTTTACACATTCCAGCGCGGCATCTGTATCGGCAATATTGTTATATGACAGTTCTTTACCCTGCAATTGCTTGGCAGCACTGATGGTGCCAGAGGCAGGATTCGCTTCGGTGTAGAAAGCCGCATTTTGGTGAGGATTTTCACCGTAACGCATGTCTTGTTTTTTCACGAACTGGCTATTAAAGGTACGTGAGAAAGAGGCTTTCTCTTCACCAGTTAATTTGCCCAGATAGTTGGCGATAGCACCGTCATAATGAGCTGTGTGTTCAAATGTTTTTACCGCTAAATCAAAACGGGTGACATCATCAACACCGCCATTGGCTTCGATTTGTGCCACAACGTTGGCGTAGTCAGCAGGATCAATCAACACAGTGACATCCGCATGATTTTTGGCCGCGGCACGCAGCATGGTGGGGCCACCAATATCAATGTTCTCAATAGCCATCGGCAAGGTGCAGTCATCACGTGCAATGGTGGCTTCAAAAGGATAAAGGTTAACGACTACCAGATCAATCGGAGCAATATCATGTTCAGCCATGATGGCGTCATCGGTACCGCGACGACCTAATAAACCACCATGAATTTTGGGATGTAATGTTTTGATACGGCCATCCATCATTTCTGGGAAGCCGGTATGTGAGGAGACTTCTTTTACTGGTAAGCCAGCTTCGGCTAATAATTTGGCTGTACCACCAGTGGATAACAGTTCTACACCGAGCTTGTTTAATTGCTGGGCTAATTCAAGCACACCAGTTTTGTCTGATACGCTCAATAGAGCACGTTTGATTTGATTCATTGAAAATCACTTCCAGGAGATAAAAAATTCGATTTATAAGCCGTATTGCTTGAGTTTTTTTCGTAATGTTCCACGGTTAATACCGAGAATTTCAGCTGCACGACTTTGGTTACCGTTGGTATGTTCCAGGGTGGCTTTGAGCAGGGGAACTTCGACTTCCGTCATTAACATTTCATACAAGTTGGCTGCAGGATGACCTTCCAATTGTTCGAAGTAATCAGCCAGTGCACGCGTCACACACACATTTAATGGTGCCGCTGTTTGTTCAGCGGCGACAGCTAGCTCTGCGCATGTAGTTGAATCTTTGGCTAGCGGTTGAGTCATGCGGCTTGAATATCCTGTTGTTCTTGTAATTGATCAAAAAACTGACGTGTAAAGTCTACCTGCTGTTGCGGTGATTCGAGCAAATTCATTTCCTGACGGAAGGCATTACCATTTCGTAGGCCCTTGCTATACCAGGCAATGTGTTTTCGCGCCATTCGGACACCAGAAAAATCACCATAAAAATCGTACAGGTTTTCTAGGTGTTCAATCAAGATCTGACGAATTTCAGCAACAGAAGGAGATGATAACAGTTTGTTATGCTCAAGGTAATGGATAATTTGTCTAAAAATCCATGGGTTACCCTGCGCCGCACGCCCAATCATTAAGCCATCAACGCCAGTTTTATTGAGTACTTCAGCTGCTTTTAATGGCGAATCTATATCGCCATTAGCAATAATTGGCATGGATGAAATAGCCGCTTTTATTTCTGCAATGGTGTCGTATTCGGCTTCGCCTTTATAGGCATCCGCTCGTGTTCTGCCATGAATCGCTAAGGCTTGTATGCCAGATTGTTCGGCAATACGGGCGATTATTAAGCCATTACGATTATCTCTATCCCAACCGGTACGTATTTTCAGGGTGACAGGCACATCGACAGCATTTACCACTGATTCAAGGATGCTGGCCACTAATGATTCATTCTGCAATAGAGCAGAACCCGCCATCACATTACAGACTTTTTTTGCAGGACAGCCCATATTGATATCAATAATGTGGGCACCTTGATCGACATTATGTTTTGCTGCTTCAGCCATCATTTTGGGATCGGCACCAGCAATCTGTACACTACGGGGTTCCGGCTCACCTGCATGGTTGGCACGTAATAAGGATTTTTTGCTGGCCCACAACGCTTTGTTTGCGGTAATCATTTCTGATACCGCCATTCCCGCACCAAGTCGACGACAAAGCTGGCGGAATGGGCGATCCGTCACTCCCGCCATCGGCGCCAGAAATAAATTATTTGGCAAACAGTATGGACCGATGTTGAGAGTGTTACCTTGCATGGCGAGTGCCGTTTAATCGAGTCCAATCTTCCTTGATGTTAGGAGCTTGCATATCAAACCATGCAGCATAGCTATCCGATACTTCTTGAGCTTGTACCTCTAATATGCCTGACAACACCAGCCCCGCACTGGGTTTAGCCAGATTGGCAAAACGAGGCGCAAGTGTTTGTAGGGGGCCGGCCAGAATATTCGCTAGTAATAGATCACATGGCTCATCAGGGCAGTCACCGGGCAAATAGGCTTCGATCTCGACGCCATTACGTGCAGCATTGGCACGTGTCGCTTCAAGTGCCTGCGGATCGGTATCGACACCAATAACACGTTCAGCCCCCAGCAAGGCGGCAGCAATCGCCAAGATACCACTACCGCACCCATAATCAATCACGTATTTACCTTTGAGATCTGCCTGATCTAACCAGTTCAGACATAAGGCTGTGGTGGGATGGGTACCGGTACCGAATGCCAGACCGGGATCGAGCATAATGTTGACCGCATCAGGTGCTGGTGGCGTATGCCAGCTAGGACATATCCATAAACGTTCGCCAAACTGGATAGGATGAAAGTTATCCATCCATTCCCTTTCCCAATCTTTATCTTCAACGGCTTCAACGCGATATGGCGGTATATCCGTTACCAGCGTTGATAGCATCTTGCCGACATTATCGGGATTGGTTTCCGCATCAAATAAGGCGACAACACGTGTTGCCGTCCATAAAGGTGTGGTACCCAGATCGGGTTCGTAAATAGGCTGATCGGCATCATCTTCAAAGGTGACAGCCGCTGCACCACACTCAGAAAACGCATCAGACAATGCATCTGCCTTGTCTGATGTGGTGTTACAAATAAATTGAATCCAGGCCATGGTTGATTACATGCCCAGTTTCTTTTCAAGGTAATGAATATTGGTGCCACCCGTTTGGAAGTGAGTGTCGTCCATGATGTCACGTTGCAGCTCAACGTTGGTTTTAATGCCTTCAATACCAATTTCTTTTAAGGCCGTTTGCATACGGGCAATCGCGATATCACGTGTTTTACCGTAAGCAATCAGTTTGCCGATCAGAGAGTCGTAGTTTGGTGGTACACGGTAGCCACTATAAATGTGAGAATCCATACGAATACCCGCACCGCCTGGTGCATGATAAGACGTAATTTGACCTGGGCTTGGCATGAACGTGCGAGGGTCTTCAGCATTGATACGGCATTCAATGGCATGTCCACGCATGACAATATCTTCTTGTTTAATAGATAGTGGTTCACCAGCCGCGATGCGTATTTGTTGCACCAGAAGGTCAACATCAGTCACACGTTCAGTAACCGGATGCTCTACCTGAATACGGGTATTCATCTCGATGAAATAGAATTCACCATCCTGATAGAGAAACTCAAAGGTACCTGCACCACGGTAACCAATGCGCACACAAGCTTCCGCACAGATTTTACCCATACGATCACGCATTTCTGGGGTGATGCCTGGAGCAGGAGCTTCCTCAACAACTTTTTGATGGCGACGTTGCATAGAGCAGTCGCGTTCACCTAAGTGAATAGCATTGCCATGCTGATCGGCGAGTACCTGGAATTCAATATGGCGAGGATTTTCCAGGAATTTCTCCATGTAAACCATGCCATTACCAAATGCTGCTTTTGCTTCACTACGTGTTAAGGCAATAGCGTTAAGCAAGTGTGCTTCACTGTGAACTTCGCGCATACCACGACCACCACCACCACCGGCGGCTTTAATAATAATGGGGTAGCCGATTTCACGTGCCAGACGTAAATTGGTTTCATCATCATTACCTAATGGGCCGTCAGAGCCTGGTACACAAGGTACGCCGGCTTCTTTCATCGCTTTAATTGCCGATACCTTATCACCCATCAGACGGATGGTATCAGCACGTGGACCGATGAAAATAAAGCCACTTTCTTCTACACGTTCTGCAAAGTCAGCATTTTCAGATAAAAAGCCATAACCGGGGTGAATTGCTGTGGCATCTGTAATTTCAGCAGCACTAATAAGTGCAGGGATGTTGAGATAACTTTCACTAGAGGGGGCAGGGCCGATACAAACAGTCTCATCAGCTAGCAAGACGTGTTTTAAGTCACGGTCTACGGTTGAGTGAACAGCAACCGTTTTGATGCCTAGTTCCCAACATGCCCGCAAGATACGCAAGGCAATCTCGCCTCGGTTAGCAATAACAATTTTATCGATCATAATTTGGTTTTAATCCACAATTCAGGGTGAGCAATGGCTATGCTGAGATAGCCAGCGTGACTGTTATTCGATAATGACTAGCGGCTCGTCAAATTCAACAGGATCACCGTTTTCAACCAGAATAGCTTTGACAGTACCACTTCGGTCTGCTTCGATTTGGTTGAACATTTTCATCGCTTCGATGATGCAAATAACATCACCAGCAGACACGGATTGACCAACTTCAACAAATGGCGCGGCTTCAGGTGATGATGAACGATAGAAAGTCCCCACCATTGGTGAGCGAACAGCATTGGCTTCATTAACCGTTTTGGCTGTTTCTACTGCGGGTGCTGGTGCAGGGGCTGCCGCTGGAGCAGCATAATGAGCAGGTGCTGGAGCGCTGTAAGAAACAGCCGCAGAATGGTGATTACGACTGATACGTACTGATTCTTCACCTTCTGAAATTTCAATTTCAGATACGTCAGATTCTTGGATCAAATCAATCAGTTTTTTTATTTTACGAATGTCCATGCTAAAACCTTATATTTAGTCGTTATGGGTTGAGTTGTCTGATGGCAGATGCCAAAGCTAATTCGTAGCCTTGGGTGCCAAGTCCACAAATCACGCCTACTGCAATATCTGACAGGTAGGAGTGATGGCGAAATGTTTCGCGTGCGTGAATATTAGAAATATGTACTTCGATGAAAGGAATTTTGACCGCGGATAAGGCATCTCGTAATGCCACGCTGGTGTGTGTGAAGGCGGCCGGATTAATAATAATGAAATCAGCCTTACCTCTGACAGCATGAATTTTTTCAATTAATTCATGTTCTGCATTGGTTTGAAAAAAATCGAGTTGGTGTGAGGCATCTGTTGCGATTGCATCGAGACGTTGTTGAACATCGGCCAGCGTGTCAGCACCATAATGTTCAGGCTCGCGTGTCCCAAGCAGATTGAGATTGGGGCCGTTAAGCACAACAATATTCGCCATTGCGATCCTTCAATTACGGGTCAAAGATAATAGGCGGAATTGTGCACCAGCAAACTGATGATGTCCAGTTTATCGAAATAAAAAGCGGCTTTTTGTTGCTATTTTCGCCGAAAAGTCTGGTTTCTGGAATTTTCTGTTATTGGCGCTGGATCTGCTTAATGTGATCTAAGAAGGTATCGGTTTTTACAAAGCCAACCAGCCTGTGTTGTTTTAGTTCTTTGCCTGTTTTATCGAAAAACAACATGGTCGGGGGGCCAAATACCCGCAGTGATTTCAGCATATCCTGATGGACTTGCGTATTTTCCGTCATATCCAGTTGCAGCAAGGTGTAATTTTTCATTGCGGTAATGACTTCAGGATCCTGAAACGTTGTGTTTTCCATCGTTTTACATTCGGTACACCAGTCGGCATAAAAATCCAGCATCACCGGTTGTGTTGTGCTGACCAGTCGACGATTCAGTTCGTTCAGATCGCTTATACGGGAAAAAGTAAGGTGTTGCGACACCGATGACTTAGCTGAGCTTATTGCAATCGCCTTAAGCGGTTGCCATACATTTTGGCTACCACTCGCACCGCCAATCATCAACATGGCGCCGTATATAAATAGTATTAAACCGACACCTTTACTAAGTTTATTGAGATCCGTGGCATCGATATCAAGATGATTAAATGCGCCAAGGTAGACGGCGGTCACAATTAATAAGCCGCCCCAAAGAATCAACGTCAGCCAACCGGGGATGATGCGTTCTAACATCCAGATGGCCAGACCTAATAGCAGCACGCCAAACACCGATTTAATAAACATCATCCAGTTGCCGGCTTTAGGAAGCAGTTTGCCAGCCGATGTACCAATGATGAGCAGAGGTATACCCATCCCTATACTCAGCGCAAATAGAGCGAGTCCGCCTAATACGGGATCGGCATGTTGGCCGATAAAAATTAAGGTACCCGCCAGCGGTGGGGCCAGACAAGGACCAACAATCAAGCCTGACAGTAAACCCATCATCGCTACCCCCATCAATTTGCCACCTTGCTGTTTGTGACTGAGTTGATGTAGGCGGTGTTGAACGGCGTGGGGGAGTTGCAGCTCGTATAAGCCGAACATGGATAAAGCGAGAATAACGAATAAGGCACTGAATGCACTGATTATCCATGGGTTTTGAAACATGGCCTGTAAATTTTCACCGAGTAATCCTGTAATCACACCAGCAATGGTATATGTCACTGACATCGCCAAAACATAGACAAGCGACAGGATGAAAGCTCGGCGGGTGGTGATGTGTTCTCCTTCGCCGACAATGATGCTGGATAAAATAGGAATCATCGGGAAGATACAGGGGGTAAATGCCAGTAACAGGCCCAAACCGATAAACCCAAGAATGATTTGGCCTAGGTTTTCCTGTTCCAGTTTCTGCGCGATACGGTCTTGTTCTGTGAGTTGATTAGCAATGGGTTTAGCATCATTCGCTTTTTGTTGCGGGGCCTGGCTTAGGGCTGGCAAAGCCAGATCAACTTGTTGCTCAGAGGGCGGATAACAAATACCAAATTTTTCTGAACATCCCTGAAAGCGTGCTTTGAGAGTAAATGTGCTTGGACCTTCAGGACGCTCAATAGGAATGATCAGTGATAAATCATGATGATAAACCTGCACTAAGCCAAAGGTTTCATCTTGCTTATTTTCGCCTGCCGGTAGCGATATCTGGCCTAATTTAACGTTGTCATTACCGACTACTTCAAACTGAATTTTATTCTGGTACAGGTAGTTACCATCGAGTACTTTCCAATGTGCCAGAATGCTGTTGGCATCATTGACTTCTGCGCTGAATTGAAAAGCTTCTTCGACAAGTGGTGGGACCTCGTCATCATTGCCCAGACCTAAACCATCAAACAGGCTGCTGCGCGCATGTGCATTAAAAACGGTTAGCAGTAATATAAAAAATAAAAATTTTTTCATCAGTCTCAAATGCTTGTCAGAAGGTTGTATAACTAGACAATCATAGCAGGCAATAGTTACATCGGTCTTGTCTGGGGTATGCCTCATGTCACATTGCTGTAATAATTGCGCCGTTTTGGGTAGTTATTAACGGAATCATCGTGGAAATAAAAGACATCCATAAAATTGAAAAACAAGCCTATAAGAAGAGTCATGCTGAACTAACCAGAATCGGCATGGCCCTTTTTTTTATGGTGGCCGTGCTCGGCTACAGCTTTGTGACCAGTGGCGGCGTTCCCAATAATCTCTTTCTGGCAATAGCCACTGTCTTTGGCGCTTATATGGCAATGAATATCGGTGCCAATGATGTTGCCAACAATGTCGGGCCTGCAGTGGGTTCCAAAGCTTTGACAATGACTGGTGCCATTGTCATCGCGATGATCTTTGAGGCCAGCGGCGCCATTATTGCTGGTGGCGATGTGGTTTCCACGATTAAAAACGGCATCATCGATATCAATGCCTTTGGTCAGGAGAGTGATACTTTCATCTGGGCGATGATGGCCGCATTATTAGCAGCTGCACTCTGGTTAAATATGGCGACATTTGCTCGTGCACCTGTTTCAACCACGCATTCTATTGTCGGTGGTGTGATGGGGGCGGGCATTGCCGCAGCAGGCTTTAAGATTGTGAACTGGGGCACGATGGGTGCCATAGTGGGCTCATGGGTAATTTCTCCAGTGATTGGTGGTGTGGTGGCCGCCGCTTTCTTGTTTGCTATCAAAAAAACCATCATCTTTCAGGAAAACAAAATAGCCGCCTCACTGAAATGGGTGCCGGTGTATGTCTCGATTATGGCGTGGGCATTTGTGACTTATCTGGTCTTAAAAGGCCTGAAACATATCTGGCCGAAATTCTTAACCTTGGTCAATGACTGGTTGTTCACCGTCGACATCGTCGATAAACCAAGCATGTTGCAAGCATCAACTATTGGTTTGATCGTCGCTTTTATTTCCTTCTTTTTAGTCAAAGCCTCATTGCGCCGTCGTTTACCCAAGCTGAAAAACGATCGTGAAAGCATCAATATTCTGTTTACCATCCCATTAATTTTTGCTGCGGCTTTATTGAGTTTTGCTCATGGGGCGAATGATGTGGCTAATGCAATCGGGCCACTGGCAGCGATTCATGATGCTGTGATGACTGGTGGCATTAATGCTAAAGCCGGTATACCTTTCTGGGTAATGGCTGTCGGTGCCTTTGGTATTGCGCTTGGGCTGGGCCTATATGGTCCTCGTTTGATTCGCACCGTGGGTGGTGAAATTACTGAACTGGATCAAATGCGTGCATTTTCTATTGCGATGGCAGCCGCTATTACGGTTATTATCGCCAGTCAGTTAGGTTTGCCTGTGAGCTCGACGCATATTGCGATTGGTGGTGTATTTGGGGTGGGGTTCTTACGCGAATGGATGGATAAGTCGAGTAGCCTGAAGCAAGAAATTGAGCGGGATAAACAAGAAATTCAGGAAGAAAAACGTTTATTGAGCGCATTACGGAGTGAGCTGAATATGTTGCTCGATAAAAAGCAAAAGTCAGCGGCTGATTACCAGCGTATCACTCAGTTATATAGCTCAATTGACCGTGAAAAAGACACGCTCAAAAAAGCCAAAAAAGTATTGAAGAAAGAAAAGAAAAGTCTTTACGTCAAACGCGATATTGTTAAAAAGATTGTTACAGCCTGGTTAATCACTGTCCCTGCTGCCGCGGTATTAGCTGCATCGTTGTTTTATATGATTAAGGGAATTATGAGTTAAAACAACGCTATATGTTTTGACATAAAACTGTCATAAAGCCACATTTTCCAGCGGAAATTGTGGCTTTATATTTTTCAGATAGTCTATAAAGTAGCCTGCAATGGTAAGAAAAATACTGTTGTTACGAAATTGTCATAATTCAGAGGTAAGATACTTGGATTATGATTGAAGAAATACTGGGATGAATTTATGGCTACAAGCGTATTAGTGGTTGAAGATGATGTCGCCATCAGGGATATGTTGACGTTCACCCTGAAACAGGCCGGTCTGACCTGCGAGTCGGTTGGTGATGCAGAATCTGGTTTGGACGTATTAAAAAATAACCAACCCGATATGATTTTACTGGACTGGATGTTACCTGGCATTGATGGCATTGAATTTATTCGTCGTCTACGTGCTAATGAGTTTCTGGCCAATATTCCCGTCATTATGCTCACTGCCAAAGGTGAAAGTGAAGATATGGTCAAAGGCCTTGCTGTGGGCGCTGATGACTATGTCAATAAACCTTTCTCACCACCTGAGCTTATCGCTCGTATTAAAGCGGTATTACGTCGCTGCCAGCCGCCCGAAAATGAAGATGCTCAGAAACTTCAGTTTGGCAATTTAGTGCTGGATACCAAAAGTCATCGTGTCACTGTTGATGATGTGCGTGTTGAATTAGGGCCTACCGAGTTTCGCTTATTACACTTTTTCATGAAAAATCCTGAACGTGCGTATGGTCGCTCACAGTTACTGGATTATGTCTGGGGCGATACCGTGTACATTGAAGAACGTACCGTCGATGTCCATATACGTCGTTTGCGCAAAGCACTTGAGCCAACAGGCCATGATCAATTTATCCAGACCGTTCGAGGTGTTGGATACCGTTTTTCAGTCGATTAAGCGAACTGAAATATGCAATGGGATAATTGGCGGCTACTGACACTAGTCAGTCTGGCAGGTTTTGTTGGGCTGTTATTTGGTCAAATGATGGCGTTTATGTTTGTTGCCACTTTGGCCTATGCTTTGTGGCTTCAGCATAACTGGTACAAACTCTGGTATTGGTTACAAAAACCCAAAAAACGCCGATCGCCCAGTGCGGAAGGGGTCATTGATGATGTCTGTCGTCAGATTGAGCAGATGCGTCAACAAAATAGTAATCGGAAAAGAAAACTAACCGGATACCTTAAACGCTTTCAATCAGCAACAGCCGCATTACCGGATGGCATCGTTGTCTTGGGTGAGTTTGGCGAAGTGGATTGGGCAAATCAGGCCGCTCGGGAGTTATTAGGCGTACGCTGGCCCCGGGATAACAATGTCAGGATCAATAATCTCATTCGTGAACCTGCTTTTCAGCACTTACTGGAAAATCATATCCACCTAGGCGGCACGACGACGGTCAAATCACCGTTGAATGAAGATGTGCAGCTGGAAGTCAAGCTAGTGAACTACATGGGCTCGGGCCGATTATTGATTGCCCGTGATATTACCCAGACCATCAAACTTCAGCGTATGCGTCGTGACTTTGTTGCTAATGTTTCGCATGAATTAAAAACACCTCTAACTGTTTTACGAGGCTATCTGGAAGCGTTTACTGAAGATACCGATCCGGAACAGTGGAAAATGGCTCTGCCAGCAATGCGCCAGCAAAGTGAACGTATGCATCTGATGATTAAGGACTTATTGGTCTTATCTCAGTTGGAGACCGGGGAAAAATCATTACGTCGTATTCCTACTGATGTAGATAAGTTGCTACATTCCATCATTGAGGATGCCAAGGCATTGGAGCATTACCATGAGCATCAGTTCAGTCTCAATCTGGAAACAGATAAATGGTTGATTTGTGACTTGGGTGAAGTGCGTAGTGCAATATCTAATCTGGTATTTAATGCGGTGAAATATACTCCTGCGGGTTGCAAGGTCACACTCAGCTGGCGTGAAACAGAAGATGGTGTCTGCATTGAAGTAACTGATGAAGGGGAAGGTATAGCGGCTCATCACCTGGATCGTCTGACAGAACGTTTCTACCGTGTTGATAAAGGTCGTAGTAGTGATGCTGGCGGCACAGGGCTGGGCTTAGCGATCGTCAAACACGTGCTGCAAAGACATGGTGCAAGACTGATTATCACTAGCGAGTTAGGCAAAGGTAGCAGTTTTAAATGTTGCTTTCCTGAGACAGCAGCAGTGGAGAAAATCCCGGTATAAATGCCCGTTAAACAAAGAAAAAATGCCTCTGTCATCTCTTTGTCATATATTTTTCATATCCTTGTCACACGCTAAACTCATACTACCTAGCGCTTACGTTAATAACGTTGCTTTTTTCTTTTAATTTTTGGGAGTTGAACACTATGTTCAAGAAAAACCTTGCTCTGCTAGGTGCTGCAATGACGATGGCTTTCTCGCCTCTGACATTCGCTGGTGATATTGATCCTGCTTTACCTGACTACGAAAAAGTGAGCGGTATTTCAGGCAGCTTATCGAGTGTTGGTTCAGACACATTAGCTAACTTGATGACAATGTGGGCTGAAGAGTTCAAACGTGAATACCCAAATGTGAGTATTCAAATTCAGGCTGCAGGTTCTTCAACTGCGCCACCTGCATTGACTGAAGGTACTTCTAACTTTGGTCCAATGAGCCGCAAAATGAAAGATAAAGAAGACGCGGCATTTGAAGCAAAATATGGCTACAAAGCCACACCAATTCGTGTCGCTATCGATGCCTTGGCTGTCTATGTGCACAAAGACAACCCAATTGATGGTCTGACTATTCCTCAAGTGGATGCGATTTTCTCTGCAACCCGCACCTGTGGTTACCCAGAAGACATTACTAACTGGAAACAGTTAGGTCAGGATTTAGGTAACATCCAACTTTATGGTCGTAACTCTGTTTCCGGTACTTATGGTTATTTTAAAGATCACGCTTTATGTAAAGGTGATTACAAAAACAGCGTAAATGAGCAACCAGGTTCAGCATCTGTTGTTCAAGGTGTGACAAAATCGCTTAACGGTATTGGTTACTCAGGTATCGGTTATAAAACGTCTGGTGTTAAAGCACTTGCTTTAGCTAAAGAAGAGGGCGGTAAAATGATTCCTGCAACATTAGATAATGCAGCGAATGGTTCTTACCCGCTTTCACGTTACTTGTACGTTTACATCAACAAAGCGCCTAATAAACCATTAGCGCCAATTGACCGTGAATTCATTAAAATGATCCTGTCAAAAGTGGGTCAAAAAGTGGTAGTAAAAGATGGTTATATTCCACTACCAGACTCAGTTGTAGAAAAAGAACTGCAAAAGCTGCAATAAAACAGCATTTGTCATGATCAGGAAGACGCCTCGTTTTTACGGGGCGTTTTTTCTAAATTTATCGCTAAAAATGCTCTAAGTCAGTATGTTTAGCAATAAATAAAGCTGAAAAATAAATGAAGTGGTATCGCTAGATGCAAGAACAAACAGTCGAAGATAGTGTATTACCTGCGCCAGGATCCAAAGTAGCAAATCGCAGACGTGCATGGCGTGAGGTGAAAGATCGTATTGCCAAATATGGTGTGGCAGTGGGTGGTATTTCAGTCATCCTGGCTATTGTGCTGATTTTCTTTTATCTGCTCTATGTGGTGATGCCCTTATTTCAAGGGGCAAGTCTGAAGACAGAAGCGACATATCACAGCGATTTTAAACAACCTGTCTTTTTATCCCTGAATGAATACAACACGGTAGCCATGGCTGTCGAAGCTAGCGGTATGGTACGTTTTTTTGATGCCAAAACTGGCAAAACAATGACCGAAACCTCACTGCCTTTGGCGGGGAAAACCATCAGCACTGTCAGTGCTGGTGCCGCAACGACAGGTGTATTTAGTTATGGTTTTAATGATGGCAGCGCATTAGTCATTAAAGAAAAATATAAAGTCACTTATCCAACCGGAACACAACGCGTGATTGTGCCTGAAGTCACTTATCCATTAGGTGAAAAGCATGTTGTGATTGATGATCAAGGCAAGTCAATCAATCTGCTTTCTGTTCAGAGTTATGAAGATAAAACAACATTCATTGCTTACACCGAGGATAAGCGTCTAATACTGAAACGCTTTGAAAAAGAAGTGGATTTCCTTGATGACACCCAATTTACCATTAACGAAGAAAAGCATGAGATCCCCTTAACGGATGTCAGTGATCTGACTCAGGTCAAACTGGATGTTGATCAACGTGAGCTTTATCTGGCCGATGATAAGGGCTTTATTTATTACTATGATGTTCAGCAGCTAGATAAACCGCGTTTAATTCAGAAAATCAAAGCGGTACCCACAGGCGTGGATATCACCAGCTTTGAATTTCTGACAGGCGGTATTTCTATTCTAGTGGGACGCAGCGATGGTCAGATTGATCAATGGTTTCCGGTCAGAGACAAAGACAATAACTACACCTTACACAATGTGCGTAGTTTCGATGCACAGAGCAGCCCGATTATTGCCATTGCCCCAGAGCAAGCCCGTAAAGGCTTCTTAACGCTGGATAAAACCGGCCATTTGGGGATTTATCACACCACCGCTCACCGGACATTATTGGTTGAACCGTATGTCGACAGTGAAGCGGTTATTGGTCTCTCACCACGAGCAAATGGTCTTATCAGCATGACTGATAATGGCGATGTGAAGTTACTGGATATCCATAACGAACACCCTGACATCTCCTGGCATTCATTATGGGAAAAGGTTTGGTATGAAAGTCGTGATAAACCTGAATATATCTGGCAGTCATCATCAGCCAGTAATGACTTTGAACCCAAGTTTAGTTTAACGCCACTGACTTTCGGCACCATCAAAGCGGCCTTCTACGCGATGTTGGTAGCTGTTCCTCTAGCGATAATGGGCGCGATTTTTACCGCCTATTTTATGTCGCCCAGAATGCGTAGTTTTGTGAAACCGACCATCGAAATTATGGAAGCTTTGCCAACGGTTATTTTAGGTTTCCTCGCTGGTTTATGGTTAGCACCATTAGTCGAAGACCATTTGCCTGGTGTATTTACATTGCTGTTCATGTTGCCGGTGATGATTATCTTGACTGCCTGGGGCTGGACAAAATTACCTAAAGCCTGGCGCGAACGCATTCCTGATGGCTGGGAGCCGGCGGTGTTGATTCCAATTGTGTTGTTAGTCGGTTATGTCTCGATGGCGACCAGTGGTGCGATTGAATTGTGGCTATTTGATGGCAATATGCCGCAATTTTTAAACGATGTCGGTATTAATTATGACCAGCGTAATTCGCTGGTAGTAGGACTGGTCATGGGTTTTGCGGTGATTCCGACGATTTTCTCCATTACTGAAGATGCGATTTTTGGTGTGCCAAAACACCTGACGATTGGCTCGTTAGCGTTAGGAGCAACACCATGGCAAACCATGACACGAGTTGTGCTGCTGACAGCCAGCCCTGGTATTTTCTCAGCAGTAATGATTGGTTTAGGCCGTGCTGTTGGTGAAACGATGATTGTATTGATGGCCACCGGTAATACACCAATTATGGACTTCAATATCTTTGAGGGCTTCAGAGCGTTATCCGCCAATATTGCTGTAGAGATGCCAGAGGCTGAAGTTGCCAGCTCTCACTATCGGGTATTGTTCCTGGCCGCACTGGTCTTGTTCTTAGCGACTTTTATCTTGAATACGGTCGCTGAAATTGTGCGCCAGCGCTTACGTAATAAATACAGCTCGCTGTAGTTAGGAAACAGAATGAAACAACGTTCTTCAATGAAAATCTGGTTTGATAGCGGTAAGCCCTGGGTTTGGTTAAATGCCGGTGCCGTTAGTATCAGTCTGGTGATGGTAGTTGGCTTGATTGGTCTAATCGCTGTACGTGGGTTAAGCCATTTCTGGCCTGCTGATATCGTTGAGCTGACCTATGCCGAACCCGGCGAAGAAAAAATCATGCTGGTAGGCGAAAGAGTTGATCATGAAACCGTGCCTGCCGCTCGTTTGGCGCTCTCGGGGGTACATCTACCTGAAGGTCAGGAAACGGCTAATCGAACCTTATTAAAAATAGGTAACCGTGACTTTTTTGGTCTCGATTTTCGTTGGATTAACGATCCCTGGATCGAAGACACACAAAAACCTGACGGCCTGATCTCGATAGAGCGACGCGAGTGGGGTAATTTTTATGGTTATCTGGTTAACGTTAAACAAAAAGGTGAGGTTGTCGCAGAAGGTGAGCAAGCCTGGGAGGCGTTTCAGGAACGCCTAGAACGCAGCAATGCTTTGTATAAAAAGATAAAAGATATCGAAAAGTCAGATATCGGTAAGATCAATCATGGTCTCGAAGAACTGCGAATTGAAGAGCGTCGATTAGAGCTCGATAAGGTTGAAAAAGGCACGGCACCGTATCTGGAAATTGAAGAGGAACGTAAACAACTCAATACCCGTTATGCAAAAATTCGTGAAGAGTTGGATGAATTATATTCAGAGCTGAATCGTGATCAAATCACCGTCAAGATTTCTGATGGCCGTGAAGCCGAAATACCCATGGCAAAAATCGTGCAGGCATATAAACCGAATGCGATGACTACGCTGCAGAAGCTGGGCCAGTATTTCCACAATGCCTGGGAGTTTGTATCTGGTGAGCCGCGTGAAGCAAACACGGAAGGTGGTATTTTCCCGGCGATTTTCGGTACAGTCATGATGGTGATGATCATGTCTGTACTGGTCACGCCGTTTGGGGTGATTGCAGCTGTTTATCTAAAGGAATATGCCAAGCAAGGTGCAGTGGTTCGATTGATTCGTATCGCGGTCAATAATCTGGCTGGTGTGCCATCCATCGTCTATGGTGTATTTGGTCTTGGTTTTTTTGTTTATTTCATTGGTGGCAGTGTTGATGAGATTTTCTTCCAGGCCAAACTACCATCACCTACCTTCGGTTCACCTGGATTACTGTGGGCATCGCTGACCTTAGCAATTTTGACAGTGCCAGTGGTCATCGTGGCTACCGAAGAAGGCTTATCACGTATTCCTAGAGCGATTCGTGAAGGTAGTCTGGCGCTTGGGGCGACAAAAGCAGAAACCTTGTGGCGAACAGTATTGCCAATGGCTGCACCGGCGATGATGACGGGCTTAATTCTGGCAGTTGCCAGGGCGGCAGGTGAGGTGGCTCCGTTGATGATGGTTGGGGTGGTGAAACTAGCACCGTCACTGGCAATAGATAATATTGCGCCATACCTGCATTTAGATCGTCAATTTATGCACCTGGGTTTCCATATCTATGATGTGGGTTTCCAAAGCCCGAACGTCGAAGCCGCCAGACCGCTGGTCTATGCCACGGCGTTTTTGTTGGTATTGATTATTGTTGTGCTGAACCTGGCAGCGATTGGTATTCGTAATCGTCTGCGAGAAACTTATAAAGCAAGTGAGAGTTAAACGATGGAAGCAGTGAAAGAACAGAAAAATGTATCGCGAGGCATTGATATTGAATCGATGCAAAGAGGGCCTCGTGTGAACCTGGCTAATGAAACGCTGTGCCTGCAAGTCAAAGACTTTAACCTGTTTTATGGTGATAAACAGGCTTTGCACAATATCAATATGCAGATTCCGAAAAATCGAGTGACCGCGTTTATCGGCCCAAGTGGTTGTGGTAAATCGACCTTACTACGCTGCTTTAACCGTATGAACGATCTGATTGATTCTGTGCGTATGGAAGGTCAGTTATTGCTGGATGAGATGGAAATTAATTCACCCTCAGTGAATGTGGCAGATTTACGCCGTCAGGTGGGTATGGTCTTTCAAAAGCCCAATCCATTTCCTAAATCGATTTATGAAAACGTGGCATATGGCCTACGTCTACAAGGTGTCAATGATCGTTCCACTTTGGATAAAGTGGTCGAAAAATCATTAAAAGGTGCCGCCTTATGGGATGAAGTTAAAGACCGTCTTCACGAGTCAGCAATGGGTATGTCAGGTGGTCAGCAGCAACGTCTAGTGATAGCCCGTGCTATTGCTATCGAACCTGAAGTATTGCTGCTTGATGAACCGGCTTCGGCTCTGGATCCACTCTCTACTTTAAAAATCGAAGAGTTGATTTACGAACTGAAAGAAAAGTATACGATCGTGATCGTGACTCATAATATGCAGCAAGCGGCGCGGGTATCTGATTACACCGCGTTTATGTATATGGGCGAATTAATTGAGTTTGGTGCTACCGATGAACTCTTTACCAACCCAAGTAAAAAACAAACAGAAGATTATATTACCGGCCGTTACGGTTAATCCGGGCTGAGGAGAGACGCATATGGTTACAACTAATTCCCAACATATTTCGCAACAATTTGAGAATGAATTACAGGATATCCGTTCTCGTGTTTTAGCGATGGGTGGTCTAGTCGAGCAGCAAGTTCATAACGCGATGGAAGCCCTGATTAAAGGTGATGCCGATATTGCCCGTGAAGTGATTGCTTACGACGATGAGGTCAATTCATTAGAAGTCAGCATCGATGAAGAATGTATTCAGATTATTGCGCTTCGCCAGCCAACGGCAGGGGATTTACGCCTTGTCTCGGGCATATTAAAAACTATTACCGATTTGGAACGCATTGGTGATGAGTCTGTACGTATTGCCAGAATGGCACTGAATCTGTCTGAGAAAGATCGTCCCAAGCATAATTACCGTGAGCTGCAAGCCATGGGTAATCATGTGCGTGGCATGTTACGTGATGCATTGGATGCTTTTGCGCGATTTGATGTCGATATGGCTTTACGCGTGGCAAAAGAAGACCGTGAAGTCGATGCCGAATATGAGGCGATTTTACGTCAGTTAATGACCTATATGATGGAAGATACCCGCGCCGTTACTCGCGTGATTGATATGATGTGGTCTGCGCGCTCATTGGAACGTATTGGTGATCATGCTAATAATATCTGTGAACACATTATTTATCTGGTGGAAGGTAAAGATGTGCGCCATTTGAGTATCGAAAAAGCCGAACAAGTGATTAAAGGTCAACTTATTGAATAAAAAAAGAGGATTTTCGTCACGACTAAAAAGGGCCTGGTTGCGTTTGAGACCAGGCTTTTTTTATGGAAAAGATGATTTAACATTGTTCACCAGCAACCAGCTAGTGCAGAATAAACCGAAAAACGAACTGACAGGTGCTATGGAAGAAACAAATCATGATGTGCTGGCGGCGGTGGACCTCGGCTCTAACAGCTTTCACATGATCATCGCCCGAATGCGAGATGGCCATTTTCAAGTGGTCGACAGACTTCGGGAAATGGTACAGCTCCGTGCTGGACTGGATAAACATCACTACCTATCACTGGAAGCTCAGGAGCGTGCTATAGCTTGTCTGGAGCGGTTTGGTGAGCGTATAAAAGATTTACCTTATGGCAGCGTCAGGGTGGTGGGCACCAATACCCTTCGTATCGCACATAATTCAAGGCGTTTTCTGCGCCAGGCCCGGCTTGCGCTCGGGCATCCGATTGAAATTATTACTGGTGAAGAAGAAGCCCGACTTATTTATCTTGGCGTGGCTCACTCATTGGCATTTGATGACAGCCGCCGTTTAGTGATGGACATCGGTGGTGGCAGTACTGAATTTATTATTGGTGATGGCTTCAAGGGCTTGATGCGTGAGAGTCTGGAAATGGGCTGTGTCAGTTTTTCACAGAAGTTTTTTGCTGATGGCAAAACCACCGCGACACAGATGCAACATGCGATGCTGGCAGCGGCAAGACGTATTCGTTATATCCAGCGACCATATCGTCAGGCTGGCTGGCAGGAGGCTGTTGGGGCATCGGGTACTATTCGTACGGTCGCCAATATTTGCAAAGAACACGGCTGGGCTGATGATGGTGTGATTACCGGCAAGGCGCTGGAGAAGATGGTTAACCATCTTATTGAAGCCGGCAGTGTGGAAGAGGCAAAGTTCGAAGGGCTGTCTGAAGAGCGAAATAATGTTTTGGCTGGCGGCTTGTGTGTCTTGGCTGCTGCGTTCGAGCGACTCGGTATTGAAAAAATGATTGTATCCGATGGCGCTTTAAGAGAAGGGTTATTGTATGACCTGCTAGGCCGCATTCAGCACGATGATGAGCGTGATCGCACCGTGCTGGCCTTGATGCGTCGCTATCACGTTGATGAGGCGCATGCCGAACGTGTTGCGGTGATGGCAACCCAATTGTATGAACAAGTGGCGCATGAGTGGGAGCTGGATCACGACGAGTTACTGCATCGTCTGCAATGGGCCTGTAAACTCCATGAAGTAGGACTGTCTATCTCTCATAACCAGTTCCATAAACATTCGGCTTATCTGGTGGAACACTCGGACTTACCCGGTTTTTCCCGTGAAGAACAGCATGCCTTATCGGTGATGGTCAGAGGGCAGCGGCGTTCATTCCCGAAAAAACATATCAATAAATTATCCGATGAAATGCAGTTAACCACACAGCGCTTAACGGTGCTGCTAAGACTTTCCATGGTCTTTAACCGCGGTCGTTCTGAGCATGCAGATACCTATATCAAGTTGAAATTAGACGGTAAAAAGATGTTATTGGTTTTGCCTGATGGCTGGTTAAAAGAACATCCATTAACTGAAGCCGACCTGGCTCATGAAGTGGAACAACTGAAAAAAGTGGATTTGAAATTGAGCGTGGTAGCCTAAGTTAAATGAAGAAAGGTGTCTCTGAATAGGTTCAGAGACACCTTGTATTCATTAAAAAGAATAACTAAGCGCCGTGTAGAATGAGCGGCCCATACCTGGAACGGTAACACCCCAAGGTACAGCTGTGCCCATTGTCGCTCCTTGACCTGTGTATGCACCTGATAATGGTTCGCTATAAGCTTTATCCAGAGCATTGTCGATACCAAAATCAACACGTGCTTGTTTCCACTCATAACTGGTACGCAAGTTTAATAAGCCATAGCCCGCTGTTTCCTGTTCATTCCGTTCATCGTTTACCTGATCTTTAGCAGCGACCACTTGCCATTCTGCTGTGTTATGCCAGGCACCTTTAGCATGCTGCAAAGTGAATGTCGCATTCAATGGCATGATGTTATAGAGATTGTCGCCAGTATCACGGTTTTTACCCCTGACATAACTGAACACCGCTTGGCCACTGATATGACCAATCTGGTCATCATGATAAAGGTGTTTGGCCACAGATAAATCAGCACCATATAACTTCGCTGAGACATTGTCATATTGCAGGTAGACAAAGTTATCTGTTGCAGTCAGGTTAGCTGTTGTGCATGCCGACATACCAGTGCCACCACTACAACGTTTGGCATCAATAAAATCATCAACATAACTGATGTAGGGAGTGAACGTCACATTCCAATCTTCTTTAGCTGCATCATGCCAATCCGCAGTAAAACTAATGGTATGAGCAATTTCAGGATCTAAATCTACATTACCGACATAACCATTGCCATCACCAGCTAGATTGACCATCTTCATAGCCATCCCAACCGTTGACCATGCATAGCGTTCATAAAGATTAGGAGAGCGTGTTTTCTGCGCATAACCAAATTCATAACTGGCATTATCAGAAGGGGTAAAACGGCCCAACAATGTCAAATCAAGATTATTATCTGTTTTACTTCTATCTGTATTATTGAATACTGATGAGTCAGCACCATAAATGCTATCTCGATAACCCTGAACATTATCGGCATCCATTTTCACAGTTTCATGACGAATGCCAGCCAATGTTGTCCATTTTGAGGTCCAGTCGGCTTCCCATTCAGCAAATACAGCATAACGATCACGCTGACCATTATTGATATTGATAAATGTATTTGGTGCCATCATCATGCCACCAGAGGCTTCCCAATAGTCATCGAGACGATAGCGCTGGATGTCGGTACCGACACGGTATAAATCACGCTCATTGGCATTAATCTCAGCTTTAACGCTTAAGCCGCGATTATCACCTTCGGTTTCCATCGGCATCCCTGTCGCTGTTCCGTACATGTATTGCTTGTCATCACCAAAATCCATTTTGTGATGTGTTTTTTCTTTATATAGAGATGTCTCCAATGAACCCCAGTCAAAAAGACCGTTATAAATAAGATTTATACTATTACTGCGGTTTTCCAACATATCCATACGTTGATTGGGGAAACCTTGGTAAGGGATATCCTGATGTGCCAGTTTTAACTGCAATAAGTGATTATCGAGCTTAAAACCAAGATTCAAAGCATGGTTACGTGTTTCATAGGCGGTGGAACCGACTTCATCGCCATCCAACCAACCTCTATCTGAGGCTGCTGGCTCAGCAGCCTTGAAGTTATTCGCCGCATCGTAGTTATTGGCTTTACTAGTTGAGCCAGTATAGTTCAGACTAAAATTATCCGTAGCCAAAGTGGCTGACAAGTTAGCACCCCGCGCATCACCATTACTACGGTAGAAGGCGCCAATTTCCCCTTTTGACAAAACACTGTCAGCATCTTTAGCAAACTCAGGTTGTTTACTTTTGGCGATGATAGTCCCGCCAATACTGTCGCCACCAGCACTAACTGGTGTAATGCCTGAATACACTTTTAATTCAGCAATATTATTCGGCGCAATGTATGACAGTGGCGGATTCATATGATTAGCACAGGCTGAAATCAGATCCATCCCATCAACTTTAATCCGAAGACGATCATCCGCTAAACCATGAATCACTGGCAGACTGGATACACCACCAGCCCCATATAAGGAGACACCAGGAATACCTTTCAATAGAGAAGCCGTATCACTTGATTGAGCACGTTTTGATTTAAGTGCCTGCAGATCAAGTCCGGCACTGTCTTGCGGTAACGGTTGAATGGCTTCGCCAGACACAGTGACTTTCTCTAGTTCTTCAATATCGTGCTTGTGTTCGGCATGTACAAGTGATGGTAGGAATAAACTCAGCATGATGCTAAGTGACAGACTGGTACGTTTCATTTATCTTCTCTCTCAGATAACCCAACCAAAAATAATAGGAAGTTATCGTTATTAAGAAGTGTGTTTTTTCAATAAGTAGTAGGTGAAATGACACAAATTCATGCTGAAAAGGCGTGCTAACCTGATAATTAATCAAAAAAATAAGAGAAGACTGTAAGCATGGCTGCTATTACCAGTTCCTATATCACGGCTTTTTTACTCGGTTTATTCAGTACAGTGCATTGTATTGCGATGTGTGGCTCGGTGATTGGCGCATTGACGTTGAGCTTGCCGAAAGAGGTGAGAGAGAGTCAGCGGCGGATGTTACCGTTTGTGTTTAACTACAATGTCGGTCGTATTCTGAGTTATAGCTTTGCTGGCATTATCGTTGGTCTGTTAAGCACACCACTGACCCAACTTAACGCACATTGGATACTCAGGGTATTGTCAGTCATCATTATGATTTCAATGGGCTTATATCTGGCTGGCTGGTTCCCTAAATTTGCTCGTGCCGAACGCATGGGCGCACCTTTATGGCGATTATTGCAGCCTATTGGGCAAAAACTGTTACCGGTAAGAAAAGGCAGTCAGGCGTTTTTTTTGGGTATGGTTTGGGGCTGGCTGCCCTGTGGTTTGGTTTATGCTGCACTGGCTGTAGCAGCCACTGCCGGTGACCCGATCAAAGGTGGTCTGGTGATGTTGTCATTCGGGGCTGGCACCTTACCGGCGGTGATGGGGGCAGGTTTGTTTACCGGTATGTTAGCAGCGCTCGGACGCTCACCTAACTTACGAAAAGCCGCGGGGATACTGATTATTCTGATGGCATTAGCGACCTTGTTCTGGCCGATGGAAAGTCTGCATGAGCATCATGCCATGCCTGATCATCAACATCAGATGCAGGGGTAAGCGTTATGAGTAAAATTTTAGGTCAATCGCCTGATTTAACCCATATTCTGCGTACATTGCCCATGATTGCCTTGAGTGATGCCAGTGTGCTTATCAGTGGCGAAACGGGTACTGGTAAAGAGTTAATTGCCTCAAGTCTGCATGAGCAGAGCCGCCGACGTGATAATGCTCTGATAACGATTAACTGTGCTGCATTACCTACAGAAGATGTCGAACTGGATTTGTTTGGTCGAAGTAATGAGCAAGGCGAAGTCACCTTTCGAGGACGGCTGCTGGCGGCAGAAGGTGGCACGGTCTTTTTGGATGAAGTCGATGCTTTACCATTATCTGTTCAGGCAAAAGTCTTACGTTTTCTGGAAGCAGGCGAGTGTCAGTTACAGGGAAGTCATCGTTTGCATGTGGCCGATGTTCGTATTCTGGCAGCGACCAGTGCTGACTTGCCTGCGGAAGTGAAAGCCGGGCGATTCCGGGCGGATTTGTTTTATCGCTTACAGGTGGTGCCAATTGAGTTACCAGCCTTACGTAATCGTGCCGAAGACATTCCACTACTGATGAAACATTACCTGAAAGAGTTTGCTGGTAATAATGCGGTGGTCAGGCTATCGAGAGAAGCGGAACAGAGCCTTGTCCATTACCGCTGGCCTGGTAATATCCGTGAGCTACAGAATCTGTGTCAACGTCTGGCGCTTTTGCATGTCGGTGAGTTATTGCAACCGGCTGATTTACCGAGAGAGATGCGCCCCGAAGTGGCCATAGAGCAACATCAGTTTGTGCTGCCGGCCAGTGGTATCGATCTCGCAAAAGTGGAGCTGGACTTAATTGAGCAGGCATTGGATATGGCGGCGGGTAATCGCTCTAAAGCCGCCCGTTTATTAGGTATTAGCCGCGATACGCTGTTATATCGAATGCAGAAATATAATCTGTCCCCTTAATGAGGTTGTCTGTCTGACCTAGCAATGCCAAAATCATCAGCAATTTTGCAGCGAGAATTGGAGTCTTCTGAGTGAGACAGTATCTGGATTTATGCCAACGTATTATCGACGAAGGTGAGTGGGTTGAAAATGAACGGACGGGTAAACGTTGCCTGACCGTGATTAATGCTGATTTGGAATATGACGTGGCCAATAATCAGTTCCCCTTAATCACCACACGAAAGAGTTACTGGAAAGCGGCCATTGCTGAAATGTTGGGATATTTACGTGGTTATGACAATGCAGCAGATTTTCGGGCGATTGGTTGTCGCACCTGGGATGCCAATGCCAATGATAATAAAGACTGGCTTAATAATCCCCACCGCAAAGGTGATGATGATATGGGACGGGTGTATGGTGTTCAGGGCCGTCGCTGGCAAAAACCTGATGGCTCAACATTAGATCAGTTACAAAAAATCGCCGATGACTTGAAGCGTGGCGTTGATGATCGTGGCGAGATTTTGACATTTTATAATCCGGGTGAGTTTGATATGGGCTGTCTCAGACCCTGCATGCATACCCACACTTTCTCTGTATTGGGCGATACACTCTATTTAACCTCTTACCAGCGTTCTTGTGATGTGCCTCTGGGCCTTAACTTCAATCAGGTACAGGTATTTTTCTTACTCAAAATCATGGCGCAAATTTCTGGGCTGAAACCTGGTAAGGCTTACCATAAGATTGTGAATGCGCATATTTACGAAGACCAATTGCAATTAATGCGCGATGTACAGTTGAAACGTGAACCTTATCCTTCACCGAGCTTACACATTAACCCGGAAATTAAGTCATTAAAGGATCTGGAAACATGGGTCACACTGGATGATTTTCAGGTTGAAGGTTACCAATATCACGAAGCCATCAAATATCCATTCTCAGTCTGATGCGATAGCTTCTTGCGGGAGTGAACGACGTGGATAGACCTTTATTACTGGTATGGCAAGATGAGTTCAGTCAGCAAGTGCCCATTATTGACGAACAGCACAGAGCCATTCTCGCCACCATAAATTCACTGCATTATTTCCTCCAGCAAGGACTGGAATTTGAGTCCTTATTACCCACGGTTAAGCTTCTGATAAGTTACATCGTGTTTCATTACAAAACAGAAGAAGGCATATTGAATTCAACGGAGTATCCAGAACTGAAAAACTATCAACAGCAAATGGATAATCTAATCACGGAATTCAAAGTTGTTTGTGAGCATGCAAAACATCAAAAGCGGCCCGAACAAGTGCTTATTTTTCTGAAAGATTGGTGGCAGGCCCATCTAGAAGAGCATAAAACCATCACACCTTATCTACATGACTGGAGTGGCGAATATTGCCGTGTAGATAAACAAGGAGAGAGAGAAAAATGAAAAAACAAATGGCGAGAACATTAACAGAGTATCCAGTATGGGATCGTATGGTTCGCTGGTTTCACTGGATAAACGTATTGTCGGTTATTGGGTTGATTGCTATTGGTGTGGCAATTATGAACAGTAAAGCCTTGGGCGTAACGACAGAAGGCAAAATCCTGTTAAAAACATGGCATGTATATGTGGGGTATGTGTTTGTGATTAATCTTGCCGTGCGGTTGTTTTGGAGTTTTATTGGTAACCGATTTAGTCGCTGGGCAGCTATTTTGCCGCTTGGACAAAAGTATAAACAGCAACGACAACTTTACCTGGATAGCATCAATGAGGGTAAGCCGGTTGGTTTTGCCGGACATAATCCTCTGGCACGTTTAATGGTGACTTTGTTGTTTATCTTGTTAACGACTCAGGCGGTAACAGGGTTAGTGCTTGGTGGTACGGATGTGTATATGCCACCATTTGGCGATAGTTTTAAAGCCTGGGTGGCAGAGAGTCCACAAACAGAAGCCTTAGTTCAGCCATACTCAAAAGACGGCGTGAATGAAGCGGCTTATCAGCAAATGCGTGACTTTCGTTCACCCTTCAAAGAAATACATGAGATCGTATTCTGGGTGCTGAGTCTGGCCATCATCTTACATATTCTGGGAGTCGTTTACAGCGAGCTTCGGGAGCGTAATGGCCTGGTATCGGCTATGTTTACCGGTAAAAAAGTATTCAAAGATACCCCGGTAGACTGGGACGAAGATTAACTATGGCGATAAGCGGTGCGCTTTCTGGCGTGCCGCTTTTGTTGCCAGCGCAATAAGCCGGTAATGAATAAAATTAATGGCAGAAAACCACAGATAAACACAATAATCCTGCCGGTTAGCCCAAAAGCTTCGCCATTATGTAAGGGGTGTAGCCAGTTTAAGACTTTATCTCCGGCACTATCGGCTAAGCCATCGCGGCTAGCGACAATATCACCAGTAAACGCATTCACCCAGACTTGTGTTCGTGGAAAACGGCGGCTTGGTTCGCCTTGTTGATAGAAAACGACTCGCCAGCTATTTTTTTTGATCCCCGGTGACTCTACCCAGCGTAACTCAGCACTGGGGAATAATTTAAAAGCTGACGCTACCGCCGTATCTGCTGAGATGACAGGTTTTTTTCCTTGCTGCTGCAGTGAGCGAGCAAGTATAGGGCTGGAAGCCAATGGAGAAAAAACACGGATAATCTGCTGAGTCTGTGAAGGTAAAGCCAGTGCTGCACCCGTTAAACTGAGCATAAACAACACAATGAAACCATAACTGCCAGACAGAATATGCAGATCAAACACTTTTTTGGCATAACTGGTACGTAATCGCCAAGCCATCACTTGTTGCAATTTATGCCAGCCGGGCCACCACAGAATTATTCCAGAAATCAGTGATATCAGACTAATCAAGCCGATGATCCCAATAAACGTTTTGCCGTTTTTATCCAGTAATAAGTTGTAATGCAGATTGTAGATCCAGGTCATCACAAATTCGCCCCAGAAGCGTTTACTGGTGATCTCTAATGTGGCGGGATCGATTGTTACCATCAATGGTGCAAATTGTAGATCACGTGTTTCAACAGGCGTGTAATAACGCGCCATAATTGGCCAGCCTGAATGAAGTGGCTGTTCAATACGCCAGGAATCAGTTCGTGTTGGAAATTGCTGCTGTAAGTGATCAAAGACAGCTTGTTGCTGACTGACGGGGGCTGTCGAGACAGCTTCTATATCTGGATTTAACCAGATATCGAATTGTAAATAGAACACTAAAATGCTGCCCGTCAGACCTAGTAAGACCAGCATGATGCCAATGCTGAGTCCCAGGTAGGTATGAATTTTCAGCCAAAGCTGTCGCGCTTTTGTCATTAATGCTTAAAAGTCATATTGAATTGAGCCATATATCGAGCGACCATCCGCCGGTGAATGTAAAGTTTCATTGAAGTCAGTGCTCCACCATACATATTCATAATAGCGATCGAAAATATTCTTTAGCTCAAGATCTAATCTTACTTTTTGAGTCAGTGCATAACTGGCTGAAGCGTTAACTAAAACATATTGACCGTATTTATTGGTATCGTTTTCCTGGTTCAGATAATAATCATCTTGGGCGCTGATCCAGGAAGATAATTTAAGTTTTGGTGTAGCCTGATAATCCACACCAGCATCTACTAAGTAGTGTGGTACGTGATCAATTTCATTACCTTTGTTTAAAGGAGTAGTAGCACCAGCTTTGATAATTTCTGAATCCTGAAATGAAGCCGCGAACCAAAGACCAATCTTGTCAGAAGCTTGTGCATTGAATTGAAAATCAACGCCTCGACGCTGGGTTTTACCAATATTCTCACTGTTGCCATCAGGATCGCCCAGGCGTTTTTTGTATTCATCTGATGCCACTTGTTGCCATACAGCAATTCGCCCATTTAACCAATCTGTGGGTGTAAATTTAAGTCCGACTTCCCAGCCTTCGTTAATAGATGGACTTAGTTCAGGAATACCTACTTTTTTATAACTTGATGCACCATCGGCGACTTGGAAGGTTTTACCCCAGTTGGTATACAGAGCGTATTGATCATTAAAAGAATAGACCGCACTGAGTTTTGGCTGGTTGATATTGCCATAATCGTTAATTTCACGATGCGTGCCATTATCATTTAAGCTGCCACGAACGGTATCAACCCTAAACGCGGGAACAATTTTCAGTTTCTCAGTCGGTTTATAAATAGCCTGAATAAATCCACCATAAATATCAAAATCGAATTTTTGATTACGTTTTTGTGCTGTTCTATTGCGGTCCAGATCCACCAGATAACGACGACTTTCATTATTTTGCCATTCAGCACTCAATCCACCCATCAGGCTGAACTCATGTGCCCAGCTCACATCCGGTCGCCAGGTTAAGGTAGTTAACGCGCCTTTATGTTCTTCTTCTGTTAATCGTTCGTTATGGTTGCCGCCTGCTGCAAAGGTGACATAACGATCTTCATCTAACTCATTTAAATAAGCTTTGCTGCTCCAGAAAAGATTATCCGTGATATCAATATCAAGGTGAGCGCTGAACTGATTCATCATACGATCACCACCATCTGCTGCATTGTGTGGTCGTGATTGCTCTGGATCATCATGTGCCTCAGCCCGGGTCAGATAACCGGCTTCATCAGCTTCAGCTTTGCCATGTCTGGCAATAAAGCCGATTTGGGCACGGCCATCATTAGGTGTATAAAACCACTTACCAGAGAAGGTACTTTTTTCGATATCACTGTGGTGACGATAACGATTAGAATTTAAATAGCTAATCGCATAGTTCTGGGAAAAGCCATTACTTTCCATGCCACTGATAAACTGCACATTTCGTGTCGCATAACTGCCATAAGTGACACGAGCTTTATTATAGTTACCGCCTTGACGGGTAAAAATACCGGCATTACCAGCAATATTATGTAAACCATAACGCGGGTCATTGGTGCCCCGCACCACTTCGATACTCTCGATTTCCAGAGGTGTCAGTAACTCCAGATAGGGCATATTGCCAGAATTCTGGTTACTGGGAATGCCATCAATCAGCAGTTTCACTGCATTGACTTCACCTTCGCCATTAAAGCCGCGAAAAGAAATTTTGCCAGACTCATTACCCATACCGAACTGGGTCAGCATCACGCCCGGCATCTGGTCAAAAAGCTGCCATGTGTAACTCACATTCTGATCTTCAATCCGGTCTTGGTTCAGCACATCAACTGATGTCGACAGATTGCGTGAAGTTAGTGGTCCTGTGCTGTCTGATGACACAACCAGACTACCCAAGCTCAGGCTGGCATCATCGATTAGCCCATTATCGGCAGCGTACAGACTCATACACTGCGTTAATAAAAAGCCCAGACTGAATAATTTCAGTGACTTTCTCATGATTCTCTCACCCATTTAAATTCAAAAACTGGACAATAGTAGAGATATCAAACACCTGATAAATAGGTCATTTCACTTATCGTTATGGCAATTGACGCAGTTAAATACAACCGCGTTGTGCCAAAGAGGTGACCTCGGCATCCCCAACGATAATGTGGTCCAGTACTCTTATATCGACGAGATCGAGGGCAGACTTAATTCGTTTTGTAATATGAATATCGGCCTGACTGGGTTCAGCGACACCAGACGGATGATTATGGGCCAGGATAATGGCTGCAGCATTATGTTTTAGGGCTGCTTTAACGACTTCACGTGGATAAACACTGGCACCATCAATGGTGCCGCGAAATAATTCATCGAAGGACAAAAAACGATGTTGGTTATCCAGATATAGACAAGCAAATACTTCATGGGGATAGGCGCGTAAACGTTGTTTGATATAGCGCATGGTGTTGTCAGCATCGGTAAAGGCATCGCCATGCTTTAAACTCGATTCCAGGTGACGGCGGCCCATTTCCAGAACAGCCTGAAGCTGAACGTATTTCGCCTGACCTAATCCATGACCTTCACAAAACTGTTGCTGGTCCGCTTCTAGTAATTGTCGCAAAGAGCCAAACTCATGAATGAGTTTGCGTGCCAAGTCGACAGCTGAAAATCCTTTTACACCCGTGCGCAGAAAAATCGCCAGAAGCTCTGCATCAGAAAGTGCCTTAGCACCTGATAATAAAAGCTTTTCCCGAGGGCGATCATCGGCAGGCCAATCCTTGATTGCCATGATTCACTTCCTTGTTGTTATTCCTTCCCACACTATATTTGCAGTTATTAGTAAAAACAATCACTTGTATGTACTAATCAAGCAAAAAATAGTATCCTGTGCGCCCTTTGACTTTAGCAGAAACTATGGCTGGCAAACTATATATCAGAACATTCGGCTGTCAGATGAATGAGTATGATTCATCAAAAATGGCAGAAGTCCTGGCGGCATCTCACCAATTAGAACCCACAGATATTCCAGAAGAAGCGGATGTCTTACTTCTTAATACCTGCTCGATTCGCGAAAAAGCACAGGAAAAAGTGTTTCACCAGCTTGGTCGCTGGAAACGCTGGAAAGATACACGTCCCGACTTGGTTATTGGTGTGGGTGGCTGTGTGGCAAGCCAGGAAGGTGAAGCGATTCGTCAGCGTGCGCCCTATGTTGATCTGATTTTTGGACCGCAAACATTGCACCGTCTTCCAGCCATGTTGGAAGAGGTCAAAATCAGCCGCAAACCCAGCATTGATATTTCATTCCCTGAGATTGAGAAGTTTGACAATTTACCGGCACCGAAAGCGGATGGCCCAACTGCCTTTGTTTCAGTGATGGAAGGTTGCAGTAAATACTGCACATTCTGCGTGGTGCCTTATACCCGTGGTGAAGAAGTCAGCCGCCCGGTTGGCCCGATTCTGCGGGAAATTCGTCAGTTAGCGGCGCAAGGTGTGCGTGAAGTGAACCTGTTAGGCCAAAATGTGAATGCTTATCAGGGGGTGATTGAAGGTGATGAAACCGCTGATCTGGCGCTGTTAATTCATTACGTGGCTGCAATTGACGGTATTGAACGTATTCGCTTTACTACCTCTCATCCAGTTGAGTTTTCTGACAGCCTGATTGAGGCCTTTGCCGAAGTGCCAGAGTTGGTGAATCATCTGCATTTACCGGTTCAGTCGGGTTCTGACCGTATTTTGACGATGATGAAGCGTGGTCATACCGCGTTGGAATATAAAAGTAAGATTCGCCGATTACTGGAAGTCAGACCGAATTTAAGCATGTCGAGTGACTTTATTGTCGGTTTCCCTAATGAAACGGAAGAAGACTTTCAGGCGACCATGGATTTAATCAACGAGATTAAATTCGATCATTCATTCAGCTTTGTTTATAGCGCTCGCCCTGGTACACCAGCTGCGGCATTCGTGGATTCCGTTTCAGAAGAAGAAAAGAAACGCCGTCTGCAAATCATGCAGGATCGTTTACGTGAGTTGGAAGACGAGCATGCCAAAGCCATGATTGGCACTACACAACGTATTTTAGTTGAGCGCGAAGCTCATCGCGGTGGTGGTGATATGGCCGGTCGCACAGAAAATAACCGGGTAGTGAATTTCCCTGGTGACCGCAGTCTTATCGGTCAGTTTGTGGATGTGCGTATTGAAGAAGCCTTTTCCAACTCCTTGCGCGGCGAATTACTCGCTGATAGCGTTGCACTTTAAGCCCATCGGAATTCTATAGTGACTCAAACTTCTCAAGCGCTCGATAGCATCAGCTTCGAGCTTAGTCCGGCAGATAATCCTCGTCTTGCCAATCTGTGTGGTCATATGGATGAACATATTCGTATGATGGAACGCGGCTTTGGTGTGGAAATCAATAATCGAGGCGTGAACTTTCAGATTATTGGCCCGGCAGATACGTTAACACTCATCCAGGAAGTCATTCATGACTTGTATGCTGAAACGGCGCAGACCGTATTAGCGCCTGAGCAGATTCATATGGCGATTCGTAAAAGTGGTGGTGACGATGTCGCTACGGCCAGTGAACCTGATAAAGAAGTGGTGATTAAAACCAAGCGTGGTTTGATTAAAGCCCGTGGTGAAAATCAGCAAGCCTACTTACGTCGGGTGATGACCCACGATATTAACTTTGGTGTGGGGCCTGCTGGTACCGGTAAAACCTATCTTGCCGTGGCCTGTGCGGTGGAAGCCCTCGAACGTGATTTTTGTCGCCGCATTGTATTGGTTAGACCCGCAGTAGAAGCGGGCGAACGTCTTGGTTTCTTGCCCGGTGATCTAGCTCAGAAAGTTGACCCTTATCTCAGACCGCTGTTTGATGCCTTGTATGAAATGTTAGGGTTTGAACGCGTGGCTAAGTTAATGGAACGCAATGTGATTGAAGTCGCGCCATTAGCCTATATGCGTGGTCGCACACTCAATGAGTCTTTCATTATTCTTGATGAAGCGCAAAATACCACGATCGAACAAATGAAGATGTTCCTGACCCGGATGGGGTACAACTCCACTGCGGTCATTACCGGTGATATCACTCAGGTGGATTTGCCCGGTTCAACCCGTTCTGGCTTGCGTCATGCGATTGAAGTGTTGAAGGATGTGGACGGCATCGGCTTTACTTTCTTCCAGGCAAAAGATGTTGTTCGACATTCGCTGGTACAAAAAGTCATCTTGGCATACGATAAGGCTGACCGAAAAGCATGAGCGTGGTAGTGGATTTTCAGTGTGCTTATGATGGTGATATACCGGATGAGTCACTGTTTACTCAGTGGGCTGAAGCAGCGTTAGACGAAGTCAATGAAGACTGTGAACTGAGTATTCGTTTAGTCGATGAAACAGAAAGTGCTGAACTCAACGGTCAGTATCGTGGCAAAAATGGGCCAACCAATGTCTTGTCTTTTCCTTTTGATGCACCCATTAAATTAGAACCCCGTTTATTAGGCGACTTAGTGATATGTGTGCCTGTGGTAAGAAAAGAAGCGCAAGAGCAAGGTAAGGCCGAGTTACATCACTGGGCACATATGGTGATCCATGGATGTTTGCATTTATTAGGTTATGATCATATTGAATCGGATGAAGCGGAACAGATGGAAACATTAGAAATAGCTATTCTGCATCAGTTAAATATAGCTAATCCCTATGAATGGCAGGGAGTGGAATCATGAGTGAAGGACGACCGAGTCGCTTAGCAAATCAATCCTGGGTGCGAAAGCTCAGTAACTTGTTTCTGGAACCGCAAGATCAGGAACAACTGATTGAATTAATTCGTTCAGCTTCTGAACGGCATATTCTGGATTCAGAAGCGCTATCTATTGTTGAAGGTGCATTAAGCGTTTCGCAAATGCAGGCCCGCGATATTATGATTCCACGCTCACAAGTGGTCATGGTGTCACGTGATGCTGCTCCTGAAGAAACATTGAAACTGGTCACTGAAACGGCTCACTCTCGCTTTCCTGTGATGGATGATGACCGTGATGATGTGATTGGCATCCTGCTCGCCAAGGATTTATTAACGGCTGTGGTGAACAGCGGTGATTTCAATTTTGATCTGCGTGAGATATTACGTCCTGCTGTATTTATCCCTGAAAGTAAGCGCTTGAATGTGTTGTTACGTGAGTTTCGGGCTCGCCGTAATCATATGGCCATCGTGGTAGACGAATATGGTGGCGTGGCTGGCATTGTCACGATTGAAAACGTATTAGAACAAATCGTCGGTGAAATTGAAGACGAGCATGATATTGATGATGATGCACCTATTCTGCAAAGAAATGAAAACACCTACACCATCAAAGCTTTAACGATGGTCGAAGACTTCAACGAGTTTTTTGAAACCGATTGGAGTGATGAAGATTTTGATACGGTGGGTGGCTATGTCGTTAATCAGTTCGGGCATTTGCCTGAACGTGGCGAAGAAATCACGATTGATCGTTTCCAGTTCACGATTTTACGTGCAGATAACCGCCGTTTGTATCTGATGAAGATGGTGGTGTTACCGGAAGAAGAGCCAGAAGCTGATACCGAATAATGCAAAAGAATAACGGGCTGATTATGCAGGGTTGGAAAGGACATATCGTTGCATTATTTGGTGGTGCTATTTTGCCACTGGCGTTTTCCCCCTTTAATGCGTATCCGATTGCTGTTTTAAGTCTGATTCTGCTTTTCGCCAGTTGGGATAACACAACACCTAAACAAGCCGCATGGCGAGGCTGGCTGTTTGGGCTTGGCATGTTTGGCGTCGGCGTGTCATGGGTCTATGTCGCTATTCATGTATTTGGGCACTCAGGCTGGTTCTTGGCCGGTATGCTGACATTTTTGTTTGTCGCTATTCTGGCTTCCTATCTGGCCTTGTTTGGCTGGCTGGTAAAAAAACTCTCTTCTTACACATTTTCCTTATTTGATAGTGTTTTACTGTTACCGATTGCCTGGTTTGGTTTTGAGTTATTTAAAGCATGGTTCTTGAGTGGCTTCCCCTGGCTTGAGCTGGGTGTGAGTCAAATTGAAGGTCCGTTAGCTGGTTGGGTACCTGTTATTGGTGTCAATGCTGTCTCTTTCCTGGTCGCACTGACGGCAAGTTGTTTGTTTATTTTGTTTAAATACAAACAACCGTTGTGGATACTGCCTGTAGTGGTTATTTGGGCTGGGGGACAAGGGCTGCAATCTGTCGATTGGACTCGGACGGCTGGCGAACCTATCAAAACTACGATTGTGCAGGGCAATGTGCCGCAAGATGTGAAGTGGAGTCCTGAACAGCTTGTCAGCACACTTACCCTGTATCAGCAGTTAACTGAACAACATTGGGACAGTCAGCTGGTGGTGTGGCCCGAAAATGCCGTTCCTGCCTTTTATCACCAGTTAAAAGACTTTTATATCGAACCGCTTATTAAAGAAGCGAAGCAACACAATACCGATATTTTACTTGGCCTGCCGGTTGAAGATAAAAATGGTCAGGACTACTACAACAGTATGATGGTCGCCGGGCAAGATGAGGGCTTCTATCATAAACGCCATCTGGTGCCTTTTGGCGATTATGTGCCTTTTGCCTGGCTCAGAGGGTTGATTGCTTTTTTTGATTTGCCGATGTCAGGCTTTGTGCCGGGGCCAGAGCAGCAAAGCTTGTTAAAAGCCTCTGGGCAGCAAGTTGGCATCTCCATTTGTTATGAAGATGTTTTTTCACTTGAGGTGTTAGACGCATTACCTCAGGCTTCTATTCTGGTTAATGCCACCAATAATGCCTGGTATGGCGATTCATTTGCGCCGCACCAGCATTTACAAATTTCACGAAGCCGTGCTTTAGAAACAGAAAGGCCTTTGGTGCGGGCTACTACAAATGGCATATCGGCATTTGTCGATTATAAAGGGCATATTCAGTCGCAAACTCCTCAATTTGAGCAGGCGACATTGACTACCGATATTCAGCCCAGACAGGGGGCAACACCCTATGTCATCGCCAAACGCTGGCCAGTGTTTATATTGATGCTTTTGATGCTGCTAAGCTGGTTTTATTATCACCGTAAAACGGATTCAACCTAACCATCATGCAGTTACTGACGATTCAACGCATTCTAGGCATTTTGTTATCGCTGTTCAGTATCACGATGCTGCCGCCTGTATTGGTATCCTGGTACTATCAGGATGGTGCCAGTAGCGCCTTCCTCACCGCCTTTGTTTTGTTGTTGATTATCGGCTTATTGTTTTGGTTGCCCGTCAGGCATCATCGTAAAGAGTTAAAAATTCGCGATGGTTTCATTGTGGTGGTGATGTTCTGGATTGCTTTGGGCTTATCCGGGTCATTGCCTTTCTTCTTGACTGAAGTCCCTAAAATGTCATTTACCGATGCTGTATTTGAGTCGATGTCGGGTTTGACAACTACTGGTGCAACTGTTCTTACTGGATTAGATACACTGCCTAAAGCCGTACTGTTTTATCGCCAGTTTCTACAGTGGTTAGGTGGGATGGGAATTGTCGTTTTGGCGGTTGCTATCCTGCCCTTATTAGGTGTTGGTGGTATGCAGCTCTATCGTGCTGAGACACCGGGGCCGATGAAAGATGCCAAACTGACACCACGGATCACCGAAACAGCTAAAGCACTCTGGTATATCTACTTATCATTGACCATTGCATGTGCAATTGCATTTCGTTTAGGTGGGATGACCTGGTTTGACGCCATTTGTCATAGTTTTTCAACAGTGGCGATAGGTGGTTTCTCCACTCATGATGCCAGTATTGGTTTCTTTGACAGTGCAACGATTGAAATGATTACCGTGGTATTTATGCTGATCTCTGGTATGAACTTCTCGCTTCACTTTCTGGCTTGGCGCCACCGCAGCATCAAACATTATTGGAAAGATTCAGAATTACGCACTTATTTGGCCATTCTCGGTGTTATATCGGTAGTGACATCGAGTTATCTGTATTTCAGTGGTACCTTTGATAACCTTTGGACTGCAGTGCATCAAGGCGTTTTCCAGACAGTGTCTATCGGTACAACGGCTGGTTACACCACAACCGATTATTACCTGTGGCCTGGTTTCTTACCTATTCTATTATTGATGGCAAGTTATATCGGTGGTTGTGCTTTTTCCACGGGTGGCGGTATTAAAGTCATCCGTATCATGCTGCTATTTAAACAGGGGTACCGTGAAGTATTACGTCTGATTCACCCTAATGCGGTATTTGCCATTAAGGTCAATGGTAAAGCCCTACCTGCGAAAGTGGTTGGCGCGGTATGGGGCTTTTTTGCTATGTATGTGTTCTGTTTCAGTATCATGCATTTATTTTTAATGTCGACGGGACTTGATGTAGTGACCTCATTCTCTGCGGTTACAGCCTGCCTGAATAATCTTGGTCCAGGGCTTGGCGAGGTGGGCGCCAACTTTGGTGAGATTAATGCACCCTCGAAATGGGTATTAGCCATGGCGATGTTACTGGGGCGATTAGAGATATTTACCTTACTTGTGGTGCTGACCCCGGCCTTTTGGCGTCGCTAATGGTGGATGTACAACAAAAATGGGATGCGATTTATAGCAAACGCCAGGAAGAGAAACCCGGTGTTTCGACAGTGTTAGAGCAAAACCAGCATTTATTACCCAAAACTGGCCTGGCATTAGATCTGGCTTGTGGGTTGGGTGGCAATACTCTTTTTTTAGCAGAGAAAGGCTTAAAAGTTGATAGTTGGGATATTTCATCGGTCGCGATTGAACAATTAAAGATAAATGCCGGAAAAGTCTCTTTGGATATTCATGCACAACAACGTGATGTCATTGCGGATCCACCTGCACCAGCAGTCTATGATGTCATTGTCGTGTCGCATTTTTTAGTACGGGATATGGCACCAGTGATTGTCGATGCTATCAAGTCGGGTGGCCTGTTGTTTTATCAGACGTTTTGCCGGAATAAAGTTAATGAGATTGGTCCAAATAATCCTGACTTTCTGTTAGATGATAATGAGCTACTGCGTATGTTCAGCGGTCTTAATGTTCGGGTTTACCGCGAAGAATCCGTGTTGGGGCAGCTTGAGTCAGGTTGGCGAGATCAAGCCATGCTGGTCGCTGAGAAAGCTTAAGCAGATTTTATTGTAAATAAACTTGCCTGAAGTATGGTTGATCTATAAAATAACGCGGTTCTAAAGCTCGTAACCTTATGGTTACAGCAAGATTTTTTGCAAACACACATAACGAGTACAGATATGAAAGCGGATATCCATCCAGATTACACCGAGATCAATGTTACCTGTAGCTGCGGTAACACCTTTAAAACTCGCTCTACACGCACTTCAGACTTGACTCTGGATGTGTGTTCAGAATGCCACCCGTTCTACACTGGCAAACAAAAAATGTTAGACACAGCGGGTCGTGTTGATAAATTCCGTCAAAAATACGGTAAATAATCTGTCGAACAAAAATGGTTTGAACTATGATTGACGTGTTCGTACAAGGTAGTACAAGTCACGACAGAATACGAAGCCTCTGCTTAATCGCAGGGGCTTTGTTGTTTCTGGGGCTTGGTGGATGTGCAACGAATCCGGTAACTGGTGATCAAAACTTCGTCATGTTTGGTGAAGATACTGAGCTGGAAATGGGAAGGACCAATCATCCCAAAATTATTGCGGAATATGGTCGCTATGATGATGAGCAACTGCAACGTTATGTGCAATCAGTAGGCGAAAAACTGGCATCAGTTAGTCACCGTAAAGACTTAGTCTATCGATTTACTGTACTGGATTCTCCGGTGATTAATGCCTTTGCCTTGCCCGGTGGTTATGTTTATATCACCCGTGGCCTAATGGCTTATCTGAATTCTGAAGCTGAACTTGCTGCGGTGTTGGGGCACGAAATTGGTCATGTCACTGCCCGGCATGGTGTCAGACAACAAAGTGCGGCACAGGCGGCCAATATTGGATATACCCTGGGCTCAATATTAATCCCTGAGCTACGTAACGCAGGTTCTCAGAATATCTTCAATATGTTAGGTGGTGCTTTATTAAGCGGTTATGGTCGTGAACATGAGCTTGAGTCAGATCGCTTAGGCGCTGAGTATCTGGCCAGAGCAGGTTATGATCCGCATGCCATGATTGATGTCATTACTGTATTGAAAAATCAGGAGATTTTTGCTGCTGCTGAGGCGAAGAAACAAGGTCGTGAGTATCAGGGCTACCATGGTTTATTTGCTAGTCACCCTGATAATGATACGCGGTTGCAAGGCGTTGTTGCCGCTGCGGATAAATATAAAGTCACTGATGGTAAAATCGACAGAACGACTTATTTAGACCATATCGCCGGCATGACCTTTGGTGATAGTGAGGAACAGGGCATTCGCTCCGAAAATCATTTTTATCATCTTACTATGGGCTTTGCTGTTGATTTTCCTGAAAAGTGGCAGATTAACAATAACCCGGATAGCCTGCAGGCTGTAGCCCCTGATGGTAAAGCTGTCGTTGAAATGGGCGCTGCAGATCTGAATCGCAAGTTAACGCCGGAGCAGTTTATTAAGCAGCGTTTGAAAATTACTACAATTCGTTCTGGCCAAAGCTTTAATAGTCATGGGCTCGACGGATATACCGGGATTGCGCTTGCTCAGGATAAAACCGTCAGGGTCGCTGTCGTTTACTTAAAAGATAAAGCCTATATTTTCTTTGGTGGTGCAGAAAGTAACACTCTGTTTAGCAGCTATGATCAGGCTTTCCTTAATACGATTAAAAGTCTGCATAGTTTGCGAGAAGATGAAATTAAACTGGCTCAGGAGCTAAAAATCCAAATTCTCAGGGTGGGTAAAAACGATAATTATGTTTCATGGGCCAAACAAAGCAGAATCAGCAACAGCCCAATTGAGCAATTACGATTACTGAATGGTGACTACCCGAACGGTGAATTACAGTCCGGGCAGTTGGCCAAACAGGTTCGATAAATCAGAATAAGTCGATGGCCGGTGATGTACCGCTGTCACCTTGCCCAGATAGCGGTGCCATCTGTTTTGGTACATATTCTTCTCTGAAGGTCTCGTATATCGCATCTGTGGCTTCAGGTCTAGCCAGTAGGCCTGTCGCAGGATCGATTCTGACGGTTACCATACCAACAGGTGGTTGCAATGGTGCTTCAGGCATGCCTTCCAGAGCAACTTTCATGAAATCTATCCACATTGGTAAAGCGGCGCGACCCCCTGTTTCATAGCGGCCTAATGAGCGTGGATTATCGAATCCTACCCAGGCTACAGCCACTAATTCCGGATGAAAACCATTAAACCAGGCATCCACCTGATCATTGGTTGTACCGGTTTTTCCTGCTAAATCATTACGACCAAGACTCATCGCTTTCCGACCTGTGCCATGTTTAACCACATCCCGTAACAGGCTATTCATGATGTAGTTATTTTGTGGCGTCATGATACGTTTGGCGACATGGAAATCACTCTCATCAAGAGTAGATTCATCCATCAGACAGGTTTCACAAACGGTATCAGGTGTTGCCTGCATCACAATTTTTCCAGAGGCATCTTCTACACGCTGGATGATGTAGGGCTCAACTTTATAACCACCATTAGCCAGTGAGGAATAGGCACGTGCCATATCCCATGGGGCGGCACTGCCACTGCCCAGCGCTAATGACAGATTTTTATGCATCATGCCGGGTTTGAAGCCAAAACGTTCTGCATATTCAACGGCATAGTCAGCGCCAATATCGCGCAGCAATCGGATTGATACCAGATTACGGGAATGAATAAGGGCTTCGCGTAAACGTGTGGGCCCAAAGAATTTACCGCTATAGTTTTGTGGTCGCCAGACGTTCTCTAGACCAGGATCATCAAACACCACTGGTGCATCATTAATAATCGTCGCAGCGGTGTACCCTTTTTCCAAGGCAGCAGAGTAGATAAAGGGTTTGAAGCCAGAGCCGGGTTGGCGACGAGATTGGGTCACACGGTTAAACTTGTTATTAAAGAAGTCAAAACCACCATTCAATGCTGTGACTGCACCATCATATGGGGCAACAGCAATTAATGCGCCTTGGGCCTCAGGTAATTCAGCCAATTCCCAGTTAGGGCTGGTCAATTGTTCGACACGGATGATGTCACCTACTTTGATGGCATCTGTGATCTTTTTAGGGACAGGGCCACGACTGTTGGTACTGAGTTTTTTCTGAGCCCACTTAACGGCATTAAGTGGTAATTGAGCATAACCCCAGTTTCGAATATAGAGCTCTGCTTTTTCATCTGTGGTCTCAATCACAACAGCCGTTTTTAACGGACCTATGTTGTCATAGTCCTTAACCACTTTATCAAGAGCTGCGCGGTCAGAAACATCTTCTGGTAAAGCCACATTTGCAACTGGACCGCGATAGCCATGTCTGCGATCGTAATCTAACAAAGCCGATTGTAATGCCTTATTGGCTGCTTGCTGATGCTTTGCACGAATCGTTGTATAGACGTTAAAGCCATTGGTGTACGCCTCTTCACCAAACTTATTAATCAAATCTGTACGTACCATTTCAGACACATAGGGTGCGTAAACTTTGATTTCCGGGCCATGGTAGCTGGCAGTAACGGGTGCTTTTATGGCTTCCTCGTAATCGGCTTTTTCTATAAAGCCGACTTCCCACATACGACGTAAAACATAGTTTCGTCTTACTGTCGCGCGTTCTGGATTGGCTATCGGATTATAAGCGGAAGGGGCTTTGGGTAAGCCTGCAATCATCGCCATCTCAGCGAGAGATAACTGGTCCAGTGGTTTGCCGTAATAAACATTAGCAGCAGCACCGACACCGTAGGCACGACTGCCTAGATATATTTTATTCAAGTAAAGGGCTAAAATTTCTTCTTTCGATAAAACCTTTTCAATCTCCAGTGCGAGAATAATTTCATTTAATTTTCTTAAATAAGTTTTTTCATTAGATAAGAAAAAATTGCGCGCAACTTGCATGGTGATTGTACTACCACCCTGTGATTTTTCACCTGTGAGCAGCAGGGAGTAAGCAGCACGAATAATGCCCTGATAATCAACCCCAGGATGCTGGTAGAAGCGATCATCCTCTGCAGCTAAAAAGGCCTCAACCAGCGGTTTGGGGATATCATTATATTCCACTGGAATACGTCTTTTCTCGCCAAATTCAGCCATTAATAGACCTTCAGAGCTGAAAATTCGCAAAGGGATTTGCAACTGAGTTTCTTTAAGGGTGTTAGTGTCAGGCAGTTTGGGAGCCAAAAAGAAATAAATCACGCCGGCGGCGATAAGGGTCAACAACGCTAAAATTAAAATAAGCTTTGTGGTCAAACGAATAAATCGATACATGTAGACTTGGCTGCTATGTAAGAAATGATGTGAAAGTATATATTGAGTCACAAATAATAACAGTGAGAGGGTTCAAATCACTAGTTTTATTGATATATTTAGGTTGACAAGCTCAAGATTCTTAATAAACTACTTTAAGTAATAGTGCTAAGTGGGCTTATTCAATGAATCAACGGGAATTGAGGCGATAAATGTTCGGACGAAAAAAATCCCCTTTGCTAGGCATAGATATCAGTTCTTCGGTAGTAAAGGTATTAGAACTGAGTAAAAAAGGTGAGAAATATACTGTCGAGTCATATTCCGTTGAGCCTTTACCTGTCAATGCTGTGGTTGAAAGCCGCATTGAAAATAGAGATGAAGTGGCTGGTGCAATAAGACGCGCAGTCAAACGTTCAGGCACAAAAGCCAAAGAAGCCGCTGTTGCTGTTTCTGCTAACTCAGCCATCAGTAAAATCGTATCTTTTCCTGCTTCATTATCAGAGCGTGAGCTTGAAGAAAATGTACTTATGGAAGCAGAAAACTATATTCCTTACCCACTTGATGAAGTACGACTGGATTTTGAAATATTAGGGCCTTCAGCAGCTGATGTTGAAGCTGTTGATGTTCTGCTTGCTGCTTCACGCCGTGAAAATGTGGATGTCCGTACTGAGGTGGTCGAGAAAGCTGGATTAAAACCCCGACTGGTCGATGTCGAAGCCTATACTATGGAAAATGCGTTTGAATTAATCGCTCGACAATTGCCACACCATGGTCAGGGCTTGACGGTCGCCGTTGCTGATGTCGGCGCAACACTGACAACCTTACACGTACTGGTTGACGGCAAAATTGTTTTTACCCGAGAGCAAACATTTGGCGGAAGAATGTTAACTGAAGATATTGAACGCCATTACGGGATGTCTTATCAGGAGGCGGGGCGAGCGAAGAAAGATGGCAGTTTGCCAGATGATTATGGTCCGAAAGTGCTTGAACCTTTCAAGCGTTCAATGGCAATGACCGTAACACGAGCATTGCAATTCTTCTTTTCAGCATCGACACAATATCAGTCCATCGATCATATTATTCTGGCTGGGGGGTGTGCTTCTATCGAAGGTATCGATACGATGATAGAAGAAGAAACCGGTACATCAACATCTATTGCTAATCCTTTTGCAGAGATGATTCTGGGATCTCGGGTGAAAATACAGGCATTAAGTAATGATGCTCCTTCGATGATGATTGCTTGCGGCTTGGCAATGAGGAGTTTTGACTGATGGCACATATCAATCTACTGCCATGGCGTGAAGAGCGAAGAGAAGAGCGGCAGAAACAGTTTTATTTAGCGATGGGCGCAACTTTTTTGTTTGCAGCCCTTATTTTTTATCTTGTGATGGGTTACGCCAATAGCCTGATTAGTGATCAAAACCAGCGCAATACGCTATTACAGACAGAAATCACTAAGTTAGATGTCAAAATTAAAGAAATTCAAGACCTCGAAGCACAAAAGAAACGGCTTTTGGCCAGAATGCAAGTTATTCAGGATTTACAGGAAAGTCGCCCTAAAGTGGTAAAAGTATTCGACTCTATCGCGCGGGTGGTTCCTGAGGGTATTCATTTAGAAAAAGTGGTACGTACAGGTAATACCATTACCTTCAGCGGAACGGCAGAATCGAATGCCAGGGTATCTGTCTTTATGCGTCAACTTGATGAAAATCCTGAATACGGCGAGTCTCGCCTGGAAGTTATAAAAAGGACATCTACAAGCAATAATGCGATCAGACAGTTTACTGTAGAGGTCAATGAATCAGCAGCTGCGACAAAGGGGGATAATTAATGGACCTTTCCTCTATTACGGAACTCGATTTTAATGAAAGTGGTGAGTGGCCCACGCCTATAAAAATCGTTGCTGCTGTGTTGATTTGTCTGTTGGTCTGGGCTGGTGGTTATTATTTTATTCTGAAAGATAAGCAAGCCGAGCTGACCAAACTTGAGCAAAAAGAAGTCGAACTCAAGCAAATTTTTGAGATTAAACAAGCCAAAGCAGTAAATCTCGAGGCTTACAAAGAACAGTTAGCCGAAATGCGTGTGATGTTTTCCTCTATGCTTGAGCAACTACCTAAAAAAAGTGAAGTACCCGATTTACTCGTCGATATCACCCGAACAGGTTTGATAAATGGTCTGGAGTTTGAGCTTTTCAAACCCGAAGGTGAGAGGCCTGTGGATTTTTATGCTGAATTGCCGATACAGATGACGGTGACTGGAACATATCACCAGTTCGGAGAATTTGTGAGTGGGGTAGCGGCTTTACCACGGATTGTGACTTTGCATGACATCAGCATGGGGCCAATGAGTCAGGCGACAGGCAAAATGACCATGAACATTACAGCAAAAACCTATCGTTATTTTGATGATGATAAATAGAGTGACAATGACATGAACACAATTTACCCATCATCAAACGTTACACTTAAATGGGCCTTATCGCTGCTTCTTGTATGCTCACTGGCAGCTTGTAATCAGGATAAAGCCGATTTGAATGCCTATATTGCTCAGGTGAAAAGTCAACAGAAATCGGATATAGAGCCGATGCCTGTTATGAAACCCTATGAGAAGTTTGCGTATGCGGCTTCAAACTTGAGAGACCCGTTTGTTCCAACTGTGATTGATGTCCCGCAGCCCGCACCAGAGCCTGTTGTTGATAATGGTATTCGTCCCGACGAAAACAGACGAAAAGAAGTATTAGAATTTTTCGATTTATCACAGTTGCAGTATGTAGGTACATTGGAGCAAGAGCAGGTTTGGGCTTTGGTGAGAGCACCGGATGGTGTCATACACCGTGTGCAGACAGGTAACTATATGGGCCAGAATAACGGCAAAATCATGGAAATCAGTGATTCCAAATTGGTTCTCAAGGAAATTGTTCCTCAGGGCGGTGGTGGTTATATCGAACGTGAGACTTCCGTTCCGGCGGTAGAGGTAAATTAGTCAATGAAAATGATTAGAGATGGAAAAGTCATGGATACACAGCAATCATTACAAACCAAGCCGAGTTGGAGCGTTAGATTGAAACAGCATTTATTCTGGTTAACCGCTTTTCTAATGGCATCAAATAGCCTCAATGCCGCAGAAATGACGGCTGTAGATTTCACTGCACTGCCTGGTGATAAAGCAAAAATACAGGTGCAGTTCTCTGGTGATTTTCCTGAACCACATAGTTTTTCGACAGATGATCCCGCCAGGATTGTGATTGATTTTGCTGGTGTCAAAAATGCACTGCCACAGAGAGTCAAACAGGTAAATGTTGGTGTGACTAAAAGTATCGCTGCTGTGGAAGCAGGGGATCGCACTAGAATGGTTATTAATCTACTGCAAAAAGTGCCTTATACAATAAGCCGTGACAATAATCAGATGACCGTTACCATCGATAGTGTCAATGTGGCCAAAAATAAAACAAGTACAACATCGGCAACAAATAGTGTGACAGATATTGATTTTCGTCGAGGTGATGACGGCCAGGCCCGTTTGATATTAAAACTCGCTAATGATAATGCCTCTATGGATGTTAAACAGGAGCGGGGAAATATTGTTGTTGATTTGAGCAATGTTTCTTTGCCGGAAAAACTTCATCGCCGTCTGGATGTGATGGATTTTGCTACACCAGTACAGTTTGTGGATACTGAAAGTAAAAATGGTGGGACGCAGCTAACGCTCACAACAAAAGGTAAATATGAACACCTTGCCTATCAATCTGAAAATACACTGGTGGTGGAAGTTAAACCTGTAGCAGAAGATGAGTTGAAAAAAGGTGGCCGAAATGAGTTTGGCTACACCGGCGAAAAACTCTCATTGAATTTCCAGAATATTGAAGTGAGAGCGGTACTACAACTCTTGGCTGATTTCACAGGAATGAATCTGGTCACCAGTGATACAGTAACGGGCAATCTTACTCTACGTTTGAAAAATGTCCCTTGGGATCAGGCCTTAGATATCATTTTAAAAACAAAAGGCCTGGCCATGAGACAAAATGGCAATGTGATGTTAGTGGCACCGGCAGCAGAAATTGCGGCAAGAGAAAAACAAGAGCTGGAAGCACAAAAACAGCTAGTTGAGTTAGAGCCTTTGTATACGGAGATCAAAGAAATCAAGTTTGCCAAAGCTGATGAACTGGCGACTTTGTTGCAAGGCGATGGTAAAGAGTCAGGTTTCTTATCAGCCCGAGGTAATATTACGATTGATGCCAGAACAAACTCTCTGTTAATTCGTGACACAGCGAAGAGCCTGACTGAAATTGGTCAAGTGATTGAACAGTTGGATAAACCTGTCAGACAAGTACTGATTGAATCACGAATCGTTATTGCCAATAATGATTTCGAAAATGAATTAGGTGTGCGGTTTGGAGCCTCAGGCCGAAGTCGGACTCTTGGTGTGGGAACGTCAGGTTCGCTGGATGGCTTAACCGTGACCGAAGGTACAAGTAATCCTAATTTAGTGACACCGGCCACTGGTACACGCACACTTGGGCAAGACCTGAATGTGAATTTACCTGTTGATAATCCTTCAGGTACGATTGGTTTGGCTTTAACAAAATTACCTTTGGGTATGATTCTTGAGCTTGAATTATCAGCCATGGAGACCGAAGGTAAAGGTGAGGTTATTTCATCACCACGTGTGATTACTGCAAATCAGAAGACAGCTACTATTGAACAGGGGACTGAAATTCCTTATCAGGAAGCGACCTCGAGTGGTGCAACAAATGTGTCTTTCAAAGAGGCTGTGCTGAAACTGGAAGTCACACCACAAATAACACCGGATGACCGGATTATTATGGATCTGGATGTGAGTAAAGATGAGCCCGTTTTTAACGCGGCATTTACCGTACCGAGTATCAATACTCGTAATGTGAAAACACAAGTATTAGTAGATAATGGTGAAACCGTAGTACTGGGTGGTGTCTATGAGCAACAAAAAACGGAAGGGGTAGAAAGGGTGCCATTTTTTGGTGACTTGCCTTACGTTGGTTTTCTCTTTAAAAATACTTCCAAGACAGATTCAAAGTCTGAATTGCTAATTTTTGTCACACCAAAAATTGTAAAAGAAGGTTTTCAATACTGAAATCAGTCATTTTCAGTTAAAATCAAAAAGCCGGGTCTTGTATGAGCCGGCTTTTTTGTCATCAGCATTTGGATAAACCACATTGAGTTTAGGTAATATATTTCTTGTTGGGCCGATGGGATCAGGGAAATCTACGATTGGTAGACAACTGGCTAAAGTTCTGCATAGAAAATTTTATGATAGCGATAAAGTCATCGAAAAGCGTACAGGCGTCTCGATTTCCTGGATTTTTGAGATGGAAGGGGAGTCGGGTTTTAGAGAACGTGAATCCAAAGCGATTGACGAACTGACAGAGCTAAAAAATGTGGTCGTGGCTACAGGTGGTGGTGCGGTTTTATCCGAGAAGAATCGACAATGTTTGAAATCCCGTGGTCAGGTTATTTATTTATCAGCATCAGCTGAACAATTATATCGGCGCACGGCCAGAGATAAAAAACGGCCATTGTTACAAAATACGGATAGACGTAAACAAATCGAAAATTTGCTCACTATTCGTGAACCACTCTATCGTGACGTGGCTGACATCATAATAAAAACAGGTGAACAATCCGTCCAGCACACTGTAAACGAAGTTATCCGTAGACTGAAAGAATTAGACAAGAAAAGAAGAACTCATGAAAACGTTACAGGTTGAATTAGCAGAGCGAAGCTACCCGATATACATCGGTACTGACTTATTGTCACAGAAAGAACTCCTTACAAAGCATATTAAACGTCAGGAAGTATTGATTGTGACCAATGAAACAATCGCACCTTTATATCTCGATAAAGTAAGTGCTCTGTTGACAGAGTTTAAATGTGACTCGGTGGTGCTTCCTGATGGCGAATCATACAAAACTCTGGAAGTCATGAATCATATCTTTGACAAGTTACTGTCTGAGCAGTTTTCCAGACAAGTGACTTTGATTGCATTAGGTGGTGGTGTGATTGGTGATATGACAGGATTTGCAGCCGCTTGCTATCAGCGTGGCGTACCCTTTATTCAAATACCCACCACATTATTGTCACAAGTGGATTCTTCTGTGGGCGGGAAAACGGCGGTTAATCATGCTTTGGGTAAGAACATGATCGGCGCGTTTTATCAGCCTCAGTGTGTGGTCGCTGATACCAATACACTCAATACGTTGGATGACCGACAATTAGCATCGGGTCTTGCCGAAGTCATTAAATATGGTTTGATCAATGATTTGGACTTTTTTGAGTGGTTAGAAAAAAATATCTCAGCATTAAAACAACGTGATTCCCAAGCCCTGGCTTACGCCATAGAACGCTCATGCCAGGATAAAGCAGATATTGTTGCCAAAGATGAGACAGAACAGGATGTTCGTGCCTTATTAAATTTAGGTCATACCTTTGGTCACGCTATTGAAACTGGCATGGGCTATGGCAATTGGTTGCATGGCGAAGCGATTGCAACCGGTATGCTGATGGCGGCAGATCTCTCTGCACGGCAAGGTTGGATGTCTGTCGATGAAGTGAGCCGAATTGCCGAATTGTTTCTCGCTGCTGGACTGCCTGTAAAAAGTCCTCAGGAAATGTCTACTGAGAAATTCTTATCCCTGATGTCTGTGGATAAAAAAGTGCAAGATGGGGTTATCCGTTTAGTGCTATTAAAAGGTATCGGTAATGCCATCATCAGTGATGATTATGCGATAGAAAAACTGCATGAAACGCTGATGGCATTTCAGGAAAATCAGTAGGTGATAGATGAGTGATATTGCTGCAACGTCGCCTGAGCCTGCATATATCACCAAGCTGGCGTTACAGCGTTTACCTTTTTCCGAAGTTAAATCTGCGGAAGAATTTTTTGATGGCAGATATATTAAGCAACGTCGTTTACTTGTCCTGCATTTATTGAGGTCCACTTCCACACCGATATTATTACAAGCAGACTCTGGTTCCGGTAAAACAACGTTATTGCAGCAATTACAGCGCCAATCGACGTCGGATATACGTTTTTATAGCTGGCGTAAAAATGTTTCCACACTTGAACAATATCAGAGCATGCTAAAGGCCTTAGCGACCGAAATAGCGTCGACTAGTGATGAAACATCATTAGCGAATATATTAAAAGAGCGGTTGAGTCATCTAAAAAAACTCAATATCACACCGGTACTGCTAGTAGATGACGTACAACTTTTATCTGAGCCTGAGCAACAACTATTACACACTTGCCTGAGCTGGCAGGATGATGAGCAGCAACCCATTCTGCAAGCTGTTCTTTCGATGACGGCGGAGACGAAATTTAATCTTGTTTCTACACAGTGGTTGGATTTACCACCGCTGGAGTTTATTGAGACAGAAGCGTATTTACTACATCGTTTGAAAAGTGCCGGATATCAGGGTGACAGCCCTTTTTCGCCAAAAGAAATTCAGTATTTGAGTAAGGCCTCTGCTGGTAATCTTGCACGGTTAAATGCTCTGGCTCATCAACAATTGCTGGGTATCAAGGCAAAAACCTGGAAACGTACGCCTAAAATTTCCTTGGGCCAGATTAACTGGCTTCGATGGAGTGGTGGTATTTCACTTGCTGCAGTTATTGTGCTTGTTCTGATTTTCCAGAACCGAATCAATGACTGGATATCAGCATCCACAGCATCACAGAACACACTGGAATTACCTGAAGATATTTCTGCAGAGGATAATAAGCTGGCTACAGTAGTGGTGGGCGATGAGCAAGAGAAAGAAGCCAAAATGCTATCTGAGCGTGAAAAACTAGAGGCCTTGCTTGCAGAAATCCCAACGCCAGCGTCAGAAACATCAAGTGCTCAAGATCAGGAAAAATTGATGCCGTCGGCTGAATCTGAGCAGGTAGTTGTCGAAGCAGAACCTGAGGAAAAAATAGAAAAGGAAATCCCTACCGTTCCTGGGCCTGAAGAGCAAATAGTTAGCAATGAAAAGAAAACAATTGCTCAGAAACAAGTGAAAAAACTTGAACCAAGTATCCTTGATAAGGTTCACGACACTAAGTGGATTCTTTCTCGCCCAGCCAAACATTACACATTCCAGTTAATAGGGTCATGGGATGACAAAGAAGTAGATGCCTTTATTGAAGAACATGGACTGACAGGTGATGTGGCTCGCTTTACCAGCTTGCGTGATAACAAACCTTGGCATGTTTTAATTTTTGGTGTTTATCCATCTAAGCAGGCAGCTTTAAAAGCGAGTAATCAGTGGTCAGGTGCAATGAATAATTTGCCTACCTGGTTACGCCGTTTTGATAGCGTACAGAAACAAATTAAAGAAAAGGGTGTAAAGCCTTGAGCAGTTTTTCTGCACTAGTATCGAGCCCGGCAAAAATCACACGGTGATAGCACGTCTGATTCAAGTTAATGCTAGAAACGGTACCCTTTTCGACTAACGGGGCTAACAGAGCGTCATCATCCGCTTTGAAACAGACAATCCCCGTACCATGATTAATCACCGGCCATTTTGTTTGTTTCTGAAGTTGGCTTGCAAAATATTCTGCTTGCTCCAGTCGGTAGTTGATCTTATCGATAAACCAATCCTTTCCTAATATTTTCCAATTTAGCCATAAAGGTATAAATAATTCTGCCCCGTAAGAGCCGCTAATGGCCTTCTCTGGTGGTTCGGAGAGGTAGTTGATGTTATGGGTATGTTCAGGTTTTGAATGGCTGAATAAAACACTGCAAGGGCGTGGCTGAAACAATGACTTATGGGGATCAAAGCTGAGGCTATCCACTTTGGGCATAAATTGCTTAAACAGATTGTTTTCATCGATGAGTAAATTACTGCCGCCCCATGCCGCATCGATATGTAACCAACAGTTATGTTTTGTTGAAATAGCGGTGATTTCTTCGATGGGATCAATTGCCCCTGTCGCGGAGGTGCCCATATTAGCAATAATCGCGATGGGGGCATCTTGTGCACATTTTTTCTCTAATGCAACGAGGTCGATTTGCTGAGCCGTATTGCAGGGAATCGCTTCAAAGGTGATATCGAGAATGTCACAGGCTTTTCTTATCGAGTAATGTGAAGCTTCACTGCCGTATACCACCTTTTTATTAACAGACTGACTTCTTGCCTGCCATAATGCGTCTAAATTTGAGTAGGATCCGCCATGCGTGAAGCGTGCATGAGAAAAGCCAAACTCGTGAGCTAACGTTGTTCGAATTTCAGTTTCAGCGTGTTTAAGTTTAGGGTAAAGGTCTGGAGATAAGAGATTGCCATGGTGGTGTAGTGCTAACTGCATGCCTAATTGGCTATAAGGTGCTAATGAGGGTGTCATATGAGCAGCCCAGTCAGCGCGTTGATGATAGCTGGCTTCGTTAACTAAGTCTTGGTAAGAGATGTCTGACGACATTAACCGTTGCGTATCAATGATGTGTTCTTTGTCTTCTGAACGGTGAACGACAGGGTGTTCAGAATTTTTCATTAGCTGTCATTGCAGGACAAGACCTTTGTCAGGGAACAAGGCTTGTTGTTGAAAATGAAATAAACGGGTCATCACTGGTTGTTGATGGAATAAAGGCAGAAAACCACTATCTAGTACATTGTGATTGATCAATGATTTTATTTGACTGGAGATGACTGTGCTGCGTTTGATTATGCTCAGCTCGTCAGCCTTTAGGGATTGACTTAGCCACAGAGCCATACTGTCTGATGTAATATTCCAGCTGTGTCTCAACTCCGGGACAGATAATACTTTTTTATCAGGTAACCAGATATAAAGACCGTTTTTCAGTGGCGTGGTTGGTTGCTCACTTGGATAATAAAAAGGCCGACAATTTGGCGCCAGATCTTGTATCAGTAAGCCAAACTGTGACATTGCCAATATCGCCATGTGATGAGCAGTTGAATCACTAAATCGATGTAAACGCTGAGCATGTCGGACTTCATCGGCGAAAGGGCCACCGCCCGGTACAATAATGACCGTTTCGTATTCACTGGCTCTGCTTAACAATGTCAGCCACTGCTTCAGCTCTGGAGTATGAAAAAGGCTGCCGCCCAGCTTGATAATCCGCATATTATTGTAAAAACTTGATTAAATTGATCATGGCTGCCGCTTTATCATGCACTTCCTGGTATTCCTCATCTGCATCTGAGTCTGCCACAATGCCACCACCAGCCCAGAATCTTAAACGATTATCGCTAAAGACCATCGTGCGAATAGTAATATTGGTATCCATATTACCATCAAAGCCAATATAACCAATGCTTCCGCAATAAATACCACGACGGTGTGGTTCGAGTTCTTCAATAATTTCCATTGCCCTAAGCTTGGGAGCGCCAGTAATAGAACCACCAGGAAAGCAGGCCCTGAGCAAGGTAACGGCAGACTCTGTGTTGGCAAGTGTACCTGTAATCGTGCTGACTAAATGATGTACTGTAGCAAAGCTTTCCAGTGCAAAAGGCTGGGGAACCCGAATACTTCCAGGCTCACACACTTTGCCGATATCATTTCTGAGTAAATCAACGATCATTAAGTTTTCGGCACGGTCTTTCAGGCTGGTCTGTAATGATTCAGCAAGCTGGCGGTCTTTTTCCGGATTGTTTAGATCCCGCGGCCTTGTACCTTTAATCGGTTTCGTTTCAACCTTGGCCCCATCAACGCGTAATAAGCGCTCTGGTGAAGAGCTCAAAATGGTCACACTGCCCGTGTCAAAATAGACTGAAAACGGCGCTGAATTTTGTTTACGTAATGCCTGATAGGCTATCCAGGGATCCCCTTCAGCTTTGACCTCAAAGCGTTTTGCCAGATTTACTTGATAACAGTCACCTTCGGTAATATATGTTTTGATTTTTGCGAATGCTGCTTTATAGCTAGATTCATCAAAATTACTGGTGAGTGTGCTGGTAATGGTAAATGTTTCCGATGTTTCTTCCGCTGTGGACACATTTAATTTCTGAAGCAGTTCTGGCCATATTTTATGGGTTTGTGGATCCAGACCATGACTGGTTAACCAGCAGCGTTTCAACTTGTGATCAACGATGACTGCCCAATCATAGATACCAACCGCCATATCTGGAATATGTTCAGCATCTTCAGCAAGTTCAGGTAATACTTCTAGGTACCTACCTAAATCATAGGCAAAATAACCTATTGCACCACCGGCAAAAGGCAAATCGGTTGTCCGCTGTTTATAGTCTTTTAATATGTCATTAAGCAGCAGAAAAGGATCCAACATCACTGTTCGTTTACTGTGATGGTGGCTTATCTGTGTGCTGCCAGCCGCTGTTTCTAGGGTAATAAATGGCGCTGCCGCGAGAATGTCATAGCGGCCTACTTCTGGTGAGGTATTGGCACTATCCAGTATGACTGGCCAGGGATAATCACGTATTTGACTAAAAAGAGCGGCACTATCTTCGACATAGGGCAGCTCAGTTGTTAAAGAAGGGTAATCAGCATTCATTAAGGTATTCTACGACAACTGATGTGCGGCAAGAAGAGCTAAAGCCGCTGCAGGTGCGAAACAAGAGGCTTCGGGATGATGTTGGCAAAACTGAGCATAATCGATATAGGGACGGTTCAGCCGGGTTGCAGATTTTTCGACGATAAATTTCCCCACACCTGCACCCACGATGGGACTGGATAGTTTCCAGTCTGGAAATCGACTTAATACTTGATGACAGCCTTTAATGACTTGTTGTAACTGCTTTTCAGCAAACCAGGATGCGACATTTTGCCATTGTGCAATGGAAGCATCGTGAGCATCACAGCCTAGCATTCTGGCTAATCGCTGTTGACTATAAATCGCATTCCATGGCTTGCCATCAGCACTTTCATCCTGAATATCGCTGGAGGTAAGTTGATCTAATAACAGCCAGATATCACCACTATTGGCAAACCATTCTGCAGCGAGTGAAATACGGTCGCCATGCAATGGTGCTTCATCAGTGATGGCCATAAGTGGTGTTCTTATGGCACCGGTATACACCAGTTCTCCTGAGCGCTGCCTGCCATAATCGGTGGTGGCTGCTGGTTGGATTTGATAGTTATCAATGGCGATGATGTCGCAAGTCGTACTTCCAATATCAATGAATAAGCCCTGTTCGATATGCTTAGCAGCCAGAATTGCGCTGGCTTGCCAGTTCATTGAGGCAACATCTTGCCACTGCAGGATCGCTTCTTTTTTATTGAGCCAACCGGATTGGCCTGCAAAAAAATGCAAGTCATCAGCTTTTAGGTGAGTATCAACACAGTTAACAATAGCTTTGACACCTTCTTCTCGATTATTAAAAGCATCAACCAGTTCCCCTGTCATGGTGATGTAGTGTGATATGGGCGCGTCAGGCAATTGTTTGAGTGCTGTTTGTAGCGTATCAGTTAATGCATCAATGCCTTTCCACAACGCACAGGGGAGCTGAAAAACATTAAGCAGTTTACCTTTGCTGTCTGCATAAGCGACTTTAAGGTGAGCCCCACCAATATCCCAGCCACAATAAGCCATATTTGTTTTTGTTATCATTTTGCTAGTAATGCTTGTATTTGTTTATCAAGTGTTTCAGCGGGGTTTGTTTTTTCTCGCATGGCAGGCTCAGCATAGGTACTGGTTAGTCGTGGATTTACCTCTATGACATATATGGCATTGGTCGTTTTTACAATGTCGATACCAACAAATCCACTTAACCCATCGATACAATGACTAATCTGATTGGCTAAACTCAATGCCTGCTCACGAGATAACATATCAAAACGCTGTGCTTCACAGTAACTTAAGTGTAACTGTTGCTGATCTTGTTTTATATGCTGAATATTGACTGAAAGCAGCTGAGTTTCCCCTTCATTGATAAATAAACTTAGGCTGAGGTTCTCACCAGAAATATAAGTCTGAACAATAAATTTATCTTTAGGCAATGTCGACAGTCGTTGTCTTGTGTCAACACTATTGCTGCAATAGGTGTTTTCACATCCTGCACCATCAATTGGCTTCATGATCCATTGAGCCTCGGTGGAGTGGGCTTCACTCAACCAGTCATTTGCTGTGAAGGTCTTTGGTGTTGTTATATGATGTTTTTTTAAATGTTGATAGCAGAGATATTTATCACTACAAAGTCGAATAGCACTGGAGCTACAGTTAAATATCCGCTTTTGTTGCTGCTCCAGTGACAACACAAAATTAAACAGTATTGAATCTGTTTCGGGGGCTATGACCAGAAAGAAATCATAGTGCTGTTGGCATTGTTGCCAGGTTTCAGTGAATTGAAGCTGATTTTGGATAGGATATGTCGTTAAACGATCTGTAGGGATAGTTAGTGCTGGCAGTCTTGAGTCTCGCATGAGCGCGACTTTATAACCATATGCCAATAGATCACGACAGATGCTTTCAAGCATTAACTCGCCTTCATGCATCAGGCCAGCGGAAAATACCTCTTCTGATAAGGCTCCACTGGTAAGATGTTCATATATAAAAATCGTCATTTAAGCGGACATATTGAGAACTATGAATATTATACCTGTCATTGATATACGTGATGGTATTGTTGTACATGCAAAAGGCGGGGACAGGGCTAACTACCAGCCATTGACTTCGTTATTGACATCATCAGTGATACCTGAGGATGTCATTGGCGATTTATTAACCTGGTACCCTTTTCATCAATTATATATTGCCGATCTGGATGCGATAGAAAAGGGAAATCACCATCCTCAGCGTTATAAAAATATCTTGGCCGCATTTCCACAACTGAATATTTGGCTTGATGCGGGTATTGCGGGAATGGAGGATTATTTATGTTATTCAGACACATCCCGATTATTTCTGGTGCTTGGTAGTGAAACTCTGAGAGATATCAGTTTGCTTGAAAAGTCTGGTTCTAATGTTGAAAAACAACCAATTTTGTCATTGGATAAAAAGTCTGGGCAGCTTCTGGGACATGAGGCCATCCATGAATCAGCATACTGGACAGATAGATGCATCGCGATGAGTTTAGATAATATCGGTGCGAATCAAGGGCCTGATTTTGAGTGGTTGAAGTTATTAATGGAAGCTAAACAAAGTGTGGGCTGGTATGCCGCGGGTGGTGTACGTAGTGAAGATGATTTAGAACGATTATTAGAAATGGGAGTCGCAGGTGCACTAATTGCCAGTGCACTACACACTGGTAAACTAAGCAAATCAGCAATCGAAAGTTTAAGCAGGGACATCACTCTTCCGTAGAAGAGTGATGTGTGAATTGCTTAAATCTTACTTAGCACCAAATGGGTGTTCGCTAGATTTGTATTGTGCAACAACGTCAGCCGCTTTAGGCTCACGAGCAACTGCACGTTTGATAGCTTCTTTAGTAGCGCGATAGTTCCAATCTTGGATTTTTTCATCGCTATCAGCAGTTGGAGAGATGAATACACCAACGCAAATGAAGCAGTCATCAGCTTCACCAGCTGGGATTGTGCCATCTTCAACACATTCAGCAACAGCAAGTGAAACACCACGCTGTGCTGGGCCGAACATTTGAACGGCTTGTTTCATGTTTTTGATGGTGACTTTGTTGAACATTACAGTCGCTGGCTTAACCATTAAGTTAGGCGCAACAACAGCCAACAAGCCATTAACCCCTTGTTTCTGGTCGGTGAGTGTACGGCAGAAAGCATCTTCTGCTGCTGAGCCACGTGGACCCATGATTAAGTCAATGTGAGCTACGTTGTCTAAGTCACCATCTTCGATGACCAATGATTCACCTACAAGTACGCGATCGATAACTGGCATGTTATATTTTCCTGTTCCAAAAAAATTGTCAAAAAGGCTCATTTTTTTCCCTCCTTATTGTGAAAGGAAGGGTTTATACGTAATAAAGGAACGTATCACCTGCTCAGTGCCGTCCGCTAAATGCTTCGTGGTACTGAAATTCATTAAAAGAAAGCAGTCGACCAAACCTGTGCAGTAATAACGTCGCTGCGATGAGGTCTGCCGATGTTCCCGGGTTAATTGCTTTCTCTTTTAATTCTTTATCCCAGAGAGAGAGTGCATCAAAATGGGTGTCTAAATTACCCGTTTCTTCTATTTGGATCACAAACTGTTTTGCTCTCTCACTGACTTTGGTTGCCAGCGCAGTGGATTGCTTACGGGATATCAAGCTATCCAACGCCTTCGATAACAACTTAAGATACGCGAAAGCGGTTGCCCATTCAACACTTTCCCCAGAATTTATCGCTTTTGTCAATGCTGGCAAACTCAGATCCCATAGCGTCTTGAAATTATTGACATATTGTTGGGCAATTTGATCACGGTTTTTTGCTAAGTCCATAGCTTCAAGCAAGGTAATGGTTGGCACTGCGCTGATATCATGTTCGTCTTCTTTACCTAGCCCACCGGCTTCAGCTAAACGTATTGCTTCGTAGCAATGAATTGCATCATCAACAGTCAGGTTACTGAGTACGACTTGGAGTCGCTGTGGAAGTTCATCAAATGATTCACAAGACTGGATCGCCTGGCAAAGCGGTGCAAATAGTAAAACGATGCCTAAATTGGTATTGCAGTTAACAACTTGTCGTGTTGCCTGAACCGATTGCAAAATACGTTCGCCTACGGTCAAGCCAGTTTTTGCCATAATGGGGGCAATTGCACGAGCGCTTTTAATAAAATCTTCCACCACCATATTATGGCCATCACTGATGACATTTACGTTACCAGGTTTAGGCGCCAATACTTCCTGCTGGCAGGCCCAGAACACAGCATCTTTAATGTCTGATTCAGAGAGCATGTGTGGCTTGTTTCAGCTCTATTCGTCTGATTAATGCCTGCGCTAAGTGCATAGCAACATCAACGCCAGTCGCTTGATAAAGGCCTTTCCAAGCTGGAACACTATTAACTTCTAAAACAGTAAAACGACCGTCTTTATCTCGAATCAGATCAACGCCAGCGTAATCAGCATTCACTGCTGCAGTGGCTTTTATCGCTAATTGTTTCATGTCTTCGGTGACCGTTGTCGCAAAACAACTGGCGCCCTGAGCAAAATTGGTGATCCATTTGTTTGAGCGTCGGCTCATTGCAGCACAGACTTCATTATCGATGACTAATAACCGCCAATCTTGCCAGATCCCTTCTTTCTCAGGTGCAATATATTCCTGAAGGTAATAAGCGTCGCCGACAGGAGCGAGCTGTTCAAATTGGCCTAACTCTTCTATTAAAGTAATGCCTTTACCCTGACAGCCAAACAGGGGTTTCATCACGATTTTATTACCCATATTCAATTCCCGGGTAATGATGTGTTTTGCCATGCTGCTATCTTCGCAAGCCCAGGTTCTGGGGGTGCTCAATCCTGCCTGATGCAAGCGTAATGATGTTCTGGCTTTATCTACCGTGTATTCAATCGCAGTTGCCGGGTTAAAAACGGGAACACCCAGTTCAGCCAAGGTATGTAAAACATCCATACGGAGGGTAATTTGTTCCAGAAACCCTGGCGCAATTCCACGGACCATGGCGGCGGCGGGTAGCTCATTCTCGAAACCTGGAATATATAAGCCCGTGGGGGAATCAAGGTCAATACGGCAGGCCGCTAAGTCAGTTAATACGGCATCGGCACCAAGCTGGCTCAGTGAATGCGTTAATTGTTCACTGTGCCAGCCATGTGTGTCATTAAAAATAACAAGGCGATTTGTCGCCATAGATAATTAAAGTCCGAAAGAAAGGTTGAGTAGTTCCTGATTCAGCTCACCAGCAGTAAAACTTTTACCTGTTTTAGTACTCGTCACAATGACTTTACCTGGGCTGAACAGCATGCCGTCAATTTTGAAAAAGTCGTATTCATATGACTTAAAGATATCCGCAAAAGGTCGGCCATAATCTGATGATGTATTGCTGGGCATTTTTTCAGCCAGATCTTTCGCTTCTTCATCGGTGGCATCGACAAATAAATGAACCTGGCCACCAAACAGAATAGCATCGTTAGTGCGACCCATGGCTGTCATAAAGTCCCCACCTGGTGGTGCGACAGGAGTTGAGCCATAACCATCAACAATCTTCTCTAACGGGAAATGCAGTTCGTGAGCTTTATGCATGGCCACTTCCAATACGCGAATAGCAATTTGCATAACACCAGCCAGACTAGATGTCGGGGTAAGAATAAAAGTTAGATTTTCTGGTTTGATACCACAGTTATCAGCTACTTTTTCAGCCACTTCTACTGGTGGGAAACTATCTACTTCCAGAACAATAACGGTAGATTCTGCTTCATCTTTGTAACCAAACTCTTTGAAGATTTCTTCTCTTGCTGCCAGTGCACGACCTGGGCCTGATCCTAAAGCAAAAAACTTACTGTCTTCACTTTTATGAGATAAGCTCCATCCTGCATATTGACTACCAAGGCAGCTCAATACCGGTGTTTTGGCATGAACATTAACTGACCATGGCCAGTTAGCAAAACCACTGTTTGTCCCAAGTGTGGCGGTACCCAGACCACCCATACAAATTTCGCCAATAAGACGTCCAGCTTCAAGACCGCCAGTACAATTGATACCTGCATCAACGACGCGGGTGCCATTGCTTAATGTGCTGATTTCAAGTTGTAATGCTTCAGCATTATCAATTAATGCATCTACGAGGGGTTGGCAGGCAGCGTTTACACTGGTCCATTTGGCTGAAATGTCTGTGCTCATTGTAACGTCCTATAGATAGAGTCGAAAAAAGTTGCTTAGATTATACGTGATGAATGGCTCGCTTATGCAAGGTCATTAGCCTCTACGATGGGTCGATAACACGCTCTTAATGACATCGCATCGCTGATGACGTATGGCTTGTTTGATTTGTTCACCAGTCAAACCTTGTTCAAGTAGTGGCTTGATATCGATCTGTGCTGCTTGTTGGAAGCATTCTGCAAAGGCCCGTTTTTCAGGATAGTCGACGGTTTCATAACCAGGACGACCACGAAAGTCGGCTTCACCAGCGAGTAAAAACTGCTCAAAGCGTTCGGGGCGTCGAAAACTATCCAGACCTTCGATAACCTCCAAAACTCTTGCTGCATCCAGCTCAAATAATAAGTGAACATCGGTGTGGTATTCTGCTACTTTTGCGGCAAGCGTGGCAATATCTTTGGGTACCCTTAAACGTTGGCATAACTTGTTAGTGAGTTCTATGCTTGTCGCTTCATGACCAGCATGACTGGGGAGGATGTCTTTTGGCGTTAGACCTTTGCCTAAGTCATGACATAAAGCAGCAAATCTGACAGCAAGGTCATCGCTTAGTTTTGCTGACTGGTCAATAACCATCATCACATGAATTCCAGTATCGACTTCAGGGTGCCATTTTGGAATTTGTGGCACACCAAACAGACGATCCACTTCAGGAAATAAACATGAAAGGGCATTTACCTGTCGAAGGCTTGTGAAAAAGACCGATGGCTGGTCAGTTTGTAACGCTTTTGATAATTCTTGCCAGACGCGTTCAGCAACAAGATGCTCTAACTCACCACTGGCTACCATCTGTTTGATCAGCTGTTGCGTTTCTTCAGCAATGGCAAAATTAAACCGTGCAGCAAAGCGAGCGATTCGCAGAACTCTGACAGGATCCTCAACAAAAGCCGGGGAGACGTGACGAAGAATGCCTTTCTTTAAATCACTGATGCCATTGAAGGGATCGATAAGATCGCCATCCACTGATTCTGCAATGGCATTAATTGTGAGATCACGTCGCGCAAGATCTTCTTCTAGCGTAACCTCTGGTGAGGCATAAACAGTAAAGCCCTGATAACCGTGGCCGGATTTTCGTTCCGTTCTGGCGAGGGCATATTCTTCCTGAGTTTTAGGATGAAGAAAAACCGGAAAGTCTTTACCTACGGGGTTATATCCGTTTTTTAACATATAGTCTGTAGTGGCTCCAACCACCACCCAGTCACGATCTTTGACGGGTTTTCCAAGTAGTTTGTCTCGAACGCAACCGCCTACAAGATAAGTTTGTATGGTGTCGATAACGACCTTACTCCGATTTTACTTTGGGCATTCTTTCTGACAACGGTTTAATGGATTGGTTACGCTGGCTATCAAAAATAGCTGCGTAGCTCATCACTGTCTGAACATAGTGCCGTGTTTCGTTAAAAGGAATATTTTCAGCCCATATATCAGCATCAAGTGAGCTGTCTGGCAACCACTTGTTCACGCGATGTGGTCCGGCATTGTAGGCCGCTGTAGCCAGAACCGGGTTTTTCTGGTTTTCATCATACATACGACGTAAATAGGCACTGCCGAGTTCGATATTACGTTCTGGACGGTACAACTCACTAAGCTGTTTGAGTGGACGATTAATGATTTTGGAGATTAATCGCCCGGTGTCCGGCATTAACTGCATAAGTCCCATCGCACCAGCATGAGATCTGGCTTCGGGGTTAAAGGCACTTTCCTGACGGGCAATGGCTAACAGCCAGGATGGATCCAGTCCTTGAGCTTTTCCAGCTTGCAACATCGCGTCGTCATAGACAACTGGGAAACGCAGGTCCAGGGCATCCCAGTATTGCGCCTTGCCTAATAAAGCGATGGTTTGATTATGCCAACCCCATTCATGAGTGATCATGGCGATCATCTGAAGCTCGCGATCTGGGCGTGTCTGTTTCAAATGATAGGCTTCCCGGCGCGCTTCCAAATGCATATTTTGCAGAAAAAACTCATGTAAACGTTGAATAGCGGGCTGTTTTTTCAGTGCTGCCATTTCTTCTTTACTGACTGGTATTGGCCGGTGATTCATTTTGTAAGGCTGGGTTAAGTGGTCGGAAGCAAGAAACGAATAATAGTCACGTTTGCCAAGAATGGCTGAAAAGGTCTGATTAGCCGCTGCTTTTTGTCCCTGCGCTTCCTGACTTCTGCCCAGCCAATACTGCCAGCGTGTGGAACCAAGCTCATCAATGTTCATTAGCTTGATAGCTTTCTCTACGGCTTTCCAGTCTTTTTGCCACAAAGCCGCGCGAGCCTGCCATTCGCCGCCAGGGATATCACCGAAATAGGTCAGTGCTTTTTTATCACGGTTAAGTGCCGCCCATTTACCGATGGCTTTTCTGATTTCAATGACATCTTGTTGCGTAAATTGATAGCGAGGTTTGATGTTTAACCAACTGTTGAAGGCTTGTTCTGGTGAACGTCTGGCCAGTCGCTGTAGACCATGAATAATGATTTCGCGGTTTAGCGCATTATCCCTGCTTAATTTTTTATCTTTTGCCAGTCCATTCAGAACAGGGAGAGGATTATCATGAATCGATTGCCACTGTTTGACCAATAGCTGGTTTTGTTCAGGATTGTCTGTTGATTTGGCTAAGTAATTGGCCATAGAAAACTGATTATCACGAATCGCTAACATCATGCGTTGATGACGTAGATCTTTATTTAATAAGCCAGCGGCTTCCCAGGCTGAAAATACCGGGTCACACGCTTTTTCCTGAGAGTGGGGGACAAGCCATAATTCTGGTGCCTGCTCGAATGCTTTTTGTTTTTGGCCGGTAGCAAGTAAAGCTTGCAGGTAATAACACTGTCTTGTTGCTGTTTGAGGTGTTTGATAAAAGCTCAGATAATCAGTCCATCTTTTTTGCTGAGCTAATTTATTTAACCAAAAGTTGCGTAAGCGTTCTGCATAAAAGCTGCCATCTTCTTTTGTCAGAAATTGATGCATTGATGCATTACTTGCCTGATTGAGTCGGCCATTGAGGTAAAGATACTGTAAATATCCTTGTAGTGGATAACCATCCAGTTGGTTATAGAGCGCTTGATAGCGGGGGATCTGGTTGTCCTGTAATGCTTTTTTGGCCTGTTGAAATAATTGACGCTGTTTTGTGAGTTGCGCGGCATCATCGCTATAAGCCAGAGGACTTAACAGCAGAAAGAGAATAAAAAACGGCAGTGCTTTGAGTAGTTTCATAGCTACTATGTTAAACCATATATACAAACAAAATCAGCCCATCAATAAATAAAAATTGAGAGCGATTGACTGTGTTAATCGAAGGTCGGATTTTAATCGTTTCAGACTAATTAACTGGCATTCTTGATAGCCAGTTCAAGGTTATCAAGATGGGGGATGAACGCGACTTTATTGCCGATTTTAATCTGACAATATAAAAACTCAGAAGCATTCTGATCATGCGTCATTTTTAACGCAGATGCATTTAAGGTGATGAGTTGGGGGGAGCCTGTGCAGGGAATAGCATAAAAACCGATATCTGCTTCAGTATTGATGCCTTCAATGATACAGAGTTTATTGGCCGGATAAACTGTTTCCACATCCTGTGCTAACAAGGTTTCAAGATCGACAACTGCCAGCGATTTTTGCTGCCAATCAACCCATTCCAACCATGGTGTTGTTTTTGTTGAGGAAGAATTGATGGTGGCTTTCGGAATAACTTCAGTAATCGTACTGTTCGGCAGCAGCAGGTAATGCTTTTGCAATGGAATCAGCATGCAATGAATAAATTGGGCTTGAGCTGGTTTTTCCATATCTGACATCTACTGTGTGGGTTCTTGAAACGTGTCTTTACCGAGCAGTTTTTGCATCTGCCAGATAAGCTCTTCTTCTTGATAAGGTTTACCTAAATAAGCATTGACGCCTATTTCGAGAGCTCTTTCACGGTGTTTATTACCTGTTCTTGAGGTAATCATGATGATGGGCAGATGCCTGAATTCTTTATCGTTGCGAACAATGGATGCGAACTCAAATCCATCCATGCGGGGCATCTCAACGTCTAACAGAATGATGTCCGGTTTTTGTTCATGTAGTTGCGACAGCGCATCCACGCCATCACGAGCTGTCATGACTTCAAAACCGATTCGACGTAGTAAATTGCCTGTAGCCTTGCGCATGGTGATCGAGTCATCAACGACCATGGCTGTTGGTAATCTGTCCTGTAATTGCTCTAACTCTCTTTCAAGATTAATTGCATCGTCAGTATCTAGCGTGATGTGTTGACTGCTATCCATTAATGTCGGGATATCCAGAATAAATACCACATGACCATCACCCAGAATGGTAGCACCATTGATCGCTGATATATGTCCAAGCTGAGTACCGACTGACTTGATGACAATCTCACGATTACTGACAATATCATCGACTAACAGGGCAATACGCAAATCACCTGAGCGGAACAGCAGTAGCGGCATTTGATGTTTTAAGTTATCAGACAGTGACAATGGCTTGTCGAGTAATGAGCTGAGCGGCATAAACCGATATTTCTCTCCATGGAAATCATAGTGCGGTTTATGCGTGCCTAACATTAGTTTGATATCGCGAACGCTAATGCGCTGACCAGCGTTTATGGTGTTAAGCGGTAAGGCATATTGCTCGTCTTGAACTCGTATGAGCAGGGCCTGAATGACCGACAAGGTCAGCGGCAGACGAATAATAAAGGTGCTGCCTTTGCCACGTTCAGACTTGATGCTGAGGCGACCTTTCATGCCACGAATCTCATTACTGACGACGTCCATGCCAACACCGCGGCCAGCAAGTTGAGAAACATTGTCTGCGGTGCTAAAGCCTGAACTCAGAATTAATTGTATCAATTCATCATCTGATGGCATGTTATCGTGACTGATGAGGTTCATCGATAATGCTTTTTCACGAACCTTATCTATATTGATACCTTGGCCGTCATCACTGATATTGATGACAATCTCAGAACCCTCACGAGTGATCACTAATGACAGCAGTCCATTGTCTGATTTGCCATTATTGATACGTTCGTCACTATCTTCAATACCATGCGCAATAGCGTTACGCAGAATATGTTCCAGCGGTGCGACAAGTCGATCAAGAATGGTTCTGTCTATATCCAGTTCTGAGCCTCGGATTTTTAATTCCACTTTTTTGCCCAGCTCGGATGCTGTTTGTCTGACAATTCGCTCCAGTCTGCCAACGATGCCACTAAAGGGCAAAAGTCGCGTAGTCATCAAGCCTTGTTGTAAGTCAGTGTTCAGTCGAGACTGTTGAAGTAATATTGCATCAGTCTCCCTCACCAGCGTGTTCATTGAATGGCTGATGTCGTGTAAGTCGATAACACTCTCTGTCAGACTGCGTGAGAGTTGTTGAATCATCGAAAAGCGATCTAATTCTAGAGGGTCAAAATCTGATTCATTTTTGATCCTTTCATCTTCGTAACGGAAAAGAATCTGAGTTTCCGTTTCAATCTCTAAATTACGTAACTGATCATGCAGGCGGGCAACGGTTTCTTCCATTTCATGCAGTTGCTGACGAAGCGCAACATGTTGTTGTGTTACACGATCACGAGAAATACTCACTTCACCAGCAAAATTAGTCAGATAATCCAGAAGATCAGCTCTTACCCTGACTTGCTCTACATGTTGTGGGGTAACGGCGACATCTGTTTGTAATGGTGCAATAGGTAAAATATCGGCTGATCCATCACCATCGTGCTCGGCTTGTTTCACTTTTTCAGGAGCAGGTAATGGCCTGTCTTCAATATGTAAATCTTGACCTTGTGTGCGTGCAGTAATTTCAGCAATCAGTGATAAAGCGGTTTTGACGGCTTGTTGATTAGCTAACTGCTCCTGCATCTCAGCCAACTTATCCTGACAGCGCTGCAATAAATCAAAGAAGTCTTCGTCCGCTTTTTGTAGATCATCACTGACCGCCAGCACTAAGGTTTCGATCTGATGCGTCAGATCTGCCATAGGCATAATGCCTGTCAGTCTGGCACCACCTTTTAGTGTATGTAGATCACGTTGAAGTTGTAATGTGTCTTGTTCAGTGTGGGTATTACTTACCCAGGCCTTGATGATCTGACGACTGGAGTCGAGTAGTTCTTGTGCTTCAGCAGCAAAGGCTGACAATAGATCATCATCCACATCTGTAGGGATGGCATAGTCGGTTTCGTCTAAGTCAATGCCCTCTTGATGCAGCGCTTTCTGCGTTAAATAATTATCAACACGCGTCGGAAAATCAGAGGAGGTTGATAAAGGCTTATTTTGCAACAAGCTTTCAATAAACTGGTTGAGCTGTTCGTATCCCTGCTCTAGTAAAGCATTTAAACCGATATCTTGAGGATGGCAGTGATTGATGAGTTTACTCAGGCTGGCATAGGTATTTGCAATTAACCTTTGTTGTGCATCCGATGCCGTTTGTTCCAGTTTGCTCAGGGTAGATGTTATCGCTTCAATATTTTCTTGATCAGATGGGACCTGTTGCCATTGCTTTAATTGTGTTGTGTAGTCCTCAAGCAGTTCGTCTGTTTCTTCCAGCAGTGTCATTAAAAATTCAGGATCAATGACTGGCGCTTGCAGATTTTCACCTGATGGCATGAGCTCTGAGATGTATGATGATAATTCAATAAGATCAGGCTGTTCACCCTCTCCGGTAATATGGTGCAGTACCAGCTCAAAGCCTTCTACCACATCATTCATCAGTTTCATCTGATGATTGTCTAACACAACATCATTCATATGCAGCTGTTTGACTGCTTGATCCATTTCCGTCGCAATCATCGCCATGGCTTTAACGCCTGCAATATTGGCACAGCCTTTTAGTGAGTGAACTGAACGTAAGACAGGAGAGGTAATTTGTCTTGAGAAAGCAATATCGTTAAGGCTTTGTTTGAGGTTGGCAATATGCTGTTTAGCCTCAGCAACAAAGATAGATAATAATTCGTTATCTTCTTCATCAGCAATTTCATCCGCTTCTGCTTCTGATAAGGCTTTTGCTTTTATATATTCAGAAACACCGGTATTTTTTTGCCCAAGCTCAATAATGTAATGGTCAACAGAGCTTAGCGATGTCTGTTGTATTGGCGTTGACAGCGCTGAGCGGAATGCATCGATTTCTTTCAGTCGATTCTGTTGTGCAATATAGCGTTCAACACTGGTTTGTTGAGGCTCTTCAGACGATTGTTCTTGTCTTGACGCCAGTCTCTGAAGGTATTTTTCAACGCTGGTGGCAGCCTTAGCAGGCTGTGGTTCAACACCCCATTTATCTCGGATATAACGCTCAACGCTGGTAGGAATAATGGCATCTATTTCAAACAGTGGTTTTGCCGGGAATTTCTGAGCATCTTGTTGTGCCTGATACGTTGTTAAATCAATATCCAGTCTTGCCTCATCACGGGCCTTACGAATTTGGATATAGCGTTCAACAGAAGTCGGTCGATACTGTTCAGGTTGTTCTTTTGCTTCTTTCAGTAGCGGATTGAGGCAGGTTTCTTTGAGTTCATACAAGGCATTGATTTTATCAGGTGTGCTGATATCAGCTTGAGTGAAGCGTGATAATAAATCGGGCAATGCCTGATAGGCTTCTTGCACCAGTTTTTTCACCAGATGATTATCATCGCGATTGCCTTCTATAACATGATTTAATACATCTTCAACAGCCCAGCAGAGCTCGGCTATGACCGTCGCATTGGCCATTCGACCACTGCCTTTTAGAGTATGGAAATGACGACGGGTTTCCGCCCGTGCGGTCTCATCTTGTTCATCTATCCAGGCGGGAATCTGTTGAGCTAATTCCTGTAAGACTTCTGTGGCTTCTTCGATAAATATTTCAGCGACTTCTCTATCGATACCTTCAGCAAATTGCCAAAGCTCGCCAGGCGGTAAATCGCTATGTGTTACATCATCTAAAACCGAAAGGCTTTGATCTTCTTCAGATAAGCTGATTGGCGTTTCGTCATCATTAGCAAAAGACAATACTGGCTCAGCATCTGGCACGATAGGCTCAATAGCCGCTTCAGTGTGCTCTGCAACAAACTCTTCTTGGATTATCTCTGGTTCTGCTATGAATTCAGGCTCAGCAGATATGTCGCTGTCACTATCAAATTGATGCAGTTTAGTTTTTGCTGTTGATAAATAATCATCATCCGCATGACCGTGATGACGAATTCCTTCCATATAGAGTTCACAGCAGGCGATGATATCCGCCAGCTTTTGTAATTTAATGGCAGAAAAATCATTGTTACCGTGCTTATATTCAGACAATGTGTCTGCGGTCAGTTTGATTATTTCTGCTGCGGCAGACTGATCCAGCATATCCAAACAACCGGCTATCAAAATGAGCTGTTGTTCTGTGTCGCCCAGTCCATCGCTGTAACGCTCGGATTTTTCCATCAAAGTGAGGGTTTCTTTGATGTTGGATAATTCAAGCAAACATTCAGACATCACTGTTTGACGTAACTGATCGTTAACATTCGCCTGTGTTGATGATTGTAGTAATGATTCAGCCTGCAACAGGCTATCAGCAAGCTGGGTTAGATCATCATCCCCTGGAACATCACCTCTGCTGCTAATGGCATTAAGTTGCTCGACCTGATGGTGTAATAAATTACTGGCTTCGTACTCGGCAAGTAGGGCCAGAGTATCGGACATGCTTTGTAGTTGTTTTGTCGTTGAATCAATGGTTTCAACAGTGATGTTATTGTCATGGGCATGTTGATCGAGCTGATCTTTGATGTCCTGAAGTTGCTCGAGTAGAGCCAGGTGGGCATCACCTAATGCGTTATCACTCATGCCATAGATACGTGAGCGTTGATCAAAGAAATAGAGCTGCAAAGTGGCTTTTAACAGTGTGACATTAGGCCCACGGCTGCTGGCTCTGGCGATAGCAAGCAGCAGTTGCTTTTCCAGGTCGTCTGGGAAGTTTAATTGCACTGCCGCCTCACCCGATTCGCTATGTTGCTTGATCGGTTGAACCAGCTTGCCTAGTAAGGGTTTTATCTGGCCTGCAGAGGTCAGGCCTTGTTGTTGAATGGCTTCGATAAGGGTTTCAGCTGTCCACCAGAATAAACAGACTTTTTCTTGATGGCTGGATAATCGTAAAAAATGCACAATCGCATGCATTTGTCTCAGACTATCCTCATCCTGCTTACGCAACCACTGTAATAACAATACTTGAAAAACGTGACCCAGCTTACGTTGCTCGATATTTAATGCCGGGATTTTCCGTGCGGGGTTAGGGGCAATGCTATCGGGTAATACTACGGAGAAGCTCGGGTTGAACATCTCCATTTCAGTTTTTGCGTCCGCTTTGTAAGCTTGTCTTAGTTCATTGATCAATTCCAGCACGGCAAGTGGATGATCCTGGAAGTCGTTATTCAGTAGTTTTAAATAATTAGGTAATAGTAATAGTGATTTCACAATGGCATCTTGTGCCACGGATGTATTGGCTACCTGATTATTCTGTAAGGCTCTGACAGTTTTTAGCGTTTCATCTGTCAGCATGGCAGCACCAGACATATTAACCATGTCCAATGTGCCTTTCACCTGATAAAGAGACTCGATGGTGTCGGTGAGTAGTTTATCGTCAGCCTGACCATCAAGAAAATTATTCATGGCCGCTAAGGCATGAGCAAGCGACTGTTGCAATTCATCTTGCAGCCAGACTAATGCATCGTAATTGCCTTTGATGAGTTGTGCCATTAGATGACTTTCTCCAGATAAGCTTAGCGTGGCAACTTGAAGCCAGAGACAGACTTACGCAGTTCATTGGTTAACTCAAGTAATCGACCAATGGAGGCTGCACTTTCATTCGTGCCGGTAGATGTCTGCATAGTGATTTCCTGAATAACATTCATGTTTTCAGAGGTTGTCACAGCCGCTGTTGCCTGTTGTTTGGCATTATCAGAGATGTTGTTGATAAGTTCGGCCAATTGATGAGAAACGCTTTCAATCTGTTCAAGAGAGGTACCGGCATCCTGAGATAACTTGGCTCCAGCAACCACTTCCGTCGTACTTTGTTCCATTGAGCTGATGGCTTCATTGGTGTCACTTTGAATGGTCTTAACCAGCGCATCAATCTGCCGGGTTGCGTTACTGGAACGTTCAGCCAGACGCTGAACCTCATCAGCAACGACCGCAAAACCACGACCGGCTTCACCCGCCATGGCCGCCTGGATAGCAGCGTTTAGTGACAATATATTGGTTTGTTCAGCAATGTCGTTAATGAGTTCGACAATGTCGCCGATTTGCTGCGAGCTCTCACCCAGACGTTTAATACGTTTGGATGTTTCCTGGATTTGTTCACGAATGGTATCCATGCCGTGAATCGCTTTTTTCACCGCACTGTTACCCTGGATTGCCAGGGATACAGATTGTTTTGCCACGTCAGATGACTGGCTGGCACTGCGGGATACCTGTTCGATAGACCCTGCCATTTGAGTGATAGATGAACTTACTTCAGTAATTTGCTGGGCTTGATGCTCACTGGCATCAGTCAGGTGTAATGCTGTTGCCTGAGTTTCTTGTGCGGCGGAAGCTACTTGCATGGTGGTCGAATTAATTTGCTCAACCAGACTTCTTAATGCGTCAATCGTATAGTTGACTGAGTCGGCGATTGCACCCGTAATGTCTTCAGTCACGGTTGCGCTCACTGTAAGGTCACCATCGGCCAGATCGCCCATTTCATCGAGTAAGCGCAGAATGGCATCCTGATTATGGCGGTTTTGCAATTCCATTTTATCCAGTGAAACTTTTAACTGCTGGATAGTGGGAAAGCAGAGATTAATCGCTGCAAGCGTACTGAGAATAAATAATACGCCAACCCCAATGATAACAAACAGCAGGTTGGGGTAGATAAGCGTGTAAAACCCAGTAGCAATAAGGGCTAAACCTGCCAATGACAGAGCAAACAGCAGGATAAAGGCAAATAATCCTGGCCAGTTCTTACTGTTTTTCAGCGACGAAAATAAAAGCTTGCTGGTTGAGTTCATATATCTTGTCCTGATATCAAATTATTATGCGGCAGCATTAATAAACCTTTCATCTTCAATAAGTTTTGAAAAACTGAAAACGTCCCATTGTGTGTCTTGTTGGTAAACCGTGCCGGTTAGATAAGGCGAAATATCTTTATGCGATGGGGTATCTATTTCATCCGGTTCACGTTGAAAATGTTTAAGCCCGTAGACTTCATCAACTAATAAACCACTATTGATGTCAGCGTCATTAATGACGATGATGCGGCTGCGTTTAGAGACTCTGCTGGGTTTGTCCAGTAGATAATGTTTTAGATCCAGCACCGGCAATAACTCACCTCGCAGATTCACAATGCCAAATACCCATGACTTAGCTTTGGGAACAGCGGTGATATGCTCGGGTACGGGAAAAACTTCTCTTGAATCGTTTAATGGAATGACAAAGTGATGATTAGCAACCCGAAACCCAATAGCCGTCCAACTTTGTCCGAGCGTTTCCTGCTGTGTTAAGCCTGCGGCTTTCTGTCTACTGCGGCGTTCGATGTCCTGCAGTATGGCAATGATATCTTCTGGTGATTGTGGTTGCATCATAGTCATTTATCCAGCAACGATTGAATCTGCTCAATGATCTCATCCTCTGAGACCGGTTTACCAAGATAGCCTTTTGCTCCTTGACGGAGCCCCCACATCTTATCGGTCTCCTGGTTCTTTGAGGAGACAATAATGATGGGAATGTGGCGGGTTTCATCATCACGACTAAGAATCCGCGTTGCCTGGAAGCCATTCAGATTTGGCATCACCACGTCCATCAAAACAAGGTCTGGTTGTTCTGTTTGGGTCATCGTTACGGCTTGTTCACCATCTTCTGCCACCAGAATCTGATGGCCATGTTTTTCTAATAGTTTTTGTAGAACATAAACTTCAGTAGGGGAATCGTCAGCGATTAAAATTCGAGCCATAAGTTAATTTGCGTCCTGAGTTTTTTCCAGCAAATGTGTTCGGATGGCACCGAGTAAGTCTTCACGAGTAAAAGGCTTGGTTAAATATTGTTCAGCCCCTACAACGCGCCCTTTTGCTCTATCAAATAAACCATCCTTGCTGGAGAGCATTACTACGGGTATGTCCCTAAATTTAGGGTTATTTTTAACTAATGCACAGGTCTGATATCCATCCAGTCGTGGCATCATGATGTCAATAAACAAAATATCCGGGTGATGAGCGCTGATGACGGGTAAAGCTTCAAATCCATTATCAGCCGTCAGTACATCACAACCAGCTTTTTTTAACAGTGTTTCAGCTGTACGGCGAATGGTGTTACTGTCATCAATCACCATCACCTTTAGGCCGTTAAATTCGTTATCACTCTGGCTCACGACAATGCTATACCTGAATTATTTTATAATTGTAATGCAGACGAAGATAACCCATTTTTGTTTTACAGGCTAGTGATGACTTGAGATGAATAACGATATCAGCGAGCCCTAATTTCACAATGGTTAAGTATGAATGACTTGAAATATCAAATTTGTGTCCCATGTCTCTTCTTATCGACATTTATACTGTTCTCTACACTTTAAAATCACAAGCGAGCCAACCATGACTTCAGGTGTCCCACATTTAACTACAGCACTCAATGGTCCTCTTCTTAAACTTGAGGCGATATTGTTAGAAAAGCAGACGCAAGTCGAAACATGGTTAAGGCAACAGTGGTTGAAGACACCTGCGCCTTTTTATGCTTCTGTGGACTTACGCAACGCAGGTTTCAAGCTGGCTCCGGTAGATACCAATCTTTTCCCCGCAGGCTTTAATAATCTCAATCCTTCATTCATACCTTTATGTATTCATGCAGCTCAGGCGGCGGTTGAACGTGCCTGTCCTACTGCTAAGCGTGTGTTAATTGTGGCTGAAAATCACACCCGGAATCTATTTTATTTAGAGAGCCTGGAGACCTTGCGAGATATTTTTCAGAAGGCCGGGATGGAAGCGCGTATTGGGAGTTTGTTGGAGGATATTAAAGAACCGATGAGTATTGATTTGCCATCAGGTAAAAAAATTACGCTGGAGCCGTTAGTGAGAAATGGTAATCGTGTTGCTGTCGGTGACTTCTCACCTTGCCTTGTCTTATTGAATAATGATTTATCAGCGGGACGCCCCGAAATTCTGGAAGACCTTGAGCAAGAAGTTATCCCACCATTACGTGCGGGTTGGTCTACCAGAAAAAAATCTGATCATTTCACCCAATATAACGGCGTCGCAAAAGAATTTGCTGAACAGATCGGTATCGATCCCTGGTTGGTTTCACCACTCACACTTCAATGCGGAGAGGTAAACTTCAAAGAAAAATCGGGAATAGAATGTCTGGCCAGAAATGTAAATAATTTATTGGCCTCTATTCGTGCCAAGTACGCTGAATACGATATCGACAGAGAACCCTTTGTGGTAGTGAAAGCGGACTCTGGTACGTATGGCATGGGAATCATGACGGTCAAAAGTGCTGAGGAAATTGAGAACCTTAATCGTAAACAGCGAAATAAAATGTCATCGGCAAAAGAAGGCTTAGTTGTTGATAATGTCTTGGTGCAAGAAGGGGTCTATACCTTTGAAACTTTGGGGACAGAGAAGGCGGTGGCTGAACCCGTGATTTATATGATGGATCACTATGTCATTGGTGGGTTTTATCGAGTGCACACCGGACGTGGCGTGAATGAGAATTTAAATGCGCCTGGCATGCATTTCGAACCATTAGCCTTTGCTCAGTCTTGTAGTACACCGGATCAAAGCGATCTGCCAGATGCTGAACCTAATCGTTTTTATGCCTATGGTGTGATTGCCAGACTGGCATTATTAGCAGCAGCAAGAGAAATCGCCTGATTAAATCAGGCGTTGTGCTCACTCAAATAGGCGATAGTCATTGTTTGGTTATGTAACAGGCTATGACTGTCATCTTCTCCAGAACAGATTTCACCGTTTGAATAAAACCCGGTAATACCTGTCTGCATTCCTAGTAGCCTCTGAACAGCGAAGACTTCATCCGAGACTTGTGATTCCATTACCAGTTTACGACCAACACAACTTACGCAAATGGCCAGCGCTTTATCATTGATATTGACGTCTTTTTGCAGAATCTGTCTTGCCGCTTCGCTTGCGCCAAGCACCAAACGATCATGATCTGACTTTAGAAAACGCACGGTTGAACCTTCTTTAATATTACCCGCAAAGGTGAGACTATTTTCTTTTTCATTAATGGCGAGTAGTGTCCTGATTACATTGACATTCTTCTCATCCATGATGGCAAATGGGAAATTCAGCCCTGAAGCCGGTAATTGATTAGCGTAATAACCGATATACATTTTATAAAGAGGTAAAGCCGGTTTATTATCCAGCTCATACACCACATTTTTGTTTGAACGCGTAATTTGTCTGGGAGGACCATATGGCTGCCAGCCACCTAAGGCACCACTGGTGACGATGGCATCCTCACCGTAAATACCAACAGCAATCACTACACGATCTTGAATTTTGTCATTATTGATTAACAGGGTCTGTTTAAATGCCGCAGAGTCACCTGCTAATCCCCCTGTGATAGGAACATTTGGTAAAATTTCCTGAAGGCCTTCTACTAACTCTGAACCATTGACATTTAAACCATCACTGAGCACAAAGACGCCTTTCAGATCGTCCATTTTTAATTCAGCAGCGATTTGTGCACCCAGCGCATGAGACTGTTCCATGCTATTAACGGGCTTGCTAATAAACCTTAAGGTGCTTCGTTCCCATTGCATGGCGGTGATATGGATACTGTCGTCATAAACACCATCACCAGTAATCTCGCCGGAAGTGGTACAGCCAATAATTTCTGCCTTTGGATAGCGTTTTTTTAAGGTTTTAGTGAAACCTTTATCATTGAAGCGGCTCACAGAACCGAAAACGAGAACCCAATTGGCTTCAGGTAAGGGAGAGGCCGACGGTAATTTATTCAAACCCGTCTTGGCGGGGAGGTGCTCCTGTACAAACTTCATTGGTTGGTGAACCTTTGCTCCATCATTGGCTTTTAGCGCCGTTGTCAAAAAAGCGTAACAAATCCATCAAGTGATACTACATCGTTTAGTGGTTAAGGGGAATCAGGCGAACAGGAATTTGTGAGCTGCCTCACAATGAGAACGTAAAATTGAAAATAAAAAAGCCGCAGAAATGCGGCTTTTTCGGTTTCGCTAAGGTCAGGATATTGATTACCCGTTAAGTTTTTTCTGCAGTAATTCATTGACCTGGGCCGGGTTGGCCTTACCTTTTGATGCTTTCATAATTTGACCTACAAAGAAGCCAATAAGCTGTTCCTTGCCATCACGGTATTGTTGAACTTGATCGGGGTTATTTGCCAGAACCTCATCCACCATCGCTTCAATTGCACCGGTGTCTGTCACTTGTTTCAGGCCTTTGCTTTCAATGATTTCATCCGCATCTTTGCCTTCACCTGCCCATAATGCTTCAAACACTGTTTTAGCAATCTTGCCTGAGATGGTGTTGTCACTGATTCGGTTTAATACGCTGGCAAGTTGTTCTGCGCTGACAGGGGATTCTGAGATATCCAGATTAGCCTTGTTTAAGGCACCCGAGACATCACCGATGACCCAGTTTGCACATTGTTTCGGATCCTTACCACCTGTGGCCGCCAGCAATGACTCAAAGTAAGTAGCGAGTTCACGGCTGCTTGTCAGCACAGATGCATCATATAGAGATAAACCTAACTCATTAACAAAACGATCACGTTTTTCATTCGGTAGCTCTGGCAATGTCGCTTTGATCTCGTTGATGGTTTCTTCATCAATGATAAGCGGAAGCAAATCCGGATCGGGGAAGTAGCGGTAATCATTCGCTTCTTCTTTGCTACGCATAGCACGGGTTTCATTTTTGTCTGCATCATACAGACGGGTTTCCTGAATCACTTCACCGCCGGACTCCAGCACATCAATCTGACGTTCGATTTCATAATTGATAGCGCGTTCGACATTACGGAAAGAGTTGATGTTTTTCAGCTCAGCTCGGGTACCAAATTTTTCCTGGCCTTTGGGGCGAACAGAAACGTTAGCATCACAGCGGAAGGAGCCTTCCTGCATATTGCCATCACAGATCTCGAGATAGCGAACCAGAGAGTGAATTTTTTTCATGTAGGCAACGGCTTCTTTTGCACTACGCATATCGGGTTCAGAAACAATCTCTAGTAGAGGTGTGCCAGCACGATTTAAATCAATACCAGTTTGGCCATCAAAGTCTTCATGCAGCGATTTACCGGCATCTTCTTCAAGGTGAGCACGAGTGATGCCAATGACTTTTTCTGTGCCATCTTCCAGCTCAATATTGATATGGCCTTTACCAACGACGGGTAGCTCATATTGGCTAATTTGATAGCCTTTAGGTAAATCAGGGTAGAAGTAGTTTTTACGCGCAAAGACTGAGCGATCAGAAATTTCAGCATCAACGGCGAGGCCAAATTTAATCGCCATTCTGACGGCTTCGGCGTTGAGTACAGGTAATACGCCCGGTAAACCTAAATCAACAGCACATGCTTGTGTGTTGGGTTCCGCACCGTATGCGGTGGCAGCACCAGAGAAAATTTTAGATTTGGTGGCGAGTTGGGTATGAATTTCTAACCCAATAACAACTTCCCATTCCATATTGACGGCCTGATTATGAATGATAAAAAACGATGAATTGTAACAATTATTAACGCAAACTGAGAATTTTCCAGCCTTTTTCCTTGGCGACAGCCGCAAGCTTGTCATCCGGATCAACAGCCACAGCAGTATCCACTAATTCTAATAACGGAATATCGTTATGGGAGTCACTGTAAAAAATACTGTTTTCCATATCTTCATCCCGGTGGTTTAACCACATTTTCAAACGTTCGATTTTGCCATGCTGAAATGACGGGGTTCCAGATACTTTGCCGGTAAATACACCGTTGATCATTTCAGGTTCGGTTCCAATCAGGTGTTCAATACCCAGCAGTTCGGCAATAGGTTGAGTCAGAAAACTATTGGTGGCAGTAATAATCAATAAGGTATCACCCTGAGCACGATGTTTTTCGATGAGCTCAATACCCGCCGGCAATATGATCGGTTTAATTTTTTCTTCCAGATAAGCCGCGCGCCAGGATTCTAATTCCTGCATAGAGTGATTGGCATAAGGAGTAAATACAAATTCCAGAAATTCGTAGATATCCAAGGTGCCGTTAACATATTGCTGATAGAAATGATCATTGGCAGTTCTGTATGCAGCCTCATCTACAATGTTATTTTCACACAGGTATCGGCCCCATAAATAGTCGCTATCACCAGCCAATAAAGTATTGTCTAAATCAAAAATTGCCAACGCCATGATGCAGGAAAAGTCTCCGTTTTAATCAAAAATACGACTATTGTATGTCAAAATGCATTGCATACTGACAGTGCTTTTAATAATCTAATCACTAATTGAGAATAAACCGCTGGGGGCGATTGCGCTCAGCCAGCCAGAGACTTAAGTCGTGATTGATAAAGATGGCTTCAGGCCTAATGTAGGGATAATACTCTGCAACGAAGAGAATCAGGTGTTGTGGGCGCAACGTGCGCAACATGATTCGTGGCAGTTTCCTCAGGGGGGGATTAAATCCCATGAAACTCCTGAGCAAGCGGCTTATCGTGAACTTACGGAAGAGGTGGGTTTACTGCCAGAACATGTTGAGTTAATTGCTTCTACTCGCGGGTGGTTGCGTTACAGGTTGCCGAAACGTTACCTGAGATACGGTAATAAGCCACTTTGCATTGGCCAGAAGCAGCGCTGGTTTTTAATGCGCTTCACCGGCAAGGAAGAAGACGTCAAACTCAACCTGCATGAAAAACCGGAGTTTGATGATTGGCGTTGGGTCGATTACTGGACCCCGGTTGATGAAATCGTGTTTTTCAAACGTCGCGTTTATGAAAAAGCATTACACGAGTTCGCGCCATTGTTATTCCCCGAATACCGTCGCAAGCTGAGTAATAAAAAGAATCGCTAAGCCAGCTGCTTTCTAAAAACGCGTGAATTACGGTGGTAGTTATACAGCGCTTGCTTGGCTACGGGGAGGTCTGCAATTTCTGCAGGCTTGAAACCTTGTTCTAAAAACCAATGCGCTGTTTGTGTGGTCAGCACACAGAGGTGATTGATACCTTGCGCCTGAGCGGATTGCTCCAATACTGCTAATAACTGTTTACCCCGACCATGGCTTTGATAGTGATTGGAAACAGCAAGGCAAGCGAGCTCAGCCATATCATTTTCAGGATAAGGATAGAGCGCAGCACAAGCGACCACACTGCCATCACGCTCCATCACGGTGAAATGATCAATTTCACGCTCGAGCAATTCTCTGGACCGTTTTACGACAATGCCTTTTTCTTCCAATGGCTGGAGTAATTCTAATATTCCGCCGACGTCATCGATCACCGCTTGTCTTGTGGTTTCGAAAGAGGTTGCGGTGACCAGGGTGCCGGCACCATCACGACTAAACAGTTCTTGTAACAATACGCCGTTGATAGCTCTGTCCAGAATATGAACCCGAGTCACACCGGCTTTACATGCCTTGACCGCAGCCGGTAAAGAGGGATGAGACGACAACGTTTTTTGTGCTTCATCAACTGTCAGCTCACGTGGCATGGCCTGGTTACTGTGACCAATAAAAATGAGTTTGTCAGCCCGTAGTGCTGTCGCAACTTCTGTCGCAATTGATTCCGCGGAGACATTAAAGCTTTCACCGGTTAACGAGTAACCTAGCGGGGGGAGTAATACGATATTTCCTGCGGCTAACTGCTGGTTAATACCTTCGCTATCAATGCGACGAACTTCACCAGTATGACCAAGATCCACACCATCAATAATGCCAGCCGGTCTGGCGATAACTAAATTGCCACTGATGCAGCGAATGCGGGCATCGGCCATCGGAGTATGGGGTAGACCAAAGGATAATTTCGATTCAATGTCGAGGCGAAGTTTACCAATTGCTGCTTTGGCGATAACGAGACTGACATCATCAGTGACCCGCAAACCACTGTGATAACGGACAGGAACATTCTGTTGAATGCAACTTGCTTCAATTTGCGGTCTGGCACCGTATACCAGTACAAGTTTGATTCCTAAACTATTAAGAATAGAGATATCATGCAGTAACGGTTCAAACTCTTGGCTATCGATAGTTTCGCCATCAAAAGCAATGACAAATGTAGCGCCACGATGACTATGAATATAAGGCGCGGCAGTACGAAACCAGCTTGTTGTTGTGGCTAAGTTTTGTGGCGTAACAGGCTTTACAGTGTCGTTCATTAATGTTCTTTTTATCTCAGACTCAGCACGCTTGCCAAGTGTCGTGTAAAATTTATCAGATTATTACCGTGTGATCTAAGGGTTACATGGAGCAAAACAGATTTTGGAGAGATTTCGCATGCCTCAATATCGTTCAAGAACATCTACTGCCGGCAGAAATATGGCTGGTGCACGCGCCTTGTGGCGGGCTACAGGAATGAAAGATGATGATTTCAACAAGCCTATCATCGCCGTTGCTAACTCGTTTACGCAATTTGTTCCAGGACATGTTCACTTAAAAGATCTGGGTCAACTGGTTGCGCGCGAAATTGAAAAAGCGGGTGGTGTTGCGAAAGAATTTAATACCATTGCCGTTGATGACGGTATCGCCATGGGGCATGGTGGCATGCTTTACAGTTTGCCATCGCGCGACATTATCGCTGACTCTGTTGAGTATATGGTTAACGCGCACTGTGCTGATGCGATTGTCTGTATTTCAAATTGCGACAAAATCACACCTGGGATGTTAATGGCCGCCATGCGGCTGAATATTCCGGTTATTTTTGTTTCAGGTGGCCCGATGGAAGCCGGTAAAACAAAATTGGCCGGCAAAGACGTCAAACTGGATCTGGTTGATGCCATGGTTCAAGCGGCGGACGAGCATGTCAGCGATGCTGATGTTGAGCAGGTTGAGCGTAGCGCCTGTCCGACATGTGGTTCATGTTCAGGTATGTTTACGGCAAACTCAATGAACTGTCTGACAGAAGCATTAGGTTTGTCTTTACCGGGTAATGGCTCATTGTTAGCGACCCATGCGGATCGGGAAGAACTGTTTCTGGAAGCAGGTCGTCGTATTGTCGATTTAGCAAAACGTTATTATGAAAATGATGAAGTTGACGTACTGCCACGTTCGATTGCAACTAAAGCCGCGTTTGAAAATGCCATTGCTCTGGATATCGCGATGGGTGGTTCGACCAATACCGTACTGCATCTATTAGCTGCGGCGAATGAAGCGAAAGTCGATTTCACCATGGCAGATATTGACCGCATGTCTCGTAAAATTCCGAATTTATGTAAAGTCGCACCCGCTACCAATAAATACCATATGGAAGATGTACATCGAGCTGGTGGTGTCATCTCAATTCTTGGTGAATTAGCCGCTGGCGGTTTGTTACATACTGATATACCCACCGTTCACAGCAAAACCATGGGTGAAGGCTTAAAACAATGGGATGTAAAACGTAGCCAATATGAGCCTGCATTGACACGCTATCTTGCTGGTCCCGCAGGTATTCCAACTCAACAAGCCTTTAGTCAGAATTGTCGTTGGCCTGAGCTGGATTTAGATCGTGAAAATGGCTGTATTCGTGATATTGAACATGCTTACAGTCAGGATGGTGGCCTTGCGGTGCTATATGGCAACTTGGCTGAAGATGGCTGTATTGTGAAAACGGCAGGTGTTGATGAATCTATCCTGACCTTTTCTGGTCCGGCACGTATTTTTGAGTCTCAAGATGAGTCTGTGGCGGCTATCTTAAGAGGAGACATTAAAGAAGGTGATGTTGTCCTTATCCGTTATGAAGGTCCGAAAGGTGGACCAGGCATGCAGGAAATGTTGTACCCAACCAGTTATCTGAAGTCAAAAGGCTTGGGTAAAGCCTGTGCTTTGTTAACCGATGGTCGCTTCTCTGGTGGTACATCTGGTTTGTCTATTGGTCACGCCTCACCTGAAGCAGCCGAAGGTGGCAATATTGGTTTAGTTGAAGAAGGCGATATCATTCATATTGATATTCCTAATCGTAAGATCAATGTTGAATTAAGTGACGAAGAACTTGCCCATCGTCGTGCAGCCATGGAAGCGAAAGGCGATGATGCCTGGAAACCTGTTGGTCGTGAACGTGAAGTGAGTTTAGCGCTGCAAGCCTATGCAGCATTAACGACTTCGGCGGCGAAAGGCGCTGTTCGGGATGTAGAACAACTCAAGCGTCGCTAGAAAATAAAAAAAGCCCGGTTCGACCGGGCTTTTTTATATCTGCTGAGCGTAAAGCTTTTGGTACAAACCATCCTGATTAATTAATGAATCATGGCTGCCTTCAGCAATAATTTCGCCACCATCAAATACAATAATGCGATCGGCCTGTTTTACGGCACTCAGGCGGTGAGCAATAATAATAGTAGTACGATTTTGCAGATAGTTTTCTAAGGCATTATGTAACTGATATTCGGTCTCACTATCTAATGCTGATGTGGCTTCATCGAGCACGACAACACTGGGGTTCACTAATGCCATGCGGGCAATCGCCAGACGCTGACGTTGACCACCGGATAACTTCACGCCATCACGACCTATGATGGTATCTAGTTGCTGAGGGAGATCCTGAATCACCGTTTCTATCTGAGCAATTCGAATGGCTTCCCAGATAGCTTCATCATTATAAACACGGCCCATGGTTATATTTTGACGAACGGTATCATTAAATAAAGCCGGGCTTTGCAACACAGTGGAAACGTGCTCGCGAACGGTATCCAAACCAATTTTACTCACCGGTACATCATTAAAAAATACCATGCCTTTATCAGCGGGATATAAACCCAGTAAGACATTCACCAGTGTTGATTTACCTGCACCACTGGCGCCGACTAAGGCGACCTTTTCACCCGCGTTGATATTCAGCGACACGCCACTGAGGACTTTATTATTATCCCCGTATTTAAAGTGTAAGTTTTCAATGCGAATGCTACTCGGTTGCCCATTCACAAAAGGATTAACCTCTCTTTTGTAACGAACTTCTTCATGCATACTGAATAAGCTATTAAGGCGAGAGACTGCAGCACTGGCTGAGTAAAAGGAATACTGAATATTCAGTATTTCCTGCACTGGCCCCATCATAAACCACAGATAACCAAATACCGCGAACATCTCACCAATACTTAAATTAGAGAAAACCACCATAAACATGCTGACAGCTCTAAACACATCAAAGCCAAACAGAAATATCACAAAGGAAAAGCGGTTTGCTGCATCACTTTTCCAGGCAAATTCCGAGGCATGATTTCTCACTTGACGTGCATTATCGATAACACGAAGCAGATAATGTTTTTCACGGTTAGCGGTACGTATTTGCTGAATACCATCCAGTGTTTCAGTCAGGCTCTGTTGGAAAATTTCAAAGGCGGCATTTTCTTTCTTTTTAAGCTCTTTGACATGTTTACCGACCACCATAGTGAAATAAATCACTAATGGATTCATAAACAAAATCAGTAAGGCCAGTTGCCAGTGCAAAAACAGCAATATGACTGCGGTGCCGATAATACTCAGTGTTGCCACAATAAACCGACTGATGGTGTTACCAATAAAGTTATCAATTACTTCAATATCGGTCACAAAATGTGATGCGATACCGGCGCTGCCGCGCGTTTCATATTCACTGATGGCAATTCTGCCCAGTCGTTTAATGAGTTTTTGCCGAATGCGGAAGGTGATGCGTTTGGCAATGAGAGTGAAGTAACGTGACTGAGCCACATTCAAAATGACCGATGCTACCCGCAATATCAAAGTAAATAATAATACTGCCATGATATATAACACTGGTCCATGCCAGCTGTCGGGACTGAATTGTTGAATAAATGCGACAGTTGAGCCGGGTTGCTTGAGTAATACCTCATCTACCATCAGTGGCAACAATAAAGGGACTGGCACGGCACAGAGTGTCGCCAGTAAAGCAATGATATTGGCTTTAACTAAATGTTTCTTATATAGAAGGGCTTGTTTAAGGATGCCACTCAGCTCATAGCTGTTTTTATCAATCATAGATAATCATTAAAATTAGAACGTTATTTTAAGGTTGGTGTCAGTCATTGAGAAAATGAAACCTCAATGGTGTGACCATTATGAGTGCCAATTTTTCCATGGGTATGGCATATAGAAGATTATTTTACCCTGATTTAGTGATAAACAAGCTAATAAGCAGCATTCGTGTTTGACTCATGCATAGTGGGTGAATATGCCTTGCTAGGTATACGATAGGATTTTGAGGAGTGGATATGTCCGATGTAAGCATGCCGGGAGAGCAGGCTCAAGAATTACTAGAAACGCTGTCCGACTGGGGTACGATGGTGACGATTATCATTCATGCTGGCAGTGTGTTTGAATTCAAAGGTCCGTTTCCTAAGGGGAGTGTCGCTGAAGGTTTTTATAATTTAAGCGGGCCTGTGCCTGGTTTACACGGTCATTTAAATCTTAAACAAGTGAAGCAGATTCGCTTTCAGGATAAACCTCATAGAGGAAGAGAAAGCTATGCCTTCGTTTTTGAAAATTCCGATGATGAGGTCATCTTTAAGGTGTTTTTGGGCAGAGATGAAAAAGGTGAGTTGTTGGCAGAACAAAAACAACGGTTCTTGGCAATGCAACAACACTATCAGTGAGAATGAATTATGAATAATAAAGGGTTAGAAGCTCAAATCAGCCAGGAAATTATGGCGATGGTAAATAGTCGTAAAAGCTTGCTGTTGTCATCATTAACTGAAGAAAACGAACCTTATGCTTCCTATGCACCATTTGCGGTGGGAGAAGACTGCTTATATGTGTTGATCAGTGAAATTGCTGTCCATGCGAAAAACTTACAACACCACCCCCGAGCCTCGGTATTAATTATTGAAGATGAAGATACTGCTACTGAACTGTTTGCCCGGCTACGTGTGCAATACAGCGTCACAGCTGAGTTATTAGCGGTTGACTCGCCAGAATGGAATAGTGGTATTGCCTGTTTAACCAGCAGACATGGCGATCGCGTAAAAAGTTTAAGTCAATTGAGTGACTTTAAGCTATTTAAGTTAAATCCGATGGGCGGACGTTATGTAAAAGGCTTTGGTAAAGCTTATCAGATTGACGGTGGATCACTATCTGGCGAGGGGTTTTCTCACCTTAGAGAAGGCCACAAAAAACGTGCCTAGAAATTGAGGTGATAAATAAAAAAAGGACGCATCATGCGTCCTTTTTTTATGAAATGGATAAGGTCTTAGAGACTGCCCCAACTATCCTTTTTGCGTACTTTCAAGCGTGGCAGGATGATACCTAACAGAATCCCAGCAAATAATACCGCTGCGCCAACCAGAAACCAGCTACGAGTGCTGTTATCTTTCAATGCATTGTTTTCGATAACGAGTGATTGATTTTCGTGATCGATTTCCTGCAGCTTTTCTTTCAGCTGGCGGTTTTCGTTATCTAATGCCACTGCGTTAGAAGCTGTTCGACGTAAATCATCGAGCTCTTTACTCAGACGCTGTGACTTTTCTTTTAACGACATATTTTGTGTATCGACGTCTGAGTTTTGATTACTGAGTGATGAAATCTCTTCTTTGTATTTAGCGATTTCAAGCTCCAGATTGGCAACACGTTTTTGGCTGGCTTCAAGTTGGTCACGTGCGCTTGGAGTATTAGTTAGATAACGGGTTAACACCCAACCTTCAACACCATCGGTGGTTCTGACTTTTGAATAACCTGCCGGGTCGGTTTCTAATACTTCAAGTCGTGTACCGGACTCCAGCATTTTACGGATGTTGAATTTCACTCCTTGCCCATTTCGCATGGTAATTTCGAGTTTATCCGACACATAACGCGTAGTCTGTGCTTGAGCGAAGATAGGCGTCAGCAATGCTGCTGAAATGAGGATATGACCAATGAGTTTTTTCACAATTAGAGATCTTTTTCTTTGATAAACAGGCATTTTAACAGAAGCGATGCTGTTCGCTTCAAGTCTGAATTAGGAATTAACAATAAATCAAAATGTTATGCCATCGTAACTGCTTTGTCATATTGGTTTGTTAAGGTCGGCCTGCTATAAAAAAAGGGTTAGAAATGGAAAAGATAAGAGTCATGTTCTTGTGCACAGGCAATTCATGCCGTTCACAAATGGCCGAAGGCTGGGCAAGAGCATTGGCCGGCGAAGAAGTCGAGATTAAATCTGCTGGCATAGAAGCGCATGGGCAAAATCAGCGCGCGATTAAAATCATGTCTGAAGTTGGGATTGATATTTCTCAGCAGGAATCTATCCGCGTGAACGGTGAAATGCTGGAATGGGCGGATTTATTAGTGACTTTATGTGACAACGCTGAAGAGCAGTGTCCTTTGCTTAGTCCACATACGGTAAAGGTTCACCTGCCTCTACCTGATCCTGCAAAGATGCGAGGAACAGAAGAAGAGGTGATGACCCTATTTCGTGAGACACGTGAAAAAGTACGTCAACGTGTCGAGTTTGTCCTAGAGCAGGTCGCATACGAAACGGCTGTCTAACAGGCTGTTATTGTTCGGTGACTAAACGTATACGCGGCTTTTGGATAACCTCGTTCTCATTCGCTGGCTTAAGCTGATACAGACTGTTACCCGTAAGCCGTTTAGCCATTGATTTTGCTTTACTGGCGTATTCGGTCAGATCAATTTCTGCTTTTATATTCGCAAAGTCTAAAATTCTTACCGCGCCGATAGATAAACTCAGAAGTGGGTAGAAAGTTTCATTACCATGACGATCAACTGCATTGATTCCCTGCTGCTGAAGGTGCCTTATGTTATATAGCTGTGGGTAAAGTGCCTCAAACGCACTAAGGATTTGTTGACAGCGTTCCTGCCAATCTCTGCTTTCAAACAAGATAATAAAATCATCACCGCCAACATGACCGACAAAATCGATGTCCTGATCAACATGTTCCGTTAATGTTTTGGCGGTCAGGCTGATGACTTTATCGCCTTTGCCATAACCATATATATCATTGTAGGGTTTAAAATTATCCAGATCGAAATAACAGACAGCGACATCTCTATTTTGCTCAATAATCTCACGGGTATGCTCACTTAATGGGACATTTCCCGGTAGACCACTTAGTGGGTTAGCATGGCGTGCCATGGTGATTTGCATATCAGTAATCTGACGTAGCAAGTCCATTAAGCTGCCGACACCGCGATAGCGGCCTTGTTCAGTGATCACAAATGCGCTGTGCTGGTGGTGTGCTTCTTGGCTGGTGATTTGATAACTGAGCTTTTTCAGTGGCAACTCAGTTTCAACAACGATGGGATTTTTATCCATAAAATCTTTAATCGGTTTTCTGCCATAGAGTTCGCGACCAAAACGGCTCGCGTACATAGTCATAAAATCATCACGCCATACGATGCCGGCGACCCGATTATTATCATCAACGACAGGAAGAGCGTTAAGTTTGAGCGCCTTCTGGAAGCGTTCAGAGATTCGATCTATCGTATCGTTATGTCTGACAGGATCTAAATCTGTCAACAGACTACTTACCAGCGTATTGGCTCTGGGCCGCCCCGTACGTTGCAGGGTTGTTTCTTTTCGCTGTGCAAACAGGCTGGGGTCGAGTTCTTTTTGAGGATTGCGATTGGGTCTGCCAAAGTAATAGCCTTGTACAAAGCGCATATCCAGACTTTGTGCGGTGATATATTCCTGACGCACTTCAATGCCTTCACCAATGACCTGGCAACCAATACTTTGGGCAATGTCTATCATTGATTGTACGAATTGACGTTTCTGCCTGTCTTCATGGATATTTTGCATAAAGTGACGATCCAGTTTAACGAAGTCAGGTTTGAGTTCAGACCAGGTACGTAAACCGGAATAACCGGCACCTAAATCATCTATGGCAATAGAAAAGCCCATATCACGATAGTGTTCAGTGGCCGCTCGCATTAATTCATAATCATCAATTGGATATTGTTCGGTTAATTCAATAATGACTTGCTGGGCAGATAGCCCGGCTTCTTCAACATATTGCAGTGTTAGTCCGTGTGGGTAATCACTATTTAAAATGGCGACCGGGGTCGTATTGATGAAAAGTTTTTCTTTGAGACCGAGTTGGCCATAGCGTTTGATAGCTGTTTCTCGGCAAAGTAAATCCAGTTCAGCCAGACAATCATGTTTAAGGGCGGTATCAAACAAGGTTAGAGGCGAATGCAATGGGCCATCAGACGGGCCCCTGATAAGTGCCTCATAACCAAAAATCTGTTGGTTGTGTAGCGATATAATAGGTTGAAACAGCGCTGTCAGACGTCCTTGACTGAGAATTTCCTGTAATGAATGGTAGTGGTGCAGTTCTTCTTGAGTCATCGTCTTCTCTTTTTCGCTATTATCTCCTAATCAGAAAAAAGCCCCACCAAAGGGCAGGGCTTATCTCTAACTAACATAAATGCGTAGTTGAACTACCATTTCGCTTGAGCGCGGAATTTGATAGCTGATGGCTCAACACCATCTCTTGCCGCATTGTCAGACTCGAAGTTCGTTACTGTGCTGTAATCCAGCATCAGACGAATGTTTTTAACTGGGATATAGTTCAAACCAACAGTCCACATATCTGCTTGTTGATTCTCAGCATTGTCATCGATTTCAGTCGTTTCAAAACGTGTAGCAATCTGCCATGCACCATATGAATTTTTAGGTGATACACCATCCCATAATCCATTTTTCATCTTCATTGATTCGCCAGTTAAGTAATAACCAGCTTCAACTGAATATGAGTCAATATCAATGTCACCTAACGCATCATTGCTGTCGGCAGTGAAACCGTTATACTCAGCTAATACGTGGAATGAACCAAAGATACCAACAGCATCTACACCATAAGCATTGCTGCCGTCGAACTGTGAAGCATTAAGTGTTCTTGCTTGAATTTTTTGAGGATCAGTATGGGCAGTTAAGTGATTGTTGAAATCAAACTTATCAGCATTTGAGCTGGTAGTCATGTAACCAGCGCCTAACTGAACTAAATGAGCACTGTCAGCCATGTATGGTAAAACTGTACCGCGAACGGCGACTGTAGTACCGTTTGCAGATTCTTCTGCTTCACCACCACCAATTGAACCTTGAGTCACAGATGTTGCAAAAGACCAGATATCACCACTAAGTTTGCCAACTACACCACTTTGACGAGCTGGTGAAGTGATTTTGTCAGCATAGAAAGGACGATCGATGAACGTCATATATTTACTGCTCGCAGCAGTGTTAAAACCGAATGCGATTTGTGATTGGCCCATTTTCAGGTTGGCTTTGTTACCACCTAATTTAGTGTTGTATGCAACAAACGCGTCTTTGATTGAAGTATCACCTTCAGCAAAGTCACCTTCAAATTTGTAATCCCAATCGTAAATGCTGCCTTCAAAACCTAAACGAGCACGACGTAATTCAGAACCATGATATTCATCACCGCCATCACCGTCAGTAGACATTGCGTCCCACATAACACGACCGATAGGTTGGAAAGACCATGAACCATCTCGGCTTTCAAATTTGATTTTGCCTTCCGTGGTGATTTTTGGCATGTCAGCTGTTGCTTCAGCGACTTGTTTTTTCACTTCAGCTTGAGCTGCTTCAGTTTTTTCTTGATCAGCTGCTGCAGCATTTTTCAACATGTTGTAGTCTTCAGCACTGATGGTGCCTTTGTCACGAAGGACTTTTAATAAGTCAGCCATCGCTTCGTTGTTTGCCTGTGCAGGCAACATTGCTGCACCAAACAAGGTACCGGCAATTAATAAAGATGTAGTTTTCAATTTCAAGGGACTATCCTCTAGGTTGGTTTATCAATTCGGTAAGAGCCGAAGTCCCGCACACCTTATGCCTGTATTGTTTCAGCATGATGAAGGAAACGTTACAGTTTTGTGACAGTGATACAAATCGTGATTTTTGTTGTATTTAGGCGACATTTGCGATCAGGGCTTGAAATCAGCAAAGTCGCACCAATATCCATAGTTATAACTATTCCGGTGAATGTCTTATGTTTCGATTTTTATTTCTCCTGTTTTTAATTATTCCCATCGTTGAAATCTATGTTTTGATTCAGGTTGGCGATGTTATTGGTGCATTGCCGACCGTTTTTCTGGTGGTGGCGACAGCCGTATTAGGTGCATTTCTTTTACGCTTGCAAGGTTTTCAGACCTTACAAAGAGCACAGCAGTCACTGGCTAGTGGTCAAATCCCTGCTACGGAGATGTTAGAAGGTGTGTGTCTGGTCATTGCTGGGGCGATGTTGTTAACCCCCGGATTTGTAACGGATACTTTGGGCTTTCTACTATTGATACCTAATATAAGAAGACTTGTGATTAAGCAGCTAGCGAACAACAGTCGTATTTTGTACACACAAAATCGAAGTGGTGCTTTTTCACAACAACGTTATCGATCTGATTATCGTGATGGTGACGTGATTGATGGGGAAGTGGTCGATGACGATGACAAACATCATCTTCGATAAAAAAAATTTAAATTTTTTTGCTTAGCCCCCTTGAAAGCAGGTTTTGTAACCCCATTGTATGAGTTCCCTACAATTTAAGTTAGTCATTAAATAGACATTTTTCGGAGGAAATACAGATGAATCTTCGTCCCCTTCATGATCGTGTGATTGTTCGTCGCATGGAAGAAGAAACAATGAGCGCTGGCGGTATCGTTATCCCTGATAACGCCGCAGAAAAACCATCTCGCGGTGAAATCCTGGCTGCTGGTGATGGCAAAATTACAGATTCAGGCGAAGTTCGCCCTTTGGCGGTAAAAGTGGGTGACAAAGTACTGTTTGGCAAATATGCCGGTACTGAAGTTAAGGTTGACGGTGAAGAACTGTTAGTCATGCGTGAAGATGACATCGTTGCTGTTATCGAAGGCTAATCCCTGGATTCATTTGCTTTAATAAAGAATAAGAGGAATAACTACAATGGCTGCTAAAGAAGTCAAATTTGGTGCAGACGCACGTCAGTTAATGGTTAAAGGTGTAAACACTCTGGCCAATGCGGTTAAAGTGACACTAGGACCAAAAGGTCGCAACGTTGTTTTAGATAAAAGCTTCGGCGCACCAACCGTCACGAAAGACGGTGTTTCAGTGGCGAAAGAAATCGAGCTGGAAAATAAATACGAAAACATGGGTGCACAAATGGTGAAAGAAGTGGCTTCGCACACTTCTGATGCTGCTGGTGATGGTACAACCACAGCGACTGTGTTGGCACAAGCGATTCTGCGTGAAGGTATGAAAGCCGTTACTGCAGGTATGAACCCGATGGATCTGAAACGTGGTATCGACAAAGCGGTTCAAGCCGCGGTTGAGCAACTACGTACCATGTCATCTCCTTGTGATGATGATAAAGCCATTGCTCAAGTAGGTACTATCTCAGCAAACTCTGACGCATCAGTCGGTAAAATCATTGCTGAAGCCATGCAAAAAGTCGGTAAAGAAGGTGTTATCACTGTTGAAGATGGTAGCGGCTTTGAAAACGAATTAGACGTTGTTGAAGGTATGCAGTTTGACCGTGGTTACCAGTCTCCATACTTTGTTAACGACCAACAAACTATGACAGCAGAACTGGAAGATCCATTCGTACTGTTATTTGACAAAAAAATCTCAAATATCCGTGACTTACTACCAGCTCTGGAGCAAGTGGCTAAATCAAGCCGTCCACTGCTGATCGTCTCTGAAGACGTGGAAGGTGAAGCATTAGCAACACTGGTTGTGAACAATATGCGCGGTATCGTGAAAGTCTGTGCAGTTAAAGCACCTGGCTTTGGTGACCGTCGTAAAGCGATGTTAGAAGATATTGCTGTTCTGACTGGTGGTACTGTGATTTCTGAAGAAGTCGGTCTGAGCCTGGAAAAAGTGACTTTAGATCATTTAGGTCAAGCGAAGAAAATCACTGTGAGCAAGGAAAACACCACTATCGTTGATGGTGCTGGCCGTGCAGATGAAATCCAAGCACGTGTTGAACAAATTCGTACACAAATCGCTGAATCTTCTTCTGACTACGATAAAGAAAAACTGCAAGAACGTGTGGCTAAATTAGCTGGCGGTGTTGCTGTTATCCGTGTTGGTGCGGCTACCGAGATGGAAATGAAAGAGAAGAAAGCACGTGTTGAAGATGCGTTGCATGCTACTCGTGCCGCGGTTGAAGAAGGCGTTGTTGCTGGTGGTGGTGTTGCTCTGGTTCGTGCAGAAAGTATTCTGGGTGAACTACGTGGCGACAACCATGATCAAGATATGGGTATCAAAATTGCTCGTCGTGCAATGGAAGAACCTTTACGTCAAATCGCTACAAATGCGGGTGCTGAAGCATCTGTTATTCTGAATGAAGTCGCTGCTGGCACAGGTAACTTCGGTTACAACGCGGCTACAGGCGAATACGGCGATATGATCGATATGGGTATTCTTGACCCAACTAAAGTCACGCGCACTGCACTGCAAAATGCAGGTTCTGTTGCTGGTCTGATGCTGACAACAGAAGCGATGATTGCTGAATTACCAAAAGATGATGCTCCTGGCATGCCTGATATGGGCGGAATGGGTGGCATGGGCGGCATGATGTAATCGTCCCTCAGCCTTTAAAGCTAAAAAAAGCCCCGACCATTTGGTCGGGGCTTTTTTGTTTAGGCAATTTCAGATGTGCAATGTGGACAACGGGTTGCTTTGATTAGAATGGTTGAAAAACATTTCGGACATTCTTTATTCGTGGCTTCTTTAGGGGCTGGTTCCGCTTCTTTTTCACGTTGTAGTTTATTGACTGAGCGGATTAATAAGAACACAGCAAAAGCCACGATAAGAAAGCTGATCACTGCGTTAATAAAGACACCATAACTGATAACCACCGCGCCGGCTTCTTGAGCATTAGCGAGGGTGGCATATGGTCCCGCTACAGTCCCTTCTTTCAAGGTAACGAATAAGTCTGAAAAGTCGACACCACCGAGTAACAGGCCAATAGGTGGCATGATAACGTCAGCAACCAGACTTTTGACAATCGTGCCAAACGCACCACCGATAATAATACCCACAGCCATATCTAACACATTGCCACGCATTGCAAATTCTTTGAATTCTTTCAACATCCTTTTATTCCTCTTGTTATTTTTTCGCTGAAAATTAGGTGAGAGAGCCACTCTATTAAACATGGCGTCTCTGTGCGATATTAGCCATCGCTATTTTGACTGTCTAGCTTTAGTTGGCGCATGAATATTGTGTGCGATTTTGTCTGCTTCACCAAACCGTGGTTCTTATTAAGCTATGTACGTATAATTCAGGTCTTTATGGTCTCTTACCAGAGTTAAAAGGGAATTCTTAACCGAAGCTGTCCCCGCAACTGTATACGTGAAGTTTCCGACAACAATGATGTAAAACCACTGAAATTACTTGATTTCGGGAAGGTGAGTCGGAAGTGATGAAGCGTGAGCCAGGATATCTGCCATAAAAACGTTGTTATCTGATGGCCGGGGAGTGCAGTTGGAGCGGGAAACCGTTTAATGGCGAATCATCTTTGAGTTGTTAAGCTGTGTCCGGTTTTTCGGCATGGTTTGATAACTCAGTGTTTTTGTATATTGATGGAAAACGCTGTGTATAACCGAATTGTTCTCTGTTTAGTCCTGTTTCTTTTCTCTGCATCAGCATTCGCTGAGCAACTCTTACTGATTGTGACGCCAAGGAATGTACCGGAAGTGGTATCAGGTGCACATGAATTTTTAAAAGATACATCCCAACAGCCCGTCTCAGTACAAATACGTACAACAGAGCAGTGGCAAGATTTATCGACACAAAAGCAATCACAGTTATTGCAGCAGTCAGATTTAGTGTTTGCTGGCGGTGTGTTTGGCGAAACCGCCAATCAACTGGTGGAATATAACAAACAGGGTCTGCTAAATAATCTTATTGCCTTGCATAGTGATCAACGTCTGATGATGGCCTCAAGCCTTGATGGCAAAGCATTATTAGCCGGACCGCCTGATAAGTTGATGCAACATCCTGACCCCACCTTATCAACAGAGCAATGGATGGCAGCACTATTAGAACAATATCCCGCACAGAAATCCTGGTTAATTTCGCGATTCTTTTGGCTGGGAAGAAATAGTGAGAATATGCAAGGTCTGATCAACCACCTGCATCATCTTGTCCAGAATGAAGCTACAACTGAGCGTCCTCAGTTGGCAGCACAGCTCAGGCTTTATTATCAAGACAAAATCATCTCGCCAGATCAGTTTGCGTTTTCAGCAAAACCTTCGTGGGTGGTATTGCTCGATTATGAAACCGGGGAACGACCCGGAGAAAAGGCTTTGCTGGATGCTGTTTGCGAAAACGTAGTTGATGAAAAGACCGGGTGTGTGTCAGTGCTTACTGCCTGGGGAGATGCCAGTTTGTCTGCCATTAAACTACTGACAGAACATAAATCACAGATCAGCTCAATCGTCTCTTTACAAGACTTTGTAATAGGTGGCTCTGAACACCGCCAAGCGGTCACTGATGAGTTAAAAGAACTGGATGTGCCGGTCATCAAAGCGATGCGTTTAAGTGACAGTACCCGTGCCGAGTGGGAACTGTCTGAAGCAGGGATTAGCTGGGACTCGGTCCATTACCGCGTCGCTATGCCTGAGTTGCAGGGGCTTTCTCAACCGATGGTCGTTGCAACGATGACACCTGCTGAGGTGGATAAGCTAACCGGTGCCCGACTCGCTTTTTCTGAGCCAGTTGTTTCACAAGTGACCTTACTGTCACAGCGTCTAAAACGCTGGCAACAATTGCAGGATAAAGCGAATCAGGATAAAAAAGTCGCCATCATTTATTACAACCATCCGCCGGGGCGTCACAATATCGGAGCGGATAATTTAAATGTGGTGGAGTCTTTATTCGATATTTTGCATTCACTCAACAATAGTGGCTACAACACGGGTGAACTGCCAAAAACATCAGCGGAGTTATTAGACTTATTACAACAGCGTGGTGTGAATCTGCCAGAAGATCATGAAGCACTGGCCTCCATGTCATCGGTCGTGAATACCGTTGATAACCAAACTTACCTGTCCTGGTTTCACACATTACCGGAGTCATTACAGCAGGAAATGGTCAATGGACCAATGGGTTTATTGCACGCCAATCTAAAACAAGCAAAAGCGTTAAAAGATCCCAGTATTGCAAAACACTTATTAGCCAGAGTGATGGAAGATATTCGCCATGTGGTGGATGGGGCAGATCATGCTGGTCGGGATCGTGTTTTGCAATTACTCACTCAGCTCCAGATCCTTTATCAGCAACCTTCAGACGAGATGGATTGGCAGCAGGCTGAACAATTAATTACGGCGATTAGTCAGCAGTGGATTGAAGGTGTACGGGGCTGGGGAGAAGCACCGGGTAATGTGATGGTGTTTGACCATAAAATTCTGATTCCCGGTATTCAGTTTGGCAATATTTTTGTTGGGCCGCAACCGCCAAGAGGCTGGGAGCTGAATGAGGAGTTATTGCATGCGAACTTATCCTTCCCACCGCCACATCAGTATATGGCCTTTTACCAATGGCTGAGAAATGAGTTTCATGCCGATGCCTTAGTGCATTTAGGCCGACATTCCACTTACGAGTTTCTACCGCGACATCGTGTGGGGATGGCGGAAAATGATTATCCGCAGGCGGTTTTGGCTGATTTACCCAGTATTTATCCATACATTGTAGACGGGGTTGGCGAGGGCATTCAGGCGAAACGCCGTGGTTTGGCGGTAATGATTGATCACCTTACTCCGCCACTGGCTAGCACGGAACTGTATGACCAATTATTGGCGCTTCGTCAGGTAGTTGAAAGTTATGAGTCGGCGCCTGTGAATGCCGGCGCAATGCGCGACCGTGCAATTGATGAAATGAAACGTTTGATTGCCGAGTTGAATTTGGAAGATGAGCTGACAGCCAATATGTCTGCTGAGCTGGAAGTGCGTGGCTTAAGTTCATTTGAACAGGTTGATGATGATTTATTAGTGCATGAAATCGGCCATTACCTGACCACACTGCAAGAAGATTTCATGCCGTTAGGTTTGCATGTGTTTGGTCGTGATTGGTCTGAAAAAGCGATTCAAACCATGCTGACGTCGATGAATAATGGCAAACAAACCACGGAGAATTGGGAGCCACTGTTACGCAAATCTCCGGCGGCAGAAATGTCGGCTTTACTGGCTGCGCTGAACGGCCATTTTGTCGAGCCCGGTAAAGGCAATGATCCGATTCGCACACCATCGGCTTTACCTACGGGGCGTAATTTCTATGCCCTGGATGATAGCTTGATTCCATCCAGATTAGGCTACAAAGTTGGCATTGCTTTAGCAGAAAAAGCCCGTGCTGAGTCGCCAGCCAATGCTAAACAGGACAGTGATGCTTTAGTGTTATGGGCCTCGGATGTGGTGCGTGATGAAGGGGCAATGATTGCCTTTGCTTACGATATGTTAGGTGTGAAACCGACCTGGAATAGCCGTGGGATTTTTAGCGGATTGGAGCGGTTAGAGCTGACCTCAGCAGACTTTAGTTCAAATCCGCCGCGTATCCGCCGGGATATGTTACTGACCACATCGGGTTTATTTCGTGATTTGTATGGTTCGCAGTTAGTGTGGTTGGAGCAAGCAGTCTTAATGGCTTTAGATGCCTCTTCGGGGCTGATTCGCCGTGATTATCCAGCGCTGACATTATCTTTAGATGCCGCCTTGGAACGTTTGCAGATAAAAGAAAAGCCGGGGTTTGAATCTTTAGAGGAGAACCAAGTGGCGGCTCGTTGGGTAGCTGATGCCAGTGCGGCATTACGAGCCGGTATATCTGAACAAGAAGCCGGGCTGACAGCAAGTTACCGTATTTTTGGCGCACCTCCCGGCGCATATGGCGCGGGCGTGAATCGTTTGGTTGAGCGTTCAGGCGCTTGGGAAAATCGTGAACAAGTCGCGGAAACGTATATTCATCGCATGGGCCATGCTTATGGTGCTGAGCTGGACGGCCAGGCACAGCAAGCCCTGTTTCAACAGCGGTTAAAACATGTAGGCCAAACCTATTTGGGGCGAGGCAGTAATCTTTATGGCGTCATGGATAACAATGATGCCTTTGATTATTTGGGTGGACTGAGTTTAGCCATTGAAACCAGCCGTGGTCAGGCGCCGAATAATTATATTCTGGCACATAGTGATAGTAGTGATTTACGGGTCGATCCTCTACAAAGTGTGTTGTTGAGCGAATTACGAGGCCGCTACCTGAATCCTCAGTGGCTTAAACCTCTGATGAATGAAGGTTATGCTGGCGCGCGCACCATGGGCAGTGAGTTTTTAGAGTATCTATGGGGCTGGCAGGTGACCAATCCCGGTATTGTGAAAAGCTGGGTATGGGATGAAGTCAAACGTGTGTATGTCGATGATGGTCTGGATCTCGGCTTAGATGAGTTCCTTGAACAAGATCATAATGTGCATGTAAAAAGTAATATGCTGGCAATTATGCTGGTCGCGGCATATAAAGGTTTTTGGCAGGCAGATGAGTCGACCTTACAAGATCTGGCACAGCAGTTTACCGATTTAGTTGCAGCAAATGGTCTGCCGGGAAGCGGTCATACCGCGCCGTCACATCCGATGTATGTCTGGTTGAATGATTATTTAGACGCGGAGCACCAGCAGCAATTAGCTGAGGTGTTAAACGCCGCAAAAATGCCAGAAGCGGATTTGCCTAATGCGCCAAGCCATATTGCTGAGGTCACTGAACAAACAGCGACTCAGGCTGAGCAACAGCAAACAAATTCATCTGAGGAACAACAGCAAGAGCAAAACCAGCAACAACGTTTCTGGCTGTATTTGATATTAGGTCTGGTGATGTTATTGGTACTGGTCGGTATCGCAAAAGGGGCACGTGCACCTGCTTCAAAGACTAAGGAGTAAGTTATGTTGAGTTCACAGTCGATAGGTGTGATGCATCACTTAGTGGGGTTTTTACTGGAACCGGTCATTTGGGCGCTGATGCTGTTTGCTGCCTTGAGCGTCATAGATATTGGTATTGCACTGGCCGAGCGTTTTTCTGGTTTAAAGAAGTGGCAACAGTCGGGCCAAACTGACGCATTTGAAACTTTAGCGTTTAAACGTATCGAGCGTAGCGATTTTTTAGCGAGAATTGCACCCATGTTGGGATTGATGGGAACGCTGATTCCTCTTGGCCCCGGTTTATCAGCCTTGGGTAATGGCGAATTAAGCATTTTAACCACCGCGATGAGTGTGGCATTTGATACTACTGTATTGGGTTTGTTTGTCGGCATTATCGGTTTTGTTTTAGGGCGATTGAGACGACGCTGGTATGACGAGGTGTTGACCTCAATGGAACAAGCTTATGGCTAGACGTTGGCGCAACAGTCGTTTTGATGGCAATGATGATGAGCCATTAGGCCCTATGGCCAATCTATTAGACTTAATGTTGGTGTTTGCCTGCGGCTTGATCGCGGCATTGATTTCAATGAGCAGTCAGTTACAAGACCATTTCCAGGCAGAGAAAAGTCAGGCAGATCATGCCTTGACGGAATTACAGTCGATGAAAGAGTTACCGCAGATGCCGGAGGGAATGCAGGGTGGGGCTGATGGATACGAATCAGTTGGTCAAGTTTATCGCGATCCGAAAACCGGCAAGCTCATCATGATTGGGCAATGAGTTTACTCATACGTTAATTCTGGTTCAGGCATGATAGCTGGAGTACTGTCCATATAAGTGAGATAGCTCGACCAGATTTCATGTGTTCTTATCTCAGTCAGTTTTATCTGACAGCCAAGCGACATGGCAACACGAATAGTGCCGTCCATCCAAATGATGTAAATGCTGTCGCAATAAGCTTTTTTATAAGCCTCCCAGGCGGATTGCCCTGCTTCAATCGCTTCTATGACTTGAGTTTCATCGTGATAACGTTGTTTTGCCGCCGCCAGATAATGTTCCATGATGTCTTGTTTTTGCTGAAGTTCTTCATTAAGACACGCATTAATTTCCAGTGTGGTAAAGGCTGATGCGCAGTCAGTTTCTGTATGAGCAAAAACAGGGAAACTAATGAATAAAGGTAGCAACACGAACAGACGACTTAACATGGTTGATCCTTTAAAACTCAGGGCACGTTGGAATTTCACACTGACCGCCAGGCACTGATTGCTGTCCGATAATTTCTTGCAGACTGTCTTTTAAATTATCATCGTCAGGAGCTATTCTGGTGGCGCAGACGATGGCGCGAGTCGCCGCAAACCGGCAATTATTTTTCATTAATGCATAACTCAAATTATTCCATGCGTGAGCGTTTTCCGGGGCAACTCTTATCGCATTCTCAAAAGCTAATCCAGCTTCCTTGTAGTGTCCAGCTTTGAATTCGGCATTACCCAGAGCCATATGTGATAAGGTCTGATCTGGCCATTGCTGTGTGGCGGTTTTATGTGCCAATAAGGCATTCTTATCTTGCCCTACTTGCATTAAAGCATCAGCTGCACGGGTATAACTAAGAAGATTGGCGGTGACAGGGACTTCATTGGGTTTTACGAAAACATAGGCCCAGTAGCGGCCTCTTTGCCAGGTACGTTCGAAGGTTTGAAAACTTACCTGATGTCTTTTTTCGGTGCCTGAACGCAAGATAAGTAATTGATTGTCTAATTCATAACCAATAACGACGGCGTAATGCCATACGGGATACCAGTTTAGGCCCAGGTTTTGGAAAACCAATACAGGTCTGCCCGAGTTAACTTCTTCAATGATGGCTTTGATATCAGGATTAAGTTTATATGGCATCAGCTGATAGCTACGTGCCGTTGCGATCATTTCTACCTGTAAACTGCCTTTTTTCTCAGGCAGATAGACTTTGGCTGTTAAATCCTGAGGAACTACATCAATACCTTCAGACGTTAATATAGTCGCCAGTGCTGCAGGTCCACATTGGTATTCTTCCTGAGGAAAAAAGGCTGTTTCTGTGAGTTCGTGTTGTAGCGGAATGTTAGCAGGTGGTGAGTTCAGTAAATCTTTGGTTTGTGGTGCACTGGCACAAGCAGATAAGAAAAGCAGAATAAAAAAAACGCCAGAAAGTCTGGCGTTTTTGAATTCACTAAAAAATGATTGTTTAGTGATTAATATCATGTACAAATCCAAATACGTCGGTTGCACCCAGCATATCAGTAATCACTAAAACGATAAATACAACGAGAATGGCTCCAATAATGCCACTACCTGCAGGCATTTCATCAAAGTTTTGTGCTAACTGTGCCAGCTCCTGATCACTCATTTGATTGATACGTGCTTTTGCATCATTCAGGTCAACGCCCATAGATAATAATTGTTGTTTGACTTCCTGGCGGTCAAGTTGCTGTAACACTTCTTGTTTTGTGATGTCACTTTGAGATTGAGTAATAAGTTGTTGGTTATCGATCATTGCTGCATGAACAGGTGCCATGTAGATACTCAAAAAAGCCATGATTGATAAAACCGGAATGACTTTGTTAAAACGTCTAAAAAAATCCATATGTCTTACTCCTCATTAATTTTATTGGTGTTGATGACTACCCCGAGGCAATCAATAACCCGATTCAAAATAACACAAATAAGATTGTGTGCAAGGCAATAAGCCTATTCAAGTGTCCATCCCCATTTTTTTCGAAGGACATTTGGCTTTACGTAACCATAGGTTAAAGTAATGCTTTTCTCATCGTTATCCGGAGTGTTTATGTCCTCAGCATTTGTTTTGCCAGAACCTTGGCAGCATGCCTTAAAGACTTACCCAGAGCTGCTCAATGAAGCACAAAAAGTGTTAGCGGCAAGTGATTATGTTAATCACTGGGGGCAGAGACAGGAAACGATGCTGATGCAGTTGCTTGAATCACAACAACTGCAAAAAAAGCTTTCTCAGGATGAGATCGGTCAGCAGTTGGCATCCATGCTGCAAGGCGTCACAACTGAGGAGCAGTTACATCAGAAATTACGCTATTTCCGGCAATGGATGATGGTACGCATTATCTGGCGGGACCTGGCCGGTTTGGCTGATTTAGCCGAGACCATGGCAGATCTTTCGACGATGGCAGATGTCTGTATCCAACAGACATTGGACATCCTATATCAATGGCAAGTTGAGATTAATGGCGTGCCCCGAGGGCCAGATGGTCATCAACAACAGATGATTGTGCTAGGGATGGGTAAGCTGGGGGCGGGAGAGCTGAATCTGTCATCCGATATTGATCTTATCTTCACTTATCCAGAAGAAGGGGAAACCGAAGGGGGCAGAAAACCGCTGAGCAATAGTGAGTTTTTTGTTCGCTTAGGACGAAAATTAATTCAGGCGCTGGATAACCAGACCGTCGATGGTTTTGTCTTTCGTGTGGATATGCGGCTACGCCCCTTTGGCGAAAGCGGTGCCTTGGTCTCGAGTTTTGACGCGATGGAAGAGTACTACCAGACTCAAGGGCGAGAGTGGGAACGCTATGCCATGATTAAAGCTCGGGCTATCACCGGCAATGAAGCCGATAAAAAAGCCCTTTCAGATATGTTGCGTCCCTTTGTTTATCGGCGTTATTTAGACTACGGCATGTTTGACTCATTACGTGAAATGAAGTCAATGATTGCTGGACAAATGCATCACCGTGGCATGGACGACAATATCAAATTGGGCGCAGGTGGTATCCGTGAAGTTGAATTTATTGGCCAGGTTTTCCAGCTAATTTATGGCGGGCGTGATCGGCCCCTGCAACAACGACCTATTCTGACCATTCTCGATTTATTAGCGGATAGAAAATTATTGTCCACTTATGCGGTAAACCAGTTAAAACGTGCTTATGAATTTCTGCGCAGAACAGAGCATCGTATTCAGGCCTGGGCCGATCAACAAACCCATATTTTGCCCAGTGATGACGCATCAAGATACCGACTTGCACAAAGTATGGGCTTTGACGATTGGCGGAGTTTTTATTCAGTACTCAAAGACTATCGGCAACAGATACAAGAGCATTTTGATCAGTTGCTGACAGCGCCGCAAGCCGGAGATGATGGTGCTGGCATAAAGATTTCTTTGTTCAATGCTCAGCCTGAAGAAAAGTTATCGTTTATTGAACAATGTGGTTACGACGACCCTGCTGAAATATTGGCCGTTGTCGATAAATTGCTTGATCTGCATATCTGCCGAAATTTGAGTCAAACCGGCAGGCAACGGTTGGAAAAATTATTACCGCTGTTATTGCAAGCGACAGGCAATGTCGAGAATGCTGATGCGTGTTTGCCACGCTTAATGCCATTGATGGAATCTATTATGCGTCGCAGTGCCTATATGGCGCTATTAGTAGAAAACCCGATGGCATTATCGCAACTGGTCAAGCTCTGTGCTGCTAGTCCTCTAATCAGTACCCAGTTGGCAAAATACCCTGTGTTGCTGGATGAGTTGCTCGATCCTCGCTCACTTTATGAAGTCCCCGAAAAAGAAGAGTTAAAAATACAGTTACTGCAGTTTTTATCATCCGTTGATGCTGATGATTTAGAGCAATTAATGAATCGTCTGCGTGAGTTTCGTCAGATTGCGACTTTACACGTGGCTGCAGCCGATGTGACAGGCGTGTTGCCTCTGATGGGGGTCGGTGATCAATTAACAGAACTTGCAGAACTTCTTCTGGAGCAAGTGTGGCGAATCGCTTGGGAACACTTGGTTGCCAAGCATGGTTATCCACCGGTTACCGATAATGATGATCCTCAGCAGTGCGGTTTTACCATTCTTGCCTATGGTAAGTTGGGGGGACTGGAGCTTGGGTATGGTTCCGATCTCGATCTCGTCTTTATTTTTGATGATGAGCAGGAAGGTATGACCGATGGTGAGCGGCCAGTTGATTTAATCGTGTTTTATACCCGACTCGCTCAACGCATGATTCACCTGTTAAATACGGTAACTCCTGGCGGCATTCTTTATGAAGTGGATATGCGCTTGCGGCCGAGCGGTGCCTCTGGCTTATTAGTCAGCCCATTATCAGGGTTTACAGAATATCAGCAAAAAGAAGCATGGACCTGGGAACATCAGGCGCTGGTGCGTGCGCGCAACGTGATTGGAGACCGCCAACTTGCGCAAAAAGTGACGGATGTTCGTCAAGATATATTGGCGAGACCCCGCGACGAAGCGATGCTGGCGGAGCAAGTTAGAGAGATGCGTGCGAAAATGCGTCAGCAACTGGATAAGAGTGATAGCCAACTATTTGATCTAAAACAGGGTAAAGGTGGTATCACTGATATCGAATTTATGGTGCAATATGCAGTATTGGCATGGTCAATGGACTTGCCTGAATTACTCGTTTACACCGATAATATTAGGATTTTGGGGGCGCTAGTGGCTTCCGGAAAGCTTAAACCCGCTGAAGGGGAAATGTTGGCAGACGCCTATCGTTATTATCGGAACGAAGCCAACCACTGTGTTTTACAGGATAGACCCACATTAATGTCGGTAACTCAGTTACAAGACTTTCCGCAGCAGGTTGTGCAGATTTGGCAGCGCTGGTTAGGTGATAACGCCTGAAATCAGACTCAGATTAATCAATGAACTTGGAATAAAGCATATGGCAGTAGCAACAATGGCAGATCGTGATGGCGTTATCTGGCTCGACGGTGAATTAGTACCGTGGCGTGAGGCCAAAGTCCACGTCCTGACTCATACTCTTCATTACGGCATGGGCGTATTCGAAGGGGTGCGTGCTTATAAATCAGAACAAGGCACGGCTATCTTCCGTATGCAGGAGCACACTGATCGTCTTTTCCGCAGTGCCAAAATTTTAGGTATGGGCATGCCATTTGATAAAGAAACGATCAACGAAGCTCAACGTACTGTGGTTCGTGAAAATAATCTGGATTCAGCTTATATCAGACCGATGTGTTTTTATGGTTCAGAAGGCATGGGGATCCGTGCTGATAATCTAAACACACACGTGATGGTTGCTGCATGGCACTGGGGTGCTTACCTCGGTGAAGAAAATATGACAAAAGGTATTCGCATCAGAACGTCATCGTTCACGCGTCACCACGTCAATATCACCATGTGTAAAGCCAAAGCCAACGGTAACTACATGAATTCGATGATGGCGCTGCAAGAAGCGGTCAGCTGTGGTTATGACGAAGCATTATTATTAGATGCACAAGGCTTTGTTTGTGAAGGTAGTGGTGAAAACTTCTTTATGGTGCGTGATGGTGTGTTGTACACCCCTGAGCTGACATCGGCGCTGGAAGGCATCACCCGTGAAACAGTTATGACGCTGGCACGTGATATTGGCCTGAAAGTCGTTGAAAAACGTATCACTCGTGATGAAGTGTATATCGCTGACGAAGCCTTTTTCACTGGTACAGCGGCTGAAGTAACGCCTATCAGAGAATTGGATAATCGTCCGATTGGTGAAGGCACACGTGGTCCCATCACTGAAAAACTTCAGGCAATGTATTTTGACCAGGTTTATGGTCGCAGTGATGTTTACAAAAACTGGAACACATTAGTTCGATAATTTAGGACTATTCGCCTGAGCAGTGAGGTTCAGGCTGGCAATAAAAGAGGTAAATAAGTACATGGCAGGTCATAGTAAGTGGGCAAATATTCAGCATAGAAAAGGTGCGCAGGATGCCAAGCGCGGCAAACTCTTCACTAAGCTGATTCGTGAAATTACTGTTGCAGCCAAAATGGGCGGCAGTGATCCAGCTTCTAACCCACGGTTACGTGCTGCAATAGATAAAGCATTAGGCGCGAACATGACAAAAGATGTCATCGAGCGTGCAACGAAACGTGGTGCCGGTGAACTGGAAGGCGTTAACTATGAAGAAATACGCTATGAAGGTTATGGTCCAAATGGCACAGCGATTATGGTCGACTGCATGACCGATAACCGTAACCGCACTGTTGCCGCTGTGCGTAATGTTTTCACCAAACGTGGTGGCAATATGGGAACGGATGGTTGCGTCGCTTTTCTGTTTAACAAAAAAGGCATTATTTCACTGGCTAGTGGCACTGATGAAGATGCGGTGATGGAAGTGGCACTTGAAGCAGGTGCTGAAGATATTGTGACTAATGCTGATGGATCTATTGATGTGTTTACTTCGCCTGAAGACTATTCAACGGTCAAAGATGCATTAGATGCTGCTGGGCTGGAAGCTGAATCAGCCCAAGTAACCATGCATCCTGATACCACCGTCAGTCTTGATGTCGATGATGCCCAAAAAGCCATCAATATGATCGAAGCATTTGAAGATCTGGATGATGTACAGGAAGTGTATTCCAACGCAGACTTTTCTGATGAGGTCATGGCTCAGCTGAATAGCTGATGTCATAAGGTATGCCACGTATTCTGGGGATTGATCCTGGTTCAAGAAAAACCGGTTTTGGCATTATCGAAATTGATGGAAAAAAAATAAAACACGTCATCAACGGCCGTTTAATGGTCGGTGATGGCGAGTTTGCCGATAGATTAAGGCAAATTTTTGAAGGTTTAACGGATCTGATTGAACGTTATCAACCCGATATGATGGCGATTGAAAAAGTCTTTTTACATAAAAACGCCGATTCTGCTTTAAAACTGGGTCAGGCCCGTGGTGCGGCTATCTGTGCGGCGGTAAATCAGCAATTGACCGTGTCAGAATATACGGCGACCCAAATAAAAAAAGCCGTGGTCGGCAATGGCCATGCAAATAAAGCACAAATTCAATATATGATGTCGGTGATTTTGAGTTTACCTGAATCACCCGAAGAGGATGCGGCCGATGCTTTGGCCTGCGCTCTTACGCATGCACATCACTCTGCTATTGGTGGTAGCCAGAGTAAATTACCAGCAGGTATGCGCACCACTCGGCGCGGGGGAAGATATAGTCGATGATTGGACGTTTGCGGGGCATTATTATTGAAAAGCAGCCACCAGAGCTTGTTCTGGATGTGCATGGTGTTGGTTATGAGTTATCAGCACCGATGTCGACGTTCTTTAACTTACCTGCTTTGAATGAAGAAGTGATGCTTTTCACCCATATGGTGGTCAGAGAAGATGCTCAGCTTTTATATGCTTTTGCGACTGAACGTGAGCGTTTACTTTTCAGAAGTCTATTGAAAGTCAACGGGGTGGGAGCCAAGCTTGCCTTAACGATTCTTTCTGGCAGTGATGTGGATACTTTTGCCCGTAGTGTGCAGGAAGGGGATACCGCCAGTCTCACCCGTTTACCTGGTGTAGGTAAAAAAACAGCCGAAAGATTGATTGTCGAAATGCGTGACCGACTTAAAGAAGTCAGCTCCGCTATGGGCATTGATACCATTGTTTCGGAAATGCCAATGACAACAGCGGTTGCCAAAAGTGAAGCGATTGAGGCGCTGGTGGCTCTGGGGTATAAACCTAACGAAGCCGATAAAATGTTACGTAGCTTTGATAGTGAAGGTATGACGACCGAACAAATCATCCGCCAAGCATTACAGAGAAACTGACATGGAAGAACGGTTTATTTCTCCACAGAGCAATAACGATGAAGAACGTATTGATCGTGCAATTCGTCCGATTACGCTTGAGGATTATATTGGTCAACCTGTTGTCCGTGAGCAAATGGACTTGTTTATTTCAGCGGCTAAACAGCGAAAAGAGGCACTTGATCACACCTTGATTTTTGGGCCACCCGGGTTAGGTAAAACGACTCTGGCGAATATTATTGCTAATGAAATGGGGGTCAATCTTCGCCAAACATCGGGGCCCGTTCTGGAGAGACCCGGCGATTTGGCTGCCTTACTGACTAACCTCGAACCTAATGATGTTTTGTTCGTTGATGAGATTCACCGACTGAGTCCTATCGTTGAGGAAGTGCTTTATCCTGCGATGGAAGACTATCAAATCGATATCATGATCGGTGAAGGTCCTGCTGCTCGTTCTATCAAGCTGGACTTGGAACCATTCACGCTGGTGGGGGCTACCACTCGGGCTGGTTCGCTTACTTCACCTTTACGCGATCGCTTTGGGATTGTTCAACGGTTGGAATTCTACAATACACAGGATTTAAGTACGATTGTTGAACGAAGTGCTCGAATCTTGAATGTAAAGTTAGATGCCAGTGGTGCTCATGAAGTAGCACGACGTTCACGCGGCACACCGCGTATAGCTAACCGTTTGCTGCGCCGTGTTCGCGATTACGCTGAGGTGCGTTTTAACGGCGAGGTGACAGCGGAAATAGCAAGACAGGCGCTGGATTTGCTTGATGTCGATAATTACGGCTTCGATATGTTAGACCGGAAGTTACTGCTGGCGATTATTGAGAAGTTTGAAGGCGGGCCTGTGGGGTTAGATAACCTGGCGGCGGCCATTGGTGAAGAACGTGGCACGATAGAAGATGTACTTGAGCCATACTTGATTCAGGAAGGCTTTATTATGCGCACTCCACGTGGTCGTGTCGCGACCAAACGTGCCTGGCTGCACCTGGGATTAAGTCCTGATCTGACATTGGACGGCCAGTAATTTTATGCAAGAATTTGTTTGGCCAATCCGGGTTTATTATGAAGATACCGATAGTGGCGGAGTCGTGTATCATTCGCAATACGTGAACTTTATGGAACGGGCAAGAACGGAGTGGTTAAGAGCGTTAGGCGTTGAGCAGAGTACACTCAGACAAGAACAAGGTTTGTTGTTTGCTGTGCATTCAATGCAGATTAATTATCGGCGTCCTGCTGTATTTAATGACCTCTTACAAGTCATCTCCCGTCTGCAGAAAAGATCCGGTGCCAGTATTGTTTTTGAGCAGAGTATCTATCGCGGTGAGGAACTGTTGTGTGATGCTTTGGTCAGAGTTGCGAGTCTTAATGCAGAGACATTTCGCCCCAAACCCATACCTAATTTTATTTTGACGGAGTTGCATAGTGACTGCTGATCTATCGATTATCACCTTAATAGCTGAAGCTAGTTTGATTGTTAAACTGGTGATGCTGGTGTTATTAATGATTTCATTTTATTCGTGGCTGATTATCTTCCGTAAGCGAGGCGAGTTGGCAAAAGCAAAACGTGACGCGGATAACTTCGAAGATAAATTCTGGTCTGGCAACGAGCTGAATCGACTCTATGAAGACATTTCCTCACGGCCACACACCAGCCGTGGCATGGAAGGTATCTTTGAAGTCGGTTTTAAAGAATTTGTCCGCTTAAAGAAAACCTCGACAGATAGTAACTATGTACTTGAAGGCGCCCAGCGTGTGATGCGAATTTCGCTGGCCAGAGAAATTGACCAATTAGAAACCTCACTGCCGTTTCTGGCAACAGCAGGTTCTACCAGTCCTTATATCGGTTTGTTTGGCACGGTTTGGGGGATTATGAATTCTTTCCGTGCATTAGGTAATGTACAGCAGGCAACGTTATCTATGGTTGCGCCGGGGATTTCAGAAGCGTTGATCGCTACCGCAATGGGTCTGTTTGCTGCTATTCCTGCCGTTATTGCCTATAACCGTTACTCAAACGAAGTGGAGCGTTTAATCAATCGCTACGATACTTTCCTGGAAGAGTTTTCTTCTATTTTACAGCGTCAACATAGTTAGCCCCGAGGTTAGGTCATGGCTGTACATTCAAACAGACGACAACGACGCAAGGCGATGAGCGACATTAATGTCGTGCCCTATATCGACGTCATGCTGGTGTTATTAATCATCTTTATGATCACTGCCCCCATGTTGACTCAGGGGGTTCAGGTTGAGTTGCCGCAGGCAGATGCAAACCCCGTTGACTCACCAGAAAATACAGAACCTTTTGTGGTCTCTGTTGATGCAGAAGGCAACTTTTATGCTGCGGTAGGCGACAAGCAAGATGAAGCAGTTGGGCCAGAAAGATTGATGGCAATAACCAGTGCGGTCTTGAGTCGTAACCCCAAAACACCTGTGATGGTGAAAGGTGATAGTGCAGCGAGTTATGGGAATGTAGTTTCTGCAATGGCGCTGTTGCAAAAAGCGGGTGCGCCTAGTGTTGGCCTGATTACCCAGCAGCCAGAATCAACCGAGAACGCTCAGTAATATTATGAAACACAACATCGTCGACAATCTTTTTGCTGGCGCATCATCTCTGGTGTTACATATCGTCCTTTTCGCCATGTTCATCATTGGTATGGATTTGACTTCAACGCCAAAACCATTAGCACAGGAACCACAAAAAGAAATTGTTCAGGCAACCGTGTTAGATGAAAACCTTGTCGAGCAGGAAGTTGCACGTCTCGAAAAGCTTGAGCAAGATAAGAAAAACGCTGAGCAGGAACGTCAGCAAAAAGTGCAGGAGCAGTTGGAAGAAACACAAAAAGAACTTGCCCGTAAGGAGCAGGAATATCAGGACATGGAGGAACGCTCTCGTATTGAAGCAGAACAGAGAGCTAAGGCTGCAGAAGAAGAAAAACAGCGTATTGCCGATCTAGCCAAACAAAGAGAAGCGGAAGAACAAAAACGTCTGGAAGCAGAAAAACAACGAAAGCTGGAAGAAGAACGTAAACAAAAAGCTGAAGCTGAGCGTAAACAGGCTGAACTTGAAAAACAAAAAGTAGAAGCCGAGAAAAAACGTCTAGAGGAAGAAAAGCGTAAAGCTGAAGCTGAGAAAAAGCGTATAGAAGAAGAAAAACAAAAAGCGGCGGCCGAGAAAAAACGTTTAGAAGAAGAGAAGCGTAAAGCGGAAGAAGCCAAACAAAAGGCCGAAGCTGAGAAGAAACGTTTAGAGGAAGAAAAACGCAAAGCCGAAGCTGAAGCCAAACGTAAAGCAGAAGAAGCAAAACGTAAGGCCGAAGAGGAAGCTCGCAGAAAAGCTGCCGAGTCTGATCTTCAGCGCCAACTTGAGCAGGAACAGCAAGAGCGTGAAGCACGCCGGGTAAAAGGTGTTGTTGATCAATACAGCCTGATGATTCAGCAACGTGTAAAACGTTATTGGTTAAGGCCGGCAAATGTCCAATCAGGACTTCAATGTACAGTACAAGTGTCACTGTTACCCGGTGGTGATGTTAAGAATGTGAAAATTGTTAAAAGTAGTGGCAATGCAGTCTTTGATCGATCTGCTGAGTCAGCTGTATATAAAGCAGCACCGCTACCGCAGCCTTCAGATCCAAAAGCTGCAGCAGCATTACGAGATTTTCAATTTATCTTTAAACCCGAATAGAGGATGGATGCGATGTTCACACGTTGGTTAAAAACAGTCGCGCTATTAATGTTTTTTGTGCCATGGCCGGCACATGCGTTATTAACAATCGAAATTACAGGTGGTTCGGAAGCAGCGTTACCTATTGCTGTCGTACCATTTGGTAATGAAGGCTTCGCGCCGCCGGAAGATATTTCCAGTATTATCAGTAATGATCTGAAAAGTAGTGGTCGCTTCGCACCATTAAAACAAAGTGAGTTAATTTCGCAGCCACATGAAGGCCAACAGGTGAACTTTGCGGATTGGCGTTTATTGCGCTCCGAAGGTTTATTAATCGGTAAGGTTAGTAGCCAGGATGGGGAAAACTATCAAGTACAATTCCAATTGTATGATGTATACAAATCACAGCAACTGGTGGGTAAACGCTATAATGTGCCCGCGTCCGGTATGCGTAACCTTGCACATCAAATCGCCGATATTGTTTATGAAACCCTGACCGGTGAGAAAGGTGTCTTTTCAACACGTCTGGCCTTTGTGACAGAAATTAAGAATGCAGATGGCAGCAAGCGTTATGCCTTACAAATCTCTGATGCAGATGGTGCAAGTCCAAGAACGGTGTTGCAATCTAGACAACCTATCATGTCGCCAAGTTGGGCACCTGATGGTGATCGTCTGGCCTATGTGACATTTGAAAATGCAAAATCTGAGATTTTTGTGCAAGAATTGAGCACTGGTAAAAGACAATCAGTCGCTTCTTTTCGTGGTTTGAACAGTGCGCCAGCCTGGTCACCTGATGGCAAAAAATTAGCGGTTACTTTATCAAAAAACGGTAACCCGGAAATTTATGTCTTAGAATTAAGCACTGGAAAATTGTCGCGTGTGACACACAATTCACAAGCTATTGATACTGAAGCAGTATGGATGCCAAATGGTCGTGAGATTTTATTTACCTCTGATCGTGGTGGCAGACCACAAATTTATAAAGTGAATGCAGATGGTGGCCGTGCTGAACGCGTTACCTTTGAAGGCAACTACAATGCCTCTGCAGATATTTCTCCTGATGGACGCATGATGACAATGGTGCATGGCGTTAACGGTAAGTTTCATATTGCCGTGCAGGATTTAGAGACAGGCGCGGTTCAGGTGTTAACTGAAACGCGAGCTGATGAGTCCCCGAGCTTTGCGCCAAACGGCCGCATGATTTTATATGCAACCGAGCAAAAAGGCAGAGGTGTATTAGCGGCAGTGTCCGTTGATGGCCGAATTAAACAACGCCTGGGAGAATCAGGTAGTGCGGTACGTGAACCGGCATGGTCGCCTTTTAAAAAGTAAGTGATAGGAGTCAATTAAATGAAAAAATTAAAATTGTTTGCGGTCTTAGTTCCATTGCTATGGTTAGCTGCTTGTAGTTCAACACCGAATAAAGGTATGAATGAAGGTGATGTGGCTGTAGAGGATCTGAGCGCACAAACATCAGGTGTTAATGGACAAGGGAATGCTGACGGTAGTGAGTACGGCTCAGAAACTCAGGTTGTTGTGGGTGAAGATGGTTACCAAGGTAATGAGTTGAATGATCCTTCAAATCCATTATCTAACCGTGTGGTGTATTTTGAATACGACAGTGCGAATGTTCGCCAGGAAGATCAGGCAACATTACAAGCACACGCTGCTTATTTAGCGAAACACCCTAATGTGACAGTCAGATTAGAAGGTCATACTGACGAACGTGGTTCGCGTGAGTATAACCTTGCATTAGGTGAACGCCGTGCTTTATCTATTCGTCAAATTTTAATGTTACAAGGTGCTGACATTAGTCAATTCCAAGTAACAAGTTTTGGTGAAGAAAGACCAGCAGTTGATGGTTCTGATGAATCTGCATGGGCGCAAAACCGTCGTGTAGAAATTGTTTATTTAGGTCGATAGAAAAATGCAGATTAACGGCAAAAGAAAATTCATTTGTGCCGTGATTCTGGCTGTTACTCTGCCCAATATTAGTTGGGCAGAGACAGAGCCACTTCAGCAGCGTGTAGAAAGGCTGGAGCGAATCATTCAAGGCCAGGGGCTGATGAACCTGATTACTCGTGTTGATCAGTTACAAAATGAAATTCAACGTCTTAATGGTGACAATGAAACATTAAGACATGAACTAGAGCAAGCGCAAAAACGTCAGAAAGAAATGTATATTGACTTAGACGATCGCCTGCAAAAATTAGAAAACAATGCCTCTACGAATGCCAGTAACTCAGTAAGCAGTGATGAGCCAGCAGATACTTCAATGGCGAATGCTGGCATTAATGAAACAACTGATGAGCCATCTCCTACTGATGCAGCACCAGTCGCTGTTGAAAATGGTGAGGCCGCCTATCAAGCTGCCCTGCAAACGCTGCGAAGCGGTCAATACCAACAGGCAATTGATGCCTTAGCAAAATTCCCTGAACAATATCCGGGCAGTGTGTATTTACCTAATGCCTATTATTGGCAAGGTGAAGCAAAATATGTATTAAGACAGTTTGCTGATGCGGCTGCACTTTTCCAAATCGTTATTGATGAATATCCTACGAGCTCAAAAGTAGCAGATGCGCTTTTGAAAAGAGGGTTTAGCGAACAGGAAATGGGTGATAGCCAACGAGCTGAAGCTACGTTGAATCAAGTGGTAGAAAAGTACCCAAATAGTTCTGCAGCCAGACTTGCAAAAGCCAGGTTAGAACGTATTAATCAGCAATCTAATTAAGACAGTGAGCCGGTAATTTTATGGCGCAATGTCGTATAACGGAAATTTTTTATTCTCTACAGGGGGAGTCCCGTACAGTGGGATTGCCGACTGTGTTCGTCAGGCTGACAGGCTGTCCGCTTCGCTGTGGTTATTGTGATACTGAGTATGCATTTCATGGCGGTGAAAAGATGGACCTCGATGATATTGTGGCCAAAGTCGCTGCGTTTAATCCACGATATGTCTGTGTGACCGGTGGTGAACCCCTCGCTCAGCCGAACTGTATACCTCTATTAACAGCATTGTGTGATTGTGGTTATGAGGTGTCATTGGAAACCAGTGGGGCCATGGATATAAGTAAAGTCGATAAACGTGTCAGCCGCGTTATGGACCTGAAAACACCGGGTTCAGGAGAAGAAAGTAAAAATCGTTATGAAAATATCGAACTATTAAATACACACGATCAGCTTAAATTTGTGGTTTGTCACCGTGATGATTATGACTGGGCAAAAGAGAAATTACAGCAGCACCTGCTAAATGAACGATGTGAAGTACTGTTTTCCCCTATTCACGGGCAGTTACAACCAGCTGAGCTTGCTGAATGGGTTGTTGAAGACAATTTACCCGTCAGAATGCAAATACAGATGCATAAATATCTGTGGGGTGAGGAGAAAGGACGATGAAAAAAGCCGTCATTCTTTTATCCGGTGGTCTTGACTCTGCGACCGTGCTGGCGATTGCCCAGCAACAGGGATATAAATGTTTCACGATGAGCTTTGATTATGGTCAACGCCATCGAGCAGAATTACACGCCTCAGCCAAACTTGCTGAAGCCATGGGTATTACTGAACATAAAGTTATCAATATTGATCTCACCGCCATTGGTGGTTCGGCACTGACGGATTCGTCTATAGCTGTTCCACAACAGCACGAAGAAGGCATTCCTATTACCTATGTGCCTGCACGAAATACAGTATTTTTATCAATTGCATTAGGGTGGGCTGAGGTTTTAGAAGCGGATGCCATCTTTGTTGGTGTCAATGCGGTGGATTATTCTGGCTATCCAGATTGTCGTCCTGAATACATTGCTGCTTTTGAGACGATGGCCAATTTAGCAACAAAAACAGGTGTGGAAGGTCATAAATTAACGATTGAGACTCCACTAATAGATTTAAGTAAACAGGCCATTATTGAAAAAGGTATTTCCTTAGGCGTGGATTACAGTCTCACGGTGTCATGCTATCAAGCTGATAATGAAGGCCGCGCTTGTGGTGAATGTGATTCTTGCCGATTCCGCAAAGAAGGTTTCAGACAAGCAGGCATAACTGATCCAACACCTTATCAAGACTGATCTAAGGTTAATTCAGCCTCTATTTCTGCTGCTGATTCAATCTCAAATGTTTTGAGACGTTTAAACGCTGCTAATAAATCACTTCTGGCCTGTTCGCTATTATCCAATAGAAAATAGTTTTCTACTGCGCTCACAATATTGCTCATGAGATGGTTTCTTTCATCCATATATAATAATGCTTGAGCAACATGTTGGTGATCATGGCCTGTTTCGATCATTAATTCGGCGTTATTTAAAGCGGTTTTTAGTGTCGCTTCATCAGGTTTAGCAATGCTGATCATAGACACCTCACAATTAATTTAAAAAAAATACATCAAAAGGGTTGTCATTTATTTAGAAAACGGTATTATATGCCGCTTGGTTTGGGCCGTTAGCTCAGTTGGTAGAGCACCGGACTTTTAATCCGATGGTCCTGCGTTCGAGTCGCAGACGGCCCACCACAAATTCAAAGGGTTATGTTAAAAGCATAACCCTTTTTTATTGCCTGTAGTTTATGCTTTGCTTGAGCTATATCACAAAACTGTACAATTCAATTATCTCCTCTCAGTTGTAATCTTTGTTTGCAAAAAATAAGTTTCTCCATACTAGGATTTTGTATCTGTGGTTATTACGACTACAGGCAAGCAGATACGGATTTATAATCATTCCGTTTCATATCGAATATTCTTCAATAACGACTTCGATTTTCTACCGTTGATAGATCGCTAAATCTTTAGAACAAACTAGTTATGCTTGGCACCCTTGTCTGGTTGAAAGGACAGGCGCATACATCGGCTTTAATAACTAATATAGTTTGTTCACATACGTAGGTCATTATTATTGGTTACTATCATCAAGTAGATTTTTTAAAGTTGGAATGAGCTGAATGGCTACTTGGCGGCGCTTAATTTTGCTTATAGAAGTTGGTTATAGCGACATAAGCATAATTCAACCCGGTGTAGTTGGAATAAGTTCTGATGATTACCTTCTTATTTATTAGAAGGTTATAAAGATAATGCGGTGCGCCACATTTTGTGCGTAAGGGAAAATGACAAAAATATTACGGTTTTGTGTTGCTTTCATGAATTTCATCGCGTAATATGCGCCCCTCTTGCTGATGAGGGAGCCTGAAAAGGCTGATTGAATTGGCATTTGGCTTAAGGTTTACAGTTTCAAAAAATGTAAAAAATTAAGTTGACAGTCTGGCGAAGAGCTGTATAATTCTCGCTTCTTTGTTGCAGGAAACATCAGCAGCAAACGCTCTTTAACAAAATAGTATCAAGTAATTTGTGTGGGTACTTACGTTAGGTCACTA
>JBLXHJ010000003.1:0-754652 GCA_048259785.1 Methylophaga sp.
TCAGAAGTGAAACGACTTAGCGCCGATGATAGTGTGGGAGTTCCCATGTGAAAGTAGGTCACTGCCAGGCTTTAATATAATAAAAAAGGCCACTCCGATAGGGGTGGCCTTTTTTATTATTTGACATTTAGAAAGTGTGACCTACTTGAACGAAGTGACAACATCGCAGGAGCGATGTTGAATGAGCGAAGCGAGCCCGAAGGGGCGTCTACAAGGATGTAGGCGGTAAAATAGGTCACCGAGAGGCTTTTAGATAATAGAAAAGGTCATCCTCTATGAGAGTGGCCTTTTTATTGTCTCGTAATCAGCCAAGCTGATCGATGACTGCTGCAATATTGAGCTTTATTGAACCTTTCAGATAATTTGTGCTGAGACGATGATAACTGGAAAGGTGCTTTGTTCAGCTCATCTAAACTACTTAATATCTTGTTAAGCAAAGTCCATTATCGTAACGACCATTATTTATGGACTGTTACTATGCTGAATCACGCCCGCCAAGTTAGATTGTTTTTTGTTGTTAGTTACCTGACTTTATTTTGTATCACCTGCTTATTTTGGCCATATGCAAAAACTGATAGCAACTGGTTAAATGGCTATTTATTTTTCTCATCTGCAATATATGCCTTCTTGTATTTATTGCCTGCCATAGTGATCACAAAACTGATAGATCTCGTGGCATTTTTTAACAAACGTTATGAGAAAAAGTGGCTGCTCATAAGTAGGCAAGTTGCCTGGATACTGACATCAGTAATATTTCTAGCATTATATGCAGACTATGAAATTTATACGCTTTATGAATATCACTTTAACGGATTTGTGTGGAATCTGATAATAACCCCAGGTGGTATTGATGCACTAGGAGCTACGGTCTCGACCAAGGTGACTATAGCTACTGAAATTATCGCTATTATTGTATTGACGTATTTATTGATGTGGCTATCTGGAAAATTGGCACATCGAGCCTGTTTCACAGTTTCACGACGTGTTTATATAAGCGCTGTAGTGATCTTATTACTGCTGGCCCCATTAGAAGAAAGTGTTTACGCTTACAGTATTTATACGGGAAAAGACGACTTTATCCAAGTCTCTAGTGTTATTCCCTTCCATCTAAAATCGAGTGCTCATAGCTTTTTCAAAAACATGGGTGTTGAACAAGGTGGACTTAAAAAGCTGAGACTGGCACATGGCAAGATACATTATCCACTGGAGACGATTGCAACAGAACAGTTAGCAACATATCCGAACATTATTATGCTCGTTGCAGAGTCATTTCGTTGGGATTTACTCGATCCAGAAATAACACCTAATTTATGGAAGCTATCTCAAAAAGCACTTACATTTGATAATCATTACAGTGGTGGTAATCGGACAAGGATGGGATTGTTGTCGATGTTTTATGGCATTGATGCACCATACTGGTATGGTTTTCAGCAGCAGAAGATCTCGCCTGTGCTGCTGAATGTTTTGCGTGATAAAGGCTATCAGTTTGATTTGCATACGAGTCAGAGTTTTGATTATCCAGAGTTACGCGATACGGTTTTTCATAATATGCCTGAATCTGTGATGGAAGAATTAAAAGATGGGGAACCATGGGCACGCGATCATCAGAATATTAGTCACGTCATCAGTAATATCGATGCACGCAACAAAAATAAACCTTTTTATAGCTTTATGTTTTTTGAGTCCACACATGCCCCTTATGCATTTCCTGAATCAATGGCTATCAGGAAAGATTATCTCAAAGATATGAACTATGCTGATCTCAATCTCAGGGATAATATTGAGCAAATCCACAATCGGTATATCAATGCTGCACACACCATCGATGCTGAAGTAGGGCGTTTGCTGAATTATTTAGAAGAAAACAAGCTATTAGATAATACGATTATTTTATTCACTGGCGATCATGGTGAAGAATTCATGGAAAACGGACATTGGGGCCATGGGCATAATGAAATGTTTCCTGAGCAACAAATCCATGTCCCGCTTATATTATCTATTCCAGGTACCAAGCCAGAACATATACGACATACCACCTCTCATATCCAGATTCCTGCTACGTTGATGGAGAAACTAGGGGTGACAACAAATGCTGATAAATATGCGCTTGCAGGCGATTTAAACTTATCACTGCCGTATCTGGTTGTTGGTAACTATAATTATCTTTCTGTTATAGATAACAGCCACAAAATTACCTTTCCGTTTACTTCAACAGATTATTTTCACTATACCGTCTTTACCCGTGATGACCAAAGTGTCAATACCGATGAAAAGCGGGAGGTAATTAAGCAAATCCAGCCTTTGATAGATGATGTTGCAAAGGATTGTCAGCGCTTTGTCAGCCATTAAAGAAGGAAAATCACTTTAAATCATCGTAATTTGTTGTATTTATCACTAATAAATAAAAAATGTCTCTATCTGAGGTAAAATAACAACAAATTCTGTCTGTGCGTAAAGCTCATTAATGCCTTTACTTATAACCACTATAAATCAGCAGAATAAGTGTTGATTTAAAGAGTAGAGGATTGGCGAGCATTGATTAAAGAAGTCTGGTCTGCGAGTAATACTGAAATCGCGACAAAGTTCTTAGATTATTTCCCAACATTAGAAAGTATATTCGACTATCAATCGACAATCATTTCTAAGGGAAAACAAAGTGAAGTAATGCGATTTAATATAGAGGGTACAGGCTTTTATATTAAACGCTATTTTAGAACTAAGGGGCTTAGAAGTCACTTAGGCTATTCACGTTTGCGGATGGAAATTCGTAATCAAAAGCGTTTCTTAAGATGGGGACTCAATGCTGCAGCTGTGATTGCCTATGGTGAGCGCTATCGCTTTTCACATACGCTTAAGGGTGCATTAGTTACTTTAGCTGTGAACAACAGCTCTAATCTTGAAGATATTTCCCGTAATTCACCCGAGTTATTTAAAAATAAGGCTTGGCTGAGTCAAGTGATAAAGCAGGTTGCTGAGATGGCGCGTATTCTCCATGAGCATCAGTTTTGTCATAACGATTTATTCTTACGAAATTTGCTCATACAGCAGAATAGTGATCAGCCAAAGCTGTTTCTTATTGATTGCCCATCTGGTTGTTTTTGGTTCGGCACTTTTCTTTCAAAACGTAAAGTTAAGGATATTGCTAGTCTGGATAAACATGCATCACTTTATTTATCCAGAACACAGCGTTTACGTTTTTTACTCTATTATCGTCAGAGTCAACGCCTTACAAAAAGTGATAAACGATTCATTAGAGATGTGTTAGCTTATTCTCGACGAAAAAATGGATAATCCCTTCCTAGCTGAGCCCAGTATAGTTTGATTCAGTAAACCGTGGTGAGCAGATAGCTAAAAATATCAGATCGTCTTTACCGTTATTACTTATACGCTGCCTTGTTAAAGGGGGAATAATAACTACATCGCCAGTTGATATAACTTGTGATAGCTCTTCGCCTATTTCAACGATACCTTGACCTTCTAGAATTACATAACGCTCAGTTGTTTGGTTTAAATGATGCCACTGTGTCGTTACTCCAGGCCTGACTCTGACGCGAGCAATAGACACATCTGGATCTGATGCATGATTAGATAACTCATTTATATAACACCCCTCAATAAAGAAATACTCTTTATCAGGATCATAGTGCTGGATTGTTGGTTTATTGATCATGTTATTTATAACCGTTATTTGATGGTTTATTGTTTTTTTGCCCAGTAAAGTCCAGTTTGAGTGGTAAAGCTACCATCTTTCTCTATTGATAATGCTTGCTTTACTTCCTGGTTAGCATCTAACTGTAATTGCTTAAGTATGCCCACTTTATCTGCTGGTGTGTTCATTCTGGTTACCCAGGAGTCAAATTCCAGCCTGGTTGACCAGCTTTTATATTTCTCAATGGTAAAGCCGGCATTTTCAATTACTTCTCGCCATTCAGTATGATCGCGATTTCGTACATGTGATGGATCACGTAGATACTCGATAGTTTGTAAGTGCGTGTCGACAATTTTATTTGTGTCGCCCTCGATATCGATAATAAGCAAATAGCCACCTTTTCTGACTATATTTCCTATCTGCTCAATCGCAGAATTAAAATCCGACCAGTGATGAGCACTGTAACGGCTACACACCAGATCTATGTCAGAGAAATGGTGATCTAGTTCTTCGGCTCGACATTGTTTTGCTTCAAGATTAATAAAGTCTTTTGAGCGAGCCTGTTCCTTGACGATATTTAGCATCGCACGTGATGAGTCTGTTGCAGTGACATTATCTACTAATGGCGCAAGCGTGTAACTAAGATGGCCTGCACCACAGCCAATATCAACGGCTGATTTTATGTCTGTGCGATGATGTTCGATAAGTACTTTTGCAAAAGATAAATCAGGTCCTCGACTATGCACTGGGCTTGTTAAATATTCGTTCGCTTGAGGATCAAATTGCTTTCCAACGCTTTGGTAATGAGTGGTCATTTTCTATCTCCATTGTGTAGAAAACAAAGCATATATTTCTCATTATGATGTTACTAGATAGGTGTTTATCCTATTATAAGAACTGATAGGTAATGATTTAAATTAATGGGTGGAGCAGTGAGCAATAATCGCGATAATAGTTTGGGTGTATTTTTGAAATCGGCAAGAGAAAGAACATCACCTGAACAATTCGGTATAAAGAAAGGGAGAAGACGAACGCCAGGACTTAGAAGAGAAGAAGTTGCACAATTAAGCGACATAAGCACGACTTGGTACACCTGGTTAGAGCAGGGTCGGACAACTTCTGTGTCAGCCCAGTTATTAGCAAGATTGGCGCAAACACTAAAACTATCTCACGCAGAACGTCATTATTTATTTAAATTAGCCAATCAATTAGATAAAGATGAAATAACACAGCTATCGCCACAACTAAAACAGCATTTGTTAATGCTAACTGAAACAGTATCAGCACCAACATATGTCATGGATCGTCACTGGGATCTGGTCGCTTGGAATGATGAATGCAAAAAATTGTTTGGTGGATGGCTCAATACCGACAAAAATAAAAATTTACTACGATTTTTATTTTTGGACCCTGTAGCTAAAACACTAATTAATGATTGGCAACAACGTGCAGAGCGCTTAGTGGCTGAGTACCGGGCAGATAGTGTCGACTGGCATTACGATAAGGTGCATTTGGCATTGGTAGATGAACTCACTGCACTATCTGAAGACTTTAAAACAGCCTGGAGCAAGCAGCATGTATTACCTAGAGAGGGGGGAAAAAGAGGCTTTTTCCAACATGGTATTGAGTGTTTCTATGAACAATTTACTTTGCGAGTTGCCGATAATCACGATATGAAAATGGTGATATTACGCCCTATAAATGAGAGTGGATAAGGTCTATGCACTAAAATGTAGCGCATAAGATGAATTGTAACTAATTGATTTAAGGGCATACATCGCCGATTCTAGTCTATATGAGGCTTTCGGTCACTGAGTTATAAGCTGGCATCTGTTATGCAAGACATTATCTGACACCTATCATAGGGAGGCCTCTATGAAACTGTTAATAATAGTTTTGCTTCTACTCAGCTCTAAAATGGCGGTTAGTGATACCTCGCCAACATGGAACCGTATTATTTTATCTGGCGGTGCATATACATTGATGGGCTTAGCCCCACCAGAACTGAGAGCTGCGGACACACTCAATATCTTTCTCGAAGGAGATGGCGCGCCTGGTACAGCATTAGAATTAGCTGAATTTATTGGTGGTAATAGCGTTTATATTGCCAGACCTTGCCAGTATTTTTCCCGTCAACAATTCACCAATTGTGACAAAGCTTTATTGACATCACACCGCTATTCGCGGGCTGTGATTGACTCTATCAGTAGAGCCATTACAGCAATGAAAATTCGTTATCAAGCGAGTCGAGTTCGGCTTATCGGATTTTCAGGTGGTGGAGCTATTGCAACGATTATTGCTGCACAACGTGATGATATTGACTTGCTTGTTACCGTCGCTGGCAATCTTGATCACAAGCGCTGGACTGAGTTTAATGAGATTGCCCCTTTAATCGGCTCATTAAACCCGGTAGATTTCAGCGGCTCTCTTGAGGGGGTGAGACAAATTCACCTCATTGGTGAGCGTGACAATGTGGTGCCTGGTTCGGTACTAAGCTCTTATTTAGCTCACATGCAAAAACTGGATAATGTGAAAAGCTATATTATTTCTGGTGCTGACCATCTTTGTTGCTGGTCAATGGCACTTGCTGATGTTTTGGATTGAAGAAGATGCTTTGGCTAGCTTAACCCAAGCTAGCCAACCACTCATCATCTGAGCCTTCGTTCATACCCTCAAAAAGGTATGTGGAAAGATAACGTTCTCCCGTATCAGGTAACATGGCCAAAATAGTACTTCCAGGCTTGGCTTTTTCAGCTACCTTCATGGCCGCTGCTAAGGTGCCGCCGCATGATAAGCCAACGAAAATACCTTCTTCTCGAGCAAGACGTTGTGCCCAATTTTTAGCTTCTTCATCTGTCACAGGGTAGAGTTCATCATAGATGTCACGATTTAATACATCAGGAATAAAGTCTGGTGTCCAACCTTGGATTTTATGTGGGGCCCATGCATTACCTGCCAGCATGGAAGCAGCGGCAGGTTCAGTTGCGATAATTTTTGTTTCTGGGCGTGCAGCTTTAATCATTTCACCTGCACCTGTTAAGGTACCACCGGTTCCCCAACCAGATACCCAGTAGTCAAGAGGTTTACCTGCAAAATCAGACAGAATTTCTGGTCCTGTAGTATTTCGATGATAGGCCGGGTTCGCTGGGTTCTCGAATTGCCTGGCTAGAAACCAATCATACTTTTCAGCAAGCTGTTCTGCTTTTTTGACCATGCCTTTGCCACTTTCAGCTGCTGGGGTCAAAATGACCTTAGCTCCAAGGGCCCGCATAATCTTACGACGTTCCACGGAAAAGGTTTCGACCATGGTAGCAACAAAGGGATAGCCTTTCGCCGCACATACCATCGCGAGAGCAATACCTGTATTGCCTGAAGTGGCTTCAACGACTGTTTGACCCGGTTTCAGTACCCCACGTTTTTCTGCATCATTAATGACAGCATATGCCAAACGATCTTTAACGGAACCCATCGGGTTAAACGACTCAACTTTTACATACATATCAACGTGGGCTGGAGCTATGTTGTTGAGTTTGACTACTGGTGTATTGCCGATGGTATCGAGAATGCTGTTGTAAATCATAATGTGTTTTCGCTTCTTTATGCTGATCAAAAAGCTTACATGAAATCTATCAATCAGAGGCGTGTCGTAAGCTAGAGAATGTTATTTTCGTAATCGTTAATAATTGACTGTGCAAGATTCACTTTACTTTGCTCAACGAACACATGAGCGAAATCAGTGGCTGGAAGATCGCCGACAGCGCCTTGTAAATAGTGGCCACCAACGTGACAGTCAATGTCATGGCTTTTCAACAAGCCAGCTACAATATGAGCTTCTAAAATATTATTAGCACGAAACATCAGTTGCATATGTTTCTCCAATGCTGTTGAGGCTTTAGCTAGCAAAATTCGCTGAGCGTCGTGTTTATTTTGTAGTAACGTGAATCTGTTGTTTAGTTGATTGCTTTGCAGGTTTCTTGCTGCTCTCGATATTTGAGGAGGTTTGCAATGCACGTAAAATATTTTGTCTGGTAATTGAACCAACTAAACGATTATCTTTGATGACAGGTAAACACTTATATGCAGTACTAAGAAAAGTCTGGGCAACGTCAATAATAGAGTCATCAACATCGACTGTTGCACATGTCGTGTTCATAAACTCTCCAACTTGTCCTGCCGCTTCCCCTTGGTAAGCCGCATTTAAAGCTACTTTCATACAATCTTTTTCAGATAAAAAGCCAATCAGATTGCCATGATGATCGATGACAGGAGCACCTGACAACTTGAACTCTACTAATTGATTGATCGCCCGCAGAATATCCATATCCGGTGTGAAGGTAATTTTAGTACCATTCATATGATCTTTGACTTTTAACGGCGCTAACATATTTAGCTCTCCTCAATATGCGTTATTGTTGTTGGGCTTTCCGTTTTGCACATTCATCCCTTTCCTGGGCTGAGCAAGCTCCACCACAACTCCCACTTAAGCCAACTTGATTGAGACCTCCACAACTACCTTTAATGGCTGAACGACCAAACAACACGCCTATTGCCATTGCAGCAACAACAACAAGTAACAGTACAAATGCGGCGATAAAAGTTGTCATCTAACCCCCAAAGTCATCCAGGAATATGTTCTCTCTCTCTACTCCAAGATCTTCTAGCATTCTGATTACTGCAGCGTTCATCATTGGCGGTCCACACATATAGAATTCACAGTCTTCTGGAGCGGGATGATCTTTAAGATAGTTTTCATACAGTACATTATGAATGAAGCCAGTGTAACCCTGCCAGTTATCTTCTGGCAATGGATCTGATAGAGCCACATTCCAGGTAAAGTTGTCATTTTCAGCAGCGAGTTCATCAAAATCTTCAGTGTAGAACATTTCACGCAAGCTACGGGCGCCGTACCAGAAGCTGATCTTACGGTCGGTTTTAATTCTACGAAGCTGATCGAAAATATGTGAACGCATCGGTGCCATACCTGCACCACCACCGATAAAGACCATTTCTTTATCAGTATCTTTGGCAAAGAATTCACCAAAAGGTCCTGAGATAGTAACTTTATCACCTGGTTTTAAGTTGAATATATATGATGACATTTGACCTGGTGGAATATCATCGTTGTCTGGCGGCGGGGAAGCGATCCGCACATTCAGCATGATAATGCCTTCTTCTTCAGGATAGTTCGCCATAGAATATGCGCGGATAACATCCTCTTTTACAACGGATTTATAACGCCACATATCAAAGCGATCCCAATCGCCCCTATACTCATCTTCTACATCAAAACTTTTGTATTCAACGGTATGAGGTGGGCACTCAATCTGAATAAAACCACCTGCACGGAAATTTACATTTTCACCAACAGGTAATTCCAGTACTAATTCTTTAATAAACGTAGCAACATTGTGGTTAGAGCGAACAGTACAATCCCATTTTTTTACACCGAAAACTTCTTCGGGGACTTCAATTTTCATGTTCTGTTTAACGGCAACCTGACAGGATAAGCGGTCACCTTCTGCTGCTTCACGCTTGGTGATATGTGACTCTTCTGTTGGCAGGATTGAGCCACCACCCTCAAAGATTTTAACTTTACATTGCCCACAAGTACCGCCGCCGCCGCAAGCTGATGACACAAATAGATCTGCATCAGCAAGAGCACCTAACAATTTACTGCCGGCTTTAGTTTTGATGGTTTTTTCCTCATTGATGACAATTTCAATATCACCAGTTGAGACTAATCTTGAACGTGCCCCAAGTATTAAAAATACCAAGGCCATGATGATAAGGGTAAATAGTACGATGCCGAGTACGATTTCCATCACAATTGAATCCCAGAAAATGCCATAAAACCAAGTGCCATGAGACCTGCAGTGATAAAGGTAATCCCTAACCCTTGCAGCCCATCAGGTACATCTGAATATTTGAGTTTTTCACGTATGCCAGCGATTGCGGTAATCGCCATTGCCCAGCCAAGACCACTACCGACACCATAAACAGCACTTTCAGATAAGTTGTAGTCACGTTCAACCATGAACAAGGTTCCGCCCAGAATCGCACAGTTCACCGTGATTAACGGCAAGAATATACCCAATGCGTTGTACAAGGCTGGAGCATATTTATCCATGGCCATTTCAAGAATCTGTACCATGGCAGCAATAACACCAATGTAGCTGATAAGCCCAAGAAAGCTTAAATCAACATCAGGTAAACCTGCCCAGGCAAGCGCACCATCTTTAAGTAGGTATTGGTAGATTAAGTTATTTGCTGGGACTGTAATGGCTTGAACCATGATGACGGCAATACCAAGACCAAGGGCTGTTTCAATTTTTTTCGATACGGCAAGAAAGGTACACATACCTAAAAAGAATGATAAAGCCAGGTTCTCAATAAAAATTGAGCGTACGAACAGGCTTAGATAATGTTCCATCTACAATACCTCCGTACGATGAACTTGGTGAATTTGATAGTCTGGCGCTTCGACCTGTTCTTTTTTCCAGCTACGCACAGCCCAGATCAGCAGACCAATGACAAAGAAGGCACTTGGTGGTAAGAGCATTAATCCGTTAGGTATATACCAACCACCATCATTGGCGACAGGAATCACTTGGTAGCCAAATAATTTTCCTGCGCCTAAGAGTTCACGACAGAAAGCAACTAACATAAGAATAAGGCTATAACCTAAGCCATTACCAATCCCATCCAGGAAACTCAGCATGGGCGGGTTTTTCATTGCGTAAGCTTCAGCACGGCCTAATACGATACAGTTGGTGATAATCAAGCCGACGAAGACCGACAGTTGTTTGCTGGCCTCAAATGCATAGGCTTTGAGAATCTGGTCAACAATAATGACCAGTGAAGCAATGATCGTCATTTGCACAATAATCCGAATACTACTCGGAATATGTTTACGGATAGCACTGATACAGGCACTCGAGAAGGCTGTAACCGTGGTCAATGCCAATGACATGATAAGTGCGGACATCATATTGGTAGTGACTGCTAATGCAGAACAAATACCAAGAACTTGAAGTGTAATTGGATTGTTATCAATGAGAGGATCGATAACATTATTTTTTGCTTGGCTTGCCATAAGTTATTTCCCCAATTCAGAATGCATTTTTTTCAGGTAAGGCCCAAACCCCTGATCGCCTAACCAGAACTGTAGAAGGTTGGTGACACCATTACTGGTTAAGGTCGCTCCTGATAAGCCGTCTACCTTGTATTCGGCGTTAGCCGTATTTGGCTCAACATGACCACGAATCACACGAATTTCGACATTACCATCAGCATCAAAAATTTTCTTGCCAGCCCACTGAGCACGCCATTTAGGGTTATCAACTTCACCACCAAGTCCTGGTGTTTCCGCCTGTTCGTAAAAACGTAAACCACGAACCGTATTGAAGTCACCTTCCAATGCTAAAAATCCATATAAAGTGGACCATAGACCATAGCCATGAACGGGCAGTACGACTTGTTTAATCGCATCGCCTTCTTTCAGTATATACACAGGTGCATAGTTGGCGCGTCGACCGATGCTGGCTATATCATCTTTGTCGTCTATATTGATACTCATTTGTGGATCAGCTGATGCCGCACGCTGGTCATAACTGACAGGGTCGATGTTATTGTCAGCATAAGTACCTGTACTCAAGTCGACCAGCTTAACTTCAAACTGACTAAAAATTTCATCAACAGTACCAGCTTGATTACTCATTCCTGTGACAGCAAGAATATTCTTCTTTATATCGTCTTTTTTATTGTCGTCCTGTATGGGACGTAAATAAACAGCCGCTGTCGAAACCATCACTGAACAAATCAGACACAACAGAATAGCAATAAAAAGAGTTTTTTTCGGATCATCATTAGGCAAGTTGAGTAATCCACCTAACAATCCTTTTTTTGTATTAGTTTCAGCCATGATATTAAGTTCGCTTCATTCTGCGTTTGATATTGGCCTGAACAACAAAATAGTCGATCAGGGGCGCGAAAATATTGCCAAATAATATGGCTAGCATAATACCTTCTGGGAAGGCGGGGTTCACAACACGGATCATCACCGCCATAAAACCAATCAATGCACCATATATCCAGCGCCCTTTATTTGTCATCGCCGCAGAGACCGGATCTGTTGCCATAAAGACCATACCGAAGGCAAGGCCACCCATGGTTAAATGCCAATACCATGGAACACTAAACATCGGATTGGTATCACTGCCAATCAGGTTGAATAACAAGGACGTGATGACCATACCCAGAAATACGCCCATAATGATCCTGAAGTTGGCAACTCGGGTATAAATCAGAAACGCTGCGCCAATTAATATGGCTAAAGTGGATGTTTCCCCTAGAGAGCCAGGCATTACACCTAAGAATGTTTGTGACCAACTGTAGCCTGCTTCTTTCACCGCGTCGATACCACCAGATGCAGCAAGCGCAAGTGGAGTAGCACCAGTGTAACCATCAACGGCAGTCCACACTGCGTCCCCTGACATTGCTGCAGGATAAGCGAAATAAAGAAATGCGCGACCAGTCAGGGCAGGGTTAAGGAAGTTTTTACCAGTACCACCGAAGACTTCTTTACCAAGAACGACACCAAAAATAATACCGAGTGCGACCATCCATAATGGTGTAGATGGCGGTAACGTTAATGTATACAGCATGGAACTGACTAAGAAACCTTCATTAACTTCATGGTTTCTTACGGCGGCAAAGATGACTTCAAAAATACCACCAGCGACCAATGTCGTTATATACATGGGTAAAAAGTAAAGTAAGCCATGAAACATATTGGCGAATAAACTGTTAGGGTCATATGCTATACCCAGCGTACTCATTATCCAGTTACGCCAGCCATCCAGGCCTGTCATACCCATTTGGCTGATCGCATTATTCGCCTGAAAACCAGTATTCCAAAGCATCAATAATAAGACGGGGAATGTCGCTACCACGACATAACTCATTACCCGTTTTAGATCGATGGCGTCACGCACATGAGGAGAACCTCGTGTTACATCAGCGGGTGAATATATAAAGGTATCCACCATCTCATATAACGCGAAATACTTTTCGTATGGGCCGCCTTTTTGAAATTGTGGCTCGATACGATCAAGAAAACGTCTTAAGCGTGCCATCAACTATCCTTCTATCTCAATTTGTGTCAAGTTTGATCTGAGTGCAGGGCCATAGTCATATTTGCCTGAACAGACAAAGGAGCATAATGACAAATCTTCTTCATCAAGCTCTAAACAACCAAGCGCTTGTGCTGTATCGGTATCTTTGACCAGCAATGAACGGAGTAACTGTGTTGGTAAAATATCCAGTGGCATAACACGCTCAAATACACCAACAGGTACCATCGCTCTGGGGCTGCCATTTTGTGATGTGGTCAGAGCGACTTCTTTTTGGCCAAGAATGCTGGAAAAGAAAACATTGAGTGAAGAAAACTTACCTTTACCACCTGGACGAATCCAACCTAGTAATTCTCGTTCAATACCTTCTGCGATCACTGAAATTTGATTATGAAATCTGCCTAAGTAGGCTGCCCAGTTATTGGCTGTATGGCCATGCAAAACCGAGCCAGAAACGATACGTGATGGAATATTTTGTACTTCACCCAATACAAGGTCCTGGGTACTTGCGCCTAAACGTGTACGTATCAATCGTGGTTTATTCACTAAAGGTCCAGCAAAAGCAATAATGCGCTCAACCCAAAGACGACCTGTTGTGAACAGTTTTCCAATAGCTATTACATCCTGATAACCGACCGTCCATACTGATTTACTGGCGTTGACAGGATCAAGCAGATGAATATGTGTTCCAGCTAAACCCGCGGGGTGTGGGCCTGAGAAAGTATGAACTTCGATATTACTTTTCTGGTTAACCGGGAGGGCCGTATCAGGGGCCTGACAGACATAGACTTTGCCTTCTGTCAGTTGACTGAGGATGGTTAGACCGTGTTTAAAATCTTCAGCGTGTTCGTTAATGATAATGCTTGGGTCAGCAGCAAGAGGATTGGTATCAATGGCTGTGACAAAAATGGCATGTGGTACGGCATCAACAGCTGGAGAGCGACTATACGGGCGGGTGCGGAATGCTAACCATAAACCGGAGTCAATTAAGTTTTTGGTGATATCTGATCTTTTCAGATTGTCGAGCTTGTTTAAATCGAACTGCTCGAATGTGATCTCATCGTCACCTTCCAACTCAATGACGACTGATTGTAATGCGCGCTTGGCGCCGCGGTTAATGGCTTTGACTGTTCCTGCACCTGGAGAAGTGAACTGCACGCCAGGGTTTTTCTTATCAGTAAATAATGGTTGTCCGAGTTTGACCTTCTGGCCTTCTTCAACCATCATCGTAGGCCTCATACCTACATATTCATTGCCCAATATGGCTACCGAATTGACTTTATTGCCATCGTAGATAGTTTGTTCGGGTTTCCCCGAAATGGGCAAATCTAGCCCTTTCTTAATCGAGAAATGCATACTTCACCTGGTCAGGAGACAACGGACGTACCTGCTATCTGTGTTACGTTAAATTCCCAGTCTGTAAGTATAAGTATTGTTTTCGATGAAAGAAAGAACAAATCCAGATAAATATTAGCTCAAATCCTACTTATCTCAGGATGCTATCCGTTTCTTTTAGCCATCTATAAGCCACAATAAAGCCTAAAAAGCTAAGTACGCTGGCTATGATGAATGTCCAGGCCGCCCCGGGACTATCCCATAAATAGCCGCTGAATAAGCTACCAATAACCCCGCCAATCCCAAAACTTGCGCTGCTATACAGCGCTTGTCCTCTGCCTTGTGTGTTGCCAATAAAATGACGATGAACCCAGGCAATAGCTGATGCATGAAAACTGCCGTAGCTGGCTGCATGTAAAAGCTGAGCCATAATCAGTGCAGGCAGGTTTTGCGGAAAGGCTGCTATCAAGAGCCAGCGAAGTGATGTTAATAATAGACTGACCATAAATACATTACGCAGTCCAAACTTGGGTAGCCAACGATGCATAACAAGAAAAATAATGACTTCGGACATAACACCCAGTGCCCATAGTTGGCCTATAACACTACTACTGTAATCATGCTGCTCTAGATAGATGGAATAAAACGTGTAGTAAGGGCCATGACTGGCCTGCATTAATAAGCAGATCAGTAAAAATGCAATCACACTGGGCCGTTTTAGTATGCTTTTTAATGAGATGGTGCTGAGGTCTGACGTGTTTGATGATTCAGGCACGCTGAGGCTAAATAGCCATATACCAGTAATGCTGAATAATAATGCGATAGGAATAATCTTTGGCTCAAACTGCTCAAGTAAATTGCCCAACACCATGACTATGACAATAAAACCGATGGAACCCCACAAACGAATTTTGCTGTAATGGTGACTGTGTTTGCCGAGATGTTGCAGAGTGGTGACTTCAACCTGGGGTAATGACGCGTTCCAAAAGAAGCTAAACAGCATCAGAATCAATGCGACACCGAGGTAAGATTGGTCAACAAATATGGCGGCGAAGACGATGATTGTCGCAAAACTGGCAAGTCTCACAATTCTCATGCGGCGGCCATAATGATCGGCTAGCCAGCCCCAGATATTAGGCGCGATAATCCTTGAGCCCATAAGGATTGCTGTTAACTCACCGATCTGGCTTGGACTAAAGCCTTCCCATTTCAGGTAAAGGCTCCAGTACGGTACTAAGATGCCAAGACAAGCAAAATAAAAAAAATAAAAGCCGGACAGGCGCCAGTATGGCAATTGAGATAAAGGCACCTGAGTGAGTTAAGCCTGAGAAGGAATGATCGGGGTGTCAGTAGTGACGTCCATATTTTGAGCACGATGTCTCAACACATGATCCATTAAAACTAATGCCAGCATTGCTTCTGCTATAGGTGTCGCTCGAATACCAACACACGGATCATGGCGACCTTTCGTCACAACTTCAATGGCATTACCTTGTGTGTCAACACTTCGGCCAGGTAATCGCAGACTGGAAGTGGGTTTCAACGCGATGCTGACAAGTAAATCCTGACCACTGGTAATACCACCGAGCGTGCCGCCCGCATGATTACTGAGAAAACCGTCAGCGGTAATTTCATCACGATGTTCAGTGCCTTTTTGTGTGACCGAATCAAAGCCGGCACCAATCTCAACGCCTTTGACGGCATTAATGCTCATCATAGCGTGAGCGATATCCGCATCAATACGGTCAAAAATCGGCTCTCCAAGTCCAACCGGTACATGGCGAGCAACAATATTAATTCTGGCGCCTACCGAATTGCCTTCTTTACGTAAGGCATCCATATAGGCCTCGAGTTCAGTTTCTTTGTCTGGATCCGGTGAGAAAAAGGCACTTTTCTCTATGTGTGACCAGTCTAGTTTTTCTGTTTTTATAGGACCGAGTTGCGATAAATAAGCATTTATTTCAATACCATAACGCTGACGAAGATATTTCTTTGCAATACCACCAGCGGCGACACGCATGGCCGTCTCTCTGGCAGAAGAGCGACCACCGCCACGATAATCACGCACACCGTATTTTTGGTGATAGGTGTAATCAGCATGAGCCGGTCTGAACTGATGCATGATGTTGCCGTAATCTTTGGAACGTTGATCAACATTTTCAATCAACATACCAATGGGTGTGCCAGTTGTCTTACCTTCAAAAACCCCAGACAGAATTTTGACCTGATCGGGTTCGCGGCGTTGCGTTTCATGACGAGTTTTACCTGGACGGCGACGATCCAGATCGCTTTGTAAATCTGCTTCAGTTAATTCTAGTCCGGGAGGGCAGCCATCAACGATACAACCTAAAGCCGGGCCATGACTCTCGCCAAAGGTGGTAACAGTGAAGAGTTTTCCAAAGGTATTACCTGACATATCTCGTTCCGCTTTCGAGTGAAGATTAAACAATAAATAATTTGGCGAAGCCTAAAAAGGCCATAAACCCGACCACATCCGTGACAGTGGTGAGTAGTACGCTACCTGATAAGGCTGGATCAATACCTATTCGCTTCAACCCCAACGGTATAGTTACGCCAGCAAGGGCTGCTGCCACTAAATTAATAATGATGGCAGTACCAATAAGTAGTCCTAAAGACACGCTATTAAACCAGATCACGGTGACTATCGCGATAGCTGTGGCCCATATCAAGCCATTTGTCGCACCAACCAGCATCTCTTTGCGCAATAACCAGCGTTCATTGTTGCTATTCAGTTGGCCCAATGCCATAGAGCGAATAACCAATGTTAAGGTCTGGCTTCCGGCTATGCCACCCATACTGGCAACAATGGGCATTAGGACTGCAAGGGCCACTTGTTTTTGTATTGTGGTTTCAAATAAACCAATAACCCATGACGCGAGAAATGCTGTCAGTAAGTTTACGGCAAGCCACACCGAGCGGCGATGAACACTGCGTTTGACGGTGGCGAAGGTATCTTCATCTTCCCCCAAACCTGCCATACTCAGCATCGAATGTTCTGCGTCATCACGGATAACGTCAACGACATCATCAATAGTGATACGACCGAGTAAGCGATTATCTTTATCGACAACAGGCGCGGAAATCAGATCATGTTTTTCAAATCGTCTGGCGACATCCCGATCCGTCATATTTGCTGGAATCGGATCGACCTGGTGCGACATCACTTCACTTACCAGAAGTGAACGGTTTCGGCTTACCACTTGTGATAAACGCAATGTGCCCAGGTAATGATCATTATGATCAACCACATACAAACTATCGGTATTTTCAGGTAATTCACCCAGCATGCGCAGATAGCGTAAAACAACCTCGAGTGTGATATCCGTACGTACTGTGGTGACGTCTGTATTCATCAGACCACCGGCACTTTCTTCATCGTAGGCTAAAACAGCTTCAACACGACGCCGGTGTTGAATATCCATCGCACGCAAGACTTCATGGACGACATGATCCGGGAGATCTTGCAGAATATCGGCGATATCATCGGCATCAAGATCTTCGGTGGCATTAATCAGATCGGCGGTGTCCATATCTGTCATCAGATCGGTACGGACTTCCTCACCGATATATGACAAGACTTCACCACGTAAGTCAGGATTAATTAATGGCCAGCAGATTTTCCGCTCATTAGGAGGTAAAGATTCAAGAAGATGCGCTGTTTCGGCTGGATGTAGTCCTGCTAATAACCTACGCATTCTGACAAAACGTCCACTTTGCAGGGCATCAGATAAAGCATTAATAGATTGATTCAGGGCGTGATCGTGGTCCAGCTCAGACATATCCAGTTCTCAACAACGGAGGTTTTTAGGATTGTGATTAGTGCTTATTCTAGCTTGCTTGCCACTTGCTGAATAGCGTGAAATGCTTCGTGAGCAAAGAAACTAGGGATATTCAGAGGTTTTTCTATGATGAGTGCTGACACCAAGAATATACGATTTGGTGTCAGCACAGGTTCGTTATTTAGTGGGAAGGACCGTTAATTTTTTCAAGCAATAAATCCAGCTCTAGTGAGTCACTGGTATTCATAATATCCAACGTGTTAACGGGGAGTTCATTCAAGTTGGTTTCATTGATTACCTGTTTTACTTCGAGTATGGCATTGGGATGCATACTGAAGTTTTCCAAACCCATAGCCAGCAGAAGTCTTGTATAGCGAGGGTCACCTGCCATTTCACCACACATGGACACATCCACATTATGCAGTTTGCCCGCCTGCAACGTCATATATATCAGACGTAATACAGCTGGGTGCAACGGGTCATAAAGATAGTTAACATGATCATCAATACGGTCAATGGCCAGTGTGTACTGGATTAAGTCATTGGTACCAATAGAGAGAAAGTCGACCTGTTGCGCAAATATTTCTGCACAAACCGCGCTTGCCGGAATTTCGATCATGGCGCCCACTTCAATATGATGATCATATTCAAGATGCTCTTTATCCAGTTCCTGCTTACATTGCTCAAGCAGATTCTTAGCTTGGACCAGTTCATTCATGGTGGAAATCATCGGGAACATGATTTTGATTTTGCCAAAAGCAGAAGCGCGAAGGATTGCGCGCAGTTGGGTGCGGAACATGGCTGGTTGGCTCAGGCATAATCGAATGGCGCGCATACCCAAAGCTGGGTTAGTCACTACAGTTTGATTGAGGTTACGCCCACCATCAACGGTTTTGTCTGCCCCCAAATCGAATGTTCGAATTGTCACCGGTTGATTATTCATGCCTTCAACCACATCGCGATAGGCCGATAACTGCTCTTCTTCCTCTGGTGGTGACAGGCGGTTCATGTACAAAAACTCGGTACGATACAGTCCAATACCTTGCGCACCGGCGCTGCTGATTGTGGTTACATCTTCCGGTAACTCAGCATTGGCTAACAATGTGACTGATTTACCATCTCGTGTTTTTGTGGGTTGAGACTTATAGCGACTAAGCGATGAGATATGCTCACGAAAAGCAATTAAACGGCCTTCATATTCATACTGTGTGCGTTCATCTGCCCCCAGCAACATAACGCCAGTCTCACCGTCAACAATCAGCGGTTCATTATCCTGAACATATCGACGAACAGACTCGACACCCACGATAGCCGGGATGCCCAGACTTCTTGCCAGAATGGTGGTGTGAGAAGTCGCACCACCATGCTCTGTCACGAAGGCAACAATACCTTGGTGCTGCATAAGCACAGTGTCTGCTGGCGTCAGGTCTTCTGCAATAATAATATGGCCTTTTAGCCGACCATCTGGAATTTCATGATCCGCGACTTCCTGATCAGCCAGAATACGGTGAATACGATTGACCACATGATCAACGTCATCTCGACGTGTACGCAGATAGGGATCATCCATCTCATTAAAAACGTTAATCAACGCATCACGTTGCAACTGCAAGGCCCATTCGGCATTACAGCGGCGCTGACGGATCATATCTACTGGAATCTTATTTAGTGACGAGTCATTCAACATCAATAAATGGGTATCAATGAATGATGTCACGTCAGCAGGCGCATTGGCCGGGATATGATTACGAATGGATTTTAACTGTTGTCTTGCCTGATCAATGGCATCGAGAAAACGGTCGACTTCTTGCTCTATTGCAAAAGCGGGGATTAAATATTCACGGACATCAGGCTGATTGTGAAAAAGAATATGGGCTCGGCCCATAGCAATGCCGCGAGAGACGCCAATTCCTTGTAGCTCAAGCGTCATTCACCTTCTCCAAAAAAATCATTAATGAGAGTATCTAATCCTTGTAAAGCCTGTTCAGCATCATCACCTTCAGCGGTCACAATGATTTGTGATCCTTTTGCCGCAGCTAACATCATCACACCCATAATGCTTTTACCATTAACGGTTCTGTTTTCTCTGGTAACGGTAATCTCCGCATCATAAGCGGAAGCAGTAGTGACAAATTTAGCTGCGGCTCGTGCATGTAAGCCGAGTTTATTAATAATTGTGAATGTTTTTGTCATCATTTTCTTGAGTAGCCTGTGTGATGACAGCGAACTACACCTTCTTGGCCGCCACTCAAGGCTTTGATTTCAAGTTCTTCTAAGTTTAGGGCTGGGTAGTTTAAAACGCGTATCAACATGGGTAGGTTTAAGCCTGAAACAACACGGATATCTGTTCTGTCAGATACTGCACAGGCTATATTACTTGGCGTTGAGCCGAACATGTCAGTCAGTATGAGAATACCGTGACCTTGATCAAGTTTTTTTAAATCTTCATCCATTTCCAAACGGATGGCTTCAGGATTATCTTTGGTCTGGATTGAAATCACTTTGGTGGGAAGCGGGCAACAAGATAACATCTGGCGTGCAGTGTTAATCAGCTCTGTCCCGATGTTATTGTGCGAAACAAGTAAAATGCCTACGGTCATATTAGCTCTCTAAAAAAACAGCCAAAGCTGTATATAGACAAATCGGCTCAGCCTCTGTCTTGTAACGGTAATGAATGTAATAGATATACCGCATGTCATCAAGTTAATGTGAAATCATCACTGCTGAATTTGCTGTTGTTGGCGATATTTTAACTGTTCATTGGCATCATTTGTTGACTGTTGCATGTTTAACCAGGTTAACAGGCGAATGATCACGGGGACCGGATTAGATATCGACAAATGCAATGTCGGAATATTAATACCAAGAATAGTTTGATTGCTTTGGTTGCCTTCCAGCTGACTATCCAGTGCTAATTTTTCATGCAGGATCAGCTGATAGTGAAGTGAAGCATAATCAGTGACATGTGCTGGACCAAACTGGTGTTTGATATTAATGGTGCCAAGTTCACGTGTGTTAAGCAGGCTTTTTAATAGTGAGGGAGAACGACCAATAAGTTGATTTTTTTCAATAGTGAGGTCAATCACATCATCAGCGACTAATTGATGACCTTCAATGATTAACTGCAAAGCCAGACTACTTTTCCCTATGCCGGGGGAACCGCTAATCAATACGCCTGAGCCATTGACACAAACCATTACTCCATAGTGTGAGTTGGTTTGTATTGCTTGGACCATGGTTAATCTTCGTCGATAGAAAGGAGTAGTTCGAAAATTTGTTCGGCGCTGGTTGCGTTACGCAACTTCTGACAGATATCAGGATCACGAAATAGAGTAACAAGACGTGATAAATGCTGTAGGTGATGATCTGTATCTTCTTCCGGTACGAGTAAACCAAAAGCAATATCGATAGGTTGATTATCGACAGACTCAAATGGCACTGGCGTTTCCAGTGTCAGCATTGCAGCAATGGTATGCGTTAAGCCCGGAACCCGGGCGTGGGGGATAGCCACGCCCTTACCGAGGCCCGTACTTCCGAGCCGTTCACGTTCTAATAAGACCTGGAATATTTTTTCTGCTGTTGTCGCGTTAGTATTACTGGCTAACTTTTGACTTAAGTTTTCCAGTACTTTCTTTTTGCTCGTGGCATTGTCATGAAAGCTGATACTGTCAGCATTAACCAATAATGCGGCAATTAGCATAAAAAAATCTCGTTTAGTTGACGTTGTGCTTCATATCGGCACCGACAGATTGATGATGATCGGTGATTTTATCTTTATGCTTGATGATTTGGCGATCAAGTTTAGCCACCAAATTCTCAATAGCAGAGTACATGTTTTCATTTTCATCTGAGGCGAACAAATCAGCACCACTTACATGAACTGTGGCTTCTGCTTTCTGACGTTGTTTTTCTACTGATAACACAACATGAACATTGGTCATGTGATCAAAATGGCGAGTCAATTTTTCGAATTTTTTGTTGACGTGATCGCGTAAGCTGTCAGTGATTTCGATATGTTGTCCGCTTAAATTTAACTGCATAATGATGGACTCCTTATTGAGTGATGATAACTGGTTCACACCAGTCGTTTTCGCTCATTCGATGGCGCTATTGCCAACGTTTCACGATATTTTGCAATTGTCCGTCTGGCGACATTAATGCCTTGTTCTCCGAGGATATCGGCAATTTTACTGTCGCTCAATGGTTTCCGTGGATTTTCTGCAGCAACCAGTTTCTTGATGATAGCGCGAATGGCTGTAGCTGAACATTCTCCGCCGGCATCTGTGCTGACATGACTGGAGAAAAAGTATTTCAGTTCAAAAATTCCTCTCGGTGTATGGAGGTATTTGCGGGTTGTTACACGGGAAATTGTGGATTCATGCATTTCTACAGTTTCAGCAATATCAGCTAAAACTAGCGGTTTCATTGCTTCTTCACCAAAGTCGAGAAAATCTTTCTGTCTTTCGATGATCGCTTCGGTGACTTTTAATAGGGTTTCATTGCGACTTTGTAAGCTTTTTAAAAACCAACGTGCTTCCTGCAGATTATTTTTCAGATAGGTATTTTCTGCGCTGTTATCGGCCCGATTAATGAGTTGCGCATAATGTTCGGCAATTTGTAAACGCGGTGCATTATCCGGGTTGAGTGAGAGCACCCATTGGCCCTTAAGCTTTCTTGCATAGACATCTGGAACAATATATTCCGTGGTATCTGTTTGAATTTGACTGCCAGGACGAGGGTTTAACAGCTGAATGGAACGAACCAATTCGGTGAGTTCATCATCTGAGACTTTTAGAGCACGTTTGATTTGGGCGTAATCACGTTTGGCCAAAGTATCGAGATGTTTATCGATAAGCTCTTTCATCAAATCAATATGAGGTAAACCTGATTCTTCATAAACGCGAAGTTGTATTAGCAAACACTCGCGTAAATCACGGGCTGCCACTCCGACGGGATCAAAGTGCTGAATACGATGTAGCACTGTTTCGATTTCATCCAGCTCTATTTCAGCAAACTCTTCACCTAAACTCGCTTGAATCTCTTCCAATGATGTTTTGAGATAACCATCATCTTCAATCGAGTCAATGATGGTTGTCGCGATGGCTTCTTCAATTTCTGTGAAGTGAGTCAGCCGCATTTGCCAGAGCAGATGTTGCTGCAGTGAATCGGTACTTTCATCCTGATTTTCCCTTTCCATATCACCATCATGGATAACATTGCTGTTATTGGTGCTGATAGGCTGATAATCGTAGGTATCTTCCCATTGACTATCGACGGGCAGATCTTCAGGAATGTTTTGATTCTCAAGTTCACTGATTTCACGACTTGTTTGATCTTCAGTGCTTGGTTTACGTGCGTTCTCATCGAACTCAAAGTCTTCTTCCACTTCGAGTAGAGGATTGCTCTCCAGCGCTTCCTGAATTTCTGTCTGTAACTCAAGCGACGACAATTGCAGCAAACGAATGGCTTGCTGTAATTGCGGAGTCATCGATAGACTCTGGCCTACACGCAGCTGTAATGAGGGTTTCACGAGAATTCTTTATGTGTTTTTACGACCATGTAAATATGTTACCGCAAGTCTTGTGCCATTGCCTACAGCTACATACAAAATCTTAACTCAAGATTTATTTAATCAGCCCTAAACGATCACAAATAGTTAGAGTCGGGTCAACTTTATTCATCGTGTAAAAATGAATGCCGGGTACACCGAGATCGATTAGCTGCTGAGTAAAGTCGGTCAAAAAATCAACAGTGAAAGCATTCATTGAAGCGCTATCATCATAAAATGCTTCAAGTTTTTTACGTAACCAGCGCGGGATTTCTGCACCACAATTCGCTGAAAATCGAGCTAGTTGGGTGAAATTATTAATGGGCATAATACCGGGAATAATCGGGATGTCTATGCCATGTTTCTGACAGTTATCAACAAAATAGCTGTAAGCATCAATATTGTAAAAATACTGTGTGATAGCACTATTTGCGCCTGCATCGACTTTTCGTTTGAAATTAATCAGGTCATCCTCTGCAGATTGAGCTTGCGGATGAACTTCAGGATAGGCAGCTACTTCAATGGTGAAAAAGTCTCCCGTCTCTGCACGGATAAACTCAACCAGCTCATTGGCATAACGAAAGTCACCGGGTGCTTGCATACCTGAAGGCAAATCACCACGAAGTGCGACGATACGATGGATATCATTATTGCGATAGGTATCAAGGAGAGCACGGATACGTTCAGCGGAAGAGCCCACACAAGAAAGATGTGGAGCTGCATCAATATTAGTCACTGCATGCTGTTTTTGGATGTCTATTACCGCATCCATAGTGTTGTCTTGTGTTGAACCTCCAGCACCAAAGGTGACGGAAAAAAACTCAGGCTTTAGTGGCACAAGCTTTTCTCTGACAGCGCTTAAATTGGCAATGCCTTTTTCAGTTTTGGGTGGGAAGAATTCGCAACTCAGTGTGAGATTTTTTGCCATATCAGTAACTTAAATTAGAAAACTGGGCTGATAAATCAGCCCAGTTTTGCATTGATAAAAGATTAATATCTGTAATGTTCAGGCTTGAACGGACCTGTTTTTTCCAGTCCCAGATATTTCGCTTGTGCATCAGTCAACGTGGTGAGGTTGGCACCAATTCGACCTAAGTGCAGTTGTGCGACTTTTTCATCCAGTTTCTTCGGTAGAACGTAAACTTTATTTTCATAATTGTCAGCGTTTTGCCAGAGTTCAATTTGTGCCATGACCTGATTGGTGAATGAAGCAGACATCACAAAACTTGGATGACCCGTTGCACAACCCAGGTTAACCAGACGACCTTCTGCAAGCAGAATAATACGTTTGCCGTCAGGGAAAATGACATGGTCTACCTGAGGTTTAATATTTTCCCATTCGTATTTACGTAATGAAGCGACATCAATTTCAGAATCAAAGTGACCGATGTTACAAACGATGGCTTCGTTTTTCATCTTCAGCATATGACCGTGATTGATAACGTCGATATTGCCGGTAGTTGTGACAAAGATATCACCCATTGCAGCGACATCATCCATTGAGACAATACGGTAACCTTCCATGCTGGCTTGCAGTGCACAGATAGGATCGATTTCAGTCACAAAAACGGTCGCACCCATTCCACGGAATGCTTGAGCACAGCCTTTACCCACATCACCGTAACCTAAAACAACACAGATTTTACCGGCGATCATCACGTCAGTGGCACGTTTGATACCATCGAGTAATGACTCACGACAGCCGTATAAATTATCAAATTTAGATTTGGTCACGGAGTCGTTCACATTGATGGCTGGCACTTTTAATGTACCTGCTTTCATCATTTCATACAGACGGTGAACGCCTGTAGTGGTTTCTTCTGACAGACCTTTAACGTCGTTTAATAATTCTGGATATTTATCATGCATGATTTGGGTTAAGTCACCGCCATCATCCAGAATCATATTAGGACGCCAGTTGTCTGGACCCATAATCGTTTGTTCGATACACCAGACCGCTTCTTCTTCTGTTTCACCTTTCCAGGCAAATACCGGAATACCCTGATCGGCAATAGCCGCTGCAGCATGGTCTTGTGTAGAGAAAATATTGCATGATGACCAGCGAACTTCAGCGCCGAGTTCTACCAGTGTTTCAATTAACACAGCGGTCTGAATTGTCATGTGTAAGCAGCCTGCAATGCGTGCACCTTTCAGAGGTGCTTGGCCTACGTATTCTTCACGTAAGGCCATTAATCCTGGCATTTCGCTTTCAGCAATTTTAATTTCTTGATGACCCCATTTAGCCAGGCTGATGTCTGCAACTTTGTAGTCAGGTGTTAAGTTTTCTATTGGTGATTCCATCGTTAATTTCCTCAAATTCTTTTATAAACTGGCAGCATCGCGTAATACATCTGCCATATCCGTTCTTTCCCAACTAAAATCAACATCTTCACGACCAAAGTGACCGTATGCTGCTGTTGGTTGATAGATCGGTTTGATTAAATCAAGCATCTTAATTAAGCCAACCGGGCGTAAATCAAAGTGTTCACGTACCAGCGCGACCAGCTTATCTTGAGAAATTTTTCCAGTACCGAATGTCTCAACACTAATCGATGTTGGGTCGGCAACACCAATCGCATAAGACACCTGAATTTCACAGCGATCTGCTAAACCGGCGGCAACGATATTTTTCGCCACATAACGGCCTGCATAAGCGGCACTACGATCGACTTTTGATGGATCTTTGCCAGAGAAAGCCCCACCACCATGACGAGCCATACCACCGTAGGTATCGACAATGATTTTTCTTCCTGTCAGACCACAGTCACCGACAGGACCACCGATGATGAATTGGCCGGTAGGATTGATATGGATTTTTGTTTTGGCAGACAACCATTCAGCAGGCAGTGTCGGTTTGATAATGCTTTCCATGACGGCTTCATGCAGATCCGCTTGTGAGATATCTGGGCTGTGCTGTGTTGATAAGACAACAGCATCAATACCGATTGGCTTGCCATCTTGGTAAACAAATGTGACCTGACTTTTCGCATCCGGACGCAACCAGCTCAATTCGCCATTTTTGCGAACTTCAGATTGGCGTTTGACCAAACGATGTGCATAGGTAATAGGCGCTGGCATTAAAACGTCAGTTTCATTGCTGGCATAACCAAACATCAGACCCTGATCGCCGGCACCCTGATTTTCTTCGGTATCTCTGTCTACACCCATAGCGATATCAGAAGATTGTTTACCGATCAACGACATAACTGCACAGGTCTGACCATCAAAACCAACATCTGAGCTGTTATAACCGATATCTGTGATCGTTTTACGAACGACATCTTCCAGATCGACCCATGCCGATGTACTGATTTCACCTGCAACAATGGCGGTGCCAGTTTTTACTAAGGTTTCGCAAGCAACGCGAGCATGGGGATCCTGACGAAGAATTTCATCCAGGATGGCATCTGAAATTTGATCGGCAACTTTGTCTGGATGCCCTTCCGATACAGATTCAGAAGTGAAAAGATAATTGCTACTCATAGTCAACTTCCTCATTACAATGAGATTGTGGTAATGATAGTTGTGCTATTTGAGGGGGAATAAATCTCGCTCATTACTATCAGTTACCTGTTAATAATGAACGCAGTTTAAATAATTGAGTATTGAATAAGCCTAGCAGGTGAATGACCTGTTGCAGCGTTCCTTATTCGAAAGGACATATTAATCTATATAGAGAATTTTTCAAGCTTAATTATCTTCACAAAATCGTCACAACGCGTGGCCTAGAGGGTTAATCTGTCTCCATTTTGTCTCAGCCACAGCTTGTGCTCTCTAAATGTGGGACAAACATCAGTCACCAACTGCCAAAAAGACGCTGAATGATTGTGATGATGAAGGTGACAAAGTTCGTGCAGGATGACGTAGTCGATCACTTTCTTAGGCGCCATGACGAGCTTCCAATTGAGCTGAATTTCACCCGAACGGTAGCAGCTTCCCCAGCGGGCTTTGTACGTTTTTACAATAAGGCTTTTAGGAGAGAATTGATGAGCTTCAGCCAATTGAAAAAATCGTGATGTCAGGATTGTATTGGCTTGCTCTCGGTACCACTTTTCCAGCTGGCGTCTAATGCCATCTGTTGTCATATCTTTTTTCTTTGTATAGAGTTGTATGACATTGTCTTCTTGCTTGATTGTATTTTCAGCGCTGGAGTTATGAATTTTTAATTCATAGGTTTCGCCTAAAAATAAAAATGACTCCCCATCGGCATAAACTTTTTCTTGTGTTACTGGCCGTTGTTGAAGCTTTTGTTTTATCCAATAACTTTTTTTGTCTACAAAATGCTGTGCGGTGCTGACTGCAAGTTTCGCTGGTATCCGCACAATGACCTCACCTTGCTTAATAACAAGCGCCATACTCTTTCGGCGTGAACTGCGAATAATGGTGTAATGAAAGCCATCAGGATGTGTGTGTGTCATAAATAATCGTTATAAGCAGATTTTTGCGTTCTGATTTGAGAAAATGTCTCATTAATCTACGTTAATTGAATCATGTCATCATCATTATCTTTTATAGAATCTAGAAAATTATCTGTTGCGCCGATGCTGGATTGGACCGACCGTGATTTTCGTTATCTGTTACGGCTCATTTCGAAAGATACCTTGCTTTATACGGAAATGGTGACTACCGGGGCGTTGATTCATGGCGATAGACAACGATTTTTAGCTCATGATGCAACGGAATATCCTCTCGCTTTGCAGCTTGGTGGTTCTGATCCTACTGCTTTAGCGGAGTGTGCAAAAATGGGGGAGGATGCGGGTTATAGTGAAATTAACCTGAATGTTGGTTGCCCAAGCGACCGTGTTCAGTCAGGCAGTTTTGGCGCGTGTTTAATGGCTGAACCTCAATTAGTGGCGGAGGGTGTGGCTGCGATAAAAAATGCCGTGAGTATTCCCGTGACTGTTAAAACCCGACTCGGGATTGATGAACAGGATAGTTATCAATTTCTAACCGATTTTATTGATGCTGTGTCAGCAGCCGGTTGTGAAACTTTTATTCTGCATGCACGAAAGGCATGGCTCAAAGGATTAAGTCCAAAAGAAAATCGTGATGTGCCGCCACTGGATTATGAGCGCGTTTATCAAGTCAAAAAGGACTATCCCGAGCTACACATTGATATCAATGGCGGTATTCATAGTTTGATGGAGGTTCAGGAACATCTGAAACATGTCGATGGCACAATGGTGGGGCGGGCGATTTACCATGATCCCTACCTGCTAGCTGACGCGGATAACGTTATTTTTAACCAGCGTTCTGACCGTATATTGAGCAGACATGAAGTGATCGAAAAGATGTTGCCTTATATCGAGCAAAGAATGAAACAGGGCCGACCACTGAAATCAATCACCCGGCATTTACTGGGTTTATTTCAGGGCCAGCCTGGAGCCCGTCGCTGGCGCCGGCACTTAAGTGAGAATGCCCATTTGCCCGATGCTGGCATTCATACACTTCAACAAGCGCTAAGCCTGGTCGATAACGTTTAGTTTCTAAGTCCGGTGCCTTTTTTCAACAGATATAAGGCATATGCGGTTAACGCCACTATAAATAGCATAATAATGCTAAATGCCGCCATGATAGGGATATCTGAAATACCTAACATGCCGTAGCGGAAAGCATTCACCATATATAAAATGGGGTTTAAAAGTGAAACATGCTGCCAAAAGTCTGGCAGTAAATCGATGGAATAAAACACGCCGCCCAGATAAGTCAATGGCGTCAGAATGAATGTTGGGATGATGGCAATTTCATCAAAACTGCGTGCATAAACGGCATTGATAAAACCGCCCAGCGCAAATAAAACCGCACTCAGAAATACCATGCTGATGGTAATAAAAATATGCTCTACCGGTAGATGCGTAAAGAAAAGCGATACTAGTGTGACTATCATCCCCACACATAAACCACGTGCCGTACCTCCGGCTACATAACCAGCGAGAATTAAATAATTTGGCATAGGGGCAACAATCAGCTCTTCAATATGATTTTGGAATTTGGCACTGAAGAATGAAGAGGCCACATTTGAATAGGCATTATTGATAACTGCCATCATGATGATACCCGGTACGATATATTCCATATAGCTGAAGCCACCCATTTCCCCAATTCGACTCCCGATCAGATTGCCGAAAATGATGAAATACAGAGTCATGGTGATGGCCGGGGGCAGAATCGTTTGCGGCCAGATTCTGAAGAAACGGCGGATTTCACGAAATAGCAAGGTTGAAAAGGCGACCCAGTGTCTTTGGCGACGAGTTGGTGTCATAAGTTTTACTCCGATTTCTCAACGAGTTTGAGAAATAATTCTTCCAGACGGTTCACTTTATTTTTCATGCTGGTGACTTCGATCCCTTTTTGACTCAGTTGTTCAAAAACAGCGTTCAGTGATTCACCTCGGTGGATTTCGATTTCCAGCGTGGTGTTATCAATCTGATGATAATCAAAGTCATTAAGCTCAAAGGGGAGGGGAAGCGAATGTTTAAGATCCAAAACAAAAGTTTCTTTATCCAGCCGATTTAGTAGAGACTTCATATCGGTATTTTCAATAATCTGGCCTTTATCAATGATCGCAATATTACGGCACAAGCTTTCGGCTTCTTCCAGATAGTGGGTAGTCAGAATGATGGTGGTGCCTTCGGCATTAATCTTTCTGAGAAATGTCCACATGGAGCGACGCAGTTCAATATCAACACCTGCGGTCGGTTCATCCAGAATCAACAGACGTGGATTGTGAACCAGAGCGCGGGCTATCATCAGGCGACGTTTCATACCGCCAGAAAGTGATCGAGATGGCGTATGTCTCTTTTCCCATAATCCAAGTTGTTTGAGGAGTTCATCCGCTCTGGGTTCTGCCTCGCTGGCGGGCATCCCATAATAACCTGCCTGCGCAACCAGAATATGCTTTACCTGCTCAAAGCCATTGAAATTGAATTCTTGCGGGACCAGTCCTATATAGCTTTTGGCCTGCTCAGCATCGATGTCTAGATCCGTATCAAAGACCTGAATAGACCCCGAGCTTTTTGTCACTAAAGAGGTGATGACACCGATAGTGGTTGACTTGCCCGCACCATTGGGACCGAGTAATGCAAAAAAATCACCCTGTTCTACATCGAGATTAATGTTCTTTAATGCATGCAATCCGTTACGATACGTTTTACTTAGATTCTTGATTGATAATGCTTTCACTGTCTCTCTCAAGCGTGATAAAGGTGGCTAGGTTATCATGCCTGCAGCAAGATGAAAATTTGGTAAAACGATGGTTAGAAATTCTGCTCCACAATCAATCGATGACCTGATGCAACGTTGTCATCACATAGCTGGAAAAAGCATAGGACAGATTGCTCAAGAAGTGGGGTGCCGGGTGCCTGCAGATTTGTTGAGAAATAAAGGCTGGGTGGGTCAGTTATTAGAATCCTATCTTGGTGCTGATGCGGGCAATCAGGCAGAGCCAGACTTTATTGCACTAGGTATTGAGCTGAAAACATTACCATTAAATGCGCATGGTGAACCTAAAGAGTCGACTTATGTTTGTACGGTGTCATTGAGTGAATACGAAGCGCTGACATGGCAAGAAAGCTGGGTCAAGCGAAAGCTATCACATGTGCTTTGGCTTCCGGTTGAGGCGGAGTCGTCAATTCCACTTGCTGAACGCTATATCGGCACGGCTTGGTTATGGCAGCCAGATCAGATTGAAGAAGAAATTTTAAAGGCCGACTGGGAAGAGTTAATGGACCGGCTAGCGCTAGGTGAACAGTCAGAGCTAACAGCAAGGGAAGGCCAGTATTTACAGGTTAGACCGAAAGCGGCTCATAGTCGTATATTGGCAAAAAGCTCCGATATTTCAGGCGAAACTATTTTGATGAATCCAAGAGGGTTTTATCTGAGAACAACTTTTACTAAGCGCTTGCTCGCGAAGGCGTGCATTTGATGGTAACGTTGCATAAAAAATTAATGGATTAATTTGTATTACTCGGGAATTTAGAGAAATATGCTAAACGCGTTAGTTATAGATAGCTCACCAATGTTTTGTGAGCATATGATCGATTTATTAGAGTCTGCTGGTTTTAATGTTGAGACAGCAGAGAGTGGAGCTGATGGCTTAGGCAAGGCTGCTCAAGCGAGGTATCGTTTAGTCTGTTGCTCTGATAATTTGCCCGACTATGCCAGCAGTGAATTCTGTAGTCAGCTAAGAGCACTAAGTGGTTATGATTTTGCCACCTTGCTGGTCTTAACAGAACATGACAATTCTAAAATTCTCAAACAAGCCTTATTGGCTGGTGCTACCGATATTTTCAGCAAAAATGATATGGCTGAGATGGATACTTATTTATCTCGTCTGAGCCAGCGAGAGTCGCGACAATTAAGTGGCCGGGTGTTATTTATTGAAGATTCCCGGGTTTTGCAAACCATTATCATCGACTTATTAACAGATATGGGGCTTGATGTAGACGCTTATAACTATGCTGAGAGTGCATGGGAAGCGTTTAAAGGTGGGGACTATGATCTGGTTATCACTGACATTATGCTTGAAGGCAGTATGAGTGGTATCACCTTAGTTCGTAAAATTCGGCGTATGCAGAGTGAATATAGCAATGTGCCGATTATCGCTACATCAGGTTTCGATAATATGTCCCGTAAGATCGAATTATTCCATCTCGGTGTTAATGATTATGTGTCGAAACCGATTGTGCGAGAAGAACTGAGACAACGTGTGTTCAATCATATAACCAGTTATCAAACAACCCAGGAGCTTCGTACACAACAAAAGTCTCTTCATAGTCTTGCCATGTTGGATGAAACGACAGGATTGTTTAATCGGCACGCATTGAGAGAGTTCGCGAGTAAATATTTCAGTGAAGCTTATCGGTTTAATCGTTGCTTATCTCTTGCTGTCATTGATATTGATCATCTGAAAGATATTAATGAGCGTCATGGATTTGAGCGGGGAGACCAGATGTTATCTGAGCTGGGGTCTTGGATGAAACGCCATGTACGTGACGTGGATCTGGTTGCCAGATGGGCAGGAGATGAGTTGGTGCTTTTATTGCCGGAGTGTGATCTGGTATCGGCAAAAAATATGATGGAACGAATGGTACAGCGCCTCAATAAGTTAAGACCTGCCAATTTGGAAGTAACGGTAAGTATTGGCATTGCCCAATTAAGGCAAGCAGACAACGATAATCTCAATAGCTTATTCGAGTTAGCAGATAAAGCCATGTATCAGGCTAAAATGGCGGGTCGAAATTGTGTCAGAGTTTATGTTGAGTCTGAGGTCGTGCCTGAATTAAGTGATAATGATTAGCCATAACGCTGCTTAAATAGTTCACATGCGGCTTTATCCAGCATAAATATGCCATGACCGCCGTTTTCTAATTCCAGCCAGGTAAACGCGATATCAGGCCATTTATCATCAACCGCCAAATCCGTATTGCCCACTTCGACGAATAATAAACCTTGGTCGGTCATGTGCTCTGCAGCTCCAAGCAGGATTTTTTCTACTAAGGCCAGTCCATTATCTTCTGCTTCGAGAGCCGAGATTGGTTCATGTCGGTACTCCTCTGGAATAGAGGCCATTTCATCAGCCCCGACGTAAGGGGGATTGCTCACGATCAAATCGTATTTTGCGTCAGCTGGAAAAGCTTGCCAGATATCTGATTGAATAAGGTGTAAGTGTTCCTCTAATCCATGTTTCTTCCGGTTTATTTCTGCTACAGCAAGGGCATCTGTGCTGATATCACTCGCTGTCACTTCAGCTTGTTCAAAAGCCATAGCTAACGCAATAGCAATACAAGCACTTCCTGTACACATATCCAAAATAGTGAATACCGAGTCAGGTTCAGTAAGCCATGGCTGGAATTGCGTTTCTATCAGCTCCGCAAAAGGCGAGCGGGGGATAAGAACACGTTCATCGACAAAGAATGGCAGGCCAGCAAACCAGGCTTCATTTGTCAGGTAAGGTAAGGGAATACGTTTTTCAACGCGTTTTTCAATGGCAATAAGCAATGCACGCTTTTCATCTTGAGTCAGTCTGGCATCTAAAAAGACCTCAGGTAAGGCGTCAACAGGCAAGTGTAAAACACTCAGTATGAGCTGTGATGCCTCATTAAAAGCGTCTTCATTACCATGGCCAAAAAATAATCCCGCTTCATTGAAGCGGGATGTTGACCATCGTAAAAAATCACGAAAAGTGTTTAATTCAGATTGAACAGCCAGGTAATCAATCATAGATTTTGTGTGATATCAACAAAATGACCAGCGATTGCAGCTGCCGCAGCCATTGCTGGACTGACCAGATGCGTTCTGCCACCTTGCCCCTGACGTCCTTCAAAATTACGATTAGACGTCGATGCACAGTGTTCACCTGCTTCCAGACGATCCGCATTCATGGCTAGGCACATGGAACAGCCAGGATCACGCCATTCAAATCCCGCTTCAATAAAGATTTTATCTAAACCTTCTTGTTCAGCTTGTTGTTTGACTAACCCTGAACCGGGAACAACCATAGCTTGTTTAACGCTGGCGGCAACCTTTCCACCTTGGATGGCATCGGCTGCCTCACGTAAGTCTTCGATACGTGAATTTGTACAAGAGCCAATAAACACACGGTCCAGATAAATGTCAGTAATCGCTTGGTTGGCTTGCAGGCCCATATATTTAAGTGCTTTTTCCATTCCGTTGCGTTTTACTGCATCTGATTCCTTGAGGGGATCAGGAATAGCCGAATCAACCGATACAACCATTTCCGGCGACGTGCCCCATGTGACTTGAGGTTTGATATCTTCTGCTTTCAGTACGACGACTTTATCAAAATGGGCGCCATCATCAGAGTGTAATTCACGCCATGCTTTAACCGCTTTTTCCCAGTTTTCACCAGATGGCGAGAAAGGACGATCTTTCAGGTAGTTGATGGTGGTATCGTCAACCGCAATCATACCTGCGCGGGCGCCAGCTTCAATGGTCATATTACAGACGGTCATGCGACCTTCCATACTTAAGGCCTGAATCGCTTCACCGGCAAATTCGATGGCATAGCCTGTTCCACCTGCAGTGCCAATTTCTCCAATGATAGCAAGAACAATGTCTTTCGCTGTGATGCCGGGTTTAACCTGACCCTCAACGCGCACTTGCATATTTTTGGATTTACGCTGAATCAGACATTGGGTTGCCATAACGTGCTCAACTTCGGAAGTACCAATACCAAAAGCTAAAGCACCAAAAGCACCATGTGTTGAAGTGTGAGAGTCGCCACAAACTACCGTCATACCAGGCAGCGTTGCGCCTTGCTCGGGGCCAACAACATGCACAATACCTTGTCGTAAATCATTTAATCCAAATTCAGTGATACCAAATTCGACACAGTTGCTATCGAGCGTATCTACTTGCAAACGTGAAATAGGATCAGCAATACCTTGCTCGCGATGTGAAGTAGGAACGTTATGATCCGGTGTCGCCAAAATAGAGTTTAAACGGTAGGGTTTACGGTCAGCTAAACGCAGGCCTTCAAAGGCTTGCGGTGATGTTACTTCATGAACAAGATGGCGATCGATATACAGTAAGGCTGTAGTGCCATCTGACTCAGATCGAACGACATGTTGATCCCAAAGCTTATCGTAAAGTGTTTTTGCTGACATATCTCTATTAAAACCGATTAGTGAGTTATAAGTATCAGAGCATTATACAGCGTCAGAGATGTAAGCTCTATCTGAACTGTAGACATAAAAAAAACGGGTAACCCGAAAGTTACCCGTTTCTTTTTTTTCTGCTAAGGAAAAGTGATTATTCCATATTAGCGTGTCTGTATCGCATTTCTTCCTCAGGAATACCTTTCTCATGGATAAGATGAGAAACGATGGCTTCTAAGAAAATCAATGTCGATAATTCAAACATAGTACCCATAGGCATGCCCTTAGTAGGAGCAAAACTATCGTCGTTACCAATTTGAATTGTTTTGTCCGCTATATCACCAATCGTTGAACTTGCTTTTGAGCAGATTAATACTACTTTAGCGTTCTCTGATTTAGCTTTGTTCGCGAATGAAACCAACTGAGTTGTTTCACCTGAACCTGAGATGACAATTAATAAATCGCCTTCACGGATGCTAGGTGTGCTGATTTCACCTTGAACGTATACGGTGTAACCACTATGCATCAACCTCATACCCAGGAAGTTACCAACAAGACGTGAACGTCCGGCACCAGTAATGAAGATGCGTTTAGCATCATCACACATAGCAACGAATTCAGCTTCAAGAGAACTGTCAGTAGCCCCTAAAATATCAGTGATTTTGTTTACAACTAGATCACGATGCATTGTCATTTTTCTAATCCTTATGCTGCGTCAACTAATGCACGCAGTTCTTTTGCAGATTCAGCTGGAGATGGAGCGCCGTAGATAGCCGCACCAACAACAACGATGTCAGCACCAGCTTGAACTGTGCTTTGGATTGTATCTTTGTTGATACCGCCAGCAACAGAAACTTTAACGTTCAGACCTAAACCAGCGATAGTTTTCAGATCTTCAAAAGGTGTTTGACCTGCAGCTTGTGCGTCAAGACCAGTGTGAACACCGATGATGTGTGCACCGTTAGCAGCAGCTTCTTTAGCTACAGCAGCTTTATCTTCAACACCGATTAAATCGATTTGAGCTTCAGCGTTGTTAGCGTTAGCTGCTTTGATAACGCCTTTCATTGTAGCCATGTCAGAAGCACCTAAAACTGTAGTGATGTCACCACCAGCTTCAAAGAAAGGAGTTGCTTCGTATTCACCAGCGTCCATTGTTTTCAGGTCAACCAGAATTTTTTTGTCTGGGTGTGCTGCTTTCAATGCTTTAACCAGTTTCAGACCGTTGTATTTAATACAAGGTGTACCGATTTCAAGGATATCGACATATGGCGCTACTTGTTCAGCCAGAGCCATTGTTGCGTCAAAGTCCAATGAGTCAAGAGCCATTTGGATTTCAGCCATGTTACATACTCCTAATTTATAGTAAAAATTATTGTTATCACGCTTGCTTAGGTGAAGCGGGACTATATGCAGAAATCAGTGACAAGTCAATTTCACTGACCCTGCTGCATTCGGGCCCACTCACAAATGGAGCGGGCTGAATACGGGGAAAATTAATTCTGATGAATTAGCTTTCCAGTTCTGCAAGACGGTTAGCCAGCAACTCTTCAAGAGTTTCAAGTGCTTTAGCAAAACCATCAATACCTTCTTGTAACTTTTCAGTCGCCATACGATCTGCTGCGTGCATAGCTTTGAATGTTTCTTCTGTCATATCGATGCGTTCAACATCTGATGCTTTGGCATCTTCAACATTTAACTTACGTGGTAAGTCACCTTCAGTTGAGTGTAATTCGTCCAGTAATGCAGGAGAAATAGTCAGAAGATCAACACCTGCTAATTCAGTGATTTCACCAACGTTACGGAAGCTAGCACCCATTACTTCAGTTTCTAAACCGAATTTCTTGAAGTAGTTATAGATTTCAGTAACAGAAATAACACCTGGATCTTCAGCTGGTGCATAAGAATCACGACCGGTGTCTTTTTTGTACCAGTCAAGAATACGACCTACGAAAGGTGAAATCAGTTGGATACCATTTTCACCACAAGCAACAGCTTGGTGCAGACCAAATACTAGAGTCAGGTTAGTGTGAATACCTTCTTCTTCCAGTACTTTAGCAGCCATAACACCTTCCCAGGTTGCTGCGATTTTGATCAGGATACGCTCACGTGAAACACCAGCTGCTTCGTATTGAGCAATCAGGTCACGGCCTTTAGCAATAGTCGCTTCGGTGTCAAAAGACAGACGAGCATCAACTTCTGTAGATACACGACCTGGAACGATATCCAGAATTTTCAAACCAAATGAAACTGCTAAACGATCAAATGCTAGTGAAACCACTTCTGATGCAGGCGCGTCTGCACCTAATGTTTCACGAGCTGCTTTCAATGTGTCATCAACAATACCTTGGTATTGTGGCATTTGAGCTGCAGCAGTAATCAGTGAAGGGTTAGTTGTAGCATCACGAGGTGTAAATTTTTCGATAGCTTGAATATCACCAGTATCGGCGACAACAACGGTCATTTCCTTAAGCTGATCAAGTAAAGTAGCCATGTTTCGTACCTTTAATTTTTAAGTTAAAAATTAACAGCCATCGCATCTAACGCTGACTGTATGGTTGATTTTATTGATTATTATGTCGGCAAAGCCGGGATGTTGCCCGGCTTTGCCATAAATCTTTGTGTGTAAGGTCAGGTTTAACCTTTGTTTTGAATATAACGTTCAACACCTGTCATTGGTTTTGCTTGTGCTTTATTACGAATATATTGCTCAACACCTGTTAACACTTTTACAGATGTGGTTTTATTTCTAATATATTTTTCAACACCAGTCAGTTTTGAACCGCTATTTGCTTGGTTTCTGATATAGCGTTCAACACCTGTCAAACCATCATTTGCTGTTTTTGCTGCTGGGCTTTGCTTAGCGCTGCTGTTTGGAGCAGGACTAGGACTTGATGAAAACAGGCTTTTAAAAAATCCACAAACTGATGCAAAGAAACCTTTATCACTCATAATATTATACCCCTGTTACATTTTAACCCCATCTGCCCAACATAACGAGGTTGGTGCAACGGGTAAATTACTATTTTAGATTAATCGTGGCAAGTCGGAAAAACTCAAGAAAAAATGCCAGAAGTCGAGATGCAATACGATTAATCCGTTTGAATTTGAGATTGGTCAATTAAAATCGTAATTATTATCAATGACCAATAACCACTATCTTACCTGATTATTTAAATTAATAAATTAATCAGGTGAGCATGAAAAAAAACGAGTGGTCAACGACCACTCGTTTCATTTTCTGCTTAACGCAATGCTAGTGCTTATGCTGCGTCAACTAAAGCACGTAATTCTTTAGCTGCTTCAGCTGGAGAATCCGCACCGTAGATTGCTGCACCAACAACAACAATTGTCGCGCCAGCGCGAACAGTGTCTTGAATAGTGTTTTTGTTCAAACCACCAGCAACTGAAATGCGAACACCTAAGTTTAAGCTAGCGATGTCTTTCAGATCAGCGAAAGGTGTTTGACCTGCTGCTTGAGCGTCAAGACCAGTATGAACACCGATGATTTGAGCACCGTTACGAGCTGCTTCAGTTGCAACTGCTTTTTTGTCTTTAACGCTGATTAAGTCGATTTGAGCTTCAGCGTTGTTAGCGTTAGCTGCTTTGATTACGCCGCCCATTGTCGCTTTGTCAGAAACACCTAATACTGTGCAGATGTCAGCACCTGCTTCGTAGAATGGAGTTGCTTCGTATTCACCAGCGTCCATTGTTTTCAGGTCAACCAGGATCAGGTTGTTAGGGAATTTGCTTTTCAGTGCAGTAACCAGTTCAAGACCGTTGTACTTGATGCATGGTGTACCAATTTCTAAGATATCGACGTAAGGAGCAACTTGCTCTGCAAGCGCGATTGTTTGATCGAAATCCAGAGAATCCAGTGCCATTTGAATAAGTGCTTTTGCCATGCTGACATGCTCCTAATTAATTTAATTTATGAGTTATTACGTTGAAAATACGCTCGCAGACTATAAAGCAGATCAACAGATGCTGTCAATTTTTGACTCAATCTCGACATTTACCATCATTTTTATCACTAGACACAATGATTTGCAGTATGCGACTCTCTGTGACCAGATTGTATAGTTGCGAGGATATATTTTGAATACAGAATCTGCGGTCTGTTTAGACAATGTGGCTGGGTTAATTATTGATATGGATGGGGTGCTCTGGCATGGCAATAAAGCGATGCCGGGCTTAGGAGATTTTTTCCAGTTGCTCAGAAAACAGAAGATTCCCTTTGTACTAGCGACCAATAATGCCAGCTTGACTCAGCAGCAATATATCGAAAAGCTAGCCTCAATGAATATTGATGTCGAGGCTAAGGAAATTCTGACTTCCAGTATGGCCACTGTCAGCTATTTATGCGAACACTTACCCGCTGATAAAAAACGTGTATTTGTTATTGGTGAAGACGGGTTAAAACAACCTTTATTGGAAAATGACTTTGTACTGACCGATTTGTATGAAGTAGACCAGCCTGAAAAAGGAATCACGGGTCGAACAGCAGATATTGTTGTATCCGGACTTGATCGCACATTAACGTGGGATAAGTTGGCAACAGCGACATTAAATATTAATGCAGGCGCGGCTTTTTATGCGACAAATTCGGACTCCACTTTGCCTACCGAGCTTGGTGAAGTGATGGGTAATGGTGGCGTGTTAGCAGCGCTAGAGTCAGTCACCGGCGTGAAACCGATATCTATTGGTAAGCCCGAACCTATCTTGTATGAACAGGCATTAAAAATTTTAGGCACGACAAAAGACACCACCATTGCCATTGGTGACCGTCTTAATACCGATATTCTGGGGGCCGTTAATGCGGGAATCCGTAGCGTGCTGGTTTTAACCGGCGTGTCTTCGTCTGAGGATGTTAAGCAGGTTGATTATAAGCCAACATGGATTTTGGATGATTTGGCAGCATTAACAAAAGCACTGGAAAATTAAAGAAAAAAAAGGAAGCGAGAGATGAAAAAATTGATCAATGGTGTGGAAAGTGTTCTTGAAGAAAGTTTGAATGGTTTTGCCAGAGCGCATAGCAATATTATTCAATTCAATCATCAGCCCCATTATGTCACTCGAAAAAATAAGCCTGAAAACAAAGTAGCTTTAATCTCTGGCGGTGGCGCTGGCCATGAACCATTGCATACGGGTTTGGTGGGAAAAGGCATGTTAGATGCCGCTTGTCCTGGGCAAGTATTTACCTCTCCAACACCTGACCAAATGCTGATGGCGGCACAAGAAGTGGAAAATGGCGCGGGCGTTTTATTTATTGTTAAAAATTATGCTGGCGATGTGATGAATTTTGAAATCGCGGCGGAAATGTTGGATTGCCCGCATGAAACAGTGCTGGTGAATGATGATGTGTCTTTACCAAAGGATCACAGTACCGGACGTCGTGGTGTAGCAGGAACGTTGATTGTTGAAAAAATTGTAGGTGCAGCCGCAGAAGCTGGCGCAGACCTAGCCACCTGTAAACAGCTTGGTGACAAAGTCGTCAATTCAACTGCCTCAATGGGGGTGGCTTTGACCAGTTGTACCGTGCCAGCGTTAGGACAGCCTACATTTGATATCTCGGATAATGAAGTCGAAATGGGCGTTGGCATCCATGGAGAACGCGGTAGAGAAGTCATGAGCCTGACTACAGCTGATGATCTTGTTCAGATACTCGCTAAAGCGATTGATGAAGAGTTAAAACCAACAAAAGATCAACGCGTTTTACTGCATATCAATGGTTTTGGTGCGACACCATTAATGGAGCTTTATCTGGTTTATGATTTGGCGGCACAGTTTTATGAAGAGCGTGGTATAAAAATTGTTCGATCATTGGTGGGAAATTACACTACATCACTGGATATGGCGGGTTGCTCAATTACCCTAACGTTGATGGATGACGAAATGCTGCAATATTGGGATGCCCCTGTTCATACTGCAGCATTACGTTGGGGGATTTAGGTTTTGCTGAGTTCGTCAGCAATAACACAGAGAATTAACTGAGAAGTTCGGGCGCCTGCGTCGATGTGGCCGCGGGCACGCTCACCCAAAAATGATGCTCTTCCCTTGGTTGCCAGCATATCTTTGGTCGATTGCATGCCTTGTATAGCGGCTGTTTTAATATTGCTTAAAACAGTCGTTTTATCTGCATTTTGTTCGGCATCACTTTGCAATGATTGCATCACTGGAATGAGGGTATCCAGCATGGTTTTTTCACCGATATCGGCTTTGCCTCGGGCTTTTATGGATTCAACACCCGCCGAATAAATAGCTGTCATTCCATTTAGATCCAGTTCCTGCTCTTTGGCCGCTTTTCCCATACTGACAAACATTGAGCCGAGTAAAGATCCTGATGCACCGCCCATGGTGGACATGAGTGTCATGCCGATTTTCATCAAGGCGGCTGACCAATCAATCTGAACCAGTTCATCATTCAGTTTAGTAACAGCTTCAAGTCCACGTAATAGGTTAGTGACATGGTCACCATCACCTATTGCACGATCCAGCGCGGAGATTTCTGCTTCATTGTTAATAATTTCAGATTGAATCGCTGCGATGAGCGGCGGGAGAAAGCTTGTATCAGTCATGTTTTGGCCAGTGGTTTTATTGCAAAATATAAAACTACTGAATCCATAGTATTCGGTCAACTGACAACGAGAGTAACAATAGCTTTACGTTTGTTTGGGCGGTAGAGGGTGGATCGGGGGAATAATATCGGCGTTCAATAATAAACGGCCGTAGACAACACCTCGCAGCGTAATCATTTTGTCAGCGATCATGTTGAGGCGATTAGCTGGACCTTGTACCAGAATGACTGAAAGTGTATTGGTATGGGTTAAATTGACATTGAGATTGCTAATCACTTCATCAATATATTCATATTGGAGATCATGAAGACGCTTTTGCAAACCTGGGACTGAATGGTTATAAACCAGATTAACCGTACCCGTCATCACCGTATCGCCTTGTTGAGCACGGTGCTCATTGATTTGTAAGTTGATCATGTCACAAATGGCTTGAGAGCGACTTTCAAAACCACGCTTGCTGACCATCTCATCCAAACCTTCTAACAGACTTTCAGGTAAAGAGATGCTGATACGGCTGACTTTTTCTTTGCTCATACGAACTCCTGGCGTATGTCATCATTATTGTTCAGTGATTTAAGACTATCACCCCAGCTTTTGGCTGGGGTGATGCCTTGCTCTGCCTAGAATAAATGACTGTAGCGTTCAACTTCCCATGCGCTAACCACCGTGTGATATTCATTCCATTCAGCTTGTTTATAGCGAATAAACTCGTTTCTCAACTCACTACCCAATACTTCTTCTACAAATGGATCGGCAGCGAATGCCTGAATAGCTTCGTCCAACGTTCTGGGTAAAAACTGAATTCCCAATTCCTCACGTTCTGCTTCTGTTAACTCATACAGATTACGTTCCTGAGGTTTACCAGGATCAAGACCTTCTTTAATGCCTTCCAATCCAGCCGCTAGAACCAGAGCGGCTGCAAGGTATGGATTCACAGCGCCATCGGCATTACGTGACTCACAGCGACCACCACCCATAGGAACCCGAACTGAGTTAGTACGGTTATTGGAACCAAATGAGTTAAATACCGGTGCCCAGGTGAAATAAGGCATATCACCTTGGCGAACCAAACGTTTGTATGAATTCACTGTGGGGGCAAACACTGCACACAAAGCAGGACCATGTTTTAAAACGCCAGCGATGAATTGATAACCTAATTTAGTTAAACCTAAGCCATGCTCATCTTCTTCAGGTTTACATTGGAACAGGTTAGCTCCGGTCTCCAAATCATAGAGCGACATATTAAAGTGAGCACCCGTCCCGGTTTTATTTGAGAATGGTTTAGGCATAAATGTGGCTAGCAGATCTTCTTGTTTAGCATATTCTTTTGCCATCATCTTCAAGAAAGTAAAGCGGTCGCAACTGGTAACGGCATCAGCATAGTTAAAATCGAACTCGAACTGAGCGTTGGCATCTTCATGATCGAAGGAATAAAGTCCCCAACCGAGATCGTCAATGCTGGTGGCCATTTTATCTAACCAACTGAAGTTACTTAAAAAAGCACGAGTGTCGTAACATGGCTTTTTCAATTTGTCATCAGGATCGGGAACGGATAAAGTCCCGTCGGCATTTTTCTTCACCAGATAAACTTCTGCTTCAATACCCAGATTCATACCATAACCGAGCTCTTTTGCTTGTTCCAATACAGATTTGAGTAAAACTCGTGTGCTGAGCATATACGGTTTTTTGTAAAGCGTATTATCGGCTGGCATCCAGGCTATTTCAGGCTGCCATGGCATTTGAATGATGTGATCAAGATCCGGCACAGAAGCGATTTCGTCGTCATTAGGTTGTTGACCCAAGCCATCTACGGCATAACCGGTGTAGAGTTCTGAGCCATGCGCCATATGATGTAAATGCGAGAGCGGTACGACTTTACCTTTAGGTACACCGTGGATATCCACATAGGTGCCCATGCAGTATTTCACGCCTTTGCTTTTTAACTCTTCTTGTATTTTTTTGATTTCATCATCAGTTTTGATGTTAATCATGAGATTACCCTTCTTTGGTTAACGGTTTATAAGAGAGACTGGTGGTAGCTTTGATCAAGCGGCGGTTGTTCCTTAATTGCTCTCATCACCAGTTGAGATAAGTCTTCACACATCCATGAAAAAAGTGCTTCACCATCCGCTTTGGTTGCTGTGGATGGTTTGCCTGTCACACCATTTAAGCTGGTGCGATTGACAGGGTGGCTGAACACGCAGCCATCGGTTCGGTCCGGATCGTCAGCGTCAAGTAATTTATCCTCACGCACTAACTCGGGATGTAAAGCCATCATCAAGGCTGTTTCAGCCTGATTGGCATGCCAGTCTTCCGCATCGTCATGATGAGCTTTACGAACTCGTTCTGAAATTTGAGCGGTATGCACAAGGCCGATCATTAAGTCGTCATGACGTGCTCTGAGCATTTCCAGAGCGCAGCGAAGCGGGGCAGCATTGGTCACATGACCATTGATCAGTAACAGCCGTTTAATACCCGATGACGCCACCCAATCACCGATATCTGAAATAACATCAATCAGTGTTTTAGGATTAAGTGCCATGGTGCCGGGCCAGCGTTTTGAGTGGCCGATTGAGCAACCATAGGGTTGTGTCGGTAGTAAAATGACAGGCGTATGTTTCGCTACTTCTTTACATAAGGTGTCAGCAATGGCTGAGTCCATACCGCAACCCATATGTGGTCCATGCTGTTCTGTTGCGCCGACTGGAAGTAAAGCCGTATCCACGCCACTTTTGACAGCTTCTGCGACTTCTTCCCAGGTCATTTGTGCTAATTCATACATTAGAAAACACTCCCAACTTCATCATTTACCGGCACCATTCGCACAAGGTTCAGATGGTCGTCATCATCATCCTGTTTGGGAGGATGAATCAGTTCTTCCAAACGTTTTTTGGTAGCGATAAATTCAGGGGATAAAAATTGTTCCGGATGCCTTGGTTGCGGAACGGCGACTTCAATGACTTCTTGTACTTCGCCTGGATTCGCCTTCAGTACCAGAATGCGATCAGCCAAGTAAATGGCTTCATCTAAATCATGGGTGATAAAAAACACCGTAACATCGATGTTTTTCCAAATCTCCATCAGGTATGCCTGCATTTTGCTGCGTGTTTGTGCATCAAGAGCACCAAAGGGCTCATCCATCAACAGCACTTTGGGTTTATTGGCTAATGCTCTGGCAATCGCCACCCGCTGTTTCATACCGCCAGAGAGTTGATGTGGATAGCTGTTCTCAAAGCGTGACAGGCCAATTAACTCGATCCACTGTCTGGCTTCCGCTTCTGCCGTGCCTTTGTCATAGCCAGACTCAATCAGACCAAACATAATGTTTTTCTTGACGGTTAGCCATGGAAACAAGGTGTAACCCTGGAATACCATGCCTCGCTCTGGACCGGGTTTATCGACCACTTTTCCATCCAGCCTTACCTCGCCTTCAGTGGCTTGTTCAAGGCCAGCCAAAATACGAATTAGAGTCGATTTACCACAGCCTGATGGTCCGATGACACAGACAAATTCACGTTTATGGATAGTCAGGTTAATGTCTTTAAGGGCAGTAACGGTGCCATGTCTGCTTTGGAATGTTTTGCTTAATCCAGCAACTTCCATCGTCACCGGGCGCTTTTTGATGCGGGCGAAACGATCTCGGACAGCCTCAGACTGAACGCGATAATCGGGTAAGTTTGATTCACTCATATCGTGCTCCTAATTCGCTTTCTGCCAAGGGAAAAGACGACGTCCAAACCAGGCGAGTAATAAATCAATGGTCAGGCCTAAAATGCCGATCATCATGATGGCGGCGAAGACGTTGTCGAAGTTTTTGTAACGAGCTTGCTGGGTGATAAACCAGGTGATGCCTGAGCTGGTACCGATCAATTCGGCCACAATCAGATAAGTCCAGGCCCAGCCAAGCAGAATGCGAGTATCCCGATACAGATCCGGCAAAATGCCTGGTAGTACTATGCGAAATAGCATGGAGCGATTGTTGGCTCCCAAGGTTTGGCCTGCTTCGAGTAAAGCCGGGTCCAGCTTACGGGTGGTATTCGCTACGATGAGTACTTGTTGAAAAAAGGTACCGATAAAAATAATCGCTATTTTGGGGGCCTGATAAATCCCCAGAATCGCCACCGCTAAGGCACCAAAAGCAGGGGCAGGTAAATAGCGAAAGAATTCAATAAAAGGCTCGAATAAACGAGAGAAAAAGTCATAGGTTCCTGCCAGTACGCCTAGCGGAATGCCTATGATGGACGACAATAGAAAGCCATAAAAAATAACCTGAATACTGCTCCAAAGACTTTCATGTAACCACAGCTCACTGCTGCGTTTGGGCTCGGTAGTAAACGATGTGTAGAAAGCGGTTAATACCTCATGAGGTGCAGGTAAATAAATTGGGTTGGCAGGTATGCCTTCTGGTATGGCTTTACCTGCTGCAGAAGCTTTGTCACGTTCGGCATTAAAAACCGTTTTATCGACCAACATACCTTCACGGAAATAGTTCACTGAGCCTGGTGTGGTGATTTCAACTTCTGGATGCCAGATGAACGGTACATAACTGACCAGACACCATATAAGAATAGGTAATATAAAACTGCTGATAGTCACCAATTGTCGACTACGTGGTTCAAGCGGTTTATTAACTGAAAAGAGTGACATAAACAGTACCTTTGCTATTTTCAGGCAACACGATCCCCTGCCTGGTCATGACATAAAAAAATCAGGAGGAGAGAGGTACCGACAGAAATGCCGGTACCCGTTAACGGTTTACTCGCCTAATAAAAGGGAGGGATCAATATAATTTTCGACAGTTTGTTTATCTGCATAGACTTTATTGTCGACATTAAACTTGTCCGCAATTTCAGTTGAACCATACAAAGAACCGAAACCATCCGCTTTTTTCATAAAGGCCTGCGCCTCTTCTTTGGTCAAAATCTTTGTTCCATCAATAAATGCTTTATAAACTTCTGGTTCAACACCAACCCGTGCGGCCATAATGCTAATCGCGTCATCACGTGTTTTTGGATCATTTAAGTAGTCAACCGCCATATACCAGGCATCAATGACTTTTTTCCACTCATCTTTGTGGGCAGCTAAGCTTGATGGTGATACTGCGAGTACATCATAGATAAGGCCGGGTTCATCAGCACTGGTGTAGATAGGCTTTGAGCCTGGAACAAGTTGCAAAGCCTGCCCCGAACTTGGTTGCCATGCACCCACAGCATCGACCTGACCAGACGCTAAGACTTGTGGAGTTTCATTGGTCGGGACATTGACTAACTCAACATCACTTTCTGTCATACCGGCTTTTTCTAAGCCATTTAGAAGCAATAAATGATCAACAAACCCCAGTTCAACACCGACTTTTTTACCTTTCAGATCAGTGATGGAATTAATGTCAGGTGCGCCAACAATCATATCGTTGCCATTACTGTAGTCATTGATCAAAATCATCACATTCTGTGCACCGGTTGCGCCGGTTACCAGAGCATCACCATTGGTCATGGTGACCGCATCTAACTGACCCGCAGCAAAAGCATCCATACTGGCCACATAATCAAACCATTCAAATTGCACATCCACGCCGACTTTTTCGAACATGTGCTTTTCAATAGCAATCTCCCAGGCAACCCAGCCTGGCCAGTCGCTGTAGCCGATTTTCAGTGGTTCAGCGTTAGCATTTCCTGCGAGTAAGAAACCTGCAAAAAGAGAGAGAAATAGTCTTTTTTTCATTTTTAGATACCCCGGTTAGTATTACGATTTACCAATTTGGTAATACTGGCAGTTGCACTATGTATGCCAGTAAGAAGGTGCAGGGATGTAAGAGAAGAATATTGGCTTGTTGATGAATTAACAAAATGACTGGATAAGCCTGGTAGACCGTGCTTTGCGGAAGCGAATAGAGTATTAAAAGAATAAAAGGATGATTGGAAACAGTGAATTTTTTATTTTGAAGGAGGGGCAAAAAGAAGGTTGGTTTTATTCTTCTGCACTAAAAAGAATCATCAGCGCATCAATAAGCCCCAAAATTGGGCGAATTAATCTTCATCTGATGAAGTTAATAATCTGAATAGCCGAGCAGAAATAGGGAAGGATGAGTTGAATAATAAGAATTGTAGCGATAAAAAAAAAGCCCCAACCCGAAGGTTGAGGCTCTTTTATTAAGCTTTGAATCAATTCAAATGAATTGTTTCAGATTAGCTTACCAGCTGATGAAACCACCAACAGAGAATACATCTGTATCTCTATCATCAGAGTTGTCATGGAATTCAGTTTCCATTTCAGAGTATTCAGCAACCAGTTTCAGGTTGGCTGTTACATCGTGGTAGATACCAACAGTCCACATGTTGTTTTCTTTAACATTGTAACCTGTGATTGTACCCGCTTTTTCAGCAGAAGTTTGATCAAGTGTTGACTCACCGTAAGAAGCTTTCACCCAAGTGCTACCACCGAAGTTATAACCACCTTGAACGTAGTAACCATCACCATCACGCTCGTCACCGTTTAAGTCAGTAGCTGATGCATATCCAAGACCACCGACGTCACCAACACCAGTGTTGTCGTAGTATGCTGCTACAACTTCAAAACCAGAGAATAATACTTGACCACCAACAGTGTAAGCATGAGACTTAACTGATTCCGAAGAACCGTTGAAAGTGGCGTCAACCTCTTGAGACATACCATCTAACCACAACTTAGCACTGCCACCGTCAAATGCGGCTGCATAGCTTAAAGAACCTTCATAACGTGGTTTTTGATCACCTTGAGTTGCTAATGTGTCAAAAGCAGTAGTAGTAGTTGCACCACCTACTTTATCAGCATCCATTACAGCTAATGCTAATTTGAAACCGTTCATATCGTTAGAAGTCCAACGAATTTGTGAACGCCAGTTAGCATAGTCATAACCGTAACCGATACGACCTAATGTTGTGATACCGCTGTCACCACCAGTCGCACCAACACCGTATAAAGTTTGGTCTAACAGGATGTTGTTAGCTGAGTAAACGCCTAACGCTTTACCTAATAAGATTTGACCAAATGAACCGTCTACAGTAGCAAACGCTTCACGTTGTTCCATTGAACTACCTTGACTACCATTTTGGTAGCTACCACCATTGGTTGATGGAGAGATAGAAACACGCGCTGCTACTTTTAAGCCATTGATTTCAGGAGCTGCTACGTTAAAACCAAAGAATGTTGGTAAAAGACCGTTTTCAACGCCAGAGTTGTCTGCGCCGCCATTGTCTGAATCAGCATATGTAAAGAATTGGTTGATGTTACCGTCAACGCTGAATTCGTAGCCGTTTTCACCACCGACAACGATTGTCGCGTTAGCTGCACCAGCAGCTGTTAATGCTGCTGCACCGACTAATGTAGCCAGTGTTGATTTTTTTAATAATTTCATTCTGTTTCACCTTCTAATTGTTAACAGATTACTTTAAGTCTCTCTCGTAACCGGAGTTTGTCTCGGTTGTTAGCTATTTTGCATATAAAAAAATCTATTGCAACACTTTTACAACAATTTTTTTTATTTTGCCGAGAAAATCACATTTCTGTGTTTTTTTTACCACAGATATTCTGATATCTGTTAACCAATGTATTGATACATTGCGGTCTGAGGGGCTGGGTATTAGACGCTAATTTGTTGTGGAAAATATACAACAGAAATAACAGGCAATAAAAAACCCAGCTTCTTTTCAGAAATCTGGGTTCTTTAGAATTCATGGTGGCTCGACCTGGAATCGAACCAGGGACACAGGGATTTTCAATCCCTTGCTCTACCAACTGAGCTATCGAGCCGATAAGGGTGCGTATTAAACCCTCTGACAGTAATGATGTCAAGGGGAAATCATCATTAATTCTCTTCCGGACTTGTCCAGTGATGAGGGGCATGCTCTAATGACCAGCTATTTTTATTGATTATTCAATGGATAACTGAATGTCGGCATCAAGTAAAAAGTGGTTCTGGTCGTTGATAATTCTCGCCGCACTTGCGTTTATTGTGGTGGGATTTTTATCGGATACATCTTGGAGTGAGCGATTTAAAACCTTTATTTCCAATCAGCACCAGACGGATAGTGAAGAAGACGATGACGAGATTGAACAAGACGATGATGTAAATCGGCCCCTGATTGTCAAACTAGACGAGGAAACAGCCCCTTATGCCGGTATTGAAACGCTTAAGCTGACTAAGAGCTTATTGTTCCCTGAATTTAAAGCCTATGCCGAAGTGGTGGATATTCGTGAGCTGATTCAATGGCGCTCACGACTCAATCAGCTTCGTTCGGCTGTCACCATTGCGAAGGTGACTGAAAATGCAGATCGACTCGAGTGGGAAAGGTTGAAAAAGCTGGCTAAGGGCACCGGCAGCGTAGCCAGTAAAAATGTGATTTATGCTGAAACCAGTTGGCGCGAGGCAAAAGCCAATCTCGACTCTGCTGAATTTCAGCTGGAAGATGCTAAAACAGAGCTTATTCAAAGTTGGGGCGAATCCATAGCTAACTGGGTCATGGATAAATCGTCCAAAGAGCTGGAGAGACTAATTAATCGTCACGACACATTATTGATGGTGACACTGCCGATGGAATCGTCTTTACCGGCAGATGTGAATGTGATTCGGGTCTCACGTGCCGGTGATCGTGCATCAGCAAGAAAAGCCTATTTCGTTTCTCCAGCCTATATCAGTGCAAAACAAATCCAGGGTGAAACCTATTACTTTCGGATCGCGACTGGCAAGCTTCGTCTCGGGATGCGCTTGGATGCCTGGATTCCAGAAAATAGTGATCCTGATTCGGGTTTTCATATTCCGGATGAAGCGATCGTCTGGTATTCAGGACAACCATGGGCTTATATCCAGCTGGATGAGACCAGCTATAAACGCATTCCTTTAAATGACGGCAAGCTGGTCGCTGGTGGCATTTTTATTCAGGATGAGTTTGAAGAAGGAAATCAACTGGTGATTTCAGGCGCACAAATGTTGTTATCCGAAGAGTTCCGCTGGCAGATTCATGATGAGGACGATGATGATTAAACACGTCTTCTGTAATTGTCTGCTGACTGAGGTGTAGCTCTATGTTGTCTAAAGTCGTTGCTTTCTCAGTACGCTTTCGGGCTGTGGTAGTGGCGTTAGCCTCTATGCTGTTGATCTATGGCATATATAAGCTATCTAATTCCAGCCTGGATATCTTTCCTGAATTTGCCCCCAAACAAGTCATTATTCAAACAGAAGCTCAAGGGCTGACGGCTGAGCAAGTCGAAGTGTTGGTGACCCAGCCTTTAGAAAATGCCTTGGGTGGTCTGGTGGGTATGGAGTCTATCCGCTCACAATCTATTCCCAGCCTGTCGGTACTGATTCTGACGTTTTACGACAGTACAGATATTTATCTGGACAGACAGTTAGTGTCTGAGCGCTTGTTAGGCTTGAAAGATGCTCTTCCTGCAGGTGTTGGGTCTCCATTAATGGTGCCGTTAGAGTCCTCATCCGGCACCATAATGACCATTGGTCTGACCTCGGACTCACAAGACTTAATGACACTGCGGTCACTTGTTGACTGGACGCTGGCTCCACGGCTGTTGAGTGTTGATGGTGTGGCAGATATCAATGTGTTTGGTGGCCATGAACGCCAATTGCAAATTCAAATTGACCCCAGCAAATTAGCGAAATATGGCATTTCGCTGGATGAAGTGATGACTGTGGCGCAACAAGCCACCGGCATTATGGGTACGGGCTTTATTGAAAATCAGAATCAGCGGATGACCATTCAAGTCAGCGGACAACCACTTAATGCCAAGCAGTTAGCCAAGGTTGTTGTCAGAAAACAGGGAAATACTGTTTTACGGCTGGGTGATATTGCAGTAGTGAAAGAAGCGCCAGCGCCCACAATCGGTGGTGCAGCTATTGGTGGTAAACCAGCTGTTGTGCTGATGGTGATTGGTCAGTACAAAGCCAATACGCTGGCAGTGACCGAAGGTATTGAAGCGGCTTTAGATGAGTTCAAAGATGGCTTTGCTGCGGAAGGTGTGGTCTTGCATGATGACTTATTCCGGCCTGCTAATTACATCCAGACCTCCTTGCATAATATTCAAGAGCATCTGATGGTCGGTGGCGCGCTGGTCATGCTGGTGCTGATTTTGTTTTTATTTAATATCCGTACCGCTGTTATTTCGATGACCGCCATTCCACTGTCCTTATTTACGGCCATGATTGTGCTGTTAGAGTTTGGCATCAACATCAATATTATGGTGTTGGGGGGGCTGGCGATTGCGCTGGGTGAAGTGGTGGATGACGCTATCATTGATACTGAGAATATCTTTCGTCGCTTACGACAAAACGCGCTACTGGCGAAGCCAAAACCTGCGATGGAAGTGGTGTATCAAGCGTCGATGGAGGTACGGAGTTCTGTCGTCTATGCCAGCTTTATTGTGATGCTGGTATTTGTGCCCTTATTGACCTTGAGTGGGGTTGCCGGACGAATGTTTGAGCCGTTGGGTGAAGCCTATATTCTGGCTATTTTTGCCTCATTAGCGGTGGCATTGACTGTCACGCCTGCGCTTTGCCATATCTTGCTGACCCGGGCGGGAGATGTTAGCCATGACGAGCCACCATTGGTGAGGATGATTAAACCTGTTTACGGTCGTCTTTTATCATCGATAAGCCGTTTTCCTCGAATGACATTATTGGGTGTGCTTGGGTTTTGTTTAGCGGGCTTAGCAATACTGCCTTTTTTAGGGGGAAGTTTTTTACCCGAGTTACGCGAAGGTCATTACATTATTCATACTGCCAGTGTGCCTGGGACATCCATTGAAGAATCTTTGCGAATCGGCGGCCGTATTGAGCAACGTGTGGCGGAAATCTCCGGTGTTCGTTCAACCTCACAATGGGCGGGGCGTGCTGAGCGTGGTGCGGACACCTTTGGTACCCACTACAGTGAGTATGAAGTGGATCTGGAACCGATGGATGGGTCATCACAACAGCGGGTTCTGGATGAAATTCGTGAGATATTAGAAGCGTTTCCTGGTGTGAATTCAGAAGTAAATACGTTTTTAACCGAACGTATTGATGAAACGATTTCTGGTTACACCTCACTGATTGTGGTGAATATTTATGGCAAAAATCTGGATGCCTTAGATCAGATAGCACAAGAAGTTGCCAAAGTGATCAGAGATATTGATGGCGCGGCAGATGTACAGTTGCGTGCGCCACCTGGCGAGCCTCAGCTTGAGGTGCGGCTGGATTTAGACAAACTGGCCTATTGGGGCTTACGTCCTGCTCAAGTGATGCAGGCTGTTAAAACAGGCTTTGATGGGGCTGTAGTCGGTCAGGTATATGAAGGTAATCAGGTATTTGATGTGGTTGTGGTTCTGCCTGAAAGATTACGTCGACAACCCCAACAATTAAGAAATTTACCCATTCAAACGCCTGATGGGGTGATGTTGCGCTTGCAAGATATTGCGACCATTCAACAGGTTTCTGGACGTCATATGATTCAGCATCGCGGATCACAGCGTTTACAGACCGTCACTGCCAATGTCACCGACCGTGATTTAAGCTCTTTCTTCGCTGAGCTTAAGCAACGGGTTCATGAGGAAGTGGCATTTACAGCGGATATTTATCCTGAATTTACGGGCGCAGCGGTAGCACAAGCACAATCGCGTGAGGATTTAATTGTGCATTCCACCTTGGCGGGTGTCGCGGTGTTATTGTTACTTTTTGTGGCATTACAAAGCTTTCGTAATATGCTGCTGGTGTTAATTAACTTACCGTTTTCTTTAGTCGGCGGCGTGCTGGCCGTAGTATTAACGAACGGCGTTTTGTCTATCGGTTCATTAGTCGGGTTTGTCACTCTTTTTGGGATTACCTTGCGCAATGCGATTATGTTGGTGTCACATTACCAATATATGGTGAAAGAAGAAGGGGCGGAATGGAATTTGGATACCGCCATTCGTGGTGCTCAGGAGCGTTTACCATCGATTCTGATTACCGCTTTAGTGACGGCACTGGCGATGTTACCGATTGCAATGAATTCAGATAGCCCCGGCCGTGAAATCATGGGACCCATGGCCAGTATTATCATCGGTGGCTTGATCTCATCGACGATATTGAACTTATTAGTGCTGCCAAGCGTGATGTTGCGCTATGGACGATTTAACGCTGACAAGGAAAGTGAGTCAGGTGTAAACACCATTTAATCAAACGGGATTAAAAAGGCCACACCAATAATTAGCAACACAACGACAAAAAAGGCGATTTCTAAAATCATCAGTGAATGGCAAACGTTTCTGCTTGTTCGTTTCGTTGATCAGCAAAGAATTGATAGATTTGTTTTAATTCATCATTAGAGAAATGAATCAAAATCAGTTGCTGTCCAGGATAGATAAGATCCGGATTATGCCCCATCGTGCTGGTGGTGTAGTTATAGATGTAGCTGGATTCCACTTTATTATTCAGTATTTTGCCAAGAAACGAGCTTAGTCCGGTGGGTAAAGGTTCATCGGCATCGGCAGGGATGGTGACTCGGACCAGATCTTTATTAATGCCTATGCCCTCAAGTGGCAAACCTTGGCGAAAACGCTGAATCAAACCTGACTGAATAATGCCCCATAATCCCTGACGATCGGCTTCGGTAACGCGATGCAGGTAAAATAATGCGTTGTCATCCAAACCGCCGGATTTGACAATATCATTCACTGACAACTCGATAGAGCCGCGATCGATTTCTGCGTGAATGGTCTGTTTGGGCGATAGTTCGGATTGTGATAATTGACCAATCGTGGTTTTTTTCTGGATGGCCTGTTTGTTAATCACGGTAATTTGTGCATTTTTATCGACATTATTATCGTTTATTAAATCTATCAGTGGGCTTTGTTGCTGGCTGCCGTCAGCTTTTTCTATGGTGACAATCGTGTTTTTATCTTCGGTGCTGTCATCAAGTGCTTGTATTGTGGTCTGTTGTTTTTCTGTCTCGGTGTACTCGATGGTGACGGAGGTGTCAGGACTGAGGCTTTTATCGGCTAGAAGCTGACCGATGGTTGTGTCACGTTTTTCTACTTTTGGAATCACTATTGTGCCGTCTTTACGGACAAACTCACCCTGTTTTCCGTCCAGTGTCACAGCTCTACTACCCAAGTGATCGACAAATTGTTCAGCTTCTTTTTCGGTAATGGCTTGTTGATCTTCGGAGGGGGCAACAGGTTCGATGGTGACTTCTTCTATTTGCGGATCTTCAAGTTCAATCGGGGGCGAAACGGTGTGCTCGGTGCGGGAGGGTTGTAAGTCAGCAAAAAGTAAATACGCCAATCCGACCAGTACAATTAAGGCAAGAATAGCCGGGACAAGGGATGGTGCTGAACGAGCAGACTTAGCCATAATATTTCTCTCAGGAGTTGTGTCATTATTATGAAGACGAGAATAAGCCAGTCAGTAAGCTGGGATCAAGTTTACGATAGCAGTCCGTTTTATCCATGCTATTACTGAACATGTGTTCGATAATCGGTTTTGCTTGTTCAAGGTTATGGATGGGATTGTCCGGTATTAAGCGTATTAGTTCGTCGGTGATTAACGCGTCACTATCGCTGCTTTTGTCATCGAGTATTGCTGCTAAGCGGCTAACTAAATCAGGCAAGGCGACTTGCGATAAAAGAAATGGAATACGTTTAATTGTTAGCGAAGTGTCGTCCACTTCAAACTCAATACCATAAGAAGATAAACGGCTTTTAAAACTATGGAATTTATTGATGTCTGAGACGGACAGCGGCAACCGAACAGGGACTAGAATCGGCCTGGAGCTCACATTGTTGTTTTGAATAGCTTGCCTAAACTGTTGTTGGCGAATACGTTTGTCCGCTTGTTGCAGATCAATCAGCGCCGGTTCTGGAGCATGAATAACAATAAAACGGTTATGTAAAATCGATGCGGCTGACCAGTCAGCTCGAGTCTTCATGTTATTTTTAAGACTGGCTGATTTTGCTATCGTTGTTTTTTCTGCCTGATATGTCGACGCCTGCTCATTGATATGTATATTTTCTGGCAGCGTTAATTCCGTCTGGCGACTACTTTCTACTTCAGTTTCTTGCAGTGCTTCCTGAATCGCTTTGTTGATGAGCCCATGGATTAAGCGTGCATCTCTGAAACGGACTTCATGCTTGGTTGGATGTACATTGACATCAACACGGTCTAACGGCATGGTCAGGTATAAAACATAAGCTGCCTGGCGACCAGATGGCAGCAAGTCGCCATAGGCCTGACGAATGGCATGATTAATTACCCGATCCTTGATCACACGGCCATTGATGAAAAAATATTGCACATCGGTTTGAGCTCGGTGGGCAGAGGCTTTGCTGACCCAACCAAATAAATGAATGTCTTCAAAAGACTGTTCCAGGTAGTTGGCATCACGAACAAAGGCCTGACCACAGATTTTTACCAGTCTTTGTGAGTACGTATCAGCTGACTTGAGAGCAGGTAATTTAATCGAGGCCTGTTCATCAAAACGGGCACTGAAACCAATGTCAAAGCGACTCAATGCAAGTCGATTGAAGGTGGTAATAAGATGGTGAAGCTCAGTTTTATTACTACGCAGAAAACGACGACGTGCCGGTAAATTAAAAAACAATTCCGCGACACTAACGGTGGTGCCATCTGGATGAGCTGCTGGCTCTGGCTGTAACTGATCTGAACGCACTTGCCAGGCACAGTCTTGTTCGGCTTGCTTGGATGTGAGGCTTAAACGCGTCACTGAAGCGATACTGGGTAATGCTTCGCCACGAAAGCCTAAGCTACCGATCACGCTGAGTTGTTCGCTGCTATGTAATTTACTGGTGGCATGACGACTTAAGGCTAAAGCTAAGTCTTCAGGGTGAATACCACTGCCATTATCAGTGACTTTAATTAGTTGGCTTCCCGCGCTTTCAATGACGATATCAATCTGGGTTGCATCGGCATCAATACTGTTTTCAACAAGCTCTTTGAGTACGGAAGCGGGACGCTCAACCACTTCACCAGCCGCAATCTGATTGGCTAGATGAAGTGGGAGAGCGTGAATTCTGGTTTCGTTCATACGCTAGAGTTTAACGTATGGATTCAAAGAGGTTTAGGGGATTTTTAACACATCACCAATTTGAATTTCGGATGAGGCCAGATTATTGACTGATTTAATGTCCGCCATTTTGACCTGATAGCGCTGAGCAATCATGCTCAGAGTATCACCACGGCTCACGATATGTTGCTGCGGCATACTGGTTCCTGGCAGGGGATTTTTTTGAAAATAATTACGAATACCGACCATCATCGCATGTGCCAGTTTATTTTGATGGTTAGCATTTTTCAGTTTCTGTTCTTCTTCCGGATTAGAAATAAACGCTGTTTCAACCAGAATAGACGGAATATCGGGCGATTTGAGCACCACAAAGGCTGCGGACTCTACATGCTTTTTATGTACATGGCCTACGCGTTTTAGACCGGATAATACGGTTTCAGCGACTTCCAGACTGCCTTCCAAGCTCGCCGTTTGAGAAAGATCGAGTAACACTGACGCTAATAAATCGTCTTTATCTTCCAGACTGATCCCACCGGCTAAGTCAGCCGCATTCTCCCGGTCAGCAAGGATTTGAGCAGCCTCACTACTGGCACCGCGGCTGGATAACACATAGACCGAAGAACCTCTGGCATTGCGGTTAGTGAAGGCGTCAGCATGGATAGAAATAAACATATCGGCGCCATTTTCGCGGGCACGACGAATACGTTGTCTTAAGCTGATAAAGACATCACTGTCCCGTGTCAGGTAAGAACGCATTCCCGGTTCTTTATCCACCAGGTAGGCAAGCTTTTTGGCAATAGACAGGACAACGTCTTTTTCTTTGGTGCCATGTGGACCTAATGCGCCTGAATCCTGGCCGCCATGGCCGGGGTCGATGGCAATTATGATGTCCCTTCGCGGCAGAATTTTATTGGTTTTAATGATTTTTTGTTGTTGCTCAACTTTGTTTGTCACGGTGGCAGCAGGCTTATTCAACGCTTCATCTTTGACTGCAGCAATGGATTGTTTGAGCTGGGCGTTTGTATAGCTTAAATCGACGACTAGACGGTTCGGATAATCTTTTTGTGGCGGTAAGGACTGAACCTGATATTGCACTTCATGTGCTAAATCCAATACGACGCGTAGTGTGTTTTGATCATAAGCAGCATAACGCACGGCTTTAATCGGCGTATTAATTAACGATGGAATGGTTAATTTGTCGCGTTGCTGAAAGCCTTTCAAGTCGATCACCAGACGATCAGGGTTAGCAAGTGTAAACGCTTTGTAGCTGACTTTATTATCAAGATCAAAAACTAAACGCGCGCTCTGATTATCAGAAGATACACGAAGACCTTGAATTGAGTCAGCCCATGTTGGCGCTGTAAAACATATTAGAAAAAAACTTAGCAGGAGACGGACCATCTCAACACCCTTATGATCACTTGGGGGTTATTTTCTCTTTGCTTAAAATTAAAATCAAGTTTTCTTTCTAAATAAATGAGATACAACGGAAAGTTGAACTATTTGTGAAGTTTTCCACAGACTTCTTCACCCAAAGCTGTCATCGCTTGAATATCGACCTCTCTTCCTTTGGATTGATAGCCTAAGTGAATCATCAGATCGGGGGGCGGTAAAAAATCCTGACCCCGTTGAGCCCATTCGATCAGTGAAATGGCATTTGTATGGAAATAGTCATCAATACCCATAAACTCGAGTTCACCTGGGTCACTCAGCCGATATAAATCAAAATGATAAATATCACGGTGATTGAGCTGATAATGCTCAACAAGAGTATAGGTTGGGCTTTTGACATTGCCCTGATGACCTAAAGCCTGCACAAAACCGCGGGTAAAGGTGGTTTTCCCGGCGCCGAGTTCACCTTCAAGATGGATAGTAAAAAGTTGGGCAGGCGTAACTGAGGCGAGTTCTCTGCCTAACTCAAGCGTAGCTTGTTCGTTGTCGAGGTATCTATGCACGTTGTTTTCTTATTTTAAGTTCAACAGGTGGCGGAGGTGAGGTAATAAGTCTAATGCCAGTAAGCCTCGCTCTCCATGTTCTTTAGCCGCTCTGTCGGCTGCCAGACCGTGAAGTATGACACCAAGGCTGGCGGCGTCAAAGAGTGACATTTTTTGTGCGAGTAATCCACCGATAATCCCGGTCAACGCATCTCCCATACCACCGCTTGCCATACCAGGGTTACCCGCGGTTGATACTAACGTTGTTTTTCCATCACAAATCAGTGTGCCGGCGCCTTTAAGCACAACAACGCCACCATATTTTTGTTGAATGAGTTTAATGGCGCTAAAGCGGTCGGCTTCTATCTCTTTGCTGCTTGTGCCGAGCAGTCTGGCTGCTTCACCTGGATGGGGCGTGAGTATCCAATTGGGCTTTTTATGAGCGTGCTGACTTAATAAGTTTAAAGCGTCAGCATCAATGACCATCGGCTTATCTGTATTCATAAGTGTGTTAAATAAGCTTTCAGACCATGTGTTTTGGCCCAGTCCCGGTCCAAAACTTATCACCGATGCTTTCGCTAATGACGAGGTTAAGTCATCAGCTGAATGAATGGCTTTAACCATTAATTCCGGGCGATCAATATTTAACCAGTGTGCATGTTCAGGATGTGTCGCAATGCTAATAAGCCCCGCCCCTGTTCGCGCGCCAGCTTCTGCACATATCCTGGCTGCACCTGACATTCCCTGATTACCACCCAAAACCAGTAAATGCCCAAAGTCTCCTTTATGCGCTGAGCGTGCTCTCGGGCTTAGAAGCGACTGATAATATTCGAACTGAGCCAGTCTGGTTGCTGTAGGAATCGTTTCGTATACCGTATCCGGTGCATCCAAATCATTAAAATAAATACAGCCAGATAGATTAGGCCCATCGCCAGTAAACAAGCCTTGATTCAAGCCTAAAAAACTAACGGTAACATCAGCCTGAACTGCTACTCCCATAATCTTTCCAGTATCCGCATTCACACCAGAAGGGATGTCGATAGATAACACCGGTGTGTTGGTCTTGGCATTCATGGCTTCAATCGCTTTTTCATACTCTCCAGTGACGGGGCGATCCAAGCCTGTACCAAATAAAGCATCAACGATAACGTCAGCGTCTTTGAGCTCACCATTAAATAATTGTGTTTGTTGCCCCGTGCTGAAAAAGCCTTGTCTGGCCTTAAAAGCTTCTTCACTCATTTTATCGGGATTACCCAGTTCGATAACATCTACATTGAAACCCTGATTAATGGCTTGATGCGCGAGATCGTAACCATCACCACCATTATTACCAGTACCACACAATACGATAATGTGTTTGGTCTGAGGCCAGGTTTTGACCAAAATATCCAGAGCGGCTCTTGCTGCACGCGACATTAGTTCGCTACCACTAATATGATGATCTTCAATGATGCTGCGATCAATTTCACGGGTTTGCTCTGCTGTATATAAATTATCCGGCAGTGTGTGCATAAGATGAGTCCTGTCATTCAATGCTGACAGCTTATAATAGGTTCATGGACAAACAAAACAGCGATATCAACTGGCAAGATTTTATTGTGCGTATCCAGCGCTGGGCGCGCTCGCTTGGTTTTCAGGCCTTGGGCGTTAGTGATCTTGACTTGTCGGCAGCCGATAAGCAGTTACAGAACTGGCTGGAAAAAGGTTTTCATGGCGAGATGGCCTTTATGGAAAAGCATGGGAGTAAGCGCACACACCCAGCACAGTTAGTTGAGGGAACACTCAGCGTTATCAGTGTCAGAATGGATTATTGGCCAGGGGAAGCAGCCGAACCATGGTCGGTGATTAATGACAGTGAGAAGGCGTTTGTATCACGTTATGCCCTTGGCCGTGATTATCATAAATTGATGCGAAAACGTCTGGCAAAACTGGCCGAACATATTCAAAAAGAGGTAGGCGAGTTTGGCTATCGGGTATTTACAGATAGCGCGCCTGTTATGGAAAAAGCGATTGCCGAAAAGGCTGGACTGGGTTGGATAGGAAAACATACCAATGTACTTAATCGTGATCACGGTTCTTACTTCTTTTTAGGCGAAATTTATACCGATTTACCGCTGCCACCAACGCAGTCTGTATCTGCTCATTGTGGCAGTTGTTCAGCTTGTATTGATATCTGTCCAACGCAAGCCATTGTTGCCCCATATGAACTGGATGCGCGTCGCTGTATTTCTTATTTAACGATTGAGTTACGTGGCGCCATACCTGAAGAATTTCGACCTTTAATGGGCAATCGAATTTATGGCTGTGATGACTGCCAATTGATTTGTCCCTGGAACAAATATGCACAGGCCACCACGGAATCAGACTATTTACCCCGCGATGGCTTAGATGCGCCTCAGCTTGTTGGCCTGTTTATGTGGTCAGAGCACACCTTTTTATCTCGTCTGGAAGGAAGCCCGATACGGCGAATTGGCTATGATTGCTGGTTACGAAATATTGCGGTTGCTTTAGGGAATGCGAAAACGAGCCAGTCAATTATTGATGCATTACAGAGCCGCTCAAATCAGGTGTCTGATATGGTGCAGGAACACATTGACTGGGCGTTACAGCAACATCAAGTGTCATAAAGCTGTCATTGAAGGGCTATAAACTCAGCACGTTTTTAACTGCTGAGAAATTAAGTGAAGTTATCGTTTGTTTCCCGCCTGATTACCTTTGTTATTGTTTTTGCTCTCATTCTGTCATCTGCTGTCGCCGTATGGGGATGGTACCAACTGGATAAACCTTATCAAATCACTCAGGAATTCAAGCAGTATCGTAATGCCTTTGACATAGATACACGGATTTTGCTCGAGCGTTACCTGGCTTCGGGACAGGCTAATTTATTACAGGATGCGGAAAATCAGCTCGATACCATGAAAACAAAGACGTTTGATTGGTTAAGCGAGTCAGATAATAGCGCGATTCAAGAAGGCATCGATGCATTACAAGCAGAAGTGCAGCAGGTACGTTCAGCAGGCAAACTTTCAGCTAATCCACAAACGTTATTGATGAATAATGAACGCGAACGTAACGGTGACTTGCTGAGCTTGAACCGATATGCGGAAAAAGCAGAAGCCACCCCTGCATCACAGATTGCTGATTTTCTTCAAGTGTTGGTGGAGCTTGAGCATAGCCTGAATCAAATTTCACTTTATCGTCAACGTTATTTTGAGACTCAGGATAAGGCGATTGAGAAAAGCTTATTAGACGAAAATCAACATTTTGCTGACCTCATTAATCAATTAAAAGTGATGCCGCGGTTTGGCGTCTACACAGAAGTCGATGAAGAAGCATTAATACCTGAAGAACCTGATGAGTTAGGTGATCTCAGTATCGCGTCATTGCAAAGTCTGACTCAGCGTTACGAAAAAGAACTTAACAATACTTTGGCTATGCAACAGCAAGTGACAGATAGTAGAGATGCGTTAAACCAGAAAATGCTAGCGTTTCAAGCAAGCCTGGCAATGTATGAAGCGCATATAGGTCAGATAAAAGCTGATATCACTCAGCGTTTGCAGTGGATGATTTTATTGGCTGGACTATTTATTGTTCCGGCCCTTTGCCTGCAGTTTGTCATGCAGAGTCGTCTGATGCGGTTTTTGCTTAAACTCGATATCTTTTTTAAAGCCATGCTCAATGGTCATTATCAACAGAGTCTGACCTCTGAACTCGCTTTTGCTGAGACCAACTCAGTGGTCGAGGCAGCACTTCACCTGCAGCACTATCTTGGCGACTTGATAGATAAATTAGATCATCAGGCTCAGACATTGATTGATGCGAGTCGATCTTTGCAAGAAGAATCCAAGGCGACATCCACTCTTACACAGCAACAACAGCATAGTACCGATCAAGTGGCTACTGCCGTGATGCAGTTGTCATACTCTTTTAAAGAGGTCGCCAATAATGCAACAGATGCATCAGATCATGTGATGCAAGCAAACGAGGCGACACATTCTGCCCGATATAAACTCAGCGAAGCATCAAACGCAACGCAACAGTTAGCTAAGGATTTGCTTGATGCAGAAGCGGTTATTCATCGCTTGGAACAAAACAGTCAAAATATTCACTCTGTACTGGAAGTGATTCAGAGTGTTGCAGAACAAACTAATTTATTGGCATTAAATGCCGCTATTGAGGCCGCCAGAGCCGGTGAGCATGGCAGAGGTTTTGCTGTTGTGGCAGATGAAGTTCGATTACTGGCATCGAGAACCACTGAGTCAACAGAAGAAATCAAAGCCATCATTGAGCAACTCACCAGTTCAGGTGCGGAGGCGACAAATATTATTGGCCGCCAGAGTTCCGCTGCGAAACGATGCGCGGCACAGACTGACGAAGCGAATCTCGCCATGGCACCCGTTGTCTCTGCAATGGATAACATCACACAAATGAATTCATCGATTGCTGTAGCCACCCAACAGCAAACTGCGACTGTTGATGATATTGCCAGAGCTGCAGAGCAGATTAAATCAAGCTCTATTGATGTGAATCAACATATTGAGGGTATTGGTCAGTCTGGAAAAGGCTTAACGACTATCAGTGAAGAACTGAAATTATTAGTTGTTGCGCTGAAGCAGTAATCAGGACTCGGCATTGCTTGCCAAAGGGAGTTCAAACCAAAAGGTCGAGCCAAGCTGTTCTTTACTTTGGTAGCCAATTCGTCCACCCATTGCCTCAATAAGTTTTTTGGTGATGACCAGGCCTACACCGCTGCCTTCAGTTGTCGAATTTTCTTGTCCCAACCGAGAAAAACTTGAAAACAGTAATCGCTGATTTTCATGGGAAATACCTGGTCCGGTGTCAATAACCAGCACACGAAGTGAATCCGCCTGCTTTTTGTATTCGAGCATTAAACGGCCTTCCTGACGATTATATTTGATGGCATTACTGAGTAAATTGATTAGGATTTGTTTTAAACGCATGGGATCAGCATAGACAAATACCGCCGGATCGTCGGCGATCACAAATTTGATCTGCTTCTGCTTAGCCAGTGTGTCTACGAGCGAGATACAATCGGCGACGATGGCACCAATATTTGTCGGCTTGAGCGTCAAATCCAGATGGCCACTTTCGACTTTTGCCAGATCGAGCACTTGATTGACTAATGTTAGTAAGTGTTTGCTTGCTACCATAATATGATCAAGGCTTTCAGCCTGCTGAGAATGGAGAGGCATTTTAGGATCGGTGGCGAGTAGCTGAGTGAAGCCTAATATGGCGTTAAGGGGGGTCCTTAACTCATGACTCATGCTGGATAAAAACTCTGTTTTGGCACGATTGGCTGTTTCAGCCTGTTCTTTTGCCATCATAAGCTCAGAAGTTTGTTGCTGAAGAATTTTGGTTAAATAGAGTGACTGCCAGTACTCTGCGTTAGCACGGGTTGCCTGTACCAGCAAAAAAATCATATATGAAACCAGCCCAAACAAGATGCTGATGGTACTTAAGTTCCATTTAAGCACTGTGGACAAAATGATAGGCAGAAATATCATGCACAAATACATCTGAGCGAGACGTTTCCATATAAATAAACTGGTTAATGCGCCTGCACCAATCCCGATGGTAAACATCAGAATCACCATATTGGTGAACAAGGTTTGATAAAGATAAAGGCATACCGCGACATAGATACCCCATGTGGTCGCGGAAATAAAAAAGACAGCAAACAGTTGTTTTAGCCATTTATCCAGTGCTTGCGGTTGTTTTAAAAATGAAAGCACGACATACAAGCGACATAAAAAAACGATACCCATAAAAGCGAATAAGACGTAGGTAAAAAGCGGGGCATCATCAATGATGGGAGAGTAATACGCTGAAATAAGCAGGGCTAGCAATACAATTAAACCACCAGGAATGGTACGTTTTGCCAGATCCTTCGCCGCTTGTTGTTGTAATTGGGTTAGTGCTTCTGGATCCAGCTTCGGCAGAGCTGGATCAATATAACCGTCTGATTCACCATAGAACATAAGCGAATCATATGTTAAATCAAACGAATATCAAATACTTAGAGTGATTGTTTTGCCGTTACTTTAATGCATCAAACGCTGATATCGCTTCTTGTCTGGCTTTTTTATAATCGACAACGGGCTCTGGATAACCAAACTCTTTTCGCTGTGCTGACGTTGGCGAATGTATCTGTTTTGCAGAAAGTGATTTTAGCTCCGGTACAAACCGCCGGATAAACTCGCCATCAGGATCAAATTTTTCTGATTGTCGCTGAGGATTAAAGACTCTGAAATACGGTGCCGCATCACAGCCGGTGGATGCACTCCATTGCCAGCCACCATTATTCGCAGCAAATTCACCATCAATAAGAGTTTGCATAAAATATTTTTCGCCCTGACGCCAGTCAATAAATAAGAGTTTGGTTAAAAAGCTGGCGGCGATCATTCGTAAACGGTTATGCATCCAGCCTGTTTGATTTAATTGACGCATGGCAGCATCCACAATCGGGAATCCGGTTTTGCCCTGACACCATGCCTTATATGCTGACTCACTATCATTCCACACCAGATTTTCTGTTTCTGGCTTGAAGGGCTTTTCTTTATTCAACTCAGGAAAGTGGATCAGTAACTGCCGGTAAAAGTCGCGCCAGGCGAGCTCCCTTAACCAGTCATTATCCTGCCAATGCAGGTTCTGCTCTGCACAATAATATTGAATGGTATGTAATAAACGTCTTGGACCGATTCGTCCCAGCGTTAAATAAGGTGACAGAGTACTTGTTGCTGGCATCGCCGGATAATCGCGTTTGTCCGGATAGGCTTTGAGTTTTTTCTGACAAAACTGTTGAAGCTTTTGCAGGATTTCCGTTTCTTGAGCGAGCCATAAATCGTCACGGTATTTGCCAGCCCAGTCAGGATTGATGTTTTTTACCTCAATGGCTTTACCTTGTTTGGCAGGTTCGTCATAAGGTGGCCGGGCTCGGTCTTCAAGAAGCGTTCGCCAGCTTCGGTAATAGGGGGTAAATACCTTATAAGGTTCCTCCTTTTGAGTAAGCACCGGCACCGGCACCAGTAAATCTGACTCTAGTGCATGGCATTCGATATGGTTTTCTAATAATGTCTGACTGACCTGTTCATCACGTCTGCATTCATCCAGTGCTGTTTCCTGCTGAAACCACACCGCCTCAATTTTATTTTGCTGACAAAAAGCCAGTAAAGCGTCTGCTACATCAGCAAAATAATCGACCTCTATCAACGTGAACGCTATGCCTTTCTTGGCAAGATTCTGACAAATATCATTGATCGAGGACGCTTTTAGCCCTAATTTGGCATCAGACTCATCATGTTGTCGCCATTGTTTGGCGGTGGCAATAAAAAGAACCTGAATATCGCCAAGTTGCTGGGCCTGTGCAATAGCTGGATTATCATCTAAACGCAGATCATTTCTTAACCAGACTAACTGTGATGCTGACATTAGGCTTCCTTGTTCATTGTATCGAGATGTTGAAATAGCCATTCGGCACGTTCACGGATGGCTTGTTGTTCGCTGTTTGATTTTTTTGCCCAGTTTTTCGCCTGCATCGCAAGCCGAGGGTTATGGCTGATAAGCTCATTATGTTGATCAATAAAAAACCAATACAGTGTAGTAAAAGGGCAGGCTTTATCACCAGTAGCTTGTTTCGGATCAAATGGACAATGCTGGCAATAATTCGACATGCGGTTGATATAAGCGCCACTGGCAATATAAGGCTTACTGCCAACGATACCGCCATCCGCATATTGGCTCATACCGATCGTATTCGGCACCTCGACCCAACTGACCGCATCCACATACATGCCAAGGTACCAGTGATGAATGTGTTTCGGATCAACTTGCCATAGCAAGGCAAATAAACCTGTCACCATTAGCCTTTGAATATGGTGACCATAACCATGATCAAGCACTTGTTTTATGGCTTCATGCAAACACTGCATATCGGTGTCTGCTGTCCAATAGAAATCGGGCAAATCACGTTCGGACTTGAGTGCATTCAACTGAAGCCAGTCTTTTCTATATGCCCAGTACAGCCCCCTAATATATTCACGCCAACCCAGTATTTGTCGAATAAAGCCTTCAACGGCATTAAGCGGGGCTTTGTCATTTTTATAGGCTTGTTCAGCGGCCTCAATAACTTCCTGCGGTTGTAGTAATTTAAGGTTCAGGCTGGCGGAGAGTCGGGCATGATACAAAAAAGGCTGTTCAGTCCACATGGCATCCTGGTAATCACCAAAAAAAGGCAGGTAATGATCAATAAAATGCCGTAGTTGAATCAAGGCCTGGCGACGGGTCACTGGCCAGTTAAAAGTATCGATAGTGCCGGGCAATTGAGAGAAGTCTTTTTTTATCGTATCGATGACATCTTGTGTGATTTCATCAATGCTGTAATTAGGACTTTCTTTAATGACATCGGGACCTTGTTTGGAAAAACTTTGCCGGTTTGATTTATCAAAATTCCATTGGCCGCCTACTGGTTTGCCCTTTTCCATCAAGATTTCGCGTGACTCTCGCAAATGCCGATACCAGTATTCCATGGTTGGTTTTTTACGTTGTTTTAACCAGTGACTGAATTCTCCCCGTTTAGCGATAAAGTGTACGTCTTCTAACCAGTCTATCTCTAGCTGATGCTGCTTAACCGCGTGTTCAATTTCCTGCATCACCAGGTAATCACCGGGGAGCACGCAGCGAACTCGATCTATCTTATGTTCAGTAAAGGTTTTTTTGAGGGCGTCAATGAACGAGCTTAAACCATCGCTAATCGGCGAATAAAGCAACTGAAAATGTTTTTTCTGTATGTCTTCGGCAAAGTGCCGCATGGCTGACAGGAACACTACGCTGCGTTGTTTGTTGGAGGGCGGCTGCAGTGAGGCTTGCGATATTTCGGCCATCCAGAAAATATCATTTTCCTGATCAATATCCTGCCAGATGAGACTGTCCCAGTTAAGTTGATCACCTAGAATAAGATTGAGTCTCATGACCGTTAACCCCAACCATCCATGATGATAGGTGATTGATGTTCCAGGGGATGAATTGTCAGATAAGGAAAGTTAGCGGCTTTAGCAGGAGTCAAAAACCGTAATAAAATCTTGTAGGTATCGATATCAAAGAATATCGGGCCCTGCTGATTCGTTAAATAGGTTTGTGGCCCACTTTGTTTATCCACTTGCCCCAAATAACACCATTGATCGATAAGATGATAGTGAATGACATCAGACTGTGTTGATGTTGATTGTTCTGCAACGATGATGGGCGTTGACCACGGCCACTGTTGATTTTTGATATGACTTAAAGCCATATCAACACGCAGATTATAGCGCTGTGCTGGCTCTTTAGCACAACACGCTCCCAGGCATTTTTTTAGTTGATATGCAAAACAACTGCCTGACGATTTCTTTTCAATATGGCAGAGACGTTGGCACAATTTATACTGCGTAATTAAGGCCAGTAATTTTGTTTGAGCCTGTTTTTTACTGCGAAATAAACCGTATTTGCTAGTGATATCAGAGGCAGCTGTCATATCGGCCAGAACGACATCTAATTCAGCATAACCTTCTTTGTTGATTGTTCTGCTGATTTGGTACAGTTTTTTTATCTTCGTCTGGCGACGGTTATAACGCGATGAAGTTTGTTTGATATAACTGTTTTCCAGTAACTGCGCGCCAAAGTCGGAGGGGGTTTCTATCCAATCGATATGATGCAACTGCTGACTGATATCCAGCTCTTTATGATGCCTGTGAGCGGCGGAAAAGTGACTAAGCACACGTTCTCTAATATTGACGGACTTTCCAACGTAGAGGAGTGCGCCACTTTCGTCATAAAACTGATATACCCCTGGACTTTCTGGTAATTGCTGCACGAGCTGATTATCTAAATGACTGGGCAGACTGGGTCGTTTTAATATCTCGGCGATGCTCTGTTGTATCAGTGCTTCATCAACTTGTTGCTGAATAATTGTGAAATAAGACAGGATGGCATCGGTATCTGCTATGGCGCGGTGTCTGTCAGGAATAGCAATCTGATGACGCTGGATGATTTTATCCAGACTATGACCCTGATGCTGAGGATAGACCCGTCGGCTCAGTTTTACAGAGCATAAGGTTTTTGCAGAATAATCATAACCAGCACGTTTGAACTCTTGCTTCAAAAAACTGTAGTCAAAACGTGCGTTATGGGCGACCAGAATCGTGCCTTGCAATCGTTCGTACAATTCACTGGCAATCTCATCAAATGTGGGTGAATCAATCACCATCGCATCATCAATTCCGGTGATTTTGCTTATCCAGGGAGGAATCGGCCGCTGAGGATTAATTAAGCTTTGCCATTTATCCTTAACTTCACCATCAATAACTTCGATCAAACCTATTTCTGTGATGCGATCGTGACTGGCGCGACCACCTGTGGTCTCACAATCCAACAGAATCATATGTTCGGGGAAACTGCTCAGTTTAGTCATAGGCTAATAGTGATGAGCGAGGATGACGACGACAGCGTTGTGAGCAATAAATAACATTGTCCCAGTCGCGTTGCCATTTCTTACGCCAGCTAAAAGGACGTTGGCAGACAGGGCAGGTTTTACGAGGAAGAGTGGCTTTATTATGGGTCACAATAGTTCACTAAATAATTTCACAGATAGCTTGTCGCGCTATCTGTGAAATCAATGTGAACTGTGTTTATTCGGCTTCGGGAAGCTTGATGAAGTGTTCTCGGTAGTGTTCCAGCTCACGAATGGAGTCTTTGATATCATCCATTGCCAGGTGGGAAGACCGTTTTTTGAAACTCTTTTCCACTTTCGGCGCCCAACGACGAGCCAGTTCTTTCAGGCTGCTCACATCAAGATTACGGTAGTGAAAGTAGGCTTCCAGCTCTGGCATGCAACGCGCCAGAAAGCGACGATCCTGGCAGATACTGTTACCACACATGGGTGAGACACCGGCAGGAACGTATTTCTTCAGAAACTCGATGGTTTGTTGTTCGGCTTCGGCCTCGTTTAGCGAACTGTTGCGAACACGTTCAACCAGACCAGATTTGCCATGTTGGCGAGTATTCCATTCATCCATACCATTTAATATGGCATCATCCTGATGAATGGCTAAAATAGGGCCTTCAGCTAAGACATTGAGTTGTGCATCTGTCACAATGGTGGCAATTTCAATGATATAGTCATTATTGGTATCGAGACCGGTCATTTCCAGATCGATCCAGATGAGGTTATTTTTACTTTTGGCCATGATCTCCGTCTTTTTGTTGAGTTGGATTTAGACTGATTGAACTAACTTGCCACAGATTGTATCAAAGGCTACTCTGCATGACATTTTATAAAGATTCAAATTGGACATAAATTTATGAACGAATTTAGCTGGATATTTTTAGCGGCTTTGTTTTTGATGACTGCAACGGAACTCTGGTTATCAATGCGGCAAGGTAAACACGTTCAGGCCCATCGCGATAAGGTTCCTAAAGCGTTTGAGGATCAAATCAGTCTGAGTGCTCACCAAAAAGCCGCAGACTACACCGTGGCGAAAGGTCGGTTTGGACGTAAAGAAAATATCTATGGCGTGATTATTCTCCTGGCATGGACATTTGGCGGTGGTCTGGCATTACTTTCTAATGCCTGGGATGGTCTGGGATTGTCATCGATGCTGACAGGCGTTCTGTTTTTATTGAGCTTTATTGTTATCGGATCGTTATTAGATTTACCTTTTTCTTATTACAGAACCTTTGTTTTAGAAGATAAATTTGGCTTTAACCGCAATACACCCGCATTGTTTTTTTCAGATTTTATTAAACAAACGTTATTAACGCTGATCATGGGCGCTTTACTGATTTGGGTGGCACTGTGGATGATGCAAAGCACCGGTGAGTTATGGTGGTTATATCTATGGGCGGCATGGATTGGTTTCGCCTTATTTATGATGTGGGCTTATCCCGCTTTTATTGCACCGCTATTTAATAAATTTACACCGCTGGATGATGCTGCTTTACAGCAACGGGTAGAAAATCTATTAGCGCGTTGTGGTTTTAAAAGCCAGGGCATTTTTGTGATGGATGGCTCACGCCGCAGTGGTCATGGCAATGCTTACTTCACAGGATTGGGGAGTAATAAACGTATCGTCTTTTTTGATACCTTACTTAACACGCTGAATGAAGATCAGATCGAAGCGGTTCTTGCTCATGAATTAGGTCATTTCCGTCGTAAGCATGTGGTGAAAAATATGGTGGTTATGGCTGTGATTAGTCTGATCGGCTTGGCGCTTCTTGGCTGGGCATCTAATCAGACATGGTTTTATGAAGGTTTGGGTGTCAGCCAGCAATCGAATGCCATGGCTTTGGCCTTGTTCATGTTAGTTATTCCGGTATTTATGTTCTTTTTACATCCGCTGATGACTTCACTGTCTCGTAAATATGAGTACGAAGCAGATGCCTATGCCGCCTCAGTATCAAGTGCGGATGACCTTATTGCTGCATTAGTAGCTTTGTATAAGGAAAATGCCAGTACCTTAACACCTGATCCGCTAGTTTCTGCTGTTTATGACTCGCATCCTCCTGCAGCAATGCGGATCGCTCACTTACAAACGAATTCTGCCTGAGATGTGGCAAAAAATAATTGTCTTTGTTAGCGGACTATTATTAAGCAGTATTGTGTTTGCTGATGGTAAACAGTTGCATGATACTGCTTGTTTGCAGTGTCATGCTTCCCTTGGAGGCGGGGATCCTTATCAGCTTTATAGTCGAACCGATAAGACAGTGAAAACGCTGGCGGGACTTGAGAAAAGGGTCTCTTATTGTGTCAAAGCGGCTGATGTCACATGGACTGAACAACAAAAACGCACTGTGATCGATTATTTAAATTCGACGTTTTACCATTTTAAATAAAATTTATCTGATTACGACCGCCAGTTTTCGAGCGATAAAGCGCTTGATCGGCGCGTTCAATTAAACTAATTGGGCTATCCTTGTCTTGGTAGCTACTGATGCCTGCTGAAACGGTTACCTGGCCAATAGATTCATTACTGCCTTTTTTTTTCAGTCGGCTTTCAGAAAATTTTTCACGAATGCTCTCTGTAATTATAAACGTCTCTTCGAGACTGGAATGCATGAATATCATAGCCATTTCTTCACCTCCGAAACGTGCGGCCAAATGAATATCATTACACTGATTTTTTAATAGAGAAGCAAAAAACTGTAGCACCTTATCACCCAATAGATGCCCAAAGCTGTCATTTAAGCGTTTAAAATTATCGATATCAAATAATACAAGCGAGAAACTGTAACCTTTGCTGCATAAATATTGCAGCTCATTGTCAAAGGCGCCACGATTTAATAGTCCGGTCAGACTATCTGTTCTCGCCATTTCTTTTACGCTTTCCAATTCTTGCCGCAGTTTCATAATCTCTTCCGTTGAGCGTGTTAACTCACTCTTCAGTTCGCCACTGCTGCTGCTAATCTGTTGTGTGTTTATCAGGATCTGGTTGACCAGCGTTTTGAGTTCATCAATATCATTACAGGTTTCGAGTTGTGCCTGGCTTTGCGTTAAACCCTGGCTGCATTGAGAAGCGGTTGCTTCCACCTTACTCAGGTTTTCCAAAGTATTATCAACAACGAGTTTTAAGCCATTATTGGTATTATTAAGCCGTTCAGGCATGCCCATTAATACATATTTTTCATAAAGATATTGCGTGACTTCTGGGGTAATTGCTTCATTTTTCTTTAAACGGGTATCAATGCTGTTCATCAAAGCCTGATTATCGCCCGATACGTATTCATACCAAACAGCATAGTTCACAGGTGTGATAGGGGTTTTGTGACGGTTCGCCAGTAATAGACTTTGGCGTAAGTTTTCTGAGGCTTGTTGAAACTCGTGTTTATAGACGGGGGGAAACGATAATGTTTTACTCACGTGCTGGTATCCATATAGGCAACTATCCAAGAGAATTCACTAATTCTCTAATTAAATCAAGTATATCGTGCTTGTTTACTGCGTCGCCACACGAAACAAGCCAACAGTGATGTGATGATAGGCAAAGCCATTAATATTAATTTACTGGAGAGCATGGCTTGGGCTGCGATGAAAGTAATGATAAGACATGCGGTCATCACAATGTTCTGAACCCAATTATTACCAGCCAGTATAGTACCCAAATGTTGCTCTGGGGAATGCAACTGAATAAGCGCATTTAACGGAATAATAAACAGGCCACCAAAAAGCCCAAAGCTAAAAATCGCCGCCCCAAATTCCGAGACAGTATTTAATGCAGGAATAATAAACAGAATAATACTCATCCCGACAGCACCGACAGAGATAAAAGATGTCTTTATATGGCCTTTTTCTCCGGTTCCAGCGACCATAGAGCCAACAACGATGCCGATGCCAGAGCAAGCGAGTAGTCCTTGAATAATCATCGTGTTATTTTCAGCCAAGACGATTTTTGCAAAAGCAGGGAATACGGCAAGAAAGGTTTGCGAAATCCCCCAGAAAAAAGATAAGCCTAGTACCGAGTACCAAATAACGGGGTTTGTTTTTAGCTGTTTCACATTGGTTTTCAGTAAATGACCTTTTACGTAATCTTTCCAGGGAAATGGATGTGAAGCAGATGCAAGATTGATATCAGCTAAGCGACAAGCCAAACGCCATTCTATTACAGATAAAATCACTAAAAGCCAACCAGCGGGAGCGATATGTTTGATCAAAGAAGCTTCATCATGAAATGTCTGGTCGATAAGTAACCATTCAAATAAGACGGTAAAGACAGTAATCCCAGTTAAGATAGCAACTATCGTGGTCGCCTGAATAAAGCCATTGGCAGGAGATAAGTGAGCATCACCGCCTAGTTGACGGATATAGCCATACTTTGCTGGTGAATAAATTGCACTCTGGATGGCAAGTATCAATGTCATGAAAAAGGCGAAAACAAACCATCCCTGATAGTAAGCCAATGTAATTAACAGGGTAATGATGATGGCTGAGAAAGCCGAGATTCGCATGATAGAGGGTTTGGAAAAGCGATCAGACAGAAAGCCTGCTGGTGTAAATAAAAAGATGAAGGGTAAAAGAATAAGTCCGTTAACAACGGCAGTCAGCGCAACCTGCGTTTGATCATCATAAATTTTGAAAATGGTATTTTGAATAATGATTTTATGGCCTAGATCTACCATCGCATTGATAAAGGCCACGGCAATAAAGCTCATAAAGCCCGGTAATTTCACCGTGCTCAACAGGTTGGGTGGTTTCAACTGATTAGTCGTCCTTAAGTCTGACAGCGAGCACATCACAGTGAGCGTGATGGAGTACCGCATTAGCTGTTGAGCCCAAAAGGCGCTTAAAGCCATGTCGGCCATGTGAACCAACAATAATCAGATCAACATTATTTTCGTCAGCAACACGGACGATGTCATGTCCTGGCGTGCCTAATTCAACCCACTGCTGACTTGCAGGAATTGATAAACTTTCAGCCAGCGTCGCCAGTTGTTTTTTACCAGATTCTAATAGGGCATCACGCATATCGATATCGACGCTTATCATTGGTTCATAAGCAAAGTCGGTCAGAGGAAAGTCTTCAATAATATGGCAGATGCTGAGGTTTGCCTGATGCTGTTCAGCGAGTTCACGCGCTTTTGCACAGATCATATCTTTTTGTTTTGAAAAGTCCGTGGCAATCAAAATGTGCTGATATTTCATGTTATTCCCTCATGAAAAAGGGGGCTGGTTAAGCCCCCTAATCGTATTATTTAATCATTATCCAAAAAGCGTTCTGCATCTAATGCTGCCATGCAGCCGGCGCCAGCAGATGTGATCGCCTGACGATAAATAGGATCGGATACATCGCCAGCAGCAAATACGCCAGGGACACTGGTTTGAGTGCCTTTTTTGAGAATGATGTAGTCATGTTCCATCTCTAACTGGCCTTTGAATATCCCTGTGTTAGGTTGGTGACCAATCGCAATAAATACACCTAGAACGGGGACTTCCTGAGTCGAACCGTCTTCTGTACTTTTCACCCTGATACCAGTGACACCAGAATCATTACCTAATACTTCATCAAGTGTATGGTTCCATAAAATTTCGACATTACCTTCTTCTGCTTTTTTCAGCAGTTTATTCGATAAAATCTTTTCAGAACGGAACGAGTCACGACGATGAATAACCGTAACTTTTGAGGCAATATTGGATAGGTATAAGGCTTCTTCAACCGCTGTATTACCACCACCAACAACGGCAACATGTTGGCCTTTATAAAAGAAACCATCACAGGTTGCGCAGGCAGACACACCGCGACCTTTAAAGGCTTCTTCAGACTCCATGCCTAAATATTTGGCTGAGGCGCCTGTCGCAATAATTAAGGCATCAGCTGTATATTCACCAGCGTCACCAATCAAACGAAACGGACGCTGAGATAAATCAGTCGTATGGATATGATCAAAGATGATATCAGTGCCAAAACGCTCAGCGTGGCGCTGCATGCGCTGCATAAGCTCTGGACCCTGAACACCTTCATCATCACCCGGCCAGTTATCAACATCCGTGGTCGTGGTTAATTGTCCACCTTGTTCTATACCGGTAATTAATACGGGCTCTAACGCTGCTCTGGCAGCATAAACTGCGGCAGTGTAGCCAGCTGGACCAGAGCCTAAAATCAGTAAACGACAGTGTTTGCTGTCAGCCATAAGAGGTGCCTCCAAGAGAGTTATCAGATATCTGTAGTTAGAGTAACCATTGCGATGATTTTGGACAAGCATCTAACTTCAAAAGCTGTGTTAAAATCAAGCGTTAATTTATTGGCAGGGTTGGAAATATCACAGTGACACAGTCGACACGTGTAAATGACAAGCAGAAACAAGAACACAACTCTGGCGCAGTCGGCTTCCGTCTGCGTGAGGCAGCACTGATTTTGTCAGTCGCAATAGCGGCATACTTACTGTTGTCTTTATGGTCTTATCAACCTACTGATCCAGGTTGGTCAACTACCGGAACTGATGATGTCATTGCTAACAGTGGTGGCATTGTTGGCGCATGGTTAGCTGATGCATTACTTTATGGTTTTGGTTTTCCCGCCTATTTATCACCATTAATGATTGGGTTCAGTGGCTGGTTATTATTTAGCTGGGGTAAACGCGCGGATACCGAAGATGCTCTACATTTCTGGGTGTTAAAAATGGTGGGGTTACTGATGGCATTAGCTGCTGCCAGTGGTCTCTCCAGCTTGAGTCTGACTGACTATGCTGCTTTATTACCATTAGGTGCTGGTGGTGTGCTGGGTGAAGTTGTTGGCCATGGCTTTGAGTCGGTGTTTGGCGCCTCTGGTACCAGTTTATTATTGCTGGCGGTGTTACTGACCGGGGTCACACTTTTCACTGGCCTATCATGGTTAATGGTGATTGATAAGCTTGGTGCTATGGCCATGGTCGTCGCTATTCATGTGGCGCGTTGGGTTCGCGAAATCAAAGAAGAGCTGGATGCTAAGCGCACTCGTCAAAAACGCGAAGAAACTTTTCAGCAGCAAAAAGAGAAGTTACAGCATAAGGCAAAAGTACGTATTGAGCCTGTCATAGAGAAAAAAGAGCCAAGCAAACGCGAAGAAAAAGAAAAACAAGTGCCTTTATTTGAAACGCCTGATGCGCCAGGTATGCCAGCACTTGCTCTACTGGATATGGCACAACCAAGCAAACAAGCCTATAGCGAAGAAGTATTGCAAGCGATGTCACGTCAGGTTGAGCTGAAACTGAAAGACTTTGGCGTGGAAGTCCAGGTAGTTGAAGTTCAGCCGGGCCCTGTGGTGACTCGCTTTGAATTGCAGCCTGCTCCTGGTATTAAAGTCAGCCGTATCAGCGGTCTTGCAAAAGATTTAGCGAGAGCACTTTCTATCAGCAGTGTTCGGATTGTTGAGGTCATTCCTGGCAAACCTGTGGTTGGTTTAGAAATCCCTAATGAAAGTCGGGAAATTGTGCGTTTGCGTGAAATTTTGGCTTGTGAGGAGTATGAAAATAGCAAATCAATGCTAATGATGGCCTTGGGTAAAGATATTGCCGGCCGTCCGGTAGTCGCTAACTTAGAAAAAATGCCGCATTTATTGGTGGCGGGGACAACAGGGTCGGGTAAATCAGTCGCTGTAAATGCCATGATTCTGAGTTTGTTATATAAAGCCACTCCTGAAGATGTACGTATGATCATGGTCGATCCGAAAATGCTGGAATTATCTATCTATGAAGATATTCCGCATTTATTAGCGCCTGTCGTGACTGATATGAAAGAAGCCGCTAATGCCTTGCGTTGGTGTGTGGCTGAAATGGAACGTCGTTACCCATTAATGGCTGCTTTGGGTGTGCGAAATATTGCTGGTTACAACAAAAAAGTCAGAGATGCGATTGAACGTGGTGAGCCGATTAAAGATCCCACCATTGAGGTTGAGCCTGGTGAAGTGGGACCCACCTTAGAACCGTTACCCTTTATCGTAGTGATTATTGACGAGCTTGCTGACATGATGATGGTGGTCGGTAAACAAGTTGAAGAATTGATTGCACGTTTAGCACAAAAAGCGCGGGCATCGGGTATACATCTTATTTTGGCAACACAAAGACCTTCTGTGGATGTTATCACCGGGTTGATCAAAGCTAATATTCCAACACGTATGGCATTTCAGGTGTCATCGCGAATTGACTCACGTACGATTCTTGACCAAATGGGCGCAGAGCAACTTTTGGGACAGGGCGATATGCTCTACTTACCACCAGGTAGCGGCCTTCCAGAACGTGTCCATGGTGCGTTTGTGGATGATCATGAAGTACATAATGTAGTCGAACATTTAAAGAAAAATTCACAGCCTAATTATCTTGAAGAAATTACTCAGGACAATAGCAGTGATGAGGGTGATAGTGGTATCGGTGATCCAAGTGATGCTGAATCAGATCCGCTTTATGATCAGGCCGTGCAGATTGTGGTGGAAAGTCGTCGGGCGTCGGTTTCTGGTATTCAGCGTAGATTGAAAATTGGTTACAACCGTGCAGCTCGTATCGTCGAAGCCATGGAAGCGGCTGGAGTCGTTTCAGCCATGCAGGGTAATGGTAGCCGTGAAGTTCTGGCGCCACCGCCACGCGACTAATTCAGGAACCAGACTGGCAAACCAGAGTCAGTAGAACATGCAATTTATCTTTCGGAGTCATTGAATGACCATAAAAAAATTAGCACAAAGCTTTTTGCTATTGTTGCTTCCTGTTGTCGCTATGGCAGATATGAGTGGCACAGAAAAGCTTGATCATTTTGTTAAACAAGTAAATACATTCCAAGCCCATTTTGAGCAAACCGTTCTGGATCCTGATGGTAATTTAGTCGAGCAGGCTCAAGGCGAGTTTCAATTGGCAAGACCGGGTAAATTTCGTTGGGATTACAATGACCCATACCCACAGCATATTGTTGCTGATGGTAAGAATGTCTGGTTTTATGATGTCGATTTGGAACAGGTTACTGTTAAGGCACAAGATGAAGCGTTAGAAGATACCCCAGCAACTTTATTATCGGGACAGGCTTTACCTGAAGATAGCTACAATATTCGTAACTTAACATCTAGTGATGGTTTAACATGGGTAGAGTTAACACCCAAACAGAGCGGCAGTAACTTTCAGTCTGTGATGCTAGCCTTTAATAAAGATGAATTACAGCAAATGATCATGCGTGATAGCTTTGATCAAAGAACTCGCTTAATGTTTAGCCAGATCAAAATTAACCCGACATTTAAAAAAGATACGTTTAAATTTAGTGCGCCTGAAGGCATAGATATCGTAGGTGAACCGCAGCAGTGAGTTTGTTTGATCAAGTTGATGACCTGGCTGGACGTCCTTTAGCGGATCGTATGCGTCCAAAGACGCTTGACCAGTATATTGGACAGACGCATTTACTGGGTGCAGGTAAGCCGCTGCGTCAGGCGATTGCTTCCGGCCACCCACATTCCATGATTTTCTGGGGCCCGCCCGGAACGGGGAAAACCACCTTAGCTAAACTGATTGCGGGTTATTGTGATGCTGAGTTTATTACTATCTCGGCAGTCTTGGCCGGGGTGAAAGAGGTGAGAGCGGCTGTTGCTCGTGCTCAGCAGTTATTGCAGGAGCGTGGCCGTAGAACCATGTTGTTTGTGGACGAGGTACATCGCTTCAATAAATCACAGCAAGATGCTTTTTTACCTTATGTTGAAGATGGTACGTTTACCTTTATTGGTGCCACCACAGAGAATCCTTCTTTTGAATTAAATAACGCTTTGTTATCTCGGGCCAGGGTGTATGTGCTCAAATCGTTAGAGGCTGAGGATTTACGCCAGATAATTGACCGAGCCATTTCAGATGAGGAGCTAGGGCTTGCTGACCGAGGCATCGAAGTTGGCGAGTCATTACGTGATCAGTTAGCACAAACGGCTGATGGTGACGGCCGCAGAGTGTTAAATCTACTTGAAATAGCCGTGGATTTGGCTGATAGCAAAGGTCAAAAAGCGGTGGACGAGCATGATCTTGCTGAAGTCTTGTCAGGCACGATCCGACGTTTTGATAAAGGCGGCGAAGCTTTCTACGACCAAATTTCAGCGCTACATAAATCAGTGCGAGGTTCAGCGCCAGATGCGGCGCTCTATTGGCTATGTCGAATGCTGGATGGCGGTTGTGATCCAGTATACCTGATGCGAAGAGTGGTCAGAATGGCTGCGGAAGATATTGGTAATGCTGATCCCAGAGGCTTACGTATTGCTCTTGATGCCTGGGAAAGTTTTGACAAGCTGGGCAGTCCGGAAGGTGAGTTGGCCATTGCCCAAGCGGTTGTTTACCTTGCCTGTGCACCTAAAAGTAATGCGGTATATACCGCTTTTAAAGCTGCTATGCATGATGCCAAAACCCATGGCTCGGCTGAAGTACCGGTACATTTACGTAATGCGCCTACCAAATTGATGAAAGAGCTGGGCTATGGCAGAGAGTATCGTTATGCTCATGATGAACCGGATGCTTATGCTATTGGGGAAACCTATTTCCCTGAGTCAATGCGCGAAAGGGAATATTATCAACCGGTGAATCGTGGTCTTGAAATAAAAATAGCAGAGAAATTAGACAGGTTGAGAGCTCTGGACAAGCAGGCCCGCCAGAAATAGTCTAGCTATTGACATAGAGATCGTATCGGGTATTTTTACTTTGAATACTGGCACTCGGCTTCTGATTACCGACAAATTCAGCGCCTTTCGGGCGTTTCACCACAACTCGACGCCGGGCTACCTGTCTCGCTACCGTGAGTAATTCCTCACTATTGGTATCTGGTCCGATAAGCTGGTGTAGCGCCTGCATCTCTTTTTTCACTAAGGCCGATTTGTCGCGACTCGGGTACATGGGATCCATATAAACGACATCAGGACGTTCTTGTACAGTCGATAAAAAATCGATGGCATTGGCATGATGGATGGTCATACGTTCGGTAATAAGCCGAACCTCATCTTCCATCTCTTTTTGTTGCAATGCATCTTCGATCAGCAAACTTATCACTGGACTTTGCTCAATCATAGTGACTGTACTTCCTAAAGAGGCTAATACAAAAGCATCCCTGGCAAAACCAGCTGTAGCATCAATAATGTTGGGGGTATGTCCTTGTTTCATGCCAACAGCTTTGGCTATTGGCTGTCCTTTGCCACCACCGAATTTACGGCGGTGATCATATTTCCCTGAGGAAAAATCAATAAAAACAGGCTTACCGATATCAGGCACCTGCAAACTCAACCGGTCATCGTCAACCAATAGTTGTACAAATGACTTATCAAGTACCTTAATTGGCACAGAAAGTTTTGTTTCGAGAAGTTTTGCTCGTGGCAGTGCTGCTGAAGTCACTGCCACGAGACTATCTAGTTCATTATTCAACGGTGGTAATAAACTGTCCAAAGGAGCGAGGCCCCTTGCCTGTTTCAATGGAATTAATGACTTTTTCTGTTTTTGTATCAATTACAGAAACGGTATTATTTCCCCAGTTTACCGCATAGAGCTGTGAACCATCGGCACTAATATCTATACCTTCAGGTGTATCTTCAATCTCAATAGTATTGGTAATGTTGAAAGAAGTGGTATCGACCACAGAGATGGTAGCCTCATCCTGATTGATGACATACAGCTTTTTATTATCACGACTAACAACCGCGCAATAAGGCCATTCTCCGACAGGAATAGTTTTGATGACTTTGGCTGTTTTAGTATCAATGGCAGTAACATCACTACTTTCAACGTTGACACTATAAACACGAGAGCCATCAGGTGAAATAGCCACTCCAAATGGCGACTTACCTACATCGACGGTGTGGGTGACCTCGTCATTGTTTAGGTCAATGAATGACACACTGTTATCATCGCGATTAGCCACATATAGCCGCTGATGTTTTCCATCACTGACAAGACCAGCAGGAGACTTTCCAACTGCAATCGTATCGATTAACTCTCCCGAATCAGGATTGATAATTCGAATATTATTTTCGTACCAGTCTGCTACATAGACGCGTTTACCATCCTTAGAAGATGTCACACCAACAGGCCCAGGCCCGACTTTTATCTGACGGATTTCAGTAAGCGACTTTAAATCAAGCACAGAAATCGTTTGTCCGTCTGGATTGGTGACAAAAGCCATATCGTGATATGGGCTGACACTGATACCAGCAGGGTGTTCACCGACAGGAATAGTTTTGATAACGCTCTGTGTGCTGAGATCAATGACGCTGACATTACTCGAGAGTTGATTGGTAATCAGCGCATACTCGGGCTTATCATCAGTACAGCTAGTCAAAATCAAACAGAACGAAAGAAAAAAGGCGACTCTGAGAAGAGTCGCCTTTTGAGCATTTTGAAACCACATGATGAAATTATTTTTCCAGCATCGCTTTCAGGTTGTTCAGACCTGATGTGTAAACACCTTTAACGGCATTAACAGCATCTTCATCACTTTGACCTTCTGGTACTGGAGGGTTATCCATGAATGAACGATAGAATTTACCTTTCCAAGTGACTTCAGAACCACCATCTTTCGCTTTGACTGATAACCAAGATTTATAGTTATTTACAGGCAGAGTGTAGTAAGGTGTGTCTTTGCTGTTGTATGTAATTGTTTTGATAACGCTCATCTTTTCGATTTTGTAGATCATCATCATTTTGTCGTTATCAAGCTTTTCTAGTTTTTCAGTGATGGTTGGATGACCTTCACCTTTCAGTGTTAATTTACGTTCGTTATCACTTAGCATTTCAACACTTGCCACTGCTGGGTGCCATTTATCAATTGCGGTAAAGTCGCTTAACACGGCCCATACTTTTTCTGGTGAAGCATTGATAAAGACAGATTCTTTAACAGATTGTCTTGTTGGACCATGTGCACTTGCAACCATCGGTAATACAGCAAGTGTAATGGCAAAAAACTGTAATATTTTTTTCATTATTTCTATCTCCGTTTTCAATAAATCCGACAGTGACGTTAACAAAGCCATCCTGAACACAGTCTGAACAAATGTCATCGAACACGTATCACCATAAGTTGGACTGCACACTGTATCGGAACTATTTAACATTTTCCACAAGGATATTTGACTTAGTCACGCATATTAATGAAAATTAACGACCTTTATATTCTACTAGACAAGCGGAGAAGCCTGTGCCACTGATAAAAATCAGGGACTTGCACTTTTATCGTGGTGACCGAGTCATTTTTGATGGCGTAAACATCGACATTCAGCGTGGTAAGGTTACAGCTATCATGGGACCAAGTGGCACCGGTAAGACCACTTTACTAAAGCTGATTGGTGGTCAGTTACGCCCAGATAAAGGAACGATAGAAGTCGATGGACAGGATGTTCATAAGTTATCTCACTCTGAGCTCTATGAGCTTCGTAAACGTATGGGCATGCTATTTCAAAGTGGTGCCCTACTAACTGATATCAATGTTTTTGATAACGTCGCATTTCCGCTGCGTGAACATACCAACCTGCCGGAATCGATGATACGCGACTTGGTTTTGATGAAGTTACAGGCCGTAGGGCTTCGTAATGCCCGCCATCTTTCACCAAACGAGTTATCTGGTGGTATGGCCAGGCGTGTAGCTTTAGCACGGGCTGTCGCGCTCGAGCCTATGATGATCATGTACGACGAACCATTTACAGGTCAGGACCCTATTTCTATGGGGACTCTCGTTAATCTGATTCACCGTATTAACGATGCCATGAAATTAACCAGTATTGTTGTCTCTCATGACGTGGCTGAAACAGCTGAAATTGCTGACTATATTTACCTTATGTCAGGGGGTAAAATTATCGAACACGGTTCTCCTGTGCAGTTGAAACGTTCAGGCTCACAATGGGTTCAGCAGTTTATGCAGGGATTGCCGGACGGCCCAGTTCCATTTCATTACGCTGGTCCGGACTTCGCTGAGGACTTACTCAATCCTGAGGATAATGCATGATAAACTATATTCGAAGCCTTGGACGATGGGGACTCGGTTCATTCGAGCGTCTTGGACGTGCCCACCTTTTATTAGTGGCGATGTTAGCAGGCATACCTGGTCTGTTTTTGAGGTTTTCGCTCGTTATACAGCAGTTATTTTCGATCGGTGTCCTTTCGGTGATGCTGATCCTGGTTTCTGGTCTATTTGTTGGTATGGTACTCGGACTGCAAGGGTATAATACGCTTGTCGATTTTGGTGCTGAAGAGTCACTTGGTGTCATGGTTTCTCTGTCTCTGGTAAGAGAACTCGGACCAGTAGTCAGTGCTCTATTGTTCGCTGGTCGTGCAGGTTCTGCACTGACTGCCGAAATAGGACTGATGAAAAGTACAGAACAGTTGTCAGGTATGGAAATGATGGCTGTTGACCCCATAAAACGAATTATTGCTCCCCGTTTCTTGGCTGGGATTATCTCGATGCCTTTACTTGCTGCCATTTTTAGTGCTGTGGGTGTGTTGGGCGGCTTTTTGGTCGGTCATGGCTTGCTCGGCGTTGATGATGGCGCTTTCTGGTCTCAGATGCAGGCCAAAACAGACTTATTTGAAGATATTTTTAATGGCGTGATCAAAAGTGTCGTGTTTGGTCTTGTTGTTACATGGATTGCCTTATTTGAAGGGTATGATGCGGTGCCAACCTCGGAAGGTGTTGGTAGAGCGACAACTCGTACAGTAGTACATTCAGCCTTTGCTATCTTGGGACTGGACTTTGTACTGACTGCGTTGATGTTTGGAGATTAGAGAGAATGATGCAGAGCAAGAGTACTGAAATTACTGTTGGAATGTTTGTCGCGGCGGGTATTGCTGCGTTATTTATGCTAGCAATGAAAGTGAGCAACCTTGGTGACTTAACGGAAGAAAAGGGATACCAGGTAACAGCTGAGTTTGGAAATATTGGTGGTTTAAAAGTTCGCTCACCGGTCACGATGGCAGGAGTGAGAGTAGGGCGTGTTGCTGATATTAGTCTTGATCCAAAGACATTTGACGCCAAAGTCACTCTTAATATTTATCCCCAGTTTGATAATATTCCGCTTGATACATCAGCCAGTATTTATACTGCTGGATTATTAGGCGAGCAATATATTGGTCTGGTTGCTGGTGCTGAAGATGAATCTTTAAAAAATGGCGATGTCATAACACTTACTCAACCAGCACTGGTTCTTGAACAAGTTATTGGCCAGTTTTTATACAGTAAAGCTGAAGGCAACGAATAAATGAACACGAAAATGATAAGCAAATATATTTTGTCTCTGATGGCAGGCTTTTTTCTTGCAACAAGTTTAATGGTTTCGGCTGACAGTATGCCTGTGCCTCAAGCATTGGTTAAAAATGCATCCGATGAAATGTTAAAAGCACTGAAAGATAATAAAGCTGAGCTCAACCAGAACCCGGATAAGATTTACTCGTTAGTTGAACAAATTCTTATGCCGTATTTTGATTTTGAAAAAATGTCTAAATTGGCATTGGGTAAAAATTGGCGCCAGCTAGATAATGAGCAGCGAGTTAAATTCGTTGAAGAGTTCAGACTGCTACTTATCAGAACCTATTCGACCGCTATGCTTGAATATACAAATGAAGAAATCCGCTTGTTACCTTTCCGTGATGATGTCTCCAGAAAACGGGTGACTGTACCTATGGAAGTCGTTCAACCAGCAGGTCCTCCGATTCCTATGTCATTGGCGTTGTATGAAAATGATGACAATGCATGGAAAGTTTATGACGTGAAAATTGATGGCGTAAGTTTAGTCACAAATTACCGCTCAAGCTTTGCTACACAGATTCGTAACAAAGGTGTTGATAATCTGATCAGTGATTTAGCTGACCGTAATGCAAAATTAAAATCATGAGCGAATTGTTTGCTATCAAATACGAAGAACACTCTAAGCGTTTTGTAGTGACCGGAGAGATGACACTTGAGTCAGCAAAGATTGCTTTAATAGAGTCAAAAGGTGTCTTCGATGCGGTAAACGACATTGAAATTGATTTACAACATGTCACTCAGGCTGACAGCGCAGGTTTGGCTTTACTAGTAGATTGGATGAGAGCGGCTAAAAAAGCCAAGAAATCAATCGCATTCAAGCATTTACCTGAACAGATGAACGCTATTGCTAAAGCATCTGGCTTAGATGAATTGCTGCCACTAAAATAAATTTGAAAGCTATAAACTCATGAAAGCATCTGATATTAAACAAATGATTGAAGCCGGATTACCTGATGCCGAAGTACAGGTATTTGGTGATGATGGACAGCACTTTGATGCTCGCGTCGTCAGTCCGTCTTTTGCAGGTAAAACTTTAGTACAACAACATAAAATGGTGAAAGAAACGCTGGGAGATAAATTTACCAGTGGTGAAATTCACGCTCTATCATTAAAAACTTCTGCGGCCTAGCAGTAGACAATACAAAGACTGTTATGGACAAATTGATTATTAGTGGCGGTGTAGCACTAGACGGTGAAATACGTATATCAGGTGCTAAGAATGCTGCGTTACCCATTTTAATGGGAGCATTACTGGCTGACTCTGCTGTACGTATCGGTAATGTGCCACATCTGCATGACATTACCACTACACTTGAGTTACTTGGTCGCATGGGGGTCACACTTACCGTTGATGAACGGTCTGGTGTTGTTATTGACCCAACCACATTGACCGACACCGAAGCGGCATATGACCTTGTCAAAACCATGCGAGCTTCTATTCTGGTGCTTGGGCCACTATTAGCAAAATATGGCAAAGCAGACGTATCACTTCCTGGTGGCTGCGCGATTGGTTCACGTCCGGTCGATCTACATCTGCGTGGCTTACAGCAAATGGGTGCAGACATACGTGTTGAAAATGGTTATATCCGTGCCACAAGTGGTAAGGGGTTGAAAGGTGCGCATATTTTCATGGATCAGGTTACCGTTACCGGTACTGAGAATCTCATGATGGCGGCCACTTTAGCGCAAGGTACTACCACCATTGAAAATGCAGCGAGAGAGCCGGAAGTTGTCGATCTAGCCAATTATCTGAATCAAATGGGGGCAAAAATATCTGGCATCGGAACTGCCACACTGGTGATTGAGGGGGTTAAGTCATTATCAGGTACCAAGTATCAGATATTACCGGACCGCATTGAAACAGGTACCTATCTCGTAGCAGCCGCGTTGACCCGTGGACGAGTTAAGTTAAAAGATACTGATGCCAATCAATTAGAGTCTGTTTTGTTAAAGCTTGAAGAGGCTGGGGCATCCATCAGTGTCGGTGATGATTGGATTTCTCTCGACATGCATGGCAACAGACCTAAAGCTGTGAATATTAGAACAGCACCATATCCAGCTTTCCCAACGGATATGCAAGCTCAGTTCACTGCGTTGAATAGTATTGCTGAAGGCCAGGCCACTATTGTTGAAACGGTTTTTGAAAACCGCTTTATGCATGTGCAAGAAATGCAACGAATGGGGGCAAACTTACAAATTGAAGGTAACACTGTTGTCTGTAAGGGGCGCGATTACCTGACAGCTGCGCCAGTAATGGCGACTGATTTACGTGCATCTGCCTGTCTGGTTCTTGCTGCTTTGGTTGCCGAGGGTGAAACGGTCGTAGAGCGTATTTACCACATCGATCGTGGCTACGAATGTATTGAAGAAAAGTTGCAGCAGTTAGGCGCGAAGATTCGTCGTATTCCGAGCTCTGCGAGGTCAGATAATGTCTGATACCTTGACGCTTGCTTTATCAAAAGGACGCATTTTCAAAGAAACCTTACCTTTACTTGCAGCAGCAGGAATTGTGCCCGTTGATGATCCTGAAACCAGTCGTAAACTGATTCTTGATACCAATCTGCCTGATGTGAAACTGATTATTGTCAGGGCTTCTGATGTGCCTACCTATGTTGAATACGGCGGTGCTGATATTGGTGTCGCAGGTAAAGATGTTTTGATGGAACATCCTCACGCTGAACTATATGAACCTGTTGATTTGAAAATCGCACGTTGTAAATTAATGACTGCGGGTAAGCCTGATGTTGAGCCGAGCTCTGGTAGATTACGTGTAGCCACGAAATTTGTTGAGAGTACTCGCCGTTTCTATGCTGAAAAAGGCGAACAAGTTGAAATTATTAAGCTCTATGGTTCAATGGAGCTGGCTCCGTTGGTTGGTCTGGCAGACCGAATCGTTGACGTAGTCGATACAGGTAACACCTTACGTGCTAACGGTTTGATTCCGATGGAACATATTGCGGATATAAGTTCTAGATTAGTGGTCAATAAAGCGTCGATGAAGATGAAACACAAACGGATGCAATCTTTTATTGAACACATTAGAGACGCAGTTAGAGAACAAAACAATGATTGAATTAAAACAGCTCAGTGCTTCACAAGCTGATTTCTGGTCTTCCCTTGAAGAAATTCTTGCCTGGGAAGGTGTATCAGATGACAAAGTAACAGACATTGTTAAGGAAATACTTGCAGAGGTGAAATCACGTGGTGATGAAGCCGTGCTGGAGTATAGCCGTCGTTTTGATCATGTCACTGCTGAAAAAATGTCTGATCTTGAGATTTCTCTGGAGCGAGCAAAAGCGGCATTAGAAAATATTCCGGCAGAACAACGGCAAGCGCTTGAAGTAGCAGCACAGCGTGTGCGTCAATATCATGACCACCAAAAACAGAGTTCGTGGAGCTATACGGAAGAAGATGGTACTTTGCTTGGACAACAGGTGACACCGTTAGACCGGGCTGGACTCTATGTACCAGGCGGTAAAGCAGCTTATCCATCCTCTGTATTAATGAATGCGATTCCGGCAAAAGTGGCTGGGGTACAAGAGCTAATTATGGTGGTACCGACACCGAATGGTGAAGTCAATGAGTTGGTACTGGCAGCGGCTGCCGTTGCAGGCGTCGATCGTATCTTTGCTGTGGGTGGTGCTCAAGCTGTAGCTGCACTGGCCTACGGTACGGAAACTATTCCACAGGTAGATAAGATTGTGGGGCCAGGTAACATCTTCGTGGCGACTGCAAAAGGCATGGTTTTTGGTACCGTTGGTATTGATATGATTGCCGGACCTTCTGAGATTTTGGTGATTTGTGATGGTAAAACCGATCCTGATTGGATTGCTATGGACCTGTTTTCACAGGCAGAACATGATGAAGATGCACAATCGATATTGATCTCGCCTGATGCCGATTTCCTGGAAAAAGTGAAAGCTTCAATTGCTAAGCTTTTGCCGACCATGGAACGTAAAGACATTATCACCACATCACTCAAAAATCGTGCAGCGCTTATTCACGTTGACGATATGGATGTGGCTGTTGAGGTTGCCAACTTTATCGCTGCTGAACACTTAGAATTATCTGTCGATGAACCGATGGAAATGGCAAAGAAAATCCGTCATGCCGGTGCTATTTTCTTAGGCCGCTATACACCTGAGGCTTTGGGTGATTATTGTGCGGGACCTAACCACGTATTACCGACATCAAGAACAGCAAGATTCAGTTCGCCGCTGGGTGTCTATGACTTCCAAAAACGTTCCAGCTTGATTCAGGTGTCTGCACAAGGCGCACAAAGTTTAGGTCAGATTGCCTCAGTTTTAGCGCGTGGTGAAAGTCTTACTGCACACGCTAGATCAGCAGAATATCGTCTTAAGGATTAATCATGAGTCGCTTTTGGAGCGGTTTTGTTAAAGAGTTAGACCCTTATGTGCCAGGTGAACAACCTAAACTGGCCAATTTAACGAAGCTCAACACGAATGAAAATCCGTATGGTCCATCACCAAAAGTGATTGAGGCTATTCGCATGGCGGCCAGTGATCGCTTACGTTTATATCCGGATCCCACATCGACCGAGCTACGCCAAGCAATTGCTGATTTTTACCGGATTGATTCTGCTTGGGTATTTGTTGGAAATGGTTCTGATGAAGTGCTTGGGCATGTATTTAATGCATTCTTCAGACAAGACGCACCTATTCTATTCCCAGATATCAGCTACAGCTTCTACCCGGTGTATTGTCAGCTTTATCAGATAAGCTATGACACTGTTCCACTTAGTCATGATTTTAGTATTAATATTGATGACTATGACCGCATGAATGGCGGGATTATTTTTCCCAACCCAAATGCCCCGACAGGCTGTTTATTAGCGCTGTCTGAAATCGAACGACTGTTAAAGAAGAATACTGAGTCTGTTGTGGTAATAGATGAGGCCTATATTGATTTTGGTGGTGAGTCTGCGGTTAGTCTTGTAAAAGATTACCCCAATCTGTTAATTGTGCAGACCATGTCAAAATCACGCTCACTGGCTGGAATGAGAGTTGGCTATGCGATTGGTCAAGCTGATCTCATTGAAGGATTAATCAGAGTTAAAGATAGTTTTAATTCTTATCCTGTTGACAGCTTGGCTTCTGCGGCTGGTGTTGCTGCAATGAATGATAAAGCTTATTTCAATGAAACCTGCCAAGCGGTGATCGATGAGCGGAATAAAGTATTAGCGGGTCTTGAGGAGTTGGGATTTGATGTCCTGCCATCTGCTGCAAACTTTGTTTTTGCTTCACACAAGCAGGTAGATGCTGTAGAAATTGCTGCCGGGCTCAGAAAAGAAGGCATTATCGTCAGACACTTCACTAAGCCGAGAATTAATCAGTTTTTAAGAATCTCTATCGGTACAGCGGGTGAAAATCAGCAGTTGTTATCTGTTTTAGATACCTTAGTGTAGTCACTGTTTACGTTTAAGCAGATAATTAAGACGTTCAAGATCGTGCTGATACTTCGACTGTAATTCTGTAATTTCTGTTTTAAGTTCGGTAATAGCTTGTTGTCTGACTTGAATTTCCTCTTTAGCTGCATCTAGGCGTTTTTGCATATTGGCGGTGACTTTCGCCCCACTTAGCTCACGTTGAGCGGCTTCATTTTGTAGTTCATAGAGGTATTGCTTGAGCTCAGGGAGTTTTTGTTGATGCATAGCAATTTGTTCTTGCCGATAAGCAATATCACTATCGCGAGCGCGAATAAGATCTGCTTCAGAACGATAAGTAATCAGTAAGGTTTTATCGTAAGTTTGTTGCGCTTGTCGAGCTTCTTCTGCCTGTTTAGCCTGTTCTTCTGCTTGTAGACGTGCTTCTTCTTCGACTTTTTGTTTGGCGGCCTGCTCAAGTAGTTCCTGCTCAGTTAAGGCTGCAGGAACGCGTTCAATCAGGCGCATGGTTTCAGAGTCGATAATATCGTAGCCTTTTTGTGACGCGGCTGATGGTAATGTTGTGCTGAGAGTCATGACTCCGTTCTCATCAGGAAAGCGATACAACTGACCTGCACTGACTGAAAGGCTAAATGTAGAGCAAAATATCAACAGGGGTAGTTTAGGTATCATGATCTTGTCTGCGTGATTGGAGTCAACAATTGAATTTTCTTGATCAATTTATCTTGTTTTTGGTTTCATTGGTAGCCAATACTTTTTCTGCCTTCTCTGGTGGTGGTGCCGGCCTTATTCAATTTCCCGTTCTAATTTTCCTTGGTTTAAGTTTTTCTGTGGCTTTAGCGACCCATAAAGTGGCCAGTGTCGCTTTGGGTGTTGGAGCTGTTTTGCGATATTTGAAAACAAGTCGTTTGGAACGACAGTTTGTTGTTTTAATGTTGCTGACCGGGCTACCCGGAGTTGTGTTGGGTGGAAATATTATTTTACTCATCCCTGATCGCATGGCAGAGATAGCGCTTGGAATATTGACCGGTGGCTTGGGGATTTACTCTATTTTGAAACCACAGTTAGGGCAAAACTATGAGCCTGTACACCGAGACTGGATGGGCTGTGTTAGCGGTGGACTGATCTTGTTCCTGATAGGCTTCTTAAATGGCTCTCTAACCTCAGGTACGGGGCTTTTCGTGACACTATGGCTGGTAGGGTGGTTTGGTATGGATTATCAGCGTGCAGTCGCCTACACGCTGATAATGGTCGGTCTATTTTGGAATGGCGCTGGCGCTATCACATTAGGGCTGCTGGGGAATATTCGTTGGGACTGGCTACCCGCATTACTACTTGGTTCTTTACTGGGCGGTTATCTCGGATCTCATCTGGCAATAAAACACGGTAACCGCTGGATTAAACGTGCTTTTGAAATTGTGACTTTGTGTATATCCGCAAAATTAATTTATGGCTGATGTTCAAGCTACACCAAATTGTTCCCGATAAGCAGTGACTGCTGGTAAATACTCACCAAAATCAGGACTATCTTTAAGGTAACCTAAAAGGTCGTTCAGAGAAATGATATTCAACACAGGAATATTATGTTCGGCCTGAACTTCTTGTATGGCAGAAAGCTGACCTTGACCACGTTCCTGTCTGTCTAAAGCGATAATAACACCGGCGGGTTCAGCGCCTGCAGCACGGATTATTTCAACAGACTCTCTGACCGAGGTGCCAGCGGAGATAACATCATCGATAATAAGTACTTTGCCTTTCAATTCAGCGCCAACCAATTGACCACCTTCACCGTGATCTTTGATTTCCTTTCGGTTGAAAACATAAGGCATATCTTGATTGTGCTGATCGGCTAAGGCGACCACGGTGGTAGAGGCTAGTGGTATACCTTTGTAGGCTGGCCCGAATAACACATCAAACTCCAGTCCAGAGTCAGCAATAGTTTGAGCATAAAACCGACCGAGCTTAGCCAGACTGGCACCGCTATTAAACAAGCCGCTGTTAAAGAAATAGGGGCTTTGACGACCAGACTTCAGTGTAAATGAACCAAACCGCAAAACACCTGTGGCAATGGCAAACTCGATAAATTCTTTTTGATATTGTTTAATCATGTTGTTTTTGAACTCGGTAAATCGCGACCTGACCAAATAAGTTAGGCAGACATCGTATTCCTAAGCTGTCTTTATTGTTGTGGTTAACAATGCTTCTGTTATGAATCTTGAGTTGATGATCAGCACAAAGGTTCTCAAAATCTTGGATTGTGCATAAGTGAATATTTGGTGTTTCAAACCAAGCATTCGGAAGTGTTTTGGAGACCGGCATTTTTCCACCTAGTGCTAGTTGCACACGGCATTGCCAGTGACCAAAGTTAGGGAAACCGATAATGCCATTTTTGCCAACACGAACGATTTCTTGCAATAAAAAGTCAGGGCGCTGAATCGCTTGTAAGGTTTGTGACAAGATCACAAAGTCAAAACTCTGATCGGCAAACTGCGCTAAACCTTCATCCAGATCTGCCTGGATAACATTGATTCCAGCTTCGATACATTCAGCAAATTTACTGTTATCAATTTCTAAGCCATAGCCGGTGATGTTTCTTTGTTGCAGATGTTTAAGCAGGCTACCGTTACCACAACCTAAATCCAGCACTTTGGCGCCATCAGGAATCCAGTCACTGATGATTTGCTGATCGACACGTAAGGCCATTATTTCACTCCTTCCGCAGCAATTTGTTGCATATAGGTGCCAAAGATTTCCAAATAGCGAGGTATGGGCATTAAAAACGCATCATGGCCCTGGTGAGCTTCAATTTCGGCATAACAGACGGATTTACCGGCAGCCAGCATGGCGTTGACGATTTCTTTTGAGCGTTCAGGTGAGAAGCGCCAGTCACTGGTAAATGAGATGATAAGCGACTTAGCCTGAATATTCGTAACGGTAGCGACAAGATCATCGTTAAAGTCCTGTGCCGGGTCAAAATAATCCAGTGCTTTGGTCATTAATAAATAGGTGTTGGCATCAAAGCGTTCAACGAAACTGGTACTTTGATAACGTAGGTAACTTTCAATTTGAAACTCGACGTCGTAGCCATATTGAATGGCACCATTACGTAATTCGCGACCAAACTTTTCACCCATGGCCTCATCTGACAGATAGGTAATATGTCCTAACATACGTGCCAATCCCAAGCCATGGCGTGGCAGGGTGTTATGTTTTATGTAATAACCATCATGGAAATCAGGATCAGATTTTATCGCCGTTCTAGCCACTTCATTAAACGCAATATTTTGTGCTGAAAGTTTAGGTGCAGCTGCGATGACGATAGCATGGCGAACACGTTCTGGCAGGCTGATTGACCACTGCAAAGCCTGCATGCCACCTAAGCTGCCACCAATGACGACTGCCCATTGCTGAATACCTAGCCGATCAGCCAGCATTGCTTGACTACGAACCCAATCAGGCACGGTCAGAATAGGAAAGTCAGGGCCATATAACTCGCCCGTTTCAGGATTAATCGTGTTTGGACCAGTTGAACCTTTGCAACCACCCAGATTATTCAGACAGACCACATAAAAATGGTTGGTATCAATCGCCTTGCCTGGACCTATAGCTGTATCCCACCAACCGGGTTTGCGATCTTCCATCGTATGGAAACCGGCGGCATGGTGATCACCTGAGAGGGCGTGACAAATCAATACAGCATTGCTCCCATCCTCATTCAATGAGCCATAGGTTTCATAGACTAAGTCATAACTCGGTAGTGTCTTACCACAGTCAAGCTGAAGTGGCGTATCGATATGAATTGTCGATGGTTTCACCAGACCAACAGAGTCAGCTGGTATAGATTCCGGCATATATGGTTGATTCCCGTAAAAAAGCGTTAAGTCTAATCAGACTGCCGTTGCAGCGCAATCTGGATCATATATAGCGACCTGCTAATAGCGGCATGACTAACATCGATAAAACTTGTAATCCCAGTAATACAAACAGTGGAGATAAGTCTACACCTGCAACAGGCGGAATGGTTCTTCTAACAGGGCGAAGTAAAGGGGCATTCATCTTGCTGACTAACGGCGCCACTGGATTATAACTTCCTGCGGGCGTGACCCAGCTTAATATCACTTCGATGATGATGCTGACGGTGAAAATATTGATAAACAGCTGAAAGAGCTCTGCAAAGAGTATTGTCAGCCAGAAAAGACCTTTGGGTAATACGCCAGCGAGAATGCCAACGGCAATGATTTTTATCAGTGCTACAACAATCAGTAATACCAAAGTGGCCGTATCCCAGCGACCTGCGGCAGGAATAAAACGGCGAAGAAATTTCACCGGTGCCTGGGTGAGTTTGATAATAAACTGCACCATAGGATTGTGATACTCCCAGTGGGCCCACTGCATAATCAAACGCAGCGCAACAACGACCATGTATAAATAGATAAGGGTATCGATAAGAAAAATAAGAGGATTACTGATGTAACTACTAGTCATAGTCTTGTCCTAATTGTTCAGCTAGTTCATCAGCCCGCTGCGCTGCCGCTGTGAGTGCTTGTTTAAACAAGCCTCGCAAATCACCTTGTTCAAACACATCCAGGGCACGTTCTGTTGTGCCACCTGGTGAGGTGACTCGTTGACGAAGCACGCAGGCTGATTCATCACTTTCCAGTGCCATTTTAGCGGCACCAAAACTGGTTTCCAGCGCTAATAATCTGGCAGTTTCTTCTGGAAGACCTAACTCCATTCCTGCTGTTTGCAGGGCTTCAAGTACCAGGAAGAAATAGGCTGGTCCGCTGCCAGATAAGGCTGTTACGGCATCCATCTGTTTTTCATCACTAATCCATAATGCCAGACCAACAGCTCTGAGCATGGATTCGGCCAGCTCATGCTGTGCGGATGTCACATAGTCATTGGCACAGAGTGCGGTAGCGCCTGCCTGAACCAGCGAGGGCGTATTTGGCATAGCTCTGACGATAGCAGCACCATCAAAGTCTAACCAGCGAGAAATGTCATCCAACCTGATTCCAGCAGCGATGGAGATGAGTAATTTATCCTGCTGCCAGGCTGGCGAAATTTGGCGAATGACTGATTGTAACTGCTGCGGTTTCACGGCCAGGATGATGACATCTGCATCGGCAATTGCGGCGAGATTATCAGTAAAGGTTTTTACATTGTAGCGTGAGGCTAAATTGTCCAGCGCTTCGGTATTCGCATCTGAAACGTGAATATTTTCTGCAGTAAATTGATTGCTAATCAGGCCACCAATCAGGCTACGCGCCATATTGCCGCCACCAATAAATGCGATTGTGCATTGTTTCATTTGTTCACCTTGTATGTATTATCGTCTGAGTCTGTCGCATTGAGGAGCTAACGTTTCTCACGTTGTCCAAATAATGCTGTACCAATGCGTACCATTGTACTGCCAGAAGCGATGGCTGTAGACATGTCTGCTGTCATTCCCATAGATAAGGTATCTACCTGCGGGTATTTCTGACGTAATTGCTGAAAAAGTTCATAAGCACGTGAGAAGCTGTCTTTTTTATCGGCGACGGAGTTTTTGGGCGAGGGAATCACCATCAGTCCTCTTAGATTGAGCTTATCGAGTGTTGCAATGTAGTCAGCTAACGTCAGTAACTTTTCTGGGCTGGTACCGGACTTGGTCTCTTCTTCGTCAATATTGATCTGTATGCAGACATTGAGTGGTGCCAGTGAGTCAGGTCTGTGTTCATCTAGGCGCCGTGCAATTTTTTCTCTGTCGACACTCTGAACCCAGTCAAAATGCCCGGCGATATCACGGGTTTTATTTGATTGGATAGGACCAATGAAATGCCACTCCAAATCAAGATCGGCTAAAGCGTCAATTTTATCTAAGGCTTCCTGCAGGTAATTTTCACCAAACTGGCGTTGGCCTAATGCGGCTACTTCACGCAGGGCATCGGCTGGCCATGTTTTGCTAACAGCCAGTAACTGCACCGATTGTGGATCACGTTTTGCCGCTGATACCGATGTGCTTATTTCGTGATGAATTTGTTGGAAACGTTTTTTTACATCTGTCATGTTGCAAGCCTCATAAGGGCGCGATACCTTTATACTCATTGCTTAAATTTTGAATTAACTAGACTACACCAAACCGCATAGGAATCGTTGATGGATATTACTGAATTGCTTGCGTTCAGCGCAAAAAACAATGCTTCGGATTTACATGTTTCGTCAGGTGAGCCGCCAATGATTCGTGTGGATGGTGATATCAAGCGCATTAATCTGCCGGCGATGGAACATAAAGATGTCCACGCGATGATTTACGACATTATGAATGATAAACAGCGTAAAGATTTTGAAGAATTTCTTGAAGCTGATTTTTCATTTGAAGTACCGGGGCTGGCACGTTTTCGTGTTAATGCGTTTAATCAGAACCGTGGTGCTGCTGCCGTTTTCAGAACGATTCCATCAAAAGTACTCAGTCTGGAAGAACTGGGCGCTCCCGATATTTTTAAAACCATCGCGGATAATCATCGCGGTATTGTGTTGGTCACCGGGCCTACAGGTTCAGGTAAGTCCACTACGTTGGCCGGCATGATTAATTATCGAAATGAAAAAGATAATGAACATATTCTGACGATTGAAGACCCAATCGAATTTGTGCATCAAAGTAAAAAATGTTTGATTAATCAGCGTGAAGTGCATCGAGATACACATGGCTTTAGTGAAGCACTTCGAAGTGCGCTGCGTGAAGATCCGGATATTATCCTGGTCGGTGAGTTACGTGATCTGGAGACAATCAGACTGGCGCTGACAGCCGCAGAAACCGGGCATTTGGTGTTTGGTACCTTACATACATCCTCGGCAGCCAAAACTATTGACCGGATTATTGATGTTTTCCCTGCTGCGGAAAAAGATATGGTGCGCTCCATGTTGTCAGAATCATTACGTGCCGTTATTTCGCAGACATTGATGAAGAAAGTGGGAGGCGGACGCATCGCTGCACATGAAATTATGATTGGCACTCCGGCTATCAGAAACCTGATTCGAGAAGACAAAGTACCGCAGATGTACTCGGCTATTCAGACGGGCGGCGCTATTGGAATGCAAACCTTAGATCAGTGTTTGCAGGATTTAGTCAGACGACAAAAGGTCACCAAACAAGAGGCATTACCACGTGCTGTTAATAAAGACTTATTCCGTTAGAGGAGTGTGGTATGGAAATTGTCACGATACTAAAAGCCGCAGTGAAACATGATGCCTCAGATGTATTTATTACCGCTGGCCGCCCGGTTACCTTGAAAGTGAATGGCCGAATGGCAACGCTCTCTCAGGACGTACTGCAGGATGATGAGGCCAGAGATTTAGTATTGAGCACGATGTCAGATGCTCAGAAAAAAACATTTGAACGTGAAAAAGAGTGTAATTATGCTCTGGAGACGAAAGGCGCAGGTCGTTTCCGTATCAGCGCGCTTTACCAGCGTAATAAAATCGCCATGGTCATGCGCCGTATCAAAGATGAAATTCCTACCATTGAAGAAATTCATGTGCCTCAGGTCATCAAGGAATTATCGATGACTAAACGAGGCTTAGTCATATTTGTCGGGGCGACAGGCAGTGGTAAGTCAACCACATTGGCGGCGATGATCGGTTATCGCAATCAAAACAGTACAGGCCACATTCTGACGATTGAAGATCCTATTGAGTTTGATCATAAGCATGCCGGATGTGTGGTGACACAAAGGGAAGTGGGGATTGATACAGATTCTTATGAAGTGGCTTTACGTAATTCACTGCGTCAGGCGCCGGATGTCATCATGATTGGTGAGATACGTACACGTGAGACCATGGATTACGGTGTAGCCTTTGCAGAAACCGGCCATCTTTGTTTATCAACCTTACACGCTAATAATGCGAATCAGGCAATGGATAGGATTATCAACTTTTTCCCTGAAGAGCGTCATCAACAATTATTTTTGGATCTTTCATTAAATCTTAAAGCGGTTATTGCTCAGCGACTCATTCCTAAAAAAGATGGATCGGGCAGGGCTGTTGCGGTTGAAGTACTTCTTAATACGCCGCTGATTGCTGATTTAATTGAGAAAGGCAAGATTTATGAAATCAAAGAAGTAATGAAACGTTCTAAAGAGCTTGGGATGCAGACGTTCGATCAAGCTGTCTATGATTTATATAAAGCAGGTGATATTAGCTACGAAGAAGCTTTACGTAATGCCGATTCAGCCAATGAAGTACGCTTAATGATCAAGCTAGGCATGGAGTCCGGCGAATTAGCCAAAGATAGTGCTGTTTCCAGTTTATCTCTACAAGCGGAACCTGAGGATGTAATAGGGCGTATGTGATTGTTGTTTTTTTGACACAGCGTTCACGCAATCACTAATAAGATCTATTAGACGTCAGGCAAATACTGGTTTAATATGTAGCGAAAGTACCACACTCGGTATTGAGCAAATCAATTTTAAGACGTGTTCATTTATTTTTCTACGGAAAAGGAAGGCAATATGAAATTATCAAAACTCCTGTCAGCAGCGTTTGCAATAGCTTTGCTGGCTGGTTGTGCGGGTAATCCGAAAACAACTAACCAAAACATTATGTGTGCAGTAGGTGGTGCTTTAGCTGGTGGTGCTGCTGGTGCTGCCGTTGGTGACTCTGATGCTTCTGCTGGTGGCGCAGTCGTCGGTTCAATGTTAGCGCTATTACTCTGCCCGAACGGTGATGAAGAACAAGAAGTGGCAGCTGTTGAAAAACCTGTCTGTGCTGTAGAACCACCTCCAGGTGCTTTAGTTGACCAAAATGGTTGCGCATATGACACTGATAAAGATGGTGTTTATGACGGTATCGATATGTGCCAACAAACTCCTCCTGGTGTCACTGTTGACCGTGTAGGTTGTGCGTTAGATTCTGATGGTGATGCAGTGCCTGATTATAAAGATCTGTGCCCTAACACACCGAAAGGCGTTATCGTTGACCAAGATGGTTGCCCATTAGCCGGTGAAAAAGTATTGTCTTTAGAAGGTGTTAACTTCGCATTTGATAAAGCAACTTTGACTGATGATGCGAAACAAATTCTTGAAGAAGCGGTAGCTGTTCTGAAAGATACTGACAGTGTTGTTGAAGTCCGTGTTGAAGGCCACACTGATAGCATCGGTAGTGAAGCTTACAACCAAAAACTGTCACAAGAACGTGCACAGTCTGTTGTTGATTACCTGACTTCACGTGGTATTAACGGCAGCTATCTGATTCCAGTCGGTATGGGCGAAAAATTCCCAGTTGCCACTAATGATACAGAAGCTGGAAGAGCGAAAAACCGTCGTGTTGACTTCGTTGTAAACGAATAAAACAAGACAGCATCAATTGATGTAGAAAAGGCCCTGCTTGCAGGGCCTTTTTTTTACCTGGTGTGGGAAGCTTCAGCATTCTTGCCTTAAAGATTGCATTTTAATATAGATACTAGATCAATCATTTTCCTCTTTATCTTTGTTGTTTTTGTATATTCAAAAAGAGGTTCTCGTTGCGTGAGTGGATAAGTCTGCTGTTGTCGATAAATGAGTGAGAAGGTTCGGGCTTGGATATGATAAGAGCGGTTGTCTGAAAGCCTTAAAATGAGTTTACTGAGAGATAAAGGGAGTTTTTCCTATATTGAGAGAGCCTTTATTTCTCTATTATTGATTCCAGCTTTACGGCTTTCATTGGTTTTCCCTTCGCCCTTTCAGTTTTCTGATGAGGGCTTTTTTTTGTCTTAAGAAAACTAGCTTAAAAAGATTATAGCTCGTTGAGGATGATATTAAATGCAATCAGTTTATTCGCTCATACAAGAAAATAAACAGAGTCCCATAAAAAAACTCCGGTGATATTTCTATCACCGGAGCCTTATGCACTGTGTCAATCTATACTATTAAGTTGATCTTATAGGCTGAATACGCTCAGAACGCCGCCTAATGAAGTCCAGCTTGATAGAGATTTATAGGCACCTACAGCGCCTAAGCCATCAGTATCATTTTCCAGATTATTGGTCATACCAATACCTGCCCAGCCACCAATACCTGATAATACAGCGATGTATTGTTTGCCATCATGTTTGTATGTATTGACGTTACCTACAATGCCTGATGGTGTTTTGAAGCGCCATAATTCACGACCAGTTTGCGCATCTACTGCTTTTAAATAGCCTTCTAATGTACCGTAGAAGACAACATCGCCGGCCGTTGCCAGAGCGCCTGACCATACTGAGAATCGCTCTTTATCTGACCAGACGATTTTACCTTCGCGAGCATCCCAGGCAATAAAGTTACCCATATTGTCTTTTTCAGCGGCGAACATATTTACTTCAGCACCAACATACGGTTGACCGGCTAAATATTCCACTTGGAACGGTTCCAGATCCATACAAATATGATTGGTAGGTACATAGAACAAGCCTGTTTTTGGTGAATATGCGGCAGGTTGTTGGTCCTTAGCACCATGTGCTGCCGGGCAAATTCCGGTCGTGCTTGTGTCTTCACCGTTATATTCTGGTGAGTACTGTTTATTACGATCAGGTAAGCCTGTTTTCAAATTAACGCTATTTGCCCAGTTAACAGAGGGATCAAATTTGTTAGCCACTAATAACTCACCTGATGCGCGATCCATGGTGTAGCCAAAGCCGTTACGGTCAAAGTGAACCGCTGTTTTGTACATTTTGCCTTTAACTTTCTGATCGGCCAGAATCACCTCGTTTACACCATCGTAATCCCATTCATCATGTGGCGTCATTTGGTAAACCCATTTAGCCATGCCAGTATCTAAATCACGAGCAAACAATGACATGGTCCACTTATTGTCACCAGGACGTTGTAATGGATTCCATGTCGATGGATTACCTGTACCGTAGTAGAACAGATTGAGATCAGGATCATAAGAATACCAACCCCAAGTGGTACCACCACCAATTTTCCACTGATCACCTTGCCATGTTTTTAAAGATGAGTTTTCACCGATAGGTTTCAGCATTGAAGTTGTTTTCTCTGGATCCACTAACATTTCTGCATCAGGACCTGTGCTATAGGCTTTGTATAAAGACTTACCATTTAAATCATAAGTCTGAACATAACCACGAACACCAAACTCACCACCAGAGATACCCACTACGATTTTGTCTTTAAATACGTGAGCGACACCGGTGTTAGTTGCACCTACTTTAGGATCATCGCGTTTATCAGACCAAACGACTTCACCAGTTTTAGCATCAAGCGCTACCAATGTTGTATCAGCCTGATTCAGGAAGATTTTGCCATCACCATAAGCTAAACCACGATTGATGACATCACAGCACATAACCGGCACGGTATCATCGTAGTTTTGTTTTGGTTCATATTTCCATTTGATAGCACCGTCATTGTTCAAATCTAACGCATACACAATGTTTGGAAATGGCGTATGAATATATAAGGTATCGCCAATAACAAGTGAATTACCTTCATGACCTCTTAATACACCTGTAGAAAATGACCAGGCCATATTCAGATCTTTGACGTTTTCTTTATTGATATCTGTTAATTCACTATAACGATGGTTGGCATAGTTACCTGCCGGCATAACCCACTCATTGGGGTCTTTTTGCATAGAAAGCAATTCATCTGCATAACTTGTAATAGGCAGAGCCACTGACATTAGTGCCAGAGATATTGTCGTTTTTTTCATAAATTTTCCCTTCAAACTTAAGATAGAGGAGTGGCGGAAGCTGAAGTCGCCACTTCTGTACCAAACGCTGACGTATAAAAAAACATAGGGCTTTTCTATAAGTCATCATTTACCAAACACAAAATCATGTTTGATAATCCCCGAGGGGTTGGGAAAGACTAACAGTCAAAAAAAGGAATTAATTGCACTTGTTTCCATAAATAAATGCTGTCTGGAATCTCAGACAAGTGGACAGTTTCTGTACAAAGTTGTTTTTTTATACTTTGAATCTGTTGAGTGGTAATGATCGTAAAATGTTTGTTTAGTTAGTGGTTTAACTGTAAAAGACAGCGAGACGCTGAGATGAATTAGCCTGATTTTATTCAGATTCGGTCACGGATATTTCGATATAATACATATACTAAAGGCTGATTTCTCTGGTGTTCAGTCTGCTTAATTCAGAATGAGCCAGCTAACGCGACCTCTATCCATTTGAACCATTCAAGAAATAAAAGCCGCTAATATGAGTAAAAAAGATTCTCAAGATATGATTGTAGAGTTCACGCCTCTGGAAAAAATTGAGGCGCTTTATGAAGAGCTACTCGATTGGTATGGTGAGGCAGATAGCAAACAACTCAGAGTAGCGGCCAAGTTTCTGTTGCTGGCTTTAGAGAAGTTTTCTATCCATGGTGGTAATAACTGGCATGAGTTGGTGACCGAATACATTGATATTCTTCGCAAAGACCCCGAGAAATTTCAAAAAATTATCGAAGCTAACCGGGGCGAATTAAAAGAAAAAAAATCTAACACGCGCTATCACTAGTCAAGTTTGCAGGAAAGATTGTCTTTTTTGCTCATCTTTTAGCAGTTTGGCAAATTTGCGTGTTTGTTTTGGCAGATAAATAAAATCGTCGACTAATGATTTCTTGCGACGTTTTTTTGTCAGCTCGGCAGGTTCAAAAAAATGTCTGGCATTATCATAAGACAATACAAATGGCTGATATCCTTCTCTCATGAGCAGGTAGCTCATAATTAACGAGCCTGTACGGTGATTTCCTTCCAGAAAAAGCTGTGGCTGACTCAAAATATTGGTAAACAATCCCGCTGTTCGTTTCCAGACATTGGTATGTTGATTTAAGGCTAACCAATCCATGAGTTGACCAATTCCGCCATTGCGAGCTGCATAAAAGTGGGCTTTTGTTGCCTCAAACTGATGTTGAGACTCTTCTTTAGATATTGATGAAGTGTGGTAAAGAACAATATGGTTCAACTCTAACAACAGGTGTGAGTTACCCATAGCGAAAAGTTCTATACCATTAGCCAGATAAAAGTCGATCTTGGCGTAACCTGCTACTAGGTTTTCAATCACTTCTGTTGAAGGCGGCGTTCTTTTTACGCTGAGTGTTTGATTAATTTTGTCGAAGGTTTTTTTCGTATTAAGCAGACGTGACCTGACAGCAGCAATATCCAGTCGAGCAATATTGCTTGTCAGATCGTGCGTTGCATTGTGAACTGCGTTAAATGATGATGACCCCATAATAACGGTTTAGCTTAACTAAACTCACCTCGCACGTATTGTTTCGTTAATAACTGCTGAGGGTCTTCAAAAATCTTCTTAGTTTCATCCATTTCCACCAGATAACCCGTACGGCCACCTTGTGAAATATCCACACCTAAGAACGCTGTTGTATCAGCCACGCGTGTTGCTTGCTGCATATTGTGCGTGACTAAGGCCACACTATAATGCTGTTTTAATTCCACCATCAGTTCTTCGATCTGACGTGTAGCAATCGGATCCAGTGCTGAACAAGGTTCATCCATTAATAACACATCAGGTTCTGTCGCAATGGCTCTGGCAATACACAAACGTTGTTGCTGGCCACCTGATAGTGATAAACCGCTATTTTTCAGTTTATCTTTAACGTCATTCCAAATAGCTGCACGTTTAAGTGCTTTGACCACCATCTCTTCTTCATCACCTTTATAACCATTTAATCTCAAACCAAATGCGACATTGTCATAAATGCTCATCGAGAAGGGATTAGGCAACTGAAAGACCATACCGATATAACGTCTTACGATTACAGCATCCACTTTTTTGCTGTAAATATCGTGCTTGTGATATTGGATATGGCCTTCAAAACGGAATGAGTCAATAAGGTCATTCATCCGGTTCATACTGCGTAATACAGTGCTTTTGCCACAACCCGATGGGCCAATAAAGCCAGTGACTTTATTTTTCTCAATAGGAATCGTGGTGTCTCTGACCGCTCTGAAATCACCGTAGTAAATGTTTTTTACATGGCAGTCTAAAACAACAGGGCCTTTTGGCTCGTACTTTTTAGCAATGAATTCACCGGTATCGGTTTGCATGTTCATAGATTTTCCTTCCGTTATTCTTTAAATTTTGATCTGCCGACAACGCGGGCCAGAATATTGAAAAACAGCACAAGTAAGACAAGTACCAGAGAGGCCGCCCAAGCAAGTTCAAGCTGATTTTCAAATGGCATGCCAGAAAAGTTGTAAATCAGAATGGATAAAGAGGCTGTAGGTTCAGCTAGTTCAGCCATATAGTAGTTACTAAATAAGGCAGTGAACAACAATGGCGCCGATTCACCCGCAGCACCTGCTACAGCCAATATCACACCAGTCAGAATGCCTGGTAAAGCCGTTGGTAGCACGACTTTCAGAATCACTTGAGTACGTGTACAGCCCATGCCAAATGCAGCATCTTTCATTTTTTGTGGCACTTGCTTCATGGCTTCTTCAGCGGCCAATGTGACTGTTGGTAACATCAGCACAGCTAATGCCACACCACCTGCCCAAGCCGAGTATGTGCCCGTGGTAATAACAATTACAGCGTAGACAAAGACACCCGCTAAAATTGAAGGGAAGCCAGTTAATACTTTGGCTAAAAAGCGTGACAATGTTGCGATCTTGCTCGAAGGGTTCAGTATGGATAAATAAAGCGCAGCCATGATACCAATAGGAATACTGATGGCAGAAGCAATACCGACCATGGTTAAAGTACCGACAATCGCGTTACCAAAACCACCGCCCATTTCAAAACCAGCAGGTGGTAGGGCAGTAATCGCTTCCATATCTAATCTTGCGCCGCCCTGAACTATCAGCATATAAATCACTGAAAATAAGGGGATGCTGGCGAGTACCGCTAATACCCAGACCATTGAGGTCAGGAAATAATTTTTTAAGGCTCTTACCTCAAAAAGATTTTTTTCCAGCGCTGGTAATTCAATTCTGGGAGGTAATACTGGCTCTTCCATTTGTAATTGACTCATTTTTTACCCTCAAATTTACGCATGGTGTATTGCTGCACGGCAAGGCCCGCGACATTTACGATGAATGTGATCAGTAATAGAACTAATGCCGCATACATCAATGCCTGGATTTCAATTTGACCCGCTTCAGGGAAAGTTGATGCAAGAAGAGAGGCTAGGGTATTTGCCGGGGCAAACAGCGATAAGCTGATGTTGTTAACGTTACCAATCAACATTGCGAGCGCCATTGTTTCCCCTAAAGCGCGTCCAAACCCCAGTACCAGACCAGCCAAGATTCCGGACGAGGCGGTAGGTAACATGACTTTTAAGATCACTTCCCATTTTGTTGCACCCATGCCATAAGCCGCTTCTTTCACTTTATAAGGAATGCGACGGAAAGCATCGGCAGATATAGCTGCCACGGTGGGTAGAATCATAATGGCTAAAACCAGGGCGGCGGGTGCGAGACCTGGTCCGCTAAGGTCTGTACCAAATAATGGAAACCAGCCTAATGTGTCATGTAACCACTGCGCGCCGGGTCTGATTAATGGGATAAGCACATAGATACCCCACAAACCGTAAACAACAGAAGGAATAGCAGCTAATAATTCGATGATCGTTCTAAAAATCATTTCGAATTTAGCGTGAACAAAGCTCTGGGTTAAGAAAATAGCAATTGCCACACCTAAAAAGCCACCAAGGAGTAGTGCCAAAAATGAGCTATATAATGTGCCCCAGATTTCTGGCAATACACCAAACACACCTTCATTGGTATCCCAGGTGGTGCCGGTAATAAAACCAAGGCCGTGTGTTTTAATGGCAGGTAATGCCTGTGAGCCTAATTCAAAAATGATATAGGCGACCAAAAGAATAATGGATAAGGCGCAAAAATAAGCAAAAGAACGGAATACAGAGTCTTTTAAATAATCAGTGGTAGATGGTGGTGCAGACAGTGTTTTATCACTGCTTGCCTCTTTAAATGGATCGTAAACCATGTGCGTTCCTATCAATTATTCATTCGTATTTGAAACATGTTTTATGCTGTCTCTAAAACAGAGAAAATGCTGCAAGGTCAAAGGTCCTTGCAGCATTCTAATCTGAGTATTCAACGGCGTGATTACTGAATCATTTTTGCTGCGTTGCGAACTTTCTCAACGACGTTTTCTGGTAATGGGATATAACCCATAGATTCAGATGATTCTTGACCTTTGGTTACCATGTATTCAATCAAGTCACGCATGGCTTTTGCTTTATCGTCGTCTTGATTTTTGTAGACAAGTAACCAAGTAAATGTAGCGATTGGGTAGGCATCATCACCTGCTGGATCCGTTGCCCATCCGCGTAAGTCTGGCACATCGCTACCTGGCAGAGTTGTTGATGGGAAAGGTGTAGTCGCTAATGCTGCAGCACCACTTTCGCTACCTGCACTCACAAATTTACCTTTTTGGTTTTCAAGAACAGCGGTTGGCATTTTGGTCAGTTTGGCAAAACCATATTCGATATAACCAATTGCACCTGGAGTTTGTTTGATGGTGGCAGTTACACCGTCATTTTTAGGGGCTTTAACAATGGTGCCAGCACTTGGCCAGTTCGGAGATTTAGAACCACCCACTGCTTCTTTGAACTCGCTGTTGATCGCTGATAAGTGGTTAGTAAATACAAAGCTAGTACCACTTGAGTCAGAACGAACAACGACAGTGATTTTTTCATCAGGCAGTTTCACGCCAGGGTTAGCTGCTTGAATTTTTGGATCATTCCATTTTGTAATTTTACCCATGAAGATTTCAGGATAAACGTCACGAGGCAGTTTCAATTCTTTGATGCCATCTAAGTTGTATGACAGAACAACTTCACCGGCAGTCATTGGCAATAAAATAGCGCCTTTTTTCACTTGTTCGATTTCACTGTCTTTCATCGCTGCGTCACTAGCAGCAAAATCAACAGTTTCATTGATAAAGTCTTGGATACCTGCACCGCTACCTTTTGATTGATAGTCAATACGCACACCATCAGTTTGTTTGCTGTAGTCCTTGAACCATTTGTTATAAAGTGGAGCAGGGAAGCTGGCACCAGAACCGTTTAATTTAAGTTCGGCATGAGCAACAGTTGATGACATAGCACCAACAAGTGCAGTAATAAGAAAAACTGACTTTGCATTTTTTGCAAATAGTTTCATAGAAACTCCTGACTAGTTAATTAAGCAATAAAAATCTTTAACTCGATAAGAGTAACGACCTAAAGTTAAAGATTTATGACAAAAGCAAACTTAGTCAGAAATTTTTATATTGAGATAGAGGGTTAACGTTGAATTCTTAATAAAATTAATAAAGTAGATGCTATTTTAGTAGCCTACATTTTATATATTTCATTTTCTGGAATGCATACCCTTTCATAAAATTAATATAAAAATATGACGTTAGATTAAAAAGAGCGCCATATATAGGCGCTCTATAACAACATTAGAACGATTTATACGTAATAATCTGTTGCTAAATAGCGAACATCAGAAAGCTGTAGGCAATCCATACAAAACCAATTGTTGTAATAATAAAGCTGAGCGCGGAGAAAATTTTCCAAATAGCTTTATTCCAGAAGTCGGTATCAAAGGCAGCGATGACAAAAATCGTCGGATTGGTAAATCCACCAACAGCAATGCAAAGGCACGCGATCTTTGATAGCTCAATATTGGCGCCTGAAGCTGCACCGTAGAAACCCAAACTAAACAATGCCATAAGCGCATAGTCAACATGCGCTCTGATCATGGTTTTATAATCCACTAAAAAGTCGCCATCAATCCCTTTTATAGGGAACCAGCGAGCAAATGTCATTAACCATGCAGATAAAATCAAGGCTGCAATCATCGCTACAGCACCCAATAACAAAACATTCATTTCTCTCTCCTTATTGTTGGAGAGCGTATTAAAAATGTTTAGATGATATTGAGCAGCTGATAATTACCCCAGATTTTCGGGCAAATATCACAGCATTTGATATGAGAACGTTTGTCACGTCCATAGATAATGAGGAATAGGGGGCTTAAGAGGTTTTTTTGTTTAAAAAATGGCGCGCCTGACAGGAATCGAACCTGTGACCCCCAGCTTCGGAAACTGGTACTCTATCCAACTGAGCTACAGGCGCGTGAAGTTGAGCCGAAGATTATACGGACTTTGCTGATAATCTGCTACGGCTCAAGAGGTCTTTAGCCAAGAGAGTCGTTAACACCCTCTTGGCCGCTCAAAATTAAAACCGTGGATTAATTTTTTCTAATTTCCAGATATCGTTGTTGTACTCTTCCATGGTTCTGTCGGTAGAGAACATACCACTGTTAGCACTGTTCATAATGCTCATTGCTATCCAGCGTTCTTTGTCTTGATAGACTTCCGCCGCGCGTTGCTGGGCTTCCACATAGCTATGGAAGTCTGCAACCGTCATCCATGGGTCATTGGGGCTGGTGAAAGCAGCAATAATGTCATCAAAAGCACCTTCTTCACATTGGTTGAAGTGGCCTGATTCTAACAAGTTGACGACGCGTTTCAGATCGGCATCATTATCAATAATAAACCGTGGATTGTAGGTGGGCTTGAGCTCAGTAACTTCGTCTTCAGTCAGACCGAATAGGAAGAAGTTTTCAGCGCCGGCTTCATCACGGATTTCTATATTGGCCCCATCGAGTGTTCCAATAGTCATCGCGCCGTTCATCATAAATTTCATATTGCCTGTACCAGAGGCTTCTTTACCGGCGGTAGAGATCTGTTCTGATAAATCAGCCGCTGGGCAAATCACTTCCATGGCTGAAACTTGATAGTTTGGCAAAAAGACGATTTTTAACAGATCGCCCACATCCGGATCGTTATTCACTGTGCTGGCAACATTATTAATCAGTTTGATGATGCGTTTTGCCATGACATAACCCGGTGCTGCTTTGCCACCAAACAGTACACAGCGCGGCGTCATATTTTTGGTGTCGCCGCGTTTGATACGGTCATAAAGGTGAATAACATGCAGAATATTAAGTAGCTGACGTTTGTATTCATGAATGCGTTTTACCTGAATATCAAACATAGCTTCAGGATTAAACTCGACGCCACAGCTATCTTTCACTAATTTTGCCAAACGTTGTTTATTGGCAAGTTTAGCGGCATGCCATTTCTTTTGGAAAGCCTTGTCATGAGCATAGGCTTCCAGCTTTTTTAGCTCAGCCAGCTGGGTAATCCAGTTATTACCAATGGTGTCTGTGATGAGATCACTTAAGTCTGGATTACACCAGGCGAGCCAGCGGCGTTGTGTTACACCATTGGTTTTGTTGTTGAATTTATGTGGCCAGAGCTCGTAAAAGTCGTGGAATAAGCCTTTTTTCAGTAACTCTGAGTGTAAGGCTGCAACGCCGTTGATGGAGAAGCTACCGACAATCGCCAGATGCGCCATGCGGACTTGTTTTTCACCACCTTCTTCAATGATAGACATGCGTGCAAGGCGCGCTTTGTCTCCAGGCCAACGAGTGGCGACTTCACGAAGAAAGCGTGCATTAATTTCGTAAATAATTTCCAGAATGCGTGGTAACAGACGACCAAACATATTCACCGGCCAGCGCTCTAGTGCTTCTGGTAACAGGGTATGGTTGGTGTAGGCCATGGTGCTGGAAGTAATTTCCCATGCTTTGTCCCAGCCTAATCCATGTTCATCCATTAATAGACGCATCAGTTCGGCAACAGCCACAGTCGGGTGGGTGTCATTTAATTGGAAACAATTTTTCTCAGCAAAATTATCGAAGGATTCACCATGTGTCGTGACCCAGTAGTCGAGGATGTCCTGCAGACTGGCTGAGGCTAAGAAGTACTGTTGGCGCAGACGAAGTTCTTTACCATTCTCACTGGCATCATTGGGGTAAAGCACCATGCTGATATTTTCAGCTTCATTTTTGGCAGCAACCGCTTCAGTATAAGAGCCTGAGTTGAAGTCTTCCAGGTTAAACTCATCGGTGGCACCAGCTTTCCATAAACGCAGCACATTAACTGTGCCATTTTGATAACCGGGAATGGGCAGATCAAAAGGGATAGCCAGTACATCATTTGTGTTGACCCAGTGGACTTTCATGTCACCACTGTCGGTTGGGTGATATTCGGTGTGACCGCCAAATTTAACCCGTTGGGTAAATTCCGGACGTTCCAGTTCCCATGGATTACCATCTTGTAACCAGTGATCAGGTTTTTCCACCTGAAAACCGTTTTCGATACGTTGCTGGAACATGCCATATTCATAACGCAGACCATAGCCTGTAACGGGGAGTTGTAAGGTCGCACAACTATCTATAAAGCAAGCAGCTAATCTTCCGAGACCGCCATTACCGAGCCCGGCGTCGTGTTCCATTTCGATTAAATCTTCAAAGTTTAAATGGAGTTCATTGAGTGCTTTGGCCGTTTCTTTTTCTAAACCCAGGTTTAGAACTGCATTGCCCATGGCTCTACCCATCAGAAATTCCATTGACAGGTAATAAGCATGTTTACACTGCTTTTCTGCATAGGTGTGCTTGGTATGCTTCATGCGGTTGAATAGCCGGTCTCTTAATGTCAGTGCCAGTGATGAGTAGAGGTAATGACCTGAAGCGCAACCTTTATCCTGAGCTAAGTGTGTACCGTAATAACGTTTGAAATCTTTGATAAGAGCGTCGCTATTCATCCCTAGCTTTTCGGTATTGAATAATTCTGGGGCGGGGTTAGCAGTACATGCGTAACGTGGGCTCATAGACAGATCCTTAAATTATTTCAGTGTTTGTTTGGATAGACGGGAGAAAACCCATCCCGATTAGGCATCTTTACCTGAGGTAGTGTGACTTCATTGAGTTCCACATCGTTCTTGAGTATATCATCCTGATTTAAAATATAAGCGCAAAGTGCGTAGATTTCATTACTTGTTAGAGAAAAAGGGGCTGATGGCGGCATCGCACGACGAATATAGTCGTAAAGTGTTGTTGCATAAGGCCAATAACTGTTTACCGTTTTCTCTGGATACTCCTCGGTTAATGAACCGACATCTCCGACCAGAGGCATTGCGCTGGCGCCTATAGCACCAAACCCATGACAGCTTGCACAGTGTTGTTTAAACAGTTGCTCCCCTTGTCGTGCATTACCATGCCCGGCGGGTAAGTTTTTTCCATCCGGTGTAATAGTGAGATTCCATGCTGATTGCTGCGATGCTTGTTCAGCATTTTTGCCCAAAGGCTGAAAGAGTGGCTCGGCGACAAGTGTCGCAGGAAATAGTAAAAGAAAGATGAGATATCTATTAAAGATAGATATGACTAATCTGACCGTCTTCATTAACTTCCCAACTAACAATAGCGTTGTAGTGGAAAAAACTGTTGTCTCCACGTTCGGTGATAAGCGCTTCACGAGTAGGTTGCTGATAACCTGTTTCATCCGTTGCCCTGCTTTGTAATACGGCGTATTGACCTTGCCACTGCCATGGCAGACTAAAGCGGGTGAAGGCTTTATCCAGAATTGGGACATGGAGCTCAGCTTCCACCCAGCTTTTGCCACCATCAGCTGAGACATCGACTTTGCTGATTTTGCCATTACCCGACCAGGCAATCCCAGTGACTTGGTAAATACCGGGATTATCCGGCAGTGTCATACCAACTGAAGGGCTGGTAATAAGAGACTTGGCTTGCATGGGGAAGCTGAATTGCCTAGCTTTACCGCTAGGTAATAAGTCAGTGTATTGGGCCGTTTCATCCCGGCTCATCGCCGGTTCTTCAGCTAATGTTAATTGCCTTAGCCATTTCACATTGACGATGCCTTCCCAGCCAGGTAACAGAAGGCGGACGGGGTAACCATTTTCCGGTCGCAGGCGTTCGCCATTCTGATACAGCGCCAATATTGCATCGTTCATTAGTTTTTCAATAGGAACGCTGACATTGAGTGCAGCACCATCGGCTGCTTCTGCTATCGCCCATTTCGCTTTCGGTTGGACACCACATTCATTTAATAAAAGTCTGAGTGGCACACCGGTCCATTCAGCATTAGAAACAAGTCCGTGCACATAACCTGCAGCAGATTGGATGGGCGAACTACGCCAGCCAGCATTACTATTACCGCCACATTCTATAAAGCAGATTTTTGTGGTTTGTGGATAACGTTTTAAGGCATCAATCGAAAAGGTTAAAGAGGTATCGACCAAACCGTCTATCATGATTTCATGTGTCGATGGATTGATATCAGGCACACCATTATGATGACGTTCATAATGCAGGCCGTTAGGAGTAATGGTGCCTTGTAACTCTTCTAAAGGTGTCCAGGAAACACCGTTGCCAGGCACATTGGGGTTGGCGGATATCCAGCGAATGATATCTTTCTCGTAAACAGAAGGCTGCCCATAATTACTAAAGTTAGTGCCAGGTTTGAGCATCGACTCAGGCAGTATCTGCTGGAGTTCAGTCAATGACGACTGAGCCTTAACAGGTAAACTAAAGCCGAGAAAAACACTACCTAAAGCCGTGCCTTGAAGAAATTGACGTCGGCTTTTAAGTAGTTGTTTGCTCATGGCTAATATGATCTAGTCAACAGTCGGGGGGATCGCATCATCAGTGACTTCAAACCAGTCATCTAGCTTCTGAATAGCTTCCTCTTTACCGGATTTGTTAAGCGAGGAAAAAAGCTGCACAGAAGCTTTTAATGACAGTTTTTGCAATTCATTTCGTACAGATAATAAGCTTTGTTTACCGGCACCTTTTTTGAGTTTGTCAGACTTGGTCAGCAGTATATGAACCGGCAAATCCGCCTGATTAGCCCAGGTGAGCATTTGTATATCAAATGGCTTCAATGGGTGACGAATATCCATCATCAGCATCATTCCCCGCAAACACTGACGTGTTTCTAGATATTGAGCCAAAGTATGCTGCCATTTTAACTTCATTTTTTCAGGGACTTTGGCATAGCCATAGCCGGGAAGATCGACTAAAGCTCGCTGATCATCAAAGCTGAAGAAGTTGATCATTTGTGTACGACCTGGCGTTTTACTTGTCCTTGCTAGCGCACTGATGCCTGTTATGCAATTGATTGCACTGGATTTTCCGGCATTTGACCTGCCGGCAAACGCAACCTCATACCCACTATCTTCCGGTAACTGGGACAGTTCGGTGGCACTGCCGTTATAATAAGCTTTTCTATATAGTTGTGACATGGAACCATTTTGGGTGAAAAATTATCCTAATAAGAGTAGCATACCCAAAGTTCTCGATGATGATTTAGCTTAGTTTTCAGGTAATAAAATAATGAAAAAATTATTGAAGATGGTCATGCTTGGCGTGGCAGTTACGATGAGTGCTCAGGCAATGGCGGCTGGTGATATTAACGCTGGTAAGCAAAAAGCGGCTGTTTGTGCGGCTTGCCATGGTACAGATGGAAATAGTTTGTCAGATGCCTTTCCTAAACTAGCCGGACAAAATGCCGGATACCTCGAAAAACAATTAGCTAATTTTAAAAGCGGTGAGCGTCAAAACGCATTGATGGCACCGATGGTGGCGAATTTATCAGAGCAAGATATGGCCGATTTAGCGGCCTATTTTGCCAGTAAAAAAATGGCGCCAGGTGCAGTTTCTGAAGAATTAGTCGAAGCTGGTGAAAAAATATTCCGTGCGGGTAATAAAGAAACTGGCGTTCCTGCATGTATGGCATGTCACGGTCCAAATGGTAATGGTGTGCCAGCAGCAAAGTGGCCTAAATTATCATCACAATACAGCACCTATGTGGAAGCTCAGCTTCATGCTTTTGCTAAGGGGGAAAGAGCCAATGACCCTAACGGCATGATGCGTGATGTGGCTAGCAAAATGAGTGATGCTGAAATTAAAGCGGTTTCTGCTTATGTCTTTGGTTTGAAATAATCGTCACATTTTCTCTGCATAGCTAAGTCTGTTAGCTATGCAGAGAATATTAAAAAATCGAGTAACGGAACTCGTTTCAAGGCTCACCCCATGTCACAAAATCAGGATTCATCAGTTTCTCACCGCAGTTTCGCTTGGCGGGTTTTCCACTTTTTAGGTACGATGGAATTAGCGATCACCTTGTTGATCACCCTAGCTATCGCCTCTGTAATCGGCACCGTTCTTCAGCAAAACCAACCCTATCCTGATTATCTTATAAAGTTTGGCCCATATTGGTTTGACGTTTTTGAAAAGCTGGGCTTATATGATGTTTACAGTGCGATTTGGTTTTTAGCCATATTAGCTTTACTGGTGATCTCGACATCCGTGTGTGTGTTTCGTCACGCGCCTTCAATGTTCAAGGATATGTTCAATCTGAGAACAAATGTGCAACTGAAATCATTGCGGTCAATGCATCATCGTAGTGAATGGGAAGTGCCTCAGGTTCAAGCACAAACAGTAGAATCTCTTCAATCCACACTCTCATCTAATGGTTACAGAACTCGAATAACCGATAAGAATGGCAGTATTTTAGTCTCTGCAATGCGCGGTGGCATGAATCGTCTTGGTTACATTTTGACGCATGTGGCGATTATTGTTATCTGTGTGGGTGGTTTATTTGATAGTAACTTACCGTTAAAACTGGCCGAATGGCAGGGCCGCATTCATGTTGAAACGCGTAATTTACCCTTGCCACAAATTCCAAAAGAAAGTCGTCTTTCAGTCGGTCCGCAAGCCTTCAGAGGCAGTGTCAGTATTCCGGAAGGCAGAGCCGCGAGTGTGGCATATCTGGCCATGCGTGATGGATATTTAGTGCAAAACCTACCTTTCACCATTGAAGTGAAAGAGTTTCGTATAGAACATTACCCAACCGGACAACCGAAGTCGTTTGAGTCTGATTTGGTCATTCATGATGCTGATTTGAAAAAGCCACTTGAGGCGACGATTGCCGTCAACCATCCACTTATCTATAAAGGGTATGCCATCTATCAGGCTAGCTTCGGTGATGGTGGCTCTGAGCTGACATTAAAAGCATGGCCTTTGTTTTCAGAAAAAGGTGAGCCCGTCAGCTTGCAGACAAAAGTCTTTGATACTCAGCAAATGTTGTGGGGTGATAAAGAAATGCAGCTTGAAATCACCGACTTTAGACCCTTCAATATCAATCCGGATCCTACCGAAGATAATCCGCAGAATGTACGCAATTTTGGTCCAAGCGTCGGATTCAAGCTTCGAGCCCCTACTGGTGAAGCACTGGAATATCAGAATTATATGAATCCGGTAGAACGTGATGGCAGATATTTTTATTTAAGTGGTGTGCGTAGCTCACCAGCAGAGGAGTTTGCTTATCTATATATACCTGCTGATGATAATGATGGTCTGGAAGGCTTCTATCATTTCCTGAAACGATTACATGATGAAAGCGTGGTTAAGCAAGCTGCTGAGGAAATGAAACAAGCTACGCTTGCCAGCCTAAAAACGACGGATGATGATGTATTAGCACAAAGCTTACAAAAAACACTGGAAACCTTGGTTGAGATGTTTAACCGCGGAGGTTTTGGTGAAGTGAGTGACTTTATCGAAAAAACCTTACCAGAAGCCGAGCGTGATGCCTTAGCTCCAGCCTATTTAGCGATGTTGAGAGAAATGTTGGGCCGTATTTATTTTTCAGGCTTGGATTTGCAGCAAAATGAGACAGTTAATCAGTCTCAGATTTTGTTTCTACAGGATGCAATTGACGCGATAGGCAGTTTACCGCGCTACGGTTCCCCAGTATTTTTGCAATTAACCGATTACCATCAAATTCAGTCAACAGGCTTACAAATAGCGCATGCGCCAGGAAAAAGTATTGTCTATTTGGGCTGTGCATTCCTCATCGCAGGGGTGTTCTTATTATTTTATTTACCACAGCGACGTTTCTGGGCTTGGGTTACTGAAAAAGAAGGTAAATCACAAATTTATCTGGCGGGGATGACGAATAGAAACCCTCGCGAATTTGATAGTTATTTTGAGGATATCAAAGCAAAACTTCAGTCAGAGTCGCGGAACTCTGACTAAGCATGATGTTCTTAGTTTCTGCTATGGGATGAGGCACAATATATGACAGCACACCTCTCAACAATGAACTCGACGCAACAGACACCATGGGCAGCCTGGTTCTGGCGTGTGTTAATGGTATTAGTTAGTGTCGGTTTAATAGGTACTTATTACGAGATTCTCGATTATTATGAAATTACCATCATTGCACTGACAGCGATTGGGATGGGCTTTCTCGGACAATATTGGCCGGGGTTTCGTTGGCACAGTCTGGTAGTCGCTGCGCTTAGCTTGATCGCTGTTTCATTGTATGGCCAAAACCTGGGAGCGGGCGAATCTAACTTCTGGCTTAATTACATACTCGCCAGTCAGTCTGCCTTTATGTGGATGAGTGCTTTATTTGTGATGGCGACGGTGACGTATTTCGCTGGCAGTATTTTTCATTCCGGTTTTACAGAAAAAGTCGGTACCAGCTTAACCTGGGCTGCAGTTACGATGGGTATGATCGGTCTTATGGTGCGTTGGCGTGAGTCATATCTGCATGGTGCGGATATTGGCCATATCCCTGTCAGTAATCTGTATGAAGTCTTTATTCTTTTTTCGGTAGTGACTGCTTTGTTATATCTGTTTTATGAACGCCGTTATCAAACCCGTAGTTTGGGTGGCTTCGTTTTGTTGGTGATCAGCGCGGCGGTTATTTTCCAACTCTGGTATAGCTTTGAACGAAACGCTCATGAGATTCAGCCGCTTGTCCCAGCACTACAAAGCTACTGGATGAAAATTCATGTGCCTGCCAATTTTATTGGATATGGTGCTTTTTCCATGGCAGCGATGATAGGTGTGGCCTATTTGCTAGTGGTATGGAGACAGCAGGTTAATCCTGACAGCCGCTGGGTTAAGGCGATGCCTGAATTAGGTCTGATGGATGACTTAATGTATAAGACCATTGCGTTGGGTTTTGCTTTCTTCACTCTAGCAACTATTTTAGGTGCCTTATGGGCGGCAGAAGCCTGGGGTGGTTATTGGTCATGGGATCCCAAAGAAACCTGGGCATTAATTGTCTGGCTGAACTACGCTGCCTGGCTTCATATGCGTTTAACGAAAGGTTGGAACGGCAAACCTATGGCATGGTGGGCAATCGTTGGGTTATTCGTGACCTTATTTGCCTTTCTTGGTGTCAATATGTTCTTAAGTGGCCTTCATTCGTATGGCACATTGTAATAATTAATTGAAAATAAAGGATACTCAACGATGATGAAATTAATGAAAACCCTTGCGACAGGACTATTTTTAGGCCTGGTTTCGACGGCAGCTTCTGCTGTGCCAATGAATTTCGTTGAAGGCACCCATTATTTTCCGACTACTGAGAAATTAGCGACACCAGATGACAATAAAATTGAAGTCGTTGAAATGTTTTCTTACACTTGCCCACACTGCTTTAAATTAGAGCCTGAAGTGGATGCCTGGAAAAAAACATTGCCAGAAAATGTACACTTTGTGAAAGTGCCAGCGATTTTCCGTGATAGCTGGTTAGAGTTGGCAAAAGTGTATTATGCCGCTGAAGCTATGGGTAATCTTGATAAAATTCATTCAAAATTATTCAATGCGATTCATGTTGAAAAACGCCGTTTAACGTCTGAAGATCAACTGCTTGATTTTGTTGCTGAGCAAGGTATTGACCGTGAAGAGTTCAAGAAAACAATGAATTCTTTCAGTGTGAAAGCAAAAGTCAAAAAAGCGCTTGTCATGAGCCAAACGTCAGGTATTACAGGCGTACCATCTTTTATTGTTAATGGTGCTTATCGTACGGATGCCAGTACAGCGGGTGGGGTACCTGAGTTATTTAACGTTGTGAATTTCCTGATAGAAAAATCATCTGAGAAGTAATAGAAAAAAGCCCGGTTAACCGGGCTTTTTTTATAAGGCTGCAGGTAATTTTTCGTCTACATCAGGTATAGATGGTACTGCAGGTGTGGTCATATCTTCATGATGTAAGATGATATTTAAATAACGGCGTGTATTTTGTACATATCTCACCGGCTCACTGCCGCGAGCATAACCATGTTTGGTTTTTGAGTACCATTTTTTCTTTGATAGTAATGGCAGGCTTTCTCTGACATCCGACCATGAGTCCGGATTTTTACCAATGCTTTGGGTGATGACTCTGGCATCTTCAAGATGGCCAAGACCTGTATTGTAGGCAGCTAAGGCAAACCAGGTACGGTCAGGATCTTTTATACGTTCAGGCAGGCGACTATATAACGATGCTAAGTAAGCAGCTCCAGCGAAGATACTTTGCTCTGGATCTTCTCGATCGGTCACGCCGAGCTGTTTTGCTGTAGATCGCGTTAGCATCATCAAACCTTTTACGCCGGTGCTTGAAACGGCCTCTGGATTCCAGTGCGATTCCTGATAAGCCATGGCCGCCAGAAGATGCCAGTCAAAACCATATTCATCTGCTGCCGCTTTGAATAAGTCTTTGTATTGTGGCAGATGCGTTTGAATACGACGATGAATGGCACGCGTATCGACATAATCGAAGCGACGAATATGGCCATAGTATTTTTCTATCAACTTATCCAGTTCACCTGAGGCTTCAATATCATGGAAAAAATCCACTACCTCAAGATAAAGTGATTCATCATCTGTGGGAGCCATAGCCCATGCTAATGGCTGAGGGTCAGAAATATCAAAAGCGACACGCAGTTCGGGGAAGAGTGATTGATTTGCTGACATTTCATTCGAGTCAACGATGGTGTAATCAATCAGTTCTAATTGCACCAGTTCGAGTAAGCCTCGACTGTCCAATTCTTTATTCTCGCGCCAGGAGAGTTCAGGTATTTCCTGTTGTAATGCCTGTAATTGTTCTACATGACTACTATCGGCTACGACTTCCAGAGTGCCGTTGACGATATCAGTAATATCTTTCGGCCTGATATTGCCATGTTTATAGACGAGCTGCTGTGTGACTTCATGATAAACCGGGCCAAAGCGTAATAATTCTTTACGCTGTTCGGTAACGGTTAAACCGGCGGCAGCGATGTCTGCCCGGCCTTCCTCAATCATATGCAGCATGGTGCCGAGATTTTCTGGCACGATGACTTTGAGCTTGACACCCAAGCGATCAGCAAAGCGTTCAGCAAGCTCATATTCAAAGCCTGCCAGAGCATCATTGCCCTTAACATAATAGCTGGTCAGGCTGTATCGGCTTAGCACGCGCAACTCGCCACGCTCTTTTATTTGATCGAGTTGGGGTGGAGCTTCTCCACATGCCGTTAACATGGCCATAGCAAGTAGAGAAATGATCAATCGTCTCAATGAGCTTCCTCAATGTTTTACCAGGCAAAGATTATTACTTTATATTGAGTTGAATGCATCCGTTATCGATCTGTATTTGTGATGAGACTACTGTTTTTATTGGATTTTTATAGATTTAGATTATAATTATCCACTTTTTTTCTATGGGAAATCATCGATGAATGCGCCAGAATTATTATTACCCGCAGGTAGTTTGCAGCATATGCGTTATGCCTATGCTTATGGTGCCGATGCGGTTTATGCTGGCCAGCCGCGCTATAGTTTGCGGGTGCGTAATAATGATTTCCATAAACTGCCTGTTTTGCAACAAGGTATTGAAGAAGCCCACGCTTTGGGTAAGCAGTTCTTTGTAGCAAGTAATTTGATGCCACACAATGCAAAAATTAAAACTTATATGGCGGATATGGAACCGGTGATTGAAATGCAGCCAGACGCATTGATTATGGCGGATCCTGGTTTGATCATGATGGTACGTGGACGCTGGCCAGAAATGCCGGTTCATTTATCTGTACAAGCCAATACCGTTAACTATCAGGCAGTGAAATTCTGGCAATCTATGGGATTATCAAGAGTGATCCTTTCACGCGAATTATCTTTGGATGAGATTGAAGAAATACGCCAGCTTTGTCCTGATATGGAGCTGGAGGTCTTTGTGCATGGTGCCTTATGTATTGCTTATTCAGGACGTTGTTTATTATCTGGTTATTTTAACCATCGCGATCCTAATCAAGGCACATGTACCAATGCCTGCCGTTGGGATTATAAAACGCATGCCAGTGATAATAATGATGATTCGCCACAGAAAATTGAGTTTAAAGCCTTTGACGCAATGAATCAGCACAGTTTTTCTGATTGTGGTGGGCAAGAGAGGCACCCTCTGGCAGATGAAGTGTATTTGATAGAAGAAACAAATCGGCCTGGTGAGCTGATGCCTATTTTTGAAGATGAACATGGCACCTACATCATGAACTCAAAAGATCTCCGTGCGATTCAGCATATCGAAAGGCTAGTGAATATTGGTGTTGATTCACTGAAGATAGAAGGCCGTACCAAGTCTGTTTATTATGTTGCCCGTACCGCACAGATATACCGTCAGGCGATTGATGACGCTATGGCTGGACGAAAGTTTAATCCTGAGCTTATAGGTCAACTGGATAATCTATCGAGCCGTGGTTATACCGATGGTTTCTACCAGCGTCATCCTACACAGGAACAGCAAAATTATTTACATGGTTATTCCAGTAATGAGCGACAACAGTATGTTGGTGAGGTGTTAGCTTATGATACTGCCAAACAATGCCTGGAGATCGATGTGAAAAATCGGTTTGCCGTGGGAGATAAGTTGGAGCTGGTGATGCCGGAAGGAAACAAAACCTTAGTGCTGGATAAGTTATTAGATAAAGAACATCACGAGATTGAACTGGCACCTGGCAGTGGTCACAAAGTCTATATCCCTTATCAAGGACATGCACCGGAGAAAGCCTTAATTGCCAGATACCTCTAACGTCTGGCTTTAAAGAACTGTTTAATGAGTTGGCTACTTTCTTCTTTTAAAACATTTGCTGTGCATTCGACCCGATGATTGAGATTAGGTAAGGCAAAAGCATCTATGCAGCTACCGGCAGCGCCTGTTTTAGGTTCTGTTGTAGCGTAGATACAGCGAGAGATTCGTGCATGAACAAGTGCGCCAGCACACATCATGCAAGGTTCAAGGGTGATGTAAATTTCAGAGCCCGGCAAACGGTAATTTTGCATCGTCTGGCAGGCCTGTCTCAAGGCAACAATTTCAGCATGTGCCGTGGCATCCTGGCTGGCAATGGGTTGATTCCAGCCCTGGCCGATGATTTGATCATCGAGGACAATAATCGCACCGACAGGGACTTCACCTTGTGCTTCGGCATTACGGGCAAGCGCTAATGCTTTCTGCATCCAATAATGGTCTTTTTCAGACATGAATATTGTATTTAATTAAGTTGAGTAAGCGTTGGCTGGCACCCTGACTTTGCTTGATTAACTGTTGTCCGGCTTCACCCATAGCGGTGCGTTTTGGAGGGTTTTTTAATAATTCGATCACCGTTGTAGCCAGCATCTCTGCATTATCTACCTGGATAGCTGCCTGAGCAGTAATAAACTGCTGTGTAATTTCAGCAAAATTAAAGACATGAGGTCCCACGATCACCGGGCGAGATAATGCGGCTGGTTCAAGGATATTATGTCCACCCGTTGGAACCAGACTGCCTCCAACAAATGCGATATCAGAGCAGGCATAAAATATAGGGAGTTCACCCATACTATCAATGACAAGGATCTGAATATCACTCCGACAGAGACCATTTTCGCTGCGACGAAGAATTTTGAAGCCAGCACGTTGGCAGAGAGCGGCTACTTTATCAAAACGCTCTGGATGTCGAGGAACAATAATTAACAATAAATCTGGCACCTGAGCACGGATTTGGCGTGAGGCATTAAGAATAATTTCATCTTCACCTTCATGTGTACTGGCGGCAATAAAAACTGAGCGGTTCCCCCACATTGATCGAATCGCTTCAGCTTGCTCGACAATAGTAGGAGATAAATTGACTTCAAATTTGAGATTACCGACAGCATGTACTTTATCTCTGTCGGCGCCAAGCTCTATAAAACGCTCACGATCTTGTTGAGCTTGGGCAGCTATCACGGTAAAGCTTTGCAGAATTTCTCGTGTTAGAGAAGGGATGCGCTGATAACCTTTTAATGAACGCTCAGACATCCTTGCATTGGCCAACACCAACGGAATATTTTGCTTACGGCAATGATGAATAAGATTGGGCCATAACTCTGTTTCCATGATGACACCAAATACAGGCTGGATAGCCTGTATAAATCGACGCATAATGATCGGCAAGTCATAGGGTAGATAACAGTGAATAACGTCATCTGCATATAATGCTTTTACCCGAGCGCTACCTGTCGGTGTCATTGTTGTAATGAGGATCTGATGCTCAGGGTATGTAGACTGGATTGCTGCGACCAAAGGCCGACAGGCCTCAACTTCCCCCATGGAAACGGCATGTACCCAGATAACTGACTTACTTTTATCGACGCTCGGCAGGGTGATTGCAAACCGCTCATCCCAACGTTTGAAGTAAGCACTGGCTTTTGTGCTTCGCCACAACAGACGCATTAGGATAAAAGGTACAGCTAAAGTAAAAACGATATTATAAAAAACTCTCAAATCAGACTCATAAAGCAGCGAAAAGTAAGCAGGAATGATAGCATAGGCGTTACTTTGTGAAAGCAACAGAACCTGAATGAACATTTTCCAGAAACAATTTTTACATCCCCGCTTTTGGTTAAGTTGGCTGGGGCTGTTACTTATGCGTTTGTCAGTGTATTTGCCAGCCAAATTACAATATCGTATTGGTATGCTGCTCGGTCAGTTGATGCAACCCTTTATGCGTTCCAGAGCAAAAGTGGTGCGACGAAATCTGCAGTTATGTTTTCCAGAGATGAGCGATACCGATCGAGAATATCTCGTCAAGAAAATCCTTAAAAATACTGGCATGATGATGATTGAAACCGCGATAAGCTGGTGGGCATCAGATAGGCAACTTCGTCGACGTGTCACATATGAAGGGCTAGAGCATTTAGAAGCAGCTAAAGCAAAGGGAAAGGGAGTTATTTTGCTAACAGGGCATTTCACCAGTATGGAGATTGGTGGTCGGTTAATTATGTTACAAACCCCGGCTTATGTGATGTTTAGACATCTTAAGAACCCCTTATTTAATGCCGTTATGATGCGTTCAAGAATTTACCATAGCGAAGGTATTGTGATGCGGGATGATGTCAGAGCCATGTTGCGCGCATTACGCAAGAATAAAGTTGTCTGGTATGCGCCAGACCAAGACTTTGGCCCAAGAAATAGTATCTTTGCCAAATTTTTTGGTGTGACTGCGGCGACTATTCCGGCAACAGCGCGAATGGTAAAAATGACAGGGGCTGAAGTGGTGCCATTTGTGCCTAAACGTAATTCAGATGGCAGTTACCATATTCAAATTTTCCCTGCATGGGAAGCATATCCATCTGGCGATGATATCGTCGATGCTCAACGTGTAAATGACTGGATTGAGTCTCAAATTCGACAAATGCCCGAACAATATTTCTGGTTACATCGTCGCTTTAAAACTCAACCCGATGGAAAAGGGCGTTTATACAAGAAAGTCAGGTAATTAAAAGCTATAGCTTAAGATTAATGATTCTGCACCAGGATTATTCTCGCCGATATTAGCGTTGGATAGATGATATAAACCTAAGCCAAGTCGACTTTTATCACTAAACTGATAGGCAAGTTCGGCACCTGTTCTGAACTCAACATCGTAACCTAAATCAACCCCTCCACCTTGTTCATAAGCCGCAATAGCGAAGTTCGGTGTCAGTATCCAGTTGTTGTTGAGATAAATGTCATATCTCACTCCAGCATAGCCCCAATAACCACCATCAGAAGTCAATGTTGCTCCAAGGGTAGGAATCAAATTAAAAGCTGACGCTTGTGGGGAAAATCGATACTCAACACCTACCTCAGCAGCAGTATTATCATCGAAAACCTCAAAGGCACCCACAGACAAAGCAATTTGTGATTCTTGTTCTGCGAAAGCCATAGAAGGGAGAAGGAAGGTGAGTGCAATTGAGGCGTTACGAAGATATTTATTCATCGTTGGGTTCCATGCCAGAATTTAATAAAAAAGGCTTTATAACATGCCTATTATTTGTGAGGCAAGAATCCCAGCCATAAAAAAAGGCCACCCAAGGGTAGCCTTTTTTCGATCTGCAAAAGCAGCCAACAATTAACGTTTTGAGAATTGTGGACGTTTACGTGCTTTATGAAGACCAATTTTCTTACGTTCAACTGCACGAGCATCACGAGTGATAAAGCCTGCTTTACGCAATTCAGCTTTTAATTCGTTATCGTATTCGACTAATGCACGGCTGATACCGTGACGAATTGCACCGGCTTGACCATTATTACCACCACCACGAACGGTGATTTTCAGGTCAAATTTTTCAAGCATGTCAACTAACTCTAAAGGCTGACGAACAACCATGCGAGAAGTTTCACGACCGAAATAATCTTCAAGTGTGCGAGTGTTAATTGAAATGTTGCCGCTGCCTGGTTTCAGGAATACACGAGCTGTTGAGCTTTTGCGGCGACCTGTAGCGTAGTATGAATCTGCCATGACAATATCCGATTAGATTTCCAGCACTTTAGGCTGTTGAGCTGTATGAGGGTGTTCTGCGCCAGCGTAAACTTTCAGTTTGCCGAACATCGCGCGACCCAGCGGGTTTTTAGGAAGCATACCTTTGACAGCCGTCTGGATAACACGCTCAGGTGCTTTGTCGAGTTGTTTTTCCAGCGAGATAGACTTGATACCACCGATATGACCTGTGTGGTGATAATAAATTTTATCTTTCATTTTGTTACCAGTTACACGCAGTTTTTCAGCGTTGATAACAACAATGTAATCGCCAGTGTCGACATGTGGTGTGTAGATAGCTTTATGCTTTCCACGTAAACGACGTGCGATTTCAGTAGCCATACGGCCTAATGTTTTGCCGTCAGCATCAATAACGAACCAGTCACGACGAACTTCTGCTGGTTTTGCACTTATGGTTTTCATCCGCGAGTTGCTCCTGATAATTACGCAGGCGGGCTAAATAAAGAGGGAGAATATTACGCACTAAGGAAAAAGCTGTCAACCTTATTTAAGTAAACAACCAAAACAATAATACGCCAAGCACCAGACGATATACTACGAATGGCCACATCCCAATACGATCAAGCATTTTTAGAAATAAGAAAATGCATAAATAGGCGCTAACGGCAGAAAATAATGCGCCAGCACATAAAGCGAACCAGTCTATCACAAGTTGTGATTCGATAAGCTCAATAATTTTTAAACCACCGGCAAGTACTATGACTGGAATTGATAACAGAAAAGAAAAACGAGCTGCAGCCTCTCGTGTTAGACCCAACATCAAACCTGCAGTAATTGTTATGCCTGAACGTGATGTACCTGGAATCAGCGCAATCGCCTGAGCAATGCCAATGAATAGTACATCAAACCAATTTAGTCGATTTTCATTACGAATGCGTTTACCTTGCCAATCTGCCCAGCCCAATAACAGGCCAAAAACGATAGTGGTTGTCGCAATGACAAGCGGACTGCGGAAACTTGTTTCTACCAGGTCCCCTAAAAATAAACCTGCTAAACCGACAGGAATAGTGCCAAACAGCACTGCCCAAGCTAGTTTACTGTCACCGATGGTCTGCTTTTGCGCAACAGACTTAAACCAGTCTGTTATCAAGGCGCGAATTGTCCGACGGAAATAGATAATAACGGCAGTTAATGTTCCAACGTGAACGGCAACGTCAAAGGCCAAACCTTGATCCTGCCAGTCAGCAATAATAGGTAATAAAATAAGGTGAGCCGAGCTGGAAATAGGTAAAAATTCAGTCAGGCCTTGTAATAAGGCTAAGGCGATAATATGTAACAAATCCATGGCAAAAACAGTCGTCCAGAAGCTTATTTAATAAAAGGCTTAATTTATGTGGGTCATATTATAGTCGCGCCCGTGTTAAAATTGCCGCTCTTAAACATCACTCTTACTTTAGAAAGAGGCTTATCTGTCAACATGTCTAACCGAATTCGCGAGATTCCGTACAACTATACCTCATTTTCTGATCGTGAAATCGTCATTCGTTTCCTAGGGGAACCAATGTGGGAGGTTTTGCAGCAACTCCGTGAGCAACGCAAAACTGGCCGCTCAGCAAAAATGCTGTTTGAAGTTCTAGGAGATATGTGGGTTATCCAACGTAATCCATTTATTCAGGACGATTTAGTCGAAAACCAAAAGCGTTGGGGCTCGCTTCGTCATGCTTTGCATCATCGACTGGATCAAATTCGTATCCGCGCAGAAGAGAATAATAATGACCTTGCACTGCAACTGGAGAAAAGTGCGCGTCAGGCTGTAGAGCGGTTTGAACGTAATTTACTGAGCACTGCGGAACGCAGAAAGATGGTGATGCGTCGTTTATCCAAAACGACAAAAAAACATAATATCCAGTTTGATGGTCTGGCCCGTGTCTCACATGTAACTGATGCCACTGACTGGCGTGTTGAATATCCACTAGCGGTTGTGACGCCAGACTCTGAAGAAGAAATGGCAAAAATTATTGCTGCCTGTATCGACTTGGGATTAACAGTTATTCCTCGTGGTGGTGGTACTGGTTATACCGGTGGCGCTATTCCGCTAACGGCTGAAAGTGTGGTGGTTAACACTGAAAAACTGGAAGGACTTGGGGAAGTTGTTTATCGCCATATTCCTGGTCGTGATGAAAAAGTGCCTACCGTTCGAGCTGAGGCCGGCGTAGTTACACGCCGTGTTTCTGACTTAGCTGATCGTAATGGTTTAGTGTTTGCTGTGGATCCAACCTCACAAGATGCATCCACCATCGGTGGTAATGTGGCGATGAATGCCGGTGGTAAAAAAGCCGTGATGTGGGGTACGGCACTAGATAATCTGCTGTCATGGAGAATGGTGACGCCGGATGCCACCTGGATGGAAGTGGAACGGTTAAACCATAACCTGAGCAAAATTCATGATATTGAGTATGCCGAGTTTAAAATAACGCGCTTTGAAGCCGATGGTAAAACCGTTATTGGTGAGCCAGAAGTCATGAGAATACCTGCCAAAGAACTACGCAAGATTGGCTTAGGGAAAGACGTGACAAACAAATTCCTCGGTGGTTTGCCAGGCATACAAAAAGAAGGCTGTGATGGTTTGATCACCTCTTCGGTCTTTGTGCTGCATCGTATGCCTGACTATATCCGTACAGTCTGTCTGGAGTTTTTTGGTAATGATCTAAGTAAAGCTGTACCGGCCATTGTTGAGACCAAAGACTATCTGGACAATAACAAAAATGTGTTACTGGCCGGGATGGAACATCTTGATGAACGTTATGTAAAAGCAGTTGACTACTCAACTAAAGCACCGCGTTCAGTGGCGCCTAAGATGGTATTGCTCATCGATGTGGTAGGTGATGATGAGGATGCGGTAGCAGAAGCGTGTTCTGAAGTAGTTCGCCTTGCCAATGCGCGTGATGGTGAAGGTTTTGTTGCTGTTAGTCCTGAAGCGCGCAAACGTTTCTGGGCAGATCGTTCTCGTACAGCGGCGATTGCCAGACATACCAATGCGTTTAAGATTAATGAAGACGTCGTTATTCCTCTGGATCGTTTATCTGAATATAACGATGGTATTGAACGTATTAACATTGTTCAGTCCACACGCAATAAGCTAAAAACAGCGAAAGCAGTAAAAACCTATTTGAGTTCTAATCCAAAAGAACTGAAAGAGTGTGGCAATAAAGATTTGAGTGATAGTGTTGAAAACGATGCCATCGTCAATTCTAAAAACGAAGCAGCATGCCGTCATGTCGATGTGGTCATGGCACGCTGGCAGAAAATTTTAGACAGCCAGGACAAACCTGCTAAAGATTTAGCCGATCTGCTGTCTGATACTGCTACAGCCAATATCCTCGACGGTGATACGTTATTTAATGTACTCCAGCGACGTGACTTACGTATTTCGTATCGTGAAGAAATGGAAAAACCCTTAAAAGAGTTATTCCAAGGGCAAGCGCTGAGTGTATTGCGTAATAAGCTGGACAGTATTCATAAAGAAAACCGTTCAGGTCGTTTGTTTGTCGCCACACACATGCATGCGGGTGACGGCAATGTTCACACCAACATTCCGGTCAATTCTAATGACTACGAAATGATGCATGATGCTGAAGGCATCGTGGATGAAGTCATGGCATTAGCTGGGCGCCTGGGTGGTGTTATTTCCGGTGAACATGGTATTGGTCTGACCAAGATGCAATATCTGGATAAAGCTACCATTGATGCCTTTGCCGGATACAAACAGAAAGTAGATCCTAATGGTCACTTCAACGCTGGTAAGTTATTAGCTGGCTCTGGTTTGGATAACGCTTATACACCGTCATTGCGTCTATTAGAGCAGGAAGCTCTGATTCTCGAACAGAGTGATCTGGGTGACATCAATAATGACATTAAAGACTGTCTGAGATGTGGTAAGTGTAAACCTGAGTGTACAACACACGTACCTCGTGCCAATTTACTGTACTCACCGCGGAATAAAATTCTTGGTACCGGCTTGATTATTGAAGCTTTTTTGTACGAAGAACAAACCCGTCGAGGCATTTCAGTTCGTCACTTTGAAGAGATGAATGATGTGGCGGATCACTGTACCGTGTGTCACCGCTGTCTGAATCCTTGTCCAGTCAATATCGACTTTGGTGATGTCAGTATCAAACTGCGTGAGGTGCTGAAGAAACAAGGCAAGCGTCGTCCAAATATTGGTACGTGGACATCAATGGCCTACTTGAATGCGACTGATCCTCTGACGGTGAAAATCATGCGTAAAACCATGATTGAGTGGGGGTATCAGGCTCAGAAAATGGCGCATGGTGTTGCAAAAACACTAGGCTTATTAGGCAGCAAGAAAAAACGTCCCCTGCCTACGACCGGTAAAACGCCGATTCGTGAGCAAGTCGTTCATTTCATGAAAAAGCCAATGCCAACAGGATTGCCGACACAAACTACACGAGCCATGTTGGGTGTTGAAGATGAGAAAATGATTCCGATTCTACGTGATCCGAAAAAGGTCAATGATGAATCAGATGCTGTTTTCTACTTCCCTGGTTGTGGTTCTGAGCGTTTGTTCAGCCAGGTAGGTTTAGCGACCTTAGCTATGTTGTATGAAGTGGGCACTGAAACTGTGTTGCCGCCGGGCTATCTGTGCTGTGGTTACCCGCAAGCATCAACAGGGGATAAGGAAAAAGCAACATCGATTTCAACATCTAATCAGGTGTTATTCCATCGTTTAGCGAATACGCTGAATTACATGGATATCAAAACCGTCATTGTGTCTTGCGGTACCTGTATGGATCAGTTGCTTAAGTATCAGTTTGAGGCGATCTTCCCTGGCTGCCGTCTGTTAGATATTCATGAGTATCTGATGGAAAAAGGCGTCAAACTTGAAGGCGTGGAAGGGGTTCAGTATATGTATCATGACCCATGCCACACGCCTATGAAGACGTATCAGCCGACCTCTGTAGCCAGTACTTTAATGGGACAGGAAGTGGCATTAAATGATCGTTGCTGTGGTGAAGCCGGCTCGTTTGCTGTGGCGCGTCCAGATATTGCGACGCAGGTGCGTTTCCGTAAGGAAGAGGAAATTACTAAAGGGATTCTGGAACTGACGGGGCAAGATAAGGCTAAAAATGGCAATGTGAAAATGTTGACCTCATGTCCAGCCTGTCAACAAGGCCTGAGCCGCTACAGTGAAGATACGGGTATTGATACCGACTATATTGTGGTTGAAATTGCCAAACACCTGAAAGGGGATAACTGGCATAAAGACTTCATTGACAGTGTTAAACAAGGTGGTATTGAACGCGTATTACTCTAAGTTAATCGCAAAAAATACTATAAAAAAGGGAGCATCTGCTCCCTTTTTTATTTGATATGTGAATCACCAGACTAACGTGCTGTTAGTGGTTCGCCCTCAAATTGCACGCCATCCCAACCGGTTTTCATAAAGTGGCGAATATTTTGGTGATCGTCTCCGCGTGGATTGGCTAACACATCATCCCGATAATACTGACCAAAGCAGGCTAGGGTTTCTTCAACACTAAGTGCATGTATTTTGCCAAAGCCAAGAATTTTGCATGAGCCATTATTTTGGCCGGCTTCATTGGTGGTACCACCGTTTTTAAATGCGGTAGCAGTGAATACATAATTAGCTTCAATGACCGACATAGTGTCATCAAACGCTATGTTTTCAGGGTGTGTTTTTAATTGCGTTAAAAAAGCCTGCAATTCCATTTTATCTCCATTATTCATCGTAAAATTGAGTGAAATTTTCTACTGCCTCACGTGCAGTTCTAAACTGGTTCACCTGAGTTTGAGTATCTTCATAACCCAGTGCCATGCCTGAAAGAATGATGGCATCCTTTGGTAAGGAATAAGTGTTCTTTCACAACATTGGGATATTGCGCTAATGCTGCCTGAGGGCAGGTTGTCAGGCCACAATCGACCGCAGCCAGCAAACACTGATTGCATGAACATACCCATGTCTATATATGAACCGGTTTGCATGATGCCTTCCATCCAGAAAGCAGCATCACCGGCGTATCAAAGGAACGGTAATTGGCTGCCCATTCCGCGCGTTGTCCTGTTTTATCGTTACGGGTAATGTTTAGCGTCTGATAAAGCTTTAAACCACAGCCTTCACGTCTGTTATTGTAGGGAGAAGGCATTGGGTTGGGGGAGTACTGATAGGCAGGGTCGGTTGTTTTACCTTGTTCAAATGCAGAAACCATCACATCAGCCAGACACTGTTTTGCTTTTCCTCTGAAGGCAGCAAGTTGCCAAGGCTGTGTCTTTGAGCCGGAACGACTGTGTCTGGCAGCCTCCACGAGAGTCATTAGATCTTGCTGACTCACTTCTTTTTCTAAAAAATGACGCACAGAATGGCATTTTTGCATGGCTTTAATCGTATTCATCTGCTTAGTCTGATTCCTTTACACGAGATAAACAAGCTAACAGGATAAGTCCAATAGTAAATAACATGACTTGTAACCAAAGACGGCCCCAAACGGCAGCAATTGAAATAGCAAACGACAGGATAATGATTAAATAGGCTTTCTTTTTAATATCCCGGCGCATGCTATGTGTTTGCTGCCATTGCCTTAGAGGTGGTCCGAACCATTTGTGATTGAGCAACATTTGATGAAACCGGGGAGAGCTTTCGGCAAAACACGCCAAGGCTAATATCAGAAAAATCGTTGTTGGCATCAACGGCAGGATGACACCAATGATGCCCAAGGCGACAAACATCCAGCCTAAGCAAATTAAAACAAGATGTTTGATACGTGTCTTCATACGATCGTTTTAGGCTCTCGACATAAATTTACCTGTGTCGGTGTTGACCCTAATGACTTCTCCATTTTCGATATATTCTGGGACTTGTACTTCTAAGCCCGTCGATAAGGTTGCTGGTTTTGTGCGAGCCGCTGCCGTAGCACCTTTTATCCCAGGCGATGTATCGACAATAGTCAAAGAAACCGCGGCTGGCAACTCTATAGCCACAAGTTGTTGTTGTAATAAAACAGCGACGATATTATCCAGACCATCATGGATATAGCCCAGCGCGTCTTCAATATCAGCAGCATTGATAGCGTACTGCTCAAAAGTTTCATTGTTCATAAAGATGTAGCTGTCGCCATCCTGATAGGAAAATTGGACTAACTGGCGTTCACAGTCGACCTCTTTAAGAAAGTCTTCGCCTTTGAGGGATTCATCACGTTTTTGTTTAGTTTTAAGATGGTTAAAACGAACTTTATATAGTGTCGATGCGCCACGCGAAGATGGATTACGAATATCAATATCTTTAACGACATAGGGCTCATCATGTACTTCTACTACCATTCCACGTTTAAGATCACTGGCCTTGGGCATACTCTTGTTCCAATTCTCATAGAAAGTTCCGCATTATACGTTACCGAGACCTTAGCGGAACCAATTGCCATCTAGGAATGAGTAAAGCTAATCGGCGTTAATACGGCTTTGCGTTAGAATGTTACCCAATATCTATCGTAGTGAAAAAGGAACGTTAATGGCAATTCAGTGGTATCCCGGCCATATGCATAAAGCCAGCAAAGAAATGAGAGAGATCTTGCCGCAGGTGGATCTGATTATTGAAGTGCTGGATGCCCGAATTCCTTTCAGTAGCCAGAATCCTATGCTGGCAGAGATTCGCAAAGACAAACCTTGTATCAAGTTGCTGAATAAATATGATCTGGCTGATATAACGTTGACAGAGCATTGGCAACAGCATTTTGAGCAAGAAAACCATACGAAAACGCTGACTATGGTGGCTCAGCAAAATGAAGGTATCTCCGATTTACTGTCATTGTGTAGAAAAATGGTCCCTGCCAAAGCAGAAGCGGGAAGACCGATTAACACGATGATTATGGGTATTCCCAATGTTGGAAAGTCCACATTGATTAACAGTCTTGCTGGTCGCCAAATAGCCAAAACAGGTAATGAACCGGCAATTACCAAAATGCAACAACGCATCAGACTGGAACAAGGTGTTGTCTTGCATGATACCCCTGGCGTGTTGTGGCCAAATCTTGAAAACCCTCATGGTGGCTATCGTCTAGCCGTGACTGGCGCAATCAAAGAAACAGCAATTGATAATGATGATATTGCCTTATATGCCATTGAATATTTGATGCAGGCCTATCCGGAACAGTTAAAACAACGCTTCGGTCTGGATACTTTAACTGAATATCCGCTGGAGAATATGGAAGCTATTGGAATCAAACGGGGCTGTCTGAGGTCTGGTGGTAAGGTAGATTTGGATCGTACTGCTAAAATCATTCTGACTGAGATCAGGGCGGGCATGCTGGGAAGGATCACCTGGGAGACACCTCAGATGATAGAAGCAGAATGGCAACAGGTTCTGATTGTCCGAGAAGAAAAAGCAGCAAAAAAGGCTGCGCGAAAAAAGAATAGAAAAAACAAATAACGACTTATATAAACTCATTAACTACTAAGGTACATGACAGGAGGTTTGCCAATGATTCGTTTCAGCATACTCATATTAACTTTGGCTGTGCTAACAGCATGCAGTTATATGTCTCCCAAAATCCAACCGCCTGCGGAGGGGGACTTGTCACTTAAGCAGGTAACAGACAATATTAATTTATATCAAGGTAAAACAGTTCGATGGGGCGGCAAAATTATTGCTGTTGAAAATAGCGAGCAGCAATCAGAAATTTTGGTCGTTCAGTTCCCGCTCAACCGAGTTGGCCGACCAGACGAAAGTAGTGACAGTGAAGGTCGTTTTTTTATTCGTAGTGCTGACTTCCTAGATCCTGAAGTTTATAAACCAGATAGTTTTATTACAGTACTGGGTCAGGTTGTCGATCAGAAAAATATCACTGTAGATCAAAAGCAGCTTACCTTACCGGTTATTCAGCAGAGCAAAGAACAGCGGTGGCCGGCAAATAATCCTGTTTCAGGTCTGCCATACAACCCTAAACATGACTGGCCCTTTGTAGGCTACGGTTACTACGGTACAGGGTCTTATTCTCCTTAAAGACTTTTACCGAAACTTTACACTCTTTAAATAAGAATGATTTGCATTTAGATTTAAATGAATTTATACTCATCTCCACATTGTCAGGACGAGGTGAGTTATGAAAACAGCACAATTTAATACACATGGAAGACATAGCATTCATCTGGCATTTGATGAAAATACGCTAGAGACATTAATTCACGAAGGTAAGCTGCATGCGGCTGACTTTAACTGTCTGAATAAAAGTTCTAAAAAAACGGTCTGGAATATGCTGCTTTCTGCAGCGGCAAGGAAGTTAAAATCATGAATATGCCACTTAGTCGACCTGACTGGCAGCGTGATTGTTTGCTGGCATCCATCAAAGAGTTAGTGGCGCACTATCAAGTTAGCCCATCAGCTTGTTTGGCACTACAGATAAGTCGCAATTATCGCTTATTACTCACCCAAGACGACCGTGTTTCTATCAAAACGTTATGGCAGTCGTACGCGAGAGGTTGGTGGGATGTTTACTGCCGGCATCGAAACCTCAAACAACGCACAGCATTTTCCTTTTCCTAATCTTTATTTAATGGAGCCAACATGGCGAGTAGAGCATGTAAACCAGAAACAATTTATGAATCTAATACTGTGGATATTCAACATTGCCCTGATTGTAAAATGATTCATCTCACAATGGGATCGATTACAGTGAGGATGAGTGAGCATCACTTCACTCAATTTGCCCAAGATATGAGTAAAGGCTTATTCGAATTTAATGCCGCTTATTCATCACAACCTAATCTGCGCGTTATGATGTGATTTTATCAAGTAGGTAGTGTGCGTTCTTATTGTGTGAAAATATCTAAAACTAAGTGATAGTGATTCGCAATATAGGTATAATTTCACCTGTTTTTACTATTGAAAACAGGATGAGAGAGCATGTACAAATTCAAGAAAACACTGCTGGCGAGTACATTAATGGTCGTCATGTCTTCAGCTCAGGCAGCTTCGCCTACGAATGAAGAAATCTGGCAGCTTCTGCAAGAAATGAAGCAACAGTTGAACGAAGTTAAGCAACAGAACGAACAACTGAAAACAGAAAATCAAACACTGAAACAACAAGTCGTTGCCACACAAGCTAAAGCCGAACAGGCTAATGAAACCGCTGAGGCATTAGCTGTGGCAACAGAAGAAGCAGTAAAAGCCTCTGCCGCTCAAGAAAGCAAAACGTCTATCGGTGGCTACGGAGAACTGCACTACAACAATCTACAAAATCAAGGTAGTGGTGCTGATAAGGATGAAATCGACTTTCATCGCTTTGTCTTATTTTTTAATCATGAGTTCAATGACCGACTTCGACTCTTTTCAGAGTTGGAGTTAGAACACTCTATTTCCGGTGATGGTCAAAATGGCGAGGTCGAGCTGGAACAGGCTTATATGCAATACGATATTAATGACAAACATCGTGTTAATGCGGGTTTATTCCTGGTGCCGGTTGGTTTATTGAACGAAACCCATGAGCCAAATACCTTTTATGGGGTAGAACGTAATAATGTTGAGAAAAACATTATTCCTACGACCTGGTGGGAAGGTGGTGTGATGTTTAGTGGGGAACTGGCACCTGGTTTTTCTTATGATGCCGCGATGACATCAGGTTTAAATACTTCAGCCAGCAGCGATTATTCTGTACGGAGTGGTCGTCAAAAAGTATCTGAAGCCGATGCTAGTGACTTTGCTTACACCGGGCGACTCAAATGGACCGCAATTCCAGGTGTTGAAGTTGCTACATCATTGCAATACCAGGAAGATATAACTCAAGGTAATGACCTTGATGCGGGTAGTGCAGTGTTATGGGAAGCCCATACCGCAATTCAACAAGGTAAATTTGGTTTCCGTGCTTTATATGCAACATGGCATTTAGAAGGTGATGGACCAAAATCAGTCGGTGCAGATAAGCAAATGGGCTGGTATCTAGAACCTTCTTATAAATTGACTGATGCGATTGGAATCTTCACGCGCTATAGCTTATGGGATAACCAGGCGGGTAGCTCTGTTGATTCAGAAGTGCGCTCATGGGATTTAGGTGTGAACTGGTGGTTAGATCCACAAGTTGTCGTCAAATTTGATTATCAGGATCAGGATGCTGAAAATGAAGATGATGAATTTGATGGCTTCAATGTTGGTGTGGGTTATCAGTTTTAATCGATGAGTGATATAGGCGTGGTGAGTGGTTATTAAGATGAATAATGTCATTTCTGGTTTCAAATTAGGTTTGTTATGTTTAATCTTACTGCTCACCACGACGACATCTCATGCTCGTGGTGTTTACCAAACCAATGATGCTTTCTTGGCTGAAGTGTTTAACGGGACGCTTCCGCAAAGTGATGTCGTCTGGATGAAAGGTGATGTCCGACAGACGGTTGCGGATATTCTTGGTCATCCCTATGCCGGTCTTCGAATTCGTTATTGGCGGGAAGGACAACGCAGTGCCTGGATACTTGAGGAAATTGGCAAAGAGGAGCCAATTACTTTTGGTGTGGTTATCGATGGCGACCGCGTCGAACAGGTCAAAGTACTGGCTTATCGCGAGAGTCGGGGAGGAGAAGTGAAATACCCGGCATTCACACAGCAATTTCAAAATGTTGGATTGGTGGATAATCGGTTAGATAAACATATTGATGGCATCACTGGCGCAACATTATCTGTCAGGGCTATGACGAATGTCGTTAGACTGGCATTATATCTGGATTCATCTATTAGCCAGAGTTGATCCATGAACCGCAAATTGCGCAGTTTTCATCGTGTTATCGGCGCCATCTTAGCCAGTTTTTTATTAATGTTTGCTATTACCGGAATAGCACTCAACCACTCCAGCCAGCTTAAGCTTGATAAGCGTTATGTCAGTTGGGACTGGCTTATGTCTCAGTACGGTATAGGGGAGGTTAAGCCCGACGCTGCATTTTTGATTGATAACAAAATTTTTTCTCAATTTGGTAATCAACTTTTTCTTGATGCCACGCCGTTAATACATATTGAGCGTCCCTTATTAGGCGGGATCGCCCTTGAAGATCTTGTTGTTCTAACAACGGATGATGGCTTAATTCTATTAACCCGTGAGGGTGAATTTATTGAAAAAATGGGGGCCGAGGCTGGTATTCCTGCGCCTATCCAAAATATTGGTCTTTATCATGGTGAGCCGGTTTTACAGACCCGCCAATCAATGTGGCGTAGTAATTTTATGTTGGATAAATGGGAACCGATTTCATTACAAGGCGTCTCATGGAGTATGCCGCATCCTTTGCCACAGTCGGTAAATACAGAGCTGAAACAGTTTTTTTATGGTAAAGGTATCAGTATTCAGCAACTTCTCCTTGATATACATAATGGCCATATTCTCGGTCCAATAGGAATTTGGCTGATTGATGCACTGAGTGTTTTGATTATTTTCTTATCTTTGTCTGGATTATGGATGTGGGGTAGACGACTGGGGTAATTTCTTGTCATGATGCCTTTAACAAAGGAGCGTAATACACGATGAGACAGGCAGATTTCCCGTATTTGCCAAAAGACTTTATTCAGACGGCTGAAGGTCTTATCTTTGCTGTGGTCAGTTATCATCCCCATCAACAAAAAATTGGTTGTTTTCTGCGTTATATCGAAAATCAAGGTCGATGGCAGAAAATTGATACTGAGCAGGCCAATCGTTTATTAGCCCGCCATTACCCTAAATATCTTTTTAAATCATTGCAGTTTGATGCTGAGTTTCATGCGGTAAAACCCGAGGATGTTGAAGTTCATCATCAACCAGAACAACATCTAATGTCTGTTCTTGCTCGCTCTCCAAATGATGAAATTGAGGAAAAATGCCACCGCCTAATCGCTATTCTCACCAAATATGGTGTGAGTACGGCTTCTCTGGGATTGACAGGATCAATGTTGATTGGTCAGCAAAAGAAAGGTTCGGATATTGATTTGGTGCTATATGGGCGCGAGGCTTTTCGTCAAACTCGTCAGGCAGTTAAACAAGCTGTTGCGGATCAGCAACTCACGGCGCTTGACCTGTCACTGATGAAAGATAATTTTCAACGACGCGGTGGTGAACTTAATTTTGAAGAGTTTGCCTGGCATGAAGCGCGTAAATATAACAAGGCGGCGATTGATGGTACCAAATTTGATATCGGTATGGTCAGTTTGCCGGAAGAGTTAGTCGTTGATCATCATCATTATATTAAGCAAGGAATTTCTACCCTAAAAGCAGTGGTGATTGATGATCAGCAAGCATTTGATTTTCCCGCCCGCTATCTTATCGATAATGAAATGACGCCGGAAGTCATTTCATTTACCCATACCTATGTTGGTCAGGCACAAGCGGGAGAGACCATTGAGGTAGCTGGAGCGGTAGAGTGTGATTCGGCATCAGGACAACGTCGTTTAGTTGTTGGATCAACCCGTGAAGCTATTGGTGAATATATAAAGGTGTGTAGAGACTTATGAGAGAAGTAGATAATCCTGCAGTAGCAGATATTGGTGTCGTCGGACTTGCCGTGATGGGGCAGAACCTTGTTTTAAATATGAATGACAAGGGCTTCAAAGTGTCGGTATTTAACCGCACAACGAGTAAAGTCGATGACTTTATTAATGGACCAGCGAAAGATACCAATATCATTGGATTCCATGATCTGAAAAGTTTTGTGAATAGCCTGAAATTACCCCGACGGGTCATGTTAATGGTTAAAGCGGGTCCGGTGGTGGATACTTTTATTGAGCAATTGGTGCCCTATCTTGAGAAAGGCGACATCATCATTGATGGTGGGAACTCCTTGTTCAATGATAGTGATAGAAGAACACAAGAATTACGTCAGAAAGGGATTTTATTTATCGGTAGTGGTGTTTCCGGAGGGGAAGAAGGCGCTCGCCATGGTCCTTCATTAATGCCAGGGGGAAATCATGCCGGCTGGTCAGCAATTAAACCTATTTTTCAGGCTATCGCTGCACAGGTTGATGGTGAGCCATGCTGTGACTGGGTCGGTAATGATGGTGCCGGACATTACGTCAAAATGGTACATAATGGCATTGAGTATGGTGATATGCAGCTTATATGCGAAGCGTATCAGATGATGAGGGAAGGGCTTGGCATGAGTGGTGACGAAATTCACCAGGTTTTTGCTGAGTGGAATGAAGGTGTACTTGACTCATATCTGATTGAAATTACCCGCGATATTCTGGCCAAACGTGATGAGAATGGTGAGTTGCTGGTCGATCACATTCTCGATACTGCCGGACAGAAAGGCACGGGTAAATGGACAGGCATGAACGCACTTGATTTGGGCATACCATTAACCCTGATTGGTGAAGCCGTGTTCTCAAGATGTTTATCATCGTTAAAAGATGAACGAGTAAAAGCCTCAAAAGTGTTACCTGCTATTACCTCATCGTTTGAAGGTGATAAAGCGGAAATGGTCAATGCGATTCGTGACGCTTTATATGCATCAAAAATTATCTCCTATGCGCAAGGTTATATGCTGATGCGTGAAGCAGCCAAAATTTATGGTTGGGAGCTTAATTATGGTGGTATCGCTTTAATGTGGCGTGGTGGCTGTATTATTCGCAGTCAGTTTTTGGGCAAAATTCGTGATGCTTTTGACCTCAATCCTGATCTGCATAATCTGTTACTGGATGACTTTTTTATTGATGCTATTACAGAATCGCTACCAGGCTGGCGTAAGGCTGTAGCTACAGCGGTCAGTCTTGGCGTTCCTGTGCCAACATTTAGCAGTGCTCTTTCCTTCTATGATGGTTATAGAAGTGAACGCTTACCTGCTAATCTATTACAGGCACAACGTGATTATTTCGGTGCTCATACCTATGAGCGTATTGATAAACCGAGGGGTGAGTTTTTTCATACGAACTGGACAGGGCAAGGTGGTGATGTTTCAGCGTCTACTTATGACGTTTAAACCAATAAAAAAGCGGTCATCGGACCGCTTTTTTATGCCTATCAGAATGATTGTTTAAGTGTTGTTTTTCGGGTTAATTTGAGCATCTGATTTGGCTCTCCGACAATATAAATATGACCATCGTTATCAACCGCTACCCCTTCAGGTTGTTTCATAATCGGCCAAAAATTAAATGGGCCGGTTTTTAATGACAGACTGGCGACTTTGTCCCCGCTTAAATTGATCATATGCAGTGCGTTGGATGCTTCGCTTAACACAAGAAGAAAAGGTTGTTGTTCTGAGTAAAATAGGCTGATGCCAGCCAAATCATCAACATGATTGGGTAAGGAGTGATTAAGCTTTTCGACATCAATACTCGTCTCAGTATGGTGTAAGACATGATTCAAAATTTTAGGTGGTTCTTCCTGCAAGACAAAAAAGCCATATTGGGCGGACCATGCAACGCCCTCCATACCCCTATTGCTGTGTTCTGCCCAATTCATGGGTAAGCGTTCACTCTTGTCATAACGCACTTTTGTTGTCGCATCATTGATGGAAAAGAACACCAGTTGCTGTCTTCTTTCTTCTGACACAACAAAGGTGTTTTTTCCGAGATAATCCACACTTTCTGTATCAACAAAACCATCAAGATGAATACGGCGAACAATATCACCTTGTTTGGTCAGTTCGATAAGCTGGGTAGGGTGATTGACTACGGCAAAGAGATGATCGCTTTCCGGATGATAGGTCAGGCCTGACAAGTTGTCTTCAATACCTGAAATTCTGACGGGTTTACCAACATCATATTGAGAGTTCATGTCCCACTTAGGTACATTTTTTATTTTTGCTTCAGTATGGGTATGACTAAGCAATAATACGATACTGGAACATAAGACGGTAATGGTTAACCAGTGACATAAAATGTATTTTAGATTTTGCATGTTTTTCCCAGATGACGCTATAGACATAGATTAGACTATGCCGACAAACTTAATCAAAGCTGAAAAGACGCTGGGAACTGAATTTATTGTAGAGGTATAACTGGGATTAAATAAAAAAAGGCGGAGCTGTTACCAGTTCCGCCAAACAAGCTGCTCATCGCGTTATTTATGATCAGCTTTCAACCTTATCTTGCATGAGTTTTTTGCAGTAGTAGATAACGATAATCGATGCGCCAAGCAAGAAAATCGATGAGGCTATTCCTAGAATGCGCCACGTATCAATGTTTTTCATGTCCAGAATCAAATAGCGCGCTAAGGCAACAATCGCAATATATAACGGTATTTTTATTGGCAACTCGCCTGACTCATAATAAACGGCAACCATGGTCAGTACTTCTAGGTATATGAACATCAACAGCAAATCTGTCAATGATACATAGCTGTTATCTATCATTACTTTTACTTCGATGCCTATAGCTACCATCGTGGCTATGGCGACTAATATCAATCCTATGTCCTGAGCGAAAAGAAGAGATCGGCTTACCGAATTTTTAATTGGGTGCTGCATTGTTTTTTCTCCATTAAAAAAACACACCACACAAGAATGACTGTTTTTTAAACATGCTTTTGTAAGTTGTTTAAGAAGCAGATATCCATATTTGTGTGGATTGTCATACTAACAGTGATGTAAAAAAATGTTTTGTTTTTGTGTCCAAAAGATTGCAATTGATAGGACTCAGAGACAAGTTTTTAAGACATTCTGAAATAAATTAAAGGGGTATTCACGCATCATAAACGAGCTATGATGCGTGATTAGAGATGTTTAACGGCGGCGACTGCCCGTTGGAATCAACAATAGTAGAGTGCCTAAACCAATACTGCTGGCACCGAGCCAATCTGGAATATGGAAGTTATCTTTTTCATCGATCTGAAGTTCAATAACCCCCAGATCTGCTTCATGAGTTGTTTTGGTAAATGGAATATTATCCATGATCAAGCCCGTTGTTCCAGCTGCAATCAATAAAACGCCAAGAAATTTAAGTAACATTTATCTGCCTGTTTACTTGTTATGACCTGGTGCATTTTCGCTATTACCCGGACCATTGGGATCATGGCCTGGTGGAATACCTTTATGTGGGTGATAGTGATGACAGGCACTCAGAAGAAATAATATTGCAGATAGATTAAGTAACTTTAAAACGTGATTAAACATAGGTTTCTCCGTGATAAACACGCTTAAAGACTAACATGACCGACTGTCATCTGCTTGTGAAAAATACGGTTAATGACTGACTGCATCAATATGCTGAGCTGAGCCAGCTTTAGAGGAAGGTATCTCTTGATAGCGATCAGATTGCATCAGATATCGGGTGGCGCAACCATTTAAGGTGAGAAGCAGACAGGTAAAGATTATCCCGCTAAGGTATTTAAAAAAACGAGCTGACATAGAAACAAGTCCAATCATCATTAATGATTAGATGCTATATGAATTCAGCTGGTTTTTCTGATAATTCTGTTGCCAGCAACGCAAACCGCCTGATACGGATAGTTATTCTGCAGCTAACCTTTTTGCTTTAGCTCTTCTGAGACTTGAATATACTGGTCAAAGTTTTGAATATAGTCATCCATATTCATTTCCAACATTTGACGATATTCTTTTACAAAAAAGTCGATAGTTTCCTGTTTCGCGTCTGACATATCCTTGCTTTGGGTCCAACCTGAAGCACTGAACCATGCCGTATAGCGTGCCAGCCCATACATAAATGAAGAACTTACTTCACCAGCAGCAGCCCCCTTTTCCATTTGCTCATTGGCTATACGAATAAACGCATCAGCACGGTCAAAAAAGGCAGTATCTCTCTCACTCATAAGGTTTCGCTTTTTATTGTATTGTTGACTTTTTATGGCCAAAAGACGATTTATAAGCATAAACAATATGTGAAATTGGGGGTAAGGAATCACCCCTGTATTTTTATGTGAGAATCACTGTTTATTGTGCTTCTTTCATTAGATAGGCTGAAATCATTGAGCTAAAACTCATTAATGTAAATACTAATAAAACGACTTGTTCACCATACCAGTGCGAAACAATACTGAATAAACCGCCTAATAAAAGAAAAACGCCAATAATGCTATTCGATAGCGCAGTATAAATAGCCCGTTTATCCTGATCGGCAATATCGACTAAGTGAATTGACCGGCCCATCCGTACACCTTCGTAAGCGACCATCAGTGCAAATAATAATGTCGGTAATACCCAGTAAACCTCTAATAAGTGATAGCTGGCTGCAATAACGGTCAGTAACAAAGATAAACCAGCACTGAAACCTGATAAGAGTAAAACCTTCCTGCTGGAAATATCAGCTAGACGGCCCCAAACATAGCCACTGACCAGACTGGCAAGGGAGGAGGCGAGTAATAAGCTTCCTAAGCCGCCGATATTGTTATTCAAATGTTCAGCGTTTAACGCCAGCATAAACGGTGGTGCCAGTGCTGTGGCGATAAGCAACGCTCGAGTCACAATAAAAAGTCCTAACTCCCTGTCTTTATAGAGATAAGAAAAATTTTGTTTAGCGATAATAAACAGGCTACCGCCACCTTCTGTTGCACCTTTCTGTTCTTCCAATGTAGAAAATAAGGCACTGGCGATGATCCAAAATCCTGCTGCAAAAAAAAGACCGATGGTGACCAACGTTAATTTATCAACGAGATTGAGAGAAATCAGTACGGCATAGGCAATAACCAGTCCGGCTGACAAAGAAGAAGCCGTTCCGGTTGCTGTGCCACGTTTAGATTTACTAACTGTTTTACCCAATACGTCTTTATAAGAGACTGAACACATACTGCGTGACAGGGCCAAAAGACCTAATAAAAACACTATCGTAATACCGAGCGGGGTTCCTTCCAGACTGAGAACGGCAATGCCCATGCCTGCTGCACACATACCCTGAATAAAACTCCCTAAGACCCAGGCATATTTACGCAAAGACAAAGAGCGAATGGTATTGGCGATAAACAATTGAGGTAATAAGGAACCTGCTTCGCGAATCGGAACTAATAAACCGATGAAATAAGCAGGTGCACCTAGCGTCGTCAGAATCCAGCTCAAAATCAATTTTGGATTAACAAAGGCATCCGCTGATTTTGTTAATGACAGAGAGATAATATGAGTTGAGAAATTTCTGGGCTGCTCATCACATGCTTGTTCTGGTATATCTTTGCACGCTCGGCCATCATCCTCAGAGGTAAGTGTATTCCATGCTAGCTTTGCAGCCGTTTCAGTGAAATCTTGTTCTTGTTTTGGCACGGTTAAGAGATGTTCCTGTTTTAAGGGCTAGTTTTAATCTTCATCGACGTCATCTGTATCAATTTGACCTGAGATACGACGACGAATATGTGACCAAGACATACCTACTGCTAAAACTGCGGCAATCAGGAATAAGGCGATATAGCTAAGAATCGAGAAATCGTTAATACCTAATAAACCCAGATCGACCAGCCACCAGATGATAATGGCAAAAAAGGCTAAAGCCAGTAACAAGCCAAGTCCACCTAAAGAACGGAAGGTCGCCCTAAGGTAAATCGTCCAGCCAATTAGCAATAACACGGTTGTCATCGCAAACGGTGGTGTTTTAAATGTGCCCTGACCAAAGAAAGCGTCTTGTGCCCAGTGATAATAGCTATAGCCGCTTGGGTTATAACTGACAAAAACTAAAAGCAAAGCAAATAGAAAACGAAGTAAAAAGCTCTGGAAGTTAAAGCGTTGAGCCATGTGATTTCCTTTTTATTTATCGTTTTGGTGACTGGGAATACATCATAGCGTTTGTTTTATGTTTAGCAATCCTGAGCTACTAAGCAATTTAAAAGTCAAACGTAAACATCAACCAAACGTAAAGATCAACGAATCTCAAAATCAGTGAATATCAGGTCAGCTGATTGTTCTGTGACTTCAATTGAGGTGACCTCAGCAAACCGCGGGCCTTGATTGGCCCAGTTGAGCATATTTTCCATTTGCTCAGTTTCACCTTGAATGAGTAATTCTACCCGGCCATCAGCCAGGTTTCTGACCCAGCCGGTTACACCAAGTTTGTGCGCTTGTTGCTGGGCCGAGTAGCGGTAACTGACGCCTTGAACCCGGCCACTGATTAGACAATGTTTTTGCTTTATTCCCATTCAATCGTTGCTGGCGGTTTACCAGAGATATCATAAACAACACGAGAAATACCGGCTGTTTCATTGATGATTCGACGTGAAACCAGATCCAAGAAATCATAAGGCAGATTGGCCCAGCGTGCTGTCATAAAATCAATCGTTTCTACAGCGCGTAGTGATACGACATAGTCATAGCGACGACCATCGCCCATAACCCCAACAGATTTTACAGGTAGAAATACAGCAAATGCCTGACTGGTTTTATCATAGAGATCATGTTTACGTAGTTCTTCGATAAAGATGTTGTCTGCTTTACGTAACAGATCCGCAAATTCTTTTTTCACTTCCCCAAGAATACGTACACCTAGACCTGGACCTGGGAATGGGTGACGGTAAACCATATCTGAAGGCAGACCAAGCTCCACACCCAGTTTACGCACTTCATCTTTGAACAACTCACGTAAGGGTTCAACCAGTTTGAGTTTCATATGTTCAGGCAGGCCACCGACATTATGATGTGTTTTAATCACATGGGCTTTGCCGGTTTTTGCTGCTGCTGATTCGATAACGTCAGGATAGATGGTGCCTTGAGCCAGCCATTTCACGTTTTTCAGTTTGGCGGATTCTTCATCAAAGACTTCAACAAAGACACGGCCGATGATTTTACGTTTTTTCTCAGGATCGGCTTCGCCAGCTAATTCTTTCAGGAAGCGGTCTTCAGCATCGACACGAATGACACGAATGCCCATGTGTTTTGCAAACATGGCCATCACTTGATCACCTTCGTTTTCGCGAAGCAGACCGTTATCCACAAATACACAGGTTAACTGATCGCCAATCGCTTTATGCAGCAAAGCAGCAACAACCGATGAGTCAACGCCGCCAGATAAGCCTAATAACACGTCATCATCACCGACCTGTTCACGAATAGCCGTGATACTGTCTTCGATAATATTGGCGGATGTCCATAAGCATTCACAGCCACAGATATCGACAAGGAAACGCTCAATCATGCGCTGACCTTGTGTGGTATGAGTGACTTCCGGATGGAATTGAACACCATAAAAGCGACGTTCTTCATCGGCCATACCGGCGATAGGTGCACTATCGGTGCTGGCGATGACTTTAAAACCTTCAGGTAATTCAGAAACGCGATCACCATGACTCATCCAGACATCCAACATGCCCCAGCCTTCTGCTGTGGTGTGATCTTCAATATCACGTAATAATTCTGAGTGACCACGTGCACGAATTTGTGCATAACCGAATTCACGATGATTCGATGATTCTACAGCGCCGCCAAGTTGGGCAGCCATTGTTTGCATGCCATAACAAATGCCGAATACCGGCAGTCCCATTTCAAAGACAATTTGTGGGGCACTTGGCGCGGCTTCGCCGATGGTTGAGTCCGGGCCACCCGACAGAATAATGCCTTTAGGATTGAATTCACGAATCTCGGCTTCGGTGATTTCCGGGTTACGAAGTTCACAATACACACCGGCTTCACGAATACGACGCGCGATTAATTGCGTGTACTGCGAGCCAAAATCAAGGATAAGAATACGATGGTCGTGAATATTGCTGGTCATTGAGGTATCTTCAACTCTGTTAAATAACAACTGCCCCAGAAAGGGGCAGTTGTGAATGGTTTAGTTAACGCGGTAGTTCGGTGCTTCTTTGATGATGGTGACGTCATGAACATGGCTTTCACTCATTCCGGCAGAAGTGACTTTAACGAATTGTGGTTTGGTACGCATATCTTCAATCGTTGCTGAACCGGTGTAACCCATGCTGGCTCGGATGCCACCGATAAGCTGATGAATGACGGCGCTCAGGCTGCCTTTGAATGGTACGCGGCCTTCAATACCTTCTGGAACCAGTTTGTCTGCTTCGCTGGACTCCTGGAAGTAACGATCACTTGAACCTTGTTTTTGCTGCATAGCGCCCATCGAACCCATACCGCGGTAGGACTTGTATGAACGACCCTGATAAAGTTCGACTTCACCTGGTGCTTCTTCAGTACCGGCAAACATACCGCCGATCATGATGGTGTGCGCACCGGCAACCAGTGCTTTTGCGATATCACCTGAGAAACGAATACCACCGTCAGCGATAACTGGAATACCCGTACCTTCTAACGCTTTTGCTACATTACTGATGGCGCTGATTTGAGGAACGCCGACACCCGCAACAATACGTGTTGTACAAATTGAGCCAGGACCAATACCCACTTTAACTGCATCGGCACCGGCTTCAACCAAGGCCAAAGCCGCTTCAGCAGTAGCAATGTTGCCACCAATGACCTGAACCTGAGGGAAGTTTTGTTTTACCCATTTGACCTGATCCAGAACACCTTGTGAATGGCCGTGAGCGGTATCGACAACGATAACATCAACACCAGCAGCGGCTAGCGCTTCAACGCGTGTATTACTTTCCGCACCAATACCGACAGCAGCACCTACGCGTAAACGTTCCTGATCATCTTTAGAAGCCAGTGGGTTATCTGTTTGTTTTTGGATATCTTTGACAGTAATCATGCCAGTCAGATGGAAGTTATCATCGGTAACCAGCACTTTCTCTATACGGTTGGTATGTAAAAGACTTAATACTTCTTCACGAGAAGCGTCTTCTTTTACGGTGACCAGTTTGTCTTTTTTGGTCATGATTTCAGAAACAGGGTTGTCGTAATGGGTTTCAAAACGTAAATCACGACTTGTCACGATACCAACGAGATCATCACCGTCAACAACAGGTACACCTGAGATATTGTGGGAGCGGGTCAGTTCAACCACTTCACCGATGGTGGTGTTTGGTGACACAGTGATGGGGTCACGAACAACACCGCTTTCAAATTTTTTGACCTTACGGACTTCATTAGCCTGTTGTTCGATGGTCATGTTTTTATGCAGAATCCCCAAACCACCTTCCTGAGCCATAGCGATAGCTAAACGACTTTCGGTGACGGTATCCATAGCTGCAGAGAGCAAGGGGATGTTAATAGTGATATCACGTGTTAACTTGGTGGTTAAATTGACATCACGTGGGAGAACGTTTGAGTACGCAGGTAGGAGTAATACGTCATCAAACGTCAGGGCTTCTTGAGCAATTCTCATCGGGCACGTTCCTGAAATTACCTGTAATATGATCGTGCAATTATATCAGGAATATCTAGTGTTATGGCAGTACAATCTACATCTAATCAAACAAGCGCATTAGCAAATCGCGCAGTGAAAGATGTGTATCCGGTTTCACGTTTAGTCAGAGAAGCCCGTGTGCTGCTGGAAGGCTCATTTCCATTGATTTGGGTTGAGGGCGAGATATCAAATTTGGCCATGCCCGCCTCAGGACACATTTACTTCACTTTAAAAGATGAAGCCGCGCAAGTTCGCTGTGCCATGTTCCGAAATCGTAATAACCAATTACGCTTTACCCCTGAAAACGGTATGCAGGTTTTATTACGCGTGCGTGTCAGTTTATATGAAGGTCGAGGTGAGTTTCAGCTTATTGTTGAGCATATGGAAGAGGCGGGAAGTGGTGCTTTACAGCGAGCATACGAGGCCCTGAAGCACCGACTTGGTCAAGAAGGTCTGTTTGATCAGTCTCATAAAAAATCATTACCGTCTTTACCTAAAACAATAGGCATTATTTCATCGCCAGATGGTGCGGCTGTGCATGATATCGTCAGCGTACTGAAACGCCGTTTTCCTGCTATTGATGTGGTGTTATATCCTGTCGCCGTTCAAGGCGAAAGTGCGGCAGGACAATTAGTTGCTGCCGTTAAACTCGCGGAGCAGCGACGTGATTGTGATGTCATTATTATTGGCCGAGGTGGTGGCTCGCTGGAAGATCTCTGGAGCTTTAATGATGAGCAGTTAGCAAGGGCGATTTTTGCTTGTGAATTGCCCATTATTTCTGCTGTTGGACATGAGATTGATTTTACGATTTGTGATTTTGTCGCTGATGTCAGAGCACCAACACCATCAGCTGCCGCAGAGTTGGCTGTTCCGGATGTGCAACAATATATATTGAATTTTCAGCGCTATCAGCAGCAATTAACGCATATTATTCGTCACCGTCTTACCTCTGAACAACGTCATTTACAACATTTGCACAGAGCATTGCCCAGACCAGAGTTGATATTACGTCAACAAATGCAATGGCTAACGCAACAAAAACGTATGTTGGACTCTGCCTGGCATCACCAATTGCTGAATTACCAGCAAAAGCTGGATTATTTATCGGTCAGGTTAAAACATCCCAGAGCACAAATCGAAAAGCAGCGATCTGTACTAAAAAGTCTGTCCCATCGTATGCAGACGACGTACAGAACTCATCAGAAAAGTATTAATCAGCAATTTTCGTCATTACAGCTCAGATTACAGAGACAGATCCCATTGTCTCAACTACGCGAACAGCAAAATGCCGTGCAAACGCTGAGTAAACAAAACCATCGATTAATGCATCAGCATCTTGATAAGGCAAGGCAGTTTCTGGCACAACAGGTGAGAACGCTTGCTGCGGTCAGTCCCCTGAATACGTTAGACAGAGGCTATAGCATTACTAGCAAGCAGAATTCAGGTGAAGTGATTACCGTGGCATCTGAGGTTGCTCCCGGTGATAGCGTATTAGTCAGGTTACACCAAGGCCAACTGAGTTGTGAGGTGAAGAACGTTGATGAAAAGTAAAGCATGGTTCTTTTCAGTTTTATTATTAATCTGCTCGGACGTTCTGGCTAAATTACCCGAGCAATCTGCCGTGCCAGGCGGAGTGATGATTTTATCTGTAGGGAATAGTCAACAAACAAAGCCCGATGTGTATTTTGAAGATAAGCCGGTCATGGTCGTGAAAGCGGATGGACTTTGGCAAGCCGTTGTTGGCATTCCATTATCTGCCAAAGCAGGTACTTTACGAATTGTAGTAAAGCGTGGCGAAGAGAAAAGTACTCAGTTATTTTCGATAAAGGATAAACAGTATCCGACGCAATACATTACGGTGAAGGATGAGCGCAAAGTAAATCCTAATCCATTAGATATGAAGCGGATTAACCAGGAATCCAGCCGTATTAAAGAGGCGTTAACTGCCTGGACTGAGACCAATAATGAACCTGTTAACTTTGTCTGGCCAATAAAAGGCCGGGTAAGTGGCTTATTTGGTCGTCGCCGAGTCTTTAATGGGGAACCCAGAAATCCGCACAGTGGAATGGATATCGCTGCTAAAACTGGAACACCAATTCATGCGCCTGCTGCGGGAGTTGTAAGGGGAACAGGTAATTACTTTTTTAATGGCAATACGGTATTTATTGATCACGGCCAGGGGTTGATAACAATGTTTTGTCACTTGAGCCGTATTGATGTGAAAGATGGTCAGACAGTTAGACAAGGCGATATTATCGGTGCCGTAGGTGCCACTGGCCGGGTAACAGGGCCTCACTTACATCTTGGTGTTAGCCTTAATAACGAACGTGTTGAGCCACGCTTATTTTTCCCACCGGAGTCTGAATTAAAAAATTAACTCAGAGATAGGGACGTACTAGTTGGGTTAATTGAGCAAAGTCGATCGGCTTGGTTACATAGGCTGTAAACAAGCCTTTTGCAGAGTCTTTATTTTCCTGCATTGCCGCAGCCGTCAGTGCAATAACTGCAATATCTTTAAATTCATCTGAATTTTTGAGTATTCTTGTCGCCTCGATACCTGACATACCGGGTAAATTAATATCCATCAATATGAGATCAGGCCGTTGTTGATGGATAAATTCCAGTCCATCTTCGGCAGATACACAATTATGAAACGTGACGTGTGGATAGCGTGAGAAGAAGACTTCTATCAAGCGAATATTGGCTGGATTGTCTTCGATATAAAGCACATGCCGTGGTTCAGTATTCAGTTGTGTATCGTTACGTCTTGCTGAAACCTGCTTGTTAAGCGCCTCCAAAGCCGGACGTTGTTCCGATTGCCAAGCCGGCTGTTGTGTTGATAAAGGAAGCTCAATCCAGAAGCTACTGCCTTGACCTTCTGTACTGGCAAAATCAATTTTACCCCCCATTGCTTCGATCAGACGTTTACTGATGCTGAGTCCGACACCACTGCCTTCAATATTGGCGTATTCCTGACCCAGGCGTTCAAATGCAGTAAAAACATGGGCCTGTTTACTGATTGGAATGCCATGACCCGTATCGGTAATCGTCATTTTCAAACAACCATTTTGTGGGACCAATCGCGTAGTGATAATAACCTGACCACCGGCTTTATTGTATTTGATGGCATTAGTGACTAAGTTAATAAAGACTTGTTTTAATTTGGTCAGATCGGCAACCACAACGGTGTCATTCTGTTCTGGCAAAGTGATCTCTACATCATATTTTTTTGCCATCGTTCCCAACATAGGTAAACACGCATCAAAAATATGTTTGATTGGAATATGCTCAGTGGATAATTGAATATTCCCTGACTCGATTTTAGATAGTTCGAGTACGTCATTAATCAGATTTAACAGGTGTTCACCGCTTTCAATGATTTGTTTGATTTGATGGCGTTGTTGTTCTGAAGGTGGTGGATCATTATCTGTCAGAAGCAGTTGAGAAAAACCTAAAATACCGTTTAAAGGGGTTCTGAGTTCATGACTCATGGCGGATAAAAATTCAGATTTAGCTTTATTGGCACGTTCCGCTTCTAATTTAGCTTGGAGCAATGCCTTTTGTTCTGCTTTTTGTCTGGAAATATCGCGGGCAATACCAGTAAAAAAATGTTTTTCATCCCATTTGAAATGGCTGATCGTTAATTCAATCGGCAAAATAGTGCCACTTTTATGAAGTGCTTCTAATTCTATCGGTTTGCCAATAATCCGGCTTTCATCTGTGGATAAAAACCGTGACATTCCCAATTTATGCATATCTCGATAACTGGCAGGCATTAATGCCGTTATGTTCTGGCCGATAATTTCATCGGCCTCGTAACCATAGAGTTGTACCGATGCTTTATTGAAGCTGACAATAATGCCATTACCATCGATAGTAATGACACTATCAATAGTATTGTCGAGTAATGTCTGCAGTTTGAGACTTTCCTGTTTCGCGGTGGCTTCTAAAGCAGAACGGTTCTCCAACTCCTGTTTTATTGATTCAGTCTTGGTTTGGATCTCTTCTGTTAATATCCGGTTATGGTGGCGTTTGAACAGATAGAAAATAATGATGACAAGACTAAGACTGCCAAGGATCATCACTAGCCATTTAAACATCAGAACTTCATTGTCAGGTTCTGTGTAGATAAATTCATCCAGATCTCGTTGTTTCTTGTTAATACCCAGGCTCTCGTAAACGTCAGCAATTTGTTTCCAGCGACTGACCGTTATATGACCAAACTCGACCGTTGGATAAAGACTAAGCTTTAATAATTGTTCTGCTTCATAGTGAACATGAGCAGGTGTTTTATGTTGAGGATTATATTTCTCCAGAACCAAATCGATGATTTCATCAGTGTGTTCGGCGGTGTATGTCCATCCTCGATAGGTCGCATTCCGAAACGCATCTACCAGATCTGCGTTGTCATGAATATATTGTTCGGTTGTAAAGAGGATGTCGCTGTAGAAATTAATGCCATAATCCCTTGGTGAAATTACCCTATAGGGTTCATTCTGTTCTTGCATGTAAAAGGGTTCATTGGAAATATAGGCTGTGACGCCATCGATGCGACCACTGATCAGATCATTGAGGTAGTTTTTACTGGGGGGAACAAAATTGATCTTAGACGTATCAACATGCTGCTGGAGAAAAATAGCCGTTAAATCATCAGCTTCAGATTGCCGATTGATGGTTCTGCCGATAAAATCTGCTGCAGAATAAATACCAGAGTCAGCTTTAACCAACCATACATATGGACTACTCTGAAAGGTGGCTCCCAATGCGACAAAGGGACGTCCTTTCATATATTCCATGACTATTCCGGTGCCGGATATGCCAAAGTCGACATTTCCATTTTCCACTTCATCATAGGGATGGTTGTAACCGCTAAGTATCTCTACATCCAACCCTGCCTGGCGGTAAAAGCCTTTCTCTTTGGCAGCATAGATTCCTGCGAACTGAAACTGATGTTCCCAATGAAGTTTTATCGTGACATGCTTAAGATCGTTATTTTTTGTATTTTCTTCAGTGTATGCTGCACCACTGTAAAAAAATACAAAAATAATGAAAAGCCATTTTAAATTCATAGAGATAGCCAAAGTAAATCTGTTTCTATGGTAACTGAACAGATTACTCTTCCGCTAGTAATGTCACATCCTGAAATCACGGCCCAGATAGACACTTAATACATTTTTATCTTTAAGAATGTCTTCAGGCGTTCCACGGGCAATTACTTCACCTTCGTTAAAGATATAAGCTCGTTGACAAACTTTGAGCGTTTCACGAACGTTATGATCAGTGATTAATATACCAATCCCTCGAGCTGCCAATTCTTGAATGATGCCTTGAATATCCAGAACTGAAATCGGATCCACGCCAGCAAAAGGTTCGTCTAATAAAATGAATTGAGGATCCATCGCGAGTGCACGGGCAATTTCTACACGTCTTCGTTCTCCACCTGATAAAGCCATGCCTTTTGAGTGACGGATATGTTCAATATGGAAGTCTTTTAGTAACTGCTCGAGTAGTTGTTGTTTGGAGAGATCATTCAGTTCAGCGCGGGTCTCAATGATGCCATAAAGGTTATCTTCCACACTGAGCTTACGAAAAACCGAGGCTTCCTGAGGCAAATAACCAATGCCCAGTTTAGCCCGATCATGGATGGCATAATGGGTAAGTTCTTGTTGATCGAGATAAATATAACCATGATCAACGGGCACTAAACCGACAATCATATAAAAGCTGGTTGTTTTACCGGCGCCATTAGGGCCCAACAAACCTACAATTTCACCACTATTGACGTCCAGTGATATGTCTTTAACGACTTGCCTATCGCCATATTGCTTAGCAAGCTGATGGGCTGAAAGGATACTCATTAGTTGTCAATCGCTTCTAAATAATAATCATTCACCCAACCAATCACTGTCTCTCCATTGAGCGTACCTCTGACTTGGGCCCAGCCTTGTTGGCGGCTTAAAACGATCACACGAAGATTTTGGTCGAGAGTGCCCAGACGTTGATAACCTGTTCCTGGACCTGTGCGGACATTTAAACGGCTGGTGGTAATAACTTCAGGGTATTCCTTAACTGACAATGGTGCTTCAGCGGCAGGTTTGGGTGTTGTCGGTGTGGCTTCTTCAGCTTGAACGGGTGCTGTTTCAGCAGGCGCTGCTACTTCAGGTGTGTCAACCGGTTTAGGTTTAGGCGTGGTTGGCTTAGCTTTTTTCTGCTGCGTCATGGGTTGGATGATCATATGGATACGACCTGAATCATGCGTTTCGCCACCCACATTCACAGGTGCAGAGTTAGCACTGACAACGTTTTTAGCGATGTCATACTCTATACGATTACCGATGAATTCATCACCATTTTGCCAGACGTGACCTTCACCAATCAGATAAATTTTTTGTTTATCTGCATAATATTCCATACGAATCGCTTTCGCTTTGACAGGTGATTCGCCTGGTTTGTGAACTTGTTGATAGGTGGCCAGTTTCCCTACTGCGACAGCCTTGGTCAGCTGTTTATTTTCATTGTAGTAAAACGTGACGATATCACCAGTGATTTTTAATGTGCCCTGCGTGAGGATGGCATCCCCTTTGTATTGGGTTACACCTTCCTGATCATCCATCTGAGCATGGTCGGCTTCGATATTAATCGGCTTTTCACGGTCACTCGGCAACGCCCAACTGATTGCTGGTAACATCAAACATACCGTTAATAACTTAGTTAGCAGGTGCATCATATTGTCCTTTCACCCTGGAATGCAGGTTAATGGTTTCATCATTCATATCTGCATGTAAGCCTACTGACTCAGTATCGCCATTTGGGGTTTTGATGGTGACAGCATGGTCGGTATATGCAGTATTGTATTGTGTATCTAAAGTTAACTTATCGGTCAGCATTTTAAATGCCGGATCGTTCTCATTAGTGATAATAACATTTCCTGTTAACAGGATAGTTTTGTTATCACCTTGGGTGTGGCCGTGATCTGAGGTGATGACCCATGAGTCTTTACCCGGCTTTAAGAATTCTGCAATGGGATCAATGATTTCAGTACTGTCATCGGCTGGGTAATGAGCCATTTCTTTACCTTTGATAACCCTGGCCGGCGTGCCATTGATATCCATGATCGTCATTGTAAAATCAGTCATTGCGTAATCACTGCTGCGATGAATATCGTTCTTTTCAGCTTCAACAGGTTCGTTTTCGTCGGACAATAGGAGCCAGATGCTCAGGATGGCTACCAAAGGCAGTAAGATGCGTAGATAACGAGGTAGATTAAAAATGGCGTTCAATTTGGTCTTGCAGGTTTCCCTGTCCTTCCATTATCAACTCACACACTTCACGAGCAGCTCCGTGCCCCCCTTTTGAGGTAGTAATAAAGTGAGCATGTTTTTTTACAATCGGGTCAGCATCTTGAACCGCTATGGCGAGTCCAACACGGCTCATGATAGATAAGTCTACCCAATCATCGCCGACATAGGCACATTGTTCTGGCGATAATTTAAGTTCTTTTATCAGTTGCTGGAAAACGGGCAGTTTTACTCGTTGGCCCTGGTAAACGTATTTTATACCTAAGCTTTGCATTCGATGTTCAACTGTACGGGAGGTGCGGCCAGTAATAATGGCAATTTCAACACCGGTATATTGCAGTAGTTTCATCCCATGTCCGTCGCGTGAATGGAAGGCTTTGTATTCTTCACCATTATCACCAATGATGATTTGACCATTGGTTAACACACCATCCACATCGAATACGACGAGTTTTACCTTTTTTGCTTTTTCTAAAATATCTTGCATGAGCTTCTCTTAAACGACGCCTGCCCGAAGCAGATCGTGCATATTAATGGCACCACATAATTGCTGCTGTTTATTCACTATCAGTAAGGCATTAATTTTAAATCGCTGCATTAATTCTAATGCTTCGGCGGCCAGCATCTCAGCTGTCCCCGTTTTACACTGTCGCGTCATATAGTCTGACAATTTTTCTGTATGAATGTTTATTTCCTGAGATAACACCCGGCGTAAGTCGCCATCAGTGAATACACCCAGAATGTGTTGTTTTTCATCGACCACTGCCGTCATGCCCAGACCTTTGTTGGTCATTTCAATCAATGCTTCACTGATGAGAGCATGTTCATTGATTTCGGGGATAGCATCTCCAGTATGCATAATGTCAGAAACGCGAAGTAATAAACGACGTCCTAACAACCCGCCCGGGTGTGAGCGGGCAAAATCTTCAGCAGTAAAACCACGGGTTTCGAGTAAAGCTACTGCCAGAGCATCTCCCATCACCAAAGCTGCTGTACTGCTTGAGGTTGGGGCAAGACCTAGTGGGCAGGCTTCTCGCGCAACACTCACATCTATATGCGCTGTCGCACATGTGGCTAAAGTCGATTCAGGTCTGCCTGTCATGGCGATAAATGGAATGCCCAGGCGTTTAATCAATGGCAGGATGGTCAGAATTTCACTGGTTTCACCAGAATTGGATAGAGCAAGGACGACGTCTTTATCGGTAATCATCCCCAAATCACCATGGCTGGCTTCGCCGGGATGAACAAAAAACGCGGGAGTACCGGTGCTAGCAAGCGTCGCAGCTAATTTACTGCCAATATGACCCGATTTGCCCATTCCAATCACGACTACGCGTCCCTGGCAGTTGAGCATAAACTCACAGGCACGCATGAAGTCTTCATTGATACGTTCATGTAATGCCTGAATAGCCTCAATTTCCGTATCAATCACAGCTTTGGCAAGTGTGCTGAGTTTTTCTTTATCGATCACGTTTAAGTTAATCCTGGAGTGTTTTGATAAACAAGCAAGCCATTGTATGTGAGATAAACGACTAACATCAGTACACCGGCAACACGACCAATTCGCCCATTCTGGCTGAAACGGGCGAAGAAGTAGAGCCCGACGGATAATCCAATCATGAAAGGAATATCTCTGTAAAGTAACATAGGATCAATGTGGGAAGGCGCAATCAATCCAGGCATGGCCAATACCGCGAGAATATTAAATATATTAGAACCCAGAATGTTACCGACGGCGATGTCATGTTCATTTTTCAATGCCGACACAACAGAAGCGGCCAGCTCAGGTAAGCTGGTACCAATAGCGACCACTGTCAGACCAATGATTAAGTCACTGACGCCAAGCAGATGAGCAATACCTGTTGCACCCCATACCAGGGATTTAGATCCGATTAACAAAGCGATAAGGCCAATCACAAAATAAAATGTCGCCTGTTTCCCTGTCATTTTAGTGGTGCCGTATTCTGCTTCAAACTCTGCTTCCAGCGGATCCTGCTTATTACTCCCTTTGATAGCTAACCAAGCCATTCCGGCCAAGGTAATAATAAATCCGCTGAATAGGATAATGCCATCCATCCTATTCAATTCACCATCGAGTAATAATACCAATGACAATGCCATCACGAACAATAAGACGGGAAATTCACGTTTTAAAGTGTCAGAATGCACAGTCAAAGGGGCAATAAGTAAGGTGATAGCCAGTACCAGACCAATATTGGTAATGTTAGAGCCAATGGCATTACCAATACCCAAAGCCGGAGCACCGTCGATAGCAGCCAGAGCTGAAACCAACATTTCGGGGGCTGATGTGCCAAAACCAACAATGGTAAGACCAACGATTAGCGGTGATACACCAAAATTGGTGGCGATGTTTGCGGCTCCATCAACAAATCGATCTGCTCCCCAAATCAAAATCACGAATCCAGCGATAATGGCTGATATAAACAGAATAGTTGTCATGAGCTTCCATGTGGATTAAATGTTAATTTTAGATATGAAAAAGCCGGGATATACCCGGCTAATCATTATAAGGACTCGCTTGCGACTTGTCGTTAGATCATTCGTCAAACAAATCAAAATCATCATCACTAGTTGGAGGATGACCGTCATGGACAAGATATTCTCGATGCTGAAGATAGGCATCTCTTACATAGCTGTATTCATCTGAAGCTGCTGCTTCATCAAGTACTTTTTCAGCTTTTAGTAAATTGGCACGGGTATCAACTATGCGAACAGCGCGGAATGCATTACGAGCCCCTGGACCCTCTACATATGTCACTGGATCTGTATAGTAGTCACCGATCATGCCAAATGAGTCACGCACTGTTCTTGGTCCAAAAAATGGCAGTACGACATAGGCACCAGGTTCTACTCCCCATGCCCCCAATGTTTGACCAAAATCTTCATTACCTTTGTAGTTACCACTGAGGCTGGCAACATCAAAAATACCCGCAACACCGACTGTTGTATTCAGTACAAAACGACCAGTATGGTCGGCCGCTTGTTTAAATTTGAACTGTAATAAATCGTTGATAATCACAGTGATGTCGTTGAGGTTACTAAAAAAGTTGCTCACGCCCTGGCTAAGAGGGGCTGGCATAACTGTGTCATAACCCTTTGCAACAGGTTTTAGGATGGCTTTATCCACTGTATCGTTAAATTTGTACATTGCACGGTTGTAACCCTCAAGAGGGTCTTTGGGGTTGTTGCTTGTGGCACAGCCAGTTAGCAGCAATACTGCTGCCAAAAAACCGAGTTTGAAAACTGAGCGCAGGGTAGACATCGAATTATGATCCTTTAAATTTTATTCTTATCGACCCGAGAAATAATCGCACGCGGACTTATAGCAATGCAAGTCATCTGTTGCGTTTATGACATGGTAATGTGAACTGAGTTGCAAAAAAACAACAGGACGGATTTTAAAGACACCAAAATGAGTGATTTGTGATATCTGTATCTTCCAGTTTACTGCTCTGCTTATTATTGAACATGAAGTCTGAGAATACTTTTGTACAGGCCATCCAGCTATGATTTTTTGCATATTCAATACAATCGTCAGCAGACAGTGTTAAGGCCTTTTTCGCAGCTGTTGTAAGATCGTCATCAAGAAATCCGGTAACCCCCTGCTGTACGATGTCAGCCGGTCCTGTGACAGGGTAGGCTGCGATGGGTACTCCGCAGGCCATCGCTTCCAGTAATACCAGACCGAAAGTATCCGTCTTACTTGGGAAAACAAAGACATCTGCTGCAGCGACATAAGAGGCGAGCTCTCTGCCAAACTTGGCTCCGGTAAAGATAACGTCTGGATATTTTTGCTGCAGGTGCTCGAGATCCGGACCATCACCCACCACCACCTTATTACCGTCAATGTCTAACTGCAGAAAGGCTTCAATATTTTTCTCAATAGCCACGCGTCCCATATTCATAAACACAGGGCCCTCTAAACCAAGCTGTTTTGGATTATCAGGTGTGAAAATATCGGTGTTCACACCTCGCCCCCATACTTCAACATTCTTGAAACCATGAGAAATCAGACGTTGTTTTTGAGAGGCTGTTGGAACCAATGTATGTACGGCTTTGCCATGAAAACGTCGAAACCAGGCATAACTCCAGCTCAATGGGATGGGAAGGCGCAAGCGGACATATTCAGGGAACTGCGTATGATAAGAGGTGGTGAATTGCACATCGTTTTTAATACACCATCTTCTTGCTGCCATCCCTAAAGGACCCTCAGTGGCAATATGGACGGCATTAGCCTGATAGGAATCGAGTAATTTACTAACCTTTCTGCCCGGAAATAACGATAGTGGAATACTTGGATAAGTCGGACAGGGGACAGTCTTAAACTGCTCGGGGGTAATTAGATGAACATCGTGACCCAGCTCGATTAAATGTTTACGGGTCTGCTTCAGGGTGCGTACCACCCCATTTACCTGGGGTTCCCAGGCATCGGTGATGATGACGATTTTCATTAGGCTGCCTGAGCGATGGCTTGTGGTTGTTCGATGATGTCGGCCCAGTACAAAATTTCCATTTTGCCATTAGGGTGCTCAACTAAAGCTGTACAGCTTTCTACCCAGTCGCCACAGTTGAAGTAATCTACATTATTAATACGGGTAATTTCTGCGCGATGAATATGACCACAAACAACACCATCAACTCCTTGTTTGGCTGCTTCATGGGCCACCGCTTCTTCAAAATTACTAATGTATTGCACCGCATTTTTCACTTTATGTTTTAAGAATGCTGCCAGTGACCAGTATGAGAACCCCATTTTACGGCGAACATAATTAACAAGCCGGTTCGCTCTGAGCAGATAGTCATAGAGCCGTCCACCTAACTTTGCCAATAAGGGCGATATTTTGACCACACTGTCGAATTGATCACCATGCAGAATGAGGAGTTTTTTTCCATCCGCCGTGGTGTGAATCATTTCATTTTGAATTTCGATATTACCGAATACCGCGCCATTGAAATCACGCAATAACTCATCATGATTGCCAGGTACATAGATGACTTTGGTGTTATGTTTCGCTTTACCTAATAAGGTACGAACAACGTTGTTATGTGCCTGAGGCCAAAACATACGTTTTTTCATTTCCCAGACGTCAACAATATCTCCTACCAGATATAAATAATCGCATTCGACCTTATGCAAAAAATCCAGTAAAAAGTCTGCGCTGCAACCACGAAATCCCAGATGGATATCAGAAATCCAGACGCTGCGAACTTTTAACTTCTCTTTATGACTCACTTGTGTTTGCATAATGTGTCGTTTCCTTAGTATTTTGAGGGCACACTAACGAATAAATATTGCAACATGATGAATATTATGTTGCAGAATGATGACGATAACTTATTGAATTAATTGTCGTATCATTAAACAACAGCCAAAATTGAGACGCCCAATGAGCAATCCATTATTAGAAAATTATGTATTACCGCCTTTCTCTGAGATTAAACCTGAGCATGTTGAGCCTGCGGTGACGCAAGCCATCAGTCAGGCTCGGCAAGCAGTAGATAAACTACTCACTCAAGTCAGTTATCCGACATGGGAAACCCTTGTCGAGCCGATGGAAGATATCGATGTATCAATTGATCGTGTCTGGTCGCCAGTGAGTCACATGAACTCAGTGGTGAATTCTGATGAGTTAAGAAAAGCCTACAATGCTTGTTTGCCTATGCTGAGTGAGTTCGGTACCGAGCTGGGTCAGAATGAAGACCTGTATCGCGCATACAAACAACTGGCTGAGAGTGAGGTTTATCAGTCACTCGATACGGCTCAGAAAAAAGTGATTGATAATGCGGTCAGGGATTTCCGTTTATCCGGGGTTGAGCTAAATCAGGCCGATCGCGATGAATATAAAAATATCACTCAAAAACTGACCGAGCTGAGTGCTAAGTTTGAAGAAAATCTAATGGATGCGACACACGGTTGGAAAAAGCTTATTACGGACAAACAATTGTTATCTGGATTACCTGAATCGACCATTGCCATGGCAGAGCAATTTGCCAAACGAGATAATGTTGATGGCTGGGTATTTACGCTGGATTTCCCGTCTTATATGCCGGTCATGTCTTATGCGGATAATCGTGAATTCCGCGAAGAAATGTACACCGCATTTGCGACCAAAGCCTCTGATCAGGGACCTAATGCCGGACAGTGGGACAATACGCAGGTCATGGCGGATATTCTCAAACTTCGTCATCGTCTAGCTAACTTACTTGGCTTTGCTAACCATGCTGAGCGATCATTGGCAACAAAGATGGCGCAAAGTCCGGAACAAGTGATGGACTTTCTGACTGACCTGGCCCAGCGTAGTAAACCGATTGCGGTTAAAGAATTTGAAGAACTGAAAGCCTTCGCAAAAGAAACAGCAGGCATGGATGAATTACAAGCCTGGGATGTCACATACTTTGCTGAGAAATTACGCCAGCAGCGTTACAGTATTTCTCAGGAAGAGTTAAAGCCATATTTTCCCGAAGATAAAGTCGTCAGTGGCTTATTTGCTGTCGTCAACCGCCTATATGGTTTAGTTATCAGTGAACGTACTGATATCGATACCTGGCATAAAGATGTCCGTTTCTTTGAAATCCGCGAATCAAACGGTAACTTACGTGGTCAGTTTTATCTGGATTTATATGCTCGCCAGCACAAACGTGGTGGCGCATGGATGGATGAATGTCTGGTGCGTCGGAAAACGGCCAAGGGTCTGCAAACGCCAGTGGCTTTCCTTACCTGTAATTTCTCTGAGCCCGTTGGTGATAAACCAGCCTTGTTTACTCATGATGAAGTTACGACCTTATTCCATGAGTTTGGTCATGGTCTGCATCATATGCTGACAAAAATTGATTACGCGGGTGTGTCAGGAATTAATGGCGTGGCTTGGGATGCTGTCGAGTTACCAAGTCAATTTATGGAAAACTGGTGTTGGGAAAGAGAAGCCTTAGATCTTATTTCTGGTCATTATGAAACCGGTGAAAAACTGCCTGAAGAACTGTATGAAAAAATGATTGCGGCGCGTAATTTCCAGTCAGCGATGATGATGGTGCGTCAGCTCGAATTTTCTATTTTTGATTTCCGTTTGCATCTGGAATTTGATCCAGAAGGTGGAAATCAAGTGGATAAAATTCTGGCCGAAGTTCGCGATCAGGTGGCCGTGGTACAGCCACCAACATTTAATCGTTTTGCTCATAGCTTTGGTCATATTTTTGCTGGTGGTTATGCCGCTGGTTATTACAGTTATAAGTGGGCAGAAGTATTATCAGCTGATGCGTTTTCTAAATTTGAAGAAAAAGGTATTTTTGATCGCGAAACGGGGCTGGAATTTTTGAATAATATTCTGGAGCAGGGCGGTTCAAAAGAACCGATGGAATTATTCATTGCATTCCGTGGACGCGAGCCTGAAATAGATGCCTTATTAAGACATTCTGGTATTGCTGCCTAAAATAAAAAAAGGGCCGAAAGGCCCTTTTTTTATTCTGTCGCGTTATTTTTATTAAGAGTTTGCACAAATCTGCACAGTTTGTTGTGCGGACTGGATAATGGTCATTACTTCATCTTTAGAAATTTTGCCAGCATCGATATCTTTTTTAAGTTCTTCGTTCAGTGCTTGTGTGGCTTGTGCGACATCACCGCCTTTCGCAACAGGCATAATCGCTTTTTCGCGATATTTTTCAGGGAAGATGCCTAAGCCTTCTAGCTGACATCCTGCCATTTTCTGCACATAAGCATCCGCTTCTCTTTTAATCGCCGCTGCACTCAGATCGGGTCTATCCATACCCAGCTTTTTGATCACCATGGGACGGAGTTGCTCACCGTAGTGTTTTTTGTAGGCTTCTTCATGCTCTGTATCTACAGCAAATGCCTGTTGTGAAAGGAAAAGCAAAGTGATTAAAACAAGGTATTTTTTCATTATCTATTCTCTCTTAAATATAGGTCATTTTCAGCTAGAGACGGATCAGGCTGAACAATAAATCGCTGACAGTCAATTTATATTTGCATGCTCTAGCTCAAGTGATATCAATAATGAAAACCAAATACCATGATCGTCAGCGTCTTTGAAAAGCAGGCGCCGAAGATTTCGCTCACCTGAGTTTGTTTCTCCGCAGTAATTACGGTGCTGAAAAATGCGACTATTTTTTAGTTTTCTTTTTATCTTTGGCTTTTTTCTTGTCTTTTTTAGCGGACTTATCTTTTTTAGATTTTTTATCTTTATTTTTGGTTTTGTCGGCTTTTGATTTTTTCTTATCTTTGCTTTTGACCTTTTTAGGTTTCTCTTCAGTTAAGGCATCTGCTGTTTGAGTACTCGGGGCTGGATTTTCATTTGAGCTGGAAGGGAAGGCATCCATACCGAGTTGACGAAACCGGGCAGCCCAATAACGTACCTGACCAATAGTCAGTCCAGTTTGTGTTGCTGCCTGCATTTGACTGGCACCGCTATGGAGAGCAAGTAAAACATTGGCTCGGGCACTATAGTCATTGGTGGAAGCAGCTATCGTTTTACAGCGTTTAACCTGGGCAGGGGTGAGTAATTTTTTGCGGGGACTGCTTACCTGTTCTGTGCTTGTCATTGTCAACTCCATAAGGTGACTGAAAAAGAACTAAATAGCGGCTATATCAAAATATTATGATTATGGATGAGGAGTATGACAGTTTTGTGACAAATTAAATGATGAGAAAAACTTAATTGTTTACAGGCATTAAAAAAAGGGCTATTCGCCCTTTTTTATTTGAGTACGTTTCTACTCAGCGTAGTTGACTGTCTTTACTGCCGCGTCGATTAAACATGCTGGCGGCTTTATTTTCGTTATCTATTTCCTGCTGGCATTTCACGCACAGGTAAACGCCAGGAATGGCCTTACGACGACCTTCAGGAATTTCAGCATCACATTCTTCACAATGCGTCAGACTTTCGCCTTGTGGTAAACGAGAGCGAGCTTGTTGAATCGCATCATCAACACTGGCATCTATTTGATCTTGTACTGCCCCATCTCGGGACCACCCTCCAGCCATAACAACCTCCAACTGACTGATTTAATTATTGTTCATTATAGGCCTAAGTTATCTTAGACCCAATAGTCATTATTCAAGAGACTTTTTACCTAGCCGTTGTTTCCAGCGATAGATCGGGTACCAAGTCTGTCCGAGAATATGCCGTGGTAGACGAACTGTTGTGCCATATTCGGCAGGCCAATACTTTCCTGGGAGATGATAGGTACAGAATAAGCGATCAAACAACACTGTGTGAGCTGAGTAGTTGGTATCAATAGCTGGTTTCTCTGAGCTGTGATGCCAATGATGGAATTGTGGTGTGACAAAAATATACTTAAGGGGGCCAAAGGGAATATCTACATTACAGTGGATCAGAATGGCCTGAAGAGCAGCAAAGGTAACATATATATTCAATGCCGACTCATCCGCACCCAGTAAATAGAGGGGGATCATTACCATGGCGCGTTCGGAAAATACCTGCACAAAATGACCACGTGATCCTGCTAACCAGTCCAGATGTTCAACGGAGTGATGAACCGCATGAATAGGCCAGAGACTTTTAACTTCATGATAGGCCCGATGCTCCCAATACAATACAAAGTCTGCTGCCAGGACAATTAATATGACTTGCAACAAAACGGGCATAGCCTGAACGGCAGACTGCAGCGATGGACTCACGGCCCAATCAAAATGGCTGGCATGATAGTTGGCAAAAATCAAAATTGCGGAGATAGCCAGATGGTTAAAGCAGAAATAAAACATATCGACTCCCCACTCAGGGCGGGTGATAACTTGATCTCGATATTTGGGAAACAGCTTTTCCATTGTCATGAAAATAACAACGGAACCCAAAAAGGCCAGGATTAACCAGTCGATGCCCAAAGATAATTCTCTTGGCTCAACATTACCGATACGGATGCTGTAACCACCTAAAGCAAAGCCGATTAAGGTTAAAGTAATAGCGCCTAAACCATACGCTTTGTATTTGCCTTTGTTTAAGACAAAGGTCAATACAGCAAAAAATAATGAGAAATACATGGCGTATTTCAAAACGTGTTGTAACTGCTCAGCATCATAAATCTCGCGCAGAGCGGCGGTTGTTAAATAAGCGGGATATAAATAGGCCAGTACGGCCAAAAGGCTCAATACACTGAGTGTAAACGACAAATAACAGCTAATTCGACCTTCGCCAAAACGGAATTCTTTCGCTGGATTTTTTTCAATCTGTCTCGATTGGTATTGGTAATGTTCTGTCATGATTTGAGCTGAGATTATTAAACTTGGCAGACATAATGTCGGTATTACTGAATTTCTTCAATATGCTTGGTGAAGACTTTAATATGAGTTGAGTAGCAAGAAGGCGTGTTTTATACAGATACTTTGTATTATGGCTTTAGCCGATCTTTGTTATCCAGTAAGATTCTGACGTAAGCTCATCAGAGCTTGAATCTGTAGTTAACTGAGTATCTGAATGAAATACACCGATTTACGTGACTTTATCAATGGCCTGGAACAGCAGGGTGAATTAAAACGGATTAAAGCCGAAGTCGATCCAGCACTGGAAATGACGGAAATTGCTGATCGCGTATTACGAGCGGGTGGTCCGGCATTACTGTTTGAAAATCCAAAAGGATCTAATGTCCCTGCCTTACTGAATCTGTTTGGTACACCCAAACGAGTGGCGATGGGGATGGGAGAAGACTCTGTCGAGGCCTTACGTGAAATTGGTAAGTTACTCGCTTTTCTGAAAGAGCCTGAACCGCCCAAGGGCATGAAAGATGCGTGGGAGAAACTCCCCATCTTTAAAAAAGTGCTGACCATGTCACCCAAGCTAGTCAAAAAGGCAGCTTGTCAGGAGTTGGTGCTTCAAGGCGATGATATTGATTTGGCAAAGTATCCAATCCAACTATGTTGGCCGGAAGATGCCGCGCCTTTAATTACCTGGGGGCTGGTGGTGACCAAAGGCCCGCACAAGGAACGGCAGAACTTGGGCATTTATCGCCAACAAGTCATCGGCAAAAATCGAGTTATTATGCGCTGGTTATCACATCGTGGCGGTGCTCTGGATTTTAAAGAATGGCAACAGACTCATCCGGGAGAGCCATTTCCTATTAGCGTGGTTTTGGGTTGCGATCCTGCCACCATTTTAGGTGCTGTCACACCTGTGCCTGATACTTTGTCCGAATATGCTTTTGCAGGGTTACTGCGTGGCAGTAAAACAGAATTAGTCAAATGTATCGGTAATGATTTACAAGTACCGGCTAACGCAGAAATTGTACTGGAAGGCTTTATTTATCCCGATGATATGGCACCAGAAGGGCCGTATGGCGATCATACGGGTTATTACAATGAAGTGGATAGCTTTCCTGTATTTACTATCGAACGAATCACACAACGGCAGAATCCGATTTATCACAGTACCTATACCGGTCGCCCACCAGATGAACCGGCTATTCTTGGTGTTGCCTTGAATGAAGTGTTTGTGCCGATATTACAAAAACAATTTCCAGAAATTGTTGATTTCTATCTACCACCAGAAGGCTGTTCTTACCGAATGGCTGTGGTGAGCATGAAAAAACAGTATCCCGGCCATGCCAAACGCGTGATGATGGGGGTATGGTCTTTCCTGCGTCAGTTTATGTACACCAAGTTTGTGATTGTGGTGGATGATGATGTCAATGTAAGAGACTGGAAAGATGTGATTTGGGCGATCACCACGCGGATGGATCCTGCCCGGGATACTACGCTGGTAGAAAATACACCCATCGATTATTTAGACTTTGCTTCGCCGGTCTCAGGATTGGGTTCTAAAATGGGTATGGATGCCACCAATAAACTGCCGGGTGAAACCGATAGAGAATGGGGGCGGCCGATTGTGCGGGATGCTGAAGTGGTCAAACGCATTGATGCTATCTGGGATGAGCTCGGGTTAAGTAGTGATTAAAGTCAATTGATCGGCATCAAATAGGCTAAAGCAAAATAGACGATATTTAATATCGATAAGGCAATAATCAGATAAAGCGTGATTTTCATGCCAAGAGCGCGCTTTTTTATATCCTGGTGTTTGATGCCAATAGCATGAATGATCCGACCGGTTAGCAATGTGATGCCGGCAAGGTGAATGATCCAGTTATACACCACAATATTTTCCAGTAGAAACATCAAAATTAAGGTGATGGGAATATATTCGGTAGCATTTCCCTGGGCACGGATAGCGGCTTGTAATTCATCATTACCACCGTCACCCAAGCCGATTTTATGTTTGCGACGGACGGCTATAACACCCATCGATAATTTGACAATCAGTAATGCGCAGAGGCTGGCATACAATGCTGTAATCATAATAACTTTCCTTGTTTGTTAGTGGCCATCAGTGTTCCCTGTAACCCAATGTCCACCTTCATTCGTAAACTCTTTTTTCCAGAACGGTGCTTTATACTTCAGTTCTTCAATTAACCAGTCACAAGCATCCAGCGCGGCACGACGATGCGCTGACCAGCAGGCAATGACGACAATGGCATCTCCGGGGTGGACTTCCCCGACACGATGAACTATCAGACAATCGAGTAATGGCCATTTTTGCCTTGCCATATCTTCTAACTTTTCCAGGTAGCGGGCGGTCATCGCTGGGTAATGTTCCAGCACCATCTTTTTTATATCTGTACGATCACTAAAGTCTCGCATAGAACCAATGAAGCTGGCTGTCGCGCCATACTGACCTGCTAAGTTCTGCACTGACTGTTGCTCAGCAATGATTTGCCACGGCTCAATAAGATGGTCACTTACCCAACTGGCCATATCAGCCTCCGGTTACCGGCGGAAAAAAGGCGACTTCATCACCGTCTTGTACGGGTGTGTTGAGTTTTGCGTAGTCTAAATTGATAGCGACAAGCAGATTATCCGGCACAGGCTTATTTTGGGTGGCCTGATTCCATGCATCTAGAGCGGTACTGGCAGTAGTCAGTTCCATATCGGCTTGACCGAGTTTTTCTCGAAGACTGGCAAAAAATTTGACTTGAATACTCATCTGGTTGATCGTTTCAGCTAATTTAAAGTTAGAGGATAACATTTGCGATGACGGATTTGACCCATTTTAATCAAGCAGGTGAAGCACATATGGTTGATGTTGGTGGTAAAGCCACGACAGACCGTGTTGCGATTGCTGAGGGCACAATCGTTATGTTACCGGAGACATTTAATTTAGTAGAACAGGGCGGGCATAAAAAGGGCGATGTCTTAGGGATTGCCCGGATTGCCGGCATTATGGCGGCAAAAAAAACAGCGGATCTAGTGCCATTATGTCATCCATTGGCGTTGACCAAGGTCTCTGTCGATTTTGTATTAGACAGTGAAACTGCTTCCATACATTGTCGGGCAACAGTGGGAACCAGTGGTCAAACGGGTGTAGAAATGGAAGCGCTTACCGCGGTACAAGTCACGCTTCTGACCATTTACGATATGTGCAAAGCGGTTGATAAAGGTATGACGATGACCAATATTCGTCTATTGGAAAAAGCGGGTGGGAAAAGTGGGCACTGGCAGCGAACTTAAGCGAAGATCTCGTCAAAATCCACGAGCTGACCAGAACGTGTTGTGTCATAGCCTTTAAAATCTTTCACTTTTCGATGGAAAGACGGGCTTTTCAATAAACTGATAATGGCCTGTACTCTTGGGTCATCCACTAATAGCTGCGGTACTGCCAAACAGTAGTGTTCCCATACCAGAGGTATAAATTCCAGATTGAATTTATCGGCAATGGGAGCGATACCAAAGCCAATATCGGCAGCACCACTAGCCACCATGGCTGCGACTGCCATGTGTGTGAACTCTTCATGTGAGTATCCTCTAATATCCTCACTGGAGATATTCTGAGCGGCGATAAGTTGATCAAATAATGTGCGGGTGGCCGACCCTGTTTGCCGGTTGATAAAAGTGACCCCATCCTGAGTCAGCGAGCTGAGATCGTTTATCTGTTTGGGATTATCTCGGGTGACCATTAAGCCTTGATTGCGACGAACCACATAGATCAATTGATGTTGTTTTTCATCAAGCAGTTTTAAATAGTCGATCATTAAGTGACGTCTTAACTCGCCAATCGGAAGATGGAAGCCAGCAATATGACAATCACCGGCCTTTAGTGCTTTCAGACTTTCCTGACTACCATGGAAATGTAAATCCAGTAAAAAGTCAGATTGCTGATCGAGTAATTCTTTTAGTGCACCAACGGCCAGCCCATGACTGGTAAAAATTTTAAATGTATCGCGGGGGCTATGATCCAATATGGCTTCAAATTCGCGTTTTAATTCGGTGGAAAAGTTATCCAATTCCGGAGAAAATGAGGCGCTGAGATGGCGGTTCGCATGCATCAGTTTCTCCCCGACAACAGCTAATCGCGCGCCTCGGCCTCGCTCAAGAATAACTAAAGGCTGGCCAAGTAACGCTTCCCATTTATTCAATAAACCCCAGGCAAAGCGATATGACACGCCAAGTTTGTCGGTGGCTTGTTTTAACGATCCTTCTTGCTGAATGGCTTCCAGCATCTGAAACAGAATGTCATCAATGTGATGCGGTTTTCCGTGCTGGGTCAGTTGCCAGTGAAAGTCTATTTTAATTTCCATGATTTACATCGGGTAATTGTTGTAACAAAACTGTCATGATAAGCGCCTTTTAACCGCTAACTAAGATTACAAGCTGTTTTGCAGCTATGTAGTGTTAAAAATTCAGACAAGGAGAAGAACATGACGATAAAGAGAAGCCTGCTGGCTGCCGGTATTCTGGCGGCATTATCGGGTCCTGCCTATGCGGGATCTGAAATTGAAACTCTGATTAATATGCTGCATGAAAACGGTATGGTCAATGATGACCAGTATGGTCGCTTGATGGCAGAACTAAAACAAAATCAGGCTCAGGCAAAACAAGAAAAACAACAAGTCGATGCCAAACTCGCTGAAGCGACCAAGCCTTCAGATGTTGAAGTCACCGTCAAGGGAGGAATTGGTGTTAAGACCCGTGACGGCAAGTTTGAAAGCAAATTAGGTGGTCGCTTACAAGCCGATGCGGCAAGCTATAGTGGTCAACCTGAAATGGGGGATGGTTCAGAATTTCGCCGTGCCAGGATTTCTTATTCGGGCACGATGTATAACGTGTGGGACTTTAAGCTCGAATATGATTTTGCCAGTACCGGTTCAAATGGCAAGGGGATAACGGATGCTTACCTAGCCTATACAGGCTTTGAGCCAATGGATATCACTGTCGGTAATTTTAAAACACCGTTCAGCTTAGATTATCTGACCAGTGCAAATAACACATTATTTATGGAACGCGCGCTGCCTAACGCTTTTTCTTCAGGAAGAAAGATGGGAATCATGGCGAGTAATGAAACAACGCACTGGTCATGGGCGACAGGTATCTTCGGTGATTCCATCACTAATAAAGGTGGTCAAAATGACGAAGGCTGGGGTGCTACCGCTCGTGGCACCTGGGCTCCAATCAATGATGGTGTGCATTTTGTGCATTTAGGTCTTGGGCTTAACTATCGTGATACTGGCGATAGTGGACAAGTGGGCTTTGATAGTGAGGCCGAATCACATGTATCTGGTGTGAGCATTATTGATACCGGCGATATTACCTCAGTCGCAGATTTTTATAATATCGGTGCTGAACTGGCTGCTGGTCACGGGCCATACTCTGTCCAGGGTGAATATATCACCACAAAGGTGAATCGCAATAACGGTAAAGATGCCGACTTTGATGGCTGGTATCTACAAGCCGGTTATATCCTCACCGGTGAGACGCGCCAATACAAAAATGGTGTTATGGGTGGCGTGAAACCAAGCTCCATTGTTGGTGATGGTGGTTATGGTGCTTGGGAGTTGGCCTTGCGCTATAGCTCGCTTGATTTAAGTGATGCCGGGATTGATGGTGGGGAGGCGGATGCAATGACGTATGGTGTGAACTGGTATCCAACCCCCACATTACGTTTCTCTGCTAACTATGTGGACGTGCTGGAAGTCGATGGTGGGCCAAATGATAATGATGAACCCTCTGTATTTCAGGTGCGGAGCCAATGGGCTTTTTAAAACAGGGTAAATATTGAGGGCTGTTTACAGCCCTCAATATATTTCTGATTTTACTTGGCTTTTTTAGGTTTTACTTCGCCAATTGCGCCGTCTGCTCTGGCTTTGAGATAGTTATAAATATCTTCTCTGCCTTTCATCACTTTTGCATTTGATGACCAGGCCGGCATGCTGCCGATAGTGCCCGTTTTTCCGTGCTCTACGGTATTGAAAAATTCTTCTTTCGAAATAACATTCAGGCTTTCAGCTAAATTGGGACCTACCATGCCTTGACCATAGGTGCCATGACAGCGGGCGCAGAAATTTCTGTAAAGTTTGAAGCCAGCATAACTTGATGCATCAAGTTCATTGCCATTCGTTACGGTGTAAGGTTTGTCATCAGCAAAAACTGATGGTGCTGAAATAAGCAGCAGTGTTGCTGAAAGCAAAACTGGCTTAATTGATTTAAGTTGAAACAACATGAACATCTCCATTAAATCTGAACTTCCAGCCCCTATTGCCGGGGCCGGATAGTTCAATATTAAGATGTTATTTTGTGACCTGGTTGGGTGATTTGCCCTGATGTATAGGTCAAATCACCCTTCTTTATGTAAGATTTTATCCTCGATTTAACAGATCTCTTAAATCGATCAAAGCCGCATTGGCCCGAGACACGTAAGAAGCCATCACTAATGAGTGATTAGCGAATAAGCCAAACCCATTCCCATTCAAAATCACCGGACTTAACACCGGCTCCTGAGTGGCTTCCAGTTCGCGAATGATCTGACGTAGGCTGACTAAAGCATTTTTCTTCCTTAAGACATCAGAAAAATCATATTCAATGGCTTTCAATAAATGGATGAGGGCATAGGTTGTTCCTCGCGCTTCGTAGAATACGTCATCGATTTTATTCCAAGGCGTTTTTGTCACCACTTCATCTGCTAAAGGGGTTGATTGCAACGCCTCAGCATCACCAGCTAAGTCAGTATTAATTCGGACCTGCCCCACACTGGCGGTTAATCGCTGTGACAAGCTGCCAAGACGTTTTTCTGCCACGGATAACCAGACGACTAAGTTGTCGGCTCTGGCATAAAATTGAGCATCATCCTGATTACTGCTCAATCTCGCTAAATAGGATTTAAGAGACTTAATGCCCGCACGGTATTCACGTTCAGTGGGCGGGAATAACCAGGAATTGGAATTAAAGTTAAACTGAGGTTCAGCAATCGCCAGGTCCTCATCTTCTCGTGATTGAGATTGTGAACGACTGATGTCATTGCGCAAGACCCGGGCAAAATCACGAATCTGCACCAGCACACCGAACTCCCAGCGAGGGATATTGTCCATCCACACGGATGGTGGCATGACATCATTGCTCAAATAGCCACCCGGTTTATCCAGTAGCTTTTCAGCGAGTGTAATGAGTGTCGCTGTGGATGTATAACCGGTTACCAGTTGTTGTTGCTGTTGAGATGCCATAATTCTGGCATTTTCAGTGGGGTCAAACTCACTGGGGGCGATGCTCCACCACACCATCAGAATGACCATAATGGATGCAATCACACCTATGAAGACGCCGGTGGTCTTAATGATACGTTGACGAGTTGTGGTATCGGCAAAACTGTCGCTGACTGACCAGCCGAAATCACGGATTTTATGTGTTAAGCGTTTCATTGACATCTCATATCTGAATAAGTGGGAGTGTTATGTGACAGCTTATGCGCTATGAATCTTTAAGACAATGGGGTTGATGAAAGACAATTCAAGCTTGACTTAAATTGCTTCACCTCAGAATAATGACAGGTTTGCAAAAATGATTAGGAAGCGGGGGACGCTTTTGTTATGACATTGAGAATTGAGATCGACGATCTGGCCAAATATTTTGGCGCGATCAAAGCCGTTGATGGTGTGTCATTTTCTGTCAGTAAAGGCGAAGTGCTAGGGTTTTTAGGCCCGAATGGTGCCGGCAAATCAACGACGATGAAAATGATTACCGGGTTTTTGACACCGACAAGAGGTACGGTAAGAGTTTGTGGTTATGACGTGCTGACAGACCCTATTTCGGTGAAAGCACATTTAGGATATCTTCCTGAGGGGGCACCAGCTTACGCGGATATGACGCCGGATAGTTTCCTGAAGTTTATTGCTGAAATTCGAGGTATTAAAGGGGCTGACAGACGTCGTGCTGTCGACAGTGCAGCTGAGCGGGCAAGAATTACCAATGTCATGTATCAACCGATTGAAACCCTGTCGAAAGGGTACAAGCGTCGTGTCGGTCTGGCTCAGTCTATTTTGCATAATCCGCCTGTGTTAATTCTAGATGAACCTACAGATGGTCTTGATCCGAATCAAAAACACGAAGTCAGAACATTAATTAATGAAATGGCTGAAGATAAAGCCATTATCATCTCTACCCATATTCTTGAAGAAGTACATGCTCTGTGTACGCGTAACGTCGTAATTGCTAACGGTAAAGTGAAGTTTGACGGCACACCTCAACAACTGGAATCAAAATCACGTTATTACCATGCCGTTGTGGTCAATGTCGCTAATGTCGAACAAAAGGCATTCGAGACCTTCTTGAACTCATTGCCGTTTGTCGCTCAAGTTGAACCTGTGGAAGGGGCTGGCTTCAGAGTATATCCAAAAGACGGACAGCAAATTACTGCCGGCTTATCAGAGAAAATTCGTGAGAATGGCTGGAGCATTGATGCCTTGCATGCGGAAGCAGGTCGCCTGGATGAAGTTTTCCGTAGTATTACCATGCCTAGTACGGGAGCCAAAAACTGATGAATATGCGTAATATCTGGTTCATTATGAAACGTGAGTTTAATGGCTATTTTGCTACACCGGTGGCTTATGTTTTCATTATCATTTTCTTGTTGTTAACCGGCTTTTCAACATTTTATGTTGGTAACTTTTTCGAACGTGGTGAGGCTGACCTTTATCCTTTCTTCTCCATGCACCCATGGTTGTACATCTTGTTGATTCCGGCCATATCAATGCGTTTATGGGCCGAAGAACGTAAGAGTGGCTCAATTGAGTTATTGATGACCTTACCTGTTTCTGTTTTTGAAGCTGTTATTGGTAAATTCCTTGCGGCCTGGGCGTTTACTGGCTTAGCGTTGTTTTTGAATTTTCCCTTGTGGATTACCGTGAATTATCTGGGTAATCCTGATAATGGTGTCATTGTGGCGAGTTTCTTAGGCAGTTTATTAATGGCCGGCGGTTTTCTGGCCATTGGCTCATGTATCTCAGCGATTACAAAAAATCAGGTGATTGCCTTTGTAATTAGCTTGATTATTAGCTTGGTATTTGTATTGAGCGGCTATGGTATCGTCATTGACTTTTTCAGCGGCTGGGCACCTAAGACATTAGTAGAAACAGTGAGCTCGTTTAGTTTCTTGACCCATTTTGACGCTATCAGCAAAGGCGTAATTGATATGCGAGATATGATGTATTTCATTTCATTAATCGTTATCTGGCTGTTTGCTAACGCCCTTATCGTCAATGCTCGTAAGGCTGACTAGGAGAGAATTGCGACGATGAATAAACAACTATTATCTGCAACAGGTCTGATTCTGGCCATCATTCTGTTTGTATCATTCAATATTGTGGTCAATGGCAACTTCAAATCAGCACGTGTTGATTTGACTGAGGATAATCTTTACACCTTATCTGATGGCACGGTTAACATTCTCGAATCGATGAAAGAGCCGATTAGTCTGCGTTTTTACTACACAGAAAAAGCAGCCCAGGCGTTGCCTAGTTTGAAATCCTATGCACAACGTGTTCAGGAACTATTGCTTGAATATCAACGAGCTTCGAATGGCAAGATTCGTTTGTTTGTGATGAACCCCGAACCTTTTTCATCAGATGAACAGCGTGCTGATCAATATGGTTTGCAGTCTGTGCCGATTGATGGCGAATCAGATCCATTATATTTTGGTTTGGCTGGTACCAATGAAGTGGATGGTGTTGAGACGATTCCTTTCTTTCAGCCAGAAAAAGAAGATACGCTGGAATATGATCTGACAAAATTGATATACAAACTGTCTAACAACAACAGAAAAACGGTGGGTGTGATTAGCTCTCTGGAAGTTGATGGTGAGCAGTACGATCCTTTAAAAGGTGAAGCCGCCTCTGCTGATGGTGCCAAACCTTGGGCCATGATGGCTGAGTTACGTCAGATGTTTAATGTCTCTATGCTACCTACGGACGTTCGCCGTATTCCCTCAAGTATGGATGCATTAGTGGTGATTCATCCCAAAGAGCTGTCTGAAAGTACGCTCTATGCTATCGATCAGTACGTGTTGGCTGGTGGTAAGTTGATTACCTTTGTTGACCCTTACGCAGAAGTCGATAAGCCGAAAAAGGATCCAGACAATCCAATGAGTGCCATGTTGGCGCCTCGCAGCTCAAATATGGATGAATTATTTGAGGCATGGGGCTTTAAGCGTTCTAATACAGATGTCGTAGCGGATCGTAAAACCGCAACGAAAGTGGATTTTGGTGCTAAGACAGATTATCAGCCCATCGATTATGTACTCTGGCAGAAGTTGACCAAAGGCAACTTTAATAAAGATGAGCGTATCACCTCAGCTTTACGTCAATTGAATGTTGCCACTCCAGGGCGTTTTGAGATTCTGGATGGTCATACCACAAAAATTACGCCTTTATTCTCATCAAGTAACGAAGCGATGCTGGTGGATAAGAGGGTCGTTCAATTCCGTAATGATCCTGTTGCCTTGTTGACGAAATATCAACCGGGGACAATTAGTTATCCAATGGCTATTCGCGCCCAAGGCGAGGTAAAAACAGCGTTCCCTGATGGCGCAAAAATGGTGTCTGGTGAGTTGAAAACAATGCCAGGCCATTTAGATAAAGCTAAGGGTGATATTGATGTTATCGCCATTGCTGATGTCGATATGCTGGATGACCGTTTCTGGGTCGAAACTCAGGACTTTTATGGCAAGCAATTAGCCTTTAATACATCAAATAACATTGATTTTCTGATTAATGCTATTGAGGATATGACTGGCAGTGAAGGGTTAATCAGTATCCGTTCCCGAGCAGGTTTTTCCAGACCTTTTTACAAGGTAATTGAGCTGCAACGTGATGCCGAAAAGCGCTTCCGTACTAAAGAGCGTGAATTACAGAACAAGCTGAAAGAAACACAGCAACGTATCGCCCGTATGCAAGTCCAGCGTAGTGGTTCAGGACAACAAATATTATCTCCTGAGCAACAAAAGGAAATTGCTGAATTCCGTCTGACCGCCAATAAGACTCAGCAACAACTTCGTGATGTACAGGCTAACTTGCGTAAAGATATTGATAAACTCGATGCACAGCTGAAGTTTTTCAATATAGGTTTGGTACCGATATTAGTCGGATTATTAGCGGTTTTCACTGGCTGGATGCGTATCCGGAAACGCAATAAAGCACGTAGCCAGCAATAACGATGCTGTTTTAGTCGACTCGATAATAGGTTTATAACATGACAAAAAAATTCAACAGTTTGACTATTCTTTTCATTATTACAGTCGTGATGGTATTGCTGATGTTAGTAACCATTTATCGAACTGATGATAATGATGATGATTATGGATTGTTGTTTCCTGATTTATTCAGTGAATTGAGTCAGGTAGATAATATTCAATTCAGCAGTGGTGAAGATCAGTTTTCACTGCATCGAGAAGGGGAAGACTGGTTTATTCCTGATCACTATAACTATCCAGCAAACTTTGATGAAGTGAAGCGTATGTTGATTGATCTATCAGAAGCAAAGCTGATGGAGAAAAAGACATCTAATCCAGAGCAATATGCTGTGTTGGGGGTGGATGGCGCTAAGCCTGAAACGCCTGATGGTGATTCGATCAAAGTGGTGTTAAAGCATGGAGAGAATGATATTGCAGGCTTATTATTAGGTAAGCAACGTGACGTGACTGTCGCCAGTGCTGGCCCTAAACAGTTTTATGTCAGGCGTGTAGGCGATGAGCAAAGCTGGTTAGCCGAAGGCTACTTGCTAATTAGTCCAGTGATGTTGAACTGGATTGATAGTCAGGTGATTGATTTAGCGCGTGAACGTGTTGCCCGGGTGGAAATTATTCAGCCTAATGGTGATATTGCTACGCTGGTGAATTTAGGCAAAAAAGACAAATTTGGCACACCTGAATCGGGTGAAAAAACCGTATTCAAATATCCTCAGTTAGGTTACGACATTGCCGGATCATTACACCAATTGCGTATGGAGGACGTGTTACCGAAAAAAGATTTTAATCGGGGCGACGCGGATGTGGTCATTGCGCGGTTTATCACATTTGATGGTTTGGTGATAACCACCAAAACATCATTTATTGATGGTTTCTACTACACAACGTTATCTGCGGATTATCAGCCAGAACTGATCAGCGAAGCATCTGATGATATTAAATCGCTTGATGTACTGAAATCAGAAGAACAAGTGAAAACTGAAGCTGACGCATTAAATAAAAAACTATCTGACTGGGTATATCGTGTCAGTGGTTTTACAGGGACTAATCTGATGAGAGCGAAAGCGGATATTGTCACAGAAAAAAATAATGTTATCCCAATGCCGGCTGATTTAAATGGTTTTGGACCACTTCGCTAGTCAAAAAAAAGGCTCTGAAAAGAGCCTTTTTTTATTTCAGCATTGACTGCACTGCCGACGCTAGTTCATCAGCAGAAAATTTAGGTATAAATTTATCTGCGCCGACTTTAGAAACCAGTGCCTGATTAAATGTGCCGCTCATTGAGGTATGTAATAGAATGGGCAAGCTCTTCATTGCTGGGTCATTTCTAACTTCAGATGTGAGTGTATAACCATCCATCTCTGGCATTTCGATATCAGATATCATTAAGGCGATTTTTTCATAGATATCTTCACCATCCGCTTTCCATGCCTTGAGCATATCCAATGCTTCCTTACCATTTTTAGCTAAGGTAATTTCTAAGCCAATTTGCTCAAGCGTGCGTTTAATCTGATTTCTGGCCACACTGGAGTCATCAACCACCAGAATATGTTGTCGTATCTCTTGGTTATGTTCAGAATAATTATTGACTAACTCAGAAGATACGTCAGCCTGAATACCCATCACCTCGGCTAAAACTTGCTCAACATCAATAATCTGGACTAACTTGTCTTCAAATTTAGTGATAGCCGTCAGATAACTACTGGCACCTGATGCTGCTGGTGGCGGTAATACATCAGACCAGCTGATATTAATAATACGTTCAACAGAGGTGACTAAAAATCCTTGAACAGAACGGTTATATTCGGCCAGGATGACAAAGCTCTCCGCCATGTCTTGTATAGGTCGGCGTCCAATGCTTTGTGATAAATCAACAATGCTGACTGTTTGTCCACGTATAGAGGCCATACCTTTAATATTAGGATGAGATTGTGGAAGCTTTGTTAAGGCAGGACAAGCAATCGCTTCACGAACTTTAAAAACGTTAATGCCGTAAAGCTGAGCGGTGCCAAGACGAAATAACAATAACTCCAGACGATTCGTACCGGCAAGGTTGGTACGTTGGTCTACACCATCAATAATGCTGCTCATGTTGACTCCTCTATGCTTAATGATGCTATCGGCAATGCTTAACAAGTCTTGAGTTTTTGCGATTGAGTCTAGGCATATAACTTGCAGCATTGAAATCAAGAAGTTTTTTAACCTCACATATTAGGTAAACTCGCATGATTCGTAGATATTTTTTATGCATTCTAAGTGTCGTTTTTTTGACGCCTTCTGTAAATGCCGAATCTTTACAGGCTTTAGCCGGAATTGAGCAAACTGCTTACGTTTTTGCCATGAACGATGCACAAGCCTATTACGACAATCCTCAAGTGATTGTTGATGCTATGGATAAACGCTTACGACTGCAAGCCTGTTCTGCTGATTTAGAAGCTTTTTCTACATCCAATGCTAATACAGTTGGAAAAAGAACTATCGGCATCCGCTGTCTTGCGCCAATAGAGTGGACTGTATACGTAGCTGTTCAAGTCAAAGTCATGCGCCCTGTCGTTGTGGCAGCGAAAGCGTTGGCAGCAAATCAGACTTTGAAAGCATCCGATGTTAAAATTGTTATGCAGGATATTAGTGACTTACGGCAAGGTTTTTTACTCTCAACTAACAAGGTATTGGGGCAACAGCTAAAGTATCCGGTTGCTTTGGGAACAGCGCTGACTCCACGTAGTCTCAAGCAACAGAAAGTCGTTCAGCGAGGTGAGCAAGTCATACTTGTTGCGCAAGCAGGATCTATGGAAGTGAGGATGAATGGCATGGCGATGGAAGATGCCGTTTTAGGTGATAAAATTAAAGTAAAAAATAATTCTTCAAACCGGGTGGTAGAAGGTGTCGTACAGGCGCCAGGCATTGTTCAGGTGACAATGTAAAAAATTCTCAACTTTCTTTTTTTGCTGCCGATACAACAAACATAAGATAAACGGAGACAGCTTATATGTCTGATATTAATAGTATTAAGCCACCATCTCAGGCGGAATATAACCCGTCACGAAATGTGGGTGAACGCAATGGGACGGCAGAAAAATCACCGTCAGTAACAACATCAAGCCCAAACACGGAAAGTGATAAAGTGAGTTTAAGCGATACACTGTCGCAGGTAGAAAAAAGCTTAGCTGATGTCTCTACAGTGAATCAGACTAAAGTTGATAGTATTAAATCGGCAATAGATAACGGCACTTATCAGGTCGACAGTCAGCAGTTGGCACGAAAAATGATTGATTTTGAGGGTAACCTGTAGAAAGGACATCCTCATGTCAATGAATGCCATGCAGCAGCTGAGTACGATTTTACAATCTGAAATCAGCAATAGTACTGCACTTGCAAGCCTGTTAAAGCAGGAACGCGATGCGTTAAAAATTTCAGATGTTGATAAAGTCTCTGAAATAACCAAACTCAAACAGCCTTATCTGTTAAAGCTGGAGCAACTGGCCCGACAGCGTGAGCAGCTATTGTCTGCTGTTGGTTTCCCAGCAGGAAAATCTGGTTTAGAGGCCTTTATTGCAAACCAGGAAGAAGCCGACGCAACTCGTATGTCTATGCAGGTATCACGGCTTCGTGAAGTGGCAAAAACTTGCCGGGAATTTAATCAAATAAACGGCGGTATTATCAATGTAAACCGGCAATATTTGGTCAGGGCTTTATCTATTCTCCGTGGACGTGATCCCGAAACTGGCGCTTACGGACCTGGTGGTGAATATACCAGTCAAGTTGTCAGACAGCCTTTAATTGGTCGCGTCTAATTTTGACACCAATCTGCTAGCACATTTACCCATGCCGGATCATCATTCATACATGGAATGAGCGTCAATTTCTCGCCGCCAGCTTCTTTAAAGACTTCTTCGCCACGAATGGCAATTTCTTCTAAAGTTTCGAGACAATCGGTGACAAATGCTGGACATAAAACCATGACATGTTTTGCACCTTGTTGAGCTAAATCTCGCAAGGTGTCTTCTGTATTTGGTCCTAACCACTTTGCCCTGCCTAATCTAGACTGAAATGCGACGGAATAACGCTGTTTTTCTAAACCGGCTTGCGAGGCAAAACATTCAGTGGTTCTCATGACCTGATGTCGATAGCAGGTTTGATGAGCGGGATGACTCCCCTGGCAGCAATTATTCTGTTTTAAACAGTGTGAACCCGAACTATCCAATTTGGTGATATGTGACTCGGGTAACCCATGATAACTAAATACCACGTGGTCATAAGGTTGTTCGAGATAAGGCTGCGCACTGGTCACTAAAGCTTCAATGTACTGAGGGTGATCGTAAAAGGGGGGAATTATCGTCAGCGTAATATCTAATCCATGTTTTTTGATAACACGCTTAGCTTCCTCTATAGATGTGGTCACCGTGCTGTCTGCGTAATGCGGGTAAAGTGGGATATAGAGTACTTCTTCTATCGATTTATCTGCGGTAATTTTTAATAGTTGCTGTTCAATACTAGGATTGCCATAACGCATTGCCATTTCTACAGACATTGTTAGTGTAGCCTGAAGTGCATTTTTCAACTTTTCTGATAAAACGATTAGCGGAGAACCTTCAGGCATCCATACACTTTGATAGGCTTCTGCAGATGCCTTTGGCCGAGTGGGCAAGACAAACAGGCTGACAATCATCCTGCGTAGTATCCAGGGCAGTTGAATCACATACGGATCCATTAAAAACTGATTAAGATATCGGCGTACCGCCGCTGTCGTAGGTGCGTCAGGAGAACCAAGGTTAGCTAATAAGATGGCACGTTTTGTCATAGGATTGATTAGTTTACGGTTTATTCAAAAGATTGTAGAGAGCACTATCTAGCTCAGTATATTGGAATTGATAACCAATTTCCTTGGCTTTTTCCGGATACGCTCTTTGCCCCCCCAATAAAAGTTGAGACATTTCACCTAATGCGAATTTTAAAATCGATCCAGGTGCTTTTAGGAATGTGGGGCGATGTAGCTGTTCGGCCAGAGTGTGAGTAAACGTTTTATTTGTGACCGGATGAGGAGCTGTAGCATTGAATACCCCCGTTGCTGAAGGATTCTGGCTGATATAAATAATAAGTTGGACGATGTCAGTAATATGAATCCATGGCATAAACTGGTGTCCATCTCCGAGCGTGCAGCCAAACCCGAGTTTAAAGGGTAACTGCATACGTTGAAGAACACCGCCTTCCATGCTCAGAACGAGTCCGGTGCGAATGATACAGACTCTGATATCATCCGAAGCGGCTAATGCTGCTTGCTCCCATTTCTCACAAAGTTCGTGAGCATAGTCACTTCTGTAACTGCTATCTTCAGTCAGCGGTTGAGCGCCCTGATCGCCATACCAGCCAACGGCTGAACCGCTGATTAATGTATGTGGCTTTTGTTGAAGACTTTTTATCCAGTTGACTAAATTTCTGGTCAAATCAATCCGGCTTTTTTCCAAAATTGTTTTTTGTTTTTCACTCCACCTCTTGTTCGCAATAGGTTCACCTGCAAGATTAATGACAATATTTACAGGATGTTTCTGATCGATTTCATCAAGAGATTCTACGGCTTTTACCTTGTCACTAAAGAGGTTGTGGACTTTTTGTCTGTCTCGGCTTAGAACAATGACATCATTACCGGATGTTAAGAGATGCTGGCAGAGTGATGAGCCAATGAGTCCTGTACCACCAGTAATTAAATAATGCATATTGATGTCCTTAATAATCTTCGCCAGACCTTCACATTTTTTAGTAATCCCAATGCTAATATAATTTACATAAGATGAGTTGGGCGTGAAGAAATGAAAATTAAAGTCGGCATCAGTAGTTGTTTGCTAGGTCATGAAGTACGTTATGACGGTACGCATAAACATTTGCGTCTGGCTACGGAGAGTTTATCGCGTTATTTTGATTTTGTACCTGAGTGTCCAGAGGTGGGAATAGGTATGACTATTCCTCGCAAACCAATACGTTTGGTGGGGAACCCTGAGAACCCGGATGCGGTTGCCGTTCATGATGAGACGCTAAATTACAGTCATGCACTGACGGCTTTTGGAGAAAAAAAAGCAGCAGAACATCAAGACTTGTGTGGATATATCTTTATGAAAAATTCACCGAGCTGTGGGTTGTTCAGGGTGAAGGTTTATCAGGAAAATGGTTATCCTTCTGCTACTCCTGGACGAGGGTTATATGCCAAAGCGTTTACCAATTTACATCCTCTATTACCGGTGGAAGAATCGGGGCGATTATGTGAGCCTTTACTAAGAGAGAACTTTGTTACACGTGTTTTTGCTTATGCGAACTGGCTTCAGCTCAAAAAGCAGGGCTTAACGGTAAAAGCCATTTTGGATTTCCATGTCCGTTATAAATATACTTTGATGGCACATTCTCCATCGAAGTATGCCGAGTTGGGTCGTATGTTAGCGGATGCGGGTAATCATGAGCCAGATGCATTGGGTGAGCGTTATTTTGCAGAGTTAATGACGACATTGAAAACATTAGCATCAAGAAAAACCCACACAAATGTATTAATGCATTTACAGGGGTACTTGAAGAAAAAAATTTCGAGCTCTGAAAAACAAGAGTTAGCGACGATAATTGAACAATACAGAACTGCGCAAATTCCTTTGATAGTGCCTGTGACTCTATTACGGCATCATTTTAACAATCATCCAGATCCATACATAAACAAACAGGCATACATGCAGCCTTATCCAGATGATTTAAGCTTGAGGAATGCTATTTGACGTTATTAATGATGAATTATGATGAGGGTGAGTTCAGTTTAGTGCTGGCGAATTTAGCAAAAACTTCTGCTGTTTAGTTTATTCCAGTGACATGGTGTTAGTAATGAGATTCTAATCAATGATATTCTCATATATTCATAACGTTACGGACAGATAAGCTAGATATGGATGATCAAGTTATATTAAGAAAACAAGCTGATCGCTTATACGACGAAGTGTTGTTTTCTAATCTCACAGTAATGGGCGTCTCCATACTGGTTTTTATCGTGTTCTTTGATCATGTCCAGTCCCACTCAATTCTATTATTTAGCTGGAGTCTTACTATTTGCCTATTGTCTTCAATACGGCTGATAGTTCTGTTTTTATATAAGAAACATAATGATATTTTTGGTTTCACGCCAAAAAAATGGATTATTCTCTATACCTTTCTGACGGGGTGTGTTGGGATTGTTTGGGGGCTGGCAAGTATTTTTTATGTCATTATCGACAATATTCAAATCAATACCTTATTCTATATTCTAATTAGCACTGTGATAGCTGCTGCTGTGCCTGTACTAAGTGCTTATTTCGCCACTTTTCTGGCGTACACCCTTCCCCAATTAGTATTACTCACCAGTATGTCAATTTATCAGATCGAGACTACGTCAGCTGATAAATTGGTTTACATCCTAATGTTTGGTTTTATTGCTTTTTATGCCTTGATGTTTTCTATGGCAAAGCGGGCGAATCACAACCTGATCAGAAGCTTGAATCTGCAAGAGAAAAATCAGTATTTAGTAGATCAACTTAATGATGAAATGATAAAACGCGAAGAGCTTATTGAAGAGCGAACCAAAGCGTTACAACTGAGTAATGAAAAATTACAAGCTAGTCAGGCGCACATGCTCAAGTTATCTCGGGCGGTAGAGTCAAGTCCAAATTCTATTCTGATTATGGATGCAAAAGGTACGATCGAATACGTTAATAAAAAGTGCGAACAGGTATCAGGTTATTCTGCCACCGATATGATCGGCCAGAGACTCGAGAGCTACAAATCGAACAAAATGGTTTCAGCATTTTTTGACGAAATCTGGCATCAGGTTGCTTCTGATGGGCAATGGTCAGGAGAAATCGAAAACCGCCGGAAAGATGGCACTCTCTACTGGGTTAAGCTTTATCTCGCAGCAGTTTACGATGACAAACAACAGATTAGTCATTATGTCGCTATATATGAGGATATCACCGAGTCAAGAAAATTAGCGAAGAAATTGTCATTTCAAGCAACACATGATGATTTGACTGGTTTGATTAATCGTACTGAATTTGAGCGACGATTGTCGATGTTGGTGAATGATGCTCAGCGAATAGGAACTGAACATGCCTTATGTTTCCTTGATTTGGACCAGTTTAAAGTCATTAACGATACCTGTGGTCATATTGCAGGAGATGAACTGCTTCGGCAGTTAGGCTCGTTACTCGGCAATTCCACACGAAAAAGCGACACGTTAGCAAGACTTGGCGGTGATGAGTTTGCGATTCTTGTGGAAGATTGCGAGCTGGAAAAAGCCGAGTTTATTGCAAATGAAATTAAAGAATTGATATCGCAATTCCAGTTTATCTGGGAGTCTCAAGTTTTTACTGTCGGTGTCAGCATTGGTGTCACCATGGTGACCTCCCACACTCGAGATAGAACTGAGGCGCTTAAACAGGCCGACAGTGCATGCTATGCGGCCAAAAACTCTGGCAGAAACCGTGTTTATATTTACCAGGAACAAGATCAACAGTTAACGACTCAGAAGGGAGAGTTTAAATGGGTCAATGAGATAAAGGATGCATTGGCTGAAAATAGATTTGAGTTGTATGCACAACCTATTGTGAGTACGACAACTGGCTTCCTAGAAATATATGAAGTACTAGTCCGCCTGAGAAATAAGGCTGGCCAATTATTTCCACCGGGTGCGTTTCTTTCCTCTGCAGAGCGTTACAATTTGTCTGAACGAATTGATAAATGGGTTGTAAGCCATGTATTTGAATGGTTGGAGCAACATTACACTTCCATACCACATTTAAAATACTTAGCTATTAACCTTTCAGGTACGAGTCTAGGTAATCAGGATATGTTGGACTTTATCAAGACAAAATTATCCTCAGCATCTTTTCGTCGGGAAATGATTAAGTTTGAAATTACTGAAACCGCCGCTATTGGTAATTTGAAACAAGCTCACCACTTCATTAAAAGCTTATTGGAGTTAGGCTGCAAATTCTCTTTGGATGATTTTGGCAGTGGCTTGTCATCGTTTGCCTATCTGAAAAATTTACCCGTTCAAAGCATCAAAATTGATGGAATGTTTGTAAAAGATATGCACATCGACCCACTTGATTATGAAATGGTTAAATCGATTAATGATATTGGTCATGTTATGGGATTGGTAACCATTGCTGAATTTGTTGAGGATGAAAAAATCTGGCAAAAGTTAAAAGCCATTGGCGTTGATTATGGTCAGGGATATCATTTAGGAAAACCTGAACCTATTGATGGCATTCTTCATCATACTCAAACCATTGAGCCTGTAGCATAATTTGATAAGACTCTAGCAAGTGAGTTGCGCGTGATATTTCTAGTCAGATAATTGACAGTGACAAAATAGATTGTTGTTGCTTTGATTTTAATTTAAGTTGTTGATAGTTATGTAAAAATATATTTTATTGCTATCTTGTTGTTTGGGCATGGTTCCTGCAAAAGCTTAATTATCCAGCATGTTTTACTTTTTTGGTAATTAAGTCTGTATAGGAGATGATGTATGAATGCCCTGGCAAAAATGGATGACGCCGCTCAATTACAACAGGAGCAAAATCAGTTTTCACAACTATCTACACATTATGATAAAAAATATCGTACAGGCTGGTTTCGTATGCATGGAGAGCCCAGACCTTGTTTTACACCAACCTTACTGAGTGAAATTGCTACATATTTTTCGAGTGTTAAACAAGACATGCGATTATCTCAGGGGCAAAAATACGATTACCTGGTGTTAGCCTCAGATGTTGATGGCATCTTTAATTTGGGAGGTGATCTGGGTCTGTTTGCAAATCTTATTGAGCAGCAAGATGCCGATGGTTTGCTGGCGTACGCAGTGAGCTGCATTGACGTTTTATATGCCAATATGTCCCATCTCGATAGTGATCTGACCACCATTGCTTTAGTGAAAGGGGATGCCTTGGGGGGCGGTTTTGAGTCTGCTTTATCAAGTAATGTGCTGATTGCTGAAAAAGGCGCGAAACTAGGGCTTCCCGAAGTCTTATTTAATTTATTCCCTGGTATGGGTGCATTCTCACTTTTATCAAGAAAAATTGGCGCATCAAAAGCAGAAAAAATGATTCTGGCAGGTAAGTTATATTCTGCTGAAGAGCTTTACGAGATGGGCGTTGTTGATATTCTCGCTGAGCCGGGAGAAGGCGAGTGGGAAGTTTACCGATATATCGAAAAATCAAATAAAAATGCGAATAGCCATCGAGCCATGAGACAGGTTAAAGATGCATGTAATGCTGTTAGCTATGACGAATTATTGACGATCACTAAAATCTGGGCTGAGTCAGCATTGAAATTGCAACCTCGTGATTTACGCATGATGCAACGTTTAGTCCAGCGTCAATCCAGTAAAACTGAGCTCTTAACATCGGCTAGTGTTTAGTCTCGTAATTATGGTCGGTAACGGTTTTTTTGAGGGCTGCTAATGAGTCATTAAATATCTTGCTGATATCTCGGGCGATTTGTTTGATTTCATGACTGTTGATTTGATCGGGCTTTATCTGTTCAGCCTGACGCGTTAACCCAGCAAGTTTGACGGCGCCAATCTCGGTGGAAGAGCCCTTAAGGGCATGTAAACTTTCACGATATTGATAATAGTCATCGAAGACGGCACTGTTGATAATATCAATGTGCTTACGGCCATCGTACTCAAAGCCGCTGACGAGGCTGTTTATAAATTGTTCACCTCCGCCAAGTTGCTCTAATTCGGAGATGAGCCGGTAATCAAGTAACTGTTCATCATCTGGTGTTGAAATACTCTCACTGAGCGGAGAAGATGGCTGTTTATGTTTTGATTGTTTTGTAAAACTTGCTATCTCAGACAATAGTGCTTTTGAATTGATAGGTTTCGTCAGAAAAATATCAGCACCGGCGTCAATACTGTTTTGTCTGGCTTCAGGCGTGGCATCAGCGGTAAGGATTATGGATGGTATTTTTCTTGATGTGTCCATAAATTGAGTTGCTTTGATGATATCAATCCCAGAATAGCCGGGCATATTCATATCCAGTAGCATTAAATCAATCTCGTCATAATGATCGCTGATAAGACTCATCGCTTCTTCACCTGTATTGGCTAAGATAAGCTTGTGTCCTATTTGACTCAAGATGCCTGATAATACCCGTTGATTAACAACGTTATCTTCGGCGATAAGAATAGTTAATTGAGTCTGGGAGTTAGCTTCGGATTGATAGTATTCATTGAGCTTAACCACTTTATCAGCGTTATAGAATGTAGACTCAGCTGAATGCAGCGCATTAAATAAAGCTCTTTTATCCAGCACATCTTTTACTGAAGAACGATAAAACTGGTTAAGCTCTTCGTCCTGAAGTACATCTTCAGTATGATTCACTAACACTAAAGACAAATGTTGAAGACTGTCTTCTTGAGTTAAAAGTTGTGCATATTGAACGGGGCTGATTCCAGCCATACAATCACTATCGATGACTAAGGTTGAAAAAGGTTGTTCATTTTCAGCTGCGGTCATTAATGCTGACATTGCCTGAGCTGACGACTGTACGCATTGATATTCCAGATTCCATGTGTCAAAGCTTTGGCATAAAGATGAAGTAATTTTTTCTGTAGCGAGAACGAGTACTTTATGTTCGTTTAATTCCAATTCATATTCAGAGTGGGTGTCAAAAGGCAGTTCAAACCAGAACGTTGTTCCTCTGCCGAGTTCACTTTTTACACCTATCTCTCCTCCCATGAGTTCTACGAGCTGTTTAGAGATCGTGGTTCCAAGCCCTGTACCCTGGTATTTCGACGTGTTCGACATATTGGCTTGTGTGAAGTTATCAAATATCTTATCCAGATATTCTTCAGCTATGCCGATGCCAGTATCACGTACTTCGAACCGTATCGTTATTTTTTGGTTTATTGTATCAGTCGCCACTTTTTCTAACAGTAATTTTACTGAACCAGAGTCCGTAAATTTAATGGCATTTCCCAACAGATTAATTAGAACTTGACGTAAATGTTGTGGATCGCCTATCAGTCGATAATCAATATTTGAGTCGATATGATAACTGACGCGGAGGGCCTTAGACTCACCCATTACGGCCTGTAATTCGATGATGTTATTAATCAAAGAATGTAAATCAAAACTCTCTTTGGCAATATGTATCTTGCCAGCTTCGATTTTTGAAATATCCAGCACATTTTCAATTAAACCCGATAAGGTCTGCGCTGAATTACGCATGATATTAACGAATTCATACTGTTGTGGACTTAATTTGGTTTCGCCAAGTAAGTCAGCTATGCCAATCACACCGTTAAGAGGTGTTCTCAGTTCATGTGACATATTCGCTAGAAAACGGCTTTTAGCTTCATTGGCAAGTTTTGCCGTTTTTATAGCAACATGCAGTTTATTAATCAGAAATGCAGAGTAGACGGGAATCACTAACAGCAATAACAATAAGCTAAATCCAATGTGTCTATGCGGAAGATCCTGCCAATAAGGACCGTAAATAACCGCGACGCTAAAACCAATCAACCCTACGCTGAGTGATAGATATAGGTATTGAGTACCGTAGCGGAAGCCATTACCCAAAATGACCCAGAGATACAGGATGAACAGAAACACACTTTCATCACCTGAATAAAACATCAGAATCGACAAAGATCCTAAGTCTAATAGGATGCCGGCAAAGCGTCTGATGGGGGAGGGATGAGGATTACGCAATATTGCAATGGCAATGGCCATGGCGCCAGCATAATAAATTAAGGTGACTAAGGTGGGATGAGAGAGCAACGTATCTTGTAACTGCTCTCCATCATTCCAGGGCAAGGCGAAATAGAAAAGAATACCAAGACCAATAGTTAAGCGTACTTTGATGGCTTGCTCAGGCTCACTGTCACCGGTGTTATTTAGGATGGAACGGAATTGTTCTAAGCGGGCTAAAAAACGGTGTTTACTTTTGGGCTTGGCGTTATCTGAATCGTTCATTAGGTTCATCCGCATACTCAGCCTGAATTGCTTTTATCTTATCGAGATTTTCGATAAACGCATCAACACATTCAGGATCAAAATGGCTGCCAGATTGTTTTTTTATATAGTCAATGGCATCTTGAAATGGCCATGCGACTTTGTATGGTCTTTCAGAGACAAGGGCATCAAATACATCGGCTACAGCAACAACACGTGCGATGAGGGGAATTTCATCACCCTTTAAGCCATTCGGATAACCTTTTCCATCAAAGCGTTCGTGATGATTCAAGGCGATGATAGCGCCCGTTTGCATGTAGCGAGATTGGCTGTCCGATAAAATGGCATGTCCAATAGTCGTATGGGTTTGCATGATTCCCCACTCTTGTTCACTTAGCGGGCCTGCTTTAAGCAATATACCGTCAGGAATACCAATTTTCCCAATATCATGCATAGGGGCTGTATATTCTAATTCCTCACATTCTTTCTGACTGAAAGTATTAAGCGACTCAGCAATCACGCGTGCATACTTCGCCATACGAATAACATGATTTCCTGTGCCTTCATCTCGATATTCGCCAGCACGAGCTAATCGTAATAAGGTTTCTTTTTCACGATCGACGACCTTCTTGGTGGCGATTTCAACCTGCCTTGCCAGCCAGTCTGCACGATCTTGAATAATCAGATGCTGTTCCTGCATTTGTAGCAGGTTTCGGCAAGTAGTACGGCATTCAATTTGATCGATTGGTCGAGTCAGGAATGCGGTGGTACCTGCTTCGAGAGCATCGTAGCGAACAGATTTTTCACTAACAACAGTGATCATCACAATAGGTACAGTCTGACAATGAGGCATGATGCGAATTTTTTGAATAAATTCCACACCATTCATATTCGGCATACGATAGTCGGTGACGATGAGATCCGGTTCATTATCGTTGAGCCATATTAGACCTTCTCCCGGACTACTTAATGACGTAACAACAATATTGTCAGCAATTTGCTGAATAATGCGTTCTAGAATTGTGCGCCCTGTAGATTGGTCATCAATGATCAATACGTGTTTTGATTTTTTCAGAATGCTTTGCCTCCTGGCTTTTGCATAGGGACTCTGAGTGATTAGTTTGTCTTCGCGAATCAAGATGGTTTACCTGATTATGTGGCACTTCTGACCGCGCATCCTGCAATAAAGCCACTAAAAACAGCTTACGAAACCTGTAGGCTGCTAGTTAAAAGTATCAAAATGCCTCAATTAAATTTGGCTTTCAGACTCTAAATCTAATCATTATGCGTATAACGTTTTTTTTAGTCTAGTCGATAGTCGTCCCTGTATTCCGAAATGTCAGGTTATATCTAAATTGACCGGTTAGGGGATGATGATCGAGTTTGATCGGCTGTATACCATGAAAGCGTAAACGGTCAACCCCTCCCCAGATGACGATATCACCATGCTCAAGTAAATGGTAATTAGCTTTTTCATTGCGTTTATTACCACCAAATTGAAATATGGCCGCCACGCCGAGAGAGACGGAAACAATAGGCTGAGTGAAGTCTTTTTCGTCCTTATCCTGATGTAAGCCCATACCGACACCGGGAGTGTACTGATTGATAAGACAAGCATTAGGCTGGAAATGTTGAAACTCTACCAATGAGGCATTTTCTTCTGCCAGCGATTTAAATAACTCAGGCATGGATGGCCATGGCATATTTGTCAGTGGGTCGATAGCTGTATAACGATATCCTTTGTTATCACTTACCCAGCCTAAGTCACCACAATTGGTCATTTTTGCTCCTACATAATATCCGCGCTTAGTCGACATTTGTCGAAAAGGTGAGAGTGTGCTTATCTGATTTATTTCAGTGAGCAAGTTTTCTGCAATCTGTTTTGCTACCCCTTTAAGAAGGTAGCTTTGCTCTGCAAGTTTGATAACCATGTCAGACATTGTATTTCAGTATACGTTTGTAGCAGATTAATTAAGTTGATGAATGTTGTTACCTGCGAATGGATAATGTGCTCATTGGATAAAAGCCGCCAATAAAAAATGCATATTAACCATAGGCAAATAGTTAGATAAAAGCTAGAATATTGTCATCGTCTTGGGGGAGTAGTCTACTCACCTACCGGTGTTTGAAGCTGTCAACATAATTGGACCCTCATGGTTCATGGCAGTTTCGTACCAGCTTGCTGGTATTGACAAGACCTAAGACAAATAATGATTCCTCTTGGCGGGAGATCGTTGTTTGTCTTGGTATTGTTATCCCGCCGGAGTTTATTTAATGGATGCTTTTTTTACTTGTGTTCTCACGGTTTCGCTAGCGGAAATTGGTGATAAAACCCAGCTTTTATCTTTAATGTTAGCCGCACGTTTTAGCCATAAATCAGCCATCGTGGCTGGAATCCTTGTTGCTACACTCCTCAATCATGCCGCATCTGCCTGGCTTGGCACGTGGCTTGGACAATTTATTCTTGGTCCGACAGGTCAGTGGCTGCTGGGCTTGAGTTTTATTGCGATGGCCGCTTGGTTACTAATACCGGACAAGGAAGATGATGATGCCATTAAATACGCTAGATATGGGGCATTTATCGTAACCACGGTGTTATTTTTCATTGCTGAGATTGGTGATAAAACACAAGTCGCTACGATTGCGCTTGCTGCAACCTACCAAAATATTTTTATGGTGACACTGGGGACAACAATTGGCATGTTATTAGCCAATGTTCCAGTGGTATATGCTGGAGAAGCCATGTTGAAAGTGATTCCTTTGAATGTGGCTAGATGGGTTGCTTCCTTAGTATTTGTTATTGTTGGTTTAACCATTATTCCATGGCAAACCCTGTGACAAGGGAACAGTAAATATTATCGAGCCACACACTTGTGTGCGGCTCGATGGTTTATGATTAATCTCGTTAGTGAAGATTCGATAGATTTTCTACCACTTCCACGACTTTCTTTGCACCGCTTCTGATTTGGCTGATGGTATTCCCTGCGGTATTAGCAAACTCAACTCCTGATTCGACACCAGACATGCTTCCGGACATACTTTTTATGACGGAATCACTTTTAGACTGGATTTTATTAATCATGCTCGCTATTTCGGCCGTTGATTGTGAGGTCCGTGTCGCCAGTGAGCGAACTTCATCAGCCACAACAGCAAACCCACGCCCACTGTCACCCGCTCTGGCAGCTTCTATTGCGGCATTTAAGGCGAGTAAGTTTGTTTGTTCAGTGATATCGCTGATGGTTTTAACGATAAATGATATTTGTGCGGTTTCTACACCTAGCTGCTCCAACTCGGTTGATGAATGACTGAATTGTTGTTTCAATTCTTCAAGTTTATCAATGGTTTTAAAAATAATATCTTCACCTGTCGAGGATAACTTCTCTGTCTCCAGTGATATTGTATAGGCTGTGTTAGCGGCCGCTTTTTCTTCCTCGGAACGGCGAACTTTTTCTGTAATGTCAGTGGCAAACTTAATGACTCGATAGGGCTTGCCATTGCTATCGAATATAGGGTTATAGGTAGCTTCCAACCAAACAGCAGATTGATATTTATTTATCCGTTTAAAATTGTCTGCAATAAAACGTCCCTCATTCAATTGTTCCCAGAACTTGGCATATTCAGGACTTTTTACATAGTCTGAGTCACAAAAAATTCTATGGTGCTGTCCTTTTACTTCATCAAGCTTATATCCCATAAGGCTGAGAAAATTTTGATTGGCATTGGTAACACGACCTCCCATATCAAACTCTATGATAGCCATTGAACGATCGATTGCGGATAGCAAACTATCATTACTACGAGAATGTTCTACACGTTCGGTCACATCGTTAGCAATCTTAAAAATTTTAACCACACGGCCTTCACCATTTTTTATTGGGAAATAATTGGCTTCCAGCCATATATCATGGCCGTTTTTATGCTTGCGTAATACTTCCCCTGAAAAATATTCACCGTTTTTTAGATGTTTCCAAAAATCTTTATATCGAGTAGATTCAACTTCGGATTTATCGCATAAAATTTGATGATGCTGTCCTATCAGTTCAGAAGAGGAATAACCTGTTACCCGAGAAAAATTGTCGTTTACGGCGGTGATGATACCTTCAGGTGTGAACTCAATAATGGCCAGTGATGACTGCATGGCGGTAAAAATTTCCAGCAAGGGAGCGAGTTCGTTTTTTAAACCCGCATTCTCGGTGATTAACTGCTTTGTTTTACCAAACATGTCTTTTTTTCGCCTCTTTGCAAATAGTGTGCAATTTAATTGTATGCTTCTTATATCGGCAGTGAAAAGTAAAAGTTAACTGTTTTTATATGAAAGCATGATGTCTATCACGTTACTGGTAAGTTAATGATTATGAATGGGCGATAGTGACTTTGGAGTTCCAAAGAACTGTTGCTCAATTAAGAGTAAGCAGTGTGTTAGCTATCCAAAATATCTCTTTGCAAGGGATTTGCTCGTTCTACTTAATCTGAACTCAATTAGAGATATGTTGACGTGAATTAATATTCTCTCTGAACATCTTTTTGACTCAATTTTTACTATGAATGAAAAGTCAATTTTTAAAAAAATCATACTTAAGGATGATTTTTTTTCTAATTCAATTTAAGTAACCTGTTAACAACAGAATATAAGTGTTCATCTGTTACTCGCCATAGCAAGTTAACTTTAATTTATTAATTTTGTTCAACATATTATCGCCAAACCTGATGTGAGTCAGGGACGGAAAACCTACAGCTGTGCATTAGTGGCATCAGGGCTGGGCTGCATGAAATGGAGATTTTTATGAAAAAAATAGTGTGGATGCTATTAAGCCTGGTTTTATTAACGTTATCTCTAACAACTTCTGCTGCGACTGTTGTTAAAGCTAATTTTGATGCTGGATGGCCGACTTACGACGGTGGTGTATTTACGTTTTCTGGGAGTTTTGTGGGAGAAGATCTGAATAATGACGGTATGTTGTCTTTCGGAGAGTTTTCCGTTTTTAACTGGAACTCTGCTTATAACTCATACACATTATCTGACTTGTTTGATACTGGCGATATTGTCATTAGCACACAAACTTGGTTGGCTAATGGCATAAGCTGGGTTGGGGCAGACGATTTAGCTTACATAACTTGGGATGACAGAGGACAATCAATAAATACTAACATTCTGGGTGAATATCGCTTTACCTCTTTCGAAGTTTCTGCCGTTCCTTTGCCACCAGCTGTCTTGCTGTTTGCACCTGCACTACTGGGTTTTATGGGCTTACGCCGCAAAGCCAAACTGGCCGCCTAGATAAGTCAAAGTATTTCAAAAAAGAAAAGCCGTCACAGTGTGGCGGCTTTTTTTATTTCTCGCGTAAGTATTTTATTCACACTGCAATGTTAATTGATCAGAAACAATATTCAGTTTTCGAGCTTAATGCTTATCGCTGTTATAATGCCTGACCAATGTCCCCGTAGCTCAGCTGGATAGAGCGTCCCCCTCCTAAGGGGAAGGTCGCAGGTTCGACTCCTGCCGGGGACGCCATTTAATCTTCCTTCTTTCAATAAGTTACATTACCCTGGTTTCAGCGTAATATCCTCAAAATGCCTATTTGGGACAATTTTGGGACAATCAAAATTGCTATTAGTCATTTACGGTCAATTTAAGAGTAGTTTCAAACTCATCTGTTTTACTCTTATGCCATCACTAAATGATATAGAGATATTTGTCATAGACTTTGAAACATCACTCATTTATCTCCCAACATTTTATAAAACGTTGGAATATATTTATCAGTTCCTCTATTGGCCGAGATTGAGAGAAGTTGCTGATACTGGCGTCTCAAGTTTAGTCAATTTCTGGCGATACTCTCTATTATGATAAACCTATAAAGAATGGCTTAAGCCATCGAAACGCTGAGAGAATCAACATGTCGATTCAAAAGAAATTTCTTATTGCACTGGCTTCATGCATCCTGCTGTTGGCATTAATTACCGTTGCTGCATTAACTTATTCAGAGAATCAGTCTTTGCATAAACGCCTGTCAATCCAGGCAGAACAACTCTCTGACTCCACTGCAAATATGCTAAATGTCATTAATAGCCTGATGTTAGATCAGGTGAGCAGCAGTATGCGATCTACGCTGGATATGATCAGTAATAAAGGACGTGTTTCTCAGGCCGGTACAGTGACAATTAATGGTAAGGTGGTGAATGATATTAGTTTTGGCGGTGATCCTCAGGCTTTGAATTATGGTCTGGTCGATAAGATAGCCCAGCTGAATGGTGGTACAGCTACTATTTTTAGTAAAGATAATGATGATTTCGTCAGAGTAAGCACCAATGTCCAGAAAGAGGGTAAACGTGCTATTGGCACTGTTCTTGACCCTAACGGGCTGGCTATCAAACAAATACTAGCAGGTAAGCCCTTTTATGGTGTCGTGGATATTCTTGGAGAGCCTTATTTCACAGGCTATGAACCACTGAAAAATGCTTTTGATGAGGTTGTCGGTATCGCTTATGTTGGCTACAAGGTCAATATGGAAGAAGTGAATGCTGTTATCGCCTCGGGTAAATTACTTGAGCAAGGGTTTATCGCTCTGATAGACGGTAAAAATCAAATTCGTCAACACTCGGCCCATCAGCTTGAGTCTGTCATTACTGATGTTCTCAATGAGCCAGGAGAAAACTGGCGACTTCATGAAAAGCTATTCGCCCCCTGGGGCTACGATATAGTTGTAGCCTATTCGGAAGAAGATATTTCCCTGTTACTGTGGAAAAAAGCGCTGATGTATTTCGTGGTTGCATCCGTATTGGGGTTTTCAGTAGTGGGCTTGGTTTATTATCTGTTACAACGTGTAGTCGTCAGTCGGCTGGCTCAAACAACCAACACACTTATTTCAATCACTGAAGGTGAAGGGGATCTGACCCAAAGATTCAATTCCAGTAGTCAAGATGAATTTGGTCAGATGGCTAATGGTTTTGACAAACTACTTGAAAGGGTGAGAAAAACAATCGTCGCTGTCGAGGCCAAGTCTAGAGAATTGGTCAGCTCGGCAGAATCGCTTAATCAAATCGCCCAGAGCTCGGATCGGATAAATAAAGAGCAGGCAGAGGAAACTGAACAGGCAGCCACGGCTGTCAATCAGATGAGTGTCACAGCACAAAGTGTGGCTGAAAGCACAATGTCAGGAGAGCAAGCCTCTAACCAAGTCCAGCAACAGGCTTCAGAAGCTGCACAATTTTTGAAACAGATGGCCAACGCACTAAAAGCTCAGGCAGAAGAAATCAAAGCTTCTGAGCAAACGCTGTTATCCCTGAAAAAAGCCAGCTCAGATATCGGCCAGGTATCAGATGTTATTCACAATATTGCTGAGCAGACAAACTTATTGTCGCTGAATGCGGCCATTGAAGCTGCCAGAGCAGGCGAATCGGGTCGTGGTTTTTCCGTCGTGGCTGATGAAGTAAGAACTCTGGCAGGTAAAACACAAAGCTCAACCGGTGAGATTGAAAAACTGATTCAGCGTTTGCATGAGGATGTGGATAAAGTATCACAGACCATGCTAATACAGATTGAGCATGCGAATCATAATGTGCAATCTAGTGAGACAGCTATTACGACCATAGAGGGCGTTCTCACTGCTGCAGATACGATTCATGCACTTAACGCCGATATAGCGAGTGCGGCTGAACAGCAGAGTGCCGTTTCTGAAGAGGTCAGTCGAAATGTTACCAGTATCATGGATAATGCTCGCAAAAGTGCTTCTCATTCAGAGGAGACGGCAAAAGCCAGTCATAAACTACAGGATCTTGCTGTTTCAATAAAAGAATTGATGTCGCAATATAAAACTTAAAATTTTCGCAGGTTACTCTGGTTAGATTTGCCATTAAAAAAGGCTATCCGTGGATAGCCTTTTTGGTGTCTGTTATGGGTAAAAATATAAAGCTATTCGGTTTAGTCAGTATCGCCAGCAAATACGCGTTTTTCAATAACGCCATGAACGCCCCAGTTACCGTCAACAACTTGTGTAATACCAAAGTCAGCAGATACCGACATCAGTGAAATGGCTTCATCTTCACTGAGTCCTTTAGCTGTCATCAAAAAGTGACGCATTTTTCTAAAAGCATCACGCATGGCGTTATCAATAGAGGATTTTGAGTAAATCTCGCTCTGTGCTTTTTCTCCAAGTGCTTCAAGGTAATTAGGATAACTAAAGCCGTGAACAACCCATTCGGTGTCTGTTTCCAGTAGAGGGTAATCCAGACCTTCCAAAACCGTATCTTGCAACTCATTTTGTTTGTGAAGAATAACTTGAACGACGCCTGTCATTGAGGTTTCGATAGCAGTTCCAGCAAGTTCTGAGTCACCTTGTGCTGCATGCGGATCGCCGGCACTGAGTAAAGCGCCCTTAACCGCAACAGGGTAGTACATGGTGCCACCTTTACCAATACGCCAGTCATCAATGTTTCCGCCAAAATAGCCTGGTGGAATAGAGTCGACATAATCTGTTTCGACCGGGGCTACACCCATTGTTCCAAAATGTAATCTGACGGGGACACGAATATTCTCAAGTACTTTTGTGTTTTTAGTTATTTTGCTGTGATCAACCGGAACACCGGGATAATCAATTTTTTCATGGACAACACCATTGGGGTCAGTCTGTGGAACCCATTGATAGTTGTAGACAGCTTTTGCCCAGTCTTTCTCACCTGTTGCGTCAAGCTCAAAAATAGTAATAACTTCACGCGGTTTAGGATCTTCGATCATATCGTTGTAGTGATATCCCCACCATGCTGCAGCATTAACACCATATGTTTTGCCAGCATACTTAGGATTACCAGAAGGGCGTGGGTACATATCCAGAATACGTACTTCAAGAACATCACCAGGTTCTGCACCACAGACATAGACGGGGCCTGTTAAGACATGGACACCAAACCCTTCTCCAGCTCCACGACCATAGATTGACGCGTCCATGGGGCCAGCACCTCGCCTGTCAACACCTTTATCATTTTTTTCCCATTTGAAAACGCTCTCAGCGCCAGGGTCACCCTTTACCATTCTTTCTGCATCATCATTAGCATGATGTGTCAGGGTTTCCAAAGTGACGAAATCACCAGAGTGGACAATGGCCTGCGGTATTTTATTTTTACTAAAGTAGCCCCAATGAACGGTTTTATTGTTAGCCTGAATATAGTGATGTTTCGCTTCTGTTGATTCTGAATCACAGCTTATTTCCGCAAATACCGGGCTGCTAAACATCGTGGCAAAAATAGAACTGGCAATGAAACCAGTATGTTTGAAAGGGCTGACTTTGTTCATTAATAACCGCTCCGTATTATTTAAAATGAAAAACCATTTTAAAAACAAGCAGATAAGGTGCCACCTTTTGCTTGGAAACTAAAACAGAGATTAGTTGTTGTTTTGTATAGACTAAATTCTGATTAGCGCTTATTTAGCAGTATTTAGTGACATGCTGTTACGGATCATAACTGAGCACGTGATCAATATTGGCGCGTAGTGTTATGGCTTGCAGGGATTCAGTACGATGTCAGATTAGGCTTTCTCAACAACAAAATGATACTTCTCATCGACTTCAGACATTTCAATTAAGGTATTGCCTGTCATTTTACAAAAGGTCGGAATATCTTTATTTGCACCTTTATCGGTGGCAATCAATAAAAGCCGTTGTCCAGGTGACATATCAGCGAGTGCTTTCCGGGCTTTTAACACCGGAAGAGGGCAATTGAGGCCGGAGGTATCAATTTCTTTTTGAAATTCTGACATACTACTTATCCCATTTTTTCTTAGAATGATGCAATGATAAACGGATTTATATTCAGTGTCTCACTGGAACCGTGTACCTTACTGGTAGGTCTATTTGGCTTATGAGAACAATATTTCAAATCGTAAGTTTAGTTTTTTTCAGTCATCTTAGTACCGGCTGGGCGCTGGATATTGCCTTACCTGAAATGGGGGATAGCGCAGGTGAATTGATTTCTCCTCGAGAAGAACAGGAGATTGGTCAGGCGTTTTTCTGGCGCTTACAACAAAGCACAGACTTGGTAGAAGATCCTGAGGTGAATAGTTATATTCAGTCCTTAGGTTACCGATTGGCTTCTAATAGTAACGAACCTAATTTGAACTACACTTTTTTTGTTGTTCCTGACGCTACTGTAAATGCGTTTGCTACGCCAGGTGGTTATGTAGGTGTCAATTCAGGCTTGATTCTGACCGCAGCAAATGAAGATGAGCTGGCTTCGGTAATGTCGCACGAGATTGCGCATATCACTCAACGCCATATATTGAGAAGCTTTGAAAATTCAAAACGGATGACGATTCCCCGAACAGCTGCCATGATTGCTGCAGCGCTGTTGGGTGCCGCTGATCCTAAAGCCGGTTCGGCGGCGATTATGGCGGTGCAGGCAGGGAGTATTCAGAGTCAGATTGACTATACCAGGGCGAATGAGGCAGAAGCTGACAATATAGGTATGCAGACACTAGTTAGATCAGGGTTTAATCCTGATGCGATGCCTAGTTTTTTCGAGAAGTTACAACAAGCCAGTCGGTTTTATGGTGGCGATGCGATTCCAGAGTTTTTACGGACTCACCCTGTCACAACATCACGTATAGCCGATGCTAGAGGTCGTGCATCCCAATACAAGGTAAAACCCAGACTTTCAGATCATGAGCAGTTTTACTTAGTCAGAGAAAAGCTTCGTGTGATGATGGCGCAGGATAGTCAGGATTTGATTAAGTATTATCAACAGCAATTAACGGAAGATAAACCAGAAAATAAAGATCCGCTGAATTATGGTTATGTGCTGGCATTAATGAAGAGCGCACAATACACCCTAGCGCGTCAGCGTTTGATGCCATTGATTGAGAAAGAGCCTGATCGTCTGGCCTATCAATTGGCGTTGGCAGATATTGAATTATCAGTAGGTCGTGTCGATGCAGCACTGGCGATTTATGAAGACAATCAGCGTCTATATCCCGACGATCGTGCATTGACGCTGAATGAGGTACATGCCTTATTAACAACAGGCAGACCCGATAAAGCGGCTAAGCTATTACAAACCCAGATTGAGCTGGGTGAGACAGGACGTCAGATATATAAGTTAATGGCTCAGGCAAAAGGCGATATGGGTCAAAAAAGTGAGTCGCATGTTTGGCTAGCTGAGTATTACTATCAGTCAGGCTTACTGAAAGCGGCTGCCGATCAATTACACCTGGCTGCAGAGGCGGCTGGCCACGATGAATATCAACTTTCCAAAATTGCTTCGCGATTGCGGGAAGTTGAGAATGCGATGAGTGAGATGGAAAATTAAATAATGACGGAGAATGCCGACAAGCAACGCAGACAGTTTCTGAAAAGTGCTATTTCAGCCTCGACATTGGCACTGGTCGCCAGTACTGGCTTACTGGCGCCTAAGCGTGTACTAGCACATTGGCCCTCTGATGCTTTTACGGCGGATACGGTTGAGGATGCGCTGCTTGCCTTGTTAGGGCAGGCGCAAGATATTCCAGCAGGTAAAGTGAGTTTTAAAGTGGGCTCACCGCCCAGCTATGCCGTTAATGGCGCCTCTGTTCCTTTTGAGGTGATATCCAGTTTGGAGAATATAGAACGGATTGCTATTCTCGTGGATAAAAATCCCAATCCATTGGCAATGAGTGTCGAACTCACAGCAGATGTAAAACTGCCATTCAAAAGCATGATAAAAGTGGCGGAAGATTCAAAAATCGTTGCTGTCATTCGTGCTGATGGCAAGCTTTATCAGACCTCACGTGACATCTCAGTTGATATTGGAGGATGTGCCTGATGGCCATAACTGCCCGAGACCGGATTCGTGCCAAACTAAAAGAGGGCGATACGACCGTTAGAGTATTACTCGCCCATCCGATGCATACCGGTAGAGGTAAGGATGAAAACGGTGAGTTGATCCCAGCCCAGTTTATTCAGGATATTCGTTGCTGGCGAAATGGTAACGAGGTGATGGCGATAAAATGTGGCACGGCAACGGCTCGTAATCCTTATTTCTCTTTTCAATTAGCGGGAGGAGCCGTCGGCGATAAGATTATGATTCGCTGGGTCGATAATCTGGGCGCTAAAGGCGTAACAGAAACTGAGTTACGATGAGTCTTAAGTTAAAAGTTAATCTGTTTTTTACCGTGCTCTTACTGGTGGCATTACTCGCCAGTACCGGTGTTCTGATTACTAACGCACGAAAATCTGTTCAGATTGAAGTCGAAGATACAATGGCTGCTGCAGCTCGTCTTATTACTCTGACCTTGGCCGATAAACCGCTTAACCGGGATTATGGTATCAACCAGCAAATCCATGAAATGGTCAAAGCGCTGAGTCAGATAAGAAGTTTACATATTTTGATGTTCGATTCGCAGGGGCTTCTTTTCGAAGGAGAGCCGGATGAAACACTCAAAGTCGAGCCTCCTGAGTGGTTTGTCAAAGTGCTGTTTCCCGAAGTGACACCTCTCTCTAAACGGTTTGGAACCGGCCATATGGTGATTTATGCTGCGCCAATGCAAGAAATCAGTGACCGTTGGATGGATATACGGAGCATCCTCGCCTTAGGTATGGTGGCATTTGTATTTGTCAGTATTTTTCTTTACTGGGGTGTGGACTGGTTTTTAAGGCCTTTGCAGAGACTATTGCAAGTTTTGTCTGCGTTTGAGAAAGGCGATTTGCATTTACGTCTGCCGGATTTCAGCCTGGCAGAAATGAATCAAATTAGTCATACCTTCAATAGAATGGGGCAGGCGCTGGAGCTGAGTATGGCAGAAAATCAACGTTTAGCCATGTTAGTTCGGCAGTCCGGTGATGCTATTTTGTCACTGGATCATGCAGGCAACATCACGTTTTGTAACTCTACAGCTGAACGTTTATTTGCCAAACAAACCTTGGTGTTGAAAGGTGAAGCACTTGCTAACCTGGGATTTGAACAGTCTCATCAGAAAATAGCTTCTATTTTAGAAAACTGTGAAACCACAGAAAACATGGAGACTACGCTGTTACGACCAGATGGCGAAAAAGTGGCCTTACTTATGTCAACGGTGCCATTATTTGATAAAGATCAGCAGGTCATTGGTCTGATTTGTACACTGCGTGATATCACCGAGCTAAAACAGGCTGAGGCGGCTAGAACGCAACTCAGGGAGACGCGTTTACTGACTCAGCATATGGATGAAGTGCAAGAAGCGGAAAGACGTCATTTAGCCAGAGAGCTTCATGATGAGTTGGGTCAGTGTCTGACGGCGATAAAAACCGATGCGGTATTAATCCGCAATCGTACGGAGCAGAGCGAACCGCGAGTGTTCAACAGTGCCCAGGCTATTATTGATACGACAAGTCATATTTATGATGTAGTTCATAATATGATCACGCGTTTACGCCCGAGTCCTTTGGATGATTTAGGATTGGTGCCGACACTTGAGCAAGCAATTACCAGCTGGCAGGCGCGTGAGCCCGATATCCAGTTTGATATTCGGGTGTCAGGTCGTTTAGATAATCTGAATGAAATGATGAATATGACGGTATTCCGTGTGGTGCAGGAGGCAATAACCAATGCAGTCAGACATGCGGAGGCAAGTCAGATCAATGTTATTGTAAAAACACAGAAAGCCAGTAATAGTGATATAGATAATCTTTCTATCGAGATTAAAGACAACGGTAAAGGTATGGTTGTTAAAGACCTACATTCTGACGTCGACTTTGGATTGTTGGGCATGCGTGAGCGTGCTCACAGCCTCGGAGGTGAGTTTGAACTTACCAGTGAGCCAGGCAATGGCGTCAAAGTCAGCGTGGTTATTCCTCTAAGAGCGGACAGATTATTATGAGTCTGGATAAAAAAACAATATTGCTGGTTGATGATCACGAACTGGTGCGAGCAGGATTTCGTCGACTTTTGGAAGATGGTGACAAATTTACGGTGATTGCAGAGGCCGGCAGTGGTGAGCAGGCAGTTCAGGATTTCAGTAAACATCATCCTGATATTGTTGTTATGGACATATCCATGCCTGGCATCGGTGGTGTAGGTGCCATAGAAAGGATCACTGCCAGAGACCCCTCTGCAAAAATTCTTGTCCTTAGTGTGCATGAAGATAGTGTCTTTACGACAAGGGCAATGCAGGCAGGGGCGTTAGGTTTCATTCCTAAACGCAGTGCTCCGGAAGAAATGCTACGAGCAGTAGAAATGGTCGCTCAGGGCAAAACCTGTATTGCGCCTGAAATCGCTCAGCAGTTAGCCATGCAAAAACTGACTGGTTCAGAGAATCCGATTGATGTCTTGAGTCAGCGAGAGTTTGAAGTCTTCCGTTTGCTGGCGGAAGGTAAAACGGTAAACGAAATTGCGGATATCTTGAATTTAAGCCCAAAAACAGTGGGCACTCATCACACCAACATCAAGCAAAAATTGAATGTCTCAAACTCTGCTGAGCTAGCGCGCTTGGCGATTCGTAGTGGTTTGCTTGATGCGTGAGAAAATCCTGCTTAGTTTATTCAGAAAAATCCTGAGTCATGACGAGTAAAAACCTCTCTGAATTGTTTACACAAATCCGTAGACTGTGAATCATGGAATTCAGCCAATAGTGACTGAATCAATTAAGAGGAATTGACTATGTGGACTAAACCAGAATACTCAGACATGCGTTTCGGCTTTGAAGTAACAATGTATATTTGTAACCGCTAAAACGCCTTTCTTTCAAAGAAAGTCAAAAAGCCCCGTTAATCGGGGCTTTTTTTTGTCTGTCACTTTTGTAAAAGGGAATTTCTCCTATCTCCAATACATCACTGCAATACTAGAATGCTTATTTATTTCACATAGTCCTAGTGCATGAATCTCAGATATAGACTCAACCTTATCGTCACAGCTGTCTTGTTAATTATTTTAGTGATTGGCGCTGTAAAAGCGATCCATAGTGCTCGTGAAGATGTTAGGGCTGAAGTCGCCTCTACCATGGACTTCGCCTTACACATGCTAAATGCCGAGTTAAGTCATTTTAAATTTAAAGACAAAGTGCTCAAAGAGCAGCCTGAATCACCATTTATGCTGAATAAGCTCACGGGAGTCAGGCATTTAAGAATCGAATTTTATGGCATGCATAATCAACTTATCGAAAGTAATGAAGATGAAACCAGTAATGACCATAAACCATATCCTGACTGGTTTGGTCGCGAAATGTATTCTGCCCTTGATGATTTAAAACCTGAACGACTGCCAGTTTATGTGAATTCGCAAAAAATTGGTGAGTTAGTCATAAAGCCTAAGCCTGATAATGAAATAGCCGAGGCCTGGGATGAGACTAAAACACTATTGACCATGATTTCATTATTTTTTGTCTTTGTTAATATTCTGGTTTACTTGGTAGTTGCTCGCGCCTTAAAACCTATCGATCAGATAATTTCTGCGCTGACTGATATTGAAACTGGGAATCTGGATAGCCGATTACCTATATTTGAATTACCCGAAATGGCCAGTATCAGTCATAAATTCAACATGATGGCCTCTACTTTACAAAGCAGTATTCGTAATAACCATCGCCTGACACAACAGATAATTCGTCTGCAGGAAGCGGAACGAAAAAGTCTTGCTCATGAACTGCATGATGAAATTGGTCAGCATTTGACTGCAATTCATGTTGATGCTTCGGTGATTAAGTCTACCAACGATCTTGAGGCTGCTAAAAAAAGTGCTTCGGCGATTGATGAAGTGGTGGGATTGATGATGGATATTCTCCGAACCATGCTGCAGCGCTTGCGTCCGGGCGGACTCGATGAATTAGGTTTTATTGCAGCAATGCAGGAGTTAGTCGATAGCTGGCGTGAAAGACATCCTAATATTGAAGTGGAATATCAATTTGATGGCGAGTTCTCGTCACTGGAAGAAAATGCCCAATTAACACTCTATCGTGTCATACAGGAATGCCTAACCAATATCAGCCGCCACTCAAAAGCCAAGCAGGCATGGATAATTTTAAAAGAGGAAAAGCGAGCTATTCATTTGACCGTGAGTGATAACGGCAAAGGCTTTGAACCATCTCAGCACACACAGCGTTTTGGTCTTGCAGGAATGAAAGAACGCTTAGACAGTGTGGGCGGCACTTTTGATATTACATCTAATTTAAATCAGGGCGTCACGATTGATGTGACGGTTCCCAAACAAGGAGATAATGCGTGAGCCAGTTAATTAAAGTCATGCTGACTGATGACCATGCCGTAGTCAGATCAGGTTTATGTCGATTACTCGAACAAAATGCAGACATAAAAGTGATTGCTGAAGCGGAGAGTGGAGAACAGGCCTATCAGACTTATCCAGAGCATCGTCCCGATGTGTTAGTGATGGATATGTCGATGCCTGGTATGGGTGGGCTTGAGGCATTACGCAGGATTCTTCATCGTTGGCCTGATGCACGAGTCATTATGTTTTCCATGCATGAAAATGCGACCTATGCAATTCAGTCGCTAACCGCTGGTGCTATGGGCTATGTGGCAAAATCAGGTAATGCTGAGGATCTTGTTAAAGCAGTAAAAGAAGTCGCGTCAGGCAAAAGCTTTTTGAGTGCAGATATGGCACAAAAAGTCGCTTTGCAAAGCTTGACAGGCGATGATAATCCGACGCAAAGATTAACTTCACGGGAATTTGAAGTTTTCCGTTTATTAGCGGAAGGAAAATTAGTAGAAGAAATTGCGGGACGATTAAATATCGGTCAAAAAACAGTCGCTAATTACCAAACAAGTCTCAAACAGAAGTTAGATATTCATTCTCCGGTTGAATTGGTCAGATTGGCCATGAAATATGGTGTGATTACGGAGCAGTGATTTTCGATTAAATGACAATTATTTCATTAGTTTAGGTTTTACTTCCTTAAGTTGTGTCGATTTGTTCCCGCTAAAATCGGGAATCTTTGGTAATGATTCTTGGGCATAACGAGCATAAAGTGTGGGAACCATGTCGTTGTTATTCCTCTCGACATGTTCTGTAATCAAACACTAGGGATTAAAAATGAAGCTGAAAACTTTGTCATTAGCAATGATGACATTGGCAGTGCCAGGCTTGGCTGCTGCCGATGAATTGCTTGAAATGCAAAAAAATCCGAATAACTGGGTAATGCCAGCAGGTAACTACAACAACCAACGTTACTCTGAATTAACTCAAATCAACAAAGACAACGTCAAAGATTTAAACATGGCATGGTCTTTCTCAACGGGCGTTTTACGTGGTCACGAAGGTAACTCTTTAGTTATTGGTGACACAATGTACGTTCACACACCTTTCCCAAACATCGTTTATGCGTTGGACTTAAACAACGACGGTGCGATGAAATGGAAATATGAGCCAAAACAAAACTACGATGAAACAGTGCCTGTTATGTGCTGTGACACCGTTAACCGTGGTTTAAGCTATGGCGATGGCAAAATTTTCCTGAACCAAGCTGATACAACACTTGTTGCATTAAATGCTGAAGACGGCAAAGTGGTTTGGTCTGATAAACGTGGTGATCCTAAGAAAGGTGAAACCAGCACAGGTGCTGCATTTGTTGTTAAAGACAAAATCTTAGTGGGTATTTCAGGTGGTGAGTTTGGTGTACGTGGTTATATCAAAGCCTACAGCCTGGATGGTAAAGAACAGTACACGGCATACAGCACAGGTCCTGACAAAGAAATGTTAGTTGATCCTAACAAAACAACGTCTATGCTGAAGCCGGTTGGCAAAGATTCATCTTTGAAAACCTGGCAAGGTGACCAATGGAAAATTGGTGGTGGTACAACATGGGGCTGGATTTCTTATGATCCAGATCTGAACATGTTCTACTATGGCTCAGGTAACCCATCAACTTGGAACCCGGTTCAACGTCCTGGTGACAACAAATGGTCAATGTCTTTATGGGGCCGTGACTTAGACACCGGTATGGCGAAATGGGTTTACCAAATGACGCCACATGATGAGTGGGATTATGACGGTATCAACGAAGTCATTCTTGCTGATCAAAAAGTGAAAGGCAAAATGCGTAAAACCGCTGTCCACTTTGACCGTAACGGTTTTGGTTACACCATGGACCGCGTTACTGGTGAACTGTTAGTGGCTGAAAAATATGATCCAGCGGTTAACTGGGCAACTGGTATTAATATGAAAACAGGTCTGCCTGAGCGTGCTGCAAAATACTCAACAGCAGCTAATGGCGAAGACGTTAACACAACAGGTATTTGTCCTGCTGCGTTAGGTTCAAAAGACCAACAGCCAGCGGCATTCTCGCCTCGTACAGGTCTGTACTATGTGCCAACAAACCATGTTTGCATGGACTATGAACCATTTGAAGTGGAATACGTAGCGGGTCAACCTTATGTGGGTGCGACGCTAAATATGTTCCCTGCACCAGGTGGTACTCATATGGGTAACTTCATCGCTTGGGATGCTCGTGAAGGTAAGATCGTATGGTCAAACCCAGAACGTTTCTCAGTTTGGTCTGGTGCGTTAGCTACAGCGACTGATGTCGTCTTCTACGGTACATTGGAAGGTTACCTGAAAGCCGTTGATGCGCAAACAGGTCGTGAACTGTGGAGATTCAAAACAGCGTCAGGCGTTATCGGTAACGTCAACACCTATACACACGACGGTAAACAGTACGTTTCTGTACTGTCAGGTGTCGGTGGTTGGGCTGGTATCGGTATGGCGATTCCTGACTTAGAAAACAGTTCAGATGGTCTTGGCGCAGTCGGTGCTTATAAAGCATTGTCTAGCTGGACTAACCTGGGTGGTGTTCTGAGTGTATTCAGCCTGTAAGACCCAGATGATATAGATTACTCTGTAATCTTAGTCTGAATAAAAGGCCCGACATCTTTTGATGTCGGGCCTTTTTTATATCTCTAAGTCAAAATGGGATTTGAGGTGTGTCTGTGGTTAAAAAAGCTATAATATTCGGCTTCGACTGCATTGTTTATATCTAAGGATGTTGATGTAGCAAGGTGTGCTTGGGTTTAAAAACCTAAATACCAAACTTATTTCGTTAGGGACTACAGATATTTTTATGCCTCACGATAAGGGTATTGATGAATAAAATATTGACCGGCTCAGTTGCACAGAAAGTAGCGTTATTTATCGCTGGATTAATTTGCTTTCTAATTTTCTTAGAAGTATTAGCCCTAGTACAAATCTATTTGATTAACCATCGTGAAACTACTCAGGAAGCCACATTGGTTTCATCTATGATTCACGATCAGATTGATGATTTTAATATCGCCGAGACAGATAAAAATCAGATTCCTATATTTGAGCTGCAACAATGGCGTAACTTAGATCGTTTGAACATTGAGTTCATATCTGAAGATGGTTCTGTTATAGAAAGTAATCATCAATATCAATCTGATACTGATGGTGTGATGACAAAAGTGATGAAAGCCATTTTAGCTATCTTTCATCTTAAATCTGTTTATATCGTTGAGCCGGTAGTGATTGACTCGAATCATGTCGGTGACGTCATTATTCGCAGTGATATATATCATGAGCTGAAATATGTCGGGATAGGGATTGCCGAATTATTAATTCCCATTTTATTCACATTCATATTATCAAGCTGCCTGGTCGTGTTTCTGTTCTCACTCATTTTAGAGCGTATTGACGGTCAACTTAACTTTCCAAGACAGAAGGAAGAGAAAACTGGACGTCTACGTTATCTATCCTTATCCAATATCAAACGTCTTATTTTTCGTATTATTGAGTCAAGTGAGAGTTTAAAAAAGGTTTTTCATATACAAAAGAGAAAAGCCGTTGAATTACAAGAAATCGAACGAAAACGTATTGCGGCAGAGCTACACGATGAGCTCGGTCAACTTTTAACCACAATGCGTATTGAGTTGGACAAGTTTTATCACTCAGATGATCCCAGTACAAAAGAAAATACCATCGCTAATCTAAGGCAACGTAGCGAGAGAATGTCGGATATTCTGAGATCGAATCTTAAACAATTACGCCCCCCTAATTTATCTGAATTTGGTTTGGCGCATTGTTTACATGAGTTGGTTAATGACTGGATTTATAACCATCCGCAGCATCAACTTGAATTGACGATAAATTGTAATTTGAGGTTACTTGATGAGCATATGCAATTAAGCTGTTACCGTATTATCCAGGAAGGTTTAACAAACATCAGTCGTCATGCCGGTAACAATGTTGAAGCTAAAATTCTGCTTTACAGAAAAGACAATGACATTATTATCGAAGTGATGGATAACGGTCAGGGATGCGATTTAAAGTTGATAAAAAAAGGCTATGGATTATTAGGTATGCGAGAACGGGTTGAGACAGTATCTGGTCACATTCATATTGAAAGTCTGCCAGGACAAGGCATGAAAATTAAAGTGAAGCTGCCGTGTGGTATCGGAGAGATCGATGGCAAAAATTAAGATTCTATTGGCTGATGATCATGAGATTGTACGATCAGGTCTAGCGAGTATGCTGAACGGTTACGATGAGTTTCAGGTCGTGAAAGAAATTCCAAGCGGGGAAAAAGCCTATCAGGCATACACAGAATTATTACCCGACATCCTGATCACTGATATGTCGATGCCGGGTATTGGTGGTTTGGAAGCCGTAAGAAGGATCTGTGGTAAGTTTCGAAATGCTCGTATTATTGTCTTTTCAATGCATGAAAATGTGACATTAGCGATGCAAGCAATGAGTGCTGGAGCAAAAGGTTACGTTATCAAATCAGGTGATAGTCAAGATCTGGTGACGGCTATTCATCAGGTAATGAATGGCAAAAACTTTTTAAGTGCTGAAATGGCACAGAAAATTGCTATGCAAAGTGTGTCTGGCTCGGATGACCCTACCCAAAGATTGAGTACTCGGGAATTTGAAATATTCAGGCTGTTGGCTGAAGGACTGACTATTTCACAGGTTGCCTCCCAGTTAAGTCTGGAAGCGAAAACTATTGCTAATTATCAGACGATGTTAAAACATAAATTGGGTTTTAATTCATCGGCAGAAATGGTTCGCTTAGCCATAAAGTACGGTGTAGTCAGCAGTTAATACTGGATTTTCAATTATTTTTAGGAATCTTATTAATATTGTGTGGGAAGCCTTTCCGCCATGCTTGGGAATATATCCCGAGCTATGGGTGATTATTCCCTAATGAAAAGAAGGTAAAAGCCGAATAGAGTCCTTCCTGACCGGCCAGTGTTGCCGTCATGTTAAATAACAATTAATAGAGGTCACTCTAATGAAGCTGAAAACTTTATCAATCGCAATGATGACTTTAGCTGTGCCAAGCTTGGCTGCTGCTGATGAATTATTGCAAATGCAAAAAGATCCGAATAACTGGGTAATGCCAGCAGGTAACTATAACAACCAACGTTACTCTGAATTAACACAAATCAACAAAGACAACGTCAAAGATTTAAACATGGCATGGTCTTTCTCAACCGGTGTTTTACGTGGTCACGAAGGTAACTCTTTAGTTATTGGTGACACAATGTACGTTCACACACCTTTCCCAAACATCGTTTATGCGTTGGACTTAAACAGTGACGGTGCGATCAAATGGAAATATGAACCCAAACAAAACTACGATGAAACAGTACCTGTTATGTGCTGTGACACCGTTAACCGTGGTTTAAGCTATGCAGACGGCAAAATCTTCCTGAACCAAGCCGATACAACACTTGTTGCTCTGAATGCTGAAGACGGCAAAGTAGTCTGGTCTGATAAACGTGATGATGCGAAACGTGGTGCAACAAGCACGGGTGCTGCATTTGTATTCAAAGATAAAGTTTTAGTCGGTATCTCTGGTGGTGAGTTTGGTGTACGTGGTTACGTTCAAGCCTATGACTTAGATGGTAACGTTAAATACAAAGCGTACAGCACGGGTCCTGATGATGAAATGTTAGTTGATCCAAGCAAAACAACGTCTATGCTGAAGCCGGTTGGCAAAGATTCATCTTTGAAAACCTGGCAAGGTGACCAATGGAAAATTGGTGGTGGTACAACATGGGGTTGGTATTCATACGATCCTGATCTGAACATGTTCTACTATGGCTCAGGTAATCCATCTACCTGGAACCCGGTTCAACGTCCTGGTGACAACAAATGGTCAATGTCTTTATGGGGTCGTGACTTAGACACTGGTATGGCGAAATGGGTTTACCAAATGACGCCACATGATGAGTGGGATTATGACGGTATCAACGAAGTTGTACTTGCTGATCAAAAAGTGAAAGGCAAAATGCACAAAACCGCTGTCCACTTTGACCGTAACGGTTTTGGTTACACCATGGATCGCGTCACTGGTGAACTGTTAGTGGCTGAAAAATATGATCCAGCAGTTAACTGGTCAAACGGTGTGAACCTGAAAACCGGTTTACATGATCGTGTAGCGAAATACTCCACTGCGCGTAACGGTGAGGATGTAAATACATCTGGCGTATGCCCTGCAGCATTAGGTTCTAAAGATGAGCAACCTTCAGCGTATTCACCACGCACTGGCCTGTTCTACGTTCCAACCAACCATGTTTGCATGGACTATGAACCATTTGAAGTGGAATATGTAGCAGGTCAACCATACGTTGGTGCAACTCTGAGCATGTACCCAGCACCAGGTGGTACACACTTAGGTAACTTCATCGCTTGGGATGCTCGTGAAGGTAAGATCGTATGGTCAAACCCAGAACGTTTCTCAGTCTGGTCTGGTGCATTAGCAACCGCTTCTGATGTGGTGTTCTACGGTACATTGGAAGGTTACCTGAAAGCGGTTGATGCGCAAACAGGTCGTGAACTGTGGAGATTTAAAACTCCATCAGGCGTTATCGGTAACGTCAACACCTACAAACATGACGGTAAGCAGTATATCTCTGTGCTGTCAGGTGTTGGCGGTTGGGCTGGTATCGGTATGGCTATCCCAAGCTTAGAAAACGAAACAGATGGTCTTGGCGCAGTCGGTGCATACAAATCACTGTCTAGCTGGACTAACCTGGGTGGTGTTCTGAGCGTATTCAGCCTGTAAGACCCAGATGATATAGATTACTCCGTAATCTTAATCTGAATAAAAGGCCCGACATCTTTTGATGTCGGGCCTTTTTTTATTCAGCCAAGGTTCACTTGTCACATGTGAAAATACTCAGACTGGTCAGATCGGGAAGATTTGCCGGTGATTCATTCGTTTTTTAGGCATAGAGTGTCATGACCTACATGCCCTGAAAACGCATTTTTAATGAATAAACTGAGTAATATGACATTTCTAAGATTTTTAATTGCTTCTGCAATCGGAATTCATGCTGGCACCAGCCAAGCTGATGAATTACAAAAACTTCAAGATGAGCCTGCCAACTGGGTGATGCCAGCCGGAAATTATAATAACCAACGATACTCAGCACTCAAGCAAATCAATAAAAAAAATATTAACAAGCTGAACATGGCCTGGTCTTTTTCGACAGGTGTTTTACGTGGTCATGAAGGCAATTCTCTAGTCATTGACGATACTCTATATATTCATACGCCTTTCCCTAATATTGTTTATGCGCTCGATTTAAATAATGACGGTGCTATTAAATGGAAATACGAACCCAAGCAGAGTTATGACGAAACTGTTCCGGTGATGTGCTGTGATACGGTCAACCGAGGCCTGGCTTATGCTGATGGAAAAATATTTCTTAATCAGGCAGATACGACCTTGGTTGCGTTGGATATGAACACAGGCAAAGTCGTTTGGTCTGATAAACGTGATGACCCAACGACAGGTGCCACCAGTACTGGCGCTGCTTTTGTTTTTAAAGATACGGTTTTAGTCGGTATTTCTGGCAGTGAATTTGGTATTCGTGGTTATGTTCAGGCATATGATTTACAGGGGAATGTGAAGTATAAAGCCTATACCACAGGACCCGATGATGAGATGTTAGTGGATCCTGTAAAAACCACGTCCATGTTGAAACCGGTAGGTAAAGATTCTTCTCTGAAAACCTGGCAAGGCGATCAATGGAAAATTGGTGGCGGTGTCACTTGGGGCTGGTTCTCATACGATCCTGACTTGAACCTGTTTTATTACGGGACAGCAAACCCTTCCACATGGAATCCCGTACAACGACCCGGTGACAATAAGTGGACCATGTCATTATTTGCCAGAGATTTGGATAGTGGAATGGCAAAGTGGATTTACCAAATGACACCGCATGATGAATGGGATTATGACGGTGTGAATGAAATTATTCTCAGCGATCAGAAAATTAAAAATAAACTACGTAAAACCGCAGTTCACTTTGATAGGAATGGTTTTGCCTACACTATGGATAGAGAAACTGGAGAGTTATTGCTGGCGAAGAAATTTGATCCATCTGTGAACTGGTCAAAAGGGGTTGATTTAACCACTGGAAGACATGACCGGGTGCAACAATATTCGCCGGACTTTAATGGCGAAGATGAGAATACCACTGGTATTTGTCCAGCAGCATTAGGCACAAAAGATCAGCAACCCGCCGCTTACTCACCACGCACAGGTCTGTTTTATGTACCAACCAATCATGTTTGTATGGATTATGAACCATTTGAAGTCGAGTATGTGGCCGGTCAGCCATATGTTGGAGCCAGTCTGTCAATGTACCCGGTAGATGGCGATCCCAACTTAGGTAATTTTATTGCCTGGGATGCGCGTGAAGGCAAGATTGTCTGGTCTAACCCAGAACGTTTTTCGGTCTGGTCAGGAGCTCTGGCTACTGGGTCAGATATTGTTTTTTACGGCACCCTTGAAGGGTACTTAAAAGCGGTAGATGCCAAAACTGGACGCGAGCTCTGGCGTTTTAAGACGGCATCGGGAATCATTGGTAACGTCAATACATATGAACATAATGGCAAACAATACGTTTCAGTGATATCTGGACTGGGTGGCTGGGCTGGTATTGGTATGGCGATGGGACTAAAAAATGATGCTGATGGCGATGGAGCGGTAGGTTTATACAAATCACTTTCCAGCTGGACAAATCTAGGTGGTGTATTGAGTGTATTTAGCCTCTAAGCCAACTTACTTTCCTAAGATAAAAGTGATGTAAATATTAATGATAACAGTCATTCTGGTTGATGAGCATCACGTTGTACGTGCTGGAATTAAACGTCTAATTGAAGAGCAGAGTGACATATTAGTGATTGCAGAGACCAATCAGAGTGATCATCTGCCAGCCTTGTATGAAGAGTATCAACCGGATGTATTCATCATTGATATGAATACGGCTTATGGCTCGACCTTAAATAGGGTTCATGAGCTTACAATGACATACCCAAGCGCCCGTGTGATGATATTTTCGAACCTGCCAGAGTCTTTTTTTGCCAATGAAGCTATCCAATCTGGTGCAAAAGCCTATATAAGAAAAACCAGTACAACTGAAGAATTGCTGCTAGCCATTAGAAGTGTCGCTGCAGGCAAAACATATCTGAGCGTGGATATTGCCGAAAAATTGGCATTAAAAAATGTTGCTGATAAGCAAGAGCCAAGCACAATACTTACCCCTAGAGAGTTTGAGATTTTTCGTTTACTTGCTGAAGGTATGGAAGTAGAATCCATTGCGAAAGAATTGAAGATCAGCCTCAAAACAATGGCTAATTATCAAACGCAGTTAAAGCAAAAGTTGAATATAGCGACACCCATTCAGCTTGTTCGTTTAGCACTTAAGCATCACGTTATCACCTTAAATGAATAATCAGAATTCATTTCTAGCGCCAAGTCAATCCCGAGCTCACTATGATTAATTCCTGCTTATATAGGGAGTTTCTCCTAATGTGCTAGGGGAAAAATAAGAATAAAGTATTCAGCAGTGGTTATTTATAGATTAGCCACCTATAAAAACAAACCTTCAATACTAGAGGTATATAAAATGAAGCTGAAAACTTTATCAATCGCAATGATGTCATTGACTGCGCCCGGCTTGGCTGTAGCTGATGAATTGCTTGAAATGCAAAAAAATCCGAATAACTGGGTAATGCCAGCAGGTAACTATTCAAATACACGTTACTCAACATTAACTGAAATCAACAAAGACAATGTCAAAGATTTAAATATGGCATGGTCTTTCTCAACGGGTGTTTTACGTGGTCACGAAGGTAACGCTTTGGTTATCGACGGTACTATGTACGTTCACACACCATTTCCAAACATCGTATTCGCATTGGACTTAAATAACGACGGTGCGATCAAATGGAAATACGAGCCCAAACAAAACTACGATGAAACAGTGCCTGTTATGTGCTGTGACACCGTTAACCGTGGTTTAAGCTATGGCGACGGCAAAATCTTCCTGAACCAAGCCGATACAACATTAGTTGCTCTGAATGCTGCTGACGGTAGCGTAGTTTGGTCTGACAAACGTGATGATGCAAAACGTGGTGCGACCAGCACTGCAGCGGCTCACGTATTTAAAGACAAAGTCCTGGTGGGTATTTCAGGTGGTGAGTTTGGTGTACGTGGTTATATCAAAGCCTACAGCCTGGATGGTAAAGAACAGTACACGGCATACAGCACAGGTCCTGACAAAGAAATGTTAGTTGATCCTAACAAAACAACGTCTATGCTGAAGCCGGTTGGCAAAGATTCATCTTTGAAAACCTGGCAAGGTGACCAATGGAAAATTGGTGGTGGTACAACATGGGGTTGGTATTCATACGATCCTGATCTGAACATGTTCTACTATGGCTCAGGTAATCCATCTACCTGGAACCCGGTTCAACGTCCTGGTGACAACAAATGGTCAATGTCTTTATGGGGTCGTGACTTAGACACTGGTATGGCGAAATGGGTTTACCAAATGACGCCACATGATGAGTGGGATTATGACGGTATCAACGAAGTTGTACTTGCTGATCAAAAAGTGAAAGGCAAAATGCACAAAACCGCTGTCCACTTTGACCGTAACGGTTTTGGTTACACCATGGATCGCGTCACTGGTGAACTGTTAGTGGCTGAAAAATATGATCCAGCGGTTAACTGGTCAAACGGTGTGAACCTGAAAACCGGTTTACATGATCGTGTAGCGAAATACTCCACTGCACGTAACGGTGAAGACGTTAACACAACAGGTATTTGTCCTGCGGCCTTAGGTTCTAAAGACCAACAGCCAGCGGCATTTTCACCACGTACAGGTCTATACTACGTTCCAACCAACCACGTTTGCATGGACTATGAACCATTTGAAGTGGAATACGTAGCAGGTCAACCTTATGTGGGTGCAACATTAAGCATGTACCCAGCGCCAGGTGGTACTCACTTAGGTAACTTCATTGCATGGGATGCTCGTGAAGGTAAGATCGTATGGTCAAACCCAGAACGTTTCTCAGTCTGGTCTGGTGCGTTAGCCACAGCGACTGATGTGGTGTTCTACGGTACATTGGAAGGTTACCTGAAAGCCGTTGATGCGCAAACAGGTCGTGAATTGTGGAGATTCAAAACAGCGTCAGGCGTTATCGGTAACGTCAACACCTACAAACATGACGGTAAACAGTATATCTCTGTACTGTCAGGTGTTGGTGGTTGGGCTGGTATCGGTATGGCGATCCCAAGCTTAGAAAATGAAACAGACGGTCTTGGCGCAGTCGGTGCATACAAATCACTGTCTAGCTGGACTAACCTGGGTGGTATTCTGAGTGTATTCAGCCTGTAAGTCCCAGATGATATAGATTACTCTGTAATCTTAGTCTGAATAAAAGGCCCGACATCTTTTGATGTCGGGCCTTTTTTTGATCAAAAAAAACCAGGCACAGGGCCTGGTTAAATGAAATATAGGTAATGCAATAATGTGGTAAACCACAAAAGATTAAAGAAGCTGAAATTCTCTAACTTGGTGGATAGTTTATCTACCATGGTTAATTATGTCGTGAGCATAAATGCATTTAAATTTAGGTGTTTTTTGCCTGACTAGGCTGAGAAGATCTTCCCGCACATTTAGTCATTTTCATCAAATTTTAAAACTACTGCTTTAGTTAAAACTAAGCAGATAGAGCCTCTACAGCTTTTTGGTGAATCAGGAAAATCCTGAATGGCAAGGCGGGGAATCCTGACGAAACATCTTAATCTGCTGTGTACTATCTAATCGTCATTCAAATAGGTTGGATGACATTAAATAAAACAATTTTAGAGAGGATATAGTTATGTGGACTAAACCTGAATACTCAGATATGCGTTTTGGTTTTGAAGTAACCATGTACATCTGCAACCGTTAATCACGGTTTTGATGTATGCCCGGGGCTTTCTGCTCCGGGCAACGTTATACCAGATAAAATTTGTTAAAGTCTTATCTGGTCTAATGCAAGTTTCTAAGGATAATTATGTTTGTACATGTTTTAGGTTCTGGAGCCGGTGGTGGCTTTCCTCAGTGGAATTGTAATTGCACTAACTGCAAAGGTGTAAGAGAGGGCACAATCAAAGCCAGTCCTCGCACACAATCATCCATCGCTATCAGTGCAAACGGAACAGACTGGATTCTATTTAATGCTTCACCTGATATCAAAAAACAACTGGATGATTTTCCCGCTTTACAACCTGCCAGACAAGTCAGAGATACCGCTATTTCGGCGATAGTGATCACTGATGCACAGATCGATCATGTCACCGGTATGCTCACCCTTAGAGAACATAATAAGCCGTGGGATGTATATACCACCAAAGCTGTTTATGAGGATCTGACCACTGGATTCCCTGTATTTAATATCCTTGGTCATTTCCGCGGCATCAACCATCATGAAATTGCAACGGATGAATCAAGCTTTACCATTCCTACAGCAGAAGGACTCGTGTTTACTGCCGTGCCTTTGAAGAGTGAAGCACCTCCTTATTCACCGCATCGTCATAATACGGTCCCTGGCGATAATATCGGCATGCGTATAGAAGATACGCGTACCGGCAAAAACTTATTCTATGCACCAGGATTAGGTGTAGCAGAACCGCATGTTATGGAATATATGGCAAATGCCGACATGGTTCTCGTTGACGGTACCGTTTGGACCGATGATGAGATGTCACATGAAGGCATTAGCAATAAACGTGCGCAGGAAATGGGCCATCTTGATCAGTCGAGTAAAGGCGGCATCATGGAGATCCTCAGTGGTATGGATAAACCACGTAAATTCCTGATTCATATTAATAATACTAATCCAATACTCAACGAGGAATCACCCCAGCGAAAAACGCTGGAAGCGGCTGGAATTGAAGTGTCGTATGACGGCATGGACATCGAGCTTTAACAGTCTAAGATGATTCTAGAGGAATAAGACATGTCAGAAAAACCAGCACCATGGACCCGCGAAGAGTTTGAACAAAAATTACGCGAAAAAGAGTCGCTGTATCATATTAACCACCCCTTTCATAAATTGATGCACGCAGGCAAGTTGGATCAAAAACAAGTTCAAGGTTGGGTCGCTAATCGTTTTTATTATCAAACGGCGATTCCAATAAAAGATGCAGCCATTATGGCAAATTGTGAAGATGCTTCAGTACGTAAACACTGGGTGCAACGCATTCTTGATCATGATGGTTATGATGGAGAAGAAGGTGGTATTGAAGCCTGGTTGCAGCTGGGTGAGGCTGTTGGTTTAACAAGAGACGAACTGGAATCACATCAACACGTATTGCCAGGTGTCCGCTTTGCGGTAGATGCGTATGTCAATTTCGCGCGTCGGGCTAACTGGCAGGAAGCTGCAGGCTCTTCGTTAACAGAGTTATTTGCACCAAAGATCCATCAGGCGAGGCTAGATAACTGGCCTGATTTGTATCCCTGGATCGACGAACGTGGATATCGTTATTTCCGTAAACGTTTAAGTGAAGCGCGTCGTGACGTAGATCACGGCCTACAAATTACGCTTGATTACTGTGACACACGTGAGAAGCAACAACGTGCTGTCGACTTATTACAATTCAAGCTTGATATTTTATGGACCATGTTAGATGCGATGTGGATGGCGTATATTGAAGGACGTCCTCCTTACTTTATGGAAGTTGAAAAATGACCGATCGCATCTTTAATGCAGACTCGACTCCTGTGCTGGCCCTGGGTTACCGTTTCCAATGGGAGCCAGCTCAGGATTGTTATGTACTGCTTTATCCGGAAGGTATGGTGAAATTAAACCCTGCTGCGGGTGAAATCCTGAAACGGGTAAGTGAAAAAAAACAAACTGTCGGCGAGCTGATCGCTGAACTTAAAGAAGCCTTTAATGGCGCTGACTTAGACGATGATGTCTATCAGTTTTTGGAGGAAGCTCATGACAACGACTGGATCAGACCAGAATAAAGCGCCTGGCAGTACCGGTGGTGCTGTAGGTATGAATGTCCGTGATAGCATTCGTCAGCCTCTATGGTTATTGGCCGAGTTAACCTACGCATGTCCGCTGCAATGTCCTTATTGTTCAAATCCTATGGATTTTGCCAGCGTCAAAAAAGAGCTGACAACAGAAGAGTGGATTAATGTTTTTCGTCAAGCACGTGAAATGGGAGCTACTCAGCTGGGTTTATCGGGTGGTGAGCCTCTAACTCGTCCCGATCTGATTGAACTTATCCGCGAAGCCAGAAATTTAGGGTTTTACACCAACCTGATTACCTCAGGTGTGGGATTAAATGCAGATAAAGCAAAAGAGTTTAAAGAGGCTGGTCTGGATCATATCCAGGTCAGTTTTCAGGCGAGTTCAGAAGATTTAAATAACCTGATTGCTGGTACCGATGCTTTTCAGCATAAGATTGAGATGGCAAAAGCGGTCAAAGCCGCCGGTTATCCTATGGTGTTGTGTTTTGTTACACATCGTCAGAATATCGATAAGATCGATGAAATTTTGGATCTGGCTATCAACCTCGATGCTGATTATGTTGAGCTTGCAACTACTCAATATTACGGCTGGGCAATGCATAATCGTGATCAACTATTACCGATGAAAGAGCAATTAGTCCGTGCTGAAGCGATTGCTCATGAATATCAGCAAAAGCAAAAAGGTAATATGAAGATCTACTACGTGGTGCCTGATTATTACGAAGACAGGCCAAAAGCCTGCATGAACGGTTGGGGCAATGTGTTTCTGACCGTGACACCTGATGGTACGGCACTGCCATGTCATGCGGCTCGTGAATTACCGGGTATGGAATTACCCAATGTCAAAGAGTTGAGCGTGAAGGAAATCTGGGAAGGGTCGAATGACTTTAACCGTTTCCGTGGCTTTGACTGGATGAAAGAGCCTTGCCGTAGTTGTGATGAAAAAGAAAAAGATTTTGGTGGTTGCCGCTGTCAGGCTTATATGCTGACAGGCGATCCTGCGATGGCCGATCCAGTTTGTACTAAATCACCGGATCATCACCTTATTTTGGAAGCCATTGAGAAAGGTCGGCAGGAAGCTGAAAAACCAGCTGATATTGCCAAACCACTTGTGTTTAGAAACCCGAAAAACTCAAAAGAAATTTGTGGCTTATAAAAATCAATATGCGATTTTAACCAAGGGCCTGACCAAGCAATATGGTCAGGCCCTTGCTGTTAATGGGCTGGATCTTGGTATCGAGCCTGGACAGTTTTATGGCTTGCTTGGTCCAAATGGTGCCGGTAAAAGTACCACTATTCATATGTTGACGACGATGACTTCATCGTCATCTGGCGAAGCTTGGATAGCTGGTCGTGAAGTTAAGCGTTATCCAGTGCAAACACGTGCTTTAGTTGGCTTGGTTTTCCAGGATTCAGCCCTTGATCGGATGATGACGGTGGATGAAAACTTACAGTTTGCTGCCGCCTTGTATAACTTGAATAAACAGCAAGCAGAACAACGTATTGCTGAGTTACTGTCAGTGTTTGGCTTAGAAAAAAAACGCCATCAAAAATTAGTTGCCTTATCAGGTGGTCAACGACGCGCTGTGGATATTGCCCGTGGGGTTTTACATAAACCGCAAGTGTTATTTTTAGATGAACCTACCATTGGTCTAGACTTGCCTAATCGTCGGTCAATATGGCGATTTATTGAACAGCTAAGAAAAGATGAAGGCATGACGGTATTCCTTACCACACATTATCTGGAAGAAGCAGAAGCCTGCGATCACGTTGATTTTATTCAAAAAGGGCAACTACAAAAAGGTGGTGCGCCTAAAAAGCTGGTTAAAAATCTAGCGGCCTATATGTTAGAAATTGATTGTGCTGATACTGAAGTGGTGAGTCAGCTGATGCGTCCACAGTTTGGCGAGCCTTTATGGGAAGATCAGCATCTGACATATCGTATTCAAGATAAAGAAACCGACTTTTATCAGTTACAAAAAACGCTGGGTAATGCCGTTAATGCGATGCAGTGGCGCAAACCTAATCTTAATGATGTGTATCTCTGGACGGTATGTCCACCTGATTATGGGGTAGTGACATGACACATATGCTTGCCGTTAAAGCAGTGGTGGCAAGAGAGCTGACTAAAGTCTTTCGTCAACGGGCAAGACTACTTAGTGCCATGGTCAGACCCATGATATGGTTGCTGGTGATAGGTTCAGGTGTGGGCAGTATGTTGCAGGGTGAGCAACAAGCCGGTTATCTGAGCTTTCTGGTGCCAGGCATTGTAGCGATGACCTTATTATTTGCTGCTTTATTGTCAGCATTAACTCTGGTTTATGACAAAGAGTTTGGTGTGATGCGCATGATGTTGATCGCCCCTATTCCTCATTATCTAATTGTTATCGCTAAATTAATTGCTGCAGCCATTACCGCTATGGTCCAGGCGATTCTTCTATTAGTGATTTTGACCGTGATTGGTTTGATCGAGGTGAAAGTCGCTTTATGGTTATTATTACCGGCTTTAGCTACAGCCTTATGCTGTGCGGCAATAGGCGGATTGATCGCTGCCTGGTCAAAAACCTTGGATAATTTTGCGGTGATTATGAATTTTTTCATCTTCCCGGTGTTTTTCTTAAGTGGTGCGCTTTATCCAGTCAATCAATTACCCGAGATGCTGAAATATGTTGTATTAATCAATCCCTTTAGTTATGGCGTTGATTTGATGAAACATGTAGTGCCTACGGCAAATAGTGACTTTTCTATTATGACCGATATCAGCGTGCTGGTCGTTTTTTCAGTACTAGCAATCAGTATTGCTTGTTGGCGTTTTTCTCGTGAGTCAGTTCATGAGCCTTTATTCCATCGGGCTACTGGTAAGAAATAGGCAGTCTTGAGTGCGTCATAATCCATGGCTTACACTTCTAGGCTTATTGATCTCTGGCAGTGAAAGGCTGAATTAGCATATGTTAATATTCCCCTGTTTTCTCTACAGTTGAACCTATATAATAAAGCACTTATCCTTAGTCTCCTGACTGCCATAGCTCAATAATAGGGGCAACATGTGTCTTTGCTAAATCATGCTCATACCAATATGGTCATTCAACAGGTGCGTCCAAGCGATGTCCTGAATGACACTGTTTTAGCCGTGATGACGGATATCGCCAGAGCAGACTTTGTTGATGAAGATTTAGTGAGTATGGCGTATGCCGATACGATGCTAGCCATTGCTCATGGGCAAACTATGTTAACGCCCATCCTGGAAGGTCGCTTTTTACAGGCACTTGATTTAACACCAGAAACAAATGTGCTGGAAATCGGAACCGGCTCAGGTTATTTCACCGCGCTATTGGCTAAACTCTCGAATCACATTATTTCCGTTGAATATTATGCTGATTTATCTGAGTTAGCTGCTAAACGCTTAGCTGAAGCAGATATAAGAAATGTGACGTTAACGGTGGGTGATGCCAGTCAGGGATGGCCGTTGGTTGAACGAATTGACACGATCGTTATCACAGCTGCCTGTGCCCAGGTTCCTGATGACTATTTACAAAGTCTCAAAGTGGGTGGCAAATTATTGATAGTAACAGGTACAGCACCTGCGATGTCGGTTCAACTAATCACACGAGTGAGTGAAACAGAATGGCAGCCACAATTTTTATTTGAGACCGTTATTCCTTATATGATTCATGGTGAACCAACCCAACAATTTGAATTCTAAACCAGAGTAAAAACATGAAAGAAATGACCGCCACTGAATTTAGCACTTTATTATTAAGTGAAGCTCCACCAGTCATGATTGATGTTCGGGAAAGTCATGAACTGATTCATGGCATGATTGAAGGGGCAATACACATTCCGATGAACGAAATTCCCGCTCGTTTGGAAGAGCTAGGTCCCTACCAAAATAAAACGGTTGCGATTATTTGTCGTAGCGGTAAACGAAGTGCCCAAGTCGGGCAGTTTCTTGAGCATGTTGGCTTTAATGATGTGATTAACCTTGAGGGTGGTATGAATAGCTGGGCTATTGATGTCGATACCACGATGTCGACATATTAGTACTGAATATCATCATCTGAATGACTCCTAAGGAAGGAAAATGAAAAAAATTGCGTTAGGCGCATTGATTGCTTCGGCATTATTTTCCAGCTCAATTTGGGCTGAAGATTTATTAGATGTATACAAATTATCTCTTAACAGCGATCCACAGCTTTTAGCTGAAGCCGCATCTCGTCAGGCGGTAGGTGAACTAGATGATCAGGCGATAGCCAATTTTCTGCCCCAGATTGGGCTATCAGCAAATGAAACAAAAACCTGGCTGGATTCATCATCACGTAATTTTGCTGGTAATACAGACTACACTAGTCATGGCTACACATTGAGCCTGACTCAGTCTGTGTATAAACGGGAAAACTTTGTACAGAAAACCCAAGCTGAAATTGCCATGAAAGGGGCTGATGCCAGTTATAGCGTCGCTGAACAATCCCTGACATTACGGGTTGCAGAGCGTTACTTTGGTGTATTAGGAGCACAGGATGATCTGACCTTTGCTCTGGCAGAACGAGAGGCCATTGCCAAGCAGCTAGAGCAAATGCAACAACGTTTTGACGTTGGCATGGCGACAATTACTGATATTACTGAGTCACAAGCGGCTTATGATTTGGCTAATGCTAGAGTGATACAGGCTCAAAATGATTTGGCTAATGCACAGGAACAACTGCGTGAAACCGCTGGCAAGTACATTGATGATCTAGTCGGGCTTTATGGTGAGTCACCGCTGGTCAAACCTGAACCAGCCAGTATTGATGCCTGGAGTGAAACCGCTATTTCTCAGAACCCATCTTTGTTACTGGCGAATATCAATGTTGAAGCCGCAAAACAGACAATTGAGTTCCAACGCAGTGGCCACTATCCATCTTTAGGTATCGTAGCTCAGAAGAATTACAACTCTGATAGTGACGGTATATATGGCCGAAGTAATGCCACCAATGAAAGTGTGGGTCTGGAGTTCAATCTGCCAATCTATTCAGGTGGCGCTGTATCATCCAGAACACGTGAAGCCGGTCATCGTTTAGATGAAACCATGCAGGTTGAAGAGCAACAACGTCGTGCTGTTACCAGGCAAACCCGTGAGTCATATAACGGCGTGATGTCAGGCATCAGCCGTGTTAAAGCACTCAAACAAGCGGTGGTTTCTAATCAAAAAGCATTAGAGTCGACAGAAGCGGGTTACGATGTAGGAACACGGACAACGGTTGATGTGCTAAATGCTCGTCGAAACCTGTTTAGTGCAAAGCGTGATTACGCACGTTCTCGTTATGATTACATTCTGGATACATTGCGATTGAAACAAGCCGCCGGTATTTTGAGTGTGAATGATTTGGTTGATATTAATAACTGGCTGGGTAAAGGCACTTCTTAAGTGAATCAGGCTTTATCCATAGCGAATGCTGAAAAGGGTGTGCTGATATTGGTCGATATACAAGATCGACTCCTATCAGCGATGCCGCAACAGCAGCAAGAGAGGATCCAAACATCGGTGCAGACCTTACTCGCTGCAGCCGATGTTCTTGCTTTACCAGTCTTAGTCACAGAGCAATATCCGAAAGGTTTAGGTCATACAGTGTCTGCTTTAAAGGACATCTTACCGGCTAATACGCCCATTTTTGAGAAAACACAATTTTCCGCCTGGCAAGTTGATGAGATTGCTGCAGTGCTAAAGCAGGCGGAATATCAGCAAGTATTTCTATGCGGGATGGAAACACATATCTGTATATTACAGACGGCCTTAGATCTGCTTAAGCAAGGGTTTGAGGTGTTTGTGATAGAAGAAGCGGTATGCTCACGTGATAACAAACACTATCAGAATGCTTTGAACAGACTTCGCAATGCCGGAGCCATAATCACAAATATTGAATCATTATTATTTGAGTGCCTTGCTGATGCCCGCCACCCACAGTTTAAAACCATCTCAAAACTGATTATTTAGCTTTTCTTTTTTGAGCTAAGCGTAGCTGCCTGCGTTGCTGGCAACGTTCTAAAGTTTGTAATTTTGCCGTGTTATCCATTGCAGACCAGCCAGTGATTTCATCAAGCCGGCGATAACAGCCTAAACAGACATCTTTTTCATCCAGACAACATTTTCGCAGACAAGGGCTGGGAATGACTTGTTGAGATGAGTTAGATTGTGTGGTCATAGCTTGTCTCTCATGAGTTTATGAGTACATGAATTATTGAATTGATCGTTTTACAAGTCTACAAGCATCATGGTTGAGTTCGTTTTAGCCATGATAACGCTGACGCTTATTGGCTACCCCTGCTTTTGCCGGTTTATTCAAGCTAGGTAATTTTTCGTAGTCTGGAATACCTTTCACACCCGCTCGAGCGTAATCAAGCTTTAGGTGATCTTTGACTGTCTGTTCATCAATGGCTAAATCTTCAGTCAATACCACAAACAGCAGTTCAAATAATCGTTTGAGTGCGATTTTCCAGGTACTGCCGCTAATGTCAAAAAGTCGATCAGAAAGCAGCATGAAACGAGCAAATGCATCATCGCCCAGAATAAGTGGCAGCGTATTAATAAAGCGGCCGGAATTGCCAATCATATCCCAGAATCGTGCAAAGCGGTTTACCCGTTGCATCGTCATAAAATCGACGCTGCTGGTCGATAAAATATTATACGGCGCTTGTGGATTGTAGTTTAAAGCGAAATTTTCATTATGACGATTAAGTGGCGCACCACGCAGCCGTTTCAGAATGCCTAACTGAATTTCATGCGGATTCAGAGCGACCAATTGATTAAAACTCTCAGCAAAATTATTCAGTGAGTCACTTGGCAGCCCAAAAATCAGATCGGTGTGTAAGTGAGCACCGGTATGTTGCCTCAACCAGCGAATATTCTCCCGGGTTTTATCATTGTTTTGTTTACGACTGATAAGGGTTTGAATATCGCTGTCAAAAGTCTGAATACCAATTTCAAATTGCAGACTATTGGGTGGGAAACGTTTCAGCGCCTCTTTCAATTTATCAGGCAGATTATCAGGCACCACTTCAAAGTGGAGATATAAATCATCCGTCATTCGTTCAAGGAAAAATTCCAGAATACGAATACTGGTGGAGACCTTCAGGTTGAAAGTGCGATCAATAAATTTAAAGTTACGAACGCCGCGTTGCCACAATGCGTCCATTTCAGCCAGGAATGATTCCAGCGGGAAGGCGGTGGCTGTTTTATCTAATGCCGATAAACAGAATTCGCACTTAAACGGGCAACCACGAGACGCTTCGACATAAATCAGCCGGTTACGAATATCTTCTTCATTGTAGAGGTAATAAGGCAGTTTTAATTCAGCTAACTCAGTAGCGATACCATCAATATATTTTGTTTCAGGCCGTGCCTTGTCTAAAACTTGTCGGCACAGTTCGCGAAAGCTTTTTTCACCGGGACCACTGATCACAAAATCAGCTAATTCACAGATATCCGGTACATCCGGGTAATGGCCGACTTCGGGCCCACCAAGCACGATAACGGTGTCGGGTGAGATTTGTTTAATGACGGTGACAATGTCACTGATTTCACGAATATTCCAGATATAGACACTAAATCCGATAATTTTAGGTTGATACTGTAATAGCTGTTCGGCGATATTCAGTGTTTGTTCCTGAATGGTGAACTCAAGCATTTTAGTTTTGGACGCCAGTTCTTCCATATTGGCGAGAAGATAGCGCAGCCCAAATGCCGAGTGCATATAACGTGCATTGAGGGTAGTAAGCAGAATGTCGACTTGCTGAGCCATATTAGTTCGCTTGGTAACCAAGTTCAGCTGCTAATTGGCTGGCGTAGTGGGTGAGTTCAGTCAGGACTTTTTGTTTTTGTTCAGGCAAGTCTTGTTGTTTCGCTTCCGCAAGCGCTGAATAAAACCTTGAAAAGTTAAGAATAGTGTCTGGTGTCTCATCTGCCAGTCGTTGCTGACGGTATTGCAACCATTGATCTTGTTCATCTTCAGTCAATGATTCAGGCCAGTTACGGGCACGATAACGGAATAACATCTCGGCCAGACGCGAGTCTTCAAAAGGGATTGACAGTGTTTTTAACATATCCGGCTCAGCTGAACGAATCAGCTCCATCTTGCGTTTATCATTGTCACTGAAAAAACCACCGCTGTAGAGACTTGCATCAGGATCAGCAACCGGATCAAATGGTTTAGGTGTAAAAATGTATGACAGCTTTTCGGTTAAATCACCTGCCGCATTCAACATGCCCAAGTGACGTTGATGCTGGGCACGATCAATATCTAAGCGTTTTGCGGCATCCTCATTTAATGTCGCTGCCGGCACTACCACCGGGCATTTATTGATATGAATAGTTTTAAGAGCCGGACGTTGAATATCTTCAGCCAGATCCGCTGAGGGGGTAAATAAACGTTGCTGTAATGTCTCGGCATCAAGCTCAATCAGATCGGTGGGATCATAACGGCAGTCGTAGACAATAACCCCATTAGGATTAGTCGGATCTTTCGCTAAGGGCACAACCAGTGCGGTGCCACAATATTCACTTGGATACATTCTCGACACATGAATGACCGGGGTTCTGTCATGGATATTGAGCAGCGGGGCAATATTGTTTTTACGACGATTCTGATAAACGTAAACAAACAATTTGGGTTGGGCACTTTTGATGAGTTTGGCAATTTCTATCGTCGCATAAACGTCGACTAAGGCATCATGAGCACCGATTTGTTCGATATTGTTTGCGGCTGTTAAATGTTCCAGACGGAAACTGGGTTTGCCATCATCATGATCCGGCCAGTTGATGCCTTCTGGTCGTAAAGCACGGGTGAGTCTGACCATATCGATAATGTCCCAACGGGAATTACCATTTTGCCATTCACGGGCATAGGCATCATAAAAATTACGGAACAAACTAAAGCGCGTGAACTCATCATCAAAGCGCAAGCTGTTATAACCAACGCCACAGGTGCCTGGTTCAGCAAGTTCGGCATGAATGCGGGCAATGAACTCGGCTTCTGTTAAACCTTCCTGCAGTGCTTTTTGTGGCGTAATGCCAGTGATTAAAGAAGCTTGTGGATGAGGCAGAAAGTCATTGGCAGGTTTGCAATAGATCATCAACGGCTCGCCGATGATATTAAGATCTTCATCGGTACGAATACCGGCAAACTGCAAAGGTCTGTCATAACGGGGATCCGTGCCAGATGTTTCATAGTCGTGCCAGTAAAGCGTATTCATAGTTAATTCAATATCTTAGATTTATATAGATGGCATATATACCATCTTAACGTACAAAGCCATACATCTGCTGAGCATGTATGGCTTTGTAACGGTGATGGTGATTTATAAAGCAGCGAAAGCGGCTTTTGCTGCTGATAAGGTATGCTCGATTTCTTGTTCGCCATGGGCAGCAGAGACAAAACCGGCTTCAAATGCTGAGGGCGCCAGATACACGCCATTATTTAGCATTAGGTGGAAGAAGTGTTTGAAGCGCTCCTGATCACAAGCCACAACTTGCTCGTAGTAGTTCACTTGGCTGTCTTCGGTAAAGAATAAACCAAACATACCGCCAACCTGGTTCGTTGTCATTGGAATACCCGCTTTATCAGCCAGTTCCTGTAAACCTGAGACTAATGCTTCGGTGGTTTTTGTTAATGCATCGTGAAATCCAGACGCCTGAATCAGTTTTAACGTTGTCAGTCCCGCAGCCATGGCGATAGGGTTACCTGATAAAGTCCCCGCCTGATAAACGGGGCCAAGCGGTGCGATATGCTCCATCACTTCACGTTTGCCACCAAATGCACCTACTGGCAGACCACCACCAATAATCTTGCCAAAGGTCGTTAAGTCGGGGGTAATATTGTAATGTGCTTGTGCCCCACCCAGTGCAACACGGAATCCGGTCATCACTTCATCAAAAATCAGTACTGCACCATATTCATCGCAGATTTCTCTGAGCCCTTGCAGAAATCCGGGAACAGGTGGAATACAGTTCATATTACCGGCAACAGGTTCAATAATTATGCAGGCAATCTGATCACCGGCTTCTTTGAAACAGGCTTTGACGGACTCTAAGTCGTTATAACGTAATGTCAGTGTGTGTTCTGCTAATGAGGCTGGCACACCCGCAGAAGAGGGCACACCCAGGGTTAAAGCACCAGAGCCTGCTTTCACTAATAATGAATCGGCATGGCCGTGATAACAACCTTCAAATTTGACGATTTTGTCACGACCGGTGTAACCACGTGCTAAACGAATGGCGCTCATCGTGGCTTCAGTCCCAGAGCTCACCATGCGAACTAACTCCATTGATGGAACAAGCTCACAGACTAAGTCGGCCATGGTTGTTTCAATTTCTGTCGGTGCACCAAAACCTAAACCATGATTTACCGCCTCTTTGACAGCATCAATCACTTCCTGGTGTGCATGACCGACAATCATCGGTCCCCAGGAACCAATATAGTCCACATATTTTTTCCCTGTCGCATCTGTCAGCCATGCGCCTTTTCCTTCGCGGAAAAATACGGGATCCCCACCCACACCTTTAAATGCGCGGACGGGCGAGTTGACGCCACCTGGAATATGTTTTTGGGCCTGTTGGAACAAGTCGTGATTATTTTGCATGCTGTTTCCTAATCGTCTCCGTTGTAACTGTGCGATAATTCTAAACTTATCTCATCTATTGTACTGATGATCATGAGTTTAAAACTACGATTACTAATAATAGTCAGCATTATTTTGCTGATTAACTTCGCTGCTGCCGGTTATTTTATGGTGCAAAACGCCAGATTAGCGCTTGCCCAGGAAATGGCCTCCAGTACGCAGCTGGCTAAAGGTTTGCTGGTAAATGCGCTCCCGACCTTACGTTTTTCTAATGATCTGAGTGAGCGATTGACGCTGATTGTAGATAGTGTCAGACATACCCGTCATATTCGCGCCTGGTTTGAAGATATGCATGGCGAACCGTTGATTGGCCAAGAAGATCAAACTGGCTTTTTTAATAAACCCGATGCACCGGACTGGTTTATTCGAATGATGGAGCCTGAAGCGGTAGCTTTCCGACGACTGATTACCAAAGGCAGTAAATCTTATGGTTATCTGGTGGTAGAGGCTGATCCCAGTGATGAAGTCACCGAAGTCTGGCAGGATATACAAACCTTATTTTGGCTGGGTGTGTTTTTCTTATTACTGATTTTGAGTCTGATTTATTTGGCTTTACGTCAAGGTTTAAGGCCGTTATCACAACTGTCAGATGCGCTGGGGCACCTTGAACAAGGTGACTTTACAGCACGGGTGGATACTTCTGCTGTAAAAGAGTTGAATCCCATTCAGATCCGCTTTAATCATATGGCCAGCGTGTTAGAAAAAACCATGGCAGAAAATCATGCACTTGCCGGTAATATGCTCAGCTTACAGGAATCTCAACAGCGCGATTTGGCAAGAGAACTTCATGATGAGTTAGCGCCATGTTTATTCGGGATTCGCGTTGATTTAGGTGAAATTGAGCGAATTGCTGGCGAAAATCATCTGATCGAGATTGAAGAAAAAGTAGGCTCTGTAAAAACGATTACTAATCATATTCAATCTTTAGTAAGGAAAATGTTAAGCCGACTGCGTCCGATGACACTGGATGATTTAGGTTTAACAGAGGCATTAAGAGATATGTTGCATAACTGGCGTGAGCGTCAGCCGGAAATTGACTGGGAGTGGGACTTTGTCGGTGAATTTGAATCACTGCCTGATACACTACAGGTAACGATTTACCGTCTGGTTCAGGAATGTACGACCAACTGTGTACGCCATGCCCATGCCAGTCATGTCAAAGTTGAAGTACGCCGGGAAGCAGAGACCATCAAAGTGGCAGTAACGGATGATGGTAAGGGACTGGATGCTAATCTGGTCAAAGGTTTTGGTTTAATTGGTATGCGAGAAAGGGTGTCAGCACTCGGTGGTCGTATAGCGTTTGATACGGAAGAAGGGCGTGGTTTACAGGTCCGGGTGTTGATTCCATTAAAGGGTGAAACAAAAAATGAAACAGGCATTAACAATTTTGGTGGTGGACGATCATCCGATAGTCAGAGCAGGTTGCCGTCAGCTGATTCAACAAATTCCCTCGGCTACAGTTCTAGAAGCTGAAACTGGCGAAGAGGGCTATCGTCTCTTTCAGGAGTCCCAGCCTGATATGGTGCTGCTGGATATTACACTGCCAGGTGTCGGTGGTCTGGAAGTATTAAGACGGATCAGAGCAAACCGTGAAGATGCCAAAGTGTTGATGTTTAGTATGCATGAAGATCCGGTGTTCGCATCACGTGCCATGCAGTCAGGTGCCAGAGGCTATATCACTAAAAACAACGCGGCGGATCACTTGGTCGAAGCGGTGAATAAAGTGCTTGATGGTAAAATTTACTTAAGTCCGGACATGGCTCAACAATTGGCCATGCTGAATATTGATGCAGGTACCAGTGCTCTGAGTGACTTATCGCGCCGTGAGTTAGAAATTTTACGACTCTTGGGTGAAGGCAAGAGCATGACGGAGATTTCTGAAGTATTGGGAATCAGTTATAAAACGGTGGCCAACAATTTGACCCAGATAAAAAGTAAGCTGGATATCAGCAAAACAGCTGAACTGATGCGCTTTGCGATAAGCCACGGTATTTCATCGTAAATAATTGATATTGAAGGAAAGAGGAATAGGAATAAATTCCCGAGTTATTAGGATAAGTCGCTCATTTGAAAATCAGGAGTGATTTGTATTATGTATCTCAAGTTTATAGAAATTTCAGCTTCTATAGTCTTATATTTCTCTCTCCTTCTATGAAGGTTTCGCCAGATACAATTTGTATCTGGCTTTTTTTTGTCTAAATTCCACGTTAAACCGTTTCCCACTTTCCATTCTCTTGTTAAGATGACTCCTTTCGTTTACTGCCGTGATGACGGCAAATATGGGATTTGAAATCTATGCACCTCAAGCAAACCATCAAACGTGGTTGGCAGTTGAGTATTTTTCTTGCGTTGCCTTTTTTAGCCAATGCAGGCGCCTTAGATCAGGCGATTGATACTCAGGTCAATACCGATATTGCCGCTCAGAAGTCTCAAGAGAAAATTGATAATTTATCCGATGAAACCACGGATATGCTGGCGGAATATCGTGATGTTCTAAGACAGACGCAAAGTCTCAAATCCTATAATGACCAACTCCAGTCACTGGTCAATTCTCAACAAGAAGAAATGGCCTCTATCTCTGAGCAACTAAATAATATCGAAACAACACAGCACGACATTGTGCCGCTCATGCTGAAAATGATTGATGTTCTGCAACAGTTTGTGTCATTGGACGTGCCTTTTCTGAAACAGGAACGTCAAACGCGTTTAGAGGCGTTAAATGCGATGATGGGGCGTGCTGATGTGTCATTAGCAGAAAAGTATCGCCGTATTATGGAAGCCTATCAGGTCGAAACTGAATATGGTCGAACCATCGAAGCCTATCAGGCTGATTTGGAAGATGGCGAAACGAAAAAAACAGTCGACTTCTTAAGAATTGGTCGTGTCAGTCTGTATTACCTCACACTGGATGGAAAAGAAGCGGGTATGTGGGATAACGATAAGAAGCAGTGGGTCGTATTGTCTGATGATTATATTCAAGCTATAACCGATGGCTTGAAAGTAGCGAAAAAACAATTACCACCGGATCTGATGGTGTTACCTGTTAATACTGTGGGAGAGAAACAATGAAAAAACTGATTTCTCTTCTTTGTTTACTGACGCTGAGCTCGCCTGTATTCGCTGCGGATAAACCGGCGAATCTTGATGAATTATTAAAGCAGGTCAAACGTGAACGTGTACTTGAGCAACAACAAAATCAGGTACGTGAAGCTGAGTTTGCGAAAGCGCATGACCAACAAGCCAGTCTTTTGGCCCAAGCCAAGCAAGAATTAGCAGCCCAGGAAAAGCGTACTCAGCAACTGAACACCATTTTTAATGAACAAGAGCAGCGTTTGGCCGAGCAGCAAAGCCTGTTGGATGACAAATCAGGTTCATTAGGCGAGTTATTCGGTACCGTCAGACAAGTTGCCAATGATAGCCGTGCTGTGCTGGAAAGCTCGATGACCAATGTTCAGCATCCTGAACGTGTCGATTTCCTTAATGAATTAAGCGATAGTAAACAGCAACCCACCATAGAAGAACTTCGTCAGTTATGGTTGACCCTGCAAGAAGAAATGACCGCTTCAGGGAAAGTGGAAAAATTCACTACCCCAGTAATCACCACCACTGGGGATGTTGAGGATAAACAAGTTACTCGCATTGGTGTGTTTACTGCGTTTACCGACGGTGTATTCCTGCGTTACTTGCCAGAAACAGGCAATTTAGTGGAACTGGCCAGACAACCTGTGGATCGATTTAGAAAGGTGGTTGCTGAGTTTGAAGATGCCCAGCCTGGTGAGTTACTGCCAACGGTGATCGACCCGACCCGGGGTGCGATTATGGCACTGTTAGTGCAAACTCCGACCCTAAAAGAACGCATAGAGCAAGGTGGCTGGATTGGTTATATCATCCTGGTGCTGGGTGCGATTGGTTTAATTATTGCGCTTATTCAGTTTTTATCTCTGACTAAAGATGGTCATGGCATTGCCAAGCAGCAAAAACAAAAAGAAGCCAGTCAGAAAAATCCGCTGGGACGCATTCTGTCTGTTTACAACGACCGCTTAGCACATGATGTTGAAACCTTGTCATTAAAACTGGATGAGGCCATTCTCAGAGAAATGCCAAAACTGGAACGTGGTTTAATCACTCTGGCTATTCTGGCTGCCGTTGCACCTATGCTGGGCTTATTAGGTACGGTTTCAGGCATGATCGAGACCTTCCAGTCGATTACCTTGTTTGGTACCGGGGATCCGAAATTAATGTCTGGCGGGATATCCCAGGCATTGGTCACCACAGAACTGGGTCTGGCTGTCGCCATTCCTTTATTATTGATTCATAGTGGTTTATCGAGCAAATCAAACCGTTTAGTGCAAATTCTTGATGAAGAAAGTGCTGCTATCGTTGCTCGTAATGCGGAAAAACAACATGACCAGTCTGTCTGACGGACTCTTTCAGATTGAATTGCTGATGGAAAGCGGCGGCAGCGTGCTGTGGCTGATCCTGTTTGCTTCGGTGTTAATGTGGAGTTTGATTATTGAACGTTATTTGTTTGTGGTGTTTGAACATCCTAAACAGGTCAAACGTTTAATTAATGAGTGGCAGCAACGTAAAGACAGAAATAGCTGGTTTGCTCATCAAATACGTCAAGGCATGATTACAGAGAGCCGTATTTCCTTACAACGTTATTTGATGACGATTCGTACACTCACTATGGCGCTTCCTATGCTGGGCTTGCTGGGCACGGTGAGCGGAATGATTCAGACATTTGATGTGATGACCGTATTTGGTACTGGTAACGCCCGCGGTATGGCGGGTGGTATTTCTGTTGCGTTGATTACCACGATGGGGGGTCTGTTAACCGCATTATCTGGTTTGTATTTCAGCACTCAGTTAACCCAACGTGCAGAACGTGAAGTCGATAAAGTGGCTGATGCCTTGCGTAGAGAGTAAAGGATAAAAATGAGAAACCGACATTCCCGACGCCAAAGTGGTGGTATCGCTGAAATCAATATGACACCACTGATTGATATGGTGTTTATCTTATTAATCTTTTTCATTGTCACCAGTTCGTTTGTAAAAGAAACCGGCGTGGATGTGAACCGTCCTTCGGCAAAAACAGCGGTGAAAAAAGAACGGGCCAATATTCTGATTTCTATTCGTCCCAATGGCGAGATCTGGATGGATAAACGTCAGATTGATCGTCGTGCTGTCAGAGCCAATGTAGAACGTATGCATGCTGAAAACCCTGAAGGTTCGGTGATTATTTTGGCAGATGAAGAAGCGAAAACCGGCCTGTTAATTGAAGTCATGGACCAAGCCCGACTGGCAGGCGTGGCCAATGTGTCTATTGCTGCTGAACGCGACTAACGGCGGATTTGATGAGATTAGTTGTTGGTATTGTTCTCGCATTATTGGTTAACTTTGGTTTGTTCTATTTAATGGAACATATGACCAATAGTAAGAGCGTGGATAAACGCGATATTGAAGAAGTTCAGATTCTGGACTTTGTGCGTTTGAAAAAGGAAGAAGCGCAGCCGGAAACCAAAAAACGTGAGCTGCCCAAAAAACCGCCACCACCGGATGAGCCGCCACCGCCACCTGAACCTGCGCCTACCCAGGCAAATAAGCCGGATGCACCGACACCAGAAATGGATATTCCAGCGATCGATGTACCGATGAATATCACGGGGGGACCGTATTTGGGGGATTTCTCTGCGGCGCCAAAAGCAGCACCTGCTCCAGCACCTAGTGACGCGCCGATGCTGGATAATGAAGTGGTGCCATTGGTACGTATTCCACCTAAATATCCGCGTGTTGCATCACGACGTGGTATTGAGGGCGTGGTGACGGTGACATTTATTATCACTAAAGATGGCAGGGTACGCGATCCAAAAGTGATAAAAGCTGAGCCTGCAAGTGTGTTTAATGATGCAGCGCTGAAAGCTATTTTGAAGTGGAAGTTCAAACCTAAATTAGTGGATGGGCAGGCGGTTGAGCGTCAGGCCACTCAGGAAATCGAGTTTAAATTGTCACGATGAGAAAGCCATTATTAACGATCCTTTTTCTTACACTATCTCTGTTGGTACTGGGAAGTGCATCCGCGGCTGATGATGAGAAACAATTTTTACTCAGTGAAAAAACATACAAAGCCTTGAATCAGGCACAGGAGTTGATGGAAAAAGAAAACTATCAACAGGCCAAACAGCAGCTTGATAGTTTACTGAGTACCGTTGAAAAAGGCAGTTATGAGCAGGCTGTTGTTCTACAAACTCTAGGCTTTTTATATTCATCATTAGAGCAGTATAAAAAAGCGACAGAGACATTCCAGCAGGCGCTGGATTTAAACGCATTACCTGAAGATGTCACACATACCCTGCGTTATAACCTGGCGCAATTACTTATTGCAGATGAGCAATATAAAAAGGGCATTCCTTTAATGGAAAGCTGGTTAGCCGCTGAGAAAAAACCAGATAATACGGTTTATGTGCTTTTGGCCAGTGCTTATTATCGTGTAAATAATTTTTCTAAAGCGGCCGACAGAATACAAATTGCTATTAAAAACGATAAAGCACCTCAAGAAGACTGGTACCGATTATTGCTGTCTTCTTATCTATCGCTGAAACACTACAAATCAGCTATATCAGTGCTGGAATTACTGATTACCCGTTACCCTGACAAAAAAATGTATTGGGATCAGCTGGCGGCTTTATATATGCAGGAGAATAAAGAATTTACTTCTCTTGCCGTGCGTATGTTAGCTAAAAGGCTGGATCTGACCGAACCTAAAACGCTGGTAAATCTGGCTGATATGTATCGTTATCTGCGAGTACCATACAAAGCTGGTCAGTTACTTGAGCAGGGAATGGAACAAAAGGTTATTCCCAGTAACTTTGAAAACCTGAATAAGTTGGCAGACAGTTGGTTAGCTGCCAGAGAAAATCAGCGTGCCGTAGATACTTTAAAAGTCATGTTACCTATGGATAATAGTGGTGATACCCAGTTAAAGCTGGGGCAAATCTATATCAGTATGGAACAATGGGGAAATGTCATTGATACTTTATCTTCAGCATTAAAATTACTGAAAGGTAAAAAATTAGGCCAAACCTACGCTATGTTAGGCACAGCGTACTATCATCAAGACAACTTAGAACAAGCCAAAGCACAATTTCTGAAAGCGGCTTCCTTTGAGGCTCAGAAAAAACAGGCGGCTCAATGGCTACAACATATTAATAGCCTGTTAGAGAAAAATGATGAGCCGGTTGCCTGATTTACAGCAACAGAAACAGGCTTTAGTTCAGCACTATAAATGGCTGCGTCAGTATGGTTGTAATGACTCTCATAGCGGTAATGCGTCTTTTCGTTGGCATGATGATGTTTGGGTTACGCCAACAGGCTGTTGTGCCGATACTTTAACCGCTGACGATTTGGTGCTTTGCCACATTGATGGTCGTTGTGGTGAAGGCGCTTCGCTTGATGCCCCTTTGCATGTGGCGGTGTATCAAAAAAATGAGCAAGCTAAAGCGCTTTTTCATAGCCATGGTCCTTACACGGTCGCTATGACGATGAAGGAAAAAAGCTTCACCCCCATTGATTTCGAGGGCCAGTATTATTTCCCAGAAGTGCCAATTATTCATATCAACTATGCGCAGTATGTCGAACTGGCACCTGCTGCCGTTGCGCAGATCCTTCAGGACTATAAGGTGACAGTCGTAAGTGGGCATGGTGTCTATGCCTGTGCTGATACCATAAATTTGGCTTATAAATGGACATGTTCCTTGGAGTTGTCAGCAAAAACAGCATGGATCGCCAAACAAATCTGATGTGTGTGACTTATTTTCGCAACAAATTCACAGTTCATTAGTCATAACACACAATAAAAATACAGAGATGGAGTAGCAATATGACTGCTGAGAATGCTTTGAAAAAATATGCCTCGATGGAGAGTTCTTATATGAGAACGCCTTTATTAGATGGTGGTAATGCTGCAGATAAACGACAGGAAATTGCAGATTATTTCAATTTCACTTTTGAGCGTTATGAATCGCTGTTTGATACATTAATTGATGATCAGGCGTATTTTCAGAAGTCTATTCCTCTACGCCACCCGCTGATTTTTTATTTTGGTCATACCGCCACCTTTTTTGTAAATAAAATGTTGCTGGCCGGACTTATTGATAAACGCATTGATCCCAAATTTGAGTCTATGTTTGCTGTCGGTGTAGATGAGATGAGCTGGGATGACCTCAATGAAGATCATTATGATTGGCCAGCAGTGGAAGAGGTGAAAGCCTACCGCAAAAAAGTCCAGGCGATGGTGAATAAAGTCATTCGACAGGCCCCCCTCAAGTTACCTATTGACTGGGAAAATCCATGGTGGTCGATCATGATGGGGATTGAGCATGAACAGATTCATCTGGAAACATCTTCCGTACTGATTCGTCAACAACGTCTGGAGTGGGTCAAACCGCACCCTGCCTGGCAACCTTTCAGAGAAAAGAATGAGGCACCGAAAAATAGTCTGGTGGATATTCCCGCAGGCAGTGTTAGTTTAGGTAAGCCGTACTCAGATCCCATCTATGGTTGGGATAATGAATATGGTGTGCATGAAGCGGATGTTGAGGCTTTTCAGGCTGCCAAGTTTTTGGTCAGTAACCAGGAGTTTCTCGAATTCGTTGAAGACGGTGGGTACCGCACAGATGAGCTCTGGTCTGAGGATGGTTTGCAGTGGCGTCAGTTTACCAAAGCACAACACCCCACATTCTGGCTTCAAACAAAAAAAGGCTGGCAGTGCCGTTTGATGGCGGAAGTCATTGATATGCCCTGGGACTGGCCAGTGGATGTTAACTACCACGAAGCAAAAGCATTTTGTAATTGGAAAGCGAAACAAACCGGCCAATCTGTACGTTTGCCAACAGAAGATGAATGGTACCGACTCTATGAGGTGGCTGGACTGGACGAATTAACCAGCGATTTAGCACCCGCCAATATTCATCTGGATTATGCGGCATCATCTTGTCCTGTTAACTTCTTTAAACATGGTGATTTATATGATGTGATTGGCAATGTATGGCAATGGACTGAAACACCAATTTATCCTTTTGATGAGTTTAAAGTTCATCCTATTTATGATGATTTTACAACGCCTACCTTTGATGGCCGACATAATCTGATTAAAGGTGGTTCGTGGATTTCGTCTGGCAATGAGAGTCGAAAAGCATCAAGGTACGCGTTTCGTAAACACTTTTTCCAACATGCTGGTTTTCGTTATGTCGTGTCAGAGGCTGAACTGGAAGAATATAGTTCTAATTACGAAACTGACATCATGCTTTCGCAGTATGCTGAATTTCATTACGGTGATGAATACTTCAATGTCGTTAATTTCCCTAAAAAATTAGCGGAATTGGCGGTGGAGATGATGGCAGGCCGGCCAATGAAAAAAGCCCTTGATTTAGGCTGTTCTGTAGGCAGAGCCAGCTTTGAACTTGCAAGACATTTTGACCAGGTTACCGGTATTGATTTCTCAGCACGCTTAATCAATCTCGGCACGCAAATGGCTGAGCAGGGTGTGGTGCGCTATACCATTACCGATGAGGGTGAGCTGGTTCATTATAAAGAACGCCGTTTGGAACAGCTGGGTTTGGAAGATACGGCCTCTAAAGTTGAGTTTTTACAAGGTGACGCCTGTAATCTTAAGCCGATGTTTGCTGGGTATGACCTGATTCTGGCTGCTAACTTGATTGATCGTCTTTATAAGCCGGCACAGTTTTTAGCTACTGTTCACGAGCGACTCAATCAGCAAGGTCTCCTGGTGCTGGCTTCGCCATACACGTGGCTGGATGAACACACTGACAAAGAACATTGGTTGGGTGGATTCAAAAAAGATGGTGAAAGCTTTACCACATTGGATGGTCTGAAAGCGATTCTGGAACCGCATTTTGAACTTATTCGCGGGCCGGAAGATATTCCGTTCGTTATTCGTGAAACCAGCCGTAAATTTCAGCATACCCTATCGGAAGTGACGGTCTGGAAACGTAAATAATGACGGTTGATTTTGACCAGAAAATAGATCGAAGCTTTAGTCAAAGCCTGAAATTTGATGCTAGAACGGCCTATTTTGGCCGTAGTGATGTTATCCCAATGTGGGTGGCGGATATGGACTTTGCTGCCCCTGAAGCTGTGACTAAGGCTCTGGTAGAGCGTGCTAAACATCCCATCTATGGTTACACGCTTCATCCTGATTCCATGTATGAAGCATTGATTGAGTGGAGTGCCAAGCGCTACGACTGGCAGATAAAGCAAAGCGATATCGTAATGTGTCCAGGCGTTGTACCTTCAATCAATGCCGTCATTGAAGCGATAACAGAGCCTGGTGATAAGGTCATTGTTCAGCCACCGGTTTATTTCCCTTTTTTCTCATCGGTAGAAAAAACGGGGCGAGAATTAGTATTAAACCCGTTAAAGTTAGACAATAATCGTTATTTTATCGATTTTGAACATTTAGAGGACTGCGCCCAACAAGGAGCAAAAACATTACTTTTCTGCTCACCGCATAATCCTGTGGGGCGAGTCTGGACTCGCGAAGAATTACAGCAGTTGCTGGAACTAGCCGAACGTTATCAGATGACGATTATTTCTGATGAGATTCATGCTGATCTTATCTTCCCAGAGCAGCAGCATATTAGCCTGGCAAGCTTAACAGACAGCGATAATGTGATTACGACGTTGGCGCCCAGTAAGACATTTAATATTGCCGGCATGGGACTTTCCGCGTTGATTGTCAGTGATATGCAAAAGCGAAAAGCCATTAAAGATGTGTTTGAGAAATGGCATATCAGTCCAGCCAATCCTTTTAGCATTACTGCATTTGAAGCCGCTTATCGCTACGGCGAAGACTGGTTAGAACAGTTGAATGTTTATATTTACAAAAATAAAAAATGGGTAGAAGATTTCCTTCAGAAGCATTGTCCTCAGATCCAGTTAATCGAGTCTGAAGGTACATACTTATTATGGCTGGATTGCCGTTCCTTGGGCATGGACAACGAATCGCTCAGGCGTTTTTTTATTGATGAGGCCAAAGTTGGAATGAATCCCGGCTATGTGTTTGGCGATAATGGCTCCGGGTTTATGCGATTAAATATCGGAGCACGTCTTGAAATTGTCCAACAAGCACTGGAAAACATTGCTGATGCGGTTGCTAGGCTGGAAAAAGTTTGATCAACACGCTTTCATGAATTAAATGGAGTTTAGTCCCATGATAAATGATGAAATTGGTGAAGCTGCAGGCCTTATCTGGACATATTTAAATACCCGTGGTGAAGCATCAACTACACGTATATGCAAGGATACGATGCTTGAGCCTAAGCTTTGTCAGCGTGCTATTGGCTGGTTGGCAAAAGAAAATAAGTTGGGCTTTAGACAGCAGGGGCGAACAGAACTAATCAGTCTGCTTTAAGTTTTGAGTAGCTGCGTTTCACAGAAAACGCACCACGGATATCACCCATTTTGTAGCCGGTGGCCATATCACTTGGATAATTTTTATCTATAAGCTTCTGAACGGGTATTGCAATCTGACTGCCATGACAGGATAAGCAGAGTTTATCAGTTGGAATAGCTTTCATATAACGCCATTCATATACCAGCTCTGAATCTACTCTTTCTACGAAGCTGAGTGATTGAATAGCCTCACCCGTCTTTAGACGCGTTTCAAAAAGTTGTAATACACCAGTTTCCCAACTGTCTGCCTCATTATCAGGATTACGAACGCGTAAACTGGTTCGATGAATATCAAGACTGTATTTTTTTGATACTTCGTCAGCAAGAGTGGGTGCCACCAACTTACAGACTGAGATAGCCTCTATAGGGCCACCATCCTGCAAGGCGGACATCAACGCTTCTTTGAGATGGGTAGACAAATCCTTAATAGCTGCCTGAGCATCACGTTCAAACGCGATTTGCTCTTGGTTCTCAGCGAAAGCGGGTAAGGCAAAACCAAAAGCAACAATGAAAGGGATAAAACTTCGCATAGGCATTAATTCAGAGCCATATGGAAGACGCCATAGAACATAATCGGCCAGCAGGTGTATGGGCTGAGTAAAATATGCCATAGCGTCTTTTTAGGAGCGAAACCGACACCGTGAATAAAACCGATACAGACACCAACTAATAAAACCATTAATAAATCATGATCCGATTTACCATTTTCCATCAAAAGCCGGTTAGGGAAAATTAATATGGCAGCAGATAAGCCCAGTGCAGTTAATAAACTAATTAAACGTACACCAGACTTATCTATCCACGAATTAGTCATCCAATGTATCCATAGGACAGTTTTCTAACCACATCACATTAATGATACCGAATGCGACGGCTAATAAAACGCCAAGTATCCAAGCAAAATACCACATAACAGGTTCCTAATAGGTTGAATGTTGGTTACCGCGAATAAAGTTCACGTCGAGTCTTCGCCACATACGACGATAGGTCCAGAAACTGTAACAAATTATAATTGGCACCATGACTATCGCCACCCAGAACATGATTTTTAATGTTAACAGACTGGAGGTGGCATCCCACAGGGTCAGGCTATGATTCACAGCATCACTTGATGGCATGACAAATGGGAACATTGAAAAACCAGCTGTCAGAATGATACCTGTTAGTGTTACGGCACTACTTATAAAAGCCATACCAGGACGAGACAAGTGAGAGAATAGATACACACCAATCATCCCTAGAAAAGCAAATGCTGGGGCTAAAATCATCCATGGATATTGCTGATAGTTCAGCAACCAACCTCCTACTTGTGTGGTGACTTCTTTCATATCCGGAGTGAAACTTGAGTTCGCGGCTGGCATAGAGCTCACGACATAGCCATCCATACCAAAAGAAACCCACAAACCTGCAAGAGCAAATGCGATCAATAAAGCAACCGAACTGGCTTTAGCCACCTGAGTTGCCCGCCACTCCAGACTATCCAGTGTACGAATTTGTAACCAAACAGAGCCATGCATAACGATCATTAACAAGCTGACCACCCCGGATAACAAGGCAAAGGGGTTAAGCAGTTGTAAAAATCCACCCGTGTAATTGGGACGCATCATATCGTCGAAGTAGAAGGGCACGCCCAATAATAAATTACCAAAAGCGACACCGAAGATAATTGGGGGGACAATACTTCCCACAAATAACCCCCAATCCCAGCTTGAACGCCAGCGTAAGTTATCCAGTTTGCTGCGATAATCAAAGCCAACAGGTCGTAAGAAAAGTGCAAATAGCGTTAACATCATGGCTAAATAAAAGCCTGAAAATGCCATCGCATAAACAAGGGGCCATGCGGCAAATAAAGCACCACCGGCGGTGACTAACCAGACTTGGTTACCTTCCCAATGAGGTCCTACCGTGTTGATCATAATACGGCGTTCTTCGTCTGTATGACCGATAAATGGTAATAAAATACCGACGCCCATATCAAAACCATCGGTGAGAGCAAATCCGATGAGAAGAACCCCCATCAGCAGCCACCAGATTAATTTTAGTGTTTCATAATCAAGAATCATGATTAGCCTCTCTCTGCTGATGCTTCATAGTGGTAGCGGCCGGTATGCAAGCTGCTCGGCCCTTGCCTGATGAACCGAATCATCAGATAGAGTTCAACAATCAACAGCAGGGTATAGAACACAACTAAGGCAATTAAACTGTTTTGAACATCACTGGCAGATAAGGTTGATGTCGAAATATGTGTTGGCAAAATGCCACTGATGGTCCAGGGTTGACGACCAAATTCAGCAACAAACCAGCCTGTTTCTGCCGCTATCCAGGGTAACGGTAGACCGAGCATCGCCAGACGCAGTAACCATTTCTTTTTGTATTCTTGTCGCTTGGCACAATGATAGAAAGACAAGAAAAAGATAATCAACATGGCAAAGCCAGATGCGACCATGATCCTGAATGCCCAGAACATCGGTGCAACAGGTGGAACGGTATCATGCGCTGCTGCTTTTATTTGTTCATCCGTCGCATCGGTGACGTTATTGGTATATTTTTTCAATAACAAGCCATAACCCAAGTCATCTTTGACTTTATCAAACTCGGCTTTGGTTTCCTCTGTGACAGGGCCGTCACGTAATTGTTTTAACAGCGCATAGGCTTTCATACCATTACGAACACGGTCTTCATGCTCTGCTCTCAGGTCTTTAATACCAGTCACGGGTTCAGTCACTGAACGTGTAGCAATTATGCCTAACAAATAAGGGATTTTAACGGCGTAGTCTGTTTCCATTGTTTCGTCATTAGGCCAGCCGAATAAGGTAAAGGCGGCTGGTGGTTCTGCTGTTTCCCACTCGGCTTCAATTGCCGCTAATTTGGTTTTTTGTACATCACCTACTTCATAACCGCTTTCATCACCCAACAAGATAACTGAGCATATTGCCGCTACACCAAAACCAGCAGCCACAGCGAAGCTGCGGCGGGCAAAACCGACATCACGGTTTCTTAGTAGGTAGTAAGCGCTGATACTCAATACGAACATAGCGCCAGTGACATAACCGGCTGCAACAGTATGAATAAATTTCACCTGTGCGACGGGGTTGAAAAATACTTCCGCAAAGCTGGTCAGCTCCATACGCATTGTTTCATAATTGAAGTGCGCTCCGACCGGATTTTGCATCCAGGCGTTTGCCACCAGAATCCATAATGCTGAAAGGTTTGAACCTAGCGCGACCAGGAAGGTGGTAGTGAGATGCTGCCTTTTACTGAGTCTGTCCCAGCCTAAGAAAAACATACCAACAAAGGTCGATTCAAGCATGAAAGCCATTAAGCCTTCGATCGCTAACGGGGCGCCAAAAATGTCGCCAACGTAATGTGAATAATATGCCCAGTTGGTGCCGAACTGGAATTCCATAGTCAGGCCTGTAGTCACACCGAGGGCAAAGTTGATCCCGAATAACTTACCCCAGAACTTTGTCATGTCACGGTATATTTCCTTGCCGGTCATGACGTAAACGGATTCCATAATCACCAGAATCCACGATAGCCCCAGCGTGAGCGGCACAAATAAAAAGTGATACAGTGCCGTTATAGCAAACTGCAAACGGGATAAGTCGACTAAGTGTTCAGAAATCAAGGTGAATCTCCATCTGAAGAGTGATTAATAATCACGTCAGCGACGGCGTCATGGGTAATGTCGTCGGGGGCGCTACTAAAAAATAAATGCCATATAAGAAAAAGTAATAACAGCTTGCAAACCAACATAATGCTAAGCTCAATAATCAATTTCCTATCAGTGAATAATTTCTTCGCCACTATTCCACCACAACAGAAGTTAAGAAAACATGATCTTAGTCAATTTTAGTTAAATCAGGTTGCACGCATAGTTGATCAAGGTGCGAATAATACGCCAGATGCCCCAAAAGGCATTATTTTTGGCGGGTTATTTACAAAACTTTACAAACTTGTCACTGTAAAAGCGAGGGAATATTTACACTACTTCGGTTTAAACCGGTTTTTTTTCACAGATATGTTGCTTCTGTGTTGTCTGTTAGGCTTTTATCCTGCTAACCTTCGGTGGGAACAATTTTAGGTAGATATCTCAATAATGACGAATACATACAATGCATCTGCCATTGAGGTTTTGACGGGGCTTGAGCCTGTCCGTAAACGACCAGGCATGTACACCGATACAGCACGTCCCAACCACCTTGCTCAAGAGGTCATTGATAATAGTGTTGACGAAGCGGTAGCAGGCCACGCGAAACAAATTCAGGTTACCTTACATAAGGATAATTCACTGGAAGTCAGTGACGATGGTCGTGGTATGCCAGTAGATATTCATCCGGAAGAAGGTGTTCCAGGTGTTGAAGTTATTCTTACGCGCTTACATGCGGGGGGAAAATTCTCCAACAAAAACTACCGGTTTTCCGGCGGTTTGCATGGTGTTGGTGTTTCCGTTGTTAATGCATTGTCCTCGCGTCTGGAAGTCAAAATTCGTCGAAACGCCACGGAATATCAAATTGCGTTTGAAAGCGGTGCTTTGGTTGAAGCTTTGAATGAAATCGGCACGGTGGGTAAACGAAATACTGGTACCACTGTCAGATTCTGGCCTGAAGAACCGTTTTTTGATTCTCCTAAATTTTCTGTTCCCAGACTAAGACATGTGCTGCGAGCAAAAGCCGTTTTATGTCCCGGCCTGGTGGTGACCTTTACCGATTTATCGGGTAAAGAGAAAGTAGAAGACCGTTGGTGCTACGAAGATGGTTTAAATTCATACCTATCTACTGCGATGACCGATGCGCCCTGTGTTCCTGCAACGCCTTTTGTTGGTCATATGAGTGAAGAGTCACAGGAAGTGGACTGGGCGCTTATGTGGCAGTTGGAAGCAGGAGATGAGTTAGCAGAAAGCTATGTCAACCTGATTCCTACAGCTCAGGGGGGAACCCATGTTAACGGCTTACGCAGTGGCGTACTGGAAGCTCTCAGGGAGTTTTGTGAGTTTCGTAATTTATTGCCAAGAGGCGTAAAGCTAGCCCCGGAAGATGTCTGGGAACGTTGTTGTTATGTGTTATCCGTCAAGTTAGAGGATCCCCAATTCTCAGGTCAGACCAAAGAGCGTTTATCTTCTCGTCAATGCGCTGGCTTTGTGTCTGGTGTGGTGAAAGATGCGTTTAGTTTGTGGCTGAATCACCATGTGGAAGATGGTGAAAAAATTGCTGATTTGGCAATCAATAATGCACAGTCCAGATTAAAGCAGGCGAAAAAAGTGGTACGCAAACGCGTACAGTCTGGTCCGGCTCTGCCCGGTAAGTTAGCAGATTGTGCTTCTCAGGATCCTTCGCGTACGGAATTATTTTTAGTAGAAGGGGATTCGGCTGGCGGTAGTGCCAAGCAAGGCCGAAATAGAGAGTTTCAGGCTATCATGCCATTACGTGGCAAAATTCTGAATACATGGGAAGTGGAACCCGGTCAGGTGCTGGCGTCTCAGGAAGTCCATGATATTGCCGTCGCTATTGGTGTGGATCCCGGTTCTGATGATTTGTCGGGCTTACGTTACGGTAAAGTTTGTATATTAGCCGATGCGGATTCAGATGGTGCCCATATCGCCACCTTATTATGTGCGTTATTTGTCAGACATTTTCGCCCCCTGGTTGAAGCAGGTCATATCTGTGTTGCTATGCCACCTTTGTATCGCATCGATGTGGGTAAACAAGTGTTCTACGCATTGGATGATGAAGAACGTAAGATTATTCTGGATCGGATTGAGAAAGATAAAATCAAAGGTAAAGTCAGCACTCAGCGCTTTAAAGGTTTGGGGGAAATGAATCCCATGCAGTTGCGTGAAACAACGATGGCACCTGATACCCGACGTTTGATTAGACTAACCATTAATGCTGAAGACGATACGATGATGACGCTGGATAAGCTTTTGGCAAAAAAACGTGCTGCTGATCGTAAGTCCTGGCTTGAGCAACATGGTGATTTAGCGGATCTGGCCGCTTTATAAATGATAAAGAGATATAACCCATGACTACTTTCGTCGATGATTTGGAGAATATGCCGCTACGCGATTTCACTGAAAAAGCGTATCTGGATTATTCGATGTATGTCATTCTGGACCGTGCATTACCGCATATTGGTGATGGTCTGAAACCCGTTCAGCGGCGGATTATTTATGCAATGTCTGAACTTGGTCTGAGTGCCTTATCCAAGCATAAAAAGTCAGCCAGAACCGTCGGTGACGTGTTAGGTAAATACCATCCCCATGGTGATTCTGCCTGTTATGAAGCCATGGTATTAATGGCGCAGCCGTTCTCTTATCGTTATCCCTTAGTCGATGGGCAAGGTAACTGGGGCTCAATCGATGACCCTAAATCTTTTGCCGCAATGCGTTATACCGAAGCGCGTCTGGCCGCTTATTCGCAGGTTTTATTAAGTGAGTTGGGACAGGGCACAGCGGATTGGGTGCCGAATTTTGACGGCACCATGGATGAGCCGTCATTGTTGCCAGCCCGTTTGCCCAACCTATTATTAAACGGTACGACAGGGATTGCTGTAGGGATGGCCACTGATGTGCCGCCTCATAATCTGCGTGAAGTAGTTAATGCCTGTTTACGCCTGTTAAAAACACCCAAAAGTACGCTGGAAGATTTGCTTGAAGATATTCAGGGGCCGGATTTTCCAACCGGAGCTGAAATCGTCTCCAGTCGCGATGAAATTCATAAAATGTATGCCACCGGGCATGGCTCGATAAAACAACGGGCATGTTATAAAAAAGAAGAGGGTGAAATCATCATTTATGAGCTGCCCTATCAGGTGTCCGGGGCAAAAGTGCTGGAGCAAATTGCGGCTCAGATGCAGGCAAAAAAATTACCGATGGTAGCCGATTTACGCGATGAATCGGATCATGAAAATCCAGTTCGTCTCGTCATTATGCCTCGGTCCAACCGCGTCGATATCGACAGCCTGATGTCGCATTTATTTGCGACGACTGATTTAGAGCGCAGCCATCGTGTCAATATGAATATGATTGGCATGGATGGTCGTCCGCAGGTGAAAAACCTGTTGGACATGTTGCAGGAATGGTTGGCCTATCGTGTAGAAACGGTTCGTCGTCGTTTGCAATATCGTTTGGATAAAGTGCTGGATCGCATGCACGTCCTGGAAGGCTTACTCGTTGCCTACCTGAATATCGACGAAGTCATTGCGATTATCCGTACTGAAGATGATCCCAAAACAGTGATGATGGAACGCTTCGGTATTACCGACAGACAGGCCGAAGCCATTTTAGAACTGCGTTTACGTCATTTAGCCAAACTGGAAGAGATGAAAATCCGTGGCGAAATGGATGAGTTGAGTAAAGAGCGTAAACAGCTTGAATTATTACTAGGCTCAGACACACGCCTAAAAACACTTATTCGAAAAGAATTGACGGCTGATGCAGAAAAATTTGGCGATGATAGACGTTCAAGCATCATTGAACGGAAGGCCGCTAAAGCATTAAATGCTACGGAGTTATTACCGACAGAACCATTGACCATTGTGTTATCTGAAAGTGGTTGGGTACGCGCCGCTAAAGGTCATGATGTTGATCCTGCTTCGTTAAATTTCCGTACAGGTGATCGTTATTTTGCTTCAGTAAAAGCCAGAAGTAATCAACAGATTGTGTTTCTGGATGATACTGGTCGGAGTTACTCGCTGGGCGCACACACACTCCCTTCTGCCAGAGGTCAGGGGGAACCGCTGAGTGGGCGTTTACAATCCCCTGCTGAGGCTCGGTTTGTGGCTGTGATGGTAGTCGAACCTGAACAGTCCGTCTTACTGACCAATACGGCAGGTTACGGATTCATCACCACGCTTGATAATTTATTGGCTAAAAATAAAGCAGGTAAGGCCATTTTTAATATTCCAAAAGGCGCTGCTTTGCTGCCACCATTATTTATTGACAGTAAAGAAACACAGATTGCTGTAGCCTCTGGCGATGGTCGTTTACTGGTGTTTCCTGCTGATGACATTCCGGAAATGAATAAGGGCAAAGGGGTTCGTCTGATCAATATTCCTCAGGCGAAATTCACCTCGGGTCAAGAATGGATGCAATCTGTCGTTATAGTACCTAATGAACAGGGGCTCACCTTACATGCTGGCCGACGTCATCTAACCTTAAAATCGGCTGATTTAGCCCATTACGAAGGCAGTCGTGGTAAAAGAGGACACAAACTTCCTCGCGGCTTACAGAAAGTCAGTGGCATGGAAGTCGCCGAATAAATTTCATTACCGTGACAACGTTGTCACATGACGCTGATAGCGTTGAAGAACAGTCACAGTATTCTTTTTTAGCCACACGGCTGTTTTGCGTGATTTTATAACGATCGCTGCTCAATCTTGTTAAGATATGAGCGCTTAAATAACAAGAGCTTAAAGACCAAACAATCTAATGAAAATCCTGATAAGCAATGATGACGGGTATATGTCGAAAGGCATTCGCACTCTGGCAAAAGCGATGGCAGAACTAGGGGATATCACCGTTGTTGCCCCTGATAGAAACAGAAGTGGTGCAAGTAACTCACTGACACTGGAAAATCCGCTAAGACTTGAACAACAAGAAGATGGTGTCTATCGCGTTGAAGGCACGCCTACGGACTGTGTGCATCTGGCGATTACAGGTTTACTGGAGGATGAACCGGACATGGTGGTGTCAGGGATTAATGCCGGAGCTAATCTGGGTGATGATGTGCTTTACTCGGGTACGGTAGCGGCGGCCATGGAAGGACGTTTTCTTGGCTTGCCAGCAATTGCTATATCACTTACATCACATAATGGCACCCACTACGAGACAGCAGCCTGGGTAGCCAAGAAACTTGTTGCCCAGCTTAAATTGTCTGCATTACCCGCTGATACGATCCTAAATGTGAATGTGCCGGATTTACCTATTGAAGAAATTACCGGTATCGAAAGTACCAGACTTGGTCATCGTCACAAGGCCGAACCCGTTATTAAAGAAGTGGATCCTCGGGGTCGTTTGATGTATTGGATTGGTCCTGCTGGTGAAGAAGAAGATGCGGGTCCTGGCACTGACTTTGATGCTATCCGGCGCGGTGCTGTTTCTGTTACCCCTTTGCAAATTGATTTAACACGCTACGATGCTATTGATGGCGTTGCCAACTGGTTGAAAGATATCTGAGATGAAAACCGACTACCGAGGCATCGGCATGACCTCACAGCGCACACGCGATCGACTGATAGCTCGACTACAGGAGCGTGGAATTAAAAATAATGAAGTGCTTTCTGTCATTCGTGAGATGCCAAGACATTTATTTGTTGATGAAGCGTTAGCCAGCCGCGCTTATGAAGATACGGCTTTGCCGATTGGTCATGGTCAGACTATTTCACAGCCATATATTGTGGCAAAAATGACTGAAATCCTGCTTGAAGATGGGCCACGCCAGAAAATTCTGGAAGTCGGAACAGGTTCGGGTTATCAGACAGCGGTATTATCTAAACTGGTTGAACGGGTCTACAGTGTTGAACGAATTTCACCGCTGCAAAATCAGGCTCGTGAACGTTTTTATCAACTTAAACTCAATAATATAAAACTCAAACATAGTGATGGTAACTGGGGTTGGGAATGGTACGCACCGTATGACGGTATTATTGTCACCTGTGCGCCTGAACATATCCCATTAGAATTATTAAAACAGTTAGCGCCGGGCGGACGTCTGGTGATACCGGTTGGTACAAGTCAGGGTCAGTCTCTACGTGTGATTGATCGTCAGGGTGACAGGTATGAAGAAACGGAGTTAGATCCTGTCAGTTTTGTTCCTCTATTAAGTGGTCAGATTTAATGCGCTTATTTTCAGGTTTGTATGCACAAGTGATGATATGGGCCCGACATAAGTATGCAACCTACTGGTTAGCTTTAGTCAGTTTTACGGAGTCTTCTTGTTTTCTTGTGCCGCCGGATGTGATGCTGGCACCGATGACCTTAGCCAGACCAGAACGTGCTTGGTTTCTGGCCACTTTAACCACAGTGACGTCGGTTTTAGGTGGACTGTTGGGTTATCTCATTGGCTTGTTTGCTTTTAATATGGTTGAACCCTGGCTGGTGTCTTTAGGTTATATGGATGCTTACACCCATGCTGCCGAGTGGTTCCATGAATGGGGAATCTGGGCTATTTTTCTTGCTGGGTTTACCCCGATTCCCTTTAAAATTTTTACTATTGCGGCCGGTGTAGCCAGCATGGCCCTGTTGCCATTTATCTTTGGTTCTTTGGTTGGGCGTGGAATGCGTTTCTTTCTGGTGGCGGGGTTAATGCGTTGGGGCGGTGCTGAGTTAGAGTCAAAACTTCATCTATGGATTGATCGTATTGGCTGGTTTACGGTGTTAGCACTGGTGATAGGTTATTTTATCTTCATATAAATTTATGCAATGGATCTGGCCGTTACTACTGGTTTTTACCTTAACATCCTGTGGTGGTGGCAGCCGGGCGTTGGCGCCAGTTGGTTCCTATGGTTATGAAAGCAATCAGCGAAAAATAGCCAAAACGCCTTATTCTTATACGGTAAAAAAAGGCGATACTCTGTATTCGATAAGTTGGCGTTATGGAATGGATTACAAGGAATTGGCGCGTATTAATGGCATTCGCTCTCCTTACACTATATACGTCGGACAAAAGTTAAAATTCAGAGGTTCTACGTCAAGTACGAGAACGCCATCCAGTGCAAGCTCCAGTAAACAAAAAGTAGTGACCAAGCCAACGACGCCTTCACCAAAACCTAAAACACAAGCGAAGCCAACTTCCCAGCCATCAACTGCGTCAACAAACTCCAGCTATACGGGTAGCCAGAACTTGCAATGGCGCTGGCCGACGGATGGACTGGTGATTGCGACATATTCCAATAGCAGTTCAGGTGGTAAGGGTATCGATATTTCAGGCAAAGCCGGGCAACCGGTAGTCGCCGCCGCTTCAGGAAAAGTGGTTTACAGTGGTAATGGTTTGCCGAGATATGGCAACTTATTGATCATAAAACATAACGATGTTTACTTGAGTGCCTATGCGCATAACGAACGATTGTTGGTGAAAGAAGGTGAGGTTGTGAAGTCTGGGCAAAAGATTGCCACATTAGGTCGGACCGGTACTCAGCGATACCAACTGCATTTTGAAATTCGTCGTAATGGTAAACCTGTCGATCCACAACGTTTTCTACCCAAACAATAAACGCTGTGTACGCCATTTTTATGACAAATCAGCTACAATATGTGGTTTGCCGGATTCGCCGGTAGTTCAATCAAATTTACTAGAGGTTACCTTTGGAACTAGGCGCAACGATGCAGCGAATCAAAGACCTACGGGATCGCAGTGACGATCTTAGGGGGTATCTTTGACTACGATGAGAAAGCTGAACGATTAATTGAAGTCACGCGCGAACTGGAGTCGCCCAGTGTGTGGGAAAATCCGGAAACTGCTCAGAAACTAGGGCAGGAACGTGCGAGTTTAGAAAAAATTGTCACCACTTTATCCGGCCATCGTGAAATGCTGGATGATGCAAAAGAATTACTTGAATTAGCCGTTGAGGATAATGATCAGGCCACGTTTGATGCAATTCAAGCTGATCTGAATGAATTAGAAAAAGGTCTGGAAAAGCTAGAATTTCAACGCATGTTCTCCGGTAAGCTGGATAAGAACAATGCCTATCTCGATATTCAGTCAGGTTCTGGTGGAACTGAGGCGCAAGACTGGGCAAATATGATTTTGCGTATGTATCTGCGTTGGGGCGAATCACAAGACTATAAAGTCGAATTGATGGAAGTCTCTGCTGGTGAGGTGGCGGGTATTAAAAGTGCCACAGTCCGGTTTGAAGGCGAATATGCCTTTGGTATGCTGCGTACCGAAACAGGTGTACACCGCCTGGTTCGTAAGTCACCGTTTGATTCCGGTGCTCGTCGCCATACCTCATTTGCATCGGTATTCGTTTATCCAGAAGTGGATGACACCATTGAAATCGATATCAACCCGGCGGATCTGAGAACTGACACATATCGTTCCAGTGGTGCCGGCGGTCAGCATGTTAATACGACGGATTCTGCTGTTCGTATTACGCATGTACCTACCAATACTGTGGTGCAATGTCAGACCGAACGCTCACAGCATCAGAACAGAGACCGTGCAATGAACCAGTTACGCGCGAAACTGTACGAACTGGAGTTGATGAAACAAAACGAAGTGAAACAGGCTGCTGAAGAGTCGAAGTCAGATATTGGCTGGGGCAGTCAGATACGTTCTTATGTGCTCGATCAGTCCCGTATCAAGGACTTGCGTACAGGCGTCGAGACCGGCAATACGCAAGCGGTCTTAGATGGTGACCTGGACCAATTTATTGAAGCCTCACTCAAATCAGGATTATAAGCTGGAAACCCGAATGACAAATGAAACAGAATTGGACGAAAACCGATTAATTGCCCAACGCCGTGAAAAACTGGCCGACTTAAGAGAGCAGGGCAATGCTTTTCCTAACGACTTCCGTCGTAATGTAATGAACGCTGAATTACAGGCAGAATATGCTGAGTGGGATGCTGAAAAATTAAAGGCAAATCCATTACGCGTTAAGATTGCCGGCCGTATGATGACCAAGCGAGTCATGGGTAAAGCAAGTTTTGCCACCATTCGTGATATGTCTGGCAATATTCAGTTGTATGTCGCACGCGATGAATTACCGGAAGGTGTTTATGCACAATTTAAAAGTTGGGATTTAGGCGATATTATCGGTGCTGAAGGCACACTATTTCGTACCCAGAAAGGCGAGTTGTCGGTGCATGTTGATAGTATTCAGCTATTAACAAAATCGCTCAGACCGTTACCTGAAAAATTCCACGGCTTATCGGATCAGGAAACACGATATCGTCAACGCTATGTTGATTTAATCATGAACGAAGCCAGTCGAGATGTGTTCCGTATTCGTACCAAAATTGTTGATGGGGTTCGTCGTTACCTGATGAGCAAGGATTATCTGGAGGTTGAAACCCCGATGATGCAGGCGATTCCAGGTGGTGCCACAGCCCGACCATTTACGACACATCACAATGCGCTGGATATGGGCTTATATTTGCGTATTGCTCCAGAGCTTTATCTGAAACGTTTGGTAGTCGGTGGTTTCGAACGCGTGTTTGAAATCAATCGTAACTTCCGTAATGAAGGTTTATCGACTCGTCATAATCCAGAATTCACCATGGTGGAGTTTTACCAAGCGTATGCTGACTACCATGAATTAATGGATTTGACTGAGGATATGCTGCGTACCATTACGCAAGATGTGTTGGGTACAACGCAAGTGCACTATCAAGGTTTAGACATTGATTTTGCCAAACCTTTTACCCGAATGACCGTGAAAGAGTCGATTTTACATTTCAATCCTGAATTAAAAGCTGAACAACTGGATGATATTGAGTCTGCACGCGCAATCGCTAAATCATTAGATATCCCACTGAAAGACAGCTATGGTTTGGGTAAAGTCCAGATTGAGATTTTTGAAAAAACCGTTGAACACCGTTTAATGGATCCGACTTTCATCACAGCTTATCCAACCGAAGTCTCACCATTAGCACGTCGTAATGATAATGATCCGTTTGTGACCGACCGTTTTGAATTTTTTGTTGGTGGTCGTGAAATTGCTAATGGCTTCTCAGAGCTTAATGATGCCGAAGATCAGGCGGAACGTTTCAAAGCGCAGGTAGAAGAAAAAGACGCCGGTGACGATGAAGCGATGCATTATGATGCCGATTACATTCGTGCGCTTGAATACGGTATGCCACCTACCGCGGGAGAAGGTATCGGTATCGATCGACTGGTGATGTTACTGACCGACTCACCCTCCATCCGTGACGTCCTATTATTCCCGCATATGCGTCCAGAATAGTGTTATAAATTAGTTAACAAAAAAGGCGAGTTTTGACTCGCCTTTTTTGTTTCTGTTTTATTGGGGAGGGGAAGTTGTATTGAGGCACGAACTCCAAAAGTTTTTATTCAGACGCCGGACATGCCCCAATCCGTTTTGCGGTAAAATTCATCTTCATTACCATTACCCCCATCGGACTATTCATTTCACTGCTCATTTGACCATCCATATGATCACCGTGGAAATTGGTATGGCCAATAAAATGATTTTTTATGCCTTGAATATCACAGTCAACAGCAAAGTCAGCACTATCCCGTAATACCTTTACTTTTTGAACAATACACTGCTGAGGTATTTCCAACATATTCACACCTTTATCAATCTGAGCCTGGGTCAGACATTCCTGATTAGTGCTGGTTTGTGGTTGCAGTGACATCGGACCTTCGATGGTTGTGGTCGTGGTATGAGCCCAAATGCCAGGTTGGAGGTTAGGTGTTTCAGCAAGTACGGGTGAACTGATAGTGGTCAGACTAAGACAGATCAGTAACATATAAGCGCGTTGAAACATGAGACGTTCTCCTAGAGTTTTATTCATCACTGAATAATGAATCTCGCACATATTGCCGCGAGTTTATCAAGATAGCAATGCGTCTATGGTGAAATAGTGATAACCGGTTTGACACGCACCGCTTGCCAAAAATAACGTGACCAGTAGCTATTGTGCATGCTGGAAATAGTAACGCCGATTTTGGTCGACACATGCAAAAATTTATCGTCTTCCAGATAAATCCCGACATGACTGCCTTTACGGAAAAAAACCAAGTCCCCTGATTTGAGTTCACTTCGTTTTATCTGATGCCCCTGCAGGATTTGCTGCGACGTTGTTCTGGGCATAGTGATACCAAACAGTGTTTGATACGTCTGCTGTACAAAAGCAGAGCAATCTAAGCCTGAATGACTATTACCACCCAAACGATATGGGGTGCCAGCCCATTGTTGATATTGACGATAGAGCAGACTAAGCGTTTGTTGCTGATCAAGCGTCGCAACGGGTTGTGGCGGAGGACTATAGCTATAGTTGGGAGGACTGGTCTGACAAGCAGCAAGCAGACTGAGTAAAGACAGAATTATGAGGCGCCATAAATAGCGGTTTAACCGATTAATCTCTAAGTGGAGAATATGCATATCACCCAGTTCTGTCTCTTTGTTTCTAATAAACAAAAAGGGCAGTATGACTGCCCTTTATGCATAAATTTAGTCTTAAGGTTTGATATTAAATAAAGCTAATGCTTCCAGATATTCTTCACTATTCTCATCAATTTCATACACGGTCAGACCAGTATCAGCACCCACTTTCTCAAAAGAAATCACTTTATTTAATGTCAGTGGGTCCAACGCTTTTTCAGTATCAAACAAGCTTTGCAGATAGGCCACTTGTACCACATCGACTAAATCAGGACCGGATGGACCGCTGTTACGATTCAGATTTTTATGTTCTGCGGCAACTTCGACCAAACTTTGCGGAAATTCCCATTTGCGGAGGATTGCTGCGCCAATACGCGGGTAAAGATTATCGATAATTTGGTCTAATCGCTGCGGATTTTCTAATAACCCCGGCTCATCTTGGGCCTGCATTAAGATGGGTAGGGTGCCTATGGAGTGAATTAAGCCGGCTAACATCGCTTCATCAGTATTCATTTTGGGAAGTTTGCTGGCCAGTACCTGACTCTGCGCAGAAACCTTAGTGCTATGCTCCCAGAGTGTTTTTAAACGTTTTTCCAAACGTTTATTGGTCGCTTTAAACATTTGTTCCATCATCAGACTGGTAACAATATTACGCACCATTGTAAGTCCCAGTCTTGGCACTGCCATGTGGATACTTTCAATTGGGACTCGGCCACGGTATAGCGGACTATTGGCAACTTTTAATAAGCGCGCTGACAGGGCAGGATCGGTTACAATAATATCTGCCAATTGCACCGCAGTGGCATCTGGATCATCGACAACTTCTCTTACCTTCAAGGCCACTTCTGGCAATGTCGGTAGAAGAAGTTTACCGTCCTCAAGATCTTTCAGGATTTTGTTATAAAATAGGTCTTGCTGGCTCATAGTAATCGCTTCTGATAAATGAATTTGAAGTGTTTATTAATTTCAGTTATTTTGCTTAGTTTGCCGACAGTTTTAGCTTATCGCAGGTATTCAGTTGAACGACGAATTTCCAAGAATTAAACGCCTTCCGCCCTACGTTTTCAACATTGTAAATGATTTGAAAGCAAAAGCACGTGCGCGTGGTGAGGATATCATTGATTTTGGTATGGGTAACCCCGATCGCCCTGCACCCGCACATATTGTAGAAAAACTGGTCGAGGCGGCGCAGCGGCCAGATACCCACCGTTATTCGGTTTCTCGTGGTATTCCAAGGTTACGTAAAGCTTGCGCGGGCTGGTACAAACGTAAGTTTGATGTCGAGCTTGATCCGGAAACCGAATGCATTGTTACTATCGGCTCTAAAGAAGGTTTAGCGCATCTAGCACTAGCTACTGTCGGTCCAGGTGATGCGGTATTAGTGCCTAACCCGGCTTATCCGATTCACCCTTATGGCTTCGTTATCGCAGGCGCAGATATCCGCCATGTGCCATTGACGCCGGATGTGGACTTTTTTGCTGAGCTGGAAAAATCGGTTAAGGATTCATGGCCTAAACCGAAAATGCTGGTCCTGAATTTTCCTGGTAATCCGACGACACAATGTGTTGATCTGGACTTTTTCCAACGGGTAGTCGACTTTGCCCGCGAGCATAAAATCTGGGTGATTCATGATCTGGCTTATGGTGAAATTGTATTTGATGGCTACAAAGCGCCGTCCATTTTACAAGTGCCGGGCGCGAAAGAAGTCGCTGTTGAGTTTTATACGCTGTCAAAAACGTACAATATGCCTGGCTGGCGTGTGGGCTTTATGTCAGGTAATCCGACATTAGTTGCTGCTCTGGCCCGAATGAAGTCTTATCTGGACTACGGTATGTTTACGCCAATTCAGGTCGCAGCCATTACCGCTTTGGAAGGCCCACAAGAATGTGTTGAAGAGATTGTGGAAACATACAGAAGTCGTCGTGATGTTTTATGTGATGGACTGAATGCGATTGGCTGGCAAGTAGAAAAACCAAAAGCCACCATGTTTGTCTGGGCGAAGATCCCTGAGAAATATCGTGAGCTTGGCTCATTAGAATTTAGTAAAAAATTATTGAAAGACGCGAAAGTCGCTGTATCACCCGGTATTGGGTTTGGTGAATACGGTGATGATTATGTGCGCTTTGGATTGATTGAAAATGAACATCGTACACGTCAGGCGATCCGTGGGATCCGTGACATGATGAGAAAACCGTAGGGGGCAGAGTGCAATCAGTAAAAATCGGAATTCTGGGTTTAGGAACGGTTGGTAGTGGTACTGTCAACGTATTAACCCGGAACTCGAGAGAAATCAGTCGTCGTGCAGGTCGTGATATTGAAATATATCGCGCTGCTGATCGTGATCTTGATAAACCTAAAGGCTGTGACACTTCTGCTATCAATTTAACGGATGATGCTTTTGACATCATCAATGATCCTGACATTCAGATCGTTGTTGAATTGATTGGCGGTACAGGTGTTGCGAAAGAGTTGGTGATGAAAGCCATCGAAAACGGCAAACATGTCGTGACAGCCAACAAAGCGCTTATTGCCATGCATGGTAATGAATTGTTTGAGCTTGCTCAGGAGAAAGGCGTCACCATCTCCTTCGAAGCGGCAGTTGCTGGTGGTATCCCGATTATCAAAGCCATGCGTGAAGGTCTGGCTGGTAACCGTATTGAATGGTTAGCGGGCATAATCAATGGCACGGGTAATTTTATCCTGACTGAAATGCGGGAAAAAGGTCGTGATTTTGCTGATGTTTTAGCGGAAGCACAGGCGTTGGGTTATGCAGAAGCCGATCCTACCTTTGATATTGAAGGTATTGATGCGGCGCATAAACTCACCATTATGGCTTCAATTGCGTTTGGTATTCCGTTGCAGTTTGATAAATGCTACACCGAAGGTATCAGCCGTATAGCGCAAGAAGATGTGCTGAATGCCAATGAATTGGGTTACCGCATTAAACACTTGGGTATTGCGAAGAAAACCACAGCCGGTGTGGAACTAAGAGTTCACCCGACCTTGATTCCGCAGCGACGTTTATTAGCCAATGTAAATGGTGTGATGAATGCGGTTGTGGTTAAAGGTGATGCAGTTGGCCCAACATTGTATTACGGTGCAGGTGCTGGTTCAGAAGCGACAGCTTCAGCCGTTGTGGCAGATATCGTGGATATCGTTCGTGCTTTGACCACCGATCCTGAAAATCGCGTACCTCATTTGGCTTTCCAACCTGATGCATTAAAAGACACGCCGATTCTGCCTATGTCAGAAGTGGTGACCTCTTATTATTTACGCATTCATACTTTGGATAAACCGGGTGTGTTAGCCGATATCACACGAATTTTAAGCAATGAAGGCATCAATATTGAAGCCATCTTGCAAAAGCAGCCTGAAGAACATGAAGGCATGGTACCGATTATCATGCTGACCCAAGCTGTGGTAGAGAAAAATATGGACCAGGCCATTGCGCAAATTGAAGCATTGGATACCGTACCGGATTCTATTATGCGTATTCGCATGGAATCTCTTGGTGGTTAAGCCTGTATAAAGAATTCATTTAGAGGAAATTATTATGTCATTTCGACCACGTTACACTGGATTAATTGAGCGCTATCGCGACCGTTTACCAGTCAATGACGATACCCGCCTGATCAGTCTTGGTGAAGGCAATACCCCGCTTATTAAGCTAAACCACATTACAAAAGAGCTGGGTAAGGATGTCGATATTTATGTTAAGTACGAAGGTCTGAATCCAACAGGATCGTTTAAAGACCGCGGTATGACCATGGCTGTGACCAAAGCGGTAGAAGAGGGAAGCAAAGCGATTATCTGTGCCTCAACAGGTAATACATCCGCTGCGGCTGCCGCTTATGCTGCACGTGCCGGCATCGCTGCGTTTGTACTTATTCCTGACGGCAAAATTGCACAAGGTAAACTGGCCCAGGCTATGATGCACGGTGCGACCGTTATTCAAATCAAAGGTAACTTTGATCAGGGCATGCAGTTAGTGAAAGAAGTCGCTGAACATGCGCCGGTCACTATTGTTAACTCGATTAACCCATATCGTTTACAGGGACAGAAAACAGCTGCCTTTGAAATTGTGGAAGAGTTAGGTCGCGCACCTGATTATCACTGTTTGCCCGTTGGTAATGCCGGCAATATCACTGCTCACTGGATTGGTTATTGCGAATACTCATGTGATTCTGGTGACCATGTCACTGATTCATGTGCTTATTGTGGTGGTAAATGTAAATATGCGGGTGGTGCTATTGTAGGTAACCGTCCTAAGATGATTGGTTATCAGGCTGCAGGCAGCGCGCCTTTCATGCGTGGCCATATGGTAGATGATCCTGAAACAGTCGCCACAGCGATTCGTATCGGTCACCCACAAAGCTGGGATAAAGCCTGGCAGGTGAAAGAAGAGTCTGGTGGTTGGTTTGATGAATGCTCTGATGAAGAAATTCTGGCTGCACAGAAATTATTAGCTGAAAAAGAAGGTGTGTTCTGTGAGCCTGCTTCAGCGACTTCTTTAGCGGGTGCAATGCGCGATATTAAATCAGGCAAAATTCCAGAAGGCAGTACGATTGTCTGTACATTAACGGGTCATGGTTTAAAAGATCCTGATACTGCTATTAAACAAAGTACTTCTGCTGTCGTCACGGTAAATGCTGAACTTGACGCTGTTCGTGAAGCCATTTTGAATAATATGGCGTAATGACATGACTTATTACGCGGACCCTACTGAAAAGGAAATCGCTCGCGCCAAGTTGCCTCATGATATTTTTCTGAGTAACTTAATTGGTAACCATATTCTTGTGTTTACCGCGATTTCGACGTTCGGTCCGTCGTACATGAAGTATCTATTCCTGGTGCCATTAATTTCATTTATGGCACTGGGGTATACTTACTGGCGATCCAGTAAGGTAAAACGTGAAGACGGCGAATTCGTCTGGGCGCATTGGCAAGTAGCACGCCGCTGGAGTCGTTTCTTTATGATGATTCTCGTTCTGCTGGTTAGCGTGTCGACCTTAGGTGTGCTGGGTCATATGTATCTTGGCATGATGAAAGAAGCGGTCTATGCCATGATCGGCGGGCTTGGGATTCTGCCAACACTGGTAAGTGTGTTGGTGTTGATTGTTATTGAGTCTGATTCCCTACATCATGCAAGGATGGGAACGCTGCCGAAATGGGCATTAAAACGTTTCCTGAATATTGAACCTGAGCCGAGTCAGGACGATTAAATTTTCTGTTGTTGAATTGTCTTAGCTCTTATCTAACGACAACTGAATGAATCACTTTGTCGTATTCAAACACCACTTCAAACTTTGCATATTCCCAACGTGTAATAGGTGGTTGACCCACTGCCGGATGAGTTGTCTCTGGTTCTCCAAATTGTTGTTTAACCTGAGCCATTGTCATTCCTCTTGTGGGCCGGACTATGCCTGAAGGATCATTTGCCACTTCATAGCTGGGATCGGTAATGGAGATTACTTCAGCCTGGCACAGGTTCATAAAAGAGAATAATGCTGTGCCAATGATAAGCAGAGAACGGGGCGACATAGACGTTTCCTTATATGTGTATGCTGAAGGATACTATGCCTCTATAAATAGCTCAATGAGACTATTCAGGTAGCGCTGGCCTTTTTCTGTGGGTCGTATTTTCGCGATCGTATGCTCTAATAATTCCAACTGTTCGGCTTTTTGCATAGCTTGTTTTATCGTCGAAATCGGTACGCCAGTATGTTGTTGGAAAAGTGGGGTAGGCACACCATCCAACAAACGCATTGCATTAAGCATAAATTCAAATCCAACATCATCGGTACTGACATAGGTTTGCTCAACTAACTCTGCTTTTGTACCCGCTGTTTCCATATATTTTTGTGGCTGTTTTTGTTTTACGCGCCTTTGAATTTGTTGTGGGGAAGCACTGCTGATTTTGCCATGTGCACCTGCACCGATGCCGATATAATCGCCAAAACGCCAGTAGTTCACATTGTGGCGGCATTGATGACCATTTTGCGTATAGGCAGAAGTTTCGTATTGCATATAACCCGCTTTAGCGAGTCTTGCCTGATTAGCTAGCTGCCAGTCGTAGATAGGATCATCATCCGGAAGACTTGGCGGTTGAGCATAAAACAGCGTATTAGGTTCTATCGTTAATTGATAATAGGAGATATGTGGTGGTGCTAGCGCGATAGCGGTTTCAACATCATGCCGGGCCTTGTTTTCATCCTGTCCGGGTAAACCAAACATCAGATCCAGATTAAAACTATCGAAACCAGCCTGATGGGCATACTCAACCGCTTTGATGGCTTGTTGACTATCATGGATACGGCCCAGAGATTTCAGCGCATCCTGATCAAAGCTTTGAATACCGATACTCAACCGATTGATGCCGACATCACGGTATTCACGAAAACGACCTGCTTCCACCGTACCTGGATTAGCTTCTAAAGTGATTTCAGCATCATGATGTAACGGCAGTAATGCTCTGATTGAAGAAAAAAGCCTTTCATAGGCTTCTGCAGAAAACAGACTGGGTGTGCCCCCACCGATGAATACGGTATTAATCGTGCGTCCCCATACGAGGGGTAATTCCTGTTCGAGGTCACGTATCAATGCATCAATATAAGCATCTTCCTGTAATGCTTGGTGATTATCATGCGAATTAAAGTCACAGTACGGGCATTTACGTACACACCAGGGCACATGAATATAAAGACTAAGAGGCGGTAAGCTTGTAAAGTTGAACATTATTGTTGTTCCGGTTCCCAGCCTGACATCCATTTATCCAACTGGATAATGATCGGAGCTTTTCCATTCGCATAAAACCATGAGTCTACGGCATATCGGGTCTGTGTCTGCGTATCAATCATCGTCGCCGTGTTATGTGGTGCCTGACCCTGCAAAATACCCCGTGACATACGTGAAGCGGTATCATGCCATGTTAAAGCACCAGCATTTTCAAGCATACGCAGATAGACACTGGTATTGGTGGCCTCATCAACACAGTCCATCTGACCATAACGATTAGACGCTATCTGGTTACGTGCTAAATCATGCTGGCTGCCAATCTGTATTCCGACCAGAAATTCTAACCTGGCAATGGCTTGTTCTACTGCATGGCGTTCATCTTCAGCACTGTCGGTGTTGGCAAACAGTGTGAGAATGTCCTGCCAATCCTGCTTATTAATGCTAGCTTCACTGATTTTATAGCAGCTCATGCTGTGACAGACTGAAAAACGATCGGGAGTGGGCTGACCAATAAAAAAACGATAATCATTGTCCCATATATCATTCAGGCTCTGACTACTACGGATCGGTTTTATAGGATGCTCAGCGTAGGGGGATGAACAAGCGGATAAAGCCAGAAATAGCGTGATGAATGGCGATCGGTATCGAAGCATCACATTAAATTGTAGCTAAAAATGTGATCAAAACTGATGGCGATTGTATGGGAATTCTTCAACAAACCGATGCATTGCTTGACCACGGTGGCTGATCGCATGTTTTTGTTCTGAACTAAGTTCTGCTGCACTGCAGCCCGTTTCGGGAACAAAAAAGATCGGATCATAACCAAAGCCTGAATCCCCAACGGCTTCCGTCATTATTTGACCTTGCCAACTACCTTGAAATATCAGGGGGGTCGGGTCGTCAGCATGACGCATGAAGACAATAACGCATTGAAAACGGGCACTGCGCTCAGAGGCCGGCACATCTTTCAGTGCGTCTAACAGAGCAGCAATATTGTCTTTATCTGTAGCAGACTTACCGGCATAGCGAGAAGAATAAATGCCCGGCGCACCGCGCAGGGCATCTACTTCAATACCAGAGTCATCAGCAATGGCTGCCAGGCCAGTCTGTTTACAGGCATTGCGAGCCTTGATGATGGCATTTTCGACAAAGCTTAAACCGGTTTCCTCAGCCTCAATGACACCAAGATCGGCTTGCGAGACGATGTTGATTTTGAGAGGGGCGAGTATTTCTGCAAACTCACGAAGCTTGCCTTGATTGCCGGTCGCTAAGACGATTTTTTTCATGATACTGCCAGTACTTCCCGTTGTTTTTCCATAAGTTGACTGATGCCATGACTAGCCAGATCCAACATGGATTGTAATTCTTCAGCTCGGAAGGCATGACCTTCAGCTGTGCCTTGTAGTTCGATGTAAGCGCCTGCGTCATTCATCACTACATTCATATCTGTCTCAGCAGAGGAGTCTTCATCATAGTCCAGATCCAATACGGGAGTACCGTTATAAATCCCGACGGAGATTGACGCTACTTGACCATGCAGAGGGCTGGATTTCAATTTCTTAGTCTTCATCAAATGACTGATGGCATCATGCAGAGCGACATAGGCACCGGTAATAGATGCGGTGCGTGTTCCGCCATCAGCCTGAATCACATCACAGTCAATGGTAATGCTACGTTCGCCTAATGATTTCAGATCAATCGCTGCACGCAATGAGCGTCCGATAAGGCGCTGGATTTCCATTGTACGGCCGCCTTGTTTACCTCTGGCTGCTTCACGTTGCATGCGGCTACCGGTAGAGCGAGGAAGCATGCCATATTCAGCGGTCACCCAACCTTCACCTGTACCACGTAAGAATTGTGGAATACGTTCTTCAACGGTTGCAGTACAAAGTACTTTGGTGTCACCGAACTCTACCAGTACTGAGCCTTCGGCATGTTTGGTGTAGTTACGGGTGATATTAACGAGTCTTAATTCATTGGGTTGACGACCACTTGGACGCATATTCGCTTTTCCTCAGTCAAATTTAATCTATTATACCTGCCCTAAATCACTGCCGCAGATGCTTTTTAACAATGGTTTTCTGTAAGATGTCAGATTAATTCAGAAATAGGACATGATTGTGACACGAAGTATGACCGCCTTTGCCCGCCATGAGGAGCAAACTGAGCTTGGCAGCTTGAGCTGGGAAATTCGCTCAGTAAATCATCGTTATCTGGAAGTATCTTTCCGTTTAGAAGAAAGTTTTCGCCCATTTGAAATGGCGATGCGCAAACTGATCAGTGACACATTGAGTCGCGGGAAAGTGGAAGTCGCATTACGTTACCGTGCGCCTGAACAAATACAGACTTCATTACAAATGAATGAAGGTCTGGCGAAAACCATCATGGAAAACTATCAGCAGCTCGCTTCGTTTACAGACAATGCCGCGCCGATTGATATTTTACGTGTAATGCAATGGCCTGGCGTTATTCAAACTGAAAGCCTGGACCAAGATGCGTTACAAGCAACTGTGCTGAACTCTTTAAAACAAGCCTTGGCAGATTTAGTCGCAACACGTGAGCGTGAAGGTACGGCGCTGGAGCAAATGATTATTCAGCGTTGTGAGCAAATAAACGATATTGCTGAACAAACTAAAGTCCGTCTGCCAGAAATTCTTGCCAGCCATCGACAAAAATTATCAGACCGGATTGCTGAGCTTGAGATGAATTTGGAGCCGGAACGGCTTGAACAGGAAATGGTGCTGTTAGCACAAAAAGCCGATGTGGCAGAAGAAATCGATCGTTTACAGAATCATGTGAATGAAGTGAAACATACATTGAAACGGAATGAGCCTATCGGTCGCCGACTCGATTTTCTGATGCAGGAATTAAACCGTGAAGCTAATACATTAGGCTCTAAATCGATTGATACTGATACCACACGTTACTCGGTGGATCTGAAAGTATTAATCGAACAGATGCGTGAGCAGATCCAGAATATTGAGTGATGAAAAATCATTTCAATCAGACGTAAAAAAAACGCGGCTTTTGGCCGCGTTTTTTTGAGCTTTTACGACAATCTTACTTAATCGCTGATTGCCTTCTACGGAAACCAACTAAACCAAGTAATGCTGGAGCAAACAGCCATAAAGCGGCAGGCACTGGCACTGCAGAGATAGGGGCTGTGTTGAACAAGGCAATATGAGAAATGCCCTGTTTAATAAAGGTTTTGAAATACAACTCTGAAATCGCATCACTGAATAAGGCGACAAGGGTAGTGTTACCTGATTTGATCATGATGCCTTCAAATGTCAGACCGAGTGAGCTTGTATTCACATAGCCGGTTGAAAACACATCTGAGGTGAAAAAGTCGGTGCTTTCTGTAGCCGCAGGGTAGGAACCTGTGCTGTAAAAATCTAATACATCGTAGCCAACCAGTTCAGAATAATTACCAGAAGCTTCAGCAGCATTAAACGCGGTGTTTAACTGGTCTTGTTTAACCGAGTTTGTTGTTGCCTCTGGATTGATTTGATATGCGTAATCCGGGCCTGTACCAGCGGTGAAGCTACCATCTGTACTTACGTACTGATAAGCGCCTGCAAAGTGCTGAATTGTGCTTTCTTTTTTATTTTTTGTCGCATAAATAACTTTGTCGCTGAGGTGAGCAGCGGAAGCTGAACCTGCGATGAAGAGTGACAGAGCCACACCTGCTAAAGTCTTTAATATTTTCATTTTCCCCTCCAAATGAGGAAGTAGTTAATCGCTGAACTAGTTTGCTTTCAAAGAAGTTATGAAGGAATCGTCGGTAATTCCACTAGTTTGTTACGCTGTGATAATTATATGCATGGACAACCATTTTTATATTGTACCTTGGTACTAGTGCACATAATTTATTGCGCACAATCATTATGATTGATAATTGTGTCAATGTGAATTGGCATATGAAAATAAGTTGCTTATGTTCATCGTCTAGACTTGTATATTTTATAAAAATGAACTCAGCGTTAGATCCTTCATGGTGAAACACAGGGCTTTTTGTCATAATTGCCCAATTATTCCTAACAGCGTTCAGAATTTTATGATGGGTAATCTTTTTATTGTGGCTGCACCATCAGGTGCGGGCAAAACAAGTTTGGTCAACGCGCTTATTGCACAGCATGCTGAAATTAAACTATCTGTGTCACACACAACTCGACCTCCTCGTGAAGGTGAAATTGATGGTAAGGATTATCATTTTGTCGATCAGCAAACGTTTTCAGCGATGCGAGATGCTGGCCAGTTTCTAGAGTCAGCCACGGTATTTGATAACAGCTACGGCACATCTTCTGAAACGGTTGAGACTTTATTAAGTGAAGGCTTTGACGTCATTCTGGAAATTGACTGGCAGGGTGCGCAACAAGTCAGAAACAATTTCCAGCAAGCGATTGGCATATTCATTCTGCCGCCATCAAAAGCGACTTTGGAACAACGCTTACGCAATCGCGGTCAGGATAATGAGGATGTCATTTCCAGACGTATGCGTGATGCAGAGAATGAAATCTCGCACTATGTCGAATTTGACTACATAATCGTCAATGATGATTTTGAACAGGCATTGACCAGTTTGTCATCTATCATCGTTGCACAGCGTCATTCCTTAGCGATTCAAAAAAATATTCAAGCGGACTTAATCGCTGAATTACTGGCTCAAAGCTAAGATATTTCGTAAAATTGATTTTTTAAATTTTAACTGGGAAAAACCATGGCTCGTACTACTGTTGAAGATTGTTTAGAAAATGTTGATAACCGTTTCCAATTAGTCCTGGTTGCTTCAAAACGTGCTCGTGAAATCGCCATGGGTGATGACGCTATGGTCAGCATTGATAATGACAAACCTACTGTTTTAGCGTTACGTGAGATTGCTGCAGGTTTAGTTGGTCGTGAAATTCTCGAAAAGACGAATGCACGTGAACATGCTGCTGAAAGCATCGTCAGTGACGAAGAATTACAAACGGAAGAATAAACGACAGTGAGTGCCAAGCCATCCGTTGCTTCTGAACTGGATTTTATCCAGGAGTCAGAACCCAAACTGACAATAGATGACTTGTGCTATGCGACGGCTAACTACCTGGAATCTGGTCAGGTCGATGCGATACGAAGAGCCTATCATTTCGCGGATAACGCACATGAAGGCCAAACTCGCCGAAGTGGTGAGCGATACATCACCCACCCGCTAGCCGTCGCCCATGTTCTGGCCATGATGCATATGGATTATGAATGCATCATGGCCGGATTGCTTCATGATGTGATTGAAGACACTGCTCTGACAAAAGCTGACCTTGCCGCTGAATTTGGTGAAGAAGTCGGTGAGTTAGTCGAAGGTGTTACCAAATTAGCAAAAGCGGCTTTTGAAACGCAAAAGCATGCTCAGGCTGAAAACTTAAGAAAAATGCTGCTGGCGATGTCACGTGATATCCGCGTTATTATCGTTAAGCTAGCAGACCGTCTCCACAATATGCGCACGCTGGGTCATTTACGTCCTGAAAAACGCCGTCGCATAGCCAACGAAACATTGGATATTTACGCACCCATTGCTCAACGCCTCGGCATGAATTTAATGCGTTGTGAGCTGGAAGATCTGGGGTTTCATGTTTTATATCCGATTCGCTACCGTGTGCTGCAGGACGCAGTAAGAAAATCTCGTGGTAACCGTAAAGAAATCGTTACGCAGATCACCGCGTCTATTCTGAACCGAATGGAACAGGAAGGATTGAGCGCTGATATTCAGGGGCGTGAGAAAAACCTGTATAGCCTGTACAAAAAAATGGTCAGCAAACAACTGTCATTCTCTGAGGTGATGGATGTCTATGCTTTCCGCATTATTGTCGATGATGTGGACGCCTGCTATCGGATGCTGGGGGTGGTGCATAACCTGTACAAACCGGTACAAGGTAAATTCAAAGATTATATTGCGATTCCTAAAGCCAATGGCTATCAGTCATTGCATACGGTGTTGTTTGGTCCTTATGGTGTGCCTATTGAAGTGCAGATTCGTTCCCGTGATATGGATCACATGGCAGAAGCCGGTGTTGCTGCTCACTGGTTATACAAAACCGGTGAATCTGTCGGTAACAACCTGGCGCACCGAAAAGCTCGCCAGTGGCTGCAAGGGATTCTAGAAATGCAGAAAGGCTCTGGTGACTCGATGGAGTTTCTGGAAAATCTGCGTATCGATTTATTCCCCGATGAAATTTATGTGTCGACGCCAAAAGGGGAAATTCTGACCCTGCCACGTGGCGCTACAGCGGTCGACTTTGCTTATGCCGTGCATAGTGATGTGGGTAACAACTGTGTCGCCGCTCGTGTTGGCCGTCATCTTGTACCGCTGAGCAGTCAGCTGGAAACCGGTGAGTCTGTTGAAATCATTACTTCACCTGCTTCACATCCAAACCCTGCCTGGCTGAATTTTGTGGTGACGGCAAAAGCGCGAACCAATATTCGTAATTATTTACGTCATTTGCAGACAGAAGAAGCGGTGTTACTTGGACGCCGTTTGTTAAACAAACACCTGACCGCGTTCTCGACTAATCTGGATGAAATTCCGGTTGAACGTTTTAACGAGCTGATTAATGAGTTTGAACTAAAACAGTTTGATGATTTATTAGAAGATATCGGTCTCGGTAACCATTCTGCATTGTTAATTGCCCAGAAACTGGTGCATGAATCAACGCCGGATTCTGAAGCCCAGGCGCTGATGATCGCGGGCACGGAAGGAATGGTAGTGAGCTTTGCCCGTTGTTGTCATCCGATTCCGGGCGATCCCATTCATGGTTATGTCAGTAGTGGTCGCGGCATCATTATTCATCAACGTGGCTGTAAAAATACGTCGCATTTACGTGTGCAGAATGAAAAATGGCTGGATGTCGCCTGGTCACCTGATGTATCACGTGACTTCCCGGTCGATATTATGATTCATGTGAAAAACCAACGTGGTGTCCTCGCGACGATTGCGGCCGTGGTGTCTGAGTCCGATTCCAATATCGACAATGTTGTCGTTGATGAGCGTGATGGTGGCTACTCTGATTTACGTCTGACCATCGAAGTAGCCAATCGCCAGCATTTAGCGCGTGTTATCCGCCGCTTACGTCGCCTCGACATGGTAGAAAGAATTACTCGTATTAATTAAAACCAGACTTTGATGGAGAAATGAATGTCTCGCGAAATTATTCATACAGCGGATGCCCCTGAAGCTATTGGCACATACTCACAAGCAGTAAAAGTGGGTGATGTGGTTTACCTGTCAGGACAGATTCCATTGGTACCCGAAACCATGACCGTTATCGAAGGTGACTTTAATACGCAGGTTAAACGTGTATTTGATAATTTGTCTGCGGTAGCCAAAGCGGCTGGTGGTAGTTTGCAGGATGTGGTGAAGTTGAATATCTACCTGACCGACTTAAGCTATTTCGGTGCCGTGAATGAAATTATGGCGGAATACTTTGAACAGCCTTACCCAGCACGTGCAGCGATTGGTGTGGCTTCTTTACCAAAAGATGTGCCTGTGGAAATGGATGCAATTCTGCATCTTAATGCGTAATTATTAACCTTTAGGAGGTTAAGGTTGTGGTGGCGGATAATGGATTATCACAACCCGTGACTTCATTAAAAGGCGTGGGCGGAAAAGTCGCCGAACGTCTTGTTAAAATTGGTGTACAGCAGGTCCAGGACCTGCTGTTTCACCTCCCACTTAGATATCAGGACCGTACCCGCTTAATGCCGCTCGGTGCGTTAAGACTGCAACAGGAAGTCCTGGTAGAAGGCACCATTCAACTCTCACAAGTGAAATTTGGCCGTCGTCGTTCATTGTTATGTCATATCTCTGACGGAACGGGTTCATTGATCCTGCGTTTTTTCCACTTTTCCAAAGTTCAGCAACTGCAGCTGGAAAAAGGCCGTAAGATTCGCTGTTTTGGTGAAGTACGTAATGGGCCTTCCAGCTTTGAGATGGTACATCCCGAATATCAGCTGATCGATGCCGATAAAATTGTGCCGGTCGATTCTGAACTGACACCGGTGTATCCGACTACAGAAGGGCTTCATCAACTTTCCCTTCGCAAACTGATTACACAGGCGCTGGCCAGTCTTGAAAATGGTTTGATGCCGGAGTTAGTGATACCTGAAGCCTGTTGTCACAATGTGGCTGATTTTTCTTTGACTGAGGCATTGAAGTTTGTGCATCAACCGCCGCCGGATGCACCTGTGCAGCAATTGATCGACAGGCAACATCCTGCACAAAAACGACTGGCTTATGAAGAGTTACTGGCTCAGCAACTGACCATGAAAAAGCTGCGTCAGCAGACACAACATCATCGGGCACCAGCATTAAATCCGGACCCGGCACAGCGCGAAGCCTTGTTAAATCAGTTGCCATTCCCGTTAACTAAAGCGCAGCAACGAGTACTAACGGAAATTGAAGCGGATATGACCAAGCCGTTTCCGATGCAGCGATTGGTACAAGGAGATGTAGGCTCAGGCAAAACCGTTGTCGCGGCACTTGCCGCTATTGATGCTGTCAGTGCTGGTGCACAAGCGGTGATGATGGCACCAACAGAGCTACTGGCAGAACAACATTTCAAGACCTTTACACAATGGCTGACGCCATTAGGTATGAAAGTAGGCTGGTGTGCTGGAAAACAGACCGCAGCAGAACGCCGACAGGTATTAGAACAGCTAAAGTCCGGTGAGATTAAAGTGGCTGTAGGTACCCATGCGTTATTTCAGGATGAAGTGGTATTTAATCAGCTGGGTTTAGTCATTATTGATGAGCAACATCGTTTTGGTGTGCATCAGCGTCTGGCCTTACGAGATAAAGGTCGTGATGTCGATACCATGCCACACCAACTGGTGATGACGGCAACCCCGATTCCCCGCACACTGGCGATGACTGCTTATGCCGATCTAAGTGTCTCAGTGATTGATGAGTTACCGCCCGGAAGAACACCTGTCACAACAGTGGTTGTTTCAGATGGTCGCCGGCAGGATGTAATTGAACGTGTCCACGCCGCTTGCCAACAGAACCGTCAGGTCTATTGGGTGTGTACCTTAATTGAAGAGTCTGAACATTTGCAGTGTCAGGCGGCCGAAGATACCGCGACTACCTTGCAGGACAGCTTACCGGATTTGAAGATAGGCCTTGTGCATGGCCGGATGAAGTCAGCAGAAAAAGAACGGGTTATGACGGCATTTAAGTCTGGAGAGTTAGATATGCTGGTGGCGACCACGGTGATTGAGGTCGGTGTGGATGTGCCTAATGCCAGTTTGATGGTGATTGAGAATGCCGAGCGACTTGGGCTGGCACAGTTACACCAGTTGCGTGGTCGCGTCGGGCGCGGCCAGGTCGAGAGTCATTGTGTTTTGATGTACCATGCGCCACTGTCTGAGAATGGTCAGGCCAGATTAAAATGCCTGCGTGAAAGTAATGATGGTTTTGTGATTGCTCAGCGTGATCTGGAAATCCGTGGGCCAGGTGAAGTTCTCGGCACTCGTCAGACAGGCTTGCCGCAATTTCGCGTTGCTAATTTACTGGAAGATCAGGAACTGTTAACGGTGATGGAGCTGGCGGCCAATAAAATGCTGGAGTTAGCTCCGGACAAAGCCGAAGCCTTAGTGACACGTTGGTTTGCCCACAAACTTGATTTTGGGCATGTTTAATTGGTTGGATTTTGAATGAAGCATTGGACAAACTGGCTGCCAGCTCGTAAGCCATCATTACCGTATGACTTACGCGAATGGCTGACGGATAGCGGATCACTCACCAAGCGTCTGCAATCTGTCAGCGAGCAAGCAGTGAATGTCGAGTTATTACATTATGACTGGCATACCGCCTTGCCTGAAGAAAGCCTGTTTCTTCAGCAACCATTACGGCGTATTCAATTGGAGCGAGAGGTTTTATTGTGTGATGGTGACAGACCGGAAATCTACGCCCGAACGATTATTCCTCAATCCACCTATCAAGTCTTACCGTCTCGGTTCGATAACCTAGGTACAAAACCTTTAGGCCAGATGTTATTTGATGAGCCAACATTAAGCCGAAGTGATATTCAGGTCGCGTGTTTAACCTCGCAGCAGTGGTTGTATCAATTAGCGACCGAGTGGTTGGACATTCGCCCTGATATTTTATGGGCAAGACGCTCATGTTTTTACTTAAATGGGAACCCAGTACTTGTGTGTGAGATATTTCTGCCATCAGAAAAATGGAGTCATGTGTGAGCAAGGTTCAACAACGTATCATGCCTTATATCCAGTTGATGCGACTGGACAGACCGATTGGCATTTTACTTTTGTTATGGCCAACATTATCGGCATTGTGGATTGCTGCTGAAGGTATGCCTGATCTCACGGTGTTAGTTGTGTTCATTTTAGGTGTGGTTTTAATGCGTTCAGCAGGCTGTGCGATTAATGATTTTGCCGACAGGGAAATAGATGGCAGCGTCTGGCGAACACAAAACCGTCCTTTGGCGACGGGTGAATTAACGGCCAGACAAGCGGTGTATGTCTTTGTAGGCATGGCCTTGGTGGCCTTTATCCTGGTGTCCTTGCTGAATAGTTTGACTATTTGGTTGTCGCTGGGCGGTGTCTTTCTGGCCGCAACATATCCATTTATGAAACGCTATACCTATTTCCCACAGATTTATTTGGGCATGGCATTTGGTTGGGCGATTCCCATGGCATTTGCAGCACAAACCAATACGGTTGCGGTAATGGCCTGGTTATTGTTTCTGGCCAATATTATCTGGACAACGATGTACGACACTTTTTATGCGATGGCAGACAGGGAAGATGATCTGTTGGCTGGGGTCAAATCAACAGCCGTGTTATTTGGTGACGATGACCTGATTATCCAAGGCATTATGCAAGTCGCCTATATCGTGGTGATGGTATTAGTCGGCCTACAATTAGAGATGAGCTTTATTTTTTATTTGGGCTTGTCTCTGGCTAGCGCCCTGTTTGTCTATCAACAGTTTTTGGCAAAAGATCGGCAGCCACAACGCTGTCTACAAGCATTTTTAAATAATAACTGGGTTGGATTGATTATTTTTATCAGTCTGGTCATTCATTACAGTATTGTGTCGGTGGTTAAATGAACGCGATATCAGAAATATCTTCTTCCAGTTTGCAGCAGCAAGCAGATGCTCTGGCAAGGGCAATGGATGATCTTAATCCCATGTTAAAGAAAATGCGTTTACTGGCTTCCAATGCCGTCAGTGCCGCTGCCAGGGCTGGTTCCGAAGGTGATGCATTCCGTGTGCTGACCCAAGGTATTCAGGAGCTAGGGCTGGAAATCAAACATGAAATTGATAATTCCAAAGAACTATTGCTGGCACTCGCTGACAGTCAGTCAGAGGCTGAAAAGAAAAAACTCTTATTTGAAATCAAGTCAACATTGGAAGAATTACCAGCCGCAGTGGCCAAAGGCGATTATTTAGCTATTTATTGTTCTGTGGAAGCGGCGCATGCAGAGAGCCACGCGACACGATTTAATTCAGTTGCACAAATGTTGAAATCCTTGATTACTGATCTCAGAGAAGAGATTGTTAAGCAAAAAACACTAATAACAAATATGCTTGAAGAAGTTTAGTCATCACTATCGTTATTCATGGAGGAAAACGATGCGAATGATTCTGGTGTTTATCACCATCATCATACCGGCCGTCTGTTATCCCACATCGGTTTATAAATCACAGAATGAGCAAGGGCGGACTGTTTTTTCCGATCAGCCATCAGACAATGCGACTTTAATATCAGTCAAGTCAAAACCCTACCGTTATCGCGTCAGTCTTAAACGTGTGATTGACGGTGATACCCTCGAATTACAATCCGGGCAAGTCATTCGTTTACTGGGCATCAATACCCCTGAGGTCCAGAGCCGTTATCGGGATGGCGAAGCGGGTGGTGAGAAGGCGAAAGAGTGGTTAAAAGAAACGTTAAGTCAGCCGGAGCTTTTTATTGAATATGATCAGCAACAGCGAGATAAATATGATCGTGCATTAGCTCATTGTTTTTTGCCGGATGGACGTTATTTAAATGCCATGCTTATTGAACAAGGTTTGGCCTCACTGACATTGATCCCACCTAATTTGCGATACAGCGATAAACTCATTGCTGCACAAAACAAAGCAGAGCAAGCTGAAAAAGGCCTCTGGTCTTTGTCTGATTATCAGGTAAAACGTCTTTCCGAGTTAAAAACAGGAAAGAATTACCGTGGTTGGCAGCGAATTAAGTTAAAACTCAAATCAATAAAATATGGCAAAAAGACGGTTTTTCTGGAAGCGAATACGCATTTCAGATTAGCGATCAAAAAGAAAGACATCGCCTATTTTGGAGATTTAAAAAGTTACCTTAACCAAACACTTGAAGTGCGCGGTTGGATTCATCGACAGGGTAAACAGTTTTATATGAATGTCAGACACCCTTCAGCGATTATAAGCCAATAATGATTAGCGTTTTGGCCAGTACTTCTGCATCTCCAGAAATACAAAAGAGGCGGACCAAGTAATCATCACTAATCCTGTCAGTGACTCCAGTCCGGTTAAAAAGCGCACATAACCGGTCGGTTCGATATCGCCAAAACCCAGCGTGGTATAAGTAGTGAAAGAAAAATAACTGCAATCAAGCAAGCTGGAATCAATATTCCCCATCAGCGTGCCGAAACCATCAGCCTGTATCATCAGGTAATAAGCGATAGCAAATAGCCAAATTTCTACGATATGAGCCACCATCACTACCATCACCGCCAGTAAAACCCGATAACGATGAATAATATGCAAGGCAGGGAGGCGCTTAGCTAACTGGTATAACGTTTCGTAGTGGATGAGTATGGTGCTGACAAAAACAAAAGTATTGATGACAAACGTCGTAAGTAACATTTAACGTGCCTGTTTGATTTGATTTCGACCCGATAATTTGGCTGCATAAACAGCCTGATCAGCGGCTGCTATCAGTGATTTTGTGTCATGGATATGACCATATTGACCAAGTGTTGCCGAGCCAATCGAGAGAGTGGCGTGTATGGCTTTACCGGATGGAATAATAAATTCAGTTTTCTCGACGCGATGGCGAATTTGCTCTGCTATCAAAGCGGCGTCTTCGGCGCTGGTATCCGCTAATAAAATGACAAACTCTTCTCCACCATAACGGGCCAGCACATCACTATTACGCAGACGGTCATTGAGTAATTGTGACACTTGTTTGAGCACCGCATCACCCGCTTGATGGCCGTAGTGATCATTAATACGTTTAAAAAAATCTAAATCAATAAACAAGCAGGTTAATGGACTATTTACCCGCTTGGCACGACTGACTTCTTCACTGATGCGTTGATCAAAGAAACGACGATTATTAATGCCAGTTAAAGGATCACGCAGGCCGACTAATTTAATATGTTCGTGTAAACGGGCATTTTCCAGACAGGCTGACATGACTGCGGCCAGATGTTCCAGAAACTGAGTGCCAATATTACTTTCAAATCGACTTGGATTGCGGCTGCCTAAATTCAAACTACCGATTAATACGCCATGTCTGATTAATGGCAGCAAGGCGATGGAACCCAGCTCGGCTTGATCAGGAAATAAAAAAGCATGTTGATGAGGCGAGTAACGGATCAGACGTGGTTTACGTAAGGGGCTGAAATATTGATTTAATAAATGGGCTGATTCAGTAAATATCAGTTTATCGAGCCACGAGGATTTGACGGGCTGCGCTTCGATCAAGCGCTGAAATTCATATTCAGGATCGTGTAACAGCAATGTGACATCAGTCAGCTGAAAACGCTCTTTATGCTCTTCCAGTACAATCCCTAACAGCTCATGAAGATTGTTACTGGCAAGAAGTGCCAGCTCATATTCCTGGAAATTGGTTTGTTTTCGCTCATTGCTTTTAGCGATGCGAAGTAGTTCGTCCAAACGTGCTTGTAAGGTGGCGATATCTTGCATCCAAACGCCTTATGAGCCTAAGTGTGATTTAGTTAACACTAATAATGGCTTATTGCACGTGCAATTGTCCATACTTCTATTGTCTCTACGCCAGCCCGTTTTAATACACGTGCGGCTTCATGTGTTGTTGCACCGGATGTCATCACGTCATCGATAATAGCTACATGCTCAGGTACAAAAGAAGAATCATACTTAAAAGCTTGTCGCATATTTTTATGCCGTTGCTTGGCATTAAGCTGTGTCTGTGTCGCCGTTTTTTTGATACGTTTCAGTAATTCTGGTCGACAGGGAATCTTCAATAGCTGAGCGAGCGTATCGGCAAATAAAAGAGATTGATTATAACCGCGTTGTCGGAGCCGGCTCGGATGTAGCGGTATGGGAAGTAACACATCCGGTGGTTTAACCAATCCGCGATGCAGAATAAATTCTCTGGCACAGATGTCTGCAAGCTGAATTTTCCGATGATATTTCAGTGCTGACATCATTCTGGGAACCGCCTGTTCATAGCGATATAGACTCAGGCTGGAATCCTGAATGGGTGGTTTTTTCAAACATTGTCCGCAAATCTGTCCTTGCTCTATTGGTATCGCGCAGTGAATACAACACTGCTGGATAACAGGTAATTCAGCGATGCAGCTTTCACATAGCGCTAGCCCTTCCGTTGCCAAGCCGCAGAGTAAACACGGAATTGGAAATACTTTCCTGTATAATTGTCTGAATTGTTGTGTCAGTGAGAGCAAATTTGCCATGACATGACCTAATTTAATCCTTTAAATCAGTAAAGAGTCATCATGCCTGAGAATGTAGCAGAAACCCAAGCAACAATCCGCAACGACTGGAGCCAGCAAGAGGTTGAAGCCTTATTTGCCATGCCCTTTAACGACCTGATGTTTAAAGCACAAACTGTTCATCGTGCCAATTTTGATGCTAATGCGGTACAGATTAGTACCTTATTAAGTATTAAAACCGGTGGTTGTGCCGAAGACTGTGGTTATTGCCCACAAAGTGCACACCATGAATCAGCCGTCAAAGCAGAACCTTTGATGCCACTTGATGAAGTGATCAAATCCGCTAACGAAGCTAAACAAGCCGGTGCCAACCGTTTCTGTATGGGCGCTGCCTGGCGCAGCCTGAAAGACCGTGACTTGGAACGCGTTGCTGAAATGGTTGAAGGTGTGAAAAGTTTAGGCTTGGAAACCTGTGTCACTTTGGGCATGTTGGAAGAGCACCAAGCGAAACGTTTAAAAGAAGCCGGTCTGGATTATTACAATCATAACCTGGATACTTCACCCGAGTTCTACGGTGAAATTATTACTACCCGTACTTATGAAGACCGTCTGAATACTTTAAGCCACGTCCGTGATGCTGGTATCAATGTGTGTAGCGGCGGTATTGTTGGCATGGGCGAAGGTCGTCATGATCGCGCTGGTTTATTAATCAGCCTGGCTAACCTGCCAACCCAACCACAAAGTGTACCTATCAATTTATTAGTTCAAGTCGAAGGTACGCCATTAGATGGTGTTGATAATCTGGATCCAATCGAGTTTGTTCGTACCATTGCTGTTGCCCGTATCATGATGCCAAAATCATTTGTGCGTTTATCAGCTGGTCGTGAGCATATGACCGATGAGTTACAAGCCATGTGTTTCCTGGCCGGTGCTAACTCAATTTTCTATGGCGAAAAACTGTTAACCACTGACAACCCTGATACTAATCATGATCAGCAATTGTTCAAACGTTTAGGTATCACGCCTTGGGTTGGTGAAGAAAAAACAGAAGAACGTAGCTGTTCTTCAGCAGCATAACGTCTCAATTTTCGAGTGGCCAAACTCCCTTGGCATAATGAACTGACCGCCGCTTTAGCTGAACGCAAAGCGGCGGGGCGTTATCGGCAAAACCGGCTGCGTGTTGGTGAGCAAGGTGTGCATATTCAGCTCGGCAACAAATCTATTCTGTCATTCTGTAGCAATGATTATCTTGGTCTTGCTGCCCATCCTGATATCAAACAAGCCTTCAAACATGCGGTAGACAAAGAGGGTGTCGGTAGTGGTGCCGCACATTTATTAACTGGTCATAGTTATTACCATCAGGCTCTGGAAGAAAAGCTGGCGGATTTTACAGGTCAACAACGCGTACTGCTTTTTTCCACTGGTTATATGGCGAATCTCGGTGTGATTGATGGTCTGCTTAATCGCGGTGATGCGGTAATCCAAGATAAATGGAATCATGCTTCTCTATTAGACGGTGGCCGTCTGACTGATGCCGACCAGTTACGCTACCCGCACGCGGATATGAGTCTATTACACAAACGACTCCATAATGCCGCCACAGCAAAACATCGGCTGATAGTCAGTGATGGTGTATTCAGTATGGATGGTGATATCGCTCCTTTACCTGAAATTATGGCCTTATCTGAACAACATCACGCCGCTGTTCTGATTGATGATGCCCATGGCTTTGGTGTGATTGGTGAAGGCGGTCGTGGCACAGTATCGCATTACCAAATCGCAGCAGATAAAGCCCCCATTGTGGTGGGCACCTTAGGTAAAGCGATTGGTACAGGAGGCGCTTTTGTCGCTGCCGACGAGCTGGTCATTGAAACCTTAATTCAACAAGCACGCAGTTATGTGTATACCACGGCACAACCGCCGGCCATTGCAGCTGCGACGCTGGTCAGTCTGGATTTGGTTGAAAAAGAACAATGGCGACGTGACCAACTTCAGCAATTAATTCAGCAATTCAGACAAGGTGCTGAACAACTCGGTCTGGAACTGATGCCATCGATGACGCCAATACAACCCGTCATTATCGGTGAAGATAAAAAGGCGCTGGAAATCGGGGCGAAATTAGAAGAAGAAGGCATTCTGGTTGGGGTTATCCGTCCACCGACAGTGCCTAAAAATACCGCCAGATTGAGAATTACTTTCTCTGCTGCCCATACAGAACAGGATGTGAACAGACTGCTTAGTGCATTGGAGCAGGCGTATGCACATTAACAGCATTGGTCAGGGACCAGACTTAGTATTGGTTCACGGCTGGAGTATGCATAGCAGTGTCTGGTCACCCTTGCTTGAATTACTCTCCGAGCACTTTCGCTGCCATCTTGTCGATTTACCCGGACATGGTCAAAGTGATTGGCACGCAGGTGATTTTGAATTAAGCACCTTATTAGCCAAGCTAGCAGAGGCTTTACCAGAAAAGGCCATTTGGCTGGGCTGGTCATTAGGCGGACAGGTGTCATTAGCCATGGCTAAACACTATCCTGATAACGTAAAAAAACTGATTATGCTGGCAAGTAATCCACGCTTTGTGCAAACAGACGACTGGCCTTGTGCCATGGCTGCTGAGGTGTTTAATACCTTTTCAGCCAGCTTAGCTGAAGAGCAACAACAGACCTTGCAGCGTTTTATTATGCTGCAAGCAAAAGGCGCGAATCAGCCCCGGCAGGTGATTAAACAATTAAGTGAACAACTGGCTCAACAGCATGAACCAAAACCAGAGGCATTACAGGCAGGCTTAAAGTGTCTGGCTGAATGGGATTTACGAGATGAACTTGCCACTGTAAATTGCCCCACACAAATGATCCTGGCAGAGAATGATCAACTTATTCCAGTGTCATTAGCGGAATATGTACAGGAGTTGCAGCCAAAACTGCGCATTGATGTGATGCCGGGATTAGGCCACGCGCCGTTTATTTCGCAGCCTCAGCAATGCCAATTAGTGATAGAACAATTTATCCATGAGTGAATACCGTCCCGATAAAAAAAGAGTGGCTCAGTCATTTTCTGCCGCCGCCGAGCATTACGATGATGTGGCTGTGTTGCAAAGACAAACAGCCGATGAGTTATTAGAGCGCCTGTCATATATCACTATTGAACCGCAGACCATAGTGGATTTAGGGGCGGGGACCGGACGTAACTTAGCGTTATTGCAAAAGCGCTATCCTCATGCCCAATTAGTCGCTGTCGATATTGCACCACAAATGTTAAAGCAGGCTGAAAAGCGTTATCGGCATGATCAAGGCATTAAACGCTGGCTACCGAAGCAGAAGCATTTACAGGTCTTGGCGGGTGATGCCGAAGCCATTCCACTGGCCGATAACAGCGTTGATCTTATCTATGCCAATCTGTCATTACAGTGGTGTGATCCTAAACGTTGTTTCAGCGAAATCTTTCGAGTGCTTAAACCACAGGGACTATTGATGTTTACCAGTCTGGGGCCGGATACCTTGACCGAGCTACGTCAGGCTTGGGCTGAAGTCGATACCTATCCACATGTGAATTTATTTTACGATATGCATGATGTGGGCGATGCGATGACAGCCAGTGGCTTAGCTGATTGTGTGCTGGATATGGAACCTTACACATTAAGTTATAACGATGCGATGAGTGTGATGCGCGATTTGAAAATCCTTGGTGCTCGTAATGTGAATGAAGGCCGTCGTCGTGGTCTGACCGGCAAGCAACTGATGCAAAAAGTGATTTCCTCGTATGAAACATTTCGCCAAGCTGACGGTTTACCTGCCAGTTATGAAGTCATCTTTGGTCATGCATGGAAATTAGCGCAATCAGGCCAATGCCGAACTGATGACGACAGTGTTTATATTCCGATCAGTGAGATCAAACGATTATGACCAGCACACATTTTTTTATAACAGGTACAGATACTGAAGTAGGGAAGACCTTCATCAGTGTGGGCTTGGTATCTCTACTGCAACAACAAGGCTATAAAACAGTTGGTATGAAGCCGATTGCCAGCGGTTGTGAGTGGTTAGATGGGCAGTGGAAAAATGAGGATGCACTCGCGTTAATCAAACAAAGCCAGACGGATTTAGCCTATTCACTAATCAATCCTTATGCCTTTGAACCAGCTATTGCCCCGCATATTGCGGCTGAGCGTGAGGGGGTAACACTTTCTATTGCCAACATTAAAGGCAAATATGAATTAATCGCGGAACAAGCAGACGCAGTCATTGTGGAGGGTGCGGGAGGCTGGTATGTACCACTAAACGCAGAAAGCACCATGGCCGATCTTGCTGTTGAACTTCAATTGCCGGTGATTTTGGTGGTGGCAATTAAACTAGGTTGTATTAATCATGCCTTATTGACCGTGGCAGCCATTGAACAACAAGGTCTCAAACTGGCTGGCTGGGTGGCGAATCATGTGGCTGAACAATCAGAATCAACTGAAATGATAGAGACCTTAACGAGCCGCATTGATGCTCCCTGCTTGGGAGTGGTCCCTCATCTTAACAACCATCAGTCGGCGGCCAGTTTCCTGCGACTACCTGAATAAAATCATTACATGACTTTCTAAAACCGCCTTCCAAATTAAAAAATGTCAGGCACTATTTTTCATTGCTAGTTCAAAAAATTGGCCTCATCAAACAGACTGTTAGGGCTATTTAGCCTCGAAAGACGGAATAACAATGAAACCTAAATCAGATAATTTATTTCACTTTACAAAGTCATTGGACATCTTAAAACTTATTCTCGGTGACGGTATTCATCCGCGTTTCTGTCTTGAAGACATTGAGTGGTTTGGAATGGAAGGGCGTAAATACCTTGCATTTCCTATGTCTTGTTTCTGTGATATTCCGCTGTCAAGAATTTCTGAGCATACGGACTTTTACGGGAATTATGGCATCGGCCTTACTAAAGACTGGGGAAGAAAGAATAACTTAAATCCAGTTGCGTATAGTCCTTCAGGAGGCCAACTTCAGCGGTTAATGAAACACCTATGGGAAGAAATGGATGATAAAAAACCTAGCAGTGTCGAGGCTTCATACGGGTTATGGTCATTGCTGAAACCAGTAAGCGGAAAAATGGTGATATCTGGAGAAGTCGTGGAGAAAGAATTTTACCAGGAGAATGAATGGAGATATGTTCCCCCAGGTACAGAAATAATTGAAGAAGATGATTTTGACTCTTCTAGGGATGAAGAGAATAAAAAAATGGAAGAGCACAAACTACAATTTTCTCCCTCTGACATTAGATATATTTTTGTGAAAGAGGATAGCGATATACCTGAATTAGTTGACTTTATTAACGGGAACTTAGGTAAATATCCCCTTAATGATTTAAAAATCCTTCAGTCGAGAATCGTATCGCTTGATACATTGCAACTTGATTTATAATCCCTAACAAAGCATTGCACTGGACTCGCCGGTGAATGCGGCGTTAGGGTTCTAGGAGAGATTAGTGCGCATCATTGAGTTTTTGAGGGCTAGGTTTAAGGAGGAGGGATATAAGGCTATCGTTCATATCCTATCGCCGACAATGTTATATGCTGCATTTTGTAAGTCCCTTGTTGCCGACGAGCCAGAACAGTTAAGAAAGCTCATTATAAGTAGAAATTGGCAGTACTTCCTGATCACAATATCCTTTCTAGTCTTGTCTATTTTTCTCGGTTCTGATTTAAGTGTGTTTGAATCACTAATTTTTGCTCCGATATTTCTGTATGCGCTGTCTCGGATAAATGAGATTTTTATGGCCTTTATCAAGGATGCTTCATCGCATCTAAGAACCAAAGAGCATTCTTCGACACTGATGTACCATGAGCGAATTCCATTAGCTATGAGGAGTTATGTTGAACTCATTCTATTATTTGGGCTGATATATTTTGGTTTGAATTCATGGTTTGGTTCACTTTCATGTAGTTCAGAGTGTCACAAGTGTGCAGTCTCGATTTTACAAGCCACCTATTTCAGTGGTGTAACTATCACCACGCTTGGCTACGGAGAGATAACACCCAATAACCTCGTTGCTCAGGCATTTACAATCTATGAAGTCTTGTGCGGATTCACGCTTATTGTGGTTTCGTTTACGGTATATGTATCAAAAAGTATTAGCGAAAATGAAGCTGAGTAAACCTAACAAGAAAAGTCCATCGGACGCTATGCGCCGTTGCTTTGGGAGTTACATTTCTTGGTGCCAAATAGGGATCTTGGGTGAAAACATATAAATACTTGGGAAATATATCTGCAGAGTGTTTCCTCAAAAATCAAACAATAAGATTTTCTCAACCTAAGGCATTTAATGATCCGTTTGAGCTCCAGCCTGAATTTCATGTATTGGATGAAGGGTTTGGTGAGGGGGAAGAAAGACCATGCCAGTTTGTTATACATGGACACCAATCATCTTATGAAAAGTATCTTCTTACAGATCACACTACAGAAACTCAATCAAGAAAATTAGATGGAAAGAATATCTACTCCCACCTGAATGAGAAGATTGGAATATTGTGTCTTACTCAAGCAGAGACAATGATGCCTTCAAATTTTCTAATGTGGTCGCACTATGCCGAGTCACACCAAGGCATAGTAGTTGAGTTTAAGCCAGATAGTGAATTCATCAAAAATTCTAGTCCAGTGCACTATCTGCCTCGTAGACCAATCATTGATGCAAAACTGTTGTATGAAAATGAATATGTGGCCATCGAAGATATGTACTTTAAATCTGATATTTGGTGCTACGAAAATGAGATCAGGATAACCAAGGCATTGTCCGAATGTAAGAATCTAAATATCAAAGATGCTTTGGGTAATGAAATCTACGTTTCTGAGATTCCACTTGATAGTATTAAGTGCATCTATCTAGGTTGTAATTCCAGTGATAGCATTAAATCAGCTGCTATAAAACTTCACCAATCATCGGGTGCTAATGTCGTCTTCTTAAAAGTGCATGATGAGGAGTACAAGCTAATCCCTTATACCAACCTTGGTGGTACATGGTCAGAGATATACAAAACCAGCGAGCAGTTACTGTTCGATAGAGAAAAAATGTAACAAGTGGCTGTAGGGACTGCATTACGCATGCGCTCCATGAAGTCAGAGCCTGGCGTTAGGCATTACTCGTATAGGAAGATAATGAGCAATCGGATAATATTTGGATGGTTGATTACAGTGATTTGGATTGCTATATGGGCAATCTTACTATATTGCGACTGGCAATCAGCCGCGGAAATGCGATTCAATGAATGGGGTGATTTCTTTGCTGGTGCTTTTGCTCCCTTAGCTTTTTTGTGGCTAGTTATTGGGTATTTCCAGCAAGGCGAAGAGCTAGGCCAAAATACCAAGGCTCTCGAGCAGCAAGAACGGGCTTTACAGATGCAAGTTGATGAGCTTAAACAATCAGTTGAACAACAAAATAAATCTGCGATAGCTCTAAGCCAACAATCTGCGATTTCAGGATTAATGGCTAAATTGGAAGCAACTAATAGGATAGTGGATAGCATAGACCGTCAAATCAAGAGAGCGGAAGAATCAAATAGTGCAGGTGCATCTAAAAATATTAAGGCACTACTAGAAAAGCAAAATGGCCTTGAGCATTCTATTGAAAAATTGTTAGCTGAAGTCGAACTTTTGGAGAAGACTGATAATGGACATGAATAGCAATATACGTAAAAAAGCGTTTGGCATAATGAAGTCAATAGAATCCATGAATGAAAATGAAAGAGGCCAACGACCATCTGAGTCATTTGGATTGAATTACAATAAATTAAGGGAGCTGTGCCTAAATAATAACCCTGACTTAAAGGAGCTTTTGCCTCCTCAAGTAAAATTCGATGATTACGGCGGGGAGGGGTATACAAACATGCTTACAGAACATAATTTTTCTGAAATACATACTTTTTGCTCAGAAATATACCAGTTATTGGAGTGAAAAATGCTTAACAAAAAATTCAACCTGACCTCCGCTGCGCCGTTCGTTTTTATGGACGCTATCACAAAAACAAACACGCCGCGGCAGGTTAACTTGGCGTTATGTTTTTAAGCACGACGGCGATAAATAGGAAAATCAAAATTGAGTTACCTAATTTTATTTGTCATTGAAACATTGCTGATAGCCGGGTCTCTCAATGCTGACTTTGAAAGGATTATTCCTTGGCTGTTAGGCATAAATTTCTCTATAGCGCTATTTTCCGTCAATTTCACATTCTTTGGATATCAATTATCTAAATACAAAGCAATTTATACCGCGGTTACAAATAGGCAGTGGTTCAATATAGTTTTGCTGCTTACATTACCGTTCGTACCGTTAGTAACATTTCTATTTGAACCAGCCATATTTGGATTGGTAGCGCTTTGGGTTTTACCTGTCCTAATTTTTTCCGCATTCGATAATGCAGAACTTACATCTTCCTATCTGAATCCGAGAGATATAATCGGAAAAAACATAAACGATAAGACTATTTCTAAGTATCTATCCGCTTTATCAAGAGAGGTGGAAAAAGAAGCTGCTGAGCATGAAGCATACTTAGCAAACATAGATAAATTTCAAATTCCCTCGCATGCTTACAATTTTGAACCTGGTACTTTAGGTATAGAGAATAATGATTTATGGGACTTCATATCAGTTCTTGCCAAAGTATCTATCGAGAATCATGACTACCTAGTATTTCGAAATTCTATCGATGCTGCTCTCAAATTAGCATTTGCATCATATTCTTATACAGCCAAAAGCGGTTTTAATAATAACTACAGGCTTCAGGGCGGCATCAATTACGTAACAAGAAACCGCCTTAAATCAATAATTAACAATGTTGCTGACGTAGATGATGGTGGAGTATTTTTGCAATCGCTATCTTCGGAACTTTGTGATTTTTTGACCAAAGAAGAGATGTTGGCAGATCCTTGTTCAGAAATTGCCAGGGAAATTTCGTACGATGCCGTATGGATGGGGAAAAAAGCACTGGAATTAAAAACTACAGCTGAGCCTTCGAAAGTCCTCAATACTATTCATCGCGTTGCAGAGTTAAGTATCTACCGGTTGGAAAATGAAGATAATAAAAATAGCAATTTAGATAAGTACAACATATCCACTTATGCTTACGATATTAAGGAGCTTGGAGTCGCAGCCTTGAATTCAGGCAATTCCCATTTTGCATATAGGTGCATGGAAACGCTTTCATATCTTGGGTGTAATGCTGCAAAAATAAAGTCGACACAAACTGTTGTCGCAGTCTTAGAATCAATCGTGCAAATCGGCAGGGTCGCAAAAAATCTTGGAATAGGCTGTTTTTGGTCTCGTTGCCTCATTCCTGCTGAAAGTCATGCAGAGGAGTTCATGGGGCATATTTTGACTTGGCTTATACAAGACTATTCGTCCGATGGTAGTTTTTATATGAAAGAATATGTAGAGCAATCATATTCAAGACTGCGTGGCGTGAAGTGTGCAATTAATCCAAAACCCAGCTTGAACCCTAAATTTTGGATAGAAGAACTCGAAGAGAATGGTCACAAGATAACTCACATAGAGCGTGAGTCTGGAATGTACGGATACGATGGCGAGATGGACTATTCTGATTTTTCTAATCTTAAAGAATATGTTTTACATGGTATAGGCTCGGGATCTGAAGCCGAAATAATTCATACTTCGCCAATGCCTATCACCCCTGTTGACGATGATGTCGGTTAGGAGTCAAAAAAACATAGTAAGCCGTAAACGAGTAGGTGATAAAGTTATTTAGGCTCAAACTATTCTCCTTATTCAAGGATTGAACAATGGCTCGCTTACTTAGATATTTGGGTCAGGTTAAAACTATTAGAGTAGCTTTACCACACTGCGGCCAAATAATAGAAAGTAAGCTATTTTTACACTGACCCTAAACAACTAAAACAGGCTAGTTTTTGTAACTATCGTCTTCAAAGTCATCGAGGCTATCGTAATAAATGATAGCCAGATACTGAATGGGCATTTTTAGCTTGGTTTCCGGTCGATGCGGCTGCTCTGCATGGAAAGTTAACGAGTCGCCTGGTTCCAGAATAAAACGTTCATCACCTACGGTGTATTCCAGTTTACCTTCCAGCATATAAATGAATTCAGTGCCGGCATGTTCAAACGGATCAAACACTTCACTTTCTTCATTTAAGGTAATCAAAAACGGTTCAAACAATTTTTTCGGGCCGGTGTCATACGCCAGCAAATGGTATGTATGACCACTCTTGGTGCCACGGCGAACGACTTCCATTCCTTCGCCATTCTTCACATATTGAGCACCACCCATGGGCGTGTCGTAATCATGAAATAACCGCGAAAGCTTCACACCCAGAGCATTAGCAAGATGTTCCAGTTTCTCCAAGCTGGGTGACGTCAGTCCGTTCTCGATCTTACTCAGCATGCCACGGCTGACATTGGCTCGCATAGCGACATCCGCAATGGTTAATCCATTTTCAGTACGAATATGGCGCAGCGTATTTCCCAGGTGTTTATCTAACGACTGATGTGTCGCAGTTTCAGTCGTCACGATCGTTTGCTGTTTGCTCACGGCAAGAATACTCCGTCTTCTTTAAGGCTGTTTTGCCTGATTATACCTGAGGTTTTTTTATTTATCCCCACTAAATGTTTCCTATTGTGAAAAAAAGTTTACAAGGCTATTGACATGTTTTTTTCGACATGAGTAAATAGAACCATGTTTCATCACATGAAATATTGTTTACCTAGTTAGAGGTAGATTCGCATACTACTTAAGTAGTATTGAGCATTATGAGTGGAGGTTAAGAATGCCATTAGGGCTATTAAAATATGGTCTGAGTAGTGAACACCCGGCACCACGTTTTTTTAGGGACTGTACCGAGCCTAAGAAATCGTACGATGCCGTGATTATCGGTGGCGGCGGACATGGTTTGGCTGCGGCGTATTACTTAGCGAAAGACTATGGCATTACCAATGTAGCTGTATTAGAAAAAGGCTATATTGGTGGCGGCAACACGGGTCGTAATACCACCATCGTACGTTCTAATTACCTGACACCAGAAGGGGTTAACTTCTACGATGCCAGCGTCAAATTGTACGAAGATTTATCAGAAGAATTAGACCTGAACCTGTTCTATTCAACACGTGGCCACTTTACTCTGGCTCACACAGAATCAGCGATGCGAACTATGCGCTGGCGTGCTGAAGTGAATAAACATGTTGGGGTTGAGAGTTATGTCGTCGGTCCTGAGGAGATATCCAAAGCGTGTCCGCAATTGGATATCTCCTGCAGTGGCCAAGCGCCTATCCTCGGTGCCTTATACCATGCACCAGGCTCGGTGGCTCGTCATGATGCCGTGGCATGGGGTTATGCTAAAGAAGCAGATCGCATGGGTGTTGAAATATTCCAAATGACCGAAGTCACCGGCATTGACACCAAAGGTGGCAAAGTCGTTGGTGTGAACACATCTAAAGGCTATATCAGCACAAACCGTGTTCTGTCAGCGGTGGCAGGTTTTACACCACGTATCACTGAAATGGTGGATCTACAAACGCCGATTGTGATTCATCCTTTACAAGCCTGTGTATCCGAACCTATGAAGCCATGGCTCGATACGATTCTGGTTTCAGGCAGCTTGCATGTGTATGTCAGCCAGTCGTCACGAGGCGAGCTTGTCATGGGGTCTTCGCTTGATCCTTATGAAATGCATTCAACACGTTCATCACTGGATTTCGTTGAAGGACTCACCACACACATCACCGATATGTTCCCGTTTTTATCGAATGTCAAAGTGGTACGTCAATGGGCTGGTATGGCTGACATTACGCCTGACTTTGCACCGATTATGGGTAAAACACCATTAGAAGGGTTTTATCTGGATGCCGGATGGGGCACATGGGGATTTAAAGCTACACCTATCAGTGGCAAAACCATGGCCGAGACAATAGCCAAAGATATGGCTCCTGATCTTATTAAATCATTCCGTTTATCACGTTTTGAAGACTATGAGCTGACCGGTGAAAAAGGCGCAGCTTCAGTTGGTCACTAAGTTAAGAGTAAGGCTATGAAACTACTTGAATGTCCCGTTAATGGTATCAGGCCGATGAGTGAATTCACCTACGGCGGAGAATATCGAAATATGCCCAACCCTGACACATGTTCAGATTCTGAGTGGGCAGCATATGTGCACTATCGTAATGGTGCACCTGGTTTGAAAAAAGAATGGTGGTATCACACCCCCAGCGGTACTTGGTTTATCGCTGAACGTAACACGATGACTGATAAGGTCAACCGTACTTATCTTCTGGGTCAGGAGGAAGCTAAATGACCAGCCGTATTGCTAAGAAACGAGGTGAGTGGATCAACCGTGACAAGCCACTGACTTTTCAATATGAAGGTCAGACTGTGCAAGGTTACGAAGGCGATACCATTTCCAGTGCCCTGTGGGCGGCTGGTATTAATGTGCTGGGTCGTAGCTTTAAATATCACCGTGCGCGTGGTGTATTGAGCTTTGCCAATCATGATGTCAACGCCATGATGACAGACGGTGTGGATACCAATATCCGTGCTGATGTCTGGCCTGTTGCTGATGGTATGGATATTAAAGCCGTCAATACGATTGGTGGTGTATTAAAAGATAAAAACAAATATATCGATTATTTATCACCGTTCCTGCCGGTCGGTTTTTATTACAAAACGTTTTATAAACCAAAAAGCCTGTTCCCATTCTGGGAAGACAAAATCCGTAAGGCGGCTGGTTTGGGTGAAGTTAACTTTAACTACCCACGCATTATTAAACCGAAAAAATTTGCACACTGTGATGTGTTAATCATTGGTGCCGGTCTGTCTGGTTTATCAGCAGCGGTCAAAGCCGCTGAGCAAGGTCTGGATGTTATCGTTGTTGACGAAAACAAGCAGGCCGGTGGCAGCCTGACTTATGACTATGCCGGTGACCAAACGACAGCAGATGTCTTGACTAGCCTGTTAGGCAAAGTTGAGTCAAACCCAAATATCCGTTTAATCACTGATGCTTATGCTGGTGGTTTTTATGGCGATAAATTGGTGCCATTAGTCGGTAAAGACGGCATCACCAAAGTCTGGGCAAAAACAGTGATTGTGGCTGCCGGCGCGTTTGAGCAACCTCCTGTCTTTCGTTACAACGATTTACCGGGCGTGATGATGGGATCAGCTGCACAACGTCTGATTCACCGTTATGCCGTTAAACCTTTTAATAAAGGTGTGGTAGTAACAGCGAATGACTATGGTTACCGCACAGCACTCGACTTAGCGTCTATTGGTGTAGAAGTCGTTGCCGTTATTGATATGCGTAGAAACGGCGCACCACGTGAACTGGCTCAGAAAGTCAGAGATCTAGGTATTCCTGTTCATATCTCAAGCTGTATTTATGAAGTGATCCCAACCTCCGACAAGTTAGGCGTTAAAGCTGTTGCTGTCAGCCCTTATGACGATATTAGTGCAGGCGCCGACAGTGGCCATAGTGTACGTTTGAATTGTGATGGTGTAGCGATGAGTGCTGGCTGGGCGCCAGCAGCTGCCTTGTTGTATCAGGCGGGCACAAAAATGCGTTATGACTACAGCGTCGAGCAGTTTGTACCTGATGAGTTACCGGAAGGGGTATTTGCAGCGGGTAAGGTCAATGGCGTATTTGATTTTAAAGCTCGCCAACTTGATGGTCAGCGTGCAGCAGCAGAAGCAGCCGCTTTTCTGGGTAAAACGGTCGATGTGGTGACTGTGCCAAAAGTTGAAATGGCATCACCAAGCCATCCTTATCCGATTGTTGAGCATCCGAAAGGCAAAAACTTTGTCGACTTTGACGAAGATATTCAAGTCAAAGATTTCATCAATGCTGCCAAAGAAGGTTTTGACAATATTGAGTTGATGAAACGCTTTACCACGGTGGGTATGGGCCCAAGCCAGGGTAAACATTCTAATATGAATGCGATCCGTATTCTGGCTCGTATTCGTCAGTTACCGGTTGAGAAAATTGGTAGTACCACCGCGCGTCCATTCTTCCACCCGACACCGATTGGTCATCTGGGCGGACGCGGATTCCATCCTCATCGCTACACGGCCATGCATGAATGGCATGTCGACAATGGCGGCGTAATGATGGAAGCCGGGGTGTGGATGCGTCCTGCTTATTACCAACATAACGGTCGTTCAATGACGGCGATGGAAGCGGTGCAGCAAGAAGCTCTAGCCGTCAGAAAACAGGCCGGCATGATTGATGGCAGCACCTTAGGAAAAATTGAAGTCTACGGTGCCGATGCCACTGAATTTCTGGAACGCTTTTATACAGGCAAGTTCAGTAAACAGAAAATCGGCGAAAGCCGCATTGCTCTGCTGCTGGATGAAGCGGGTGTCATGCTGGATGACGGCCTAGCTGTTCGCGTAGAAGCTGAAAAGTTCTATGTATCAACAAACTCATCCAATGCCGCGACGGTTTACCGTGAAATGCAACGTAATGTTCAGGCATGGGGATTACAAGTCACGTTGGTGAATCTGACCGGCGCCATTGCAGCGATGACACTGGCTGGACCGAAGTCACGTGAGATTTTAAATTCACTGACCAATGCCGATTTGAGTGAAACCTCGTTACCAGATGGAAACATGATTGAAGCTGAGATTGCCGGTGTGAATGCCAAAGTCATGCGAGTGAGTTTTGTTGCTGACCTGGCTTTTGAAATTCATGTGCCTTACAAAGCGGGACTGCATGTCTGGAAACAAATCATGGCTGCCGGGCAAGATCATGGTATTCGTCCATTTGGTACAGATGCCCAGCGTCTGCTGCGTCTGGAAATGGGACATCACCTGATTAGTCACGATACCGATGGTCTGACCAATCCATTTGAAGCACATTCAGAAGCATTACTCAAAATGGATAAGCCGTTCTTTATCGGCCAGCGAAGCTTGAAGATCATTGCAAAGAAAACACTGAACAAAAAGTTAGTGAATTTTGTGCTGGAAAAAGGCTTTGCAGGTGAAATGCCAAATGAATGCAATCTGGTGATTGATAACGGCAACATCAAAGGTCGTGTCACCAGTATTGCATTCAGCAGATACCTCGACAGAGTCATCGGTTTTGCCTTTGTTGCACCAGAACAGGGCAGTGTGGGCTCAACGTTTTCCATTCGTACCGATAGCGGTGCAATGGTTGAAGCGACTGTCGTCGAAGCCCCTTTTTTTCACCTACTTGATAAAGACGGAGAGTAAGCATGCAAGACGGCATTTTTAAAAGCCCGGTCGCTTTTGCTCAAGCCCCTTTGAAGCCGATTAGTGGCATCGTTAATGGCATGGAGACTGCAATAACCATGGCGGACAAGGCCATTGAATCTTCACGTTACGAGTTATTAAGTATTTGTGATGTGAGTGCATTAAATCGCTTTGGCGTGAAAGGACCCAATGCAGCGGAGTGGTTAGCCTCTGCCAACCTGACACTGCCAGAAGCAAAAAACAGTTGGACATTACAAGGCAAAAGAGAGCTGGTTTTAAGATTGGGGGGAAGTGAGTATCTGATTGAAGAGCCACTGAATTCTCATCTGGTCGCTCAATTAAATGCCTTGCCTGTGAACAAAGCAGGTGTCCACAAGGTAATTCGCAATGATGCGTCGTTTATTGTCAGTGGCAAGCTGGCAACAAAGTTATTTTCTGAAGTCTGTGCTATCGACCTGTCAGGAGATGCACTTGAAGAGAATCGTCTTGTCATGACTGTCATCGCCGGTGTATCGGTAACGTTGCTGAAACAGATGCTGAATGGCCAATCTGTTTATCGCATTTGGTGTGATGGTACGTTTGGACCCTACCTGTGGAAAACACTATTGGGCATCACCGAAGAATATGGTGGCGGTGCTATTGGGTTCAGTTTTTATTACGAGATCAATTAATACGACCAAGTGTTGATCATTCAAACAGAGGAAATGTTATGAAGTATGAATTCGACCCTAAGGCTTCGCCAGCAGATCAATTAGCTCATGCGCAGAAGTTTTTGGCAGAAAACAATGTGAAATATGTATTGGCCCAGTTTGTTGATATCCACGGTGTGGCTAAAGTCAAATCTGTGCCAGCAGATCACCTGGAAGACATCATTAAAACGGGTGCCGGTTTTGCTGGTGGTGCTATTTGGGGAATGGGCATTAAACCTAATGGTCCAGATTACATGGCAATGGGCGACTTAAGCACATTGAGTTTATTGCCATGGCAACCTGGCTATGCGCGCCTGATTTGTGATGGTCACGTTAACGGTAAACCATACAGCCATGACAGTCGTGTTGTACTGAAAAAACAAATTTCCCGTCTGACTGAAAAAGGCTGGATTTTATACACTGGTTTAGAGCCTGAATTCTCTTTACTGAAAAAAGACGAGTTCGGTCATCTGCATCCATTTGATCCAACCGATACGCTGCAAAAACCGTGTTATGACTATAAAGGCATTACACGTCAGAGCGCTTTCCTGGAAAAACTGACTGAGTCTTTAATTGATGTCGGCTTGGATATTTACCAAATCGATCATGAAGATGCCAATGGTCAGTTTGAAATTAACTACACCTATGCTGATGCACTGAAGAGTGCGGATGACTATGTCATGTTCAAAATGGCAGCGAGTGAAATTGCCAATGAAATGGGCATGGTGTGTTCATTTATGTCTAAGCCTTTCAGTAACCGTCCTGGTAACGGCATGCACATGCATATGTCGATTGGTGATGGTGAGAAAAGCTTGTTCCATGATGACAGTGATGAAACCGGCCATGGTTTATCGAAACTGGCTTATCACTTTATGGCGGGCATTCTGGCTCACGCACCTGCGTTATCAGCGATTGCAGCGCCTACCGTTAATTCATACAAACGTTTAGTGGTGGGGCGTTCATTATCCGGTGCAACTTGGGCGCCAGCCTATATTTCATACGGTAATAACAACCGTTCGACCATGGTTCGTATCCCTTATGGCCGTATCGAATTACGCCTGCCAGATGGTACTTGTAACCCTTATCTGACTGCAGCAGCAGCGATTGCAGCGGGTCTGGATGGTGTGGAACGTCAACTGGAAGCGGGTCCAGGTTATGACATTAATTTATATGACTTAAGCCCAGAAGAGTTGGAAGAAAAAGGCATTGGCATCCTGCCACAAAATCTTCATGAAGCTTTGACCGCGTTAGAAAAAGATGACGTGATTAAAGGGGCTTTAGGCGATGAGTTTGTTAAAGAGTTCTTAGAACTTAAACACATGGAATGGGTGGAATACATGCGTCATGTATCTGATTGGGAAATCAATCGTTACGTTGAATTTTATTAAAAGAGTCCCTTCCCAGGGAATGATGTTAGGAGAATAGTTATGTGTGGAATCGTTGGCCTGTATTTGAAAAACGATAAATACCAAGACCGTCTGGGTGAACTGTTTGCACCAATGTTAATTGCGATGACAGAACGTGGCCCCGACAGTGCCGGCTTTGCTGTCTATGGCGATGAAGTGGATCAAGGTGTGAAGTTAACGCTTCGCAACGAAGATGAAAATTATGATTGGGCTGCATTGGCAAAAGACATTGAAGCCAAACTGAATACAAAAGTTGACTGGTTCCAAAACAGCAAAGTGGCCGTATTCAAAGTCGATATCGATGCTGAAACGGTTGAAAACTTTCTGATGGAAAATCATCAGGACGTGCTGATCATGAGCTCAGGTAAATCTATCGAAATCCTGAAAGAAGTCGGTTTACCAGAACGTATCGTCAATCTGTTCCATCTGGAAAACATGAAAGGCAGCCACATCATCGGTCATACACGTATGGCAACGGAATCTGCTGTGACCATGGCGGGTAGCCATCCTTTCTCAACAGGTATGGATCTGTGTCTGGTACATAACGGTTCTCTGTCTAACCACAACCGTCTGCGTCAGGAACTGAAACGTGAAGGTATTCACTTCGAAACCGAAAACGACTCAGAAGTGGCAGCAGGTTACCTGACATACCGCTTACAACAAGGCGATAGCCTGACAGAAGCGTTAGAGCATGCCTTAGACGATCTGGATGGTTTCTTCACCTTCACTATCGGTACTAAAGATGGCTTTGCTGTCGTGCGTGACCCTATCGCCTGTAAACCTGCGGTGATTGCAGAAACAGATGATTACGTGGCCATGGCCTCTGAGTATCAGGCTTTAACAACATTACCTGGCATCGAAAACGCCAAAGTTTGGGAACCAGAGCCTTCTAAAGTCTATGTTTGGGAACGTACCACGCACTAAGCAATGGTGTATGAGGAGAATATAAATGAGTACTAAATCTGTAGCAGAATCAGTGACCACATCCGGCAAACAAACGGTGGATTTGGCACAACAAACAGTTCGTGACTTGAATCAGGCTTTGCATGATCAAAACAAGGAACTGACCATTGCTGAATGGGAAGTATTAAACCCAAAAGGGGAGCATAACCTGGCCGTCGGTCTTGATCAAAAACTCAAAATCGATATCCACGGTCCAGTCGGTTACTACTGTGCGGGTATGAACAAAGAAGCCGACATCACCGTTCACGGTCATGCTGGTCAAGGCATTGCTGAAAACATGATGTCAGGCAGTGTACGTGTCAAAGGTAACGCTTCATCTGCAGCCGGCGCGACAGCGCATGGTGGTTTGTTAGTGATTGAAGGCGATGCCGGTTCACGTTGCGGTATCTCGATGAAAGGTATTGATATTGTAGTGAAAGGCAATGTCGGTCATATGAGCTGCTTTATGGGCCAGGCTGGTTCACTAGTGGTATGTGGTGATGCCGGTGATGCGCTGGGTGACTCGCTGTATGAAGTGCATATCTATGTAAAAGGCGCAGTGAAATCACTGGGCGCTGACTGCATCGAAAAAGAAATGCGTCAGGAACACCTGGATGAACTGTCGGCTTTATTAGAAAAAGCCGGTGTGGATGAAGATCCAAAAGCCTTCAAACGTTATGGTTCAGCTCGTCAGTTGTACAACTTCAAAGTTGATAACGCGAGTGCTTATTAATTGCTGATATTGCGAGGAAATTGAAATGACTGAAAAGAAAAAATACATGACCGTACCGCGCGAGTCAGCGACGTTTGATAAATTGACGATGGCTGAAATCCGTCGCGCTGCTGATACGGGTATTTATGATATCCGCGGTGCCGGTGCCAAACGCAAACTGCCCCATTTTGACGATCTGCTATTCCTGGGGGCGAGTATGTCGCGTTACCCATTAGAAGGTTATCGTGAAAAATGTAATACCTCGGTGACCTTAGGTACCCGTTTTGCCAAAAAACCTATCACTATTGATACGCCTGTCACGATTGCCGGTATGAGCTTCGGCGCGTTATCTGCCTATGCGAAAGAAGCGTTAGGCCGTGGTGCATCAGCAGTGGGTACCTCTACCACCACAGGTGACGGTGGTATGACACCGGAAGAACGTGGTCAGTCAAGCAAACTGGTTTACCAATACCTGCCATCACGTTATGGCATGAACCCAGACGACTTACGGAAAGCAGATGCGATCGAAGTGGTATTGGGCCAAGGTGCAAAACCAGGCGGTGGCGGTATGTTACTGGGTCAGAAAATTACTGAACGTGTTGCCAAAATGCGTACATTGCCAATGGGCGTAGACCAACGTTCAGCGTGTCGTCACCCAGACTGGACGGGACCTGACGATCTGGAAATCAAGATCAAAGAATTACGTGAAATCACAGACTGGCAAGTGCCTATCTACATCAAAGTGGGTGCAACTCGTACTTACTATGATGTGAAGCTGGCGGTGAAAGCGGGTGCTGATGTTATCGTCGTCGACGGTATGCAAGGTGGTACAGCGGCAACGCAAGACGTGTTTATCGAACATGTCGGTATCCCAACCATGGCAGCCATTCCTCAAGCCGTTCAAGCGTTACAGGAAATGGGTATGCACCGTAAGGTTCAACTGATTGTGTCTGGTGGTATCCGTAACGGTGCTGACGTCGCGAAATGTATGGCTTTAGGTGCTGACGCCGTCGCTATCGGTACTGCTGCATTGGTGGCATTGGGTGATAACGATCCTAAATGGGAAGAAGAGTACCAAAAACTGGGTTCTACAGCCGGTTCCTACGATGACTGGCATGAAGGTCGTGACCCAGCTGGTATTTCTACTCAGGATCCAGAGCTGATGAAACGCTTTGACCCGGTTGAAGGTGGTCGTCGTCTGGCTAACTACATCCGTGTTCTGACACTGGAAGCACAAACATTAGCGCGTGCTTGCGGTAAGAATGATCTGCGTCATCTGGAACCAGAAGACTTAGTGGCATTAACAGTGGAATCAGCAGCGATGGCACGTGTGCCATTAGCCGGAACAAGCTGGATTCCAGGCACACATACATTCTAAAAAATGTTGTTGCGCCAGTGATAGTTAAAAACCGGTGTTACAAAGACAATGTGGCTTATAGCGATCCTTACCCCGTCAATATAAGTTGCCTAGTCTGAGTAACATCGGTTTTTTTCTTTTTTTTAGCAAAACAGGAGGACAGTGTGTAAATCATTTTTTAATCATTAGAAGAGAGAAATATAACCATGAATAATAAAATAAAAAATCGTATTCAAAATATGTATCTACGAGACTGCATAATGGCTTGGGCAGATGTATTACTTATCTGGCTAGCTGTGGGTTTCGTCCTCATTAGCATCTTAAGCATTTTGGAAGATCCGGTTATCCGCTGGGTCATGATTATTTCCAGTGCTTTGCTCGTCCTTTTCAATACCGCTTCTGTCGGTGCGATGACTAAGCACTACGCAGAAGATAAAGAGTTTATCTACGGATTGGACATCAAACATCTCGATGAAAATAGAGCAGCGAAGCGCTAATTGCCGAGTGATTTTAATGAGGAAATCTTATGTCTACTTATGTACCAAAGGTACAGTCTAAAAAGGGGCAGCTGTTTGATAGTCTCTTTATTCTGATACTTGTTTATGTCAGTTTGTATATTCCCTTGTTTCTTGAATCTGATACTAAATCAGCAAGTGACACCACCTCAGCTCAGGTTATCACCTGGGAATCCCTAAACGTATCACCTGTTGAGCAGGAACAATGGCAGAAGCTGGGTTTTGATGAAACAGCAGCGGCTGAAATCATTAACGACAAGTTTGATTACACCATTGATCCATTGATGCTTGGCATTACAGCTTTAGTCATTATTGGCTATTTCATCTTTATGCTGCGTGTCTCTGAGTCTCAATACCGTGAAGTGATTGCTGAAAAATTTGGTGATCAGGCTTCGCGATCGACGCAGGAGGATCAGCGATGAACTATTGGGAAATCTTAAGTTACGCTGCCTGGATTATCTCAGCCATGTTACTGCTGTGGATATTGGTCGATGCGTTCAGTGTGTCTCGTCAGTTTGATGAATCCTTACTCATGAGCTCTCGTGAAGGAGCGGATGAATTGATGGCTGAACTCGAACGAGAGGAGGGACAGTCATGAGTCAGGATGCTTCTTCTCAATCACAACGGATTTCGATGCTGAAAGTATTGAACCCGTTTCATATCTGGGCGCTGGGTGTGGGTATTGTTCTGGTAGGTGAGTTTATGGGCTGGAACTTCTCTGTTGCCAAAGGTGGCGCCTATGGGGCTTTGATTGCCTGTTGGGTGATTGGTTTGCTCTATAGCTGTGTGGCGATGATCGATTCAGAAGTCACATCGACGGTAGCCGCAGCCGGTGGTCAGTACACCCAGGCAAAACATATTATCGGCCCGTTAATGGCCTTTAATGTGGGTTTGTATCTGGTCATGGCTTACACCATGCTGGAAGCAGCTGATGCCTTGATCGTTGGTGACTTGATGGCCGCTGTGGCATCGGCAACCGGCTATCATGATCTGAGTCCACAACCATTTGTAGTGCTCACCATTTCGTTTCTGGCCTGGCTGAATTATCGCGGTGTGTTTATGACGCTGACGGTAAATTTTGTCATTACCTTGTTTGCCTTTCTGGCGATTCTGGCCTTATTCATTGGTGCCGATCCGCTTAACCCCGGACACATTCTGAAACACAGTGATCTGTTAACAGAACTGCCGTATGGCTGGATTGGGGTAGTTGCCGCATTGCAGTTTGGTATGTGGTATTACCTTGGCATTGAAGGCACTTGTCAGGCAGCGGAAGAGGTACGAAGTGCGGGTCGGGCGATCCCTCTGGGCACGATTGGCGGTATCTTAACCTTATTAGTCGCCGCTACATTGACCTGGTATATCTCAACCGGATTGATGCCATGGCAGTATTTAGGTCAGGCAACTACACCTTTGTATGATGCTGCGTCGATTATTGGTAATCCGGTCTTACAGGTTGTGTTGTTTATCGGCACCATGTTCGCGGCGATTGCTTCGGCTAATGGTTGTATTAATGATGCGGCGCGTGCTTGGTTTTCCATGGGGCGGGATCGCTACATGCCGACCTGGTTTGGTGCCATTCATCCGCGTTACCGCACACCGTTCAGATCGATTATTTTCCTGATTCCGATTGCTGTGTCATTTGCGTTCACAGGCTTGTTGGATCAGGTCATTACCTTCTCGATTCTGTCTGGTTTGTTGGGTTACACCTTCATGTCCATCAATATGGTCAAGTTCAGAAAAATGTGGCCATTGGATGTGATTAAGCGGGGCTATATCCATCCTTTCCATCCTATTCCTGCGTATACCTTGCTGGGTTTATGTTCTCTGGTCTATTTCGCGACCTTCCTCGGTTACGGTGCGTCATTGTTGTCAATTATGGCGTTTTATATCGTAGCCTCGGTCTGGTTTGTGAAACGACGTTACCAGTTCGTGAAGCGGGGTGATCAGTTCACCATGCCCTGGCCACGACCTAAAGGTTATTAGGAGGAAGGACCATGAAACATATTTTATGTGCAACGGATGGATCACATAGTGCGATAAAAGCGGTGGATTTTGCTGTGGAACTGGCGAAATCAGTTAATGCCAATCTGACTTTTATCCATGTGGTCAGACCGACCAGTGACGATATTTCACAAAGCTACTTTTGGGATTCGAGCATTCTCGATGCCGCTGATGCGCAAATCCAACAGGAGTTACGCGAAGCCATGGTTCGTGCCACATCTCAGGGACTAGAGAATGTGTTTTGTATCACGGCAGCTGGCCATGACATTGCCAAAGCCATTGTTGATTATGCTGAGAAACATGAGCATGACCATGTGGTGACTGGATCGGTTGGACGCAGTGGCATTGCCAGAGTGTTATTAGGATCGATAGCACAGCATATTGTGCAGCGATCCCACTGTCCGGTGACCGTCGTCAGATAAGCCTTAGTCCCGCAGTACTGTCATGGCTGCGGGACACTTTTTCTGAGTCGAAAGAGGAATATTAAATGAATACAGATGCCATCTATGCACTGATGCTGGTGTTGTTTAGTAGTAGCTGTCTGTTTGTTATGTATCGCCGTCATCATCAGCAGGTATTGGCTTCACGAAGTCAGGTGTTTGATGATTGCCATCACTTAGTTGACTTGACGTCATCAAAAACGGATGAACAGGGCTACACATCCATATATGCCGACTGGAGTGATACAAGAGTCAAACTTTCTGTAGAGGTCGATAACCTGACAGCCAGAAAGTTACCGGTGATGTGGATGCATATCACCTTGTTTAGAAAGCATAAAGACAGCAGTGGAGCGACCCTCGATATTTTAGCCAGACCACAAAATACGGAGAGTTTCAGTCCATCATGGCTGTGGCTAAAACCCGTTATGCCTTTAGGCGGCTGGCCGCAACATGCCCGTTATATGACAAAGACCCAGCCACCGTCACTAACGAGTATCGATCAAGACGTGAAAGATCTGTTTGCTGATGACCGATGCAAAGAGCTGTTGATTACCCCTGGTGCGATTCGACTCACGTATTTAGCCAAGCAATCAGACCGCGGACATTATTTATTACTGCGAGCGATTAATTTTGATGACAAGCCCATTGAGTCAAACTTGATAAAGGGCTTGTTACAGAAGTTAGATGCTATGGCTGGTCATATGAATGAGGTACAAAATGAAGCAGCCTAGCGCCTTATTACAGGGACCTGTGCATCCCTACTTTGTTTTGTTGATTGCCATTGTGTTGTCAGGAGTGGGGCAGGTAGTGAATCACAATCCCATGCGGGGGTTGACCATGTTGTTTTTTATGCTGGTGTTAGGCGTGGTGACCTATCAAATGGCCGCTCCCGGTATTTCGGTGATAGGCCAGTTTGCTGGTGGTATTTTTATTTACGCATTATCGATTATGGATGCCTATATGGTGGCCAGAATTCGTTGGGAGCAAGCCAATTTCTCTCAATAGGTAAGGGTATAACCCCAAGGTAGTAATCCTTCTTTGGAATTTTTTTACCCCCAGAACTAAGTGATACTGAACCTGAAGTTGGTTTTTAGATGAAACCGTTTCTTCATGGTTATCCTCGGACTCTTTGCGATTTGAGACCTTTGGGTGAATGACTGATGAGATTCAGTCATTCACACCATTTTTTCAGTTGATTCAACCGATGTGTGAATCAAAAAAACAAGGATACATAATGAATCTGCCTTTAACACATCGACTTGAAGATGTTCAAAATACGCCTGATAAACGCCAACTCATCATTGATAAAGTCGGTATAAAGTCACTGCGCTACCCGGTTTTATTTCAATCGACTACCGAAACACCCATACGTGTTGTGGCCGAATTTAATATGTATGTGCATTTGGCGGCTGATGTGAAAGGCACCCATATGTCACGTTTCATTGAATTATTGGAACGCCCTGACGCGATATTCAGCCTGAGCAATATGCCCGCATTTATGACCGATATGCTGGACTTACTAGGCGCAAAACAAGGTCATGTCAGCCTATGCTTTCCGTATTTCATCAGCAAAACCGCACCTGTTTCAGGTGTGAAAAGCTTTATGGATTATGACATTACGCTGACGGCCGATTACACCGATAAACTGGAACTGACCGTGAAAGCTGAGATTCCTGTGACCAGCCTTTGCCCATGTTCTAAAAAGATTTCAGATTATGGAGCTCACAATCAACGTTCTTTGGTCAGTGTTGAAGCACGCATCAGTGAAGACATGACACTGGATGCCTTAATTCAGCTGATTGAACAGCAAGCGTCCAGTCAGCTTTATGGTTTATTGAAACGCCCCGATGAAAAGTATGTCACCGAATTTGCTTATGACAATCCCAAGTTTGTCGAGGATTTAGTCAGAGATATTGCTGTCGCATTAGCTCAGCAGGAAACCGTGTCAGGTTTCCGTGTGGAATGTGAAAACTTTGAATCCATCCACAATCACTCTGCTTACGCCGTTATTGAACAGTTATAAGGAGCTTTATCCTCATGCCACAATCTAAGTTGAAGTCTTATTCTCAATCAGCACAAATCGCCAGTGCAGAAGCGATTATTGAGGATATTCGACAGGGCAAAATGGTTGTCTTAATGGATGATGAAAACCGTGAAAATGAAGGTGATCTGGTTATGGCGGCGAGTCATGTTAGTGCCGAAGCAGTGAACTTCATGGCCATGCATGCACGCGGTCTGATTTGTCTGACTTTAACTGAAGCACGCTGTCAGCAGTTAAACCTGCCATTAATGGTAAAACAAAATAAAGCCGGCTTTGAAACTAACTTTACGCTGTCGATTGAAGCAGCTGAAGGCGTCACCACCGGCATTTCTACGCAGGATCGTGCGTTGACGATTCAGGCAGCCGTGGCGGCTGATGCCACACCGGAAGATATTGTCAGCCCCGGTCATATTTTCCCGGTGATGGCACGACAAGGTGGAGTGTTAACCCGTGCAGGACACACAGAAGCTGGCTGTGACTTAGCGGCATTGGCTGGACTGGAGCCTGCTGCTGTTATCTGCGAAATCATGAATGAAGACGGCACCATGGCCCGTCTACCGGATCTGATTGAATTTGCTAAACAACATGACTTAAAAGTGGGCACCATTGCTGACCTTATCGCTTATCGTCACCAGCATGAGCAAAATGTCATCCGCCTGCATGAACGTGAAATGCAAACCATGCTGGGTTCATTCCGTCGTCATGATTATTTAGATAAAACGACAGGTATGAAACATCTGGCACTGGTTTACGGCACACCTGCCGCTGGTGAAGAAACATTAGTCAGAGTGCATGCACCGTTTAACAGTATGGATTTACTGGATTATGAACGACACGGACATACCTGGAGTGTGGCGGAAGCGATGCAGCATATTCAGCAACAAGGATCGGGCGTACTTGTCCTGCTTCATGGTGATGAAGATGAATGGCACAGATTGATTCAGTCTGATCGTAATTATGCTGAAGAGTTTGTGCTTAAACACTATGGCATCGGTGCTCAGATTTTAAGAGATTTAGGCGTCACTGAAATGAGGCTGATGACCTGGCCGAGAAAGCTGCCATCAATGAGTGGCTTTGGCTTGAGCGTCACCGATTACGTATTACCAGATGACTTAGCAGAAAAACTTGCTGCATCAGCCGTTGTATAAACACTGTTGTTGGCTGGTGAGGTATCAATTAATGATTAATAAAAAGGGCTAATATGGCTTGGTTAGCATTAGTAGTAGCGGGATTACTGGAAGTTGTCTGGGCGGCAGGACTGAAATACTCAGAAGGTCTCACTAAGTTAGGGCCCAGTCTACTGGCACTGGTTACCGTTGCCTTGAGTTTATGGTTATTAGGTGTGGCAATGAAAACGTTGCCACTAGGCACTGCCTATGGTGTCTGGGTAGGCATAGGTGCGATTGGTACGGTGATTTTCGGTATCGTATTTTTATCTGAGCCAGCCACCATTGCGCGTCTGTTCAGTATCTTATTAATTCTATCGGGTATCATCGGGCTGAAACTCTCCCACTAAAACAGGCGGAAGACTGTTTTTTTGAACCCACCGAAGTGTCGTTAGGTACACATTAGCGTTAACCATCACCGATAATAGGATGCGTGGTATGTTACTGCTTGTTTTGATTGGCAATGGTGTCATCAAATATTAGGTGAGGTCAGAGACGGTGGAAAATAAAGCTCAGCGGCCGGTAACACTTTCTCTCTACAATCGTTTTTCATTACATCGCAGTATCGACTGGACTGGTGCTTTCTGGCTTGCCAGTGGTGTACCGGCACTGGTGTTATTTTCGATGGGGGCTATTGCTGCCACAGTCGGTAAACCTGCCTGGTTAATCTGGATAGTGTCTATTTCTATCGGGCTTGTACAAGCCTTTACCTATGCCGAAATTGCCGGATTATTCCCGCATAAAACCGGTGGTATCTCGGTGCATAGCTCGGTTGCCTGGGCCAATTACAGTAAATGGGTAGCCGCATTGTGTATCTGGTGTAACTGGGTTGCTTGGGGGCCAGTACTGGCTATTGGTTCTGCCCTGGCTGCCGGTTATATTCTGAATGTGACCTATCCACCTGATGCGGTTATTAATACCTGGCAAATCACTTTACTCGATCTTAGCTTTCTTAAAGCCGGACTTTGTCTGCGAATCAATGCCGTCTTTATTATCGGTGCCGTATTAATGGTGCTGGTTTTTGCTATTCAAAATGGTGGCATTTTACGCTCAGCCAAAGCGATGATGATTATTGGCCTGTCAGGGCTGGCCCCATTGATGCTGATTGCCATTGTGCCGTTGATTACTGGCGATATGGTCTTGAGTAATTTTTATCCATTAGCACCACTCGCCTATGATAGCGATGGTTATGTGATACCCGGTGTTTGGGATATTAAAGGCTGGTCTTTAGTGGCTGGGGCATTGTTTATTGCTGCCTGGTCAACGTATGGCTTTGAAACGGCCGTCTGCTATACCCGTGAGTTTAAAGACCCCAGCCGTGATACTTATCGCGCCATTCTCTACTCAGGATTGCTGTGTTTATTCGCCTTTGTGCTGATTCCATTTACCTTTCAGGGGCATATGGGGCTGGGGCAAATGATTGAACCACAGCATTTTAATGCTGCAGGTGAAGTGATCCAGCCGGCACAATATGACGGCATGTTAGCTGCTGATATTTATAGTGGAATGGGCATTGCCAATGCGCTCTATGGCATTTTGGGTAATAGCGGCATTATGGTCGATATGTTTGTGGTGATGCTGGTGCTGGCACTGATGTTATCGATTATGACCACTATGTCAGGTTCATCACGCACTTTATATCAGGGCTCTATTGATGGCTTATTGCCTAAATATTTATCTCAGGTAAATCAGCATGGGGCGCCGACTAGTGCGATGTGGACTAATCTAATCGTCAACCTGATGTTATTGAGTCTGTCTGACTATGTGTTCCTGCTTGCTGCATCATGCGTCAGTTACATTATTTTCAACTTTCTAACCCTGAATTCTGGTTGGATTCACCGTATCGACAGACCTGACTGGAAACGCTGTTACCGAACGCCGAAAGTCTTATTTATTGCGGGTATTGTCATGGCGTTTTTTAATATTACCTTTATGGCGTTGGGCGCTAATATCTGGGGCAGTGGCACCTTGATGAGTGGTTTGATTCTGGCGAGCCTGAGTATTCCGTTATTTTGTTGGCGGCATTACCTGATTGATAAAGGCCAGTTACCGCAATCCATGCAGGAAGATATTCAAGCAGGCAACACCGCAGGAACGTCTCGTAAAGCCGGTCGATGGCCTTACCTGGTCTTGCTGTTTAGCGTGCTGCTGGTGGGGGGGATTCAGTTTGTTATTGATTGAAAATGTGTTCTAAAAGTTAAGCGAGTCTTGCCCCGTTGGGAAGTGCCATATCGACGGAGGATAAAACAAAGGAACCATCAGGGCGATGTAAGCCAGTCACCAGACACTCCGACATAAACGGACCAATTTGCTTGGGTGGGAAATTAACAACGGCCAGCACTTGCTTACCGACAAGCTCGTCTTTTGAATATAAGTCGGTAATTTGAGCGCTGGATTTTTTCACGCCCAACTCAGGGCCAAAATCGACTTTCAATTTATACGCTGGCCGACGAGCTTCTGGGAAATCATCAACATCGATAATAGTGCCGACACGAATATCGATTTTTTGAAAGTCACTCCAGTCAATCTGTTCCATTTTCTTCTACCGTAAGTCCGATTTTTTATAATCAAGTTTGCTGGCCTCTTGATTCATTCCATTTAGCAGGTTTATAACATATTCCAAACCCAGGAACCGATTAAATACAGAATGGCTATTGTTATCAAATATGAGAGCAGTGTTCGTATTTGTTTTTGTAGTCGACCGACTATCAAGCCAGCTATAACCGAGCTGAATATAATGGCGATAAACCTTAGCCATTTGGGAATATCAAAAGTACCGAGTCCCTTGTACGTGAAATAACCTGATGTAACGGCAGTAATGAGAAATAAGATCCCAAACCACTGTGCATCTTCTTCATCCCTGAACTCTTCTTCCGATAGATATCGATCACCTTTTCTATACCTTGCCATTCTCAGTTTTTCTCTCTTTCAATCTTTACTATTTGATTATTTTTAGTATGCATTGATGAATACGAGTCTCCCTTTTTAAAAGAAGAGAGTTATTCAACGTAAAAAATAGTCTATCGTTTAGAACTTCCCTTTTCGGTGATCAAGTTAACACCTTGATTTCGATTCGCATGAAAGTCTGTACCGCCTGAATCTCCAGTTCGTCGTCCCTTGACTTCTATGCATCCTTATAAAAGCAACTTATATGTTGCCAATATATAAAAAAAGAAACTAATATGTTTCTTATTGGTAAATAGCAACTTATATGTTTCATTATGAATTCACTACTTGATCAGATCAAAAAACGCCGTATCGCATTGGAACTCAAGCAGCACGATATGATGCTGCGCGTTGGTATATCACGCCAGCAATATCAGCGATTGGAATCTAAAGGCAATCCACGCCTTGATACCCTTGAACTTATTGCCAAGGGGCTTAAAAGTGAATTACTGCTGATACCACAGGAAAAATTACATGCTGTGCTGGCGGTATTGGCTGAGGATAACTTGTCACCAACTGGGGCATCAACCGAGCCAAATAAGACGGACAAAGAAAAAAGTAGCTCATTGGCCGATGATCCATGGCAGGGATTGCTGGGAGAAAATGAATGAGCACAGACAGCAATGATGAAGTAAACGACTTACAGCTCTCCATCCACGGCGTACTGGTCGGCTATCTCGCAGGTTTTAAGAATCAAGAGGAGCGGAGTGTTTGACTTTACTGCCCCGTTGATTCTTGGATTGCTCTGTTTGTTATTCATACAGGACTTCGGTTAAAAGCTGAGCGAATCAAACCTATACCTGCAACGGCAAAAAGCGCAGAGGCAATGCCATTTATCCAACGGCTTATACGCTGATAAACATTCATCACGCCGGTAAATGAAAAAACCAAGGAATACATAGCGTTTACTGAGAACCCAACAAAAACGCATACTAAAACACCTGCAACTAAGGCATGTATGTCGTCACCAGCATCCAGACCAACGGAAAGTGCTGCTAACCAAGCAATAACAGTCTTGGGATTCGAGATATTAAGGATGAACCCACGAATGAACCACTTTTTTGCAGTAGGAATATTGCTAGGTTCATTGATGTCCTCTACTTGGGGATTGAAAGCTGACTTGCCTGATAGATAAGCTAACCACAGCAAATAAAGCCCACCAAAGACCTTAAGAAGCATCAATAGATAGACAGAACTTTGCAGGATGGCACCCATGCCACTTGCAGCTATGACACCCCAGAAGACCAACCCAAACGATAAGCCTGCACCATAGATTAGGCTTACTTTTCTTCCTCGTCTCATAGCAATTATTGCGTTTGAAATATTGGCAGGCCCTGGCGTTACAGCAACTACAAAAAAGGAAAGGCCAATCATGAAAAGTGAAAAAGGATCTAACATTTTTTCTTCTCCTTCATATTTTTCTTCTCAGATTCAACTAACCTTATCAAGTTGGCTGACACCTTGATGACTACTCTCTTAGGATTGTTAAGAGGCTGGACCTTTAATTTTCAACCAGCCTTTCATTTCGCATTGATGAGCGAAGCTCTCATATTCATGTGTCACCCACATTTCACTTGGATCATCATGAAAACCTATAATTCTTTTTTTTCCATCTTTTATTTCAAAATCTAGACATCCACGTATACCTTCTTGTGTTAGAGGCCCTTGTTCAGAAAAGTCATAAATCTCTCTTTTATTTATGAGCACATGCGGATCTGACGCCAGCTCGATAGCCGTAAGACTTATTTTTCTGTAGTTCTTTGGAACAACAGGTATGAGCTTCGGTTTTTTAGATTTACTCCAGAACATACATATCAAGTTGGCTAACTCCGTTATTTCTCTTTTATTGAAAAAGCATATACAGAACAAACAAAATTAAAATGCATAAGAATAGGCTTTGGAAATAAAACGAGATACTAAATACGTTTTTTATAGACAGCTCTTTAAGCTCTTCATCTGAAAGGAAATAGTGGCAATGTATGCAAGCTTTATCATTGGCAAATATAAGTCTCTTACATGAAGGACAATGAGACATTGCAGCACTGCTGTTACGGCTAAGTACGATCGAACGGTCCATAATTGTAGGGTGGCGAACGTAGGCGAGCTTGCCTTCAGATTCGATTTTGATTACATCATGTCCATGAAAAAGCTTGAGTCCATTGCATTTATAGCAACGGCCTGCCCGTTGGTTATTAAGTTCTTTACACTTCCAGCAAATCCATTTATTCGGCATGTCTATTTTTTTACCTGTTTAATAAACCAATAGTGTCAGAGTGTTTGATTTTACTGTCCCATTGATTTTATTTGCTAAACATTACTGCCTACGCTGATAGAGGAATATATGCCATAGATACTAAGGCCAAGAACAATCCAAAACATGAAACCCGTGAATACAACAATAACCCCATCAGAGTCAGGATCATGTTTGGTAAATTGTTTGCTGATGAAATAACCAGGCCCCTTCAGCAATAACTCTAAAATGATTTCCAGAAGTATATAGCCTAAGAAACGGGCAACAACTTTAAAAACACCTTCTGCGACTTCCCCTATCATGTTATTCCTTAGTAATTATCAAGTTAGGTGTTCCTTGATTCATTCCATATCGAAAGTACGATATTCGCCAGAGTCATAGTCGTAGACTTCTACTTCCGCTCCACTACCAGAACTTTGAATATCCTGTACTTCTCCGTAACGATATTCACCGCTTTCATAATCATAATACTCAATTTCCTCACCTTCCCTGACGAGGTTACCTTTCTCTATTTCTACATAATTGCCGGATTCATAGTCATATCCATCCCAAGCAAATGAACCTGTAGAAATTGACAGTAGAGCTACATATAATAATTTAATCAGTTTCATTTTTGCTCTCCGTTTACATATAACAGTATGTTTTATAGAACCTTTGGTCCGTAAAGCATTTTATTCTGCTGGTATAAATTAATCTTTCACCAAAGATCTGTTGTTAAGCCCACTTTCTTGGTTTTTCGGTAAAACTGAACAGAAATCAGAGTCTGTTTTTCATCCTTCATATGTATTTCATAATTACAAGTTTCCTCAATTTAATCAATTGTTTAAATAACTAAAGTTCATATGCTTTGGTGTGATTAATGGACGAGCACAAACTCATTCCCAAAGTATCAAGGCCTAACTTATCGCTGGCTATACTCCCTAAAAAGCAGCTCCCTCTGAGATTCGTACTACCTAGGAAGTAAGTCCTCTTAGTAATTGTTGAGAGGGGCTGTGGAACTGAAAATAGCGTTGCCAATACTCATAAAATAGGGAGAAATATAATGGCACGCGATCCTAAGCACGACATACTTTTTGAGCCAATTCAGATTGGTCCAAAAACATTGCGTAATCGGTTTTATCAGGTTCCCCATTGCATTGGTGCCGGTTCAGATCGACCAGGCTTCCAGGCAGCACATCGTTCGATGAAAGCGGAAGGTGGTTGGGCAGCAATGAACACCGAATACTGTTCAATCCATCCAGAATCAGATGATACGCATCGTCTGTCAGCACGTATCTGGGACGAAGGTGACGTCCGTAATTTACGTGCGATGACGGATGAAGTTCATAAATACGGCGCTTTAGCCGGTATCGAAATGTGGTACGGCGCCGCTCATGCACCGAATATGGAAACCCGTGCCACCCCACGTGGCCCTAGCCAGTTTGCCTCAGAATTTGAAACATTAAGCTACTGTAAAGAGATGGATCTTGATGATATCAAGATGGTGCAGCAGTACTATGTTGACGCCGCTTACCGTGCTCGCGATGCTGGCTTTGATATCGTTTATGTCTACGGTGCTCACTCCTATTTGCCTCTGCAATTCCTTAACCCGTATTACAACAAACGCACTGACGGTTACGGCGGTTCATTAGAAAACCGTGCTCGTTTCTGGGTGGAAACACTGGAAAAAGTCCGTAAAGCGGTGGGTGATGATTGTGCGATTGCAACCCGTTTTGCTATCGACACCATTTATGGCCCTGACCAGATTGAAGTTGAAGAAGACGGCGTTAAGTTCATTGAAATGGCCGATGACTTTGTTGACCTGTGGGATATTACGGTAGGTGATATTGCTGAATGGGGTGAAGACGCTGGCCCATCACGTTTCTATCAGCAAGGGCATACTGTGCCTTGGGTTGAGCATGTGAAACGTGTTTCCAAAAAACCTGTTTTGGGCGTAGGTCGTTATACCGATCCTGAAAAAATGACCGAAATCGTCACCAAAGGTGTGGTGGATATTATCGGTTGTGCTCGTCCTTCGATTGCTGACCCATTCCTGCCGAAGAAAGTGGAAGAAGGTCGTTATGACGATATCCGTGTCTGTATCGGCTGTAACGTCTGTATTTCGCGTTGGGAAATCGGTGGTCCTCCAATGATTTGTACGCAGAATGCGACAGCGGGTGAAGAGTATCGTCGTGGCTGGCATCCTGAGAAATTTGCTAAAGCAGGTTCTGAAGATTCAGTGCTGGTGGTGGGGGCTGGTCCTTCTGGTTCAGAAGCGGCGCGTGTATTGATGGAACGTGGTTACACCGTTCACTTATACGACAAAGCTGAAAAAGTCGGTGGTCATGTAAATCAGGTTGCCACATTGCCTGGATTGGGTGAGTGGAGTTATCACCGTGATTACCGTGAAACGCAGCTGGATAAGCTGGTTAAGAAAAACAAACACAATGTGATTGCGCTGGGTCAGAAACCACTAACTGCTGATGATGTATTGGAATATGGTGCAGATAAAGTGGTTATCGCCACCGGTTCACATTGGAATACTGACGGCACTAATTGCCTGACACATGCACCGATTCTAGGTGCTGATGCGTCTCAACCTGAGCAATTGACACCAGAACAAGTGTTATCGGGTGAGAAGAAAATTGGCAAACGTGTGGTTATTTTAAATGCAGACAGCTATTTCATGGCACCAAGTTTGGCTGAAAAACTCGCCACAGAAGGTCATGAAGTGACGGTTGTATCAGGTGTTCATTTGGGTAATTACATGCACTTTACTTTGGAATATCCCAACATGATGCGTCGTCTGCATGAGCTGGGTATTGAAGAAATTGGTGATCACTTCTGCACACGTATCGAGAAGAATCGTCTGGAAATCTACAACCTGTGGGGTGATGGTTCTAAACGTAGTTATCGTGGTCCTGGTGTTTTCCCACGTGAAGAAAATAAGACTCACCGTTGGTTGGAATTTGATTCTTTAGTGCTGGTTACGGGGCGTTCTTCTGACAATGCCTTGTACAAAGAACTCAAAGAGCGTCAAGCAGAATGGGATGAAAACGGCATCAAAGGTATTTACCTGATTGGTGATGCTGAAGCGCCCCGCCTGATTGCTGATGCCACATTTACTGGCCAGCGTATCGCAAGGGAAATCGAGGAAGATAATCCTCAATATCCATTGCCGTACAAACGCGAAACGATTTCATGGGGCACACCACATATGCCGGGTGGTAACCACGAGATCGAATACAAGATCTAGACCGGAAAAGAAGTGTGCTGTCGATAACGGCAGCACGCTTTTCCAACCTCAGCAATCACTTATTCCTATTCCAAAAAAGCTTGCAGGTGTGTCATGAACGAAGCACAAGAGATTACTCGGATTTTATTTCAAGGTTTTCAGACCTCATCCATTTACCTTTTTTATGCGTTTGGTTATTCCGCTATCGCTGTATTTATTTATGGTTGTTACGTGCAGGTAAGAAAATACCGTCGTGGTAAGCCTGATGCGGCCTGGGGCGAGTTTCTTGCACGATTTGGTGACATGCTGAAAACCATGCTGACGCACCGTACGATTAAACGTCGTGATAGGGCGGCGGGCAAAGCCCATGCCGGTATCTTTTTTGGCTTTGTATTGCTGTTTTTAGGAACAGCGACCATCACACTTGAATACGATATTTTAGAGCCATTATTTGGCTTTAAATTCTGGTATGGCGACTTTTACCTTTGGTTCTCACTGGTACTCGACATTGCCGGAACAGCCGTTATCGCTGGCGTTTTATACATGATGTATCGCCGAAAATGGTTGAAATTACCTAAACTGGATTACAAACGTCCTGATCGTGAACCGACCGATCCTGACTACGACCGCAGTGCTTATCGTCGTGAAGACTGGGCATTTTTATGGGGCTTTATCATCATTCTGATCACGGGCTTTTTTCTGGAAGCCTCGCGTCTGATTTGGCTGATGAATGATCCCACCGTCTGGGACTACCGCTGGTGGTCACCGATGGGCGCACTTATTGCCAATGCCTTGCATGGACTGGGCATGGGGCCGGAAGCGGCAGGGCATTTCCGTACCGGACTTTGGTGGTTCCACGGCTTTATTGCCCTAACCTTTGTGGCGCTGATTCCTTTTACCAAAGTGAAACATATCTTTACGGCATCTGCGTCATTGATGTTTCGTAACCCTATGGCGGGTCGACGTTTACCGATGGTGCCAGAAGAGCAGGAAGAGATTGGGGTTAAAACCATTACCGATCTGACCTGGAAAAATTTACTGAACCTGGATGCCTGTACCAAATGTGGACGCTGCCATGAAGCCTGTCCGGCCAATGCGGTAGGAGCACCTTTATCACCACGTGATGTGATTCTGTCATTACGTGAGTTTGCCAATAACACCTTGCAGAAAAAAGAGTTACCGGACGAAGCCGAGCTGGATGTACATGGTAAAGATATCGGTCAGGTGTTTATGGAAACGCTGTGGTCATGTCGTACCTGTCTGGCCTGTGTGGAAATCTGTCCGGTGGCGGTTGAGCATGTGCCGATTATTGTGCAGATGCGTCGTAAGTTAGTGGATGAAGGCAATATGGAGCCGATTCTGCAAAAAACGCTGCAATCCGTGCATAAAAACGGTAACTCGATGGGCGAGTCCAAACGTAAACGGGCGAAGTGGACCAAAGATTTACCTTTCACTATCAAAGATGCCCGTAAAGAACCTGTCGATGTGATGTGGTTTGTCGGCGACTACGCGTCTTTCGACCCTCGTAATCAGGTGGTGACTAAATCGTTTGCCAGATTAATGCGTCAGGCAGGTATGGATTTTGGTTTGTTATACGAAGCCGAAATGAATGCCGGTAATGATATTCGTCGCGTCGGTGAGGAGGGGCTGTATGAATTTTTGGCAACCTCAAATATCAGCACGCTAGAACAGTGTGATTTCAAATCGATTGTGACCACCGATCCACATTCATTTAACACCATTCGTAATGAATATCCGGATTTTGGAGGTGAGTTTGAAATTAATCACTACACCACGGTGATTAAACAGTTGTTAGAACAAGGCAAATTGAAGCTGAAAAAACAGCTGGATCTGACGGTCACTTTCCATGATCCATGCCACTTAGGCCGTTACAACAAAGGTTATGACGCGCCACGTGACATTATCAAAATGCTCGGTTGTGACCTGGTGGAAATGGCACGCAACCGTGATAACTCCTTCTGCTGTGGTGCTGGTGGTGGGCGGATCTGGATTCCTGATCCTGTTGGCATCCAAAAACCATCTGAAAACCGCATACATGAAGCTGGTGAGATTGAGGATCTGGACGTGTTTATTGTGTCATGCCCGAAAGATCTCACCATGTTTGAAGACGCACGTAAAACTGCCGGTTATGAAGGCAAGTTTGAGGTGAAAGAGCTGATTGAGCTGATCACTGAGTGTGTTGAATTTGACGATGAGTCTGTTGATGAAGATGCAGACGCAGCTTAATGATTCAATGCCGAGCTCAGCGGCTGAGTTAATCTCAGTCGCGCTCGACAGTGGCGATATTTACAGCGCGGCGGCGGTGTATGGTCTGGCAGATTTTCATGATAAAAAATTGCTGGCAGAACTGATAACGGCACAGCGTCGTGATGTACTTAAACTGGCACGTTGGGAACACACGCCTACTGAAGTGCTGGCCTTATTTGCTGATGTAGAGGATGAGGCCGTTCGCTTACGTATTGATAAAAACCCGGCAACACAGACTCAGACGCTAAGCAATTTATACCGTGATGAAGCAGATATCAGTTTTATCACCCTGATTGCTAAGCATGCCAATACCAGTGCCGAGGTGTTGTGGCAGATTTTGCATAGCAGCACGGCGACAGATTTAGTGCGTGCGGTAGTGAAAAATCCCAATACTGACGCCGAGACCTTAGCGCTGGTCGCTGAGAAATTTGCCGATCAATTTGATGCTGAACTTGCCAGTCATCCAGCAACATCCGCTGATTTATTAATGCGTTTATACGCACGTGGTAATGAGTTTGTTCAGGCTGCTGTGGTGGCTCATAAAGCATGTCCGGACACACTTTTTACACTTGCCGCGAAACAGGAAAGCAGTCTGATCCTGCGTCATTTAGCGACAAATCCACATATTGATAAACGACTGACCTCACGTTTGGCATTGGATAAGGATTATTCAGTCAGGCGAGCGGCGGCAAGTCATAAAAATCTGCCCGCTTGGGTACTGGAACAGCTGGTTAGAGATGATTCCGAATATGTCAGGCGTGTGGTAGCGGCAAGAGAAGACCTGACGGCTGAGATGATGAATTGTCTGATAGCCGATACGGATCATTGGGTCAGACAATGGCTGGCTCTTAATCCAAAACTCAGTGACTCACAGTTGTACAGCTTAGCTCAGGATGAGCATAAAGAGGTTCGTCGTGCTGTGGCCAGAAATCAGAAAACCAATTCGGCATTACTGAGCCAACTGGCTAATGATCAAGAAGTCTGGGTACGTGCTGCGGTAGCAAATCAACCTAATACGCCGGCCAGCACCTTGATCATCCTTGCCGAGATGGACGATATCGACGTGCTTGGTGGTGTCGCTGCCAACCCAAAAACACCGCAGAAAGTACTACAGCGCTTGAGCTATTCAATCAGTGCTGATGTCAGGCGGGCGGTCATTCTCAACAATATGGCGATTCGTCAGACCTTACTGCCATTGCTGGATGACCCGTATTACCTGAATCGCATGATGCTTATCCAAAGCAGAGCACTTAGTGCTGATGACAAATGGACCTTATATGACGATCCGGACCCGGCGGTTCGGTTCAGCCTTTTTACCTGGTTTTCCAGGCAATACCAGCAGTAACTCACTGCAAATAAAGCTGATGTAGACAGCAATTTAGGAGAAATAGCATGAAAATTTTAGTTGCAGTCAAAGAAGTCGCTTCACTTGACGATGACTTTGAAATTCGTGACGACCAATTGGACGTCGATGAGGACTTTCTGCTTTATGACCTGAATGAATGGGACGATTTTTCCCTGGAAGAGGCCATGAACATTAAAGAAGCCTCGGATTCAGAAGTGGAAGTGGTGGTGGTGTCTGTTGGTCCCGATCGGGTTGAGGAAAGTCTGCGTAAATGTCTGGCTAAAGGCGCAGACCGAGCAATACGCGTGTGGTCGGATGAAATGGAAGGTTCTGATTCCATCACCGTGGGCCGGATTTTGGCCGCGGTCGCCGAACAAGAAAAACCGGACATGATTTTTGCCGGTGTGCAGTCGTCAGATGATGCAAATGCCTCGACCGGTATTTCTTTATCGTCTTATCTCAACTGGCCTCATGCCGCCGTGGTAGCAGGCCTGGACTATACGCCAGGCAGTAATAAAGCTGTCGCCACCCGCGAACTTGAAGGGGGAATGGCACAGGAAGTGGAAATCAGTTGCCCTGCGGTTTTAACCATTCAACTCGGTATTAATACTCCGCGTTATGCCTCTTTACGCGGTATCAAACAAGCCGCTGCTAAACCTATCGAAGAAATCAGCCTGAGTGATTTGGGATTAAGTGCCGAGGATGTGGGCGCCAATGCGAGTTTTGCACGAGTACGTCGTATGTACATTCCTGAAAAAGGTATGGCGACGATGATTGAGGGTACGCCCGCAGAGCAGGCCGCAAAACTGGCTGAGATAATTAAAGAATACAGAGGAGAACTCTAATGAAAACGATTTTGGTGATGGCGGAAACCCGCCAGAATGAATTACGCCCGAATTCTCTGGAAGTGATCTCAGCTGCCCAGGAATTACGTCAGGCAGATGACAAGGTCATTGTGGCGGTGACAGGGCAAAATGCCGATAACTACACCAGTGCATTATCGCTCGCAGGTGTTGATGAAGTAGTGGCGGTGAAAACGGCAACAGAAGATTTTGATGCCGATATTCAGGAAGCCGTGGTCTCTGAACTGATGGAACAATACGCGCCATCCGTGGTATTGATGCCGCATTCTGTGGATAGCCTGGGTTACGCACCAACGCTGGCTCGTAAAGGCAATTATGGTTTTGCCAGTGATGTATTCGGGCTCGCTTATGATGGTGACGATCTAGTTGCAACCCGTGCCGCCTACAATCAAAAAGTGAATGTCGAAGTCGATTTTCCCGGTAAAGACTGTGTGCTGCTGACCATCCGCCCAAGTGTGTTTAAACAAGCGGAAGACGCAGGGTCACCGGCGATTTCATCTCTGGATATGACTTCGCTGACCAGCCGTAGTCAAAATTTGCGTTATGTTGAACCGGAAGGCGCAGATGATATTGATATTACGGGTGTGGACTTTATTATGTCTATCGGCCGCGGTATCGCAGAAGAAAATAATGTGGATACCTTCCGTGAATTATCTGAGCTGGCGGGAGCAACATTATGCTGCTCGCGTCCGATTGCTGACTCAGGCTGGTTGCCAAAGTCACGTCAGGTAGGGCAATCTGGCAAGGTAGTCGGTGCTTGTAAGCTATATGTGGCGATGGGAATTTCCGGCTCAATTCAACATATGGCAGGGATGAAACATGTGCCCAGTATCGTGGCGGTGAACACCGATCCGGGCGCATCGATATTTAATATTGCCAAGTACGGCATTGTGGCGGATATCTTCGATATTGAAGAAGAATTGCGCACACACTTTGAATAACGTTATTTTATTCGGCATCGGGTAAGACTCTGACTTACCCGATGCTATTTATTTACATGAGGAAACAGATTTGGCAGATATACATGGGGCAGGTGTTCGCGACGATATTGACGGCAATGGCTTTCGAGTAGGTATCGTTGTCTCGCGGTTTAACTCTGAGATTTGCACGGCACTGTTAAATGCCTGTGTTGATCAGTTAAAAGCCAGCAACGTTCAGGAACAAGACATTCAGGTATTGTCTGTGCCGGGTGCATTGGAAATACCAATGGTTTTACATGAACTGGCATTAAAAGGTAATTGTGATGGTCTGGTCGCATTAGGCTGTATCATTCGTGGTGAAACCTATCATTTTGAGATTGTGGCGAATGAGTCAGCACGTGCCTGTACCGATATTCAGATTGGCACAGGAATTCCGCTGGCCAATGCGATTCTGACCACAGAAGATGAGCAACAAGCAAAAGATCGCATGATTATCAAAGGCCGTGAAGCGGCATTAGTGATTATTGAAATGATTCAGACACTAAAGTCTTTGCACGCAGAGTAAATTTTTCTTAATTATTTTCTTTTTTATCAATGGATTATAAAAGGTAGAGCATAAAAAATCAGATGGTTTTTACCCATTAAGGAGTACTCCATCATGAGAATTTTTATATGCGGCTGATTTCGGTAAGTTTTTTACATTGAATTCGTTCTATGTAACCGGAGTTAGACCATGAATAATCCACTGCCCAAAGAAACTACCACACGGAACTCAGTACTCAATGTTCGCCATAAAGAACTTGGGTCAACACTGGATGGCGAAACATGGAATGGCATGCCCATTCCATGGAGCTACCATTCGGATGTGAATGATGAGGTGGTTGCGGTCCGCACCCGGGCAGGTCTTTATGATGTGTCTGGTCTCAACATTGTTAATGTGTCGGGACCAGCCGCATTAAAGATTCTCGACAAGCTGGTGACGATTGATGTCACTAAACTCGAGCCAGGCACTTCCCGACTCGCCGGTGAAGTGAATGAAGAAGGTGCGCTGGTCGATGACATCATGGTTATCTGTGATGACAAAGAACATTACCGTTTATCTCATGGCAGTGGCGCCACACAACAAACCTTAGCTGAACTTGCCAAAGGCGAAGATGTCACGGTTGAGCAGGATTATGATGTACATATCCTGTCACTTCAGGGCCCACGCTCTATCGATATTCTTGATCCTGAGCTGGATTTCAATCTGGCCGAATTACCCTATTTCAAACATATCAAAACCACCTTATTTGGTCGTGAAGTGATTCTCGCTCGCGGCGGTTATTCCGGTGAGCGTGGTTACGAAGTCTATTGTTCCGCTGCTGACGCAGTGTATCTGTGGGACATGATTCTGGAAAAAGGTCAGCCGTATGGCTGCATCCCGGCATCATGGGACTCACTGGATCTGACTCGTGTTGAAGCGGCCTTACTGTTCTTCCCGTTTGATATGCCTGAAGGTGATACCACTCCGTGGGAAGTCAATATGGACTGGTGTGTTGATGAAGATAAGCCTGGTGATTATATCGGTAAAGAAGCGGTGCTGAAGTTAAAAGGCAGAGAACGCTTCAAACAAATCGGCCTGGAATGTCGCTCAAAGCAAGCCGTAGAGGTTGGTTCTAAATTATTCATTGATGGCAAAGAAGTGGGTGTGGTCACCAGCTCCAGCTACAGCCAATATCTGATGAAGTCCTTGGCGATGGCCCATATCAAACCGGAATACAGCCAGCTTGGTACCACAGTGACAGTGGCCGACGGTGATGAGGTCAAAGCGACTATCGTCAAAATGCCTTTTTATGATCCTATGCGTGTTCGCACTCACCCTGAGTAAATTGAGGAATAGATGATGGAAAAAGGTTACTCAATTACAACCAAACCTATTTACGGCACTTTGGTCTGGCAGAAAAAAGCGACACATCATGTGGTGATCGTTGGCGGTGAAGGTGGTGGTAAAGCCTTGCTGAAGTTATTCCAGCAAATGGTGCCAAAACAACCTGTATCCGTGTTTTATCTGGCTGATGATGCAGCAAGTAATAAGTATGTGAGCATCGTTGAAGAGATGTCAGGTGAGTCAATTAATGTCTGCGATTCACAGGAAGCCTTAACGGCGGCGATGAAAACTGAGCTGGACAATTGCTATATGGGCACACAGTTCTATGTGGCGGGTGAAGAAAAATTGATCTGGCCTGTCGCCAAGTTGCTGACTGAATATGGCGTCGATGATCGTAATATTTTTAAAGAACAGACAGGTTCTTTAGCCAGACGTGTGTTCTGCGTACATTGCGAAACGATTAACGAAGATGTGCACCACAACATTCATCAATGTGTGAACTGTGGCCTGAATTTATTTGTTCGTGATCATTTCTCCCGTCATTGGGGTGCCTATATGGGCTTTATGGTCGATGGTGAAACACCCGGCGAGATTCCACCAGCACAGGAGGTTTACCCATGAGTGCTTTAAAAGTCAAAGTCACTTCCGTTGAACAAGTGGCTGAACAAATCAAACATTTTACGATGGTAGCCGAAGATGGTAGCCCACTGCCTTATTTCTCTGGTGGCAGTCATGTGGTGGTATCGATGGATATCGATGGTCGGACCCATCGTAATGCCTACTCCTTAATGGGCCCGACCAACGATAATAGTGCCTACCAGATTGCGGTGCGTAAGCAGGAAAAATCACGTGGTGGTTCGGTGTTTATGCATGAGAAAGTGGAACCAGGCACCTTATTAGAAATATCGATGCCGACCAACTTATTCTCGATTCATCGTCTGGCGAAAAAACACATTCTGGTGGCTGGTGGTATTGGTATTACGCCTTTCTTGTCACAGATTACCGATTTAAATCGTCTCGGTCATGACTATGAACTGCACTATGCTTATCGCAGTGCTGAACATGCGGCTTTCCGCAAAGAAATTGAAGGCTTATGCGGTGATAAAGCGTTTTTCTATCCTGAAAATGAAACCGGCCGACTTAATATCACTGAATTATTGAGCAAACAACCCTTGGGTTCACATGTGTATGTCTGTGGTCCTGATCCGATGGTCAATGGTCTGGAACTGATCGCTTCCGAGCTGGGCTGGCCAGAAACGTCTGTACATACTGAGAAGTTCTTAGCACCAGCGAGTGGTGCGCCATTCACTGTCAGCTTATTGCAATCCAATACCGAGGTCGTTGTGCCAAGTGACCTCAGCATGCTGGAAGCGCTGGAAGAAGCGGGTATCGATGCGCCTTATATGTGCCGTGGTGGTGCCTGTGGTCGTTGTGAGGTGGAAGTCGTCGAATGTGACGGTGACTTAGTTCATCACGATGAATATCTGTCCGACGCTGAGCGTGTCGCTGCTAAGAAAATTTTACCTTGTGTCTCGCGTGCCAACTGTACACGCATGGTCATCAATTTGTGAGGAATAAACGATGAATATGGCATTTAATGAAGAAACATTTCGTGGTGATTTCACGTTTAGAAACTCGCCGGAATCGGTACGCCGTTTTCCTTATCCGTTTGAAGAAGACGAGTATATGTACAGCGTCAACATTGAGCAGCACACCTCCGGTGCGCCTGGTTCTGTGTTTGAACACCCGATTGATGTCGACGAACACTATGTGGCCGAATGTAAAGAGCGCGCCATTGTATTAAGTGAAGACCACACACGCTGTGTTGCTTTGCCGCATATGATGGATGCTCAATGGGACACACTGGAATTAGTGATGACATCGCTTTCTGAAAGTTATCCGTCTGAGTTTCAGTTAACCATTGATGGTGATAACTGGCATTGGGTGAATAAACCACTGGGTATTGAAGATCGCTTTGTGTTTGGTGATGTATCGACCTTACCGATGGAGCCATTTGAATATGTGATGCGTCAGGTTCAGGGCGATTGGGTGGTGATGGATCAACGTGATAATGATCTCTATGCTGACCTCGGTATGGTGACCGGACAGGCGGATTGGTCGGTCGCATTTGATGCGGGTATGTCATTTAAAGAATGGCATGCACCTGTGCCAAAAGCACCAGAAATGGGCATTTTTGATCGTGCACTGAAATACCTTTTACACCTGCAATATGGTAGCCCGGTTCGACGGACTAACTGGCGTATGTGTGTTAACCCACGACTCGATACCTCATCAGAAACCTATGATGTCTGGGGCACGGATAACGTGTCGGCTACCAAAGAAAATGCCGGTGACAAAGTCTTTTTACGGGTAGAGCTGCAAGCCTTGTTCAGACTGCCACGCAGTAATGCGATTGCTTTCAGCATCCGTACCTATATGGTCAGTCTGGCTGATTTGGCGACCTACCCACGTTGGGCAAAACGTTTAAACCGGGTACTACGTAGCCTGGATCCAGATCTGGCGGAATACAAAGGGTTGAATAGCTTTAAACAACCAGTACTGGATTGGCTCGAACCATTGGATGATGGCGCCTTTTTGGAAAAAGGAGTGCATCCGGAATAACACTAGATTAGGGGTAATCATTTAGTTAAAGGAAGGGAAGATGAAAAAAACAGTTTTGATGGTGGCAACGGCGGCAGCATCAACATTCTCAGTAACCAACACCCTGGCAGAGGAAGCATCACCACATAGTTTTAGTTCCAACGTTGGAATTTTTAGCCAATATGTATTTCGTGGCATTACTTATAGTGATGAAAGACCTGCATTACAAGGTGGTTTTGATTACGCTAACGATAATGGGCTCTATGCAGGAGTATGGGGATCCACGTTAGAGGAAGACGACAATTCAGGTAATAGTCTGGAAGTGGATTTTTATGGTGGTTATTACCATCAATTGACAGACGATATTGGGATTGATGTTGGGTTGCTGCAGTTTTATTACCCTGATCACAAAAAGTATAACGGTGAAAATATTGATACCACCGAAGCCTACCTTGCAGCGACCTGGAAATGGTTTACTGCAAAATACAGCCGGACATTAAGCGACTGGGGTGGTGTGAATAACAAATCAGCCGGTATTGATGGTTATGCCAATGGTGATACCAAAGGCACTGAATATATCGAGTTGAACTTCGCCTACCAATTACCGTGGGAAGTGAATCTGAATTTGCATGTAGGTCACCTGGATGTGAAAAACTACAGTGATTTCAATTACACGGACTATATGATTGGTTTGAGTAAAGACCTGACTATTGGTCAATCTGAAGGCTGGACGGTGGGGATTAACTACACCGATACCGATGCCGATAAAGACTGGTGGACAGGTGTGGATGGTGATAACCGTGGCGATAATCAGTTTATTGGCTATATATCACGATCGTTTTAAGCGTTTCATAAGCGGCAGCAGAGGGTCAAGGATGACTCTCTGTTATTGCTCTGAAGTCATCTGTTCCAGCCCATCCATCATTGCTTGATAATTCTCACTACTGATATCAATGATGATGCCTTCCAGAGTTAATAACTCATCCGTTCCTGAGAAGACGCCTTTACCTCGTTCCATGACCCATTTGATTTTATTACTACGCGTCTGAATGCGGTAAATGATTTGAAAGCTGCGTTGTTGATTAACTTGTTGCTGGACATATTCCCATACACGCTGCTGATCAGCAGGATAAATCAGCTGCATATAATTGAAATGGAGGGAGTTGGTAATTTCATAAGGCTGGTATTCGGTTACTTCCAGGCAGCCGTCACTGACATAGTCAAATGTCCAGTTACGATCATTTTTACAGCGATAAAGCAAACAGGGCACATTAGGCATGATCATATCGTTGGCTAATCTGGCACTGGCTTTCAGGTCGGCGGACGTTTGTTTAATACGGCTGATATCGGTCAGTGTGCCCATCACGCTACTGCGTTCACTCTTGAGTCGGGACGTGGTGGAAGCACGCATTTCAAACCATTGCGAGCGACCATTTTTTGCGATGAGGCGTAATTCGAACTGACTATGGTGGCGTTTGCCTTCAGTCAGGGCATTTATCCGAGCTTCTGCCAGTGGCAGATCTTCCGGGTGAATGAATTGGAATAAGGTTTTTTGCATGCATTCTTGCGGCGTGTAGTCGAGCATGCGTTCCCAGGCGGGATTGAGAAAAATGATTTTTTGATCAACATTCATTTGAAACACGATTTGATCAAGTCGATCGATAAGATAACGGTAGGTGTGATCGACATCCAGTTTGGTCGAGGTCGGTTCGGATGAGGATGTGGTGGTGAACTGCAACAGAAACTGACCATGTTGCTGTAAAGAGTTGAGGGGAGACAGTGATATCTGAGCCGGGATGGTTGTGCCATCCACATAAAGCATGCGTAACATCATCGTTTCACTGGAACGTTGATTATGCTGACGGCTGATAAAGTCTGTCATTTGTTGGTGTGAGCTGGGGTGAATCAGATTGGTGATCGGCAGGTCGGTAATCATATCGCGCATACCATTCATACCCAGCTCTTTTAGAAAGGCATTGTTGGCGAATTTAATGTTATAACCATCAATAACAGCAGCAGGTGTAGATAGCTTGCTGGAGAGGTCCTGGCCCCAGATAACATCATCAAAGGCGATGGGGGATTGGGGTTGAGGACGACGTTTTAAACGAGGATAGAGCGTCATGGCTAATGTGGCGGATAAAAACATAGCAAGCACTGCAGCGAGCGTGGATATATGTACTTTAAAAGGGGCGGTGCTATCCCACCAGAAACCCAGTACCAGTACAAAAATACTGCTTAACATGACCAGACTGAACAAGATGATATTCATGTTTATATCCTTATTTTATTGCCCAGCTTTTGATGAAAAGTTTGCAGCATGATGAAATTAAAACAGCGTCTTAGCGAAATTTTTTGCATTTTTTCCCGACGCACACTCTATACAAAGTGGGTGGTTTTGCTGATATGTATTGCTGCGACTATCTCATTGATGCAGGCTGGGATTTTCTTCCTTTTGGATTATATGCCTTCTGTACAAATTGCTCTAGCCAAGGTCAACGAACAGAAATATTATTGGGAAAATCAATTAGTTCATATTGATTTGAAGGACACTGAGCAGTCACAACGATTGTTTCACAATATGCAGTCCCATTTTCTCGATACACAAGATCCTGCTGTGCTATGGATGTTACGTCAAAAGAATGATGACATCGCCGAAGCGGTCAGGCTCATAGAGTCAGAACAAGCCAACTTTTCTCAATTAGCCACACTAAACCTTCGCGCTGCGGTGCAGTTACGCGGAGCAGACCGTTTAGCCTCGGCCTATAAAAACCTTGAACAGGCCCTGCATAAAGATATCGAAATCAAACGAGCCGTATTAACGCTGCTGGAATCGGTGAGTCTGGTGTTTGTGCTGAGCTGTATTTTGCTGTTGGTGCTAAGTACCAGAAACGTTCTGGTTGAACGGCTGGATAGACTTCTGGCCTTTATCTACACCAAAAATAGTGAAAACAGTGAACTGGATGTGGATGATGAGTTTGCTTTACTGGAGCATCGGGTTTCAGAGTTATCCGCCAAAATGGAAAGCTTTGAGACAGAAGTCGCCTGGGCACACCGAACCAGTGAGCATATTCGTGTATTAACCCGTGCCCAAAGTTTTTTATTACGCTTTATTGAAACCGTATCTGAGGATGTGTTGAGTGAGAAAACGCTGTTGAAGATGCTGTATTCACTGGAGCGAACCATGGGTTTTACCAACACCGCCCTGATTTATACTGACGATGCCGCAGTTATTTCTACCGAACAAGTGATTTACTCACATCACGAACCAAGCCCGATATCGGACAAAGTATTTGATGAACTGATTATGTCGGGCACGGCCTCGTTTCTGGCGTTTAATGCCGAATCAGAAGAAGTCGAGTGTTTGGGACTCAGTTTTACCGGTAGTCGCAATGAGGTCGGTGTGCTGGTGGTGGAAATGCAAAAAGGTCGCTTTCTTGAAGATGCTGAAATTAAAGTGCTGGAAATCACGGCGAAATTACTCAGTATGGTCACCAAGTTTCAGAGCCATGATGAAGAAGGGCGACGTCTGGCGATTCTCGAAGAGCGTGCGGCGATTGCCCGGGAGCTGCATGATTCACTGGCTCAGTCATTGTCCTTTATGAAAATACAGATGGCCAGACTGCAATCGAATGTGATTGACGATAAACAGCGTGAAGTGACCACTGAACTCAGGGAAGGTCTGGATAACGCCTATCGTGAATTAAGAGAGCTGTTAACCACGTTCCGGGTTCACATGGACTTACGAGGTCTGGGCTATGCGATTCAGGCCACTATTGATGAATTCTCACAGCGCTCCAGTCTCGCTATTACTCTAGATAATCGTTTGGTGAACTGCCGGCTAACGGTCAATGAAGAGTTTCATATTCTGCATGTTGTCCGTGAAGCCTTATCGAATATCGTCCGCCACTCTGGCGCCAAGCATGTGTCAATTTTGATGTTAGTGAATAACAAGGGGGAATTAGAGTTAACCATCGATGACGATGGGGTGGGAATGAGCAAACTATCTTCCACCTATGATCATCACGGGCAGGCAATCATGAAAGAACGAGCTAAGACCTTAGGTGGAGACATTGATGTCATGGCCAGACGTTATGGAGGGACACGGGTACGCCTGAAGTTTGTACCCAAACTGACTGAATAACTCGTCATAAAATTAAGAGAGAGAAATGAACACTATAATAAGAATATTAATTATCGATGATCACCCCTTATTCAGAAAGGGAGTAGGTCAGATTATTTCCGATGAACCTAACTTTGAGGTGGTGGGAGAGGCGGCATCCGGTCTGGATGGTATTGAACTGGCTCAACAGTTAAACCCGGACTTAGTGTTGCTGGACTTAAATATGAAAGGTATTGATGGTCTGGAAACACTGAGAAGGCTGAAACAAATGGATTTGAAATCACGTTATGTGGTGCTCACTGTGTCAGATGCTGAAGAAGACTTGCTGGAAGCCTTAAAATCGGGGGCTGATGGTTATCTGCTCAAGGACATGGAGCCGGAAGATTTACGTTCCAATCTGGTGAAGGCGGCTCTAGGTGTCACGGTATTACAGGATAGCCTGACAGAAGTACTCAAAAAAGCGCTGATCGAGCCTGATACCAGAACAACAGCATCAGATGTGAGTCTGACTGACAGAGAAACAGAAATTCTCGACTGTCTGGCCGAAGGGATGAACAATAAAAATATTGCCAGAAAGCTGGGGATAAGCGACACCACCGTAAAAGTGCATATTAAAAATATCCTGCGCAAACTCAATTTAACGAGTCGACTTGAGGCGGCTGTTTGGCGTCATCAGAATAGATAAAAAAATCGGTAGGTGATAAGCCTACCGATTCTTGAGCCTTTTAAACGCTTTTGTTTAGAGTGGTTTGCGCTGACCCACAAAGAAACCAACACCTCTGGTCGGTGTGGTAAAGGTAATGGTTTCGCCATTACCGAAATACAATACGTCACCCACTTTGGCGTGGACTTGTTTGCCTGATTCGTCGCTGATAATAAATTCACCTTCAGCCACATACTTCATTTCTTCGTAATCGTAGGTATAAACCAGCGGTTTATCACTTTTATTCAAATGAAAGAAGCCAGCACAAATGGTTTTATCTTTGCTGTCTGAAATCACTGTATCGCCGAATGTGGCATTAACACCGTCAACACCCATAGATGGTTGTGGGTCTTTTACAGCTTGTTGAATATATTTCATATCTTGTCTCCAAATAGTTTTGTGTAAAAACACATAAGCTATTAAATCGACATGACTGCACGGCAACAATTATTAAGAAGGCTTAATCAAAAAGAAGTACAGACCCTGTGAATAAGCGATAAACACTGGCTTTAAGATAGTAAAGCAACAAGCCATGTTGAAAATAGACAGAGTTATTTTCAACGCAACATTGTTTAGTGTGTGTGGCTATGGGGTAACGGCTTTAAGTCTAAGCATTACATAGAATAGATTAGATAAGCGAGTATCTGGGCGGGCTGATTAATGTTGTCAGCTAACGGTGAAGACAGCTAAAAACCACGCATTTATAGGCATGTACCACTTAAGTGTTAATTTCTAGGAAGAATAGACGGATAAAAAGGCAGGGAATAGATTCCTCTGTATGTGACTGAATTAACAGGCACATTTACTATGAGGACTGAAAACCATGTCGTTTGATATAACTACACAGTTTGCAGAGCAGGTGTCGCTGGCATCTCTTGTGCAAAACCTTGTTTACGCCTCTGGCACCGTTGGGGCAATTTTTGTCGTAATAGGACTGCTCTTAATTGATGCAGGCGGTGTTAGGAGGCGTAATGCATTTAATGCAACTATAGAAAAATTAGTGGGTTTTTTTATCGGCTTTACCACCTATTTTGTAATCGGCTTTGCATTCTGGGCTGCCCAGTACTATGTGATGGTCGATTACACATTAACCGATAGTATTAAGGATTGGTGGGCAGGTGGCATTTTAGCTAATCAACTTGCTCAAAATGTGGATCCGGCAGTTTTTCCGGGCCTGAATAACTTCCAGATCTTTATTTTCTTCCTGGCCACATTTGCCGGGATTATCAATGTCTTATTACACTTTGCTGTGTCTGAAAGAATGAAATCTTCGGCGTATTACATTACATCTTGTGTAGCGACGTTGGTGTCTTCTGTCTTGAGCTGGTGGACATGGGGCTCTGTCGGCCCACTCACCAATATGGGATTCCATGACTTCTTTGGTGTGGGCTTTGTCTATTTGTTCCCTGCGGGTATGGCGATGGTATTCGTGAACAAGTTAGGGGCCAGACCGGGTATGTTCTCTGCTCATTCAAAAGTTGAAGAATATCGTGTTCCCAGTCTTGCTTTAGTTACGGTGGGTGTATTTAGTGTGTTTGGCAGCTTGCCTATGGTTATCCTGTCTTGCCTGTTTTTCTTTGATCCTGGCGCGCATGCCGTTAGTGTCACCATGGCTGATACCAGTGTTGGTTTAGCGTTTAACAACTACGCAGCGGCCTGGGCTGGCGGTACTTTGATGGGCGCAATCCTGGCTTATTCAAAACGTAAATACAGCTATTTGCTGTTAGGCCCATTTGCTGGCTATGTATCGGGTGCATCAGGTTTTGATGTGTATATTCCCTGGCAGATGTTCCTGGTAGCTTTTGGTTCACCGCTGGTGGCTTATGTTATCTATGAATTCCTGCAAAAACGGGAAATTGATGAGCATAAATTATTGCCATTATTTGCGGGTGTAGGCTCATACGGTTTGATTATGACTGGCTTGTTGCATATTGGTACGCCACGCGGTGGTTATGTTGGTATTACTGAAGGTGCCTATGCTTTCCAGCACGGTGAAATTGGTGTGCTGATGCAAGTCGTCGGGATTGTTGTGTGTTTGGGTACAGGTATTGTGACCGCGTTTATCCTGTCATTTATTCTGGAAAGAACGATAGGTATGCGTATCACCGATGAAGAACAGGCGATTGGTCTGGATAAAGTCCATTGGGGCCTGGATTCAGATGTATCACCTGAGGTAGAAGCAAAATAAGGCTTTTCTATTTCTTTCCCTGGCTCGTAAGAGCGTTTAGTGGCTTATTCTTCTGGGTAAGCCACTTTTTTTATTTATTAATTGCCCTTTTGCCAGAGGTAAATTACGTGCGATAAATAAATAAAAAGTTCATTTTGGTCGGTGATCCTGAAATTCCTGATCGAATATAAAAGTCTATTCAGCATTTTCTATTTCAATCACCCAATCCCGTTCACCTGTTGGACAGCAACGTGGTTCATCCGGTTTATGCATGGTGGTGGTGAGTGTAATTTGTCCTGGCGTCATCACGACATTACGTGGATTACCGCCAAAGACATTGTCAACGCTGCGATAATAGCTCAGCTGACCGTTTTCATAACGGAATAAGGCGACATCAAGGAAATCACTATTACCGCCGCTTGGATAGAGAATCCAGGCGAGCGCGTCATCCATACCATCCCCGGTAAAGTCGCCATAAAAAATTTGTATCGGTTGGTAGACACTATGTCCATGTTGTTGCTGGGCCCAAGCAAGAATAAGGTTATTTGAACTGGATTCGTGGTCCTTGTTACATGGGGTTTCAGCCTGAGCACTAGTGATTACCCATACTGTGATAAGCAAACCGAGCATATTAAGTTTTAGCATGGCGATCTCCCTTATCCGGATAAGGTTTGGCTAACTTCATCTCTGGCTTTATTTATATCGTTTACTAGCGCTATGGCACATTCCAGAGTCAGGCCGCCTGCGAGAACATAAGGCTCACTGTTACCCTCAGCCCTTATTTCCACACAATAATCGCGCTCCGCCTGTCGATGTCCCCAATGTCTGCCTAACATGGAAGAAACGGGGACGCCATTGGGTCCAGGCATAATAGGCTCTTCTGCTACAACCAAGCCGTTATGAACGACCTTAATTTCTGCGATAGAGGTAAGTGGCAGGCTAAAGTCGTCATGCTCGATACTTTGTTTGGAAACGGACACCCGTGCAGGTTTTCGGTAACGCGCTCCAGGTAAAACAAAGCTACAACCGACGCCGATAAAGATCAGTGACAGAATATAAATCCATACGGATGAAATCAGCATAAAGCTGAACAGGAAAAACACACCCACAGCAAATAGAAAAATGGCTGGCGTGCGTGTTGCTCTGGCTGGCTGAATATCAAACAGATAGCCACCAGTTGCTGGATCTTCTCGGCGGGTAAAGGCGGATATGGATGGATTTCCCCAGGTTTGCAGGACGTTCTTTAAGTGCCAGCGCCAGATTGGAATGGCGAGCGTGGCACCTGCAAGTATTAACACAAAGAGTTTGCCGAAATATTTGCCGAATATTTCAAACACAAAAAAGAGGGCGACGCCAACGGTGTTGAATAACAAAAAAATGATCAGAAGCCACAGCAAAAGACGCTGCCAAAGGGGGCGATCTTTACTCATCAACTTATCGATAAATTCACTCATGAGTTCGTTACCTATAACAAGTCTGAGGGATTATTTAAAAACGCTGATAGAGCCGTCTTTTTTGAATATCAGCACTGCAGGCAAAATCACTTCTCCCGTTTGGACTTTGTTTTTAAGCACATCGGCTTTTGCCCAATCGGCGGTAATTTCACGGTCAACAATCACTTTAACTGGAATTTGCATACCAGGTTTGAAGCCATCGTCGGGCTCAGGTAAACCTTCGACATCTTCATAGCGCTGCGTGCCATAACAGAAATGACCGTCATTAGTGGAGTATTTCAATGCTTTTTCGGTCATGGTGTAGATGTATTCTGAGCCCGAATTCGTTTTTGATTTCCGCTCTTGCATATCCAGAAGGCCATCATCCACCAATGGTTGGAGCCAATCGCGTGGCTTAGGTCGTGCTACATAAGGGAACTGTTTGAGTTCTTTAAAACACAGATTGGTATCGAACTTAGCGGCTAAAGCTTCATCAATCTGGCTTTTCTGACCATCGCCGCATGCGCTTAATAATAGAGATGAACTGAGAACAACAAAACCTACCAAATTCCTTGTATGCATTAGAGATTCCCCCTCAAAAAACTCTAAAGATGATTAATGTCAGTTGGGTGTTGCGTTAGAACGTCCTTTTTTGCGATAAAAAAACTGAATCAAGCATAGTCAGTGTTTGCATCTGAACGAATATTTAACGGATTTTTTTAGTTTTATCAATACTTTGTTTGTTATAGGCGTTGATTCGAAGATGAGTAAACACTTTGTTGAATAAGGCGTTTATCTGAGGTGTCATATCGAGGGTTTGAATGCGGCGTTTCTGTGGTTCAGTATGTTTTATCAGCACTATATAGAGCCAGGGCAGAAGCTGACTCTATAAGCTATGTTCCGACATTATGGAAACAGTATTTGTGGCTGTTTGGCATGCCACTGTTCGTATTTTGTCATCACACTGGCAAACAGCTCACTTTGTAGAAAGTGATTTAACCAGTCTCTGACGAGAGGATAGGGTGCGGTGTTAAACCAGTCTTTATCAACTAAAGCAAACTGACGAACGAAGGGCAACAGCGCGATATCTGCCAGCGTCCACTTTTCAGTGAGCAGGCAGCCATTTTCTTTTAATAACGATTCCAGATTTTGTAAGGTTTTTTCACCTTGCTCACGATAATAGCTTTCTGGATGTTCCGGGTAACGGTCTGCATATTTATAGCGATCAAGGTAGTACTTAAAGTCACCATCATTATTGGCAATCAGTTCATCGCATTGGATTTGTTGACGGCGGTCGAGCGTTTGATACCAGTTTAGTGGATCGCGTTTATCCAGTGCCCAACGCATGATATCGATACTTTCATCAATCACTCTTCCAGTTTCAGTTTGTAAAACAGGTACGGTGGCTTTGGGGGAAACAGCCAATAATTCTGCGGGTTTATCTTTTAATACCACTTCACGAAGTTCGGTTTTTATTCCGCTGGCGGCCAATGCAAGCCTCGCCCTCATGGCGTAAGGACAACGGCGAAAGCTATATAAAATGGGGTACTTCATGAACAGATTATTTCCATCTTGATTAAAAACTCAGTATAGACAATCAGCGGTGATAAATGTAAATTAGCAAATGCTAATATTCGTGTTGAGATTACCATGGAACATTCTTTTACAAGATGGATCGTCTTTTTCATATTGCTTTTGCCTGTCAGTTTTACTGTTCAGGCAGAATTGCCAGCCCATGCCGAGGCGGTGTTCAAAAACTATGCTCAGCAATGGACTTTTGATGGCAATGTTGAAGCCGTCAATCAGGCAACTGTTTCGTCGCGTGTTTCTGCTCAAGTGGCTGAGATCTTTTATGACGTGAATGACCGGGTAGAAAAGGGTGCGCTGATTTTGCGTTTTAACGACGAAGAAATTAAAACCCGATTATGGCAAGCAGAAGCGAACCTGCTGGCTGAACAGGCGCAGTTAAAAGAAGTCCAGGCCAGATATACTGAAGCCGCAGCAGAAGCCAAACGAATCAGTGATTTATACCAACGCAAACAAGTGACTCGTTCCGCTTTAGATAAAGCAGAAGCCGATAAAGCGGCGACGGCGGCACGGGTCAATGTATTAAATGCCCAAATCAAAGCCCGCCAAGCGGAAGTCGAGCAGGCTAAAGTTGAGCTGTCATATACCGAAGTCCGGGCACCCTATGCTGGTGTGATGACCAAGCGCTGGATTGAAGTGGGTGAAATGGCAACGCCTGGTCAGCGCTTAATGTCAGGCCTGTCACTGAATGATTTGCGTGTGGTTTTTTCCGTGCCACAGAAACACTTAACTGAAGTGATGGCGGCCAAGCTGGATGTGCTTTTACCTACAGGCGAACACTTAACACAGCTTGATAAAACCTTAATTCCAGCTGCAGATCCGCAGTCGCACAGTTTTCATATCCGTTTGGATTTACCACAAAAGCGCAATGATATTTTCCCAGGCATGACGACAAAAGTCACCGCTTATGGCAGTGAGCAGCCGGTATTGGTGATTCCAAAACAGGCGCTGATAAAACGGGCTGAAGTGGATGGGGTTTATGTGCTCGCGCAGCAACGGCTCGTATTCCGACAAGTCAGAGTTGGGACGGAATACGATGATGGCTGGGTTGAAGTCTTATCCGGAATCGATGCCGGAGAACAAGTGATTACTCAGCCAGATAGGGCTTTAGTGTATTTGCAGCAACAACATGACTGATCTTAAGCCAACATTGGGAATATCCGGCCGTATTGCCGCCTTATTTCAGGACAATGCACTGACGCCGTTGATGGCATTGCTGGCTTTATTGCTGGGGTTGTTTGCTTTGATGGTGACGCCGCGTGAAGAAGAGCCGCAGATTGATGTCACCATGGCAGATATTTTCATTGCTTACCCTGGTGCGTCAGCCAAGGAAGTTGAGAGTTTGATAGCGACACCGGCGGAGCAGGTGGTCAGTGAAATTTCTGGCCTGAAACATGTGTATTCAGTATCGAAGCCGGGTCTGGCTATCATCACTGCCCAGTTTGAAGTCGGTGAGAATCGCACGGATGCGATTGTGCGTTTATACAATAAGATTTATTCCAATCTGGATTGGCTGCCTAAAAACTTAGGTGTGTCACAACCTATTATTAAACCTAAAGGCATTGATGATGTGCCGATTCTGACGCTGACCTTATGGCGTGAAGGGCAGCAGGATTCAAATCAGTTAAAACAGTTAGCGCAGTCCTTGGAAGTGGAACTGAAACGGGTTGATGGAACACGGGATATTTATACTGTTGGCGGTGCTGATACCGTAGTAAATATCACCTTAGATCCAGAGGCCATGGCGGCTTATCACATTGATAGTCATCGTTTGAGTCAGGCATTGGCAGCCGCTAACCAATCTGCCGAAGCCGGGACGACAGTACAGAATAATCAAATGACCAGCGTTCAAGCAGGTCAGTTTATCGTTTCCGCTGACACGCTGAAGTCATTAATTGTCGGTGTATTTAATGACCAACCGGTGTATCTAACGGATGTGGCTGATATTTCTCTTGGTCCAGAACAACCGCGTCAATATGTGTGGTTTGGCACCGGACCTGCCGCTGCAGACAAACAGATTAAAGCTCAGGGTGAATATGATGCCGTCACCATTGCGATTGCTAAACAGCCAGGAACCAATGCCGCCAATATTGCCGATGCCGTTCTGGAACAAGTAACAGCATTAAAAGGTGTGATGATTGCGGATGATGTGCAGATGACCGTGACGCGTAATTATGGCGAAACGGCGGATCAAAAGGCCGATACGCTGATCCATAAACTAATTTTTGTCACGGTGGCTGTGGTTTTATTGGTGCTATTTGCACTGGGCTGGCGAGAGGCCATTATCGTTGGCGTAGCAGTGGTGATTACCTTATTACTGATGTTATTTGCTTCGTGGGCATGGGGGGTTACTTTAAATCGGGTGTCGTTGTTCGCCTTAATTTTTTCTATTGGCATTTTGGTGGATGATGCGATTGTGGTGGTGGAGAATATTCATCGTCATATTCAACAGGGAAATTTAAGCTTAAAACAAGCGATTCCAGTCGCTGTCGATGAGGTGGGGCAGCCAACCATATTGGCGACTTTAGCCGTGATCGCAGCCTTATTACCCATGGCCTTTGTCAGCGGTTTGATGGGCCCATATATGAGCCCGATTCCGATTAATGCCAGTATGGGCATGCTGCTGTCATTAATGGTGGCCTATATCGTGACACCATGGATGGTGTTGAAGATGCTTTCACATTCTCGTTCAGTAAAGCATGGGCAAGTCGCCGAGTCTCAATATAACGCCGTTTTTCAGCGTATTTTGAGCCCATTTCTATTACATGAACATGCTGCCCGCCGCCGAAAATTTCTGTGGGCAATACTTATTTTGCTAGTCATTGTGTCTGTTGGTCTGGCAGCAATGAAACTGGTTATTCTGAAAATGCTGCCGTTTGATAATAAGTCTGAAGTGCATATTGTGATTGATATGCCTGAAGGCTCGCCATTAGAAAAAACAGCAGCAGTCACCCGTGCATTGACAGATTATCTGTCGACCGCTGCTGATGTGACCGATTATCAGGCCTATGTCGGCACAGCTTCACCGATTAATTTTAATGGTCTGGTGCGTCAGTATTATTTGCGTGAAGGCTGGCATCAGGCAGATATTCAAATCAACCTCAGAGATAAACATCAGCGTGATGAACATAGCCATGATTTAGCTCTAAAGCTAAGAGAACCGCTGACATTAATTGCTAAGAAATGGGATGCGCGCATCAAGGTCGTTGAAGTGCCAGCCGGGCCACCTGTGTTATCACCCATTGTGGCGGAGCTGTATGGTATGAGTGAACAGCAGCGACAAAATCAGGCATCACAACTTGTTAAGGTGTTTGAGCAAACCGATGGCATTGTTGATATCGATAGCAGTGTTGAGGCGAAAGCCAATAGACAGATTATTACAGTGGATAGAAATAAAGCGAGTTTATTTGGCCTGACTCAGCAACAGATCGTTGAAGCTATTCAGTTAGCACTGACTGGCGAGGATGTAGGGTATCTGCACGATGATAATGTGAAATATGCCATACCATTGAGGTTGCAATGGGCAATCAAGGATAAAGCGAACCTTGATGCTGTATTGAATATGAAGCTCATCAATCAACAAGGTGAGCTGATTCGTTTAGCTGATGTCGTCAATGTGGTGGAGGAGGAACATCAACAAACGCTTTATCATAAGGACTTACAAGCCGTGACTTACGTTACAGCGGATATGACTGGCAAGGTCGATAGTCCCTTGTATGGCATGTTTTCGGTGTATCAGCAATTAGAGAATATGCCGATTCAGCAATATTTGGTTTCAGTGCCAAGTCTGGCGCTACAAGATTCACTGAAATGGGATGGGGAATGGCAAATTACCTATGAGACGTTTCGTGATATGGGCTTAGCTTATGCCGTGGGGATCATTCTGATTTATCTGCTGATTGTGGCGCAGTTTCGATCATATTTATTACCGTTGATTATTATGGTGCCGATTCCGCTGACCGTGATTGGCGTTATGCCCGGGCATGCTTTATTAGGCGCACCTTTTACAGCAACATCGATGATTGGCATGATTGCAATGGCAGGGATTATCGTACGTAACTCTATTTTGTTAGTCGATTTCATCCGTCATGCGATGGCTGAAGGTATCACGGCTGAGAAGGCAGTAATTGCCGCTGCTGCAACCCGTGCTAAGCCTATTATTCTGACTGCACTGGCTGCGATGGTAGGGGCGGTATTTATTCTCGATGACCCTATATTTAATGGTTTGGCTATTGCCTTATTATTCGGAATTCTGGTGTCGACTTTATTAACCTTATTGGTCATTCCGTTGCTGTATTACAGTTATATCAAGACTCGATAAGGGTCATGGCGCCTGTGAGCTCACCTTCTCGTAAACGTTCGGCCTGACGTTTTAAGGTGTGGCGAATGAGGACATTACGATCCATTTCATCCATATGAGTGAAGGCCATACGTAATAAATAAGGTGTTTCAGCCGGTGCTTGTTCGATTTTGTCACAGCCAATCACCGTCGCCAAGGTATGAATGGTACTGGCTGATGGCACTAACTGCATAAAGAGTTCAACATAATCTCTTGGTGGAATAGGGGTGGCCACTAATAAGGCCACGCCACCCCCACTTAAGTTTACGTCTGTCAGTTTGTCAGGATTGATCGGATTGTTATGACGCTCGATTCGCTGCGCTATCAGATTTACTTTGTCATCCAATAATCGTAAAGCACGTGCCATTTCACGATCATGCTGGCTGATTTGGTCCAGTAAATGTGAAAACACGTTTTGCATTGTGCGTAACTGTGCCCGTTCAGAATCACCGTCATTATCTGATGATTGTGAAATACGTTTTGCGACTTCACCAACGTGTGTTTTTTCTACTGGTTTGAACTCAATTACTACCGAGTCATTGATTCGAAAAAATTCACGTCTGTCTGAACCTGAATGCTGCATCACTCTCTACCGTTATCCTTGAAAACCTAATGCCACTTAATCGGCCTGAATATAGGATTCTTTATATCATGTTCCGATTAAGTTGCCAGCATTAAAGGTTTTCGGAGGCATAATCAGCCAGTCTTGAACGTTCACCTCTGAGCAGCGTAATGTGACCACTGTGCTGCCAATATTTAAAGTGATCAACCACATAAGTCAGACCTGATGTCGTCTCACTCAAGTACGGCGTGTCAATTTGAGCGATGTTGCCCAAGCAGACAATTTTAGTGCCTGGGCCTGCGCGGGTAATTAAGGTCTTCATCTGTTTTGAGGTTAAGTTTTGCGCTTCATCAATAATTAAAAAGCGATTCAGGAAGGTTCGGCCGCGCATAAAGTTTAATGAACGGATTTTGATCCAGCGCTGTAATAGATCGTTGGTAGCCTGACGTCCCCATTCGCCACCTTCTGTCTTATTTAATACCTCAAGGTTATCCATTAATGCGCCCATCCAAGGCGTCATTTTTTCTTCTTCGGTACCCGGTAAGAAACCAATGTCTTCACCGACAGGCACAGTAACCCGTGTCATGATGATTTCACTGTAACGTTTGTGTTCGACAGTTTGTGTTAACGCTGCTGCCAATGTCAGTAACGTTTTACCAGTACCGGCCTGACCCAATAAGCTGACAAAATCAACGTCAGGATCCATTAATAAATTCAGTGCGAAATTCTGTTCGCGATTACGGGCGGTAATGCCCCAGATGGCATGATTATCTTTACGGTAATCGTTGATAAGCTGAATATCAGCGCTGGTTTCAGTGACCGAGCGCACTACTGCTTCAATATTGTGATCTTCGCCTGGAGAGTAAATGAGCTGATTGGGATACCAGTCTTTAACCACATCGCCTTCAACTTCATAAAAGGTCTGACCATCAGCCGTCCACGATTCCAGACGATTTAAGTCATCCCAAAAGTCCGCATTGAGTTCACTGGCACCGCGATAGAGCAGATCCACATCATCCAGCACTTTATCGTTGTAGTAGTCTTCGGCACAGATACCTAAAACGGTGGCTTTGATGCGTAAGTTAATGTCTTTTGAAACGAGAATAATCGTGTGATCTTTAATCGCTGCCTGTAAGGCAATTGCCACACTTAAAATGGCGTTGTCACCTTGATGACTCGGCAATTCTTTGGGTAACTCCTGCTCCATTTGAGTGGTCTGGAAAAATAGGCGACCACTGGCATTAGGCATATCACCGCTGTTCACGCTGGGCAGAGGAATACCTTTACTAATGGCTTCATTATCTTCAGCCTGTAGCAATAAATCATCGAGGAACCGGCTAACTTGACGTACATTTCGTGAGACTTCAGATAAGCCTTTTTTACCGCGGTCAAGTTCTTCTAATACCACCATCGGTAGATAGATATCATGCTCATCAAAACGGAATAAAGCCGTTGGGTCATGCATTAACACGTTGGTGTCCAGAATAAACAGACGTTTACCTTCGGCGGGACGTTTGATCATTGGTTCGAGATCCTCTTTGGTTAGTTGGAGACCTGAGGTTGATTATGGTGCAAGAAATCATTACTGCAAAGAGTGAGCAACGATTATTTTGCCAATGCTATTCATATAAACCGCAAGCCACTTCACAACTGGTTAATTAGTGTTAATATGAAAAGCCTTCCCCGAATGATTTATCTTCGAACGTTTAGCCATTATTCTGCTTTTCCAGGTCGGTATTCCTTTTGGGATGATCCCATTATCTTGTTGATTAATAAGCAATCGATATCGTTTTTATCTGATATGACTGAATTGCTCAGCCCAAAATTATTGACCGCTTTGCTCTGACTTAAAGACGGTTTTCTCCTCCCGAAATAACGGCAAAATTTTTCTGTTTTCCCAGCAAACTGATATCAAAAACAGAGGCTTTTGCGATATCACTACATCACCGCATTAAGGAGTCAGTCACAATTATCACTAGGACATCTTGTTCTGTCTTACCAGCAAGATTAGTGTTGTCGAACGAGTTAGGCGGGTGTTATGAATATTGATGAAGTAATGAATCCTCCTATATCTACGTAGACATCTAAGGAGGGTGATTCCCCATGAAATTAAAAACAATTTTGGCAGTACTGGCAGGCCTATCTATATCCAGCATGGCTGTTGCGGAAGTAACATTCGATGATTTAATTGGCACCTGGTATGCCGAAACCGATCATGACGGTGAAACTATGAAATGGTTGGTCAAACGTGAAGCGGATCAGAGTTACGCCGCATTGTTTCTGGTCTGTGACGGCGAAAATCTCTCCTGGGTGCAAAAAGAGCGAGGTCAGTGGAAGATGGAGGGCAAAGAATTACACACGGTCATTGCGGCTTTTCAGGATATGAATGGAAATTCTTCTGATCAGATCGGTAAGCAAATTCATTATGAGAATCTGGAATTAGTTAATGACGAGTTGAACTATGAACAGAAAGGTAATGACAACACTTACAGCTTTAAGCGAGTGAAAGATGGCTATCAAGTCAGTTGTCAATAATCGAGGAAGGTCAGCCTGATTCAGGCTGGCCTTTTTATAATTTCAATGATTCATCGCCGGCGTTTCCTTCGCTGACATTGTGGTCGTCATTTTCAATCAGCAAAAAGGGGCGAGGATTTGCCCCTTTTTTTATTTCTAATCGGCTCCAGACAGTCGATTTCAAGCGAATAATTACGAAGCTTTTTATAACGACAGTACTGCTTTCACACTCACATCACTGAACAATTAATTTACTACTCAAATGAAGCAAAGCGCTAATATAAACATGTGAATATAAAAAATCAGTTCAGGGACACTAATTTGTTTGTTGATGGAGTAAACAACGATGTTTGTAAGGCCATTTAAATTAAGCAGACGGGTCAAAGCATTAACCACAAGAACACGTTTGGAATTATTTTTGTTTACCCTGATGATTTCTGTTGGTATTGCTAGCAGTCTGATTTTTTTTAAACACCATATAGAACACGTCAATAGTGAAGTATCCGATACACATGAAACGACAGTTAAACTGTTTAGGCAATTCCTTGAAGCAGATGCGGTAGGTCTGGCCAGAGCAATTACTGCACTTTCCAGTAATCAAACATTACTCGAAAAAATGCAATCAGGGCAGCGCGATGCCATCTATGCTGAATTTGAAGATGATTTTGAGCGCTTAAAAAATCAAACTAATATTACTCACGGCTATTTTATAGACCCCAATGGCGACGTTCTATTGAGAGCTCACAAGCCCGACCAGTTTGGTGACCGCTTATCTCGTACTACCTACCTTAAATCTGCCAGAACACAGAAACTTGCCTGTGGTATTGAAATGGGCATGAATTTTTATTCTCTCCGTTGTGTTCAACCGGTTTATCTAGGAGAGTCACAGGAATTCATAGGCTATATTGAGTTAGCCGAAGAAATCGACCATATCTTTCACGAATTAAAAGAGGCCACGGGTAATGATCTTGCCATTTTATTAGTGGATGACTTTATTACTTTCAGTGAGGCTGATATCCAGGGGCAGGAGTTTAGTCATTACCAGCTGATTTATTCAACCGATTCATCGCTGATGGAGACTCTTTTGCCCAAAGTCGACCTAGATGCCGGATTTATCTCTACAGCAAATAATTTCATTACTGATAAAGATGAGAAATATGGTATCGGTATCAGCCCGTTTGAAGATATTACCGGCCAGATATCCGGGGTATTAGTGTCAGTTGAGAACATCACTCGCCTTTATCAAAGTGCCATAAACGAGCTGTGGATCAATGTCGTCGGGGCACTGTTTATTATTTTGCTCACAATCATATTGTTTAGCATCGCCATTAAACGTGCTTTTAAAGCTATGGAAGAGGCGCTGGACGATCGCACGCGCCAGATTGAGTTTATGGCTTTGCATGATGAGCTTACTCAACTTCCCAATCGTGCGATGTTCTGCAAAATGGTACAACATCAAATTAATGAAGCTAAGCGCTATGATCGTCAGTTCTCGCTCTTATTCATGGATTTAGATGGCTTCAAGGCGGTGAATGATAATTTGGGGCATGATGCTGGCGATGAATTACTTAGGCAAGTGGCTGAACGACTAAACTTGAGTATTCGTGACAGTGATGTAGCTAGTCGTGTTGGTGGTGATGAATTTATTGTTTTACTACCTGAAATATCTGGTGAGGAAGAACATAAACATGTAGATGTTGTTGCTGGCCGAATACTGAATGCTATAGCTGCCCCATTTATGCTTAAGGACCAAGTCATTCACATTACCGCAAGTATTGGTATCAGCTGTTATCCGGAACATGGTGATAATGAAGATGAGCTGACTAAACATGCTGATGCGGCTATGTATGCTGCAAAAGAGTCAGGTAAAAATGGAATTCAGCGTTATTCAGCAGAGCTTCACAAACAATCTTTTGAGCGCAGAGCATTGGAAGCCGACTTAAAGAACGCCCTACATAACCATGAGTTCGAGATGTTTTACCAGGCCAAGCTGGATTCACAGAGCGTTGAAGTTATAGGTATGGAGGCACTCATTCGCTGGCATCATCCTAATTTAGGCTTGGTTGAACCCGCTGACTTTATCAGTATTGCAGAAGATACCGGGTTGATTATCCCCATCGGTAAATGGGTCATAGAAACGGCTTGTCGTCAAAATATGCAATGGCTAAAAAATGGCAATAGATTATTACCCATTGCGGTTAACTTATCGCCGAAACAATTTAATGACGAAGGACTTTTGGATGATATTCTCAAGATACTGTCCGAAACCCAGATGCCGGCAGAATATTTAGTAGTTGAAATTACCGAACGTGTCGTGGTCGAGGATGCGGTTAACGCTAACAAAGTTCTCAGAGCCTTGAAAGCGCTTGGGGTCGGATTAGCTATTGATGATCTAGGTGTGGGCTATTCATCATTCAGCAGCTTAGAAATCTTCCCTGTCGATAGCGTCAAGATTGATCGATCATTTATCCATGGGCTGCCGGAAAATCATAGCAATAGTGCCATCACGGAGGCGATCATTAACATGGCTGATAGATTAGGGCTTAATGTGATTGCAGAAGGCGTTGAAACCATTGAGCAACTTGAGTTTTTAAGAAAATATCAATGCCCGCAACTTCAGGGATTTTATTTTAATAAACCGATGCCAGCAGATGAGTTTGAGAAATACTTGAATAATTCAAAGCAGAGCTTAGTTTGATGGCCGAACGAGATACTGTGGTATTGGAAATAAAGATATTGAGCCTCTCACCCACACAGAGTGAGAGGCTGATTCATATTAATTTTTAGAAGATACTTTTCTTCTTAATCCACACATGCCTACCAAGGCTGAACTTAATAACCAGAATGCTGCCGGAACTGGGACGGCTGAAATATTGGCACCATAGAGATATTGAATACCAGCAATATCGTCAGCTTGAAGACCTGTCAGGACGGGGTTGTAATAAGGCCCCATGATAGCGTTAGATTCGTCTGAATGCCCCAAGCCCAGTGAGTGGCCAATTTCGTGTAAAGCTACCCAGAAGATACTGATGCCATCGACCAGATTATCGATACTCCATGTTTCTGATGTATCAAAATGTAGGTCACCTCCAGCAGAAAAATACCAATGGGTATCGGGATAAAATGCATGAGCTAATACGCCACTTGGGCCATCAATCGTTTCACCACCAATGCGAATATCGCCTGAGGTGGTGAGTGTATTAAAGTTAGCGCCATCGTCTGCAACTTCAATAAAATTGAGGTTGGCGACACTGCTCCAGGCATTAAATGCTTTTTTGATTTCTTGCTGAAACCCCAATGGCATAAAACTATCTAACGCAGAGCAAGTAGATGTATCGCATTGTTCTCCACCCATCATAAAGCTGTAACTGATCGTTGCACCCGTGCCGAGTGTGGGATCTCCCCATTTCTGTATTGGGCCAGAAGATAGGGTGTAAGCATTGGCTGTTGATAAGAAAAATAAACAGAGTAGGGCGGTGAATGTTTTCACTGAAGTCATCCTTGTCTTGAGTTGATAAAGTAGCGGTTTAGCTAATGTGAAATTTATCACATTTTTTAATCTTATCGCTTAGCTGAATAACACAAAAAAGTCTTTTGTTTATCGACAAAATAAATGAATCAACGTCTATACTCAGCACAATGAACGAACTTGATACCATGATATGGCATACCGTTGCCGATATACCTTTCGGAAAAGTGATGACATACGGACAAATTGCTAAGCATTGTGGCTATCCAGGATATGCTCGTTATGTCGGGACGGTATTAAAAAATTTACCTCCTGACACAGAATTACCCTGGCATCGTGTTATTAATGCACAAGGGCGATCTTCTTTTCCTGAATACAGCGATAAATACGCTATGCAGATACAGTGCCTTCGCGCAGAAGGGATTGTCATCCATAACGGAAAAATACAATTATCGGTCTACCAGCACCATTAATATGCACCGTAACTCTCTGATAAGGGGGGCTAGCTGATAAGTGTTTATAGCCGTTTGTGTCACTGATACCATATGTATTTAAATTTCTGAGAGCACCATGCAAGGTCTAATCTTAGCCATTCTGGCTTATACCATCTGGGGTACTTTTCCACTCTTTTTCAGTTACCTGAGCCACGTGTCACCTATTGAAGTGACTGCGCATCGGATTATCTGGTCACTGGTGGCTACCTTAACGGTGGGCTTATTGCTAAAACGAGGTAAGCACCTCTGGGAAGCATTGCATAATAAAACGACCTTATTGTGGCTGGGCGCGTCAGCGGTATTTATTGCCATTAACTGGTTGGTGTATATCTGGGCTGTAGGTCAACATCGGGTGCTTGAGGCCAGCTTAGGCTATTTCATCATGCCTTTAGTCAGCTTGCTGATGGGGCGACTCTTATTAAAAGAGTCTTTACATCCGTTGCAAGCCATCGCGGGAGGAATTGCTTTTCTGGCAGTGCTTTGGGAACTGTGGTCGTTTGGCCGCTTGCCGTGGGTGGGCGTGGTTTTGTCATTTGCTTTTGCCTTCTACGGACTTATCCGTAAAGTTCATCCGATTGATGGTATTAACGGACTCACCATAGAAGCTTTGTGGTTAATGCCTTTTGTTATGCTGTGGATAGGCTGGCAGGCCAATGCTGAGCCATCAATATTACAATTTGGCGAGGATACAACGACAACTGTGTTGTTGATTAGCTCAGGCTTTTTGACGGCATTACCTTTGGTTTTATTTGCTATGGCAACCCGACGTATCAATCTATCGATTGTCGGTTTTATTATGTATATCAATCCAACCATACAATTTCTGATTGGTGTGTTTGTATTGGATGAGCACTTTCCTCAAGCCAGATTAGTGACGTTTATTATTGTTTGGTTAGCGATGCTGTTGTTTATGGCTGGCATGTGGCAGCTGCAAAAGCAGAAACGACCTGCTGTATAACTTAACTTTAGCTGATGCATTAATGCATCAGCCTACAGGCAAAGCCGTGGTTTTAATTGGCGACTTCATCACAAAGGAAGTGTGAACACCGGTGACACCTTCAATCCGAGTTAATTTATTGAGCAGAAATTGTTGATAGGCATCCATATCTTTCACAATGACTTTTAATAAATAATCTGCCGATTGGCCGGTGATCAGATGACATTCAAGGACTTCAGGGTAGCTGGCCAGTGTCGACTCAAGTGCTTCGAATCGTTCCGGTGTATGTTTATCCATACTGATACCAATAAAGGCCATTAAGGTCAGACCTAATTTTTTGGCGTTGAGTAAAGCAACGTAACCATCAATTAAACCTTTTTCTTCCATTTGTTTAACCCGGCGCAGACAGGGCGAGGGGGAAAGTTTGATGGCTTCGGCTAATTCCTGGTTGGTAATACGACCGTCAGTCTGTAATTTTTGCAAGATCATGACATCGTATTTATCAAGTTGTTCAGACATGAAATATTCCTTTTAAATTATATTGTGGTTATATATTTCAATATTTAATAAATATAAGCAATATTATTCTTTTTTTTGTTTGATTTTGTGCAAACTTAGCAATTTAATTCTATTAACACTTCTTTATACTATTTCACATGGCTGGAACTGATAGCTCATGCGCCAAAAGCGCGGCTGGCACGATGCACGGACATGATCAAAAGTCATGAACGGTACATTGGAAAAGTATCAATTAACCCGATTGATATGGTGAGTCAGGCAAATTTGTTTCAGCATCTTTTGTGTCATTAATATGTATTGTCAGGAGTCAGACATGATTAGTCAGCCCGCTCAGAAGTATCGTCGCTTTGATGCTATCCAATTACCGGATCGGCAGTGGCCTAATGTGGTACTCGATAAAGCCCCGATCTGGATGAGCACCGATTTACGTGATGGTAATCAGGCTTTGATTGATCCGATGTCTGTCGACACTAAAATGCGGTTTTTTCTAGCTTTGGTGGATATGGGCTTCAAAGAAATTGAAGTTGGCTTTCCATCAGCCTCTGACACCGACTTTAACTTTGTGCGTCGATTGATTGAAGAAAATCACATTCCTGATGATGTCACCATTGAAGTGTTAACTCAGGCCAGAGAAGACTTAATTGCCCGAACAGTGGAATCCTTAAAAGGCGCTAAGCGTGCCATTTTGCATATGTACAATCCGATTGCACCGGCATTTCGTGAGATTGTCTATCGCACTGACAAGGTGGGAGTCAAAGAGATTGCAGAACGAGGCACACGCTGGGTTAAAGAAATGACGGCAAAGCAGCCTGAAACTGAGTGGATTTATCAATATTCACCGGAGACATTTTCCAGTGCTGAAATTGAATTTGCTAAAGAAGTCTGTGATGCAGTGACGGCCATTTGGCAGCCGACTCCAGAACATAAGATGATTATTAACTTGCCGGCAACCGTGGAAATGGCTACGCCGAATACTTATGCCGATCAGGTTGAATGGATGCATCGCCATTTAAATAAACGCGACAGTATTATTTTGAGTGTGCATCCGCACAATGATCGCGGTACAGCGGTGGCAGCAGCTGAATTAGCGGTAATGGCGGGTGCAGATCGTGTGGAAGGCTGTTTATTTGGTAACGGTGAACGTACCGGTAATGTGGACTTGATCACTTTGGCAATGAACTTGTACTCACAAGGGATTCATCCTGGTGTTGATTTCACCCAGATGGATCAGATCCGTCAGTTGTTTGAAGAAACCACACAATTGCCTGTACACCCACGCCACCCCTATGCAGGAGAATTGGTGTTTACCGCATTTTCAGGTTCACACCAGGATGCGATTAAAAAAGGTTTGGCTGTGCAAAAAGCTGATGATTACTGGCAAGTGCCTTATTTACCCATTGATCCAGCGGATGTGAATCGTAGTTATGATGCGGTGGTTCGGGTGAATAGTCAGTCGGGTAAAGGTGGCGTGAGTTTCTTGTTACAGCAGCATGCCGGATTTGAATTGCCACGACGTTTGCAGATCGAATTCAGCAAAGTGGTACAGAAAGTCAGTGATAGCAGCGGCCGCGAAATTAATGCTGACAATATCGCGACCTTATTTGATAAAGAATATGTTCAGGTGAATAGTCCATATCAATACATGGGTAGCCATATTGTCGATGAAGAGAGTCATCAGGTGTTGAGCCATGTGGTGGTGAAATATCAGCAACAACGTATTGAATTAAAAGGTCAGGGAAATGGCCCATTGGATGCTGTGGCAAAAGCGATATCTGAGCATATTGGTGAAACGGTTACCGTTGCTGATTATCACGAGCATGGGATGAGCGCCGGGTCTGATGCGACGGCAGTCAGTTATGTTGAGGTTAAGGTCGGTGAACATGCAACAGTGTTTGGTGTTGGTCAGGATCAAAATATCACTACCTCGGCGATAAAAGCCTTGTTGAATGGTGTGAATCGTTTTATTAACGTTACTAATCCAGAGATAGTTGAGAACGTAGCGGCAGGGTAATCAGTCATTTCCCGAGCGTGAGTTAAGGATTCCCTGACTTGTTGCTCGGGATTGTTCTTGTTCCATTGTTACGTTTCTTAGTTATTGATTTCTAAGGTGAAAATATTTCCCCATGATTTGAATTCTATCCATTAATTCGTTAGGGTAGGAAACAGTCCTGAATATATACGTATCTGTTCAGGTTCTTCTCACCGATGTTTGATGAAATCAAACAAAGGAGAAAATCATGTTAAAAACACAACTAACAACTTTATTATCCGTTGTAATGCTGGTTTTATTTAGCTCAGGTGCAGCCTTCGCAAATGAACATGAGTCGTCCCATGAGGGAGCAAAACACCCGGCTCATCAAATGGGTGAAGAGCTGGATACCATCAAAGATAAAAAACACAGCGAAGAATATAAAGAAAATATGGAGGAAGCAGAGGACTCTGCTAACTCACCGCATCCAGCACATGAGATGGATGAAAATGAAGAAGTTCAGGAACGCGGTCAATAATCTGCATTCCTGAACGGACACTGCGTCCACAAGCTTTAAGAGGCGCCGCGCTTTTGAAAAAAGTGCGGCGTTTTTTTTGTGACCTTTAAATTTAATCTGTCTGATAAGCTTGAATTAAGCGTTTCAGGGCATCATTTGTACTAAGTTATTCGATTTTAGATCATCACAGGAGCATTCAATGCGACACTTTCGCTGGGTCATTCTTTTTATCATGACTTATACCTTATCAGCATGCGCTACATTGTCTCCTCAGTTCGAACAGCCGCAGGTCAATATCACCTCCTTCACTTTGGCACCTCAATCAACAGCTTCAACACCAACATTTCTTGTTGGCCTAAAAGTCATTAATCCCAACCGGAGTGCACTGCCATTGAAAGGTATGAGCTATTCCGTTGAAGTTGATGGCTATCGTATTTTAAGTGGTGCTGAACCTGACTTGCCTCGTGTCGCAGGCTACGGCACTGAAGAGTTTACAATCAGGGCTGTGCCAGACTTGATTGGCAGTGCGAAGTTAATCAGTCAATTGATGAGTAATAACAAAGATTCATTTGATTATCGATTTAAGGCGCGTCTGGATGTCGGCAGCCTTTTACCTTTTATTGATATTGAAGAGGCCGGGACATTTAGTTTAAAAAATCCCTCATCACCCCGATAAATTCACTGTCATTTCGTGCTCTTCCGAGCATTTGTTGCTATGTTTATGACATAGCTCATATTTAAAAGCGCCCCTATGAATTCGATAAGTATGTTGTTTCTGTTAAGTGGTTCCCTGATTGCTCTCAGCATTCTGGCTAGCCGCTTGTCGTCATTGTTTGGTCTGCCTCTACTGATTATCTTCCTGGCTTTAGGTATGTTGGCTGGGGAAGATGGCGTTTTAGGTATTCAGTTTGATAATTATTCTGTGGCCTTTGTCATTGGTCATCTGGCATTAGCAATGATTTTGCTTGATGGCGGTATGCGTACTCGCCTGAAAACATTCCGTGTAGGTTTTAAACCTGCCTTATCTATGGCCACGGTTGGCGTATTTATTACCAGCGGCGTCGTTGGTTTAATCGCAATGTGGATTTTTAATCTGACATTGATTGAAGGGCTGTTGATCGGCGCTATTGTCGGGTCAACGGATGCGGCCGCTGTATTTTCCATGTTGCGCGGCCAAGGGATTAATATCAACGAGCGGGTTGGTGCTACCCTTGAAATTGAATCGGGTACTAACGATCCGATGGCTATTTTCCTCACCTTGATGTTTATTCAACTATTGATCAGTGATGAAAATACAGTTTTAGGCAATGTCTTATTTTTCCTGCAACAGTTTGGCTTTGGCATTGGGATTGGTCTTTTAGGTGGTTGGTTAGTTAAGCGTTTATTGAGCAAATTAGAGTTGGTACCAGGCCTGTATTCTCTGCTGGCTTTAGCACTCGGCTTTACAATTTTTGGATTGGCTTCCTGGGTGGGAGGCAGTGGTTTTTTGGCGATCTACCTTTGTGGCTTAATGATAGGCAGTGAAAACACGCGTCAGTTACAGCACATTTTACCTGTGTATGACGGCCTGGCTTGGTTAAGTCAAATTGGCTTGTTCCTGGTACTGGGTATGTTGGTCACGCCAACTGAACTGATGAAATATGCTTTACCGTCACTGGTGATTGCCTTAGCTCTTATTTTTGTTGCCAGACCGCTGGCTGTCGTGCTCTCAGTAAAACCGTTCTTTAAGTTCCGCTGGCGGGAAATCGGCTTTATTTCCTGGGTTGGATTGCGTGGTGCTGTACCGATTGTCTTAGCGATTTTCCCTGTTATAGGCGGTGTAGATAATTCGTCAATGTATTTCAATGTGGCGTTTGCTGTGGTCTTGCTATCGCTATTGATTCAGGGTGGAACATTATTGCCGATGGCAAAATGGATGCGGGTACAGATCCCTAAAAAAGCCAGCCCCAGACAGCGTGGTTCTCTGGGAATTTTACCCGAGCGTGATTATGAAATGTTTGTCTATAAAGTAGAAAATCATCGCCTTGATGAGCAACCTATTCGTTTATTACGTTTTCCATCAGGGGCAATGATTTCTGCCTTATTCCGCAATGAGGAAATGATTCATCCCAAAGGCAGTACCCGCTTAAAATTGGGCGATATTTTATGTGTGATTAGTCGCGAAGAAGATTTAGATAATCTGAATGAGTTATTTAATGGTGATAATCAACTTAACCAGAAACAGTTAGCCTTTTTTGGTTCTTTTGTACTCAATGGCGATGCGATGCTGGTAGATGTCGCTAAGGCCTATGGCTTAACCATCAGTCCTCAGGAAGTCGGCGTCAGTCTGGGCGAGTTTATTGCTCGTCGGGTAGGTGGCCACCCTGTTGTGGGGGATGATATTGATTGGCACGGTATTCATTGGGTAGTGAATGAAGTCGATGGCGATACGGTGAAAAAAGTGGGTATGAGGCTTTATTGAGAAAGAGATATGTGACTGAATCCATGTTTCCTCTCATTAAACATTGTTTTCTATTTCGCTTTCTGTCATATTTTCCACATCATCATTTTTTGGTGACCTGTCATAGCTTATAGAACACATTCTGAGCATTGTTTAATGGAGAACAGTTAGCTGAGATTGTCACCTGTTTGTGTGCACTTTTCAGTGGAGGTTTAGCTTCAATCATTAGCTAACAAACATGATGCGGTTTTGACTGGTAGCCGTTTTCTATGGAGTTAAAATGAATTTATCTATTCAGCAACGCTTTAGCTTGTGGGCTGGACTGAGTCTGTTATCCATTGTGCTCGTGACAGTATTGGTCTCGATGTATAATTTTGGAAAAATTAATCAATCACTTTCTGAATACAGCAGTGAATTGACAAAAAAACAGGCGGAATCATACCTCGAATTACTCGCTAGCGATACCAGTGCCAGTCTACTGGTTCCTCTCGAAAAAGCATTGAATGTTGCCACTTCTTCAGCCATGTCTATGCAGTCTCTTGCCGAAGCTTCAAACACCATTGATAAGCGTGAATTAGCGTTAGATATTCTAAAAAAGACATTAAATCTGAGCCCTAATTTCTTAGGAACGTATGTCGCATTTGAACCTAATCAACTCGATTTTTCTGATGGTCTATTTCGTTCAACGACTGGTAGTGATGAAACTGGTCGCTTTTTACCGTATGTGATTCACGGTAATGATGATGGTTTTGCTGTTGAGAATCTGGTTGGACTTGAAGACCAGAGCCTTGACGACAATGGTGTCAGAGCCGGCGAATATTATCTATGCCCGAAAGATTCCAACAAAAGCTGTGTCATTGATCCTTATATTTATCCGATTAATGGTAAGGATGTCTTATTGACCAGTATGGTCGTGCCGGTGAATAAAAACGGTAAATTCATTGGTATGACGGGGATAGATATCAGCGCCGACTTTTTACAGTCTAAAGTGATAGAAGTCGATAAACAGCTTTATGAGGGCGCGGGCCAGATGCTGTTATTAAGCCCCAAGGGTGTGATCGTTGCCGATAGTGAGCATCCGGAATTAGTGGGTAAAAACCTGAAGTCGGTTGATGCTGGTCTGGTTGAAAAAATTAAAGCGGTGTCTGCTTCAGGGGAAGACAGTATTTTTGCTGATAATAAAACTCTGAACGTACTAAAACCTTTTAACTTGACTCAGGCTGATAAGCCATGGATTGTCTATATTTCGGTGCCAGAAGCGGTTATCTATGCAGATATCAGACAACAGCAACAATTTATGGATAATCAGCAATCTCACTTCATCAGTCAGACAACTTTACTCGGCATATTATTTGCCGTTATCGGTGTGCTTGTTGTTTGGTTCGTCGCCAAAAGTAGTGTGAAGCCCTTACATGATATGACAGGTATTGTTGGCAAACTGGCCGGAGGAGAAGGTGATCTGACACAACGGATTAATGTTACTCGCCAGGATGAAACCAGTAAGCTGGCAAACCTGTTAAATACTTTTATTCAGAAGTTGCAGACTCTAATTAAAAATATGCTGCCTATAGGTAATCGCATAAGTGATTTGTCAGCTCAGGGTAAGCAAATTAGTCAGCAAACCAGTGAGCAGATGAATGAGCAAAGCAGTTTATTAGATCAGATGGTGTCTGCAGTGACTGAAATGTCTGCCTCTGCACAGCAAATTGCGGGTAATGCTGAACGTACAGCGACACTGGTGAGTGATGCACACCAATCAACCGAAGCCGGTGCCGATCTTGTCAGTCAGAATGCACAGTCAATCAGTGACGTGAAAAACAGTGTTCAACTCTCTGAAGCGGCGTTGGACCAATTGGTCAAAAATAGTGGTGCCATTGCCGAGATTTTGGTTGAAATTCAGGGTATCGCCGAACAAACCAATTTGTTGGCGTTAAATGCCGCGATTGAGGCGGCCCGAGCGGGTGAAAAAGGACGCGGGTTTGCTGTGGTGGCCGACGAAGTACGTGCATTGGCTAACCGCTCTCAGTCAGCGACCGTAGAAATCCAGAATCGACTTTCATTATTGAATGAAGGTAATAAAGAAGCCTCTGAAGCGATGAAAAAAAGCGGTCAGCAGGTAGAGCATAGCGTGGAATTAGCGCATTCAGCTGCCAGTGCCTTAATGAAAATTAAAACTGCCATTGATGAAGTCTCTGAAATGACTTTACAGATTGCTTCAGCCACTGAAGAGCAGAGTAATGTCTGTGAAAACGTCAGTGAGAACTTAACCCGTATTTCTGATCTGGTGCAGCAAACGGCGGAAGGCGCAAAACAATTGAGTCAGGTCGGTAGCGATTTGGATGCCACAGCCAATGAGTTGCAAACCGGCTTATCGTCATTCAAGGTGTAAGTCAGTGTTCAGCCAGCAGCAATGCTCGCTGAACTACATCCATCAGAGTTAAAAAGTCACGGTGAGTATCTGGTATAATCGTACGATTTTTATAATCGCTTTACCAGATGGGAAATCTGCTTTAAATGACTGTGCTTCAACAAATTAAATCCTTACTCGAACAACGTATCCTGATTCTTGATGGTGGCATGGGCACGTTGATTCAAAGCTATAAGTTGGAAGAGAAAGATTTCCGTGGAGCACGGTTTGCTGATCATCCTTGTGATGTTAAAGGCAATAACGATCTTTTGTCTTTGACCCAACCACAGATTATTCGCGATATCCACCGCGCCTATTTTGAAGCCGGTGCGGATATTGTCGAAACCAATACTTTTAATGGCACCTCTATTGCCATGGCTGATTACCAGATGGAAGATCTGGTGTATGAGTTAAACAAAGTCTCAGCAGAATTAGCCAAAGAAGTGGCTGATGAGTTTACGGCCAAGAATCCAGATAAACCGCGTTTTGTCACTGGGGTGTTAGGTCCAACTAACCGCACGGCCAGTATTTCTCCTGACGTAAATAATCCTGGTTTTCGTAATGTCAGTTTTGATGAACTGGTTGAAGCCTATCTGGAAGCCATTCGTGGTTTAGTCGATGGCGGTGCGGATTTATTGCTGGTGGAAACCGTTTTTGACACACTAAATGCCAAAGCCGCTCTGTTTGCGATTGATCAGTTCTGCGAGCAGAACAATGTGCATATCCCGGTCATGATTTCCGGTACTATCACTGATGCCAGTGGCCGCACGCTTTCTGGTCAAACCGCAGAAGCGTTCTGGAACTCACTGGCACATATCCAGCCACTGAGTATTGGTCTGAACTGCGCGTTGGGTGCCGAACAATTACGTCAATACGTAGAAGAATTATCCAATGTGGTGACTTGCCACGTCAGTGCTCATCCGAATGCGGGTTTGCCAAATGAGTTTGGTGAATATGATGAGTCACCAGAGGTCATGGCGGCGCAAATTAAAGAATGGGCACAATCCGGTTTCTTAAATATTGTTGGTGGCTGCTGTGGTACCGCGCCTGCACACATTAAAGCGATTGCCGACGCCGTAGCAGGAATTAAACCACGTCAGCCAAAAGCTAATTTACACCATTGCCGTTTAAGTGGTTTAGAACCTCTGAATATCACTCCTGACAGCCTGTTTGTGAATGTCGGTGAACGAACCAACGTCACAGGTTCCGCCCGCTTTGCCAAACTGATTAAAGAAGGTGACTACGACACCGCTTTAGAAGTTGCTCGTCAGCAAGTGGAAAATGGTGCCCAAATCATCGATATCAATATGGATGAAGGCATGTTGGACTCGAAAGAGGCCATGGTCATTTTCCTCAATTTACTGGCTGCGGAGCCAGATATCAGTCGCGTACCGGTGATGATTGACTCATCCAAATGGGAAGTTATCGAGGCAGGTCTGAAATGTATTCAGGGTAAAGGCATTGTTAACTCCATTAGCTTGAAAGAAGGCGAAGAAAAATTCATCGAACAGGCTAAGCTGGTTCGTCGCTATGGTGCTGCGGTGATTGTGATGGCGTTTGACGAAGTCGGTCAGGCCGATACACGTGAACGTAAGCTGGAAATTTGTAGACGTTCATACGAAGTGCTGACAGAAAAAGTTCATTTCCCACCTGAAGACATCATTTTCGATCCGAATATTTTTGCCGTTGCTACAGGTATTGAAGAACACAATAACTATGCCGTCGATTTTATCGAGGCGGTGCATGATATTAAACAAAGCCTGCCACATGCGCTGATCAGTGGTGGTGTGTCGAATGTCTCGTTTTCATTCCGTGGTAATAATCCGGTTCGTGAAGCGATTCATGCGGTTTTCCTCTACCACGCCATTAAAGCCGGTATGGATATGGGTATTGTCAATGCCGGCCAGTTGGCGATTTATGATGATTTGCCTGAAGAACTGCGTGAAGCCGTAGAAGATGTCGTGCAGAACCGCCGTGAAGATTCTACTGATCGATTGCTGGAACTCGCAGAAAAATACAAAGGTGAAGGCGGCAGTGTGGCTAAGCAGGAAGATCTGGCTTGGCGTGAACTTCCGGTGATCAAACGTCTGGAACATGCTTTAGTTAAGGGCATTGCCGATTACGTTGAAGACGATACCGAAGAAGCTCGGCAGCAATATGCCAAACCACTGGAAGTGATTGAAGGGCCATTAATGGATGGCATGAATGTGGTCGGTGACTTATTTGGTGAAGGTAAGATGTTTTTACCTCAGGTGGTCAAGTCTGCCCGCGTGATGAAAAAAGCCGTCGCCTATCTGATGCCCTTTATCGAAGCGGCTAAAGAAGAAGGTGATACCAGCAAAAATAACGGCAAGATCCTAATGGCGACCGTTAAAGGCGACGTTCATGATATCGGTAAAAATATCGTCGGTGTGGTGCTGCAATGTAATAACTTCGAAGTCATTGATCTCGGTGTGATGGTGCCAGCACAGAAAATTCTGGATACAGCACGAGAAGAAAATGTCGACATTATTGGCTTGTCTGGCCTGATTACGCCATCACTGGATGAAATGGTGCACGTCGCTAAAGAAATGGAGCGACTGGGTATGGAAACGCCGTTAATGATTGGCGGGGCGACGACCTCATTAATCCATACGGCTGTGAAAATCGAACCGAACTATCATGGCTGCAGTATTTATGTAAAAGATGCGTCACGTGCGGTGGGTGTGGCCCAGCGTTTAGTCACCAAAGACACGCGTGATGCCTTTATTGCTGATCTGAAAAAAGATTATGAAGAGAAGCGTTCAAGACATAAAGGACGTAAGAGCAGTCGCCGTCAATTAAGTATTGCTGAGGCACGAGCTAATAAAACCAAGATTGACTGGGCCGCTTATCAACCCACCAAACCCGCTAAATTAGGTCTGGAAGTGTTTGATGACTATCCATTGGCTGAACTTGTTGAGCGTATTGACTGGACGCCATTTTTCCAATCATGGGAACTAGCTGGTAAATTCCCACGTATCTTGACTGATGAAGTGGTGGGTGAACATGCCACGCACTTATTTGAAGATGCGAAAAAAATGTTGCAGCAAATTGTCGATGAAAAATGGCTGACAGCGAAAGCGGTGATCGGTCTGTTCGCAGCCAACAGCATTAATGACGATGATATTGAAGTCTATCGTGATGATAATCGTGATGAGGTGTTGATGACGCTGCATAGCTTACGTCAACAAACCGAACGTCCACCTGGTCGTCCAAATGCGGCTTTAGCTGATTTTATCGCACCAAAAGAAACCGGCGTGAATGATTATATCGGCGCTTTTGCGGTCACTGCGGGTATTGGCATTGATGAGCACGTTGCCCGTTTTGAAGAAGATCATGATGATTACCACAGCATTATGCTGAAAGCGCTGGCGGATCGTCTGGCAGAAGCCTTTGCTGAACGTATGCATGAACGGGTGCGTAAAGAATTCTGGGGTTATGCCAAACAAGAGCAATTAGATAACGAAGCGCTAATTGACGAGAAGTACCAAGGCATTCGTCCTGCGCCAGGTTATCCGGCCTGCCCGGACCACACTGAGAAAGGTTTGTTATGGGATCTGATTGATCCTGTCACGCATGCCGGCATGACCATTACGGAAAGCTATGCCATGTTGCCGACTGCCGCTGTCAGTGGTTTCTATTTTGCCCATCCTGAATCACGTTATTTTGGTCTGGGCAAAATCGATCAGGATCAGGTGGAAGACTATGCTCAGCGTAAAGGCTGGGATAAGCAAACAGCTGAACGTTGGTTAGGTCCTGCCTTATCTTATGACGGAGATGATTAATGAATAATGACATTATTGATCTTCAAACCCGTTTAGCTTTTCAGGACGGTTTGCTGGAAGAGTTAAATCAGGTAGTCATCAATCAACAAAAGCAGATTGATCGATTGGAACAACGCATGGCTGCTTTCAAAGCGCAAATGGAAAGCATGCAACAGATGCAACTCATGCGGCCGAGCGATGAGCCACCACCACCGCATTATTAAGCTTTAAATGATAAATGATGTCTTTGCCACAGCGTCACTGTTGGATATTACAAGGCGATTTTGATTGGCTTAATAAACAGGCACAGGTTTTTTATCAATCGGTGCCTTCATCTGCTTGCTTTTGGCTAACTGACAATACTGCTTCAGATGAAGCAATATCGGTTAAAAAGGCGCATCAGCATTTAGGGCAAGAGTGTGAGCTGCTCATTTTTCAGGTAACAGCGCAGTTTGACGCTGATGCATTTGGTGCTCTTATCGGCTGTGTTAAAGCCGGTGGTACAGTGTTGGTCCTGCTCGATACGGCGTTACAACCGACGCGTTGGTTGACACGGTTTTTGGATATCGCCACCACCTTTCCCGCTATTCGATACTTTAATCAGCAACAGACCTTGCCTGATTTAATCCCTTTGGAAGCAGCAAATCCTCCATCTCCCCTTATTCCGACGCCGACGGAAGAACAAGGTGAAGCGATTGCTGCTGTGACGAAAGTTGTTAACGGACATCGTCGCCGTCCGTTAGTGTTAACGGCAGATCGGGGACGGGGCAAAACGGCTTTATTAGGAATGGCCGCTGCTGAACTTCTTAAATCAGGTAAGCAACATATTCTGGTGACGGCACCCAGTCCGGCAAGTATCCAAACGTTACTGCTACATGCTCATCAGCAATTAGCTGAGAGTAAACTGGGTAAAACATCTGTTCGCTGGCATGATGCCATCATTGAGTTTATAGCACCTGATGCTATTTTGCAGAGCCAACCAGCCACCGATTTATTGATCGTCGATGAAGCCGCGGCCATTCCGGCCAGTATGCTGGAGCAATATCTGATCAACTATTCCCGCTTAGTCTTCAGCTCCACTGTCCATGGTTATGAAGGGACCGGACGCGGCTTTGCGCTGCGTTTTTATAAAACCTTGGATAGATTAGCTCCAGGCTGGCGGGCTTCTACATTAGAACGTCCGGTCCGTTGGGCTGAGAATGATGTGGTTGAGCAATTTAGTTTTGCCGCATTGCTATTAGATGCTGAGCCGGTTGATTCACAAACCATGTCTGCTGCTGAAAAAAAACAGCTAATATTTGAAACGCTTGAACAACAGCAGTTATTGAATGATGAAAGTTTACTCAGGCAGGTATTTGGTTTGATGGCGCTGGCCCATTACCGAACACGTCCAACTGATGTGCAGATGTTATTGGATCATACTGATATGCAGGTCAGTGTTTTGCGTTACCAGGGGAATGTCGTCGCCACACTATGGACGATTGCTGAGTCAGCACTGGACGGTCAGTTAGCACAACACGTTTATGATGGTACGCGTCGTCTAAAAGGACATTTATTACCGCAATCCTTATTAGTGCACGCCGGTATTGAGGATGCTGGGCAATACCATTATCAGCGAATCAGCCGTATCGCTGTGCATCCTGATTGCCAACAACGAGGCTGGGGTCATCTTTTATTGCAGCGTTATATTGCTAGTGTAAATGCTGCTGATATGGTCGGTGTCAGCTTTGCACTGTCGGTCGAGTTACTTCGTTTCTGGTCAAAAGCTGGATTTAAAATTGTGCGTATCGGCCAACACCGGGACGAGGTCTCTGGGAGTCTATCGGTGATGATGTTAAAAGCCATCAGTGCCAATGGAGAAAAGCTGGTCAACAGGGCACATCAAACGCTGGCCCAGCAGTGGACTTTTTTACTGGGAAGGCAGTGGCAAGAACTGGATGCGGAAGCGGTCATGCAAATCAGTCAGTCTTTTGATGATGAAACGTTGATGCTTGATTATCAGCAGCAAGTATATAGTTTTGCTTTTAAACAACGCCCTTATGAATCTTCGGAATGGGCATTGTGGCAGTGGCTTGGCGATCAGTTTTCTCAGCCATGTTTCAAGCAACTGCCATTAAAGCAACAACATCTATTGATCATGCTGATTTTGCAGGGCAGATCATTTGATGTTGTTGCTGAACAACTCAAGCTGACAGGACGTAAACATATCATTACTGAGCTAAGAGAGGCAGTGAAACATATACTTAGCGCTGAAACAGATTAATTCAGCACTAATTTCACTAATACGCCGCCTGCTAACCAAACGCCTGACAGTATCGTTAGTGAATTCATCACAATGTCAGTCCATGACAGTGTTTTGTTATGGTCATGATGATGACTGGATTGCGCGTTTCTCCATGTCAAAAAAAGATAGGCTGAAATAAGTAAGAAACCAATATTCAAAAAGAAATTGTAGTTAAGTTTAAAGTGATCTTGTTCTGCCGGTGATGACCAGTTCTGTGGATTGGGAAGTAAATCGAATATCTGGAAACCATAATGCAGTAACAAAGAGGTCATCACTAAACAGGTGAACAGCATCATTAAAATAAATAATGCCATTTTCCAACCATAATATTTCGCATTGATGCGAAGTACAGGTAAAACAACCATATCTGAGAAGATGAATGCCATCACACCGGCAAAAGCCACACCCTGACCATACAACACAGCTGCAAGTGGAATATTACCCATAGAGCCGATAAAGGTGAAAAAAGCGGCTATTGGGCCCACTAATGTTTGCTGTAAGACTGACCAAAAGTCTGGATTTTCTGTGCCTGCACCGATAAATAGCCATTTAAAAAAAGCGTCAGGGACAAACGCAGAGATAATGCCTGCCACAGTAAAGCCAATCAGCACGTCCTTCCATACCATTTGCCATTCCATGACATATTTTTGGCTGATTTTTTGCCAAATTTCTTTACTGAATAAACGTGACCACTTGTATCCGTCTGATTCATTGGCACTGATATCATCAGGTTTATTTTCGCGTGCTTGTTTTATCAGGGACTTAGGATTGGTCAAATAAATAAACAACCAGGCAATCAGGATTAATAAAACGGCACCTATGTATTCTCCAATGACAAATTGCCATCCGAGAAAGATGGCGATGACAAAGCCGAGTTCAATAACAAGATTAGTGGATGCAAGCATATAGGCCATGGAGGCAGCAAAAGTAGCCCCTTTCTGGAATAAGGCCCGGGTGGTCGATAATGCGGCAAAACTACATGAGCTGGAAATAAAACCGAATAGCGTGCCCGTTGAGATGGATTTGAGGTCATCGCCTCCCATTAGGTCACGCATTTCTTTTCTGGAGACCATCACCTGAATAATGCTGCTGAGGATGTAGCCAAAAATAAATGCCCATAACGCCATCCAGAAAAAGCTCAGACTTGTTACGGCAGCTTCAGACCATTTTTCCAATAATTCCACAATTATCTCCGATACAAGATAATTGGTCACCCTATCAGCTGGAAGAGATCAGGTAAACATCTCCAGTGGCTGAAACCTTGATATTCAGTGGGGTCAAACTTTCACCTCGGCATGGCCCGGAAAAGCAGTAACCATCTTCCAGTTGAAACAGGGCGCCATGCGTTGAACATTGAATATGGGTGCCTTCCAGCGACATAAACTGATCGGGTTGCCAATTAAGCGGAATACCCAGATGAGGACAAAAGTTTAAATACGCTCGAACTTCACCATCCTGTTTTAGCAGGAAAAAATCCAGTGTTTTATCACTGCCTAGTTCAATGTCGAAGCCGCGGGTTTGATATTCCTCAAGCTCGTTTTGATTGCATAGATAGATTTCTGTCATGGTATCGTTAAATTAGTCAGTCCATCCTGGCCGCATTTGTGTCCGGCCAGACGACATGCATATTCAAGAGTCTCTTGGTGAGAAAGCTGCTTAGTCAGTCCTGAAATAATGCCTGCATTAAATGTATCACCAGCAGCCAGCGTATCAACTACCTGTGGTGGAGGGAAGGCGTGGCAGTGAATGATTTTATCATTGGCCTTAAGCCAGGCGCCTGCCTCTCCCCAGCTGCAGGTCATAATATTTTCCTTAGTTAAACTCTGAAGAAACTGTTGTGCTGAGCTAAATCCCTGACTGATTGCATAAGGCTTTGAGAACAGAAGTATGTCGGCTAGAGAAAACAGCTGCTCTATTCCTTCACGCGGTTTCTCAATTTCCAAAGAGCAAGGTAAATGAGGATAGTATGTTTTTAACCAACTCAGCATTTGCTTTAATTCAGCTACATTTCGACCTTCAAAATGCACCCAGTCAAATGTGTTTAAATCGAGTTGCGAGAAAAACGCAAAATCCAGTTCCGGGCAGTCTCGGTAATGCACAATCGTTCTGCTTCCGGTACTTTCGCTGACATTAATATAAGAGGTGGGTAATTTGCCCTGGGAGATGACTTTGCACTGGTTAAAGTCAATCTGATGCTCAGTTAGTTCATTTTTGACAATGGCTGAATCGATTTCGTCTATTAATACACCAGACCAGGCACATTGATGACCTAACTGACTCAGCACAACGAGTGTATTGGTGGCATTACCACCGCGCCGAATGGTCTGGCTGACAGCCCGGACTTCGTCATCTTCTTTGGGATAGCGACTCACACGATTGATAATATCAATGGTGGCGATCCCAACAGCTAGAATATTGGCCATAAAGTAAAACCGGCCCAGAGATGGGCCGGTATATGATGTTTGCAGTTAGATAGTGTCGAAGACAGCGCCAACGGCATTGGTGATTTCATCAATGTCACCTGTGCCTGGGATAGCATGCAGTTTGTGTTGTCGTTGATAGTAACCAATCAATGGCGCTGTTTGCTCTTCATAGACTTTCAGACGATTACCAATGGTTTCCTCATTGTCGTCAGCGCGTTGAAATAATTCACCACCACAGCTATCACATTGGTCTTCTTTTTTAGGCGGTGACAAGTGAATATTGTAGATAGCACCACAGTCTTTACAGGTGCGACGACCTGTTAAACGTTGCATTAATTCTTCAAATGGTACGTCCAGTAAGACAACACCTTGTAATGGCTGACCCAACTGATCAAGCATGCTGTCTAATGCTTCAGCCTGAGCAATATTACGTGGGAAACCATCAAGAATGTAGCCATCTAAGGCATCTTCTTCTGATAAACGCTCGCGGATCAGACCGATAACGATATCATCAGAAACTAGAGCACCGGCATCCATCGCACTTTTAGCTTGTTTACCTAAGTCTGTGCCAGCTTTCACTGCAGCACGTAGTAAGTCACCTGTTGAGATTTGAGGGATATTGAATTTCTTTGATAACACAACACCTTGTGTACCTTTACCGGAGCCTGGTGCACCGAGAAGAACCGTTCTCATTGTAAGCCTCTTGAATAGATTAGTATTATTTTGAAATTTAATGTTCGGTCATCATAACTGATTCCAAACGTTCGATCTGCTTAGCAACTTGTCTGAGCAAATCCGGAATCTGGTATTCATTTAAACCCAGTAAGTCCCATGCCGCTGGATCTAATGGGGGAACATGGCTATCACCACTGTGTCCGAATGGCACGGAAGATACCAAGATGTCAGCAATATGTACAACTGCTGCATCAATCATATACTCATCAGCTTGCGACGGTGAGTGATGGTAGCGTGCTACTTCCTGCAGTGATTTTGGTAGTCGCCATGCTTTGGTGAGTGCTTCCCCCACATGGGTATGATCAAAGCCCATCGCCCGTTGCTCTGCTTCATAAATCACTTCATGACCAAACTCGGCACTATTAATGGCTTCGCGAGCAAGTTCAGGCACCGTTTGATAAATCACTAAGCTACCAATATTATGTAGAAGTCCAGCAATAAAAAAGCGTTCGCTTGCACGTTGACCACATTCTTCCGCCAACATTTTACTGGCAATAGCACTGGCAAAACTATGACGCCAGAACTCATTCATATTAATGAGTGACGTTGGAATTCCTTTGAAGGAATTGAGTACGGATGTAGCCAGAATGAGATTGGTCAACTCACGAGTACCAATGATGGTGATGGCACGTGAAATGGTATTGATTTGCGATGGAAAGCCATAAAAAGGGCTATTCACAATCTTTAATAAACGTGTGGCTAAGGCTGGATCGGTATTAATGACAGCACTGATATCATCAATACTACTGTCTGGATCTTCCATTAACTCGTTGAGTTGAGTGTAGGTAGTGGGAGGAGAAACCAGTTCTAGTGATTTATTGACTAGGGATTCGGCGGAAAGCGTCATTTTTGCTCCTCCTGCTCGTTCTCTAAGTCCAGCTGCATTTCATACAACGCCTTCATTAGCGGATGCGTCAGATCAACATAACGAAAACGCTCATCACGTTCTTGTCGTTGGGCTTCGGTTAATTCAATGGTATCTGCCATATCAGTTCACACTCCATGATGCCTTCTCACTGACAAATTGAGAAATTGATGCGCCGAGCTTTCCTGCAAACTGGTCAAGATAGTTGGGACGTGGGGTGTAATCAACAATATCTTCGGCACCTAACATATCACGTGCAACCGTACTGGTATTGGCTAAACCGTCAATCAAACCAAGATTGACCGCTTGCTCACCTGACCAGAACAAACCTGAAAATAGATTATCATCCTTCGCCAGTCTGTCTCCACGACCTGCTTTTACTACGTCAATAAATTGTTGATGAATGGTATCCAGCATTTGGTGAGCATGTTTGAGATCCGATTCTTTCATCGGCAGGAATGGATCTAAAAAGGCTTTATGTTCTCCAGCCGTTAAAGAACGGCGTTCAACGCCCACTTTATCAATCAAATCGGTGAAGCCAAAACCATCCATCCTGACGCCAATTGAACCCACAATACTGGCTTTATCTGCATAAATTTTGTCGGCTGCTACAGCGATGTAATAACCACCGGAAGCACAGACATCCTGAATTACAGCATAAACTGGAAAATCAGGGCGTGTTTTTTTCAGACGTTGAATTTCGTCATTCACAATGCCAGATTGGACAGGGCTGCCACCCGGCGTATTCATTCGCAGTATCAAGCCTTTCGCGGACTGGTCTTCGAAGGCATTACGAATACCGGTCACAATATTGTCAGCATTGGCTTCTGAGTCACTGGCAATAGGGCCACTGATTTCGACCATGGCGGTATGAGGACCAGTGGCTGAAGAGAGTTTACTTGGTGAGTAGCTCAGTATTAAAAAAGCGATAAGGTAGAGAAAAAGCAGACCTTTAAAGACATATCCCCAGCGACGTTTATTACGTTGTTCTCTGATGGCTGCAAAAGCTAAATCTCTCAGAACATTGCGTTCCCAGCTATGATCTTCCTTGTCGTTGTCCTTATTTTCCGAATTATTATTAGATGGGAAATCGCCGAATGTTGCCATATTGATCTATTCCTGAAAAAAACATAAGTATGCCATCATATCAAAACTCTGTGTCAGGACGAGTTAACCATTTCTCGACTTGATAAAGATTATGGACAATAGCTCTGGGCTTAGCTGCTTTGAGTGTTGTTTCTGAGTGGGCACCATGGGTGATACCCAAACTATGCGCACCGGCATTCTGAGCCATCATTAAGTCGAATTCAGTATCACCAATCATCAGTGTTTGTTCGGCATCAACACCGACAAAATCCATCAGTTCCATTAACATCTGAGGATGGGGTTTGGAATGACATTCATCTGCACAGCGGGTAGAGATAAATAAGTCAGCCAGACCAGTTTGACTCAATGCTCTATCCAGACCTCGTCGACTTTTTCCTGTTGCAACACCCAGAAATATTTCTTGCTTATTAAGTTGTTTAAGCAGACTTTCAGCATGTTCAAACAGAGGTGTTGTCTCTGGCGTATTTATCCAGGTCTGGCGATAGCAATCGGCTAGTGCATTCCAGGTGGCCGTATCCGCATCAGGGTATAAGGTTTGCACGGCTTCATTTAAGCCCAGGCCGATAATATGACTGACCTGACTGTCACTCAATGGCTCAAGTGATAATGTGTTGATGGCTTGATGCATACAATAAGTGATGTGGCCTGTTGAATCCATCAAGGTCCCATCCCAGTCGAACACAATGAGTTGGTAACGGCTCATGACAGCTCCAGTTGTTTGATTACCTGTGTCAGCTTTTCTGGAAGCGGAGCTTCAAGTGATAGTGGTTCCTGAGTGATAGGGTGGTGAATACCCAATCGCCAGGCATGCAGGAATAAACGTTTAAGACCAAATGTTTTCATTTGTTTATTAAATTCACGATCGCCATATTTATCGTCGCCAGCTACCGGATGACCAGACCAGGCAGAGTGAACACGAATTTGATGTGTTCTTCCGGTAAACAGTTTGACTTCGCTAAGCTGTGCAATGCCATACCCTTGTCTTTTTATAAACAGTGTCTTTGCTGATTTACCTTCCGGATCGACTTTAACCATACGTTCGCCTGAAGACACGGTGTTTTTTTGTAATGGCTGCTCGATATATACTTCATCGCTCTCCATTTCATCTTTAAGTAATGTCAGGTAGCGTTTATCAATACCATCTGAAAGCATTTGTTGCTGGAGATTAAGCAGACTTTCGCGACTTTTTGCTATTAACAGGCAGCCTGAAGTATCTCGATCCAGACGATGAACTAATTCGATAAATTCTAATTCGGGTTTTATTAGCCGAAAAGCTTCAATGACACCAACTTGAATTTGGGTTCCGGCGTGTACAGCAAGTCCAGAGGGTTTATTCAATACCAGCATGGCATCATCTTCAAAAATGATACTGGCCAGTAATTGCTGCTGCAGTGATTCATTAATCTCGGTCGGTGCTGTTTTTTCAGAAACCTGCAGTGGTGGCACACGAATGATGTCACCAGCTTCGATTTTATAGGTTTGTTTGATGCGTCCTTTATTGACCCGAACTTCACCTTTACGGATAGCTCGATAAATGCGACTTTTGGGCACACCTTTTTCAAGAGTGAGTAAAAAATTATCGATACGTTGCCCGGCTTGAGAAGCACTTATTTCGATAAATTGCACTTTTTGTGACTGTGGTTTGTGAGCTGCCATAGAATAGGTTTAATTTTTCAGTTGCTGAGATGGCAATAGACTGCTATATTCGATCGTTGGTCCGTGCGTAAAATGAGGTCAGTATACCTACTTTTGCCCACGTTGACTGATTTTTGCGTCGCGCCCTCCACAAATGAGGTTGATGCGGCGCCCGGTAAACAAATATATCTTGGCTGAACAGGGGTTCAGCAGGTGGACTCATAGGGAGTCCTTGTAAGAATATCAGGTTCCCATGTCTTGATTGCCATCAAAACGAGTAGAAAGACGCATCAGGCAGGACGACAATTTAAAGTAATTAATATAAGAAGAACGGTTCAGATACATAAAGCTTAACTTAAGCTGAGAAACCAATGAAAGTTGCAGAACCTTATTGCAACACGAAAAAGATACAAAGATGGATCATGCATGCCTTGATGGGAGGGCACATGAAGAAACAATACGATTTACAATTAATTACTGAATAACAGACATCGTCGCTCTGTAAAGCCCGATTGGCTAACGCGTCCGCTACGGTGGTGTGCGGCAGGATATGCGGACCTCAACATTGAGGTTAGTGCATGAAACGAATTTTAATTAACGCAACGCACGAAGAAGAGTTGCGTGTGGCAATGGTCGATGGCCAACGCCTGTTTGATCTGGATATCGATACACCTTCCAGAGAACAAAAGAAAGGTAATATTTATAAGGGAAAAATTACTCGTGTAGAACCGAGTTTAGAAGCTGTCTTTGTTGACTATGGTGCAGAAAGACAAGGCTTCTTACCACTGAAAGAAATTTCAAAAACCTACTTCAAAAAGCGTGATGACAATGACGACAATAATGGTCGTCTGAATGTTCAAGACGTGCTTTCTGTTGGCCAGGAACTGGTTGTCCAAATTGAAAAAGAAGAGCGTGGTAATAAAGGTGCTGCGCTGACTACCTTCATCAGCCTGGCTGGTCGCTATTTAGTCTTAATGCCAAACAGCCCTCGTGCTGGTGGTATTTCTCGTCGTATCGAAGGTGATGACCGTGCAGAGCTGCAAGAAGCCCTGCGCTCACTTGAAGTGCCAGATGGTATGGGCATGATTGTGCGTACCGCCGGTGTGGGTAAGCAACCTGAAGAACTACAGTGGGATCTTGAATACCTTATCCAGTTGTGGACAGCGATTGATGTGGCTGTAAAAGATCGTAGCGCGCCATTCCTTGTTTACCAGGAAAGCAACATTATCATCCGCGCACTACGTGATTATCTGCGTAAAGATATCGGTGAGATTCTGGTTGATTCGCCTGAAGTTTACCAAACAGGCTATGACTTCATGCGTATGGTAATGCCGCATGAGCTGAGTAAATTTAAGCTATATCAAGACAAAGTTCCGCTTTTTACCCGTTATCAGGTTGAAAGCCAGATTGAGAGTGCTTTCCGTCATGAAGTTCGTCTGCCGTCTGGTGGTGCACTAGTTATTGATCCGACGGAAGCGCTGATTTCTATCGATGTGAACTCAGCACGGGCTAACAAAGGCGGTGATATTGAGGAAACAGCCCTAAACACCAATCTTGAAGCGGCAGAAGAAATTGCCCGTCAGTTGAGGTTGCGTGATCTAGGCGGTTTGGTGGTAATTGATTTCATTGATATGGGACCAAGCCGTAATCAGCGTGAAGTCGAAAACCGTTTACGTGAACATTTGAAAGCTGACCGTGCCCGTGTTCAGGTTGGCCGCATCTCTCGCTTTGGTTTGTTAGAAATGTCACGTCAGCGTTTACGTCCAGCTTTAGGTGATGCGCATCAGGAAATCTGTCCACGCTGTGCGGGTCTGGGTCATGTTCGCGGTGTTGAGTCGCTCGGCTTAGCGGTATTACGACTCATTGAAGAAGAAGCCACCAAAGACAAAGTCACGCAATTAATCGTTCAGTTACCTGTTCCTGTGGCGACATTCATTCTTAATGATAAGCGCACACAGGTCGATATCATTGAGAAGCGACACGGTGTGAAGTTGGTTCTAATTCCAAACCCGCATCTGGATACGCCTCATTATGATATCGAACGCATTAAGGATGGCAGCGAGCGTAATGAAGTCAGTCATCAATTAATTTCTCCACCAGAACAGGAAGTACCAGTTGTTTTACGTGACAAACCTGTCATGGAACAACCTGCGGTGAAAGGCATTTCGCCTGCAGCACCTGCTCCTGTGATTGTTCGTGAGAAAGAGCCTGAACAAAAACCAAGCCTGCTTAAACGTCTGTTGAATGTGTTGACAGGAAAAAGTGAGCCAGAAAAGGAAGAAAAGTCCGTAGTGGATACTAAAAAAGAAAAAAGCTCACAGGAACAACGTTCGCAGAATCGTCGTGGACGTAGCCGTCCAAAAAATAATGCAGCGAATAATCAAGAGTCTGCTGAAAAAAATGGTGAACGTAAGAATCCGCGACGCAGGAATGATAAAAACGTCGATAACACTGAACAGAAAAAGGCTGACATGCCTACCCCACCAGTGAAAGAGGAGTCGGCATCAGACAATAACGATGATAAACAGCCTCGTAATAGTAATGGTCGTCGTTCACGTCGCGGTGGTCGCCGTCGTCGTCCAGCGCGCGCTGAAAACGGTTCAACTGACAACAATGCAGTCAATCCTGCTGAGGTGGATAAAGGCAATATAGCGCCACCACCGCCACCAGAGGTGAATGGAAATGCTATTCCTGAGCCAGAGCCTGAAGTGAACGGCAACGTCATCAAGTCGGATAAAGAGCCGGAAATAGATGGCAATAAAGTACCAGCCAACAAGCCTCGTCGACCTCGCTCATCAGGACCGACAAACAGACGTCGTCGTCCAAGTGATAAGGACAAAGCAGAAGCGGCAGCGGCTAATGCGGCAAAAGAGGGTGATTCAGCTAAACCTGTAGAAAAAGTAGAAGCAAGTGATAAGTCGGTTGAAAAACAAGCGGAAAAACATGCTGAAGACAAAAAAGCAGTGGTAGAAAAAAGTTCGACTTCGGATGATAATGGCTCTGAAAAGAAAACGAAGGCCAAATCTGAAGCGAGTGAGACGAATGCCACGCAAGAGTAATATTCTGCACGAAGAACTGCTGGCCTTAATTGGCCAGCAGGTTTCTTATCAACAACATCGTTGCGAGATTATTGAGCTGCTGGATGGGGCTGAGTTAATCCTGCAAGTATTAGAGTCGGGCCATAATATCCAGCCGAATCAATACGGCGAGGGCCACAGGCCAGTCCCTGTGACATATACCTTGCCTGTATTTGATGGTGAGGGAAATTTACATGCCGAACTCATTGCGGCAGGCTTGGATAAGCTACTCTGCCAGTAAATGTCTGACTTCAAGTAAGTCTGCTTCTGTATCTACCCCATGTCCGGCACTGATTAAAGCTTCTGACATGTGTATTCTTTTACCGTGAAACAATACCCTCAATTGCTCTAAAGATTCTTCCATTTCAAGCAAACAGGGGGTCATTTCAGCGTAGTTTTTCAGAAAAGCAGCCCGATACCCATATAAACCAATATGGCGGTAGTGAGGGAGTTCTGGAGGCAACGGGGTTGTATGAAAATGATCACGCATCCAAGGAATCGGCGCACGGCTAAAATATAAAGCATAGCCCTGGCTGTCCATGACGACTTTGACCACATTGGGATCAAACACCTGTTTTTCCTGATGAATTCGACTGAAAAGTGATGCCATATCTGCATCGGCATGTTGAGCAAGATCGGCCGCTACCTGATTAATTAATAAAGCGGGCAAGCAGGGTTCATCACCTTGCACATTAATGACGATCTCATCATCCTTAAACTGTCTTAGCTTGATAACTTCTGCTAGCCTGTCTGTGCCAGAACGGTGATTATCAGAGGTCATACAAACATCGGCATCAAAAGCTGTGGCGGCTTCAGCAATACGTTCATCATCGGTGGCAATGATAACGTTATCTGCATCACTTTCTAAGGCGCGTTCATACACGTGCTGAATCATGGGTTTACCGGCAATGTCCAGTAAAGGTTTACCAGGCAAACGCGTTGACGCATATCGTGCAGGAATAACAATGCTAAAGCTCATTTATACCTCTTCATCCGCGTGCAGCTGACGTGCTTCTTCTATCAGCATGACGGGGATATCATCTTTCACAGGATAAGCAAGACGGCAGGCTGAACAAAATAATTCCTGTGCCTCTTTTTTATAGTGCAATTTACCTTTACAGGCCGGGCAGGCAAGTATCTCTAAAAGTGCATTATCCATTAGAAAGTTCCTTTAATGTTTGGTGAATAGCGGAGAATACTGAGCTATCAATAGTGGCTTGAACCGGTAGATACCACATATTTTTATGCGCAAAAGACTGACATTTTACGGCATCTTTCTCGGTCATTAGAATGGGCAAGTCATCATAAAATTCCAGATCTGTCGGTAGATAGTCATGATGATCAGCAAAGGCATGAGGATGAACAATAATGTCAGCTGCGGCTAATGAGTCAAAAAAACGTTTGGGGTGACCAATTCCCGCGACAGCATGGACTTCATTGTGACTGAAACTGTTCAATGTTTGTTTGAGGTTGGGATCCAGCAGATTTATCCACGCTGAGCCGCTTAACTGCATTGAAATAGTATTATGCTCGTCACTCTTACCGTTGTAGATAATGAAGTCAACGCTATTAAGCCGGGAAAGCGGCTCACGCAAAGGCCCGGCAGGCAGACAATGTTTATTGCCGAACCGTCTGACACTATCAACAATGATAATTTCTATATCACGTTCTAAAGCATAGTGTTGCAAACCATCATCTGAAATAATCACATCACAATGGTATTGGCTCAATAAATGAATAGCCGCTTGTGGCCGATCCGGATCAACCACCACCGGACAAGCTGTGCGTCTTGCCATCAGTAGCGGTTCATCTCCACAATGTTTTGCATCACTGTTTTTATCAACATCGAGTGGATATTTACGACTATTGCCGCCATAACCACGACTGATAATGCCGGGTTTATAACCAGCGGCTGAAAGCTGCTCAGCCAGCCAGATAACAAATGGCGTTTTTCCGGTGCCGCCGACAGTAATATTTCCCACTACAATAACTGGCACGGGCATTTTGTGTGTGGTGAAGATGCCTGAGCGGTAGGCCCATTTCCGCATGATAGCAACAAGTCGATACAGCCAACTCAGAGGTAATAAGAACCAATATTGAGTTGATGACTGATACCAACTGTCAGTTAGCCATCGCATTATGCTTAGTCATCCTGAAATTGTAGACGGTATAACTCTGCGTAATGTTTTCCGTTTGCCAGTAATTCCTGATGGGTACCGGTTTCAAGAATTTCGCCATCATGCATAACAATAATTTTGTCGGCTTTTTCAATGGTGGATAAACGATGTGCGATGACTAACGTAGTGCGTTCACGCATCAGTTCTTCAAACGCTGCCTGGATATGACGTTCTGCTTCGGTATCAAGTGCTGATGTGGCTTCATCAAGAATCAGGATAGGTGAATTACGTAACAGTGCTCTGGCAATTGCCAGACGTTGTCGCTGACCACCCGATAGAAGTACACCGTTTTCGCCCACTTCTGTTTGTAAGCCTTGCGGTAATTTTTGAATGAATTCCCAGGCATGTGCCGATTTTGCAGCTTTGATAATGGCTTCTTCACTCACTTCACCCGCTTGGCCATAACTTATATTGTTGGCGATGGTGTCATTGAATAATACAACTTGCTGATTGACCAGTGATAATTGTTTACGCAAATCTTTTAGCGTGAGTTGACTGATATCTACGCCATCAATCAGAATTTGGCCTTTTTCAATATTATAGAAGCGGGCGAGCAAACCGACCAAGGTGGTCTTACCACTGCCAGAATGACCAACAAAAGCGATGGTTTGACCAGGCTTAGCCATAAAACAAATATCATTCAGCACACTGCCTTTGCCTTCATCATAGCTAAAGCTGACATGACGGTATTCAATTTCTCCCTTGGCACGATCCATGGTCAGTGTGCCAGTGTCATGCTCTGGTTCCTCATCCAGTAAGGTGAAAATACTTTCTGCTGCCGCAATACCCGCTTGTAACTTAGAGTTCACTTTCGTTAGACGTTTAAGCGGTGTGAGCAGCATAAACATCGCCGTGATAAAGGAAATAAAGCTACCGACAGTAATCGAGTTCAGGACTTCTGGTAAGGTGGCCAGATAGATCACCACGGCAAGCCCTAAGACGGTAATCAGTTGAATGACAGGTTCACTGGAAGCATCGGTGGCAATTTTTTTCATTTGTTGGCCACGATTTTTTCGGTTTATGCGATCAAACCGTTCTGTTTCATAAGCCTGGCTGCCAAATGTTTTGACTTCACGGTGTGCTTCGATGATTTCGCCACAGACATGGCTGACATTACCCATTGACCCTTGAATTTCTTTACTAATCCGACGGAAGCGGATACTGACAAAATAAACAAGGATGGCAACAAAGGGCACGGTTACTAAAATGATCAGAGATAAAAAGCCGTTCAGATAAATCATCCAGGCAATCAGACCGATAATCGTTAAGGTATCGCGGATAACTGTCAAGATCGCATCGGTAGCAGCTCCAGCGACTTGTTCAACGTCATAAAGCAATTTCGACATGAGCTGACCAGAGTTATTTCTATCGTAGAAACTGGCCGGTAAGGTAATGAGTTTTTCAAACATTTCTTCGCGCAAGGTCTTGATAACATTGCGGGCAATCCAGCCAAGGCCATAGGTGGTCAGAAAATTAGCCACGCCACGGATTAAAAATAAGCCGATCAGCATCAGCGGCACGTACTTGATAGTGGTGGGATCTTTTTCCACAAAACTACCATCGAGCAGAGGTTTCATTAACGCCGCCATCCCGGTTTCTGTGCCGGCGAAAGCGATCATAGCAATAATGGATATTACAAAAGCCAGCCAATATGGCTTAACGTAACTTAATAAGCGTTTATATAACTGGACTGCTGTCAGGCTGACAGGTGTTTGACTCATTGATTATTCCGCAGTTGTTTGACGTGTTGCCAGGGTCAGTTTGGTATAGCCTAATTGTTGGGCTGTATCCATGGCTGTGACGATAAGTTGATATTCAGCTTTGGCATCAGCACTGATAATCACATGGGGATCTTTTTGTTCACCGACAACACGTTTTAATGTCTCAGCTAGTGCGGCAGGGGTGACGTTGGCGATAGCCTGATCGTTAACAAGTACTTTGCCATCTGCTTGTATCACAATATCTATAGGATCTACCTGCTCGGCCATTGCTGCACCTGTGGCCTCTGGTAAATCCACTTTTAGTGAGCTTTCACGAATAAAGCTGGTGGAGACCATAAAAAATAATAAAAGCAGGAAAACGACGTCAATCATCGGTGTCAGATTGACATCCGGTTCCTCAGATCGTTTTGGTGATAGATTCACGTCTTGCTTCCTCATCTGGATCATACTGACGATCACCATGCAGAATCTCGATTAACTGCATGGCTTGTTCTTCCATGCCAACCACGAGCATATTGATTTTACCGCGGAAATAACGGTAAAAAATTAAGCTTGGAATGGCAACCACCAGGCCTGTAGCCGTGGTGATTAAGGCTTCTGAGATACCGCCTGCCAGGATTTCCGGATTTCCGACGCCAGCGGTGGTAATCACGGTAAACACTTTAATCATCCCCAGTACCGTACCCAATAAGCCTAATAACGGTGAGATCGCTGCGATTGTTCCCAATGTGTTGAGGTTGCGTTCCAGTGCCACTGTGACGTGACGACCAATGTCCTCAATGCTTTCTTTGGTTATTTCCCGTGAACTATTACGGTTCAGAAGTCCTGCGGCCAGAATCTGGCCTAGTGGAGAATTGCTTTGCAGAGCTTTGATGCGATGTTCATCAACTTGATTAAACTTTAGCCATTGCCAGATTTGTGTGATCAATTCTTTAGGGGCAATGCGTTTTTTTTGAAGGCTCCAAAAACGTTCTGCGATGATAGCAATGGCGATGACCGAACAGATAAATAGCGGGATCATCAACCAACCGCCTGCTTTAAACAATTCCAGCATGATGTCAGTCTCAGTTGTTTAAATGAAAATAGCGCTCATGATACGTGAAAATTGTCTTACTCAGTAGCTTTCGACGTCCACAATTTTTCTTCATGCTGACGCCATAAAATGGGAGCGTCGCCGTTGCGGAACAGGATGGCTCCATTCCAGTCGGTTCGAAGAATTTCACTTTCTACTGTCGTATAGCGTTGAACAATGTCTTGCACAGGAAAGCCATAGCGATTACGGAAGCCAACTGAAAAGACAGCGTATTTTGGCGATACGGCATCGATAAAAGACTGGCTTGAGGAAGTTCTGCTGCCATGATGAGGCACAAGTAAAATATCTGATTTAAGCTCTTCGCCATAGTGCTGAACTAATGCTTGTTCTCCGTGTTTCTCAATATCGCCCGGTAACAAGGCGGATAGATTTTTGCCGCGGAGTCGTAATACACAGGAACGCTCATTTTCTGAACCGGATTGATCAGGAAATGGCTGTAATACCGTGAACTCAACCTCATCCCACTGCCAGTGTTGCCCGGCTTTACATAAGCGGGTGTCGATATTGGTAATGTTTTGGCTAGCCATAACCTCATCCATAGCAATATTATTGATGATCCCGTTTAGTCCTCCTATATGGTCATTATCCCCATGACTAATGAGTAATGTATCAATATGATCAATAGCGCGGTACTGCAAGAATGGAACAACAACAGCTTCTCCTGTATTAAAACTCTCGCTGTATCGAGGACCCGTATCGAATATCAGTGTGTGATGTTTTGTTTCTATGACCGATGCTAAGCCCTGACCTACATCTAAAACGGTCAGATAAAAATCACCCATATCCGGGCGTTCGGATTCGTAAAAAAGTACTGGTATTAAAAATACTAAAGCGAGATATTTTCCAGGATGCTCTCTGGGTAGTAAAACCAATAAGATGGCCAATAAAAGCATGAATAACAGTGGCCAGGGATAAACAGGCGTAGTCCAACTGGCAAAAGACAGATCACTTAAAAATGACAAAATATGCCAGAGTATATTGAGTAAAAAGTCAGCTGCATAAAGCAATATTGCAGCTAAGGATGAGCTCGTAGGTAAAACGATCATCGCCAAAATAATCAGCGGTACAACCAATACACTTACTAGTGGTATAGCAATCAGATTCGCTATTGGGGATATCAACGACACATTGTTAAAGAAAAGAATCAGCAACGGGATCAATCCCAAAGCCATTAAAAAGTGAATCTTCAACCAAGCAAGTCTAATAGCTGGAAAACGCTGGGTAAAACAAAGCAAAATAATGGCAACAGCAGCGAATGATAACCAAAACCCAGCACTTAACAAGGCAAAGGGATTAATTAGCAACACCAGAATACAAGCCAGTGACAAAATATGTGAAGGGTAAAGCTGGCGTTTTAAACACAGGGCTAACATGGCGAGGCTTATCATTACTAAAGCTCGTTGTGTTGGAATGGACAAGCCAGCAAGGCAAGCATAAAAAATAGCCACTGTCAGTCCTCCCACCGCACCAATTCGATGTGCAGGTATGCGAAGAGTATTAAACGGTGTATAGCGCCATAAGCCACTTATCAGGTAAAAGCCTAACCCGGCTGCTAAACCAATATGCAGCCCGGAAATCGCCATCAGGTGACTAGTGCCGGTTTGCCGCAGAACTTGCCATTGCGACTGACTGATATCATCACGTTGACCAATTGCCAATCCGAGAATCAATGGCAACTGGCTTGCTGTAGGAATAATGGATTGAATGTGTTGCTGAAGCTGAAAGCGCCAGTCATTAATTTGCCAGTATTTGGATTCAGCCAGTCGTTGGTTGTCTGCTGCTTTTTTGATATAACCCGTCGCGCCGATGCCTTGACTGAATAACCATTTTTCGTAGTCAAAGCCACCAGGATTCATCATGCCAAAAGGCGGTTTCAGTTTGACCGTCAGTTGCCAGCGTTCTCCGGCTTTGGGTGTATGTTCAGGAGGAAAATACCAGCTTAACTTTATTTTTCTGGGTAGTGATCGGGCCTCTGGCAGAAATTCAAAGCTGATATGATCCGGATATGTTTCAGGGATAGAGGCGATAAGACCTTGTACCTGTGATACTTTTACAGGTACGTTTCCTGTCAGTTTATTTTCAATGGCGAATTGTGCTTGATATGCACACCATAATAGTCCGACAATAAAACCCAATATCCATATTTTTCGATAGCAGATAAATGTCACTAAACACAGTAGTAACAAGCTTCCGGTTACTAAAGGATAGCTTACGTACAGACTAAGCAATGTGCCGAGCAAAAATGCAATGGCAGTTTTATTCATATATCCCTATAATGACGCCCGACTTAGCATGTTACTGAGACGCCATGCCTCGTAAATTCCTAAAACGCATCATGCCAGATCACAACACGATGCGCGAACATCCACATCTGCGTAAGTTTGGTCAGAGATTAACTGAACCACGTTTATGGCATACCAACCGTCGTTCCATCGCTGGTGGCGTGGCATTAGGTTTGTTTGTCGGATTTATGCCGATTCCGGGGCAGATGTTTGTTGCCGCGGCATTAGCCATACTATTTAGAGTTAATTTGCCGATTTCTGCGATGGGCGTTTGGATTACCAATCCTTTTACCATGGCCCCCATCTTTTTCTATGCTTATAAACTAGGTGCCTGGGTTTTGAACGAACCGATGGGCACACCTGCCTTTAGCCTGACTTGGGAATGGTTTTCACAAGAGTTTTTATCAATTTGGCAGCCCTTACTGCTGGGATGCACTATTTGTGGTGTGATAGCAGCAATAGCGGGCATTATTTTTGTAAGGTTGGGTTGGCGATTAGTTGTTATCCATACTTGGACACAACGTCAGCGCCAACACAAAAATAAATCAGGCTCCGGCAGCTAAGCAGCCGTCAATCAAGGTGAGCTGCTGATCCATTTTGGCTGCAAGCTCGGTATCGTGGGTGACAATCACCAGTGCAGTGCCAAAATCCTCATTTAATTTCAAAATAAGATCAAAGATGGCTTGAGCGGTACGATGATCTAAATTACCTGTCGGTTCATCAGCAAGTAAACACGCCGGTTCTGTGATTAAGGCTCTAGCAAGGGCTGCACGTTGACGTTCACCACCGGATAATTCGCTGGGTTTATGCTGAAAGCGGTGGCCCAGTCCGACCTTATCAAGTAGCTCTGTCGCACGTTGTTGTGCTGATGAAGGTGACATGCCACCAATCACTAACGGCATGGCGACATTTTCTACAGCGGTAAACTCTGGCAGCAAATGGTGAAATTGATACACAAAGCCCAATTGTTGATTTCGCAAGCGACTAGCCGCTTTATTTTTCATAGCGTGAATATCATTCCCCTGAACCAGCACCTGACCTTCCGTAGGTGAATCAAGGCCGCCAAGGATATGTAAAAGTGTACTTTTACCCGAGCCTGAACTACCGACAATCGCAATACGGTCGGACCGGTTAACCGTTAAATTAATGTTATTGAGAACATCGGTTTTTAACTGACCATCAGTAAAGGATTTTGATAATTGGCTGGCAGATAACACTGCTTGATTAGTCATAACGAAGCGCCTCGGCCGGTTTAATCTGTGATGCACGCCATGAAGGGTAAAGCGTGGAAAGAATAGATAATACAAATGCGGTAATAGCAATTACTGTGACATCACTCCATTCCAGCTGTGATGGCAAACTACTGATGTAGTAAACATCAGCAGGCATGAACTGATAGCCAATCAGTTTCTCTAAACTGGCAATCAAAGACTCAATATTCCAGGCCAGCAGTACACCACCGACAACCCCCATGGCGGTACCAATTAAACCGATTAAAGTCCCTTGCACCATAAATATGCCCATCACGCTGCCAGGATTCATACCTAAGGTCCGTAATATAGCGATATCCGATTGTTTATCTGTCACCATCATCACTAATGTTGATACGATATTGAAAGCCGCCACCGCGACGATAAGCATCAAGATGACAAACATCACTGTTTTTTCCGTTTTTAATGCGCGGAAGAAGTTTGCATGTTGGAAGGTCCAGTCAGCGGCACGGTAGTTAACAGGAACATCCTGCATTAACTTGCGTAATAGTTGCGGTGCTTTAAACACATCATCAAATTTTAAGCGTAAGCCGGTGACGCGTCCTGGTATTTTGAATAATTTGGCGGCATCGTTAATATTCATAACAGCCAGCCCGCTGTCATATTCATACATGCCTATTTCAAAAATACCGACAACAGTCAGTCGTTTCAGACGTGGTATCACACCAGCAGGCGTTGGGCTGACATGAGGAGTAATCATGGTGATTTTGTCGCCGGTAGTCACACCCATAGCGGTTGCTAAATCTTTACCGAGCACAATGCCGAAGCTGCCATCAGTTAAGTCAGCTAATTTACCCTGAATAATTTTATCGCCAATGGTCGATACTTTTTGTTCCAATTCAGCATCAATCCCACGAACCAAAGTGCCACGTACGCGACTTCCCTGACTCAGCATGGCCTGACCTTCCACAAAAGGGGCCGAAGCGATGACATCTGGATCATGTCTAATAAGATCTTGTAAATCTGGCCAGTCTTTTAATGTGCCATCCTCGCCAGTAATAAAAGCATGGGAAGTCATCCCCAGGATGCGATCTTTCAGTTCTTTCTCAAACCCGTTCATCACGGAGAGTACGGTGATTAATGCCGCAACACCCAAAGCCACACCGAGCATGGAAGTTAGCGAAATAAAAGAAATGAAATGGTTACGACGTTTGGCGCGTGTATAACGCATGCCGATATAGAGACTGAGCGGTCTGAACATAATGTCGCCAATGATGAGAAAAAAGAAAACTGATCCCGCTGAGCAGGATCAGTCCATATTTAGCCTTTTATGATTTCGCGAATACGGTTTTGGTTCCCTCTGGTGAACCCAGTAACAGAACATCCGCCGGACGCATCGCAAATAAACCATTTGTGACCACACCGACGATATCGTTCAATGTTTTTTCTAACTTAATCGGTTCCATGATATCTAAGCCATGCACGTCCAGAATCACGTTGCCGTTATCGGTGATAACACCTTCACGGTAAACAGGCTGACCGCCTAGCTTGACGATTTCACGGGCGACGTAGCTGCGTGCCATCGGAATCACTTCAACAGGTAAAGGGAATTTACCTAAGACATCGACCAGTTTTGAAGCATCAGCAATACAGACAAATTGTTTACTGGCTGCAGCAATGATTTTTTCACGTGTTAATGCGCCGCCACCGCCTTTTACTAGTTCCAGTAAGTGATTCGATTCATCTGCGCCATCGACATAAACTTCAATTTCATTGCAGTCATTTAAATCGAAGACTTTAATGCCGTTAGCTTCTAATTTTTGTGTAGAGGCTTCAGAACTTGATACTGCGCCTTCGATACGATCTTTAATCGTCGCCAGTGCATCAATGAAGTGATTAACTGTCGAACCGGTACCGACACCGACAATACCATCGCCTTTAATATACTCAAGCGCTGCCCACGCAGCTTGTTTTTTCATTTCATCAGCATTCATATGCAGCTTCCTTTGTTTCAAATCACTTAAAAATTATCCCGGCAATTATAGAGATAAATGACGGTCAATGGTAACGTAAGCGATTGCTTAGAAAATGATGGCTGAATTTAGCTGTTTATAACTAAGTCTTTTTTTAAACATAACTGACTGATTTGGGCTGAAATGCTAACTGGATACGTAGAAAAAATTCTTAAAGCTCGTGTTTATGATGTGGCGAATGAAACGCCTCTTGATGTCATGCCTCGTTTATCGAAAAGACTTAACAATACGATTTTACTCAAGCGGGAAGATCTTCAGCCGGTTTTTTCATTTAAATTGCGTGGCGCGTATAACCGTATGTCTCAGCTATCGGCTGATGAACGCGAACGCGGCGTGGTTTGTGCTTCGGCAGGGAATCATGCGCAAGGTGTGGCGCTGGCTGCGAGTAAAATGAATATTCCCGCTTTGATTGTCATGCCGAAAACGACGCCGCCCATCAAGATCGAATCTGTTCGTGCTTATGGTGCTGAAATTAAATTACACGGCAATAGTTATGATGATGCCAGCGCTTATGCCTTAGCTGTTGCCGAGAAAGATGGTCGTACCTTTATTCATCCTTATGACGATCCAGAGGTCATTGCCGGGCAGGGCACGATTGCGATGGAAATTATCCGTCAGCATCCTGAACCCATTCACGCTGTTTTTGTTCCTGTCGGTGGTGGCGGCTTGATTTCCGGGGTGTCGGCTTATATCAAAGCGTTTTGGCCGGAAATTAAAATCATTGCTGTCGAGCCGGCTGATGCGGCTAGCCTGAAAGCTGCGCTGGAAGCTGATGAACGGGTCAAACTGGATCAGGTAGGCTTATTTGCTGATGGCACTGCGGTCAGACAAGTGGGTGTCGAACCTTTCAGAATCTGTCGTGAAACAGTGGATGAAGTCGTCACCGTCAGTAGTGACGAACTATGCGCTGCTATTATGGATATATTCCAGGACACCCGTTCTATTGCTGAGCCATCGGGCGCGCTCGCCGTGGCAGGTGTGAAAAAATATTTAGCACAGAACCCGATGGAAAATCAGCAACTCGTTGCGATTAATAGCGGAGCCAATATTAACTTTGATCGCTTACGTCATGTTGCTGAGCGTTCTGAGATTGGTGAACGCAGGGAAGTCTTATTTGCCACTAAAATCGATGAACAGCCGGGTAGTTTCCAGAAATTCTGTAAAACACTGGGTGAACGGGGCATTACCGAATTTAACTATCGCTATGCAGACGAGCAAAAAGCGCAGGTATTTGTCGGCGTGCGGATGAATGGGCAGGAAGAAGAACGACAGCAGTTATTTTCACAGCTGGATAATGCTGGCTATGACTGGGTTGATTTCACTGATAATGAAACTGCGAAACTACACGTTCGTTACATGGTGGGAGGGCATGCGCCTCAGATTGATAATGAACGCTTAATTCGATTTGAATTTCCTGAGCGGCCTGGCGCTTTACTGCGTTTTCTGACTCGGATTGGTCAGCGCTGGAATATCAGTCTTTTCCATTATCGCAACCACGGTGCCGATTATGGTCGCGTGCTGGTGGGTATTCAGGTGGGAGAAGACTACAAGCAGGAGTTTCAGACGTTTCTGGATACGCTGGGATATACCTACTGGGAAGAAACCGACAACCCGGCTTATGCACTGTTTTTGAAATAATAAGGCATCCACGGCAGTGTTATGTACTGCCGTGGATATGAATACTTTATTGATTAAGTTTGATACTGCCACGGACGTTGACGGAAATTTCGTTACTACCTCCGGCTAATGCGGCTGGTGCGCCTTTCATTTGCATATCAGCTGACATCATATTGGCGCGTTCCATCATCGGCATTGGGTTGAATGCATTACCATCAATGGATATAGACACGATTTCATAACCACTGCGATCAAATTCGCTGCTGATAAGTTTCGCTTTATCTTTAAATTTGCTGATCGCTTGTTTAAGTAAGTCTGTTTTGACTTTTTCAGCCCGGGCATCTGACACCATAAACTGCATAGATTGGATATTGGCCAGCGTATTGATATCAGCAATAAATTGGCTCATTTGGTCAAACTGACGTGTTTCCAGAGTCAGTTGTTGACTCACGCGCCAACTAGTAATTTTGCCATCATCATAGATAGGCTGGGTGGAGTAGTTGGATGTTTCGGCTTTAATGGCGTTGAAATTTTTAACCGCATCCAGAACAAGTGCTGTTTTTTTATTTACCATATTGGTTAATTTGGCTGGATCTTTTCCTTGCTCAAAAACTTGCAAGCGGGTGATGAGTTCATCATTTTCAACGTCCATGCTGGCGCTAGTATCAAGGGTCACAATGCCTAGTTGTAGGACGTCTTCAGCAAAACTGAGCGGGCTGATGGCTAAAAGTGAAATGAGTGCCAAAGTTTTTTTCATAGATCCTTCCTTAATTGTATAAAAAATGCTGCGTCTTTTAAGACTAGCTCAAAAGCGTTAAGTTTTGATATATCATGCTTTAAATTCATTTGGGAATTGCGGTGATTAATCACTACAATTTCAGCATAGTTTAAATAATCAGAAATTGAGGAACACAATGAAAGCAGAACAAAAAATCCTGCCTGATGCGACGAGTTTGATTACCGCTGCAGCAGAACATTTTGTCAGTACAGCACGATCAGCGATTGCAAAAAGGGGTGTTTTTTATGTGGCACTCGCAGGTGGTTCTACGCCAAAAGGTTTATATGAAAAATTAGCGACATCACCTTATATCGAACAGATTGACTGGGCCAGGGTACATTTATTTTTTGGTGACGAGCGTTGTGTGCCTGCTACACATGATGACAGTAATTTTAAGATGGCGCGTCAGGCCATGATCGATTTAATACCCATCCCTGCAGAAAATGTGCATCGTATGCCAACAGAAAGTGGTGATGCAGCTGATGTGGCAGCACGTTATGCGGATACTATGAAAATGATCATGGATGGTGCGCCGTTTGACTTAGTGTTGTTAGGCTTAGGACCCGATGGACATATTGCTTCATTGTTCCCTGAAACACCGGCTTTAGATGTGACGGATACACTCACAGCAAGCCTTTATGTGGAAAAATTTGATTCATGGCGAGTGACTATCACCTATCCCGTTATTAACGCCGCGCGTCAGGTAATTGTATTTATTGCTGGCGAAGCCAAAGCGGCGATCGTCAATGATATTACCACCAATGTTGTATCCGGCTTACCAGTACAGCGTCTGGCGCCCGAGAATGATTATTACTGGTTTATGGATAAAGCTGCTGCAGGTCAGTAGTGATGTTACATATGCTGGCCGTTGATGTAGGTGGAACAAAAACACTGTTTGAGTTATCCGATGCTCATGGTCATGTTTTATCTAAGCTCAGATTAGACAGTCAACGCTTTGATAGTTTTGATGCGATTCTGGCTGCTTTTATTGAACAGCTTCCACAAGCATATTCGATTGATTCTGCCTGTATTGCGCTTGCAGGCCCGGTCAGCGGTCAGTATGGACAAGTGACAAAATTACCCTGGAAGTTAGATGCAAGCTTGATTGAGAAGCAATTCTCAATCAAGCGTGTCACGCTGTGTAATGATTTTGAAGCGGTGGGGTACGGCATTGCCCGTCTTCAGTCAGCGGATTTTGAAACCATACAAATTGGAGTACCTAGTGAAACTTCGCCCCGCGTTGTCTTAGGTGCCGGCACCGGACTAGGGCAGGCTATATTGATTCCCGACAGTGGTGACTGGCGAGTTTTTCCGACAGAGGGCGGACACGTTGATTTCGCACCATTAGATCGGACACAACAGCTTTTTCTGGAGCACCTACAACAACGTCATGGTCACGTGTCTTATGACCGTATTGTCTGTGGTAGCGGTCTTGTTAGTCTTTATCATTTCTTACGTGACTATAAACAAATTGACGAAAATAATGCTTTGCGATTAGCCATGGTTAATGGTGATGCGGCATCTGCTATCAGTCAGTTTGCGCTGGAACACAATGACGTGCTAGCAAATGAAGCCTTAGATATGTTTGTAGATATTTATGCGGCGCAAGCCGGTAATTTAGCGCTGACAACACTTGCTCGAGGTGGTGTTTATCTGGTTGGCAACATTCTGCTGAAGAATATTGCTAAGTTTAGATCCCCATCATTTATCAACAGCTTTGCTGAAAAAGGCCGTATGACGACGCTGATGAAGCAGATACCGATCCATATCGTACTTGATGAGGAAGTCGGTCTGAAAGGTGCACGCTTATTGGCACAAAAAGCCATGTATAATTAAGCCTATGAATGAGCAAAATAACGATATTTTAGTTGATGTAGAAACGACCTATCTGGATGAAGAGTCAGATCCGGGAAAAGCACGTTATCTATTTGCCTATACCATCACTATTAAAAATCACAGTCAATCATCGGCACGGCTGTTATCGCGTTACTGGAAAATTACCGGTGGCGACGGTCATGAGCAAGAAGTGGAAGGCGATGGTGTGGTAGGACTTCACCCTTATCTCGCTCCTGAACAGGAGTTCACCTATACCAGTGCGGCGATGTTAGATACGCCTGTTGGCATGATGCAAGGTCATTACAAAATGATGGGTGATAATGGCGAACGTTTTGAAGTGACAATTCCGGCATTTACCCTAGCCGTTCCACGAACACTGCACTAAATAACGAAACTTACAAATGCTACTCACAGCCAACAATAAAGAAAAACTGGTTTGGTTAGGTTTAGTTTCAATTGCTTTATTTGTTTCCTCAATCGATCCGGTAGCCGATCGATTGACCTGGTTTATGGAAACCGTGCCCGTCATGATTGCAATACCCTTATTGCTATTCACTCATAGACGATTTCCGCTGACTATTATTTCAATTCGGGCTATTAGCATCTTTGCTTTTATTCTGATTATTGGCGGTTTTTACACCTATGCAGAAAATCCTTTATTTAACTGGATTCAGCAAGAGTTCGACTTAGCACGCAACCATTATGATAGGTTAGGCCATTTTATTCAGGGTGTTGTACCAGCATTATTATCTCGTGAAATATTATTACGCACCTCGCCACTTCAGCGAGGCAAGTGGTTATTTTTTCTGGTCTGCTCTGTAAGTCTGGCTATCAGTGCCTGTTATGAGTTTGCCGAGTGGGCCGCTGCTGTAATTAATGCCGAGGCGGCTGAGGCTTTCCTGGGAACGCAAGGTGATAACTGGGATACACAGTGGGATATGTTCTTAGCCTTGAATGGCAGTATCTTTGCTCAATGGGTTTTTGCTAGAACTCAGGACCGTCAATTAGCAGAACTATTGCACTGATTGTCGGCAACAACATGGACTTCACGCTGTTCGTGATTTTATTAGTTTAACTCTGGATTCGGCTAAATAAACCCCGCCTAAACCTAATATGAGTGCCAAGCCATGGTAAAAGAGAAAAGGTTCTCCGAGCATGATAACTGCGAACATGGCGCCAAAGGCTGGAACTAAACAAGGAAAAAGACTAGCACGAGCTGCTCCGATCAGTTCTACTCCCCGCATGTAGGCAAGCTGTGCCGTTAATGTCGGTCCCACGGTCACAAATAGCAGAACCCACCAGCCTGTGGCATTTGGCCAATAGGTGTGACCTGCCAGTATTTCTAGCCACAAAAGTGGTAGCGAAGTGATTAATCCACCGATTGCCATGCCGAAGAAGAATACTAAAGCGGGTAATGCTGGGCGCTTACGAAGCGATAGGGTATAAACGGCATAAAGGATACAGGCGAGGATCATGGCCACATCACCTAGATTGAAAGAAAGCTTCAATATGGTTTCAATACTGCCATGAGAAGCAATTAATACCATACTTGATAGAGCCATCAACATACCTAGCACACTGGCACCACTGATATGTTCCTTAAAGTATAACCACGCCCCGAGCATGATGAAGGGGGGCATAGACGTCTGCAGCAGGGTGATATTGACGGCAGTTGTCTTATAGGCAGCCAGGTAAAATAAGGCGCTAAAGCCAGTAAACCCGGCAAATCCCAACCAGAGGAAAAGTCGCCAGTGAATACGTAATTGTGTCCACTCACGACGAATAGGTTCACGTAGAAAAATTGCCAAAACGGTACAAACGATTAGCCAACGGAACATCACCAGACTCATCGGGGAAATATTATTAGTTGCCAGCTTGGCAGCAATGGCATTACATCCCCATATGGATGCAGTATAGAGCAACAACAATATTGGGCTATACCATAACTGTCGGACGATTTTGCCCAATAAAATCATCTCTGATACTGACCATTAACCGTAGCTTGTTGGCGTTTTAGCGATAACTCCTCAATGTCGAATTCGTTGGCAAGGTGCTGCGATATTTTTTTGGAGGCATAACCCGCCCCTAAGGCAAAACGCATCAATGGCCCAAAATTGTTTACAGTGGATGGCCCCGCGAAGTACATCCCCTCTATCGAAGACTCGAAGTTTTTGCTCAGCCTTGGTGTGTTACCAATGAGCTGTATTTGTTCTCTTATTGTTGTATCCAAAAAGCTGATGCCGTTAACACTGGCTTTGTAACCTGTTGCCGCTATAACATGATCTACACGTATTTCAGATAACTTGTCACTAGGGTCTCTAAAGAGGAGCTGGGCTTTATTATCCATAGAATAAGCAGATACAATCTGCTGCCCCATTTTAAGAGGCACTTTATTCAGTCGTTCCTGTATAAACCAGGCTCCTGAAGGCCCGAGAAAGTCTTTAGCAATACGTATTCGGCTTTGGTCTGGCAAAAAGCGAAACAGACCTGGAAGTGAGGCACAAATTAAGTTCTTCCAACCTGGGCCTAAGCCTGACATAGGCGCCATGATTCGGCTCCAGAAACCTCGAACCCTACCTTCCTTGTGGTTGAAATTTAATGCTGTACGTCGTGCAAATAAGACAGGATTAGCCCCAATTTCATTGAGTAATACTGCCATATCAATAGCAGATGAGCCACTTCCTATGATAGCGACATCCTGACCGATGAAACGACTGAGATCATGGTGTTGAGAACTGTGAGAGAAATGTGCTTCATCGAGATATTGCAGGACCGGCGGAATGTAACGAAAATAATCTATACCTACAGCAAGTACCACTTTGCGAGAGGTAAATTGGTCACCGTTATCCAACGTCAGTTCGAAAGCGTCACCTTGTTTTTTCAAGTTTACCAGTTTGGCTTCCTCAAGGTGGGGGGCAAATTTTTTCTGAAAGGCAATCCCATATTTTGTGAATAATTCCAGTGAAATTGGCAAGCCTTCATCTTCGTATGGAATAGCATTTTGCCGACAATATTCCTTCAGACTAAATTTACGTTCAGGATCGAACAGGGTAGCTGAGAGTCCTGCAGATTTCAGGTGCATGCCTTTTGGCATGTGTGTGCGCCAGGTATGCATAGGACTACCTACTATCCTGAAAGGCAGACCAAGCTGTTTAAGGTGGGCTGCAATGGATAATCCGTACGGACCTGCCCCTACGATGGTGATATTCGTTGATGTACTCATTCAAAACTCCTGTCCATGTTACTGTTCTTGAATTGATAACCCGTGGGGAATACAAAGTCCTTACCTGTTCGTGTTGCTTCTAGGAATGCTTCTATCGTAGGAGTGGTATAACCTACTGCACCTTCTCTTATCGCTGTCGCAGAAATGCAATCGGACCGGACGACCGGATAAGGGTAAATGCCCCCCGATAACTCGAAGATATTTCTCACCCAGATACCGCCAACATCACTTCCATGTAAGCCATGTATGGGGTCGCCGTGGGCCAGAGTTTTTTTGATCTTTTTAAGTACGGCAAAGAACCCGCCTTGATCATAAACTGCAGGCCAGTCCAGTATCTCGACCTTATCCTGAAGTCCCGCATCAATGATGGCTGCCTGTAGCAATTGCTGGCGTAGCTCATATTCATAAAATTTGCGGCCAGTAGGGAAATATTGCTTATAGGGATCGGCGCTTTTCGTCGTGCTATATACACGCATACCTCCTTGTTCAGAGATACTGATTTCGCCTTTTTCCAGTGCGACTCTGTGTAACTTGGGTACGGTTGTTGGATGAACGTATATTTTACGTAATCCACGTTGCTCAATTGCTTGCTGCAAAATTTTAACGTGGGTTTTATGTACTGGGTTGAAACTGCCAAAAAATACGCCGATACCCTGTTTGTGATACCACTTTGAACGCAGATCAAAAAAGATACTTGCTGCCAAAATCCAAGCTAGTAACAGGCTAAGACCAATTGATAACACTAAAAGTGTAGGGACTAACAACGTGAGTGTTATAAGTACGGAGTTGATACAGAAGGACAATAAAGAATTACTTACCCGATCTCCCCAGCCTTTATAAGCGGCTGATATTGCAATTGAATGCATGCTGCAAGAAGCCATGATGAGTAATATTGCTGTTGACCATGGCATCATTGCAGGCCCGGTGATTGCCTGAATTAAAAGCACCATAGGTGCATGCCACACAATTCTTAATAATCGGGCTGGCGTCAATAAGCCCAGCTTGAGGTTTATTCTATCCTCAACTTCCAGTATGAGTTTTATATAACGTGGTATCAGCTGCAGGCTGATGAAAAGACCTATGAAGTAACTGAATATGAGTAGTTTGGCTGCCATGACGTTGGAAGCAAATACTAAATAAGGAATAGAAAATGCCAAACCCGTGTAAAACTTAGAACGATGCCTGATAAATGTATTCTTGATCATATGATTACCTATTTCCTTATCATCGCGATGTGCAGAATGCGGTCTTCAATATAGGGTTCGCCCTCGGCGACAAACCCAAATCTGCTGTAAAAATTTTTCAGGTATAACTGAGAAGAAATTCGAATAGGTTGTTCATTACGAATAGAATCAAGGTGTTCAATTGCTAAACCCACCATAGTCTTAGCGATTGAGCCACCACGTAGTGAGGGTTTTAGTACAACCCGGCCGAGGCTAAAGCAATCTTCTTTAAAGAGGCCAAATGGGACTATACGAAGGTATGCAACTAACTCTTGGTCGAGATATCCCATTAGGTGAGTGCAATGAAGATCCTTACCATCAATGTCGACGTAGGGCACATCTTGTTCAACGATGAAAATACTTTCCCGTAATGCCAAAATGTTATAAAGCTCAGTAAGCGTTAAGGAGTCGAATTTGCTAAATCGCCACTCCACGGCTTCACCCATGTCACTTATGCTTTGTTCTGCTTGTCTGTATGTATTCATAATTCAGTCTTTCATTCCTATTATTCAGCGTCTGGCAAACCATAGAGCATATTGGCAGTGATGCCGTAATCAGCTTTTGAGGTATTCTGGAAAGCTAAATTGACCACCGAACGGCGATCTCCTGAGTACTTAAGTGGACATACCCGGTGTAGATTGATATCTGCTCTAAGCAGATAAGCATCTCCACTGTTGTGAGTCTGTCTGTCTATCATGCCGTTTTCTCTCGCCCAGCTGATGAGTTCTTGTATATCGCTATCGGGTTTACATTGCTTACGTTTGCAGATATCCAACCAGTTAGAAATAAACTCGACTTCACCGCCACCATTTTTCTGTGGGCTTTCTGCAAAAATGATTAAGGCATAAGCTGGGTCGTCCAGATGCCAACCATGTGTGTCGCCACTGTTATGCAGGAAGTTGGCAACCATATATTCTTCAGGGTGTGTGCAGCTATAGATACGACGGCCTGTCAATTGCTCAACACAGCTACGTAAGGCATAGTGGTGATAAAGACTATATAAAACGGGGGCGTATGATTTGATCATATTGCCGCCAACGACCGATAGTCGGCGAGGTGTCTTGTAGCCGGGCATTTCAAATTTTTTGCGGCTTGCTACTAACTCAAGCTGTTCCATTTCGTCACGAAAAACGGCGAGTGCATCATCCGAAAGAAATGAGGGAAGTTTTACATAACCTGAACGGTAAAACTGCTCACGCATGTCGAGCAATTCATCAGGTGAGAATAACTTCGGGGTAATCAGCTTATACAAGTCAACATTTCTGACAGAATGAATGAAGTTGCTCGGCTGTTCACGTGTAATACTTGTATTTTCCACAGTATATCTCCCTATCTGCGCAACGTTGTTTTATGAATAGGTGACAGCACCGCATGAGGGCAGCAACGTTGTTGCTATCTCATGGCTTATTGCATGAAAACTACTGAGTACCGGATTGTAGAGAAGGCATGGCAGGAATTAACCTAGTAAATATGATAGGTTCACGTCTGCTGACAATCCCTTAAGATGCCTCTCTGTATCGAAGGAGAGAGACGATGAACGCTAATCATTTCAAGCAATTAGAAATCCCCGTCATCGACATAGCTGGTTTGAGAGAGCCTGGTTCACCAGGGAAAGATGAGGTGGTTAGGCAGTTAGGCGAGGCATGCAGGGAGGTTGGTTTTTTCTATATCAAAAATCATGAAATACCACAGGACTTGATACAGCAAACCTTTGCTATGGCAGAAGCCTTTTTTTCCCAACCACTGCAAAAAAAGCTGGAGTGTTCAATGGAACGATACAGCAAATGTTTTCGAGGTTATTCTCCAGTGCTTTCCGAGTTAGCTGATGGCAAGCGGAATTCATACGAACTGATGGAATTTAGTGTCGACTTCCATCCAGATACCCCAGAAGCATTAGCGAAAAGGCCTATGCATGGCCCCAATATTTGGCCATCTATCGAAGGTTACCGTACAACTATTAGCCATTACATAGAGGAGATGAACAAGCTAGGTGCTGATCTTATGCGAGGTATCGCCCTCAGTCTGGAGCTTGAAGAAAACTATTTTGACATGGCCTTCAATGGACAATCTTTTTGGCAGTTTCGCACCGTGCATTATCCCGAGGTGAGCAATGTCGGAGAGATGGCTAAGGAAATGCCAGAACTTGAATTTCGTATGCGTGATATCGAAATAGGTGATCATAACTGTGGTGCCCACACAGATTACGGATGTCTGACAATTTTGCTGGCAAATAAACCAGGATTACAGGTGCTGGGCAAGAACAATGTCTGGATTGATGCACCAGTGATTGAAAATGCTTATATCTGTAACATCGGCGATATGTTGCAGTATTGGTCAAGAGACACCTATGTAGCTACCAAGCATCGTGTTCTTACCCATATTCCACGCATATCTCTTCCCTTTTTCTTTCAACCTAATTACGACACGGTAATAGAACCCGTAAAAACGGTTGAAGGCGTTGTTGGCAAAAATTATCCACCACTTCAGTATGGGCCATACGCTTATAAGAATTACAAAGGGATTTACCCTGCTTGTCCCACCTATGAAGGCTGAAACTGTGATGACTAAAATGATCCCAGCTATCCTTGCCAATAAGGAAGACTTCAAAAGCATCCGTCATTTTTTACATACACAACCAGAAATTGCTTTTGAAGAACATCAAACCAGCAGCCTGGTGGCAGATAAATTGAAAGAATGGGGAATAGAAGTCCATTCTGGTATCGGTGGCACGGGTGTTGTGGGGGTATTACGAGGTTTGCCAGGCCCTAAATCAATTGGTCTGCGCGCTGACATGGATGCTCTCCCTATGCAGGAAAATAATACTTTCCCGCATCGTTCTCAGTCTAGTGGAAAAATGCATGCTTGTGGTCATGATGGACATACCACCATGCTACTTGCTGCAGCGCAGCAACTAGCTCTGCATCGGGATTATAAGGGTACGATCAATTTTATTTTTCAACCTGCAGAAGAAGGTGGCTGCGGTGCTAAACGGATGATTGAAGAAGGGTTATTCGAACGTTTCCCTTGCGATGCCGTATTTGCACTACATAACTGGCCTGGTCTTGCAGCCGGGACATTTGCGACAAAAACAGGCCCCATCATGGCTTCATGCAATAAATTTAAGATAACTATTCATGGTAAAGGCGGGCATGCTGCCATGCCCCATCAAAGTGATGATCCCATAGTGGTGGCTGCCCATCTTGTGACTCAGCTTCAATCTATCATTAGTCGCAACACCTCACCTCTCGATAGTGTTGTGCTATCTGTCACTCACATAGAAGCTGGAACAGGCTTCAATATCACACCTGACATTGCCGAAGTTGGTGGCACTGTTCGTACTTTTAGTCTACCAGTGCTGGATAAGGTGGAGCAGAGGATGGAGAATATCTGCAAACTCACGGCACAAGCGCATAACTGTAATGCAGAATTTAACTTTCATCGTCAAGCAATACCCACCGTTAACGATGCTGAACAGACGATGTTTGCATTGGATGTTATGCGTTCAATAGTCGGGAAAGAGCATGTGAGTGATAATGCTGAACCAACGATGGGGGCTGAAGATTTTGCTTTTATGCTGGCGGAAAAACCGGGCTGTTATGCTTTTATTGGCAATGATAAAAATACAGAAGATGCTGCTCAGGAAAAGTATGGTTTGCATCATCCCCGTTATGACTTCAATGATGACCTTATTCCCGTGGGAGCAAGCTATTGGGTCAAACTGGCACAAGCATTTCTAATTTAAATAAAGCTAAAGTTGAATTAAGCCGCAACGTAATGCTCTTACTACAGCAAGTTGTGTATTACTGGCATTGAATTTTTGACGAATATTAGCAAGATGAAAATTAATGGTTGATTCAGAACAACTCAATATTTTTGATATCTCCCAGCTGGTTTTCCCTTCTAAATACCAATGAATAACTTCTTTTTCCTTAGGGGTTAATATAATATTGCTGCAAGTGTGTTTTTTAGTAAATTTTTTTGATAATTCAAATACATAATCAACAAACATCGATAATAAAGGAATAGACATGGATAACAGTGGGTTAGAAATGTTGTCCTGGTTTTGCATTTGCTCACTGGAGTAGTCTTCGCTGGCAAAGTTCATCATGCCAAATTCACCATTGGGCCCATGAATAGGGAATACTAATCCTGAACATAAACCATATTTTTTCCCACGGCGATACATGGCTTTTTGTTTTGAGGAAGAGTAAATATTTTGGTCCCAGAACAGAGGAAAGTGGTTTATGTAGCAATGTTGGATAGTAGGATCAATACTGTAATATATGTGTTCATTATAAATTTCCCGCCATTTACTAGGATGGTTTGTTAGAAGAAAGGCTTTATTAATAGCGCTTTGTTTATTCGGTAAGAGCCTGAATATATAGCGTTCAAAACCAAAATCATTTGCCACCTGAGCAATGGCTTGTGATAGTTCTTTGGTGCTATTTATATCAAATAAATTGGTAAATTCAGTAAAGTAAGGGTATTCATCACTCCATTTTCTGCTCGTTCCTGTAGTCTTCTTATAACTATAGTTCTCTACGTTGAGTTGAGCCATGACTATTCTCCCGTTAGTCTTACATCAAATCTAGTTTTGCTTGTTATCAGCAGTAACTTTTGGAGTTCTATAACCGGTTTTAGCTCTCCTTTATAATGGCTGCTTAATGTCTTGTGTGGTCATAGCATTACTGTCTTAATTGTTATTACCATAAGATTTCATGTTTAGACTGTTTCATAAGAACGTATAAGTTGCGTCTCAACTCGGTAGCAAAATTTCCGTTTTGCTCTATGTTATTTGTTGTCTTTTTTTCAGTTGTTATAGTTGATAAAAAATTATGCCGTTGCTAATTCCCGGGAACTTTTCCTGGATGGCGGTATTTTTTTACTGAAAAGGTGATATGCCATGGAACATCCTGATAGTCATTCAGTGATGACATTTTCTTCGGATCTACTGGCGAATCTTGAGCGGCTGGAAGGGCAGCAATTTTGTATTAAAGAACAACCGACAAATCAGCAACCAAAATGGCTCAAGAAAATTATTGGCCGGGAAGATGTCAAGTTAGCTCTCGGAATTCCCGAAGATCTATCGCTATATAACGATATAGTGGTTTACCCTTGGCGACAGGGGCTGCGCCTGTGTTCCGTACACTCCAAAGCTATTATTATTGAGCAAGTACCTAAACAGTCCGAACATATTTTTGAGGATTGTTATCTTGCCGTATTGTTGACTGAAGGGGAGTGCAAACTTGAGCAAGACGGAAGGAAAGTACTTCTGAAACCGGGGGATATGACGATATGTGATGTGACTAATCCCTATAGTATTACTTCGTCAGGACCTTTCTCTCTGATTGTCATTTCTATTCCTCATTTTTTGCTGGATGAACGTCTTGCTAATATTAGAACGCTGACGGCAATCAAGTTATCTACTAATTCTGGGGCTGGGGCTATTGCTGCTTCGATGATTCTTTCTACTGTCAATCAATTGGAGCAGCTCGATGAAGCTGCTTTTCAGGCATTAGCAGAGCCAATGTTGGAGTTGTTTGCCTTATCATTGCGTGAAATTATCGAAAAAACAAAGCCAATGTCTTGCCATAAGGGCCAGACCTTATTGCGGGTGAAGCAATTTATTGCCGTCAATTTTACTGATCCCAGTCTGAAAGCTGATACTATTGCCTCAGCTATGGGGTTATCAGTGCGTTATATCAATAATTTGTTTAATGAAGACGATACATCATTGATGCGTTATCTAACACAGCAACGACTGGCTTGCAGCCGTCATTATCTGGCCAGCTCCTTATATCAACATTTGAGTATTGCTGAAGTTGCCATCAAAAGTGGTTTTAGCAATATGGCTCATTTCAGCCGAGTATTCCATCAGACTTATCATATGTCTCCTCGTTCTTATCGTTATCACTGTCAAAATGATTTTGGAATTTAGTGGGCATAATGGTGGGCTACATGCGTAGGCGTGGCATATTCCCCGCCTTAAGCGAAATCCTTCCTTGATTTTTTCTCGTACTCGGTAATAACTTTTAGCAAACTATTTGGCTGATTGTCGGCAAATACCAATGGAGTTTTTACCGCATATTGCACCATTAATCCAGATGGCATTATCTAACTGAACGCCTTCCAGCTTGGCGCCATTGATATTGGCCAGGGTTAAATCGGCGTATGACAAATCTGCATAAGACAAATCGGCATCACCCAAATCGGCTTCTCTTAAGTTTGCACCTTTCAGATCAGCCTTCATTAATAAGGCGTAACTCAAATTCGCCTTACGCAGATCACTATAAGCCAAATCAGCTCCCGATAAGTCACTGTTCATCAAGTTTGCATTGCTAAGATTACTAGCACGCATTAACGCCATGGAGAGAGCGGTATTGGTAAGATTTTGGCCTGAAAGCTGACAGTTATTCCAATTGACCTTAGGTGTTGCTGGTGACTGGCAATCAGATCGTGGGGTTGGCAAAGGAGTTGGAAAGCGAATGGCTAAAATACTGACAATGACAACGACAATTAAAATAGAGATGCTGGGCCAGAATATGTTTTGGTTACGGTTTAAATAACGATGCATGAGGATTCGTCGCAGATATCGTCTTTTTAGCTCTATTTCCGCTTCCTCTTCGCGCCGTTCGCCTTGTCGCTGTTGTAATACTGACTCATCGACTTCGGTATCCGTTGTATTACGCCGATCCAGACCTGTTCGCTCATCTAAATAGCCTTTTACAGGCTGATCTTTTGCTAGAGGAGTGGCGAAATCAGCAGAATCAGCAAAGCTATGCCAATGTCGACGATCACGAGAGACCTCATCTTCTAAAGCAAGACGACCAACTTTTAAGTGATTGCTGATAACGGAAGCGGTAAACGGGCCAGAAATTTTTCCCTGCTTACGAATGTACCATTGTCCATTTTTATGTTTCATTGCCATTGCTCTTAGCAATAACCAGATTGCTATACTAGCATCATGTCGAGTTAGATAGTGACTTTATGCAAATAAATAGATCTCAACAACCCAATACTGAAGTGATTGTAAATGCCTCTACAAAATTAGCGGATGCACTTCCTGTCGGCCAAAAAGTAGAGGCGACAGTGATTGGAAGAGTCAATGCCGATCAGATTAAACTTCAGCTTGGTGATAAGGTGTTCCAGGTCAATACGCAACAAGAGCTGACGCCTGGTCAAAAAGTCACTTTGCAGAAATCTATCGAAGCTGGCCAGCCAGTCATTCAATTAACTCCTGCCTCAACACAAAAAATCGATATCGAACCAATGACGTTGGCAACACTATTAAAAGCGGGTCAAGTCATTGCTGCCGATGTCGTCAAAATGCTTGCACAAAGTCGCTTATTAGTGGCACCTAAATTTATTACTGATGCGTCGGTAACTCAGCCTCAAGCTAACCAGCTTGCTCAATTAAACAATGCTTTACCTAAGCTAATGGAAATTGATGTTAGTGGTATCAATCAGCTGTTTAAAACAGGCGATAAACTTGTTGTTGAGGTATTAAAAACACTGCCATTATCGGTGAAGATCATGCCGGATGCTGCGACTCGTGAACAGCGGGTGATGAATTACCAGCGAGAATTATTACCATTATTACAGAACCTGATAGCTAAACCGGCGAGCATGAATTTATCGCCAGATACTACGCAATCTCTGCCTGAGCCTGTACGACAGGCATTAACCAGTTTGATACAAAATGTGGTGGATAAGAGCAGCTTACAGCAGCCGGAAAAACTGCAGAAAACGATTAATAACAGTGGCATTTTTCTTGAAAATCAGTTGAAACAAACAACAACTCAGACAGATTTACAGCAGAACCTGAAAGGGAATTTATTACGATTAGCAGATGTACTGAGAACACAATTGCAATCCCCATTATTACCCAAATTACTGGATAACCCTGAGCTGATAAAACAATTACCGGCGGAGGTGCAAACCGCTATCAGGCAAATATTATCCACACCTCAGGATATGCGTGCTCTCCCGGCGCAGGTATCACCGGCTCTGGCAAATCGCGGGCAAACACCAACTCAGCTGTTATTCAGTTTACTGGCAGGGTTAACTACAGCGTCCAGTCCTGATAAAACACAAGCACCTGTAGCAACAGGTCCGACACCATCCACAACCGCACCTATAGTGAATATGGCGACAAATGCACAACAAGCTGTTTCACGAGCAATTGAGTTTCAAATGATGCGTGATTTATTGCAGGATGTTGAGTCAGTCACTGCGAAAATTCAGTTCAATCAATTGTCGATGGTGCAAGACAATGATCTCAATACCAACGCCAATGTCTGGCTATTTGATCTACCGGTTAAGGAAAAGCAGCAACTGGAAATGTTGCAGATGCGGATTGACCAGCAATATACAGGGAATAACAAAGATAAAGATTCAGCGATTTGGCAGGTCCAACTCAACCTTGAAACTCAGAATTTAGGTCCTATGCAAGCCAGAATTACATTGCACGCACTTGATGTGAGTGTAGTGTTATTAGCGGAACGTCAGCAAAGTGCCACATTATTGACAACTTATTTAGAGAATTTAGATGGACGCTTAAATGATATTGGGCTTAATGTCAGTCACCTAAGTTGCAGACAAGGCATTGTAAAGCCTGTGACACCGACTGTGATGACAGAACGAAAGGATCACCTGGTGGATATTTCCGTATGAGTAAAAAAGATATTTTGCATGCCATAGCTCTTCAATATGATGGTGAGAATGCGCCTATTGTCACCGCCACTGGTCAAGGTGATATTGCGGATGAAATTATTCGCATAGCACGCGAACACAATATCCCATTGCGTCAGGATGCGCTGTTGACCGAGTTATTGAGTGAACTCAAACTTGGTGAAGAAATTCCCCCGATACTTTATAGAGCGATTGCCGAGGTTATTGCTTATGCGTATCTGGTGTCAGGAAAAGTTCCTGTAAATAAAAGAGAAAATAAAAACCAAAGCTGAAACTCAGCATTTATATGCATAAGCATTTTCTGGAAACATACTCATAAACTTTATAATCAGGATTATAAAAATAACATTAAGTGTTGATTTTAATATATATATCCGATATTGTCGGTGCATGTTTAATTTCTGGTCTACAGAATGTAGCTCCCCTAACTGATGAAAAATAAAATCAAGGAAACGTTGATGCGTGAGATAGCACTTGATCAGAAATCTGATCTACCTGCTAGCATAGCTTCAGTTACAGAACTCCTTGATGCAAAAATCATCATTGGCGGTCGCCATCCAGCCGAAACGGCATTTACAAAAACCTTACTTGAAATCAGTGGTTTTAAACGCATACAAAGTGCGACTGATACTGATGGGGTTATGCTGTTACTGCGGCAGAGTATCCAAAACGACTTATCCGATATCGACTTATTGATTTTAGATAATGATTTACCTGGAATTTCTACCAAAGATATCCGTATGGTAATGGATCAGTTTGATGAGTGGCGTTTGATCCCCATTATTTCGCTATGCAGGCAATCTATTTGGGATCATGCTCAGTTACTCACGGATTTAGGCTATGGTGTGACTTCGCTTCTTTACCACCCGATGACAGCTGAATCATTACCTCCAGCGATTATGACGGCATTAGCGATTAAACGAGAGCGTGATAAAACGTTTAAACGACAAACAGAGCTTGAAGATGAGCTTGCTAACCTGAAAGTGATGGAAGCACGCTTACAGTTTTCAGTGAATCATGATGATTTAACCGGATTGGCTAATCGACGACGTTTAGAGAATGCACTGGATATGACCTTGAGTCAGGTGCGTAATTTCATGAGCGTCAGTGCACTTTTTTATATTGATTTAGATAGCTTTAAAGTACTGAATGACGCCGAGGGACATGAAGCAGGCGATACTTTGCTGGTGCAGGTGGCTAACTCGCTGAGGCGTTATTTTAATATTAACGATATTCTGGTGAGGATTGGCTCGGATGAGTTTGCTGTGCTGGTCAACAATACGGATAAAGAAACAGCAATCAAATTAGCTGAAGATTTACGTAATCTTTTTGATGGCTATGATTTTGAACATCATGGTCATCATTATCATCTGTCAGCCAGTATCGGTTTAAAAGTGATTGATGCGGACAATGCCACCACGGTAGGGGAAGTACTGTCACACTCGAATCAGGCTTGTTATACCGCTAAAACACGCGGACGTAACAGAGTGCATCTTTATAGTCCTGATGACCGAGAAATGCATACCTTGCGTCATAGTGTGGAATGGGCACCACGCATTCGCGCTGCGTTGAAGGAAGGTTTGTTTTTATTAGAGTTCCAACCGATTTATTCACTTGAATCCGAGCAGGTCTCACACTATGAGTGCCTGATACGTATGCGTGGTGATGGTAACGTTATTTTTTATCCAAAAGAGTTCATTCCTGTTGCTGAAGCAATGGGGTTGATACATCAGATTGATTTCTGGGTAGTGGCGAAAGTCTTTGAGCTGATCGTAAATATGCCAGAAAACCTATCGTTTGCTATCAATCTTTCAGGCAATGTATTTCTGGATGAGAATTTATACAAGTTAGTAAGGGATAAGCTGAGTCAGACTAAGATAGATCCGAATCGTATTGTTTTTGAAATTACCGAAACCTACGCCATTTCTAACTTTGAACAGACACGGAGAATGGTATCGGATTTGCGTTCACTGGGATGCCGTTTTGCACTCGATGATTTTGGGGCAGGCTTTAATTCATATAGTTATTTAAAACATTTCCCTGTCGATATTTTGAAAATTGACGGCGGATTTATTACTGATTTGGATAACGACCCGGTTGATCAGCAATTAGTGAAATCTATGATCGATATTGCTCATAGCCTTGGTAAAAAGACGGTGGCGGAGTTTGTCGAAAGAAGAAGTACCTTAGAATTGTTAAAGAGTTATGGTGTTGATATGGTTCAAGGCTTTTTAGTCGGTAAACCCAACGCCAAAATACCGAAACCAAAAGGTTAATGTACATTACGCTGTCCATGTAATGTGGTAATCAGATGAGCCTCTTCATCACTTAAATTACAGTTATTTATCAGCTGTTGAATATCCGCCCCTTTCTTAGCTAAACGAATCGCATGGTCGTAACCCGGTTGATGATTGGAACTGAGGTCGAGGCTGCGTTGATGATCACGTAGTTTACTCAGTGTTTGCTCGAACTTATGGATACGGTCATCAGTACCAGCAGCACCCGAGCATAAGGCGGTGATTTGATTTTGAAGATCATGAATACGTTTAGTTTGCAATTGATACAGTTTCAGCAGACGCATGGTAGCGAGGCCAATGACAAGAAATACGGCACTCATCACGGTAAATACGACGAAAATAGTCATGGTTTTACTCCCCAGACAGCTGTCTGAACTTAAACGTACTCATCAATAAACTCGCCCTTATCATCTTCTTTTGGACGCGGTTTCTCTTCTTCTTCAGTCGCCTCTTGTTTCTTCTTGTGCTGATCCTGTTGCGCCGGTTTATCTTCATCTGAGACAGGATGAATAACCGGCAAGGGCGTGGTGGGCTGGATAGGATTAATATCATCAGCCATTGACGTTATCCCTTAAAAACCAGAAATGTCAGCAATCTCTTCATCGTTTAATAATTTATTGACGTCGACCAGAATCAACAAATATTTATCACGTTTGCAGACCCCTTGAATAAAGCGTGAACTGTCATCACTGACATTCGGTGCTGTATCAATTTCTGACTGTCGTAAATAAACAACTTCTGCCACGCAGTCGACCAACATACCAATAACATGGCCAGAGACTTCTACGATAATAATTCGAGCCCGATCATCAGGTTCAATCGCGTTTAAACCAAAACGCATTCGGGTATCGATGACGGTCACTACATTGCCACGTAAATTAATAATACCCAGTACATAAGAAGGCGCGCCTGGTACCGGCGCAATTTCAGTCATGCGTAATACTTCCTGCACCTGCATGACGTTAATACCATAGTATTCGTCTTCGAGTTGATACGTCACCCACTGTAATATCGGGTTTTCGTTACTGTTATCTTTCTCGCTCATGTTTATGACCTTCTGATATGGCTGTCATTTTTATGACAGCGAGCTGCTGATAAAGGATATGCAGACATCATGCCAGTTAATATCACTCTAAGGCATTAATGATGGCAGAGATATCCAAAATACTGTGCATTGTTTCGCTCAGTACGCCTGTAAACCATGGCCGCTGACTTGTATCATGGCGCCAGTTAATTTCGCCACTGTTTTTATTGATAATTTGCTCAATGTTATCGCATGCGATACCAGTGCGTCTGTCATTGACCAGAAGTATATAGTTTGCTTGTAATGTTGTTTCTTTATTGGGGGTATGTAACAGCGTTCTGATATCGATGACATTAGTATTTTGACCATTGTCACTGAACAGACCGACTTCCCATGATTTACGTCCAGGAATTTGACTCAGACCCTGCGTTGGCCAGCGAATAATATTATCAAGCGAATCAACTTTGATAGCGACTTTCATACCACCGATATCACACAATAATATTTTGAGAACAATGTTCGGTGTTTGTCGCTTGTCTGCTGACGTTTCTGCTGCGGCATCAGATTGGAAGGACTCTTCTACTGTCGATTCTGTTTCGCTGCTCACGTCTTGAGGCTGTATGTCATCCTCGTTATCTGTCGTCGGTGTCGATACCAGAGCACTGGCTGGAACGACAATATCTTTATCAGACTGGATGATATCCTCTGTTGGAAATATGACAGTCTGTTTCAATGCGGGTTTGGTTATTGGCGGTTCTGGACGGCTTACAGCAGCATCGCTGGCGGTCTGCTCTGAATCCAATAACATATCATTGAAGTAAGCGGATAACGCTTCCCGTTGTTCATAAATTTTTTTCTTAGCCATTGGAAACATTCACCTCTGGCTCATTTAACATATTCAACAATTGTTTATAGGCTCTCGTACCCGCGCTATCTGGTGACATTTCTGGTAAAGGCAGCCCAAGCTTACTGGCTTCACGAAAGCCGATATCGACAGGAACAAAACTTTGCCAGACATTATCAGCATAGCGTTTATGAAGTTCTGCCAGACAGTCTATGGCTGCTTTTGTTCGGCCATCATGCATGGTCGGAACAATAAAATAGGGAAGGGCGCTTCGTCGCGAATGATTAATCATCGACACGGTATGCAACATATGCTCAAGACCTTTGAGCGATAAAAACTCAGTCTGGACCGGAATAATCAGTTTATCGCAGGCTGCCAGCGCGTTGATCATTAACACCCCAAGCATTGGCGGGCAGTCAATAAGGACGTGTTTAAAGCGATCTTTGAAAAAGCTTAATGTTTTACGAATCACTAAGCCTTTCCCTTGTTGAGCACCTAGTTGTCGGTCCAGCGTTGCCATCGCGGTGGAGGCGGGTAATAAGAAAATATTATCGTGACGTGTTTTTTTCAGACTTTTTAAAATGGCTTCTTTGGGAGTGTTGTCTAATTGCTGAAATAAGGTGTAAATACTGGTTTCAATGCTGTCAGGATCATAACCGAGATAAGTTGTCAGTGAGCCATGAGGATCAAGATCGAGCATCAGCACGGGCTCACCTTTCTGAGCAAGTAAGCTGGCAAGCGACACTACTGTTGTCGTTTTTGCGACCCCGCCTTTCTGATTACATACTGCCCAGACAGCCATGATTATTGTTCACCTGTATTATTTTGGCCAGACTGGTTTGTGCCAGAACTACTAGTACTTGATGCTTTCGATGAAGGAGTGCCAGCGCTGGAATCATGGAATACATTAATATCCCGACGACTCAAGTCATTACCCAAGACCACCAACACCACCCGGCGATTTTTCTGCCGTCCTGCTTCAGTGTCATTATTCGCAATCGGTTTATACTCACCATAGCCGATAGCTGACATACGGTCAGGTTGAATACCGTACCTGTCCAATAAATGTACAACACTGGCAGCACGAGCTGCTGACAATTCCCAGTTTGAAGGAAAGCGCGGTGTATTAATGGGATTATTGTCAGTAAACCCTTCAACCTGAATAGGATTAGCTGATTTTTGTAAGATACTGGCGATCTCGCCCAGAACAGGTATAGCAGGGCGGGCCAGTCTGGCTTCACCACTTTCGAATAAAACCCGGGACTTTATTTCCAGCTCCAGCCAGTCTTCACCTTGTTTTATCGTAACATCGTCAGATTTAATCCAATCAGATAAAGCAGAGCTGAATTGTTTGGATAGATCATTGATGGTACGGATATCATTATCTGTCGCTTTAGGTGGAGAAGTTGAAACAATCTCAGGTAGAGGCATTTCCTGCACTACTGGGGCGAGAGGTTCAATCACTATCTCACCTTTTCCCCGACTGATTTCACCAATTTGTATTGGATCTTTACTACGAACAGGTTCTGAAAATACTGCTTCCAGAGTATCAGACAGCACACGATATTTACCTTCATTGACGGAAGAGATCGAATACATCACGACAAAAAAAGCAAATAAAAGGGTGATAAAGTCAGCATAGGAGACCAGCCAACGTTCGTGATTTTCATGTTCTTCATGTCTGTTTCGACGAGCCATAGAGCATCACTCAGTTTAAATAGGCCTGAAGGCGACTTTCGATATTTCTTGGGTTGTCACCATCAGCTACACCAATTAATCCTTCAATCAACATCATTTGAAGACGACTACGCTTATTAATCAACGCTTTTAGCTTATTACCGATTGGCAGGAATAATAGGTTTGCAAGCCCCACACCATAAATTGTAGCGACAAAGGCAACAGCAATACCTGAACCCAGTGAGGCAGGATCTGCCAGATTTCCCATCACATGAATCAGTCCCATCACAGCGCCAATAATACCAATAGTAGGTGAGTATCCACCCATGGCTTCGAACACTTTGGCTGCCTGAAAATCATCTGATTCCTGAATATCCAGGTCATTCTCCAACACTTCTCTGAGTACTTCCGGTTCAATGCCATCGGCAATCAATTGCAGGCCTTTTTGCGTGAAAAGGTCGGTCTCTTCAATCGCCATAGATTCCAGTCTGATGAGTCCTTCTCGTCGAGCAACCTGATTCCATTCCAGTATTTTTTCTAATTGCAGGCGGGGTGATAACTTGGGTGGTTTGATGATCCATAAAGACATTCGCATGGCACGCAGAAATGTACTCATTGGCGTTTGTAACATGACTGCACCGAGCGTGCCGCCCATCACAATCAACAGGGCAACAGCGTTCATAATGGTGTCAATATGACCGCCTTCAAGATACTGGCCTATCAGTATGGCACCAAAACCAATAATGAGTCCGAGGATACTCAAAATATCCATATCAACTCAGTTCCGCCAGTTGTCGACCAATGTCGTTGATATCGAGAATTTTGTCAGCCAGGCCAGCTTTAGCGACAGCCATTGGCATGCCATAGATCGTACTGCTTTGTTGATCTTGAGCCCATACGGTGCCAGTTCTTTTCTTGATATTTTCACAGCCATTACGACCATCACTACCCATACCCGTTAAGATAACAGCTAAGGTTTTGGCTCCACATATATTGGCAATAGAATCAAATGTCAGATCCACACAGGGTTTATAGGTCTCATTAGCGTCACCGGCTTCGATACTGACATAGAGATGATTTGGGCGGCCTTTGAGTAACATTTGTTGGCCACCAGGTGCAAGATAGGCCGTACCCGCTTGCAACACTTCACCATTTTCTGCCTGTTTTACCCGAATTGCACATTGTGTATTCAAGCGTTCTGCAAATGAGGGTGTAAATGTGGCCGGCATGTGCTGGATTAATAAAATAGGACAAGGAAAATTCGCCGGCAACTGTGTTAATACTTTTTGTAAGGCGACGGGGCCTCCCGTCGATGTGCCAATGGCGACCAGTTCTGGCGTAGTATTTAAAGATTTATCAGCTTTGACTGGTACCGATGCCTGGCTTTTTACTATTCTGCTTGTCGTTGATAAATCTGAGTGATTGGCGTGAAAGCCACTGGAAAGTTGATATATTCGCTGGCAAAGCTTGCGTTGAGCTTCAACTTTATCACTCGATAAATCTTCAAAACGCTTTGGTAAAAAATCGGTCGCACCGGCTTCCAGTGCATCCAGCGTCGATTTCGCTCCTTCCGTGGTCCAGGTCGACAACATAAGGACGGGTGTATTACGGATTGCTTTTATTTTACGTACAGCGGTAATGCCATCCATCACCGGCATTTCTAAGTCCATTGTGACCACATCGGGATGGTGACGTTGTACTTCCCTGATAGCTTCTTCGCCATTACTGGCAGTAGCAATGACTTGAAGTCGCGGATCGGTTGCTATGATCTCAGCAAGACGTTTACGGAAAAAACTTGAGTCATCGACTATCAGAACCTTAACCGTCACACCTACTCCTAATATCCACGGTTAGCATGGACTTTCATTAATTCTGGGAAATCCAGAATTAATGCAATGCGGCCGTCACCAGTAATAGTCGCGCCTGCAAACCCATGAGTTCCTTGTAACAAAGCTCCAAGTGGTTTAATAACAACTTCTTCTTGCCCCAGCAAGACATCGACAACAAAGCCGACACGCTGAGTACCTACATTTACGATAACAACATGTTCAATTTCAGGTTTTTTGCCATCAGTCCGACCTTTGGTCAGCCATTTGCTGAGATAAAATAAAGGTAAGGCTTTATTTCTCACCATAATAGTTTGTTGACCATCCACCACATTGGTTTTAGAAAGATCGAGATGGAATATTTCATTCACGTTAACTAACGGGAATGCAAAAATTTGTTCACCCAACATCACCATCAATGTCGGCATAATGGCTAATGTCAGTGGGACCTTAATAGATAGGGTTGTGCCAACACCGACTTCAGACTGAATATCAATAACGCCATTCAGTTTCGATATGCTGGTTTTTACCACGTCCATACCGACACCACGGCCAGAAATATCTGATATTTCCTGTTTCATAGAAAAACCGGGGGAGAATATCAGTGAAAAGCACTCGGATTCTGTGAGCCTTCCCGCTGTGTCTTCATCCATCATGCCTTTTTCAACAGCTTTACGGCGCAGGGTTTCAGGGTTCATCCCCGCACCATCATCAGCGATGGTGAGTAAAATATGATCACCTTCCTGGGCAGCAGAAAGCACGACTTTACCTTGACGGGGTTTGCCAGCGGCTTCACGAACATCGGGCATTTCAATACCATGATCCACCGCATTTCTCACCAAATGCACAAGTGGGTCGGCCAATGCCTCGACTAAGTTTTTATCAAGATCGGTTTCTTCACCGCGGAGTTCCAGATCAATGTCTTTTTTCAGACTTCTGGCTATATCACGCACAACGCGAGGGAAGCGACCAAATACTTTTTTGATTGGCTGCATACGCGTTTTCATAACAGCCGTCTGTAAATCTCCTGTAACCACGCGCAGATTATTGACGGCCTTAGCCATCTCTTCATTTTCAAATGCTGATTCAAGCGTGCTTATACGGTTTCTTACCAGTACAAGTTCACCCACCATATTCATGATTTCATCAAGACGGCTTGTATCGACACGTACACTGGTGTCAGCGGCTTGTTTAGCAGGAGCAGCTTTCGCTTCAACCTTTTCAGCAGCAGGGGCTTTTTCTACTGGTTTCGGTGTAGAAGCTTTTGTTTCTGCTGCTTTATCAGATGCTGGGGGGCTAGCTGGTTTGGGCACGGATGGCGTTGGGGCAGGGGGCTCAGCTTGTGCCTTTTTTGCTCCCTGTAATTCATCCAGAAGAGCCTCAAACTCTTCTTCAGTTATGTCATCACTACCTGTTGAAGTTGGTGCTGGGGTAGGAGCAGGAGGTGGTGTACTTGGTTTTTCTGCGTCTTTAATGCCTGGTGCAGAATTACCATGGAGCTGGTCTAATAAAGCTTCAAATTCATCATCCGTGATTTCATCATCTGCAGGCGCACTGGCTGATTCTGCTTCTTGAGATGGAGCAACTTCCTCAACTTGTTCTGCCGGCACGACTTCTGGTTCTGTCTCTGGCGCAGCTACGGCTGAATCATTATTGATGTATACAGATAATTGCTCAATAATTTCATTATCAGCTGGGCTTGGATATTGACCGGATTTGATTTCGGCAAACATCGTATTAAGAATATCAAGCACTTTGAGGAAGGTATCCATCATATCGGCATCGACAAAGCGTTCACCTTGTCTTAGCAGATTGAATAAGTCCTCGCTCTTGTGGCAAAGATTGACCATCGCTTCCAGACTAAGAAAGCCTGCACCGCCTTTAATAGTATGAAAACCACGAAAGATGGAGTTAAGGAGATCAGCATCTTGCGGGCTATTTTCTAGCTCAACAAGTTGCTCATTCAGACCTTCTAATATTTCTTCTGCTTCAACAAGAAAGTCTTGCAGGATTTCATCATCTGTGTCCAGCGCCATGAATCATTTCCTCAGAAGCCGAGGCTAGATAACAAGTCATCCACATCATCCTGGTTATTCACCACGTTCGGGTTGTCTTGTGCATTTATCTGCGGACCTTCAGCTTTAATTGGGTCAATTTCTTTTTTATTCGGAGACTGTTTCGGTTTGCCAGCCACTTTGACTAACTGCACTAAACTGTCTTCCACTTCTTCTACCAAGCTAATAACCTGACGAATCACTTGTCCGGTTAAGTCCTGGAAGCCCTGAGCCAACATCATGTCAGATAAATTATGGTGAACCTGATCTGCATGCTGTTTCACTGTGGGTAAATACTCTTCTATTTCTTTTACCAACAAGCGAAACTCATCTGCATTCATTTCCTTTTTCCGAAAACGGTGCCAACTCTCATCTATCTTTTCGGCAGTATTTCGGAGTTCTTGAGCTAAAGGTAAGGTGTTATCAATGTAACCTAAGGTTTTGTGTGCCGCTTCTTCTGTCGTGGTGATGACATAGTTAAGCCGCTCACGTGTGTTAGGCATATTATTCTGGGTTAAATCGACCAGTTTTGCATCAAGATTGAAGTTATTCAAAGAATCATGAAGTTCACGTGTAAGCTTGCCTACTTCTTTGAATAAATGACTTTCCTGTGCTTTTGCCAGAATTGTCAGTTGTTCCTCAGCAGCGATCTCATCATTCTTTTCAAGCGCCTCGACGAGGGCTCGTGCTGCTTCTAATTGGGTTGCCTGATTTGCTGAAGCCATGAGCCGAGTGCTCCTTATTGTGCGTTGATGCGTTCAAAAATCTTTTCAATTTTTTCTTTAAGCGTTGCTGCTGTAAATGGCTTGACGATATAACCATTCACCCCAGCCTGTGCAGCTTCAATAATCTGCTCGCGTTTTGTTTCGGCGGTGACCATCAGAACAGGTAGTGATGAAAGTTTTTCATCGGCACGAACAGTTTTAAGCAAATCGATACCTTGCATGCCTGGCATATTCCAATCGGTGACCAGAAAATCAATCCCCCCTGCCTGAAGAATAGGCAAGGCTGTGAGACCATCATCAGCTTCTTGCGTATTGTTAAATCCCAGATCTCGTAACAGGTTTTTTATTATCCGACGCATTGTGGAAAAATCATCCACGATCAGGATCTTCATATTTTTATCCAAAGCACACCTCCAAAATTTACATAATCCAGTCACGAAGTTTGGCGCGAAGTCGAATCACAGTTTGACTATGAATTTGACTGACCCTGGATTCACTGACTCCCAGAACCTCGCCTATCTCCTTTAAATTTAATTCGTCATTATAATACAGGCTCATTAATAAGCGCTCTCGCTCTGGTAGTGTGTCTATGGCTTGTGCCAATGCCTGTTGGAAATCATCATCCTGAACTTCATCATCGGGTCCGCTAGGGCCGACAGAGATTGGATGAGCATGGGTTTCATCATTATCAGTAAACTCGTCAAGACTGAAAATCTGATAACCACTCGAATCATTTAACTGTTGATAGTATTCATTGATATCGATGCCAAGTGCACTCGCTACTTCACTATCTGAAGCATTTCGCCCTTTTTCTTGTTCTATTTTATGCATTTGCTCTGCAATTTCTCGGGCTTTTCTATGAACCGATCTCGGTGCCCAATCATTACGACGGATTTCATCCAACATCGAACCACGTATGCGAATACCCGCGTAGGTTTCAAAACTTGCACCCTGAGCTGAGTTATACTGATGTGAAGCATCGAGTAAGCCAATCATACCTGCCTGGATCAAGTCTTCTACATCAACTGATGCTGGCAGTCTGGCGATCATGTGATAAGCGATTCGCTTTACCAATGGCGCGTGCTGTTCAATCAATTCTGATTTACTTTGACCCGATGTGTACATGACAGCTCTGTTGCTCATACCATTTCCATACTTGCCTGAATGAGTCTTTCAACAAAAAATTCCATGTGCCCACGTGGCTGCTTCTGTACTGGCCAATACTCTATTTTTTTGGCTAGATGATTAAACGCTGTAGCCGCTTTGCTACGTGGAAATGCTTCTACTACACTGCGTTGTTTCTTGACAGACCGTCTTAAATCCTCATCAAACGGTACTATACCCATAAAATCTAGGGTGACGTCGAGAAAGCGATCACAGACTAGCGAAATTTTATCAAACAGTTCACGACCTTCTTGTACACTTCTACACATATTGGTGACGATATGGAAGCGCTCTACTTGGTGTTCACGGCTGAGTAATTTGATTAAAGCGTAAGCATCGGTGATGGAAGCGGGTTCATCACACACCACCACAATGACTTCTTGAGCTGCTTTACTAAAGCTGATGACACTATCAGCGATCCCGGCTGCACTATCGATAAGTAATACATCAATATGCTGATCCATTTCGCTGAAGGCTTGTATCATGCCAGCATGTTCAGCACTGCTTAGCTCGGCCATTTTTTTCACGCCAGAGGTCGCAGGAATGATTTTTAGACCAGAAGGGCCCTCAACCATAATTTCATTCAGTGTTTTAGTGCCATCCAAAACATGAAGCAGATTAAATTGAGGATGGAGCCCCAACATAACATCAATATTTGCCAAGCCTAAGTCAGCATCCAATAGAACGACTTCTTTGCCCAATGCAGCTAGTGCAACGCCTAGGTTAACAGTGACATTGGTTTTACCAACCCCACCTTTACCACTGGCAATAGCAATGACCTTCACTGGTCTGGCTGCTTGTGCCATTTTTCGAAGGCCAGCAGCTTGATCATGGGTATTTTCAGCCATAGGCGGCAAAACCTCCATAACTGGATACAGTTTGAGGATCCAGTTGTTGCTCATCATTCATCAACTCACTGGCCTGATTAACAAGTGTATTCGGCCGAGCGAGACTCAGATCCTCAGGAACCTGTTGACCATTAGCAATATAGGCCAGTGGTAAACGATGCCGAACTAAAGCTGAAACGGCACCACCAAGACTGCTGGCTTCATCTGTTTTTGTCAGGATACAGCCGCTCAAGTTCAAGTGAGAATAGGCATTAATAATATCATCCATAGCACTTGATTGAGTGTTCGCTGACATCGTTAAGTAAGTTTTGACACGAGGTGACTGCTGTTTAATCACGGCAAACTTCTCTGTCAGTTTTATATCACGTTGATTCATTCCCGCAGTATCTATCAGGATAAAGCGGCGATCAAGCAGGTCATTGAGTGTTTCAGTTAGCTCAGCATGGGTTCTGGCAACTCTGACGGGCACGCCTAGAATCCTGGCATAGGTGCGTAACTGCTCTTGTCCACCAATGCGATAGCAGTCAGTAGTGATGAGGGCAACCTGCCGGGCGCCATGCTTTAGAGCGCAACGAGCGGCCAGTTTAGCGATGGTAGTTGTTTTGCCAACACCGGTTGGTCCGACCAGTGCATAGATGCCGCCCTGCGATAAAATATCTTCTTCAGTGAGATGAATTTGAGAGGCTAACTGCCCAAGACAATGACGCCATGCTGTTTCTAAATCATCAATACCTTGTATTTTTGCGGTAATGGATTTGGCAAGTTCAACATCAATACCCATTTGCATAAAGCGCTTTAGTAGCTGTACCTGAGTTGGATTTTGACGTTCCATGTCTTTCCACGTCAGATCGGAAAGCTGGTTTTGCAGCATATTACGTAAGCCTGCAATTTCTTTACGCATCTGGACTAAAGTGGGTTCCTGAGACCAGATATTTTGTTTCGGAGCAGACTGAGATGGCTCAAACGAATTACTCTCGACACTGGGATTAATTTCTACCCTTGGAGATAGATGAGGTTGTGGCACTTCTTCTACCTGAGACTGACGACGAAACTGCGATTCGTCATAATCAGTGGCTGCGACAATCTCAATCCCGCCATCAACACGTGTGTTGGAGAGAATGACTGCATCCGGACCGAGAACATCTCTTACTTCTCGGATAGCTTGACGTACATCAGCTGCCTGGAAACGTTTGATTTTCATACATCAACCTCAAACTCTAATTCATCGGCCGATATTGGCCACTATTCTTATTTGTTTGTCATCCGGTATTTCGTTATAGGACAACACATTCAAACCGGGAATGGAGTGGCGAATAAAACGAGAAATCCAACTTCTCAAGCCTGCCTGAACTACCAGAATAGCGGAGTCACCCGTCATTTCTTGTCTTTGAGTAGCTTCCTGCAAGTTCTTGTGCATATTCTCCGCCAGTCCTGGTTCCAAGCTGGCACCACCTTCTCCCGATGCCTGTAAAGTTTTTAGCAATATCTGTTCCAGTTCTGGATCCAAGGTGATAATTGGCAGATCAGTACGAGTACCGTTGATATGTTGAATAATGGAATGGCTAAGCGCCATACGTGTAGCAGCAGTGATGGCTTCAGGATCAGGATTACGACCAGCCTGTTCAGAAATTGCTTCGGTAATGGTACGGATATCCCGGACAGGAATATTTTCTTCCAGCAGGTTTTGTAAGACTTTTTGCACCGTACCCAATGGCACCGTATCAGGCACCAGACCTTCAACCAGTTTAGGTGCAGATTTTCCAAGGTTATCAAGTAAGTGCTGGACTTCTTCACGACCTAGCAGATCATGGGCATGGTTATTCAGAATCTTACTCAAATGGGTAGCAATAACCGTGTCGACATCAACAACAGTGTAGCCTTGAGCTTGTGCATATTCTCGTTGACCGGTTTCGATCCAGGTAGCATCAAGCCCAAAAGCAGGATCTTGTGTTTTGATACCTTCAAGCGCACCAAAAACCTGACCTGGGTTGATAGCCAACATTCTGTCTGGATGTACCTCTGCTTCACCAAATGTCACCCCAAACAGGGTGATTTGATAGGCCGTTGGTGCTAGATCCAAATTATCGCGAATATGTACCGGCGGGATTAAAAAGCCCATTTCTTGTGATATTTTCTTACGTATACCCTTGATTCTGTTCATTAATTGTCCGCCCTGGTTTTTGTCTACCAGAGGAATAAGACGATAACCCACTTCCAGGCCGATGGGATCAACCGGGCTCAAATCATCCCAGCTGAGTTCACGTTGCTCACGGGAAGTCTCAGATGAAGGTTGCTGGGACGCCGTTAATTCATTCTGCGTGGCGACTTTTTGACGCTGATGAATCATAAATGCACTACCACCACCGATGGCGGCTAGAATCAGGAAGGGGATATTTGGCATACCCGGAATTAAGCCGAGTCCACCTACGATAATCGATGTCACCGCCAAGGTTTTTGGATTACTCAATAACTGACTGACAATCTGTTGCCCCATGTCCTGTTCTTTTGTGGAGCGTGTAATCAGCAGGCCGGCTGCTGATGCCAGTAATAATGAAGGTAACTGGGCAACCAGACCATCACCAATAGTTAATAGTGTGTAGTTCTGTGCGGCCTGAGAAAAACTCAAATCGTGTTGGGCAACGCCAATGATGAAACCGCCAATAATATTGATAAATAGGATTAAGATACCGGCAACTGCATCACCTCGGACAAACTTACTGGCACCATCCATGGAACCGTAAAAATCCGATTCCTGCATAATTTCTTCACGACGGCGACGTGCTTCATCCTGATCGATAAGACCAGCATTTAAGTCAGCATCGATCGCCATTTGCTTACCTGGCATGGAATCCAGAGTAAAGCGAGCACTAACTTCTGCAATACGTGTGGCACCTTTGGTGACCACGACAAAGTTAATAATCACGAGGATAGAAAACACCACAAAACCGACAGCATAGTTACCGCCAATAACGAACTCGCCAAAGGCTTCGATAACGTTACCAGCCGCCGCCGCTCCGGTGTGTCCTTCCAGCAGAATGATACGGGTTGAGGCGACATTTAATGCTAAGCGCAGTAGGGTTGCGATCAACAAAATACTGGGGAATGCAGCAAAGTGCAGCGGCTTAAGCATGTAAATACTGGCAAGTACAATCACCAGTGATAGGGCGATATTGAAGGTAAATAGCATATCCAGCATAAAAGCTGGTAAGGGAAGGATAACCATGGCCAGCAATGCCACCAGTAGCATTGGCGTGGCTAATTGACCGTTTACAACTGATTTAAAACGGGCAGCCAGTACGTTATTTTCCATGTAGCGTTAATCTCGTCTAAATTCTTCAGGTATTGGCAAATCTTCTGGATTCAAATGCGGTTTCTTGCCACCTTGTTTTTGGTAGCGACGCAATTGGAATACAAAAGCCAGTACCTGAGCTACTGCAATATATAGACCAGATGGAATTTCTTCGCCGATTTCTGTTGAATAATATACGGCACGAGTTAGCGGTGGTGCTGCCAGAATAGGAACTTCATTGTTTTGTGCAACAAGTCGAATTTGTTGTGAAATCAAATCTGCGCCTTTAGCCACAACAATAGGTGCGCCAGGACGAGATTGATCATAACGAAGTGCGACAGCATAATGAGTCGGGTTAGTAATAACGACATCCGCTGAGGGAATATCCTGCATCATCCGCTGCTGAGACATTTGAATCTGCATACGTCTGATACGACCTTTCACTTCAGGATTACCGTCAGTTTGTTTCATTTCATCTTTGACTTCTTGCTTTGTCATCCGCAGTTGACGGTTGTGATTCCATAATTGAAATGGCACGTCGATGAGTGCGATTAAAATCAAACTGGCTGTGATTGCAAGAAATACCCACAACGTTAAATAACCTAAATCGGTCATGGCAACGTTCACTTCCTGGCTGCCAAGCGTCAATAATTGGTCACGTATTCCCCACAAAATTGCGGTAGATATAGCACCAATAAGAATGAATTTACCTAATGCTTTTGCCAGCTCAGCTAAACCTTGAGGACCAAAAACGCGTTTAAGCCCCTTAATGGGATCCATTTTTTCAGGTTTAAACGCCATGGCTTGTGTGGAAAAATTCCAGCCACCTATCAATGCAGGCGCAGCTAACGCTGCAAAGACGGTTACAGCGAGGAACATGCCCAAATCAAAAGAAATGATTTCGATCATATGCATGAAATGATGCACCATCGCCATCGGATCAAATATTTGTTTTTGGGTCAGGGTAAGGGATTCATTCATAACCGCAGCCATGTCTGCAATCAGACTGCTTCCCATAAAAAAAAGAGCGATGGCACTGGCCACCAGAACCATCACCGTTGTTAATTCTTTTGAACGCGGAACCTGGCCTTTTTGTCGGGCGTCTTCTAAACGCTTGCCCGTAGGCTGTTCTGTTTTTTCTTGTCCAGTTTGCTCAGCCATCCTGAACCACCATTAATTTTATTAGTTGTAATATGTGATCTGTCATCTCCAGTAAGTGATCAGCCACTAATGGCAAGGTCACAAACATAATGACAAACCCCATCACAATGGTCATCGGAAAGCCGATAGAGAATGGACTGATTTGCGGTGCTGCACGCGATAAGATACCAAACGCTAAATTGACCATCATAATGGAACCTATCGCAGGTAAAGCAATAATGACGCCAGCGGCAAACATCCAGCTTGCCTGAGCAGCAATATCACGTAAATCAGTAGGGGTTAAGCCGCTTGCAGAAATCGGCATGGTGACAAAACTTTCGGATAACACCTTAATTAGAATCAAATGCCCATCTACGGTGATAAACAGTAATGTGATAAAAATCAGATAAAACTGACTGATGACCGGGACCAGTACGCCGTTTTGTGGGTCAACCATGGAGGCAAAGCCCAAACCCATCTGCATCGCAATGATTTGCCCGGCAACAATAAAAGCATTGAACAGTAATTGCAGCATAAAGCCCATGCAGGCGCCAATCAGAATCTGCTGAGCGATGATCAATAAACCTTCGACACTTAACGGTTCAACGCCAGGCATACTAGCTGGGATATTCGGTACCAGAATAATACTGATGGCTAAGGCGATAATGATGCGTGTGCGGGTACTTAAAAAGTTACTACTAAAAATCGGGGCGACCATGATCATGGCTGCAATACGAATGAAGGGCCACATATAAAGCCCTAAGATACCGGTAATCTCAGCGGTGCTGATTTCCATCATTAACCGATAAGGAACGGTATTTCTTCATACAAACGACGAGTGAAGCCCAGCACCATTTCCAGCATCCATGGTCCGGCCATCACCAGGACAAGGAGGGTGATGAACAGTTTAGGAATAAAACTCAACGTTTGTTCATTGATTGAAGTCGCGGCCTGAAACATGCTGACCAGAAGACCAATCAATAGCGCCGGCAATAAGATGGCAGCGATCAAAATCGAGATGATCTGTAAGGTTTGCTGCATCACTGTGAGAACGGTTTCTGGCGTCATAATTACACGTAAAAACTCGAAGCTAAGGTACCCATAAGTAGTGCCCATCCATCAATAAGTACGAAGAGCATTAATTTAAAGGGTAGCGATATCAACATAGGGGAAAGCATCATCATCCCCATTGCCATCAGTACACTGGCAACCACTAAATCAATAATCAGAAATGGAATAAAAATCAGAAAACCAATCTGAAACGCAGTTTTAAGTTCACTGGTAACAAATGAGGGCAGTAACAAACTGTAGGGAATATCCTGCGGTGTTTGCATTTCTTCATAGCCGCCAATAGAAGCAAACAAAGCAATATCACTTTCCCGTGTTTGAGCAAGCATAAATTCTTTAAACGGTTGTCCAGTCTGTTCAATAGCTTGTGTAAACTCGATGTCGCCATTCATATACGGCACAATGCCATCATTGTATGCATGGTTAAACACCGGATGCATGATAAAAATAGTCAGAAACAAGGCTAAGCCGATGAGTACCTGATTGGAGGGGGTGGATTGCACACCAATTGCCTGACGTAATATTGCTAGAACAATAATAATCCGGGTGAAAGAGGTCATCATCATTAAAGCGGCAGGCAGTAATGTGAGTGCCGTCATTAATGCCAGAATTTGTAAGGTGACGCTATAGCTTTGGCCACCTTCACCATCAGTCACCGTCACAGCCGGAATGCCGGGAGCAGCGATGCTGATTAATGGAAATGCCAATAAGCATAGACTTAGCAACAGTCGCATCATGCGTCACCTCGTTGCATTAACTGGCGAAGTTTATTGGCGAATTCATTGGGAGATGACGCTTCGGTCTCTGTTAACGGCGTTTCCAGTTTGTGTAGGGTATTAATCTGTTGAGCCGTTACCCCAAGTAATAATTGTTCTTCACCTATTTGTACCAAAATGACACGCTCTCTGGTACCAAGCGGAATGCCTGCAATGACCTTTAATTTACCGTTGGCGGCAGCGTGAAAGCGATTTGTCCGTTTCAGTAGCCAAGCTACGGCGACAATACAGGCCAGAACCAGTAATAAACCAAACAGGGTTTGCAATAAATTGAGGGCGGACAGCGGTGACTGGTTCAGGCTATGCGTCGCAGACTCATTAGCAGCATAGCTTGATACTGAAAAGTTCAAGCCTAGTATGAGAAGCCAGAGTTGTTTCATCAGCGCAGTTTCTTAATACGTTCTGACGTGCTGATAATATCCGTCAAACGAATACCAAACTTATCGTTAACCACAACAACTTCACCATGAGCAATCAGGGTGTCGTTGACAAGCACATCCATCGGCTCACCCGCCAGTCTGTCTAGCTCAACCACTGAGCCCTGACTGAGCTGTAAAAGATTACGAATACTGATTTTGGTGCGACCAATTTCCATTGAGATAGTGACAGGGATATCCATCACCATATCCAGATCAACATCTGATTTTGGTCTTCCTTCGTCATCAAGTTTGGCTACTGGGGCAGGATTTGCTTTTTGGCTGGCTTCTGATTCAGCTTGCTCTTCTAAAGCGGCTGCCCATGGATCCTCTTCAGCGCCAGCGGCATCACCTTGTTGTTCCAGTGCAGCCGCCCATTCGTCAGCTAACTCCTGATCTTGTGTCTGGGTGTCTTCACTCATAATTTTTTACCTTTTTTCAGGTGGATCGTTGAACTTGTATCGTGAGGATGTTCAATAATTTCCATAATTTTTAATGCCGTTTTTTCATGATGTTCACCAAATGTGGCACGAAACATGGGAATGTCTTCTACCATGGTCGTGACTTGCTTGGGCATATCAATCGGGATGATATCCCCCGGTTTTAATTTCATTATTTGTCCAAGTGATAATGTGGCTTGAGCTAAGTTTGCCCAGAGCTCTACATCAGCCAGCATAATTTCTTCACGCATGGATTTTTCCCAGCGTCCATCATCCATGCTGCGGTCACTTTGTAAGCCGGTGTCCAGCAACTCACGAATAGGTTCAAGCATAGAGTAGGGGAAAGTAATGTGGATATCGCCACTGCCACCGTCTAAATCGACATGGAAGGTAGAGATAACCACGACTTCACTTGGACTCACAATATTGGCAAATTGTGGATTGACTTCGTGGTTAACAAACTCGAATTCAACCGGCATCACTGGCGACCAGGCCTCAGTCAGGTCTTTAAAACACAGATTTAGCACCATGTTGATGACGCGTAGCTCGGTTGAGGTGAATTCCCTTCCTTCAATACGTGCTTGAAAACGACCGTCGCCACCAAAGAAATTATCTAAAAATGTAAAGACTAATTTGGGCTCAAACACCACCAAGCCCGTACCTCTGAGCGGATGCAGATGAATCAAGTTCAGACTGGTTGGTACAAATAAAGTGTGTATGTACTCAGAGAATTTCATCACCTGCACACCGCCCACTGAGATTTCAGCAGAGCGGCGCAGCATATTAAAAAGGCTGATCCTTAAATAACGACCAAAACGCTCATTAATCATTTCCAGGGTTGGCATCCGGCCACGGATGATACGTTCTTCATTGCCGAAGTCGTATGGTCGGGTGCCTACATTGGCATTATTGTCTGATGAATCAGTTTCAAGATCGCCATCACCCAAGCCATTAAGCAGCGCATCTACTTCATCTTGTGAAAGGATGTCATGAACAGCCATGATTATTGCATTATGAAGCTAGTAAAGTAGACGGCTTCCAGTTGTCCATCAACGGAAGATTCATTTTTCAAAATTTCATTTATGGTATTTAAACAAGCTTGTTGCAAGGCTTTGGTACCTTCGACAGTCTGAAGTTCGTCATAATTTTGACTAAAGAACAGCATATTTAGCTCATGTTGGATCGCTGGCAGGTTAAGCGTGACCGCATCAATCACATCCTGAGAGCGGGCTTTGACCTTGAGTTTAATCTGCATGTATTTCACTTCGCCTTTGCTTTGCTCAGAGAAATTCACAATGAAAGGTTCTTCAATGGCGTAATAAATAGGGGGTTGTTTGACTTCAACCTTCTCTTCTTCAGCCTGTTCGTCACCGCCACTCATTAGCAAAAATGCTGCTACACCGCCTCCGATCAGTACTAATGCAGCAATGATGATAATCAGCAGTTTTTTCTTACCACCTTTGCCTTCAGTAATTTCAATGTCTTCGCGTTCTTCAGCCATGGTATTGTCATTCCGTTTTGTTAGTTTAATTTAAGCAAAGAGCGTGCCGTTTATTGGAGAATAAAGCTCGTAAAATAGACTTTTTTAATATCACTGTTGCCTGTTTCTTCTTGCAGCACTTTTTGTACACGCTCAGTTGCAAGGGAATCTAATTTTTCTCTGCCTTGTAGTGTTGTCACTGATTCGTAAGTCTGTTGTGAAAATAATGTTCTCAGCTCATCCTGAATCATGGGTAGGTTGAGTACTGCACTATCCATCGCTTCCTGGCTGGTGGCCATTAAAGCGACTTTGATTTGCAGATAACGTGCGCGCTTCTGACTCTGATTAACAAAGTTAATCGTAAAGGGTTCTTCAATTTTGTAATAAACAGGTGGCGTTTTCTCGCTTTCATCAGCAGCATAGATTGGCGTCACTAATAGATACATTAATAAGACGGTGATTAGCGACAGCGACTTCTTCATTGCTTGTTATACTCCATGATTTATTTCGATAAAGGTTTACACAGAATTATGACAAGCTTGGGCAATTGGTTAAAGAGGCAAGCATGAGTAAAACGCAAAAACACCAACCACCTTCTTGGTTTAGCAAACTATCTGATGTGGTTCTGACGCTACCACAGTATGTGATTCCACAGCATACCTTATCCGTCATCATGCATGCGCTGACTCGTAGCAAAGTAACATGGTTTAAAAATGCTTTTATTCGTTTTATTACCTGGAAGTTTGACGTTAATATGAGTGAAGCAGCGGTGTCTGATCGTGATTTTTACCCGAGCTTCAATGCTTTCTTTACTCGTGAACTTCGTCAAGGCATTCGTCCGGTGGCCGCTGGTAAAGACGTTGTGGTATCACCCGTCGATGGTGCCGTGAGTCAAATAGGCCCCATTATTGATCAGACTATTGTCCAGGCTAAGGGTAGAAGTTACAGCGTTGAAGAATTATTGGGTGGAGATAAAGTGTTAGCTCAGCGCTATGACAATGGACAGTTTGCTACTATTTATTTGTCGCCCCGAGACTATCATCGTATCCACATGCCGGTAGCAGGGAAGTTAAAGTCAATGCGCTACGTGCCTGGCAAGCTATTTTCGGTTAACCCTCGAACTGCAAGAGCGGTACCCAGATTATTTGCTCGTAATGAACGTGTTATTTGTGTATTTGACACGGAATTTGGTGATGTTGTTTTGGTACTGGTGGGAGCTATTTTTGTTGGCAGTATGGAAACGGTATGGTCCGGTCAGATAACTCCGCCTTATGGTAAAACAATCGAAAACTGGACTTATGTAGGAGATGAAGCGCTATCATTTGAAAAAGGTCAGGAAATGGGCCGGTTTAATATGGGCTCGACGGTAGTGATGTTATTACCTGCTGGTATGAAACCCTTTAATCAAGAATGGCAGCCAGAGAAAAAAATTCAACTCGGGCAGGCGATGAATTAAGTTTGTATGTAGATGAAATAAAAAAGCCGGCTTAAAGCCGGCTTTTTTGTTGTGGAACAGATTAGACATTATTACGCCATGCGTGGCATGAATTGTCCTGAATACGGCTTACTTCTTCAGGTCCCCATGTACCCGCAGGGTAGGTGTGAACAAAGCTTTTATCTTTTGCCCATTTCTCGATGACAGGATCAACGACTTTCCATGCCAGATTGACTTCATCAGAGCGTAGGAACAATGAACGGTCGCCTAAAATAGCATCCAGAATCAATGCCTCATAGGCATCTAAGCGGTGTTTTGTGTCTTCGGTTTCAACTGTTTCAAGTGCCACTGTGTGGTTACTTAATTCTAAACCAGGTTGTTTGGCTTGCAGTTCAATACGTAAGGTATTGTCTGGTTGCAGACCCATGACGATCCAGTTGGCATGACTGTCACCAATCACAGTATCTTTAAATAATTCTTGAGGTGGTTTCTTAAAGCGGATAGCAATCATCGCTTTAGATTCAGGCATGCATTTACCCGTTCTTAAATAGAACGGTACACCGCGCCAACGCCAGTTATCGATATAAAGCTTCATAGCTGCGTAAGTTTCTGTCACGCTGTCATTAGGTACTTCATCATCTTCCAGATAACCAGGCTCTTTTTTACCATTGACTTCACCTGCCGCATATTGCGCGCGGAAGGCGTGATCATCAACGATATCTTCAGTAATAGGACGAATCGCTTTTAGGACTTTTACTTTTTCATCGCGTAATGATTCATCACCCAAATCTGCTGGCGGCTCCATTGCCACCAGTGCCATGACTTGCATCAAGTGACTTTGGATCATATCGCGCAGCGCGCCAGATGTATCGTAGTAACCAGCGCGACCACCAACGCCTTGTTGTTCAGCGTGGGTAATCTGGACGTGATCAATATAGTTACGGTTCCATAATGGCTCCAGCAACAAGTTAGCAAAGCGGAATACAAAAATATTCTGTACAGTGCCTTTACCCAGATAATGATCAATACGATAGGTTTGTTGTTCTGTGAAGTTTTTGCGCAAAATACCTTCTAATTCTTCCGCGCTCTTCTGGTCGTAACCAAAGGGTTTTTCAACCACTAAGTGACGCCAGCCATTATCTTCTTTATTCAGGCCAACGGCGGCTAACTGATCACCAACAACGCCGAATAGTGCGGGCGCGATAGAGAGATAGAAAACAATGTTTTGTGAGAAATTATTTTCTTCTGAAGTAATTAATGTATTCAATTCGTGATAGCTGAATGCATCATTAATGTCGCATTGGAAATAATGAATACGGTCCAGGAATGTGTTGAGAAGATCACTATTCACACCACCACGTGCTTTGGGGCTGACAAATTCTGTGACCTGTGCTTTCCAATCTTCTTGACTGGATTCGCGACGACCCATACAGATAATGCGTGTATCTGCCGTTAAACGCTTTTCCGCATCAAGATGGTATAAAGCAGGCAATAACTTTTTCTTAGATAAGTCGCCTGTGGCGCCAAAAATAACAATGGTACAAGATTGCATGATTTCTCCCGTTGCAGGCTATTACTCAGCCGTTGACCGTATATAATTTGGAGAATTGTACAATTTTTGGGAGATAAGCGTGCGAAAAATTCTTTTTGCCAGTAGTGAAGTTCATCCTTTAATGAAAACCGGCGGCTTGGCTGATGTTTCTGCCAGCTTACCGACTGCTCTGGCGCAACATGGACAAGATGTCAGAATTTTTATGCCTGCCTATCGCCAATGCCTGCAAAAAATTGAAAAGATTCAAATAGTCGCGACATTGAAACTGGATGGTTACCACATGCCGGTAGAGATTATTGAAGCGCGATTACCTGGCACCGAAGTAATAGTTTGGTTATTAAATTCACCTTATCACTTTGACAGAAATGGTGGTCCTTACAGTCACCCAGATGGTTACGACTGGATGGATAATGCGGCTCGCTTTAGTCTGTTTTGTCGCGCCATTGTAGCCTTGGCCATGGATGAAGCTGGGCTGAACTGGAAACCGGATATTTTACATTGTAATGACTGGCAAACCGGTCTAGCACCGGCTCTGTTATCGCCGAGAGAAAATAAACCTGACACCATTTTCACTATCCATAATATGGCCTATCAGGGATTATTTGAACGCCCGGTGTTTGATGCGCTCGACTTACCTGAAACGCTCTGGTCTATTGAAGGGGTAGAGTTTTATGGGCTGATGTCATTTATGAAAGCAGGCCTGATTTTTAGTGATCAGATTACAACGGTGAGTCCAACCTATGCCAAAGAGATTTGTCATGCTGAATTTGGTTATGGTTTAGAAGGTTTATTATCTCATCGTGCTGAGCAGGGGCGTTTAAGCGGTATTTTAAACGGGATTGATTATGAAGAGTGGAATCCGGCCATTGATCCCTATTTGAACTATCACTATTCAGCAAAAACACCGAACCGTAAAAAGAAAAATAAGCAGGCATTGCAGCAAAAGTTTTATTTACCTCAATCTGAACAGACATTATTCATTGGCTTGATAAGCCGTTTGGTTTCACAAAAGGGCATTGATCTATCGATAGAAGCCGTGACACGTTTACTGGAACAAGGACAGGATGTTCAGCTGATTTGTCTGGGCAGTGGTGAATCAGATTTTGAGCAAGCATTACGTGTACTTCGTGCACGTTTTCCTGATAAAGTGGCATTAACAATTGGCTATGACGAAAAGCTTTCGCATCAGATTGAGGCTGGCGTTGACGTATTTCTGATGCCGTCCCGTTTCGAGCCTTGTGGCCTGAATCAGATGTATAGTCTGCGTTATGGTACGCTGCCAATTGTGCGTAATACTGGCGGCTTGGCTGATACCGTCGTTGATGCTAACGACGACAACCGTAAATCCGGCACCGCTAATGGATTTTGTTTTGATGAGGCTTCAGCAGAAGCTTTATATGAAACACTGGAACGCGCTATCGCACTGTTTCAGCATCCGCGGATATGGCGAAAACTGATGATCACCGCAATGGAGGGGGATTTCAGTTGGGAAAACAGCGCCAATATCTATATCGATCTCTATCACCATGTAAACGAACGTTGAAACTATGACAGATTATGAACCTGTACTAAGTACAGTCGAGCAATTATCTATGCTTGACGACAAAGAGCTGCGCCAACACGTCCGGTTTCTTGGCCATATCCTTGGTGAAGTCATTGATGAACGTGCCGGTCGTGAGGTCTATGAGACGGTAGAGCGATTGCGTAAGGGCTTTATCAATCTTCGAAAGGACGATAACGCTTTATTACGAACAGAATTATTGAGTTTTCTGAATACCCTGGATGCGACGACGCTACGTGAAGTGATTCGGGCGTTTAATTTGTATTTCAGTCTGCTAAATACAGCGGAAGAAGCATTTAACTACCATAACCGACTGATCCAGCTTCGTAACGGTCGTGATTTATGGCATGGATCGTATCTGGATACGTTGACCCAGTTTAAACGGGAAGGTGTTACCCTCGAGCAGCTACAGCATATGATGGATACCATGGTGTATATGCCTGTATTTACGGCGCATCCGACTGAGTCAAAACGTCGTACCTTGATGGAAATCCTGCGTCGTATTTTCTTACTTGATGAAAAACTGACCAATGATCCGTTAACGGCTTTTGAAGAAGAGCGCACACGGGCAGAGATAAAAAAACAGGTGCAACTACTGTGGTCAACGGATGAGGTGCGTGCAGTCAAACCCACCGTGCGTGATGAGATTAAGAATGGTCTTTATTATTTCAACGTGAGCCTGTTTGATGCGGTGCCTAGAAGTTATCGCAATATGGAGAATGCGATTCGCCGGGTTTATAAAGAGGAAATCGCGGCGGGTGCTACATTTAAAGTGCCGGGTTATATTCAGTTTGGTTCATGGATTGGTGGTGACCGTGATGGTAATCCTTTCGTGACCGCAGAAACAACAGACATGGCAATTCAATTACAGAAACGTACGGTGATCCGGCGTTATCTGGAAGATGTCACTAAACTGAGTTACCAACTCACGCATTCACAGCCTTTGTGCCAAATCAGTGACGAATTAGCGGCGAATATTGATGAATCCGAGCAGCGTTATGCTGGTGCCTTCAGAGCCAAACCAGATCGGTTCCTGAATGAACCTTATCGTCGAAAACTTTATATGATGCGGCATCGACTGGAAGATAATTTACGCTTACTACAGCAATACTTTCGTCCGGATCTTGAACCCACCGCGCTGGGACTTGCCTATCAAAATGAAGACGAATTATTGCAGGATCTGCGCTTAATTCATCAGTCCTTAGTATCACATGGTGATGCGGATCTGGCTGGCAGTGAACTGACGGACTTAATTCGTCTGGTCGAAACTTTTGGTTTTTATTTATATCACCTGGATTTGCGTCAGGAATCGACATTACACACTGAGGCAGTGGCTCAGGTGCTTCGTCAAACGGGCTTATGTGAAGATTATCAACAGTTGGATGAAACACAACGCCAGTCTCTACTTACCGATCTGCTGGCAAGGCATGAATTACCACCATTACCCGAACTAGAAGGACAAAATAAAGAGATATTGTCAGTGTTTCAACTGATGAATCGATTACAAAAAGAAGTCAGTGCGAATGCATTTGGCAGCTATGTGATATCGATGACACATCAGGCGAGCCATATTCTCGAAGTGTTAACACTGGGTCGCTTTGCGGGCTTATGTGGTTATCAGGAAAATGGAGAAACGTTCTGTCTGCTTCGGGTTTCACCTCTGTTTGAAACCATTGAGGATTTATCACACATTGAACCGGTGATGTCGGCCTTGCTGGAAAATGAACATTATCGTCGTTTATTAACGGCTTCGGGCAACTTACAGGAAGTCATGCTCGGCTATTCTGATTCCTGTAAAGATGGCGGTATTCTGGCTTCAGTCTGGAATTTATATCAGGCGCAGCAACGCATAAGCCATCTCGCAGAACAACATGGTGTGAAATGCCGTATGTTCCATGGCCGTGGCGGCACCATTGGTCGTGGTGGTGGCCCAACTCATGATGCTATTCTCTCTCAGCCTGTTGGTACGGTGCAGGGCCAGATCAAGTTCACTGAGCAAGGCGAAGTGTTGTCGTTTAAGTATGGCAATATCGAAACAGCCGCCTATGAATTAGGTATGGGTGTGTCTGGATTAATGAAGGCTTCGCGTAGTCTGGTGGCTGAGACTGGTCATGATGAGCCAGCATTTATGGACGTTATGCATCAACTCACCACAGTGGGTGAGCAGAGTTACCGTAAATTAACAGAAAATACAGCGGGTTTTCTGGATTACTTTTATGAGGTGTGTCCAGTCACTGAAATCGGCATGATGAATATTGGTTCCAGGCCGTCGCACCGTAAACAGGGCGATCGTTCCAAAGCCTCAGTGCGGGCTATCGGTTGGGTCTTCTCCTGGGCGCAGTCACGGCATACTTTACCGGCATGGTATGGCATCGGCACTGCGCTGGAACAATGGCATCAGAATGACCCTGAAAAAATTGAAACATTACGCAGAATGGTGAAGGAGTGGCGTTTTTTTAGTGCGCTGTTGAGTAATACTCAAATGTCTTTATCGAAAGCGGATATGAATATCGCTCGCCGTTATGCCGCGTTGTGTGAAGATGCGTTTCAGGGGCAGCAGGTGTTTGAGGTGATTTCAGCCGAATATCACCGTACGGTGAAACAGGTGTTGCTGGTAGTGAATGAAGAGAAACTCATGTCGGAAACCCCGGCACTGCGCTCCTCTCTGCGCAGACGCGAGCCATATCTGGACCCGATTAACTATATCCAAATTCTGTTATTGCAGCGTTATCGTGAAAATGCCCTTTCAGAAGAAGAACGTGATAAATGGCTTGATCCGCTGTTACGAACCATTAGTGCAATTTCGGCAGGGATGCGAAATACGGGTTAATCTGTATGACTGCGTAATGCATTCACTGTCAGTTGCGTGGTCAGCATAATCAGTAATACGGCTGCGCCAAACACGTACAAGCCCGGGTGAATTTGAATACTGGCAATAGCGCCTAGTTTGACGGTGACAATCAGCATGGCAACCACCATAACGTCGAGCATCGCCCAGCGACCATAGTCATGCATAAGATTTAGTAACTTTATTTTGACTGGGGTAGGGTGGCTGTCAGCAAATAACAATCGAAACAGCAAGCCGATTTTAGCGAAAGGCATGACAATGCTGAAACTACCGATGATGAAAAATAACAGGTATTTTTGTGCTTTCCACAGTTCGGTGATACCGGAAATCACTGAGAAATCATCACTGATAAGCAGAAATTGGGTAATTGTCAGCATGGGCATAAATAGCCCAGCTATTAATAACCCGCTGCTCATAACTAATAAGCAGCGTAACAGATTGACTGATTTATTCCGGAGCACGATCTTTTTTAGCGATATAGCGATTACTTGCTGATTTTTTGCTTTTTTGTTTGTTGGCTTTACCCTTTGGAGCCAGACCTTTCATTTTGACAACTGGCAGAGTTTGGCCGATATGATGCTGGATACGTTCCAGGTTTTTTTGATCGTGCGCTTCCACTAGATTGACGGCAATCCCTGACTGCCCGGCCCGGCCGGTTCTGCCCACTCGGTGAATATAGATGTCGCCGCGGAATGGTACGTCATAATTAATGACATGGCTGACCTGCGGTAAATCCAGACCACGAGAAGCAACATCAGTCGCCACTAATACCTTAGTTTTACCTTGACGAAACTTGCGGGTACGTTCGCGACGATCTGCCTGTGAAAACTCACCATGCACAACCTGGGCAGAAATGTTTTGTGACTGCAGATAGTCAGCGACTTCATCTGCGCGTTCTTTTTTATTACAAAACACTAAAGCACTTTTACAGTCATCTGAGTTGATTACGGCTGTTAATAAAGCCTGTTTATGCTCACGATTATCAGCCAGATAAACACGTTGCTGCACCTGTTCTGCATAGTGATTTGAGGCATTCACATCCACTCGTGTGGCATCAGGCAATAAGGTATTAGCAAAAATCTCGACACCAGCACCGGCCAGCGTGGCGGAAAATAAACAAGTTTGAAAAGCGGTTGTAATGGAGGATAACAGTGTTGCCACATCCGGTCCTTGGCCCATATCCAGCATACGATCAGCTTCATCAATTACCACGAATTCAATCAGTGATAAATCGGCCTGATCTTGCTCAACTAAATTCAATAGACGACCAGGGGTGGCAATAATGACGTCACAACCTTCATCCAAAAACTTTTGCTGTGCTGTGGGTGCCTGACCTCCGGTAATCATGGCAATATCAATAGGATCTTGTTTACTGAACGTTTTAATCACGTGTTGAATCTGAAATGCCAGCTCACGTGTCGGTGCCAGAATTAAGGCAACAGGTTCATGCGAACGCTGCTTTCTATCCCACAGTTTTTGCAATAAAGGCAACACAAAGGCCGCCGTTTTTCCGGTACCGGTCGCTGCACAGGCCAGTACATCCTGACCTGCCAGAATAAGCGGTATTGTTTCTGTTTGTATTGGGGTAGGTTCAGTATAGCCTTGAGCAGAAATTGCACTTAACAGGCTGTCTTCTAATAAAAGATCTTCAAATGACATTTAACGATTTATCCGGAATGCGGTGATGACGTTGTCCATCATCATCGGAACAATAACGAGGTCTTTCTCTGGCATTACAGTATGATCAGCACTACCTTGATTAAACTCTATCAAGGTCTCACTGTGACCTTCAGGGGTGATTTTCAATAAACGACCATTTAACCAGTCAGTGACCAGATAATTACCCTGACCATCTGCTTCAATACCATCTAGGTTACCCGCAGGAGACTTATCTCCCAGGCTTTTCATTTGGTGAGTAATAAGATCAATGATTTTTAAATGGCCTGGTATCTCAGTTTCAAAGCCATTGGTCATATGACCCCAACTGGCGACGATTAAATTATTGTGTTCTACCAGTAATCCGTTGGGAGCTTCCAGCGCGGGGTCTTCCATCCATATATCAAATTTGTCATCAGCTAAACGATAGATGCGATCTGTCATCATATCGCTTACATAGACATTACCTTGTTTATCCACCGCAACATCATTAAGAAATTTTGCCCCTTCGGCAGGATAACGTTTAATAATCCGTTGCTCAGCAATATCAATGACGACTAATTCATTGATGTCAGAAACATAGAGATTATTGCCATTCAGTGCCAGGCCTTTGGGTGCATTGAGTTCATCCAGCCAGTGCAGTTTTTGTATCTTTCCATCTACAGATAATTGGCTGATAAACCCATTGCCATCAACATCAAGCGGGCTACCATTGACGTTCGAGACGTATAACAATTTTGTTATCGGATCGTAGATAACGGACTCAGGGTTTTTGAGTTCTGCCGGACTCTTCCATACTGGTGTCAGTATGGTGTTGGCAAAAACGTGCATTGACATGAACAGGCCGGTCAGCATGACAGTTAACCGTTTCATTGTATTCTCCATTAGCAATCTGAGTGCATGATAACAGGCGATGCCTGATCTCGCTCAAGCGTTTAACACCAGTAAACTGCCAGCAACCATCACCAGGCAGGCTGATAGACGCCGCCATATATACTGTTCATTAAAAATACGGTAGCCCAAGAAAACCTGTAACACCATACTTAACTGAAATAATGCCAGAGAATAAGCGACAAATAGTTGTGAAAATACCAACATTGTCATGTATTGCATCAGAAAGATCAGGCAACCCAGATAAATAAACGACTGAATATTTCCCTGTGCTTTTGTCATGTTTTCTTGCAGCTTGTCTTTGATGAAAAACCATTGGGTCATGGCAGCCAGTGGTAGTCCTAATAGACACCAGAAAACGGTTGTCGCTAAGGCGCCGCCATTAACCACAGCTGTTTTAAGAGGCAGGGTGCCGATAGAAAAAAGCAGAATAGATAAAAAACGGTATTGAACACCTTTATCTTTCAATAAGGTCTTGATGCGGCTCTGTTGAGTTGTTTTAGCTGGAAATAAAAAATAACTACCGGCAACGATAACAGCGACACCAAAGAAACCTTGCAGGTTTGGTATTTCACCAATAAAGATCATTGCCAAAATCATTGAAACAACGACTTTATAGGCATTCAATGGGCCAAATACAGATAAATCAGTTTTTGACAATGACATCACCAGATACACCGTACCGGCCATGTCGAGTAAAGCAGCAAAAAAAATATTGATCCAGAACGTGGGCGTCAGCGAAAACGGATCAAATAAGAACAGTAATGGCAGACAAATTACAGCCAGAACAAGGTAAGCACTAAACACAATAAACAGTGAGTCAAAACCACGGTGAGTCAGCTGCTTTTGAAAAACATTAGAAAATGCCGAGAACAGTAATCTGCTCAGCACAACGAGCACTTCCATCGTTATTCCTCGGTTGTGCTGGCCTGATATTGGTGATTCTTATCAACTTGGTATGTTGTAAAAATAGAATATTGCTGTGCTTGATTAAATTCGATAACAGCAAAGTTATCTTTACGCAGTCCCATTTCCATTCCGGGTGTGCCGACAGGCATTTGTGGGACGGCGAGTCCGGTGATATCCGGCTTTTGGGTTAATAAGCGCATAATGTCTTCTGCAGGTACATGGCCTTCAATAGCATAACCGTCTACCACGGCAGTGTGGCAGGAGTGCATTGCACTGGGCACACCGAGCTTCTCTTTTATGGCATCAAGATTGTGTGTTGGTTGATCAATAACATGAAAACCATGATCTTCCAGGTAAGTCATCCATTTGTGGCAGCATTGGCATTCAGGGTTACGGTAAACCTTGATATCAATCGGTTTATCCACTTGGACATCTGAGGCAGCCCACTCTGAGTCGGCAAATACAGGCAAACTGATCAAACAAAAGACAATAAAAAGGACATTTTTCATTTATAAATATTCAACATAGATTTCATTGTCACGACTATTTTTTTCTACGTGACTTAAGGCATTTAATACCGCTTTCTCATTGCCTGCATCAACCTGTTCGGGTAGAAAATAACAATCACAACCTGCAGCAATAAACCCAGACAATTTATCATTTTCTTGTAGACCAGGATTCAGCCAGAGTGTGGCTTTCTCTGCTTTTATCTCTGCAGCGGCTTCTGCTAAGCCCTCAGCGGTAAAGATCAAAAAAATCATTGTGCCGGTTCAATATTAAGATAGCTACGCTCAGAGATTTCAGACCAGGCAGCATCTTTCTTACGAAATGCCTGATATGCCTCATACACACGTTTAAACTTAGGATTTTTCGCCGCTTCTTCAGCTAATGTCTCTTCAGACAACGTTTTTAGGCGTTGTAAAACATCATCAGGAAACGGTGCAATGGTGATGTCATCGCGGGCTTTTAAAATCTGTAATGCCTCGGCATTTTTGTGTTCCATTTCTGACAACATAGTCAGGTTTTCTGCTTGTGCGGCATTAGTGACGATTGCCTGTAGATCTGCCGGTAAGCTATTCCAAGCACGTTCATTGACGGTTAATTCGAGTACGGTGCCCGGTTCATGCCAGCCTGGATAATAATAATGCTGCGCAGCACGGTAAAGGCCTAAACGCTCATCATGGTATGGGCCAATCCATTCAGTGGCATCAATGGTATTGCGTTCAAGCGCACTATAAACTTCGCTACCGGCCAATAAAACAGGGTTACCGCCAGCTTTAGCCAATACTTTGCCGCCTAAGCCAGGAATACGCATTTTTAGACCTTGCAGATCATCAACTGAGTTGATTTCTTTATTAAACCAGCCACCCATCTGAACACCCGTATTACCGAGTGGGAAGGGGATCACATGAAATGGTTTATAGATTTCACGCCATAATTCGAGACCGCCGCCATCGTATAGCCATGAATTCATACCTAAGGCTGTCATACCAAAAGGCACGGTAGAAAAGAACTGAGCTTCAGGTACTTTACCTGCCCAGTAATAGGCACTGCCATGACCCATTTCAACCGTACCTTGTGACACGGCTTCAAATACTTGTAAAGCTGGAATCAGTTCACCACCTGCATAAACTTTGATTTCTAGACGACCATTGGACATCGCTTTGATATTGGCAGCAAAACGTTCAGCCCCTTCTTGTAAAACAGGGAAGCCTGGTGGCCATGTTGTGACCATTTTCCAGCGGTAGGTTTTATTGTTCGTTGTATTATCAGTGACGGACTGAGATTGATCACTTTGTCCACATGAGGTCAACATCAGGGCGAGAAAACCCACAATGAATGAACGTGATAAACATGATGCCAACATAGATAATATCCCTGATTAAAGTATGTCTAATTTAGCATAAGCAAGTACCAACCACTTACTTCCTGCATGCTTAAAGTTGACTTGTACCCGTGCATTTTTACCTGAACCTTCAGTATCTACCACAACACCGGGGCCAAATTTTTGATGATGTACTTGTTGTCCGGTTTTGATGCCGGTTTCATTTAATGTCTGACTTTCCCTACCACGAACACCATTGATGCTCGGGCTGATGTGATTATTGCGAGCACGAACTTCTTCTGTACAGCTGCTAGGTAATTCGCTCAAAAAACGGGAAGGCCGTTGCATCATTTCCTGACCATAAAGAAAACGCGATTCTGTGAAAAGTAGATATAACGTCTTTCTGGCGCGTGTCATACCGACGTAGCAAAGACGCCTTTCTTCAGCGAGTCGAACCGGATCATCACTCGATTTCTGTCCGGGGAAAAGGCCTTCTTCCATTCCCACCATAAAGACGATAGGAAACTCCAGACCTTTAGCGGAATGAAGCGTCATTAACTGTACACAGTCTTCCCAGCGATCGGCCTGATTCTCACCTGCTTCCAGTGCGGCATGGGCAAGGAACGCATCCAGATCTGACATATCTTCAGCTTCTTCAGGCTTGTGAAACTGTTTGGTGGCGGAGATTAATTCCTCTAGATTGTCTAAACGGCCCTGACCTTTTTCAGTTTTATCTTTCGCATAATGGGCTTTTAAACCACTTTCATCGATAACTAGTTGGGTGATTTCGTTTAAAGACATCACACCTTCTTGCTCAGGCGTTAGCGAATCAATCAGTGTCAGAAAACCTGCCAATGCATTGCCTGCACGGGCAGCGAAAGTTTTAGCATTCAGCATTTCAATAGCGCTATGCCACATGGAAATACCGCGCTCACGGGCATATTGACGTAATTGTGTCAGCGTGGCTGCACCTATGCCTCTGGTCGGGGTGTTAACAATACGCTCAAAGGCAGCATCGTCGAGACGATTTGATACCAGCCGTAAATAGGAAAGGACATCCTTAATCTCCGCCCGCTCGAAGAAGCGTAAGCCACCATAAACCCGATAAGGCATAGCCGCTTGTAATAAGGCTTCCTCAATGACCCGTGATTGGGCGTTGGAGCGATATAAAACAGCGGCATCACTGCGTTTACCGCCATTTTCAACCCATTTGCGGATTTGTTCTACCAAATAAGAAGCTTCATCGCGCTCGTTATAAGCGTTGTAAATCTGGATGAGATCACCATCATCATCTTCAGTCCAGAGTTCTTTGCCTAAACGCTCACTATTATTGGCGATAACCGCATTAGCCGCTTTGAGAATATTCCCGGTGGAGCGATAGTTTTGTTCCAGACGGATGGTGCTCGCACCTTGGTAATCTTTATCAAACTGTTGGATATTTTCAATGCGAGCACCACGCCAACCGTATATCGATTGGTCATCATCACCCACGATGAAAAGGTGTCCGCTACTGCCAGCTAACAGTCGTAACCAGGCATATTGCAGGGTATTAGTATCCTGAAATTCATCGACTAAAATTTGTTTAAACCGCTGCTGATATTGCGCCAGAATGTCGGGACGTTTTAACCACAGTTCATGGCTTCTGAGTAATATTTCACCAAAATCAATCACACCAGCGCGCTGACAGGCCTGTTCGTAGGCACTATAAATCGCCAGCATATTTTTTGAATAAGGATCATGGCCGGCTTGAATGTCTTTAGCTCTGAGACCTTCGTCCTTCTGAGCATTGATGTACCACTGAGCCTGTTTGGGTGGCCACTGGGCTTCATCAAGTTCCATGGCTCGGATGATGCGTTTTAACATCCGCAGTTGGTCATCACTATCAAGAATCTGAAAGTTCTGTGGCAGTTCTGCCTCTTTCCAGTGAGATCTTAGTAAACGATGCGCCAGACCATGGAATGTGCCTACCCACATTCCGCCGGGTGGATAGCCCAGAATGTCTTCAATTCGACCACGCATTTCAGCGGCAGCTTTGTTGGTAAAGGTCACAGCAAGAATATTGCCCGCCGAGAAACCTTCAGCCTGAATCAGCCAGGCGATACGATGAACTAATACACGCGTTTTACCACTGCCGGCACCCGCTAATATTCTGGCGTGGCCCAACGGAGCAGCAACGGCTTCACGTTGTGGTTTATTTAGGTCATTTAAAAGTTCTGAGACATCCATTTTGTGATCATATAGTTCAGGCATAAAGAAACCAGCGCATTATCAGATGTGACTGAATGTACTGGTCGAGGGTGGTCATGCATTACCAGCCAGGCGGGGGGCTGATGAATAGCCAGCATAACTCACAAGCTTAAAAAGCAAACTCCCCGCAGAGGGTATCCGGCGGGGAGTTCATTTTTTAAATATTGCTGTCTAAAAACGCAGCCAATTGTGATTTTGTTAAAGCACCCACTTTTGTTGCTTCGACTTCACCATCTTTAAATAGCATCAATGTTGGGATACCACGGATACCGTAACGTGGTGGAGTGTCCTGGTTTTCGTCAATATTCAGTTTGCAAACTTTCAATTTACCAGCGTACTCGGTCGCGATTTCATCCAATACAGGGGCGATCATTTTGCATGGACCACACCATTCAGCCCAGTAATCGACCAACACAGGCAGGTCAGACTGTAGTACTTGGCTATCAAAGTCGCCATCGGTCACGTGGGTGACGTTTTCGCTCATGTTTTATCTCCAGTGGTATATAAAGTATCGTGGGTCTATACTCCCATACGATATAGCCTAACATTTTTTCCTATCATAAAAGGTAATGCAAGTATTCTATGAGTGCACATCTAACCGAGCAGGCCTTCTCATCCTTGCCACTCCACGCTTCACTAAAAGCCGGGCTGGCACAGGCCGGATTCGAATTTTGCACGCCGATTCAAGCATCTGCGCTGCCACTATTATTATCCGGACGCGATGTTGCTGGTCAGGCACAGACAGGAACAGGAAAAACCATCGCTTTTTTACTGGCGACTTTCCAGTGTTTACTTGAAAAAGCCCCTGCGGAAAACTGGGATGGAAAACAACCCAGAGCACTAATCCTGGCGCCAACCCGCGAATTAGCCATTCAGATAGCCAAGGATGCGGAAAAACTGAATGTGGAATCAAATTTACGCATAGGCATCGCTCATGGTGGCAAAGACTACCAACGTCAGCGAGATATGATTACTGGTGGTCTGGATATTTTGATTGGTACACCCGGACGCTTACTGGATTATCAGAAACAGCATGTTTTCAGTTTAAAATTTATTGATGTGGTGGTGCTGGATGAAGCGGATCGTATGTTTGATCTTGGCTTTATTAAAGATGTGCGTTACTTCCTTCGCCGCATTCCCAAACCCGAACAACGTTTAGGCATGTTGTTTTCCGCCACCTTGAGTTACAAAGTCAGTGAGCTCGCCTATGAACATATGAATAACCCGGAAAAGGTTCAGGTCGAGCCTGAAAAAATGATGGGTGATCGTATTGAAGAGTGGGTGTATTACCCGGCGAATGATGAAAAGATTCCATTATTACTTGCGCTGATTGCTCGGTTAAACCCAGAGCGAGGCATTATTTTTGTAAATACCAAACATGCTGCGGAAGTCGTATGGGGTTATTTAGAAGGAAATGGGCACAAAGCTTCATTACTCTCTGGCGATGTACCACAAAAAAAACGCGAGCGCCTGTTACAGCACTTTCAGGATGGTGAGTTTCCTTTTCTTGTTGCCACCGATGTCGCTGCGCGAGGCTTGCATATTCCTGAAGTTAGTCATGTGTTTAACTATGACTTACCTCAAGATGTGGAAGACTATGTACACCGGACGGGAAGAACTGCGCGTGCAGGTGCCAGTGGTGTAGCTATTAGTTTAGCTTGTGAAGAATATGTGTTTTCATTACCGGATATTGAAGCTTATATTAAACATAAATTACCATTGGCTTCGACGTCTGATGAGCAGTTAGAAACACCTAAACCGCGGGTAAAGAGGGAAAAAGACGTGATACCGCAGCGGAAAAGAAATGACGTGAATAAATCAGCAAAACCCAGGCGCAGGCGGAATAACCCGAGAAATGGTGTAAATTCACATGCAGATAAACAATAACAGACAAGCTAATTTCTATCCGCTGGTTCCTGCTGAATCACGCAATAGCTCGCGCTTACCTGTTACTTTCGATTCTGCTGTTGAATATTCCGCAACCGTTATTGATAAAGAACAAGCTGATACCACGAATGTGGTTACCCCCGTCGCATCAACCCAAGACAGTCAGCAAGCTCAGTTTATTCGTCAGTTTATCAGTAGTGAGCGTGAGCAGTCTTCGCCTGAACCACAAGCCAATCTATTACCAAAATCAGTACAGCAGTATCTCTATATTAAGGATATTAATAACACCACCAAGCCATCAGGAGGGCAAATAGTGGATGAGATGGTTTAGTGTTTTATGGCTTGTCTGCTTTTTAATGGGGTGCGCGACAAGCGGAAATAACGGACAGACTGAGCCTGGCGTCTCTCGACTGGCTAAGAGCGATATAGATGAGGTGATAGAAGTACATCAGCAAGCTGTTATGGCTCAGCTCAAAAGGTTGATGTTTAAGCTTTATAAACGTAATCCAAATCTGCGCCATGACAGAGATATCAGAACCATAAAAGAGAGTGTAGAGAGAACATTCTCCAGACAGGTCGATTTTATCTATCCCGAATGGGCTATCATCAGAAAACCCACCGATATTATCCGGCTTGCGTTGGATGAACGCTTTCAGGGAGATCGTGTGCTGGCCTATATTATCGGCTTAAGAAAAATGCTGATGGCGTCTTACGATAACCACAGCGAGTTTTTTTATCTGACTTCTATCGATCAGCAAAAACTATACAACAGTGCCCGTAACATCGAAATTGCTGCCTGGTTACTGGCAAAAAAACGTGACTCTGAGGGTAATTTACTCATGCTTAGTGACAGCCTTTCAGGGGAAGTACGTAATTTAAGCTATCAGCGTATATTTGGAAAAATGATAGCGACACAAGATAATCTTGCTCAAATCATAGCCCAGAAAAATGGTCGTATTATCAAGACTTTTGTAGTCAGAGCGGCCACATTAGCTTTCCTGCCTATTTAGGTTTTGTATGACCCGCGACACCAGCGGTTAATACAAAACGCATCGCTTGTTCCATGGTCATATCGACAGGTTTCAACAAGCGTCTTGGCATAATGACCGGGTAACCACCGATGTTGTAACTCATCGGAAAATAGACCAGGACGCGTTCTTCATCATCTTGTGTCGGTAGATGTTCGGCATTATCCAGTGTAATAAAACCAATCATTTCCATACCATTATCGAGTTTGACGGCGACAACTTGTTGAAACTCTGTTTCTCGGCCGGGGGTGAAGTAGTGGAAAAAGTCATGCATGCTGCCATATATCGATTTGATAACAGGTAAGTGATAAAGCAGACTTTCTGCAAATTTGAATAAGCGTTTGAAAACATAGAGCCGCATCATGATGCCGAGTGAAAAAATCAAGGCAATGGCAGCAAGAAATCCCATGCCAGGCCAATACATATAATCAGGCAGGATAAACTTGATGACGTGACTTAATGCCTGTTCAGTTGAGGAAATAACCCAGTAAATCAGATAGAGCGTTATGGTGATAGGCAGTATTGTGATAAGGCCGGTCAGAAACTGACGGGTAAGAAATCGAAACATACATGGCTCCGTGGAGTAAGTTTAAGTCATCTAAAACAGACAAGTCTGTCAGAATTGTTTTTCAATTAATGATGATCACGAACGCGTTGAGCTAATTTGGGAGTAGCAAAGGACCGGCTTGCCGCCTGCTGCATAAACAGGTTTTTCAATAAACGACTTTTATTGACATGACGTAAACCAAATTGACGTAGCCATTTTACCGGCGTCAGAGAGTTAGTGAATACACGCTTAAACAAATCCATACTCATTTGCATTAGCAGATTATCCGCATGCCGTTGTCGCTGATATTTTTGTAATGTATGTAACTGACCAATATCTCGGCCTTGCTGGGCTGCAACAATAATGACTTCAGCCAAGGTTGCCGCATCCAATAGACCAATATTCACGCCTTGCCCAGCCAATGGGTGAATTGTATGAGCAGCATCACCGACAAGAACTAAACCTGATTTGATGTAGGTTTCAGCATGACGCAGCTGTAAAGGAAAAGCATTGCGATGACTGATTTTGGTGACTTTACCAAGGCGCTCTTCAAAAGCTGTATTAAGCTCGCTGATAAATTCATCATCAGGCAGTGTTAATAAACGATCGGCATTGTCAGTGCTCAATGTCCAGACGATAGAGCACTGGTGACTATCGGCAAGAGGAAGGAAAGCAAGAGGGCCTTCCGGTAAAAAGCGTTGCCATGCTGTCTGCTCATGTGAGAACGTTGTGGTGACATTGCACACCAAGCCTTTTTGTTGATATGTCCAACCTTTGGTTTCAATGTCAGCGAACGCTTTTATGGCAGAATGTGCGCCATCAGCAGCAATGATGAGTTTTGTTTTCAGTGTACGATCATTGTCGAGATGAAGGTGCTGATGTTCAATAGCGATCGGTTTTGCCGGTGTAATCACATCAATATTGGGCTGCTGCTGACATAAGGAGAAACTGGTTTGCTGCAGCTGTCTGTTTTCAATAATGTGGCCGAGGTTAGCTGCTCCCATATCCGCACTATTAAAATGCAGTTCGCTGTCAGCAGTTTCCCAGACTTTCATATCAGAAAATGCCGATAACCGGGATGGCGGTAACATTGACCAGATATTGAGCGTTTTTAAAATATTCTCACTGCCCTTGGTCAAGGCACTAACCCGGATATCGAAAGCGGCATCTTCAGCTAAAGCTTCAAATGTCTGCGCTTCAATCAGGGCAATACTAAAGTCTCTGTGACGCGATAATGCTAAGGCCAGACAAGAGCCAACCATACCGCCACCGACAATCGCAATGTCATACTCTTGTTTCATGTTAGTGGAACACCTCTGGCTAATTTTGGCTGTGCCTGCGCCAAGCCCATACTTTTTGTAGCAAGCCAGTGTTTCATCACCGGCATAGCATCAACTAATGTCAGGCCAGCGCCCCGCAGATGACCCAAAACAGGGATATCGTTACTGAATAATTTGACCAAATTATCGGTGGATTTCACCACCTGGTCCTGATCTTGTTGGCGTTGATCCTGATAGTTTTTCAGTAGTTCTGCATCGCCGCAGTCTTTTGCGTTAAACAGATGTTCTGCTAATACGGCAACATCACGCAGTCCCAGATTAAAACCCTGTCCGGCAATAGGATGCAGACTGTGAGCAGCATTACCAATAAATACGCTCCTTGGCTGAACAGGCATATCCGCTTGCATTAGAATTAAGGGATGACTATTTCTCTGGCCGACACGAGTAAAGCGACCGGCACGATAGCCAAATTCGCTCTGTAATTGTTTCAGAAACGCTTGTTCTGACATGGTCAGCAGCGCCTCTTGCTCACCTGCCTTAACAGTCCATACCAGACTACTTCGTTTGTCAGTCATCGGTAACAATGCCATAGGACCAGAGGCTGTGAAACGTTCGTATGCCCATCCCTGATGAGGTTTATCCGTAGATATATTGGCCGTGACAGCAACCTGATTGTAATCTTGTTCCCACGCCCCTAATTTCAGGCAATGGCGGATAGTGGAATCGCGGCCATCAGCGGCGACAATTAATTTTGTCTCTAATACTGCTCCATCACCCAAGGTGACCTTAACTTTTTTCATTTCAGTTAAGACACTCGTCACCGAGGCAGGGCAGAACAATGTCAGATTACTAAGTTGCAGTAATTGGTGGTTAAGACTGTGACCTAAATGTCTGGCAGTGATAACTTGCCCTAAAGCGGGCACCTGCTCTTGTTCAGCGGATAAACGGGTAACGCCGAATCGGCCACGTTCAGACACATGAATATGATGAATGGGGCTGGCATGCTTAGCGATGTGAGACCAGATACGCATGGTGTCAAATATACGCTGTGAGCCATAACTGAGCGCAATACCACGATCATCGTAACTAGGTTGTGAATCAGTCTCTAATGATTTGGCTTCAATAAGTCCAATTTTTAACTGGCTATTTTTTAACGCGATAGCAAGGCTGGCTCCTGCCATGCCACCACCCACAATAAGCACATCAAACACGCCGTGATTCACGTTTTTATATTGCCTCTGCCATTAATGCTTCAATTTCATCAATTTCTTTGGGTGCCGCCTCAGTTAGTACTTCGCAGCCGTCCTTTGTTACCAACACATCATCTTCTATACGAATGCCGGTGAAGTGCCATTTTTTATCAACATGAGCCTGATCACGAATGTACAGACCGGGTTCAACGGTTAATACCATGCCCGGTTCAAGCAGTCGCCATTCGCCACCCACTTTATAATCACCGACATCATGAACGTCCATACCTAACCAATGACCGGTACGATGCATATAAAATTCGCGATAGGCGGCGTCTTCAATAAGCTGAGCGACATCGCCTTTCAGGATACCGAGATCAACCAAGCCCTGTGTCAGCACTTCTACCGCCACTTCGTGAGGCTGATTCCAATGATTGCCAGGTTTGACGGCCGCGATAGCGGCTTTTTGCGCATCTAATACCACCTGGTATAAGGCCGCCTGAGCGGGGCTGAAGTTGCCATTAACAGGGAAGGTCCGGGTGATGTCACCTGCGTAACATTCATACTCTGCACCAGCGTCTATTAATAACAAGTCGTTATTTTTCAGTTTGGCGTTATTTTCGATGTAGTGAAGAATGCAGCCATTTTCACCACCACCGACGATAGAAGGGTATGCCGGAGAGCGACAGCCATGTTTCATAAATTCATGAACAATTTCGGCTTCGACTTCATATTCCCATTTGCCTGGTTTAGTAAACTGCATTGCACGAATATGCGCTTGAACAGAGGCTTTTGCCGCCTGTTTCATTGCTTTGATTTCCTGACTGCTTTTGAATAGGCGAAGCTCATTGAGGCAATGCTCTAACTCAATAATTTCAGTCGGTGAATGTTTTCCTGACCGAGAGGCTTGTCGTAGGTGGTTTAACCAAGACACCATATGCTGGTCAAAGCTGGGTTGGTTTCCCATGGTGTAATAGACTTTTTCTTTGTCTTCCAGCAGGCCCGGTAAAATATCATCGAGATCACTGATAGGGTAGGAATCGTCCGCACCGAAGTTATTGATGGCGCCATCCTGACCGGCACGGTAACCATCCCAGATTTCCTTGTCCAAATCACGTTCACGGCAAAACAAAATATATTCACCATGTTCTCGGCCTGGAATCAGCACAAGCACTGATTCAGGTTCATCAAAACCGGTAAGATAATGAAAATTACTGTCACTACGGTAAGGGTAGTCAACGTCACGGTTACGGTTGGCGACGGGAGCGTTAGGTAGCACAGCTACTGTGTCTGGCCCCATAATATCCATCAGGTGTTGGCGGCGTTTGGCGAATTCTTTCTTTTGCATTAGTGTTCGGTAGCTTCGTCTGTAGGATCGGCTGGTTGTAACTCTCCATATAACAAAAAGAGTCCCATGCGGATGTATTCAACTAACTCTTCAAAGTTAGCACGCTCTTCTTCTGTATCTTCCACGTTTTCAAAGTTTACCTGGCTGATTTTGATCACATCGGTGACGTATTCCTGACAATCATCAGATAACTCGGTCTCATTAGTCATACCTGATGTACCGAGGCCGTATACAAGCCCCTGACACCAATCAGCCATCGCAGATAAACGCGAAACTATCGGAGCATTATCATCCGGAAGTTCAATCTGAAAATCGAAGTCGAGGCTGTTTAATGATTGAATGGTATCGTCAAATAAATGTGTTAAATCTTGTTTTTCTTCTTCGGCTGGCGAAAAGTCTTCAAACAGCTGCACATACCAGTTTTTTCGATCAGCTAATGCATCCATACACAGTAAACCGCATAATGCGCCCTGGAGTTCTGCCAGGCTTGCCGGGCCATCACCTGTCTGATTATCGGGAGATAAGGATGGGAAATAGAGTTGTGACATAAAGTTAAAACCTGAATAATGACTAAAAAGATATCTTGTTCAATGTGATGCATTGGAACACAAATTGTTCCTATTATGACAGTTGTTGACCGAGTCGGCAGCGCACGTCTATAGTTAGGCTTTATTCTCGCACAGCGAAAGAACTCATATTAATGGATAAGAACGCGATACAACAATTGGAACAACAAGTGGATGAGCTACTTCGTACCAGTCGTCGATTGCGGGAAGAGAACATGTTGTTACGCTCACAGCAGACAGCATGGCTTTCAGAACGTACGCAACTGATCGAAAAAACCGATGTTGCTCGAAGCCGGATTGAGAAAATGGTTAGTCGTTTGAGAGAATTGGATAGCGAATTATGAGTTCACCGGTAACCGTCACCATTCTGGGCAAGGAATATCAAATTGCTTGCCCGGAGGAAGAAAAAGAAGCGCTGATTGCGTCCGCTAAAATGGTCCATGACAATATGGAAAAAATCCGCCAAACCGGAAAAGTCGTAGGTGTGGATCGGATTGCCGTGATGGCAGCATTAAATTTAGCGCATGAGTTACTTATTTTTAAACATGACGAAGGTCATGACATGGAAAAAGTAAACAATAAAATTCTACAATTGAAAGAGCGTGTTAGCGCTTTTCTGGAAGAAGATAGACAGTTAGAGCTCTGAAAAACTTGAGCTAAGCCAACTTATTTTGCGTATCATTAGTTATGTCCCTGCGGTGCTCGATAGCGACATGTGTGTCTTGAGCCGATAAGCAAATGCTTAAGGAAACTGAAAATTAGAAGTTGAAAAACAAGCCCGCTTGACGGGAAGTTTGCCATCTTCATGAAGTTTCCCTCTTGAATCTCATGGTTCAAGAACCCCCGTCGCACCGACACTGTGGGGCTCAATTTCCCCTTCATCCTCACCTGATCCTAATCATAAAAAAGAAGCCGGTCATTATCGGTGGGGATGTTTTTCCTTGTCTGTTTATACACCACTGTAAATATTCTCTGAGTCGGTTTTTTCGGCTTTTTTTCTATGGCGGTTCCGTCTTGATGAATAGTTGTGATATGTTGCTGAAAAACATAATAACTATATCTAGAGAGGAATATTACTGATGTCATTGTTCGATAACCTAGCCGCTCGGCTATCCAAGAAACATATCATCGCCAAACCCGGATTTAATCGCTGGTTAATCGCACCAGCATCTGTTGCTATCCATTTATGTATTGGTTCAGTGTATGCGTGGAGTATTTTTAATCCTGCGTTAACCAAACAATTTGGTGTAGTAGCGAGTGCCGCCGATGACTGGAGCTTTTCATCAGTAGTCTGGATTTTCTCAACGGCCATTGTTTTTTTGGGATTAGCTGCTGCTATTGGCGGTAAATGGCTGGAAGAAGTCGGACCAAGAGCCACCGGATTTCTTGCTGCCTGTTTATGGGGCGGTGGTTTTCTTGTTGGTAGTATCGGTATTGCCACACATGAACTTTGGCTTATTTATTTAGGCTACGGTGCTATTGGTGGCTGTGGATTGGGTCTGGCTTATGTCACTCCGGTGAGCACGCTGATTCGCTGGTTCCCTGACCGCCGAGGAATGGCAACGGGGATTGCCATTATGGGGTTTGGTGGTGGCGCGATGATTGGCGCACCTCTGATAACTTACCTACTGAGTTTGTATTATCAGATGCCGGAATATTTGGGCAAAGTGACGGATGTTAACCTAATAACAGAGGCAGGCAGACGTTATGCTGACGTGGCTGGCCAGCAAGTTGAAGTGGTCATTGCTTCTGCTGCCGATATGTTAAAAACTCCTGTACCTGGACCTGAAGGGGTGTATGTCGTTGGTACAGGTGATACAGGGGCAACCAGCGTATTTATTACTCTCGGTATTGTTTACTTCATCGTTATGACAATCGCAGCATTCAGTTTCCGTGTACCAGCAAAAGACTGGAAACCAGAAAACTGGACTCCTCCGGCTAAAAATGAATCAACAAAAAATCGGCTGATCACAGACAATCACGTCCATATTGATCAAGCGTTAAAAACCCCTCAGTTTTATCAACTATGGATCGTCTTATGTTTTAACGTGACAGCAGGGATAGGGGTGATTGGTGTTGCAAAAACCATGATTACCGATATCTTTAGCCCCAGCTTGCCAGGTATCGTCGATGCCAGTTTTGCTGCCACCTATGTGTTGATGATCAGTGTCTTTAATATGTCAGGCCGTTTTTTATGGTCAACAGCATCTGACTATATTGGTCGTAAGAATACCTATCATTGCTTTTTCGTTCTGGGCGCATTGCTGTATTTATCTATTCCCTATATTGCAACGCAAGCAAGTGTGAGTCCGAGTGTGACCGCATTAGTCATGTTTTATGCGGTAACCATGATTATTTTCACAATGTATGGTGGTGGTTTTGCCACTATTCCTGCTTATCTGGCTGATATTTTCGGTACTATGCATGTCGGCGGTATTCATGGTCGGTTATTAACCGCCTGGAGCACGGCAGGTATTTTGGGGCCTTATGTCATTACGCATTTACGCGAAAACTCGCTGAATAAAGTGCTACATGAATTAGCTGCCAAAGTGGATCCGGCAGCCTTTTTGCAGAAATTCGGGGCGAGTATTGATAATCTTGATCAATTGATTGCGGCAAAAACGGTGTCTATTTCGCAGTTGATGGAAATTGCACCTGCAGGGACTTTGGATCCAACCCCTAGCTTGTATAACTCAACCATGTTCGCCATGGCGGGGCTATTGATCATTGCCTTCATTGCAAATTTATCTATCCGTCCGGTAAGAGACAAACATCATGTTCACAATACGCATCCGGAATTAGCGCAAGAGCATAAATAGTTTTGAATGCTTTCAGAATAAATAAAGCCTGCTTACGCAGGCTTTATTTTTTAGAGTAGGACAGAGTCAGCTTGCTTGCATACCGTCTCGAAGCTTTTGCATGACTGAGCCAGTGTCAGGTCTGATTTTTCGCCAGAGATAAAAAGCTTCGGCAGCCTGTTCGACAAGCATGCCTAAGCCATCTACCGTTTTGCTGACATTATGTTTCTTGGCCCATGCAATAAAAGCGGTGTCGGTATCGGCATACATCATGTCGTAACAACAGCTTTGTTCAGTAAAAATGCTGACTGGTAAGTCAGGCACTTCACCTTGTAAGCTTGCAGCAGTGGCATTGATAATCACGTCGAAGTGATTATTTACCTCACTAAAGCCACCTCCCTGAATCTGGCCTAAATCAGCAAATAGCTCTGCCAGTTTTTTCGCTTTGCTGGCGGTTCTATTAGCAATAAAAAGCTCAGTAGGCTGGTAGGTCATTAACGGTGCAATCACACCACGCGCCGCGCCGCCTGCACCAATTAATAAAACCCGTTTATCTTTTAAGCTAACATCATGGTTTTCAAGATCACGGCATAAACCAATGCCATCAGTATTGTCTCCAAACATCGAACCGTTGTTTTCAAACATCAGGGTGTTTATCGCACCGGCACGTTGAGCACGGTCCGATAAATTGTCTGCCAGCTCCCATGCCTGTTCCTTAAATGGAACGGTGATATTAATGCCTTTTAATTTCAGAACGTCACGTAGTTGCTGAAGACTTGAAGCCAGCGAGTCCAGTGGCACTTCTATTGCGGTGTATTCAATATCCTGCTGACATTGTTTGGCAAACTCCGCATGAATAAAAGGTGATTTACTATGTTTAATTGGGTGGCCGATAACGGCATATTTATCTGTCATAGATATAGCTAATAAATTTCTTGAGAATCAGATCCCAGCTTTCAGGCGCTGAGCAACATCTTTGGCAAAATAGGTCAGAATTCCATCAGCACCAGCGCGCTTGAAGGCAAGCAGACTTTCCTCAATCACCGCATCTGATAACCAACCGTTTTGAATTGCCGCTTTTAACATGGCGTATTCACCACTGACCTGATAAACATAGGTCGGCTTTTTAAATGTCTCTTTGACACGGTATAAAACGTCAAGATAGGGCATACCTGGTTTGACCATCACCATATCAGCCCCTTCCTGAATATCCAATGCGACTTCATGCAAGGCTTCATCACTGTTGGCCGGATCCATCTGGTAGGTAAATTTGTTACCACTACCTAAATTACCTGAGCTGCCAACGGCATCACGAAATGGCCCGTAAAAGCTGGAAGCATATTTGGCGGAGTAAGCCATGATGCGCGTATGAATATGACTGTTGAATTCCAGTGCATCACGAATGGCGCCAATTCTGCCATCCATCATATCTGACGGTGCGACAATTTGAGCACCGGCTTCGGCATGAGATAGAGCTTGTTTAATCAGCACATCGACAGTCTGATCATTAACGATATAACCATCATCATCGAGTAAACCATCCTGGCCATGTGTTGTGAACGGGTCTAACGCGACATCAGTCATAATGCCCAGCTCAGGGAATTCTTTTCGTAATGCACGGACGGCTTGTTGAACAAGGCCGTCAGGATTATAAGCTTCACTTGCATCTTCTGTTTTTTTCTCAATAGGCGTGACAGGGAATAAGGCCATCACTGGCACACCAAGCGTATGAATGGTTTCGGCTTCTTTTAGAAGAAGATCAATACTAAGCCTATCCACGCCAGGCATCGATTTTACTTCTTCACGCTGATTAGAACCTTCCAGAACAAAACAGGGGTAGATTAAATCATTAACCGTCAGCACATTTTCCCGCATTAAACGTCGAGAAAAACCATCTTTACGCATTCTTCTGGGGCGTTGGTTGGGGAAACCACTATTGATTATTGATTGTGTCATGGCTGACCTCATTGATTACACATTAAACGCTTCAATATACCCAAGCAATCCTAATGTCACCAGTGATTTTCTAATGTGTCTGGCGTGAGTTTGTGTAGACCTTATTTTTGTTATATTTTCGCTAGAGGGGATTAGCCGCGTAAAAGATAAGGTGATGTGATGGTAATTGATGTAGGCATCGTGCAGATGAATTCGTCCGAAAGCTATGAAGATAATCTTGCTTTTTCTGAGCATATGATTGCAGAAGCCGCTGAGCGAAAGCTCAATCTTTTAGCCTTTCCTGAAACCTTTCTCTATGTCGGTAATGACCATTCAGCGAAGCATGATGTGGCCGAGAAACTGGAAACGGATATCCTGCCTCGCTTTAGCCAGCTTGCCAAACAGAGTAACTGTGCTCTATTGCTGGGCAGTGTGTATGAAATCACTGATGAAAACAGTGGAAGGTTGTTCAATACGTCTATCTTCATCGACCGCGATGGCAGTGAAAAAGCCCGCTATCAGAAAATTCATATGTGTGACGCCGTTCCACTGGGGTATATGGAGTCAGCCGGCATAAAGCCCGGTAGTAAAACAGTAGTGCTTGATCATGAGCTGGGTCGGCTGGGATTTAGCATTTGTTATGACTTACGTTTTCCGGACTTGTTTCGATCACTGTCAGACAAGGGAGCTGAAATTATTTTTGTTCCGGCGGCATTTTTTCTCCATACAGGTAAACATCACTGGTTACCGCTGTTAATTGCAAGGGCTATCGAAAATCAGGTCTACATTGTCGCGCCAAATCAGTGGGGGAAACATTATGGTGATCGGATTTCATACGGTAGCAGCGTCATTATTGATCCCTGGGGAAGCATCCTGTGCTGTGCGCCTGAAAGAGTCGGCCTCACCCTGAGTCGAATTGATATTGAGTATCTGCGTCAGGTTCGGTCAAATATGCCGCTACACACACATCGCAGACCGGAACTTTATATATAGAATCGCAGATACACTTCAGGAAATTGAAATAGTTAGCACCAGCGCCAGAGGATAATCGTTTTTAGCGTGGACTCGACCGGCTGTTTTGCGATAAAATTGCAAAGATTTTGTCTGGGGAGAACGTCATGTTTGCCCCATTATTTTTATCTGGTGGAGGTTTCCCTTGCGAACGAGTGCGTTACTTGCTCTTGAAGACGGCACGGTTTATCACGGCGAATCGATTGGAGCCATTGGCCAGTCAGTCGGTGAAGTTGTTTTTAACACGTCAATGACTGGCTATCAGGAAATCCTGACCGATCCTTCTTATTGTCGACAAATAGTCACATTAACCTATCCTCATATCGGAAATACCGGTGTTAATGATGAGGATGAAGAATCTGACAACGTTTACGCAAGTGGACTTATTATTCGAGAACTTTCTCCTGTTATAAGTAGCTGGAGAAGTGAACAAGCATTGGATGCTTACCTGGTCAAACACAATATCGTCGGCTTGGCAGGTATTGATACACGTTCATTAACACGTTTGATTCGTGAAAAAGGGGCAATGAAAGGCTGCATCGTCGCTGGTGATAACATCGATGTTGAAGCGGCTATCGCTGCTGCAAAAGGCTTTCAGGGTTTAAAAGGGCTGGATCTTGCCAAAGAAGTCAGCACAAAAGAATCTTATGTCTGGGATGAGGCTTGCTGGCATATTGATGGCCAGTCTCAAGCGGCTGAAGCTAAATATCATGTGGTGGCTTATGACTATGGTGCCAAGAAAAACATTCTGAGAATGTTGGTGGAGCGTGGTTGCAAACTCACTGTTGTGCCGGCACAAACCCCTGTTGAAGAAGTCTTAGCCCTTAATCCGGATGGGGTATTCCTATCAAATGGACCTGGTGATCCAGAACCCTGTGATTATGCGATAAGTGCGATTCAAACGTTGCTGGAAAAAGATATCCCGACCTTTGGTATTTGCCTTGGTCACCAATTGTTAGGTCTCGCCTGTGGCGCCAAAACAGTCAAAATGAAGTTTGGTCATCATGGTGCTAACCATCCTGTGCAAGAACTGCTGGCGGGATTGGTTATGATCACCAGCCAGAATCATGGCTTTGCCGTAGATGAAGAAACACTGCCAGACACATTAACAGCAACGCACAGATCACTATTCGATGGCACCTTGCAAGGTATCCACCACGTCAGCAAGCCAGCATTTAGTTTCCAGGGACATCCTGAAGCAAGTCCTGGTCCGCAAGACGCAGCTCCACTTTTTGATCACTTCATCGATCTACTTGAACAAGCAACGGGTAAATAACACACGATGGCTAAACGTACTGATATTCAAAGTATTCTGATTCTGGGTGCAGGACCGATTGTTATCGGTCAAGCCTGTGAATTCGATTATTCTGGTGCACAAGCGTGTAAAGCGCTGCGAGAAGAAGGTTATCGTGTCATTCTGGTGAACTCGAATCCAGCCACGATCATGACTGACCCTAATATGGCTGATGCCACTTATATTGAGCCTGTTACCTGGCAAGCTGTAAGCAAAGTGATTGAAGCAGAATGTCCAGATGCCATTTTGCCTACCATGGGCGGACAGACAGCGCTTAACTGTGCACTGGATCTGGAAAAACACGGGATCTTAGAACAATTCGGTGTCGAGATGATCGGTGCTGATAGTGAAGCGATTAACAAAGCTGAAGACCGTGACTTATTCCGTGAGGCCATGCGTAAAATCGGTCTGGATATGCCACAATCTGATATTGCACACACGCTGGACGAAGCCTTACAGGTTCAAGAAAAATTTGGTTTTCCAGTGATTATCCGTCCTTCTTTTACGATGGGCGGTAGTGGCGGTGGTATCGCTTATAACAAGCAGGACTTTATTGAAATCTGTCAGCGTGGTTTATACCTCAGCCCAACTTCTGAATTACTGATTGAAGAGTCAATCATAGGCTGGAAAGAGTATGAAATGGAAGTGGTGCGTGACCGCAAAGATAACGCCATCATTATCTGTTCCATTGAAAACCTGGATCCCATGGGCGTACACACAGGTGATTCAATCACCGTTGCCCCTGCTCAAACCCTGACAGATAAAGAATATCAAATCATGCGTAATGCCTCTCTGGCAGTATTGCGTGAAATTGGTGTGGATACCGGTGGTTCAAACGTACAGTTTGCTGTTAATCCAGAAACAGGTCGTCTGATTATCATTGAGATGAATCCACGTGTCTCGCGTTCTTCAGCCCTGGCTTCTAAAGCTACAGGTTTCCCTATCGCGAAAGTCGCAGCAAAACTGGCAGTAGGTTATACACTGGACGAATTGCAAAACGAAATTACCGGTAACGCGACACCGGCTTCGTTTGAGCCAACAATCGATTACGTGGTGACAAAAGTACCGCGTTTTACGTTTGAAAAATTCCCACAGGCTGATAACCGTCTAAGTACGCAGATGAAGTCTGTCGGTGAGGTGATGGCTATTGGACGTAACTTCCAGGAATCATTACAAAAAGCCTTACGTGGATTGGAAATCGATCGCGATGGCCTGACAGAAGTTATTGATCTTAGCGAAGAAAACATAGCTGAAACATTACGCCGTGAGCTGAGCTTACCGGGCTCAGATCGTTTATGGTACGTAGCAGATGCCTTCCGTTATGGTTTCAGTTTTGATGAAATTCAAAAGCTGACTCATATAGACCCATGGTTCCTGATTCAAATTGAAGAGTTGGTGTCATTAGAAAATCAACTTAAAGAACGCTCGCTTAACGATATCGATCAGCAGGAAATGTATGCCTTAAAACGCAAAGGTTTCTCTGATTCACGATTGGCTAAACTGTTACAAAAAACAGAAAAACAGATCCGTGAGTATCGTCAGGCGATGCAAGTACGTCCTGTCTATAAACGCGTTGATACCTGTGGTGCTGAATTTGCTACTGGCACAGCATATATGTACTCAACCTACGATATGGAATGTGAAGCCAACCCAAGTGATCGTGACAAGATTATGATTCTAGGTGGTGGTCCTAACCGTATTGGTCAGGGTATTGAGTTTGATTATTGCTGTGTCCATGCGGCATTAGCATTACGTGAAGACGGTTATGAAACCATCATGGTCAACTGTAACCCAGAAACGGTTTCAACGGATTACGACACTTCAGATCGTCTGTATTTCGAGTCTCTGACGCTGGAAGATGTATTAGAAATCGTCGAGCTGGAAAAACCAAAAGGGGTGATCGTGCAGTTTGGTGGTCAAACGCCATTGAAACTGGCACGTGCGCTTGAAGCTGCGGGTGTTCCTATTATCGGAACATCACCAGATGCGATTGATCACGCAGAAGATCGTGAACGTTTCCAGCAAATGGTTGAAAAACTGAACTTGTTACAACCACCAAATAGACTAGCTCATTCTGTTGATACGGCTGTCGCATTAGCATCGGAAATTGGTTATCCCTTAGTAGTACGTCCCTCGTATGTATTGGGTGGACGCGCGATGGAAATCGTTTATAACGAAGAAGAATTACAACGTTATATGCTGAATGCGGTGAAAGTATCGAATGAATCGCCCGTTTTATTAGACCGTTTCCTTGATGATGCTATTGAAGTCGATGTAGATGCTATCTGCGATGGTAAAGATGTGCTGATTGGCGGCATTATGGAACACATTGAACAAGCCGGTGTTCACTCTGGTGACTCTGCTTGTGCCTTACCGCCATATAGCCTGAGTCAGGCAACACAGGACCTGTTGCGTGAGCAAGTACGTCAAATGGCGTTAGAGCTCGGTGTAAAAGGTTTAATGAATACGCAGTTTGCCATCAAGGGTGATCAAATCTATATTCTTGAAGTCAACCCACGTGCGTCACGTACAGTGCCTTATGTATCGAAATCCATTGGTGTGCCGTTAGCCAAGATTGCTGCGAGAGCCATGGCCGGTCGTTCACTACTGGACCAAGGCGTAACGAAAGAGGTCATTCCTTCTTATTACTCTGTTAAAGAAGCGGTATTCCCATTCATTAAATTCCAAGGCGTTGATCCTATTCTTGGCCCTGAAATGAAATCGACGGGTGAAGTCATGGGAGTTGGCAGAACATTTGGTGAAGCTTTTGCAAAATCACAGTTAGCCGCTTCGGTTGTACTACCGACTGGAGGCAAAGCCTTTATCAGTGTGCGTGAGGCTGATAAGGTAGCTGTTATACAAATTGCGAAAGACCTGTCCTCCCTTGGCTTTGCATTGCTCGCTACACGAGGCACACAGCGTGTATTAGAAGAAGCGGGTGTGAATTGTGAGCCTGTGAACAAAGTCGCGGAAGGTCAACCTCATATCGTCGATATGATTAAAAATGATGAAATTGACTTGATTGTGAATACGACCGAAGGTCGCCAATCTGTTGCCGATTCAAGAGAAATTCGTCGTGCAGCACTGCAGCATCAAGTCAACTATACGACAACATTGGCAGCTGCTAGAGCCACTGTTCAAGCACTAAATAGCGAAGATATTGGCTCAGTAAACAGGCTGCAATCTTTGCATGGAGAGTTAAATTAATGGCTGTACCTATTACTTCACGTGGTGCTGAAGCACTTAAAGAAGAATTAAAACACCTGAAGATGGTGGCAAGGCCTGAAGTGGTTGCGGCTATTTCAGAAGCCCGCGCACATGGTGATTTAAAAGAAAATGCGGAGTACCATGCAGCAAAAGAGCAGCAAAGTTTTATCGAAGGTCGTATTCAGGAATTGGAGTCGGTATTGTCTAATGCTCAGATAATCGACCCGGCTACTTTACCTAAAGAAGGCCGCGTGGTATTTGGGGTGACAGTAACCTTATTAAATATAGATACTGATCAGGAAGTGAAATATCAGATCGTGGGTGACTATGAATCTGATATCAAATTAAATCGTATTTCTGTATCTTCGCCGATTGCTCGTGCACTGATTGGTAAAGAAATTGATGATGTGGCAACAGTGCAAGCGCCAGGTGGTAATATCGAATATGAAATTATTGATATAGGCTACGAGGCGTAGAATGCTGTCTGGCTATTCAGGTGAACGATTACTTTTGACCCTTTGGATCGGTTCACTGTGGTCGATAGGATATTTAGCCGTGCCAATGGCCTTTGCGAATTTAGAACTAACAATTGCCGGTGATTACGCCGGCAAATTGTTTTATGCCGTCAATATTCTAAGTCTTATAAGTGCCTGTATTTTGTTGATAAGTCGGTTATTTGTTTTTGGTGTCACCACATTTCATCGCTATTGGCGAAGCTGGCTTATTTTAGCCATGCTAATCATGAGTGTTGTCTTTCTACTTTTTATCCAGCCTGATATGGCATCGATAAAATTATTAGACTGGCGTACAGATCCGATTTTAACTGAACGGTTTGATACGCTGCATAAACTAAGTGAGAGTATGTATATGTTAATGAGCTTACTTGGTTTGATGTTAGTATTAACTTCAGATAAGCGTTCAGAAGCAGAGCAAATATCCTGATATGGCTAGAAGTAAATCAAGTCAAAGCTGGTTAAAAGAACATTTTGATGATCAGTATGTCAAACAGGCTCAGAAAGAAGGCCATCGTTCACGTGCGACTTTCAAATTAAAAGAAATTGATGATAAAGATAAACTCATTCGTCCTGGTATGAGTGTCGTTGACCTTGGCTCAGCACCTGGCGGTTGGTCTGACTATGCCTTAGCCAAGGTTGGCGATAGTGGTAAAGTTATCGCACTAGATATATTAGAAATGACACCTCTGACGGGAGTACATTTTATTCAAGGTGACTTCCGTGAGGACGATGTACTAGATGAATTGAATAAAGTATTGGATGGTCGGCAAATAGACCTTGTATTATCGGATATGGCCCCCAATATGACAGGTGTAGGGTCGATAGATCAGCCTTCAAGTATGTACTTGGTCGAGTTGGCTTTAGATTTTGCATTGAATAATTTAAGTAAAAGCGGTTGCTTTCTTGTCAAAGTGTTTCAAGGCGAAGGATTCGAAGCTTTTTTGAAAGAAATGAGAGACAACTTCACAAAAGTTGTTACCCGTAAGCCGGGGGCTTCACGAGCAAGAAGTCGTGAAGTTTATTTGTTGGGGCGTGGTCTCAAATAACATTTAATGGTAACCAGAGGTACCTTACATTGAATGACATGATGAAAAATATTGTTTTGTGGGTAGTCATCGCCGTTGTGCTGATGTCTGTTTTTAATAATTTTGGTCCACAAAGTAATGATTCAGGCAGCATGGATTATTCTAGCTTTATCAGCAACGTGAAAAACGGGGCTGTAGCCAGAGTCGATATTCAGGGCAGAACCATTTCAGGTGAACTGACAGACGGTAGTAAATTCACGACATACAGTCCTGATTACGATCCCGGTTTGATTGGTGATTTATTAGATAATGGCGTCACCATTAAAGCGGAACCAGCAGAAAAAACCAGCTTACTGATGCAGATCTTTATCTCATGGTTCCCAATGCTTCTATTGATTGGTGTCTGGATTTTCTTTATGCGACAAATGCAAGGCGGCGGCGGTAAGAACCCCATGTCATTTGGTAAAAGCAAAGCGCGCATGCTTAACGAAGATCAAGTTAAAGTCACCTTTAAAGATGTCGCTGGTGTAGAAGAAGCCAAAGAAGAAGTGGCTGAACTTGTTGATTTCTTGCGTGACCCAAGCAAGTTCCAGAAACTGGGTGGTCGTATCCCCCGTGGTATTTTGATGGCCGGCTCACCAGGTACAGGTAAAACCTTACTGGCGAAAGCGATTGCAGGTGAAGCTAAAGTACCGTTTTTCTCTATTTCTGGTTCTGACTTCGTTGAAATGTTTGTTGGTGTGGGTGCGTCGCGTGTTCGCGATATGTTTGAACAAGCCAAAAAGCATGCGCCATGTATCATTTTTATTGACGAAATTGATGCTGTAGGTCGTCACCGTGGTGCCGGTATGGGCGGTGGTAATGATGAACGAGAGCAAACACTTAACCAATTATTAGTAGAAATGGATGGTTTTGAAGGTAATGAAGGTGTCATCGTTATCGCGGCAACTAACCGTCCTGACGTACTTGATCCAGCATTATTACGTCCTGGCCGTTTTGATCGTCAGGTCGTGGTACCGCTCCCAGATATTCGTGGTCGTGAACAGATCCTGAATGTGCATTTGCGTAAAGTACCAGCCGCTGATGATGTCGATGCAAGAGTGATTGCTCGTGGTACACCAGGCTTTTCTGGTGCTGACTTAGCTAACCTGGTTAACGAAGCGGCATTATTCGCTGCTCGCGGTAATAAACGTCTGGTTGGCATGGAACAACTCGAATTGGCAAAAGATAAAATCATGATGGGTGCAGAACGACGCTCCATGGTGATGAATGAAAAAGAGAAAGAGTTAACGGCTTATCATGAGGCTGGCCATGCCATCATTGGTCGCTTAGTACCGGGGCATGATCCTGTATATAAAGTCAGCATTATTCCAAGGGGTAGAGCATTGGGTGTGACGATGTTCTTACCGACAGAAGATAAATACAGTTACAGCAAACAGACATTAGAAAGCCAAATTTCAAGTTTATATGGTGGCCGTTTAGCTGAAGAGCTTATCTTTGGTCAGGAAGCGGTGACTACCGGTGCGTCCAATGACATTCAACGTGCCACTGAGCTCGCTCATAATATGGTCACTAAATGGGGGCTTTCTGACAACATGGGTCCATTGTCTTATGGTGAAGATGAAGGCGAAGTTTTCTTGGGCCGTAGTGTGACTCAGCATAAAGCGGTGTCTGATCTGACAGCGAAACAGATCGATGAAGACGTAAGACGTGTTATCAACCGTAACTATGATCGTGCAAAACAATTGCTGATTGATAATATGGATAAATTGCACACTATGGCTAAACTATTAATGAAATATGAAACCATTGATAGTGATCAGATTGATGCCATTATGGAAGGGCGTGAACCGGGTGAGCCAAAAGACTGGACTGATCGTTCGTCTACACCACCATCTGGTGATACAGAGTCTGATTCTTCAGAAACACCTTCTGGCAAACCAGCTGATCAGCTGCATTAAAAACCAGGAAGTAATTACGTGATTTTTGATTGCGCGGGCAAGTCCTTGGACTTGTCCGTTCCTCGTATTATGGGCATCGTAAATGTCACTCCTGATTCATTTTCAGATGGTGGTAAATTTCTTAATCATGATGCAGCCCTCAAACAAGCTGAAAAGCTTATCGCCGAAGGCGCGGATATTCTGGATATCGGCGGTGAATCTACACGACCTGGCTCAGATATCGTGGCGGAGCAAGAAGAAATCGAACGAGTCGCACCGGTCATAGAAATGATTAGTGCGGAATTCGATATTCCTATTTCTATCGATACTATGAAGCCTGGAGTCATGAGAGCAGCGGTGAAGGCCGGTGCTGGGCTCATCAACGATGTGAATGCTTTGCGAACTGAAGGCGCATTGGCAGCCGCTGCTGAGCTAAATGTGCCCGTCTGCTTGATGCACATGCAAGGTACCCCCCAAACTATGCAACATGAACCTCACTACAGCGATGTGGTTGCTGAAGTGAAGACGTTCTTGCTGGAACGCGTTGATACCTGTTTAAATGCGGGTATTAAAGCTGAACAGATCATGCTTGATCCCGGTTTTGGCTTCGGTAAACGTGCTCGCCACAACCTGAGGCTAATGAAACATTTATCCACTCTGACAGATTTACCTTATCCCGTTTTAGTTGGCGTTTCACGTAAGTCTATTATTGGAGATATGTTAAAAGTCAGTGTTGATGAACGATTAGCGGGGAGTTTATCGCTTGCTTCAATCGCAACATGGTTGGGTGCAAAGCTTATCAGAACTCATGATGTTAAAGAGACACATCAAGCCGTAAAATTAAGTCAGGCAGTTATGCAGGTAGAAGATTTTGACTAAACAAAGACGTTATTTTGGAACAGACGGCATCCGTGGTCGTGTTGGTGATGGTGCCGTCACGCCGGACTTTGTATTAAAACTCGGTTGGGCCGTTGGCCGAGTCCTGGCGAAAGAACGTAATAGCAGGGTCATCATTGGTAAAGATACCCGTATTTCGGGCTATATGTTTGAGTCTGCCTTACAGGCTGGTTTATCTGCCGCAGGCGTTGATATTTATTTATTAGGGCCCATGCCTACCCCGGCAGTCGCTTATCTAACTCGTACCTTTCATGCTCAAGCTGGCATAGTTATCAGTGCTTCGCATAATCCTTATCATGATAACGGAATTAAGTTTTTTTCGGCGCAGGGGACAAAATTACCTGATGAAATAGAGCTGGAAATCGAGGCGATGCTGGAACAACCATTAAAAACGGTTGATTCAACCCGATTGGGTAAAGCACATCGTATTGGTGATGCGGCAGGGCGTTATATTGAGTTTTGTAAAAGTACAATACCAACTGGCATTGATTTAAGTGGGCTGAAAATTGTTGTCGATTGCGCGCACGGCGCTACCTACCACGTCGCCCCGGATGTCTTCAAAGAGTTGGGCGCACAGGTCATTGTTATGGGCGCAGAACCTGATGGTTTTAACATCAATCTAAACTGTGGCTCAACCGAACCGCGACTTCTACAACAAGCTGTGCTTGAGAATAAAGCCGATCTGGGGCTTGCCTTAGATGGTGATGGTGACCGTATTATTATGGTTGATCATCGTGGGGAAATCGTCGATGGTGATGAACTATTATTTATCATCGCCAGAGCAAGACAACGGATGGGAGCAAGTATGCCTGATGTTGTTGGTACACAGATGTCAAACCTTGGCTTAGAGCATGCGCTGGCGAAATTCGATATGTCACTTCACCGGGCAAAAGTCGGTGATCGTTATGTCATGGAAAAACTGCAACAGGTCGGTGGTTTATTGGGTGGGGAAGCATCTGGTCACATCATTTGTCTGGACAAGACATCAACAGGTGATGGCATCGTTGCAGCACTGCAAGTGGTTGCAGAAATTCAGCAAACTAACAATAGCCTGCATGAATTACGATCTGTTGTAACAAAATATCCTCAACATTTGATTAATGTCAGAGTCAATAAAATGATTGACCTGAATAAAAATGCTGAGATTAACCAAGCCATTTCATCGGTAGAGAAAAGACTGGGAGATGAGGGAAGAGTATTACTCAGAGCCTCAGGAACTGAACCAGTTATTCGTGTCATGGTCGAAGGCATTGATGCCACATTAACCAAACAACTGGCTGAGGAACTTGCCTCTGTAATAGAGCAGGAGCTGAAAAATTAAATGAGATGTTTTGATAAGAGCCTCAGCTTATTCTGGTAATTGCTCAGCCAGAAGTATTTCATACATTGCTTTATCCATAGTGGATATGTAGTCTGATGTTTCATTTTATATTGAAAGAGAGTGTTAAGTGCGTAAACCACTAGTCGCTGGTAACTGGAAAATGAACGGCTCTAGTGAGAGTAATAAAGCACTACTTGAAGGCATACTCTCTAAAGCCGATACCTTCTCGGATATCGAAGTCGCGTTATTTCCTCCGTCTGTTTACCTGCAACAAGTACAATCTGCCCTTACAGGTACAGGTTTAGCTTGGGGGACGCAGAACCTGTCTCAGTTTGAGAAAGGGGCTTACACGGGCGAAATCTCGGCGAGCATGCTGGTAGATTTTGGCTGCAAATATGTATTAATAGGCCACTCTGAAAGACGCTGTTTATATGCTGAGTTAGACTTGGATCAGTGTCTGCTTGATCGCATTATCGCTGAAAAATATGAAATGGCAGTCAGAGCGGGTATTACACCAATTATCTGCATTGGGGAAAGCCCGGACGAGCATGCTGTTGGTCGTACCGAAGAAGTGGTGTTGCGATTACTCGATACTGTTATTGCGCATCAGGGCGTTGAAGGGCTCGCTCATACGGTTTTAGCATATGAACCGGTATGGGCTATCGGCACAGGCCGCTCAGCCACGCCAGAATGGGCGCAAGACGTACATAGTTTTATGCGACAACGTGTAGCAAAACACGATAAAGAGATAGCAAAAAATATAAGAATACTTTACGGAGGCAGCATAAAAGGTAATAATGCTGCGCCATTGTTTCTACAACCTGATATTGATGGTGGACTTGTCGGCGGGGGCTCTCTCGACGCCGATGAATTTGTTAAAATATGTCAGGCCGCAGTTTTAAAATTAGGTTAACAACACATGCACGCGATTATTCTCACAGTTCATATTATTGCCTGTCTTATGCTGATTGGATTTGTTCTGATTCAGCACGGCAAAGGCGCTGATGCAGGTGCTGCATTTGGTGGTGGTGGCGGCGGTGCCTCAGGTAGTCTGTTCGGCAGTCAGGGCTCAGCTTCATTTTTAAGCCGCGCCAGTGCGATCTTAGCGACTATCTTTTTCATCACAAGTCTGACACTAGCTTATTTTTCTGTGGATACACCAGGAAAAGCAAAAAGTGTGACTGAGTCTGTGCCGACAACAGAGCAAAAAGTCGATAAAACACCTGCAGATTTACCTGAATTACCGTAGAATACGCAACCTTGATTACCCTTGCCGACGTGGTGGAATTGGTAGACACGCTATCTTGAGGGGGTAGTGCCTTCGGGTGTGCCGGTTCGACTCCGGCCGTCGGTACCATATTAGAAAGTAAGCCCTTTATGGGCTTATTTTTTATCTAAAAACAACAATTTGTAGACTTCCTAAAAAAGACCTAAATTGACAAGGTGATACAGGTTGGAGATACAGGTTTCAGCTCTAAAAATATTTCAGATTTGCGGAAGCCCATTTGCATATATGTCTGGATGTTACTTCCCCCATCGGCTTCAATAAATTTCCTGAATAGCTCGGTGTGTTTTTTTCGTTTCTCTGTTTGGGTTGCCTCTAGAGATAGCATCAACTCACAACTATATTTTCAATACTGCATATCCGATTGTAATTGCCGCAAGCACATAGGGAAGAATGTATTCACTGAACAGTGTTGTGTTAAGAGTAAGGTAGAGGGCTGACCTGAAATATAACACTAAGCTTTCCATGTAACTTGTTTCAGTTTCTTTGTTATGTTTGTCGTCTACAACAGCAGGAGTTAAGAGATACCTGAGCTTCACCCTTATCTTAAGTCGTTTGATTTCTATCTCGACACGAGGTACTCGAGAAGTAATTTGATTAGCTGCTTCCTTCAGTGAGTGGGGCGGTTCTCCACTTAACATCATCTTCACTATGTGTGTGGGTGGATTGTTGATATTGGCTGGAAGTGTGTATCTTTTTTTCAGTAGAAATATGAGTCTTGTTTTAAATTCATTACTGAATCGTACTTCGATTGTTAATAGGTATTGTGTATATCTAATCAGCCAGTATATGAACATTAACCATAGGAGACCTTCTATTCCAGCTTGGTTATTGATTTTTGCTGTATTACCTAGAATGTTTATTTGTTCAAACTTTAGGTCGAGGTAGTGTAGTAAGAATATTGCAGAAGATATGATGATTAAATTCCGCCTCTGTCTTCTGAATTGCTCGTGGTCTACGGAGCTAGTCTTTATGTCATTCATGGAAGGTTTCCCGTTGTGAGTTTTATCTGACGTAGAACGAATCTTTACATTCGAAAAAATAAAAGTATAGGTGTAACATAATTCCCATATCACCATTTGGGGGTTTTGTTATGTCTAGCAGGTTCATAAGTTATCTACGAGTATCCACCGACAAGCAGGGCCGGTCAGGTCTTGGTATAGAGGCACAAAGAGCATCTATCCGTGGTTATATCGGTGAAGGTGAACTGTTATGTGAATATGTCGAGGTCGAGTCGGGTAAGAGGAAGGACAGGCCAAAACTTACCGAAGCACTAAAGCATTGCAAGCTGACAGGTGCGAGACTTGTCATAGCTAAGCTCGACAGGTTGTCGCGTAACGCTCACTTCTTACTGACGCTACAAGAGGAAGGCGTGAGGTTTGTCGCGGCTGATATGCCTGAAGCAAATAACTTAACAGTCGGGATCATGGCGCTGGTGGCTCAACAGGAACGAGAAGCTATCAGTAAGCGTACAAAGGAAGCACTCCAGCAAGCCAAGGCGAGAGGCGTCAAGTTAGGTAACCCTAATGGAGCAAGTCACCTACGCGGTAGAGGTAACCGTGAAGCAGTGGCATCGGTCAGGAACAAGGCTGATGAGTTTGCCGAGTCACTTAGAGACACCCTAAACGGTCTCATTCAGTCAGGCACGAGCAGTGCACGAGGAATTGCACAGTCGTTGAACCAGCAGGGTATACTCACTGCCAGAGACGGGCAGTGGCATCAGTCGACAGTATCAAACCTACTCAAGCGGTTAAGCCTACGTTAGACACTGCCAGACCTCTTGCTGCTGGACAGCTAGGAAGGCCTACCGTTATCGACCACCAGCTCACCATGAGTGGACAGATAGAGTCCAAAGCGCCCATCTAAGGCGATGAAAAGGTGTGCTCGTGATAGCTCGAATGTAAATGTGTGCATGGTGAATGTCATTGTTTATGTCTCCAGTTGTGAAGCACATATCGTATCCTGTCGTTGCCCCGTTTATACAGCCTATGCTAGTGTGGATTTGGTATTGTCGTAGCTAGGTTCATCCACATGTGGGAATGTTCTATCTGAGTATCTTATCGTGGGGCCCCTCCCTACTACGGAGAGCAGCAAGATAGTAAGTAATATCTGTAAGTGACTCTATAAGAGTATCTATAAGACCACTATAAGTGGGGCTACTGTAGTCAGCTAGACAACTTTCACAACCAATACCCAAGTATTAACATCGAAAGAGTCACTACCAGAGCACTAACTAATACGACTATAGCCACCAGTAAGAGAACAGTTAGATTCTCTGGTAGGAATACTTGAGTTTATGCTTGAGTGTGGGGGTAAGGGGGGAAACTAAAAGAGATAACAGTTAGAGAACACTTACAGATGCATTGTTAGAATCATCTAAAGATTATATCTGTAAGCCACACTAACAGTGACTCTTTAAGTTAGGCTCCTTGCCTGAGTAATGTCGACAATAATCGCAAGCATTCATAGCAGGATCATCCTTCGGGTTGGTTCTGCTTTTTTTTCGACCTTTTGATGTCGAGCTACTACATGGACGTTTGAGCGCTTGTAAGGCCATGGCTGGTGTCCTAGGGTATCAGTCGTGGCAAAGTCCCTTGAGAGGATCATACAGGATCATATACAGGCATTAACGAGAATGATGTCGCTAGGTGTCACTTCTGAGGTGGTCGGCTTGTGGGGTGTATCTGTTTTTTTACAGCTCAATTAGATGTCAGCTCAATTAGTTCATCTATGAGTTTGTTTGCTGTTTCCCTGTAGTCTAGCTTTTCGATTACTTCAATGGCTAACTCACTCTCAAGTTCATCAGCATATTGATGGAGTGTAAAGTCATCATCTTGCATGTGTCCGATAGTGCCCGCTATTTTTGCTGTAGTCTCTCCCGCGTCTCTCAATCTGGTCACTAAGGTATGTCTGAATGAGTGAAATACTTTAACTCTTTTAGGGAATCCTAGATTTGATTTCATTTCGCTGAAATCATTACCAAGGCGATGAAAACGTTTTTTGTCTACGCCTACTCTAGTCAGACCAGATATCAAGTAGCCGTCATAGCTAGACTCTTTAAGTTTCACGATAAGTGGTTTGATACGTGAATGGATAGGGATGTTTCTCTGTGAATTTTCGTTCTTTGTCTCTCTCTGTATCTTTAGTGACCAGCTAGTAACATCCTCAACTTTCAACTCTGCTAATTCATTCCCCCTCGCTCCGGTGTACATTGCCAACCAGGTTATGCTTGCTAATTTCGGGTGATTCTTTGCTTTGATAGCTTGCAGTAAAGTAATTACATCAGATTCATTCCATGCCCTTACTTTAATCTTTGAACCACCTGTAGTACTTCTAGGTAGTTTGTTGCCTGTTTTCTCAAATGGGTTTCTGTCTATCATGCCCACACTTTCGGCCCATTCGAAAAAGGCTTTATGGATGCTAAGGTGTTTCTTGATTGTGCTAACGGAGAGAGGCTCGCCTGTCTTTGTTTTCTGCTTGTACATGAACTCAGTTAGAAAACGACCGGCATCTATTGCTTTTATGTCGGTTAGTAGTGTCTCAGGGCCAATCCACTCACTGAATTTAATTAGATGCTTTTCTTTTTCGATTAATGATGAAGCTCTTACACTACCTTTCTTCAGTCCAAGATATTGCTGAACTGCCTCCTTTAGCTGATGAACCTCAGGATTGATAGCAAGTTGGCGGAGGTTTTCTATCACTTTTGTATGTTCAGGAGGAATGTTGAAGACATCCATGCCCTTACTGTAGCGGTAGTAAAGTTGGCTTAATGCTATGTCGGCGATTTCTTCTGGCGATAGCTCTTGTTGCCATGTATTAGTTGACTGTTCTTCTCTAAGCCAATTTACAGTATCTCGAAAGGATTCGAGCTTAGGGTCTTCAGGGTTTCTATACCGTTCGAACTCTTGCTCTATCTTGGCTAGAATCTCATGTTGGCGTCTTTCAGCTTCTTTACGGTCTCTTGTCCTTGTGCTGATAACTATGACCGTTTTTTTCATAGCCTCTTGAAGTTCTTTAGGTACTTTTTTCTTAACACTCCAGGTGCGATAACGAAGAAACAAAGGGTCTGTTTTTTTCACTAAGTTTAAGCCTAAATGATACAGGTGGGGGATACAGGTTATCGGCTGAAAACCCTTGAGGTCAAACAGAATAGGACTTTATGAGCTGTTAATGGTAGACTCCGGCCGTCGGTACCAAATTAAAGAGCCTGACTAATGTCAGGCTTTTTTTACCTTTTAGATTTTCAATTCTGCTAACGACAAATTTTTATATTAACAAGGCTAGGCTAATTGCTAGCCTCGTTAATATCTATTTCAATTATTGTGCGTGTGAGTAACGACGATGATATTTTTAGCCAGTTTTAAGGCTAGTGGAAAGTCATGAGTAGATCGAAATTAAATTTATGGAGTAGGAGGGCTGTCAATGTTCATTTCTTTTTTGTTTAAATATACGGTAGGTCAGAAAAGATTAGATGGTTGAAGGATGTAACTTCACCAAACAAATATTCCAAAACTCAAACCAATCACTATCATGAGATAAGCGCTAACGGTTATCCATACTCCTCTTGCATGAGAGTAAAATTTTGACCGATGTTTTAAACATTGTTTATCTATCAACAGATACATTATTGCACTAAGTAAATAACCAATAATGATCGCTAGAACTATACTGTAAAGTGTACCTCTGAAGCCGAAAATACCTGAGATACTGTTAGCAGCAAATACGCCTATCCAATGGTTTAAATATAGGGGATAGGATATTCCTCCTAAGAATTCCCCGAAATTACTTTTTTCACCTTTAATAGCTAACAATAAAATAAGAGATATAGAAAATGCTGGGGAAAAATATTGATAATTACTATAGATTATTCCCAAAGTACTAGTGATCAAAATAGCAAAAAGAATAACTTTGACGAGCGGTTTCTCATAGAAATTACCATATTTGTATACACAAATTGCAGCAAATACACCAAGAAATATGGGGGCATAAAGATGTTGATGCCAAGCAATGACGGACAATAGTGCCCAAGTGATGGGGTGGCGACCAAATTTGCCAATTAGAACTAATAAAATTGGTGCAAATAAATAGAACTGTTCTTCAGCATTGACACTCCAAAAATGATTTCCGGTTCCATCCAGAGGCATCATATCTTTGTATTCAAGTAACTGTTGCGGTCCAAAGATATTATAGACAAAAGTGAGTTTGTACAGGATGAACTCAAACCATTTAATATTAATCGGATCTTTTAATAGGCTAACAAGAATGATTAGTGATAGAGCAGCAAAATAAGGAATCCATATCCTGATTGCTCTGTTGAAATAAAATCGAGGTAAATCTTCCGATTTACTTCTTAGTAAAATTCCCCCTATCAACCAACCACTCAAAGCAAAGAAAACGTCAACAGCAATACTTCCACTTGGATCCCAATTGATTAGGCCATCATGGTAAAACATTACAATACTTGCAGCGATGAATCTTACATAGTCAAAATACGGATAATATGTTTTAAGTTTGGGATTTGTTCTCATTTATAAGTTCTTTATACTGTGGTTATGTCGAAGATATAGCCCGTCTAATCTTATATAGATATAGAATCAGATGATACAGCAAGTGAATAGCCAGAAAATATTGAATATTTTGATATCAATACTCTGATGCAATTACTGTATTATTGCCAACAAAATCTGGAATTGGAAAGGAACAAATGGCTCAAGGCAGGATCAGACAATACGATGCAAAAATTAATGCGATATCACGCCTGATTGATAGTGGCATTATCCTGCTTACCTTTTTAGCATTATTTGATATTTTTAAGGCGGGATGGGATGTCCTTTATATATGGAGCCTCTTATTCGCTATTCTGTTGTTTAATTTCTTTGCTGAATCACAGGATGCTTATCGTTCATGGCGAGGCACAGCATTAAGAGAAGAAGTCTCGGCAGTTATGTTTTCATGGTTTACCAGTGTTTTCATCCTGGTAATGATTGATATCTTTTTCATTCACTCTGGTAGTTATCTCGATAGCTTTGTTTTTTTATGGTTCTTGTTGACGCCAATTGAATTAATTTCCTGGCATGCCATTGTTAGAACATCGTTGGCAATTCTCCGGGCTCGTGGAGTCAACACCAGAAACGTTGCTATCGTAGGTGAAACAACTTTGGGAAAACGTCTGGAGCGTGCATTTAATGAAATGGACTGGTCAGGATTCAGGCTGGTAGGTTATTACGATGACCGCTCACAAAAACGTGTCGAAACGGAACCTAACTTAGTCGTTACCAACAAAAATGTGGGTGATTTCAATCAGCTGATTGAGGACTGTAAAGCAGGTAAAGTGGATACGGTGTATATCACTCTTGCTATGTCAGCAGAGCATAGAATACGGCATATAACCGAGCTATTGGCAGACAGCACCGCCTCAGTATACTTAGTACCAGACTTGTTCACGTTCAATCTTCTTAATTCACGTTGGGTGGATTATCAGGGCATTACGGCTATTTCAGTGTATGAAACACCCTTTGCTGGTATCGACAGTATATTGAAACGATTAGAGGATATTATCCTGAGCTCAATTATTCTGATGATTATCGCTATACCCATGTTGATTATTGCAGCTGGTGTGAAGTTCACATCTAAAGGTCCTGTATTTTTCAAACAGACACGATATGGTGTGGATGGTGAAAAAATTAAAGTATGGAAATTCCGTACAATGACAGTCACGGAAGACGGTGAAAAAGTCACGCAAGCTCAAAAGAATGATAGCCGAATTACCCCTTTTGGTGCTTTCCTGCGCAGAACGTCTCTTGACGAGCTTCCACAATTTTTTAATTCTCTCGGTGGGTCGATGTCCATCGTTGGACCACGACCACATGCTGTAGCACATAATGAGCAATATCGTGCGCAGATTCAGGGATATATGCTGAGACATAAAGTGAAACCGGGCATTACTGGGCTTGCACAGATAAATGGTTTTAGAGGTGAAACAGATACGCTGGATAAAATGCAGGGACGGGTGCATTATGATTTGAAATATATCCAGAACTGGTCGTTATTACTCGATCTTGAGATTATTTTTTTAACCCTGTTCAAAGGGTTTGTCGGTAAAAATGCCTATTAATTGTTTGTTTAGTTTTAATTAGTAATGTTACTTACTAAATATACTTGTTACTTACTTTGAGACACAGTATCATATCCTTACTGTTAAGGTATTGGTGTAAAGCATATACACCAGATAATACTAGTTATCGTAAATATCTTAATAGCAATCAGAACAATAGACATCAACGGTGATGGCTTTGTAGCAAGATCATACTGGTCTTACACAATGTCGGCGTGTTTGATGTTGTGTAATTAAAGCCAAACTCGCTGTGAGGCGGGGTCGGAAAGCCACAGATCTTTAACTTGTTTAAAGATGGCTGGGTTGCATTGCTTGTTTTTTCGAATTCTTATGCATAAGGAAATTATTATGAAAAAAGCGATGCTATTTATCGTAGCTTTATTGTTTTCAGTAAGCGTTAACGCCGCGACGTTATCTCTGACTGAAGCTGGTTCAACTAACGCAAGTCAAAGTGTTGATTTATCTGGTAGTTCAGTTGTTTTAGCTGGTGGTACTGTCTCTAAGAAAAGTACCTGGGGTTCAGCATTTTCACTCACAACTGATACTGATACACCTGTTGTAATCGCATGGTCATTTAATCCTGCAATTACTGGGGCAACATTAGTTTTTGGTACATTGGGTGACACTGTGTCATATGCAATTACTGAAGACTTCAGCTTCACAGCTATGTTGACTGCAGGTACTAGTTATATCCTGAGTATCATTGATGCGACATCAGGTGTAGTTAAATATGACGTATCTGTATCTGCAGTACCTGTACCTGCTGCTTTATTCTTGTTTGCCCCTGCTCTATTAGGCTTTTTGGGTATGCGTAGAAAAACAGCTGTTGCAGCTTAATTTAAAGCTACAAAGAAAATAAAAAAAGGGAGCTTTGGCTCCCTTTTTTTATATCCTTTAGAGCATTGATTTTAAATTCCAATAGCAAAATTGTACCAAGGTACAATAGACACGGGTGGACAATGCTCCATATCATTCACTCATCTGAAAAAGTCAGATAGGTGATTATCATATCTTATGGATATGGTAATTTAACAAAAGCCAAACTCGTCGTGAGGCGGGGTCGGAAAGCCACAGATCTTTTTTAAAGATGGCTGGGTTGCATTGCTTGTTTTTTCAACTTATGCATAAGGAAGTTTATTATGAAAAAAGCGATGCTATTTTTAGTAGCTCTCATGTTCTCTGTTGGTGTTAATGCTGCAACATTGACTCTTACTGGTATCGGATCAAGTGGCGCAACACAGTCAGTTGATGTCAATAACAACAGTACTGTTCTTGCTGGTGGTACTGTGGGTGAAGTTGGTAACTGGTATTCAGAGTTTGATCTTATCTCTGATACCGACACTGGAATTAAAGTGGAATGGTCATTTAACCCATTCACTGCATTATCCGGTGCGACCATAAAGTTTGGTCAAATTTCTGGCCCTAGTGGTTATTATTTACCTGGTGCACAAACTTTTGCTATTACAGGTGATTTCAGCTTTACAGCATTTTTAACAGCTGGTGTTTACTACGGTATTGATATCATTGATGCTGCATCTAACATTTTGAAATATGATGTATCAGTATCTGCTGTACCAGTACCAGCAGCATTATTCTTGTTTGCTCCTGCCTTATTAGGTTTCTTGGGGCTTAGAAGAAAATCAGCAGTTGCTGCATAAGAATTAAGATTTAAGTTAACAGTAACTTAACTGTCACAAATTGAAAGGGAGCAAAAGCTCCCTTTTTTTTTGAAAAATAGAGTGTTAATATCAATTTTGAATGTTATTTATAGATAAGGATTTTCCCTCATGCTTAAGCGCTTCCTTGTACTTTTTGTTGCACTTGTTTCTCTATTATCTTCAACGACGTTTGCTGCAGAACGCTATTTATTAAATTCAGGTGACGTGTTAGATATTTCAGTCTGGAATGAAGAGTCTTTGCAAAAACAAGTAACCGTACTGCCTGATGGTGTTATTACCTTTCCTTTAGCAGGTGAAGTTATCGCAAAAGACAAAACGGTGGCAGAGGTTGAAGAAGAATTAACAAAAAAACTCAGCGAATACCTAGCAGATCCGGTTGTTACGGTCTCTGTCACAAATGTTGAAGGTAATAGAGTTCATATTTTAGGGAAAGTACTCAACCCTGGCTCATTTGTAATGAATCAACCGTTAGATGCCATGCAAGCGCTAAGTTTAGCCGGTGGCTTATCGCCTTATGCAGAAGAAAACAACATTATCGTGCTTCGCAGAGATGGGGCTAAGCAACAAGTCTTACCCGTCAAGTATGCAGAGATAAAAAAAGGCAAAGCATTAAATACCAACATTACATTGGAAAGTGGCGACGTTATTATCGTACCTTAAGCAAAATAGCCGAGACACATGTCCATGAGAAAATATATTCCGCTATTATTGCCTTGCCTGCTGATAAATACAGCATCAGCAGCAGAATGGGTATTTAATGCACAGGCTGATCCTAAGTTTAAATATGATGATAACGAGCTACTTCGTGAAGATAGGTTAGATGATTTCAGTTTAAATATTGATCCTACATTAAGCCTAACGCGATCGTTAGAAAACTCAACATCAGAAGTTCGTTTAGGTTATAGAATCAGCAGATATCAAGATCTAAAAGAACTTGATAAAGAAAATCCCTTTGCTAGTTTTAGTACATCCTATGCAACTGAGAGAAGTACCTATGGGCTTAGTTTAAATTATGCAGAACGTGAGTCACGGGATATTGCAGAAGAAGATACGGCCGATTTCAGTAACACATCCACTACAATTACGAAAAGTATCTCGCCATCATATAGCTACAGATTGACGGAATTAGATACAATAAGCTCTAGCTTCTCATACCAAACTCGAAAACAGTCAGATTCAGGAAGCAATAACACCATACTGGGTTCATCGTCTAACCTAACAGATAATGAAACGGCCAGCCTTAACTTGGCCTGGCAACATCAATATACAGAACGGTTAAACGCGGGTTTGTCAGTCAGTTATGTTAACTATCAAGCTGAATCTGACAGACTGGATAATAAATACGACTCTTACTCATTAGGACTCACAAGTGAATATCAATTGTCTGAACTTTGGTCAGTAAATGGTTTATTGGGTGCACGTTATTTGGATAGCGAAAATAACCCAGCAATTGGTCCGCAAACATCCGATCAAAGTTCAGGTTTAAATTACTCAATCAGCACAACAAGAGAAGATGAGTTAAATAGCTATACATTTTCAGCAAGTCGCTCATTAACGCCATCAAGTGAAGGTGACGTAAATGAACAGGATGCCTATAAGTTCTCATATCGGAGGAACTTCACCGAGAAACTTTCTGGAAGTCTATCAGCAAGCTATCGTAAATATCGCAGCGCAGATGATTTAGATAGTACAGAGACAAAATACATTGATTTTTCACCCAGTCTATCGTGGAAACTAGCTGAAGACTGGGCACTTGTTTTTTCATACCGATATCGTAGTGTTGATGAGTCAGATGGCAAGGATGTCGACAGCAATGCGCTTTCATTCAACATAGACTACAATTGGGACGGAATTCGTTTTTCTCGCTAAATCTACAGCAAAGAGCAATAATAAATGGAAGAAGAAGTAAAAGGCTTAGGGGATTATCTTAATCTTCTCTGGCGCAGGAAGGTTTGGGTTATTATTCCTGCTATGTTGTTAGCCATAGCGACATTTATAGTGGTATTTTCACTCCCGGCCACCTATAAATCTCAGGGAACTATCCTGATTGAATCACAAGAAATTCCAAATGATTTAGTTCGTTCAACCGTCACAAGTTATGCTGACCAGCGTATCGAAGTCATCAAACAACGATTGATGACGACTTCCAGAGTAATGGATATGGTCAAAAAATATAATCTTTACGTGGCTGAACGTCAAAAAACGGCAGCTACTTCTTCTATCGTTGAGTTGTTTAAGTCCAATGTCAGTGTGGATTTAGTCCAGGCGAATGTTACCGACCCTGTAAGTGGTCGTGCTAAAAGAGCCAGTATCGCTTTTACCGTGTCGTTCATGGATAAATCGCCTCAAAAAGCACAGCAGGTCGCAAATGAACTGGTTACTGAGTTTTTGAATGAAAACGTCAAAGCTCGAACTGATCGTGCTGCAGAAACGAAAGACTTTTTGAAAGAAGAGGGGGATAAGTTTCAGGCAAAGGTACGTGAACTGGAAAAACAAATTGCTGAGTTTAAAGACCGCTATAGTGGTAGCTTACCAGAGTTATTACAGTACAACCTTTCAATGATCCAAAGATTAGGGGATGAACAAACCTCTAATCAAAACGAAATATTACTATTAAAAGATCAAATCACGACACTGAGTTTGCAGCTTTCAACTGTCCCAATGAATTTGCCTTTAGGTGTCACAGCAAGCAGCTCGAATGAACCAAGTAGTTCTGAAGTAAGATTAGAACAATTAAGAATTGAATATAGCACTTTATTATCAAAATATGAGCCAACCCATCCGGATGTATTAAGAGCAAAGCGGCAAATTGATGCGTTAGAAAAAGAATTAGGCGTGACCGGCAATGATGCCCAAGTGATTCAGGCTGAATTAGAACAGGCCAAAACTGAGTTGAATACTCTTAGTGAAAAATATGCTGATAGTCATCCTGATATAAAAGCGCAAAAAAATAAAATTGCCAGTCTTGAGGAGCGCCTTAAAAAAACAGATAGTCAGCCGACTGAAACAAAGCCATCTAATCAACGTTTGAACCCAGCCTATGTGCAGCTTAAATCAAAAATTGACTCCACTGAGAATGAGGTGTCGAGGCTTCGTACCAGGCAAGAAGAAATTAAAACTAAACTGGCTGAATTTGAACGTCGTGTTTCAGAAACATACCAAGTGCAACGTGCTTATGATGAGCTAACACGTGATCATGAGAATACGGTCGCAAAATATCGTGAGTTACGCTCTAAGCAGTTACAGGCTGAGCTGGCACAAAATCTTGAGTCTGAAAATAAAGGTGAAAGCTTTACCTTGATTGAACCTCCTGCGGTTCCATCAAAAGCCGAAAAGCCTAACAGACCAAAATTGTTAGTCTTGGGATTAGGCGCATCAGTAGGTGCAGGGCTGGGTCTGGCATTTTTAGTTGAGATGTTTTTTGGTGGTGTCAGAGGCTATACACAGGTGGCCCATATAGTGGGAAAATCGCCACTTGTTGTGGTTCCCATGATCACAACCACTAGAGAGCTTGCTCGTAGGAAAACATTAAGAAACCGCTGGATTATAGTGGCTATCATCCTCGGGATAATTTCAGTCATTGCAATACATTTTTATGTCATTAATCTCGAAGTGCTCTGGTATCGGTTGATGCGTAAAGTCAGCTTGCTGTAATCGTGACGTTATACTTCTGAGTAGGAAATAAGAATGGATAGAATTCAAAAAGCCTTAGATAAAGCCAAGCAGAAGCATGCGGGGAGCGAGGTCGAAGCAGACAACACACTCATTCAAACGGAGACACAGGAAAAGACATCTTTTCCCGAAGACCCGCTAGCGCCACCTCTACAGAATATTGAATATACGCAAACAAAAGTCGTTAAAACGCCACAAAGTGTTTTAGAAAATAATAGAGTCATAGCGGGTCATTACAATAACCCACAATCGGCTGTCTTCAGGATGCTGCGAACTCAGGTTCTGCAGAAAATGCGTCAGAATGATTGGCAGACGATTGCGATAACTTCACCAACGGCTGGAGAGGGTAAATCATTGGTTTCGGCTAACCTTGCTGTTGCGATTGCCATGGAGCTAAACCAGACGGTCTTGCTAGTGGATATGGATCTGCGTAATCCATCCATTGCCAGCTATTTTGGGTTAAATGTGGAAGCGGGGTTAAAAGAATATCTAGAAGAAGATTTGTATCTTCACCATGTTTTAGTAAACCCGGGCGTGGAAAGGCTTGTTATCTTACCGGGAAAAGGAAGAGCTGAAGACTCTGCCGAGCTATTATCCAGTCCGAAAATGGCCTCGTTAGTGAAAGATATTAAGTCGCAATACAATTCACGTTTGATTATTTTTGATGTACCTCCTTTATTACAAACGGATGATGTATTAATGTCCTCAAACTATTTTGACTGTACATTGTTAGTACTGGAAGACGGTAAAAACAATGAAGAGAACATTAAAAAGTCGCTGCAGCTTTTAGAGGGCACGCACCTTGTCGGTACTGTTCTTAACAAGGCAGAAACACATCCAACCCATCAGAATTATTGATTCATGTATACAGAACATTTTGGTCTGAACTTCAAGCCATTTAACCTGGTACCCGATCCTAAGTTTTTATATCTTAGCCCTGTACATAAGAAAGCTCTGACCATGTTGGAATATGGCTTGATGAGTCAGGCTGGCTTTACTGTGGTCACCGGTGAAATTGGTGCAGGGAAAACAACCTTAGTGCGCTCCTTGCTAAACAAATTGGATGACGAATATCTCATTGGGCTGATCAATAATACCAGTGAGTCTTTCGGACAATTAATGGAATGGGTGCTTGATGCTTTGGAGATCCCTTCATCTGCTACTGATAATGCCGGGCGTTATCGTGACTATGTCGACTTTGTTATTGAACAACACGCTAAAGGTAAAAAGATCGTTCTGATCGTTGATGAAGCACAAAACTTATCGGTTAAAGCGTTAGAAGAACTAAGACTACTTTCAAATGTTAATATCGATGCTGATATTTTTATGCAACTGGTATTAACGGGCCAGCCTGAGCTCAGTGATAAATTAAACTTACCTGAACTTGAACAGTTCGCGCAGAGAATTGGTGTTGAGTATCATTTGAGAGCTTTAAGTTATCCTGAAACGCAAAAATATATCGAACATCGGATGGAAGTTGCAGGCGCTGACCATAAGATTTTTACCAATGAAGCCTGTGCCGCCATTTTTTGTTATAGCGAAGGTGTTCCAAGACGTATTAATAACTTATGTGATTTTGCTTTGGTTTACGCATTTGCTGACGACTCTAAAGAGGTTAACGTCAATACGGTGATTGATATGATCAAGGACAAACGATCATCTACGATTATTAAAATGAAAGAAAGCCAAAACCCTGATGTAAAGCGTGTAAGAAGCTGGTTGTTAGAGCTTTATAATATTCATTTAGTTTGATATAACTTTTCAAAATTTCTGACAATGTGATTTCGTTCACGATTCATTATTTGTCTGAAAGGTAAATTATCACTGCAGTTCTAAAAACTTTCTGCCCCCCAGAGAGTTTTTGAGCCCAGTGGTGACACTGGGCTTTTTTTTGAACCATATCTCAGTGACTTTGACTAAGTAATTAGTAACTCAGGTCGTTATACTGTTTGTAAGTTCACAAAAATATAAAAAAAGATTTTTTCCGTTGAAATTGTGTGAGAGAAATCACTAATACAAATGTGATTCAAGCATATCATTAACCCGTGTCATCTTATTATCACGGGGGGAGATGGACATGAAAAAATTTAGTTTATTCTTAGCAGCATTACTCTTACTAGTACTTTCATCAGTAAGCTACTCAAAAAATTATTATGTTTGTGATTCGACGGGTAATGATGATAACGATGGTTTATCAGAATCAACAGCGTTTAAATCTTATCCTAAAGCTATTTCCACTTTTAATAAAATGTTTGCGGGAGACAGCGTGTTGTTCTGTAGAGGTGGAAACTTCCCTGTCGAAGTTGATATGCGTATATATAACAACAAATGCGGAGCTTCACTATCTTGCACATTGAGCAGTTATGGTGACGAAAGTCTTCCAAAACCAACGTTAATCTCTCAAGACCAAATAGTCCTAAACTTCCAAAATGGAGGGAATGCGAAACCAGATGGTGGTTATGTTGTTAGAGGATTCAATATTGTTTCTAACTCACCCACGAAGAAAAATGCTGTGGTTTTGTATAACGATGTTGATGACGTTATTCTTGACGATCTTCATATAGAGGGATTCAGGATAGGTGTATACAGCGGTGGAGCAAATAGTCTTGATCCATTGACCAATGGTATCAACGATAGATTCGTATTAAAAAATAGTGTCATTATCAATAACAGTTCAATAGGTTTTTTTGGAGGGTGTCAAAATTGTTATATAGAAAACAATACCTTTGAGAACAATGGATTTGGACAAAAAATACTAGACCATAATATATATCTTGGTTGGGGTGGTTTTCCTGCTGAAGGCGTCACTATTCGCAATAACACATTATACAAATCTACTCATATAGATGGAAAGTGCCAAGGGGTATCACTTGTTGCGCATGGTCTTTTTAAAGATTTAACTATTGAAGGCAATACAATAAAAGAAGATGTTGGCAAAGTATCAGGATATTGTTGGGGTATTAGTGTGGATCCTGGTTATTCTAAAGAAGAAGCTTTCTATAATGTTTTGATAAAAAACAATACATTAATAAATGTCGGAAATGTGGGGATCGGATGTGCTTCTTGTGAAGGCGTAACTATTGTGGATAACACCATAATTGATGAGGGAAATGCTCTTAAGTTTGGCATTAGTGTCCCTGTTCGCGAAGAGGATAGTGTTAAATCTAAAGAAGTATTGATAAAAAATAATAGAATCATATTTGATAATGCTGATGCATTTGGAATAAAAGTTGGCGGAGAAAATGTTTCTGTAGCTGAATTTAATCATATTTATCAGCCAGCTCATGCATCGAATGAATGTGTTGATAGAAGTAATGCTAATATCGATATAGATATTTCATCAAATAAATGCAAAAAACATAATGGACTTCAACTGATGAATTTGATTTCAGGATCATCAGATACAGAAGATAGTACTATTGCAGATGAAATTGGTGATATAACAGAAGAAGCAGACAAAGGTGATACTGCAATTAATGAGGATGCGAGATTAAACTCTCAAGAACAATCTGCTTCCAAAAAGCGAACCGCAAAATCAAATCAGATCGAAGAAAATAACATCACCGAATCTAATTCGGTAAGCAAGAGTTCTGTTTTGGACTCTACAAAATCTACTACTTCAAGTGCAAGAAGTGTTAGTAGTTCTAGTGGTTCTAAATCATCTATAAGAAGTTCTAGTAATTCTAATGCTGATAACAAATTGCAATCTGAAGTAATATCTAACAATAAAGTTATATCCAGCCGTCAATCATCAGTCTCAAACATATCAGAGACAGCTGAATCTGACCAATTACCTAACGAGCCAGTAACTTCATCAGTGACTACCCCTTCTCAGCGAAGTAGTATAAAAAGTGTCACTATTAATGAGGTGATAAATGCGACAAAAGAAGATAATAGTAATGTCGAGCCGTCTACCTGTCGTGCATACTCTAGAGGCGTATGCTTAATGAGATGATTGAACTATCATATTAACTCAACTCAGGTTTGTTAATTTTATTTAATTAATAGTTGAGTTATTAATTACATCATTATTGATAACGGCTATTGTTTGAATCAATCTATACTGAATTAAAGAACAATAGCCGTTAACGTTTTGAGAAAGGTGATTTTGATTTAAAAATGTTGTCTAGCCCAAGTTTCTCTGATAAATCTTCTAATAAGATAATCCATTTTTCTTGTATAAAGTCATCCCACACAGCTCGTGCATTAGATGTAATTTTGTACCTTTCCTTTTGGTTCTCAATATAATAGATACATTTTTCTTCTAAATCAGAGTAATCCCAGTTAATAGGAACATATGTTTCATAGGGAATGTATATATTCGGTTTGGTAACCAAGTGACTCATATCAGGTTTTATCAATAGTGAGCCAGCTAAAATAGCTTCAAAATCCCTCCAGCAAACTTCGCCATAACCGAATGGGCTAATACATAACTTACTATTGATTAACTCTCTTATGTAGTCATTATATTTAATTAGCTTATTCTCATTGAGAATATTTAATTCGTCTTCATAATTCTGACTTAATTTTTCTATTGCATCAAACGCCCTGCCTCGCATACTCGTATACCAAGTTTTTCTGTCCGAGGGTGCGGTCATTCTACAATGAATATCAATTGTTTTATTTGCACTTTTCAATTGTCTTTCTGACTTAAAAAACTGTTTAATTCGTATTGGATCAGTAGCAAAATTCCAACCAACAAATAACTTATCATTTAATTTTTCTATATCAATAGTTATCAGTTTACTTGGGTCAATAAAATTTGAATCCCAAGCTGATTCATATTCAACCAAGTTGGTGTCATATAGCGAAGTATACTGGTTAATATCGCTTAAAACCTGCTTTTTGATATACAAATCAACCGTGTCTAATATCCATGGGTTAGGTATATGAAGGGGCGCATAGAAATCCAGGAAAATGATTTTTGTCAGAGGACTACTTTCACGAACAAGCTTAACTACATGTAAATAATCATCTTTGTTGAAATCCCACATCAACTGTATAAATATAGCTTTGTATTTTGGTTTTTGAGTACTGAAATAGTTTTTGAAATCAATCAATGAGTAAAATTCTGCAACAGAATTTAATGATTTAATTAAAGGATAACTTTGAGCATTCGATATGACATGATCAACTTTTATTATCGCGGTGTCTTTGTTTTTATTTTTTAAGTTATTAAGAAACTTTATATTTTTGAAGTTATGCATCATGAGATAATTGTCCTGATTCAGGAGTATATGCCTTAAAGCTTTCCATCATTTATAGAGAATTATGAATTGAGAGAAGGCAAGTATTTCCTTATACACATTCAACTATGATTGGATATGCATAATGAACTGGAAAAGGCTTAAAATTCATCATATCAAAAGAATAGTTAACATGTTGTTTTATTGAATTTTGGTATTTAAGGTAAAGGTAAAAGAAGGAAGAAAACAATCAATAACTCAACTTTAAGAAATAGAATTATAAATGCTGGCTCTTGGACTTTATTCGGTCATATGACCAGTCAAGCGATTCGGCTTTTAAGTAACCTAATAATGACTCGATTGCTAATACCAGAGATGTTTGGTGTTATGGCAATAGCTAACATTATTATCGTCGGCTTAGCCATGTTTTCAGATTTAGGTCTCAAGCAAAATATCATTCAAAGTAAGCGAGCAGATGATCCCAAATTTTTGAACACAATATGGACCGTACAAATCATCAGAGGCTTTATTCTCGCATCATTCTGCTTAGTCTTTGCGTATTCTCTTACTCTTCTTAACCAATCTGAATTAATAAATAATGATAGTGTGTATGCTTCACACCTTCTTCCTCTGGTGTTAACCGTCTTAGCTTTATCTCCAATCGTTCAGGGGTTCGAGTCGACAAGGTTAGCATGCGCTAATAGATCATTATATTTAAAAAAGATTGTTACTTTGGAGTTAATAGCCCAATTATTCGGTTTTGCTGCAACATTGGTATGGGTCTACTTTGATCGAACAATATGGGCACTTGTTGTTGGTGCTATTTTCTCTGGCATCATAAAAACATCTCTCAGTTATTTGATTCTTCCAGGGCATTTAAACAAACTCTGCTGGGATAATGAGTCATTTAGTGAGATTTTCCACTTTGGGAAATGGATGTTTTTATCATCAATCTTAGGTTTTTTGATTAGCCAAGGTGATAAGCTTTTGATGGGGGGACTCATGGCGAGTGCCGCATTTGGTTTATATTCGATTGCTGCTTTGTTATACAGCTCATTAGAAGGGGTAGTATCAAAACTGATTAGCAAAGTAGCTTTTCCTGCACTAGGAGAAATAAATAGAATCAATCCATCAGAAATAAAAAAGAAATATTACAAAATCAGGTTACCGATTGATATTTTCTGTCTTTTTATGTCAGGGATGTTATTCATTTCGGGCACAACGATTGTAGATTTTTTATATGATCCACGGTATGTCCAATCTGGTGAAATGTTAGAAATTCTGTCTTTATTACTTGTGATAGTAAGGTTTGGTGTTTCTGGACAATTTTATTTAGTAATGGGAAATCCCAAAATCCTATCTATTCTGATGTTTACACGATTAATATTTATGATTATCTGTATTCCTGTGGGTTATGAAATAAACAGTGATATCGGTGCTATCTGGGGGCTTGTATTTGCCTACTGTCCGGGGCTTATTCTGACATTTTATTATAAGTATAAATATTCACTATTAGATAATAAAAGTGAGTTAAAGGTAATACCGGCTTTCATACTTGGTATGCTTAGTGGTCTGATCTGTAATTTTATTTTTAGTTCAGTTATTGCCATCTAGGTTTGTAGCTTATCGGGTTTGGGATATTCGCAAAGCGAAATTTCAGGATCTAACACACTTAAGACTTACTAAAAAATGAGCTTTATAAATGAAAATATTAATTGATAATAGCGGGTATGAACTTAGAAATTTTGGTGATATAGCGATGCTTGTTGCCACGGTTGAGCGCATTAAAAATCTAACTCCAGAAGCGATTATTTATGTTTTTACAAAAGAGCCTAATAGACTCAACGATATTTGCCCAAATGTACAAGCTGTTGATACAAAAGGAAGAAATGAGTGGCTTCAAACATGGAACCTTTTTGGGGGGCTACATAAATTATGTCCTGAAGGATTAAAGCAATCTTTAAAAAAGTTTGAGTTCTCATTCAAGTCTAATTTTTTCTCCACAGCCCTATCCATCATAGCGCTAAGAATGAAGTTACGCAGACATGATTTTCAGGCGGTTAAAGATTTTATCTCATTGCTTAAAAGTGTTGATATTGTCATTGCAACAGGAGGGGGCTTTATTAATGATGAATTTTCTGTGCATGCACAAAATGTTTTGAAAACTATATACATGGCCCAAAAGATAAATAAAAAAACCGCGATGGTTGGACAGGGGCTGGGACCAATTAATGATTTAGATTTAATTTCAATAGCCAAGAAAGTGTTCCCCAAGCTAGAACTAGTCGGTTTGAGAGAGTCTACTTATTCTTATGAAATAGCTGAATGGTTAGGAGCAAGAAAAGAAGACATCATTGTGACTGGTGATGACGCTGTGTTAATAGCTTACAGGAACAGGAAAACACACAACGGTAATAATATAGGTTTTAATTTAAGGGTTGCTAAGTATTCAAACTTAGACACTGAGTCAATAGTAAAAATAAAAAAAATTGTAACGTTATTATCCGAAAAGGTAGGGGGAGGAATCTTGCCCATAGCTATATCAATACATGAAGGGGATTCAGATATACTGAGTTTAGAAGGATTACTTGATACAAAGATAAAACATACTTACCCTGACTCCTTGAATTCCGTTATTGATATCATTGGAGAGTGTAAAATCGTAATTACAGGAAGTTATCATGCTGGTGTTTTTGCTTTATCACAAGGCATTCCTGTAATCGGAATAGCAGCGTCTGATTACTATAGGCAAAAGTTCGAGGGTTTAAGAAATCAGTTTAAGGCAAATTCTTGTTATATTGTTGATATGGAGCACTCTCTTGATCTTGTTAAATTTGAAAAAATTATTGAAAAATTAATTGATAATGCCAAACATAACTATCCATCATTACTGGTTAGAGCCGAAGAGCAAATAAATAGCTCTGATCAAGTAGTTAAGCAATTAACACAATTGGTAAAGAATGAAGACTGACTCTCCTCTAATTTCAGTAATACTGCCAGTTTATAATGCAGAAAAATATATTGAAAAAGCTATTTTTAGCGTTTTAGAACAGACATATATTAATTTTGAGCTTGTTATTATTGACGATGGCTCAACTGATGACTCAAAAAATATTATCACTAGAATGGCAAATTCAGATAGCCGGATTAAATTAATATCTAGGCCAAACAAAGGCCTTATAGTGACTTTAAATGAATCTATTAACATGTCAAAAGGTGACTACATTGCTAGAATGGATGCAGATGATATTTCTTTGCCTGAGAGATTTGAGAATCAGGTCGCTTTTTTGAATGAACATCCAGAGTGTGTCGTGGTAGGTACTCTTTCAACATTAATAGACTCAGATGGTGATGAAATAGGACCTTTTGGTGAATGGGTAAAACATGATGAGATAGATGCTGCTCATCTTTCTGGCCATGGTGGTGCCATCATTCATCCCTCAGTTATGATTAGAACTGAGGCTTTGAGATGTGTTGAAGGATATAGAGAAGAATTTAAATCAGCGGAAGATATTGACCTGTGGCTTCGCTTAGCCGAGGTCGGCAAAGTAACAAATATTGATAAGCGTTTAATTCTCTATAGACAACATATGGACAGTATTGGTCATAGAAATAGAATCGAACAAGTTACTAATACTCGGAAAGCAATCCTTGATGCCTATAAGAGAAGAAGATTACAACCTGATGAAACTGCTCAACTCTTCAGTAGTTCTAGCGATGTTTCTGATTCTGAGCTTGATACCATGCTTAAATGGGGATGGTGGGCACTAGGTGCAAAAAATATTAAAACAGCAAAAAAATATGCCTTCAAATCTTTGTTCATGGCGCCTTTTACATTTCAAAGCTGGAAGCTTCTCTTGTGTAGCTACCGAGGTTATTAATATGAAAACTATTAAATATGCCAAATAGCTTTGCATACTTGGTTCTCTTTTCTTGGCCTTTAATAGTTGTCTACTTACTAAATCGATTCAACATTGGTTTTGGAACCTTATTTACGCTATTAGGTGCATATATGTTCCTGCCTGCGAATATGTCGATCGATTTGCCAGGCCTACCTGATTTAGATAAATTCTCGATCACCACAATAACAATCATTTTTGTGATGTTATTAAAGAGGCTTCCTTTAGGTATTAAGAGCTTACCCTCGATTTATAAATTTATATTGACAGTCTTTTTTCTCACTCCTTTTTTAACTTCTATTACAAATTCAGAGCGATATCTACATTTGCCTGCGTTGAGCTTATATGATGGCTTGACGAGTTCTCTAGTGAGTTTCTTGTATTTTTTTCCTTTTCTTATTGGAGTTAAGTATTTTAGAACTGAAGATTCGCATATTAAGTTATTTAAATACCTCGCCTTGGCAGCATTGGTATACTCAGCATTTGCCCTTTATGAAATTCGAATGAGTCCACAACTACATAATATGATTTATGGTTATTTCCCTCATTCATGGAGGCAGCAATATCGAGCTGGCGGATTTAGGGCGGTAGTCTTTATGGGCCATGGATTATTGGTTGCAATGTTTCTTGCCCTTGGAGTGGCATTTTGGACTGCCATGAAAAAATCGGGTAACCAAGTGTTTCGATATAGCACCAATATTGGCTTAATCATTGTTTTTTTTACACTGGTTTTTATGAAATCATACGCTGCTTTTATCTATGGATTATTTATGTACATCGTAATCCGTTTTTTCTCTACATCAAAACAGATACAACTAGCACTTATGATTTCTGTGTTATTTATAAGCTATCCTCTTTTATCAGCTATTGGCCTATTTCCACACAAAGAATTAGTAGCATTAGCGGAGGGCATTAATCCTGATCGAGCACAATCTCTTGATTACCGATTTGAAAATGAAAATGCTTTATTGGCACACGCAAATAAGAAACCCTTTTTCGGCTGGGGAGGCTGGGGAAGGAATAGAATATTTGATTTCGAAACTGGTGAAGATATTAGCGTTACAGATGGTTACTGGATTATTATTTTGGGAACATCAGGTTGGATAGGGTTTTTATCAAAATTTTTGTTTTTCTTTTTGCCTGTATGGTTAGTTTTCAAGCAGCATAAAAATATGTATTTTCGAGATGATTCTATTAGAGTTTTAGTCGCTGCAAATGCATTAATCGTCTCGATAATTCTACTTGACCAATTACCAAATTCGTCTTTAAGTAATAACGGTCTGTATTGGCTTCTTGCTGGAAGTTTACTAGGTAGAGCGCAAGAGTTATTAAAATCAAATACACATCTAATAGATGTCAATGAGCATAAAAAAGTCTAATGATCTTAAGTTATCATAGAGATTATTAACAACGTATGACGATGAATATAGTGAATTATTAGATTTATCAATATAACGAGATAAAATGAAAACGATCTATTACCTGATACCAAATATACCTACGAAAGTCAGGTTTTCTATCAAGGCGTTATTAAAAAACATCTTATCCGGTAACTTACTAAGTTATCTTCGCAGCTGTATTTTTCAGAATCTTAAACCGATTGGTGGGATAAAAGTAATATATCAACACTGTCTAATACTGAAAGAGTTAGGCTACCCAGTTTACCCATTATTAATGGGGCAGTATGAAGGTAATTTTTTTGGTTTTGAGATAGAAACCAAAAAATATCAGGATGTGAAAAATTCAATTTCAAAACAAGATGTAATTGTAGCAACAGAGTTTGAGCCATATGATGGCTTACAATTTAATGATGCATTAAAAATAATGTTTGTTCAGAATTGGTGGGGAGTTGACAATCGAAGGAAAAAGGATGATATAGGTAAATCATATCTAGATATGGGATACCACTATGTAATTACATGTGGAGAATATTGTTCCGAATATATACAAAATAAAATGGATATTCCGGTTACTATCATTCCAAATGGAATAGATCTAGCTAAATTCTGTAGAGATGATTCTAAAAGAGAACCGAATCGCATTTTAGCAATGTCACGTAAGAACCCAGGTGATCTTGCAATAATATCTGACTTATTAGAAGGAAGTATTTATTCCCTTAAAGTCGTTGATGGTCTATCCCAAGAAGAGTTAATTAGTGAATATCAATCCGCGGATATTTTTATAGCACTTGGATATCCGGAAGGTTTTTCTTTACCACCATTAGAGGCTATGCGTTGTGGGTGTGTTGTCATTGGTTTTACTGGCGGTGCTGCGGTGGAATTTATGTTGGATCGTGAGACAGCGTTAGTATCAAGTGACGGTGACTGTAACGGAGTTATACTCAGCTTAAATTTACTAAGTGAGAATTTAAATCTAAAAGAAAGTATCAGAGAAAATGGTTATATTAAAGCTTCGCAGTATGGCTTAGATAATACCGAGCAGCATTTAGAATCATTTTATTCAAATATTTTTAAAAATAAAAAAAACTGAGGCTATTTTGGGGAAATTTGATCACTTCAGATTGTTAGTATCAATTGTAAATTACAAATCGGCTGAGCTTGTTTGTAATATGTTACCTACTCTATTAAAGCAATTAGATTTCACTACTGATAAAGTTTTCATTGTGGATAATAATTCCCCAGATAACTCTATATCTGTATTAGAAACATTTTTATCAAAGCATGAGTTAACAGATGTAGTTAGTCTTATTGCTTCAGAGAATAATGATGGTTTTTCTGCTGGGAACAATACAGCGCTAAAAGCCAGCATAGATAAATACAAAATTAAGCCATTATATGTATGGCTTCTAAATCCTGATACTTCCCTTATCGATCAATCATTAACCGCTTTAGTTGATTTTATGGATGATAATCCTCAAGCAGGTATTTTGGGCAGTCGTTTGGAAAGTGAGGATGGAGTCGTTCAGTGTTCAAGCTTTCGATACCATACTGTTATAAGCGAGTTATTATCTAGTTTAAGATTAGGCTTTCTGGATAATTTATTCGAAAAATATTTGGTTTCTCCAAAAGCAAATATTTCAAGTAAACAAAAGCTGGACTGGGTGGCTGGTGCGAGTATGTTTGTCCGATATAAAGTGTTTGAAGATGCAGGAATGATGGATGAAACGTACTTTCTTTACTTCGAAGAAACGGATTTTTGTTTGCAGGCCAAACGAGCTGGATGGGAATGTTGGTATGTACCAGAAAGTCGTGTCGTGCATTACGTTGGACAAAGTACTGGAATTGTAAGTGGGGATGTTCAGAGAAGAAGACGTCCTAAGTACTGGTTTCAGTCGAGGCAACATTATTTTATAAAAAATCATGGCATTCTGTATACGATGTTAGCTGACTTAGCCTGGGGGCTTGGCTTTAGTTTATTAAAACTTCGCTATTTGATACAGGGAAGGAAAGGAACTGATCCCGAATACATGCTTAGAGATTTTTGGCGAAATAGTATTTTTTTGTCATGGTTAGATAGGATCTAACATGTTCTTTTCCAATATCAGGGATGACCGTAAAGCGAATAATAAAGCGATCAACCTCGCTGGTTTTAGAGCATTGACTGTTTATCGCTTTGGTCGTTGGCGAATGTCTGTTCAACCTCGCTTCTTAAGGGCAGGGTTGAGTCTGATATATCGGATGATGGAGAGGCATGTTCGCTTCAAGTATGGCATTGAACTTCCCTACACAGTTCAGCTAGGGAAAGGCGTCGTTTTTGAACACCAACATGGTATTGTGATTCACGGTAATGCCAAAATTGGCGATGGATGTATTATTCGACAAGGTGTCACTATTGGAAATAAAAGTCTTGATTTGCCATTCGATGCGCCGGTTATCGGCAATTATGTCAATATTGGCGCTGGAGCTAAAATACTCGGTAAAGTGACTATTGGCCATCATGCAAGTATTGGTGCCAATGCTGTTGTAACACATGATATACCTGATTACGCAGTTGCTGTTGGTATTCCAGCGAAGGTAATAAAAATAAAATCAGATAGTGAGGATAAATGAATAATATCTCAGCTGAAATACCTGACTGGACACGCGAACAGAGTGAATGTTTTTGGTCACCTTCCAAAAAATTATTACGTGTTACACGAGACTATCAGAGATATACAGCCAACAAGGGATTTTTGAATAAATTATTAAAGAAACTAGCTGTTTTACGTCACAGATTCTGGACGGTGATTACTGGAGCTGATATTCCATTGAATTGCCAGATAGGCGGCGGTTTGTTGATTCCACATCCAAATGGGATTGTTATTCACTCTGCAGCTATGATTGGGCCTAATTGCCTGATTCATCAACAAGTCACGATTGGTGTTAAGTCTAGCAATGACGGCGCACCTATAATTGCAGGACATGTAGATATTGGGGCAGGTGCAAAAATAATCGGGCACATCACCATTGGCAAACATGCTCAGATTGGTGCTAATGCGGTCGTGACTAAAGATGTTCCAGACTTTGCTATTGTTGCTGGTGTACCTGCGAAAGTCATTGGTTCGACAAAAGAAATGGATAGTTGAGTTTGAATAACAATTTGGTAGGTGCTGTTGTTATTGGTCGAAATGAAGGCGATCGTCTGAGGATTTGTCTCGAATCAATTAGGAAACAGTTGAAATTTGTGATTTATGTAGATTCTGGTTCTACAGACTCTAGTGTCGAATTAGCCGAGTCATTAGGCGTTTATGTAGTTAATCTTGACCTCACTATTCCATTTACCGCTGCACGAGCTCGTAATGAAGGGGCAAAAGCTTTACTAAAGCTAGATCCACAAATTGAGTTTATTCAGTTTGTCGACGGTGATTGTGAGGTTCAAGTGGGTTGGCTTGAGCAAGCCTATGTTTTTCTCAAAGAGTCAGTTGATTATGCGATTGCTTGTGGAAGACGCCGAGAACGCTACCCAGATGCTTCAGTATTAAATAGACTTTGTGATATTGAGTGGAATACGCCTATCGGTGATACAAAGTCTTGCGGTGGTGATGCCCTGATACGAGTAAAAGCATTCCAGCAAGTGAATGGCTATAATGACAGTCTGATTGCAGGTGAAGAGCCAGAGATGTGTTTTCGTTTACGTCAGCAGGGTTGGAAAATTAGTCGTTTAGATGCTGAAATGACACTGCATGACGCTGCTATGACTAAAGTCTCACAGTGGTGGAAACGTCATAAACGAGCAGGACATGCATATGCTGAATCTTATGATCTGCATGGGGGGTCAGCAGAGCAGTTTCGGAAGCATGACTGTATGAGAATATTATTTTGGGGAGCGGCACTTCCCTTATCTATCGCTTTTCTGTGCCTTTTCAACATAATGTTTGCTTGGCTGTTTCTAGTTTATCCACTTCAGCTTACTCGATTAACTTTCAAATACTTCCGTCAATTTAAACAGTTGAAACCAAGTTTTTTTTATGCATTATCCAATGTGGCGTCTAAGTTTGCTCAATTTAACGGTTTATTTTCTTTTTACATTAATAAGTTACGTGGTAAGGCAAATACCATCATTGAGTATAAGTAATTTACATTAAGTGAGGAAACTAAAAGATGACGTTAAGTGATAAGCAGATAACAGGGATTGTTTCCAAGAACTCGATTGCTTATGTCAAAGCTATCTTTCAGTGCTATTCAGAAAATGAAACAGTTGTTTTACTCCGTCATGAAAATGATAATCGTATTGAACTGACTGGTGTATCCAAAGTGATTAATCCAGCCACAGAAGCTGGGTGGTTTAATGAACATATTCAATTCAGAAATGATGATGTTTTAGCCCAAATTGCATTTACTTCAGGCACGGAAGGTGAGCCAAAAGGTGTTTTGTTAACACATGAAGCATTGGATGATGTCACAACACGATTGAACTCTATCATGGAAGTGGATTCCTCAATCAAGGAATATGTTGGTATTCCTGCCAATTTTTCTTTTGGTCTTGGCCGCTTTAGAGCGGTGGCCGCGGCTGGAGGCATGGCATATTTGCCTGAGAATGGTTTCGATCCCTTAGAGATAAGAGATATGCTCAGTGCTGAGCAAATTAATGCTGTTTCTGCTGTTCCCAGTCTCTGGCGAGTTTTATTGAAAAATAAACAGATATTTGGTGATGAACGTTATCAATTAAAGTGGATCGAGATTGGCAGCCAGTACATGAGCCGTGCTGAGAAAGAAGAGCTAGTTAAGTTATTTCCTACAGCAAAAATTGCACAACATTATGGTTTAACGGAAGCATCGCGTAGCAGCTTCTTACGACTCGATCAAACTTCGGGAGATGCCCTGGAGTCTGTCGGTCGGGCTTATGGTAAAACGGAGTTTAAAATTTCTGAAACAGGCCGTATTTGTATTCGTGGGCCGCATGTTGCTAAAACATTACTTAAATCAGGTGAGTATGATTCTAATATAGACGATGACGGTTGGTTTCATACAAGTGATTTAGGCGTTCTGGACGATGGTTATCTTTATTACAAAGGTCGTGCTGACGATCTCATCAATTGTGGTGGTATTAAATTATCACCGGACGCTCTTGAAAGGGAAGTACGTGAACTAACAGGATTAAAAGAAGGAATCGCTATCTGTGCAGTTTCTGATGAATTAACCGGGCACGCCGTTTTATTAGCTTATCGTGATGATCTTGAGCTGAGTGCAAGTGTATTGAGTAGTGCATTATCCTCTGTACTCAAAAAGTTTGGTATCAATAATAAAAATGTTATTAAGCTTCTAGCTCTTGGTGAGTTTCCTGTTACTTCTACCAATAAAGTACAACGTAAGGAACTGGCAAAACTTTACGAATCATCGACTGATAACGAGCTGGTTACGGATAATAATACAACTTTCTATCATGAAATGAACTCCGAAGAAGCTGAAATTGCTCGAATATGGGCGGAGGTTTTGAAGCTTGAGAGTGTCGACCCAGATAGTAACTTTTATGACTTAGGCGGCGACTCATTATCCGCAATTGGTGCTCTGGTAGCTATGGAGTCAAAGGGCGTCCCCAAAGACATATCAAAAGGAATGCTGCAGGGGTTAACCGTCCGGGAAATTGCTAAAAAAATGTCTGGAGTTGAGAGTGGAAGTTCATTTCACACCATACGCTCTGATTCGATCAAAAATACAATGACGATTAGTATTGTCAGGGGGCTGATGGTCATAATCGTTATTTTTGCACACTGGCATCAAGGACTATTAGAAAAAATATTCGGTAATGTTGAGCAGTTCACGGCAATGGCAGGTCCACTGTTGTCAATGGGGACACCAGGGTTTGCAGTAATCTATGGTGTTGGTGCAGGTTATTCTTTATATCCACTTTTAGATAGAGACCCTGATAGGTTAAAAGGTATTTTCCGTAATACGGCATTACTATTAGGAACAGGGATATCTATATTAGCATTCTTAAAATTTTGGTCGATGTCAGTGACTAGCTCCAAAATTTTAAGCTTTACTGATTTTACCAATTCATTTTACTCTGTTCTGACGTTTTATTTTTTCGCATCATTAACGCTGTATTACTGGTTTAAATTAATCAGAAAATCCAACTATGCTATTGAGTTTTCATTACTACTCTCAATAATATTTTATTTATTCCATTACTATGCTGTGACACACCTTATCGATCTACAGACTCAAGGAGTGGCTGAGTTTTTCAAATTAGTTTTGACTGGAAAATATGCTTATTTCTTGATGATGTCTGGTGCACTCATAGGTATTGTCATTGGCTTATTGATAAATAAAATTCCACTCAGGGTTGGTACACGAATACCGTACTTTTACACAGGTATTGCTGTATTGTTATTGGGGATAAGTATCTGGACATACGTATACAATATAGATATGTGGGATCATTGGCCTGTTAGAGAAAATTATCTCTGGCGATGGATCACATATAGTGGTGTCATCATTTTGTTGCTTGTATTAGTGTCCTTTTCACTTGTTACATACGATCAATCTTCAAAATTCAAACGCTATATTATGCAGATGTTATCTGTCACCGGGGTTTTAGCTTTCCCTCTCTTTGTACTTCACGAGATGGTCATGCCATTGAAAGATATTCTTATAGCTTATGGTATAAGTAATGGCTTGGCACTTTTAGTTCCTATGTTGAGCTTTGTGTTACTGAGTTACTTGTTGTACAGAAAACTGCATCGTATTAGTTTCCAATAAAGGTCTGGATGAATTAATGAACAATAATTATCTTTTAGTTTCACCATGTCGTAATGAATCTGACTATATGCGGATAACACTGGATAGTGTCGTGAATCAGACCGTCAAGCCTGATCTATGGGTGATTGTTGATGACGGTTCTACTGATGCGACGCCACAAATTTTGGCTGATTACGCAGAGAAATATCCCTTCATCAAAGTGATAACACGTGAGAATCGTGGTCACCGTAGCGTAGGACCTGGTGTGATCGAGGCCTTTTATTATGGCTATGATCAGGTGGATGTCAGTCAGTTTGATTTTATCTGTAAATTTGATTTGGATTTAGATTTACCCCCACGTTATTTTGAGATTTTGATTGACCGCATGAAGCAAAATCCACGTATTGGTACATGCAGCGGTAAAGCGTATTTCAGAGATAAAAAATCTGGTGAGCTTATAAGTGAGAAATGTGGTGATGAGATGTCTGTTGGCATGACAAAGTTTTATCGCCGAAGCTGTTTTGAAGAAATTGGTGGCTTTGTTCGACAGGTGATGTGGGATGGAATTGACTGTCATAAGTGCCGTCAATTGGGCTGGATAGCGGTGAGCTGGGATGAGCCTGATTTACAATTCATCCACCTTAGACCTATGGGATCAAGTCAGAAGGGAATATTTACTGGTCGTATGCGTCATGGTTTTGGTCAGTATTTTATGGGAACTGGACTGATTTATATGACCGCTTCCTCGATTTTCCGTATGTTGCATCCTCCATACTTTCTTGGGGGAGCTGCTATGTGGTGGGGGTATGTGAAAAGCATGCTGACCCGTCAGCCACGCTTTGCTGACAAACCTCTCGTTGCGTTTATTCGTCATTATCAATGGCAATGTCTTGTCAAAGGGAAAGCTGAAGCAACCCGACAGTTAAACGAACAACAAACTGTTGTTTGGCAACAATCTCACGGCTAGAAGGAAATACGTTTGAAACTGGCATATCTGGCACCTGAGATTCCTGCGTTATCTGCCACATTTGTATATAACGAAATTCTGGCCTTGACTGAACTAGGCCATGAGATAATACCGTTTTCTGTGCATAAACCAATCATGCCTGCCACTGATCAACACCTTGATGAATTGAGGTCGAAGGTTATATACCTTTATGTAATGTCAAAAAAGACTGTTTTTTTTAGTCATCTCAAATTACTGACTAAAAAACCTATTCACTACATCAAAGCACTTAGTAAGTGTGTGAAAGATATGTTCCAAGTGAACATTCTATCGCGTGATGCACGAGGTCTTCTTTATCGCTTCTTCTATGCAGCTAAGCTGGCACAAGATTTATTAGACAATGATATTCAGCATTTACATGTGCATTTTGCACATGTGCCCACTGATATTGCGATGTATGCCAGTATGCTTTCAGGTATTTCTTTTAGCGTAACAGCTCATGCCAACGATATATTTGAGCGCGGTTTATTGTTAGATAAAAAGGTCGAAAGGTCAGGTTTTTTTGCCACAATTTCTGACTTTAATCGTCACTATATTCAGCAGACCTATCAAGTTGATCCTGGTAAATTAGAAATTATTCGCTGTGGCGTAGATAGTCGTGTGTTCACTCGCAAGTCTTCAATCGCATTATCAGATCCTGTTCGGATCGGTGTGGTCGGCAGATTGGTAGAAAAAAAAGGCATTGACACGCTTATTTCTGCTCTAGCTATTCTGCAAACTCAATTTTCTGATTTTAAAGTGGAGATTGCTGGTTCAGGTCCACTGGAAGAGCAATTAAAACAGCAAGTCAACCAACTTGAGCTGACCGATAAAGTTACATTTTTAGGGGCATTACCTCACGATCAGGTGGTTAAATTTGTTACTGGATTGGATTTGTTTGTCTTACCCTGTAAAAAAGACAAACAGGGTGATATGGATGGTATCCCGGTCGTGCTGATGGAAGCTATGATGGTGGGGACGGCCGTTATATCCGCAAAGATTTCAGGTATTCCTGAGCTGGTGGTTAATGAACAAACCGGTATGCTGATTGAGCCTGACAACAGTGAACAATTGGCTGTAGCGATGCTCGGGCTAATAAAGGACGAGGCTTTAAGGATGACACTGATCAGTAATGCCGAGAAAAAAGTTCAACAAGAGTTTGCACAGGATATCAACGCCAGGCGTTTGCAGACATTATTTACTGAAACAATCGGTCGTTTTTAGATGCAAAAACAGGGACGGTTTTTCAGACGACGATATATGCTTGTTCCTACGCTATGGACAGTAATTATTACTATATTGTTATTGCTTACCATAACCGTATTTCTTGTAAACAATGTTGCGTTCTTTTTAGCGAAACAAGAGCCAGTTGAAGCTAATATTCTAGTGGTAGAAGGCTGGCTTGAGCCAGCCGCACTCAGTCAGGCTTACACTGAATATAAAACAGGTCATTATGATTTGGTCATTACTACCGGTGGCCCTGAAGCAAGAAATTTTACCGACCAGTTCGATTCATATGCCGAACAATCGGCATATCAGCTAGCCTTATTGGGGCTTGATGAGAATAAGTTACAGGTTGTTGCCACTCCCGCTTCCGCTCAGGATAGAACCTACTTAAGTGCCGTGATGGTGAGACAATTTATTGAGTCATCAATTGTCGGAGATAAAGTGATAGGCATTAATGTATTTTCTGCTGATGTTCACAGCCGTAGAACTCAGTTTTTATATCAACAGGCCTTTAATGCTTTGCCCATACCCATTGGTATTATCCGTGCTGTGCCTGAGGACTTCACTTTGCAATATTGGTGGCAAACCAGTGCCGGAGCCAAAACGGTACTGGTTGAATTAATCGGCTGGATTTATGCACATTGTTGTTTTGATTTACCAGCCAGGAATTCTCACCAGGAAATGTGGGGATTACCTCGCGATGAGACTATAAAATGAGTAACACATCTTTTTTTCCTGACCTTGATCAGCGAAACAAACAACATGTATTGATGGGCTTGCCTTTTGACTTTGTCAGTATGGCTGAATCAGCAAGCCTAATCGAGCAGGCTATTTCATCAAAAAAACGCTGTTTTCTCTCCACCCCAAATATTAATTTCACCGTAACGGCGAATGAAGATGATGCCTTTTATCAATCAGTCGCGGTCAGTGATTTATCCGTGATTGATGGCATGCCTTTAGTTTGGCTAGCTAAAATGATGAAATTACCGGTCAAAGAACGAGTAGCCGGTTCAGATCTATTTCAGTTTTTGTCCGAAAAAAAGAGAGAGGAGCCGATTAAAGTCTTTTTCTTTGGTGGTGAAAGCGGTGTTGCCGAAAAAGCTCATAAACAACTTAATATTGATTCCGCGGGTATGGTGAGTGTTGGCTTTTATGATCCGGGTTTTATCAGTATTGAAGAAATGAGTCAGGACAATATTATCCAAAAAATTAATGACGCAGAACCTGATTTTTTGCTTGTCGCGCTGGGTGCCAAAAAAGGTCAGGCCTGGATTATGAATAATATGGCGAAGCTAAACGCGCCAGTGATTAGCCATTTGGGGGCGGTGATTAATTTCGTGGCTGGTTCAGTTGTCAGAGCGCCTGAGAAATGGCGTAAATTCGGACTGGAATGGCTTTGGCGTATAAAACAAGAGCCAAACTTGTGGAAACGGTATGTAAAAGATGGCTGGAGTTTGAGTTGGTTATTACTGACAAAGCAACTTCCCTATTATTTTGTCGATAAAAAGTATAGGCGTGGTATGAGTCAGGATAATGCCGTCAACTGGCAGCCAAACAAATACACTTTATTTTTAGCCGGATATTTTCAGTCTAGTAATCTTGAAAAATTAGATGCATTGATAAGTACCATGGTGTTAGCTAATCGCTCCCAATTAAAGATCGATTTTTCTGGTGTTAGCTATATTGATAGTGCATTTATGGCGAGATTATTGACACTTCAGGGCAAGCTTAATTTGGCAGGTTGTGAGCTTATTGTTTTGAACCCCAAACAGAAAATAAAACGATTAATGTCATTAGCTGGTGTTTTAAAACGATTCAAGGTAATCTCAGGCTAATTCATTACATGAAACAGCAAGGAGCAGGCACAGTGTTAAGCTATCAAAAAGCAAGTGTATTTATAGTCACGCTTGTGTTGGCTTTTATCACCTATTGGGGGGGGATTGCTGAAGCATATACGCGGTGGAATACACAGGAAGAGTATAGTCATGGTTTCCTCATTCCACTGGTCAGTCTGTATATACTTTGGGAGAAAAAAGATCTGATTCTCTCATCGGTCACTCGGTCAATGTGGAGTGGCTATTTTATCGTTCTCTTATCGTTACTTATATATATTCTTGGTCAATTAAGCGCCTTATTTATTCTGATTCAATATTCCTTCGTCCTGACTCTGATTGGTCTGTCCATGATTTTTCTTGGCAAAGCCAGTCGCTATACACTCGCTCCTATCTTGCTACTGTTATTTGCCATACCTTTACCATACGTCATTGAGGTCGTGCTGACGGCGAAATTGCAGTTGGTGTCATCCTGGTTAGGTGTTCAGGTCATTCGTCTGTTTGATATTCCTGTTTATCTGGAAGGGAATATTATTGACCTTGGCGTATACAAACTTCAGGTGGTTGAGGCCTGTAGTGGTTTACGCTACTTATTCCCGTTGATGAGTCTTGGGTTTATTGCAGCTTATTTTTACCGTGCCAGCTTCTGGAAAAAAGCCGTCGTTTTTCTGGCAACCATCCCTATTACGATTTTGATGAATAGTTTCCGAATTGGTGTAATTGGTGTGCTGGTGGATAACTGGGGTATTGCCCAAGCAGAAGGTTTTTTACATGATTTTGAGGGCTGGATTATCTTCATGGCCTGTGCTGGCCTACTTGCATTGCTGATTTGGTTAATGGAAAAGCTGACAACGGGCTATTCGTTTGCCGATGTCTTCGGGGTAGAGCAATACAATAAAACCAAACCAATATTTTATGAAAACAATGCTTCTTCATCGGGTAATCTGATAATTTTTTCTCTGACAGTTCTCACCCTTTTATCCAGCTATGGTGTAACACACTATATTGATAATCGTCAGGAAATCATTCCAGAACATAATGCCTTAGTAAATTTTCCGATGAAACTGGATGAGTGGACAGGATATCAAATGCCTTTGGATGACAGGGTTGAGTCCAAATTGGCCATGACCGATTATTTATTAGCAAACTATCAAAATAAGCAGAAACAAACAGTCAACTTTTATGTGGCTTATTATGAAACGCAACGTAAAGGTGAGTCACCGCATTCACCGCGAGTGTGTATTCCCGGTGGCGGTTGGGAGATAGCTGCATTTGACCGAATTGAAGCGAATGGCCACCCCGCCAATCGTGTGATCATTAAAAAAGGCACACAAGAACAACTCGTTTATTACTGGTTCCAGGGGCATGGTCGTATTGTCGCTAATGAATACATTAACAAGTGGTATTTATTACAAGATTCAATCATTAAAAACAGAACTGATGGCTCATTGGTGAGAATGGTCACCATGGTGGCAGACAATGAAACAGTGGCGCAGGCAGAACAACGAATATTGTCGTTCATGCAGGTCGCTGAGCCAAAGTTAAAACAATATATTGCGGAATAAGGTAGGGATATGAAAGCGAGTAAAGGTTTATTACTGGTATTAATGCTGGGGATGGCGGCAGGATGTGGAAGTTCTGCTGATAGTGCAGCGGATTATGTTGAAAGTGGTAACGAGTTTTTTGATAACGGGAATTATGACAAAGCTCGGTTGGAATATAAAAATGCTATTCAGATTGATCCCCGACAAGCAGAACCTTACTATCGATTAGCCCTGTTAGATGAGCAAAGCAAAAACTGGAAGCAAATGTTTGCTAATCTGACCACGGTTGAACAGCTTGACCCCAACCATGTAGATGCTCAAATTAAACTTGGAAGACTCTACCTGCTGGGCGGTAAACTCGATGAAGCGATGACCAGAGCCGATAAAGCGCTGTCTTTAAAACCTGAAAGTTTTGATGGTCGAATTCTCAAAGCCTCTATTCTGGCTAAGGAGCAGAAGTTTGATCAAGCTTCCAAACTGCTTGCTGAAGTAGCAAAAGATTATCCTGAACATAAAGACATTCTGTCTTTAGAAGTCTTAATCTTGAAAGACAAAGGCCAGTTACCTGCCGCACTGGCAAAAGCTCAAGAAGCTGTAGAAAAATATCCTGAAGATCTGTCATTACGATTAATCGAATTAAGTCTTTATAACGAAATGAAAGACTACAAGGGTATGGCGAATGTCTATGAAGAAATTTTAGAGCGAAAGCCTGATGAACGCGAAGTGGTATTGTCTTACGCTAAACTTTTAGTCTCGCAGTTGGATAGATATGATGATGCGTTAAACATTTTACAGTCTTTCCTGAAAAACCATCCTGATGACGCTGAAGCTCAGCAGTTTTTACTGGGACTAATTAATCAGAAAAATCCTCAAGAAGCACTCACTAAACTGGACGAGATGATTAAAGCCGCACCTGAGAACTATGACTTGCGTTTTGCTAAAGCGGCCTTGTTAGATAAAAATGGTGATGTGGATGGTTCTGTCAGTGAACTTAACCGTATTGTTGACGAAGACCCACAGGGTATTAACGGAAATAAAGCGCGTGTAATGTTAGCGTCTTATTATGCGTCAAAACAGGATTTCAACAAGGCACGTGAATTAGCTCAGGCAGTTCTCGATGTCGCTCCTGAGGAAAGTGGTGCATTGTTGGTCAGAGCCAAACTGGACTTAATCGATCAAAATTATGATCAGGCAGTCACAGATTTAAGGACCGTATTAAGAAACTCGCCTGATTCTGATGAAGCCATGATATTACTTGCGCAAGCCTATCAGAAACAAGGTTCTGAAGCCCTGGCAGAAGACAGTTTTAGACAAGCTTTAGCAGCCAACCCTTATAACGCAACGGCTGCTTTAACAGTATCGAGTATGTTGCTTCAAGAAAGTAATTACGATAAGGCTGAACAAGTTTTGGTGACGGCTTTAGACAAAAATCCGACCAACGCTACATTGCTGCAACAACTGACAGAGGTCAGAATTCTTAAGAAAGACTGGAAAGCAGGCATTGAAACCATTGACCTTCTTAAAGACCAGCAAGGTGATACCTTACTTTCTCATTTATTATCTGGACAGCTATACGAAGGGCAGGGTGACTACGCGCTTGCCAAGGCCGAGTATGAAGCTGCTCTTGAGTTGGAGCCTAATTCAAGTCGTGCAATGCAGGGACTGGCTACCAGTATGGAAGCATTGGATGAAAATGAGCAACTAGAAAGTTATTTGAACAATTTCAACCAAAAATACCCTAATTCAATGAATGGTTATGCCACTCTGGCTATTCACTACTTTAGGGTCAACAAAGCGGAACAGGCTGTCAGTATTCTTGAGCAAAAAATTGCTGAACAGAAAAACTGGACGCTTGGTTACTCGCTCTTAACAGATTATTACTTACGTAATGACAAATTAAATGAGGCTGCAAAAGTATTGAAACAAGCGGTGGATAATATTGATGACAATATCCGTTTTTCACTACAACTGGCTTCTATTGAAGAGTCTCGGGGTAATTATGGTGAAGCACGTAATTTGTACGATGCAATTCTGAAAAAGAATAATAATGTGGATATAGCTGCAAATAATTTAGCCAGTTTATTAACCGATCGGTTTGAGTCGCCAGAAAACTTAAACCGTGCGTTGGAAATCACTCAACGCTTTAAGTCTTCAACACAACCTTATTTTCTGGATAGTTATGGTTGGGTTAATGTAAAACTGAATAACTTGGATGAAGCGAAACCGGTGTTAGAACAAGCTGTTTCATTAGATCCGAATGTGGCGGTATTTAATTATCATCTCGGTGTTTTACATGCGAAGCAGGGCAATAATGATTTAGCCAGACAATATCTGAACACGGCTAAGCAACAAGCATCACAAGATAATGATAGTACTTTAATGGCCGATATTGACACGGCACTGAGTGCACTGGATAACTAAAGCTATTAACTTGTTAAAGCGGAATTTTAAATGATACCTGTTGTAATGTCTGGGGGAAGTGGTACGCGTTTGTGGCCACTTTCACGTAAACATAAACCCAAACAATTTTTGAATTTGTTTGGTGATGACTCTATGTTTCAACAAACTATTCTTAGACTGAAAGGTTTAGATAGTGCATCACCCATAGTGGTGTGTAATGAGAGTCACCGGTTTATGGTGGCGGAGCAATTATTAGAAATTGGTATTGAATCTCCCAGCATTCTTCTTGAGCCAGCAGGTAGAAATACGGCTCCTGCTATTGTGAGTGCTGCATTTCAAGCACTTTCTCGTGAACAGGATCCGGTACTGTTAGTTTTGGCTGCTGATCATGTGATTGCGGATATTGAAGCCTTTCATCAAGTGATAAAAATCGCTGAACAGCAAGCAATAGCCGGAAATCTAGTGACATTTGGTATTGTTCCGAATTGTGCTCATACTGGCTATGGCTATATTCAGGCTGAAGAAAAAGGGGGGATTTCAGCGGTTAAACAGTTTGTTGAAAAGCCAGATTTAGAAACCGCTGAGCAATACCTGGCCTCTGGCGAGTATTACTGGAACAGTGGGATGTTTATGTTCAAAGCTTCGGTATTGATCGAAGAAATGAACAAATTCAATCCCGATATCGTTGAAAAATGCCGTTTAGCCGTAGCACAAAGTGAACAGGATTTAGATTTTGTCCGTTTAAATAAAGCCGCATTTGAAGCCTGCCCATCGGACTCCATTGATTATGCTTTGATGGAGAAAACCAATAAGGCCGTCGTCGTGCCGCTTGATGCTGGCTGGAATGATGTCGGTTCCTGGTCATCGTTGTGGGAGTGTTCACAGCAGGATGAGAACAATAATGTTCTGAAAGGCGATGTCGAAATACAGAATGTGAGAAATGCTTATATTCATAGTGAACACCGACTTGTCTCTGCGATAGGTGTTGAGGATCTGGTGATCGTTGAAACAGCGGATGCGGTGATGGTCGCCAGTAAAGCACAGGCGCAGGATATCAAAGATATCGTTGCCAAACTCAAGGCACAGTCACGCCCTGAAGCTGAAAATCATCGTCTTTGTTACCGCCCTTGGGGGTATTATGACTCTATTGATTTGGGCGAACGGTTTCAGGTTAAGCGTATCCGAGTAAAACCGGGTGCGTCACTCTCCTTACAAATGCATCACCATCGTGCTGAGCATTGGGTGGTAGTCCAGGGTACGGCTGAAGTAACCAGAGAAGATGAGGTTTTCTTACTTTCTGAAAATGAATCGACTTTCATTCCTGTCGGACAAAAACACCGGCTGCATAATCCGGGACGTGTACCTTTAGAGATTATCGAAATCCAATCTGGTGGTTATCTTGGTGAAGACGATATTGTTCGCTTCCAGGATAATTATCACCGCAACTAAGCTATTCAGATGAAAATTCATATTGAACAATTGATGTCAGATTCTGGCGTCAAATTTGGTACCAGTGGTACGCGTGGTCTGGTCACGGATATGACAGATCGAGTTTGTTTTGCTTATACCGCAGCATTTTTGCAGCATCTGATAGCTGATAAGCAGATACAAACAGGTGATGAGTTCGGTATTGGTGGCGATTTGAGGTTAAGCAGTCCGCGCATTATGAATGCCGTGGCTAAAGCCTGTGAGTATTATGGTTTACAGCCCGTTAACTTGGGGTTTATTCCGTCGCCAGCGGTTGCTTTGTACGGTATCCAACATAAAATGCCGACCATTATGGTGACCGGAAGTCATATCCCTGATGACCGTAATGGCATGAAATTTAATTTGCCGATTGGGGAAATACTGCAGGCGGATGAACAAGCCATAAAACAACAGTTTGTTGATATTCCTGATGAGTTGTTTAATAACGACGGTCAGTTTATCAAACAAGATGATGTTTTTGCTGAGCCATCTTTATTAGCTGAAACGCTCTATATCGAACGCTTCTCACATTTTTTCCCAGAAAATTGCTTGTCAGGCATGACGATTGGTATTTACCAGCATTCTGCTGTAGGTAGGGATTTACTCCAACAGATTTTATCTGTGCTAGGTGCAAACACTATTTGTCTGGGGCGAAGTGATCAATTTGTGTCAGTGGATACTGAAGCTATTCGTCCGGAAGATGTCAAACTTGCTCAACAATGGGCATCGGAGCATAAGCTGGATGCGATTGTGTCCACGGATGGTGATAGTGATCGACCGCTTATTAGTGATGAAAAGGGACGTTGGCTTAGAGGCGATATTGTCGGTTTGTTAACAGCGATCTATCTTGCTGCTGATATTGTCGTGACCCCTGTCAGCAGTAACTCCGCTGTCAATGCTGACTTTTTTGAGCAGGTCATACGTACCCGAATAGGTTCACCTTATGTTATTTCAGCCATGCAAACGGCAGTCGCAGAATCAAAAAAATGTATTGTGGGTTATGAAGCCAATGGCGGTTTTTTACAGCAATCAGCCATTGAGTTAGCAGGAAATACATTAAGCCCTTTGCCTACAAGGGATGCGGTTATTGTTATTTTAAGTGTGTTGTTATTAGCCAAACAACGACAACAGAGCGTGTCTGAGCTGAATTCTTCTATGCCTGCGATTTACACCAGTAGTGATCGACTGAAAAACTTCGCACTGGAAAAAAGTCGTTTACTGCTTGAAACATTATTACCTGATAATGAGCTGAGTCGAGAGCAGGTTAAACAGCTATTTCCATTCATGGGTGAGGTGAAAGCTGTTGATACAACCGATGGTGTGAGAATGTCTTTTGCTAATGATGAAATCATTCACATCAGGCCCTCTGGCAATGCGCCGGAGCTCCGTTGTTATATTGAAGCTAGTCATGAAAAACGTGCAATAGCATTAAACCAGCAGGCGTTAGACGCCATACAACACTGGGCCGAGTCAGCTTAACTTATACCTGTTTAGGGTGACTCAACTGAGCTTAGTGCTTGATAGATTTTTCTATAGCTTGGTTGATAGTTTCAATTAACAGTTCAAAGTTAAGCGGTTTAGTCAGATAATAATCAAAACCTGCTTTCAGGCCTCTATCAATGTCTTCTCGCATGGCGTTTGCACTTAACGCAATTGTTTTGATATCGCGAGTGATGGCTGAACGTTTCAGGTCTTTTAATGCCTCGAAGCCATTTTTGCCTGGTAAGTTAATATCCATCAGAATCACTTGAGGCTCAAATTGTCTGGCTATTTCTAACCCTGATTCTGCATCGGCGGCTGTTAGCAGAATAAATTGCGGGTACTGTTTAAAAAACCGCTGCATCAGGTTTAAGTTGGTAGGGTTGTCTTCTATACATAACACTTTGATATGCTGAGTCTGCTCACCATCCAATTGATCAGACTGATTATTTGCAGCTGATAATATCGAGCTATTGTTGACGGATGATCGCTGAAGTTCTATCCAGAATGTCGATCCTATATCTCGCTTGCTTTCAAAGCCAAAACGTCCATTCATTAGCTTAATCAGTTCACGGCTAATAACCAGCCCTATTCCTGTTCCCTGTATATCAGAGGTGTCTTTATCAAGACGGTCAAAAGGCTCGAAAAGACGTTGCTGTAAATTTTCATCAATACCGTAGCCCGTGTCTTTGATGGCAATGCGTATCGAGTCACTATCCGTATGGCTGACAATAATTTCTATACTGCCACTAGGCTTATTGTATTTTGCCGCATTGGATAATAGATTAAGCAATACCTGTTTTAATTTAATGTGGTCGGCACGGACAAATAGAGATGAGGATTGTGTTAGGTAACTTTCGGTAATACGTAAATCAAGAGCACTAAGTTGATTATGAATGAAAGGTAGAATATGTTCGATGAGTGGTTTTAGTTCGACATCTTCCACTGAAACTGACATATGACCACTCTCTATACGTGACAGGTCAAGCACCTCATTGATTAATGACAGTAAATGATTACCTGAGCTTTCAATCATACTGACCGATTCGCGTTGGTCATCACTTAACTTATCCATCTGTAACAGCTGAGAGAAACCGATAATGGCATTGAGCGGTGTTCTCAGCTCATGACTCATCTTGGCAAGAAACTCACTTTTAGCCTGATTAGCATGTTCAGCCTGCTGCATGGCTTTGATCAGTTCTTGCTGGTATTGATAACGTTCAGAAATATCACGAATCACGCCAATATAAAATTTACGATGGCCAAACTGCATTGGACTAACATTGAGTTCAATCGGAAATTGGCTGCCATCTTTCCTGGTCGCTGATAATGAACGGGTCCGATGAATAATTTTCGGTTCATGTATATCCGCTTGTTTCAGATAATTATCATGTTTATGTCGCTGTTCTTCATCTATTAAGATGGATACCGGCTGACCAATCAATTCGGCTTCCTGATAGCCAAATAGCAAACAGATGGCGGGATTGACCATCGTGATTCTTCCCTGATCATCGATGGTGACAAAACCATCATCTGTTTGTTTAATAATGGCATCACGTTGTTGCAGTGAGACAATTTGTTGCTGAGTGGAACGGCGATAGAAATAGGTACCAAATGCCGTCATAAAAATGATAAACACAATACTGACAATCACGCTGAATAACAGCGAACGGTATAGTTTGTATACTTCGGAAACCTCTGTTTCTGTGACAACCCCCATATTGAGTTGCTCATCCCAGCGCCAGCTACCGATGACTCTGACGCCACGATAATCACGATAGCCTTTCAGATTGACCCCAGTTTTATGCTGAGTCAGCGACTTAGCCATCAATGTCAATGGCATAGGGCTTTTCACTTTTTTGTCGGGTGATTCCAGTAAATCAAAACCGGGGTCACGAACTTCCAGTTTCAACTCAGTGAGCGGATTCGAAGCATCGATTAATCCTGCACGAATTAATTGGTTAGTAAATTTACTTTGGGTCAGCATCCTCCCTTGTTCATCTATGGCATAAGCCTGACCTGTTTGTCCGACCTGATTTTCATGAAAAGCCGGGTTAAACAGCTTGTCTGGATTACTTTCAAACGCAAAAAAAGCTACTGTCTTTCCCGCCCAATCATGAATAGGAGCAATAAATAACATGGTTGGTAAGGGATATTGATGACGTAACGTTGATTGCCATACGGAAGAAGGCATAAATGGATGAGAGGTATAGACAGCTTTTTTCGATAATGCAGCGAGAATATTATCTGGCAGGGTAATATTCTGTTCAGGTTTTGCAAAACCGCTGATGCCCGACAGAATCAACTCACCGTTGAGGTTAAATAATTTGTAGTCTCGGTAACCTTCATTAGTGATCGTTGCTTTCAGACTGCCATCAACGAGTTGATATAAATCCTGCTGCATCGCTCTGTTTTCGTGTTTATTAGCTAATAAAGCGATTTGCTGAATAACGGTATTCTCTGCCCAATAAACACTATTTCGCTGGTGATTGGTGAAAGATTGTTTGACTCTATTAATGGAGGTATCTAATGCCGTGTTTAGACGTGACGTGACATCCTCCTGAATCAGTGAGAATAAATGCGAAGCTGCTACGCCAGCAGCCATTAAAGCCGCCAATAAAATGATGATCGCTACCACAACAGGTGTACTTAACCACTTATTCTTATTCACCTGAAATGATGCACCTTATTGTTTTTTTATCTGAGACATTGGTTTAATGGGAATTGAGCATTGCTCAAATCAAAGTAAGGCATATTCGAGCATAATCCATTCAGTTCTGTCTAGTCTCACAAGCTTGGTAAAAATCGTTATTTATCAAATATTGTGACTTCTCATCAGCGTTTTTAATGTGTAGTATCAATCCTGATGATTGCTGTCATAGTTGAGAATGCAATCAGGGGCATGAGCAGTGACGCAAGTCCCTCATGCTGAGTTGTCGAGACATCGTAAGGAAGCGCAGCATGCTGGAGAATTATCTCCCGATTTTGTTGTTTATCATTATCGGCATCGGCTTTGGTGTTCTGCCATTGCTGGCTGGTTTTGTATTAGGACCTCGTCATCCGGATAGTGAAAAACGCTCAGCGTATGAATGTGGGTTCGAGCCTTTTGAAGACGCTCACATGAAGTTTGATGTCCGTTATTATCTCGTCGCTATTCTCTTTATTATCTTCGATTTAGAAATTGCATTCCTGTTCCCCTGGGCCATCGTGTTGGATGAGATCGGTGTGTTTGGACTTCTCGCTATGTTCTTATTTCTGGGCATTCTGGTGGTTGGGTTTGTGTATGAGTGGAAAAAAGGAGCGCTGGAATGGGAATAGAAGGTGTTCTCGAAAAAGGCGTTGTCACCACATCAGCTGACAAACTGATTAACTGGGCAAGAACCGGATCCTTATGGCCAATGACATTTGGTCTGGCCTGCTGTGCTGTTGAAATGATGCATGCGGGTGCTGCGCGTTATGATCTGGACCGATTTGGCATTGTATTCAGAGCCAGTCCTCGTCAATCTGATGTAATGATCGTTGCCGGTACACTGGTAAATAAAATGGCGCCGGCACTTCGTAAAGTATACGACCAGATGTCCGAACCACGCTGGGTGATTTCCATGGGCTCCTGTGCTAACGGCGGTGGTTATTATCATTACTCTTATTCTGTAGTCCGTGGTTGTGACCGGATTGTACCCGTAGATATCTATGTTCCGGGCTGCCCCCCAACGGCTGAGGCATTACTGTACGGAATATTACAACTGCAGAAAAAAATTCACCGTACTAATACCATAGCCAGACAACCCTGAAAGCGACCTGTTTTATGATGCAAACCCTAAAAGCTAAACTTGAACAGGATTTTTCAGAAGCCTTGCTGGACTGTGAGCTGGTTAGAGATGAAATCACTTTGCATGTGGCAGCAGAGCACCTTATCAACGTTTGCACAACACTACGCGATGACTATCAATTTGAGCAATTAATGGATTTGGCGGGAGTGGATTACTCAGAGTACGGTGGCAGCAGTTGGGAAACGAAACAATCAACAGAGTTTGGCTTTAGCCGCGCTGTAGATGGATTGGGTCATGCAGAACCAGTGACGGATGGTTATCGCTTTGCTGTGGTTTATCAGTTGCAGTCAATCAAACATAACCAACGCTTACGACTGAAAGTCAGACTGGCTGCCGAGCAGCCCCTTGTCGACAGCGTAACAAGTGTCTGGGCGTGTGCAGATTGGTATGAGCGTGAAGCCTTTGATATGTTTGGTATTTTATTTGAAGGTCATCCTGATTTACGCCGCATTTTGACCGACTACGGCTTCGTCGGCCACCCGTTTCGCAAAGACTTCCCGCTTATTGGCAATGTTGAGATGCGTTACGATGAAGACAAGAAACGTGTGGTGTATGAACCGGTCAGCATTGAACCAAGAACCCTTGTACCCAGGGTGATTCGTGACGATAACCGTTATTTCAGGGATGAGAAATAATGGCTGAGATAAAAAATTTCACACTGAACTTTGGTCCACAACATCCGGCTGCACATGGCGTACTCCGCCTTATTCTGGAAATGGATGGTGAAGTAATTGTCAGAGCGGATCCGCATGTTGGTCTGCTGCATCGGGGTACCGAAAAGCTGGCTGAATCCAAGCCATTTAATCAAAGCATCGGTTATATGGACCGTCTCGATTATGTGTCGATGATGTGTAACGAACACGCCTATGTGATGGCTATTGAAAAACTGATTGGCATCGATGTGCCCGTCAGAGCGCAATATATCCGGGTCATGTTTGATGAGATTACCCGGGTGTTAAATCATTTGATGTGGCTGGGAGCCCATGGCCTTGATATTGGCGCGATGACTGTTTTTCTTTATTGCTTTCGTGAACGTGAAGATTTGATGGATTGTTACGAGGCGGTATCAGGGGCAAGAATGCATGCCACCTATTACCGTCCCGGCGGCGTTTACCGTGATTTACCCGATAAGATGCCTCAATATCAAACATCTAAATGGCACAACGAAAAAGAGATAAAGAAAAAGAATCAAAATCGTGAAGGCAGTCTATTGGACTTTATAGAAGACTTCACACTACGATTTCCTCATTGTGTCGACGAATACGAGACCTTATTAACCGACAACCGTATCTGGAAACAACGCACTGTCGGTATTGGTGTGGTCAGTCCGGAGCGAGCCTTGCAACTTGGTTTTTCAGGGCCGATGTTAAGAGGTTCAGGTATTGAATGGGATTTACGCCGTAAACAGCCTTATGAAGTCTATGACCAATTGGACTTTGATATTCCGATAGGTAAGGAGGGCGACTGTTACGATCGCTATTTAGTCCGTGTCGCTGAGATGCGTGAATCTAATCGTATTATTAAGCAATGCGTTGATTGGCTCAGAGCGAACCCGGGGCCAGTGATTGTTGATGACACCAAAGTCGCCCCGCCTAAACGCAGCACGATGAAAAATGATATGGAAGCCTTAATTCATCACTTCAAACTATTTACCGAAGGTTATTGTGTCCCGGAAGGTGAAGTTTACAGTGCGATTGAACATCCCAAAGGCGAGTTTGGTATTTATATGATTTCGGATGGGGCTAATAAGCCTTATCGCGTGAAAATCAGAGCTCCGGGGTTTCCACATCTGGCAGCTATGGATGAAATGGCAAAAGGTCATATGTTGGCGGATGTCGTTGCCATTATCGGTACGATGGATATTGTGTTTGGTGAGATTGACCGATGACAGAAATGGTATTGACCGGACCTAAACAGACTTTATTTACTGAGCAACTTCGTGCTGAGTTGGATAAGTGGATAGCCAAATACCCGATAGGCCGGGCTCAGTCGGCGATCATTCCATGTTTACATATTCTGCAAGAAGCGAATGGTGGCTGGCTTTCCAGAGCCATTATGGATGCGTTGGCGGAATACTTATCCATGTCAAACATCAGTGTCTACGAGGTGGCTACCTTTTATAGCATGTTTGAGCTGGAGCCGGTCGGTAAACATAAGATTAGCCTGTGTACCAATATCTCTTGCATGTTGTGTGGATCAGAAGAAATTCTCGAACATTTGCAGCAACGCTTATCCATTAAGCCAGGGGAAACAACAGAAGATGGTTTGTTCACGCTAAAAGAAGTGGAGTGTCTTGGGGCTTGTGTCGGTGCACCAATGTTGTTGATGGATAAGCAATATCATGAATACCTCACTAAAGAAAAAATTGATGCTTTAATTGACGGGGTTCAGTCATGAAGCTGGATCAAGTCTGCTTTCGTACCAGCCATCTGTCTCCATCGTGGAACTTGGATGCCTATCGTCAGGTAGGTGGTTATCAGGTGCTTGAAAATATCCTGAGTAATAAGCTCAAACCTGAAGCCATTATCGAACAGATTAAAAACTCGGCATTACGTGGCCGTGGTGGCGCCGGTTTCCCTACTGGGTTGAAATGGAGCTTCATGCCCAGACGTTTGCCCGGCGATAAATATATTGTCTGTAATTCTGATGAAGGCGAGCCCGGCACCTGTAAAGACCGTGACATTCTCAGGTTTAATCCACACCAGGTGATAGAAGGCATGATTATCGCTGGTTACACCATTGGTGCCCAAACGGGTTACAACTACATCCGTGGTGAATTTTATGAGCCCATAGAGCGCTTTGAAGCGGCATTGGAAGAAGCCAGGGAGGCGGGTTATCTAGGTAAGGATCTTCTGGGTAGTGGCTTCAACTTTCAGCTTCATACCCATGTTGGTGCAGGCGCCTATATTTGCGGTGAAGAAACCGCCTTACTCGAATCACTGGAAGGTAAAAAAGGTCAGCCACGTTATAAACCGCCTTTTCCTGCTGGCTATGGTTTATATGGCAGGCCGACGACGATTAATAATACTGAAAGTTTGGCGTCTATCCCGGTGATTTTACAGCATGGTGCTGATTGGTTTCATGAATTGGGCACACCGAATAATGGCGGTAGTAAGATTTTTTGTATGACCGGTCACGTTAATAAACCCGGAAATTATGAAGTGCCTCTGGGTACGCCATTTGCTGAATTGTTGGAATTAGCAGGTGGCGTCCGGAACGGTCATCAGTTAAAAGCGGTGATTCCGGGGGGATCGTCGACGCCTGTGGTGCCTGCTGAGATTATGATGGGACTCGATATGAGTTATGACGGCATAGCCAAAGCACGTTCCATGCTGGGGGCCGGGTCAGTGATTGTCATGGATGATTCAACCTGTATGGTGAAAGCGCTGCAACGAATCGCCTATTTTTATTATGAAGAGTCATGTGGGCAGTGTACGCCTTGCCGTGAAGGCACTGGCTGGTTATATCGGGTTGTGAAACGGATTGAAGAAGGCCAAGGCAGACAAGAAGATTTAGATCGGCTGGTGGATGTTGCTGAAAATATCAATGGCAATACGATTTGTGCCTTGGGTGATGCTGCCGCGGCTCCGGTTGTCAGTTTCATCAAACATTTTCGTGATGAATTTCAATATCACATCGATCACGGTCGGTGTATGGATAACACAGCGTGAAGGCTGAGTAGACATGGTTAATATCGAAATCGACGGTATTCCGCTGAAAGTGGATTCAACAAAAATGATTATTCAGGCTGCTGATGAGGCGGGCATTGATATTCCACGTTTTTGTTATCACAAAAAGCTGTCGATAGCGGCGAACTGCCGGATGTGCCTTGTCGAAGTCGATAAATCCCGTAAAGCGTTGCCAGCGTGTGCGACTCCCGTTACGGAAGGCATGAAGGTGTTTACTCATTCCAAAGTCGCGGTCAATGCTCAACGCAGTGTAATGGAATTTTTGCTGATTAATCATCCGCTGGATTGCCCTATCTGTGATCAGGGTGGTGAATGCGAGTTGCAAGATCTTTCCATGGGGTATGGCGAAGGCGTTAGCCGCTTTACAGAAGGCAAACGTGTTGTCAAAGACAAAGATATTGGGCCTTTGATTCGTACCGATATGACACGCTGCATTCATTGCACTCGTTGCGTTCGTTTTGGTGTGGAAATCGCCGGCGTTAAAGAGCTTGGGGCAACTGGGCGTGGCGAACATATGGAAATCGGTACCTATGTCGAGCACAGTCTGGTTTCAGAGCTGTCCGGCAATATTATCGATCTCTGTCCTGTGGGGGCCTTAACCTCAAAACCGTTTCGTTATAAGGCGCGTGCCTGGGAAATGAAAGCCCATCCTTCTATCGCACCTCATGATGCCATTGGTTCCAATATTGAGCTGCATGTCAGACAAAATGATGTGATGCGAGTGGTGCCAAGAGATAACGAGTCTATCAATGAGGCCTGGTTATCAGATAGAGACAGATTCTCCTATCAAGGCTTGGCCCATTCAAAGCGAATTACTGATCCGATGATTAAGGTGGAGGGTGACTGGCAGGTGGTTGACTGGCAAACCGCGCTGGAAACTGCGGTAAAAGGTTTGCAAACCGTTATTAACAAACATGGAACAGAAGAGGTGGGTGGCTTAATTTCCCCGACAGCGACCTTGGAAGAAGCGTTTCTTTTTCAGAAATGGTTACGGGGCTTAGGTGTTGAGAATATTGACCATCGCCTGCGTCAACAGGATTTTTCAGATCATCCAGAACAGTATCCTCTGAATAATTGGACATTGGCAGAAGTGCAGGAAAGTGATGCTGTTGTCTTGATTGGCAGCAATATCCGGGCTGAACAACCTATCCTTGCTCATCGGATAAGACAGGCGGCCTTGGTTGGAGCGGCAGTAACTAATATCAATTTTTTCCTGACCGATATGCTGATGCCGGTTGAGTATGAAATGGCTGTTGATATCAATGCGATGCTCACAACATTAGCTGGTATTGCCAAAGTCTTATCGTCAATTGCCAATGACACTGATGATGAGTGGCAGGCTTTGTATCCGGAACGTACGCCCAGTGCGTTTGAGCAAAATGTGGCAATGCAATTATCCAATGCCACTACCGCAACACTTATTGTAGGAGATTTAGCCAATCACCATCCCAATGCAGCGAAAATTCGTGCTCTAGTGCAGAAGATTGCCGAGTTATCTGGCAGCCGTTGTGTTGTTATGCCATCAGCCAATAGTCAGGCTCATTTGATTGCCAATACGCTACCCGGTGGTGCAGCTAAGAATAGTCTGCAAATGTGGCAACAGAGTCTGCGGGCTTATGTGCTGATGGACTTTGATGCATTACAGGATACTGCGGTGCCAGTAATAGCCAAACAGGCATTAAAACGCGCTAGTTTTGTGGTGGGGCTGCATAGTTTTGACAGTGAATTTTTAAGACAAACGGCCGATGTGATATTACCCACGGCCTGTTTTACTGAAACATCTGGCACGTTTGTCGGAATGGATAAACAATGGCAGCAGTTTGCTGGTGCTGTTGCTCCCAGAGGTGATAGTCGGCCTGGTTGGAAAGTTCTGCGTGTACTGGGCAATGTCAGCCAAATACAAGGGTTTGACTATATTTCGTCACAGGATGTGGTGGATGAGATTCGACAAAACCAGTCTGAGATGCAGGCGAAGACGGTTTCAGCTTATATTCCTGATTCGTTGACGGCAGAATCAGAGTTGATGATGATTTCTGAAGTGCCAATGTATCGGACTGATGTTTTACTAAGACACAGTGACGCATTACAAAAAACGCCTGAAACTCAGCGTGCCCAGTTTGCCCGTATCAACAGAAAAGAAGCAGAAAAATGGGATTTGAACCATCAAACGCCGTTGACGCTGACACAAGAAGACAAAGTGGTACGCTTACCATTAGAGATTGATGACAATATTGCAGATGGCTGCGTGTATGTCGCGGCCACTACAGATGCGGCTAACCGCTTAGTCAGCTTATTTGGTCAGGTCTCTGTTTCTCAAAGTGAGGCAGCCACATGATCGATATGTTTTTACAGGATATCTTGCCGAATCTGCTGAAGATCTTATTAATTATTGTGCCTTTAATGCTGTCAGTCGCCTATCTGACTTACGCCGAGCGTAAAGTGATTGGTTATATACAAACGCGGATTGGTCCTAACAGAGTCGGTCCCTGGGGATTATTACAACCGATAGCAGATGGCCTGAAACTGCTACTTAAAGAAGTGATTTTTCCAGCAAAATCCAATTTATATTTGTTTCTGATAGCGCCAGTTTTGGCGATTGGCCCGGCGCTGGCGGCCTGGGCGGTAATGCCGTTTGATGATGGCATGGTGTTGGCTGACATTGATGCCGGTCTTTTGTACATCTTAGCGATCACCTCAATGAGTGTGTATGGCGTGGTGGTGGCAGGTTGGGCATCTAATTCTCGTTATGCCTTTTTAGGCGCATTACGTAGTGCGGCACAAGTGGTGTCGTATGAAATTGCTATGGGATTTGCTTTGGTCGGTGTACTCATTGCGGCTGGCAGTCTGAATCTTGGTGAGATTGTGCTGGCTCAGCAAGGTGGCTTCTGGCACTGGTATTTCATACCGCTGTTTCCGTTGTTTATTGTTTATTTTATCTCCGGGGTGGCAGAAACCAACCGTGCTCCGTTTGATATTGCTGAAGGGGAATCTGAAATCGTCGCCGGTTTCCATGTGGAATATTCCGGTATGGCGTTTGCTATTTTTTTCCTCGCTGAATATGCCGATATGATTTTGATTTCCATGCTGGCTGCGACGTTATTTATGGGCGGCTGGTTATCACCGTTTGACGGTATCCCTGTGTTGGAGTCGGCTTTTGCCTGGGTACCTGGTTTGGTGTGGTTATTAGCAAAAACAGCCATATTCTTGTTTATGTATCTGTGGTTTCGAGCAACATTTCCGCGTTATCGTTATGACCAGATTATGCGTTTGGGCTGGAAAATATTTATTCCGGTGACACTTGTCTGGTTGGTGATTGTGTCGACGGCTCAAGTATTGGATATCGGGCCTTGGTTCACAGAAAGTGCAGTATTAACTGCGGGAGGAGGATGATGTCAGGTCTCCGTCATTTTTTTAAGAGTTTTTTATTGTGGGAGCTCATTCAGGGACTTCGTTTAACCGGGCGTTATTTATTTGCTGGTAAGGTGACGGTTCAATACCCTGAAGAAAAAACACCTCAGTCACCCCGGTTCAGAGGACTTCATGCATTAAGACGTTACCCGAACGGGGAGGAACGCTGTATTGGCTGTAAATTATGTGAAGCGGTCTGTCCGGCATTAGCCATTACTATCGAAACCGAGCCCAGAGATGACGGCAGTCGTCGCACCACACGTTACGATATTGATTTGTTTAAATGTATTTATTGTGGGTTTTGTGAAGAGTCCTGTCCGGTCGATTCCATTGTCGAAACTCGTCATTTTGAGTTCCACTTTGAAAATCGAGGCGAACAAATTATGACTAAAGATAAATTACTGGCAATAGGGGATAAGTATGAGCCAGAGATTGCTGCTGATCGTGCGGCTGATGCACCATATCGTTAGGATGACTGACTAGTGGAAAGCATTATCTTTTATACCTTTGCGGCTATTTTATTGTTTGCTGCAACGATGGTGATAACAGTACGCAACCCTGTGCGGGCAGCGTTATTTCTGGTGTTAGCCTTTTTCACCAGTGCTGGTATCTGGCTAATGCTAGAAGCAGAGTTCCTTGCCATTAGTCTGGTCCTTGTCTACGTGGGGGCGGTCTTGGTGTTGTTTCTCTTTGTCGTGATGATGCTGGATATTGATCTGGCTCCACTCAAAGAAGGTTTCACGCGTTATTTACCACTCGGCATTATTGTGGCGGCGTTGATTGTGGTAGAGATGATTGCTGTATTGAATGCCCCGCAATTTAATATTAGCGCTGCCGCAGCGACTGACGCCAGCAATACCAAAATGTTGGGACGTTTGCTGTATACCGTTTATGTGTATCCGTTTGAAATTGCCTCTGTCATTTTAACGGTTGCCATTGTGGCGGCCATCACACTGACATTGCGTGAACACCACCGTAAATTGCAGGATCCGGCTAAACAGGTGACAGTTAAATCTACAGATCGGGTCAGAATGGTAGATCTTCGACAAAAACAGGAAGGAGATGGGAGAGAGCCATGATGGTGTTATCTGACTATCTTATTCTCGCTGCCATATTGTTCAGCTTGTCTTTAGCGGGCATTTTTTTGAATCGTAAAAACATCATTATTTTATTGATGTGTATTGAATTGATGCTGTTAGCGGTAAATCTTAACTTTATTGCTTTTTCGCACTTTCTGGGAGACCCCGCTGGTCAGGTGTTTGTGTTCTTTATTTTAACGGTGGCAGCAGCGGAAGCGGCTATTGGTCTGGCCATTTTGGTGGTTTTATTCCGTAATCTCAGCACCATTAATGTGTCTGACCTGGATAGGTTAAAGGGGTAACGAATGCCACAGAGCTTGCTGCTTGCCATTGTCATCGCGCCTTTGTTTGGCAGTATTGCTGCAGGTTTGTTTGGTCACCATTTGGGACGAAGCTGGACCCATCGGATTACTATTTTTTCGGTAGGTGTTGCTTTCTTTTTATCTGCCTGGGTACTGAAACTCGTTACTGTTGATGGACTGACTTATAACGGCATGGTTTATCAATGGTTACAGGCTGGCTCATTGCGGCTTGAAGTCGGTTTTATGATTGATAGCTTAAGTGCCGTAATGATGACCGTGGTGACCTTTGTTTCGCTGATGGTGCATATATATACCATTGGTTATATGCACGATGACGATGGTTATTGTCGTTTCTTTAGTTATATCTCGTTGTTTACTTTTGCCATGCTGATGCTGGTGATGGCGAATAACTTTATGCAGTTATTTTTTGGTTGGGAAGCTGTAGGACTGGTGTCGTACCTGTTAATTGGTTTTTGGTATAAAAAACCGACGGCGATTTACGCCAATCTTAAGGCTTTTCTGGTCAATAGAGTCGGCGATTTTGGCTTTTTACTAGGCATTGCTGCGGTACTGATGTATGCCGGGAGTCTGGATTATGTGACGGTCTTCCAACAAGCGCCATATATGGCAGAAGAAACCATTAGCCTGTTTCCTGATGTGACATGGTCGGTAATGACACTGACCTGCATATTATTATTTATCGGTGCTATGGGTAAGTCTGCACAAGTACCATTACATGTTTGGTTGCCAGATTCGATGGAAGGGCCGACGCCTATTTCAGCTTTGATTCATGCGGCGACCATGGTGACGGCCGGTATTTTCATGGTGGCGCGTATGTCACCTTTGTTTGAGCTTTCAGAAACGGCATTGTCATTTGTACTGATTATTGGCGCCATTACTGCCTTTTTTATGGGGCTGCTGGGGTTAGTTCAAAACGACATTAAGCGTGTTATCGCTTATTCGACCTTGTCACAATTAGGTTATATGACGGTGGCATTAGGTGTGTCGGCCTATGCCGCTGGTGTCTTCCATCTGTTGACGCATGCTTTTTTCAAAGCATTACTTTTCTTGGCGGCAGGTTCGGTGATTATCGCTATGCATCATGAGCAGGATATGCGCAAGATGGGCGGGCTGAAAAAGTATATGCCGATAACTTACTGGACCAGCCTGATTGGTTCCTTAGCGTTGATCGGTTTCCCTGGTTTTGCCGGCTTCTTTTCTAAAGATGCCATCATTGAGGCTGTCCATGCTTCGAATATACCTGGTCATGGCTTTGCCTATTTTTCTGTGTTATCGGGCGTATTAATCACATCCCTTTATAGTTTCCGCCTGTTTTTTATGGTGTTCCATGGTAAGCCACGATTTAACACTGAGCACGGACATCAGCCTAATGAGTCTCCATGGGTGGTCACCTTGCCATTGATACTGCTGGCAATCCCTTCGGTTATTGCTGGTTACTGGATCGGTAGCGTGGTCTACGGTGAGTTTTTTGCCGATGCTATTTATGTGGCAACGACTCATGAAATTCTAGCTGAGCAGGCAACAGAATTTCATGGTGTGTTGAGCTTTATATTGCACGGCCTCACGGCGGCTCCGTTCTGGTTAGCAATGGCGGGTATCGTGATAGCTTGGTTTTTATATTTACGGCGACCTGATTTACCGGCTGTTTTACAGAATAAAGGTCAGTTTATTTATCGAATCCTGATCAATAAATATGGTTTTGATGACTTTAATCAGACGGTGATTGCTGGTGGCTCCCGTCAACTAGGCCAGCTTTTATGGCGAGTTGGTGATCGTATGTTGATTGATGGTGCCCTGGTGAATGGTTCAGCCAAGACGGTGGCATGGTGTTCACGTTTAGCCAGACAGATACAGACTGGCTATTTGTATCACTATGCCTTTGCAATGATTATTGGTGTGGGCCTGTTACTCACCTTTTTTGTAGCATGACAGGGACGGAATAGAAAACCATGCTGACACAACTCCCATTGTTAAGTCTGATTATCTGGTTACCCATTTCTGCAGGCTTGTTATGCCTGTTTTTGAATGATCGGGTATGCCTGAGTAAATGGCTCGCGGTGGGGACAGCGTCACTGACGATTTTATTATCCATCGCGCTGTATATCGGTTTTGACAATACCTCATATCAAATGCAGTTTGAGGAGTTGCATCCTTGGATTGCGACGTTTGCTATTAATTATCATCTTGGTATTGATGGGTTTTCTTTACCATTAATCATTTTAACAACGATTTCGACATTGCTGGTTGTAGTGGCAGGCTGGCGTGTCATTGAATATCGCTTAAATCATTACCTGGCAGCCTTTTTGATTATGGAAGGTTTGATGCTGGCGGTATTTTCAGCATTGGATGCCATATTGTTTTATGTGTTTTTTGAAGCCATGCTGATTCCATTGTTTTTGATTATCGGCATCTGGGGTGGGCCGAATCGTGTTTATGCCACGATCAAATTCTTTTTGTATACGTTTTTTGGTTCGGTGTTTTTATTAATTGCTTTGCTGTATTTGCATCACGTTGCAGGCAGTTTTTCATTGCTGGATTATCATGCGGTTACTTTATCCATGACCGAGCAAACCTGGCTGTTTTTTGCCTTTTTGATTGCATTTGCCGTCAAAGTACCCATGTGGCCAGTGCATACCTGGTTACCAGATGCACACGTTGAAGCCCCTACCGGCGGTTCAGTCATTTTGGCGGCTATTACCCTAAAGATTGGCGGTTATGGTTTTATCCGATTCGCCTTACCTATTACACCAGACGCCAGCATGGTTTTTGACTGGTTATTGATTACTTTGTCATTGATTGCTGTGGTTTATATTGGCTTTGTGGCACTGGTACAGTCGGACCTGAAAAAATTAATCGCCTATTCGAGTATTGCTCATATGGGCTTTGTGACGCTGGGCTTATTTATTGTTTTCAGAATATTTTTCAACTCAGCAACAGGTAGTGGTGCAGTGCTGGCGGTAGAGGGTGCCATGGTGCAGATGGTGTCACATGGCTTTATTTCCGCAGCGATGTTTCTGGCTGTCGGTGTGTTGTATGACCGGATGCATACCCGTGAAATTAGTGCCTATGGTGGTGTTATTAATACCATGCCGACATTCACGGCGTTTGCGGTATTTTTTGCCATGGCAAATGCCGGTCTTCCAGGCACTTCAGGTTTTGTGGGTGAGTTTATGGTGATTCTGGCTGCTTTTCAGGCGAATTTCTGGTTTGCTTTTCTGGCGGCGACAACCTTAATTCTTGGTGCCGCCTATACCTTGTGGATGGTGAAACGGGTCTTTTGGGGTGAAGTGGCCAATCAACACGTTGCTGAACTGGAAGATATTAATACGCGTGAATTTATGCTGTTAGCGAGTTTAGCGGTGATTGTTTTAGTGTTAGGTCTGTGGCCTGATCCATTGTTAGACGTGATGCACGCTTCTGTTGAAAATTTATTAACACAAGTGTCTCAATCCAAGCTCTAAAAGGACAACTGATAATGAACTACCAAGTGCCAAATATGTTGTTTGCATTACCTGAAATGGTCATGCTGGCAATGGCTTGTGTTGTCTTATTATTTGTTGCTTTTACTGGCAGTAGAAAAGTGAGTTGGGTCTATGGGCTCAGCCAGTTAAGTTTGCTTGCTGTATTGATTATCCTGGTTTCTTCTTGGGGCGAAGCCGGAAAGACCTTTTCCGACACCTATGTCAAAGATGGCCTGAGTGATGTATTAAAAATAGCTATCTGTCTGGTGAATATGTGTGTCTTGTTATATTCCGTTGAATATTTACGAGTACGCCAATTACTTCAAGGCGAGTTTTATGTCTTAGCCTTGTTCGCCACGCTGGGAATGTTCGTTATGGTGTCGGCGAATCACTTTCTAACCTTGTATTTAGGACTGGAGTTATTGTCCTTGTGTCTTTATGCCATGGTGGCAATGCATCGTGATTCGGCGATTGCCACTGAAGCAGCGATGAAATATTTTATCCTTGGTGCCATTGCTTCGGGAATGTTGTTATATGGCATGTCTATTATCTATGGCATTACAGGAAGTTTGATGTTGCAGGATATTGCTGCAGCTGTGTATTCATCGTCCAGCAATGACACAATCCTAAGCTTTGCACTGGTTTTTATTATTATTGGTATCGGCTTTAAGTTTGGCGCGGTGCCGTTTCATATGTGGTTACCGGATGTTTATCATGGTGCACCAACAGCGATGACGCTTTTTATTGCTGCAGCACCTAAAATTGCTGCTTTTGCTTTGTTGATTCGATTATTAGTCGATGGACTGATAGACTTACAAAGCTATTGGCAACCGATGCTGATGTTGATGGCTGTTTTATCGATGATAATCGGTAATGTCGTAGCTATCGCTCAGACCAATATTAAACGCATGCTGGCGTATTCTACGATTTCTCATGTCGGTTTTTTATTGATGGGTGTACTTGCCGGTACGGAAGCAGGTTATGCCGCTTCGATGTTTTATACCTTGGTATATGCCCTCATGACATTAGGCAGTTTTGGTGTGATTCTGTTGATGAGCCGTTACGGCTTTGAAGCAGATAATATTGATGACTTTAAAGGACTGAGCAAACAACATCCGTGGTTGGCTTTTTTAATGCTGATTTTGATGTTTTCAATGGCAGGCATACCACCATTAGCAGGTTTTTATGCCAAATTAGGTGTAGTTAAAGCGGTGGTAGATGCAGATATGTTAGCCGTTGCATTGGTTGCGGTGCTGATGTCAGTGATCGGTGCTTTTTATTATTTACGTGTCATAAAAGTCATGTATTTTGATGATGCCGAACATCATCATGAAGCGAATACCTCTGGTTCAGCTGGTTTTGTATTGAGCATTAATACTTTATTGGTGCTAGCACTGGGGATATTTCCAGGATTATTAATGTCGGTTTGTTCTACCGTTTTTTCTTAGGAAACAACATGTCTATTTGGCTTATGTTAGGGCTGTTTTTTATATTGGCAAATCTACCGTGGATAGGTGAACGTGTGTTTTTTGTTTATGCACTGGAACAAAAATCAAACTGGATTCGGTTAGTTGAATTAGTCGTGTATTTTTTTATCAGCCTGCTTATCGGTATAGCTTTTGAAATCCGCTTTTCCGGAGATGTTTACTCACAAGGTTGGGAATTTTTTGTGACAGTGCTGAGTTTGTTTTTGGTGCTGTCGGTACCAGGGGTCGTATATCGTTATCAATGGGTACCGATGCAACACAGGTTTAAATAGCCTCTATAGATTCCGCAAATGATTTAACATCACGCTGTCATTACCAGATAGTAGATTTATTGAATGGCGACATAGCAGTCTTTGTCGCTTTTTTACTTATAAATGTGTGCATATACAAAGATTCTAGTTTAGAATTGGCGGGTTTAACTCCGTGTAAATGCACGAATTGTTCATTTAAATAATAGAGACAGGATTATGGCTTCTGATTTATCCAAGTACAGAAATATAGGTATCTTCGCCCACGTTGATGCGGGTAAAACCACAACAACTGAGCGTATCCTGAAACTGACCGGTAAAATTCATAAAACTGGTGAGGTTCACGAAGGTGAATCAACTATGGACTTCATGGATCAGGAAGCTGAACGTGGTATTACCATTCAGTCTGCTGCTACCACGTGTGCATGGAAAGGTTACCGCTTAAACGTTATCGATACACCGGGACACGTTGACTTCACTATCGAAGTATATCGTTCATTAAAAGTACTTGACGGTGGTATTGGTGTTTTCTGTGGTAGTGGTGGTGTTGAGCCTCAATCAGAAACTAACTGGCGTTATGCTAACGAATCAGAAGTATCTCGTCTGATCTACGTTAACAAACTTGACCGTATGGGTGCAGACTTCTACCGTGTTGTTAAGCAAGTTGAAGACGTTCTTGCTGCCACACCTTTAGTTATGGTGCTGCCAATCGGTATCGAAGATGAGTTCAAAGGTGTTGTTGACCTGTTAACGCGTAAAGCATGGTACTGGCCTGACGAAAAAGATCCTGAAAACTACAGCATCGAAGAGCCACCTGCAGAGATGGCTGATCAGATCGAAGAATGGCGTGAAAAACTTATCGAAACTGCGGTTGAGCAGGACGATGATTTAATGGAAAAATATCTGGAAGGTGAAGAGCCTTCAATTGATGAGCTGAAGAAATGCATCCGTAAAGGTACATTAGAATTAGCGTTCTTCCCAACTTACTGCGGTAGCTCGTTCAAAAACAAAGGTCTTCAATTAGTATTAGATGCTGTTGTTGATTACCTGCCTGATCCAACAGAAGTGGATCCACAACCAGAAGTCGATTTAGAAGGTAACGAAACAGGTAAAGTGGCGACTGTTGATATCAATGGTCCACTACGCGCATTGGCATTCAAAATTATGGATGACCGTTTTGGTGCACTGACCTTCGTTCGTCTCTACTCTGGTGAAATTCGCAAAGGTGACACAATTCTGAATACCTTCACAGGTAAAACAGAACGCGTTGGTCGTATGGTGGAAATGCATGCGAACGACCGTAACGAACTTGATTACGCTCACGCGGGTGACATCATCGCTATTGTAGGTATGAAAGATGTTCAAACAGGTCACACATTATGTGATCCGAAGAACGCAGCAACCCTTGAACCAATGGTCTTCCCTGATCCTGTTATCTCAATCGCTATTGCACCTAAAGATAAAGGTGCGGCAGAGAAATTAGGTATCGCTCTGGGTAAAATGATTAAAGAAGATCCTTCATTCCGTGTTGAAACGGATGAAGACAGTGGTGAAACCATCATGAAAGGTATGGGTGAGCTGCATTTGGATATCAAAGTAGATATCCTGAAGCGTACTCATGGTGTGGACGTTATCGTTGGTGAACCGCAAGTGGCTTACCGTGAAACAATCACGCAACGTGTTGAAGACAGCTACACGCATAAGAAACAATCAGGTGGTTCTGGTCAGTTCGGGCGTATCGATTACATCATTGAACCAGGTGAGCCGGGTAGCGGTTTTGCTTTTGAATCTACAGTAACTGGTGGTACAGTTCCTCGTGAATTCTGGCCTGCTGTTGAAGGTGGTTTCAAGAAAATGATGGGTAGAGGTGTATTAGCCGGCTTCCCATTATTGGACGTTAAAGTGAATTTATTTGATGGTTCATTCCACGCCGTTGACTCATCTGCCATCGCGTTTGAATTAGCCGCAATGGGTGGTTTCCGTCAGTCTATTCCTAAAGCGGGCCCTCAGTTACTTGAGCCGATCATGAAAGTTGACGTGTTTACACCAGAAGATAATGTCGGTGACGTTATTGGTGACTTAAACCGTCGCCGCGGTATGATCAAGTCTCAGGATGCGGGTGCAACTGGTGTTCGTATTAAAGCTGAAGTGCCACTGAGTGAAATGTTTGGTTACATCGGTTCTCTACGTACAATGACATCTGGTCGTGGTCAGTTCTCTATGGAGTTCTTACACTACATGCCATGTCCACGTAATGTAGCTGAAGAAGTTATCAAAGAAACAAAAGAGCGCGAAGCTGCTAAGAAATAAGTCATTATTTCTAGAGAAAATAAAAAAGGGCTGATTTATCAGCCCTTTTTTTTACAAAGATAATAATTTATATGTGATTTATATTTACTTGGTGATAATTGAAATGGAATCGATTATAAAACACGAAATTACTTTGTTTGATTTTTTAAGAGGATGGGCAGCTCTTTTTGTGTTTTATCACCATGCAGCTATTTTGGGGGGAGGACCAAGCTTTTTAGGTGGCCATATTGGACAAGAAGCCGTTAATGCATTTATGTTAGCATCGGGTTTTTTAATTTATTTCCAAGCCTCTATCAGTAAGAGCTATGAGGGCTTGATAACCTTCAATGGTGTTAAAAACTTCTATGTGAGACGTTATTTTAGGATAGCTCCTGCATATTATGTTGCATTAATCATCGCATTATTTTTTGCAGTTTTTCTTGGAGAAGCAAGAGAATCAATCGCACACGTTCTTCCGCATACTATTACCAGTATGGAAAGATACTATATTGATGAGCCAATAAGAAATTTACTTATTCATCTTTCATTCATTTTTGGCTTAGTACCAGAATATGCTTTTAGCACACCATTGCCAGACTGGAGTTTAGGTTTGGAAATGCAGTTTTATTTGATTTTTCCATTATTGTTTCTTTTTCTAAGAAAGCATTTTTTTATTTTTATGCTTCTTTTTATTCTTGCAATGCAGGCTATTCTGAGAGTTTCATATCATTTTGATCTTCATTATCCTATGCCAAGTTTTTTACCAATAAAGTTTCATAATTTTGCTGCAGGTATGATTCTCGCTCATTTAGTATTAGAGGGAAAGCATTATTCACGCACCTACTCTATACTCTTAGTTTTGATCACTGCATTGATTGTTTATAAACTGAACCGAACATTGCATATCTCAATATTATTTTTATTTTCTTGGTGGTGGATATGTGTTTCTCATAATGAAAATAATTGGATAATTAAGACAATTTCAGCTATTTTCAGACATAAGTCTTCAAAATTTCTCGCTGATATATCTTACTCTGTGTATATTTTTCACCTGATTTTTATGTTGCCATACTTTGCTTTGGTTTTAAGTAATGGCAAGCTTGGTAATAAAGAATGGCTGATATTTACAACGGGATTATTTATTGGTGTAGCAATTATTGCTTTTTTTATTTATAGATTTATTGAATTAAAAGGTATACATTTTGGCAAAAGTCTTGAAAAAAAGAACTCAACAAAATGAGTTCTTTTTTCATAATTTAGTTTTAATTAACTAGACTTTGTATCGGAGATGGAATACGTCCTCCGAGTCGAACAAAGCGGTTCTCATGGCTACCCATGTTAACAGCCATGACTGGGCCTTCACCTAGTAAACCACCATAAAAAACATGATCACCGGCTTTCTTGCCTGGCGCAGGAATCAGACGCGCTGCCGTAGTTTTTTTGTTGATAACACCAATGGCCATTTCATCTGAAATAATGGCTGAAATCATCTCTGCAGAGGTGTCACCAGGTATAGCGACCATATCCAAACCAACAGAACATACAGCCGTCATGGCTTCCAGTTTTTCAAGGGATAATGTGCCATTCACTGCTGAATCCGCAATCGTCAAATCTTCACAAACTGGAATAAATGCACCACTGAGTCCGCCGACATGTGAACTGGCAAAGGCACCACCTTTTTTGACAGCATCATTCAACATCGATAAAAAGGCCGTACTTCCAGGTGCGCCTATCGCAGGTAAGCCGATGGCCTCAAAAATCTCACCGACGCTATCGTTTTTATTCGGCGTAGGGGCGAGTGAAAGGTCAACAATACCAAAGGGCAACCCTAATAATTGCGCGACTTCACGTCCAACTAGTTCGCCAGCTCGTGTGAGGCGTGCTGCGGTTTGTTTAATGACATCGGCTGCACGACTTAGGTCCATACCGTCTTCTTCTTCGAGGGCACGTTCCAGGGCTGCTTTGACCACACCAGGACCACTCACACCAACACTGACGACAGCATCGGCTTCACCAATGCCAAGATATGCACCAGCCATAAAAGGCACGTCTTGCGGGATATTAGCAAATACAACCAGTTTTGCTGCTGCCAGACCATCATCTTTTGCTGTCATCTCAGCCGCTTGTTTGATAATGACGCCCATATCTTTGATGGCATCCATATTGATACCGGCACGAGTGCTGGCGACATTGACTGAAGAGCAGACGCGCTGGCTTTCAGTTAATGCTTGTGGAATAGCATTGATGAGCGCTCTGTCACCATGTGTCATGCCTTTTTCCACTAGAGCGGTGAAGCCACCGATAAAGTCGATACCTAATTCCGAGGCAGCTTTATCAAGCGTGAGCGCAATTTCCACCATTTGATCAGAGTTAAAGGGGGCAGCCACTACTCCGATGGGGCTGATAGAGATACGTTTATTAGCCACTTCGATACCGTAGCGTCTTTCGATACGATTACAGGTACTGACAAGGTTGCCGGCGATACGGGTGATTTTGTCGTAGATTTTGCGTTTAAAAGTATTAATGTCATCACTGACACAATCAGCAAGACTGATCCCTACAGTCACAGTACGTAAATCCAGATTTTCTTCACGTACCATTTGTAAGGTAGAAATAATGTCTTTGGGATTAATCATTTTATGTCCTGATATGAACGGGTAAGAATATAACGGCGATTAATTAAGTATATTGCTCACGGAATCAAAAATTTTACGATGTTGCACGCTGACTTCCAGATCCAGTCGTTGTGAGATTTCAGCTAGCGCATCACGTAAATCATTCATGATCGTGGCTTTAGGTACATCAATTTCAAATACCATTAAATTATCCATAGGGTTTTTACCCCCTTTGAAAATGGCTTGCATATTGGTGATATTCACACCGTGTTTAAACAGTTGTCCAGCCACCTCAGCCACAATACCCTGACGATCTGGCCCAATAACCGTGACGATATAGGGTTGAACCTCAGGTTTATTTTGATACCAGTCTGATGCTTTTTCATTCCATGGATGTACACGGATGAATAGTCCCATTTTGTTACAGGCGTTTTCTAATGCTGTTTGCAGTTCTTCAGCTTTTTCATGATGCGGAACATCAACAAGTAATAGCGCACCAAAAACAGAGTTCAGCAGAGTCTGACTCAAATTCTCAATATTGCCGTTGCGCTGATTAATCACATCTGCAATAGCGGCCATGATTCCGGGTTGATCACTTCCCAGAACAGAAATTAATACTTTATTCATTTTTCACCTTAGAGAGGTTTGCAGGAGCTAGCGTTATATGATCGCAACATTATTGATCATAGACAAATACAAAAATGCCGGGACTTATCCCGGCATCAAACATGTTTCCATTTTGACCTGATGCCTTGATCACAAAAGACATCATACTCGGTATCAACGCTTGGCAATAATCCATACTGCATGAACAATACCCGGAATATAGCCGAGAATAGTTAGCAGGATATTTAGCCAGAAAGCGCCACCGAAGCCAACTTGTAAGAAAACGCCAAGTGGTGGTAACAAAATAGCAATTAGAATTCGTATTAAGTCCATAATAACTCCCTTTTTTTGATAGTTGTTTTTCTTACTAAGATTGAAACAATGCCGTCCAGATTAAGCTGATAATCCAGCCGACAAAGGCTACCGCCAAGCTAATCATAGTGATTAAGATAAGAATAATAGCGATATTTTCCAGCAGTGTTTTACGATATACCTGCCGGGGTTGTTGCTCATACTCGCTGAGTAGAGCGACATTTCTCCGGTTCGCTTTCCAGACAAAATCAAAGATATCACCAATGACCGGAATAGCACCTAGTGTGGTATCAATTAACATATTGATAGCCATTTTTAACAGAATTGTTTTCGGTGCACCTAGCTGATTAGCCTGATAAATAATCACGCTGGAAAGCAGGCCACCAATAAAGTCACCAAAGCCAGGAATAAGACCAAGAAACCCGTCTGCACCGATTTTATAGCCACCGGGTAAGGTGATCGATTCATCTAAAAACCAACTAAGTCGGTGTATAAACCGTGTTCGATTACTCATGCATCTCCATCCTTAGCATCTGGAACAACAACATTCAGGCTATCGCGTTTGAAACGATAGTGTAATGGTGGTTTGAGTTTGATTAACTCACCATCCACAGCGACAGTAAGCCATTTTTTACGTGAACGCAGGGTCACTTTCACTTCGTCAATAATGGCATTATCGACAAGCTTTGCTTTAGTTAAGGGATCAATTCCCATTAACATCGCACTAAAAATGAGTTTGATAGCTGACCAGCTACTGTTGCAGCGAATAACGATAAGGTGCAGACCTTCACGGCCACCAGATTTAACTTGTCCTGCTGATGGGATTTGAAGATCGCGTTCACCGACGCCAACAAATACCAGAGGCGTTTTGATTTTTTGTTCATTCAGAATAATGTGAGTATGGCGAAAATGGTAGAGTCTTCTGATACCTGCCAATATGCTGGCCATCATATATCGCATTTTTCGTTCCAGATATTCACGGGTGCGAACAAAAGTCACATAAGCGCCAACAGAGCTTGTATTGAGAAATATCTGATCATTAACATAAGCGACATGGGTGCTGACCACTTTACCATGAATAGCCAGTTCGATGGCTAAAGAGGTATCGGTCGGGATGGATAAGCGCTGGGCAAAATGGTTGAGCGTGCCACCTGGAATAATGGCCAGTTCTGTTTCTGTGCCGCCGATTATCCCAGCAGCTAATGCCAACGTACCATCACCACCTGATACGATAATGCGTTTATGACCATCATCAATGGCATTCTGGATAGCGGCTTGCATATCGGAGGCAGATAAGGTGTGGATAGTTAAGTTGTCATACGCTGTTAAACTGTTTATGACGGCTTCAGCACTACCAGCGTGTTTATTCACAAAAACCGGTATTTTGGTCTCGGGCCTTGTGTCTTGATTAGGCTTCATGCCATTGTCCGTTTTTACGATGAAAAGCCTGTGACTGAGATAGTTGAAATTCACCTCGTTGCCAATGATGACGGGCAATAGTCAAATAGTGTTTATCACCTTGAATCACGTTGAAACTATTTGGCGTATCGGGTAGAAGTCTATCTGATGTGGTGGTGCCAGCATGAGAGATGATCATGCCATCAAGCACGTGACAATAATCAATATGTACATGCCCACTGAGTATTAAATCAAGACCACTGCCTCTAAACGATGCTAACGCTTCATCGCGACCGCCGATGAGGTGTCTGGCTTCATATTGTGGAGGTAGCCAGAAAGGGTGGTGTGCTACAAGCAGTTGAAGTTGTTGCTGAGGTGCATGACTCACCTGCTGTGTAATGTGTTGTATTTGTGAAGGACTGATTCGCCCTCTGGACCAATCCATATAAAAGCCGGCTTTTCTGGCCGTGTTAATACCAATAAGCTGATAGTTTTCTGTTGAAAATTGAGGCTCTAAATCAGACTGAATCCACTTTTTCCAATTACGCCATGGACAGATAAACCGTTCGACAACTCGGAATGTACTAAGATCATGATTGCCGGGAACGATAAAATAAGATGTATTGAGTGAGCTAAGAAAGTCAGCTGCTTGCTGATATTCTTTGGCTGTTGCACGCTGGGTCAGATCACCACTAATGATAATCATCTCGGGTGCTAAAACACGAATACTACGTTTTAAGCCTTCTAAAACATCAGTCAGAATACGTCCAAAGTGTAAGTCGGATATATGTAAAAGTGTTGTCATAGAAGGCTAACCACTAGCTTGTCGGTTTAGTCATGATGTTTGACCAGGCCATGTGTTTTGAGTTGTTTCACGGCTGACTCTTGTGAGAGTAAGGCAATCAACTCAACGGGTTCTAATGTCTTTTCCAGTTGTTGCAGAGAGGATGCATGTCGAATTTTCCATTCGGCCGTCACTGTCGGTGCATGGAATTCGTCAGGCTTCGGTGCATCAATTAACGGCAACTGAGCCAGATGCCATTTACAGAGTCCGGCATGTTGATCCAGACAAATAAGCGGAGTCTCAATAGGCTCTTGTTTAGGCGTGTTGTTAATCTGTTCAAGTAGGCTTTTGACAATGGCGCTAGGGCGTTTTTCTTCTGGTGCCCGTAGGAAGCCGAATATCGTAAAGGGTCTCGCCCGTTTTGCTCCTCCACTTAACCATGAAAGAGGAATAGACAGCATCAGTCCACCGGATATGGGTAACAGCCAATAAAACATTTCGATGCTTAAGCCGTAAGAAATACCTGCCAAGATAAAACCAAACAAGGTATGGCCCCGGTGGGCCCGGGTAACTTGTCCTAAACTCAGGGCACCATCATCTCGCGACTGAGGGTTCCAGCCACTGTCTTTGCCCATAAGGATATGGCAGACAACGCCAAACTGAGCAACCATCAGAATAGGCGCATAGAGTGCTGACATTAACGTTTCAAAAAGCGTACTCATGGTTAATAAAATCGGTCCGCCAAATTGTCTGCAACGACGCCAATTTACCAAAGCAGCAAACCAGCCAAACAGTTTTGGCGCCAGAACAATCGCCATAGAGACAATAAAGAGCTCCAGTGCTCGTTCAGCATCAAATACTGGCCAGAGAGGGAATAGTGATGGGTTTGCAAAATATTCGGGGCGAACTAACTGAGCCTGAACAGCAATGGCCAAACCGACCATGATTAACGATAACCAAAGCACAGCACTGAGGTAGGACATCATGCCAGAGAAAATATGCAGTCTGGTCGGGAAAGCTAAATCATGGGCCAGCAGAATGCGTCCATGCTGTAAATTACCCTGACACCAACGTCTGTCACGCACAATCACATCGGTTAATGATGGTGGCGCTTCTTCATAAGACTGTTGAATATCGGTATCAAATCTGACGCCCCAACCAGCACGTCGAAGCAGTGCTGCTTCTATAAAGTCGTGACTGAGAATATGACCACCAAAAGGGGCTTTACCAGGCAGTATCGGTAATGAACATGATTCAGCAAATGCTTGAGTGCGAATAATGGCGTTGTGACCCCAAAAGTTGGAAGACAATCCATGCCATGCGGCCAGGCCTTCAGCGTAAATGGGACCGAAACAGTGATTGGCAAATTGTTGTAACTTGCCATACAGGCTACTGGCGCTAATTAAGGTGGGTAGCGTCTGGATTAATCCAACACCGGGTGCTGCTGCCATTCTGCGCGATAATGTCAGCATGCTTTGTGCACTCATCAGACTATCTGCATCCAGCACGATCATCGCTTCATACGCGCCACCCCAGTTAGTGACCCAATGCGCAATATTACCGGCCTTACGCTCCTGATTATTGGCACGGCGGCGATAATAAACCGGGCAGTTTTCATCCTGTGTTTCAAATAATTCAATAAACGCTTTTTCTTCTGCCAGCCAGGCATTGGCTTGATTGGTATCACTTAATATAAAAAAAGCATATTTACCGGGTGCCTGTTTTAATAAATCTTCGCGCATGGCTTTTATTGCTGCCACAATCCGGCCGGGTTCTTCTTTATAGACAGGAAATAAAATGGCTGTTTTGAAGGCGGGTTCAGTCTCGGCTTTTTTAATAAGGCGTGGTTTGAGATTAATTAAAAACCCCAATAAAGCCTGCGAGAAAGCAAATGATATCCAGATAAAGTTCAGACTGAACAAAAACAGAAACACCCACTGTAATGACGTAATGCTATTAGTGCTGAGCACGCCATGCATTTCGATAATACCGTAGCTGGATAAGCCAACCGTGACCAATAAAATAAATAACCGTGAAAAAACAGTACTTAATGAATAAAAAAAGGAGACTGAATTTTGACGTAAGGCTTGACCGCGTTCATTAACACGGTGACGTGGCATATCTAGTGGTGCGCGTTCAGGTAAAACTTTATGTGCTTTCATTATTCGCCTGTAAATAGACCTGGCTTAATCCAACGATATAGCCATGTTTCGCTGATAGGGATATTTTTATTCATTAATTGCAACCGTAATTCGGCAACATCTGCATTTTCGGGATTGAAGGTCAAAAACACACGAGCACCATCGATATTAGGGTTAGCTATCAGCTTTGTTTTAACAATTTTTCCATGATTACTGGAGGCATTAATGCTCAGCGTTTTCAATTGTTCGGCACTAATGTGACTAAAATCTATAATCATGACTCTATTGCCATCTTCTGATGGTTGTCCTTTGGCACTGCGCACAATTTTTGTTTTGCCGGGCATTGGATTGATATCGTTTAACCAGATAAGACGGTAGTTGTAACTAAAGGTCTGACCTTTTTTTAATCCGCCTTCCGGACGCCAGTAAGCCACAATATTGTCGTTGCTATCCGCGTTAGAAGGGATTTCAAACAGTTGAACCTGGCCTTTACCCCAGTCTTCAATAGGTTCTACCCATAAAGAAGGGCGAAGTTCATAATGTGCCTCTAAATCCTGATAATTCACAAACTGACGATCACGCTGAATAAGCCCAAATCCTTTGGTGTGTTCATCCATAAAGCCACTGATCTGCAGTGAGCTGGGATTATTCAGGGGACGCCATAAATGTTCATTATTCCCTGTGGTGATCGCTAATGCTTGTGAATTATGCACTTCTGGCCGGTAATCCGTTGATTTTGCAGGCACCATCCCGCCATGTAAGAACATTGAGGTCAGTGGTGCCAGACCTATATGTGGGATATCAGCACGTGGAAATAGAGTAACTTTGACATCCATATGGGTGGGATCGTCAGGATAGATCCCAAAACGGTATGCGCCGGTTACACTTTTACTATTGAGCAGGGCATGAACAACGATCGCTTTTTGCTCTCTGCCTGGCCGTTCTATCCAGAAGTGTGTGAACGTAGGATGTTCTTCACCTTTCGGCTCTGCTACATCAATGGCTAAACCTCTGGCTGAAATGCCGTAAAGCTGACCTTTTGAGACGGCTCTGAAATAGCTGGCACCCTGAAAAATAATGAACTCATTTTTATCCTGACTATTATTAAGCGGGTAGTGCAGGCGGAATCCAGCATATTTGCCAACTTGAGCGAGCGCCTTAGCAATTACCGGGTTAGGTACCTTGAACGAAGATTCGGTGACATTAATTGGTACACTTTTCCCACTTTCCACAATATCAATATTCACCAGGTTCTTATATAAAAAACCGGGAGCAAATAATTGGATAGAAAAGGGTGAGGGTGAGTTACCCCAAATCGCGGCATGTTGTTGGAAGCGAATTTTCTGATAGGTCTCGGCATCCAGGCGGGTAAGTGAAATGGGCGCTTGTTTAGGAAGCTTATAGGGTTCCTTAGCTAATTTTTTGGCTAAATCGAGCACTGTTTGATGACTGAATTTTGCGTCTTTGACATTCTCAGGCGATGCCAGGCTGGACAGGCTAAAGAAAAGCAAAAAAGCACACAATACTGCTTTAATGAGAGCGGATAGAGATTGATATAGATGATTAACAGTCATCACGCTGTATTGTCTCCTTGATGAGATAATCTGAATACTAATGGCGTACCAACTGATGTATGAATTTGCTCATGACCGTGGAGTATTTTCCACGACAGAGAATTCAATGCAATGTCATAGGTTAAAGTCAGTCAATCATTTCTGCATCTGCTGCCAGAGCATCCACCAACTGTTGCATATCATCAGGTAAATCGATTTGCCATGACACTTCTTCGCCCGTCGTTGGATGAATAAAGCCAAGCAAACCGGCATGTAATGCTTGTCTGCGGAAATTCTGAATGACTTCTCGGCAAGACTCGGTCATGCCTTTTGCCTGTTTGAATCGGCCCCCGTAAACCGGATCTCCTAAAAGAGGGTGTCTGATATGGGCCATGTGTACGCGGATCTGATGTGTGCGACCCGTTTCAAGCTTGCACTTAATCAGGGTATGCGCACGATAACGTTGTTCAACACGATAGTGGGTCACTGAAGGTTTCCCAGTTGCACTGACTGCCATTCTTTTTCGATCAATATTATGACGACCAATTGCTTCATCAACAGTTCCTCCGGCCGTGAAAACACCACAAGCGACAGCCAGATATTCACGTTTAACGCTACGAGCCTGAAGCTGGGAAACCAGTGAGTTATGCGCAGTTAAGGTTTTAGCGATCATCAATAAGCCGGTTGTGGCTTTATCGATTCGATGTACGATGCCTGCACGAGGAATATTGGCCAGTTGAGGCGCATGGGCTAATAACGCATTGACCAGTGTGCCCTGATGATTTCCAGCGCCGGGGTGTACGACCATGCCGGCTGGTTTATTGATAATGATGACATCATCATCTTCGTAGATGATATCTAAAGCAATTGTTTCAGCCAGCCAGCTTTCATCCTGGACTTGCAGTTCTGTACCGATAGTGACTTTCTCACCACCCTGAATACTTTCCTTGGGCTTGAGTAACTGCCCATTGACCAGCACATCCCCGGCTTTAAGCCACTTTGTCAGTTGTCCGCGTGAATATTCGGGAAACATTTTGGCGAGCGCCTGATCGATGCGCATACCCATCAATTCATCCGGAATGATATCTTCTAATTGAATTTTTTCTGACATGGAAACTTAGCTGATGATTAAAGGGACATTATAACGTAGGCTTATAACTGGCGTTGGATTATGGAGACAAAAATGCGTTTTTCTCATTTTATGGTAGCAGGGATCATGTTGATTTCAATTCATACTGTACAGGCTGATCCCCGTGATGTGGCTTTATTGGCATCTGCATGTGCTGTTTGCCATGGTACCAATGGCCATAGTCAGGGAGGAACGCCAAGCCTCGCCGGCTTAAACAAAAATTATTTTATTCAGCAAATGCTGGCTTTCAAGCATGGGCAGCGAGATGGGACAGTCATGACACAGCATGCCACTGGCTATACTGAGGAAGAGATTCGTTTGCTGGCGCAGTATTTTTCCGAGCAGAAATAATCAGTGAGGCTGACATTGGCTACAAAAATAAGTGGCTCTTTGGGCTTGTCTGATACTGCTTATCGGGGTGTGGCAGCGTAAGCAGGCCTGTCCTTCTCGTCCATAGACATGCAGCTCTTGTGCGAAATATCCGGGATTGCCATCACTTTTTCTGAAATCACGTAAGGTTGTTCCACCTGCGAGCAAGGCTTTTTCCAATACTTTTTTGATAGCATCGACTAATTCAGCAAGTTGTTTTTTGCTGATTTTACCAGCAGCAGTACTCGGGTGAATCCCCGCTAGAAAAAGGGCTTCATTAGCATAGATATTGCCGACGCCGACCACCACTTCACCATTCATAATAAATGTTTTTATAGGGCTGGTCCGACCTTTGGCACGCTGATGAAGATAGTTAAGATCAAAGGCATCGGACAAAGGCTCTGGCCCTAAATGGGCAATGAGTGGATGATGTTCATACGACTCCTCTGTCCATAATACGGCACCGAAGCGGCGTGGGTCGGTAAACCTCAACACATAACCGTTGTGAAAAAAGATATCAACATGATCATGTTTATTGATGTTGTCATCATTATCGAGCACACGTAAACGTCCGGACATGCCTAGATGGATTATCAAGGTGCCGGTGTCACAGTGTAAGAGTAAATATTTTGCTCGGCGCTCAATTGTGTGCACAGTTTGATCTTTTACGATGGATTCCAGCCCTTCAGGAATCGGCCAGCGTAATCCGCGATGACGCACCACCATTTTGGTAATGGACTGGTTTTCAATAAAGGGCTGAATACCACGCCGAGTGGTTTCAACTTCTGGTAGTTCAGGCATAGTCGATTAATTTGTTTGAGTCGGTGTGTCCGGCAACAACTGCGTGCTCATTGCCATAGGGAAAATATATTCCAACCCTGAGTCTGGATTAATCAGGGTAAGATTATTATCTGTGGTTTGCAGGATAAGAGAAACAGGCTGTTGCTGATCCTTGAGCCACACGCGTATTTGAGGACTAGGTAACGCAGTTAAAGCCTCTGGCGTGAGTTTTCTTGCTTGAGTGGCGTAGGCAAACTGCCAGCCATCTATCAGTATTTTTAATTGGTCAGCCGTGAGTTTTTTATCATCGCTATGCCATTGCCCATCGACATTATCAATCTGAACTATATGTGAGTTACTCAGAGAGTGGGGAAGGCTGAGTTTTTCAATCGTATTATTTTCAGCAATCAATCTGTTATCAATAAAACTATCAGCACTTGCTGTTAATAAAGGGGTGACATCATCCTCAATCAGATAAATCATATGCTGATATAGAACATAACGACGTTTGCTGATTGATTCCACATCACCAAAAGCAAAACTCTCATTATTCATGCTGACAATGACGGCGGGTGTATTCAGACCAAATTGGGCAAGTGATGAGGTGTCCATTGGCTGAAATTCGCCATGAACCGGCGTTTTTAACATGCTCAGAATAAGATTAATACGAGTTTGACTCACCGGGGCAGGGTAAGGCGACATCAGTTGCCAGGACTGATTATTGCGTATTAGTTTTATATCGTCTTTTTGACGTTGTTGGATATCAATCGTGTTGATATCTTCTGGATTTAAAGAGGTTAATAGCTGAACTGAGTTGTCAGCTTGTTTGTTAGTGTTATGTTGCGAAAACCAGAATAATCCGACAACTAATAACAACAAAATGAAGTTTGTAAAATAGCTGCTTTTCATCGACGTTTTCTCCGCCACCACAGCGTTAGACCAATAGTGAGAAGGAGTAATGGCACAGCAAATAAAAAGCCAAAACCAATAATAATCGATTGTGTTTTTGATAAGGTAAGCTGCGTGCCGATACTGGTTTTTATTGGAATAGAAATGAGACCATCATCTTCAACTAACCAATTAATCAGCGCCATACCTAAGTCCAGATTGGCAGCGTTACCGATATAACTATTGGCGACAAAGTCGGCATCACCAATAACCGCAATACGTTGTTGTTGGTTATCATCCTTGTCTTTGTCACGGTCCATTAACATGCCGAGAGAAACAGGACCTGATACATCGGCGCCTTCGTTATATTTTTGCTGACTGAGATTTGCTTGTGTAATGGGTGTTGACTCTACCCAGGCGTTAGGCTGACTGTTGAGCAAGTTAATGTAATGCCACTGACTTTCTGTGTTTTCATCACGTTTTTGTATGGCTGTCGCTTCAGCTAATAAAGTCACGCTTTTCACTGCCTGCCCGACAGGATGGTTCGCATAATCCGTAATCAGAACAAATCTTGGATCTTGAATTCCCAGCATGCTTGAGTTGGGATCGAGAACCGTGCCCGGTACGAATTCAATATCTAACTGCTCAGCTAAAGGCGTTAATGATTTTGTCTGAGTTGGGTCGGCTAACCATAAGACGTTACCGCCTTTATCTAAATAGTCACGAACGATGTTGATTTCACCTGGTAGCCAGTCTTTTTCTGGGCTGGCAATCACTAAGGCCGCTGTATTATCTGGTAATTCGGGCGCTTCCAGAAGATTCTGTGACCGAAGTTTTATACCCTGACTTTCCAAATTTTTCGCCAGTGTGTCGAGGCCAAAATCACTTTTGTCATAAGGGCTTCTCTCACCATGACCTTCGATAAATACTAACCAGGGTTGCGATTGTCTAGAGACAGTGACAATCGCATTGGTCAGTGATTGTTCAGAGAGATCAAAGACATGCTGATTTTGTTCACCACGGCTGACGACCATTTCGCCTTGCTGTTGAATATTAAATTGTCTGACGATATCCGGTGAGAAGCTGGGATCAACAAACTGGATTTTCAGTTTATCGCTGTTTTGTTGATAACGTTGAAGCAACTCAATGATAGCTGAACGGTACTCATAGTCAGGGCTAACAAAGACCTGGATAGTGATGCTGTCTTTTAAATTATGGAGAATAGTTAAACTGGTGTCAGATAAGGTATGGCGATGATTCTGAGTCCAGTCAAACTGTTTATTAGTTGAAATAGACAGCTGACTCAATAAGACCACAGCAGCAATTAATAAGGCATAGAAAACGATTTGCTGAAAACGAATCAGGTGTTGTGCGCGTTTGGTGATTTTCATTAGTCTAAACGCTCTCTATCCAGTCGACGTACAGTCAATAATAGAAAAGCCGCAATAATGATTAAAAAGTAGCTGATATCTTGTGTATTGATTTGACCCTGCATCATCGGTTCAAAGTGCTTTAGCAGGGATAACCAACTAAACAGTGAGAATTCCGTGGTGGAGTGGCTTGCCCAATCGATAATCCAGAATAAAAAGAGAATGGCAAACGTACTGATGGCCGCGATGGTTGGCTGTCTGGTCAGACTGGACATATAAATACCAACGGCGGTAAAGCTGGCAACTAACAATACAAGTCCGAGTATACCGGCGCTTAACTGATAAAAATCCAGTGTGGTGCCAACAGCCAATGAACAAATCATGAATACCGTGAGTAATGTCATTAATAGGAAAAAGGCTAAGGTACCAAAGAATTTTCCAATCACAATATCGAACATGCTGAGTGGCGCTGATGAAAGCAAAGGCAAGGTCTCGTTTCGTCTCTCTTCTGCAAGGGTGCGCATCGTTAATAATGGGCTGATAAGCAATGCAATAATTGCGGCATTACTCAACAGAGGCATAGCAATAAGTTCTGTCACACCGGGAGCACCTGGAATAGCAGAAATTCGACTCTGGATACTGTTGAAATAATCCATATGCGTTAAAAACAGGTAAGCCAGCAATAACTGACTCAACGCTAACATCACCCAGGCTAGAGGTGATAAAAACAAGCGATGTAATTCATTACGAGCAATGTTAAGCATGGGCATCTTCTTCACGAATAATTTTCATAAAGACATCTTCTAAAGAATGCTGCTCTGGTATTAATGACGTTAACGGCCAGTTATTTTCAACAGCACTTTTTAATAGGGCTTGTGTTGGGTTTTGCTCAGGAAGATACGCCAGTCTGTAGCGATGAGTATCCATTTTTTCTACATCGATCACACCAGGAAGTGAAGTCAGAGATTGTTGTCCAATACTTTGCGAAAAACCAACAACAATAGCGGTAGATTGCATTTGCTCAGTGAGCTTTTGCAGACTGTCATTAAATAATAACTGGCCTTTTGAAATGATCTGCACCCGGTCACATAACATCTGCACCTCAGGCAGAATATGGGTAGACAGGATAACGCTGTGTTCATTAGCAATATCGCGAATAAGCTGACGTATTTCGCGAATTTGTATGGGGTCCAGTCCCGATGTCGGTTCATCGAGTATAACTACGGCTGGTGAGTGAATAATCGCTTGAGCAATACCAACACGCTGTTGAAACCCTTTTGATAGATTGGCAATTAAGCGCTTACTAACGTCAGCCAGGCCACAACGTTCAATCACATTGTCGACAGCAGTTTTTTGCTGCTTTTTAGCTATGCCATTCAGGCGGGCGCAGAACTGTAAAAATTCGGTGACAGTATGCTCTTTGTATAGTGGTGGTGTTTCGGGCAGATAGCCAATGCAGGCTTTGGCCTGTTTAGGGTTATCCAGTAAATCAATGCCGTTGATAATTATCTGTCCATTATCAGGAGCAAGGTTGCCGGTCAGCATACGCATAGTAGTACTTTTTCCGGCGCCATTTGGTCCCAAGAAACCAAGTACCTCACCTTGTTTTATACTAAAACTGACATTGTTAACAGCTGCAGTATCGCCAAAAAAACGCGATAGTTCTTTCGCTTCAAGTAAGAGTATGGAATCAGTCATTTACACTAAATCGTATCGAGAGTAATTGTGGCCCAGTGACAGGCTTCAATATAGGCATTGCTCATCACTTCCAGTGATGGTCCGTTACTATCGGCTACCTTATTCCAATGTCCTTCACAGTAATCGGTAACACAGTTTAATAGTTGACCTTTTATACCTCCACGACTAATCAGTGCAAGGCTCGATTCATTACTGAGTGGGATTGATTTAATAATTTCGTCCATCGGTTTTGACAATATGGTGTCAATGGTTGAAAACAAGCCTAATAAAAAGCCACTATCCGGTGAGCAGCTAAATTGAGCTGCTATCTTTTCTGCCATTTTTGCTCTGACCAATGTCATATGAATTAGTTCTGCCGGTCCAGAACTCATTTCACTCATCACAATCAAAGTTGTCCAGGTTTTTATTGCCTTTAAACCTAAAATAACGAGGCCTTCACGCAGTGAGTTTATCTGTCTTGGAAACCCTATCGCAGCCGAGTTGAGTAAACGTAACAGCTTTAAACTGAGACCAGGATCCTGACGAATGATTGCTTCTATCGTTTTAAATTCAATATCTGGATCTTGTAGTTTACCTAATAACTCGAGCAGTTTAATCTTATTATCAGGGATGGGATTATCTTTAATGATTTCAGGCCGACAGAAAAAATAACCCTGAAAATAATCGAAACCCAATTCCATGCACAGTTCAAATTCAGCCTTGGTTTCAACTTTTTCTGCCAGTAGCTTGACTGGAAACTCTCGAAGCCGCTCGACATGATGCCTTAATTCAGACTCTGATAAGGAAAGTATATCGACTTTGATGATGGAGGCTAACTCAATAAGTGGTCGTAATGATTCATGGAAAATAAAATCATCAAGTGCGATGTGATAACCACTCAATGCTAGTTTTTTAACCGCATTAATAAGTTCTTCGTCAACCTCAATATCCTCCAACACTTCCAGGACAACGCGCTCGCCACCAAACGGTATTGGATCATCACTTAATATAAAATTCCGGGTCAAGTTGACAAAAGCCAGGTGATTGCCGATAACGCGCTCTATACCCAGTTCAAGAAAGCTGTAATTGATAACACGCGTGGTGGCGATATCGCCAGAGTAATAATCTAGATCAGCTGATTGTGATGTTTGGTTATTACGAAATAATAGTTCATAAGCATAAGTATTATAGTGACGATCAAATATAGGCTGCCTAGCGATAATGATAGAAGATAAATCAGCGTCGTCACTCATGTATCAGAACTTAATAATAAAGAAATGAGCATAATAGTGTCATTTCAGACATAAAAAAACCCGCGAAGGCGGGTTTTTCTAAAATAATATTGTGGGCAACATTATTTAATTTTAGCTTCTTTATACATAACGTGTTTACGCACAACAGGATCAAACTTTTTGATCTCTAGTTTTTCAGGCATAGTACGTTTGTTTTTGTCTGTGGTGTAGTAGTGACCAGTACCAGCAGATGAGACTAATTTAATTTTATCGCGCATGTCTTACTCCTAAATTTTTTCGCCACGGGCGCGGATATCAGTAAGAACGGAATCAATCCCTCTCTTATCGATGATGCGCAGACCATGGTTGCTGACACGCAGCTTAACCCAGCGATTTTCAGACTCAACCCAAAAACGGTGTGAGTGAAGGTTGGGTAAGAAACGACGTTTTGTTTTGTTATGAGCGTGTGAAACATTGTTACCGCTCATAGGGCGCTTGCCCGTTACCTGACATACTCTGGCCATTTTAAAACCTGCTCCTGATACACTTTTACCACAGGGCGCCGATTTTGGTCCCTGCCTGCATTTACAAAGCCGTACTTTATACCATATAAGACTATAGAAGTGTAGTGTAAATGTATTAGAATTTGCTATAGCCCCATACTGCTGAGTTTCTCGCTGAGCATTTCTTTTGACACACTACCGATTTTGCGCATAACAACATCACCATCAGCGGAGTATAAAAAGTGAGTAGGGGTAACCCGCACATTGTTAAACGCATCTGCCAGTTCACCCGTTTTATCCCAGCTAATCAGATAGGGGATCTGTTTTTCAAGCCGCATTGCCAGTAAATGTTCAGGTTTATCGTGTGCTAACGCAATACTGACAACACCTAAGCCTTTAGGCGCGTACTCTTTATAAACCGCTTTGAGTTCGGGTAGCTCCTGGACACAGGCAGGACAATCCGTCGCCCAGAAAATAACTAATAATGGTTTCCCTTTAAAATCCTCAAATGAATGTGTCTTTCCATCCAGATCCGTAAAGGTTTGTTCAGGTAGTCCTTGTTTTGTCTGGACGACATTAAAAATAAGTACTGCGACTATCGCAAGAACGATGACGCCAATGGCGGGTTTTATAAACTGTGTCATGTGAAATTAAATCGTTAAGGTTAGTTGGCCTAATGCTTCTGTTAGTTTGAGGTTCTCTCGATAATCAACCGGGCAATCAATAACTGTCACGGTATTTCTGTCTAAGGCTTCTTTTAGAATGGGCATTAATTGCTCTGTCTTCTCAACTCTGACACCAACCGCACCAAAAGATTGCGCGTATTGAACAAAATCCGGGTTGGTGAATTGTACATGACTGGTCCGGCCAAATTGATTTTGTTGTTTCCACTCAATCAGGCCATAACTGGCATCGTTCCATACCAGAATAACAATGGCGATATTCAGTCGCATCGCTGTTTCGATTTCTTGTGAATTCATCAAAAAGCCAGCGTCACCAGTGACAGCCACAACTTTGCGTTGTGGATTGGCTAACTTAGCAGCAACCGCCCCCGGTACGGCAATACCCATGCTGGCAAATCCATTGGAGATGATGCAGGTGTTGGGATATTCACAGCGGAACATCCGAGACATCCACATTTTGTGGGCGCCGACATCACAGATAACAATATCCTGCAAATCCATAGCGGTACGCAGATCCCAGATAATTTTTTGTGGTTTAACCGGAAACTCAATATCGTCACGGTGAATGTTCATCTCCGCGATCAGGCTGTCACGCAGGGTACGCATAGCCTTGCCCTGATGCGGTGTCGTTAGTGCAGCCACCCGATTTAGACTGTGACGAATATTGCCAACAACCGCCAGACTGATACTGTAGTGTGCATCGACTTCTGCATGTGTTGTGTCGATATGAATGATGGTTCTGTCACGTGATGGATGCCATAGATAAGGGTGGTATTCCACAATATCGTAACCAATACAGATAATGACATCAGCATTAGCAAAACCACAGTTAGCATAATCATTAGATTGCAGGCCAACACTACCTAAAGCCATTGGGTGACGAAAAGGAACAACCCCTTTTGCCATAAAGGTATTGGCGATAGGAATGCCCAATTTCTCTGAAAATTCGGCCAGTTCATTACAGGCATCGGCACGGATCACACCATTACCAGCGAGAATGATCGGGCTTTTTGCATTAGAAATCACTTCTGCCGCACGTTCAATTTCTTCTGCAGCAGGTTCCGGAGCGGAGGCATTTTTGACTCGTAATGGAACATCGTCAATCTCCATCTCAGCAATATTTTCCGGAAACTCAATAAAACAGGCTCCGGTTTTTTCTGTCTGGGCGACTTTAAATGCTTTTCGAACCACTTCTGGAATAACTTCTGGGCTGACAATACGCGAGGCATATTTAGTAATCGGCCGAAACATCGCTTCCAGATCCAGCACTTGATGCGACTCTTTGTGGAGACGATGTGTCGACGCTTGCCCTGCAATAGCAATTAAAGGGGCGTGATCCATATTAGCGTCGGCAACACCAGTAATAAGATTGGTCGCGCCTGGCCCTAAAGTGGCAATACAAACACCGGCATTACCCGTAAGACGACCATAAACATCGGCCATAAAAGCAGCACCTTGCTCATGACGAGTTGTAATAAATTGGATATGTGAATCCAGCAAGGCATCCATCACGTCAAGGTTTTCTTCTCCCGGAATGCCAAAAATATATTCAACACCTTCATTCTCAAGTGCTTTGACAAATAGCTCTGCTGCCTTCATTGAGCGGTTTCCTCATACCCAGATTGATTATTCAAGCAAGAATAACAGAAATAGACATGGCTTAGGCGTAGAAAAAAGGGGCGATGAGCCCCTTTAATTTCTTATTTAAACGTTTCCGGTATACGTTGATGCCAATCTGTTTCTTGTTGGTAACGATGACCGATATTTAATAATCTTGCCTCATCAAAATAGTTACCAATAATTTGTAAACCGACGGGTAAATTATCAACAAAACCGGCTGGAATAGACATACCGGGTAAGCCAGCCAGATTGGTATTGATGGTATAAATATCTTCCAGATACATGGCAACCGGATCATCGGTTTTTTCACCAAAACGGAAAGCGGGGTTGGTGGCTGTCGGTCCCATAATCACATCGACTTCTTTAAATGCTTCCTGGAAATCATTACTGATAAGACGACGACATTGCTGTGCTTTTAAGTAGTAAGCATCGTAGTAACCAGCCGATAGGGCATAAGTACCAATCATAATGCGACGTTTGACTTCTTCACCAAAACCTTCGCCACGTGAACGGGTGTAGAGATCCATTAAGTCTTTTGGATCTTCAGCACGGTGACCAAAACGTACACCATCCATTCTGGACAGATTTGATGAACACTCTGCAGGGGCAACCACGTAGTATGTAGGCACAGCCAAACCGGTATTCGGTAAGGTAATTTCTTTTAATGTGGCGCCCATTTTTTCATACGTTTTAATGGCCGCTTCCACTGTAGCCGCAACACGAGGATCAAGACCTTCGCCAAAATATTCCTTAGGCAGGCCAATGGTTAAGCCTTCCAGTGAATCATTCAAACTGGCCGTATAATCAGGTACATCACGATCGACACTGGTCGAATCTTTCTCATCAAAGCCTGACATAACGTTCATTAACCAAGCCGCATCTTCGGCACTGTTTGCCATCGGCCCTGCTTGATCCAGACTGGAAGCAAAGGCAATCATGCCGTAGCGAGAAATACGACCATAGGTAGGTTTCAGACCAGTAAGGTTACATAAAGAAGACGGCTGACGGATGGAACCACCAGTATCAGTACCTGTGGCAATAGGCGCTAAACGCGCTGCCATGGCTGCTGCTGAGCCGCCTGATGAACCACCCGGCACACGGTCAGTATCCCATGGGTTTTTTACTGGACCGTACCAACTTGTTTCATTAGACGAGCCCATGGCAAATTCGTCCATATTGGTTTTACCCAGGGTAACCATACCTGCCTGATCAATCTTTTCAACGACGGTGGCATCATAAGGCGCAATAAATTTATCCAGCATTTTGGAACCACAGCTGGTGCGGATACCTTTTGTGCAGAAAATATCTTTATGAGCGAGAGGAATCCCGGTTAGCGCGCCGGCTTTTTTTTCTGCCAGTAATTTATCTGCCGCTTTTGCTTGTTCTAATGCGCGTTCTTCGGTGACCGTGATGAAAGCATTTAAGGTACCGTTGTGTTGGTTGATACGGTTCAGGTAATGCTGCGTGAGTTCAACACTGCTTATTTCACTGTTGTGCAGGGCTGTCGATAGTTCTGAAAGTGATTTGTTATGCATGTGTTTGCCTGTGTTGCTTTATTCGATGACTTTAGGAACCAGATAGACACCGGCTTCAGTTTTAGGAGCGATTGCCTGAAATGCTTCACGCTGATTGACTTCAGTAACAGCATCAGGCCGTAAACGTTGATGTGCATCAAGAGGATGGGCCATAGGAAGTATGTCGTTTGTGTCAGCTGCGCTCAACTGGTCAACTAAATTGAGAATATTATTTAAATCCCGTGCATAATGAGGGATGTCATCTTCCTGTATCGACAGGCGTGCGAGGTGCGCGATTTTTTCTACATCGTGTTTATCTAAACTCATCGACAGTTCCAAAGGTTAATTGCTTCAACAAAGCAGTAAGTTTAAATGATTAGTTGCTTGCCCAACAGCCCAGAGCATTGCTAAAGTATCTATTTTACCCCTTTCAGGTGTGGTTTCTTCAATGTTTGAACGTTTACGTGGAATTTTCTCCAACGATCTGTCGATCGATCTTGGAACAGCGAATACGCTGATTTATGTGCGCGGCAAAGGTATCGTACTAGACGAACCTTCAGTTGTTGCTATTCGTCAGGATAAAGGTCCGGGAGGCCCTCGTTCTATAGCTGCGGTCGGTGTCGAAGCCAAGCGCATGCTGGGACGAACGCCGGGCAATATCACTGCCATCAGGCCATTAAAAGATGGTGTTATCGCTGATTTCACCGTAACGGAAAAAATGTTGCAGCATTTTATTCGTAAAGTGCATGAAGGACGCTTCTTAAAACCAAGTCCGCGCGTTTTAGTCTGCGTACCCTGTGGTTCAACTCAGGTTGAGCGTCGCGCAATTCGTGAATCTGCCGCAGGTGCAGGGGCACGAGATGTATTTTTGATTGAAGAACCGATGGCCGCAGCGATCGGTGCGGGCATGCCGGTAGATGAAGCTAGTGGTTCGATGGTATTAGACATCGGTGGTGGTACTACAGAAGTCGCGGTTATCTCATTAAATGGTATCGTCTATTCTGCTTCAGTGCGTATCGGCGGTGATTTATTTGATGAAGCCATTGTTAATTACGTTCGTCGCAATTACGGCACGCTCATTGGTGAATCCACCGCAGAAAAAATCAAAAAAGAAATTGGTTCAGCCTATCCAGGTAATGAAGTTCGTGAAATGGAAGTGCGTGGACGTAACTTGGCTGAAGGTGTGCCGAGAAGCTTCACATTGAATAGCAATGAAATTCTGGAAGCCTTGCAAGATCCGCTTTCTGGTATTGTCGCAGCAGTTAAGACAGCGCTGGAACAAACACCACCAGAATTAGGTGCTGATGTCGCTGAGCGTGGTATCGTGTTAACTGGTGGTGGTGCATTATTGCGCGACTTAGACAGACTGCTTATTGAAGAAACTGGTTTGCCAGCGATAATTGCAGAAGATCCACTTACTTGTGTCGCTCGTGGCGGTGGTCGTGCACTTGAGATGATTGATGAAAAAGGTACTGACGTATTTACCTTTGAGTAATCGTGACTAGATTGATTAGTAAGACCTTTGCAAGTGTTATCCATTTGCGAAGGTCTTTTAGTTTTTGGACTTTGAGTTATTAAACCTTTATTCGCCCATACACCTTCTTTAAATACCCGGATGATGCTGGCAGTTATCGCATCAATTCTGGTGTTTTTTCTCGACACGCGTCTGGATTATTTCAAGCCAGTACGTTCGGCTTTGTCGACGGCTGTTTATCCAATGCAGGCGGCTGCATCCTTACCCACAGATTTAACGGATTGGGTTAATGACTTTTTTCAGGATCGTAAGCAACTGCGTGAAAAAATTACCGTGATGGAAGCGAATAGTATGTTGCAGAGTATTCGCTTACAGAAACTACAGTCCTTAGAACGAGAAAATATGCGATTGAAAGAGTTATTAGGCTCTTCATTTCGTCTACAAGAAAGAGTTCAGGTTGCTGAATTGTTGACGATTGACCTCGATCCCTTTTCTCAACAGGTGGTGATTGATAAGGGTAGGAATTATGGTGTCTATATTGGCCAACCGGTATTAGATGCCACGGGCGTGATGGGACAGGTGACGGAAACATCAGAAGTGTCGAGCCGAGTGGTGCTGTTAACTGATCCCAGCCATAGTATTCCGGTACAGATTAACCGTAATGGTCTGCGAGCTGTTGTAACAGGACGTGGATTAGGTGAATATCTGCAGATGGACTTTTTGCCTCACAATGCGGATGTCCGTGAAGGTGATTTATTAGTAACATCTGGCCTGGGTGGACGCTTTCCGGTCGGTTATCCAGTGGGTAAAGTGGTGTCAGTCGAATTTCCCCAGGGTAAACCTTTTGCGGATATTAAAGTTGAACCCGCGGCGAAGCTGTCTACCAGTCGTGAGGTAATGTTGGTGCTGCCAGGTGAAAAAATTCAAACAGAGCGTTTACCAGCTAAACAAGCTGATATTGAGTCGTCAAAAGCGGAGATAGAGCATGGCGACGACAATTAAAACGCGTAACGGCTTTGTGATCGTTATTACACTCATTATTGCCATTTTGATGATGCTTATGCCATTACCTGATTATGCGCGTTTTTTTCGTCCGGAATGGGTCGTCATGACATTAATTTACTGGGCAATGGCTTTACCTCATCGTGTCAGTATCGGTGTTGCCTGGTGTACAGGATTCATAATGGATGTGACCATGGGCGGCATATTAGGTGTGATGGCTTTTAGTTATGCATTGGCCATCTATTTAATTGCCCGTTTTCATCTTCAATTACGTCAATATCCGCTATGGCAACAGGCATTAACCATTCTGTCAGTTGTATTTTTGGTCGAATTTATTGATGTGGCGGTAGCGCGGGCAACATTACGTTGGGAAAGCTGGATGCCAGTGTTAACCAGTACACTTCTGTGGCCATTAATGTATGCGGTGTTACGGAAAATTCGTCGCACATTTCAGGTGACGTGAACTTGATATGGCATCAAAGTTCACCCTTAAAGATCATTTTCGTGAAAGTCGCCTGGTAAACGGACGTTTATTATTTTCCGGCCTACTCTCGGTCATTATTTTTGGCATTGTTATCTTCCGTTTAGTCTATCTGCAAGTGTTTGAATATGAACACTTTGACTCTCTATCAAACCGCAATCGTGTTGATATCGAACCGCTGCCACCACAGCGCGGACTGATTTATGATCGTAACGGTGTTCTGCTTGCCGAGAATATTCCAACGTTCAGCCTGGAAATGGTGCCGGAAAAAGTCCCTGATATTGACCAGACACTGAGAGAGTTAAGTCAGCTCTTGGCTTTATCTGACGAGGATATCGATGCCTTTAAAGACCGGATGAAACGTCAACGTCGTTTTCATCATGTGGTTATTAGGCAGCGATTGACGGAAGAGGAAGTCGCTAGATTTTCTGCTAACCGTTATCGATTTCCTGGTGTGGACATCGAAGGCCGGTTGATTCGTCACTATCCGCAAAATAATCTGTTTGCTCATGCTGTTGGTTATGTGGGCCGTATCAATGAACGTGATATGGAACTCATTGATCAGAAAGATTACAAAGGTACTTCTCAAATAGGTAAGACAGGTATTGAGAAACAATACGAAGATACCTTGCATGGCAGCGTTGGTTATCGTCAAGTTGAAACGAATGTGCAGGGGCGAATTGTTCGAGAATTAATGTCGGTACCTTCGCAATCGGGTGATGATTTATTTCTGAATTTAGATATTAATTTGCAGCGAGTGGCTGCTGATTCTCTGGGGGATTACAACGGCTCCATTGTCGCTATTGATCCGCGAAATGGTGGGGTTTTAGCGTTGGTCAGCAAGCCTGACTATAATCCAAATTCGTTTGTTTCAGGTATCAGTAGCAAGGAATATGGGGAATTGAGAGATTCGCCTGACCGTCCTTTATTCGACAGGGCACTTCGTGGACATTATCCCCCTGGTTCAACACTGAAACCATTTGTTGCGCTTGCTGGCTTGGAACTTGGCGTTGTGGATGAGCATTCCAAAACCTATTGTCCAGGCTGGTATAGCTTACCTGGCAGTAGCCATCGCTATCGCTGTTGGAAGAGTTATGGCCATGGCATGGTGGATATGAAGGATGCTGTTGCTCAGTCCTGTGATGTCTATTTTTATGATCTGGCGCATACATTAGGCATTGATCGCTTACACAACTTTTTAGACTATTTTGGCTTTGGGCATCGTAGTGGGATTGATTTGCCTAATGAAAGTGAAGGCTTGTCACCTTCCAGTGAGTGGAAACGAGCCAGTCGTAACCAAGCCTGGTTCCCTGGGGAAACCTTGATTTCAGGTATTGGACAAGGCTTTAATCAAACCACCCCCGTACAATTGGCTCATGCTACTGCGACACTCGCTATGCGTGGTATTTCGATGCAGCCACAGGTAGTCAGAGCAACCCGTCCTGCTGGGCAAACAGATATGAATCTCAGAAATAGCGAGATCATGAACAATTTGCCGATGCAAAATAGTCAGAACTGGGAAAATGTGGTGCAGGCAATGGTAGAAGTGATTCATGGCGCGCGGGGCACAGCCAGATCGGTAGGAAAAGATATGCCGTTCAAAGTGGCTGGCAAAACGGGTACCGCTCAAGTGTTCGGTATTGCCCAAGATGAAGAATACGATGCTGAAACGTTGGAGCGAAAGCTGCATGATCACGCCTTATTTATTGCCTTCGCACCTGCAGATAAACCCGAGTTTGCGGTCGCTGTTGTAGTCGAAAATGGTGGTAGTGGTAGTAAAGTGGCTGCACCGATTGCCAGAAAATTAATTCAACAATATTTTGGACTTAAAGTCGATGAGTAGCCTGCTAACAGACAGAAGAAAATCACATCAGTGGCAACTGTCTTCGATGCTGAGACGCTTTCATATCGATCCATTATTATCTCTTGGGCTGCTGGTGTTGATAGGGGCTGGTTTGATGATGTTGTTTAGTGCCGGAGGCCAGGACTTTGGCATTATTCTACGGCAGCTAGTCAGGATAGGTATGGCCCTAACAGTGATGATTGTGATTGCGCAGATTGATCCCGATCGGCTGCGCGATAATGCCTATTGGCTGTATGGATTTGGCTTGATTTTATTGATTGCGGTTTTACTATTCGGTCATGAAGGTAAAGGTGCTCAACGTTGGCTTAATCTGGGATTCTTCCGTTTTCAGCCTTCTGAAATTATCAAATTAGCGGTACCTATTTTAATAGCAGCCTATATTGCCGAACGGCCTTTGCCGCCATCAGCCTGGCGCATTCTTTCTGGCTTGATACTGATCGGTTTACCGTCATTCTTAATTGCCAAGCAGCCTGATTTGGGGACAGCTATTCTGATTGCCAGTTCGGGACTGATTGTGTTGTTTCTGGCTGGAATCAGCTGGAAGATTATCATTAGTTTTTTAGTGGCTTGTGCATCAGCGGCGCCGGTTTTATGGTATTTCATGCACGATTATCAGCGGCGTCGTGTTCTGACTTTTTTAAATCCGGAAAATGATCCTCTTGGCGCTGGCTATCATATTATTCAGTCAAAAATTGCGATTGGTTCAGGTGGTTTATTTGGTCAGGGCTGGTTGCAGGGAACACAATCGCATCTGGAATTTTTACCTGAACGATCCACCGACTTCATCTTTGCTGTCATCTCAGAAGAGTTCGGCCTGGTAGGGGTGGCCATTTTATTATTCATTTATTTATTGGTTGCCAGCAGAGGATTGTATATTGCCAGCCAGGCTCAAAGCAGCTTTGCCAGATTGTTAGCAGGAAGTATTTCTATTACTTTCCTTGTCTATGTGTTCGTTAATGTTGGGATGGTAACAGGATTGTTACCCGTTGTAGGGGTGCCGTTGCCCTTAATCAGTTATGGGGGAACGTCTATGGTGACCCTGCTGGCAGGCTTCGGTATCCTGATGTCTATTCATACTCACCGAAGGATGATGTCACCGTGAAAAAAAAGCTATTCAGTTCTTTGCTGCTGCTTGCCAGTCTTAATTTGCAAGCCAATGACCAATTGCCGGATGTCGAGCAATTTATCGATGAGATGGTCGTCAAACACGGTTTTGATCGTGCTGAGTTAGAAAATGTCTTTGATCAGGTCGAAGTGAAGGATGCCATTCTTAAAGCTATTTCCAGACCGGCTGAAAAAAGTAAACCCTGGTATGAGTACAGGAATATTTTTCTCACTGATTCGCGTATTAATGGCGGCTATGAATTCTGGCAGCAACATAAAGAAGCCCTGGAAGCGGCTGAAAAACAATATGGTGTGCCTGCTGAAATCATCATTGCGATATTAGGCGTTGAAACCCGCTATGGTCAGCATATGGGCGGATACAGAGTAGTTGATGCTTTATCGACCTTGGCTTTTCGCTACCCACCACGCAGTCCTTTCTTCCGTAGTGAGCTGGAAAAGTTTTTAGTTTTGACACATGAAGAGAAAATATCTGAGCTTGAACCTGTAGGCTCATACGCCGGTGCAATGGGACTTGGACAGTTCATGCCAAGCAGTTACCTTGCCTATGCTGTTGATTTTGATGGTGATGGACATCGTGATATATGGACGAACCCGACAGATGCCATCGGCAGTATTGCCAATTATTTGAAGTTACATGGTTGGGTGCCCGGTCAGTCCATTGTGCATCGTACTCAAGCCAGTAAACCGCTTCCACAAGCGATGTTAGCTAATGTTCTTAAGCCAGCTTTCACACGACAACAGCTTCAGGAAGCGGGCTTCTCATTGTCACACGTACCAACTGGTGATGACGTGTTATCCGTCGTTGGATTAACTCAACAAGACGGTGAAGAATATTGGTTAGGACGTCAAAATTTTTATGCAATTACTCGCTACAATCACAGCCGAATGTATGCCATGGCTGTGTATCAATTAGCACAAGCTATTCGAGAAAAAATGGATAATACAAAATGAGGTTAGTGGTACACCGGTCAGCGATATTATTGCTGATCGGCTTTTTAACTTCTTGCGGTGGGGGTGTTGGTGTTGTCAAACAGGATCAGGATAGTGCACCGACGCGTGTTCCGGATCTCAGTAATGTGCCTGATGCCGTTCCTAAAAATGAACCCTTAAGTAAATATGGTAATCCACGTCAGTACAAAGTATTAGGTAAAAATTATTACACCCTAAGCAGTGCTGAGGGCTACCATGAGAAAGGTATTGCTTCATGGTATGGCACTAAATTCCATGGACGCAGAACATCGAGTGGTGAAATTTACGATATGTACAAAATGACGGCTGCGCATAAGACTTTGCCGTTGCCAACCTATGTCGAAGTGACTAATCTGGAAAATGGTAAAAAAGCGATTGTGAAGGTCAATGATCGTGGTCCATTTCACGAAAACCGCCTGATTGATTTATCATATAGTGCAGCAACCAAACTCGGTATCATTGCGAAAGGTACTGGACTTGTGGAAATCCGTGCACTGACAACACCGGGCAAAGCCAATACGGTGACTCCAGTAGTAAAGGAGCCAGCATCTGAGGTGACTGCTTCGGTAAAGTCAATAAGCTCAGCAGAAATGTTCCTGCAAGTGGGGGCCTTCAGTAGCCTTAGCCGTGCTGAGCAAGTTAAACGGAAATTACAGCATGAAATTACAGGTGTGATTACGATCACACCATTTAAAAGTTCGCAGGGAACCCTATATCGTGTGCGTATAGGGCCATTAAGCAGCGTTGAACAAGGTGATAGCCTTGCAACGAAAGTCGCTGGTCTTGGCTTTCCCAATTCGCACATTGTTATTGATTAAACATTTAGATTCAGAGAGTTCAATATGCTGAAAAACACGAAAGTTGTTTTATTTCTGTCCTTTTTATTTGCTTTTACCCAGGTTTTTGCAGGTGCAATCACACCTCAGCCGTCTGCGCCGAGTGTCGCGGCAAAATCCTATATTTTAATGGATTACGATAGCGGTCGAATTCTTGCTGAAGAAAATGCCGATGAAAAGTTACCACCGGCAAGTATCACTAAACTGATGACTTCTTATGTCGTGTCTCATGAACTACATGCGGGCAATATCCATCTGGATGATGAAGTGCTGATTAGCGAGAAAGCCTGGCGTATGCAGGGTTCACGCAGCTTTATGGAGGTCAATACTAAGGTCAGTTTGGAATCGTTAATGCGCGGTATGATTGTGCAGTCAGGTAATGATGCGGCTGTCGCTTTAGCTGAACATATTGCCGGTAGTGAAGAAACCTTTGCACAGATGATGAATCAGTATGCTCAGCAGCTCGGCATGTACAACACCAACTATATGAATGCCACGGGTTTGCCTGACCCAGATCACTACACAACAGCTCATGATATTGCGATTTTATCAGCCGCTTTGATTCGTGATTTCCCCGAACATTACGAATGGTATTCAGAAAAAGAATATACCTATAACGGCATTACTCAGCATAACCGTAACAAGCTGTTATGGCGTGATAATAGCGTAGATGGCTTAAAAACGGGTCATACAGAAGAAGCAGGTTTTTGTCTCGCTGCCTCTGCAAAGCGTGGAGATATGCGTTTAATTTCTGTGGTACTTGGCACTCGCAGTGAAAACGCGCGTGCACAGGAAACACAAAAATTACTGAACTACGGTTTCCGTTTCTTTGAAACACATCAGTTATATAAAGCCAATACTGGCATTATTGATACTAAAGTATGGAAAGGCGCGACGGATCAGTTATCACTCGGTCTGGCTAAACCGTTATCTGTCACCGTGCCACGTGGTCAGTATGACCAGTTACAAGCGACAACCAATATTCAACAACCGGTTATTGCCCCTATTAAAGCCGGTACAGTATTAGGTGAAGTCGATATTCGTCTTGGCGAGGAAGTGGTAGCAAAACAACCATTAGTGGCCTTAAATGATGTTGAACAAGGTAGTTGGTGGCGTCGCCTGATTGATGAAATCATGTTGTGGATTTGGGGCTAACCATCCATGGCAACTGTGTTCTTAAACGATACTTTTTTGCCTGCTGAGCAGGCAAAGGTATCCGTTTATGACCGGGGCTTTTTATTCGGTGACGGGGTCTATGAAGTAATCCCTGTCTACGGTCGTCAACCTTTTCGTTTACAGGCACATTTATCCCGACTACAAAATAGTCTGGATGGTATTCATTTAAACAATCCGTTTGATGAAGCGCGTTGGACACAGTTAATCACCCAGCTGATTGAGCAGAATGACAGTGATAATCAGGCGGTTTATTTGCAGGTAACACGAGGTGTGGCACCGCGTGAACATGTCTTTCCGGAAGGGGTTAAGCCGACTGTATTTATGATGAGCAACCCGCTTAATTCAGTGCCGTATTCATATAAAGAACAGGGGATTAAAGCGATCACGGTTGATGATATTCGTTGGCAGCGTTGTGATATTAAAGCCATTGCTTTGTTACCAAATACCATGCTGAGACAGCAGGCTCACGAGCAGGGTGCTGGTGAAGCTATTTTGATTCGTAATGGTGTGATGACGGAAGGTTCTGCCAGTAATAGTTATGCTGTGTTTGATGGTGTTATCTACACCGCTGCAAAAGATCATACGGTGTTACCTGGTATCACTCGTGACTTTGTACTAGAGCTGGCTGCAAAGGCGAATATTCCTTATAAAGAAGAATCGGTGACTGCAGACAGACTAAGCCAGGCGGACGAGATTTGGATCAGTAGCTCAACGCGAGAGTTATTACCTGTGACGACGTTGGATGATAAGCCTGTAGGGCTAGGAATTCCGGGACCTATCTGGCAGCAACTGGATGAACTTTACCAACGTGATAAGTTGGAGGCGAATAAATGAGTGAACAAGAACAACAAGAGACATTATTAGAATTTCCCTGTGACTTTGCTATCAAAGCCATGGGCGAGACCAGTGAAGAACTTGATAGCATTGTGGTCGAAATTGTCAGACGTCATGTTGATGATATTGCTGAAGGAGCGGTCAGCCAGAAACAGAGTTCTGGTGGTAAATTCACATCGATTACCGTGACCATAAGAGCAACAAGTAAACCTCAGCTCGATGCGATCTATCAGGATTTAAGTGATCACGACGCCATCAAATACGTACTTTAGCCTTCATGCAAATTAACGATCTGGGGCTGGTTGACTATGTGCCAACCGTGGATGCCATGCAGTCTTTTACGCTCGAGCGACAGACTGACACAGAAGACGCCTTATGGTTACTTGAGCACAATCCAGTCTTTACCCAAGGGGCAAATGGTGATCCTGCCCATATTTTGATGGAATCGGCGATTCCTGTTGTGACCACAGATCGTGGCGGACAGGTAACCTATCATGGTCCCGGACAACTGGTTGTGTATACCTTAATTGATTTGCGCCGAGCTGGGATTGGGGTTAGGCAAATGGTGACAAATATTGAGCAGACAGTCGTGAATTTGCTCGCACAATACGGTGTTGATGCCTATGCCAGACAGGATGCGCCCGGTGTCTATGTTGATGAGCGAAAAATCGCTTCACTGGGGTTACGAGTGAAACGAGGGGCCTGCTATCACGGCGTCAGTCTGAATATTGATATGGATTTAACACCCTTTAGCTACATTAATCCATGCGGTTATGCTGGCATGGAAGTAATTGATATGAGATCGCTGGGCATTGATATAGCAATGACAGAAGCGAAACAACAATTTGTGTCCGCTTTTCAGCAACAGACACAATTAGGAAATAATGCATGACTGAAACAGTAGACGGAAGACGAGACGTTCGCGCTCTTAAGGGCGAATCAAAGGTCTCCCGTATTCCGATAAAAATTGAGCCAAGCAAGCCAAAACGCAAACCAGAATGGATTCGGGCAAAATCACATGCCGATCCAAAAGTGAAACATATTAAAGATATGCTTCGTGAACATAAGCTGCACACGGTATGCGAAGAAGCTGCTTGTCCTAATTTAGGCGAATGTTTTTCTCATGGCACGGCAACTTTTCTGATTATGGGTAATATCTGTACCCGTCGCTGCCCGTTTTGTGATGTGGCGCATGGTCGTCCTGATCCATTAGATGAGAACGAACCAGCACATCTGGCCAAAACCATTGCTGCCATGCAACTAAAACACGTTGTGGTCACCTCTGTTGATCGTGATGATTTGCGTGATGGTGGAGCGGCCCATTTTGTCCGTTGTATTGATGAAATTCGCCAGCAGTCACCACAAACCAATATTGAAGTACTGGTGCCAGATTTTCGTGGTCGGATGGATGTGGCGCTGGATATTTTGAAACAAAGTCCGCCGGATATTTTTAATCATAATCTGGAAAGTATTCCACGTTTGTATAAGGCCGTCAGACCAGGTTCTGACTATCAGTGGTCACTGGATTTAATCAAGCGGTTTCAGGAGATGCATCCCGATGTGCCGACTAAATCAGGTTTGATGCTGGGCTTGGGTGAAACTATAGATGAAGTCAAACAAGTGATGCAGGATCTGCGTGACCATGGTTGTCGAATGTTGACCTTAGGGCAATATCTGCAACCTAGCATGCATCATTTACCGGTTGAGCGGTTTGTCACGCCAGCCGAATTTGATGAACTTGCTGTGGTAGGCAAACAAATGGGCTTTGAGCATGTTGCCAGTGGCCCGATGGTGCGTTCTTCTTATCATGCCGATTTACAGGCACAGGGTGAGCATGTTTCTTAATTAAGTAGGGGAGTTATTATGGCTATTAATCGCCGGCAAGTGATGAAAAGAGCTATATCAGTATCTGCGTTAGCCGCATTTCCGAATATAAGCTCAGCCATGATGACTCGCTCTAAAAAGCCTCGACGTGTTGTGATCGTTGGTGGCGGGTTTGCGGGTGCCACTGCAGCCAAATATATACGCATGTGGTCGCCGGATCTTGAAGTGATTCTGATTGAGAAAAAAACGGCTTTTGTTTCCTGCCCACAAAGTAATCTCGTATTAAGTGGTTACCGAACCCTACAGCAATTGACCTTTGATTATCATGCCCTGAGTTCTCACTATGGCGTTAAAATGATTCAGGCCACGGTAAATGCGGTGGATGTTGATAACAAAAATGTGCGTCTTGATGACGGCACAGTGGTTCAGTATGACCGCCTTATCGTTGCTCCCGGTGTTGATTTTATTTATGACCAGTTAAGCATGCTCACGCCGGAGATTGTTGAGACTAAGATTCCTCATGCCTGGAAAGCTGGACCGCAAACACAGTTGCTGCATGAACAGTTAAAAGCCATGCCTAAAGGTGGCAAAGTGGTGATGACCATTCCACAAGCGCCATTTCGTTGTCCCCCTGGCCCTTATGAACGTGCTTGTCAAATCGCCTTATTTTTGAAACAACATAATCCAACAGCCAAATTAATTATCCTCGATGCCAATGGTGATATCGTCTCTAAAAAAGCCTTGTTTAAAGGTGTTTGGGATGATCTTTATGCCGATATTATTGAGTATCAACCCAGTAATGGTGTGGAAAATATTGATGTTGATACCCTAACAGTCGATAGTGTATTTGATAGTGTTCAGGCAGATGTATTGAATGTTATACCGCCACAACGAGCCGGTAAGGTAGCTGAGCTGGCGGGCGTGATTAATGTGGATAAACGCTGGTGTGAGGTTGATTTTAGAACGTATGAGTCAACTGCTGTTCAGGATGTCCATGTGATAGGTGATGCGGTTGCATCTACCTTACCCAAATCGGGTCATATCGCGAATGTGCAGGCCAAGGTATGTGCAGCCGCGGTCATTGCATTATTGCATGAGCACGATGTTGAACCTGAACCCGTATTTGGTAATACCTGCTATAGTTTTACTGACGGCGAAAAAGCAGGCCATGTCGCGGCTGTATTCAGATATGATCCAAAGACGGAAAAAATGGCGGTGATGCCAGGTGGGGGGATAACACCAACACCTACGTTGTTAGAAGGCGAGTTTGCCGATGCGTGGGCACATAATATCTGGTCAGATATTCTTAGATAACCCCGTAAAATCAGTAGTTAAGAACATCGGTGATGCTGCTGTACCTGCAATGCAGTATAATGCCAGCTTTTCCGATAATCTCCACCATCAAGATAATTATGAGGTTGTAGATGAGTGATTTTTTACCAGGCCTGGAAGGTGTACCCGCAACAAAGTCAGCCATTTCATTTATTGATGGTGAAAAAGGCATACTGAGTTATCGTGGTTATCCACTCGAAACTCTTGCTGAAAACAGTACATTTGAAGAGACCACCCTGCTTTTATTAGATGGCGAGTTGCCTACTAAAAAAGCATTAAACGATTTTTCCCAACAGTTAAAAGATAATTACCGCATCAAATATCACATTCGTCAGATGATGCGGCATTTTCCCCACACCGGTCATCCCATGGATATGTTGCAAACGGCTGTATCCAGTCTGGGAATGTTCTATCCAGGCACGGAATGTCTGACAGATGCTAACAGCTGTGAGGATCTTGATTACGTGCGTAATATGACGGTGAATATCATCGCTCAAATGGCACCACTGGTGGCGATGTGGGAACACATCCGTAATGGCTGGGACCCGGTTAATCCAAAGCACGATCTGTCTGTTGCAGAAAACTTGTTATATATGTTTAACGGTGAAGAACCGGATCCATTAATGGCAAAAATTATGGATGTGTGTTTGATTCTGCATGCAGAACATACCTTGAATGCTTCTACTTTTGCGGCATTGGTTGCAGGTTCGACACTGGCTACACCATATAGTGTTATTTCAGCGGCCATTGGTACCTTATCTGGACCGTTACATGGCGGTGCCAATCAACGTGTGGTTGGCATGTTACAAGAGATAGGCTCACCGAAGAATGTCGAAAGCTGGGTTGATCAGAAGCTGAAAAACAAAGAAGTCATCTGGGGAATGGGTCACCGTGAATACAAAGTCAAAGACCCGCGTGCTACCATTTTGCATAAACTGGTTGAGCAGTTAGTCGCCGAACGTGGTGGTCATCTGGACGATATGTTTGATACCGCATTAAAACTGGAAGAAGTCTGTGCTGATCGCCTCGGCCATAAAGGCGTTTACCCGAATGTTGATTTCTATTCAGGCATTCTTTATAGCGAAATGGGCATTCCTGAAGACGAATTCACCGCTTTATTTGCTGTCGCTCGCTCTGCGGGTTGGTTGGCTCACTGGCGTGAACAAATCTGTGATAATCGCATTTACAGACCCACACAAATTTATGTGGGTAGTGATATGCGTGACTACACACCTATCGAAGAACGGTAATTAACTAATTACCGTTTTGCTGGCTTCACCTTGTTGCTCACGTACCAGACGGGGCACAAGGTAGCCAGGCAATTGTTTTCTCAAAGTCTCAATCAAATTAACCGCTATTTCTTCTTCCACATCAAAATGATGAGCACCTGCTACTTTATCCAGTAAATGCAGGTAATAAGGTTGCACATCGACTTCATTTAAACGTTCACTCAATGTGGACAATGCGTCCACACTATCGTTAATACCTTTTAATAAGACCGTTTGATTGAGTAATTGCACGCCAGCTTGCCTTAAGTCATTCAGCACCTGTGCCGCTTCCTCATCAATTTCATTGGCGTGATTGGCATGAATCACCATCACCACTTTCAGATGGGTATTTTGCAGACAGTTAAGTAATGAGTCCGTGATACGCTCTGGCAATACGACGGGTAGCCGGGTATGAATTCGTAGTCGTTTTAAATGCGGGATCTTATTCAGATCGCCTATCGCATTATTGAGTTTTTCATCATTCAGTGAAAGCGGATCGCCACCACTCAGGATAACTTCAGTAATTGACGTGTCGGCCCTTAATACATCAAGCGATTGCTGCCACTGAGCAGCCAGCGGATTGCTTTCTGAATAGGGAAAGTGACGACGAAAGCAATACCGACAATGAATGGCACAAGCACCTGTCATCAATAATAAAGCGCGTCCTTGATATTTTTGCAAAATACCGGGGGACTTAACGGCCAAATGATCTCCCACCGGATCGCTATAAAATCCATCGACTTCATAAGCTTCATCCAGCAAAGGAAATACTTGACGAAGTAAGGGATCGGTCACATCACCGTAGCGCATCTTTTTAATGTAACTGAGCGGAACGCGCACGGGAAACTGGCGTATTTTATCTTTATCAATCGCCGATAGTTGGCCGCTAAGCCCTAATAGCGCTAATAACTGGTCGGCATTGTTTACGGCATTAGCGAGTGAGTGCTGCCAGTTTTGTTTTGTCTTTACGGTGGTGGTTTGCGGTATCATAGTGGCTTTTATTTTGAAGCAAGTGAAGATCGTCCCCTAAAAGAGGTTAAGATGGCAAGTTATAGTACAAATGAATTCAAATCCGGCCTGAAGTTTATGCTTGATGGTGATCCATGCAGCATCATTGAAAACGAATTTGTTAAACCGGGTAAAGGCCAAGCATTTAATCGTGTTAAGTTCCGTAACTTGAAAACTGGCCGAGTGAATGAGCGGACGTTCAAATCTGGCGATACAGTAGAAAGCGCAGATGTTGTTGAAGTTGATCTAGAGTACTCATATACCGATGGTGAATTTTGGTATTTCATGGATCCAAGCTCATTTGAACAATATGGTGCCGACGCTAACGCCATTAGTGAAAGTAAAGACTGGCTGAAAGAACAATATGTTTACACCGTGACCTTATGGAACGGCACGCCTTTGTTAGTGACCCCGCCTAACTTCGTTAATCTCGCTGTAGTTGAAACGGATCCGGGTGTACGTGGCGATACTTCAGGTGGTGGTGGTAAACCCGCTACACTGGAAACAGGTGCCGTTGTTCGTGTTCCTCTGTTTATTGAAATTGGTGAAGTCCTCAGAGTCGATACTCGTTCTTCGTCTTATGTTGAACGCGCAAAAGACTAATTCCCAATATGTACGATAAAGACTGGCAACCTTCTGCAAGTCTGGATCATTTAAAGCGACGGGCTCAGTTTTTGACTGAGATCCGTCGTTTTTTTTATCAGCGAGACGTGCTGGAAGTCGATACGCCCATTCTGTCTCATGCGGCGCCTACCGCACCCTACCTTGATAGTTTCACTACGGAATATATTGCCGCTGGTGGACAGAAAACCTCATGTTATTTACATACTTCGCCTGAGTTTGCGATGAAACGGCTGTTAGCTGCTGGTCTGGGTGATATTTATCAGATCGCAAAAGTGTTTCGTAATGGTGAACAGGGTAGGCACCATTCTCCTGAGTTTACGATGTTGGAATGGTATCGCCCCAGCCTGAGTTATCATCAGCTTATGACGGAAGTGGATGATTTATTACAAATCGTGGTTGGCTTATCTCCTGCGGTTAAGATGAGCTATCAAACACTGTTTTCGCAGTACTTGTCGATTGATGTCACAGATGTTGAACAAGATGAACTCAAACAATATGCGCTGTCTAGGATAAAAAGCCTCCCTCAAGACTGGCAAGCTGACAAAGATGGTTGGCTGGAGCTGTTGATGAGCGAGTTAATTGAGCCGCAATTAGCCTTGTCAGCTCAACCGTATATTATTTATGATTTTCCCGCCTCACAGGCACAATTAGCAAAGTTACATCGGTCAGATGATGGAGCAGTAGTGGCAGCCCGATTTGAAGTCTATGCACAAGGACTCGAACTGGCGAATGGTTATGATGAATGCTTGAATGCTGAAGAACTGAGTCAGCGGTTTAACAAAGATAATCTTCTCCGCCAGCAACAAGGCAAAGTCACAATGCCAATTGACCAGCATTTAATCGCCGCCATCAATGCAGGCTTACCAGCTTGTACTGGCGTGGCTATCGGTGTCGATAGATTATTGATGTTAAAGCTCAATGTAAATGATATTAATGCCGTCACCAGTTTTAGATTTGAACAGAGTTAATGACGAAGACTTTCATAGATGAAGTTTCATAAAGAGTTTTGATAAAAGGATGATACCAGTGAGTGGTACAGATACTTCTATTACCCAGAATAATGATGTTTATAAGACATTATTGGAGTCTACAAAAGCTATCCCCTGGCGTATTGACTGGAAAACCATGCGTTTTTCCTACATCGGACCACAAATTGAGAAGTTATTAGGCTGGTCGCCGGAAAGCTGGCAAACGGTCAATGAGTGGGCTGAAAGAATGCATCCTGAAGATCAACAATGGGTGGTCGATTTTTGTGTCGCGCAATCAAAAGCCGGTGTTGATCATGAAGCCGATTATCGGGCAATGACCAAAGATGGGGATTATGTGTGGATTCGTGATGTTGTTCATGTGGTCAGAGATGAGCAGGGTGAAGTGGAAGCTTTGATCGGCTTTATGTTTGATATTACTGAACGTAAAGAAACTGAACAAAAATTGCTGGATTTGCAAAAAGAGCTGGAAGAACTGTCCTTTAAAGATGGCCTGACTGGTGTACCTAACCGACGAATGTTAGACAAAGTGTTAGAAGAAGAATGGATCATGGCTAAACGTCACCAACAACCACTGTCTCTGCTGGTCATGGATATTGATTTTTTCAAACAATATAACGATTGTTATGGCCATATTCAGGGCGATGATTGTTTAAAACAGGTTGCTCAGATGCTCTCCTCAGCTGCTACGCGAGCCAGAGATTTTTTTGCTCGATTTGGTGGTGAGGAATTTGTGATGTTACTGCCAGAGACTGATACTACTGCTGCAGTAAAAATTGCTGAGCGCTGCCAGCAATTAATGATGAAATTACAAATTAGCCATCAGCAATCTGAAGTTTCACAACTGCTGACCATCAGTATCGGCATAGGTACGATTGTTCCAGGTCCGAAAGATCAGCTTGTCGATTTTGTCGAACAAGTGGATCAGGCTTTATATCGTGCGAAAGACTCAGGCCGTAATTGTATCAAGGCAGCCTAAACAGATTTGAAGTCTGTAACTCAAACCTGTTTAGGCTGTTCAGGATTATCTTTATAAAGTGGTTTTAAATGACAAGGTGATTAAGCGCGGATCACCTGGATAAATCTTACTATCGTTAGAGCCACCCGTGTAATAGGTTTCATCAAACAGGTTTTCGATATTCAGTGCGAAACGATACTGTTTGATATCGTAATAAAAGCCGAGATCGACACGTGTATGGCTTGGCAGTTCAACACGTGTTTCTTTATTCGAACTGGTGTACTGAGCAGATTGATAGTTCAGTCCCAATGACGTCCCAACTTTCCCACCAAAGACAGGCTGAGGGATATTGTATCGTGTCCAGATGAAGCCATTATGTTTGGGCGCAAACGCATTTCTGTTACCCACTGTCTCACTGTCAAGGCTATGAGAGATGAATGAATCAACATTGGCATAACCCACACGAATCTGCCAGTTTTCGATTGGCAGTGCTTGTATTTCAAACTCTGTGCCTTTACTTTCCAGTTCACCTACTAACCTGTTATCTCCAGTATTCGGGTCGCTTTCCGTAATATTGCTTTTGATGATTTTAAAGCTAGATGCAGTCAGATTCAGTCGGTCATCCAATAAAGTGGCTTTGATACCAAATTCATTTTGTTTGCCTAGCTCTGGATCTAAGCTTTCACCATCGGCATTTCTACTTTCAATGCTGTTGGGATTAAATGATTCAGAATGACTTAAGTAGAGTGAAATTTCATCTGTCGCTCTGAAAACAAGGGCAGCTTGAGGTAAGAATTTTTTTGTATTTTGTTTTTCAAATTCATCCGGCTGACCTAGATTTTTTTCAACAAAACGTGTTCGTTGTGTATCAAACCGTCCACCTAACATCACTGAAATATAATCATTCAGATCCACCGTGTCCTGAGCGTACAAACCCAGATTGTAATTATCGGTAATCCGATGATTGCCAGGCTGGATGGTTCCTGGTTCACCAGAGTCAGATACTGGATTGAATACATTAAGGTTTGGAGAAATCGCTGAACCAAAACGCTTTCTGTCAAAATCAGCACGTTCAAAGCCGCCATTGATACCAATCAGCGTGTTATGGAATAAATCACCGGTTTCAAATTTATGGGACAAGTTGGCATCAAAGAAATGGTACTGGCGTTTATTGACCTGGTAGCGGTCACGTCTTCTTAATGTTGAATCAGTAATATTGCTGGCATCGTTAACTCTATTATTTTCATAGAGTTCGCGCTCATCTTCGTGATAAACACTTCTCAGATTGAAGCGGAAGACGGTGCTGTCATTGATCTGGTTTTCCAGTCGACCAAATAACGCCAGACCGTCATCATTATCCGAATCGCCGTCTCTTTGATAGCGAGTCGATAATGAAGCCGTTTGATCAATATCGTTATTGACGGCGACCAGACCATCATCGGCATCGCGACGTTCACGAATATACTCCATGCCAATGGTGGCATTCATATCCGGATTAATCTGATAAGAAAGGGTGGGGTAGAGATAGAGATTATTATCATTGACACCATCACGGAAGGAATCAATGTTTTCAACACTGCCAATAAAACGGTAGAGTAAATCTTTATCTTCAGTGAGTGCACCAGTAGAGTCGTAGGTAAAGGTACCGCCGACATCTGAACCGAACCCTGAGTCACTTGATGCATAACTGCGACCACTGACACTGAGACTGCTTTGTGCTTCTGCCTGCGGTTTTTTAGTGACGATATTGACCAGGCCACCCGGTTCCATCAAACCATAAAGTACAGAAGCGGGTCCCTTGAGTACTTCGACGCGTTCAATATTGGCAGTGGAGGGTGAACCAAACCGAGAGGCAAGACCCGGTAAGCCATCAATCTGCACATTCTGTAAGCTTGAAGATAAACCCCGTAAGGTAAAACTATTGGCATTGGTGCCTGATTGACTTAGTCCGACAATATAAGGGTAGACATCGGCCAGTGTTTCAGCTTGCAAATCCTGGATAAAGTTCTGATTAACAATATTGACGCTAAACGGTGTGTCTAATAAATCCTGATCGGTTTTGGTCGCTGTTTCCGAGAGTCGGATATAGGGTGTTTGCTGACCGGTGACGACTAGGGTGGATAAAGAGGCGGAATTATCTTCGGCCATCGCCGATTGAAAAGATAATAAGCTACAGCTCGTAAATAGTAAGGGAGTTATTGGTTTCATTTAATCTAAATGTTAATAGTTATCATTAACGATATAGAATAGATTTTTTAATGAAACTTTACAATTTAAATCACCATATCCAATGGCTGGTGAATAAGCTTTAGCCCTTTAAACTAAGCCGGTGCAGAGATGGAGGAGAAAACTCCAGCTCTGCAACAGAGCTTATTTGGACATGAGTTCAGGCAACCAGAGGCTGATTTGCGGAAAAGCGATGATTAAAGCCAACACCACAATTTGTATTGCTACAAACGGCACAATGCCTCGGTAGATTGATTCCAGTTTTAAGGAAGGGGGCGCACTGGCTTTTAGATAAAATAGTGAAAAGCCAAAAGGTGGTGTTAAAAATGAGGTTTGCAGGTTTAAGGCTATCAATAAAGCAAACCATAATGGATCGATGCCCATATGAATGGCTACCGGGGCAATTACAGGTACAACAATAAAACAAATTTCAATGAAGTCCAGGAAAAAGCCTAAGAAGAAAATCAGTAACATACTGAGTACCAGAAATGTCCACTTTCCTCCCGGTAAGCCTGTAAATAAATCCAGAATCAGTTTATCACCACCCATACCGACAAAAACCAGGCCGAATGCGGTGGCGCCGATAAAGATAATAAATACCATACTGGTTAATCGGGTTGTACGCTGAAGTGCTTCACGTAAATTCGCTAGGTTCATACGTCTGTGGATGGCAGCCAGTAGAATGGCACCCATAGCGCCAACAGCAGCTGACTCTGTTGGAGACGCAATACCAAAGAAAATAGAACCTAATACCGCCAGAATTAATAACATCGGTGGCACGAGACTTTTAATCACACTAAAAACTAAATGCGTAGAATCATCGGCCGAATTAGTGATTGCTGGTGCGGCTTCCGGATGTCGCCAGGCGGTCCAGATTACATAAAGAATATAGGCAAGAATTAATAACGTGCCTGGTACCGCGGCTGCCATAAACAATTCGCCTTCAGGTACACCGACTACATCACCTAATAAAATCAGAATAATACTGGGTGGAATGATTTGGCCTAATGTGCCAGAAGCGGCAATCGTGCCACTGGCTAAAGCAGGTGAATAGCCACGTTTCAGCATAGACGGCAGTGCAATAACCGTCATTGTTACTACAGAAGCACCAACCACGCCGGTTGTTGCTGCAAGGAGCGCACCCACTACCACCACCGAAATAGCAAGCCCACCTCGCAGATTACCAAACAAGCGACCCATGGTATCAAGCAGTTCTTCTGCTATTCCTGACTTTTCGAGAATCACTCCCATAAACACAAATAGCGGCACGGCAAGCAAAGTAAAGTTTGTCATCACCCCCCAAATACGCAGCGGTAATAAACTAAAAAACTCGAAACCTAAAAATATACTGCCAAAACCAAGCGCGATAGCGCCTAATGTAAAGGCGACGGGATAACCGATTAACAGCAGTAAAAATAACACCAGAAACATGGCGAGAGCCCAATACTCCATTATTTGGACTCCTTGTTGCAGATAATTTTCAGATTCTTAAGTATGTCAGCTATACCTTGCAGCATAATAAGTGCAAAGGCGACTAAAATTGCCCCTTTGAGAATGAAACGATAAGGCAGGCCGCCGGGATCAGGTGAGCCTTCATTGTAATAAAACGCATTTTCAGCAAATGGCCATGCAGTCAGCACAATCATTATGCAAAATGGGAATAAAAAGAGGAGTGTTCCCAACAGCGATATCCAAGCTCGCCCTAAATCAGAAACAAACCGGCTTTGATAGAAAATATCAACTCGGACATGGGCGTCATGCCGAAGGGTATAAGCTCCACCGAGCAGAAAAACCAGCGCAAATAAATGCCATTCCAGTTCCTGCAAGGCAACAGAACCATAGTTGAATAAATAGCGCATAGCGACGTCATAACAAATGAGTAACACCATGGCCAGTATCAGCCATGATACTGCTCGACCAGTCAGGTCGATAAAATTTTCAATGACGGAGATGAACGGCTCAAAGCGTGTTTTCATGTCGATATGTCTATCTGCTCTACAATCGAACAAGTTTCCCATAAAACACAGTTAAGCTCTAGTTTCTGTGATATACCTTCAATGTTCTTACTCATAAAAGAGGGAAGTGATAAAGTTGTCTCTGGAATAATTTCAGGAGAGGGAGCATGGATAACGAGCAAATTAAACAAAATATGAGTAATAAAAATCAATGGACACGGATCCTGTATATGGTTCTGTTTGCCATCATTCTTTATTTGAGCATGATGGTGGTCTGGCTGGTGGTATTGGTTCAATTACTGTTTGCACTAATAACAGCTAAACCACATCAGGATATTGCTGATTTTGCAGCGGATTTGAGTCAATATATCTATCGGATTGTGGCGTTTTTAACTTATACCAGTGAGTACCGACCTTTTCCCTTTAGTGACTGGAAGAGTGAAGGCGCTTCAACAGAAGTGACACGCAATGACAGTGATGTTAATTGAAGCCTTTAACGTTTTTATTTTTTGAATTTATGCAGGAAAATTTATGCTGATTGTTATTTCACCGGCAAAAACTCTTGATTTTGATACGCCGCCAATCACACAAACTTACTCACAACCGCGATTTTTGACGCAGTCAAAACGACTCATTGATACGTTGCGCAAGTTAAATGTGGCGGATATTGCCAGTCTGATGAAGCTCAGTGATAAATTGGCCGGGCTAAACGTGGCTAGATATGAATCGTGGCATACCCCTTTTGATTTGAATAATGCTAAACAAGCCGTTTTAGCCTTTAAAGGTGATGTTTACACCGGTTTAGAAGCTGAGACACTTGACGAAAAACAATTGGCATTTGCTCAAAAGCATCTCAGAATTCTGTCTGGTCTTTATGGTGTATTAAAACCGCTAGATCTGATTCAGCCATATCGTCTTGAAATGGGCACCAAGCTGGAAAATGCACAAGGTAAAGATCTCTATTCATTCTGGGGCAGTGAGATTCGTGAATCACTACAGGCCGAAGAGTCGCTGCAAGATGAAGTGCTGATTAACCTGGCCTCAAATGAATATTTCAAAGCTGTTGGAGCAAAGAAGCTGACTGCTCGAATTATTACACCAGTCTTTAAAGATTGGAAAAATGGCCAATACAAAATGATCAGTTTTTATGCCAAAAAAGCACGGGGCATGATGAGCCGATATATCATTGAACATCAGATACAAGATCCTGATAAAATTAAAAATTTTGACACGGATGGCTATCGATATAGCGCCGATATGTCGAAAAAAGATGAGTGGGTTTTTATTCGTGACCATGAATGATTCGATGCTATAAGTGATATGAGGTTATCAAGGAAGATGAAGTTGAGCTTACGGTTTTTACTGTTACTTTGTGTTTCTATCTCGGTTCAATCTCCCTTGTTTGCTCAACAAGCGCTTAATCTGACAGTATCAGAGCAAGCCTTCCTTGATAAAATCGACGAGATTCATCTTTGTACAGATCCAGATTGGATGCCTTACGAAGGGATTGATAAAAGCGGCCATTACACTGGCATCATGTCAAGTTTCCATCAATTATGGTCAAGCATGATTGGTAAGCCGGTAGTGCTGGTGAAAACGGTCAGCTGGGATCAATCACTGGAATTTATTCAGCAAAAAAAATGTGATGTGTTATCTAGTGCCCAGGATATTCCTGAAAGACGCAATTATCTGACAGTCACTAAACCCTATATAAATTATTCACTTGCGTTAGCGACTCACCCTGATATTCCATTTATTATTAACTTGTCTCAAGTGAAAGATAAAAAATTTGTCATGGTAAGAGACTACGCTGCCATAAAGCTTATCAGGGACAATTATCCTGGATTGAATATTATTGAAGCCGGTAGTGCTGTTGAGGGCCTGAAACTGGTGGAACGAGGGATGGCGTTCGCGTTTATTGATACCGTGCCGAGTATCAATTATCAAATGTTGGCACACGGCATTTCTCATCTGAAAATCAGTGGTGTACTTAATGAACACTACAATATGTCTGTTGGCATTCGTAAAGACCTTCCTTTGTTATTGTCGATTTATAACAAAGCAATCAATGCAACTAGTGAAGCCCAACGTCAACAGATTTTGAATAATTGGCTATCAGTCAAATTGGAATATGATGCTGACTATAGTTTGTTATGGAAATTGCTTGCTGGTTTATTCATCATACTCATCTTGTCTCTCTATCGTTATCGCGTTGTTCATCGACATAATACGGAGTTGAAAGCGGTCAATAAAAAACTGGTGTATATGTCACAAAATGACCAGTTAACCGGATTACCTAACCGTTACTATCTGCATGAGGCATTCCATGAAGCATTGCAGACTTACCATCGATATCAACATCAATTTTCGGTCATCATTATGGACATTGACCATTTTAAGAAAGTGAATGATACCTATGGTCATGTGATTGGTGACCAGGTTATTAGAAAAATTGCAGATATGTTGTCCGAGAATTTGAGAGATACAGATATCGTAGGCCGTTGGGGCGGCGAAGAATTTTTAATCGTTTGTCCTGAGACCAACAATCATGGAGCTAAGGCTGTAGCCGAGCATATGAGACGATTGATCGAGGACACAGATTTTGATTTTAACGATCTGCAAGTGACGGCAAGCTTTGGGGTGACTGAGTACGATGAAGATGAAGCGGTTGATGACTGCATAAAAAGGGCTGATATGGCGCTTTACCGTGCCAAAGAGCTTGGTCGCAATACAACGATTGTCTTTTAATATATCGATGAGAAGGCTATTTTTTGCACTATGGCCAGATGATGCAACATGCAATGCGGTCAGCCAATTATCTGAATGTCTTGAACAACCGGGTTTAAGAAAGTTAAAACCGACCAATTTACACGTTACATTAGCTTTTTTAGGGAACGTGGAAGAGGCCGTTATTCAGACCTTAAGACAGAGGGCACGTGCACTGAAATCATCTCCAGTCACACTTCAATTTGATGAAATTGATTACTGGCCAAAACCTCGGATAGTCTGCTTAACCTGTCAGAAACAGCCATCATCTTTATATCAACTGATCAATGGTTTAAATCATCTGATACAGGATTTACCGGTCCATAGAGAAAGCCGCCCATTCCGTGCTCATATGACGTTGGCCAGAAAAGCAAAATATCGACCTCAGATCTGCTTTACCGCGATTTCCATGCGAGCAAAAAAATTTGCTTTGGTTGAGTCAGTTTCTTTAGTATCAGGGGTGGAATACAGGCTAATAGAAAGCTGGGAGTTACAAGCATAAACGCCACTATTTTGCTAACAGTGGTTGCTTATTCCAGGTAGCTGATTCTGTAAACCAATATTCTTCTTTGATACCCAAAAGCCGGTATAAGCCTTCAGGCAGATCCTTTCTTACGGTTGAAATATCAGTCTGAAGGTGCGCAAAGCTCATTACACCGTGAATATAGGTGTACATCATGCGGCCTAAACTATCTGGATCGGCCTTGTAATTGAGATAGCCAGCTGATGCCAGCGCTTTAACCAGAGCAATATCATAATTAATGGCTGTTTGTGACAGCGATCGTAAGGCTTCTAATACCTGTTCATCATCCGTTCCAATTTGTGCTCCGGCATTGAAGAAGGGACAGCCTGGTATCGGTTTATTACGTGTACTTATTTTCGATTTAAAAACAAACTCGATGAGATTTTCAAGTTGTTGCAGAGGCGAGTTGATAGGGGAAAAAACAGCATCCAGATCGGTTTTTATAACTTGCCAGTAATAGCTTGCAGCTTCACAGAATAAAGATGCTTTAGAATCAAAGTGATGATAAAACGCACCTTTTGTTACCCCTGCCTGGCGACAAATATCATTGACGCCAACGCAATTGTAGTTGCTTTGCCAAATCAGCTCCAATGCTGTTGCCAATAGCTTTTCACGTGTTTCTGTGACAGACATAAAGTTATAAACCATTCATTTTAATAATACAGTATAGATACCGCTCGGTTTGTGTGACAAGTTTCTTACAGGAATATATCCAAGATGGAGTCATGCTTTAAATAAAATGTTTTAGTAGTTTTTTGCTTTAGAGCCTTGTTTTATATCAAACTTGTGGAAAAGTTGACTATTTCTCTCAGGCATATTGACTAACATACCGGCCGGTATGTATTCTATTGCGGTTTATCCTGATCAGGATAGTTTTATCAAGGACCTGCCAGGCATGTCTGGCTCACGGAGATTTCCATGTCTGAAGTATCATCAAACCGTCAAAATCGCGGTGGATTAAAGCTACTTATTTTTATTCTTGTGTGCATCGCAGCAGGAGTTGCCTATGTGATGTTTGCACAGCAGGGTGAGAAATCAGCACAAGCCGCGGCGCCGAATATGCCGCCACCCCCTGTTGCGGAAGTGATTACTGTACAGCCAGAAAAAGTCCGTATCTGGACAAGCTTTTCTGGTCGTCTTAGCGCAGTCGATAGTGCGGATATCAAACCTCTCGTCGGTGGCGAACTTCAACAAGTATTGTTCACTGATGGCCAGTTAGTGGAAAAAAATGAGCTGCTTTTTGTTATTGACCCACGTCCATACAAAGCCGCTTTAGCTAGTGCCGAAGCGCAATTGGCATCGGCTAAATCGAAAGCGACTCTGGCCAAAGATGAGCTGGCCCGTACACAAAAACTGGTCAGAGATAAATTGGTGTCGGATAGTGTTTTTGATGCAGCCAAAAATGAAAATCAGGTTGCCATAGCTGCTATTAGTGAAGCAGAAAGTGCTGTCTCACAAGCAAAACTCAACCTGAATTATTGCTATATTCGTGCGCCATTTTCTGGTCGTGTCAGCCGCGCTGAATTGACGGTAGGCAATATCATCGAAACGACACCCAGTGCGCCAGTATTAACTACCATTGTCGCAAATGATCGTTTTTATGCTGAGTTTGATGTGGATGAGCAGACTTATATAAAAATGATGAGAAATACGGACAAGGAACACAAAATGCCGGTTGATATGACACTGGCGGCTGATGAGAGTGTTGTGTATCACGGTGATATTTATTCTTTAGATAACCGTTTGGATATTGCCAGCGGCACAATTCGTGCCCGAGCTATTTTTGATAATAAAGATGGTGCGTTGACACCGGGTATGTACGCCAATGTAAAAGTCGGTTCTGCTGATAAACAAGATGCATTGCTAATCCCTAGTAGAGCTATTGGTACCAATCAAAACAAAAAGTTTGTATTTGTCATTAATGATGAGAATCAGGCCGTTTATCACGAAGTCGAGTTAGGTGGACACCATCAGGACAAGCGTATTGTTTTATCTGGATTAAAAGCCGGTGATAGAGTCGTTGTGAATGGCTTATCGCACATCAGAGCAAATATGGTTGTTTCACCAAAAACAGTCGATGAAACAGATGCTCCGGTTTCAGAAGAGTAATTCTGACAGTAAGTTAATTCGCTATATAGCGTAACGAAGGAACGCAATGAATATTTCTAAGTTTTTTGTGGACAGACCCATATTCGCGGGTGTTTTATCCATTCTTATTTTTATTGCCGGCTTATTGTCGATGTTTCAGTTGCCGATATCGGAATATCCTGAGGTATCGCCACCATCAGTTGTCGTCAACGCTCAGTTTCCGGGGGCTAACCCTAAAGTCATTGCTGAAACGGTAGCCAGACCACTGGAAGAGCAGCTGAGTGGTGTAGAAAACATGATCTATATGTTTTCACAAGCTACCTCAGATGGTCGTATGACACTGACTGTGACTTTTAAGATAGGTACCGATCCTGACTTAGCTCAACAGATGGTGCAAAACCGTGTCACACAAGCAACACCAAGACTACCTGAAGTGACTCGTCAACTTGGCGTAACAGTAGTTAAAAGCTCGCCGGATCTGACCATGGTGGTGCATTTGACGTCACCAGACAAACGATATGATGAGTTATATTTGCGTAACTATGCCGTTCTTCATGTTAAAGATGAGTTAGCTAAAGTTGAAGGCGTCGGACAAGTTCGTCTGTTCGGTTCAGGTGACTATGCCATGCGTATTTGGCTCAACCCTGAAAAAGTAGCGGAACGGCAGTTGACAGCAATGGACGTGGTAAATGCGATCAGAGAGCAAAACGTTCAGGTAGCTGCCGGTATTATCGGTGGTGCGCCAATGACCGAACCTGTCGATGTGCAATTACCGATTAATGCAAAAGGTCGTCTGGAATCACCGGAAGAGTTTGAAAACATCATTATTCGCGCCGGTAGCGATGGTCAGGTGACACGCCTGAAAGATGTAGCCAGAGTTGAATTACAGGCGGCTGAGTTCAGCTTGAACTCAATGTTAAATAATCAGCCTGCCGTAGCGATTCCTATCTTCCAGTCACCGGGTGCAAATGCGATCGATATTTCCGACAATATTCGTAGCACCATGGCCAAACTGAAAAAGAATTTTCCTGAAGGTGTTGATTACAGTGTGGTTTACGATCCGACGGTATTCGTTCGTGATTCCATTCATGCGGTTATTAAAACCTTACTGGAAGCGCTTGTTCTGGTTGTTATTGTCGTGGTCGTGTTCTTACAGACTTGGCGTGCCTCATTAATTCCATTATTGGCCGTGCCGGTGTCGATTATCGGTACCTTTGCTTTGATGCATGTGTTTGGTTTCTCCATCAACACGTTGTCTTTATTTGGTCTGGTGCTGGCCATTGGTATCGTGGTGGATGATGCCATCGTGGTCGTGGAAAATGTTGAACGTAATATTGAGAATGGTTTATCCCCGCTTGAAGCAAGTTACCAAGCTATGCGTGAGGTCAGTGGCCCTATCGTCGCTATATCATTAACACTGGTTGCGGTGTTTGTGCCTATCGCTTTTGTGAGTGGATTAACCGGACAGTTCTACCAACAATTTGCGTTGACGATTGCTATCTCAACAGTCATCTCTGCGGTTAACTCTTTGACATTGAGTCCCGCTTTATCAGCTTTACTGTTGAAAGGGCATGATGCACCAAAAGATAAACTGACCAGAATCATTGATTTTCTGTTTGGCTGGTTCTTTAACATCTTCAACAAGACATTTAAGAAAGCATCAAATGGCTATTCTGGCTCTGTCGGAGGTTTGTTAAAACACAAAGTCATGATGTCATTTGTGTATATCATCTTGCTGGGTATGACGGTGTATGGTTTGAATATCCTGCCAAAAGGCTTTGTCCCAGCTCAGGATAAACAATACCTCATCAGTTTTGCCCAATTACCAGATGGTGCATCTCTGGCGCGGACACAGGACGTTATTAAAGAAATGGGGCGTATTGCACTGAATGAACCAGGTGTTCAGAGTGCTGTGCAGTTCCCGGGATTATCCGTCAACGGTTTCACTAATAGCCCAAGTGCGGGGATTGTGTTTGTTACTTTGGATTCATTTGATAAACGCAAGTCACCTGACCTGTCTGCCGCGGCTATTGCAGGTCGTTTGCAAGCAAAATTTGCTCAGGTAGAAGAAGCCTTCATCGCCATTTTCCCGCCACCACCTGTACGTGGCTTGGGTACCACTGGTGGTTTTAAACTGCAGATTGAAGATCGTGCGGATCTGGGGTATGAAAAACTCGCTGAAGTTGTCTCTCAGGTGCAAGGTCAGGCATGGCAGAGTCCGGCGCTTACCAGCGTTTACTCGAATTATAAAATTAATGTGCCTCAGCTTTATGCTGATTTAGATCGGACAAAAGCCAAACAGCTTGGACTGAACATCAAAGATATTTTTGACACCATGCAGATTTATTTGGGGTCACTCTATATTAATGACTTCAATCAGTTTGGTCGTACCTATCAGGTGATTGCTCAGGCTGACTCTGATTATCGTAATGCACCGGACGATGCGTTGAACCTAAAAGTACGGAATAGCAATGGCGATATGGTGCCATTAGGCAGCGTGCTTCAAATGCAAGAAAGCTATGGCCCAGAGAGTGCCGCGCACTACAATGGTTATCTGGCGGCTGACTTAAATGGTAATGCGGCACCGGGTTATTCAAGTGGTCAGGCACAAGATGCGATTAGTGAGATCCTGGAAAAAACCTTACCTTCTGGAATGGAGTTTGAATGGACTGATTTAACCTATCAACAAGTTATTAGTGGGAACACGGCATTATTTATCTTCCCGCTATGTTTGTTACTGGTGTTCCTGGTATTAGCCGCGCAATATGAAAGCCTTATTTTGCCGCTGGTGGTCATTACCATCGTGCCATTATCCATTTTGGCAGCGGTAACTGGTGTCTGGTTAACTGATGGGGATAGCAATATCTTCACGCAGATAAGTTTCTTTGTGCTAGCAGGGCTGGCTAGTAAAAATGCCATTTTGATTGTTGAGTTCGCTCGTGAACTTGAGATTGATGGCATGGAAACAGTCAAAGCGGCAATCAAAGCCAGTCGTATGCGTTTAAGACCGATTTTGATGACATCCTTTGCGTTCATTATGGGGGTTGTACCAATGGTGCTATCGACCGGTGCAGGTTCAGAAATGCGTAATGATATTGGTGTCACCGTTTTCTCAGGCATGCTCGGGGTCACATTCTTCGGCTTGTTCTTTACCCCAGTTTTCTATGTGATGTTACGGAAGCTGGAAGGTAATCGCCGTTACCATAGTCACAATCATGTGGTAATGAAATAAAGCCCGGCTTTATCAGCGACGGGCGGTAATCGTCCGCCCGTCTGCTGTTTTCAAAATCAAAGCGCCGTTTATGCTGATATCCAGCGATTCCACATCCGCCAGTATCGACAAAAATAATTTTTCCTGATTCATAATAGCCACCGGACACACTTTTTGTGTGGTAATCGCTGAAGCGATATCCAGTCGTTCATTAAATTCATAAGCCGTACTGTATTGGTTACATGAAGTAAATCCTGATAAACGCCCCTGATCATCAAAGGTCATTGTCAGACGTGAAAAATCAATCACTCCTTGTTGATTTAAATCCTGAACTATCCATTCCTGACCGACGAGTAAATCACGACTATGGCCTCCACAACCATGAAAATCGAGATTGTCCAAACGCACACTAACTTGATAAGGGTAGGGTAATCCCGACATATCGTCACGGCATAACGTAGCTAAAGTTTCTACCTTGATATAACGGGTGTCAGAGTAGGCTTTGAGTTCAAATCCGGTGTGGTAAATATTCAGTTCTGTCTCTGCCAGCACGCTCTGCTTCTGTCCTTTATCCCACGTCATAATGACCTGATCATACGTTGCAGAAAGTGACCATTCTGGCTCGTGGCCTTGAGCACGGAAAGGCAATTGTTCCAGTTGTTCCTGGTTAACAGCAGTACAATGACTCCAACTCATATCAGCAATGGTCAGTATTCCCTGATGACCTTTACTCCAGAAACTGACCAATTTATCTTTAGACTGATATTTGGCACCGGAAGCGGTCGGCACCTGAAATAGCATATACAAATCATCGTTCATTTTGAGCTGCATAGACTCGTTTTTGATAACGGTTCTGATCTGTTGTTCACCACATTGAAACAGTACCGTGTGACTATTATCATTCTCAGGCTGTTGAAATTTCACCAGATTAAGCAGACCGAGCGAAACCTTATCGGTATCTGTAGGAACCAGATTCAGTTCATCGGTGGTCCAGAGTAATTCCCCATTTTTATCCTGAATAGAGGCACGCAGTGCATAATTTTCATCTTTATTCAGCTGATCTTTAAACACTTGTAGCTGAAAATCGATGGGCACTTGACGATTGCCAAGTGATATCGTTTTTTCGGCAATGATTTCGCCATTTTTTTGTGCGCTGGTGATATTTTCCAGTTTAATGATGAGTTGGGATTTTTTGGGAAGGGCGATACGTTCGCGATAACTGATTTGACCACTGATATTCAGTTGTTGTTGCTTGAGTGTTTGTTGAGCCGAATCAGAATCACATGCAGCCACCGTCAGGCTGATTAACACAAATATGAAGAAACGGTACAAAGGCATAACATGTCATCCTGAATATAAGTCCTGAGTATGCATCATAATGTGAATCAGCACTGTCTTGCTACCACTGATAGTCGTCATCCATGACGCTCTGTTATGTCAGACTTTGAACTGAGTAATCAGTTTTTGCAAGTCCGCTGCCAGTCCAGCAAGGCTCTGGCTGGTTTCCGTTGTTTGCGATGTGCTTTCAGCATTTTCTTCGGCTACTTGTGCAATGTGATTGACATTACGGTTAATGTCTTCAGCCACAGCACTTTGTTCTTCAGCAGCACTCGCAATATGTGTGTTCATATCCATAATCGATCTGACACGTTCTGAGATCATACTGAGACTCTCGCCAGCTGCGCCAACTTTAGTCACGGTGGCTTCTACATATTCTTTGCCTTTCATTGTAGCTGTCACACATTGATTGGCTTCATTTTGCAAACGCTCAATAATCGTTTTAATTTCTTCTGTTGACTCTTTGCTGCGTTGCGCCAGTGTTCTGACTTCATCTGCAACAACAGCAAAACCTCGACCAGACTCGCCAGCTCGCGCTGCTTCAATCGCCGCATTTAATGCTAGTAAGTTAGTTTGTTCGGCAATACTTTGTATAACGGTTAATACGGTGCCAATGTTTTCACTTTCTGCCTGCAGGTTTTTAATGGCATCTGCGTTACTTGAACTTTGAACAGCCAATTGTTTGATGGAATCAATGGTGTCTTTGACCAATAACTGTCCCTGACTAGTCTCGCTATCAGAACTTTTAGATAAACTAGCTGCTTCAGCCGCATAACGAGCGACTTCCTGCACAGTCGCAGTCATTTCATTCATGGCTGTGGCAACTTGCTCACTACTGCTTTGTTGATTGATAACACCTTTTTTGGTTTGTTCAGCTACTACAGAGAGTTCCTCAGCTGCGGCACTGACGGTAAGAGCAGAGGTCATGACCTGTTGAATCAGCTTTTGAAATGAGGCTGTCATTAAGTTAAAGGAGTGTGCCATTTCGGCAATTTCATCCTTACCTGAGTCATCAACGCGCAAACTTAAATCACGATTTTTTTCGACTTCTTGCATTGTTTCAGACAGCTTATGAAGTGGGATAATAATGCTTTGGCTCAATAATCTGATAAGCCACAGAATTAGTGCTGCCAGTGCTAATGCAATAACAAATACAGTGATTTCTGCATTTCGAATCTCTCTAGGGATTTCGCTGCTAATATGTTGCTCAAGCGTATCAAGTTCACCTTCACTTTGGTGAATAGTGCTTCGTAATTCACCCAGTAAGCCTGAGTCAGAAGTCATGCCGCGCGTTTCATATCCTTTCACTAAAGACAGAAAATCAGCACGGTATATTTCCATTTCATTGCGGATCTGTTTTTTCATATCTGCAGAGATATAACTGTCATCCAGGCGGCGATTAAAATCAGTATAGGATTCTTCAAATTTACTGACATATTTAGTATCAGAACGCAGCATAAAGTCTTTTTCATGACGTCTCAGCATCAGCATGGCGGCAAGTAAAGTATCGTCATTAAATGTGTTGATGGTCTCTTCAACCTGATGCACTGCTTTTCGAAGGTTGCCATATAAACCATCGGTTGGGGTTAATCCTATGGTTTGTTCAACGGCTGCAATTTCATCAAATTTTGTGCCGTATTCAATCAGCACATCATGAAGTGCATTGACGGATTCGTGTGACTGATCTAGCTGATTCAGTGACTGAGAAAGTTGTTCAAGATTACTGAGAAAAATCTGTTGTGTTTGATGAAACTCATCTTGATATTTCAAATCGAGTCGTTTGAGAAAGTCTTTCTCATGTCGACGTAACATCAACATATTCGTTTCTAGCTTCACAGCTTGATGAGCGGCATTTTCTAAGCGAATAATTTTGGATAGGAATATCTGCCCGAGAATAATCATCACTAATATTGTCACACCGACCAATACTGACAAAATGAAGAGTTTCTTTTTCACAGTGAGTTGATTGAGCATGCGATTTTCCTTAAAAAAACATGAAGTTGTCATGTTGATTGATAATACTATTCACCTTAGCGGACAGACGCTTACTTTCCTTAGCTTTTTTCACTGTTTTTTTTGGATGATTTTTTTCTGAACACTGGAGAGTTGCCAATGGGTCAATGCCCACTGCCATAAAGTTGAAACCGGCATTGCTGAAGACAGAGTTGTTATATCAAGCCCCAAAAAGTATAGGGCGTTTATTAACTGTGCAGCTGCCTCGTTATTTTTGATTGCTGGTGCAGCGGTTTGTTTACTCAGCTTTTCACCTTGAGCATTTTTTACCAGAGGAATATGGGTATAACTTGGTGTCGGAACACCTAATAGCTGCTGCAGATAAATCTGACGACTGGTCGAATTTAATAAATCGGCACCTCGAACAACATGATTGATACCTTGTTCGGCATCATCCACCACCACGGCTAACTGATAGGCAAAAAGCCCGTCAGCGCGTTTTAATATAAAGTCACCAAAATCATTCTCTAGATGATGCTGGAAGTCACCATAAACTCGATCACTAAAATCAAGTCTGCCGCTATCCACTCGAAGTCGCCAGGCTATCTGTTGCCGGTCTGATGACAGTCCATGTCTGCATGAGCCAGGGTAGATAGGACCTTCTATGCCGGCATGGGCAATATCAGCAATTTCGCGGCGACTACAATTACAGGGATAGACACGATGTTTTTCTATGAGTTGGTCAAGATACAACTGATATAAGTCACTACGTTGGCTTTGATATACAACCTCTCCATCCCATTCAAAACCATAACTTTCCAAGGTGCGTAATATGTCATCAGCCGCGCCAGGCATTTCTCTGGGTTTATCCAGATCTTCCATTCGCAATAGCCATTTACCTGATTGCGTTTTAGCCTCAAGATAGCTGGCGACGGCAGTGACCAGTGAGCCAAAATGTAATGGTCCAGTGGGAGAGGGGGCATATCGCCCGACATAATCGGTCATTGTAGAATCTTATTGTTCGTGAACCACTACTTTTGCCACTCAGACTCGGGAATACGTTGCAGGTGAATATGTGATGCTAAACGTAAAGTGGGCCGTAATAAAAACTGAAAACTACCAATAATGAAAAGCCATACTGCGGTATTTTCGTAAACCGGATATAGAAAGAGAATACTGCCGATCAAAAACCAGATAGCAATCAGAAAATCATTGAGAATACTGACCACTTCGTAGCGTCGACGAACCTGTAATTGTTCGTGTCCTATGGTGAAGGTAATCGGATTATCGAGTTTTGTTGACTCAGACATTGGCACCTCAGATAAAGACGGTTTTTTTTCAAAGAAAAGTAATCGCTGATAGGGCTATAAACTAATCATTAAATGAAAATTACCTTATCTCTGCAAGTTCATGCTGCCTTAGAAATACTGTTCAAAGTAGGGCCAGACTAAAGAGAGTAGCCAAACAGTAAGTAAACACCAAGTGATGATAATACCCCAGACGATCCATCGGTTACGCGGCAGTTGGATAGAATGATGTTGTGCTTTTTCCTGACAATCGAACCAGATGGCGGAAGGTATTAATCGAATAGCCAGCCAGCATCCGAGAGGTAACAGCAGAAGTTCATCCAACCAGCCTAAGACGGGAATAAAGTCGGGAATCAGATCAATCGGGCTGACGGCATAAGCGATGACAAGACTAATAATGATTTTACTCAGCAAAGGTACATCTGGACGCTGATAGGCGATATACAATGCGGTAATTTGGGTTTTTAATGCTGTTGCCCATTTTCTGAGCTTTTCGATGATTTTCATCCTTAACGTTATCGAACTCAGGGCAAGTCAAAAGCGGCGATAAGTGGCGCGTGGTCGGATAATTGGTTCCATGCTGAATGAGGCGGTCTGCCACATAATGTTGGCTCCATACCCCGATAATAAATACGATCCATTTTCAACATTGGCATCCATGAGGGCCAGGTTCGAGCATAGCGATTATGCAGGGTACGGTAAGCTTCTTTTAAATCCAGACGCTGTGCCAGACGCTTTTCAGCCTGACCAGTCCAGTCATTAAAATCACCGGCCACTATCAATGGTGCACTATCTGGAACATGTGCCTGTATCCGATCACATAACAAGCCAAATTGCTTGCGACGTTCAATGCCGGTTAAACCCAGGTGAATACAAATGATATGCAAAATCTCATCTGACCAGGGCAATTGAATTTCGCCATGTAACAGACTACGGCTAGCCCAGCTGAAAGGGGAGACATTGATATTTTCCCAGCTGACAAGTGGATATTTGCTGAGAATGGCATTGCCGTGGTGGCCGACTTCGTAAATGGCATTCTTACCGTAGGCATGATGCGGCCAGACATCTTTGGCTAGAAACTCAGAGTGCAAACCTTCCGGCCAGGTATCATGAATTAAACCGTGTTTACTGTGCTCACCCTGAATTTCCTGCAGCAGCATGATATCGGCATTGGTTTCCACCAAGGCATCTCGGATCGGATGCAATGTGAATTGCCGGTTACTGGTGTTAAAGCCTTTATGCAAATTGTAGGTCAGAATGCGGAGCTGGTTTTTCGACATGTATGAAGAATCCAATGTACTTGTGTCAACCGAGCACTATCCGGCTTTAGAAAATTATTCACTATTATGGTTGGCTGGGAAGAAAAATCCAAGTCACAGATATTCATCATTTGCTCTTGATTTTAGAAAAGCCGACCCCATCTGCTTCCCATGTCCAAACAAATAGCCATACGGAGGCATTTTTTCAATGAGTGTTGATGCACATAAGGAAACACTAGGTTTTCAAACTGAAGTCAAACAACTATTGAATCTGATGATTCACTCTTTGTACTCGAATAAAGAGATTTTTTTACGTGAATTAGTTTCAAACGCGGCCGATGCAGCTGATAAATTGCGTTTTGAAGCGTTATCAGACGATGCACTTTATGAAGATGATGCGGAATTAAAAATTCGTGTCGAGTTTGATAAAGATAAAAATATCGTCACTATCAGTGATAACGGTATTGGTATGACGCGTGAAGAAGTGATTGAAAATATCGGTACCATCGCACGCAGTGGTACACGCAAGTTTTTCGAAAACTTAACTGGTGACCAATCCAAAGATTCACAATTAATCGGTCAGTTCGGTGTTGGTTTTTACTCTGCCTTTATCGTCGCTGACAAAGTCACCTTGAGAACACGTCGTGCTGGTCTGACGGCTGAGCATGGTGTGCAGTGGGAATCTGCTGGTGAAGGTGAGTTCACCATCGAAACCATCGAAAAACCACAACGTGGTACAGAAATCGTGCTGCACCTTCGTGAAGGTGAAGAAGAATTCGCTAACGGCTGGCGTCTGCGTAATATCATCACCAAGTACTCTGACCATATCAACCTGCCGATTGTGATGGCAAAAGAGCCATTACCAGACGAAGATGGCAAAATTGATGAAGCTGATAAAGGTGATGAAACTATCAATAAAGCCACGGCTTTGTGGACCTTATCTAAAAACGACATCAGCGACGATCAGTACAAAGAGTTCTACAAACAAATCGCTCATGACTATCAAGACCCCATGCTGTGGAGTCATAACAAAGTCGAAGGTAATATCGAATATACCTCTCTACTGTATATCCCATCTAAAGCCCCGTTTGACATGTGGGACCGTGACCGCATGCACGGCATCAAGCTGTATGTAAAACGCGTGTTTATCATGGAAGACAGCGAACAATTGATGCCACGTTACCTGCGCTTTATTCGTGGTGTGGTGGATACTAACGACTTGCCACTGAATGTGTCACGTGAAATTCTGCAAAGCAGTAAAACCATCGACACCATCCGTGCTGCGTCAGTGAAAAAAGTGCTAAGCGAATTGAGCAAACTGGCGAAAAACGAACCGGAGCAATATGCCGAGTTCTGGAAAGAGTTTGGTCAGGTGTTAAAAGAAGGTCCGGGCGAAGACTTCGCCAATAAAGAAACGTTGGCGAAATTATTCCGTTTTGCGACTACCGAATCTGGCACGTCAGACCAAACAGTGTCTCTGGAAGACTATGTCAGCCGGATGAAAGACAAGCAAGAGAAGATCTACTACATCACCGCAGAAAGCTATGCCGCGGCGAAAAACAGCCCGCATCTGGAAGTTTTCCGTAAGAAAGGTATCGAAGTCTTATTGCTGACGGATCGCGTGGATGAATGGTTAGTGAATTCTCTGACGGAGTTTGATGATAAACACCTGCAATCTGTCGCCAAAGGTGATCTGGACTTAGGTGAGCTGGAAGACGAAGAAGAGAAAAAAGCCCACGAAGAAACCGATAAAAACTTCGAAGACTTAGTCGAAAGAGTCAAAAAATCACTGGAAGACAAAGTCAAAGACGTACGTATCACGCATCGTTTAACTGACTCTCCAGCCTGTTTAGTCGCCGATAACTACGATATGAGTATGAATCTTGAGCGTATGTTAAAAGCGGCCGGTCAGGATGTGGCAGGGACTAAACCGATTATGGAGCTGAACCCTGAGCATCCAATGGTGGTGAAACTGAAAGATGAATCAGATGAAAGTCGCTTTACCGACTGGACATCGATTCTGTTTGACCAGGCATTATTGGCAGAAGGTGGACAACTGGAAGACCCAGCCACTTATGTTAAACGTATCAACGAGATTTTGTTGAAGATTGCTTAGTTAAACACCACAGATGCGATAGAATAGCCGGGCAATTAATTGTCCGGCTTTTTTATTGGATGAGCGAAATATCATTATTTCGTTTCAGCCATTTGTCGTATGACACCCATTCCCAAACTTAAAGAAATAGGTATCACAGCAGTGAAATCAGATTGTTTACAACGTTTTATTTTTGACAATGCAGCGATTCGCGGTGAGTGGGTCAACTTGCAGGAAAGTTGGCAGGAAGTGTTAAACCGCCGTGACTATCCTCAAGCCTTACGCAATGTCTTAGGTGAAATGATGGGCGCAGCTGCGTTACTCACCGCCACCGTGAAAATTACCGGTCGCCTGGTTATGCAAGTCCGTTCTGAAGGGCCAGTGTCTCTGATGATGGTGGAATGCACCAGTAAAAATACCTTACGTGCATTAGCTCAGTGGGACGGCGATATTGCCGATGATGCTAGCCTAACAGACATGATGGGCGGCGGTACATTAGCGATTACCATTGAGCAGGAAGGGGCCAAACAACCTTATCAGGGCGTGGTCAGTTTACAAGGCGATAATCTGTCAGAAACGCTGGAAAGTTACTTTGAAAACTCAGAACAATTAGCCACCAAAATCTGGCTGTCAGCTAATGAACATAATGTGGCTGGCTTATTCTTACAACAGCTACCCAGCGAAGAAAACCAACGTGAAGACGCCCAGGAAGACTGGTTCCGTATCAGCCAACTGGCAAACACCATTACCGATGAAGAGTTGCTGACCTTAGAATCAGAAACCTTATTACATCGTCTGTTTCATGAAGAACAAGTCAGATTGTTCGAACCGACAGAATTACGTTTTTCATGCACCTGCTCACGTCAGCGCGTTGAAGAAACCATCGCTATGTTAGGCCAGGAAGAGGCCGATGACATTATCGCTACCGAAGGTGAGATTGAAGTCGCCTGTGAGTTCTGTAACCAGCATTACACCTTTGACAAAGTTGATGTCGCCAAGCTGTTTAATGATACGGTCGCTTCAGCGAGTGATCCCAATACGTTGCATTAATCCAGAACAAATATCTGAGTATAAAAGAGGGGAGTTAGCAGGTGCTGACTCCTTTTTTATTTACACGCCTAGACTCTGTAAAACCGTTTGACCTGATGTGGTATGAAGCCAAGCTAGAGCAATCAGGTTCAGGAAAACGGTAAACCAAAACACCTGACGGAAAGCTTTCTTTTTGGACTTATGCCGTAAAGTCATTTGACCTAGAATGGCACCTGGCCAGCCACCAATCAAAGCCATGAGATGTAATGTGCTCTCTTGCGTTCGCCAACGTCCTTTTTCAGCCGCTGACTTATCAATAGCATAAGCAATAAAGGTGGTGACACTCATCACTACATAAGCAATGGGGATGGCGAAAGGCGTTTTTCCAGTTAAAACCGATATCGCAAGTCCAATACTTAATGCGAGTATTAATATGCTTCCAAATGACCGGCTTTTGTTAGCTGCTTGTGGTTGATTAGTTCGTCTTAAATCTCGAGCAAAATGAATATTCTCTGCTCGATATCGTTTGTCTTTATCTTGTACTAAATCATAGATGATGACATCACCGTCCGTTGGTCGACGTGTTCTGGCATTGAATGCATTGATATGAACAAAGGCGCGATCACCACCGCCATTGGGTTCAACAAATCCAAAACCTTTATCATCATTCCAGTTTGAAATTTTCCCTTGAAACTTCATTTTCTTCCTTGAATTTTTGGGTGTCGATATAAGTTGGGTTGAGTAACGAAACCCAACGGATAGTTTCTTATTTTAAATCACACGCTGCCGCGAGGCGTTCATTTATTTTGCATGCCCAAAATAAACGAACCAAACAAAAGGGCACCCGATATTGCCTTATCTCTAAAAATTTACTGTATTTTATGGCGTGGACACCAACTCGCTACGCTCAAACACGTGTCCACTTAATCCATAAAATACAGTAATTTTTTAGCGGCAATAAACGGGAGAAAGGAAGCTTTCCAAATCCCCGTCTTTGCTGACAAGTTCAACTTAATTCCCATGGCTTTTTAAGGTGTTTCTCTTTTTGTTTCTGTGAAATAGTATTTACCATTGTTGATGTCGTTTGTGATCACATAATACATATTGTCTATTGCAACACAGGTACCAAAGGAAATACACGAAGCCAGTCTGAGTTTGGATGCTTCAAAATTCTGCTCATATGGATATGCTTTGTTAATCTCAAGTCCCTTTAATATTGGATAAATAGCCAGCCAAATATCAATAATATATTGATGTTTATTATGGAAGGATTTGATTTTTGCAATAACATCATGTCCAGTTAAAGCTGAGGTATCCAGAAACCGAAAATGTTTATCAATGTAATCTTTTATTGAGACGTCATCTTCAAAACTTTCTTTGAGATGCTTTTCAAGCTTAGTTATATAGAAGTTCATATCCTCGCGAGAACAACTAATAAATGCTTGATCAAACTGATGTTTACTAGCTGCACGCTGAATTACTAATTGAATAGCTAGTATGAACAAAGCTACAAGCGCTATGAGTGGAGAGTATATTCCAGATAAAAATGAGCCAAAATTAGACCAATCGGATTGCTTACTAGATAGGGATGTACCAAATTGATTAACATAAAGTAATAGCGGTAGTAAAAAGCTTGCTACAACCACAATGATAATTAAGGTTTGCTTAGTTTTAATTTTCATTTGATAGCCATCCAGTAATAATTTAACACTCAAAATAACCAATAGTGTCAGAGTGTTTGATTTTGTTTCTTGATTTCAAGCTTCTCTTTCCCTCCCGACGCTATCTCTATTTTTCCTCTAGTATCACATCAGGTTTCTGTATCGGCATTTTCTGGATGAAAGTTTTCACTACCTCGTGCAGAAAGAAAAGTACCAAATGCTTGCAAGCTGGGGATATGTTCACAAAAGGTGCGAACAGCGACCAATAACGGCACAGCTACCAGCATACCCACAATTGACCACAGCCAGGCCCATAATGCGACCGAGAGGAAAATCACGACGGGGTTCATTTCTAAGCGCCGACCTACGAAATAAGGCGTGGCAAGTTGCCCTTCAATAATCGTTAACGTCAAATAGGCTAAGGCGGGCAGCAGCGCGGTAACAGTATGGTCAAAGGTAAGTAAACCCACGAGGGCCGAGATCACAACACCAACAATAGCGCCAAGGTAAGGCACAAAATTAAAAGCGAACGCTAACACACCAAATAGGATGGCATTTGGCATGCCCAATAGCCACATTGATACGCCAACCGCTATACCAAGCACAGCATTAATAAGTGTGATCGTGAATAAATAATTCGATAACTTACGTTCGATGTCATAGCTAATTCTGATCGCATTACGCTTATCTTTAAACGTCGGCATGATGTGAACAAGCTTTTCATAAAACATATCACCTGACGCCAGCAGAAAGAACAGCAAGACTAGGGTAAATACCATTTGCGCCAGAATTTCAGGCACCGAGGTAGCGAGTTTCACAAATACCCCAGGCTCGCGCGGTGAGACCTTCTGTACTTGCTCTGTCTCGTTTTTCAGCGAGGCGATCTGCTCGATCTGCTTACCGGCATCAATGACCTCTTTGGCTGACTGGTTGGCACCACGCAATTTCTGTTCTATTTTAAAGCCGATGGTGGGGGCTTCTTTAATCCAACTCTGCACGGGATCAGCGAGCGTGCTTAAGCCCAAACCTATTAATGTCATCAGTCCACTGACAATAATAAATGCGGAGATAGCTGGTGGTAGCCGTCTGCGTTCAAGGAAACGTCGCACCGGACTAAACACTAGTGCCAGTAACACGCCAAGCGCTACTGGCACGAGAAAATCACGAGCGTGAGCAATACTGCCCAGTAATAGCAGTAAAAATATACCAACTATTGCCCAGTGTGACGTTGACTTAAATATGGTGGTGGCAGGCATATCGTTTGACACTAACTCGGGGCTGACATCTGCTGGCATGGTGTGGTTATTTTGTATATCGTCTGACATGTCAGCCTTGCCTCTAGTCGAAATCAATTGGGTCATTGTGTTTGATATTTTGTCTAGATTTCATATAACTCTTTTCTGTTCAATATTTCTATTTTTAGTTGATATGTAGCATGACAGACTTTAGATGTATTTGGAAAAAATAGAGTCGATTTTACTGCTCAATGAATACTTGATTTTGCTTCAGTCGTATACCAAGTTGACTGAACACGCGATTTTTATTGATTTTTAGTAGCTTATTTGTAATATTTTTAATCTAAATTCGAAAAATATAAAAAATCTATTACAAAACTATCGGCGTACATCATGACAATATTCAACAAGAAAATTATTTTACTGGCAGCACTTTCAGCATCTCTTTTATTTACTACAGCCGCTAAATCAGCAACTTATAAATTCAATAAAGATGCATCAAGCTCATTTCTTTCAGGCGAGGTGACAGTTGATGGTACTGTTTGGGATTGGACAAAATTAGTCATCAACCCAATAAGCTATTATCAAACGATATATTTCGGAACACCTAGCTCAGCTACGATAAGCGATAGTAATACCAATAAACTGTCTTGGTCTAAAAATGGCTATAGTCCTTACAAGTATTATTCAACGGTTATCACTGGATGGGTCGTGTCTGGTGGAATCTGGTTGAGCTGGGATCAAAGAACCATCAACCTTACCGGTTCACCGAGCACTTCTACACAAAGTGGTTCCGCTTTCTTTACAGAAGTATCAGCAGTGCCTGTTCCAGCCTCAGCTTTTCTATTTGCCCCTGCATTATTGGGATTCATCGGTTTACGTCGAAAAAAACTAAAAACAGCCGCTTAATTCAGAAGTTAATAAGGGTATTCAAGCCGAAATGGTTAATTTCATTTCGGCTTTTTATTATCTTCTGACATAGAGTTGATAAGAGGAATAGCTAGACGTTTAGTGTGTTGAGCTTACCTCCTTAATTTGTTTTATATGATTACTCAACTTTGGTTTTACTGTGGTGATAATAAAGATAGGCCAATCCCACTGGTGCAATAAAAATTGAAAATGCCCAACACATTGTCATCGTAATGAATTTCACTATCAGCATTAATATGGCATTTACGAGAAAAACGTTTTGGCCTAAGAAAAAATCGATAACAGTTTCGTAGACAAAACGTGCGTATGGATAGAGGAGAGTGTTTATAAGAATGAAAACGAGAGTTCCATTTTGTATTTCATTTTTCCCGCCATGCGTAGACATGTAGTAGAAAAATGCTGAGACGATTAATCCAAAAATGAATTGTCGTGCATAGTATTGTGCAGAAAGACCGCCAAACGTTTTTTGGATGATTGGATGCATAAAATTCCTTTTATCTAAATTAGAAAATTCGAAAAATATGATTCTAAAACAGGAATGGATGCTTCGCTATAGTGATTCGATTTAACTGTGATGGATTTCATAAGTTATATACGAAATTAAACTCATCAGATAAATAACGTGATTACTGTAGGTTGGGATGAGGTACGAAACCCAACATATATGTTCAAGCATAGAGTTTGTTGGGTTTCACAGGTTCAACCCAACCTACGTTTTTAGGCAAATTTATTTCTTGGTTAAATGCTAGTGCACTGACTCTTAGTTGTAATACGTGAGGTCTGGAAAATCGATAGGCATAAAAAAGGGCATCCAGACTGGATGCCCAAGATTTATTTTATCGAGAAAGCTACTTTTTTAACTTCCAGTCTTTACGAATCCAATGGCAGGTATAACCATTGGGGTAATGCTGTAAATAGTCTTGGTGTTCGGGTTCGGCCTCGTAAAATGGTCCGGCTTTAGTGACTTCGGTGGTGATAGGGTCGGGGAGAATGCCGCTGGCATCGAGTTCTCTTATTAACTCATCAGCGACTTTGGCTTGTTCACTATTTTCCACAAAAATAGCTGAGCGATAACTGTCACCAATATCATTTCCCTGACGGTTTTTAGTGGTGGAGTCATGCACCATAAAGAAAAACTCCAGGATGTCACGGTAGCTGGTTTGTGAAGAATCAAACATCACTTCAATCGCTTCAGCATGCCCGGTGTCGCCTTGTTTTACATCTTTATAAGTGACATCAGGCACATGACCGCCAGTGTAGCCAACACGGGTATTAATTACGCCGGGTTGGTGACGGAATAGTTCTTCCATTCCCCAGAAGCATCCACCGGCCAATATAGCTGTTTCAATCGTGTCGGTGTCCGTTGACTCGTCATTATCAAACAAGGGCAGGTAGTCAGCGTAACCTTCAGCAGCTAATTTGTCTTGGGGGATGAAGCGTAAGCTGGCGGAGTTGATGCAGTAACGTAAACCACCCTGTTCTTTCGGACCATCAGGGAAGACATGGCCCAGATGGGAGTCACCGTATTTCGAACGCACTTCGATTCTGACCATGCCTAGCGTGTCATCACTATGCTCAGTGATATTGTTGGCGTCGAGTGGGCGGGTAAAGCTAGGCCAGCCAGACATCGAATCGTATTTATCTAATGAGGTAAATAAGGGCTCGCCAGACACTACATCTACATAAAGGCCAGGTTCTTTGTTATCCCAATAGGCATTGTTAAAAGGGGGCTCGGTGCCACATTGCTGAGTGACGTGATATTGCAGTTCATCAAGCTCAGAAATGGCCGCGTCGTTTTTATGGTATATCTTCGTCATATTCGTCCTTTGATTATTTTGCTGTAAGTGTATTGACACATAATCGTTGTGAAAGTGGCATAAATCTTTAGAACAGACGCTTAAATTCTCTCACTAAATCTGTTTGGCGAAACAAGTTTATGAGTAATGAGAGTGCCCTTGATCAGAACGCTTTTCACTTTACGGTGATGGTTTGTCATAATCTGTGGTGATTTTCTGCTTGCAGTAGCTCAGTTGCTGTAATTAGCAGACATATTCCATTTAGTGCCTTTGTAAAAGTGAGTTACTTTTGTTACCTGATTTACGCACCATCGTTCTTGTTTTAGTCATCACTACTTCTATTTCAGCTATCGCTTTATTTTTATTTTATCGTCTGTTGAAAGACGTGGAAGGCTTGAAATACGCGGCTATCGGCGCAGGTTTTCAGGCTATAGCCTCCTATTTTTTACTGCTTCGGGATAGTATGGATGTCACTTTATCGATCATGGTGACGAATGTCAGTTACTTCCTCGCCTTACTCTTTTATTATCAAGCCTCAAGACAATTAACCGGGTTAAAACCTATCTGGCTTTTTCCTGTCTCGATGATTATATGTTTATCGCCACTTTTTTGGTGGTTTCAAAGCAGCCATTATCTAGCAGAACGTATCATTATTTCAGCAACCGGTGTCGCTATTCTTACACTGATGACAAGCTATGTTTTATGGAAAAATGCTAGAAATCTGCCTGGACGATTAGGTATGTCTCTCACTTTTTTGGTGCTGGGAATGATCAGTCTCTGGCGAATAGCCAATATGCTCTACGCACCTGTAAAAGACATCTCGTTTTTGGATTTCAATGCCGCCTATGTGATTTTCTTGATGGCTATTGTCAGCAGCTTCGTGATCACGGTGGGCTTTATTGTCTTGACCTCAGAAAAGTTACACAACCAATTACGTAATGAGGTGAATAAAGTCACTCAGGCACGTGATATTGCTCATCAATCATTGAAAGAACAACAACATTTTCTTTCCATGTTATCTCATGAATTTAAAGCACCTATCGGCGCGATTAAAGCAAATGCTGATGCCGCTCTTATGTTGCAGCAAGTGAAAACGCCGATCGTCGATGAGAGTTTGCATCGGATTAAGCATGTTTCTGAGAGACTGAATGCCTTGGTTGAGCGTTGTTTAAATGATGAATGGATGGCTCACTCGATTGAGCAGGAGGAGAAGGCTTTATACGATACTTCGCTAAGTCTTGTCTTGGAGAATATAGCCACGGAATATGACATTCCTCTTATTCATTCATTACCTTCAGAGGCTAATGTGCTGGGCGATGAGATGTTCCTCAACGTGTTATTTTCTAATTTGGTCTCAAATGCACTTAAAAACGCTCGACACAGATCGTCCGTGTATATGGAACTGAAAGAAAATAACGGTGACTACATTATTCAGGTTGTGGATGATGGTCCCGGTATTTCTGCAGAGCATCGCCCCTATATATTTGATAAATATTTTCGAGTCGAATCCTCTGACTCGGCGGGCGGTTCAGGTCTGGGATTATATTTTGCCAAGCGTATATGCGATATGCATCAGGCTGTCATCTCACTCAGTTGTGAACAACACACTGTCTTCAGTGTGCAAATAGCAAAAAATGAGGTGTCTCATGACTAAACCGAAGATTTTGATTGTTGATGATGATGCTGATTTTCGTGCACCAATTAAAGCCATTTTGACTAGCGAAGGTCTGCTGGTCAATGAAGCTGCTTCAGCACAAGAAATGGATGCCATTCTGAATGATTTTGATGCTGATATGGTGCTGCTCGATGTGAATCTGCCGGATGACAGTGGCCTCAATATTGTTAGTCGTCTAAAGCAAAACCGGCGTATTGATGTGGTGATGCTTTCTGCATTGGGTGAAGTTGAGCATCGCGTCAATGGTCTGACTTCTGGTGCCGATTATTATTTGGCAAAACCCGTTGATATTCGTGAACTCCTGGCCGTTATCAACAATCGCTTTCAAGCATTAACAACACATCAACCTAAGCAAACGCATTCCTGGCAACTGGATACGGTGAATTGGTTATTGATAACACCTGATGGTGAACAACACCCACTCAACAATAGTGAACTGACCATACTTTCACTATTAGCTAAACAGTCTATGCATAATCAGGCGACCTCACGTGAGGCGCTTTATAGTGCACTGGGTAATCCTAACTATTCACCTGAGAGTCGAAGCCTGGATTTACATATCTCACGGATGCGCCAACGCTTCAGTTCGGATGACTTTCAATTTCCCATCAAAACCATACGTAACGTCGGTTATCAGCTGACCAAACCGATCGCGATTGTCTGATACAAATTGATACAAAAATAAGCTTAAAAAAACCATTTCTATTGATTAGTGTTTATTCGTTTTTAACGTTTTTTTACAAACCACAAAATTCGTTTTAGTAAGAAACGTTTTCGGTAGACCCTTAATTAAAACAGGAATGGAAAAGTAGTATGAACCTCGCATATCGCATCGTTTGGAATGTCAGTAGGCAAGCATGGATGGTGGCTTCTGAATTCACATCATCTAAAGGCAAAACCAAAACACAAAAGACCAACGTTCAGAGCAAAGCGGTCGGTCATGCCATTGTGTTATCAACTGCACTGCTGGCAACAACACCGCTGGCAGTGCAGGCAGCAGGGATAAACAACTGGGTTGGTGCTGATGGAGAATGGTCTACAGCGACGAATTGGGACAGTGGTGTAATACCTACTGACCTTGCCAATATAGATAATGGCAGTACAGTATCTATCAGCGATGGTTCATCACAAAATCTTACTGCTAATTTATATCTTGGTAACTCAGATGGGTCTACTGGTAATCTGACAATTACAAATGGTTCTCTCACAACAAGCTGGACAAACATTGCTGTGGGATCAGGATCAACCGGCACATTAATAATCGACTCATCAAGTGCAGCATTGACAGCTAATTATCTAAGAGTCGGTTTCACAGGTGAAGGTACGTTAATCGTAAAAAATGCTGGTACATTAGAATCATCAAGCCTACTTCTCGGCTATGATGAGGGGGCAATAGGCAATATGCAGGTGACCGGCACTGGATCTTCTGTTCAGGCAGATGGTGCGACTGCGATAATTGGTTACAGAGGGGAAGGGACTTTAAATCTAGCTGATGGTGCTAATTTCAATATAAATAATGGCACTGGTACACTCATTTTAGGTGATCAAGCGGCTGGATCGGGGGTACTTAATATTGGTGCAGCGTCTGGCGATACTGTTGTAACAGCAGGTACCTTAGAGGCATCATCTGTTGAACTGGGTGCTGGCAATGGCATTATTAACTTTAACCATAACAACACTAACTATGTATTCTCCCAAGAAATTGTAGATGCCAACGGTAAAGGTTTTATTAACTTTTTATCAGGTTCTACAACTTTAACCGGTGACCTGGAAGGCTTTTCAGGAAATGTGAATGTGGTTGGTGGCACCTTATCAATTGCTGCTAATAAACCGTTAACACTCGGTCAGGCTGGAGCAACGGCGGACTATACGCAAACGCTGAATGGTCTGCTTAGACTGGGACTAATCGATGCAAGTCAATACGGTAAGTTAAATGTGACGGGTACAGCCACTTTTGCCGATGGTTCGAAGCTTGATGTAGATGTTAAAGGTGCGCCATCGCTCGCTAATGGGAGCCTTCTCAGCAAGGTGATTAGCGCAGGCACCTTGGATGCAGGCAGCTTTGAAGTAACGGATAATTCATTACTGTATTCATTCGCTGCAGAAAAAGAAGGGAATACTGTCGGCTTACGTGTAACAAGAGACGGTAATACCAGTGTACTTCAAAGCGTCAACAGTGAAGGCTTTAAATCCGGTCGTGGTGCAGCACGTGTATTAGATGGTTTTGTGAACGGTGGTTCTACAAATACTGATATTGCAAACGTGTCAACGGCATTTGGGCGTCTTTCCAATGACCAGGAAATCACAGAAGCGGTGGCTGAAACCCTGCCTTTACTGGTGGGTGGCACCACAAAACTCGCTGCCAATACCCTGCACAGCACCAACCGCGTGATTCAAAGCCGTCAGGCCAATACTCGTGGTTTATCATCGGGTGATGCCTTCCTGACCGATAAAAATATGTGGTTAAAACCGGTGGGTAGTTGGACCCGTCAACAAGAACGTAATGGCGTCAGTGGTTATGATGCTGATTCTTACGGTTTTGTGGTAGGTGTGGATGGTGATGTCACCGAATCAAGCCGATTAGGTCTGGCCTTGTCTTATATGAACACCCGTGTTGATGGTAATGGCTTGTCATCCGGTAATAAAGCGGATATTGATGCCTATCAGTTGATTGCCTATGGTAGCCATGACTTAGCCCAGTTTGAAAATGTCGAACTGAACTGGCAAGCCGATGTAGGTATGAATAAAAACGATAGCAAACGCCAAATCAGTTTTATTGGCCGTACCGCTGAAGCAGATTACGATAGCTACACTGCCCATGTGGGTGTGGGCGTAGGCAAACGTTTTGAGCTGAATGACAGCAGCACGGTAATGCCAAGCCTTCGTGCCGATTATGCGTATATTCGTGATGAAAGTTATACAGAAAAAGGCGCAGGGGCGATTAACCTTGATGTGGATAGCGTTCATTCCGATGAATTTATCTTAATGGTACAAACCGATATCGACCATCAGTTAAATGATAAGACGACTTTACTGGCCAATATCGGCGTGGGCTATGATGTCATCAATGACGATACTGGTCTGACAGCGTCTTATACTGGTGGTGGTACTGCCTTTACTACGGATGGGATTGATCCCTCTCCGTGGTTAGCCAGAGCCGGTGTCGGTGCCAGTTTCACCCTGAATGACTATACAGATATCACCGCTCAATACGATGTAGAAGGTCGTGAAGACTTTTTAAACCAAACGGCATCAGTCAAACTGCGTTGGTCTTTCTAGGCTGAAGTACTGCTGAAATGAAAAAGCCCCAACTGGAAACGGTTGGGGCTTTTTTGTTTTGGAGCTGGTGATTGCTTAGTCGTTTTGTTAGAGACACGTTATTATCTATGAGGTCTGGCTTCTTGAGCATCCGTTTGCAATGAATGGGAAAAGAATGCTGAATCAGGGTATATTCAGAGTCATTCATTCTAATGGCTTTTATTGTCATGTGCATTCAATCCTTGCTACCGAACATATAAAAAGTGATGTCGACACAGCATACTGTCTATCGTGATCAGCCTCTGTTTGATGCCTATGAACAGCAGGTGGCACAAGACTGGTTGCCCATTGAGATAATGCAATTATCTGCAGGACAGTACCGCGGACATTACCGTGAAATGGGCAATGATGATGTCCGAATCGTGCTTGAACAACAAAATCAGATTGTGCATAAACGTGCCATCATTGAGCAGGATTTTTGCACAGTATCGTTTGCACGATCGGCGAACAATCAGGTGCGAGTGTCTGAGTACGATGGCTTTGAGAATTCATTATTTTTTCTGCCAGCCAATGTTGAAGTTGATATACAGGCAGGAATTGATGTTGAGACGATCTATTTTCGATTTGAACAGTCGGCACTTCTAGAGTCAGCCAGAGCTATTAATCCACAGCATTGGGAAATGGCTGCTGAGTGCGTCATGCTGTTCAGTGAGGTGAACCGACAACCGTTAGAGGTTTTCACTGATTATCTATGTGAGTTATCAGCGATGGACTCGAATCATCTCTTGCGTGAACAACAGAAAAACATGAACTCATCGGTAATGGAATATGTGTTACTAGCACTGGATTCATCCTTACTGCTTGATGGTCAGGCCAGTGATGTTTTGTCACGCCGCCGAGCGACGATATCAGTACGACAAGCAATAAACTATATTCATGCCAAGCTGGAAAGTCATACTTGTCCGACGATTCTTGATATCTGTAAAGACTTGTATATCAGCCAGCGTAACCTGCAATATAACTTTAAAAAAGTGGTGGGGGTGACTCCCAATGCTTATTTGTATCGACTGAGATTAAACCGGGTTCGCTCTCAGCTTCTCTGTCCGGTCGATATCAGTGTAACAGTGACACAGGTGGCTAGTGAGTGGCATTTTTGGCATCTTGGCCGATTTTCCAATGACTATTTGCAACTCTTTGGCGAGTTACCTTCAACCACACTTCGTCGTGCCTTTAATTAAATTTACGGTTTGCGAAAATCGGATAGTGCTTAATAAAAGCAAACAATAAGCTATCTCTTGTTGCGTGTTGATTCCAATACGCTATTTTTCTGCCAAACTCAGTGTGAACTGGGGACGGAAAGCTACAGGCCTTGAGGATGACAAGGTGGCTGGGTTGCTCTATACGAGAGATTAACGGATGAATACCTTTGTAAAACCTACACTTTTTCTAGTCACTGTATTAATGACTAGTTCAATCCTAAGTGTCGCGTATGCTCAAGACTTAAGCGGCATTAACACGGAAAGACTCTATCTTACTGACGATAATAATACGGTCAATAACGGCGATACGTTCCAGAATGATAATAATGTCACTACCTTAGAAGCGAGTAAAATTACCATCGACCATACTGGCACGTTTATCAACAATAAGCATGCGTATATTACCGAGGGTAATACCATGAAAAATTTAGGAGTCCTTGATAATCGTACTGATGGTGTTTTGGCAGTCTGGGGAAGTTTATACAATCAAGGCGAAATGAATAATAATGGTTTTATTTCCATTAAATCGACAGGACTTTTTAATGCCGTCTCCCTGACAAATACCGGTGAGATAGAAAATGATGGGCAGCTCATCATGGCCAGTTCGGTGAATAACCAAGGCAAAATTATAAATAATAGTCAATTCACTAATAATAGTTTTGTGTTTACTAATACTGGTGAGATTACAAATAACGCGGATTTGAACAATAATTACCGTATTATAAACAAAGGCTTGATAACAAACTCCGGTGTTTTTTCGACCTCAAATACGCTGCGAAATTATAATGAAGTTATCAACAATAATGTCATGACGAATAGTGGTGATGTAACTATATATACGAAGGGAAGTGTCACTGGCGAGGGGAGCTACACACAAACCTCTGGTCAAACCATCAACAACGGCGTCATAACTCAAACCAGCGTGAATATTAAAGGCGGCAGCTTATCAGGCACTGGCACGATAAACAGCAATGTCACGGTCAATGGTTCAAGTTATGAGAACTATGCCAGTCTGACTGCGGGTAATTCGATTGGCACGATGATCATCAATGGTAATTACACGCAAGGCGAGTTTGGTTCGATGGTAGTGGAGTTTGATGAAACGCATTCTGATTTACTGGATGTGTCAGGTATCGCTTCGCTGGCCGGAGTGTTGAGCTTTGAGTTTATTGGTGATGATGTCACCGAAGGTACGTTTAACTTTTTAACGTTTGCCAGCATCGTTGGCAGTTTTGATAGTGTCATTCTGCCGAGCATTAGCGGCTTTAATTTTGAACTGGTGTTTGGTGATACCTTTGCTAATCTGGTGGTGAGTCAAGCTGTCAGTGCCGTGCCGGTTCCAGCCGCTTTATTTTTATTTGGGCCAGCATTATTAGGCTTTTTAGGTTTGCGACGTAAAGCGAATTTAGTCGCATAAATAGCTTAAAAACTATCTGAAAGTAACAAAGCCATCATGAAGTGCATGATGGCTTTTTTTATCTATTCGATTTCCAGATCAGAAGCCGAAATTTCCATTAATAATTCTGGCCAGTGCTCAGCCCAGCAGCAGTGATGAGTCATGCCAGTAATCACTCTGACCTCGGGTTGCTTGGAGTTTGGAAAATGCTGTTGATATGACTTGGCAACCGCCTCAGGCATGATCTTGTCTTCACTGCCAACAAAGTGGATTTGTGGGACATCAGTGAGTTTTTGCCATGCATCTGCCGGGTTGAGTGAGTCTGTTAAGGCTGAAATATGCTGCATTTCTGTCCAAGCCGTTGTATCGATATTACCGGCCACGGTGACCAGCTGGTCGACATCATCTCGTTCAGCTGCCAATAATGTAGCAATGGCGCCACCACCTGAGTAACCAATCAGTTGTAATGATGATGCCTGAAACTGATTTTTCAGTTCAGTGACGGCTTGGTTCATGGATTCCACAACCTCAGCTGAAAATCGAGCAGAGGTCCATACCTTTTTGTCACAGCTATCAGAGTTAATATACTGACAAGGACGAGCCAGGTAGACAGCTTGTTTATCTTGTACTGCAAGCTTGAGTACAACTGGATCGATTGGGGTGGGATCAGAAGATATTTTTCGACGACTTAACCAAGCTAAGCCATCGCCTTCGATATAAATCGTTAAACGTTTTGATGGTTTGCTGTTTTTAGGAACAAAGCTTTGCAATTTGAATGAAGACGTGGTGAGGAGCTGTGATTGCCAGCCCTGGCTGTTAGCCAAGTGTAATGCGGTATTCGAACGCTTTTCTGTCGTCGGTATCGAGGAACATGCCTGAAGTAGAAACAAAAAAGTGAAGCAAACAATATGTCGAGAATTCAAAACTGGCCTCTTTTTAACACTGAAGTAGTGAGTGAGACACTAACATACCTAATTCGAATGGTGACTGCTTTAACGAAGGTTTTAATATCCTCAAAATAATTTAGGGCCAGTGCATTCACTCCATATCAAGTGTTTGCACTGACCCTAAACTCAGGCCTCTAAATAACACCCAAATTAGGCTGCTTTAGAACCTCTAAGACGTGAACGGCCAGCCCACATACCTACCAAGCCAAAAGCAAACAGAGGTAATGCCGCAGGCAATGGTACGGCACTTGGGTTAGAGAACTGGCTGGCAAGATACTCAGTAGAGAAGATGCCATCACCAAAACCCCATGATGAGAAGTTTTTGAACTTGCCTGATAGTAATTCGCCACTATCCACGCCTAATGACAGGTAGACAAGCGCATCAGAAATTTCAAATGACAAAATATCTGACAATTCGAAATCATTGAAGAAAATGCTGTTGATGCCTTCACCACCATCAAAGATGCCTGAGCTTAGCTGACCAGTAGTAGTGAGTCCTTCGACGATCACCATGTCATCACCGCTACCAAACATCACATCACCGATAATTTCACTGTTACCTGTCAGTGTGAGGCTGCTATTACCTTGATTGGGCGCAAAATGGATAGCTGTGCCTGAACGACCTACTAAAGTACCACTGTTGGTGACGGTGACTTCAGAAGTACTTGCGTCATCCGAACCAATGGCATGAACGCCTTCGATATAACCTTCGTTGATGATGGTCAGTGGACCGGCTGTGCGAACATCACCTACATTCGGTTCGAAAAGTGGATCAATATCAATACCATTACCCCCATTCAAAGGGTCACTTTCTGTACCGGTTGAAACAATCACACCGGTAGCATGGTTGTGTACTTTGCCTTCGTCGATATCGATACCATCATCAGTGCCCAAAATCACACCGTAGTTATCTGCGGTACCGCTGGCAAATTGCACGCCGTCTTCATCGTCGGTGGCACCAGTGTTAGTCCAGGTTTTCGTCGCTGCATTCCATGACAAACCATTCAGGGCGATGGTGCCGTGATTTTCCAGGGTGAAGTCTTCGCGCGCTTCAATCACTTCTTCATTACCACGTAATGTCCCGTAGTTAATGACTGTTGTGCCTGCACCACGACTCTGAATAGCACGACCTTTTTCACTCTCGATCTGACCATAGTTGGTGATGTGTGCATTTTTCAGTTCGGTATCATCGTCTAATCTTACGGCTTGATTTTCAGCAAAGATTTTTCCAGTTTCTCGGTTAATCAAAGTGAAATTATCGGCATCATCTTGAAGGCGTATACCACGATCACCACCAATAATGGTGCCAGAGTTATCGATAGTCAGGTCAGTGCCTTTAGCGCGAATAGCATCATCATCGCCACTTTCAATAAGACCGTAGTTAATGACTGATTGGTTTGAACCGTCCAGCTTTACAGGGCGATCGTTTTCATCGACAAGTTGAGCACCACTTTCAACAGTGATAGACAAATTATCACGGCTGTCATTAATGTTATTACTGTCTGCTGCATTACAAAGCAGTGTAGGGGAGTCAGCTGTGCCACCGGCGACACAATCTTCTGCCAGCACGGGTGCGTTGTATAAAGCGGTTAATATCGAAGCAATAAGTAGTTTATGTGTATGTTTCACGTTAACTCCAAGTCAGGTAATAGAGATGACGCTCAAGATAATGATGGATTATGACAATGTGATGAATTTTCAAAATAATGTGAGGTATGCCACAAACAAACATGTTAGAAAATGCTAGGCAAGCTCGAATAGGAGGGATGACCTGGGGCTTGGCTGTTCAGCTGTTTTCTACAAAGCAGATAAGCCCTGATTTTTGATGGTGTTAGCTTCAACCGCTGTTCTGACATTCAAAGCAGTTTGTTTCGACCGAAACATCCCGTAATATGTGGCTTTTGACGTGAAGGAATCCACATGCTGAAGATGGTTTACAGTAATGACAGCAGACAACTGGCTGCCTGGCTTGCTGAACAGCTTCAGTCCGCGCCGCTCAGTCCGTTTGAGCAGGAAAATATTATTGTGCAGAGTAATGAGCTGGCTCGTTGGCTGTCATTATTTTTAGCCAATGAACAAGGCATTTCAGCCAATACGGAGTTTCCTTTTCCCTCTGCTTATATCTGGCGTTTATTTCGACAAATCTGGCCCGATATTCCTCTGCATTCACCTTATGCCAAAGCACCGATTAGCTGGCGTTTATTTGCCATGCTGTCTGAATTAGCAAATGAGCCCGAGTTTGAGGCGATTGCGGCGTATTTAGGTGAACAAGCCGATGAGTTAAAGCGTTTCCAGTTAGCCGAACGCCTGGCGGATACCTATGATCAGTACCTGATGTACCGACCAGACTGGATTTCAGAATGGGAGCAGGGAAAAAGCGATAACTGGCAAGGGCTTCTCTGGCAAAAAATCACAGCGAATGATCCCGAACCTATGCATCGGGCCAGGTTGTTAAACCAGCTTAATCAGCTTTTACAAACAGCGACAGAAAAGCCAGCAGGTCTGCCAGAACGACTGAGTATTTTTGGCATCTCCTCGTTACCGCCCGTGTATTTGCAAACCTTTGCCCTGATGGCGAAGTTTGTCGATATTACCTTGTTTTATTTATCCCCCAGTCAACATTATTGGGGCGATTTAATCGATGCTAAACAGCAACAGCGTCAGCAATTGGAACTCATGCTGGAAGAGCCCGAACCAGAACTGAATGCGGATGTCGGTCATCCTTTATTAGCGAGCCTGGGCAAACAAGGGCAGGAGTTCTTTCGTCAGTGTCAGGAACTGCCTCATGAGGCGGAAACTTGTTTTGCAGAGCCAAATCCCGACACCATGCTGGGCATGTTGAAAGCCGATATGTTTGAGCTGGATATCGGTGAGCAGCAAGCAGTGACTGCCGACGATAACTCTATCCTGATTCAAGTCTGTCATAGCCCGATGCGAGAAATGGAAATTCTGCAAGATCAGCTGTTGGCGTTGTTTGAACAGCAGCCTGATTTATCACCGACCGATATTGTGGTGATGACGCCCGATATTGATGTGTATGCCCCCTGGATTGAAGCGGTATTCGGTGCGGCTGATCCGGCTCATGCTATTCCATTTAGTATTGCTGATAGTAGCGGTCAGCAGGAAAGTATTTTACTCAATGCCTGGTTCAGTATTTTAGCGTTGCCACAGTCACGATTTGATGTGGAAAGTGTGTTGGCTTTGCTGGAGTGTCCGGCCATTCAACAGCGTTTTCAGTTAGATGAAGCGGCTTTATTGTGGTTACGCGAATGGTGTCAGCAAACCCGGATTCGTTGGGGTCACGATGCCAAAGATAAAATGGCATTGGAGTTACCCGCTAATGATGCCAATACCTGGCGAGCAGGTTTGGACCGTTTATTACTGGGTTACGCGATGCCGCTGACCGAGCAGGGCGAACCCTGGCGCTTGTTTGACGGCCAACTTGCTATGGATGGTATTAGTGGTGATAAAGCCCGGATTGTGGCGGCAGTATCACAGTTTATTTCTGCACTGGATGACTGGCGACAACAGCTCAGCCGTCCACGCACACCCCATGATTGGCAACAGCATTTAAACCGCTGTCTGGACACCTTCTTTGAGGCAGAACAGCTGGATGATCCGTTGGCCGAACGTGAGCTGATTTCCATCCGGTGCCAACTTGATCGCATGATTGAAAGTACCGATTTAGCTGGCTTTGAGGAATCGGTCGGCATTGATGTGATGTTAAGCTGGCAGCAATCCCATCTGGAACCCTTAGATAATAGTCATCGTTTTATGGGGCATGGCATCACCTTCTGTGGAATGGTGCCGATGCGTAGTATTCCTTTTGACGTGGTCTGTCTTATTGGTATGAATGATGACGTGTTCCCACGTCGTCAGCCGAGTTTAGGTTTTGATTTACTGGCACACCATCATCGTGAAGGTGATCGTTCTCGGCGTGATGATGATCGGTATCTGTTCCTGGAAGCCTTATTGTCTGCTCAACAAACGCTTTATATCAGTTATATCGGCGCCAGCATTACCGATAATGCTGAGATTCCACCGTCTGTGTTGATCAGCGATTTGCTGGATTATCTGGATGAGCGGTTTGTCACTGATCAAGGCGATTCAGTAATAAAACAACTGGTGACACATCATCCACTGCAAGCCTTTAGTCGCCGTTATTTTGATCAGCAGCATGACAAGCTGTTTAGTTTTAATGCATTGCAATGCCACAAACCAGACACAAAAACTGAATCGACATTATGGTTTGCAGAACCTTTACCCGAACCCGATGCGTCATGGCGAGACATTAGCCTGATGCAACTCAGCCAGTTTTTTATGCACCCGGCCCGGTTTCTTTGCCGTGAACGTTTAGGTGTCAGACTGGAACTGGATGAAGATGAATTAAGCAGCCGTGAACCGTTTGAGTTAAACGGGCTGGAAGCCTGGCAGCTCAGACAATGGCTGCTGGAAAGTAAACTCAGCCAAACCACTGAAACCCATATTTCTGAACTGGTACACGCCACTGGCATGTTACCTCAAGGTGAGTTTGGCGAAGAATGGCTTCATCAGGAAAACCGCAAAGTTGAGGCATTTGTAGAGACATTAACACCTTATCTGGGTGATGAACGTTTACCTGCTTTACCCTTTGAACTTGAGATAGGTGAGTTCAACATCAGTGGTCAGCTCGATAATCTGAGTGAAGCAGGGCTATTGCGCTATCGTTTATCACGTAAAAAAGGACGCGATCTGATTAATGGCTGGTTAGAACACTTGATCCTCAATATTCTAAAACCAGCAGGCATGAGTTTAACCACCCAACTGGTCTTTGAAGATGATGAGCTGTGTTTCACACCGGTAGATAATGCGCGTCAATTACTGGAGCAATATCTGAATTTATATTGGCAAGGCTGCCAACAACCCTTGCCACTGTTTGATAAAACCAGTCTGGCGTATGCCAAACAAGCACTGAGTGATAAACCGGAGAAAGCTCAGCAAGCGGCTGAAAGAGCCTGGGCACCCGCCGGTGAGTTTGTGATGGCTGAACAGGACGATGCTTATTATCAATGTTGTTTCCCGGCAAACCCTCTCGATGAAAACTTTACTGAGATTGCCTTGCAGGTCTATGGACCGATTCAGCAGCACATTGAAGGAGGGCAGTTATGAGTGCCCAATTTAATGTGAATACGGTTGCACTCAAAGGCATTAATCTAATTGAAGCCAGTGCCGGAACCGGTAAAACCTTTACCCTGGCAGAACTGTATTGTCGTTTAGTTGTTGAGCAGAAACTGGAAGTCAGCCAGATTCTGGTGGTGACTTACACGCGTGCAGCCACCGAAGAGTTACGTGGACGTTTACGGGCAAGATTGGTTGATGAACGTAAACAACTGAGCCAACAAGAGCAGGCAGATCCTCAAGCGCTAAAACGTTTACAACTGGCGATTCAGAGTTTTGATGAAGCCGCTATCTATACCATTCACGGCTTTTGTCAGAGAGCTTTGCAAGACTTTGCGTTTGAAAGCGGTCATTTCTTTGATATGGAAATGGTGGCCGATGAACAGGAACTCAAACAAGCGGTTGCTGATGATTTCTGGCGTCGTTATGTCAGCTCGGTAGATAACGCTTTTGCCCGTTATTTATTACAAAAACGCCAAAGCCCGGAAGTGTTATTACAGTCAGTCAGCAGCTTGATTGGCAAACCCTATCTTGAAGTCATACCGCTGCCGGAAATGGCGGTGGAGCCATTACAAACTTTATATGATGAGCAGTTTGAATACGTTCAGTCGTTGTGGTGGCAACAGCGTGATGAGGCGATTGCGGTTTTGCAGGATAAAAACTTGCTCAACGGTAATAAATATCGTGCTGCCAGTGTCATTGGCTGGATAGCTGAAATGGACAGCCTGATGCAGGCTGGAAAACAAGCGGGATTGTTTGAGAAGTTTGCCAAGTTTGGTCAGGCTGAACTGACACAGGCGCTGAAAAGGGGACAGGAGCTACCTGAACTGAGTTTATGGCGGGCATGTGATGCCTTGCTCGATACCGACCAACAACTGCAAACCGCGCGTTCATTACAATTGCAGCAGCTACGCCAGCAATTATCCGAGTATCTCGCCACTGAGTTACCCAAACGTAAACAGCAATTAAAACTGCAGGCCTTTGATGATTTGTTACTTAATCTGCAACAGGCACTTCACGGACCGCAAGCCGATAAGCTGATTGCTAAAATTCGTGAGCAGTTTCAGGCGGCATTGATTGATGAGTTTCAGGACACTGATCCGATTCAATACGACTGTTTTCATACGATTTTTGCTAATACCGAGCAGCCGGTGTTTTTTGTTGGCGACCCAAAACAGGCGATTTACAGTTTCCGTGGCGCCGATATTTTTACTTATCTGAAAGCTAAACATGCGGCTGGCAATGAGTTTAATCTGGATACCAATTGGCGCTCGCATCCACGTCTTGTGAAGGCAGTAAATCATTTATTCGAACGCGTGCCACAGCCGTTTTTGTATGACGATATTCCATTTTATCCGGTGAAAGCGGCTCGTGCTGATGAGGCGTGTTTAACGGTGTCAGGCCAAGTCGTGTCGCCGCTATCATGGGTATGGATGTCATCTGACACGCCATTTAATGTTAGCGATATGATGCAAAATGCGGCAAATGTGACCGCCGATCAGATCGCGACTTTGTTAAATCAGTCAGTCAGCGATGAGGTGATGCTGACCGATAAAGATGGCCGCCAACGTCAGCTCAATGGCGGTGATATTGCGGTCTTAGTCAGAAGCCATAAACAGGCAACAACCATTCAGCAGGCTTTACGAGCACGTGGTGTGAACAGTGTGCAGCAGTCACGTGACAGTGTGTTTGAAACACCGCAGGCGGTGATGCTGGAACGGGTGTTAATGGCGATTGCTCAACCCAGTAATGACAGCCTGATTGCCACGGCTTTAGCAACCCCCTTATTTGCCAAAAGTGCATTAGAGATTTATCAGGCTCAGCAAGACGAACAGCAGTGGCTGCAGCAAACAGATTTTTTTGTCTCGCTGCATGAGCAATGGCAGCAGGCGGGTTTTATTGTGATGTTTCGTGCCTTAATTGCTGCACTGGATGTGCAGCGTCGCTGGTTAGCCCTAGCTGATGGTGAACGGCAACTGACCAATTTATTGCATTTGGCTGAATTGATTCAGGCGCATGCAACGCGACGCAATAATACGATGGAAGCTATTTTGATGTGGTTAGCTTCACAGCGACAGGCGGCCGATAAAAGTGGCGATGCCGCTCAGATTCGTCTGGAAAGTGATGAACAACTGGTCAAAGTGATTACCATTCACACCAGTAAAGGCTTGGAATACCCGATTGTTTTTTGTCCGTTCCTCTGGCATCAAAGCCAGTTTAATCAACAGCCTACTGTGATGACCTTTCATCGAGCAGACGATAATAAGGCATGCGTTGCCTTTGGTGAGCCTGGTTTTTCTGAAGCTCAGCCGATTATGGCTGAAGAGCAGCAAGCTGAAGACTTACGCTTGCTTTATGTCGCATTAACCCGTGCTCGTGAGCAGTGTGTGATTGTGTGGGCAGCAGTGAAAAACGTTCAGCAAAGCGCCTTATTTCAGTTGCTTCATCCTGAGTTAGCACAAGTTGATGCTGGAGAAATGCAGCAAAATTTGCAGCAGATGGTGGCATCAAACCAAGACAATATGAACGTGATTGCCTGGGATGCTGACGTGCCACCGGTTGTCAAACAGGCGGATATTTCAGCACAGACATTACAAGCAAGGCAATTTGCAGGACAGATTCAGACACCCTGGCATATTGGTAGCTTTACCGGCTTGAGTCACGGGCAGCATATCGAGTTACCGGATCATGATGCACCGTTGCTGCCAGTAGACATGCCAAGCAGTGAGCCACGTCAGGATCGGTTTGGGTTTCCAAAAGGGGCGAATGCCGGAACCTGTTTACATAGCTTGTTTGAACACTGGGATTTCCAGCAGCAGAATGAAGAACTCACCAGCTTAGTAGAAAAAACCTTAAGCCAGTTTGGCATTGATAACGAGTGGTCTACTGTCGTTTCATCCTGGTTGGATGCCGTGGTCAGTACTAAATTAAATCAGCAAACCGGGCTGACTTTACGTGATATTCAGCCGCAGCAGCGTTTAGATGAAATGGCATTTTTCTTTCCAGTAAGGCAGTTAACAGCAAAACGTTTAAAACAGACATTAATGCCTTTTGTCGACGATTATCCGATTCTCAGCCCGGTGGTGAAGTCACTACAATTTGTCGATCTTAGCGGCTTTATGAAAGGCTTTATCGACTTGGTATTTGAGTATGAGGGGCGTTTTTATATCGCTGACTATAAATCCAACTGGTTGGGGACTCAGCCTGATAATTATCAACGGGCCGCGTTAGATGAGGCCATGGTGGCTCATAGCTATCCGCTGCAATATTTAATTTACAGCCTGGCATTGCATCGTTATCTGCAAACGCGTCTGCCTGATTACGATCCTGAACAACATTTTGGTGGTGTGTATTACTTATTTATACGCGGTATGCATCCGGATTGGGGGCAAGCAGGTGTGTATTTTGAACGTCCATCCACTGCCTTATTAGAAGCGCTCGACCGCTGCATGTCTGAGGTGGACGATGTCTGATTTGCTGAAGTTATTACGCCAGCACGGTTTAAGCGAATTAGCCTGTCAGTTTGCCGCTTATATTGACCGTAAAGAACAAGGCATGCGTCCGGTAGTAAGCATGACGGCAGCCATATTGTCAGAAGCGATTGCTGAAGGACATGTGTGTCTGAATTTGCATCAACTCCCCACATTTTGTCAGCCCTTAAAATCGGTATTACCTGATTCTGTCGCTGACTGGATGGAAATATTGTCACAGGCCAAAACAGTGGGTCAGCCCGGTGATTACACGCCACTGATTTTGACAGAACAAGGCCTGGTTTATCTTTACCGATATTATCGTGATGAGCAGGATGTGGCTCGGCTGATTCAGCAACGTTTACAGCCCGTCGATGATATCGATATAGAACAACTCAATGCTGATTTAGGCCGCTGGACCAGTGTGATTGACGCTACAGACTGGCAAAAAGTGGCTGTCGCTGTAGCCTTGACCAGACAATTTGCGGTTATCTCTGGTGGTCCCGGCACGGGTAAAACCACCATTGTGTTAAGCATGCTCAATAGCTTGCAACAGCAATTCCCAGAGTTACATATCGGGCTGGCGGCACCCACCGGTAAAGCGGCTGCCAGACTGCAGCAATCGATTAGTACCCAGCATCCCTATGAAGTGAAAACGCTGCATCGTTTATTAGGCATTACTGAGCATAACGACCAGGGGCGTTATCATACTGAGCGTCATTTACCGTTAGATGTGTTGATCATTGACGAAGCATCGATGATCGATATCAGTTTGATGGCGAAATTAATGCGAGCTTTATCGCCTTCAGCCAGAGTGATTTTATTAGGTGACAGTCAGCAATTAGCCTCAGTCGAGTCAGGCGCGGTGTTGGCGAATTTGAGTGATGAACGACAAGGCCAGTTTTCGGCTGAGTTCAGTGAGCAATTCCCCGAACTGGATATTCCTGTCTCAGAAAACTCAGCGCCATCCACACTGCTAAATAGCTTTGTGCGTCTGCAACACAGTTATCGTTTCGATAAAGACAGTGCGATTGGCCAATTAGCCAAACAGGTGAATGAAGGTGATGTACTGGCCGCGCTCGCTTTATTAAATCCAAGTGTGAATGATATCTGGTCGGATAGTGATGAAAAGCAGCAGCAAAGATGCTTTATGGCTGGATACCAAAGCTTTATTGAGGCGGTGGAATCCAGACAGTCACCACAACAAGTAGTACAGGCCTTTGATAAGTTCAGAATTCTGGCCGCCTTAAAGCAAGGGCCACAATCAGTGTTATCGGTGAATCGTTTGCTGATGCGTTTATTGGCACAACGCGGCTGGCGAACCAGCTTACCGTTTTATGCTGGCAGACCGATTATGATTACGCAAAATGATTATCGGCAACGACTGTTTAATGGTGACACGGGCATCATTCTGCATGACGAGACAGGACAACTTCGCGCCTGTTTTTGTTTTGATGAGGAAGTGCGTTGGGTACCGATTAACCGACTTCCTGCTCATGAAACTGCCTTTGCGATGACGGTGCATAAGAGCCAGGGCTCCGAGTTTGATAGCGTCAGTATTTTATTACCAGATGAAATTAGTCCTATTCTTAACCGTGAACTGCTTTATACCGCGATTACCCGAGCCAAACAGCAGGTATTTATTCTCAGTAAAGAAGTGACATTACGTCACACGATTCAAACCCGACATCAACGTGAGAGTGGGTTGAAAAGGCACTTGATGGATGAAAATCAAAATCACTGATAGCTGATTTTATAACGCTTTATCCATACTGATTTTTTTATGTAAAACAGTGTCGTTTTTGTTGAGTTGAGTGCTACTATACGAAAAAGGATGAAAATCACAAATAACACTTGGAGATGCCAGTGAAATATCTGTCTTTTATAGGTATTTATCGATTTGTCTTATTGTCGGTTATTTGGTTTTTTGTCTCGACAGGGGTGTATGCCGAGGATTGGATTTATACCGTCGTTGAAGGTGATAATCTCTGGAATTTGAGTGAACAGCATCTTGATAAAGTCACTCGGTTTGAGCAGTTACGTAAACTCAATAATATTGAAAACCCCAAACATCTACAGCCAGGCACCAGGATACGTGTACCTCTAGCCTGGATTCGCAGTAACCCCGTCGCCGCCAAGATTGTTTCCATCACCGGAACTGCTGAAATTCAGCGCGCCAGAAGCGCTTCCACTGAGCCTGCAAAAGTCGGCTCTTTAATGCAGCTTGGTGATCAATTAATGACGACTGATAACAGCAGTGTTGCTATTGAGTTCGCTGATAAGTCGATACTATCCCTTCATGAAAAAAGCATCGTTCACTTCGACCATTTGAGTGCACATGGAGTAACCGGCATGGTCGATTCCAGGCTGAACTTATTAAAAGGCCGGATAGATACCAAAGTGACTCCGGCCGTTGGTCCTGGTTCACGCTTTGAAATTGAAACGCCGTCAGCTATCAGTGCTGTTCGTGGCACGATTTATAGAGCACTCGTCATGGAAGAGGGGGATGTCTCAAATATAGAAGTACTTCGTGGAAAAGTGGCCGTTTCCGGCGCCAATAAACAGTTATTGGTGAATAAAGGTTTCGGTACTCAGGTTGTGTCAGGTAAACCGCCTATTCCGCCTCGTGAACTACTACCTGCGCCGGTTTTTGAGCCAGTGCCGAATACCATCACAGAAATCAATTGGCGACTATCCTGGTCAAAAATTGTCGGTGCTAGCCGTTACCGGGTTGAAGTGGCAGCCAGTGATGATTTTGAAACGTTGCTATGGCAAGAGCTGACACCGCATAACCGTATTGCCTTTCCTGATTTGAGTGATGGCAATTATGCCGTGCGAGTTCGGGCGATTGACACACTCGGGCTTGAAGGCATGGATCAACAGGTGCTGATTAGACTCAATGCTCATCCACAACCACCTATCGCACTAAAGCCGGTTGAAGCCCAGGTCTTACGTGGACAGTCACCCGTATTGCAATGGACTGCAGCTGAAGAAGCTTCGGCTTATCGTCTGGAAATTGCCGCTGATAAAAACTTCTCACAGTCACTATTGGATCGAACCGTTACAGAAACACAGTTTGATACAACATCTTTGTCAGCGTTAGGAAATTATTATTGGCGTTTATCCAGCATTGCAAATGATGGCGAAGTGGGTCCTGTAGGACCGGCACGCTCCTATCAAATCAAAGCGATTCCAGAAAAAGTAGATGCATCGCTGTCTGCTGAAGAAGACGGCCTGTTAATGGCCACCTGGAATGTCAGTTCAACTGAACAGCACTATCAGGTGCAAATTGCTAATGACAAGGCGTTTAGCGACATCATTATTGATAAAACGGTAAAAGAGCCACAGTTTGCATTTGAACCGTTTAAAGATACTCCGCGATATTTACGTGTGAAAAGTATTGAGCAGGATGGTTATGAAGGTCCCTGGGGGGCAACACAAACCATCGAACCGTTGCCCAAGGAACCATTTAATTTCTGGCCCTTAGGCTTATGGACAATTTTTACAATCATTTTAATTTAGTATAGCCGTGAGCATGTCTGACTATCAGCGTAGTTGGATTATTGGCTTTTTTTTAGTTATCTGTCTGGCTTTAGCTGGTTTTTTTCTCTCTGCGAATAAATCACTGCAGCGTTTAGACTTACTTATTTATGACCTGATGCTGCCGTTACAGGCCCCGGCAATGAGTGATGATATTGTCATTATTGCCATTGATGATGCTAGCATCCAGGCCTTAGGCAGATGGCCATGGACCCGACAGCGTCATGCTGAATTGCTTGATACGTTATTGGCTCTGTCACCACGGGCCATTGGTATAGATTTGTTATTTTCCGAACCAGAAAATAATAGTGATGCTGATCAGTCTCTTGCCAGGGCGATGACGGAGAATAATCGCACTGTTCTGGTCGTTGCACCTATTCAGGAAACGCCGGATTCCATCATCATAGAACGATTACCTATTGCTGTTCTGGCCTTAGCCGCTGAGGCTTTGGGGCATGTTGATGTGGAATTGGATATTGATGGGGTGAATCGTCATTTTTATTTGTATGGCGGTATTGCTGATCCACATTGGCCGAGTATGGCGCTGGCAATGTTGAATGTGGGGAATGATAGCCCCATCAGGATGCCACCAACCTATGCAGACAAAGCCGATAAACAGACGGGAACTGGCTGGCTTCGTCGCCATAAGGTGATGCTTTCATTTACATCGCCAGAAGATAAAGCACAACGAATTTCTTATGTAGATGTCCTTGCTGGTCGGGTTGCTGCTTCGGCTATAGAAAACAAGTATGTATTAATCGGGGCCACTTCAGCTGGTATCGGTGACATGATTTCAACCCCAGCTAACCAGTCTCATCAACGAATGCCTGGTGTGGAAGTCATCTCTCAGGAAATGAATACATTACTTCAGAATAAATGGTTATATGAGTTAGCACAGCCGATTCAGTCAGCATTAACGATGATCTTGATTGTGCTTAGTGTCACGACATTATTTTGGCTGCCACAGCGTTATTCGCTTGTCACTATGATCGTGGCATTGCTTCTTATTACAGGCTGCTCATTAGGCTTATTGCTATGGCCAAAACTCTGGTTTGCTCCGGCAAGTGCTTTGATCATTACGCTATTATCCTGGCCTCTGTGGACTGTGTGGCAATATCAGCTTAGCGATCGCTTTACAAAAAAGCTCATGTCTCAGCTAGAAAAACAGTCCCGGCAACATATCATCACAGGTTTGCCGAATCATGGTGTGTTACAGGAACAATTGCATAAATTAAAAAATCTAAGCCAGCCCAATTCATTGGCAGCCTTGTTTGTTATTCATGTGACTCGACCTGATTCAGCCATCAGTGTTATTGATCGTTCGATTAGTGATTCTCTGTTGCTAACGATTTCTGAACGGTTAAAGCAAGCCACGGAGAGTGATGCGTTTATTGCGCATTTAAATGAAGATGATTTTGCTGTCTTAATTATGGAGCAGCAAGATATCAACACAATCCAATATGCAGCCAATAGGCTGTTATTTCATTTGCAAACCCCCATCCATGACCTTGGTGAAGAAATTGTTCTGACACCCAATATCGGTCTCAGCATCTGGCCAACAGACAGTCGTGACTGTACGGAATTACTCCGAAAAGCCCATACTGCCATGTTTAAGTCACGCTTGGATAAGACGCTTCCTATTTGCATTTACACTGCTGATATTGGGCAAGAGATCGAATCGCGCGCTGAGTTGGAGCGAGCAATGAGTGGTGCTTTGGGAAGAGGTGAATTTGAAATTTATTATCAGCCTCAAGTTGAGGCTCTGACTGGTCGGTTGGTTGGGGCTGAAGCACTATTACGCTGGCATAGTCCCGAATTAGGTGACGTCGGCCCAGAATCATTCATCCCCGTTGCTGAGCAATCCGGTTTGATTAATGCTATCGGACAATGGGTACTCAGAAAAGCTTGTGAAGATCTGAAGTTAATGAAGGATATAGGTTTGGACCATATCAGAATCGCAGTGAATTTATCGCCACTGCAGTTTTCGAATATGACACTTGCTGATGAAATTGCAGAGACATTGCGAAATGCCGATATTGAACCATCCAGACTTGAGTTAGAAGTCACGGAAAGTACGCTGATGAATAATATGAGTACCGCTGTTGAAGCCATGATGAATATTAAAAAACACGGTATGAGTCTGGCAATTGATGATTTTGGTACCGGTTATTCCTCACTGAAGCACTTGCAGTTGTTTCCGTTGGATTGTTTGAAAATAGATAAGTGTTTTACTCAGGACTTAAGTCGTAAAAGCACGGCGGAAATTACCTTGTCTATTATTGAGCTGGCCAGACGTCTTAATCTTCGCATCATAGCGGAAGGTGTCGAGACTCGTGAGCAAGCGGATTTTTTCCGTCAACATAACTGTGATGAGTTGCAAGGGTATTTATACAGCAAACCCATACCTGCAAAAGCGCTAATTGAATTAATGAAACAGCAAGCCAGCACCCGCATAAATTTCAATACTCAATAATGCCGTAGTCGTCACTTTAAGTTTAATGCCGGCTTGGCTACCTTCTTATTTTTCCCTTGAACCATTGGGTTTTCTTCCTGTCACTAGACTGATGGTGCGGGTTTATTGACTTTAACCATCTAATCTATTGAAACAAAAAGCTGAAAAGGTAAAACGATTCGTCTTTATTTCAATTTAAGAGAGAGAAGTTTTATTCACTATAACAAGAGGAAACGTGTTGCATGTCTAATGAAAACAACAAGACTTCACTGCCGCACTGGGCAAGTATCCTCGGTGTTGTCGCCATTATGCTGGGCGTTTTTTTAACGGCTGTGCAGGGTAATGAGGCGATGAAACAAGCCGTGGTGACCAACAATATGCCGGCGGATGGCGTGATGCCAGCGGCTGACTGTCCAGAGGAAGAACTGGAAGAGGAGGGGATCACAGTAGCTGAATGTGAATACCTGATTGAGCATGTTAAAGGCGTAGCGCTTGCTGCACCTGACTGGTTCCCTAATGTACAAATGACCTTAGCTGGTATCGGGGCTGTGTTGGCGTTTATCTCAGTGATTATCGGCGGAGCATTAGTAAATTACACACCATGGGCATCAAAAGCGGCAATTGTCGTATTTAGTGGTCTCGCCGCCATTGATTTATTGCAGTTTGCTGCTGTGGTGAATACCGGCCCAACTCTGAGAGAAATTTATCTGGGCGGTATTTTGCTCTGGTTCATTCTGCATTTGATGTTAGTCGTGGGTACATTAGCTGGCAGACACACAGAAGCCAGTGCCTAATCTCCTACAATTGCAACGAAATATAAACGGAAGCTGTTATGCAAAGACAAGGTTTTAGTAGAACGGCGGTAATCCTGCATTGGTTGCTGGCTGTTTCAATTTTCTTTTTATTTATCTCAAGCTGGTGGATGATGGGCTTACCTTTGCCATCACCCGAATTACAATTTCGGGCATTTCCTTTCCAGCTACATAAAAATATTGGTATCACTTTGGTGATAATCATTCTGATGCTGCTTTATGTTCGTTTCAGACACCGGCCTGCGCCACCAGATTCAAGCGATATGGCGCCATGGATGCACTGGTTAGCGGTGGCGGCCCATGTCGCAGTCTATGGTTTGGTACTAGCGGTATGTATTACTGGTTATCTGTCATCAGCCCATACCCGTTGGGATACTGTATTCTGGTGGACGATTGAGTTTCCACGTATTGCAGCGCCCAGTGAAGAGCTGAACGAGTTCTGGGGTGAGCTGCATATGTGGACGGCATGGGCACTACTCGGCATTATTGCAGTGCATGTCAGTGGCGCAATTTATCATGCCTTCCGTAATGATGGCATTGTGAGACGTATGATGCGTTGGTAATCGTCGACGTGTTTCAAGAAACGAAATGGGGCCTTACCGGCCCCATTTTTATTGTGGTGTTAAAAAGTTCCTTTTAGCCAGACAAAGCCCAGTAAAGCTGTTGCCAATCCTAAAATACCTTTGGCATAACGGAACAGCGTTTCACTTCGGTCATACAAAAGTGATTGAGTAAATCCTAATAGTAAACCAAAGCACAACATGCTCAGTAATACCCCGATTGAAAACAGGACGACATATAAAATGCCAAGACTGGAAGACTTGGCGATGAGTGCTGGCAAAACGGCCAGCAATGGGCCACTACCTGCAACCCCATGCACAATGCCAACGGATACGGGCAAGTGAGAGCGATGGGGTTTGGAGACTTCAACGATATGAGTGTGCTTGGTGCCATCGGCATGCTGATGAGTCGTTATCTTCAATCCAGCGTTCGGATGAATGAATCGATAAGCTAAAAATAAACCAACAGAGAGTAAAAGCACGCCAATAAATCGTTCAGCCCATAGACTGGCTTGTTCACTCAGATGCCAGTCAAAAACGATAAATAAAATCGCCAGTAACAACACGGTTGCCCCATGACCCAGCGCCCAGCGTCCACAAAAGAAGGCTATTTGGCGAGGTGAGGAGCGCTTCGCTGAAAGGCTAGTCACAGCCATAATATGATCCGCATCAAAGGCATGTAACATGCCTAAACTGAGGCCGGTAAACATAAGTATTAGAGTAGAAATATCCATTAATTTTTACCTATTATGTTTGACTAAAATCAAACTGAAATAAGAGAAGCCTGTTAATAGCTGTTTATGTTTTTTCATTGGAAAATGATTGTTTTGCAATAATTTCTTTTGCTAACTCACCTACTGGCATACGTTGTTCCATAGCCTGTTTTCGTAATAATTTATAGGCTTCTTCAAGACTAATATTTTGTTTTTCACTGATAAAATGCTTGGCGTTTTCAATATGCTGACTGGCATTGAGTTTGGATTCCAGGTTACGTATTGTCTTTAACATAGACCGCGTTTGTTTAAACTCTTGCAAACTCAGTAGTAAGTTACTGAGTACACCCAAAGGGTGAAATGGAAGACCAATAATCGCTTGCGCATTCAAACTTAATGAATATTGCAAAACCAGTGGGTTTTCATAGTCCACCACCAACACTAAAGCGGCCGGTGGGTTGCTGACATCCCAGTGAAAGTCATAATTATTCTCAATAATAGGGGTAAGCCCCAGCATCACCACCTGATAATTGGATGAAAAGTCCTCAGGTGGTGGCCATTCCGTTTTTAATGGAAAGCCAATGCGTCGTATTTGTTGTTCGATTTTTTTACGATTCTCACCTTCTGGCATGATCAGCAAGATTTCATGATGGCGTAAGTTTTTAACTAAGGTCGAGAGCTCCAAAGGCTGCTGAACAGCGGTTAAGCGCTTACTCATAACGACTCTCTGCTGGCTGTTGTTTCCAGAGGGCTCGTCGAATATGAGACTAAGTAGGGATCAGGTTTCAACGCCATGTCGGAAGTCACTAATATATCGAATTGACCTAGTTGATTAACCCGACCTATGCGTGACCATAAAAAACAATGATTATTATCAGGATCAACTCTTACCGGACCCTGCGGTGCAGAATGTCGAATATCGGCTATTTTTTCCATCACCTTATCAGCATGGAATGACTCAGCGAGCTTGACGGCTTTGATTGCCAGATGAACCTGGAAATAGGCTGCTTCCCAGCACATCGTGGTTACTTCATCCTGACCATAGGTGGCCTTATATTCCTTGACGATTTCCTGGTTTATCGGGGTTTCAACTGACTGGAAATAAGGCGCTGCAGTGTAGTGTCCAAAACCGGCCTTAATACCCATTGCCTGAATTTCTGTTTCGGTCGTCGTCAGGCTGGCAATAGGGATAGGTTTATCGGCATTTAATTCCAGCATGGCTTGATAGAAATACTCAATGCTTTTGCCGACAAAATTAGAGAAGACAAACTCGGGATGCTGTGAACTGACATGCCTGGCAACCTCATAGACAGCTTCTTTGTTGGTTTCTAATGGCAGAAACATTTCTGATATGACGTCACCATCTGATGTTTCGATGAGTTCACGCATGATGCGGTTAATCTCACGAGGCCAGATATAATCAGAGCCAACCATACAGACGCGTTTGCCGACGTTTTGAAGCATATATCGGGCAAGCTGAACACAGCCCTGATTTGGTGCTGCACCGGTATAAACGACATTCGGTGCATACTCAAATCCCTCATATTGCGTTGGATAAAAAAGTAAAACATCGTAACGTCCGATAACAGGTAGCATGGCTTTACGGCTAGCCGAAGTATAACCACCGAAGATGAGTTTGACGTTATCTTCAACGATTAACTTTTGTGCGAGCGGGCCATAATTTTCTGGAACAGATTGAGGATCAACACAAATAGGATGGAGTTGCTGACCATTGATGCCACCCTGACGATTGATCCTATCAATTGCCAGCAGTGTTGCCCTGAGCATGGTCTGTTCTGGATTAGCTGTAACACCTGTCTGAGAAAAAATGACACCAACAGGGATTTCAGCGGGATATGTATTAGACATTAAAAACCTCATGTAATACCAGGCATAGAGCCACAAATGTTATTCATTCTGCGTTTTTGCAGAAGCTATACCCTGAAGTAGGGTAGATAAACAATAATTGATAATGAGTTTCTAAATGTCTATATTCAGTGGACCATACCGTTTTGTTATTGTCAATTAGCCTATGGATATAAAAAAACGGTTTTAATGACACACACAAAAATGGTGCGATGTTTATGTGATTTGCACCAAAGTTAAACAAAGTTCATTCAAAAATAAAAAAACGATTTTTGTAAGTTGTTGTTTATATTATTGTATTTTTCTTTGGCATAAATTGTGCGTAAACCCTAAGTGAGGATTGATAGTTATTCTGCATGAGATAACTGCCCGCAAAAGCGCGTTCAGTTATATATTCATCATCCAGAATCTCCAAAAGCGGAGTGTGATTATCTGTCTCTAAATGTCATGTTATTTTTCGAGCGAAAGGGCTCCCTAATTTATTAGGGGGCCCTTTTTGCGTTTTAAGGGGAAGCATTAATGAAATTACTAAAAAATCTTAAGGCAACTATTGCGTTTGTTGCCTTCAGTCTCCCGTTTATGGGGCAAGCGAGTGCGGCTGATGAAATTAAAGTGGGCGTACTTTTTTCTCTAACGGGTGGCTTATCTATTGTAGAAAAGTCTCTGTCTGATGCCACCTTAATGGCAATTGATGAAATCAATGCCAATGGTGGTGTTGACGGTAAGATGATCAAACCCATCGTAGAGGATGGGGCGAGTGACCCTAAAACATTTAATGAAAAAGCAAGCAAACTGGTGATTCGTGATCGTGTCGTCACCGTCTTTGGTGGTTACACTTCAGCTAGTCGTAAAGCGATGCTACCTGTTATCGAAAAACGTAAAAATCTATTGTTTTATCCTACTTTTTACGAAGGATATGAGTGCTCAAAAAATGTCATTTATACCGGCTCTGTTCCTAACCAGCAGTTGAATAATTACATTCCTTATTTGGTTAATAAGTTAGGTAAGAAGAAGTTCTTCATTGTTGGCTCTAACTACTTATTTCCAAAAGAAATGGCAAAAGTGGCTAAAAAGTTAATTGAAGCTAATGGTGCTGAATGGGTGGCAGATGAATACCTGGAACTAGGTCATTCTGAATGGGGCTCAATGGTCAAAAAAATCAAAGACAGTGGTGCGGATGTTGTGCTGTCGAATGTGGTAGGTGACTCAGTCATTTCTTTCTATCGTGAATATTTCAACCAGGGTATTTCACAAAAAGATATTCCTATTGCTTCAACTGTGACCTCTGAAATTGAGGTGGCAGCATTAGGTGGTAAATATGCTGCCGGTAGTTATACCTCATTCCCTTATTTCCAAGCTATTGATACCAAAGAAAATCACGATTTCATCAAACGTTATCGTGCTTATGTTAACGATCCGAATGCTGTCACACACGTCACCATGGTTGCAGCATATGAGAGTGTTTACGAGTGGGCTAAAGCGGTAGAAAAATCGGGTAAAACCAAACCACTAGACATCATGGAAGCGGCAAAAGGGGTATCTATAGATGGACCGATGGGCGTGATGACTGTAAGCCCTGAAAACCTTCATAACTCTATGACGCCTCGTATTGCTCAGTGGCAAGAAGATGGTCAGGGCAAAATCGTCGATGAATACGATGTTCCAGTACAGCCGTTGCCTTATTCCGCCTATGGTGAAACATCTGACAATCTGTTCTGCACAGCGTCCGGTTTGGACAGTTCTAAATTGTAATTATCTAATCCTTACGGCCTGTCACCTCAGGGTGAACAGGCCGTTAAGAGGAGAATTTTAATATGTTAGATACTGTATTCATTGGGCTAAGTATTGGTTCTATCTTGCTTTTAGTCGCATTAGGTTTATCCATAGTCTATGGCTCGATGGGAGTCATTAATATGGCTCATGGCGAATTAGTCATGATGGGTGCCTATACCACAGTCATGGCTCAAACCTATTTAGGCTTTAACCTGTTTGCATCTATTCCTCTGGCTTTTATCGTCTGTGCTGGTTTGGGTTTACTCATCGAAAGGTTGGTTATTCGGCGCTTATATAACCGGCTGTTTGATACTTTGCTGGCGACATGGGGCGTAGCTATTTTACTGCAGCAAGCTATTCGTCTTGAATTTGGTTTGTCCTTTTTCGGCATCCATATTGAGGGGCTCGGACCGGGACTGCAGTCTGTGACTTTGCCAGAGATCATGACAGAGTCATTTACTGTAGGTGAGTTTGTGATTCAGCCATATAGAACATTCATCATTTTAGTGTCTGCACTGCTGGCAGTACTGACCTGGTTTCTTATGTATCGCACACGAATTGGGCAGCAAGTAAGAGCGATCATGCGTAATCCTGATATGGCAGCAGCCTGTGGCATCGATGTCAAAAAAGTGAATGCCTTAACCTTTGCTTATGGCGCAGGTTTGGCTGGTGTAGCTGGTGTCATGATGTCTGGCTTTAAAACGGTTATGCCAGATATGGGTAGCTCGCTGGTTGTTGATGGTTTTTTAGTGGTCGTGGTAGGTGGTGTTGGGAGCTTAGTCGGTTCGATTGTCGCCTCTGGCATTCTTGGCCAGTTAAATGGCGTTGTTGCCTTCTTTAGTAACGATATTATTGCTCGGGCAGTTGTTTTTGCTGCTGTTATCGCCATCATTATCTGGCGTCCCCGTGGCTTATTTAACTACAAGGGGCGTTAATGATGAAACTGACATATTCACACCTGAAAATAATGGTTTACGCCATATTTATCGCGATTATCCTGTCTTTACCTTTATTCTTAGATGAGTTCTGGCTAAACCGGACAGCAAAATATTTAATTTACGGCATGTTAGGTGTCGCCATTTCTTTGAGTTGGGGCTATGCTGGCATTCTGAATTTAGGTCAGGGCCTGTTTTTTGGCGCTGGTGCTTACATGCTGGGCATGAGTCTGAAATTAGCCAGTCCTACCAGCCTCGAACAAGGTGGGCAGACCCCGATTCCTGACTTTATGATGTGGAATGCAGAGCCTAATGCGGTGGTTGATCTTTGCTGCATCAATCATGTCTCATTCTTATGGATGCCATTTCAATCACAAAGCTTTGGCATCTTTATGGCCATTGCCTTACCAGTGCTGATTGCCTGGCTGATAGGCACAATCATTTTCCGTAAAGGCATCGCTGGTGTTTTCATTTCGATCATTACATTAGCGATGGTGTTATTGGCTCGCCTGTTAGTCGTTGATGCACAGTCTTTTACTGGCGGTTTTAACGGCTTAACGGATCTGGCCTGGTTTAAGATAAACGGCTATGAGTTTGATCCTTATACGGTCAGTACTTATTACCTGGTTGCCATATCACTGGTGATTGTCTTACTTATCACTCGAGTGTTAATTAACAGTCGGGCAGGCCTCATATTACAAGCCATTCGCGATGATCAGAATCGGGCTAAATACCTGGGTTTTGATGCTGCATCGTATCAGACCTTTTTCTTCTGCGTGTCAGCGGCGATCTCTGGATTTGCCGGCATGTTGTATGTCATTACCGCTGAGTTTGCCTCACCGACATTTATGGATTTGTCCTTCAGTATCGCTATTGTCATTTGGGCAGCAGTGGGTGGTCGTGCCTCTATTTTAGGTGCCTGTATAGGTGCTATTTCTATCTCGATGTTAGGTGCCTCAGTGAGTGAAAACGAACTGTTTGTAGAATCGTGGCAAGCCATTCTGGGCTTATTTTTTGTTTTGGTTGTTTTGTATATGCCTAAAGGTCTGGCCGGTATTGCCCATGGTATTTGTAGAAAACTGACTGTAAATCGGGGAGAAGGCTGATGAAAGCTAAAAATCGTGATCTTTATATCGATGGTTTAGGGGTTAACTTCAGTGGTTTTCAGGCAGTAAATAACTTCAGCATGGTCGTAAAGCACGGTGAAATGCGTGTGCTTTTAGGCGCTAATGGTGCAGGTAAAACGACTTTGATGGATATGATTTGCGGTAAAACCCAGTCAACGGCGGGCAGAATTTTTCTTGGTGATAAGGAGATCACCAATAAACCGCCACATTTAATTGCCCGAATGGGGATAGGACGTAAATTTCAGATCCCCAGTGTTTTTAAAGAGCTTTCTGTCTTGCAGAATCTGTCAGTGGCAGCGATGCAGGAAAGTACGGTACTTGCCAACTTAGGCTCAATGAAAAGACGAGTCGATCATGAGCGTATGAAAGAGGTGATGTCGATGACTAATCTCGAAAACAAGGCACATGAGCTGGCTGAAAATCTGTCTCATGGGGAAACACAGTGGCTTGAACTTGCCATGCTGATTATTCGTAAGCCTCAAGTGATTTTACTTGATGAGCCTACAGCAGGTATGACTGCCGATGAAACGCTAAAAACCTCTCGGATTATGAATAATCTGAAAGGCCAACATACGATTATTGCTGTTGAGCATGATATGGCCTTCGTTCGTGAAATTGCCGACAAAATTACCGTTATGCACCAAGGTGAGTTTCTGGCAGAAGGCCACATCAGCGATATAGAAAATAACCAGGCAGTCAAAGATGCCTACCTGGGAAGTGGGGGCATTCACTAATGTTAACGTTGCAATCAGTAAACAGTTTTTATGGTGGCAGCCATATTCTGCACGATATTGATTTCAGCCTGGAAACGGGCAAGATTTTATCGGTATTAGGTCGTAATGGTGTTGGCAAAAGTACTTTGCTGAAAACACTGATGGGGTTGACCAGTTCCATGACCGGCAAGCTGACACTCAATGAGATTGAGCTAGGTGAGCAGACAACCTTCTATCGGGCACGATCCGGTATGGGTTATGTACCTCAGGGGCGTGAAATCATTCCTGACTTTTCAGTGAAAGAAAACATTTTGATGGGGCGATTTGCCGACCAATCCAGTAAGGCAGAGATTCCGGATATTGTGCCAGAGCTATTCCCTTATTTAATGGATAACCTGGATAGGGCGGGTGGATTGTTATCTGGTGGCCAACAGCAGCAGTTAGCTATTGCCAGAGCCATTGCTACCAATCCTCAGGTGTTATTACTGGATGAGCCTACCGAGGGTATTCAACCCAATATCGTTGAGCAAATAGAAGACTGCATTCTCAGACTTAATAAGGAGCTGAACTTAACCATTATTCTTGTCGAGCAGAATATTCGTTTTGCGAAGAGGGCTTCTGATGAGTTTCTTATATTGGATAACGGACGTCTTGTTCATCAAGGCAACGGTAATGAGTTGACCGATGAACTGGCTAATCAGTATTTGACCATATAACGCGATTGTGAGGATAAATATATGCTTGTGTTAAATGACATTATCGGCAGTGTTAATGACGATGAAATTGCTGAAAAACTTCACCATCTTGGACATCATGACCGTATAGAGTTCATTCGAATGAATGTGGCTGATACTGCACGTAGTCGGCAAAAAGTGACGACGGATAAAGGCACACCGTGTGGTATAGCCTTATCTCGCGATAAGCGCCTGTATAACGGGGCTGTATTATTAATGGATGAGCAGCGGGCCGTGGTGCTACGGGTCAATGAAGAAGAGTGGCTTCGACTTTCACCTGTCAATACCGATGCGGCGCTAGAGTTGGGCTATAACGCGGGTAATTTGCATTGGCGAATTCGGTTTGATGGCCCTGATCTGCTGGTGGCACTGGAAGGACCTGCACAACGTTATATCGACAGGCTTAGCGGGCTGATTGATGCCAATCGTGTAACTGTCGTTCAACCTTGACTACAACTGTACCAGATGAAATGACCACTTCAGCATTAGCTATGTTGAGCATGATGCAGTTTGGAGATAGCCAATTTCCAAGTGGCAGCTTTGCTTTCTCAAATGGCCTAGAGACCTTATTCAACGACAATAAGATCAAAGGTCCAGAGCAAATATATGACTTGATTACAGTGCAACTTAAGGGGCGTTGGAACAGTTTAGATCGCGTCGCCTTATGCCACGTCTATCGGCAAGCAGAGAATCTGGATGCTATCAACGCGATTGATAATGAAGTTGAAGCCTTAAGTCTTTCTGCTGGTTTAAGAACAGGAGCGAAACGGAATGGGGCAGCATTATTAGGTATCCATGCACGTTTAGGCACAACCTTGAGTGCGGAATATCGTCAACGTGTTATGGAAAAAAAAGCACCCGGTCATATTCCCGTGGTCCAGGGTTTAGTGTTTCGTCAGTGTGGATTAACGGAGCTGCAGGCACAGATAGCAAGTGCCCATGGCTTATGCAATGACATGCTGGGCGCCTGTATGCGACTGGGTAAATTAGGTCATATTCATGCTCAGTTGATACGACAAAAACTGTCTTCTGTTATTGCCACACTTCTCGAACAGCCTGTTTCAGATGACCAACTTATGCATAGCTATGTGCCATTAACTGAAATTGCGGCAATGCGTCATGAAGTCAGTGACCAACGGCTATTTGCCAATTAACTATTTAAGGAGAAATTATGTATTTAACTCCATCAGAACTTGAACGTTTAACTATCTATACCGCAGCAAAACTGGCACAAGAGCGGCGTGAGAGAGGGTTAAAACTGAATTATCCGGAGGCCACGGCATTAATCGTTAATGAAGTGCTTGAAGGCGCACGCGATGGTCGTACTGTGGCAGAGCTGATTAGTTTTGGCAGTACGATTCTGAGTACCGATGATGTGCTCCCAGGGGTCAGTGACATGATGCACATGTTGCAAGTGGAAGGTGTTTTCCCAGATGGTTCTAAATTAGTCACCATACATGATCCTATCCGTTCAGGAGAGCAAGTGGTCCCTGACTATCCTATTCCGGGCGAGCTATTCCCAGCAGAAGGTGAAATTGAGCTGAATGCTAACCGTGAAAAACGCACTATCCGGGTGGCGAATACTGGTGACAGACCTGTACAGATTGGCAGTCATTACCACTTTTTTGAGGCGAATAAAGCCTTGGAATTCGATCGCGAAGCTGCGTTTGGGATGCGTTTGGATATCCCCGCTGGCACAGCCGTAAGGTTTGAGCCGGGTCAGGAAAAAGAATGCATTTTATGTGAGTTTGGTGGCGAAAAAGCACTGTATGGCCTTAATGGACTGACCAATGGTTTAGCTGATGATGAGGCGGTGAAACAAGCTGCATTGAACAAAGCCAAGCAAGAAAATTATTTAGGAGCATAACGATGGCAATAATGAGTCGTAAAGAATATGCAGAAATGTATGGACCAACCACTGGTGATGGTATTCGCCTTGGTGATACAAATTTAATCGCTGAAGTGGAGTACGATTTCACCGTGTATGGCGATGAGTGTCTTCATGGCGGTGGTAAAACACTGCGTGATGGCATGGGTATGACATCAGGGCTGGGAAGTGAAGATGGCACATTAGATATGCTGTTATGTAATGCCCTGGTAATTGATCCTGTGATTGGCATTGTCAAAGGCGATGTCGGTATTAAAGATGGCAAGATAGTGGGCATTGGTAAAGCCGGTAATCCAGCCACTATGGATGGGGTGGATCACAACTTATTAGTGGGGCAATCGACCACAGTAAGAGATGCCGAAGGGCTGATTGCCACACCGGGTGGTATTGATGTGCATGTTCATTTTGATAGTGCTCAGTTATGTGACCATGCCATTGCTGCAGGCATTACCACTTTGTTCGGTGGATCGTTGGGACCTATCACCGTGGGGATTGATTGCGGTGGGGTATTTAACGTAGGGAAAATGCTGCAAGCGGCAGAGGATTTCCCCGTTAATTTTGGTTTTCTGGGGCGAGGAAACTCATGTAAACCTGAGTCATTGTATGAGCAGATTGAAGGTGGCTGTGTTGGCCTGAAAATCCATGAAGACTGGGGCGCCATGCCTGCTGTTATTGATACCTGTCTTAATGTCGCTGATGAACTGGACTTTCAGGTTCAAATCCACACCGATACTTTGAATGAAAGTGGCTTTTTAGAAAATACATTAGCCTCTATCAAAGGCCGAACCATCCATATGTATCACACTGAAGGCGCTGGCGGAGGTCATGCACCGGATATTATTTCTGTTGCAGGTGAGGCCAATTGTTTACCTTCATCAACTAACCCAACAAATCCGTTTACTCACAATACATTTGATGAGCATTTGGATATGACCATGGTTTGCCACCATCTTAGCCCGGCTATTCCAGAGGATGTCGCCTTTGCCGAAAGTCGGATTCGGGCTCAAACTATTGCTGCTGAAGATATTCTGCATGACATTGGCGCCATTTCAATGTTGGGGTCAGATAGTCAGGGAATGGGACGAATCAATGAAGTGATTACCCGAACCTGGCAATTAGCCAGCAAAATGAAAGATCAACGCGGCAGGCTGGAGACAGAAAAATCACGTATTGGTGATAACGAACGCATCAAACGTTATATCGCTAAATATACGATTAATGCAGCGAAAAGTTTTGGTGTGGCTGAACATATTGGCTCGTTGGAGCCCGGCAAAATGGCGGATGTTGTTCTTTGGCGACCAGCCATGTTTGGGGTTAAACCTGAAATCATCGTGAAAGGTGGCTTTATTGCTTACGGTGCAATGGGTGATAGTGCAGCGTCATTAATGACCTGTGAACCAATCATAATGCGTCCTCAATGGGGGGCTTTTGGGGTTGCCAAACAAAAACTGAGTGCCAATTTTGTGAATCCGCTGGCCATTGAAAAAGGATTAGCTGAGAAGTTGGAGTTGAAAAAAAACTTGCTCCCAGCCACTGGTACACGAAATCTCACAAAAAAAGACATGCTGCATAACGATGCTTGTCCTGACATGTATGTTGATCCACAGACTTTCGATGTTTATATCAATGGTGAGCTGGCTTATTGCGAACCCTCTACCGAACTTCCATTAACACAGAGGTATATCCTGCGATGAATGCATCTTTTGATTTAAATGTATTAGCTGGTCCAGCCAGAGTAGGTATTGGTGGTCCTGTTGGCTCTGGTAAGACAGCATTAATTGAAAAGCTTATTCCGGCATTTCAGGAACGTCAGATTGAAATTGGCATTATTACTAATGATCTTGTGACCAAAGAAGATGCTGAGAGGTTGAGAAAAAGTGGCTTGATTGAGCCTGAACGGGTCATGGCTGTTGAGGCGGGAGCTTGTCCTCACACTGTCATTCGAGAAGACCCGACATTGAATATAGAAGCAGCAGAACAGATGGCAATTCAGTTTCCCGAAATCGAGTTAATTCTGATTGAAAGTGGGGGTGACAATTTGGCTTCTACTTTCTCTTTGGATCTGGTTGACCAGTGGATGTTTGTGATCGATGTGGCTGGTGGTGATGATATACCGCGTAAAAAAGGGCCTGGCGTTTTACAAAGCGATCTCTTGATTATTAATAAAAAAGATCTCGCGCCCTATGTTGGTGTCGATTTTGACGCTATGTATTCTGAAGCAAAAAATGTTCGTGAAAACAGGCCCGTTGTCGCTATAAACAGCCGCTCAGGGGAAGGTGTTGAGCAAGTGGTTGATTATATCGTTTCCAATTTATTGTTTAATAAAGCAATGTCATAGGTAGAAATATGCGAAACGCAGATTTTTCATCTTTAAACAGTCCTCCTGTCACGCCGATTGGTCTTAATACTATGCAGTCGCGTAAGGCACGTGCAGAGCTCAGGTTTACAAAGAATACTTCGGGTAAAACCTTTATTTCTCATCAACGTGCAGAGCATCCCTTTCATATCACGCGACCTTATCATTACGAGCGAGATCCAGAAGGTATGGTCACACTTTATCTGCAATCATCATCTGGTGGTATTTACCGCGGTGATGACTTAAGTATGGACGTGACTCTGGAAGAGCGGGCACAGCTACATCTGACGACACAAGCTAATACGATTGTGCATAACACACGAGGCATTAAAGCGCGTCAGTCTGTTGATATCGTGCTGGGAAAGGGAAGTTATTGCGAATATATTCCAGATCCCACTGTATTATTCAGCGGTGCTGCTTTTTGCTCCAATATTCAGATTAAACTGGAAGAAGGCGCGAAAATTCTATTTACGGATAGTTTTATGTGGCATGACCCGAGTTACAGACTGGTAACCGAACGGGGAGAACATGCCTTCGCTGGATATGATGGCAATATAAAGATCGTTGACCAGCATAAGAATTTATTAGTTCTGGAGCGATTTCGACTGGAAGGAAAAGATGTGCTCCAACATAACTGTGCCATCCATGATTCTTTTCGTGCACAAGGTTCGCTTTTTATCATTGACCAGTCACCGTCATTAAATTGTGTACTTGGAGCCATAAGGGAAGGCTTATCACACTTTAAAGATATATATGCTGGTGCATCAGAATTACCTAATAACAGCGGCATCATTATTCGTTTTTTGGCGAAAGATGGTATAGCTCTGCAGAAAGCATTGAATATGAGTTGGTCCATTTCGCGAGAGCAGTTAACTGGGACCACTCCCCGGTTAAGACGGAAGTAGTGGAAGTAAGATAAATTTCTATTTGCAACTATTTAGCACTACTTATGGCTTCAGGGCATTTCTATAACTGACGTGATTCCTTGCTGGTCGGTTTCTTGATTATTGGTATCGCCCTGAAGCTATTTCTTGTCCTTATTAATGAAATAGAAAAGCAAATTCGACGTTTTGTGATGAATTCATAAGTGATCTGTTGTCTAGCTTTAGGGCATAAATCAGCCCTTTTTATGTTTTATGTCGAGTGATGCAAATGACAAAAGGACGTCTTATATGAAACAGGGAGATGTAATCTACGGCCAGATTGAAAAGGGTCAATGGTCTGTAATTAAGCTGTTAGAGATTGATACCAATGATGATGGTGGCCCCTTTCATTGCTTGAAACGTATTTTAGCGATAAAAAAAGCAGCTGGTTTGTTGCCGTTTATGCAAGACAATAACATTCCTTTTGAATCCTAGCACCGATATGGCGATTAGCCTTTAGTCATAAATGTGCTCACATGATTTAGTCGTTGTGATGTTTTAGGCTGGCAAAAGAGGACGAGCGAATAAATAAACTATCACTTCTTAGTGATTGCGCCCATACTGACTATCTATGTACCGACATTGATTGGCGTTGATGTTTCTACCTAGAACATGCCCTCAAATTTGCAATAAGCAGTTGAGGTTAATGCATTCAATTAACAGGTGATTATCATGAGTAAAGGTCAAGATAGTAAAAAGAATCAGAAAAAAGCACCGCTATTAACAGCGAAAGAAAAGAAAGCAGCAAAAAAGGCCAAGCAAGAAGACAAAAACGTTTTTGGTCATTAATAAAAAAGGCTACTCATAAACATTTGAGTAGCCTTTTTTCTGCCATCACTTATAACCGTGCGTGGTAAAACTGTCCTTATTTAGCCTCATCCAATAGTGGCAGCAATGCCGGCTTAATATTCTGTAATACAACAGGCTGACCTTCTTTATTTGGATGTAAACCATCGGCTTGCATCAGCGCTTTATTGAGTGCGACACCTTTCAGCATAAAGGGCACATAAGCCAATTGATATTGCTCTGCCAACTCTTTGTATAAATTAAAAAACATCTCTGTATAGCGTTTACCGTAATTCTGTGGAATTTGGTTGCCTACTAACAGCACCTTGGCGTCAGCTTTATGTGCCTGTTCAATCATGGATTGAAGATTCTGTTTGGTTTGAGTCAGTGGATAGCCTCGTAAGGCATCATTGGCGCCCAGTTCCAGAATGACCCAGCTGGGTTTATGTTCTGACAACAGTTGTTTAAAGCGGGCTAAACCGCCCTGCGTGGTTTCCCCACTGACGCTGGCATTCACAATGGTAATTTCCGGATGAGACTCTGATAGTTGATTTTCCAGTAAACTAACCCAACCTAATTCTGGTCGGAGATTATGGGCAGCACTCAGGCTGTCTCCCATAACGAGCAATGTCGATGCTGATACTGCGTTGCTCATCAATAAACTGATGAGTAACACAAACCAATATTGTCTTTTTAGAAACATACAAACCTTCAAGAGTGGAAAACATGGCAGTTACAACTGCAATTAAAGTAACCAATTTAACCCATACGGTATCGGCAAATACAGGCGATTTGACCATATTAAAAGGAATTAGTTTAGATATTCAGGAAGGTGAGTCGGTCGCCATTGTGGGAGCATCTGGTTCAGGTAAGTCGACCTTACTGGGCTTACTGGCAGGCTTAGATGTGAATACGTCTGGCGAGATTTATCTTTACGACCATGCTTTCTCAGCCATGGATGAAGAGCAACGTGCCTTACTTCGCGGGCAATATGTTGGCTTTATCTTTCAATCTTTTCACTTGTTACCGAGTTTGCAGGCGGTTGAAAATGTGATGTTACCGGCTGAATTGAAGGGCGATAAAGACGCTCGTCAAAAGGCAGAAGCTTTATTGGAAAAAGTAGGACTCTCGCATCGTTTAACGCACTATCCAAACCAGTTATCCGGTGGTGAGCAACAACGTGTTGCCATTGCCAGAGCTTTTGCCTCCAGTCCGAAAATTCTGTTTGCTGATGAACCTACCGGCAATCTGGATGAAGGTAATGGTCGCATCATTATCGAACAGCTTTTTGAGATGAATAAAGAGCAGGGCACCACACTGGTGATGGTGACGCATGACAATCATTTGGCAGAAAAATGTGATCGTCAACTAGTGATGTCTGCGGGTCAGCTGGTGGAAAAAAACTAATGCAATTTGCCTTACGATTACTGCTGCGTGATATCCGTAGTGGCGACATTCTAACGCTGATTTTTGCATTGATTATTTCCGTCAGCACCGTCACCGCGATTAGCTTATTTATTGATCGCTTACAACTGTCATTTGAAAGCGAGTCAGCCAACTTAATGGCGGCAGATCGCTTGATTAGCTCTGATGATGCGATACCTGATAGCTGGCAAACAAAAGCGGAAGAGTTGGGGCTTAAACAGGCTCAACGCACCTCATTCCGTACCATGATATTTGCCGGTGATAATTTACAACTAAGTCAGGTCAGTGCGGTGACAGCACTTTATCCCTTGAAAGGTGTTTATCTGGTTGACGATACTTTGTTTGGTACCGGGCATGAATATACTCAGCCTCCACAGCCGGGGAAAATATGGCTGTCCTCACGCCTCGCTAGTTTATTAGGCGTCAAGATTGGCGACCAGGTTGAGGTGGGGGAGACAAGCTTAACCGTTAGTCATTTTCTGGTTAGAGATCCCAATGCCAGTAGTTCGGCGTTTGCTATATCACCTCGTGCGGTGATTAATATGGCTGATCTGGCGGCAACACAGGTGATTATTCCTGGCAGTCGGGTGCGTTATAGCCTGTTACTGGCTGGTGATAAGGATTTATTAGAACAGTATGAAACATGGGTAACGCCACAGCTGAATGACGGTCAACGCTGGCGAACGCCAACACAAAAAGGTGAGCGTATTGGCGACACCATAGGTAAAGCACAATCCTTTTTATTATTAGCTGGAACACTGGCGGTTATCCTGTCTGGGATTGCCATGGCCTTAGCTTCATCTCGGTTTGTAAAACGCCATTTGATGCAGGTCGCCGTGTTAAAAACACTAGGTGCCACACCGAAAAAGCTAGTGCAGGTATTCCTTATTCAGTTTATCGCCCTGTTTATAGTAGGGGCAGGCATTGGTCTGGCAGCTGGGTGGGCAGGGCAACTGATTATTTCATCCATGCTGGCGGGGCTAATGTCGACCGCTTTGCCCGAGCCTTCATTAAGTCGCTTATGGCTGGGTGTGGCTACAGGGCTGGTTTCCATGCTGGCATTTTGTTTTCCATTAATGCAGCGTCTCATTAAGGTGTCACCCATGTCCGTGTTGCAGCCAGGTTTTAAAGTAGAACAAAACACGGTCATTATTTATGGCATTGGTTTTGTCGGTATGTTTGGTTTGATGTGTCTGTATACAGGCGGCGTAATTCTACCGAGCATTATGATGTTAGCCATTGTGGGCATTGGCGTCTTAGTCGCCTTACTGGGTTATAGCGTATTTAGCTTCGGCCGTTCACTCACCTCGGGCGCTACCAGTGGCTGGCAGATAGGCTTTGCTGCTTTATATCGTCGATTGTTGCCCAACTTATTTCAGTTATTGGTGTTTACGCTGATCATTATGCTGGGGCTGATTTTAGTCGGTGTGAAATCAAACCTGATTTCAGACTGGCAACAGCAGTTGCCGGCAGATGCACCTAACCACTATTTGTTCAATGTTCAGGCCGATCAGATTGAGCAGATAGATAAGGTCACTGACTCATTGAATATTAAACGTTCAGACTGGTACCCCATGATTCGCGGTCGTGTCACCACTATCAATGATACTGCGGTGCAAACGCTTTACCCTGAAGATAAACCTGAACCCGAATTGTTTGAACGTGAGTTAAACCTGACCTGGTCTGAGGAAATAGGTAAGGGTAGCAAGTTGATTGAGGGTGACTTTAATGCCGATGGACTCTCTATCGAGCAACGGGTGATGGAGGAAGCCAATTTGAAAATAGGCGACAAGCTCACCATTAATATTGGTGGTAATGACGTTACCTTACCTATCACCTCAGTACGAGAGGTCGACTGGGGTTCAATGCAGCCTAATTTCTATTTGATTTTGCCAAAACAAGCTCTAGCAGACTATCCCGCTAACTTTGTCAGCAGTGTGTTTATCAGCCAGAAAAATGCACAACCGTTTTATAAGGCCATGTCTCAATTCCCTACGGTCTCGATGTTGAATGTCGGTGATTTACTAAAACAAGTGCAAACGGTAATCGGGCAATTATCACAGGCGGTTCAGCTGGTGTTGCTGTGCATATTAAGTGCTGGTGCGTTGGTATTACTGGCAAGTGTTCGCTCAACATTAGAAGAGCGCCTGGAAGAGGGCGCTTTATTACGCGTGCTGGGTGCTAAAAAATCTCTGGTACAACAAGCCTTATTTGTCGAGTTTGGTGCACTGGGATTATTTTCAGGACTGATTGCCGCCGCCGGTGCTGAAGCCTGCCTGTATGGTTTACAGGTATTTTTATTTAAAGCAGAAGCAAGCTGGCACCCTTTGTTATGGAGTCTTGGTCCCTTGATTGGTGTAGTCGTTATTTCAGCAATCGGTTTATTTGCCAGCAGAAAAGTATCGAGCGTGCCACCGATGCATTTATTACGAGAAGTGTAATTAAGACCTAAACTAACAAGTTTATGTGTATAAAACAGTATCCTAAGACACTAAAGGGCTGGCACTATTTTTCATCATCAGTTCAGGACTCTGGCCTCATAATTCCATGGATAAGAAATTACTTCCATTAATAATCAATATGTTAAAGTCATTGAAAAGGAATTATAAGGCGGCCTGTTTAATATTTATTATGAGGCCGGTGGCCTCATAAAACATACTGTTAGCAGTAAATAATATGTGCAACTGTAAAGAACTACCCAGAATATTTGCAGATCCTAGGTATTACTCTGATAAAAAAGAGTTGCGGAAGTCCGCTGACAATTATCCTATGTTCTTTGATGAGGCATATGATTTGGCTGTTAATGACTTGGAGATTATCCCAAGTAAATCTAAATCGAATGGAGCTTTGTATCGGTGCAATGAGTGTGGCCAGCACTGGCAAATAGACCCCGCTCCTGAAGAGGATAGTTGGCCTCTACTAGCTATAAAAATTGAAAGCGAAGAAAGCTGGAAGAATTTCGACGACAAACCAATTAGAGAGTACCTTTCAATATTGGCACATGGTGGGTTTGGCACAAGTATATGTCATGCAAAAGATTGTGAAAATTATGTTCTTAAGGGAGCCTATTGGTGTCACAGACATTATGGCTTTCCATAAACCCACAGCTAACAAGAAAATGTTTAGGACAAATACTGTTACGCTCCTTCGTCGCTCCGCAGTATTTGCCCAAAATTTAAGCGTTAGCTGCCCACATACACAGGAGAATGTATGCCAAGTAAAGAATTCTTAGAAGAATATCCTTTGTATCGGAAATACAAAGTTAATTCCATGCCAGGAACACTAGATAAGTTTCCGAAAGTGAAAATCAACATGTCATGCAATGTTTGTGAATCTAATCAAACATATGTAATGACTAACGAATACTTTGAAAACTGTGGTTATGTCAATTTTCCTTCTGGTGGAGCTGGAGTGAGGCTTCGTTATATCTGTACTCATTGCGAGAAGTTTGAGAGGCTATTTTTGGTGAAAGTTGGCGGAGACAAGAGTGGTTCTTGGCTCATGAAGGTTGGCCAATTCCCAGCTTGGGAGATAACCGGTGAGCCTAAAATTGAAAAGCTTCTTGGCTCTCACGCTGGTTACTATAAAAAAGGGTTAGTTTGTGAATCGCAGGGCTACGGTATTGGGGCCTTTAGTTACTATCGTAGGATAGTAGAAGAAACTATTGATGAGCTACTCAATGAGATAGCAGACCTTATTTCAGGTGAAGACCTTGAAAAATATAATATCGCTCTAGAAAAAACACAGCAGACAATAGTGACTTCAGAAAAAATTGAACTGGTTAAAGATTTGCTACCACCAATACTTAGACCTGAAGGCATGAATCCACTATCGGCCTTACACTCTGCTTTGAGTGAAGGGCTTCATGCAGAATCAGATGAGGAATGCTTAGAATTGGCCCAACACTGCCGAGAGGTTTTAATATTCTTAGTTAATCAAGTCGCTGCAAGTAAAGAAACAGCTAAATCATTTACATCAAGTATGCGTAAACTACTTGATAAAAAGGCAGAGAAAAGCAGCTAACAAGCAGGAATCAATAGGGTCAGACTGTTTGATTTAACTTCATCAAGGGAGCCGTCAGTGCCTGACCTCTTGATTACCCTTTCTTTTCAGCACTGATAGCTGCCGCAGGCGCCGAAGCCAGCCTGTATATAGTTGGCTAATTAAACACGCCACTTAACACAATAAACAAGAGAAGAACCAATAGGGTCAGAGTGTTTGATTTTCCATAGAATTGTTTTGCTTCGTCTTTGGATCAACGATCACGACTAGAAAGGCTTTAGTTTCCCTAGCTATTAATAGCTTTGAGAGTAGGTCGAACAGTAACCACTAGCCAAAGCCTTTTATTTATTGAGTTTTTCTTTCGTAACGTTGATAAGCGGCTTTAAGTTTTGAGTTTGATATAGCAGAACGGTCTATAGCTTCAATCAGTAACTTTGCGTCAGTTTGACTGAGTTTTAGCGATTGTTCTCCCTCGATGACTTGTTTGGCATTTTCAATTGCAGCACTTAGAACAAATGAGTTAATGCTAGACTTGCCAGTAATCGCGGCAGCTTTTGCAAGTAAGCCCTGTGTATCGACATCCATTCTAATGGTGATGTTAGTCAAATTAGTAGCCATAATGTAATCTCGTCTTGTGCCAAAATGCCATGTAAGTATTGTGAGTCTATAGTACTAAATAAGAGATCGTGGTGTCGCTTTGCACATAATCCGGCAAACGGTTTTAAGATGGTTTCGCAACGCTCGGTGGTTTTGGTTTGATTTTATACAGATAGATTAAATTAATTTTAAATGTCATTTAAGCAAGGATTGCTTATGGCCAGTGAACGATTTCGATGACGATAAAAGCATAGTCAATCTAGAAAAGCATGGAATTGACTTCCTTGCCGCTCAGGAACTATGGGATGACCTGATCTTCTCGAGCTCTCTGCCAAAGCTGACAATGAGCCTAGATTTCTTATCATCAGTTGTACTGCAGTAAGCACTGGTTTGCTGTCGTCATCTATTAGAAACGATAGAATACGTCTGATCTCTGTCAGGTGATCTCGCAAGAAAGAGGTAGAGCTATATGAAAGCTAAGGATTTCGATAAAAAATTTGATGAAGACAAAAAAGACGTTATTGAAGATCTTTATCTTTCGCGTGGCCGTCGCCTCAACCAAGTGCAAAAACGTATCAATGTTGATTTCCCGTCCTGGGTGGTCGAGTCTCTGGACCGTGAAGCTGCCCGTATAGGTGTTAGTCGGCAGTCGATCATTAAGGTTTGGTTGGTTGAGCGCCTAAAAGCTGAAGCTGCCAACAAGTCACTGAATGGTGACACTTCGATAAGTTAGCTCCTCTTCACATCTGTATGGAAGAAAAAAGCTATAAGTTGGATTTTATTAGTTATTAGGACATCTATTAAGTCCCCCCATTTTATTTTTAGAAAAGCTATCGGTTCCATCCAATATCGATTTCATAAAACCATTCTGATTTTTACCGCTATTTTTAACTTAGATTAATCCATTCATTTTGCTGGGTTGTTATATTGCCTCACTATCGTTTTGAACTTATCTCTGTGATTTTCTGACAAACAAATAATTGCTGGTGATAAGCCTTTCTGTAAGGAGGCACTTTGTATTCCATTACTTATGTCAGTAAAGCCACAGAGGATTATTCTCAGGCTCAGCTATTAGCCTTGCTTGAGGTGTGTCACAGAAATAACCTTAGGGATAAGCTCACCGGTCAGCTTCTTTATAAAGACCGGGAGTTTATGCAGGTTTTGGAAGGCGATGAAATGGTATTGAAACGCGTCTTTGAGAAAATCTGCCGCGATAAGCGTCATAAAAATATACTCATCTTGGATGAAGGCTTTATCCAGCAACGTGAGTTTGATGACTGGTCCATGGGCTTTAATAATCTCGATGAAGAGTTACAGCACCACATTCCCGGTTATAGCGATATTCTTAATTATCCATTGACGGGTCATGAGTTTCAGGCTCAGCCGTCTTTAGCTCAGAAGTTATTACTTTCGTTTAAAAGTCCACCACCGGTGTGACGTTTTTTAATAATAGTTATTTATCTTTGATATGGGGAAAGTCTAGGTATAAGGTGGCTAAACCCTATCCATTCTAATTATCAGATTTGTTTCAGCACCGCCGCATCGTTCTTCAGGTGTTCTTAATACGGTTTAAGAGAGGAGAAAAAAATGAGCAGGAATGATAACAATCGCACAACGACTGATTCAGGGATGCCTGTTTCCAGTGATGAACATTCGTTAACCGTTGGCCGTGATGGGCCAATTTTGCTACATGATTTATATTTAATTGAGCAAATGGCCAATTTTAATCGTGAGCGTATTCCGGAACGACAACCGCATGCTAAGGGCTCTGGGGCATTTGGTCACTTTAAAGTAACGCATGATGTCAGCCAGTTCACGAAGGCGGCGGTGTTTCAGCCTGGTACTGAAACCGAGACCTTGATGCGTTTTTCCAGCGTGGCGGGTGAGCGTGGAAGCCCTGATACCTGGCGTGACCCGCGTGGTTTCTCCATTAAGTTTTACACGAGTGAAGGCAATTACGACATGGTGGGGAATAACACACCAGTGTTTTTTATTCGTGACCCAATGAAGTTTCAACATTTTATTCGTTCACAAAAGCGCCGTGCCGATAATGGGATGCGTGACCATGATATGCAATGGGATTTCTGGACCTTATCACCAGAATCAGCTCATCAGGTGACATGGTTAATGGGCGACAGAGGCATTCCCAAAACATGGCGTAATATGAATGGTTACTCGAGTCATACTTATTTATGGGTGAATGATAAGGGTGAAAAGTTTTGGGTGAAGTATCACTTTAAAACCAATCAGGGCATTGATTTTCTGACTCAGGATGACGCTGACATGCTCGCGGGTAAAGATGGTGATTATCATAGAGGCGATTTGTTTAATGCGATTAAAGAGGGGAATAACCCAAGCTGGACCATGAATGTGCAGATCATGCCGTTTGATGAGGCTAAAACCTATCGTCTGAATCCGTTTGATTTAACTAAGGTCTGGCCTCATGACGATTATCCACTGCATGAAGTTGGGCAACTCACGCTTAACCGTAATCCGACCGATTTTCATACTGAGATTGAACAGGCCGCATTTGAGCCAAGTAATTTAGTGCCAGGCATTGGTATCAGCCCTGACAAGATGTTACTGGGCCGGATGTTTTCTTATGCCGACGCCCATCGTCATCGTTTAGGCGTGAATTACAAACAGATTCCAGTGAATTCGCCTAAGTGCCCTGTGAATAGTTACAGTAAAGACGGCGCGATGCGAGTGCAAAATGTGACCGATCCGGTTTATGCACCTAATTCGAAGGGCGGGCCAAAAGCCGATCCTGAAAACTATCCTGAAGACACTACCTGGGCAGCCAGTGGTGAATTTACACGTGAAGCTTATACCTTACGTGAGGATGATGATGATTTTGGTCAGGCCGGCATTTTAGTCCGTGAAGTGATGGACGATGCACAACGTGATCGTTTGGTATCCAACGTAGTAGGTCACGTTAGTGATGGTGTAGAAGAACCCGTATTATCACGGGTGATTGAGTACTGGAAAAATATTGACACTGATATTGGTGAGCGTATTGCCAAAGGGTTAGGCAAAGCCTGATTACACCGCCTTTCCGTTAAACAAAAAAGCCAGCTTTAAGCTGGCTTTTTTTATGTGAAGATAAAGACTTTCTATCGAGTTAATGCGTCTTCATCACCTTTATGGTTTGGGTGAATAAAGTTCGATTCTTTCGCTGTATGGGTATCCGGCCCATCTAAAAGTGCTCCGGCACGTTCTGGTAAAACACGTTGGTCTGAAAAGTTACCCAGTTCTTCATAACCATGAGACAGATGATCAAATAATTCTTTATATGAACCGGCCATATCTTTAAAGGCTTGTGCTGTTTTGTCGTAATGGGCATGCACTTTTTGTTTGTAGGCGTCGAGTTCGGCTTGTTTATCGGCCAGTTGGCGGTCGTATGACTCAGCGATTTCTTTCATTTGATGATCACTGCCAGGAGCTTGGCGACGTCCCAGAGCAAAGCCGATTAATGCAGCAATAATAGCGATGACAATAGTGAGTGCCCAGATTTCCGTTGAGGTCATAGTTATTTCCAGTAAGAGTGAATAAGGTCTAGTCTAGCCACTGGCAGAGCACATGACAAACCGTTTTCTTTATCGTGTTTATTTTATGATTTAATAAGTCATCGTCATCACTTATCTCCGCCATAACAGAAAGGATACAGCATGGTTTCACCTATCTTTTTAGGCCAGTCAACGTCTGCAGTGACCTTATTACCGAATATGGCCAATCGCCATGGTTTGATCGCTGGTGCGACAGGAACAGGAAAAACCATCACCTTACAAGGACTGGCGGAAAGCTTTAGTCAGATCGGTGTTCCCGTTTTTGCGGCAGATATTAAAGGTGACTTATCGGGTGTGAGCCAAGCAGGAAAACCGCATCCGAAAATCAGCGAACGTGTAGAAATAATGGGGCTGTCAGATTTCGGCTTCACTGGGTTTCCGGTCACTTGTTGGGATGTGTATGGAAAACAGGGGCATCCGCTCAGGGCGACTATTTCTGATATGGGACCACTGCTGTTATCCCGTTTGATGAATTTGAATGATACCCAGCAGGGCATTTTAAATCTGGTATTCCGTGTGGCGGATGATAACGGTTGGCTGGTGCTGGATTTAAAAGATCTGCGAGCCATGCTGCAGTTTATTGCCGAGAATGCGGCTGAGTTCAGAACGCTGTACGGCAATATTTCTGCCGCCAGTGTGGGCGCCATTCAACGGCGATTATTGGGACTTGAAGAACAGGGCGCTGCCCAGTTATTTGGTGAGCCGATGTTAAACCTGGATGATCTGTTGCAAACAGATGAGCAGGGGCGAGGTGTTATTAATTTGCTGGCGGCTGATAGTCTGATGCAGTCTCCTAATCTTTATAGTGCGTTTTTATTATGGCTGTTATCTGAGCTATTTGAGCAATTACCGGAAGTGGGCGATCCGGAAAAACCGAAGTTGGTACTGTTTTTTGATGAAGCCCATTTGTTATTTGATGATGCGCCCAAAGTACTGCTGAATAAAATTGAGCAAGTGGTTCGACTGATTCGTTCAAAAGGTGTTGGTGTTTATTTTGTGACGCAAAACCCCACGGATATCCCGGATAGTGTGCTTGGACAATTGGGTAACCGGATTCAACACGCCTTGCGTGCCTACACGGTAAAAGATCAAAAAGCCCTAAAGGCAGCAGCAGAGACCTTCCGTGATAATCCGGCGTTTGATACCAGGGAAACTCTGACCAGTTTAGGGGTAGGTGAAGCATTGGTGTCAACGCTTGATGAAAAAGGCCGACCGCAGATCGTGCAGCAGACATTGATTAAACCACCACAAAGTCAGATTGGTCCTGTTACTGAACAGCAAAGACAGACCTTGTTAAGGACTTCATTGGTAGCTGGGGTCTATGACAAGACATTAGATAGAGAGTCGGCTTATGAAGTACTGGCAGAGCGTGCATTAAAAGCTCAGGAGGCAGAACAGAGCCAGCCCAAGGACGAGCCAAAAACAACGACGAGAAGGCGTGAAACTGTGCTGGAAGCCTTTGCCAAAAGTACGATGCGAGCTATTGGCAGTCAATTAGGTCGTCGAATTGTCAGAGGTATTTTAGGTTCCTTGTTAGGCAAAAAATAACAAATTGAGTCTGTTTTTAAATGCCGTAGAATAGTCATTGAGATATAAGGGGAAAGATGATGATTGATACCAAAAAAATTGAAGAAGTTGTACAAAGCATCAGCAAAGCATTACCACCAGGTTTAGTGCAAATGCAGGAAGATGCTGAAAAGAATATCCGTGCAGCCCTCACCGCGACATTTACCAAACTGGATCTGGTCACGCGTGAAGAGTTTGATGTGCAAGCTCAAGTGTTGTTACGTACCCGTGAAAAGTTGGAGGCACTGGAACATCGTGTCGCCGAGTTAGAAAACCCACCTAAATAAGAGAAAACAATATGTCTGAATTTACTAATGTCACGGTCACACGTGAAGCAAACGTTTATTTCGATGGTAATGTGACCAGCCGTAAAGTGACATTTGCTGATGGCAGTTACAAAACATTAGGCATTATGATGCCGGGTGAATTTACCTTTGGTACAGAAAAAGCAGAATTGATGGAAATTCTGGCCGGTAAATTGACCTATCGTCTGAAAGGCGATGCTCAGTGGATTGATGTAAGTGCTGGCGAGTCATTCAATGTGCCTGCTAATTCATCATTTGATATCCAAATTTTAGAGTTGGTTGATTACTGCTGTAGCTATTTAGATTAATACGCTATCAGAGATAATAAAAAAGGCGCCTCACGGCGCCTTTTTTATTTCAGACTAATTTAATTAATCCCAGTCATACACCAGATTCATCTGGTAGGTGGTGTCTGTGCTTTCAGCATCTTGTGCTGGCTGACTGTTGTACTTGCTACGTAAGCTAGCGCGTATTTTCCAGTCTTCTTTCTCAGTAATTGGCATTTCGCCACCAAAGTTGGTCACGATCAGGTAGTTTTTACCTGGGCTACTAAATGAGGGGTAATAAGTGAAGTCGTGGAATAGACTCAGTTTACTATTCATTTTGTATTTCACGTCGTAACCCAGCACACCCGTTGGGTCTTTTTCATTGGTGCCGTCTGAGTAGCTCTCAAAACGATAACCGAGACCAGCAAAGCCTTTAAATTTTAGATCGTCTTCACGAATGAAAAAGCGACCTAAACTCGCTGCAGCGATGGCGCGTAGATCCAGCTCTTCAAAATCATCAATTTCAAAGTCGGCAGAGCCTCTGGCAAACCACATTTCGCTGATATCACGTTCCAATGAAAGTCCGGCCAGTTTCTGATTAGCTGTCTGCTCGCCATCCTCTTTCTGGAAGTTAACTTCCATGTAGATATTCATACGCTCTTCATCAGTTTCACGGTTTAATTCACCCCGACCATGTGCGCCAAAACGGTTGGTGTTACCCGATGCCCCGGTGATACCCATCGCGATGCTGCCACTCCAGGGATCACGTAAACGATTACGTTCTTCTCTTAAAGCGGTGAGAGCAGTTTCATAGGATGATTTCAGATCTTCGACTTCTTTTTCTTTGTCCGCTTTCAGTGTTTTTATTTCATCTTGATATTCTTGTTGCACAGCAAGAATTTGTGGTTTGGTAGCATCTGTCGCCCAGACATTTTTTATATTTTGGGGATCGATATTGACGGAACCAAAAGCGGTGTCGCTCAGTTGCGACTGGCCATTACTATCAACACTGAGTTTACCTACGATACGATCACGACTTTCGAGTTCAACCAAAAACTTTTTGTCAGTAGTGATTTGACTCACCCGAGCATAATCAATCGTCACTTCATTAGCGAAGGCGGTGTCCATGATTAATTGACCATTTGCGACTTGTTTTACTGTCCCTTTTAGCATGCTGCCATCATCAAGAACGACTTGGTCAGCTACTGCAATATTGGTCAATGTGCTTGAAATTAATAAAAAAATAGTCCTCAAGCTAGGCTTGTACATATAAACTCCGGAGATTTGTATTAGATGAGTTGCGCGCTACTAAACTAACACAAGCAACCTCGCTCGTAAAAACGCAACGTCATTTTTGTCCGTTATTTATCCGACAAGTTTCACGACAATGTAAAAAAGGATAGGCTAATATTATTTTTCAAACACTCTCAACCAAGGATGGAACATGAGTATCGCTAAGGTCTATAGCCGCGCGGTGACAGGCATACATGCCCAGTCAGTAACCATAGAAGTGCATTTATCAAATGGTTTGCCCAGTTTGTCGATTGTGGGGATGCCAGAAACAGCAGTGAAAGAAAGCAAGGACAGGGTGCGTTCTGCTATTTTGAACTCACAGTTTAATTTCCCCCAGCAACGCATCACCATTAATTTAGCCCCTGCAGATTTGCCTAAAGAAGGTGGGCGGTTTGATTTGCCAATTGCGTTAGGAATACTCGCGGCATCAGGGCAAGTACCTTTAAAAGCGATTGCCGACAAAGAGTTTATTGGTGAATTAGGTCTGGCCGGAGAATGTCGCTCTGTACGTGGTGTGTTGCCAACAGCACTGGCCACTTCTGCCGTCAAACGTATTTTGATTTTACCCTCAGCCAATGCCACTGAAGCGGCACTAATTGAGCAATGTCAGTGTTTTGGTGCGGATAGCTTGCTGGCCGTATGTGCCCATTTGCATGGACAGCAACTATTGAATTTGGCCGAAACACCGGATGATATATTAGCTGAGCCTGAGTATCCGGATTTGATTGATATTCGTGGGCAGTCTCATGCGCGTCGTGCTTTAGAGATTGCAGCTGCAGGTTCACATAGTCTTCTTTTTTGTGGACCACCAGGAACCGGCAAAACAATGCTGGCCAGCCGACTGCCCGGAATATTAACCTCCATGTCAGAAGCTGAAGCCATGGAAACAGCCGCAATACATTCTATTGCCTCTAATGGTTTTGATCCGGCTCAATGGCGTCAGCGGCCATTTCGGTCACCGCATCACACAGCATCAGCCGTTGCATTGGTGGGCGGTGGCAGTCAGCCCAGACCGGGAGAAATATCGTTAGCGCATAATGGCGTGCTTTTTTTAGATGAACTGCCCGAGTTTGACCGCCGTGTGCTGGAAGTACTGCGCGAACCGATAGAATCTGGCAAAATCTCGGTTTCAAGAGCGGCACAGCAGGCGGAGTTTCCAGCACGTTTCCAACTTGTCGCAGCTATGAATCCTTGCCCTTGCGGCTATCTTGGCGAGTCCCGTTGTCGATGTACAGAAGAGCAAGTTCGTCGCTATCGTGCTAAAGTCTCCGGCCCGTTACTGGACCGAATCGACATGCTGGTCGAGGTACCTGCAGTGGATAAACGTTTATTACGAAATCAAGCGGCTGATGCTACCGCAGAGCATTCTGAGCAGGTTCGCCATCGAGTAGAAAAAGCGCGCCACAGACAGCTCGACAGGCAGGGTAAAGCGAATAATTTGCTGGAACAAAAAGAGATAGAGGAAGTTTGTCTGTTGACTGAACAAGATTATCAACTGGTAGAAAAAGCGATTATTCGTCTGGGCTTATCAGCCCGTGCCTATCATCGTATTTTAAAAGTCGCCAGAACAATCGCTGACCTTGCCGGAAGTCGTCAAATACAAACTGAACATCTTAGCGAAGCCATCAGCTATCGCCGGCTTGATGTAGGTTATTAATGTCCATATGTTTCACGTTATCACTGAGTGGCAATACTCGGTTGTTCATGTTGTTTTTCAGAGGCGTTGATGCTGAATGATCTTAATCCGCAGCAGCAGGAAGCTGCGCGTCATATAGATGGACCTCTTCTCGTTTTAGCCGGTGCCGGTAGTGGTAAGACGCGAGTTATTACCCGAAAAATTGCTTATCTGATCGAGCAATGTGGCATTTCTGCAAAAAATATCGCTGCGGTGACTTTCACCAATAAAGCCGCACGGGAAATGAAAACCCGGGTTTCTGAACTCATGGCCAGTCGCCAAAATTCGGCGGCAGCACGTGGTTTGATGGTATCGACTTTTCATACCTTAGGATTAAATATTCTGCGTCGTGAATATAAATCGCTGGGCTATCGCAGTGGATTTTCTATTTTTGATGCCCAAGACAGTCTGGCCGTATTGCGTGACCTGATGGGGCGTGATTTTGCAGCCGATAGTGAACACGCAGAACAAGTACAGTGGCAAATTTCAGAATGGAAAAATCAGCTGATTCTGCCTGACAAAGCGATGCAAATTGCCGAAGCTGGTACCCAGATGGCTGCGGCGAAAGTCTACCCGCTTTATACCGCTGCTTTGCAGGCATACAACGCGGTTGATTTTGATGATCTGATCCTTAAACCTGTGGTGTTATTCCGTGAACATGATGATGTTTTAAAAAAGTGGCAGGCACGTATTCACTATCTGTTGGTGGATGAGTATCAAGACACCAATGGCTGTCAGTATGAGCTGGTCAAACAACTGGTCGGTATACGGGAAGCACTGACCGTGGTGGGCGATGATGACCAGTCGGTATATTCATGGCGTGGTGCAAGGCCTGAAAACCTGGCTCAGTTGCAGACTGATTATCCTCGCCTGAAGCTGATTAAACTGGAACAGAATTATCGTTCCATGAGCCGGATTTTGCGTGTTGCTAATACCTTGATTCGTAATAATCCCCATGTATTTGAAAAGCAATTATGGAGTGCGTTAGGAGAGGGCGATCCGATTCGGGTTATTGGTTGTCGTGATGATGATCATGAGTCAGAAAAAGTTGTCTCTGAGCTGCTTTATCACAAGCTGAAACATCAGGCGAATTTCAAGGATTACGCGATTCTTTATCGTAGTAATCATCAGTCCAGACCCATTGAACGTGTATTGCGTGAACATAATGTGCCTTATTTTCTAACGGGCGGGACGTCGTTTTTCTCACGGATTGAAGTCAAAGACATCATGGCCTATCTGCGCCTGCTGGCCAATCAGGATGATGACAATGCCTTTCTTCGGGTCATTAACACCCCGCGACGTGGTATAGGTTCAAGTACATTACAAGCTCTGGGTAATTATGCCACCGAGCGTAAGACCAGTATGTTCGGTGCCTGCTTCGAGATGGGGCTGGCAGAAAAGCTGCCTGAAAAAGCCATTATTAATCTGACGCATTTTGCTAATTGGTTAGTCGATATTGCAGATCGGGCTAAACGTGGTGATTTAATGAGTGCTATCCGCGATATGGTGGAAGAAATCGAATATCGCGGCTGGTTGGAAGAAACCAGTGGTGATCCAAACAAAGCCGAACGCCGTATGGATAATGTACTCGAGTTACTGAGCTGGATCGAACGTATTATCGAAAACGACACAGAAGAGAAAAGTATTGGTGATATTGCAGCCCGTTTGACGCTGATGGATATTCTGGATCGTCAGGAAGACGAGAACCAGGCCGACGCCGTGCATTTGATGACCTTACATGCAGCAAAAGGTCTGGAGTTTCCTCATGTATTTATGATTGGCATGGAAGAAGAAATTCTGCCTCATCGCACCAGCATCGAAGAAGGCACCATTGAAGAAGAACGTCGCCTGACCTATGTTGGCATTACCCGAGCCCAACGCAGTCTGGTCATGACTATGGCAAATACACGTAAACGCTATGGTGAAAAGATGGAGTGTGAGGAAAGTCGGTTTCTTCGCGAACTACCGTCTGATGACCTGATCTGGATGTCTGAAAAAACACAAGCGGATCCGGAAGAACGCAAAGAGCGTGGTAAAGCGCACTTATCGAATATTCGTCAGATGCTGAAATAAAAAAAGCCCGGTTTGAAACCGGGCTTTTTGTTTTATGCCATACGACGCAGAGTATCGTCTTTTCGAATAAAGTGGTGATAAAGGGCGGCACCAATATGACCAACCACCAAAATAGCAAGTACGATAGCTAAAACTGAATGTAACTCGCCGATGTCATGTGCCCACTGTACTTTATCAGCTGGCTTTTCTATGAGCACCTGACCAAATACTTTCACCGGATAACCATGACCATGAATATAGAGTGCGCCGAGCGGTGGCATGGCAATCAAGCAGAAGTACATGATGCCATGAACAGCTTTTACCAATTTACTGTTGGCACCTTCAATAATCGGACGCTTGTTTTTTTGTTTCATGCTCCATAACAAACGCAATATGGCGAGAATCATAATGATTGCACCTATCGAGACGTGATAGGGACCGAATGTATCCCCTAGCCAATGTTTACCATCGTTAATCCGGTCAGCAAATTTGAAGAATTGCTGGAAAACCAGAACAGCCACTAACCAGTGGAAAAAACGAGTGATACTTCCGTAACGGTCTATTGAATCATTTATCATTTCTCTCTCCTTTGTGAAAACCATCGCTAGGACAGAATTATCAATAGGGATGTTCCGATTATTCGGTTTTTTGTTAAAGAGACGATTGAATAATTTTGTCTAGCTGGTTGGCAAATTGCATTCTGTCACGATGATTAAATGCGTTTTGACCGCCGGTATCCACACCACTTGAACGCATGGTATCCATAAAATTACGCATGGTGAGGCGGGCGGCAATATTACTTTTATCCATTAATTCACCACGGGGACTCAGACAGATGCCGCCGCGGTCGATAACATCATTGGCAAGCGGAATATCAGCTGTAATGACTAAGTCTTTCGCTTGAACACGGCTGGCAATTTCATTGTCGGCCATATCAAAACCGGAGGCGACCTGAATAAACTGGATTTGATTATCTGCAGGCACCTTAATAGCGTGGTTTGCAATAAAGGTAAGCGGCAGCGAGGTGCGCCTTGATGCCCGAATCAGGATTTCTTTAATAACAGCCGGACAGGCGTCGGCATCGACCCAGATATGCATTATTGTTCCTGATCAGATTTATTGAGTGTACGTTTTTCTTGTCTGACTTTAATATGAAGTGCTGCCTTTGCCATCAAATGTGCACTGACCGGGGCTGTGATAAATAAGAATAAGGTGACAAGGATTTCATGCAGGCTGATATCACCTGTTTTCACACTGAAATGAATAGCCGAAGCGACCAGCACTGCACCAACGCCGAGTGTGCTGGCTTTGGTGGGCCCATGTAAACGCATATAAAAATCAGGCAACTTAAACAAACCTAATGAGCCAACCAGTGTGAAAAAACCACCCAGAATAATCAGAATAGATAATAAAATTTCTAACATGGCTTATTCCATAATGTCGCCGCGAAGCAGATATTTACTGAGCGCGAGTGTGCCCATAAAGCCCATTAGGGCAATCAGCAAGGCGGCTTCATAATAAAGATTACTTCGCAGAAAGATGCCCAGCAGGATAAGTAGTGCAATAGAATTGATATAAAGCGTATCCAGAGCCAGGATTCTATCTGGCACGCTAGGACCGATAAGAAGACGATACAGACTTAATAAAAGAGCTGTACAGACCATAACACAGGCAGTAATGATGGCGATATTCAGCATTAGTTGAAAATCTCCTTTAGCGGTTTTTCAAAGAGCTGTTTGATTTCATCAATGGTGCTTTGAGCATCATCAATATGTAAGGCATGAATCAACAGGCTTTTCTGATCTTGAGACAAGTCACAGGTGACCGTACCAGGTGTCAGAGAAATTGTATTGGCAAGAATACTGATAGCTAACGGTGAGGTTAAATCCAGCGGGATTTCAACAAAGCCTGGTCTTAGCCTGTCTGAAGACATCAGAATTAAACGCGCTACATGAATATTGGCAATAATGATTTGCCAGAGCACGGAGGCAAAAAACTTCACCATTAGCCAAGGTCGACGCACACTGATGCGTTCTTCCCAGAACCCGGCACTAAACCAGGGAATAAAGATCGCGAGAAGTCCTCCCAAAATCATCTGACCAGCAGAAAGGGTGTTGTTCAGTAATAGCCAGATGACCCACAACGCTAGGGTCAGAAAAGGATGAGGAAAGCATTTACGCCACATCTTATTTTCCTCCCTGATAGGCTGGCTGGCTCATCACCGCATTGATATAGCTTTGATGATTGCTAAGTTGTGAAGCCACGCTTTGGGTAAATTCAGAGATGGGCCCGGCAGCGATGACTAATACAAGACTGGCGAACACTAAAATTAATGCCATAGCCGTGGCACGAAGATTTAACTTTTCGCCATCGTCATCCAGCGAGCTGTCTACCTGATAAAACAAAATCGAGCCGGAGCGCGCCATTGCCATAATCATCAATAAACTGCCGACCAGAATAACGGCATAAATCCAGGTACTGAAAGCACTATTCATTGCGGCTTCCAAAATCATCACTTTACCAATAAAACCCGATAACGGTGGCATGCCGACAATGGCAATCGTGGTAATGAAAAAGATAGAACCCAGGAAAATAGCCTGTTTGATAGGGGCGCCAGCCCGCAATCTATCTGAATACGAGCCTCTTGCTCTGGCTATGATGTCTGCTAACAGGAATAAGCCAGCACCAATCAGTGTGGAATGAATGAGGTAATACAAAGTCGCAGCCATAGCATCCGTGGTATTAATACCGATACCGATTAATAAAGTGGCTACCGAGGCGAGAATCAGAAAAGCTGTTTGTTCTTTTAATGAACGAGCGGCATATACACCCATAACGGCCATAGCTAATGTCACCAGCCCAAGGGTTAATACCACATCGGCATGCAGCCCAGCTAAGTCACCTGCTTGCTCTGAAAATAAGGTGCCGTGAACCCGAATAATGGCGTATAAACCCACTTTGGTCATAATGGCAAATAAAGCAGCTACTGCAGCTGACGTATTTGCGTAGGCGCCGGGCAGCCATAAATAGAGTGGGAATATGGCCGCCTTGATGCCAAATACCACCAGAAGCAGCAGGCCAGCTGCTGCGACAATTCCCTGATCCATCGAATCTAATTGAGCGATATGTGTCGACATATCGGCAATATTGAGTGTACCCAAAATGCCGTATAATGTACCAACCGCAAACAAAAACAAGCTGGAACCGACCAGATTGATCACCACATAGTGCAGTCCGCCTTTGGTACGCAGGCGACCGCCGCCGTGCAGCAATAAACCATAAGAAGCTAATAACAATACTTCAAAGAAGACAAACAGATTAAATAAATCACCTGTCAGAAAAGCACCGTTTAATCCAAACAGTTGTATTTGATATAAGACATGAAAGTGTTGTCCATTTTTGTCGGTATTCTGGCTGATAGCATAACCGAGGGCAACAACGGCCAGAATAGAGGTCAGCAATAGCATCAGGGCTGACAGTTTATCCAGTACCATCACAATGCCAAACGGTGCTGTCCAGTTACCCAATAAATAAACAGAATAGTCACCATTATTTGCAATGGAGACCGTATAAATACTCAGTAACAGCAGGGCAAATGTAAAAAAGAGGCTGAGTAAACGTTGTAAGGCTATTCCTTTGGGGCGAGCAAATAAGGTCAATATGCCGCCTAATAAAGGAAATAGAATGAGCAGGACAGGAAGCTGGGACAGCATCATTTTGATTGGCCTCCAGCTATTTTCTTCTCTTGTTCCTCAGCCACATAACTCATACCATCGACATGGTCATTACCCAATTCGCTACGCGCTTTTAAAGCCAGAACAATAAGAAATGCCGTCATACCAAAGGCAATGACAATCGCTGTTAATACCAGTGCCTGAGGAAGTGGATCAGTATATTTTGTTGTTTCAGCAGAAATAATGGCAGCTTCACCAATCTGTAAGCGGCCCATGACAAATAAAAATACATTCACGGCATAGGAAATCAGTGTTAACCCGAGTACCAGAGGAAAGGTACGGGCGCGAAGCACAAGGTAGACACCACATGATGTCATGACACCTATCGCGATGGCGACTAACCACTCCATCTATTTTTTCTCCTGTTGAGCTAAACTGTGTGATGCATGACTGAGCTTACCCAGTTCGACCAGAATAAGGACCGTTGCGCCAACCACAACCAGGAACACACCCAAATCAAAGATCATGGCGCTGGCGATTTCAAACTTACCGACAATCGGCCACGTCAAATAAGTGAAGGTGGTGGTCAGGAATGGGTAAGACAAGAACATGGCGGCCAAACCAGTGACAAAGGCAGCGGTTAATCCGACAGCAATCACCTTATGCATATCCACTTTAATTCTGGCATTGGTCCAGGCAATACCGTTAGCAAGATATTGTGAAATCAAAGCCACAGCAGCGATTAATCCTGCGATAAAGCCACCCCCTGGCAGGTTATGACCACGCAGGAAAATAAACACTGCCACCATTAACATTAGTGGGAACAGTAACCGAGTGAGTGTTTGCATGATCGGTGGATGGGGATCATGGCTCCATTCACGACCGTCTATATCACGAAGTGGTGCTGGAAGTTTCAGGTTTTCCAGTAAAGCAAAAATACCCAGGCCAGCAAGCGCCAGTACCACGATTTCACCTAATGTATCAAAGCCACGGAAATCGACCAGAATGACATTGACCACATTCGTACCACCGCCACCGGGTTTACTGTTCTCAAGGAAGAAACCTGAAATGGTGCTGTAGTCACGCGTCATTACCGCCATCGCTAATAACATCACGGTGACACCGGCAGAAACAGATAAGACCAAATCACGGGTCAGGCGTTTATGACTTCTTTCTTGAGGACTATGTTGAGGCAGGAAAAACAGCGCTAATAAAAGAAGCACAATGGTGACAACTTCGACTGATAACTGAGTTAAGGCTAAATCAGGTGCTGAGAATTTCACAAACCCCAAAGATACGATCAAACCAATAACACCGATAATAATGAGTGCTACCAGCCTGTTATGGTGCATTACTGCCGTTAGAATGCTCGCCACAACCAGAATACCAACTTGTATCATGGTAAGCAGGTTAGCATCCAGTAAGTTTCTGTCACCAAATAGTGGGCTATCAAACTGTAAAAAGCCATATAAGGTCGCAGCGACACCAGATAACAATACCCAGCTAATGGCATTTTGTAAGGAACCACGATCGAATAGACGACTGATTTTGCCGCTCGATACTAATAAACCATGTGTGATCCGGTTGAATAATGTTTTCGCATCCAGACGGGGTAGGTTTGTATCATGCCAACGGAATAATTTTTCACGGTAGAAATAAACAATAGCGCCAACAACCAAAGCAATAAAACTCATCAATAGCGGAATATTAAAGCCATGCCAGATGGCCAGACTGTAGTCCGGCGGTACGCCTTGCAGACTAGCTGCCACAGCCACAGTTAAAATAGGGGCAACGATTAATACGGGCATCATACCTACCCCAAGACAAAGCAGTACCAGAATATCGACGGGTATTCTCATAAAGCGAGGGGGCTCATGAGGTGTTTTAGTTAATCCCTGAGGTTCACCATTAAAGAAGACGTCGTGGATAAAACGCAGTGAGTAAGCGACTGAAAACACAGCACCAAAGGTGACAATAATGGGGATGGCCCAGCTTAATGTATGGTGGTCCGTAGCCGTTAACGCCTGTTGGAAAAACATTTCTTTACTGAGAAAGCCGTTCAGTAGTGGTACACCTGCCATGGCAGAGGCTGCAATCATGGCCAGTACGGCAGTGTGCGGCATATATTTTAATAAGCCGTTAACTCTACGCATATCACGCGTGCCACACTCATGATCAATAATACCTGCCACCATGAATAATGACGCTTTAAAGGTAGCGTGATTAATAATATGGAAAATCGCGGCGACAGCAGCCAGTTTGGTACTAAAGCCAAATAACAGGGTAATCAAGCCCAGATGACTTATGGTTGAATAAGCTAAAAGGCCTTTTAGATCGTGTTTGAAAAGGGCCGTGTAAGCACCTAGTACCATCGTTATCATACCGGCACCACCTACCAGCCAACCCCACGCTTCAGTACCTGACAGTACTGGAAACAGTCTTGCCAGAATAAAAATACCGGCTTTGACCATGGTGGCGGAGTGTAAATAGGCTGATACAGGTGTGGGGGCCGCCATGGCATGTGGCAACCAGAAATGAAATGGGAACTGTGCTGATTTGGTAAAGACCCCTAACAGAATCAAAACCAAGGCTGTCAGGTAATGTTCATTTTGACGAATCAAGTCGCCTGAGGCTAAGACATCGGTCAGATTAAAACTACCGACCATATTGCCAATCATTAACACACCAGCCAGCATAGCCAAACCGCCAGCACCAGTGATCGTCAGCGCCATTCGGGCGCCATCACGTGCATCTTGACTGTATTGCCAGTAGCTAATCAATAAAAATGAAGTAAGCGAAGTTAATTCCCAGAAAATGACCAGCTGAATTAAATTTTCTGACAGCACAATGCCTAACATTGAGCCCATAAACATAAGTAAATAGGCAAAAAAACGGCCCATGGAGTCCTGAGCCGATAAATAATAGCGTGCATACAAGATGACCAGTAGGCCAATCAGTAAGATCAAAAAGCTAAAGAGCAGAGAGAGGCCATCAAGACGGAATGCAAAATCTAATCCGAGCGTAGGTAGCCATGACCAGCTTTGAATTAAGGTTTCATTATTAAAAGGAATATACACAGCTGGCATTAATGTCAGCAGGGATAAAAAGGTGACAGCACCCGCGACCCAAGCTGAGGCGACACGATTGAACCTAGCAGCCCATGCGGCAATCGGTGCGCCTAAAAAAGGTATCAGAGCAACTAAAGGTAAGTTGAACGTCAATAAATTCATTGATTTTCCTGTTATCTAACGGATGCTCGTTTACTGTATTTATACATGAAAAAGCACTGTCGAGCAGTGCTCGACAGTGCTTTTTCATTCATTAATGGCCAAACTTTATTTTGATTGTGACACCATATAATCAACAGCTGCCATGACAGCTTCATCACTCAGGTCAGCACGACCGCCTTTTGCCGGCATCATATTGAAACCTTCAATAGCATGTTTGTGCAAAGTATCCATACCTTTTTCAATACGTGGTGCCCAGTCTGCAGCATTACCGATTTTTGGCGAGCCCATTAATCCAGCGCCGTGACATGCCGCACAAACTTGTGTCACGATTTGTTGACCGGGTCCACCAGCAGTGTCAGATTCTTCTTCAGCGGCGGGGGCTTGTACTGCAGGTGGCTCACCGATGTTAACTTCAGCAACAGGTTTGATGCGCTCAGCAACAGCATCTTCTTCCATACTGGCAGGGGCTGTAGCGTCTTTTCCTAATTCGAGGGAGTTATTCAGGATGATTAACACTAAACCGTAAAGTGCCAATATGGTGACGATACTACCGATAAAAAATTGACCAGATTTCTTATTCATTACTAACCTCTGCTGATTTTAAATAATGGCGATGATTATACGGTTAACGAACACGCTGCGCTACGAAAAGCGGCAGAAAGGATTAGTCCTCTATAGCAGAAAGGCTTATTTTCCCTATCGTTCTACCCGTCAATAATAATTGATGAGCTTGCTCAATATTGCTGGTAGAAATCGGCCCCAATGTGTGTTTGTGAGTACATTTGAGTATTTTATTATCAAGCATTTCTGAGACTTTATTGAGGAGATGGTGTTGCTCGAGCATATCGGCTGTGTGGTACATCGGTCTGGCAAACATAAACTCCCATACGATGCCTGCACTTTTATTTTTTAATTTATCAATATTGTGATGCTGCTGGCTGGTGACAACAAAACAAATCAGACCTTGAGGGGCTATTAGGTCAGTTAACTCTTCGTAATAGGGATCGGTGTCAGCCAGACATAAAATATAATCAGGAGCCGGAATATTTAATGTTGAATAATGTTCGCTTAATTGCTGGTGATTAATCACATGATCTGCGCCCAGCTCGTAACACCAGTCGATGGATTCCTGACGTGAAGCTGTAGCAACCACATTGAGCTGGCCTAGCTGTTTAGCAAGTTGAATCGCAATTGAGCCCACGCCACCTGCACCGCCAACAATCAGGATGGTTTTGCCTTTATCCAGATCAGCCCGGATCCGCATTCTTGAAAATAAAGCTTCCCAGGCGGTAATACTGGTGAGTGGCATTGCTGCTGCTTGTTCTGCACTTAAGTTCTTGGGCGCTTTACCAACAATACGTTCATCCACTAACTGGTGAGAAGCATAACAGCCGTCACGGGTGACATCTCCTGAGTAGAAGACTTTATCACCGGTTTGGAATAAATCGCACTCACTGCCTGTATCGATAACAGTGCCACATGCGTCCCAGCCAATGATTCTGGCTTGCTCAACCCCATCACCCAGACTGGCTTTTATTTTTGTATCCACCGGGTTGACGGCAATTGCATCAATTTTAATCAACAGGTCGCGGCCTTTTGCTGTTGGTGTTTCGCGTTCGATGAGTTGTGCTTGTCCATTGGCTTGAAAAAATCCGTAGGCTTTCATATTGCTATTCTCCGTGATGCATTAAGACATTGATGAACTGAGAGAGAGAATTAAGTTGATCTGATTTTATGACAATAATTGTTTAAGCGCGTTTAGATAGGTTTCTTCTGATGGTGGAATACCATCTCGTTGTGCTTGCCATATGGACTCAGCCAGACAGTCCATCATCAGATGGTCACAGTGGTGCTGATCCTGTTTGATAACCAGTAATTGCTGATAAATTTCACGAATACCAGAGGGTCTGTCCGTTTGGATCTGCTCATGCAATGCGAGGTGTAATCCCATATGTAGGTATGGATTGGTATCACCTGCTTCCACAAAAAAGTCCTGATGGATATTTTCTGGCTGCTTAAATAACGGGTGATATTCTGGGTGTAGTTCTATGATATGAGCGATGTGTTTCTCAAGCTCAGATAAGGGCTGTCCTGAGTGACTTTTTGCCCAGACATCAAAATAGACTTGTCTGATTTGTTGTCTGTTTTGTCCAAACATCATGACACTGAGCGTGATTGACGACGTTGCTGATCGCGATAATAGTCACAGTATTGAGTAACGCAACAGGTATCACATTTTGGTTTACGTGCGAGACAAACATAGCGACCATGCAGAATGAGCCAGTGATGCGCATCTAACAGATATTCTTTGGGCACGACTTTCATCAGCTTGTCTTCAACGGCTTTAACGGTTTTTCCCTTAGCCAGACCGGTTCTGTTGGAGAGTCGGAAGATATGCGTATCGACGGCAATAACCGGGTGTTTAAAAACGGTATTCAGAATGACATTAGCAGTTTTTCTGCCGACGCCAGGCAAGGCTTCAAGTGCTTCCCGATCTTCAGGTACCTGGCTGTTATGCTGCTCAATCAGTCTTTTGCAGGTTTTAATGACATTTTCGGCTTTGCTATTGAATAAACCAATAGTTTTTATGTACTGCTTTAAACCGTCAACGCCGAGGGCCAGAATTTTTTCGGGGGTATTGGCGACGGGGTAGAGTTTGTCGGTTGCCTTATTGACACCCACATCGGTGGCCTGAGCAGACAAAATAACCGCAATCAATAACTCAAAAGGCGAAGAATAATTGAGTTCAGTGGTGGGCGCCGGATTGTGTGCTTTTAGCGTGGCAAAAAAATCACGCCGTTGAGCCTGATTCATTTTAGCTACTCGTTGCCACTTCAGCCGAAGCTTCTACTTGGACTGTTTGTCGTTTACTGAGTCTGGCATCAATCACGTTTTTTAATGCGACGATTAATCCCAAACCAATAAATGCCCCGGGTGGTAATAAAGCTAGTAAAAAACCGCGGTAATCATCAATCACCGTAATACTGAAATTTTTCGCTACATCACCAAACATTAACTCTGCCTGAGAGAAAAGTGTGCCCTGGCCGATAAGTTCACGCATGCCACCCAGTACAACTAATACTGCGGTGAATCCTAAGCCCATCATTAAGCCATCAAGCAGGGCTGGACCCACAGAATTTCTGGCAGCGAAGGCTTCAGCTCGACCAATAATCGAACAATTCGTCACGATTAACGGAATAAAAATCCCCAGGATTAAGTACAGATCATGAAACCAGGCATTCATTGATAATTCGATAACGGTCACAATTGAGGCAATGATCATCACAAACACGGGGAGTCGCGCTTCATCAGGAATCTGATTTCTCAATAAAGAGATAAAACCGTTGGAGGCAACCAAGGTTAATATCGTCGCTAAGCCTAATCCTAAACCGTTGATGACAGTGTTGGTGACGGCAAGAAGGGGACATAAGCCAAGCAACTGTACCAGCGCCGGATTATTCTTCCACAAGCCTTCTTTAACTATTTGGTAATAAGGATTCATGATTTTTCCTCATTTTGGGCAAATAATGCTTCACGATGATTTTTAAAATATTCCAGTGAAGCTTTAACAGCTTTGACTACGGCCCTAGGTGTAATGGTGGCCCCGGTAAATTGATCAAAAGCCCCGCCATCTTTTTTGACTTTCCATTTCGCTGATGAAGGATTTTCTAATGACAAACCTTCAAACTGTTTAATCCAGTTTGAACGACTGGCATCAATTTTATCACCCAGTCCCGGTGTTTCTTTGTGATTGATAACACGGACACCAGCCAGAGTACCATCGTTATAAATCCCCACTAACATTTTAATTCGACCCGAGTAACCATTAGGTGCAACCACGGTCAGCACAACCGCCACAGGTTGGTTCTGTTTACGGGCACGATACACTTGTGTGGTTTCTTCTGTACCAAGCTCTTCGGTTTTAGGCAGTGCTAAAGTGTCTTGCAAAATAGCATTATCGTATTGCTCATGCGGTATTAAGGTGTTTATCGCATCCAATAATGCCTGGCGTTCATTTTCCTTGATTTGCTGACGAGTATTTTGCTCTGTAAAAGCTACCATGGTGGTCGCCACGATAGCAAAAAGACCGAGAACGGCGCCTACTCTTAATACATGTTTTTTGAAATCAGCCATTATTTCGTGGCCCCGTAGACTTTGGGTTGTGTGTAATAATCGATCAAGGGTGCCAGCATATTCATTAATAAAACAGCAAAAGCAACACCATCAGGATAACCACCCCAGACACGAATAATGTAGGTCAACGCGCCAACGCCAGCGCCAAATACTAATCGACCTTTCACTGTGGTGGAACCGGAGACAGGATCAGTGGCAATAAAGAAAGCGCCAATCATGGTGCCACCACTCATCAAATGAAACAGGGGGGACCCCGTTATTTCTGGTGCGAATAAATAGGTAACGCCGCTCAACACAAACATCGTACCGATCATGGCAACAGGCACATGCCAGCTGATAACGCGACGATATAGAAGATAGAGCCCACCAACGGCAAACCAGATATTGATCCATTCCCAGCCAAGTCCACCTAAGCTGCCAAACAGGTTCTGATTCACAATATAAGCGGGTGCAATCGATTGCCCTATCTGGGTTTTCATGGTATCCAGTGGCGTGGCACCGGACACGGTATCAGCAACCCAACCGGCATTGGTCTGACCATAAAAAATCAACTGAAAAGCGGAATGTAGGTCAAGGGGCGTCTCTGTCAGTGAATCAACAGGTAACCAGGTTGTCATTTCAAGGGGGAAGGAGACCAGTAACAATACATAACCTATCATCGCCGGATTAAACGGGTTATATCCCAGACCGCCATATAGGTGTTTGGCAAACACGATCGCAAACAATACGCCAGTCACAGTCAGCCACCATGGCGACAATGGAGGAATAGCCACGGCCAGCAGTATGGCGGTAACGGCAGCACTACCATCCGTAATAAACGGTTTAACAGGACGTTTGCGAAGCTTTAATAAAATGGCTTCCGCTAATAAAGCTACAGTCAGCGCCAGACTGATATTGATTAAAACCGCTGGGCCAAAAAAATAGACCATAGCGGCTATCGCTGGAATCATCGCAAAGATGACTTGCAGCATTTGGATGGTGACGCGGTTAGTGCCTGCCAAAAATGGCGGGCTCATTCGAAATATCGCCATTTTTACTCTGTCTCCTTATTATCCGCGTCAGCTGTTTCTGCAGTCTTTTCCTGTTGTTCTTTTTTGGCTTTTGAGGCTGCTAGAGCGGCTTTACGCTGACGTTGACGTTCTTCTTTCTCGCGTTGTTCACGTTCTAACCGTGCCTGACGCGTTTCAAAACGATCTCGGGCAAGATCTGATTTTTTACGTTCACGCTCCTGATTCATAATCTCAGTTTTGGCAAAGCGGAAATAAGAAACAAGCGGAATTTTACTTGGGCAGACATAATCACAGCAGCCACACTCAATACAATCGAATAAATTGTAATCGCGGGTCTGGTCAAAATCTTTTGCGCGTGAATGCCAGTAGAGTTGCTGGGGCAGTAAGCTGGCAGGGCAGGCACTTGCACAATCTCCACAACGAATGCATGGCAAGGGTTCTTGTGCCGGAGCAGCATCATCTACACCAGCAAGAATACAGTTTGCTGTTTTTGTCACTGGCAGGTTATCACCTGACAAGCTAAAGCCCATCATCGGCCCACCAAGAATAAATGCTTCATCCGGTTCGCGTTTCGTTTCGGCATAAGCTAAAACTTCTGAGATAGGGGTGCCAAACAGGGTTTCAAAGTTACCGGCATGGGTCACATCTTTACCGGTGACCGTCACGATTCTTGAAATTAAAGGTTCACCGTGGTGAATAGCACGACCCACCGCATAAGCCGTCCCCATATTGTGGCTAACAATACCTAAATCGATAGGCAAACCATTGCTGGGCACTTCTTTACCAGTTACCACTTGAATAAGCTGCTTCTCACCACCAGTTGGATAGCGTGTCGGCACAACAACCAGCCGGGTATTTTGCAAATGTGGTCGGGATGCTAACGCCAGTTCCATCGCTGAAATGGCTTGCGGTTTATTATCTTCTATCGCCAGGATGACTTCGCGAGCCCGAAGTGCATATTGCATGATTTCGACGCCATCTATAATACCGTCAGCCCGTTCACGCATCAGCATGTCATCGCAGCTGATATAAGGCTCACACTCGGCTCCATTCAGCAGAAGTGTTTCGACGGTGTGATGCACGCCAGGGTTAAGCTTGATAAAGCTAGGGAACCCAGCGCCGCCAAGTCCCACAATGCCAGCATCACGCACAATTTGACGAATCTCATGAGCAGAAAGTGAGCGGTAGTCTTTTACCGGATGACGTTCTACCCAGCAGTCTTCTCCATCTGTTTCGATGGTGATACAGGGGGCTGTCAGACCAGATGGATGTGGAATAGGCTGATCTTCAATAGCGATAATGGTGCCTGAACTTGGCGCATGCAAACAGACCGAAACATGACCATCGGCGCGAGCAATTTGCTGACCTTTAAGCACCTTGTCACCCACTTCGACAATAGGGATGGCGGCACTACCAATATGCTGTTGCAGCGGTAAGGTCAGCCTTTTAGCTAAAGGTGTTTTACGGATAGGTGTTTGCGTTGACCGCTTTTTATGACCGGGTAATTTCAAGCCACCAGGAAAAGAACCTAAGGTTTTTGTCATATTCTTTCTCCACGCTCCAGTTGGACGTGAGAAGGATCTGGCCAGCGCCAAGTATTGGGATTAGGTGTCATTTCAACCATATCAATACAATCCACCGGACAAGGCTCTAAGCATAGTTCACAACCAGTACACTCATCGGCAATAACCGTATGCATATGTTTTGCTGCACCCAAAATTGCATCGACGGGGCAGGCTTGAATACACAAAGTACAACCAATGCAGCGTTGCTCATCAATCACTGCAAGCATTTTGGGTTTTTCGACCCCACATTCTTCATCAAGTGGTTTTGGTTCAACATCCAGTAGATCGGCAAGTGCCTGAATGGTGGATTCGCCACCCGGTGGGCAGCGGTTAATATCAACTTCACCGGCAGCAATGGCTTCAGCATAAGGCCGGCAACCAGCAAAACTGCATTGACCACATTGGGTTTGAGGAAGAATTTTATCGATCTGATCGACAATTGGATCGCCTTCAACTTTGAATTTGACCGATGCAAAGCCTAATAGCAAACCGAGAATCAACGCCAGAAGCGTTAAAGCAATTACTGCAGTCAACATGGGCTTATCCTTTCACCAGTCCGGTAAAACCCATAAAGGCCATAGACATCAGGCCTGCGGTAATAAGCCCGATAGCAGCACCTTGGAACGGGACAGGCACATCGGCTGCAGCAAGACGTTCACGCATACCCGCGAAAATTATCAACACCATTGAAAAACCTAAAGCCGCCCCAAAACCATACAGCGCTGATTCAATAAATCCATGTTTTTCCTGAACATTCAGCAATGCAACACCCAGTACGGCACAGTTAGTTGTAATCAATGGTAAGAAAATACCTAGTACCTGATAAAGCAGAGGACTTGTTTTGTGAACGACCATCTCAGTGAACTGAACAACTACAGCAATAACGAAAATAAAACTGATGGTACGCAGGAATTCAATACCGAATGGAGCAAGTAGATATTCATTAATCAGATAGCTACTGATCGATGAAAGGGTCAATACAAAAGTTGTGGCGAGTGCCATTCCCATGGCTGTTTCAAGCTTACGTGACACACCCATGAAAGGGCATAGTCCCAGGAATTTGACGAGGACAATATTATTGACCAGTATCGTACTTATGAGTATGAGGGCATAATCTGCCATTTAATAACCTACTGATTTTCTCAGGAATTAGTTGTCATTTCAGCACGGATTTATTTCGGCTGTAAACGGTAATCAGTAATTATAGCTTAAAAAGCATGAATATCGAAGCTATAGCAACGATATTAATGCGTTATCTGTGAGCAACTTATCAGACAAATTAGCAATGATGTTTCGCATCAATATGGATTACTGTTCTCGACGTTGCCGAACTGCCTGAGCCAACTCTCTGAGAAGATCTTCTGTATTGTCCCAAGCCATACAAGCATCTGTAATACTTTGTCCATAGACTAACTCTTTACCTGTCTCGGCATTTTGCCGGCCAGCGACCAAGTTACTTTCTAACATTAGTCCTATGATTCGTTTCTCTCCAGTCGCAATCTGGCTGGCGACTTCACGGCACACGGTTTCTTGTTGAATATGATTTTTGCCGCTATTGGCGTGACTACAATCGATCATGATTCTGACATCTTGACCTGAACGAGTAATGACTTCGGCGGCAGCATTAACACTGTCGTTGTCAAAATTAGGTTCACGGCCACCACGTAAAATAATATGACAGTCAGGGTTGCCAGTAGTGGAGAAAATGGCGGAGCGACCGGCTTTAGTCAACGACATGAAATGGTGAGGTTTTGATGCCGAAAGACAGGCATCGACAGCAATTTGCACTCCACCATCGGTTGCATTTTTAAAGCCAACAGGACAGGAAAGACCTGATGCAAGTTCTCGATGAGCCTGACTTTCAGTGGTTCTGGCGCCAATGGCTCCCCAGGAGACGAGATCAGCGATATATTGTGGGCTGATTAAGTCAAGATATTCTGTGGCTGAGGGTACTCCCATCTCAGCAAGATCCAGAAGTAACTTGCGGGCGATGTGAAGTCCGTCGTTGATCTTGAAGCTGCCATCAAGATAGGGATCGTTGATCAAACCTTTCCAACCAACGACTGAGCGCGGTTTTTCAAAATAAACTCGCATGATGATTTGTAGGTCATCTTTAAGTTCTTCGATTAAAGGTTGGAGTCTTGTGGCATACTCACGAGCAGCAAGAGGATCGTGTATAGAGCAAGGACCAACGATGACTGTTAAGCGATCATCGCGTTTGTGCAAAATATCCTGTGTCGCTTTACGAGCATGGAAAACTGTTTCCGATGCCTGATCGGTAATGGGTAATTCCTCATGAAGTTGAGCCGGTGGGATCACTTCCTGTATGCCAGTGATTCGCAGATCGTCTGTGCTGTAGAGCATGGTATCTATGGTATCAATGAAATAAACACAGAATTGTAACCGCTGAAGGCGTTTTGTGCTATCTCAAGCATGTAACAAATAATGATGAGATCCTTCAAACGTGGGTTCGGAACCTGTGGCACACTATATGCAGAAAAACTTATGACTACGGAATAAGTCAAATATATGGCGTTAAGGTTTGGAAGAAAGGATCAACTATGCGGCTGGTAGAGTCATTTAAGCAGGGTCAAGAAAAGCTTGAGTCAATTAATTCAGAAATAAAGAGTCGAGTAGAAACAACATTAAAAAGCTGGCCGGAAACCATTAATAAAAAAGTCTCCGATATCCGAAACTTCTCCCTGCCATGGACACAGTACTTCCATTTCTTTCATGATAGTGAAGAGCCTGTTATCAGTGATAGCGAAACGGCTCCTAAGTTAAGTGATAAGTTTACCGATTTACACAGACGCATTGAGTCCAATCTGGGTGTTGAAAATTACATCGGAGAGTGGTTCCTGGTTGATCAACCTTGTATTGATCAGTTTGCGCAGGCCACTGGTGATCATCAATGGATTCACACCGATCCACAAAAAGCGAAAAATGAATCACCGTTTAAATCAACTATTGCCCATGGCTTTTTGACTCTATCCTTGATACCGAAATTGACCGATACCGTTAACCCAGAAAAAAATGATTATCCTGAAGCCAGAATGCTGGTCAATTATGGAATGAATAAAGTAGTTTTCCCATCACCAGTCAGAGCTGGAAAACGCATACGGGCTCGAACTCGTATTATTGCTGTAACACCGCTTAGGCGTGGCTTGGAATTAGTGCGTGAAGTCACAATTGAAGTGGAAAATAGTAAGCGACCAGCCTGTATAGCAGAAATGTTATTGCGCTTATATGAATAACAAAAAAGGCGGTTGAATCACCGCCTTTTTTGTTTCGATAAGATATTCTGTTCTATCAGAACATGGCACTATTCAGCCAGAGATGAACATAAATACTAGCGGCATAACCGAGAGCAATAGCCCATATCCACTTGATATGGGAAAAAAATGTGTAAATACCTCTGGCTTGACCCATCACAGCGACACCTGCTGCAGAGCCAATTGATAACAGTGAGCCACCGACACCAGCTGTGAGTGTTACTAACAGCCATTGTCCCTGACTCATATCAGGATTCATTGACAGTACGGCGAACATCACCGGAATGTTATCAACAATCGCTGAGACAATACCGACTAAAATATTCGCGGTAGTTGGACCTAAATCGCCATACATCAGCTCTGAACCAAGGTTTAGGTAACCAATTGTTCCTAAGCCACCGACACATAGAATGATGCCGTAAAAGAACATCAACGTGTCCCATTCTGCTCGTTCCACCTGTTGGAAAATATTAAATGGTTTGCGTCGATCTAATCCTTCCACTTTGACGCCTGATGAGCCTTCTGCATCTGATGTCGTATTGATAAAGGTGCGTCTGTCACGCATTTTTAGAGTGTAACCATAGAGTTTCAATAAACCTAGTCCTGTCATCATCCCAATAACTGGTGGTAAATGAAGGAAATTATGTGCACAGACGGCCATTGTGATGGTGACTAAAAATAAGCCAATAACAACAAAAGCACCTTCCTTGAGTTCTGCAGCATCTGAATTAGCCTGTGGCTGTCCGTTTTTTATCGCCAAAGACATTAAAAACGCTGGTATAAACCAGTTCACTACAGAAGGAATAAATAATTTAAAGAACTCCTGAAATTCGACCACACCTTTTTGCCAGACCATTAAAGTAGTGATATCACCAAACGGACTAAAAGCACCGCCTGCATTGGCTGCAACAACAATATTGATACAGGCGACAGAGACAAATTTGATATTGGTACCACCGACGGCCATAACAACCGTTGCCATTAATAAAGCGGTGGTCAGGTTATCTGCAACTGGCGATATAAAGAAGGCAAATAGTCCGGTTATCCAGAAGATACTTCGTAAAGAAAAACCTTTATTAATTAACCAGGCGCGGAGACTGTTAAATACGCCGCGTTCTCCCATGGTGTTGATATAGGTCATCGCTGCCAACAAGAACAATAATAACTCGCCATATTCTTCCAGGTTATGACGAATCATTAAGCCTGCTGTATGGTGATATTCTGAGTCGGGTTGTTGAGCGTAAATAAGCGCAATCAATCCCCATATGACACCCGCTGCCACCATTACTGGCTTGGATTTTCGCATATGAATTTCTTCTTCAACGATGACCAACGCATACGCAACTACAAATAAGAAGATAGACACATAACCCACCCAATGAGAGGTCAGATCCAGCAGCTTGGCATTTTCTGCAGCAAAAGCAGAGTGGGGTAATATTAAAAAAGTGGCAAAACTAAGCAGGAGCCATGAGCGTCCTTGAAGAAATGATTTCACGACTAAAATCCTTATGAATGACGAGACTCGGCAATAATACGCCCGAAAACAACGTGAACAAATGTTTATTAGTTAACGACGCTATCGTGAAATCCTTTAGAGGCATCTGCCACCAGGTCAAAAACATGATTAAAGCCATTTTGACCACCGTAGTATGGATCGGGCACATCAGACTCTTCACGTTGCGGCGCATAGTCTAAAAACATTTTGACTTTGTGTTTATAAGCACCAGGACAGGCATTTATCAAAATCTCATAATTACTGCTATCCATCGCTAAGATGTAATCAAACTCTTCAAAATCTGCCTGATTAAATTTTCTGGCACGGATATATGACAGATCGATTCCACGTTGTTTTGCTGTTTGTTGAGCCCGGCTGTCAGGTTCTTCACCGACGTGATAAGCATGGGTACCTGCCGAGTCAATCAGAAAACGATCGCGCGTGCCCAAATCCTCCGTTAATTTTGTGAATACCCCTTCAGCGGTTGGTGAACGACAGATATTACCCATGCAGACAAAAAGTACTTTTATTTGATTCATTGTTTATTTCTTTTGCTTAACTATTAAAAAAATTCAGATTTAAGGTTAATGAAATCAATCAATTATCGATTTAAATTTCAGAAAGTAGCTGGTCTATCATTGACTCAGCCTGACCCATATAACCACCGCCAAATAAATTAAGGTGATTCAGAATATGGTAGAGGTTATACAAGGTTTTACGCGTTGCATAGCCTGAGTCGACAGGATAGATAGCATTGTATGCAGCAAAAAAATCCCGGCCAAAACCACCAAATAATTCTGTCATCGCTAAGTCAGTTTCACGGTCGCCATAATAGCAGGCCGGGTCGAAAATAACGGGCTGTCCTAGATCATCAGCTGCCGCATTTCCACCCCATAAATCACCATGTAGCAGTGATGGTTGCGGGTGATGGTTCTCAAGCAATTTGTCCAGGTTATCAAGGAGTTTTTCACCACGAGATTGTAGACGACCTGTGTAACCATTTTGAGCTGCAAAATTCAGCTGTTGCCCTAAACGATGTACGCGCCAGAACTCTAACCAATGGTGACTTTGGTCATTAATCTGTGGTGTGCTGCCAATCGTATTATCCATTTGCCAGCCAAAAAAGGGCTGTTTCACTTTGTGCATGTGGGCCAGCTGTTCACCCAGTGTGGTATTGCCATCGCCGCGTAAGCTTCTGAGTGGAATGTATTCCAAGACCAAATAACTATGTTGATGATTTGTTCCTTGGCAGATGACTTCTGGAACCCGAATGCTTTTAGTCGCTGCCATCTCTTGCAAACCAAGTGCTTCGGCTTCAAACATTAGTAATAGAGACGGTCGATTCACCTTTATAAAATAAGCTTGCTGTTCTGTTTTTAGGTGATAGGCGCTGTTAATACAACCACCACCGATACTGCTGAGTTGGTATGGCTTAAGACTCTGATTGGTGGTCGATTCAATATGTTCAACAATGGAGTCGAGCTGTGCCATCATTTTTCCTTACCATTTTTAAAAAAGAGTTAGCTGCTATATCTAAGGATATGAGCTAAGTACTGAGGCATCAAGTTTTACATGGTTGAGCACGTATTATGAAGTTGTGAATACTACATACAGAAAAATATGAAAGAACCATCAACCATATGGATTGTCCGTTTTTTTATCTGTCATTGCTATGTAAGCTGAACAGTATTTACGGATGGCATAAGGAGTTTGTCTATGGCTATGAACCCAAAACAACGAGTAGCACTGCATGCAGCCAATTTGGTTGAGCAGGATATGATAGTGGGCTTGGGCACTGGTTCCACCGCCAATTTCTTTATTGAAGCCCTGGCAAAACGCTGTAAGACTGAAAAACTAACTATTCATACCGTGAGTAGTTCGGCAATTAGTGAGATTAAAGCGCGTGAAGCAGGTCTTTCCGTGCTGTCTATTGCGGAACTTGATGCGCTCGATATGTATGTGGATGGTGCCGATGAGGTCACACCGGATCTCACCTTATTAAAAGGTCGTGGTCAGGACTTAGTCAATGAAAAATTGTTAGCTTCAGCAGCGGATCAATTTTTTGTTTTAGTTGATGAGTCAAAACTGGTCGATCATATCGGACAAAACTTTCCGGTTCCGGTGGAAGTCATGCCTCAGGCATGGCGTTTGGTTCTGACCCAGCTTAAGCAACAAGGTGGTCAAGGCCAGCTTCGACTAAATGCCTCGGGGGATAATGTTGCTGTTACAGCAAGTGGTAGTCTGGTGCTTGATATGCAATTTAAACAAATGGATAGCTTAGAGCTAACCATGATTCTCGATACCATTCCGGGCATTGTCGAGCATGGCGTTTTCAGTGACACCGCATCAGCCATTTTTATTGGTGGTGAATCTGAAGTGGAAGAACACTGGCGATAACGTTAGCCATAGGTGAATGAGAAAGGGGAGTGAAACTCCCCCAACTCAAACAATTGTGACTATGCTTATGATTTTTTTAGTTCATCTAAAATCGTTTCTGCTTTAGATTTACCAAATTCGCCTGAGCCTTCAACACCGATATAAGTCACCACACCATCTTTCAGGATGCAGGCAAAGCGATAACAACGAACGCCCATTCCACCCGCAGTTAAGTCTCTATCTAAGCCCATAGCTTTGGTTAGCTCGGCACTACCATCAGCCATCATTCTGACTTTGCCTTCATTATTCACTTGTCGGCCCCAGGCACCCATGACAAAAGCATCGTTAACAGCCATACACCAGATTTCATCGGCGCCAGCCGCTTTGATCTCATCTGCTAATCGGATAAAGCCAGGTAAGTGTTCTTCAGAGCAGAGCGGGGTGAATGCACCTGGAACACCGAAAAGAACAATGGTTTTTCCTTCAGTCAATGATTGAACATTCTGTGGTTGAGGGTTCACAGGGCAGCCACTGCTCGCCGAAAAATCAACACACTCAGAAAGTGTCGCTGCGGGAATTTTCTGTCCAACTTCGATTGTCATAATTGCTCCTTAATCCGTTATTTTTATTTACTAGGGTATCTAGCATAAGGCAATCGCTAACAGATAAAAACACTATGAAACATACGGTTTTATGAGTTTGGAATTGTGCTGTTGAGTCGATATCATGGTGAACACTAAATTGAATTAAAGGGATATAAACACATGGCTGAAAAACAATTACGCTGGGGAATTTTAGGTGCTGCTCGTGTTAACGAAAAACTACTGCCCGCTATTGTTGAAGCAGCTAATGCGGAGCTGATAGCTATTGCCAGTCGTCGTCCTGGGGCGGCGGCAGAAGTTTTGCAAAAACTGGCACCACAACAAACGGCGGTAGAAACGCTGGATGATCCGGAAGCATTACTTTCTCATCCAAATATTGATGCCATCTATCTACCGATGTCGAATGAAGAACATGCCGAGTGGGCACTCAAAGCGATCAATCATGGTAAACATGTACTGATCGAAAAACCTATGGCGCTGACAGTAGCCGATATTGATGCCATTGAAGCCGCTGCAAAAGCAAATAATGTGACAGTCATGGAAGGCTTTATGTATATCTTCCATCCTCAGCATGATTATGTAAGACAGTTGATCGACGATGGCTCTATTGGAGAGGTTCGTACGGTGAAAACGGCGTTTGCATTCCCTATGAAACCGGCGCGAATGTATCGTATTGATCGTGACATCAACGATGGCGGTGGTGCTATGTGGGATATTGGTCCTTACGCCATTCATACAGCAAGATTGTGGTTTGATAATGAGCCTGTCGCTGCTATGGCAATGGCTAAACTTAATGACAATGGTGCTGATGTCAGCTTAAGTGGCATGTTTGATTTTGCGGATGGTAAGTTTGCTCACTTCGAAATGAGCTTTGAACATGCTAGACGCAGCGAATATGAGATTATTGGTACCAAAGGTGGCATTAAATGCCATACGGTTTGGCAGCCTGAAACAGAAGATGCAACCATCAGCTGGTGGAATGAGAATGAGGAACAAACCGTATCAATCCCTAAAGCCAATCACTTTAATCTGGAAATAGAGTACTTCTCTGATTGCATCTTAGATGGGAAAGAGCCCAAACTGACATTAGCTGATGCCAGAAATAATTGTGCTGCGATTTGTGCTGCTATTGCTTCGGTGAGGGAAGGAAAAAAGATTCACTTATTAGACTAGCACTTGACCGTTATCAAGAAAAAAGCCGTGGCAGAACACCACGGCTTTTTATCGTTCAAGCTTATTTTGTTTTGCGGCGAAGGCCGATAAATCCTAATAGAGCTGGTGCAAACATGAATGCTGCAGCTGGGACAGGTACTGCTGATGGCACATTAACTTCTTCGATACCTGCATATAAAACATTTTGTTGGCTGTAGTTGTAAAAACCAAAAGAACCATTACTAAACGCGCCCGCAATACTTAATTCTTTAATACCATTTACGAATACTTCGACTAAAGAAGATGTAAAGGTAATATCAAAGTCATACGTTGTATTATCTAACCAACCTGTATCGCCCAAGTTGGTAGCACGGGCTAACTCGGTCACATTATTGCTTGGATCATGAGCCCAAGCACCAGAGTTATCACCTAGTACACCGCTAACTTGTGAGATGGCTAGTCCTTTCTGACCAGCACCGTAATAGCTCTGATCTCCTTGTTTCCAGTCGATTAGTAAATAATCAGCAGATGAGTTGGTTAGATCGTTATTGTTATAACCCAAGACAAACCCGATATAATCATCGTCAGAAGTCGTCTTTACTGTTATTTGACCTGATAATGCAGTGCCCTGACTATTTTTATTATTGTGAAAGACGGTTGGAGCACCGTTGATTCCTTGCTGAACCGCATTATTACCAGACTGTAAGACCCAGTTACCATTACCATTCGCTTTCCATGATGATAAATCAACGGGCTGAGGTGCTGCCACTGCTGTGGTCGAAATTGCTCCAAGAATGAAGCTACCAAAGATAATGTTTTGTAACGTTTGTTTCATGCCATTTTCCTTATTTGCAAAGTGAAAATGCAACTCAGCCATCTCAACTATCACTATATTTGAGATCTGTAGCTTTCCGTGCTTGGCTCACACCAAGGTTGGCTTTGTAGTTAGTGCTGATTGATCCAGCAATCAAATTTTAACTTAGTCGGAATTGATGGAAAATAACAATTTTTAATTTTTCTTTACCAAACTTAACGATTTTGAGTAAAAAAATATTTTGTTATCTAATACGCTATGCTGCATAACAGAACGTTATTGAAATTAGCTAGTGATTGCCGGTAAATGGTAAGGCGATTTGCAAAGTATGATTGAAATTCACAACCAGTTCACAGTTTTATTGTGATACTTATCACGTGTTGAAACAAATGCTGTGAGACACATCCCAAAACTAACAACTCGCTGTGGTTAACTACCTGAGTGATTTGTAATATCGAACCATCTGAATGGTTCAGATAACCGCATTGTTATATGTCATGACAATGTGTTTTTTTATAAAGCCAAACTCGTCGTGAGGCGGGGTCGGAAAGCCACGGGTCTCTGGTTTGATTGGAGATGGCTGGGTTGCATTGCTTCATATATTAAATAGGAATTTATTATGAAAAAAGCGATGCTATTTGTTGTAGCTCTTTTGTTTTCGGTCGGTGTTAATGCCGCTACGTTGAATTTGACTGGAATTGGTTCATCAGGTGCTTCTCAAAGTGTTGATGTAAACAATAACAGTACAGTTTTAGCGGGTGGAACAGTTGGTGAGTCAGCTAGTTGGTATTCTCAGTTTGACTTGACTTCTGATACTGATACTGCAGTAAAAGTTGAATGGTCATTCAACCCATTTACTGCTCTGGATAGTGCAGTACTTGTATTTAGTCAAATTAGTGGTCCTGGTGGCAACTATGTTGGCAGTACTCAGTATTTCAATATCACTGGAGACTTTAGTTTTACAGCATTTTTGACTGCTGGCTTGTACTACGCTATTGATATTGTTGACGCTACATCAAACATCTTGAAATACGATGTTTCAGTATCAGCAGTGCCAGTACCTGCTGCATTGTTTTTATTCGCACCAGCCCTGTTAGGTTTCTTGGGTCTGCGTAGAAAAACAGCAGTAGCTGCATAAAACTTGAAGTAAAAAATCAAGTTAACAATTGTTAGTTAGATTGAAAGGGGAACTTCGGTTCCCCTTTTTTATGGCTAAAAAATATTTTCTTTTTAGAATAAGCTCATTTGCTTTGATTGCTTATGAAATAAGTCGGTTCGCAGAACCGGTGATGACTTGTTTAATAGGTATCTCTTGACCGCAACTTCGAATCGTTTTTTGATCATTTCTGCATAGAGCCCCTGACCTTCAAGTCTGTAACCAAACCTGGGATCATTTGTTTTGCCATTTCTGGAGTCTTTAATACGATTCATAACATGCTCTGCCTTATCAGGGTAATGAGTATGTAGCCAATCATTGAAGAGGGGGCTGACTTCTCTTGGTAATCTAACGAAAATATAGTCTATATTTTCAGCCCCTGCTTGTGCAGAAGCATCAATAATATTTTCTAGCTCAATATCCGTCAGGACAGGAATAACTGGGGCAATAAGAACAGATACAGGTATCCCATTTGCCTTCAATGTCTCAATTGTTTGCAGTCGACGTTGTGGGCTGCTGGCGCGAGGTTCGAGTTTCCTGGCAAGTGTTTTATCCAGTGTTGTAACGGATAGATGAACATGTGCCAATTGCTTCTCAGCGAGCTGTTTGAGTAAATCAATATCACGTTCTATCAATGAAGATTTAGTCACGATGTTGACTGGATGACTGAACTCAATCATTACCTCAAGTACTTCCCGAGTAAGGCTGTAATGGCGTTCGATGGGTTGATAGGGATCGGTGTTAGCACCTAAAGATAATGTTGAACAGCGATAGTTTTTTGCCATCAACTCATCTCGCAGTAATTTTGCGGCATTGGGTTTGATGGTTAACTTTGTTTCAAAATCGATTCCTGGTGACAGTCCCAGATAAGCATGTGAAGGACGGGCGTAGCAGTAGATACAGCCATGCTCGCAGCCACGATATGGATTAACTGATTGTTGAAACGGAAGGTCAGGTGATTGGTTTCTACTGATAATACTACGAGGGGTTTCTACACTCACTTCTGTTAAGTTGTTGGCTGGTTCATCATGAAACCAGCCATCATCAATTTCAGTGCGTTGAAACTCATTGAAACGGCCATCGATATTATTAAGCGTTCCCCGGCCTTTTTGTATTTTTGCGTTTTCTGACATTAGTCAGACAAGTAATACTCTATCGTTGACACAACACGAACGTTTTTGATCTGTGGGTTATTATTATCGCGTGCACTAATACTGAACTGACCTTGGCTGGCTTTACGGATCTTGCCGAGTGTACTGTCTGAATCCTGGGCAAATTTTTCAGCAACTTCACGTGCTTTTCTGGTTGCTTCTTCAATCATTTGCGGTTTAACTTCGTTAAGACGAGTAAACAGATACTCAGGTTGGGCAGCATAGTTGTTGCCTGTTAAAACGATACCTTGCTTACCGAGTTCAGAGAGCTGTCCCATCACTTGTCGGACGGTATCAATGGCATCTGAATAAACCGTGACTGTTTGTACCGCCGTATAACGAAATTCAGCACGCTCATTACCCCCATATTGCTGGGCAGATTTATCCGTAATGGCAGGTGCGCTGATGGTGACATCAGTACGTTTGATTCCAAGTTTAGTCAGGAAAGAGATGATGGTATTGGTATTGGCATCAACATCATTGTATAAGGCTTGCAAATTATTGCTTGCCAGCGTGAATTGAATAGGCCATATCACCACATCTGCAGTGAACTCTCTTTCAGCCAGGCCTTTTACTGTCACTGTTCGTTCATATTCTTTGTATTTGATAGCCGCATTAGAGAGAAACCAGCCTAAACTGCTCAAACCAAGAACTAATGCAATACCAAGAATCAGACTACTGGTTTTATTTACCGATGACATAAAAGGCTCCTCAAAAAAGGAAATGTGTACCCGCAGTGTAAATCAAAAATTGCTTATGATCGACGAGAAAAATGCTCTTTCGAAAATGCGATTCGCTGTTCAATAGTCATTTTCTTTGCATTGGTCAATGCTTCAACTTTTTTCAGCCTGGGTAATAAGCCTTCGCCATTTGCAACCTGAATACTCAGTCCTGGGCGGGCATTGAGCTCAAGAAGCATGGGACCTTTTTGCCTATCCAGGACGATATCTGTACCTAAATATCCTAAGCCTGACATCTCATAGCAAGAAGCAGACAAATGCAGTAACTGATCCCAATGCGGTACTTGAAGATCGAGCAGGTTTCTTCCTGTATCTGGATGTAACATCACCGGACGATCAAACTGCACTGCACGCACCGCACAGCCATTACCAATATCCAGACCCACGCCAACAGCACCCTGATGAAGATTAGCTTTACCGTTAGAGTCAGCGGTTGATAAGCGCATCATCGCCATTACCGGAAATCCTTTGAACACGATAACCCGTGTATCTGGCACACCTTCAAACGTATAACCATTGAAACAATCATCAAATTGGATTAATGCTTCAACAATGGCAACATCAGTTCGACCGCCCAATGAAAATAAGCCGGCCAGAATGTTAGAGACATGACGCTGTAGATCGGCCAGTTTTAAAATTTGTCCATTCGCTTTGTGATAACCAAAATCATCAGAACCAGTGACAACTAAAATCCCTTTGCCACCTGAACCATGAGCTGGTTTGATACAAAAGCCTGCAGTATTTTTGATAATGTCGAGCAGATCATCTACCTGGTGTTGCTCAGTGATGGTACCGATAAGATCGGGCGCATTAACACCAGCTTCCAGCACAATTTCTTTTGTTTGTAACTTATCATCAACCAGAGGATAGAGTCGTCTTGGATTATAGCGGCTAATATAAGCAATATTCCGTTCGTTCATTCCAAGCACACCAATCTTGGCAAGCTTGTTTGGGTGAACGTACCGAGATTTGACGTCTTTCAGCCAATTCAGCACATTCAGACTCATAGGTGATCCTCAGTTAAGGGTTTAAAGCGTTTCAATTCCAGCAAGCGATAACCGGTGTAATTACCTGCCATTAACACTAACCCCATCAAAATAAGCTGGATACCGAGGAAGTTGAACGTTAAATGACGAATTAATTCGTTATTCATGGCTAAGTAAGCCAGCACAGCCACTAACAACGAACCACCACCCTGAATGACTACTTGATGTGGACCTTCTTCTTCCCATAAGACCGACATTCGTTCAATGGTCCATGCCAGAATAATCATCGGGAAGAAGGTGATTTTCATGCCCTCAGTTAAACCAAGCTTGTAAGCCAGAATAGAGAATATCGCGATGATGCCTATAACCATAATGATGACCGCGGATATTCGGGCAACAAGGAGTAGGTTGAGATAGGACAGGTATGAACGAATTAATAAACCAGTACCAACAATCAGTAAGAAACCAACAAGGCCGGTCACGAGGCTTGTCTGAATAAACGCCAGAGCAATCAATACTGGCATAAAGGTACCGGATGTTTTCAGACCGACCAAAATACGCATCAATACAACGACCAGCACACCGACCGGTATCAATAAAATACCTTTAAATAAGGCTTGTTCTTCGAGTGGTAAGGTATAAAGCGAGAAGTTTATCAAGGTCTCATCAGCAAATTTTTGGTTTAAAGCTACACCAAAAGGCAGCTCTTGCTGAATCATGGAGAAAGTCACATGTGAGTTAGCACCACCAATCAGTTCAAGAACCGGACCTGAATGGTATTCCCACAGTAATAAATTATCAGGCCGGCCTTGTTCACCCGTTTCAGGATTAAATAACTGATAGTCGTTGCCATCAAATACTTGAATATAGGTAACTAATTCCTGTCTTCTTCGACCATCTTCAAGGAACAGAGCGTGAACTTGGCGAGCCGGAACACCAGCTTGTTGTAATAACTGAACTATCCACTGAGTTTGTGTTTTCAATTGCGCCAGTAATTCAGCGTTTTGTGATTGGTTTTTGAATTCCTGAATTAACTCTCTGGCTAGCGTGTAAGGTGTGGAAGAGCGTTCCTGTGCACGATCAAGCAGCTGATTTGCAGACGTTGCATAAGGTTCTTTTTCAATACTGACTTTTAATGCAGGCGGCTGACTGGGTTCTGGTGGGACTGCATAAGGATCCAGCAGCATATCAACCTTGTAATATAAGGCCTGTTCACCACTGGCATGCCGAATAGACCATTCAGCGCGGTGTCCACCATTATCTCGTTTAGTATAAGCAAGACCATAACCGGGACTGGCGGTTTGCTGACTTAACTGAGTGAAACCGGGTTGTGTGCCGGGGATGGCAAGTGATGCCAGCACTTCTTTATCTTGCGCTTCAAACTCGACTTTGGCCTCAATAGACCAGGTTTGGCGCTGTTCCCCCGGAAGCCAGGGGATGTCAAAAGTGTAGTGTCTATGTAAGGTTAATCCCAGGCCTGAGACAATCAGCAAGCCCACCAACAGATAAAATGCTTTACGAGATGTCACGGCCTGGATTCCTTATTTTTTGTTCGCTTTACTGACAGATGGCGCTTGAGGTTGGTTTTGAACAATCTCAGGTTTTGGCTGAACATTGTCTTTCGCTACATCTACCACAGCTACATCTCTTAAGAATTCACGACCTAAAAGAATCGGGTAGGTCATTTGGGTACGATCATTTAATGTGAACTCTGCCACTTCTGTCATTTTGCCCAGACGCACAGTCAGTGAAGCAACTGGTCTTTTGTCCAATGTATCGGCAGAAGCCTGACGAATTTTCACATAACGAACCAGAGGGGCTTCTACGATAAAGCTGTCATCACCATCATCAGGCGCCAAACGGAAACGCACCCAGTTTTTGCCATCTTTTTCAAATGGGGTGATATCTAATGCGCTGATAGAAGAGGTGGTGGCACCGGTATCAACACGGGCTTCATAAACGCGGTTAACCGCTTCGATCCATAACCATTCTGTTTTACCGACAACCAGTTTATTGCCGATATTGTTGTTACTGTTTACGACCGATGCAGGTTTGGGGCAGAGTGGAGGTGCGGCATCCCCTTTATGTTGTTTGACGATAACCGTGTCAATCTTGCCTTCAATGACATCCATACGGCCTTCAAACTGACGTTGTGTCTTACTGATTTTCTGTAGCTCATCAGCTTGTGCTTTTTCCTGTTTGCTCAAGCCGTCGCATTGCTGCTGTATCTGTTGAATCAGGCGAGATTCTGTTTGATGCAGCGATTCCGTTAATTCGGTAGCAGAAACAGGTGGGGTTTGCGGGCCTTGTTGAATACAAGCGCTTAAAAAAACAGTTGAAGTTGCAATCAGAACGAATAGTCTAGACATAGTAACCTTGTAAGGATAATTGATTAGATTCACTAAAAAATAGCGGCTATTGTAGCAGACACAGTGGCTTTGATAAGCAGACTATTAATAAATCTTAAGATTATATTGGGCGTTTTAACAGCAAATGGATGTAACGTCCCATATCCCGATAGGCCGGCATACGACAATATTTATGTTCAAGTTCGAATAACACAGCCTGGTCACTATTGTCTCGAGCTTGTTGGCTCATATAGTCGTTGAAAATACGCACGCCCGTGTGCGTCTCCACAGTAAAACCTGCATGATGAATAACATCAATAATCTCATGCGGGAATTGTGGGTTCGGCGGCGTTAACTTATTGCCTTTGCCAATATAACTATCATTAAGAATAGGTGGCAGGCGCCAGCCGCCCTTTAGTACATTGCTGTAAACCATGGCATTTCTGTTGTAGAACAGTAATGACAAATAGCCGTTGGGCTTAACCTTTTTCATAATCGTCTGCAAAGACGATATCGGATCACTTAACCACTCCAGAACAGCATGACAGATCACCAAATCAAATTGAGGAAGCTCGCTGGCGAGTGACTGTGCTGATTGTTGATAAAAGTTGGCCGTAATATTGGCCTGTTCAAAATTGACTTTAGCCGTGTTGAGCATTTTTTCAGACAGATCACACAGGGTCAACTGATGCCCCTGTTCTGCCAGCCAGAGGCTGATTTGTCCCTGACCACAGCCTGCATCCCACACATCAAGCGGGGATGTGCTGACAAACTGCGCCAGATCTTCTTTTAACAATCTTAGTCGCCACTCACCTTTAACCGTGTCGTAGATTTTGCTCTCGAACCTGTCGAATAAATCATCAAAATTACGATCGTGTTTGATGGTCATGCGCTTTTGTTCAGTAAGGCATCTAACAAGTTATCAAGCGCCACGATACGATCCTCTGCTTCAGGCATGTCTTCGACAAAGCGTAATTTGTCCTGACCATCCAATTTGAACTTCTTCGGTTGTTTTTGAATGAGATTGATAATGGTCATCGGGTCAACATTAGGTGATTCTTCAAATAATAAACGACCACCCTGATCGTAGACATCGATTTTACGAATACCGATTTGTTTGGCCTTAAAGCGAAGTTCATGAATAGCGAATAAGGTTTTGACCTGATCAGGTAACAATCCAAACCGGTCTATCATTTCCACTTGTAATTCATGTAAGGCTTCGTTATCAGCCGCCGCAGAGATACGTTTGTACAGCACCAAACGTGTATGCACATCTGGTAAGTAGTCTGATGGAATCAGGGCGGGGACGTGCAAATCAATTTCGACAAAGTGACGGTCAGATTGATTCAGGCTTGGTTCTTTACCTGATTTCAATGCTCTGACGGCGCGTTCCAGTAATTCGTTATACAGATTAAAACCAATTTCCTGCATTTGGCCACTTTGTTCGTCACCTAATAACTCGCCCGCGCCACGAATTTCCATATCGTGTGTTGCTAAAGTAAAGCCTGCGCCTAAGTCTTCGATGGACTCAATGGCTTCCAGACGTTTCACTGCGTCTTTGGTCATGGCTTTTTGTGGTGGCGTGATGAGGTAAGCATAGGCACGATGATGAGAACGACCGACGCGACCACGGATTTGATAAAGCTGAGCAAGCCCCAATTTATCCGCGCGATCAATAAAGATAGTATTGGCAGTGGGAACATCAATACCGGTTTCAATAATGGTGGTACAAACCAATACATTAAAACGTTGATGATAGAAGTCGAGCATGACTTGTTCCAATTCCCGCTCACGCATTTGTCCATGCGCCACAGCGACCTTGGCTTCTGGCAGAATCGCTTCTATCTCCCTGGCAACCCGATCAATATCTTCTACTTTGTTATGTAAGAAATAAACCTGGCCGCCACGTTTGATTTCACGCAGCATACCCTCACGGATTTTTTCAGCATCCCATTGTAAAACAAAGGTTTTAATAGCTAATCGACGTGCTGGAGCGGTGGCGATAATCGACAAATCCCGAATACCTGAAATCGACATATTCAGTGTGCGTGGAATAGGCGTCGCCGTGAGCGTCAGTACATCAATATGTGCCCGGTATTTTTTTATCTGCTCTTTCTGAGTGACACCAAACCGATGTTCCTCATCCAGAATAAACAGGCCAAGACGTTTAGGATCGATATCTTGCTGCAATAATTTGTGTGTACCGATAATGATGTCGGCGTTGCCTTCACTAATCCCTGTTTTGACTTTATCCAGCGCTTTTTTAGATTGGAAGCGCGATAACACTTCGACTTTTACCGGCCAGTCAGCAAAACGATCTTTGAAGTTCTCATAATGTTGTTGAGCAAGTAAGGTGGTCGGCACCAACACCATGACCTGTTTACCAGAATGCACCGCCATAAACGCCGCACGCATAGCCACTTCGGTTTTACCAAAACCTACATCACCACACACTAATCTATCCATCGGCTGTTCTGACAACATGTCTTTAATAACAGCATCAATCGCATCTTGCTGATCGGGTGTCGGTTCAAATGGGAAGGCTGCTGCGAAAGCTGCATAGTCTTCATCGGGCATGCCCATCGGTTGTTTTTTATTCGCTGCCCGACGAGCATAGATATCTAATAATTCTGCCGCCACATCACGTGCTTTTTCAGCTGCGCGTTTACGGGCTTTTTCCCATTGACCTGTGCCCAGCTTATGTAATGGAGCCAATTCAGGCGCTGCGCCAGAGTAACGGCTGATTAAATCCAGAGACGCGACAGGCACATAGAGCTTATCGCCCTTGGCATATTCCAGCGTGACATATTCCGCAGTAACATCACCGATATCCAGTGTTTGTAGACCAAGATAACGTCCGACACCATGATCCTCGTGGACAACAGCATCACCGACGGAGAGTTCAGCAAGGTTACGGATAATGGCATCGGTATCTCGTTTTTTACGACTACGCCGCCGCCGTTGCATGACCTGCTGGCCGAACAACTGCGTTTCAGCAATAACCGCCAGATTTTCATTACCTAGCAATAAACCTTGTTCAAGTGGCGCAACAGTAATCGTTAAAGCGTCATTACTCTGAATAAAGGCATCCCAGTTACTGACCGGCTGACATTTGATATCGTGCTGGCGCAGCATGTCCAGTAATGTTTCCCGGCGTCCGGCACTCTCTGCGGCAAATAAGATTCGTCCTTTAAACTGATCGATAAATTGCTGTAAGGCTTCGCAGGGTTTGTCCTTACGCGCATTCATCGTCAATTGTGGTGGCATGCCAGAACCATAGTTGATATGACCGGCTTTATCCTGATGTTCAAAGCTTTGCAGTTGCAGACGTTGATAGGATTTGAAACGACTAAATAACTCTTCAACAGGAATGAAAACATGCTGAGGTTCGAGTAAAGGCCGTTCTGGATTCACACGATGATTACGATAGCGGTCACTGATTTCCTGCCAGTAGCGTTCAGCACCAACATGTGGATCAGCCACACTGACAATCAACGTATTGTCTGGCAGATAGTCGAGCAGACTATTCGTTTCTTCAAAAAATAAGGGCAGATAAAACTCAATGCCGCCTGGCACATTACCGTCACTCACTTCACGATAAATAAAGCTACGTTGTGGGTCACCCTCAAAATGACGACGGAATTGTTGCCGGAATAACTGAATGCCGTCTTCGGTCATCGGAAATTCGCGGGCAGGCAATAGCTGAATGCTATCAATGGTATCTATTGAACGCTGAGTTTCCGGGGCAAATGTTCTGAGAGTGTCGATTTCATCATCAAACAGATCAATACGATATGGGAGTTTGCTACCCATCGGATACAAATCAATAATCGCCCCACGAACAGTAAACTCACCATGTTCCATGACTTGTGAAACGTTACGATAGCCCGCTTTTTCCAGCTTCATTCGCCAGCTTTCAATATCAAACTGATCACCCGTCTTCAGAATAAGCGTGTTGCCTTCAAGGAAAGCGCGGGGCGCGATACGCTGCATTAATGTCGCGATCGGCACCATCAACAGACCTTGTTTGAAGTCAGGCAATTGATGCAGTGTTTCTAATCGTTCTGAAACGATATCCTGGTGAGGAGAAAAGGTATCGTAAGGCAGGGTTTCCCAATCAGGGAAATGTAAAACCGGCCGCTTATCTTCACCGAGAAAAAATTTAGCTTCTAATTCCAGCCGGTGTGCACTATTCATATCATCGGTGATGACCAATAGTGGACCGTCATGCTGCTGCGCCGCTTTTGCTAATAACAGGCCTTGCGCGCTGCCATAAAGTTGGCCAGCAAACAGGACTTCTTTATTGGATGACGGTAACTTGGGATTGAGCAGATTAGGCTGAGTATGATTCACTAGACTGATTCGTTACAAAAACGTCTATTTTCACATAAAACGAAGAAGTCTTGTCACAAAGACCTGAATAAGGCACATTATCCCTTATAATTTATAAGTGATTATATGCTTGAATAAACTAGCAAAGGTGCGGGAGAATAATAATGAAGCGAATCGAAAATGTCGTGTTGTTAAAAACAATTGGAAGTGCTGAATTGTTGGCAGCCCTAGCGATGTTTTACTTTTTTTATACTGATGTGCCAGCCTTGATTGGTGGGTTTATTTTGTTGGGCCTGTCAGCAAATAGCTTTTATCAAGCGCATAAATGTTATCAACGTCAGTACGCACCTAAACAAAACGACCAAACTTGAAATGACTAATGGCTGAAGCAGTTAAGCAAACCAAAACGAGCGAATTTGATTCAGCCTCATTCCTGAAAAATCTGACCAGCCGTCCCGGCGTGTATCGCATGATTGATGATACCGGGACGGTGATTTATGTCGGTAAAGCCAAAAATCTTAAAAAACGGGTTTCCAGTTATTTTCGTAAAACGGGGTTAACGTCTAAAACCCGTGTCATGGTCGCTCAGATAGCGTCCATCGAAACTACCGTTACCCACACCGAAAACGAAGCCTTAATCCTTGAAAATAATCTTATTAAGGAATTAATGCCGCGTTACAACATCTTGCTTCGTGACGATAAGAGCTACCCTTATCTATTAATCTCAGGTGATAAATTTCCCCGATTAAGTTATCACCGAGGAGCAAAACGCAAAGCTGGCCGTTATTTCGGGCCATATCCCAGTGCCGGAGCTGTACGCGATAGTCTTAACTTGCTGCAAAAACTGTTTCCGGTCAGACAGTGCGAAGACAGTTATTACCAAAACCGCTCCCGTCCTTGCCTGCAATATCAGATAAAACGCTGTACCGCGCCCTGCGTCGGTCTGATAAGTGAAGAAGAATATAAGAAAGATGTTGAGCACACGATCATGTTTCTGGAAGGTAAAAACAAACAGGTGATGGATGATCTCAGTGCCGAAATGGATGCCGCATCACAACGACTCGATTTTGAACAAGCCGCGGTTATTCGGGACAAAGTCATTGCCTTACGTCGGGTGCAAGAGCGTCAATATGTCAGCTCAGATCAGGGTGAGTTTGATGTGTTGGCCGCCATTGTCAGAGATGGCATGGCCGTGGTCGAAGTCTGTTTTATACGCGGCGGTCGTAACCTTGGGAGTAAAAGTTATTTCCCTAAAGGGTCGGGGGATAGTAGCCCAGAGGAATTATTGTCTGCCTTTGTGCCGCAATATTATCTCGGCAAAAATATTCCTACAGAAATTTTGCTCAGCCATGAACCAGAAGACCAAAGCCTGTTACAGGACGTACTGCAGACTGAGTCAGGACATAAAGTCAGCTTAAGAAAGCCGCAACGTGGTCAGGGCGTTCGCTGGATGCAAATGGCCTCAACCAACGCAGAAATCAGCCTCACACAGCGCTTAAGTAGTCGGTCTAATTTATTGCAGCGTTTTGAAATGCTGCAAGATGCACTAAGCCTGGATGAGTTACCCAAACGAATCGAATGTTTTGATATCAGTCATACCCGAGGTGAACGTACGGTCGCTTCATGTGTGGTGTTTGGGCTTGAGGGCGCTATCAAAGCTGACTATCGTAAATTTAATATTGAAGGCATTACAGGCGGTGATGATTACGCGGCCATGAATCAGGCCTTGACCCGTCGTTTCACGCGTTTGCAGAAAGGCGAAGGCAAAAGACCAGACCTCTTATTAATTGATGGTGGTAAAGGTCAGATTAAAGAAGCACAGGAAGTGCTTGAAGAACTCAATTTATCTGACCTACCTATATTAGGTATCGCAAAAGGGCCTGAGCGCCGACCTGGCGAGGAAACATTATTTCTTGTCGGTAGAGAAGGGGAAGTCACTCTGACCGCCGATTCACCTGCCTTACATCTACTTCAGCAAGTCAGGGATGAGGCTCATCGTTTCGCCATTACCGGACACCGTCAGCGTCGTGCTAAAGCGCGTAAGACCTCAACACTAGAGCATATTGAAGGCTTAGGGCCTAAACGCAGACAAAAACTGTTACAACAATTTGGTGGCCTGCAGGAAGTCCAGCGTGCTGGTGTGGAAGATTTAGCCAAGGTAGACGGTATCAGCAAATCGCTGGCCCAAAAAATCTACGATGTTTTTCATGGCGATCATTAGGTCTGCATAGTGATACCATAACCATGATTTTAATTTTAAGTGACACAAGATGTTGAATTTGCCAAATATTTTAAGCTGTTTACGGATTCTCTTAGTTCCCGTTTTGATCCTGTTTTATTTTTTACCCATGCCATCAGCATCCTGCTGGGCAGCGTTGATATTTGTCATTGCTGCATTTACCGACTGGCTTGATGGTTATTTAGCCAGGAAGTGGGAACAAACCTCAGCATTTGGTGCATTTCTTGATCCGGTAGCCGATAAGCTCATCGTCGTGATGGCACTTATCATGGTGCTGTTTAAAAGCCCGGATTGGTACATCCTGATACCTGTCACTTTAATCATCGCACGTGAATTAATTGTTTCCGCATTACGCGAATGGATGGCCGAATTAGGGCAGAGAAATGCCGTTAAGGTCTCTCAGATGGGAAAATGGAAAACCACCTTCCAAATGCTGGCGATTGCCTGCTTGATTTACTATAAGCCCTTATTTGGATTACCAGTTTTTGAAATTGGTGTAGCTCTCTTGTACGCGGCAGCCTGGTTAACGATACAGTCAATGTACTACTATCTTTTAGCTGCTTGGCCAATGATGCGAAATAAGGGTTGACATAAAAAATGAAGTGCCTATAATGCACGACTTCCTCAGCGGGAATAGCTCAGCTGGTAGAGCACAACCTTGCCAAGGTTGGGGTCGCGAGTTCGAATCTCGTTTCCCGCTCCAAGAATATAAAAAGCCGCGGTCAGTCAAGTCACTATCGCGGCTTTTTAGTCTTAGACTTAATGAAAAATGGCTGGGTGGCAGAGTGGTCATGCAGCGGACTGCAACTCCGTGTACGCCGGTTCGATTCCGACCCCAGCCTCCATTTTTCAACCCCGCATAAATAAATCAGCATCAGGCGCTCTTAAGCGTTTTTTTTTATGCCTGTTGTTTCTGTTTAACCACCACTAAATGATTACCTGCTTATAATTTCTGAGAAACACTTTCTTTTGTTCGGTTTCATGCTTCAAGCTAACTGATGAATGTACGGCTGATTTAGATAATGTTAGAAGAGCGAGCAATGCCGGTCTGGCATTAGGTAATGCTATGCTTAAACAAGAGATTGAAATGCTGACAGGACAAAGATTGACTGGACTAAAGCGAGGTCTCAAAGTGAAAAATAAGCTATTTTTCGCTGACCCTCAATATCAATATCAATATTCACGATTGCCTGACTGCCGCCCCAGCTAGATTTTTATGGATTGAGAATTAAATAGGAATTCACCATACAGTTTTATTGGGAGTTGACTTTAAAGAAGTATGGAGTAATGTGAAAATGTAACTAATTGTTTAAATGACTAGCAGTGTATTATTTGTGTAACGAAGAATAAATACACTGCATATTGAGCTCTTTATAACTTTTTGTATTAATCATGATTTTTATAGACTAATAATTGCAATATCCACAATCTGACTATATTATTTATAGGTTATGACTCTGCAACCAGAAACAATAGGCAATCAGCTAATTGGCAAGCTGAATTCACTCAGAACGAGCAATCAAGATATTTCTGCTTTTGAAATTGCTGCAATACGACGTGAAGCTAAAAAATTGCTTGATGTTGATGCATTTCATGCATACGTAGTTCTTGGCGCAATTGCTTGTGTTGAGGGCGATATTGAGGCCATGATCGAAAATCATGAAAAAGCGCTACGTATTTCATATGACGATGACCTTGCTTTGAGAAATTATGCATCTTCCCTTGGTCAGAGTTGGATGATTGATGAGCAGGTAAATATTTTTGAAAGAATGATTACCTCAAATATTGCTCCATTATTTGCAAACCGTGCGGCAGCATTTTCACGAGAGCTTCAAGGCAATTATGAAGATGCGAAAAAATATGCTGAAAAATATCTTGAGCTCGAGCAAAGTAGGGACGATACGCATCAAATAGAGCTAATTATAACGGTTTGTCAGTTAATTAAAGACTTGGGTATACCATCAGTCGATGTGAGTGATTATGCGCAAGCTGCTATTGACGTTATGAAAAATAACCGTGTACATCCTGAGTATGTAGACTATTTTCAATCTCCAGATAATGAGCTCATTCGCAGTATAGTAGTTGATGTGGATGTTGATAGAGTTTCAGAGATGAACGACCAGTTTGCTTTCTTGTTATCTCAGCAATCTTTTTCAAAGGAAACCATTCGGTATTTTGGTGCTTCCTTTGTTAAAGGAGAAGCAGATACTGATTAATACTTTTCTATGACTGTTACATCAACAGATTTTATTAATTGGGTAGATACTAAATATCCAGATGCTATAACTGAAATTGAGCATAGGATAGTTGCTGGCCGAGCTTATTATGCAGCTTACCATGCATGTTTGACCTTAGAACTAACATTTAATGATGGCAGTTCAGATCGTGGTGTACATTCCAGACTTATAGAAGCACTTAAGGAAAACAATGACGGCCAGCTTAGGCTTATTGGTTTCAAACTATCTACCTGTAAAAATACCAGAACAGAAGCTGATTACAAGCTAGATAGGGGTTTTGACCGAGATAAGATGGTTTTAGCTGTGCTTTCTGCAAAAAAGGTAATTGAGGCAGTAGAGTCTTATAAATCTGCTATAAAATAAAAAATGGTGGTAATTTTGCATAGTGCTTTTTTGCGACATAATAATATTAATGCTTTTGTCGCATAATTAGATTGAGACCCCACCATTCATTCATCATATAAAAACACAAGAATCAGGCGCTTTTTTATGCCTGTTATTTCTGTTTAACCATCACTAAATGATTACCTGCTAGTAATTTCTGAGAGACGCTTTCGTTTGTTGAGGTTCATGCTTCAAGCTAATTGATAAGTATCATTAATAACGTTAGAAAACTAAGCAATACAGGTTCGGCATTAGGGAAATGATAAGCTAAAACAATAGATTGCTATGTTGACAGGGCAAAGAGTGACAGCCCTAAAGCATGTCTCTTGTGAGAATTGAAGGTGTTTTATTCTGGCCCAGAACACTCCTAAATCAATAGTGTTTCACCCCATTGAATTCTAAGGGCTTTTAAAGACCGTCAGTTGAGATTAAAACAGCGAGATTGGCTGGCTGCTCATTTAAAGATAGAACAATTAATAGCCAAACCGTTATGTATGATGAGCTGAGTTTTGTGGGGATCGGTCAGGGTCTGACCCCATTGAATGTGCATTGAATGAAGGAAGGTAAATAGTGCGATCACCTAGAATTAGCTATTTTTATACTTACCCTAAATATCTGAAATATCTATAAATATCTCTAAAAAGTGATAACATTAGGTTAAGTACGCTTAAAACTAAGTCTGATATAAACGATTGTCAGTTAATGCCCCATAGCGGTATTAGATTTTGTGTAAAAAGTTGCAAGGGAATGAAAGGGGGGTTATGAGAAGGGCACAGTTTGAATACTTTAAGTGGATAGCCACCTTAAACACTGAAACTCTCTCTGAATTAGAAAAACACCTGTTAAATCTAATTACTGAAAACTTTCAAGATGTTTTCAATTCTGGAACACATCAAGGTAGTCGAGCAAAATTAATAATTACATTGCTTGAATCGACCCCTATCCCCGTTGACATAGCGGTGAATATTCCAGACTCAGAAGCTACGGAAAAAACAAACCAGCCCCTAGCAAAGATTGAGATTGGACCGTTCAGAGGCTTTGATGCTCCACGTGAATTTCAGTTTGGTGATAAATACACATTACTTTATGGTTCAAATGGGACAGGAAAAAGTAGCCTATGTGAAGGGCTTGAGGCTTCATTATTAGGGTATGTAGTTGAAGCTGAAAGAAAAAGGATTCCTCTGGAAACATATATTCAAAATACTCGTGTTGAAAACAGTTCAATTCCCTCCGCATATAAGACCCTAGATGACGGAACTGTTGAACAAGTTAACCAGTCGATTGATGATTACCAATATTGCTTTATCGAAAAAAATAGAATCGATGACTTTTCAAGAGTCTCAGCCAATACCGAGAGGAACCAAGAAGCAATCATTTTAAAATTGTTTGGCTTGGATGAATTCAATGCCTTTGTTAATGATTTTACTGATAACTTTGCAAATTATTTCCACGAAGATGTAACCAAACAAAATACCTTCAAGGGTCAAATATCCGATATTCGGCAGCTCCTAAAACAAATTCGTAACCATAGAAATAACATCAAGACTAAGTCAGAAGAAGTATCTGACATCTTAACTAAGTATGAACAAAAGCAACCAAAAGACGTTGTAATTCTTTTAGAGGGTGAAAATTCTGATGGTCAAATAGCCAACCTTAAATCACAGGTTGTAGAAGTTACTAACAAAATTATTGAAGTACAGCTTGAAAAGAAAAACATAAAGCAGTTAGGGAAAACATTTTCAGATGAAATGCAAAATCTCGCTAATGCGGATGCCGAAATAATCAAGTTTGCATCTAAAGTTCATTATCAGTCTATTTACCAAGCACTTGTTAGCATAAAAGAGTCTGGTGAGGATTCTAAAACATGCCCCGCGTGTGAGACTCCATTAAAACAGGTAAATAAAAATCCCTTTGATAATGCAGTCCAAGAACTAGAAAAATTAGCTGCTCTACAGTCTAGTCAAGAAGCAAGAGTCCAAGCTGTAACCAATATAAAATCTATCATTTCAAAATACCGTTCTGATTTTCAGGCGCTCAACCAGCAAAGACAGCTTCTTGGCTTGGCTGCCTTAGTTATTCCTAATGAAGAAAATATCGTGCAAAGTATTCAAGGTGATTTAGATCACAACACTGCACAAACATTGAATTTGGACTTTGATAACCTTTTTAAAGAATACGCAAAAGCACGTATGTTAACTAAAAGAAATAATCATGTTGTCAGAGAGCTGGTAACTAATAATGAAAGACTTCAAAATTTAATTACTGAAGCAGAGAACCATTTGAACATTGTCAAAACTGCCAGCACTGCTATAGAACAAGAAAATTCTAATATTCAAGACATTCGAAACGAGATTTCAGGTCTGAAAGAACCTCTTTCTAAAATGAAAGAGAATGCAAAAACTGAAGTGAAAAATGCAAAAATAAACGACCAGAGAATATCCGCTTATAAGGCCATTGTATCTAACTTGAAGCATTATCGATCACAACTTCCATTGCAACTCATGCAAAATCTCAATGAAAAAACTACTGGATATTACAACGCTATAAATGCTTACGACCCTGATCATTACTTAGCAAAGGAAATAAAACTTCCAAGCCAGCCCAATGATGAATTGATAATCATTTTCAATGATGATTCCAATAAAGAAGAAAATGCACTTGTTGTTTTAAGTGAAGGTCATATCAAATGTTTAGGTTTGGCTATATTACTGGCAAAAGCAGAGCAAGAAAATGTTCCGTTCATTATCTTTGATGACATAGTAAACGCTGTAGATGATGAACATAGAACCGCAATAAGAGAAATACTGACTCAGCACCCTGAAATTGTTAGCAAGCAGCAAATCATAAGTTGTCACGGTCAAGATTTCATAAGGATGCTGAAAGAGGCTATACCTTCTGATCAACAACAGGCTTCTGAGGTAATGTCATATACCTTTTTAGACAACAAAGAAGGCCGTTCTATTTCTGTATCTGATACAGACACCTGCCAGAATTACATTGTTATGGCGGAAGAAGGCTATGGCGTAGGTAATGATAAATTATGCTTAGATAATCTACGAAAAACACTAGAGCTTTTAAACAAGAAAGTTTGGAAGCGACTCTACAACAAACACAAATCTGCTCTAACCGTAAAAATGTGGACCCCAAATAGAGAGCCTGACCTTAGAAGCATTTGTGATTCTCTCATTAAAGAATTAGATAGACTAGCAAAAATAATTGCAAACCAACACCATCAAGAGCTTTCTGGTTTGTATCAGAGTTTGCTTCCGCACTGGCAGTACTTTAATGATGGTACCCATGGAAATGAGTTACTCGAAGAATTCGAAAAACCAATTATTAAAGCACTGCTAAATTCAATAAAAGGCATCGAACAAATAGCCTTCCATGGTAAACTTTGAGCTTGTTTAGTGGCTCAAGGGGGCACTTTAGTCAGGGCGCTAACGAAATGAACTATTTATTGTTTCTTATTGTTGGGTTCATGCTTCAACTCAACCTACGAGTTAAGCTATCTGCTTATGATTAACTCAGCCTACAGCATCCACCGACATCATTAGACTTTGCACCATGACGATAAGGATGGAGATAAAAAAGACTTTTTTGGCCCAGGCCGTATCTTCTTTTGTCTTCAAGCCCGCCCACGCAATATATAACCAATACAAGCCAAAGGCTGAGGTGATAATGAGATACCAAATACCGGTATAGCCAGCCAGATAAAGCAGGGGCGTTGCCAGGTTAAATGCAATCAAGTAGAGCAAAATCTGGTGTTTAGCACTCTGAATAGTTTTGGCGACAGGTAATACTGGAATGGATGCGGCACGGTAATCATTAAATCTGAAAATGGCGATCGCATAGGAGTGGGGCATTTGCCAAATGCTGAAAATCAGCAGCAAGATAGCCGCACCAAGATCAAACTGGTTACTGACAGCACAATAGCCCACGACGGGTGGCATGGCGCCAGCAAGACTGCCAATCAAGGTGCCGTGAACGGAGTGACGTTTCATCGATAGGCTATAGACGCCGACATAGATAATAAAACCCACCAGAACGACGGTTACGTCAATGATATTGGTGCCGTACAACAGCACAAACGTCCCTAACAGGCCAAGTACTGAAGCATAGACCAATGCCACATGTGGTGAGATGAGTCCCTTTACCAATACCCGATCGCGGGTGCGTTCCATCAGCGTGTCGATATCCCGATCAATAAAGTTGTTAAACACACAGCCGGAAGCGACGATCAGTGACACACCAAAAGCGGTATAAAAAAACAGCATCAAATCGATGCTGCCTTTCGATGCGAGAAAAAAACCGCCCGCTAATGAAATGAGGTTGCCAATCACAATACCTGGCTTGGCAACCTGCCAATATTTTTTTAGCACTTATTTTCTATCTCAGTCGAGCATCATGTTATAACCAAGATTATGCATAATCCACAGAGAACCCACCACGATAAACAATATCAAGATGAAGGTATAAGCAAAGGCGACCAGGTTCCAGCGTTGTTCTGACGAGGTATTCAGATGCAAGAAAAAATACAGATGGACCAGAACCTGCACAACAGCAAAGCCGAGAATGCTGATGGCGATAGTGGATGGTGCCATCGTAGGATGCATCACCATCCAGAATGGAATGACAGTCAGTACGACTGACAGAATAAAACCAATCAGATAAGACTTATAGGTGCCGTGTGCTGCACCGGCGATATGGCCGTTATCCATTCAGAACCCCCAACAGATAAACAAAGGTAAATACGAAAATCCAGATGATATCCAGAAAGTGCCAGAACAGGCTCAGACACATCAAACGAGATTTGTTCAGATCAGTCAATCCATAACGATAGACATGTAACATCATGAATATCATCCAAATCAAACCACAGCTTACGTGCAGACCATGTGTGCTTACCAGGGCAAAAAATGAGGACAGAAATGCACTTTGCTGCCAGCTATGGCCTTCAGCAATCAGATGACTGAACTCGTTTAATTCAAGGCCCACAAAACCAGCACCCAGTAAAAAGGTGATGGCTAGCCAAAGTATGACCAGTTGCCGCTGACCGTTATTCATCGCCACCATGGCAAAACCATAGGTGATGCTGCTAAATAACAGGCAGAAGGTTTCGAGCAGTACACCATCTAACTCAAAAATCTCTTTACCAGTGGGCCCACCTGCATAATTGTGTCCGAGTACTGCAAATGTCGCGAACAACGCCGCAAACAAAATGCAGTCACTCATTATGTAGATCCAGAAGCCGAACACTCGCGTTGAGGAGGCATCGTGATGTGCATGCTCGTGAGTATTTGCGTTATCTAAAACATCAGTAGTCATAATTAATGCCTGATTACCTTATTAACAATGTATTAATTGACCTACGCAGTTTGCGTAGATGTTGAGTCAGCACTTGTCTTGCCATTTGATTCATGGTGATTTCGTACTTTCTCAAGCCACTCGCCTTCTATGCGCTCGATTTCTTCGACCGGCACGTAGTAATCGACATCATTATCAAAGCTGCGCCAGATCATGCAGCCCAAAATACCGACAACACCTGCAATCGCCATCCACCAGATGTACCAGATCATGGCAAAGCCAAAAATCAAACTGAACAAGCCGATAAAGACACCCACACCCGTATTCCTTGGCATGTGAATTTCTTTGTATTGCTTAGGTTCTGGCGGGTAATCACCTCTTTCTTTCATCGCATGGAAAGCATCGAGTTCTGAGGCGACAGGTATCTCCGCGAAGTTATAGAATGGTGGTGGAGATGAGGTTGACCATTCCAGTGTACGACCGCCCCATGGATCACCAGTAACATCCATATTCGCGTGACGTTCACGAATACTGACGACCAGTTGCACGATGGTGAAGATAATGCCCAGCATGATAATTCCAGCCCCCACTGCAGCCAGGATTAACCAGGGTTGGAAGGCTGGGTTGTCATAATGATCAAGGCGACGAGTCATTCCGAGGAAACCCAGATAGTAGAGCGGCATAAAGGCCAGATAGAAGCCTACAAACCATGCCCAGAATGAATATTTGCCCCAGCGTTCATTGAGTCTGAAACCAAATGCTTTTGGAAACCAGTAGGCATAGCCAGCCATAGAGCCGAATACCACACCACCAATAATGACGTTATGGAAGTGAGCAATCAGAAACAGACTGTTATGCAAAACAAAATCGGCACCTGGCACAGATAGAAGTACACCGGTCATGCCACCAATACTGAAGGTAATCATGAAGCCAAGCGTCCATAGCAAAGGTGAGCTGAATTCAACACGACCACCGTACATCGTGAACAACCAGTTAAAGATTTTCACACCGGTCGGAATGGCAATAACCATCGTCATGATGCCAAAGAAGGCGTTAACGTTGGCCCCCGAGCCCATGGTGAAAAAGTGATGTAACCAGACTATAAACGAAAGTATGGTAATCGCAATCGTCGCATACACCATTGATGTATAGCCGAACAAAGGCTTTTTAGAATAGGTAGCAACGACTTCTGAGAAGACACCAAATACTGGCAGCACCAAGATATACACTTCCGGATGGCCCCAAATCCAAATCAGGTTGATGTACATCATCATGTCGCCGCCCATGGCATTAGTGAAAAAATGCATGCCGAGGTAGCGATCCAGAGTCAATAATGCCAGCGTTACCGTTAATACCGGGAAGGCACCGACGATCAGGGCATTAGTGCATAGTGCCGTCCAGCTGAATATCGGCATTTTCATTAATGTCATACCCGGCGCACGCATCTTGATGATAGTGACAAAAAAGTTGATACCAGTCAGCAATGTCCCGAGCCCGGATATCTGTAAACTCCATATATAGTAGTCAACGCCAACATCAGGACTGTATTGCATTTCAGACAAGGGTGGATAGGCCAGCCAGCCTGTCTTGGCAAAATCGCCGACAGCAAGTGACAAGTTAACCAATATGACACCGACCACGAACAGCCAAAAGCTGACCGAGTTGAGGTATGGGAAAGCCACATCACGGGCACCAATTTGTAAGGGAACCACAATATTGATAAGACCAATGACGAATGGCATGGCCACAAAGAAAATCATAATCACGCCGTGAGCCGTGAAAATTTGATCATAATGTTCAGGTGGCAGATAGCCATGATTGGCACCCAGAGCCACTGCCTGTTGTGAGCGCATCAGGATGGCATCGGAAAAACCGCGAAGCAGCATCACCAATGCCACTAAGAAATACATCACACCAATTTTCTTGTGATCAACCGATGTCAGCCATTCTTTCCACAGATAAGTCCACTTACCATAGCGCGTAATCAGGGCAAAAATAATCAGCCCAAAAAGGACCATAAAGCCGACCGCACTCATTACGATAGGGTTATCGTAGGGAATGTCCGCAAGCGTTAATTTACCTAACATCAGTTACTCCTGAATCTGATTGCATTTCTTCTGAGGCCATATCCGAGTTCGTATTCATGTAATTCATGACAATTGATTTGAACAAGTCAGGCTTCACTGACGAATAGTAAGCAACGGGATTTTGCTCACTGGGTTTGGCTAAGGCGTCGTAACTGTTTTGATCCAGCTCACGATGGGCCTGTTTTACTTTATTAATCCACTCATTAAACTGGGATGGTGTTTGGGAGAGGGCTTTAAAGTTCATATGCGAGAAGCCATCACCACTAAAGTGGGCTGACATGCCATCAAACGCACCGGTTTCATGGGCGAGCAAATTGACTTCCGTCTGCATACCCGCCATTGCATATATCTGACTGCCCAGTTGAGGGATAAAGAACGAATTCATCACCGTATCTGAGGTGACCTTGAAACGAACGGGCACATTTTCAGGGAAGGCAACTTGGTTAACTGTGGCTATATGCTGTTCTGGATAGATAAATAGCCATTTCCAGTCAAGTGCTACGACTTCAATCGTGATGGGCTTCTGACTATCTGCTGTTTCAAGTGGTTTGAATGGATCGAGCGAATGTGTGGTTACCCAGGTCAGTGTGCCTAAAATCAGAATGATGATACAAGGCACCGTCCAGACAATGACTTCGATTTTGGTTGAATGAGCCCAGTTGGGTTTGTATTCGGCTTTTTTGTTGGAAGCACGGTATTTCCATGCGAAAACCAGTGTCATGACAATGACAGGAATGACCACGACCAGCATGAGTAATACGGCAGTAATGATAAGCGTCCGCTCATCATGACCTACCGGTCCTTTTGGATCTAAAACACCTGCTTTACAACCGCTCAGCAGAATTGCTGATGCCATTGATAACCCTCTGACAAAAGCAGAACATTTAGTTTTTTTCATTCAGAATCCTCGGTTTAAGCGCCTTTTTTGAACAGTTTTCCTGAAACTTCTTCCCTGACTCTGAGCGCAAAAATGTTATACAGATATCGAGTAACGGTAAGAGATAATGTCTGTGTGAACTTGCCTTGTTTGAATGTGGCTTAAAGCGATGTCATACGTCTCAAAACATACATTTCGCCAACCATATCTTCTGTTAAAGACTATTTGTTCAGCCACTGGGACTATCTCGTCGTTTCATAAACACTGCTGGTAAGCAGTACGGTTATATTTCAATACTCACCACTTTAGCCTTATGCAAAGAATGCCTTAACTAAAGGGCTGTCCAAGAGAAGGCATCAGCATGGGTATCAAGCTTGAGGACAATGATCTGTATAGAAGGACACAGGAGAATCATGTGTCAAAAAGTCAAAATTTATCTGCTAATTACAGACTAAATTCAAACCGCTTCCAGACCATTGAAATTACTGTTTGGTAGTCTACAACGTTTAATTGACGACGATTTGGGAGATGCTCATTGAGAGTTTGGGATTTCTTCCCTGATATTGAAAATGGCAGATATCGGCGATTCAATAACTGTTATTTACTTTTAGCAAACTGAATTGCAACGACATCGCTAAAATATTAATTCCTAATTAAGGTATTGTTTGTTAAGGATATTTTTTGTTCTACGTTCTCGTAGCCAGGGTTAGCCTGTCTCTGCCATTAGCTTTTGATTCATATAGTGCTTTATCGGTGACGAAGAATAAGTCTCTCAGGTTTGCTACCGGGAAAAGATCGGTATGGTACAAACCCATACTAATAGTTACGGTAAACTGTCGACCTTCAAAATTAAACTGGTGAGACCGGGTTTTGTCGATCAATTCCAGCATCATTTCTTCAGTTCTCTCGCAGGGAACACGGTTCAGTAATAAGACAAACTCTTCCCCGCCAACACGGTACACTTTATCGGTATTACGTCCTTGTGATTGTAATATTTCAGCAAATTGTTTCAGTACATGATCGCCAGCTAAGTGTCCGTATTCATCATTGATTCTCTTGAAAAAATCAATATCAATCAGGGCTATAGCAAATGGACACTGATGAGAATAGAAGCCTTTGATAAGGGTTTCTATATCGACTTCGAGTGTCAGTCGGTTATTTAGATTAGTGAGAGGATCTTTACTAGCCAGCTCTTGTAGTTTTTTGTTGGCGGCTTCAAGTTTATAGGTACGAAGTTCAACTTGATCTTCAAGGCTGTTAAGCAGCCGTTGTTCTGCATCACGTGATTTGATGACTTCTTTTGCCATGGGTCTGAAGATAAAAATAACTTCCAGCAGGAGTGTGAGCAGTGTCACTAACCAAACCCCAACCTCGAGCCGTTTAATAATCGCCAGTCGTTCATCGCCTTCACGTTGATACTGATTTACGGCCTTGTCTAAATCGATTAATAAGTTTTCAGAGGAGCTATCAATCTCGCTCATCAGTTGTAAAAACGGCTCCTCTGAGGTTGTATCTAGGATTTGGGTAGCGATTTTTAAGTAAAAATTGACGCGGTCATATAAGTCTACGTCGCTAAAATAGATATCTCTGATAGTTGGGGAGAGTTCAAGCTGATGTCCATTATTGAGTTGGCCTGAAGCGAGCTGATGATTGGCGGATTTCATCGTGTCTATGTGCTGAGTCAGCAGATTTTCAGTTTCTGTTTGTTCTGTATTCATCACGAAGCGTTGTTGATACAAACGATGAATATCCAAGGCAATATGTTGACTCAACATGCGTTGACTACCAGAAATATTGACAATATAGGCCGTATTATCAACATCAGAAAGCGCAGACTTTAGCGTATATGCAGCAAAGCTGGATAACAAAGCAATAAGTGTTACAGCCAGCATATAACGCTTGGTAATCAGCGTGTGTAAGGACGATCGTGTCTTATCTGCCATCATATCTATCCTTTAATAATGTCTAACAGCTAAAACTCATCCATCTGACTTTCATTAGTCTTGTGAAGAGTTATTGAGGTTTACCGGGATAATAACTCATAACCATAGATTTTCTAAGGATTTAAAATCCCAATCTGCGGGTTCTTCTGGTCCTTCAATGCTTTCTTTACAGTTTTTTGCAGAAAGATCGATAATTTGTATGGGAATGGGGGCGTTTGAGCGTATTGAGAAGAACACTTTGACTTTAGGTTTTAGTAAGGAGTCTATCGCGGGCTCAATCACCACAGCTAAGCGTTGAGATGTTAAGCGAACCAGAGAGCCAATCGGGTAGATACCTACAGATTTAACAAAACTATTAAAAATTTGTTTATCAAAATGCCCATCCCATTTCGCCATTTCACGAATGGTATTGGCGGGTTCCCAAGGTTTCTTGTATGCACGTTCAGACGTCACTGCATCGTATACATCGCAAATAGCGGCCATGCGAGCCAGCTGAGAAATTTTTTCTGCGGGCAGTTGGTTGGGATAACCGGTGCCATTAATCTTCTCGTGATGATTTAAGGCAATATCAATTACTTCTGCTTCTGCACTACTGTCCTGCAGAATTTTGGCGCCCACGATAGTGTGCTTTTTCATGATCAGATATTCAGCATCTGTGAGCTTGCCGGGTTTGTTTAAGATGTCGAGAGGCATAGCGGCTTTACCCAAGTCATGCATCAGACCGCCGATACCAGCCAGCCGAGTTTGTTCTTTGTCTAATCCCATTTGATTCGCAAGTGACAACATAAGCGCACATACAGCAACAGAGTGCATGTAAGTGTAATCATCATGCGTTTTTAATCGGGCAACACTGAGTATGGCAGCAGAGTTACGTTGAACCAGCGAGTCAATTTCGCCGACAAGTGGTAGGGTGGTTTTTGGATCGATGGCTTTACCCAGACGAATATCGTTGAACATCGACATGATCTGAGGTTTGGCATCCTGGCACAGTTTTCTGGCACGTTCGATTTCATTCTCAATCGAACTTGAAGCGTCCGAAGCTTTTATCTCAGAGTGAGTTTTATTTGGGGCCGTTTGTTGTGCGGTGGTCGAATCAGTCTTTTGCGATGCGTCGGAAGCTTCGGCTGCTTCCGTTATTTCGCCTTTCTCGTCATCAATCCACAACTCTTTTATACCTGCTTCTTTGATGCGCTTAATGTCATTGGGCTCGGTGAGTAAGAAACTACTGCGGACAAACGGGTGCTGTATCCAGGACCCTCCTAGTTTCTGAATATACATACCAATTTGTAACTCACTTGTAGCAATGCGTTTTATCGCCATTCTCTCTCTCTATCAATTGAAGATATTTTTTTAATTTATAACAAACATATCGTGCTTACACAGTGCCATCAATAGCTATTTCAATTATTCGTCTAAGATAGATATTATTATTTATATAGCCTTGAAATTATTGTGAAAATTCAGAACAAAATTAACGGAAAATAGAGATATATATTACTGATCTAAAGAGTATGAAAAAGAGATGTTTTCTACAGAGGATGGCGGTGTGTGGTCACGCATTCTTGTGTTATGCTCAGTGGCAAAATCCCTCCCTGACTATGATTTAGGAATCAAGTGTGACAAAAACACCCATACTGAAAGAAGGTAACAATTGTTGGCATAAAAAACACGCAGACCAAGTTGCTTTACTAATTGATGGGGAGAATTATTTCGGCGCTTTGCATGCCTGCATTCAGCGAGCAAAACATACGGTATATATTCTGTCATGGGATATCGACAGTCGTATGCAACTTGTGCGTAATAGCGATCAAGTTCAAGACCTGCCTGTAGAGCTAGGTGCATTTATCAGTGAAGTGCTTAACCGAAACCCTGATTTACATGTTTATATTCTGAACTGGGACTGGGCAATGGTATATACGATGGAGCGTGAGTGGTTGCCCATGTATAAACCGGCGTGGAAATCTCAAGACAGACTGCATTTTAAACTCGATGGTGAGTGTCCAATAGGAGCATCTCAGCACCAGAAAGTGGTGGTTATAGACGATGAGATTGCTTTCTCCGGTGGTTTTGATATTGGTAAAAGCCGTTGGGATAGCTCAGAACATAAAGCGAAAGAATCAAGACGTATTGACCCTGATGGTCATCATTATCCGCCGTTTCATGATGTACAAATGATGGTGCAAGGAGAGGTTGCCGCCGCTTTAGGCGAGCTGGCGCGAGAACGCTGGTTAAAAGCGACCGGTGAAAAACTCAATAAACCATCACAAAAAATCGTATCGGCATGGCCTGACTATATCGAACCCTGGTTTAAAGACATTGAGGTAGGTATCAGTCGGACAATGCCTCAATACAAAGATCAGCAAGAAATTCGTGAGATTGAACAACTCTATATTGATAGCCTTAAAGCGGCTGAAAATCTCATCTATATGGAGAATCAATATTTTACTTCATGGAAAATTGCTGATTTATTAACCGAACGCCTGCAGGAAAAAGATGGGCCCGATATTGTTTTAGTGCTGCCATTAATGACTGGTGGTTGGCTGGAACAAGCCACCATGGATGTTTTACGATTTCGTGTGGCCTGCAAATTAAAAGAGGCGGACAAACATAATCGTCTACGTCTTTGTTATCCGCATCGTGATGAGCTTGGTGATTCCTATATCAGCGTGCATGCAAAAATCACAGTCATTGATGATTGTTTAATGCGAGTCGGTTCCGCGAATTTAAGCAACCGTTCCATGGGCTTCGACAGTGAATGTGATCTGGTGATTGAAGCGGAGACAGATGAACACAAAGCCACTGTCAGCCGGTTTCGCGAGCGTTTACTGACAGAACATTTTGGTATGACAGCAGATGAACTTCGCCAGAATTTATCTCAGGAAGGTTCTCTTATTCGCTTGATAGATGCTCGTCAGGAAAACAGTCATACGTTACGTGAACTTGATTGTTCGGTGTCTGACTATGCGAATCAGATGTTACCTGATTCAGCCATTGTCGATCCTGAAAGGCCGATTGAAACGGAAAAACTCACTAAGATGTTTATTCCTGTTGATGAACCAAAATCAGCCCAAAAACAGTGGTGGAAAATTGTTGCCGTTTTAGTTGTGGTATTAGCGTTAACGGCTATTTGGCGATGGACACCATTAAGTGAATGGTTAAATCCGGAAACATTACAACATGCCGCTGAAGGTATTAAGTCACATCCATCAACACCATTAATTGTGATTGGTATTTTTGCCATTGCCGGATTGATTGCCTTTCCGGTGACCTTGCTGATTATCACAACGGCACTGACGTTTGGCCCTTTATGGGGAACTGTTTACTCCATTCTTGGCTCGCTGGTGAGTGGCTTGATGGGCTATGCCGTTGGACACTATATGGGGCGAAATACCATTCAGAAATTAGCCGGTTCCAGTATTAATAAATTAAGCAGACGTCTGGCTAAACATGGTGTGTTGGCGATTATCACCGTACGTATTATTCCTGTGGCACCGTTTACGGTGATTAATCTTGTCGCCGGCGGCTCACACATTAACACGCGTGATTTTACCATTGGTACGCTGATCGGTATGTTACCGGGGATATTGGGTATTACGGTGTTTGCTGATTCATTGATGCGAACTGTGCAAAATCCAGACCCTGAACAAATCGCGATATTTGTCGGGGTCGTCATCGTTATTGTTGGCATTATGGTTGGGTTGAAGCGACTGATTAATCGTAAAGAAGATGAATAAGAGATTGAATGGAGCTTAAGTTAGCCAGTTATAACATTCATGCCTGTATTGGCACTGATGGGCATTTTGATCCGTTTAGGATAGTGGATGTCATTCGTGAGATGGATGCTGACATTATTGCACTGCAAGAGGTCGAGCATCACATGGTCAATGATATTGACCTGCTGGATTTTATTGCCCAACAGACGGGCATGATCGGTATTGCCGGACCGACAATGTTTCGTGAAAGTCGTCATTATGGCAATGCGGTGTTGAGTAAATATCCATTAAGCTCGCATGAACTGATTGATTTGAGTCTGGCACCTCATGAGCCCAGAGGTGCTATTCAACTTAGGCTGGAAATAGAGCAGCATCAACTTGTCATCATGACCACTCATTTTGGTTTAAAACCAACGGAACGCCAGTATCAGGTAGAAAAACTCTTGAGCCGCCTTGGCGAGCATGAAGTTGATACGGCGGTGTTGATGGGGGATTTAAATGAATGGTTTATATGGGGAAGTACTCTTCGCCGCTTAAAAGCCTATTTTGATACAACCCCGGCAAAGAAAAGTTTTCCAAGTTTTTTCCCGATATTTGCATTGGACCGTATTTGGGTTCATCCTCGTCAGCATCTACTATCTTTAGATGTACACAAAACAGCTCTGGCAAAAAAAGCATCTGATCATCTGCCTGTCGTGGCCCGAATTCTATTCTGATAATTTGAAGTAATGGCTTCAAATTGTTAGGGTAATTTATATGTGTCCTGAACACACCTCTTCGTTTTCACATAGTGAATAACGTTTCTCAAGAAAGTTCATCAGTAATCTAAACGGAAAATTACATGATAAAACGAGGAGCTATCTTGTCCACAAGAAGCTTGTTTTTTAGTCAATCAGTTATTGTTTTATTAGCGATGGGGCAATCATCAATTGCTTTTGCTGATACTGAACAAGAAACGGTTGAACAACTACAGACCCGCGTTAAATCGCTACAAATTGAGCTGGAAAAAACACGTGCTGCGCTTGCTAAAGCCGAGCAGGAAAAGCAGCAATCAACAGCGAAACTGGAAGCACTATCACAATCTCAAGTCGAGGCTGAAGCTAAACCAGATAATAAAATTCGGTTTGGTCACCTTAAAGTAGGTGGTGCCATCCGGGCTAATTATGCGATTGGCGATTACCCTGAGACAGGAGGTGCCTCACGATCATTTGATGATGATGGTAACTTTGCTCTGGATACGTTTCGCCTGAATCTTGACTATGAAAATGGCCCTTATCTGGGAAAATTAGAATACCGCTGGTATAACGGTTATAACTTTCTGCATACTGGTTGGTTGGGTTACCAGTTTGATGATAAGCGTCAAATACAAGTCGGTGTAAACAGAGTGCCTTTCGGTCCTGGACCGTATGGCGTCTCACAAAGCTGGTTTTTTGATCAGCATTATTATCTTGGCTTATCTGATGATATGGATCTGGGGGTTAAATACCATCAGTCCACAGACCAATGGGACTGGGACATTGCCTACTATGTGTCTGATGAAGGCTCATATACGGGTTCATCACATCAAAGTGCTCGCTATTCCTATGATGTGGTCAATGAATCTGGTGATGGTTATGAAGAGCGTAACCAGTTTAATTTACGTGGTATCACTCACCTTGGTTCTGGCGAAGTAAAAACCGATCTTGGTTTCTCATTACAGTATTCGCAACTAAAAAGCCGTGGTTCACAAGATGATGGGCACCATTATGCTGTCTCCGGTCATATGCTGAACAAATGGAGTGAATTTACACTGGCAACACAATTAACGTACTACCGTTTTGACGTAGACAATGATCAGCCATTGAGAACGAATAAGTTGGTGCAAATGGGAGCCTATGATTTCCCTAATACAGTAGCCGCAGAAGCTTGGTTACCCGCTGTTTCTCTTAGTTATCGTTATGAGACAAATCAATTACCGTGGCTCGATTATGTGATGCCGTATGTTGAATACAGTGTTTTATTGAAAGACGAGAGGGACTTTAACGATAGTGCACTGGCGACCTTAGGTGCAGCATGGGCAAGTGGTAATTGGTATATCTACACCGATTTAAGTGCGTCTAATGGTAATGAATTCATTGGTGGCGATGATCCGTTCGGTGATCGCTTAGGTGCCAACCAGAATGATGATTGGCAGACGCGCTTTAATATCAATTTTGGCTATTACTTCTAAGCATTAACCGCATTAAACAAAATAATAATCAGAGAGTTCATATATATATGACTAGTCCGACTATAGAAAATAAGACATCACGTAAAGCAGAAATCAATCCACCGGTATTTTTTGGCTCAGCTATTTTAATTATCGCTTTTGTGATTTTTGCTGCCTTTTTTTCTGATACCGCCTCAACCGTATTTACAGCCACTCAAACCTGGATAGTGGATACTTTTGGCTGGTTTTACCTGCTTGCTGTCGGCTTTTTCCTTATCTTCAGTATTGGTCTGGCGATGAGTTCCTATGGTGCTATAAAACTTGGCCCAGATCATTCTGAACCTGATTATGGTTATTTATCCTGGTTTGCCATGCTGTTTAGTGCTGGCATGGGCATAGGTTTATTATTTTTCGGTGTTGCTGAACCTATCATGCATTTTTCTTCACCACCTGTAGGGCAGGGGGGAGATATTGAGGCTGCCAGAGAAGCGATGTCGATCACGTTTTTCCATTGGGGCTTACATGCCTGGGCTATTTATGCAGTGGTAGGGTTATCGTTGGCCTATTTTGGTTTCAGACATAATCTGCCATTAAGCATTCGCTCGTCACTTTATCCATTAATTGGTGAACGTATATACGGACCGATTGGCCATACCGTAGATATTTTTGCGGTATTAGGCACCATGTTTGGTGTGGCGACTTCACTGGGGCTAGGGGTGTTACAGGTGAATGCCGGGCTTACCTATATGTTTGGCTTACCTGCAGAGTCGGTGGGCCTACAAATTGGCTTGATTGCAGGGATTACCTTACTGGCGACTATTTCTGTGGTTGCGGGACTGGATGCAGGCATTAAACGCCTGTCTGAGCTCAATCTTGGATTAGCTATTCTATTATTGCTGTTTGTTTTATTTGCTGGTCCGACGCTATTTTTATTGCAAACATTTGTACAAAACACGGGTAATTATTTAAGCGAAGTTGTTAATAAAACATTTAACCTATATGCCTATGATCCAAATGGCTGGATAGGTGGCTGGACATTATTCTATTGGGGCTGGTGGATTGCTTGGTCACCCTTTGTCGGGATGTTTATTGCCAGAGTTTCAAGAGGCAGAACAATCCGTCAGTTTATTTTAGGTGTGTTATTTGTGCCTGTTGGTTTTACCTTTATGTGGATGACGTTTTTCGGCGGAACAGCCATTCATATGGAACTGGGTAATCTTGCCGGGGTTATCTCAGGAGCCGTCAGTGAAAATAGTGCCATTGCTGTTTTCTCGATGTTTGAACATATGCCGCTGAGTATGATTTCTTCTGGCTTAGCCACCATACTGGTCATCACATTTTTTGTAACTTCATCAGATTCAGGCTCCTTGGTCATTGACATGATTACCTCCAATGGCCATCCCAAACCGCCGGTTTGGCAGCGCATTTTTTGGGCGGTAACGGAAGGTTGTGTCGCCGCTGCGTTATTAGTAGCTGGTGGATTAAAAGCCTTACAAACAGCTTCTATTGCTGGTGCTCTGCCATTTGTTGTCATCATGTTGCTGATGTGTTTTGGCTTGATGAAAGGCTTAAGAATGGAAGGCATAAAACGCCTGATCATTGGTGTGCCGCAGACTCCTGTGAGTACAGGTAGACAAGTTGGCTGGAAGCAACGCCTGAAAAATCTGAGTGAGTACCCGGATAAAGCGACAATGCAAACATTTTTGAACGATGTGGTGAAACCCGCGTTGAAAAAAGTGGCGGCGGAATTACGTAATACTGGCGTGGAATCTGAGATTGTTAGCAAAAAAGATTCAATTGAATTAAACGTCAGCTATGGTGGTGAGAAAGACTTTGTTTATGGGGTCCATAGCGTCAGGCACGTAATGCCAAGTTTTGCCCTTGATGCATTAGACGATGATGATGAGACAAAGCGTTATTACCGTGGTGAGGTGTATCTTGCTGAAGGTAGTCAACACTACGATATGTACGGATATAATCAAGAGCAAGTCATTGATGACATTCTGATTCAATACGAAAAACATATGCACTTCCTGCATATTGTTGGTGACAGTTAAATTTGATGACAAAATCTGGCAAGATTTTTTAACACAGTTCATGATATTGTCCTGAAAAAATGAACGGAGAGAGATATGCGGTTTTTTTACTTGGCTTTTACAGCCTTAAGTTTGAGTTTTACGGGCTTAGCTCATGCGGGTAGCAGTCAGTATTTAGATCAATATTCCTGCGGCAAAAGTGCCATTGAAGTAGGCATGGATATAGACCAAATCAGGCATGTTTGTGGCGAGAACTGGCAGCCTAGCAACGTTGTGAAATCTGTCAGACCGGCATTGAAAGTGGGTAAAGATGGTGAGCGCCTTCAGGATAACTTCGAAAAATGGATGTTTAAAACGCTAAGCAAAGGCAGCACTCACGTTTTACTTAAAAATGGGAAAGTTATTCGCATTTTTACCACTCAGTAAGACAGCGTTATTCAGTTTGGTTTAAGTTTGAATTTCTACACTTAAGCTCATTTAAACCAGATAAATAATATATACGATGAAACGTACTCTATCGTTATCCAGATACATTCTCGTTTCCTTGAGCGCTCTGCTTGTGGTATCGCCAGTGCAATCTGATGAAAGTGCCAGTGTTGCCAGACAATTGTTGAAAGAAGGCAAGATTATGCCTCTTCAGGAAATATTGATGAAGGCAAAAGTGATAAAACCCGGCCAAGTCATTGAAACCGATCTGGAAAGAGAGGATGGCCGTTATGTTTACGAACTCGAGATTCTGGATGAACAAGGTCAGGTCTGGGAATTAGAGTTGGATGCTCAAACAGGTGAATTTGTTGAGCTGGAAAATGAGGATAATTAATGCGCTTGTTACTGGTTGAAGATGATCCTTTATTAGGACCGAACCTACAGCAAGCATTAAACAAAGCCGGTTTTGCTACAGATTTATCTGCGGATGGTATTGATGGCGAAGTCATGGGTGAAATTGAGCCGTATGATCTGATTGTGTTGGATCTGGGATTACCTGGAAAACCAGGTTTGGAAGTTTTAGAAAACTGGCGACGCAATGAAAATGCAGTACCTGTGATTATTCTCACTGCACGTGATGACTGGGAAGATAAAGTACTAGGATTTAAAGCCGGTGCAGATGATTATCTTGCTAAACCCTTTCAAACTGAAGAACTTATTGTTCGGATTAACGCTGTCCTACGACGCTGTTCTGGTCAGAACCCTGGAGAACTTAGCTATAGTGGGTTATCTCTGGATGAAGCAGAACAAGCCGTGATATTAAAAACCGGTGATAAACACAGCCTGACCGGCACGGAATTTAAGCTATTAAGGTACTTTATGCTGCATCCCAAGCAGTTACTTTCTAAAACCACACTCACTGAGCATGTCTATCAACTGGATAGTGATAAAGACAGTAATGTGATGGAAGTCTATGTGAATCGATTACGTCAGAAAATTGGGGCTGATTGGATTGTGACGCGACGAGGCCAGGGCTATATTTTTGGCCAGCCAGACTAATGCGATCGGTTCGTAGCCGTTTATCCATTGGCTTAGCAATTTTTTTAGCTGTCTTGTTGATTGGACAATGGCTGTGGCTCACCTTCACTATTGATCGTTTAATTGAAAAGCAAGTTATCACCCGCCTGCAAGAAGAAACACAAACCTTAGTTGCTCATATCCATATTAATGCTGAGGGAGAAATTCTGCTGGATGATCGTCGTTTGAGCAGCAGTTATCAACGGGCCTTCTCAGGTCTGTACTTTTCTATTCAAACGCCACAACAACAACTCTTCTCACGCTCTTTGTGGGACTTTGATTTATCTACACCGGCCTTAAATGTCGGTGAAAAAGCCACGCTTTATCTGGAAGGGCCAGGACAGCAACCTTTAATGGCTGTCTCTGCGGGCTATTTGAAGCAGGGTCAGCAAGTGACGATTACGGTAGCAGAAGATATTGCCTGGATGTTGGAAGATAAAACCCATTTTCAGTGGACATTTACGACCTTATCACTACTTGGCGTTTTAGCTTTGTTGGGGCTGCAGTTTTGGATTGTCAGACGTGCATTGAGACCACTCAATAAAGCTAAGAATGAATTAAAACTATTGGGGCAGGGTGATATTGAAAAAATTGATGAACAGGCGCCTGATGAAATCCGGCCATTACTGGTTGAACTCAATCGTTTAATGGCCAGTATGGTCACAAAAACACGTCGCTCAAGACAATCACTTGGTAATTTAGCGCATCGACTTAAAACACAATTGACCCTATTAAACCAGATCGCCGACAGTGATGAACTGCAAAACGATTTTGTGACAAAGACGGCAATCTATAAGCAGACTCAGGAAATCAGACAAATTATAGATCGTGAATTAAAACGCGCCCGTGTATCAGGTTTAACATTGCCTGGAAGAGGTGTTGATATTCATGAATTAGTGACCAGTCTGGCTGATACATTAAAACGTATTTATCAGGATAAACAGCTGACTATTAGCTGTCAGGTAGACAAACAACTTCGTTTTCATGGTGATAGAGAAGACTTACTGGAACTGCTGGGAAATATCATGGATAACGCCTGTAAGTGGTGTCAAAGCCAAGTTGAACTGGAGATTTATAGCGATGAGGGGATTGTTATCCGGGTGATAGATGATGGGCCTGGGTGTCATGATGATGACTTGTCAGCTTTGACGCAACGTGGTTTTCGGGCTGATGAGTCAACGCCTGGAAGTGGTTTAGGGCTGGCAATCGTATTTGATATTGTTGAAAGCTATGACGGTAATATGCAGTTTACTCAATCCCAGAAATGGGGAGGCCTGCAGGTGGATATCCACCTGCAGGCCTCTGTAGCTGATTAGAACCAGTCTTTAGTTGTTTTACGAACTTCACCGGTTTTGGCGTCGATTAGGACTTCCCATTCGCCACCATCGGCATCAACAATCTCAAATTCATAATCCCAACCTTTATCAAAGGCACGGTCTTCCAGATCAGCATCTTCTACAATACCGGGTTTGGCCTCAAGCGCTTTAGCTTGCGCTTCTTCTAAAGAGATTAAGCCGAAACCTTCAGAGATTTTTCTGATTTCACGCATGTCATCAGCATCTAAATCCGCATGAGCAACACCCATTTGCATCATCATTGTTGCCGCACCAATTAAGCCAATTGTTTTTACGTTTTTCATTTTGTGCTCCTTTTGTTGAGGTACGGGTCACATACTAGGAGGCGTAGCTTAAACGAAGCTGAATTTATTTAAGATAAAGGTTTACTAAAAATTAGGAAGCTAACTATAATGGGGTATGCTTCAACTTAAAGACTTGCCAGATAAGGCAATATTAGAAAAATTTGCTTCGCGCTACCCAGAAGTGGATATCAACGCGGTGATGCAGTTTCTCCATCTTCTCGGGGTAGCCTCAGAGCTTTCTGTCGGCTTAGATAACTTTTTACGACGCTATGATTTACTTCAAGGACGCTGGTGGGTATTAATTTTATTGATGCGTGAAGATAGCTTTACATCTTCACCCTCAAAGTTGGCAGAGCAATCTGGGGTCAGCCGGGCGACAATGACAGGCCTGTTAGATGGTTTAGCGCGAGAGGGACTGATACAGCGTATTGTTGATGAGAAAGATAAACGGCAAACACAAATCAAACTTACCAAGAAGGGTCAGCAAAAATTAGACGAAGTCATGCCTGATTATTATCAGCGTTTGGGACAATTGATGTCCGTGATTGATAAAGAGCAAGGTCAGGCATTAATGGATGTGCTGGCAAAGTTAAAGCGAAATTTAACGATTTTTGATTGAACGTTAAATCAAGCCGAACAATAGATAACACTAAATTTAATGAGGAGTAAGTAATGAAAAAGTTTTTAGTTTTTATGTTCAGTATGTTTTCTGTGCAATTTTCTGTGATGGCTGAAGAGCTATCGGTAAAAAATCAGATAGATTTTGCTAATGCCCAATGGAATAAAGCGTTTAATGCTGGCGATGTGGACAGTTTAAAAGAGTTATATAAAAATGATGCGACGTTATCACCGGGTAATGGCGCTATCTTAAAAGGTAAAGATGCTGTTGCACAGTTGTTTCAAAGTTTTGTTGATAATGGTGTGACCAATCATCAAATTGAAACAGATGCCATTTATTCAACTGACGATCAGATAACCCAAATTGGTTACTGGCATGCAGATGGAAAAGATTCTAATGGCGAGAAGATAAGTTTCGGCGGTGTTTTATCGTTGGTTCTGGTAAAAACAGAAGATGGTTCATGGCTAATCCAATCACATATCTGGAATATGCAACCTTAAAAAAGAATATTGGCCGACAAAAAAAGCCCTTCACTGTGAAGGGCTTTTTTTTGCGCTGTATTTAAATGGTGCAAGGTTAATCATAATGGTGCATAAATAAGCATCTAAACTACTTATTAAATGGCTTTTAATAAACTCTTTCTTTTAAATCAATAGTTTATTTTTTTGGCACAGTGTTTGCCAAAGTAAGTAGACAATGATTGACGGAGTGATCCATGAGAGAGAAGTTAGTATTAATCGGTAACGGTATGGCAGGAGTGCGTACGCTAGAAGAGTTACTTAAACTCGCACCAGAGAAATATGACATTACCGTTTTTGGTGAAGAACCATACGGTAACTATAACCGTATTATGCTCTCACCTGTATTGGCTGGTGAGAAAACCATTGATGAGATCATGATTAATGATTTGCAGTGGTATCAAGATAACAACATCACTTTATTATCCGGTAAAAAAGTAACATCGATAGATAGGCTAAACCGTGTGGTGGTGGCCGACGATGGCACCACCGAAAAATATGACCGTCTTTTACTGGCCACCGGCTCGCGTCCATTCATGTTGCCAATAGCTGGTGCAGATCTGCCCGGTGTAATTAGTTTTCGTGATATTGCTGATGTTGACACCATGCTGGAAACGGCGAAGACACATAAAAAAGCCGTGGTGATTGGTGGCGGATTGTTAGGTCTGGAAGCGGCTAACGGTCTGATGATTCAGGGGATGGATGTCAGTGTTGTACACATCAGTGATGTGTTGATGAATCAACAGTTAGACAAACCTGCATCTGATCTGATGCTGGATGAACTGCGGGGGAAAGGGCTGAAGTTTTTGATGGAACATCAAACGGAAGCCATTATCGGACGTGACCGAGTTGAAAAACTTCGCTTTAAAGATGGCTCAGAAATCGAAGCGGATTTGGTAGTGATGGCTGTGGGTATACGCCCCAATATTGAATTGGCCAGCTCAGCGGGTATTCACTGTGATCGTGGCATTGTGGTGGATGACACCATGCAGACCTTTGACCCACGGATTTATGCTGTGGGGGAATGTGTGCAGCACCGGAGCCAAACCTTTGGTCTGGTCGCACCATTATTTGAGCAAGCAAAAGTGTGTTCAAACCACTTGGCGCAAATGGGGATTGCCCGTTATATCAGTTCAGTCACATCAACCAAATTAAAAGTAACAGGCATCGATTTGTTTTCTGCCGGTGACTTTCTCGGTGATGACGATACAGAAGATCTGGTGTTTAAAGACGCCGCAAGAAAGGTCTATAAAAAGCTGGTTATTAAAGAAAATCAATTGGTTGGCGCCGTTCTCTATGGGGACACCGTAGACGGTGCCTGGTACTTCCAACTAATGCGTGATGGTACCGATATCTCAGATATTCGTGAAAACATGTTGTTTGGACAACATCACCTGGGGGATTCAGGACACGGCCCATCGAATTCTGTTGACGGTTTAGCCGATGATGCCGAGATTTGTGGCTGCAACGGTGTCTGTAAGGGCGATATTGTTCAGGCGATTTCAAAACATAACTTGTTCACACTAGATGAAGTCAAAGCACATACCAAGGCCTCAGCTTCCTGTGGTTCATGCACTGGTTTGGTTGAACAGCTGCTGGCCTCAACGCTTGGCAGCGATTTTAATGATACGCCGAGTAAAAAACCGCTTTGTGCCTGTACCGATTTATCCCATGCTGAAGTTAAGGCTGCCATTATTGAGAAATCACTGAAATCCATTCCAGATTTGATGTCAGCACTTGAGTGGAAAACAGCAGATGGCTGCCACTCCTGTCGGCCGGCACTGAACTATTACATGTTAAGCAGTTGGCCAAATGAGTATCAGGATGATCCTCAGTCACGTTTCATTAACGAACGTGTCCATGCCAATATTCAGAAAGATGGCACCTATTCAGTTGTACCCAGAATCTGGGGTGGAGTCACCAATCCCAGAGAGTTGCGCGCCATTGCGGATATCTCTGAGAAGTACAACGTGCCCACCGTCAAAATAACCGGCGGTCAGCGGATAGATTTACTCGGAATCAAAAAAGAAGACTTACCTAAAATGTGGGCAGATCTGAGTGAGGCAGGCTTTGTCTCGGGTCATGCTTATGGCAAATCGTTAAGAACAGTCAAAACCTGTGTCGGTTCTGAATGGTGTCGGTTTGGCACACAAGATTCTACTGGCTTAGGTATCAAAGCGGAAAAAATGACCTGGGGGAGCTGGACACCCCATAAATTCAAGATTGCTGTTTCTGGCTGTCCAAGGAACTGTGCTGAAGCGACCATCAAAGATTTTGGCATTGTGTGTGTGGATTCAGGCTACGAACTGCATGTCGGTGGTAATGGTGGTATCAAAGTCCGGGCGACAGACTTTCTTACCAAAGTCGCGACTGAAGAAGAGGCGCTTGAATATTGCGCCGCCTTTATGCAGCTGTATCGCGAAGAAGCTCATTATCTGGAACGTACTGCACCATGGATCGAACGTGTCGGTTTAAAACATGTGACCTCAGCCGTGGTCGACGATGAAATGAATCGTAAACGGTTGGCTGAGCGTTTCCATGATTCACAAAAAAATGCACAGGTAGATCCTTGGGCTGAACAAGCGGCCAAATATAAAGAAAACTATATTCCTATTAAACAAGTGGTGTAGAGGTAGATATGAGTTGGACTGAAGTTGGCCCTCTGGTCGATATTCCAAAAAAAGGATCACGTGTAGTCGTGACAGCCGAAGGTGATGTTGCGGTGTTTCGCACCTCTAGTGATCAGGTCTTTGCCTTATTTGATCAATGTCCTCATAAAAAAGGACCGTTATCTCAAGGACTTGTTTACGATAATCGTGTGGCTTGTCCTTTGCATAACTGGGTTATTGATATGAACAGTGGCGAAGCCACTGGACCCGATGAAGGCTGTACCCGTACATTTGAGACAAAAATAGATAACGGTACCGTTTTTATTTCTCTATAACCTGATAAAGAGTCTCTGATTTTGGCTGAACAACATACGACGACCACAAAAACGACTTGTCCATACTGCGGTGTTGGCTGCGGTGTGTTAGCAACTCCACTCCAAAACGGCACGGTACAAATTGAAGGTGATGAAACGCATCCTGCCAATCTGGGACGCCTGTGCTCAAAAGGTTCGGCGCTGGGAGAAACCGTGGATTTGGGCAATCGTTTGCTTCATCCCATGGTGCATGGAAAACGGGCGTCGTGGGATGAGGCAATCATGTCAGTGGCGCGAGGATTTAGTGACATTATTGCTAAACACGGACCTGAGTCAGTGGCGTTTTATGTGTCAGGTCAGGTATTGACGGAAGATTACTATACCGCCAATAAATTAATGAAAGGCTTTATTGGCGGAGCCAATATCGATACCAACTCGCGTTTGTGTATGTCATCTGCTGTGGCGGCGTACAAACGTGCATTTGGTAGTGATACGGTGCCGTGCAGTTATGAAGATATTGAAATTGCCGATCTGGTGATCCTGGCGGGTTCGAATCTGGCCTGGTGTCATCCAGTCATTTTTCAGCGGCTGAGACAGGCTAAAGAAGATCGGCCTGAGATGAAAATTGTGGTGATTGACCCACGCAAAACCTCGACCTGTGATATTGCTGATTTACATTTGTCGCTGAAACCCGGCACGGATGCGACTTTATTTAACGGCCTATTACATTATCTGAAAAAAGAAGATTATCTGGATCTTGAATTTCTGGAAGCACACACAGAAGGCTATGCTGCTGCAATGACTGCAGCCAAAACATCTGCGGGATCGATTCCTCAAGTAGCGGCTGTGACCGAGTTGCAAGAGCAGGACATAGTGAAGTTCTATCAGCTATTCGCTTCAACGGAAAAAGTCGTTACGGTCTATTCTCAGGGCATTAATCAATCCACCACAGGTACTGATAAATGTAACAGCATTATTAACTGCCATCTTGCTACCGGACGGATTGGTAAACCAGGCATGGGGCCTTTTTCGTTTACCGGTCAGCCTAATGCGATGGGCGGTCGGGAAGTGGGCGGTTTAAGTAACCAGCTTGCTGCGCATATGGAAATCACCAATCCAGAACACCATGACCGGGTATCACGCTTCTGGAAGGCCGATAATTTAGCCACAGAAAATGGGGCCAAGGCCATTGATATGTTTAATGAGGTCGCCAGTGGCAAAATCAAAGCCATCTGGATCATGGCGACCAACCCTGTGGTCAGTTTGCCTGATGCCGATAAAGTGAAAGCTGCACTGGAAAAATGTGAACTGGTGGTGGTGTCTGAATGTGAACAATTTACCGATACCACCGAACTTGCAGATATTTTACTGCCGGCAGCAGCCTGGGGTGAAAAGGACGGTATGGTGACCAACTCTGAGCGTCGTATCAGTCATCAACGAGCATTTTTACCTTTGCCTGGAGAAGCCAGACCAGACTGGTGGATCATTACTCAGGTTGCCAGAAAAATGGGATTTGAGGCCGCTTTTCCCTTTGAGAAACCAGCCGATGTCTTTAGAGAACATGCCGAACTGTCCGCGTTTGAAAATGACGGTGACCGCGACTTTAATATTGGTGGTCTGGCCGATATCAGTGATGAAGACTATGACAATCTGGTGCCAGTGCAATGGCCTGTCATCGCGAATACCGAGATGGGCACTGCACGTCTATTTACCGACAAGCGATTTTTTACGCCGTCTGGTAAAGCCAGAATGGTCAGTGTTGAACCCAAATTACCTTTTCATCAAACAACAGAGGGATATCCACTGGTATTAAATACTGGCCGTATTCGTGATCAGTGGCACACCATGACTCGAACAGGCAGAGCAGTCAGATTGAATGCCCATATTCCGGAACCGATGGTTCAGATTCATCCATTGGATGCAGTGACTTTTGAGCTAGTAGATGGCGCCTTGGCAGAAATCAGCAGTCAGTGGGGCGAGATGATTGTTCGGGTGGTAGTAACAGATGAACAACGACCAGGCAGTATTTTTGTGCCGATTCACTGGAGCAGCCAGTATGCCTCAATGGCGCGAGTCGATGCCTTGGTGGCTTCCGTTTATGATCCTGTTTCTGGCCAGCCAGAGTCCAAACATACGCCGGTGACGATTCGGGCATACCAACCTGTCTGGCATGGTTTTATTCTGTCGCGTCACCCCATTAGGGTTAAAGATGCCAACTACTGGGTGAAGGTGCGTGGTGCTCAATTCTGGCGCTATGAAATTGCCGGTCAGCAATCAATAGATGACCCAGCCAAATGGGCCCAGCAACACTTAGGTGAAGAGGGGGAATGGCTGGACTTCACTGATGCCAAAGCAGGTCGTTATCGCGCCGGACAAATAAAACGTAATCGATTAGAGGGCGTTGTATTTATTGCCCCTAGTCATGATTTGCCAGCACGTTCCTGGTTATCTCAATTATTTAGTTTAAACAGTCTTTCGGATGCTGAGCGATACAGCTTATTGGTCGGTCAGCCCAGTCAGGGGCAAAAAGATGCCGGTCAAATTGTCTGCTCTTGCTTCGGGGTGGGGCAAAACACACTGAATGAGGCGATTCAATCCGGACATGTCAATTCTGTTGATGAGATTGGTAAGAAATTAAAAGCTGGGACCAATTGTGGTTCCTGTGTCCCCGAGTTGAAAAAATTACTTGCTCATTAATGGTGAGCAGCGTCGTTACTATTAATAAAGGTCTATCTGCAACGAAGCAGTTTGATTTGTGTATTTGATGTTAAAGCCCATTACTCATTGAAAATCGGCTTATTTGCAGAGGAAAAAAAGAATGCCAAAATTAAAAAAGCTAACCCTTATGTCATTACTTAGCACAGGGCTTGGGAGTGTTGCCCTGTTACCTGGTACGGTAATGGCTGATGACAGCTTTTATGATGCGTCGACTGGTGGAAAGGTGAGTTTTTCTGCCAGACTGCGTTATGAGTCAGTGGAGCAGGATAATGCCCTAAAGGATGCAGATGCCGTAACTTTGCGGACAACCTTAGGCTATAAAACCGGTGACTTTCATGGCTTTGGTGCCTTTTTGGAACTGGAAGATGTGTCGGATTTGGGTGGTGATTATGAAGAGTACCCACAAACAGCAGTCAAGAAGTACTCCGTAATTGCAGATCCAAATGGCACTGAAGTGAATCAGGCTTACTTGAGTTATAACGGCTATGGCACGGAAGTCAAACTGGGCCGTCAGGAACTGACCTATCGTGATGCACCATTTCATCGATTTATCGGTAATGTGCTCTGGCGTCAAAATCATCAATCATTTGATGCTGTTAGTCTGAGTAATAGCTCAATCAAAGATCTTAAATTGAGCTATGCCTATATCAATAAAGTGAACACGATTTTTGGTGATGATCTCACTGCAGGCCTTATTGATAATGGCGTGATTGATATGGACAGTCACTTATTTAATGTTCAGTACACAGGCTGGTCTTTGGGCAAATTAGAAGCGTATAGCTATTTACTCGATTATGAGGATGCTGCTGATAACAACACTAACTCAACAGCGACTTATGGTTTGAGATTATCAGGTGCAAGACCTGTTAATGAAGACCTTTCGGTAGTTTATACCGCTGAGTATGCGACACAAGATGAATATGCTGATGGCAAAATGGATCGACAGGATTATTACTTGCTGGAGTTGGGCGGTAAGTATCAAGGTTGGTTGGCAAAGTTATCATATGAAGTACAAGAAGGTGATGGTACCTACAGTTTTAAAACACCGCTGGGCACCAACCATGCATTCCAGGGCTGGGCTGATGTGTTTCTGACAACACCCAATCAAGGGCTCAAAGACACCTATTTTACGGTGGTTGGGAATGTGGCTGGTGCCAAGCTGATCGCGGTCTATCACGACTTCGAAACAGATAAAGACAGTCTTGATGCCGGCAATGAATTTGATGTGATGCTGCAAAAAACCTTTATGCAACATTACACACTGGGTATTTCCTATGCTGACTACAATGCAGATAAAGAATTCGGCGGTGCTGATACCGATAAGTTCTGGTTATATGGACAGCTTAACTTCTAAATCATACTCCTCATCTAGCCGGGCACTGCCCGGCTTTTTTTTATCGGTTAAATCTGCACCACAATTGTTCAATAGCCATCCCCCTAACACCATTTTGAAGCAGACGAAAAGTATCTTCACAGTTTAAGTTGCTGTATTTAAATAAATATTTTTTTGGCATAGCTTATGCAAAATTGAGAGTAGTCGTCCACTACTGCAAGGAGCATGTCATGGGATATTTCGTTGACTTAATGATGGTAGTAAAAGAATTAGTGAAATTAATCTTTATGGTAATGATTTCGCCTCTAGGGATTGTGGCTGGTTATTTAGCGACCTGGGAATGACTCAGTTCTGAGCTAATTTCACTGGAGAACAAAGATGTATCCATTGATCATTGGTGGTGTAGTTGCCACTTGCATGCTTTTGATTATTTACACTCTGATATCTGAGCGTCATCAGCTCAAACTGAGAATAAAAAAAGGCATATTACTGACCAGCCATTTACGTTTGGTGGTTGACCATTGCCAAAAACATCGCGGCACAAGCAATGCGGTCGTAAGTGGGAATGAGAAGTTATTACCACAAATGATTCAACTACAGAATGATATCGACAATCTGATTGACACTGAGTTGAGTCAACCACTATCAGATTTTCCTCAATGGCAATCTTTTATAGAGCACTGGCCTCGGCTAAAACAACATGCTCTAGCCAAAGATCTTTCGCCACAAAATATCGTCAGACAACATAGCTTGATGATAGATGGCCAACTAATGCTGTTAGATGATGTGATGAGAGCATATGACTTACATCGCTTGATGCTCGATTCCTGCACACGCGTTTCAGAAATTTGTATTGATACGCTTCGTGTTGCAGAAACGCTCGGATATACAAGAGCGATAGGAACTGGTGTTTGTGCCAGAGGATCGTGTTTGGCCGCTGATAGAATTCTGCTTGAATTTTTGCGTATTTCAGTAAAAACCACCTCAGAAAGATTACTGTCCGAAGTCAAATTAATTAATAACAACGATTTGAATTCTTCGTTGGAAACATCCTCTAAAGCGGTTCGTCAGCAAATTGATGCCTTATTGAACATGGTTGATAAACGTGTGCTTCAACGGGGTCAGTTGAAGCTTGATAGTCATGAATATTTTAATCTTTCCACACGGGCTATTGATGAAGTGCTGAATATTTTCAGTATCGTTATTCAATATGCCTCCCAAAAACACACACGAATGATATGAGCAATGCTGCTATGAAAACAGTCACTAAAACGATTAACACGGTTGTTATCAGTGAATTTACGGAGTTTATGAATACGCTGCAAAAGGTGTTTGAAAATACCGACTATAACGTCATTTTCGAAGCCACCAATTTACAGCAACTACTTAATCTGAAATGGACCATTGAGCCTGACTTGATTATTGCCATTATGAATACCAGCGATAGTCAGCTGTTAAGTAAATTTAAGATAATTAATGAACGCTTTCCATTACCGATTGTGATTTTCACACACGATGACCGAGATGAAGCCATTGAAGAGGCAATTGAGGCCGGTGTCAGTGCCTATATCGTCGATGGTTTTCATGAGAACCGGATTCACGCGATTCTCCGTACTGCCATAGCCCGGTTTAAACAAGTACAGAGTATGCAAAAACAGCTGAAAGATTTAAAAACGTCTTTGGCTGACAGGAAAATTATTGATAGGGCTAAAGGACTTATTATGGAGCAACGGAAGTGCACGGAAAATGAAGCATACAGCCTGATGCGAACGTCTGCCATGAATCAAAATATGCGACTTGGCCAACTTGCTCAAAATATTCTGGCTGCAGCTAATTTACTTGAACCGCAAAAAAATATTTAATAATTAACAATATAAACAAAGTATGAAGCCACTTTTGTAGAAGTGGCTTTTTATTTTCTACGGAAGATAGTGTCCTGAACAACATCCAGCTCAATTCTAATATTGTTGGCTTAAATCCTGCTTGTACTATTTGCCCTGTAGTAGCTGAAGGTGTCTTTGAGATGTTTGATTTTAACTATTGTGGTAATTAATAAACAGACGCATTAAGATTTAAGGTTAATAATGTTAAAACAACATTGCCCACAGAAATCAAAGGTACGAGTAGGGATGACTGAACTGTCACTGAATGAACACCATTATGAAACCACATATAAGTCGTTCTGCCTGACATCGGTTTTTCAACCCATTTTCAGTATCGCTCACCGAAAAGCGGTTGGCTATGAAGGTTTATTACGTGCTAATGATATTGAAGGGAGAGCGGTATCGCCGGTTGAGATTATGTCCCAGCCAGCCAGTCAGCGTGAACATCTGGAGTTAGACCGGACCTGTCGTTTTCTCCATGCCTCGAACTTTGCTCATCAACCTGATAACAATGCCTGGTTATTTCTCAACCTCAATTCTCAGTGTCTCGTGGCTGAACGTCCTGATGCCGGGTTTATGCATGAATTAATGCAGCAGACCAGACTGCCTGCCAGACGTATTGTGATTGAAATTCTAGAAAGCGAAATAGATGACCGTGAGTACCTTTTGGAACTCATCCAACATTTTCGCCGTTTGGGATGTTTGATTGCGATTGATGATTTTGGCGCAGGCCATTCTAATTTTGATCGCATTTGGAATCTACAGCCTGATATTGTGAAGATTGATCGTAGCTTGGTAAAGAAAGCTGGCCAGTCGATGAAGGTGGAAAGAATCCTCACTGGTATCGTCTCACTCATACACGAAGCAGGTAGTTTAGTTGTTATTGAAGGTGTTGAATCCGAAAAAGAAGCCCTAGTCGCTATTTCAAGTAATGCCGATATGATCCAGGGGTTTTATTTTGCTACGCCTGAATCCGATCTGCAGCAGGACGTAGATTTTGGTGAAGCGATGGACCAGCTTTTACAGCAACATCAGAATGTACGTAGTCAATATAATCGTAAACTTCAACAACATTTCCGCGCTTTCCAGTTAGTTTTTGAGAAAGAGGTCAGTGCGTTTAAGCACGGACGTGCTTTTGAAGCATGTGGGAGTGAACTGTTTGACGATGAGCGGGCTGTACGTTGTTATTTACTTGACGAATCGGGCTATCAGATAGGTCGAAGCCTGTATTCAAACAAATACACTGCAAAACTGGATATCCGCTTTTCGCCATTACTTTCTGGAGATAATGCGAATTGGTCACACAGGCACTATCACTTCAGGGCGATACAAAATCCGGATACAACACAAATTAGTCGTCCCTATCTGTCTGTTGCCGGCTCTCATATGTGTATTACTGTGTCACAAGCTGTAGAAGTTAATGGAAAGATGTTTGTGTTCTGTTGTGATCTTGACTGGCCTGATGAAGATCTTGCCATAAGCTGACTTTAGTGCACTAGTTGCGTGCAAGATGCACCATTTTAGCTTTAATACGCATTTTGTATGCTCATTTAAATATTAAAATAATATATAAATCAAATTGTTATAGATTGGCATGATTCCCGCTATTTGAACATAACCATTCTGGTATGTTTAAAAGAGAGCTGAATTAATGTCTAATAACAAACTCAATTTATTATCTTTTAAAGATAATATCCGTACCCTTCATTTAACCTGGATAGCCTTTTTTATCAGTTTTGTGGTGTGGTTTAATCACGCCCCTTTATTAATGGCTATTCGCGATACCTTAGGTCTCGACAGCCAGCAAATAAAAACGTTACTGATACTGAATGTGGCGTTAACCATTCCTGCACGAATTGTTATCGGTATGCTGGTGGATAAATATGGTCCTAAGATCATGTATTCACTGTTGCTCGGTATTTCCAGCATTATCTGTTTTTTCTTCGCGGTGGCAGATAGTTTTGAGCAATTAGCACTTGCTCGTTTTTTGCTGGGTTTTGTTGGTGCTGGCTTTGTTATTGGCATTCGTATGATTTCCGAGTGGTTTCCCGCTAAACAAGTTGGTTTGGCTGAAGGTATTTATGGTGGCTGGGGTAATTTTGGTTCAGCAGCAGCAGCGATGTCATTACCCACGATTGCCTTGATGTTTGGTGGTGAGGATGGCTGGCGTTATGCCATTGGTCTGACTGGTGCTATTGCACTTGTATACGCCTTCATTTACTACAATAGTGTTTCTGATACACCACAAGGCTCTACTTACTTTAAACCAAAGAAATCCGGTGCAATGGAAGTGACCAGCAAAGGTGACTTCTTTCTTTATATCGTGATGAACATTCCCATGTATGCAGCACTAGCTTTATTAACATGGAAGTTATCACCCAGTGGTGTTAGCTTGCTGTCGATGAATGTGAGTTATGCGATTTATGTCGGTCTGGTTGTTTTATTTTTCTATCAGGTTTACCACATTTATCAAGTAAACAAAGAGGTGTTTATTAAAGAAACCCCTGAAATTCACCGTTACAAATTTAAACAAGTCGCTGTGTTGGATTTGGCTTACTTAGCTACGTTTGGATCTGAACTAGCGGTGGTATCCATGTTGCCGTTATTTTTCAGTGAAACGTTTGATATCAGTGCTGTACAAGCCGGCTTACTGGCATCAGGATTTGCTTTTATGAATCTGGTCTCGAGACCTATTGGTGGTTTATTCAGCGATCGTTTAGGTAGAAAGAGAACACTGACGATTTGCATCAGTGGACTGGCGGTAGGATATTTTGTGATGGGCATGATCACACCTGAATGGTTCATTGTGTTGGCAGTGTTGGCGACTATGGCTTGCTCATTCTTTGTGCAAGCAGGCGAGGGAGCAGTGTTTGCAGTTGTACCACTGGTGCAACGCCGTTTAACTGGGCAAGTGGCAGGTATGGCCGGCGCCTATGGTAATGTCGGTGCTGTGACTTTCTTAACTATTTTATCTTTAGTTTCTGCACAAACCTTTTTCTTTGTTATCTGTGGGACGGCCATCGTTACCCTGATTGCGGTACAGTTTATGGATGAGCCGCGAGGACAAATGGCAGAAGTTCTGCCTGATGGCACAGTACAAATGATAGACGTTCATTAATTGAAGGATCGTTATGGTCGCGAGATTGAAAGTCTCGGTTGGGCAGTATTCCAGCCGAGGCATCAAAGCAGATAATCAGGACGCAGTGGGGTTTTATATCCCTGCCAATCTCGCTCTGTTAGAAACAAAAGGTATCGCTTGTGCCATTGCCGATGGCTTGAGTTCGAGTAACGAAGGTAAACAAGCCAGCCAGGCCTGTGTGACCGGATTTATGAGTGACTATTTCAGTACGCCTGATTCATGGTCTGTTAAACAGTCTGGCAGCAAGGTGCTGACAGCGATTAACACTTGGTTACACGGACAAAGCCATCAGTTTAAGCAGGCTGACCGTGGTATGGCATCTACTTTTAGTGCGGTTGTTGTGAAATCAACGACCGCACATATTTTCCATGTGGGCGATTCGAGAATCTATTTGTTTCGTGATGGCGAACTTGAACCTCTCACCACCGATCACCGTATACGTATTGATGTTAATAAAGAATATTTAGGGCGGGCTTTTGGCGTTGATTACTGTTTGGACATTGATTACAAGTCTTTTGCGGTTCAGGAAAACGATGTTTTTTTATTAACTACTGATGGCGTGCATGATGTTTTACCAGACAAAGTACTGAAACAATTTTTGCTTGAAGGTGCTGGAGCAGATCCAGAGCAATATGCACAACAAATATGTGATGAAGCACTCTCGGTGGGAAGTAAGGACAATATAAGCTGTCAGATTCTCACTATTGAGCAATTACCAACACAAGATCCTGATGAAGTCTTTGCTCAATTAACCGCTTTGCCGTTTCCGCCGGACTTGTATGAAGGCGTGATTATTGATGGGTACCGAATTAGTCGTGAATTACATGCAAGTTCGACCAGCCAACTGTATTTAGCCGTTGATACTGAAAGCGGTGATAAGGTGGTGATCAAAACACCATCGGTGAATTTTGAGGATGATCCCGCCTATCTGGAAAGATTCTTATTGGAAGAGTGGGTAGGTCGAAGAATCAACAACGCTCATGTAGTAAGAACTATTGAACAAAAGCGGCCACGGCGATTTCTCTATTACATCATGGAGTATGTGGATGGTAAAACGCTTGAACAGTGGCTGAATGATGTCGGCCGCCTGGATTTAAAAACAGTACGGGAAATCGTGCCTCAACTTGTTTCTGCGATCAGAGCATTTCATCGGCTGGATATGCTGCATCAAGACCTAAAGCCCGGCAATATTATGATTTCCAGAGATGGCGTAGTTAAACTTATCGATTTCGGTTCAACTAAGATTGCCGGTATCGCTGATATCTCAACGCCGATCGAACGTAGCGAGTTGTTAGGGACAAAACATTACACTGCACCAGAGTATTTATTAGGCCGTGCTGGGCAAGCAGCGTCTGATCAGTTTTCTCTCGCTTGTATTGTTTATGAAATGTTAACGGGCCAACTTCCCTATGCGGAAAAACTAGCGAAGGTGCGTGCCAGACAAGATCTTCATCGTATTGAATATCAATCCATTAATACATTAATTCACGATATTCCTGGCTGGGTAGATAAAACTCTCCAGAAAGCACTGCAGCTTTATCCTGAAAGACGATACCAGGCATTATCTGAATTTGCGACTGATTTGATCAAGCCGAATCCGGCGTATTTGCGTGATGAAAAATTACCGCTGATGTATCGTTATCCGGTTAAATTCTGGCAAATATGTTCTTTGATTTTACTTCTGCTCAACTGCCTGTGTTTATATTTCATGCTGAAATAATCTGGCACAGCTGGTTTTCCCTGTGAGCCTATCAATATAACTATTCGCTCATCCAAATCATGATTGTTCATATATTTACAGTATAGCCATACAAAGAGTATGGTTGTTTGTGATGATAGTGAATTTAACTCATGATTGAGACGAAAATGGAACTGAACTCGCAGTTAAAAGAAAAGAATTTAATGGATTTACTCAGTCTGGAGCAAATTGATTCTGCGTGGCCCCTGCTGGATATTTTACCTTTCCCTGTTACCGTTATTGATACTAACTACATGGTGGTGCGTGCGAATCAGGAAGCTGTTCATGAGTACAGTCATATTGATCAGCCTTGCTACAAAATGAGCCATGGTTATGACAGTCCTTGCAATGAAAATGGTGAAACTTGTCCAAAACTTGATGCTCAGACCCTGAAAACAACGATCAGTCATTTACACATTCATCAAACAAACAGCGGACCACAAAAATTTAAAGTGATGGCTATGCCAATGGATAATGGCGGAGCAATGGAAATGCATATTCCGCTAGATGATGTAACCTCGCTTGACGGGGTGACAGGGCTGACAAATCGGGCAGAAGGCGAGCAGGGAGCACGTCGTTTAGTCGCCTTGATGCAGCGTTTGGGAACTCCTTATAGCGTCATTATGCTGGATTTAGACTATTTCAAGAAGATTAATGACCAACACGGTCACCACGTCGGAGATATCGTTTTAAGACGTACTGCTGAAGTCATGGCCGAAAGTATTCGTGCTTCGGATATCCTTGTGCGCTGGGGCGGTGAAGAATTTCTTATGATTTTGTCAGGAGCCCAATCAGAGCACGCTGCCAGGTTCACAAAAACATTATTAGACGCGATTCGTCATATCCGTATTGAGTTACGTGATGAGACGCTTTCTGTTTCGGCCAGTGCTGGTATTCGTGCTGTCTCATCTGAGGAGCTATCACATACGAATTTTGATTTTGCTTTAAAACATGCCGACCTGATGCTCTATGCCGCCAAAAATGCTGGAAGAGATCAGTTTATGAGCTACGAATCTATGTCCTAACTAATCAGAAAATGCTAGTTTCACTCTCAGAATTTCAGGGAGGTGTTCAATTAAGATGGGGGGCAAAGCGGGATCAATGTGTTTGCCACTCTGTTCATTAATGAATTCTATGGCCTGCTCAACTGGCCAGGCTTCCTTATATGGTCTGGCGCTGGTTAGAGCATCAAAAATATCTGCTATGGCAACGATTCGACCTGCAAGGGGAATTTCGTCACCTTTTAACCCATTTGGATAACCCGTGCCATCCCATTTCTCGTGATGGGTAAGGGCAACAGTATGGGCTAATTGAATCAATCGCGATTTTGAGTTTGCTAAGATCTCGGCCCCGATTAAAGTATGTGTTTTCATTTCTGAAAATTCTTCTGACGTTAACTTATCTGGTTTTAATAAGATTTTGTCAGCAATACCAATTTTTCCAATGTCATGCATGGGAGCAGCCATCATGAGTTCGTTTGCCGTACTCTCGTCAAATCCATAACCCAGCGCAATAATTTTTGCATAGCGACTCATCCGCTGAACATGCAGGCCAGTCTCGTTATCTTTATATTCTGCAGCTCTACCCAGACGTTCAATCAGATCGATATGGGTGGCACGAAGCTCATCTGCTTTGACGAGAGAAATATGTGTTTTCACTCTGGCTAAGACTGTGGAGGGCACGATGGGTTTGATGATGTAATCTACTGCACCAATGTCAAAGCCTCGCGCTTCATCGTCCGGATCTTGTAAAGCTGTCACAAATATAATCGGTATGTGTGAGGTGTCTGGTCTGGCTTTTAATTGCTGGCAAACTTCTAAGCCTGTTATTTCTGGCATCATGATATCGAGTAAGATCAAATCCGGCATTTCCTTTTCAATCAATGCCAGTGCATCTTTTCCTGAGCGGGCGAACGATAGGGCATAGTCGTGTTGCAGAACCTGACGAAGTACTCTCAAGTTCGTTGGCTCATCATCGACAATAAGAATTCGAGGCTGATATTTCTTTATAGTAGTCATGCATTCGTCTTCGTTATATGTTGCTTGATAGCGGATAAGTGTTTTTGGGCGACCAAAAAGTCAAAGTCGAGCACAGACTGTTTAATGTCTAGAGCAAGTCGATGTAAGTCGACTTCAACCCCATTTACCAGCTCATCTACTTTATCTTCGTTAAGTTCTCCATGCTCGCTAAGCTCAATAAGTTCGTCGACGAGAGCCAATATACTGTCATGAGCAAGACAGACTGGTGATGTTAATGTTGTATCACTGTCTGATTCAGCCAGTGAGGCTTTTATCCGTTTTTCCTCTTTTGATAACGTGGAAAACGCAGTGTCGAGCTTAGCAATCTCTGCCGCTACTTCGACTTTATTTTCATTATTTGACTTATTTTCTATCAAAGAAGTTGATTGATGGATTTTCATAAGGCCCAGGTTTCCTGACACACCTTTGAGCTTATGTGCCAGCTTTTTTAGTTCACAGTAATTCGATGTTTCATTCAACTCTGCTAACTGTTTGCTGACATCGCTATATTCTTTTATAAAACGTGCTAATTCAGCTAAATAAACAGGGTAGCTGCCCCATAAGCTTAATGCTTTATCAGTACTAATCTGTGTAAATGTACTCTCATCGATATGATGTTTTTCAGGAGCTGTTGATATGAAGTGTGGCTCAATACCGAGAACTCGTGCCATTTCAGCAGTTAGCAGCTGGATATCAATAGGTTTATGGGAAAAGCCATCCATTCCGGCATTAGCCGCTTGAAGACGATCTTCAGATAATACACTTGCGGTTAAAGCCACTATAGGTATAGGTTGAAGTCGATGAGCTGACTCATATTCGCGAATTTTTCTGGTTGCCGTAAATCCATCCATCACTGGCATTTGTAAATCCATCAGAATAATGTCAGGTTTATTTGTGATGTATTGATGAAATGCATCTTCACCATTTACAGCAGTGATAACAGTATGATTTTGTCGCTCAAGTAAAAGTGATAGTAAAGTCAAATTTTGAGAAATATCATCAGCAATTAACACTGTTTTGGGTGGAATCGAGAGCGCTTGATTCTCTAATGTCGTATCAATGATGTCATCAGTCTTTTGCAGCGGTAGATCAAAGAAAAATGTACTACCAATACCTGTCTCACTGCTGGCGTTTAATTCTCCTCCCATTAAATCTACTAACTGTTTGGAAATTGTCGTACCGAGTCCGGTACCACCAAAGCGTCGGCTCATTGAAGCATCGGCCTGAGCGAAGGGTTCGAAAATCCTATTCAGTATGGCTTCATCCATCCCAATACCCGTGTCTTCAACGGTAAAACGAAGAGTGGACTCAGTAATAGGGAATACCGAGACAGTGACACCCCCATTTTCAGTAAACTTAACGGCATTACCAATAATGTTGTATAGGACTTGCCTGATTCTGTTTTCATCTCCCAAATACGTGGTATGAATATCGTCAGGTATGCTGCAGTTAAGGTATAGGTTCTTATTTTTTGCTTGAAGCCATAATGTTGAAATGACCGAATCAATCAGCCTGGTTAAATCGAATGTGGATTCTTCGAGTTCGAGTTTATTCTTTTCTAGTTTTGCACTGTCGAGAATATCATTTAATAAGTGAAGCAATGAGCGCGCTGATTGGCTGATTGTCTGCAGATGCTTTTTATTGTTGTCATTGATATCTTTGGCATCAAGAAGCAGATCTGAAAAACCAATGATGGCGTTCATTGGCGTTCTTATTTCATGACTCATATTAGCCATGAACCTGGCTTTACTCTCTGCTGAAAGTTCAGCTCTCTCTTTCGCCTGACGAAGGTCATCTTCCATCGCTACGCGCTGGGTAATGTCAAGTATTAGCCCATCTATCCATACTGGATTGTTGTTCTCATAAATGATAGAACCTTTTTCAAATACCCAGATATAGTGACCATCTCTGTGTTTCCAGCGAAACTCAACTGAGTAGCTGGTTTTACTTTCAAGTGCTGATTGAACAGCATCATTAGTTAAAGTCACATCATCCTGATGAATAAGTTCTGAGAAGTGAATTCGCTTTTCATAAAAGTCTTTAGCTGTCCATCCACTGATATCAAAAATAGCATCGCTAACAAAAATGACTGACCAGTATTCATCCAGCAAACAACGAAAACTGGCGCCAGGAATATTTCTAATTAATGAGCTATATTGCTCTTCGCTCTTACGTAGCTTTTCTTCAATTTCCCATCGTTGAGAAATATCGGTAGCAAAACCAACAAACATAGAGCCAACATCTTGAACTTCAACACGACCAACACCTAGTCGGATTGGAAATGTATGACCATCCTTATGCTTAGCAAAGACTTCTCTCGCTTGGCCAGTAAGTTGAGTTTTCCCTGTGTTATGAAAATTGAGTAAATACTCTTGGTATTCATGTTTAGCATCATCAGGGACTAGAACAAAGAAAGGTCTGCCGATAATTTCTGTATTTTTCCAGCCAAAGATGGCTGATGCAGAGGGATTAAAGTCTTGGATGGTACCTTTTTCATCTATAGTGATGATGCCGTCAACTGCTGTTTCAAGCGTTGTTTTCAGGCGTAGCTCACTGATGGTTTTTTCTGTAAGTAACTGACGATATCTGAGCTGGGAGGCAATAGTGATTGCTAAAGCGATAAGCAATAATGTGATAGAGGTAATCACATAAGACAGTTGAACATGATCTTCGGTGATGCGATGCGGCATCAGAGTATCATCGCTCATAATAAATCGTGCTCCTGCCATGCCGGTGTAGTGCATTCCTGAAATGGCAAGGCCCATAACCAGAGCGCTTATTATGTTGATCAGATGAACAGAGCTCTGTTTCCAAAATATTGTAAGATAATGACGAGCAGATAGTGCGATAAATGCTAAGACAACAGCAACAATAATTGATGCAAAGAACCAACTCGGCACATAACGTAGAGCCGCATCCATTTCCATGGCTTCCATTCCGACGTAATGCATCATTCCGATACCTGCACCTACTGACAAACTACTTATAATGAGTTGCCACAAGGTCATTGCAGGATTGACTAGCATTCTCAGAGTGATATACGAGGCAATCAAACTTGGTAGAATTGAGATAAGTGTCAGAGGAATATTGTATGTCGTTTGTTCAGACATCTCATAAGCTAACATACCAACAAAGTGCATACTCCAGACGCCTCCAGCGAAAATGCTGGCACCAGCGATAATGGCAATATGACGGTGGTGATTGTTTTGTATCACTTTTGTCATTGAAGCAAAATGTAAGGCTACGAAAGACGCTGTTGTTGCCAAAATGATTGAAAGTACGACGAGAAATAAGTCATATGAACCGACAATGAGTGATTGTTGTGGCGCTGATGTAACAAAGAAATTATCAAGGCTGTACATTAAGAACCTATTCAAGTCAGTTTTTTATAAATATTTAAGTTAGCTGTATCCAGATAGCATATTTATTTAGCGGTACTTGAAATGGTTAATTTAGAAAAACTTTGAGATAGAGTTCACCATATGAAAAATAGTGGGGGATATCGGGGGGCTTAAAATACGACGGAAGCGCTTTATAGTTATTCTAGGCAAAAAAAAGCCTCGCTAAAGATAGCGAGGCTTTTTCTTATTCTGGAGCCGGAGATAGGACTTGAACCTACGACCCGCTGATTACAAATCAGCTGCTCTACCAACTGAGCTACACCGGCAATGAAGAAGCGCATTATACGGAGGCATTTTCGAGCTTGCAAGACAAAATCGAGATTAATTTTGAGTTTTCATGCAAGTCATTGTTTCGAAATGATGAAATTTTTTAATAAAAAAGATGGATGCTGAATAGGCGCGACATAGATAAACGTTACATTAAGTATCGGCTATTTATCTGGAGTTTGGGGGGAAGGTGGGGTGAGTGATGGGGCTCGAACCCACGACAACCGGAATCACAATCCGGGACTCTACCAACTGAGCTACACTCACCATTATTCTTGTTTGAGGTGTGGATGACTTAGGATGCCGACCTCAAGAAAGACGATAATTCTACTGTGATTATTTTTCTGGTCAAGGAAAATCTCTGTTTAGATGCAAAATAACACGATATCTGAGTCGTCTGATATCGAAACAAATGGCTGTTATTGTTTCTCATAACAGCCATTTATATTATTTCGTCTCAACTAATTCCAAATCAATTTTTTTCTCATCAAGATCGACGCGAACCACTTTAACTTTTAATGTATCACCTAATCGATACACTTTGCGCGTTCGCTCACCTGTGAGACGGTGACCAGTCGGGTCAAACTGATAATAATCATTTTTCAGCGAGGTAACATGGACCAAACCTTCTATATATATATCACTTAGCTCGACAAACAAGCCAAACCCGGTGACGCCACTTATTACGCCATCATGGACTTCACCAACGCGATCACGCATGTATTCGCATTTAAGCCAGTCACTGACGTCTCTGGTGGCTTCATCAGCACGACGACTGGTCATTGAGCAATGTTCACCGAGTTGAGCCATTTCCTCATAGGAATAACGCCACTTTTTATCTTTTCTCTGGCTGATAACATGGCGAATTGCCCGATGCACTAATAGATCAGGATAGCGACGAATAGGTGAAGTGAAGTGGGCGTATGCCTCAAGCGCCAAGCCAAAGTGTCCCACATTATCTGGGCTATAAACGGCTTGTTTCATGCTTCGTAACATCACGGTCTGTAACAAGTGACCATCAGGGCGTTTACTTGCAGTTGCCAATAAGGAGGCATAGTGACGCGGTTCAGGTTCTTCACCACCCCCTAGAAATAAACCGAGTTCACCTAAAAAGTCTCTCAGACCAGAGAGTTTTTCTTCTGAGGGAGTTTCGTGAATGCGATATAAAACAGGCAGTTTACTTTCCAGCAGGAATAATGCTGCACTGACATTGGCTGCAATCATAAACTCTTCAATAAGACGGTGAGCATCATTACGCTCGCGTGGTTCTATTGACTTGATCTTTCTGTTTTCATCAAAAATGAATTGCGTTTCCGTCATCTCAAAGTCAATAGCACCGCGCTCATGACGAGCTTCCAGCATGACTTTATATAAGTCATACATGGTCTCAATGGCCGGTAGTACATGCTGATATTGCTCGCGTAGAGCAGTATCATTATCAACAAGCATAGCTGCTACTTTGTCATAAGTTAGCCGCGCTTTTGAGTGCATCACCGCTTCATGGAAACGGTAAGAAACGGTTTTACCTTGCTGGTCAATTTCCATTTCACAGACCATACACAATCTATCGACTTCCGGGTTCAGTGAACACAGACCATTAGATAGTGCTTCAGGCAACATGGGGATGACCTGGCTAGGGAAATAGACGGACGTGCCTCTTTCCTGTGCATCCTGATCCAACGGACTGTTCGGCAGAACGTAATGTGACACATCGGCGATAGCCACCCATAGACGCCAGTTGCCCGACTCGAGTTTTTCGGCGTACACAGCATCGTCAAAATCTCTGGCATCTGCGCCATCAATCGTGACAAGTGGCATATCACGAAGGTCGAGTCTGCCATCGATGGCAGCTTCAGGAATTGTTTCACCTAGATTGTTCGCTTGTTCCTCAGCCTGAGGTGACCATTCATGCGGTAATTCAAAGGCACGGAGAGCAATATCAATTTCCATGCCCGGTGCCATATGGTCACCCAACACATTGACTATTTTTCCTAATGGAGAACGGTGCTTGTTGGGCTGTTCAGTAATTTCAGCCTCAACAATTTGATTGACTTGTGCATTCATTAAATCGCTGGGGGGAATTAGAATGTCCTGGCTGATTCTGCGATTATTGGGGATAAGATAAAAAATTCCGGCATCCTGAACCAGACGGCCGACAATGCGTTCGTTACTGCGTTTTACTACCTCAACAATCGCGCCTTCTTTACGGCCTTTTCTGTCGGTTCCAGTGATACGGGCCAAGGCACGGTCACCATGAAGCACCATTCGCATTTCACGCTCGGTCAGGAAGAGATCATCGCCGCCCTCATCAGGAATGAGAAAGCCATAGCCTTCCGGATGGCCCATAACGCGACCACTGATAAGGTTCATTTTGGACACGACGCCATAGGCGCCTTTTCTGTTTCGAAGAAGTTGGCCGTCACGTTCCATTGCGCGTAGGCGCCGACGCAGGGCTTCGTTTGCATCTTCACCTTTAACATCAATCAGTTTAGCGATGTTTTTGCGCGATAATGGGGTGTTGTTTTGTTTGAGAATGTCTAAGATAAATTCACGACTGGGGATGGGGTTGTCGTATTTTTCGGCTTCTCTATCGAAAAAGGGATCGTTTTCGTTATTATTGGTCATTGACAGTTTTTGTTTCACTCTGTATCTTTGCGCGTCTGTTGCCCAGGTGGCGGAATTGGTAGACGCGCTAGCTTCAGGTGCTAGTGTACTTATGTACGTGGGAGTTCGAGTCTCCCCCTGGGCACCATTCCGACAGCATTCTTTTGCTGTATATATCTCGATTTTCAATTGTATTCTATATTCTAAAGTCATTATTGAACAATCTTTAAACGACTTTATTGTCCTACTCTAACAATCATCGAATTTTACTGCTAGTCAATTCTGTTCGAGCATCCTATATCTGTAGCTCCATCTTATGCTTCCAGCAAAAAACGTCTTCTTGATAGATGAATAATTTTTCTCTGGCAGCTAAGATAACTTCATGATTTAATTGCTGCTTGTTAGCACACCCAATAAATTTTCAGATAATGTGGCTAACTCTGCTCAAGCTTTCGTGCTAATGTCCGCTATTATTTTTAGACATATTCACGTTAATTTATCTGAAGTTTTGCGAGAATTCATATGGCCACATTTATTGACTCCATCGACGAGCGCACCAAACTAGCTGGTACAAATCACCTTGAGGTTTTGTTGTTCAGTTTGGGGACAAGTGATGAAACAGGAAGAAATGAACTGTTTGGTATCAATGTTTTTAAAGTCAGGGAAGTATTGAATATTCCTGAGATAACAACAGCGCCGGAAATGCCCGATGGAGTTGAGGGCTTTGTCAGTCTTCGTGGTGATATGGTGCCTATCATCAACCTGCAAAAGTTTTGCAAACTAAGATCTAAAGATAAGCCACGGATTTTAATGATCACTGAATATAACACGCATGTTCAGGGATTCTTGGTCAGCTCTGTAGACACGATTCAACGCCTTAATTGGGAACAAGTTAAAGAACCACCACAACTCATTTCTCAACGCATGGGTGGTTTAGTCACAGCTGTTGCAGAATTGAACGATAAGCGACTGGTCATGATTATGGATGTCGAAAAAGTGCTGGCTGATGCCGGTGACTTTTATGACGAAACTGTGTTTGATGGTATTAGACAAGTTGACAAAAAAGGTCATTATCGATTGCTTTTTGCTGACGATTCGAACATTGCACGCAAGCAGATTACTAAAACTCTGGATGTTATGGGTGTAGAACATATTGGTACAGTAAATGGTGCTGAAGCATGGAAAATGCTGAATAAGATTGCTGCACAATGTGAACAGGAAGGGCGTGATATTACATCTGAAATCCAAATGGTTTTGACAGATGTTGAAATGCCTGAAATGGATGGTTATGTGCTAACACAAAAAATAAAATCAGACCCTAGAATGTCAAATTTACCTGTAATAATGCACTCTTCTCTGACGGCAAAAGCAAACAAAGCAATGGGTGTTGGTGCTGGTGCTGATGACTATGTCTCGAAATTCCAGCCACGTGACTTAGCGGATACACTCTTTAGGTATCTAGAGAGATAAACCAAGGCACAAGTCACTAAAATCAAGCTCTAAGCATTGATTTAAATACGGAAAAAGTATATTTTGTCTGATTGAGTATGGATATTTCATACTGGACATTAAGTGAGCGTGCTCAACGTTACCTTAATCTGTGAGCATACAAGGCATGTGGCAATGAATCATAACAGTATAAGGATCATAGATAATCTTGCAGAAATTACCAGCTATCATGACCGGCATGTACTTGAAAAAAGCCTCCTAAAAACGCTCAATGAACTTTTCCCTTCTCAGGACCTGAGATTATTTCGTGTTAGAGAAAATAGTGGCGCTCATGAGTTAAGCTTGTTAGCTTTCTGTGTGAATGGTGTTATTGTTTCAAGCGATGAAAACCCGCGATTAATGACTGAGCAATCTGACCTCAGTGAGACTATTTTCAAAGCCATCAAAAATGCGGATGTGGAACTTACTTCCACAGAAAATGGTAGGTGGAATGTGGTCTATCCTGCTTTCGATGCAAATGGTGTTATTTTTGCTGTACTACTCATTTCAACTGATCTCGTTCCTTCAAATGGTGATCAGAGATTAATTTACGGAATACTCAGAGTATATTCTAATTATCTAGCATTGATTGAAAAAACACAGAAAGACAAACTTACCGGTTTGTTCAACCGTGAAACTCTTGATAATGAAATTACCAAAATACTGGTGCGACAAGGCTCACACTTCAGTGAGCAGATGACATCTCCAAATGATTCACGTCGTCGAACTTTTGCTGTGAAGTATTGGCTGGGTGTTATTGATATCGATAATTTTAAAACCATCAATGATAATTTCGGTCACCTATACGGTGATGAAGTCATTATTCTGGTAGCGCGGTTGATGAAATCTGGTGTTATCAGAGACGATGATCTTGTGTATCGCTATGGTGGAGAAGAGTTTGTAGTTGTTCTAAAAGCTCCAGATGAAGAAGATGCTATGCGAACATTTGAGCGTATCAGGGAAATGGTAGCAGCCCATGATTTTCCTCAAATAAACCAAGTGACCATCAGTATAGGTTTTGTTGAAGTTTTTGCTCAACCTTCACCTTCAGACGTTATTGGTGAAGCTGATGAAGCTCTCTACTATGCTAAAGGCAACGGCAGAAACCAGGTTCATAGCTACAGCCGCTTACTAAGAGATGGTAAAGTCAAACCAGTATCACAAGTCGTGCACGGTGATATCGAGCTATTTTAATATCAGGTAGAGTTATGTTGAATTTGAGACAGTTGAATATTGTTGACCGTGCCATTATTGAAATAGATAAAGCAATCACCACAGTATTCGGTCTACCAGAGACCACTCGGCGTGAAGTGCCCGGCAGCCATCTCAATGAAACCGCTTCGCTAACGTCTTCAGAAAAAAAACATTCTGCGGGATTGATGAGAGTAAACCATTCTGGTGAAGTATCTGCACAAGCTCTGTATCAAGGCCAAGCGTTAACAGCTAAATTACCTGAAATACGCCAGGCAATGGAACAGGCAGCATTAGAAGAGAATGACCATCTCGTTTGGTGTGAACAACGGTTAATCACTCTTTCTTCACATCGTAGTGTTCTAAACCCGGTATGGTACGCAGGCTCTTTCGCTATAGGAGCTGTAGCAGGAAAAATTGGTGATAAATGGAGCTTGGGTTTTGTTGCTGAAACTGAAAAACAAGTGGTCAAGCATCTTGATGAACATCTACAACAACTCAGCCCAAGTGATATTAAAAGTCGCGCTGTTTTGGAACAAATGCGAGAGGATGAAGGGCATCACAGAAGCATGGCATTGGATGCCGGCGGTGCCGAATTGCCGATTCCAGTGAAAATACTCATGTCAGTTACCTCAAAACTGATGACCAAAACAAGCTATTGGATATAAGTTTACTGACTTTGCTCTATTGAAATCGATATCAAATATTGCTCTGCAGTCTCAATATCTGCTTCTACTCTCAGCACTCGCCCCTGAATAATGAATGGTGAAAATCGGTCATTACCTGTATCCATTACGATCTCTATTTTATCGTTTTCACCAGGTGCAAACTCTGACTGGATAAGTAAACCACTCGCACTAAGATTTTTACTGATGCCCTGATGTGTTATTTGTTTGTGGCCATTAAGGGAAAATGTAATTGGCGTATCCACTTTCATTCGATGATATGCGCGTTTTTCATCATAATCATTTGGTGACATCTGATTCTCCCTTCATATATTGTCTGTATTATTCAGTCGACCTAAGCTTAAAGTAACTTATTCAAATTGAGAAAACTATGCCTGAGAGCACAAAATTACAAGTCAGTGATTTATATCATCATTGTACGCCAGAGCAATGGACTTTTTCTTCTACTGCAGACCTCAAGGCGACAAATGAAGTCATTGGTCAGCAGCGCGCATTAAACGCTATTGAGTTTGGCAGTCATATTGATGCTGATGGTTATAATTTGTTTGTTATGGGGCCGGCAGGAGTAGGGAAATATACTTTAACTCGGCGCTATCTTGAACAGCATGTTGAACATCTTCCAACCGCGAAAGATTGGGCTTATCTTAATAATTTTAGTGATTCACAAAGACCTTATGCTGTGAGTTTACCAGCAGGGCAAGGCAAACAATTACGTCAGGATATTGAAGATGTGATTGATGATTTGAAAGATGAGCTGCCACAAGCGTTTGATGATGAGTATTACCGGGGGCGATTAAGAAGCCTTGATGAGGCAACTCGAAAGCACCGAGTTAGATTGTTTGGTGTATTACAAAAAGAGGCTGATCGTAAAGGTGTTGTTTTACTGAGGTTACAAGATGGTCATTATGCCTTTGCCGCTCAACATAATGGCGAGGCCATGACTTCAGAAGAGTTTGAGCAGTTACCCGCAGCTCAACAGGAAGAGACAGAGAATGCGATTGCTGACTTGCACGAAGAATTGCAACACACGCTATTAGAGCTGAGAGAGTGGGAAAGAAACAATGCCAAGCAGCTTCAGGCACTGAATGATGAGGTAGCACTCGAAGTTATCAGCAAACAAGTGAATAAACTCAAGCATGCTTACCCTAATTCAAGCAAGTTACAGCAGTACTTTGACGCCATGCTGAAAGACATCTGCAATAATCTGGATGCGTTTTTGAAAGATGAACAATCAGCAGACGATGGCACCACAGATATCAATATCCATAAACGCTACCAAATCAACTTAGTCGTTGATAATAGCCAAAATCATGGCGCCCCTATTGTTTATGAGAATTTGCCAAACCATCAAAGTTTGCTTGGATGTATTGAAAATATGGCAATGATGGGAGCACTGGTAACCGACTTTACGCTGATTAAGGCTGGAGCTCTTCACAAAGCTAATGGTGGCTTTTTGATCATAGATGCTGAGCAGTTGCTTATGCAGCCATATGGCTGGGAAGGTCTGAAACGTGCATTGAAATCACGTGAGGTCAGATTTGATGCCTTAGAGCAAATTTATAGTCTTGTGGCGACAGTGTCATTGGATCCAGAGCCTATCCCTCTAGAACTGAAAGTCGTTTTACTCGGTGATAGAGAACTGTATTACCTCTTATATGATATGGACCCGGAATTTGCTGGTTTGTTTAAAGTCGTGGCCGATTTTGAAGATGAAATGGCACGAAGTATTGAAAATGACGTCTTGTTTGCCCAAATGATGGCAAGCACGATTGAAAAGTACAAATTAATTGATTTTGATAAACATGCTGTTGCCAGGGTGATAGAGCATAGTGCCAGAACTATTGAGGATAGCCAGAAAATATCTTTACACATGGGGAGTATGGCTGATTTATTACGGGAAGCTTCTTTTATGGCGAAGCAGGAAAAGAGCCAACTCGTTAGCAGAGATAATGTTCAAAGTGCCATCAAGTTAAGAGAGCAAAGACTGGATCGTTTACGAGGTCAGATTTATCAGCAAATAGAAAGAAATATTATTGATATTTCAACATCAGGAGCAGTGATTGGTCAGATAAACGCATTATCCGTGTTGGGGATCGGTGGGTTTAGCTTTGGCCAACCTTCTCGAGTGACTGTTTCAGCACGTTATGGTGATGACAATATCATTGATATAGAACGAGAAGTCGATTTAGGCGGAGATATTCACTCTAAAGGCGTATTGATTCTTAGTGGTTACCTCGGACGGACTTATGCTTCTGATAATCCATTATCCATGTCAGCGAGTATTGTGTTTGAACAAAACTATGGTGAAGTAGATGGTGACAGCGCTACCGTGGCAGAGCTCTGTGCTTTGTTATCCTCAATAGCTAATATTCCTATGAAGCAGTCTATTGCTATCACTGGTTCCATGAATCAGATGGGACAAGTACAAGCCATTGGTGGTGTGAATGAAAAAATTGAAGGTTTCTATGATATTTGTCGTCTGACTGAATTAACGGGAGAACAGGGCGTTATTATTCCAGCTACAAACGTGCAGCATTTAATGGTGCGTGATGATGTTATCCAAGCAGTTGAGGATGGCAAGTTTCATATTTACGGTATAAGCCATGTCAATCAGGCATTAGCATTATTATCGGGAATAGATGCAGGGGAATATGATGAAGAATCTGGATTTCCTGAAAATACATTCAATGCTCAGGTGATGGCTCAAATCCAGAAGTGGGGAGATCATAACCGTAATGACAAAGACTCATCTGCAGAATAAATTGTTATTGAAGACTTTGTCATCGATGACGATAACCCGAACATGAACTAGATTTTACGGAGTAGGTACATGCAAAGGTTGAGTATATTTTTATGTCTTGTCTTTATATTTTCATCGAAAACTAATGCCTTGACACTACCTCCTGTACCCTCTGAACCGATTTACTTCGAGCCGCCAGTTGTGACGGCCGATCAGAATATGCAGGACATGAGTTGTTATCAGGTAGATAAAGCCATCAATCAGTTGCATCCATACCGATATACGTATAAACCCAGTTTTTATAAGGATGATGCCAATAAAGCGGCGACCGCTTTGGTGATGATTGATACCATACCGATTGTGCAAGGCTGGTTGGGATTGGGGTATTTAGGGTATTCTGCACTTGTGGAAGAGAAAGAAGATAGACGACAGTTACAAGTAGAGCAACAAATTTCAGCTTTGCAACGTATAAAAGCTGAAAAGCATTGTTATGAATAAAACTGATCTTAATCAAATATCATACTGATTTTGTTGTGAACTTGAGTAAAAGTCATGTACTATCAAATTACTTAAATGCCCAGCAGAGGTAAGAAATATGACTAGCACGTTTGAAATCAAAGCAAAGTGGTACGAAGCTAATCTTAAGACAGCGAGAGAGTCCAGAAGCAAATGGTATGAGGCTAACCTGAAACCTTCTATCAATATTGCAAAACCTTGGTATAACGCCAATAAACGTCCAGCAAAGGATGTTGAGATTCCCTGGTATAAAGCGAATCTGGTTGAGCACATTGAAACAAAAAATAAATGGTATGCCGCTAACCTCCAACAGGCGGTTCAATCTGTACGTGCTACACGTAAATGGTACGAAGCAAACAAAAGCCAATCTGAGGTTGAAAAACGTTGGCAACATTTCAGTGAAGAAATGTACAGTGATGTAAAAAAAGCTTGGATGCGCGTAAACCTGGATCAGGCTCGTCAAAAACGTATTAAGTGGTATGAAGCCAATCTTGATAACACACCAACTGAAAAACATTGGTATGAGTTTAGTGATGAAAAATATTCAGACACTAAAAAGAAATGGTATGAAGCCAATCTACAAACAGCTCGTGTTAATCATAGTAAGTGGTATGAGGCGAATATTCATCCTGATCCACATGCTGAAATTAAACAACGCTGGTATGAGTCAAACCTGAGTTTAATTCGTACTCGTCAAATTAAATCAAAATGGTTTGCAGAAAATGCAGCTATCGCAAGAGAAAACCAGAAGTGGTATGAAGCAAATCAGCGACCAGCAAAGGTAACTGATACTCCCTGGTATGAAGCGAATATCGCCGCCCACATTCATACTAAAAATAAATGGTATGAAGCTAATCTGAAATCAGCAGTGGCTGCTGTTCGTGCTGAGCGCAGTAAATGGTATGAAGCTAATGATAATCAACCCACACAGGCTCATTGGTATGATTTTAAAGAAGCCAACGATACTGAGTGGAAGTTAGCATTCCGTGAAGCAAACCTAAAACAAGCTCGCGAGAAACGTATCAAATGGTACGAAGCCAATCTTGATAACACACCAACTGAAAAACATTGGTATGAAATCAGTGATGACTTAACGACTGAAACACACAAGAAATGGTATGAGGCTAATCTGGAGAAAGCGCGTATCAGCCATAACAAGTGGTATGAAGCGAATATGCATCCGGATCCACATGCGGATATTAAGAAAAAATGGTATGAGGCTAACCTCGACCTGGCAAGAACTCAGAAAGTGAAAACTGATTGGTTCAAGCAGAATATGATTACTGCTCGTGAATCAAGCAAAAAGTGGGACAAATAATACGTAGAGACAACTCTAACGTAAGGCGTCAACGGTGATGGATTTTAGATGTTAAAAATCGAATGTATCACCGTTGGCGCCTTTTTTGTGAATACCTATTTGATAATTGATGAAGCAACAAATGAAGCTGCAATCATTGATACCGGTGAGACAAATGAGCTTGCCGAGTATCTTGAGGAAAAGCGTGAGCAGTTTAAGTTAACAAAAATTCTACTCACTCATGGTCATCTCGACCACGCCGGTTCTTTAGTCCAAATTCAGAATCGTTTTGATGCTGAAACATATCTCCCTAGACTAGAAAAAATCCTGTTTGATACCTTACCGCAACAAGGTGACTGGTTTGGCGCCCCTCATATGAATCGTCCATGCGGTAGAATAGACCACTTAGTTGATGATGGTGATGTTATACACTTAGGTGAAACACAGTTAAGATTTATATCCACTCCAGGGCATACACCAGGACAAGGTTGTTACTATACGAGCAGTGATATTTTTGTGGGTGATACCTTGTTTGCTGGGAGTGTTGGGAGAACAGATCTACCAATGGGCAATGCAGCGTTGATGCAACAGAGCTTGAGAAAATTGTTTGCTTTACCAGATGACTTAGTTGTGCATTCAGGCCACGGACCAACCACCACCTTAGCTGATGAAAAACGCCACAACCCATTTTTACAATTTTGAGATAACAAAAATAAGATGCCTACTACTTATAAATTATTAGAGGGTTTTTCTCGATTCAAGAAAACGTATTTTGGTGATGATAAAGCGCTCTATGACAGCATGAAAACAGGGCAGCCGACTAAAATACTTATGATTGCATGTTGTGATTCACGTGTAGATCCGGCTATTTTGACTGACTGTGATCCCGGCGATATTTTTACAGTGAGAAACGTTGCAAACTTAGTACCACCGTGTGAAACAGACAATAATCATCATGGTACCAGTTCAGCTTTGGAGTTTGCCGTTAATGCGCTGAAAGTCGAAAGCATTGTGGTGATGGGGCATGGGAATTGTGGCGGGATCCGCGCTTTGTGGCAAAGTGAAGGTGTCGAAGATTCAAAATTTATTCACCGTTGGGTATCGATTGCACAAAATGCAAAAGATTGGGTAAAAGTGAATCAAAAACACGAACATGAGAGTGTTCAGCTAAAATTGTGTGAACAGCGTGCTGTACTTGTTTCTTTGCAAAATCTGATGACATTTGAGTGCATCAAAGAGCGGGTTGAAGCAGGTACGCTCAGATTACACGGCTGGTATTTTGACCTCGATAAAGGTGAGCTAATGTGCTACAACCCCTCGACTGATGAGTTTGAAACACCAGTATAAGAAAAGGCGCCAAAGGCGCCTTTTTTATTGAATATCTGTATCTGGAACCTGTTGTTGATCAATTTCTGGCTTCGCAGGATTTGTACCTTCGATAACTTCTACATCTTCATCATCGTCGCCCAGACCTACCAAGCTTTTCATTTTAGAGAAAAGTCCTGATTTTTTCTCAGTGAGAGGAACAATAACATTTTTATCCTGACGTTCTACTTGGGGTAAATCGGCTTTCGCTACAGTCCGGGTGTCACCATCGATACGTATCAGCTTATCTGCCTCATCAAAGTGAAGTGTAATTCTGCGCTGCTCACGATCTTCACCGCCAGGTTGGTAGCTGTAGAGGTAGTCCCAACGATTAGGATGAAAAGTGTCAATTAGTAGTGGTGTTCCCATGACATAAGCAACTTGATTTTTGGTCATACCCGGTTCAAGTTGATTGAGCATTTCTTGAGTAACATCATTACCTTGCTGAATGTCGATGCGGTAAACACCTGGGACTTTATCAGTGCTACAAGCTGACAACGATAAAAGAACTGCCAAGGAAAGGCTGTAAACAACGGAGCTTTTCATTTAGTATTAATTTCTGTAGTTAATTACCAATCTGCGATGATACTCTATTCGCAGCATTTCTACGAGGCAACAATAATAATGGAAAGACAAGATTTACGAAAAGCTGGATTAAAAGTGACGCTGCCAAGACTAAAAGTTTTGGAGATTCTGGAAACCTCTGAATTACGTCACATGAGTGCGGAAGATGTCTATAAGGCATTACTGGATATGGGAGAAGAAATTGGTTTAGCGACGGTTTATCGTGTGCTGACACAATTTGAAGGTGCGGGCTTAGTTTCAAGACTGAGCATTGAAGGCGGGCATGCTGTATTTGAACTACAAGATGGCAGTCATCATGACCATCTTTTATGTGTGCGCTGCAATCGCATTGAAGAATTTGTTGATGAAGTGATTGAACAACGTCAACGCGCTATTGCCAAGGAAAAAGGCTTCGAGATGACTGACCATAGTTTATATATTTATGGCATTTGTCGTTTGTGCCAAAAAGAACAATAGTCCTGGGTTATTTTTATTGCTGAGCCTGATCCAACATTTCTTCTGCGTGAGAGCGTGTTTTTTGGGTCAGGTTCACCCCACCTAACATTCTGGCAATTTCTTCAATTCGTTGTTGTCTGTCGAGCTTATCAACGACAATGTGCGTGCTGTCATCTAAATGCTTTTTATTGACTTGTAGTTGGTGATGAGCTTGCGCAGCGACTTGAGGTAAATGAGTAATACAGATGACTTGCTGCGTAGTTGCCAGTTTTCTTAGGTGTTGCCCTACGACTTCAGCGACGCTTCCACCAATACCAACATCAACTTCATCAAATATTAAGGTTGGAACAGTCCGTTTTCCCGCTGTGACAACTTGAATTGCCAGACTAATTCGCGCCAGTTCACCACCAGAAGCTACTTTTGCTAGCTCACCGGATGGCTGTCCAGGGTTCGTTCTAACCAAGATACGAACGCTGTCCAAACCGTGTTCTGAAAATTTTTCATCGCTATTAGCAACGACTTCGATATCTATTTCGCCTGCAGGAATGGCCAGCTGTTTGATTGATGCTGAAATCTGTTTAGCTAATGGTTTGGCTGTTTTGACTCTTTTTTCGTGTATTTCACGGCTTAATGCAAGGCAATTTGCTTCTTTGCCTGATAAGGCTGTCTGCAGTTTGGCAAGATGGACTTCACTATTGGAAAGCCTTTCCAGCTCTGTACTTAATTCTTCATATAGTGCGGGGAGTTGTTCAACCTCGACATGATGCTTACGCGCAATATCGTGAAGTTGTGACAATTCATCTTCGATCGCGTTCAAACGAGCCGGATCAAGATCGATATGATCCAGATAATGCCGCAAGTCATTTGCTGTTTCATCAAGGTTGATAATCGCGGCATTAAGCGTTTCAACAGCGCTGGCAAAGCGTGGTTCAAGAGCTTGTAGTTTCTCGAGCTCACTTAATGTGTGATTGATAATATCGTAGGCCGCTGCTTGTTCTTCATCAAAAATGCGATGTAAACCGGCTTCGGCCACACTAATGAGCTGGGAGGCATTGGCAAGTTGACTCTGTTGCTGAAGAAGATCTTGAATATGCGTTTCTGTTAACTGAAAGCTTTCCAGCTCTGATACCTGATACTGCAGTAATTCTTGTTTTGCTTTTTGCTCTTCAGCCTGGCTTTGCAGTAGCTCAAGTTCTTGTTGAGATGCTGACCAGTCGCGATAGGCTGTTTTTAACTTATTCAGTAGGGCTTTATTGTCGGCAACAATATCTAAAATTTCTCGTTGGGTTTGTGGGCGTATTAATGATTGATGTGCATGTTGACCATGAATATCAATACTGCGTTCACTGACTTCTTTTAGCAAGGCTAAAGGAACTGCACGGCCGTTGATATACCCCTTAGAGCGGCCATCACGGCTGATCGTACGACGCAAATGACATTGTTCATCCTCGTCTAGCTCATTTTCTTCTAACCATTTAGCCAGACTTGCGTTTTTGCCTAAATTAAAGTCAGCTTCAATTTCAGCACGTTCGGCGCCATGTCGAATCATGTTTGAGTCTGCACGGTCACCAAGCACCAAACTAAGTGCGTCAACCAACATTGATTTACCCGCACCCGTCTCACCGGTTAGCGATGTCATACCAGGTTCAAATGTCAGAGCGAGATCTTCTACAACGGCTAAATTCCTAACAGTCAGACTGATTAGCATGTTAACTTTCTTCCCCATTCCAGTTTGGCGCGGAGGATAGAATAATGGTCGTGATCTTCAAGATGCAATAGCCTGATTCTACTTTCGTGTTTTTCTATGCGAACAGTCTGGCCTGGTTGCAAAACCAGCCCAGGACGTCCGTCACAAGTCACCATGGCCGTAGTGATATTGTTTTCGCTTAATGTAATTTCAATCACATTATTGGCAGAAATGACTAAAGGACGGTTACTTAATGTGTGGGGACAGACTGAAGCTAAAACGACAACATCCAGATCAACATCAAGGATAGGACCACCTGCTGACATGGCGTAGGCTGTCGAGCCTGTTGGGGTAGAGACAACAATCCCATCTGCACGCTGACTATTGAGAAAACGGCCGTTGATATGAGTTTCAAACTCAATCATATGTAAATTCTGATGAGAATGAATGACGACATCGTTCATCGCAATGCTGGGCGCTTTTGTTGAGTCTTTTATTGTTGCATTAAGTAAAAAACGACTATCATCACGGTAGCGGCCACAAAGAATAGCATCAAGTTGGTGTGCTAAATTCGTTAATGTGACATCAGCCAGGAAACCCAATCTACCCACATTGATACCAACCACTGGCATATTCGTGCCTGCCAGTGCCCGTGACGCAGAGAGCAGGGTACCATCACCACCAATCGCAATTGTCAGGTCACAATGGGTTTTGAACTCTTTAATTGAAATAACATCAAGTGACGGTAAAAATGACAGTGGCTCATTACACACCACGGTTAAATCCCGTGTTGCCAGAAATTCGTTTACCTGCTCAACCGCATTTTCCATAACAGGGTCGTCTTTACGAATAAAAAGTCCGATGCGCTTAAATGCAGATTGGGTAGTCAAAATCGCTTCCTATGGTTACTAAATAGTCATCTGATAGTAATGCTTTTGCCATAAAATCCAAAGTAAAAACAGATTTAACGTGATTTGTTTCACAACATTGATATTAGGTGGCTGAGAAATGCTAGAATATCAGGATTTTCTTGACTCAAATTAAATATAGAGGAATAACATGGCGATTGAACGCACTCTTTCTATCATCAAACCTGATGCTGTTGCAAAAAATGTCATTGGTGAAATTTACACGCGCTTTGAAAAAGCAGGCTTAAAAATTGTGGCTGCAAAAATGATGCACCTGTCACAAGAAAAAGCTGAAGGCTTTTATGCGGAACACAAAGAACGTCCTTTCTTTAAAGACCTTGTCAGTTTTATGACTTCTGGACCCGTTATCGTTCAAGTACTGGAAGGTGAAAATGCGGTTTTAACTCACCGTGATCTGATGGGTGCAACAAACCCAGCTGAAGCCGCTGCAGGTACGATTCGTGCTGATTTCGCCCAAAGCATTGATGAAAATGCGGTACATGGTTCTGACTCAGTTGAAAGTGCTGCACGTGAAGTGTCTTACTTCTTCGCTGATGATGAAGTTTGCGCCCGCACACGCTAAGAGTAATTTATGACTGAACGCACGAATCTTTTAGGATTAGATCTGCATGGTCTGGAAGCGTTTTTCGTTGAATTAGACGAAAAACCTTTCCGTGCTCGTCAGCTTTTACAGTGGATCCATAAATATCGGATCACTGACTTTGCTGAGATGAGTAATCTGAGCAAAGCACTAAGAGAAAAATTGCAGGCAGTTGCTGAAATTAAATTGCCTGAAGTGATGCACGAACATGTCTCTCAGGATGGTACGCGTAAATGGATTATTAAACTCTCCTGTGGCAATGCTATCGAGACGGTTTTTATTCCCGAAAGTGGGAGAGGAACCTTATGTGTGTCTTCTCAAGTCGGATGCGCGTTGACCTGTACATTTTGCTCAACAGCCCAACAAGGTTTTAATCGCAATCTGGATGCTGCAGAAATTATTGCGCAGTTATGGATTGCCAATGAAGCTTTAGGTAAAGATCCCAAAGGTAACCGAGTTGTCACCAATGTGGTGATGATGGGAATGGGGGAGCCGTTGGCAAACTATAATAATGTTGTCACGGCAATGAACTTAATGCGTGATGATTTTGGTTATGGTATTTCATGGCGGCGATTGACATTGAGTACATCTGGAATAGTACCGATGATTGATAAACTTCGCGAAGATTGTCATGTCAGTCTGGCCATTTCATTACACGCAGCTAATGATGAGTTAAGAAATCAAATTGTTCCAATTAACCAGAAGTACCCGATTGCTGAATTATTAGCAGCTTGCAAGCGCTATGTCGTCGGTCAGCAGCGACGCCATATTACCGTCGAATATGTGATGTTGGATGGTATTAATGATTCCATTCAGGATGCAAAAGACTTGGTTCGACTTTTAAAGGGTTTACCAAACAAAATTAATTTGATCCCTTTTAATCCGTTTCCTGGAACACACTACAAATGTTCTTCGCGTAATCAGATTGTCAGATTTCAGCAATATTTGATCGATCAAGGTCTCGTTGCTACGGTTAGAAAAACACGAGGTGATGATATTGTCGCTGCCTGTGGTCAGCTCGCTGGCGAAGTACAGGATAAGTCACGTCGAAGTGAACGTATGCGAGCTCAGGAGGTTGTGATTCATCGATGAGTAATCGCGTCAGTTTTGCTGTAATTTTGATAGCGTTTTTTGTTCTCACTGCGTGTAATAGTACCGGTGGTACGAGAAGCGAATATGTTGCAAAAGATGCAAAAGCTGCTGACATAAACATGCGGCTTGGCCTGAATTACATGCAGCGTGGTGATTACAAAATTGCCTTGGAAAAATTAGAAAAAGCATTAAAGCAAAATCCTAATTTATCCAGTGCCCATAACACGATTGCACTTCTCTATCAGTACTTAGGTGAGAACGATAAAGCAGAAGAGCATTTCGAAAGGGCTGTTCAACTAGCACCCGATTATTCAGAAGCACAAAATAACTACGGTGCTTTTTTATGTCAGCAGTCTAGATATGATGAAGCTGAGAAACGGTTTCTTAAGGCATTAGAAAATCCATTGTACTCCAGTGCTGCTCTGGCTTATGAAAATGCCGGGCTTTGTACGGAAAAAGCAGGGGCTATAGATCAAGCGGAAGGCTATTTCCGTAAAGCATTACAGATGGCGCCGAGATTACCTAAGTCCTTATTAAAAATGGCTTCTATCAGCTATCAACAACAAAATTATTTACAGGCCAGAGGCTATATTCAACGCTTTCAGCAAGCGGCAAACTGGACGCCACAAGCCCTTTTATTAGGGATCAAAATTGAAACTAAATTAGCTGATAAAAACGCTGTATCCAGCTATAAACTTATTTTGCGTTCTCGTTTTCCTGATTCGGATGAGATGCGTATTGTTAACCAAGGGCTTGTTGAGTGATGAGTGATTTGAATGACGATTTTGTAGTGACTTCGAATACCCCGAGTCTTGGAGCACGTCTTCAGCAGGCACGTGAAAATAAAAAATTATCCGTAGCAGAAGTAGCAACGCAGCTCCGTTTAACCAGAGATATTATTATTTATCTCGAAAATCAGCAGTGGGATAAACTGCATGGACGGACATATGCTCGTGGCTATTTTGCCAGCTATGTGAAATTTTTGGGTTTACCCCAGGAAGAAATGCTAGCTGTCTTCAATGACGAGTATTTACTGGTTGATGATGAGCCAAGACTGGTTAAGACTCTCGGCGCTGTAGAACAAAAACCATTCCCCTGGTTGATGATTATTTTTCTACTTGTCGGCACCTTTATTATTTGGTCAGCCTACCAACAGTGGCAAACCAATCAAACGTCAACCTCTAGCGAAGCGGATGAGTTTGGTTCAGTAGTGCCGGATAAAACTGAACTTGATAAACCGGCTGATCAAGAGACTGTTACTAGTCATGAACCGGTTGCGGATTCGCCTGACTTAATGCCAGAAGATGATACTGCTGGTGTAGTAGAACCCGATAACAGTGCGATTGATTCAACTGAGGATACGGATATTCCTGATGTGGCTAATACGGCGTCAGAATCGGTATCAGAACCTCAACAAAATATCCTCAAAATGTCTTTTAGTGGCGACTGCTGGGTTGAAGTAACTGATACGGCGATGAATGTCTTATTAAGCCAAGTCATGAAAGCCAAACAATCTGTTGAGTTGAAAAGTGAACTGCCAGTGAAAATTTTATTAGGTAAAGCAGATTTTGCTGATGTTACTTACAACAGTAAACCTGTTGATCTGGCGCCATACACACAGGGCAATGTCGCAAAACTGACGTTAGGAGCTCAGTCATGATGGAAAATACGACAGTCAATATTCAGCGGAGAAAATCCAGACAGATAATGGTCGGTAATGTTGCTGTTGGTGGTGATGCACCTGTTGCTGTTCAAAGTATGACAAATACTGAGACGACTGATGTCGCCGCCACTGTAGCTCAAATTCAAGCATTACAAAATGTAGGCGCTGATATTGTGCGTGTTTCTGTGCCTACCATGGATGCTGCAGAGGCCTTCGGTAAAATTAAACAACAAGTCTCTATTCCGCTGGTAGCTGATATCCATTTTGATTACAAAATTGCGCTACGTGTTGCGGAACTTGGTGTCGATTGTCTGCGAATTAACCCGGGTAATATCGGACGGGAAGAACGTGTCCGTGCTGTTGTCGATAGTGCACGTGATCACGGCATTCCTATTCGTATTGGTGTGAATGCGGGGTCTTTAGAAAAAGAATTACAGAAAAAATATGGCGAGCCTACTCCAGATGCTTTGGTTGAATCGGCGTTGAGACATATTGATATTCTGGATAGGTTGAACTATCCCGACTTTAAAGTCAGTCTAAAAGCATCTGATGTGTTTATGACAGTGCATGCATACAGAAAACTTGCTCAGCAGATTGAACAACCACTGCATTTAGGGATCACGGAAGCCGGTGGTTTGCGTTCTGGTTCAGTCAAGTCAGCGATAGGCCTGGGAATGCTACTATCTGAAGGCATTGGCGATACCATTCGTGTTTCACTTGCTGCAGATCCTGTAGAAGAAATTAAAGTCGGCTTTGATATTTTAAAAAGCTTGCGAATTCGTAGTAAAGGTATCAACTTAATTGCCTGTCCTTCATGCTCTCGTCAGCAATTCGATGTCATTTCTACGGTTAATGCTCTTGAAGCCAGACTTGAAGATATTACAGAGCCGATGGATGTGGCTGTTATTGGCTGTGTTGTGAATGGTCCAGGAGAAGCGAAAGAAGCGGCCATTGGTTTGACTGGCGGTACACCCAATTTGCTCTATGTCGATGGAAAGCCAAACCATAAAGTAGAAAATGAGGCTTTGGTGGACGAGCTAGAGCAGCAAATACGCAAGCGTATTGAAATACAAAAACAACAAAGTAATATTAAAACAATACCGATAAAGGATATTAGTTAGACGTGGCAGAGATTATCCGCTCTATCAGGGGGATGAACGATATTCTCCCTGAAGTAACTCCATACTGGCAAGTGATAGAAACTATCTTAAAAGATGTTCTTGCTGGTTATGGATATCAAGAAATTCGTTTCCCAATCGTTGAAAAAACAGAGCTTTTTAAGCGTTCAATCGGTGAAGTCACTGATATCGTCGAAAAAGAAATGTATACCTTTGAGGATCGCAATGGCGACAGTCTGACGCTACGTCCGGAAGGTACGGCTGGCTGTGTTCGTGCAGCCATGGAAAATGGTTTACTCAACCAAACACAGCGTCTTTGGTATATGGGTCCCATGTTCCGTCATGAACGTCCGCAAAAAGGCCGTTATCGCCAGTTCCATCAAATAGGTGTTGAAGCCTATGGTTTTAATGGACCTGATATTGATGCTGAGATGATTATGCTGACGGCGAGGCTATGGAAAGTATTAGGCTTGAAAGGTGTAACGTTACAGATAAACTCATTAGGCAGTACAGAAGCTCGCTTAGCCTACCGTGAAGTATTAATTGCCTACTTTGAACAACATCAGTCAGAACTGGATGAGGATAGTCAGCGCCGTTTACATTCGAATCCTCTGCGGATTCTGGATAGTAAAAATCCAGAGATGCAAGCGCTCAATGACGCTGCACCCAAATTAATCGATTATCTGGATGAAGAATCTAAGCAACATTTTGAACAGTTATGTCAGATACTCGACAGTGTCGGTATTGCCTACGAAATTAATCCAAGACTGGTCAGAGGTTTGGATTATTACGGTAAAACTGTATTCGAATGGGTTACAGATCAGCTTGGCTCACAAGGTACAGTCTGTGCAGGCGGTCGTTATGATGGCTTAGTAGCTCAGCTGGGAGGCAAAGAGGCTACAGCAATTGGCTTTGCTATTGGTTTAGAGCGCCTTGTGGCTCTGCTTGAAGCAACTGACGCTCTACCTGAAACAAAGCAAACTGATGCGTATTTAGTCGCCGTGGGTGAACAAGCCATGGCACAGGCCGCGTTATTAACCGAACGCTTACGCGATGAGCTTCCTGGTATAAGGTTGATAAGCCATTGCGGTGGTGGTAGTTTTAAAAGCCAATTCAAACGCGCTGATCGAAGTGGAGCTCGTTGGACACTTATTCTGGGGGATGAAGAAGTGTCGAACCAAACAATCGGTATTAAAACCATGGCGACAGGGGAGCAGCAGACCATAAAATGGGCTGAACTGCCTTCATTCCTCAGTCAATAATTATAACTAATACAAGAAATCTAAGAACTATGACACCTTTGAATATACCTGAATGGCAGTCTTTGGTCAGACACTATTCTGACCTGAAATTTGTATCCATGCGTGAGCAGTTTGCGCTTGACTCAAACCGGTTTGAACGATTTTCTATCAAAAGTGGTGATTTGTTACTGGACTATTCCAAAAACCGTATCACTCAAGAAACAGTAGATAAGTTAATCCAGTTAGCTGAAGCCGTTGAAATCCAGGACTGGATTGAGCGTATGTTCAAAGGTGAAGCCATAAACCATACGGAAGGTCGGGCTGTATTACATACCGCGCTTCGAAATCGCAGTAATACACCGGTGATGGTGGACGGCAAAGATGTGATGCCAATGGTCAACGCTGTGCTCGATAAAATGCGTAATTTTTGCGAGCAGGTTCACAGTGGCACGTGGTTAGGGTTCTCAGGTAAAAAGATTACAGACATTGTTAATATCGGCATCGGCGGTTCCGATTTAGGGCCTGCCATGATTTGTGACGCACTTGAGCCTTATGGTATTGATGGCATGGGTGTGCATTTTGTGTCTAATGTTGATGGCACTGATTTAAGCACAACCTTAGAAAAATTAAACCCTGAAACGACTTTATTTGTTGTTGCCTCAAAAACCTTCACCACACAGGAAACGATTACTAATGCTCACTCAGCACGTAATTGGTTTCTGAAACAAGGTAAACAAGGAGATGTAGCAAAACATTTTGTTGCTGTCTCAACTAATGCTGATGAAGTCGCCAAATTTGGTATTGATACTGCCAATATGTTTGAAATCTGGGACTGGGTCGGTGGTCGTTATTCCTTATGGAGTGCCATTGGCCTACCGATAGCTTTATATACTGGTATGGATAATTTTGAGCGTTTGCTCGACGGTGGTCATCAGATGGATAACCATTTCCGTCAGCAACCATTGAAAGAAAATATCCCAGTGATCATGGGCATGCTGGGTATTTGGTATGTGAACTTCTTTAATTCTCAAACCCAGGCGATTGTGCCTTATGATCACTCATTGGCTCGTTTCCCTAGCCATATGCAACAGTTAGATATGGAAAGTAATGGTAAATTTATTAACCGTTCTGGCGCACGTATCAACTATAAAACAGGTCCTGTTATCTGGGGGACACCAGGAACCAATGGCCAACATGCCTATTTTCAGTTGATTCATCAAGGTACACAGTTAATCCCAGTAGATTTTGTCTTGCCGGTGAATAGTCATTATCCAGAATGTGATCATCAGTCTATTCTATTAGCAAATGGCCTGGCACAAGCCGAAGCGCTAATGAAAGGTAAAACAGCTGAAGAAGTGCGTGCTGAGCTGGTTAAAGAAGGTTATGAAGGCAAAGAGCTTGAAGCGCTGTTACCTCATAAAGTTTTCCCTGGAAACCGACCAAGTAACGTCTTGTTATTTCCTAAACTTACCCCAGAAATGTTGGGACAATTAGTGGCATTGTATGAACATAAAGTGTTTGTACAAGGTGTGGTCTGGAATATTAATTCTTTTGACCAATGGGGTGTCGAACTTGGTAAACAGTTAGCTAAAGCGATTGTTCCTGAACTGAAAGATGATGCGGAAATTTCAGCCCACGACAGTTCAACAACACATCTGATTAAACTCATTCGCGAGTTAAGACAGTAAGTAAATTTCAATAGCTTATTCCTCCTAATAGATCAGGAGGAATAAGCCTATCTTTTCGCTCAATGTTTCTTTTGCAAAATCAGCCCGGATAATGGCGGTAGATTGAGTTGCATTGAATATGGTCTGTCTGACCAGGCTGTTTGTTCAGCACTGATAACAGGCAGATTATGGTAATTGCTACCCGCGTAATACTCAGAGTCTGAATTGATAATGATTTCGTAATCCCCCAGTTCAGGTACGCCGAGACGGTAGTTATCTCGTGGGACTGGTGTAAAGTTGAATACAGCAATAATAAATTCTTCATTATTTTTGCGTAAATAACTCAGAATGGAATGTTCCCTGTCATTACAATCAATCCATTCAAAGCCTTGTGATTCAAATTCGTGTTTATACAATGCTGGCAGACTTTTATAAGTATTGTTGAGATCCGCCACCAGTTTTTTCAGTCCCTGATGTACTGGATAATCAAGTACATACCAATCTAAATCTTTTTCACAGTTCCATTCACTGCCCTGACCAAATTCACACCCCATAAATAGCAGTTTTTTGCCTGGGTAGCTGAACATGAAGGTATAGAGCAAGCGTAAGTTAGCAAAGCGTTGCCATTCATCACCCGGCATTTTGTAGATCATCGGGCGTTTACCATGCACAACTTCGTCATGAGAGAAAGGTAAAACAAAGTTTTCTGTGAACGCGTAGAGCAGGCCAAAGGTCAGATCATCGTGATGATAGCGACGATGAATGGGATCTTGTTGCATATATTCTAAAATATCGTGCATCCAGCCCATATTCCATTTCATAGAAAAACCGAGACCACCAATGTCTGTTGGCCGAGAAATCATTGGGTAGGAGGTAGACTCTTCAGCCGTGATAATACAACCAGGGTGCTCGCTGTGTAATACGCTATTAACGTGTTTGAAAAACTCGATAACTTCGAGGTTTTCTCGGCCGCCATATTGATTTGGAAGCCATTCTCCTTCTTTTCTTGAATAATCCAGATACAACATGGATGCTACAGCATCGACACGAAGCCCATCGATATGGAATTCTTCCAACCAGTAAAAAGCACTGGATAATAAGAAGTTAAATACTTCTTTTCTGCCGTAGTTAAAGATAAGCGTGCCCCAATCCTGGTGCTCTCCACGTCGGGGATCAGCATGTTCATACAATGCGGTACCATCAAATTTAGCAAGTCCATGAGAGTCTTTTGGAAAGTGGCCAGGAACCCAATCTAAGATCACGCCAATATCGTGCTGGTGACATTGATCGACAAAATAGCGGAAGTCATCGGGGCTGCCGAAGCGACTGGTTGGTGCAAAGTAGCCGGTGGTTTGATATCCCCATGAGATATCCAGAGGATGTTCGGTAATCGGTAACAATTCAATATGAGTAAAGCCCATCTCGTTCACATATGGCACAAGCTCGTCAGCTAACTCACGATAGCTATAAAACCGACCATCCTGATGGCGTTTCCAGGAACCGAGATGGACTTCATAGATAGAATGAGGTGTGTGGAGCCAGTTACTACGTTCCCGTGTTGTAAGCCATTCCTCATCACTCCATTGGTGTTTGCTTGGGTGGGTAATAATGGAGGCGGTGCCGGGTCTTAATTCACATTGTTGTCCATAAGGATCCATTTTCAGGTGTAGTGATCCACCTTGGCGACTCCTAATTTCAAACTTGTAGAGTTCACCCGGCATGAGTTCAGGAATAAAAATTTCCCATACACCGGTTGCTCCTCTTACTCTCATAGGATGGCGTCGACCATCCCATTGGTTGAAATTACCGACGACACTTACACGTTCCGCACCTGGGGCCCATGTGGCGAATAAGGTGCCTTTAATTCCTTCAACTTCGTAGTAGTGCGCACCAAGAATCTTATAAGCATGCCAATGCTTACCTTCAGAAAAAAGGTGAAGGTCATAGTCTGATATTTGCGGCATGATACTGTAGGGATCATGGTAAGCAACTTGCTCACCGTTATGACAGTGACGATGTATTTTATAAGGCCAAGTAATTTTTTCCTGAGGACCTTTCCAAACAAAAAAGTCACTACCTTCAACGCGTTGCATTGGGAGTTTGCCGTCAATAGTGGCGGTTTCAGTATCAGGTAAAAAAGCGCGGATTTCAGCTTGACCGGCATTCAGATGAAGGCCCAGCACGCTGAATGGGTCATGATGACGAGCTTCTATAATTTTAATGATGTCTTCATTCAAATTGTTGTCAAAAATCATCGTCATACTGTCCTGTAAATTTTAATTGCTGTTCAATGCTTGCTTATGGCAGGCTAACAATATTACAGCACAAATAATAGGTTTTTTGCCGGAGAATTCATCTATGAGTGAAAACAATAGTACCCGTTTTGTCAGTCGTCTTACCCGTGATACCTTGGCTTTAATTTTAGCCGGTGGTCGTGGTTCTCGGCTTAAACAACTGACGGATTGGCGTGCTAAACCCGCCGTACCATTTGGTGGTAAGTTCAGAATTATTGATTTTCCTCTGTCTAATTGTGTTAACTCAGGTATTCGGCGTGTAGGAATTCTCACTCAGTACAAGGCCCACTCTTTAATTCGGCATGTTCAGCAGGGATGGGGCTTTATGCGAGGCGCACTGGGTGAATTTGTCGAATTACTACCAGCATCACAGCGTAATGAGAGAGGCTGGTATGCCGGCACGGCTGATGCGGTATATCAAAATATCGATATCCTAAGAAACCATGGTCCGGAATATGTACTGATACTGGCTGGTGATCATATTTATAAAATGGATTATGGTGATATGCTAGCTGAGCATGTTGCTCAAAACGCGGATATGACAATCGGCTGCATTGAAGTACCGATTGAAGAAGCCAAGTCACTGGGAGTGATGTCGGTAGATGCAAACAGACGCATCGTGGCGTTTAACGAAAAACCTGATGAACCAATCCCTATTTTGGGTCGCGAAGATGTGGCGCTGGCTTCGATGGGCATTTATGTTTTTAATGCCGCATTTTTATATGAACAGTTAATCAAAGATGCCGATACACGCACTTCGACTCATGATTTTGGGCACGATATTATCCCCAATTTGATTAAAAATTATAAAGTTGTTGCTTTTCCATATAAAGATGTTCAGGGCAATGACCCTGGCTATTGGCGGGATGTAGGGACTATTGATGCTTTTTGGTCTGCCAATCTGGAACTGATTGGTGTGACACCTGAGTTGAACCTATATGACGATGATTGGCCTATCTGGACACATCAGGCGCAACAGCCACCGGCGAAATTTGTGTTTGATGATGATGACCGAAGAGGTATGGCTGTCGATTCAATGGTATCTGGGGGCTGCATCATTTCTGGCTCGACTGTGCGCCACTCTGTTTTATTTTCGAATGTTGAGGTACACAGTTACTCATTGGTTGAAGACAGCGTTGTTTTACCAGATGTGACGATTGGTCGTCACTCAGTACTTAAACGTGTGGTTATTGATAAAGGCTGCGTTATTCCAGAAGGTACGGTGATTGGTGAAGATCCGGAACAAGATGCAAAACGTTATTACGTCTCTCCAAACGGCGTGGTTTTAGTCACACCTGAAATGTTAGGACAAAATTATCGTTATGTCAGATAAAATAAAAGTGGTACTTTGCTGGCATATGCACCAGCCTCAATACAGTGAGCCTATGGGCGGACTGTATCAGTTGCCATGGACATACCTTCATGCCATTAAGGATTACGTCGATATGGCGTGGCACTTAGAGAATGTGGCTGGTGCTAAAGCTGTCGTCAATTTTGCGCCGACATTATTGGAGCAACTTGCTGACTATGATGAGCAGTTGCAGGGGAGATTTAAAGGTACTGGTAGGTTAAAAGATCCACTGCTGATTGCCCTGGACTCTCCTGTGCAGCCAGTTCACGCCGAAGAGCGTAAAACATTAATTAATGCCTGTTTACGCGCAAATGATGAAAAATTAATCCAGCCATTTCCGCATTTCGCCAAACTTGTCAAAATGGCACGTTGGCTTCTCAACGACCCTGAGCGCCTCAATTATGTGAATGATCAGTTTATGATCGATATGCTGGTCTGGTATCACTTAGTCTGGATGGCTGAGTCAGTCAGACGCAGTGATGTTCGCATTCAGGCTCTAATGAAAAAAGGCAGACATTACACATTTCATGACAGACGTCAGTTGATGATTGTTATTGGTGAGCTGTTAAAAGATTTGATACCACGTTATCGCCGTCTTGCTGAAACAGGACGTGTTGAGTTATCAGTGACGCCATATGCACATCCCATCATCCCGTTATTACTTGATATCAATTCAGCTCATGAGGCGATGCCTGATGCTGAACTACCGCTTGAAACCCATTACCCGGGAGGAGAGCAGCGTGCCCACTGGCATATGGAAGAGGGGATAAAAGTCTTTAAATCCTTTTTTGGTTTTACACCTAAAGGCTGTTGGCCTTCAGAAGGTGCTGTTTCAGAAGCGGCATTAAAACTGATTGCTAAACATGGCTTCACATGGGCTGCCACAGGTGAAAATGTGCTCAGAAATAGTTTAAAACTCTCGGGCATGAATGATGCAAGCATACATAAACCATACAAATTACCTGGTACGTCACCTGTCTGCTTTTATAGAGACGACGGTCTATCGGATATGATTGGCTTTACTTATACGAAGTGGGGGGCTGATGATGCTGTCAATGATTTCATTCATCATATCCTCAATATCAAAGCCAATACCGAGGGGGATGATGACCGGGTCATTTCTGTGATTTTGGATGGAGAAAATGCCTGGGAATATTATTCATACAATGGCTATTATTTCCTACAGAGTTTGTATCGAACCTTGTCTGAGCATCCTGATATCGAACTTACCACATTCAGTGAATGTCTTGAAAATGGTGTTCAAGCTGCCGACCTGCCTAAGATGGTCGGTGGAAGCTGGGTTTATGGTTCTTACTCCACCTGGGTAGGTGATAAAGACAAGAACCGAGCCTGGGACTTATTGAGTGATGCGAAAAAAACCTTTGATAAGGTGATGGCAAGCAAAGAGTTTGAGCCAGAAATGCAACTGGCACTTGAAAGGCAACTAGCCATTTGTGAAGGGTCAGACTGGTTCTGGTGGTTTGGCGACTATAACTCAGCTGATAGTGTGAGTGATTTTGAGCGTTTGTATCGTCTGCATTTGTCTAACCTGTATCAAATGTTAGGTGAGGTTGTCCCGCAAAAATTATCTGAAGTAGTTTCTCATGGTGGCGCTGGTGTGGAACAGTCGGGAACAATGAGGCGTGGAAGTTAACTAGTGAATCAAGCAAAAGTATTCAATAAGCGCCGAAGCGGCATCCTTTTACATATAACGAGTTTACCTTGGGGTAATCTCGGAGCAGATGCCTTTAAATTCATTGACTTTCTCTGTGCTTCTGGCGGCACAGTCTGGCAGATGTTACCACTTGGCCCAACGCACGAAGATGGCTCACCATATCAGTGTTTGTCTGCTCATGCGGGTAATAACCGTTTTATTTGCCGTGAGACATTAAAATCACAAAGCTGGGCTGAACCGACAAAACTAAATGACGCCAAAATGTCGCGCTTAATGGCTACGGCATATCGGCAGTTTCTGAAAAATGCTACTGAGGAAGATAAGCAGCAGTTTATTTCGTTTTGTAGTGAACAGCAGTATTGGCTTGATGACTATGTGATATTTCGTGAAATTCGTCATCTTAATCAGGCTCGTGCCTGGTTTGACTGGCCACAGGAACTCCGTGACCGGCATCCTGACGCGTTAAGTAAAGTAAGACAGGAACGCGATGAAGCATTGATGATTCGTCGCTTTGAGCAATATGTCTTTTTCACTCAGTGGCAGCAACTACGAGAATATGCGAATAAGAAAGGTGTGAAGTTATTTGGCGATATGCCTATCTTTGTAGCCCATGATAGTGCTGATGTTTGGGCAGAGCCATTATTATTTACCTTGGATGAGCAAGGGGCTTCTACCCGGGTTGCAGGGGTTCCCCCTGATTATTTTTCTGAAACAGGCCAGCGCTGGGGTAATCCATTGTATGAATGGCAACATCACATTCAACAGAATTTTGATTGGTGGAAACGGCGCTTAAAAACACAGCTCGCACTTTTTGACTTAATCAGAATTGATCATTTCCGAGGGTTTGAGGCTTGTTGGGAAATCCCTGCAACATGTGAAACGGCAGTAGATGGTGAATGGAAGCCTGCACCCGGTGAGCAGTTATTTGATGAATTATTAGACTACTTTGGTGAGCTCCCTTTAGTCGCGGAAGATTTAGGCATTATTACCGAAGAAGTAACTAAGCTTCGGGAAAAATATGGAATGCCAGGCATGAAAATTCTTCAATTTGCCTTTGGTGGTGATGCTTCAAATCCCTATCTGCCACATCAGCAATGTGAAGACAGTGTGACTTATACTGGCACACATGATAACAATACTACTCTAGGCTGGTATCAGCAGCTTGATGAGCACACTAAAGCTCATATTCAGGCCTACTATGGGGAAACCACAGAGTCTATGCCATGGCTACTGATTCGGTCTGCCTTACGTTCGGTATCTGAGTTAGCGATCTTGCCATTGCAAGATATTTTATCCCTAGATGGTAAACACAGAATGAATGTACCAGGAACAATGGTGGGGAACTGGCTTTGGCAGTTTAATTGGGATATGTTTAGTCCCGAAATTTCACAAAGGTTGAAATCGCTGAATAGTTTGTATGGTCGATGTTAATCAACGCTTTTTCTCATCACAGCATATATGGTTGATCCCATTAGATGGCGGAAATGAAGTAAGACTGGGGATCAGTGAGTTTTTGCAGGATCAAGTTGGCGATATTACTCATGTACATTTACCGATAATTGGGCAAAATTATTTTATAGGCGATAGCTTATTTGTTATTGAATCAATGAAGTCAGCGATAGAGTTTTATTCTCTGCTGACTGGCGTAGTAACTGCAGTCAATCTGTCATTAACAGATACACCACAATTAATTAACCAAGATCCATTTGATACTGGCTGGTTATGCCAGATGAATGTGAGTGACATAACTCATTTGGCTGAAACACTAATGTCTCTGGCAGCTTATGAAGCGATGTTAGATGGGTAGATTGCGCCAAGAATACTTAACTTTTCTGCACCAGTGACGGCAGGCAAGTTACCTGAAGTATGAGACAGCGTTCGCATGGCTAACCAGGCAAAGGCACATGCTTCAACCCAGTCGGGTGCAAGGCCTAGACTAGATGTCGTATCGACTCTGACACCTGATAGGTTCTTGTGTAAGGCATCCATCAAAACTTGATTATGTGAACCACCGCCACAGACAAACACGGCATCAGTATTATCAGCATAATTAATGATGGCATCACTTATTGAACGAGCTGTCATTTCCAATAAGGTCTTTTGAATATCTTTCGCTGGAATAGGTTTATCAATATTAGCCAGAATATTGCTCAGCCATTTTAAATTGAAGTATTCTCGACCTGTACTTTTGGGTATGGACTGTTGAAAAAAACTATCTGCCATGAGCGTTTCCAACAGTTGTTCATCAACGATACCATCGCGAGCCCAGTCGCCATTAGCATCATATAAAGCCAAGTGGTGTTGCTGATACCATTCATCCATCAGAACATTTCCAGGGCCTGTATCAAAGCCAGAAACGGCTTTCTTTTTATCTTTTGGCAAAATGGTTATATTGCCAATGCCACCAATGTTTGCAATGACTCTGTTTTCATTATCAGAGTGAAAAAGGGCTTGGTGAAATGCTGGAACCAATGGTGCTCCCTGACCACCAAGAACCATGTCCCGTTGACGAAAGTCAGCGACAGTCGTTATCCCTGTTTTCTCAGCAATAACATTTGCATTGCCTATTTGCATACTAAACGGATATTGAGCTTCTGGTGCATGGAAAATAGTCTGTCCATGACAACCGATCGCTGCAATACTGTTTGCAGCTATTTGTGTTTCATTCAGAAGCTGATTGATTGCCTGGCTATATGCATGACCTAAGGCAATATCAATTTGCCCCAATTGTTGTAAGTGAGTTCTGGCTGAACTAATTAGCTGATGCAGATCTCTTCTTAACTGATTACTGAATGGGTAAGTCTCAGCAGCAATCAGACGTATCTGCTGATCATTGAAGTCAGTGATAGATACATCAATACCATCAAGACTGGTGCCAGACATCACACCAATATATAGACTCATATATTTTAGTTTTGGTTAAGTGCCAATGTTGGGACTTTTAATGAATCCAGTTGCACAAGCAGTGGTTGGGACTTTTGTTTGAAATCTGCCATGTATTTTGCGTTCAGCGGTTCAGCTTTTGGTAGCGCCACGGTTAATGGATTATGGTGAACACCATTGATACGGAATTCATAATGTAAATGTGGACCTGTAGCCAGACCACTCATACCGACATAACCAATGACTTGTCCTTGTTTAACACGTTGGCCTCGTTTTAAACCTGATTTGAATTTTGACATGTGGCCGTAGAGTGTTGTGTATTTACCGCCGTGAGATAAGATAATTACACGACCATAACCACCTTTATTTCCAATAAAATCGACCTTGCCATCACCTGTTGCCAAGATAGGGGTGCCTGTCGGTGCAGCATAATCAACACCACGATGCGGTCTGTTTGTTTTTAAGACTGGATGCTTTCTATTAGGATTAAAGACAGAACTGATACGGCTAAAGTGCACTGGTGTTCTGGTGAAGGTTTTTCTCATACTTTCACCCTGAGGAGTAAAGTAATGTGTATTGCCTTCGCTGTCTGTGTAACGAACAGCTCGGAATGTTTTGCCTCGGTTTGTAAATTCAGCGGCTAAGATATCGCCGTCATCAAATTTTTTCCCATCAAGATAATCTTCTTCGAAAATCACTTTGAAACTATCGCCCTGACGCAAGTCAAGAGCAAAGTCGATATCCCAGCCAAAAATATGGGCTAATTCCATCACGAGTTTATCTGATAAACCCGCCTGTAAACCTGAACCGAATAATGACGATTCAATTTCACCAAATACTTGTTTTTGGCGTTTATCGGTTTCTTTTGTAAGTATTTCAGCCTTATAGCCATCTTCAGTGGCCAATAATTCTAATTTTTTGATAGGGCTAAAAATTAGATCAAGTTGCTTAAGTTGGGTTTGTCCTTCTTCATCTTTAGTTAGGCCGAAGTGTAATTCCTGACCTGGTTTAAGATTAAGTAAAGGTTTAATAGATTTTCCAGTTTGTGCAACGTTATAGACATCGCGTGCTGATAAACCCACTTTAGGAAAAATGAGTGATAGATTGTCACCAGACTTAACGGTCACTTGCTTCCATTCTGCTATGGAAGGATCAACCGCTCCTTCAGTCGAGGCTGCCATATTAACTCTTTCATCTGTAGTAGCTGATACAGACTGTTCTTCCTGTTGAGATTCTTCTAAATTAATGCGTTCAAGCTGTGCAGATTCTGCAACACCAAGATCGCTAGAGTCAGGAATATCAACTAATTCAGTTTGTGGATTATTGACAGTTGGTTGTTCAGGTGTTGCCAGACTTAATTGAACAGACTGTTTTGATGAATCATCAGAGTTTGCCGTATGTTCAGCACCAATCTGGCCTGGAAGGTTAATTGTTTGCGATTTAGTATCAGTGCTGACTGGAGTGCTGGTTGCCAGAACCATGCTGGTGACAAATACACCGATCACGCTTGCAATTGATAAGGCTATGTAATGATGACGTTTGCCATAGAACTTTTTTTCACTTGAGAACAGTTTTGACTTTGCTGGGGAGTTCAAAAGTCTATTACGTTTCATATGCAAACTCTTGGTAAAATTATAAATTCTCCCAATTCTCTCAATAAATGATCAGAATTGGAACCCCTTATTTTATGTCTGTTGTGATAATATTGCCGACCACTTAAAACACAAGAACTTGGAGTGCTGTAAATGATCCCTGTAGATGAGGCGATGCTTGAGATTCGTCGTGGTGCGGAAGAAATTTTAGTTGAAAGCGAGCTTATTGAAAAACTCTCCACAGGAAAACCCTTAAGGATAAAGGCAGGTTTTGATCCCACTGCACCTGATTTGCATCTTGGACATACTGTTCTTCTCAATAAAATGCGTCAATTTCAACAGATGGGGCATACCGTTATCTTTTTGATTGGTGACTTTACCGGACTTATTGGCGACCCAACGGGGAAAAGTGCTACTCGTCCGCCACTCACTTCCGAAGAAATTGAAGAGAACGCTAAAACTTATAAAGAACAAGTCTTTAAAATTCTAGACCCGAGCAAAACAGAAATACGTTTTAATTCCGAGTGGTTTAAAGAAAAAGGTGCTGACTTCATGATTAAGTTAGCAGGAAAGTTAAGTGTGGCTCGGATGTTAGAACGTGATGATTTCAAAAAACGCTTTAAAGCGAATCAATCAATTTCAATTCACGAATTTCTTTACCCTTTGGTACAGGGTTATGACTCTGTTGCGTTAAAAGCCGATGTTGAACTTGGCGGGACCGATCAGAAATTTAACCTATTAATGGGGCGTGAATTACAAAAGGCCGAAGGACAAGATTCACAAGTCGTTATCATGACACCATTATTAGAAGGCTTGGATGGCATCAAGAAAATGTCTAAGTCTCTAGGAAACTATGTGGGCATTACCGAAGCACCAGGTACTATGTTTCAAAAGATAGTCTCTATCCCTGACTCACTGATGTGGCGCTGGTATGAGCTACTGTCATTTAAATCTATAAAAGAAATTGAAAACCTGAAGGCTAGCGTAGACAACGGAGCTAACCCTCGTGATGTGAAGATTGAGTTGGCAAGAGAAATAGTAGCTCGCTTTCACGGTGAGGAAGCTGCGGCCACTGCCCATAAGGGGGCGGGGAACGTCATCACGGAAGGTGAAGTACCTGAGGGGACACCGGAAATCGAAATTTCACTGGATGGACAAGCTGATCTTGCTATCGGTGCTGTTATTAATAAAGCCAACTTAGTAGCCAATTCGGCACAAGCGAAAGACATGCTTAACAATGGGCGTGTGAAAGTGGAGTGGGATGTGGTTGAGCCTAGTTTACAGCTCAGTGCAGGAAAATATCTAATACAAGCTGGTAAGAAGAAAATTGCTTGGGTCATCCTTAAGTAAGTTTGGAATGAGCCGAACTCCAGTATCGAGTTCGCTCAGAAAGTCAGTTTTGATTTGTTTAATACGATCAAATACGCCGATAACAAGACTTTCTGACCGGAACAAGCAGTATTCAGGCAGCTAGAAAATGGATGTTTTCACAGCTATATTGAATTTAAGAAAATAAAAAAACATATAGATTCAAACAGCTAGGTAATAAAGGGTCTAAAAGGGAAAATCTTCCTGTTGACCCAGCGTCAATACGCTGTAGAATGCGCCCCTCTTGCTGATGAGGGAGCCTGAAAAGGCTGATTGAATTGGCATTTGGCTTAAGGTTTACAGTTTCAAA
>JBLXHJ010000004.1:0-62306 GCA_048259785.1 Methylophaga sp.
AGTCGGACTTATAAAACCGACCTCAACCTACAAACAGCTTACTGTTTGTTTATTTCAACCCCATAAGGGAGCGTGATCCCTTATGGGAGGGGTCTTCTCTAAAGTTAGGAGATCGACATGAAAACACACCCCGTGCTTGATAAATCAATACCTTCTGATCGTTTAACCGTTCAAGAAAATAAGAAGGCTAAAACACCATTTACTCTTGAAGTAACGGTGGAGAAAATACGTCACTTTCTTGAGGCAACAAAGCTTGAAGGCGGACTCGTTTTACTAGAAAAGGCTATTAATAAATCGAAAGTAGATGAAAGCTATGCTTTGCGTATGGAGAATGCGTTATTACATGGTTCAACAGTTGAGTTCCGTGAGCTGTTTTCTGATTTCGGTTGTTACAGGGCTAGGACGAGTGATGTTTGCCCATATTATCCACATGGCGATGCAGTTGATAGTATTGATTCAGCAATGCTTAGCATTAGGCTAGGTGATGAGAAGGAAGCTATTGAGGATTATAATTTCTTACATAATCGTAATAAGTAATTTAATTTGTTAACTCGAATAATCAGAGATAAGAAGTGAAGATGACACATCTTCACTGCCTCCCCTCAACCATAATGAGGGGGGGGGGTATTAAGCTTTCGATAAATAGTTACTTTTATTTTTTTGTAAGCCGTAATGCTTTTTCTTTTACGATTTTCTGTCTTGCATTAGCTGCTTTCATTTCTTTGATGAATTTCATCGAGGCATGTAACATGAAAACTGCATCAACTATCTTTTTACCATCTTTAATGCTATTCATTTCATATCGCATTAATACACCGCTTTCAACTAACTCTTCTACGGCCATTTTCAATGTTTCGATACGACGAGTAACCAATCTGTGATGCATGAGACCTGAATCTCTATCTATTTCAGTAAAAATAACCTTGTAAGCTGGTGCATCAATACCTGCATTGATAAATCTATCAGCCAATCTTTTGAATAGCCATCTTGCTAAAGGTTGTTTCAAACTCATAGCATCAGCGTAGTTATATTGTCGATAATCGAATTTATTAATTGCTCTGCTTATAAGTGATGAGAACTTTACTGCAGATAGGGCATTACTGTTTGTTCTGTATGAGGCTCTATCTTGTAATAGCTTGTCAGAGAGGATATTCGAACTGTAGGCCTGTTTTCCGTTAACAGTAATAGTTAGACGGCAATTTTCCATTATTTCTAACGCTTGCTTAACTTCTTCATGACTTCTGACTTTACCAAATGCTTTTAACTCTTTCACTATCATGTTGATCGTGAACTTACACCAGGACTCATCACGATCAGAATCATGGAAACCATGTCTTTGTTGTAAGAATATCTTCCGTAAAATATCTTCTATTAATTCTTCTGACTCTGCAGGGTAAAAGTCTTTTTCTTCTCCACCAACTTCAATACGTGCAGGCTTTAACTCCATTTCACATATTTCACCAGCAGGTGTTTGAAATTCTTTTCTAAGAATAGGTAAATTACCGGCTTCATTCCGCATAGAAGCTTGGATTTGTCTGGATACGCTGTATCGTGGAATTGAATCCCAGAAACTTAGTAGGTTCGATAATTGTTCTGTATCGCCTGAAGGACCAAGTAAAGTAGCAAACAAATCATAATTTTGATTATTCTGTGGTAAAGAGGGTGCTTTCTCTTGAGTTTCTTGAATGTCGTCTAGGATAGAGCGAGCATTTTTTTTAGCAGCACTGTCTTCTTTGAAGTTATTACCTGACATTCTTGGTTGATACCTTTGTCCTGAAAAACTGTATTACGAGATGATGACATAAAAAGCTGGATACGCAACCCTTTATCAGATTGAAAAGATCTTTGCTTTTTTTTTAAAGAGGGATAGAGGAGAGGATAGAAGCTAAAAACTAAATATTTCAATTAGTTATAAGCCTAAAAAGCCTAAGAACCTCGAACCCCACTATTTTTAACAACTTTTCAATATCAAATATCCTCAAAACCTTGAAGCTAAATTACCAACTCTCCTAGAAACCTTGAGGGTGTCTCCTGAGAACCTCGAACATTTTAGTCAAATTATGATGTTTGTATTTAACATAACGTTGTGGATAACTACTGATATCCTCAAAACCTTGAACAAAATTCCTAGAAACCTTGAAGGGGGCTTTGTAAACTCTCCCGAAAACCTCGAATGTCATCTTTTCAAATTCTCCTGAAAACCTCGAACACACGCGCAAACTAAGGTATTAAGTAAAAATGTAAGTCTCCCAAAAACCTTGAACAGATCTCGATTAAGCATGGAAGATCCAGGGCACTAGTTTTTCTCTTTGAACTCTCCCAGAAACCTCTATGATAAACGTAAGTCTCCTGAAAACCTCGAACCCTCTCAGATAGGTTATTCAGTATTAAGCCATTATTATGCCCAACTATCCGCAAAACCTCGAACAAAAGTCTATATATTTCATTGACATACAAAAGTGACGTGATAACTATACTAACTATTCGACAGTGTTGCACGTTAAATCTTATATTAATCCATCCATATTCAGGATCATATTAAGCAAAGGCTGGATATACTCACTCGTATCTTACTTTTTGCATCCCAACTATCCGCAATTCCTCGAATCTAATGTTAGATAAATCAATAAGATATGAAACTCTCCTGAAAACCTCGACCATTGCCAAATGGAATTGATTAAGCCGATAATTCTTTAATTCTCCGCAAAACCTCGAATCTTCAGGCAACATTTTCTGGATAAATAATTTCTGCTAATAGCTCAACTATCCGCAAAACCTCGAACTACAATCTATATAAATCAATGATATAGGTAAATGTCCTGAAAACCTAGAACCTGAAAAATTCCTAACTCTCCGCAATACCTAGAACTAAATCATATGATAAACAACAACTTATGAAAATATCCTGAAAACCTAGAAGGGTTTATAGTATTAACTCTCCCAGAAACCTTGAGCTGGTTATGTAGGTCCTTAGAAGCTGGAAAAATAAACATGTGTTTAAAGAAATGTGAAGGAGATCACGACCTGACTTTGACTTGGTTGTAAGTAAGCGCTATCTTTTATTTATCGATTTTATACCTACTAATTTCTGATTAGTTTGGTATGAAGTGTTCGTCCGACACATCAATTGGACGCTCAATTACTCACCTGTATTCAGGTGATGCCAATTAATTTTAGTTATCTGTAAGCAGATAATTTACCCATAGGGGAATACATTCCCTTATGGGCATTGTGTTCTCCTTTTTTTTATCTTTGAGGAGTTCACCATGACAAAAGCTACCATTCTTGAAGTAAGTTTTGAGAATTCGTCTGAGCAAACGCTGGAAGACACTATGAATGATCTGATTACATTATCAGACAGCATGACTACACCGGCTGGCAAAAAGACAATTGAGGCTGCTATTGAAGCAATTGCTGAAGAGCAACGCCGACGTGCTGCTAAACCAGTTCTTGTTTCTATTTAGGTTTCCGCTGATTATTTTCAGCAAGAGTTAACGCCCCTTTGGGCGTTAACGTTTCTGCAATCTGAAAGGCAGTGTCTCTATCCTTATCCACCAGTAATGCTTTAAGAATCTCATTAGCTTTTTTTACTTCTAATGTCTCTCTATCACCCTGGATAACTTTTAGAGGTATCTTTTTATCTGCCATTTAGTTTCCATATTTGAGGGAGCTTATGCATTTAGTACTCAATTTAACAAAACAAATGACATGGTGCGAGTTTGCCGGGTCATTACTTGGACTGATAGGTGCATTTGTTGTGGCCAAACAGAACCAGGGATCTGAGTTTGGATTTGTTTTCTTTTTAATCTCAAACCTTTTCTTTATTTAATTCTCACTTACTAATCGTTATTACGCGCTTCTACTTATGCAAGTTGGCTTCACAGCAACAAGCTTAATGGGAATATACAACGGTTTTTTTCTTTAACTCTATCGATGTGTTAACAAAGTAACCTTCATCAAAACCAATGAGCTCATTAAATGGGCTCATTTTTTAGATATTATTTATATCACACGGCCATAGATGGGCAATGTTGATTAGAATAATCGAAATAAAGTTAATTTATTTTATATAGAACATCCAGGGAGGAGATGACTTGAGAACGGTTAATAAAACTGCCCAAAGTGATCAAATTGGACGATTACTAGGTTATGACATGTACAGATATGATTTTTCAATTCAAGAAATGGATGCTTATGAGTCTGTAAAGCAAGGTTATCGTGAGGCTGAGATACAGAGTGTCAGTAAAATTAAGCGACCAAGTATGTTTCAACGAAAGCTTATGCAGATTCGATGTAGAGCATTTCGAAAAGGTATTGAGGTCACTATTTCAGAATCTGATCTCAAGTCGGCCTATGATGAATGTAAAGGTGTCTGCCCAGTTACGTTACATCCAATGACATCGGCAGAAACGACTGATACGGACTGGTCTGTTGATAGACTCGATAATCATATTGGATATATTCCAAACAATATTGTCGTTATGAGCAGTGTAGCTAACATTGCTAAAGGAGATCTGTCTCTTCACGACCTGGTTATCTACTGCATAATTAAAAGAACAAATGAGCATAATCAAGTCAGGTTGAGAAAAAAAAGTAATAAGTTCTGGATGAACATGCTTAGGGCATACGCCCAGAAAATGCCAGATTACTTATTTGCTAACGTAATGAAGGAAATATGCGAGGATGATGATTATTGTGCTGGACTGATTAAATGCCTCTATCTTCAGCTAATCCCATCTTTGTATCAAGACTCTCTAAATAAAACAAAGAAAATCTGGAATAACAGCCCACTCCTGTCCAGATACCTGCATGATGGCACTATCAGTCAGGCAGATTTAATAAAGATGCGAAAAACAGCCAGCAGCACGGTGAAGAAGGTCAAAATAAATTCATACAATCTATCTCAATTAGATATTCTTCGTTTAACAGATGAGCTTTTCTTTAACGACCCTAGAACGAAAGATATCATGAATAAATTAGTACTAAGCTGGATATATGAAATAGGAAATGATGAACAGCGAAGAACAATAATCATGCGAGCACTTATTCAAGGAAAGCATGAATGGACAGCAGTTAATCGCGAGATTACTGTTGGTTAGCTTGTTTTATCATAACAGAATGACATTTTAGATTAGCGAGTACGCCTTCTGTACCAATTTCTGGTCTGTTTTTAATTAACTGGGCCAGAATAAGTCCACGAACCTCAAATATATCGCTTGCTGAGATTGGTACTGCAATTTGGTTGTAACCTTTAGCAGACATATTCACAAAGTACTTATTTCCTTGATTTTCGATCATTAAACGCTTTGTATTATCAGCCCCATAATTAGATAGCTCTACTTTCTTTAATAAACCGAACACAACCGCTGCTACATTGGGTAGGTCTGATCGTGTTATCTGAATTCTTAGTTTTTTAGTCCAATCATATTGTCGTGGACCCAATGAAATAGCCCCATCTATCGCAATAGTGTTATCTCCATTACGTGTCTTGTCGTAAGAGAAGTAAATAGCTGCATTTTTGCCATAAACGTGGTGACCAATAAATTCCTGAGATGAATTGTCAGTGTGGGGTTGCTCAACTGGTGAATTAGGGCTTGAAGCTTGGCTTATCTCAGTTTGATTTTCTGTTAAATGTGGTTGTTGTCCAGTTGCTAAATTCTGGGAATGGTGATGTCCAACAGATTTCTGAGCCTTATTGTTTTTAGATGAAACAGGCTCATGCATATTCTGGTATTGCGACTGATTAGCGGCTACAACCAATTCAGGCTGATCATTGTAGTGAGACAAAATGGTAATTAAATCATCACGGGCTTTTGAGTTAGAAGTGCAATGAGCAAGCGCTTTAGCAAACAGTTCCATCTTGCTTACTAATTGTAATCCTCTCTGCGTAACACGCATGGAAATACCAGCATTGGCTAATGTTTGATTTGTACTTTCAACAGTAAGCGCAGTCATAAAACTCTCCTGTAATTAATATATAACTACATACATATTATAACACAATCACACTAGCGCAACCCTAAAGCAGAGCCTTGTTTTTCTGGCTTGAAATATAGGTTTTTTCCTGCTGCTTACTTTCTTTTGTTTTTAGTTTTTTTATTCTTTTCTTCTATCTATTTTTGTCTATTTAATGCTACGCGGGTCATTAATGGTAGTTGATATTTGATGATAAATGGCTAACCGGTTAGCAAAGACTTAATACGATCACGGATGGCTTTGCAGTTCAGACAGGTGTGGCGTTATTAGAAAGAGTACAAAGGTTGATATATTGTGGTTGTGTTATATTATGCACTATAAAACTATTCTAAAAGGCTATTTATGAGTATGGCGCCAGAGTTAATGAGTCTTATTGAGCGTTTTGAAGAGTTATATCTTCCTTTGCAAGAACTGCAGTATGCAGTAGCCGAGTTTGTTCGTGTCGATAATGAATATCCGTATTGGGCTCATCTGGATGCGAGTAGAGAGTTAGTCGCATCACATATCGAATCTATGGAGTACCAAGATGATGATTCCAGAGCAGGGAGTACTTCGTCTATGCCCGCTGTTTTGGGCGTGCCTTATGGAATGCTCTCTGAAGTACGTGCAATTAATGAAATGAGAGAAAACCTTATGGCTTTTCTCCGTGAAACCGACAAAGAGACTACTCCTGAAGGACTTCGACTGAGCAAGTATTTGTTAGAAAAAGCAGGATTACATCGTTTTAATCGTAAAACTGCTGGTCGAACATTTCGCGTACTTGATAATAAGCCTGAATCTATCAGTTTTATCTGGTCGCAATCAAGATCAACACATAAATTGTCACGAGACGAGGCCATAGAGGTCGCAAATCGTAAAATTGCAAAAGTACGTGATGAAAAAGAGCTTCAAATTTTAAAATCTGAGCATGCTAGGTTAATGGAATTACCTGAAGATGAAATTCTGGCCAGAGTTTATGTGACAACCGCCCAACCCAAAATGAATATAATCATTTTGGGTAAGCGATTGCCGGTCACGACTGCTCATTTACCTTTATTCTATCCAGCAGGTAGCGATGATCACCTACCTATCATTGTCCCATTAGCTGAGAAATGGGAGGACCGACCACGAATCAGGCGCAGTGATGCCACGTTATGTGAAACGGCTTACTGCCCAGTATTAAATATCTATCGTTATTTACCCGAGGATAAGCTTAGGAAAAAGAAAAAATGACTGGGACTATTCAAACTTTTATATTGCTTACAGTAGTAATTGTTGCCGGGGTTTGTTTCTACAACCTAGCTGATACACCAAATCAACCCAGTCCTGAGGAATTTAAACTAATTTCTCATGGCTGTATTGCAGAGCAGAATCTTCGTCATGGGAAGTGTCCGAAATTATTACTGTTTGGCGTAGATGCTTCTTTATATCTCTACAATACTCGCTATAAGGCCATAATCAGTGAATCTTCTAATGATTTTTCAAATATTCTTCAAATGAGAGAGCATATGGTGAAAAAGACTTATAAATTTGCTGAACAAAATGGCATTTCATTGTCTGACAGTTATACTTCTCACTGGCCAGAGCACTAAATCAAAATCTAACATGGAGGTTCATTTTGCTAGAAAGCAATGTCATTAAACTGGCAAAAGCTCGACTTGAGGCGTTAAAAGTAATTGCCAATGATCATGTCGAATTTCAGGATGTATTCAATTTATATAGTGAAATTAAAGGGCTGGTGGATCTTCGATATATGAATCCAACCCATCTTTCTGATGATGCAATTAACGAATTAATATTAATTGATAATCTGGCCAGTCTAACAATGAGAAATGTTAATCCTGCAGCGATAAAAGTCAGAACAGAGCAAGGCTCTCGACTTGATGAATACATGACTATGAACGAACGTGAACTCATAGATCTGATATTCAAACACGGAGGCCGCTTTAACAATCAGGATGCCATTTCTGTTGCAATCCACCGCGGGCTACTCGACGACGTGTTAAATGAGCGTCTCGCATACGAACAAGTTGCCAAAATAGAAGCTGAAATAACTAACAACTAACAATTTATCTGCAAAGAGCAATACTTAAACCAATAGAACAATAAATGATTGTGGATGAATGGCCATAAAAAGTTTTGATCACCTAAACCTTTATTTTGAAATGTCACAAAGTGACAGTGCCATTGACCATGGCGTAGTTGCTTTGATGCAAGCTGAAGATATTCTTGCAGCGATAACATTCAGCGAGATTTCAGGCATCTGGAGAGTACAAAAATCTGCCTCTAAAAAAGATTCTGGATATGGACCTACGATATACAAAATATTGATGTCATTCGCTTGCGAGAGGGGCATATCTGGAATATCTCCAGTAAGTTGTAGGGCCAATAAAGAAGGTCAGACTAATGAAAGGGCGCAAAAGATATGGATGGGATTTGCCAAAGATCCCAAAGTGAATCGTAAAGTGTTGCCTAATGAGCTTCCAAACTCAGACTTAAATTTTAAATATTTTATTACAGAAGAACACAAACTCAATCTTGAGCCAGCAATTGAAAACTATCATCGTTACCATTCAGAATTAAGCTCTACACCACCTGAAAAGTCATTTTGGGACAGGTTATCCAGAAAAAAAGATGATAGTGATCTCTCTCACTACAGAGTTCCACTTAAGAGCCGTATAGACGATTTTATAACCAGGCGAATTAAGGAAGAAAAGTAAATCAGCTAGGAATGCTGCTTAAATTCCACTCAAGGTTAGATTGAAGATGCTTACTGGGCGCAAGTTTAATCGGCATCAGATATTCTTTCATTAGCTGTTTGAACTGATTTACACCGATGTAAGCAATGCAAACAGTTATTGCAGCTTACCCCCACAGTCCATCATAGACAACCATACATTGAATTCAGTCTCTATTTGATTTAGATTGTATTCTCACTATATTCTCATTGGTCGGACAATGCTTACACAACGCGAATCAGATACGCTTGAATTCATTCGAAAGTACATTAAGGAAGAGGGTAAGGCTCCACTCGTTTCTGAGATTGCTAGCAATCTTGGGATTACATCGCATGGGACAGCACATCGTTATATCAAATCACTTATCAATGCTGGCTACCTTGAACAGTTACCTTTAAGAACTAGAGGACTCAAACTCGCTGAAACACATGATCCAGACTCTCTTTCATTACCAGTAATGGGAAAAATAGCTGCCGGTCGCTTGATTGAAGCTGTTCAGGATGAATCTGAAATCAATCTAGGCGACATGTTCCTCGGTACGAGCAGATATGTCTTGAAAATTACGGGGGAATCAATGATTGGCAAAGGCATAATGCCTGGCGACTATGTTGTAGTCGAAACTGCCAGAGCAGCCAAAGGTGGCGATATTGTTGTAGCACTTGTAGATAACAACGAAGCCACTTTAAAAACACTACTCATCAATGATGATGAAACCTTAACATTGATGCCGGCGAATGAAAGCTATGACCCAATAACGCTATCAGCCAGAAGATTAGATATTCAAGGCGTCATTGTTGGACAACTTCGAACATACCCTTAATTTTATGGCTAAGATAACGAAAAAATGGCCTCGTATGATAATCCTCGTCGATATGAATGCCTTTTTTGCTCAAGTCGAACAGCAAGACTATCCCTACTGGCGAAACCGGCCTATTGCAGTCACGAACGGAAGACTAGGTAGTACGATAATAACCTCCAGCTACGAAGCCAGAGCCTTTGGTGTAAAGACCGGCATGCGTCTAAAAGAAGCCAAGCAGTTATGTCCTGAGCTGATTCAAGCTCCAAGCAGGCCTGAACGCTATGCAGAGGTCTCAACCCGGATAATGGACGCTTTATTATCGATAACAATCGATGTTGAGATTGCCAGTGTGGATGAGGCTTTTATCGATGCAACAGCGTGTCAGTCACTCTATAACGGTCCTGAACATATTGGATTGTTAATAAAGCAGGTTATTAGCAAAGCAACTGGGCTTAACTGCAGCGTGGGAATAAGTGGGGATAGAACTACGGCTAAATATGCTGCCAAGCTACAAAAACCTAATGGACTCACAATAATTCCACCTTGGGAATCAGAACAAAGGCTCGCGGGAGAGGCAATAACAGAGCTTTCTGGTATTAACAAAGGGATAGGTGGGTTTCTAGCAAAATATGGTGTTTATAAATGCGGCGACATGAAAAAGATCCCAATTGGGATTTTAGCTAAAAGGTACGGTAATCCTGGTCGAAGAATTTGGTTAATGGCTCAGGGTAGAGATCCTGAACCTGTGGTAACAACAGTTAAAGATCCAAAAACAATTGGCCATGGAAAAGTATTGCCTCCAGGCACACGTGATAAAACAGTGATCTTAACTTACCTGCAGCATATGTCAGAAAAAGTAGGGGTACGACTCAGACGTCATGGGTTCCAATCACAGCACTTTTTTATAGGACTCCGTACGCCTTTAGGTTGGATATACACAAAACACAAACTATCTAATACAACTGATGATGGTGCAATCATTTATAAGCTGTGCCGTGAGTTGCTTGATAAGCATTGGAGCGGGCAGGAGATTGGACAAGTACAGATAACAGCAAATAATCCCACCAGCACACGGCAGGAGGACTTATTTGAGCATACTGAAACCAAGATTAAACGAGAAGCGCTTAACCAAACAATTGATAAAATAAATGAGCGATATGGTGATTTTACTGTAGCTCCAACCAGAGTTATTGGTCGAAGTGAGATGCCAAACGTCATAGCACCCTCATGGAAACCAGCTGGACATAGGAAGACGATCTAATGTGTGGTGGTGCCTACTTCAATTATGGTTCAGAAACCATGCGAATATATTTCCCAAACCCCAAAGCTGTTTTACCAGTACTTCGAAATGGTGAAACTGTTTTATTACCATGGGGTAGAAGAAAGTCACAGGATGGAGCTTTGCCAATCACTGGCTGGGCGAAACTGGAATCTATCTATGCCGGAGTATGGGATAAATACCATCCAATTCCAGTAAAAATACCATTACTAAGCTTTATGGAAAAAGACTTCGAAGGTCATAGCCATTGGTACGACCTTCAAAAAGGGCAGTTCTTACAAGGGTTGGTAGCACGTGCAATGAATAGTAATGAGAGACGATTATATGTAGTCACTCTTGAGCCTGAATTTGAAGATAGTCAAATTCACAGTCGATGGCCACGAGTCGTTCAACAAGGTGAACCAAGCCGGCGGCGAGAATAGTCCAATTGCTTGACATCCAAAAAACACTCATACAAAATGAATTCCATTCTTGTCAGTAATTCAATTGCTGACTGAATCGCTAGCAGAACGAACTTTCTGCTCTCAAATAGATATATCTACGGATGTATCAATACTCCTCAAAGTATTTCACACAAAGAGTCTGTCTTCCACGGAGGACAGACAGCTTAAAAACTTCCATTAAATTCGAAGAATATGATCTTATCGCAAAGCCTTCCTATGCGTTGATTTTACAATAAGGTTTTCAGAGCAATAACAATATTGCTTATGAAGTGAAGGTCGGCACTACCCGACACTCAACTATTGTGGTCACTATGGACCACAACAACACCCTCGGGGTCAGATGAATATCGGCCCTGGGCGGATAATGTCATTTGATCCCTTTTTGTTTAAAAGGAGCGTCAAATGACCAATCAAAATGATATTTCCACTTTAGCGAAAGAAGCTTGGATATACGATATTCCAAGCAATGAATCGTGTCGTCTGTTTCTTACAGAGAATAACGGTATGCCAGAACAAGTTTGGTTTCTGAACAATGATGGCAAAGTAACAGATGATCTAGCACTTTTTGCAAAGGTATTAACACTCGATCTTCAGCAAGAAATGCCAAATAAAGTACAGGAAAAACTGAATATGCTAGCAAGCGTTAATGGTCAAGCATTCAGTATGGCTTTTCCTCCTACGGGAGAAAAGCAGTTGGTGAGAGGGCAGGTAAGCGCCATTGCAAAACTACTGCAGTATCGAGCTGGTTTTCCGATGACAGATACTCCTAAACTGCGTGAGCAGAAAACTGGAGATATCTGGAGTGTAGATGTATTAAACCCATACACTCAGCAGACTTTCACCATAAAAATATCAGAGCCAATGATTGATGGCCGTAGATGTCCAAGCTCTATCTGGTTAGAAGGTCATAACCCAGAAATACTGGACGGACTATGTGCATTACTTTCAGCTGATATGGTTAGTTCAGACCTATCACGAATAGCTATTAAGCTGAAATCAGTGCTTGAGCCCATCATATCTATATCCGGCACTGAGTATCGGCTACATAACTTTAGTTCTTATATTGCTTACTTATTGTTAGGTCGGTATGAAAAGCACTTCTATATGGACAAGGAAATAAATATTCTGTCATATCGAAATGTAGTGTCTCTGGATACTAAGAAATCAACTAACGGACGTTTCTTTTCACACGAACTGGAAGTTGGTTAAACGTTTTAAAGAGTTGCCTTAGCGGTGACTCTTTTTTTAGCTACATTGACAAACAGTGCAACTAAAAAAAGGGTTTCTGCGCTGAATACTTGATATTCAGACTGAAACGTTCAGCAGTAGCGTTTATTACTGCTCTCATCAGTATTTGACCAAGGTTAAATACCAATTTCAAGTTCTACCCTCAACGGGAGTGTAGAAAACCCTTTTAGGAGAAAATTATGTCAGTTAATAAAGTTATCTTGGTTGGTCGTTTGGGTGCTGATCCTGAATCCCGTGCCTTTCCTCAAGGTGGTAGCATTTGCAGATTGAGAATCGCTACCAGTGAGTCGTGGAAAGACCGGCAAACAAACGAAAGACAAGAAAGGACTGAATGGCACCGGGTAATACTGCGTAATAAGTTAGGTGAAATTGCACAGGAGTATCTAAAAAAAGGTTCACAAGTCTATATCGAAGGTCGAATTCAAACTAGGAAGTGGCAAAATCAGCAAGGTCAAGATCAATACACAACAGAGATTGTTGGTAATGAAATGACCATGTTAGACAGCAGATCAAGTGCAAGCAATCCAGCAGGAGATATGCAGCAGCCATCATCGAGTATACCTGACGATACAGATTACTTTTATGGTGATTATGATAGTTATGGACAAGGCAACTAAAACAGAAGGAGGTGCAACATGGCTGCAACTAATTCAAAAGTTGTTCAAATTCATAACGTCAACGGTGAAACGAATCAATATGTGAAAGTCTCTGCACGTATACCAGATTTTTTAAAGGTATATGGTCCAGAGAAAGGCTATCGCGTATTGTCTCAGGCAACCGATTACCTAGATTTTGCACAAGGCCGAAAGGAATTGTGTGTAGCACTTGCAGCACAAGGGAAGCTACCAGAACAGCACATTAAAGAGTTCATGGAAGAGCGTAGAGTTGTCTTTAAGTCGCAATTAGTGGACAAAGAAGGCAATGTAGTCGCGGAAAGTTCTGCAATCAAAGCAGTTTGGTATCTTAAAGATTATGAAACTGGGGAGACAGCAGCATTTCAGCGATTATTAGCTCGATTGGGTTTTGGTGGAGAAGTCTTCGATTCTGATGAAGATAACGACATGCAAGCCCAGGGGCTTTCTTTTGATTCTACAAGTGGTGAACTACCAAGTCCAAGCCAGACTGTTGTGAAGAAGCCAGTTGAAATGGAAACGTTTGATACTCAGGCTCAAACTCCAGTCGCTGATATGACTAAGACCGCCAGCCCCACGGAGCAGACGGGTTCGGTCAGTAAACCTGCACAGTTGCAGGTGGTAGATACAAGTAAAAGCCGAGGCGTGAAGGCTGATCCTAATAAGATACAACCGGCACAACTTAGACAACTTGAATCACTGGCCAGGGTGAAGAGAGTGGAATGTCCACAAGTGAATACTCCAGAAGAGTTTCGCAAGGTACTTTTAGAACTTAAAAGTTTACCTTTACCCACATGAAAACAAAAACCTCTACCGATTAATTTCGGTGGGGGTTTTTTATGTATTAAACATTTTTGTATGCTGTTCTTTAACTCTTAGGTACGGCCAATTAGCTTGATCTATGATTTTTTCTGAAGAACATTTGTCGTTTTGTGTTTTAGTTAAAATTATCTCAAGATTTTGTAATAGAAGAGTGAACAGCATGAAATCAGTATCTGTTCCAATACCCATAAATTCTTGTTTCGGAATTGGATTAGGACAATGTTTCGATTTTATAAAATCAAACTGATAAGGATCAATAAAAGTCCCGTACTCGTCCGATGAAATCATATTTGGGATGAGATTGAGATCTTTAATTAATTCGATCTCAGTATCCAGTCTTATTCTTGGATAGCGAGCCTTTGATTCAAGGTAATGAGCTCGATTCAAAGCAGGTCCAAAAACAAGATTTTTATCATGATACAACTTGCCTATCGTAACTCCAGCCCTCAACAGAAAACCTTGCAATGCAGCACCTATAAATACTCGGCATAGACCATACATGAGATTCGGTAGATGGGTTTCATCATATATGCGGCTGAGTACACAGCAATCAGAAAAAGAGGTCATTTGAGACTTTAGTGGGTTATCTAAGCCATCATAATTTATACCTTCCATACGTTTCAAAATTCGTGGAAGAGAAGCGAGTTTCCCAATTTTGTCAGGATCATCACCAGCATTTTTGATATGTGTTTTCCACCCTAAAACATCAAAGAAAACCACGAAACGTTCTTCATATGAAAGTGGATCGGAAAAGTCATCTTCCATTTTTATTACCCTCAAAATTCTCTAGAAACTATCTTGACCATTTTATTTTTAATTAATTAACAGTCATTTGTTCCTCATTTGGATAACTTTATAATTATCAAAATATTAACACTAGCAATGGTTTATGAAAGAATGCTGTTAGGGATTTTCATTTTGAATCACCTTGAATACTTGTAAATCTCGACAAGGAGTTACACTGGACTTAGGCTGAGGAGGAGCATGACAAATAAAGCCACATTTACACAGGCCCGTCTAAATAATATTTCGCCCTCTGACTTCAGCAGACATGGTCTAGGCAGAATTAAACCATTTTGAAGGCACCGATAAAGACTAATTTTATATCGAGTCGTTAAGTAATCGTTTACGACAGATCTATTGTTTAAAAACCATCATCAACTATAGTCCAGCAAAAGTGAAACAGATTTTATTAGTCTATACTGTAATGGGTGATAGCATTTTTGATTAGGTTCTCGATAATTGTTTCTGCCGACTCAATCGAGTTTATGTTATCTATACCCTCACCAGCCCATATAATTAAGGAGTCGAGACTGACTTCATGCTGTGCCTGGAAAAACGGTTTTTGATAGTGTTCTACTTGTTGTGCTAATTCAATTTCCGAACCGTGCCAACGTGAAATAAAAGGATTAACAATTGCCCGACCATTATAACCCTCAGGCCATGCTATATCGCGTATGATATCAAAAACAGTAGTTCTGATAGTATCTTTAGCCTTATGTGTCAATAATTGTTGTTTCATCTTGGGATGAGCTAAAGATTCATTGGATGCATAAAAACGGCTGCCGATAGAGGCCCCTTGTGCACCGAGACTCAATACCGCTGCCAGGCTTCTGCCATCGGCAATCCCCCCGGCCGCTATGATAGGTGTATTCGGTAAATGATGGATAACTTCCTCAGTTAGTGAAAGGGTGGAACGTCCGCTTTTACCGTGACCGCCTGCCTCACTACCTTGAGTGACGATAAAATCAGCGCCTTTATTTTTGACTTCCAGGGCTTCAGCTAACGATTGAACCTGGCAAATCAAGGGAATATTGTGGGCTTTAATTTTATCTACCCACGGGCTTATGTCACCGAAAGACATCATCACTACCTTGGGTGAATACCTCATGACAAAATCAAACACTTCATCAGTGAGTGACCATGTAATAAAGCCGACTCCCCAAGGTTTATTTGTTGAAGATTTTATGATTTCAAGTTCAGCTTTTAGCCAAGAGATATCACCATAGCCGACTCCAATCATGCCAAGTCCACCTGCGTTCGATACACTAGCGGCAAGTCTGCCTCCTGCCACATTGCCCATGGGTGCCAACACGATAGGATGTTGAATACCTAGCGCACTTGTGAGTTTAGTTTTAATAGTCATTTATTTCTCCTGGATGAGAAGCTGTGATGTGTACCAAATAACTGTTTTTCTTCATAGGTATCATCATCAAGAGGAATGAAACTTTCTTCTCTATAGTGACGTTCATTTTCAGGTGAATAAACGGTCTTAATAATGAAATAAAATGCGAGTATTATGAAAGCGTCGATACCAATAAACATAAATAAATGAGGCGTATCGTGATACTTCAGGAGTAGTGCTAACAGAAAAAAAGTGCTCATCTTCTAGCCTCCAAGCTTAACCTGAATATCGGTTTTACTATCAGTGATGACTGGTCCATTATTGTGATGAAGCCTTACTGCTGCTCTAATGGTCATGATTACATTAAATAACATCACACAGGCGCCGCTGAAAAAAACGAAGCCCCCCATCATGCGGATAGCATAGTAAGGATGCATCTGAGCAACAGATTCAACAAATGTGTAGGCGAGGTTGCCATAGTCATCGTAAGCGCGCCACATCAGCCCCTGCATGATACCGGCCACCCACATAGCAGTAATGTAAATAGCTGTACCCACCGTCGCTAACCAAAAATGCACATTAACCAACCGGACTGAAAACATGCGCGTATCCCATAAACGTTCTACCATATGGTAGAGCGCACCAATAGAAATCATCGCCACCCAACCTAATGCACCAGAATGAACATGACCGATAGTCCAGTCGGTATAGTGCGAAAGAGCATTAACTGTTTTTGACGCCATAACAGGACCTTCAAACGTAGACATAGCATAAAAAGCCAACGCTACAATTAAGAAACGCAGAATATAATCGGTTCTTAGTTTGTCCCAAGCCCCGCTCAATGTGAACATGCCATTAATTGCACCTCCCCACGACGGAATAATCATGGCGAGGGAGATAGCTGCACCAAGTGAGCCTGTCCAATCAGGTAGGGCTGTATATTGCAGGTGGTGTGCACCTAACCAAACATAGCCAAATATCAATGCCCAGAAGTGAATAACTGATAATCGGTAAGAATAAACAGGTCTGTTAGCTTGTTTGGGTACAAAGTAGTACATGATGCCTAAAAAGCCAGCAGTGAGATAAAATCCAATGGCATTATGCCCCCACCACCATTGAATCATGGCATCTTGAACGCCGGCGAAAATCGAGTATGATTTCATCAATTCAACGGGAATCGACAAGCTATTCACCACATGTAGATAGGTGAACATTATCATCATGGATAGGAAAAACCAGTTCGCTACATAAATATGGGAAACGCGGCGAATGCTCAATGTGAAAATAAAATTGATTGAGTAGGCTAGCCATACAGCCGTTAATAAAATATCAAATGGCCATTCTAGTTCTGCATATTCTTTGCCCTGCGTATAACCAAGTGGAAGCGTCACCAAAGCGCCGATCACATAAAGGTTCCATCCCCAAAAAGTGAACCAAGCCATGTTGTCACTCCATAGCCTCACATAGCAGGTTCGCTGAACTACGTAGTAAGCCGTCGCCATCAGAACACAGCCGCCAAACCCATAGACGACTACGTTGGTATGAACAGGTCTTAGACGTCCGAAGCTAATATATGGATTATCAAAATTAAGGATTGGCCAGGCGAGTTCCGAAGCAATATACACTCCTATGCCGGTACCAATGACTAGATAAATACAAGCAGCAACGGAAAACCACTTAGTGATATCTTCATTGTAATTATTTGTTTTATTCATGATTAAGCTCCTGACTTTGAATGGCTATATTGGTTAGCGTCACCAATGCCAAATTTGATCGGCTTGCTCAAAAAGAGGAACAAGTTGTTCTCTATTTACTACTTGTATACCCTCTCGTAGCGCTTCCATTTCTAGCCCTCTATCCCATAGATCTTCATACACAACATAAACGGGAATATGAGATGAAATTAAGTTATCGATATCTTTATTGATATTGGCTGGTTGAGTTTGTAACCAATCACCTATCTTTAATGGGGGTTGCTGTTTTTTTTGTTGTGTGTAATACACGGCTTGTCCTGTAAGTAATAATTGAATTTGGTCGATATCGTTTAGCTCAACTTTTTTCTGCATGCATTGGATCAGCCATAGAATCGTTTCATCTTGTTCCTCTACAACTGTTCTGAAAGCTTGATCGAGTATTTGTAAGACTTTCATGATTAGCGAGTTCCAATAGTTAACGTGTTAAATGATTCTGAGGCATAGCGCCATAAATCTGCTGGTCCTCCTCGGTTGCAACCGGGAATGGTGTCATTGACGCCGCGCTCATCTACACATAAACCACAATTAATCCATTCAAAAGAAAGTGCTTTTTTACGTGCTTTTTTTTGTAATGAAGCAATCCACGTTTTTGTCAGTGGATGATCTTCTTGTTGAGTATCATTTCCATGAATAGCGTTGCCATGTTGTTGTTGCTTAGCGAATGAGAGGGCAGCAGCACCTTCATAAGCAAAAACCTTCACATGTGAATTAGCATCTAATGCGGCATCTAATAATCTAAAAAATGTGACTGTGCGTTCACTCTCAAATGGTGGGTCCATAAAGGCGAAAGTAAGTGTTTTATTATGTGACATTGTCATCTCCTAATTCCAAATGACCTTTTGTCCTGACAGTAACGCTTTGATAACAATATCCAGATCGGTGGTTAATATCTCTGGTATCAGTTGCTCAGCATCTATTTCTCTCTGTTGTAAAGAAAATTTATCAGCAACGAGTGTAATGTTTTCATGAAGTAATTTAGTAAAGGGGGTAAAAATGCTGCTTTTGGTTGCAGGCATCACACCGTTTTGAACAAGCACTACCGTCACACGATTGCCTGCAGTGGCGAGATGATGAATTAATTCATATTGTGATTTAGTCAGTGCATCTGTGAATGGATCTCGACTTTGTATAAAAAGAAATTCAGACATCTATCGTTCCTGTATTGATTGATTAGAGATGGATGAGGATTTAATGAAATTACATCGATGAAGAAAATCTCCGAAATGTTCTTTATCAATACGATCTGTCGAGTACAAATCGAATAAAGGAGCTATTGCATCGAGAACCTGAGTTTGACTTAGGTTTTTTTCGTGCAGAGTGGCTAGCCGGTCGCCTCGGTGACTACCTCCAAGATATAAGTTATATAAACCTGGAGCTCGTCCTGTTAAAGCTATTTCAGCTAAGTAGGGGCGAGCGCATCCATTAGGGCATCCAGTTATTCTGAGCGTGATGGGCGTTTTTTGAAGGTTATACTGACGTTTCAAATCATCAAAAAGCGTAAGAAACTCAGGTGTTATTCTTTCCGCTTCAGCCATAGCCAGCCCACATGTAGGAAGTGCAACACAGCTCAATGTGGCAGCTTCTTGATTTGATGGGAGCAATCTTTCATATAGACCAAGATCAGATAATCGTCTTGCTACGTCATAAATGTCATATGGTGGAATATTGATAAGCTGAATATTCTGGTTTGCAGTTAACCTGACTTCACCACTATATTGCTGAAAGAAAGCCTGTAATTGATCTTGTAAATGATCATTGATACGTCCGCTTTGAATATGTAGTGTTGCGCACCACTGACTATCTTCAGTTTGGTGCCAGCCTAACTTATCGCCATTATGCGCGAATTTATATGGCTTTAGTGGTGCTAGCTTTTTACCAAAACGGCTTATGAGTAATTCTTTGAAGTTATCTAAACCTATTCTGTCTAATGTGTATTTGAAACGTGCACGATGTCTATCTTTCCTATCACCATAATCGCGTTGAATACTCATGATGACCTCAGCGATAAATGGCGCATCTGATGCATCTATAAAGCCAATGGGGGTGGATAGTCTCGGATAGCTATCTTCTCTGGAGTCAAGCTGCCCCATTCCACCGCCGACACACACGTTGAAGCCAACCAGGCGAGATTCCTTAATAACAGCTATAAACCCGACATCTTGGGCAAATATATCAATGTCATTATCTGGAGGGATGACGAATCCAATTTTAAATTTACGAGGTAAATAGGTATCTCCATAAAGTGGCTCCTCAGAGTGGGAGACTGAAGGAGGGGAGTCATACCAAGTTTCACGATAAGCAGCAGTTTTAGGTAGAAGACGCATGCTCGTTTCTTTTGCGATCTTATAGACTTGTTGGGATATTTTTGACTCATCAGGATTGACTCCACAAACAATACCGCGGTTGTCATCGCCACATGCAGCGAGGGTATCTATCTTTATCTTTTCTAGACTTATCAGGAGTGGTTGTAAGCATTGTTTTTTCACACCGTGAAGTTGAATAGTTTGACGTGTGGTAATACGTATCCCATTTGATGAGTAAATTCGTGATAAACGATCTATTTCTATCCATTGCTGTTTGGTTAATCTTCCACCTGGAATTCTGAGTCTCACCATAAATTGATAATGAGGTTCAAGTTTTCGAATGAGACGATGTTGTCGTGTATCACGATCATCTTGTTGATAGATGCCATGGAATTTTGTTAACAATCCATCATCGTGACTGATACTTCCTGTATTAGAATCATTTAGTCCCTCTCTAATCGTGCCTCTTAAAAAATGACTTTTTGCTTTAAGCTGTTCATTACTATGCTGTTCAATGAGCGGTTGACTAATATCAGACTGTCGATCAATAGTAAGTATGGTCACTTTATATCTCCGTAAGATTAATATACGTTTCTATGCAATCGTTTTTGCTGAGTGAGTTGAAGCCAGATCCGAGAATAAGATGACGCATGGCTCAAGGTTTCTGTGAGATGGTCGAATATGTTCTTGTGACCTGATAAATACAGATGTGCCCCAGCGTTTAACCAGCCTTTAAATGTGTCTTCATTGTCTTGAATGATGTCGTAGATTGATTTAACTGGGATGTCTTCAGAAAAAGACGTATCTAAGCGAGACAATAGGCCATCTTGTAAATATTGGCACCACTCAGTTTGATAGAGAAAGTCATTTAAAAATGTACGTTCTCTTAGTATTAACCACACTGAATGTTCACGGTTAGGATCGGAGCTAATCTCCTGCATGAAAGCTCGAAATGGTGCAACTCCCGTTCCGTCAGCAATGAGGATAATGGGGCTATTTTGATTGGTGGGTAAATGAAACCGTTTATTGTGATGAGGGAAAACAAGAAGATGTTCACCTTCTTCTATATTCGTTAAATATGTTGAACAAATTCCATTTTGTAACTTTCCAGACCAAAGATATTGATACTTTTCTACAGTGAGATGTAATTCATCTTGAATCTGGCGAGTGCTGTTGGCAATGTCATATAAACGGGGTTGTAACGGCCTTAAGCTATCGATTAGCTGTTGTGGATTTAACGGTACAGGGTAGTTGACTAGTAAATCTGTTAATTGGTGCCGTTTGAGATATGAGCGTAATGTTTGTTTATCCTGACTTAATTTTATTAAGTCATTGTTTTTTGAAATCTCACTCCATTTAGTTAAACATTGTGCTGTTACCAAAGTGAGATCACAATATTCACGCAAAGCCTGTACTAGTGGCATGGCAATTTGTTTTACAACAACAGATTCGTCTCCTGACAATTTTGTTAATGACAATATTTGGTGTACGAGTTGAGGAGGATTCTGAGGTAAAACACCGATTCCATCACCGGCAGTCAGACTCAGTTGAATATTTTCTGGTATCTCTAATTCTAAGTGATGGATAGGGTTTGTTCTTGAGTCATCAGATAAACGAGTATTCTTGATCACTTCTACAGAGAGTGGACTGGTTTTTGAGTAGGTTGAAGTACGGATTTTATGACGGCTTTTTGTGAGTACTTCGCTGTTTTTCGTCATATTCGGTAACGTTGGAAGACAGTAAGTAATCCATTCTTCAGCTGTTTCTTCAAAATCAACATCACACTCTACACATTCAGTAAAAGGTATTGCACTGAGCTCACGCAACTTGGCATCAATTTTGAGACCTGTTAAACAAAAGTGATCATATGAACTGTCACCTAAAGCAAGCACTGCGTAAGAAAGATGAGATATATCTTCATTGAGGTTAAGCAATTCATCATAGACAGATGTAATGGGTTCTGGTGGATCGCCATCACCATGAGTGCTACACACAATGTATAGCTGATCAATATGTTTTAGTTGTTTGAACTTGAAATCCGCTAGGTTAATAATTTCTATTGATTTATCTTGATGACATGCTTTTTCATAGAACTTTTGAGCAATACCTTTCGAATTACCTGTTTCTGTTCCATAGGCTACGACGGCCTTCTTTTCAGCAGCTATGCTTTTATCTGAAGTGGAAATGTCTAATAAATTATTCGCTAACCATTCTGTTTGTTGATTAGACAAACTTTTGAGAAGGTTTGCCACGGCCTCCCACTCAGATGTTGTGAATAATGATGTAGCTAAATTTTGCATGAAGTGTGTTTCTAGTGATGTGAATGTTGAAACACATTATGGAGAGATTCTTTTGTAATATATAATGAATATTATCGCAACTTAATATCAAAAATATTCATATGGATGTCAGTTTAGCCAGAACATTTCTTGAAATTGTCAGGTCGGGAAGTTTTATCTCAGCAGCAGAAAAACTGCATGTGACTCAAACTACCGTAACCGCTCGAATTCATAATCTTGAGGGACAACTTGGATGTAAACTGTTTGTTCGCAATCGTTCAGGTGCAAGTCTAACCTCAAATGGTGTCAGGTTTGTTGAGCATGCAACGAAAATGGTTCAATCATGGGAGCTGGCAAAACGAGATCTGCCTCTACCCGAGGGAGTACAAAATGTACTTAATATTGGTAGTGAAGTCAGTTTATGGAGTCCGCTTGTCTTACAGTGGTTAAATGCACTTAATATCACTGAAAGTGAAGTGGCCATTAGAGCTGAGATTGGTGAGCGTCAATCACTCATGGAGCAACTTGAAAATGGTGTTCTAGATATTATTCTGGTTCATCAGCCTGAATATTGGCCAGGTGTTCAGGTCGAGCAACTATTAGAAGAAAAGCTCATCCATGTAAGTTCACTTGATAATCCTCAACCTTATGTCTACGTGGACTGGGGAGATGACTTTAGACGTCAACATGATGTGGCTTTACCTGAACTAGCAAGAGCACAACTAACTATTAGCCTCGGGCCATTGGCTTTACATTACATCTTAACAAATGGTGGAAGCGGTTATTTTCGTACGAGAGTGGTTGAGCACCATATAAAAGCAGGACTCTTAAAGCATAATGAACATTATCCTGAGTTTACTTTTCCAGTATTTGTCTTGTACAAACAGGCAGATAAACAAAGATATAGCTCACAACTTAACGCTTTATTTGAATCATCAAAAATTCAGTCGCCATGGTTGCCCTAATAAGCATACGCATTAACTATCTATTTACGAGTAATTGCTTGTAAATATTTTACTCAACACATATTTAGCAATAGCGAGAAAAACATGGATGAGACGAAACAAAGAATTGCTTTATTCATTGACGCTGATAATGCGCCAGCTAGCAAATTTGAAGATGTACTTAGTGAAGTCGCAAATTATGGTGTTGTAACTATTCGTAAGGCCTATGGAAATTGGAAGTCGCCGACATTAAAAGCGTGGGAGGAACTTTTGCATGAATACGCTATTCAACCGATACAACAATTCGATTTAACAAAGGGAAAAAATGCGTCGGACATTGCTTTAGTTATTGATGCGATGGATGTCATGTATACAAAACAGATCGATGTGATGTGTTTTGTTACATCTGATAGCGATTTTACACCAATGGTCACTAGAGCCCTGGCAGAAGGAAAAGTGGTATTAGGGTTTGGAGAACGAAAAACACCGTTACCATTTGTGAATGCTTGTTCTAAATTTCTTTTTCTTGATCAAGAAAAAGAAAAAACTAAATCTGTGACAAAATCTAAAAACATTAAATCAGATACTAAACTTATCAATTTGTTAAGGCAGGCTATTGAAGCAACAGAAGATGAAGATGGCTGGGCTGCTTTGGGCCCTGTAGGAGCGAACATTTCTAATAAAACATCTTTCGATACTAGAAACTATGGGTTTAAGAATCTAAGTAGTCTCTTTAAATCGATCGATCTTTTTGAGCTAAAAAGAGGGGTGGGTAATACATACTTAGTCAGGGACATACGGAAACAGACGAAGTCCTGAAAACAATTTCTATTATAGAGATAACAAGATAATCAAACTATCTAATTTATTTGATTTCAATAATTGAAAATTTAGATGATAGTGAAGACACAAATAGATTTAGCTTATATGTAACGTCATTATTTTAGTTATATAAGATACGATATAAACCGTTAAAACTCTCTTTTTAATTAACATTGCATCGTGTCAAACATGAAAAAAGAAAATATGTGAGCTTATAGTCGACCAATGTTAGATGCTCTAGTCATTATCCTTGCTGGACTGATAGGCGGTATGCTTAACTCAATCGCTGGTGGAGGGAGTTTTATTACTTTGCCAGCTTTGATGCTGATAGGATTTAGTCCAATTACTGCTAATGCTACTGGCACTGTGGCATTACTATCAGGTTATGTTGCAAGTGTATGGCATTCACGTCATACCATAAGAAAATTACCCAACAATCTGACGCCATATGTTATCGCTTCATTATTGGGAGGAATGTGCGGAGCATTAATATTAAATTGGAGTGATGAGAAACACTTCGACAGATTGCTGCCTTGGTTGATGTTACTGTCTACTCTGGCATTCATTATTGGGCCTAAAATTACACTCCTCAAAACTAATGCAATTCGACATCAATATCTTCAACATTTTCTGATTTTGTTTGCTATTTGTCTGTATGGCGGCTATTTCAATGGTGGTGTAGGAATAATGTTGTTAGCGGGCTTATCTATAATGACAAATACAGATATACATAATTCAAATGCGATAAAAAATCTGATGTCAGTTATGTTGACAACTATCGCTAGCTTATTTTATTGGATGGCTGATTTAATTGATTTTAACTTATTGTTCATGATGGGGATATCTGCACTATTTGGTGGGTATCTTGGTTCGAGATTATCTTATTCTCTCTCACAAAAAAACTTTAGAGTAATAATCATATTTTTGGGATGTGTGATGACGCTTATATATTTCAACCGATAGAGCACACTGATATGTGAATTTACCGTTTCTTTATCACGCTTTCATTTTTTAAAATCTCGATCCGATTAGTTGGGATAGATTGTTCATATATAAAAAAATCAGCTTATATTGCTGATATTTAATACAAATACAGATGTTACATAACTAACCACTTCACAATGGTACTGCAATTTATTTGTCTTTTATAGTTATAGTCTCAGAATCAAAACTCTCCAATACACTCTTCCGGATATTAACTTTCTAATCATCAAATACATTGATTAAAATAGGTAAATGAAATACCTTATTAAAAAGGCGGGATTTGATGGCTGACAATATGTTTTTATTAAGTCATTTTTTAAGTAGAAACAATATATTAAAAGTTTTTATCGATTGGACCATGTGATGATTGTCTTGCAGCTGTCGATGTTGTTAATGAATCGTGCATTAACGTCATTCCGCCATTTACTTGGTATTCAATTAAGCCTTGCTTAGGGTATAGGCGCCATCTCACAAAGGAGTGACTGATGACAAACGTAAAAAAACTCTGGTTATTTCTGGCATTTTTGTTGTTTGTTTCTTTTGGGGTGCTGATATGGAGTGGTAATCAGATTTATCAACAAGCACCACCTATGCCCGAAAAAGTCGTCACATCCGACGGCAACTTAATCTACAGTCGTGATGAAATTGAAAAAGGACGACAAGTTTGGCAATCCTTTGGCGGTATGCAACTTGGCTCTATTTGGGGGCACGGTGGTTATGTCGCACCGGACTGGAGTGCCGACTGGATGCACCGAGAATTGATGGCCTTACTTAATCTCTGGGCAAAGCAGGACTACGGTGTGGAAAGTTTTGAGCTTGCCAATGCCGAACAACAAGCCGCTTTGCAAGGCAGGCTAAAGTCCCAAGTCAGAAAGAATACATATAATCCCGACACAGGTGTCATCACTTTAAGCTTGGATAGAGTTAAAGCGATAAGTCAGGTTTCTGAACATTATCAGCGCCTCTTTAGTGATGAAGCTTCAACCGCCGAGCTGCGTGAAGCCTACGCCATGAAAAATAACACGGTCACTGATCCAGAAAATCGTCGTGTACTTTCCGCTTTTTTCTGGTGGACGGCATGGGCCACTATGACTAATCGCATTGATGGTGACATTACTTATACCAATAACTGGCCAAATGAGCCGTTAATTGATAATAAACCGCCGGCGAGTATGTTCCTCTGGTCTGCATTCAGTGTGACATTCTTGTTGGCTGGCATTGGTTTAATGGGCTGGTATTACGCGGTGTCTCATGGCAAAGAAGAGGCGACCAGTAAATTACCGGTTACTGATCCGATGCGTGAGTTACGACCCACACCCTCGATGATGGCGACAGCCAAATATTTCTGGGTATTGCTCGCGTTATTCCTGGTGCAAATTCTACTTGGTGCGGTGACTGCGCATTATCAGGTAGAAGGCCAGGTTATGTATGGCTTTGAGTTATCTGAAATTTTGCCTTACTCGATAACTCGCACCTGGCATACCCAACTGGCTGTATTATGGATAGCACTTGCCTGGCTCGCGACCGGCCTTTATATCGGTCCTGCCGTCTCGGGATATGAACCGCCTTATCAGCGATTCGGTGTGAATCTGCTGTGGGTCTGCTTACTGATCATTGTGGTTGGTGCCTTTACTGGGCAATGGTTCGCGGTGAATCAAACTTTAGGTTTGGAGCATAACTTCTGGTTTGGTCATCAAGGTTGGGAGTATGCGGATATTGGCCGCTTCTGGCAGTGGTTCCTGTTTATCGGTTTATTACTCTGGTTGTGTTTGGTGGGGCGCTCGCTCTGGCCGACATTACGTCAACCCTCTGAAAGTCGCTCCATTATTGGTTTACTATTCTTATCCACCGTTGCCATTGGCTTGTTCTTTGGGGCGGCACTGGTCTGGAATGAACACACCCATATTTCCATGGTGGAATACTGGCGCTGGTGGTTGGTTCACCTCTGGGTTGAAGGATTCTTTGAAGTCTTTGCCACAGCGGTTATTGCGTTCTTATTCACTCGTCTGGGCTTAATCCCTGTCAAAACAGCGACTGTTGCTGTGCTATTTGCCACGATTATTTTCATGTCTGGTGGCGTAATTGGCACATTACATCATCTCTATTTTGTCGGATCACCTACACCGGTATTGGCGTTGGGTGCCAGCTTCTCAGCACTGGAAGTGGTGCCACTGGCCTACATCGGGTTTGAGGCGTATCACAATTACACGTTGGGTCATGCGACTGAGTGGATGAAACGTTACCGCTGGCCGATTATGTTCTTTGTGGCCGTTGCGTTCTGGAATCTGGTGGGCGCCGGTTTATTTGGCTTTCTAATTAATCCACCATTATCGCTTTACTACATGCAAGGTCTTAACCTGACACCATTGCATGGTCATACCGCTTTATTCGGTGTTTACGGTATGTTGGGTATCGGTCTGACCTTGTTCTGTATACGCGGTATCAAGCCCGATCTCATCTGGCCGGAAGGCACACTTAAAGCCAGCTTCTGGTGTTTCAATATTGGTCTGGCACTGATGGCTTTACTCACGCTGTTACCGCTTGGTGTGATGCAATTATTTGCCAGCCTGAATCATGGTTACTGGTATGCCCGTTCAGCGGATTTTATGCAGCAACCCGTTGTTGATTTACTGGTCTGGATGCGTGTGCCCGGCGATACCATCTTTGCTGTCGGCGCTTTGTTATTAGCTTGGTTTATTCTCAGCTTATGGATCAAACCAAAATACGAAGGTGGGCAACAACGCGGCTAAAAGCCAATCCAATTTAAGGACTGACTGACGGTGATTGAGTTCTATGATGAAGTTAGGCAAGTACACTGGCTGATGGCCTTTGCCAGTGGCGGCTTGCTCTTCATCCATGGACTCATTCACCTGTGTCAGGCCGATAATCTGCTTTCAACGTCCGTTCGTTATCTTCGCTACGGCGTTGATACAGTATTGATCACCGCTGCGTTAATGCTGACCAATATCGTGCAGCAATTTCCTTTTATCGATGCTTGGCTGACGGTGAAGTTTCTGCTGCTGATGGTTTATCTCTTTCTCTCACACATCACGCTCTACAACACTCGAAACCAGCGGCAATATGTCATAGTTTGGGGGATGGCCTTGATGACCTGGTTATTTATTTTCAGCGTGGCGAAAACCCACAATAGCTGGGGCATATTCAGTTTGCTCTTTTGAGGTCAAATCACATTCAAGCCTATGGTTGGCTCGTTGAAAGCCATTTTATAGGTGCATTTAGAGGATAGTTATGTACGGGACATTATTACTACTTCATATACTGGCTGCCACCATATGGACGGGAGGGCATATTGTCTTATCGGTGGTGATCTTGCCTAAGGTATTAAAGCATCGTTCGCCTGAAGAGCTGCTTAGTTTCGAGTCAGTTTATGAAAAGATAGGCATGCCCGCCCTGATTATTCAAATCTTAACGGGTTTGTATCTGGCTTATCATATGCTGCCAGACATCACACAATGGTTTAACCCTACAAATCCCGTCTCACATGCCATCATGGCAAAATTGTGTCTGCTGCTTTTAACACTCAGCTTTGCTGTACACGCACGATTTCGTGTGATTCCTCGCCTCTCTCCAGACACACTCAAAGTGATGGCCTGGCACATCATTCCCGTCACCATTCTTTCCATCTTGTTCGTCGTTGTTGGCGTGTCATTCAGGACAGGTTGGCTTTATTAATACGCTGCAACAACAGGAGGCATACATGAACATTAAGCTACATCGCATTTATGAAAGTGATGCACCCACAGGTTACCGAGTGCTGGTAGACCGATTATGGCCGCGTGGTATATCAAAAGAAGACGCCGATCTGGACGCTCACTGGAAAGAACTCACCCCCAGTGATGAACTACGTAAATGGTTTGACCACGATCCTGACAAATGGAACAGCTTTCGTAAACAATACCTCAGCGAACTCAGTGAACATAAACAAACCGCCAAAGGCTATCTAGCCGAAGTCAGCCAAAAAAGTGTTGTGCTCCTCTATGCAGCAAAAGACAAACAACACAGCCATGCACATATATTAAAAGAGTATTTGGAGAAGCTGGGTTAAAATTAAAATAGACGTTATAAGGTAAAAAAATATTTAATAATTCGTCTGTAAAATTCACATACTAAGGTTTTATTAATTTTTACTGGGTTTACCGTTTCCGGAGTTACCGGAATTCTTGCCTTTCGGCGCATGTTTAGCGTAGCCAAGATGTTGCTCCATCTCAGCATTTAACGGTCGCTCTGCCACCTTTATGGTGAGTTGCTTTAACAGTACGACTTCGCCGAGAATGTCATGGGGAAAATCACTGCCGTCTAGCAACTGGTCGATAAGTCTTTCTGATATTAGCATTCTGTATTTCCTTTCAATAGGACATGAATGCCGCTTAAATAAATATTTTTAAATTCTCGATAATTAATCTCTGAGGCTCTGTATTCTTTGCCTCACCGAGCTGAACTCGAACCAGCGCCCCAATGATTAACAGTTAATGGAATCCCCCATTACCTTTTGATTTTGGCTTTGGGGGCTTTTCAATCCAGCTTTACATAAAGAATGACATAATGATATTGATGACACCTTGTTCATCACAATATTGGTATAAATCTATTAACTTTTCGATAACTTCATACCACAACATCATTCTTTGACTTTCAGTTTCACTTTTATGTCTACGCATTAGGGTTCTCCTAAAAAAATAAAAAACGGCCTATAAAAACAAGGCTCATCTTTATTTACTGTTTTTGAGAATTAACGCTTTTTGCTCGTATCAAATTTAATGATTGGTCGTAGTAATATTTCATTCACATTTTCTGTGGATAACCCTGTCAGTAAGATCAGAAATGCCTTGTAAGTATGGGGAAAATCCTCGCTGGTTAATAATTGAGCAGAACTGATTGAAGCGTTGACACCACACTGGTAAATTGCTATTTTCGTAATCAATATCGCTACTCGCGATTCTTGGCTCCCGCCAAGCTCACCAAGATACGTCCACTGGCCGTACTCTCAGCTCATAAGAGCAAATCCGATTGAAGTAACTTTATTTCCGACAGAAATCTTTTGTGTGTCTGCACAGCTGTACGTTTTTTTGTGCCTCCAGATTAAAGGTTTCTGATCGACATTTAATTGTCGATTGAAAGCGGCTTGCTGACCGTTTAATCCAGCACTCAATCACCCTTCAGGGCACATACACTGCCCTCTAGGGATAGCTTTGTCTGTGCCATTCCGAAGGATTTTTAATTCAAGGAGGCACAAATGGAGTTTAAAAAGCTGAGACGTGATGAAGTCCTGAAAGATGTTATTCAACGGGCGGGTACAAATGCAGAATTTAGACCATCCAAAGTTGAAAAGAAGGACGACCATGTTTCCAGAGCATATTGGGCTGGAGACAAGTTAGTCATCATTCTCGAAAAGGCACGAGCAGTCGTGGGCTATAACCTTTTCAGCAGATCCCAACTTAAACGAGCAAAAAGATATTCGCATGCTTTCCTAGTGGAGAAGCGGGTTTTATGGCAAAGGAGTGAGCAATGATTCTCAGTCCTAGTCGCGTTCAAAAAGGGCAGACTTGTATGAAGCAAGTCTGGTACCACTATAAGTTGGGTATAAGACCAAAGGTTACTTCAGCAAACCTTGCTTTTGGTAATGCGGTGGATAACACCGTTATGGATTACTTAAAAGCAGTAACGCTGGGTACACGGATTTCTTCAATTGAAGATGTCTTTGTCAGACATTGGAAAAAGCAAACATCAGTTTCACTTGAGTATTCGGCCACACAGTCGGAAAAAAAACTGAAAGAGATGGGCGCTGCAATGGCTGGGAAGTTTCCAGTTAAATGGGAAGAGTCCGGACTAATGGTTTTTATCATGCCAGACGGTTCACCTGCATTGCAGGTTGAACTCGAAGTTCAGATATCACCGAAAGATAGCTTAAAAGGATATCTGGATTTAATCGCTATGGATCAGGTTGGCAGAATAGTCATTTTAGACATCAAAACATCGGGTGTCGCCTACGATGATTTGTTCGTTCGTCAATCAGATCAATTAACGGCTTATCAACTGCTCGTAGATAGTCATGCCGAGACATTAGGTATAGAACAGGCTGATCAGGTTGGTTTCATGTGCTTGCACAAGAAAAAAGACCCGGTTATCCATCTACCCCAAATAGTCGACCGCAGACCAGCAAGTCGAGTCAGGGAATATATCCAAAGCTGTCAATGGTTTGTTAATGACTACAACAACGGGCGGTTTAACCGCAGTCCTCTTGGAGCCTTTAACAGTCCTTGTTCAATGTGTGACTTCAGTAGGTTATGCAGTGATGGATGCATTGAGGATTTGGCTATTCCTGATAGGGCGATGTCTGTCCTACAGATAGCAGCATAGGAGGTTGGAGTGATGCAATTAGCACTGAATTTCGACCTTCTTCCTATTGAACCAGATGAATGGAATTTAACCCAAGAACTGGCGGAGGAGTTGCACGAAAAGTTCTATATTCGAAGCATTAAGTTATTGCGAGACTCAGTTAAAGGAGGCAAACAATGGCAAGAATTAATGTCCTGGATAGATGAACCTATCGTTAATGATAATCGCCCCTTTAGCTTTGCAACTTGTTGCAAGGTAATAGGGATTGAAGATCCAGAAGCGAACCGCGAAACAATTAAAAAATATTTAGCTATGTAAGTAGTTAGAAATCGTTTCACCCAAAGGGGTGGTTTTTTACCACCGCCCCTTTAGGGGTAGTGGTATTTCAAAATAGGAGATAACACATGAAAACGATGCAATACGATATCGGTTTAACATTCGGCATTGAGGCTGCTGTAGGTCAATTCATCACAGGATATGAACCTGGTTCACAGTATGTTCCATCAGCTGAAGAAAATTATCGTTTTGACAAAAGTGTTTTACGAGACCTTATGGTCTGGTGGAACATGAACCTATCTGGAAACAATAAAGATGGCATGTATTTGTTCGGACCGACTGGTGCGGGTAAATCAGCTGCTTTAGTCAACTTCTGTGCGTTACTAAATATACCGATGTATGAAAAGACGATATATGAAGGGATGGAATTTGATGTTTTGATGGGGCGTACCGAAATCGTTGGTGGAGATACCGTATTTATGTATGGTGTTGTTCCACTGGCGATGGGTGCAGAAAATGAACCTGGAATACTTGTGCTCAATGAGATTGACCGAGCAGATGATGCAGTCTTAACTGGACTATATGAAGTATTAGCAGGGCGTCCCTTAGTTCTGGATGCGGCTGGCCATCATGTTGTAAAACCTGACAATGCATTTTGTTTTGCTGCCACAGGTAATACAAATATGGCTGGAGCCAGTGACGATTACAGTAATGCTAATAAGCAAGACTTAGCATTCGTTGATCGTTTCTGGAAAGTATCTGTGGGCTACCCAGAAAAAGAAGTGGAAATGACTATTCTGAAGTCTGTGGTACCGGATTTATCTGACGAATTGCAAGAAAAAATGATTGATGTTGCCAATGACATTCGATCTCTGCATACCGAAGGTGAAAATCGGATTCCATTAACCATGAGTACTCGAACACTTTTACGCTGGGCTAATATGACTAAGGCTTATCATGGATTCAGTAGTGCAATAGATGTTTCACCTATTGCTTACGCTATGGATAGGGCTCTACTTAATGTAGCTGACCGACCAACGCGAGCCGCTATCATCGAAGTTGCAGAATTACACATTGGTGATGCATGGGCTTCTGAACCTACAAAGGCAACAGGGACTAATGGAGGTAAACCACTCAATGACTGATTTATATGAGCTTTACCGAAAAGACAGCCCTAGTAGTCAAGGGACAAAAGACTGGTTAATTAAAGTCACAGCGTCAAACGAACTTACCGTGAAGTTTGGTAAGACCGGCTCCAAGCTTCGTACTAGAGTACTTAAACTAGACAAAAATGTGGATGCCTGGAGTGAACAGCTGGAGCGTGTTAAACAAAAATTGAATGATGGCTATTCAAAGATTGGTAAAGCACGCATCGACGACAAAGGCAATGTCACGATGGCTCAAGATATCGAAGAGCAAACGTGGAGTATGTTGGAGTTGGACGAAGCTGAAGTTGAAACCGCATTGAAATCACTTGTTGATGACATTGTGGCATATAGCTTTGAGAATGGCTTTGATGAAATGCTGATATCGGCTGAATATGACAGTAACCTAAACGGAGCCATCATCTCGTGTGATGGCTTACTGCCAATTGAAGGATGGAAAATCATTAAAGATGATGGTTTAAACTTTCTAGCAAGCGGTAAGGTTATTGGTGGAGGAAAAATAGAAAGTTCTCTACAGCTGTTGCTGTTAGTAGGGTTATCTAAGAAGCTTCCTGATGGAACAATTTCAGCTGTCGCTTTCAAAGGACAGAACTCACGGGATTTAATGCCAAACAAACGAGGCTTACCTGCTGACTTTGCCGAAGCATTAGAGTTACCGTCAAAGTATGTTCGTGAATTAGCACAGGCGATAGGCATTATTGCAAAGCCTGTACCCATCTTATCTCAAGAGGCTGTTAGTACGCCGACAGCTATTTGTTTTTAACTACCAAAAAAGCCGTCCCTATGGGGCGGGTTTTTTGTTTGTAACTAGCTTTCCTCAATATCCGGTTATTTATTCAAATCAAGCTCATAGCTCTATAGAGTGCATTATGATTTAGTCTAAATTAGGATTTATTTATGAATTCAATACGCATTCGCTTTGACCAGAGCACTGCCTATACCCGTGATTGGTTAGCAGACAATGAAGCAGAGGCTCAGCGAATACTTGCGACTTTCAAAGCACGAAATATCACCCCACGATGCGAGTGCAATGACAAAGTGCCTCCCATGTACATCTCTCATAGGACAAGATACTTTCTTGCACGAAATCCTGGTACCGGATCACTTCATTCTCCTGAGTGCCCATCATTTGAAATGGAAACTGAAGACAGTGGGAGAATTACATATGAAAATGATGTGATCAAAACAAAAAATGACGGAACATTGTCGTTAAAGATACTCGCTCCATTGGCTCATAAAAAGGTAGACAGGGCTGCAAAGGAAGAGAGTGATATTGATTCACTTGTTCCACCAAAACCAAAAGCACAGACCCAAAAACGTGATGCGATGTCCTTATCTGGTCTTCTGGCTTTAATGTGGGAAGAAGCAGAGTTAAATAGGTGGCATCCAGGATTTAATAAACGGCGAATTTGGGCGGTGGCCAGAAATCGTTTATTGGATGTGGCACAACGGATCTATACAAAACGAACAAATCTCGCAGATGTTATTTATATCCCCGAACATTTTAACGAAGCTTCAAAAGATGCAATTGATGAGAGAAGAAAAGCAGAATTTACTCGGATTATGACTTCTACAAGTATTTCCACAAAGTACATGGTAGTCATTGGTGGGATACGTAAAATCAACTTACAACAGAACTCAATCGCTATTATGCTCAGACACCAAAGTGATGCACTGAAATACTGGGGTACTCAGCATGTCATGAAGAAAATGGAAAATAGCCTAGTGTTATCTATTTTGAATGATGATGAAGATCCAAGATTAGTTTATACAATGATGGTAATCAGTCGTGATAGCAATGATGTATTGCATATACAGGATATTGGCTTTTTGTTAGCTGATATTCATATGATTCCAACTTACTTTGAGTATGACAGGTTGATGACTGAGAAACTCATTATGGAAGATCATAAGTTCATTAAAACAATGCGTTTTGATGGTTCTAAAAACACTGTCTACCCTGATTACCTACTGGTTGATAATCCTAACCGCCCTACACCGATGGCAATATTTAGAACGTTTGCCTCAGAAAATGTTGTAGAGCAAAGGCACTTGGCCATAAATAGGTGGAAACAGAAATACGGACAATATTGGATTTGGGATATGGAAACTCAAGGAGAAACTCTCCCCAACCTGACCACCTTTACATACTCAGATGACCTATATGCGCTGTAAATCTAAATTTGTGAACTATTAGCCTTGCGTGCTCGGTGACATCGTAATAACATTCACTTAACTAGGTTTCTAACTCATCATTGATTTGATGAGTAAGAACTGGAACTGGCCCAGATAATTTAGCCAGTCTCAACTACCCGAATGGGAAATATTTTTCCTCATTCGGGGGACTAGTATTTCTATTCGGGTTTTTTCGTTTTTAAAAGGAGAAACCTAATGGAAGTATTAGATCAAACAGTTTGGATTCATATTAACTACCGCACATGGCAGGGCAAGAAAACTCTGACACGTGACGAATTAAAACGATATGCTGATCCAAGCAAGACCCCACCTGAAGACCTAATCACACCCGGTACTAAAGCAATTGCTGATCCTGAGAAGCTGAAGCGCATTAACAGTTTAGGTAAACGCATTCACCGGGAATGTGAAAAAGTCTGTCTCAAAGCGTTTGGTGCTTATGGAACCTCGATCGAAGCTGGAGAAACATTACTAGCAAGATTGCAGGACTTAAAAGACAAACACCAAATGTTAATCAGCGAATATCTGGATAGCTATGAGCAATCCAATATTGAATGGATAAATGAGCATCCTCAATGGGAGGATTGGTTAAGAAATTCCATGATGAGTCGCGGTGAAATTGAGAATCGATTCAAGTTTGAGTATCAAGCTTACAAAATCTCAAGTGGTGGCCAAGGGGCATTAATGAATGACGGTCTTATACAAGAGCAAAATGGCTTGTTAGGACAGTTATTATCTGAAATCGAGAAGATGGCAAATGATGCGTGGGTTGCGTCCTATGAAAATAGAGACAAGACCGGTCAAAAAGCGTTATCACCCATTCGCATGATATTGAACAAGCTCAAAACACTGAGCTATATCAGTAATAAGGTGAATGTACTCATCAGGCGAGTGAATGATGTACTTAACTCGATGCCAAAATCCGGTCCAATTGAAGGTGCCGATCTCTCATCGGTTTGTGGATTACTAAACTTATTAGGCTCGTCAAAACGCATGACGGACTTTATTAACCAGGTACCACAACATCAAAACGATGTGTTCGATCAAGTTGAGGAGAATGATGACGAAAACTTAATCCTTTCGGAACCGGCAGACACTGCCAGAAACGAAGAGTTTGAGTTTGATACTAATGAGGAATCAGAAGTTAACGTCAACACGCCCTCTACCTCTAAACCAGTTGCGCAGCCAGCGCTATTTTGCTTCTAAAGGAGTAAGTTATGAACCAATCAACTTTGGTTAAATCACTCCCTATTGTCGCAAAGGCACTGGGGCGTAACATGGGTGTAAAAGTGGAATTGGATGCAAGTCATGCATGGACAGATGGTAATGTTATTTATTTACCTTCTCTGCCCATGCAAGATCCTGGTGTTGAAACACTAGGTCTTGGCTATATCATCCATGAAGCAGGTCATATACGTTACAGTGATTTCAGTATTGATTACGAAGAGTTCTCTCCTATTGTGAGAAAGCTAATTGGAATCATGGAAGATATCAGAATGGAGAAGTGCATTATCCGAGATTATCCGGGTGCATTCAAAAAGCTCTCGAACTTAGTTCAAAAGCTTGTTCAGGATGGTTTCTTCAAAAATGTTACTACTGATAGTTCACCTGCAGCAATATTGTGCGGTTATGTGCTACACAAAGGTCGTTCGCAAATGCTTGGTCAAGCAGCTTTAAATGACCATGCAAAGAACTCACAAGCTTTTCTCGAAGGCATGATGACACCACTAACTATGACGCGAATTAATAGTGTTATGGCTAGATTGTCATCTGCAAAGAATGAAGGTGATATCGTTAAGTTAGCACAAGAGATTGCCCAAATTCTTGAAGAGGAAAGTAACCGTTCCACACCACCTCAAAACAGTGATCAAAGCCAGCAGCAACAAGCTGGCAATGATTCACAAGTTCAAGACCAGATACCAGATGAAAACCAATCAACCGGTGATTCGGGAGAAGGTCAAGAGCAAGGGGATGATGATTCACAAGACGATGATGGTGATACACCATCGAATCAAAGTGAAAGTGATGAATCAGATGACTTATTATCTGGTTCTAGCACATCGTCCAACGACGACATATCAGACGATAACGGTGACGCCAGTAATGGTTATTCTTCTAGTTCTGCTGGAGAAATGTCACAAGAAGAGTTTGATGCGGCCTTGCAGTTCATGAAAGACATTCTGGCAACAACAGAGAATGACTCAAGTGATCTGCCAGGTGATATTAGTGATGCATTTGAACACCTCATTGAAAATGAGATTAAAGAGGCGGCAAACCAGCGTGGTAACTATGCTGTTAGTTTGGCTCCAACTCAGATTGCAAATCTAACATCACCGGGCGACCACCAACAGGCACTTGATGAAGCACAAGCAGCTACTGCTGCATTGCGTTCCAGACTGGTCCAATTGGTTCAAGCTCAAACTAAAGTGAAGCGAAAGACTTCACGGAATGGGCGTAGGCTGAATGATCGAAAATTGCATCGTATAAAGTCAGGTAATTTATCAGTGTTTAAATCGACAAGTCGTAAGAAAGCAGTTAACACGGCAGTGCAAGTATTGCTCGACAGATCATACTCTATGAGAAGTGATATGCCTGTTGCAGCACGCGCTACATTGTCACTTACAGCTGCAATGAAGAAAATACCCCATTTGTCAGTAGGGTCTGCAATGTTTCCAGGATATCTGGATAGTTCTGTAACTGTTTTAACAAGACAAAATCAGACTATGGACCAAACAGCGGGATACTACCCATTGGTAGAAGCAGATGGAACCACTCCATTACTTCCTGCACTGAGTTGGTCTGGTGATAACCTCTTTGCCCAAAAAGAAGAAAGAAAAATGCTTTTTGTGGTAACTGATGGTGTACCAGATGACATGAAAGACTGTATTGAGTTAGTTAAGAACTTAAGACAGGGTGGTATTGAGGTATATGGCATTGGTATTAATGTAGATAAAAAAATGATGTCAATGTTGTTTGGTAAAGAGTATGTCTCTATGGAACATGTGGGTGAGCTTGCGGAAGCTACATTCGCACTACTAGAAAAGACCGTACTCGCTGCCTAGTTAGATATATCCTTTAAGCTATATCTATCAATCATTAAGCCCCTTTTTGGGGCTTTTTTTTTATTTCACTATGACTTCAGCACCGTACTTCGCTGGACTACGCCTAGGCTCGCTACAGCAGGTTTATTAATAACTTAGGTGAATTCATCATGTGCCAGTGCTTTCCGAAACTTGATCTGGCTTCCTTCCACTTGGCTCCTAACAGGCTCCTGGAAACGGGTCTTTCCAAGGAGTCAGCTATGGCAAAGATCAAACCGTAATTGATGCGGCAAAACCCCAGGCGCAGCCAATTGATCTGCGTGACACCCTCGTTCCTGGATTTATGTGCAAGATCACGCTGGCCGACCACAATATTGCAGCGTTGGCCAGTGATGGCCTGACCATCACCTGGTGATCGAACAGGTCGGGGCAACAATTGATTAATAGTGGCAGCGGTCTAGGTAGTCTGGGCTTTGGCAGCGACGCAAAACAGGCCATGCTGGAACGCGCGGATTTTCTGGTCGAACAAGGACTTGCCAAAAAGTGCGACAAACATGTAGTCCTTGCCCGAAACCTGCTGAGAATCTTGCGGAACCGGGAATTGGAACAGACGGCATAAGACATTGTCGCCGAAACCGGTCTAGAGTAACGCTCCGAGGCAGATGGGCAGCGCGTGGCGGGTATCTACCGACGGAGTGTCATGCTTGCCGGTGGGCGTTTCGCGATGTTGGACGACGGTATGGGATTCAGTCTCGTTCCTTGGAAACCGGTGATCGAGCAGCGCTTGGAGCAACAGGTTGCTGCGACAGTGCGCGGTGATGGGGTGTTTGGGAGATCGGGCGGCAACGAGGGCCCGCCTTGGGATAGTCTCCATCACTGAATTCCTGATATTTGAACCGCTCGAGCAGCAATGCGGGGCATCCACTCGCTTCGCTGTCACCCCTGATAGAAAGCCGATGGCGGCATGCCGAAGTAGCGTTTAAACATGACGGTATAAGCGCTCTGGCTGCTGTAGCCATGTTCCAGCGCAACCTGCACGATCGGCGTACCTTCGGCCAAGCTTTCGAGCGACAACAACAGGCGCGCTAATTGGCGCCATTGCCCAAATGTGATGCCGGTGTGTTTTTTGAACTGGCGGTGGAACGTCTTCTTACTCATAGCGAGGCGTTCGGCCCATTCGATGACCGTTGCAGGGTCATCCGGCTGCTGAGCCAGGCGCGTGCAAACCTGGCTCAGGCGCCTGTCCTGCGGCCACGGCAGATGAAAGGGCAAGACGGGGAGCGTCTGGATTTCGTCGAGCAGTAGACGCATCAGACGTCCGTTGCGGCCCTCAAAATCGTAGTCCAGCGGTATCCGCGATGCTTCCAGCACCAGCTCGCGCAACAAGGGCGATACACTGAGGACGCAGTTCTCCGTCGGTAGGTGCGGCGCGGCATCCTGATCCACAAACATGGTTCGCATGCTGACCGGCCCGCGCATGCGAACAGTGTGCTCGACATGCGCCTGAAGCCAGACGCCGCGCGTGGGCGGGACGATCCAGCGTCCGCGATTGGTAGCGATCACCATCACGCCTTGCGTGGCGTACAGAAATTGCGAGCGCTTGTGCTTGTGTGCGGCGATGACGTGCCCATGAGGGTATTCCACCGCCAGACCTGTGACCGGACGCGGTGCTGCCTCATAGGGCAGGTAATGCCGAGAGTCTGTCACCATAAGAGTGACCCTTTTAAGATAACAATTGCCACTTTATCTTAATACAGCTATCCCGACTTGCTCTACGATAGATTTATTTACTTGTATGCAGAGGACAGGAATGAGATTCATGTTGTTTCCTATATTTGCCATGGCCCTTTGGGCTGGCAACGTTATTGTTTCCAAGATGGCAGCGGGGAGTATTTCCCCGCTGGCGATCACCTTTTATCGACTGGCGCTGGCGGTTGCCGTCATGAGCTTCTTCGTGGCCGGCCCCACATGGCGCAATCGCGCCATCGTCAGGCGCTATTGGCCCAAGCTCATGCTCCTCGGTTTTCTCAGCATGGCGTTCTACCAATGCCTGTCGTACTGGGCGGCGGACACCTCGACTGCGACCAACATGGCTATCATCACGGCCTTAACGCCATTGTTGACCATACTGGTCAGTTCACTGGTACTGAGAGAGCATCCTTCGCTAGGTATGATATTGGGTGGCACCATTGCCCTATGGGGAACGGCCTACCTCATCAGCGGGGGGGCGCCCGCCGAATTGCTCAAGGGCAATTACCGCGTTGGGGACATGCTGATGCTTGGGGCGGCGTTTTGCTATGCGTTCTACAGCGTCCTGCTGCGCAAATGGCGTATTGCCTTGCCGGCGTGGCAATCGACTTACTTACAGGCCTGGTCGGCCCTAATATTCATGCTTCCGATGCTGCTGCTGGTTCCCGCCGGACAGGATTCACTGGATGCATCTACGATACCGCTTATCCTTTATGCGGGCATCCTAGCTTCCGTTGTCTTACCCTTCTTCTGGATTAAAGGTGTCGACCATCTGGGGCCGAATCGTTGCAGCGTGTTCATGAATGTTCTGCCCATCATGACGGCTGGATTGGCAATCTTGCTGCTGAATGAACAGTTGGGGTGGCATCACCTTATTGGTGGAAGTGCTGCCCTGTTAGGGGTGTTCATTGCTCAGACGTTGCGGATTGGCACATTCGAAAGGAGAGTAATATGAGTTCCCCGCTTTTCACGCCGGAGCACGCCACCGACCTTACGCAAGCCCTGAATCGTCTGTCTGCAGCACTTGAGCGTTTTACGCCCAGAGGCTTGCCGACAGGCGATAGACCCTTGCCGGAAGCGCTGGCCTACCGCTGGCAGCCCGGGAGCGGCTTCTTCATGCAGGGGCAGTTAGTTCCGGTTGATTCGCCGCAATTGCTCTCTTTTTCAGACTTGCGCAATATCGACCAGCAAAGCGAGAGGCTGTACCAGAATACCAAGCAGTTCGTGCAAGGCCATCCGGCTAACAATGTCCTGATGACGGGGGCGCGTGGAACAGGAAAGTCCTCTTTGGTTCGCGCGTGCCTGACTGCATTCCATCCCGATGGATTACGCCTCGTCGAGGTCGAAAAACAGTCGCTGGATGACCTTCCGCACATCGTGAACCTGATCCAGCATGACACCAGAAGATATCTAATCTTCTGTGATGACCTGTCGTTCGAGGAAGGCGAACATGGCTACAAGGGCTTGAAGACCGTCCTCGACGGCTCCGTTGCGGGGCCATCGCCCAACGTGCTGATCTATGCCACATCCAATCGTAGGCACATTGTCAGCGAACGCATGAACGACAACCTGGAACGAAGAAGCGGCGAGCAGGGGGAAATACATCCTGGCGATTCGATCGAGGAAAAAATATCTTTGTCCGATCGCTTTGGGATCCACCTTCATTTTTACTCGTTCAGTCAAGACGAATATTTGCACGCGGTGGCGCATTGGCTGGACCACTTCGGCCTGGACTTGCATTCCGACGAAGACATCAGAACCAAATCATTGCAATGGGCCACACAGCGCGGGACACGCTCTGGGCGTGTAGCGTGGCAGTTTGCCCGCGATTATGCGGGCAGAAAAATGACAGGGGAAAAGAGTTTCTAAAGCTCGGGGGTATTGGCACCAAGAAGTTTTGGCAAGTTTCTGTCGTGATTGGTCTCAATGGTTGAAAATGGCTTTCATCTTGTAGCGTGAGGCTGCACAAATTGCACTAAGCAAGGCTTTGTGCGGAGAATTGGGCGATTCTGGGCGCGCGCCCAGCAAGTTGCTGATGATATACACAATGTAGCGCGATCTAACTTCCTGCCGCGAGGCTCTTACTTGGCTCCTGGCCTACTTGATGACGGCTCGCCCAAGAGTGCGAAGAAGAGATAACCTCTTGCTCTATTAGCGATTTATTCATATCGGCAACTTTTCCAATAGCTTGACTTCGGTCTTTTTTTATAACCAGCTCAGACCAATATCCGGTTATTCGTTGAGACAAGGCATTAAACCTTTTTTAATGCGAGCCATGAAGAAAAAGAAAAATGGATTTATTTCAGCAACCAAGATTGCACAACGTAGCTACTGCGAAAAGCAGATAGTGCTTGATCAGCAATATGGACGTAATGAAACAGATGTTCAGAGACAAAGACGTGAAAGAGGGGAAGAAGAACACCTCAGACATCACTTGGAAGCTCAGCGTTATGGCGCAAAACGTGATAGTCGATGTTTCATAGCAACCGAGCTATTTGGACCGTTAGCAAAAGAAACTGATCAATTAAGACAGTTTAGAGACACGTTCCTAATGAGTCGACTCTGGGGGCGAATATTTACTAGAGCCTATTATGAAGTTTCACCGAGTATTGTTCGTTTGATGAAAAAGTACCCAATGGTCAGATCGTTAATAAAACCATTTATTAATTGGGTCGTAAGAATGGTGAGTAGAAATGGCTGAAACATTTTATATAGTCCTAGTCATTTTATTAATTCTATCTCTGTATGGAATTGATGCTCATAGACGTGAAAAACGACGTAGATTCATTCTGAAAGAGAAAATGCCAAGAGAATTATCTGAGGCTCGTCTTATTCACTCAGAACACTACATCAGAACGCTTCTTCCTCGAAAAATGCACGGGACACTTGATCAGCTATATAGATTAGCTTCTGGCTTACACGTGCTGGTGGACAGCAAAACTCGTGATAAACATCAAGTTTATAAGAAAGATATTGTTCAGATTTCCATATACAAAGTGATTTTATCCCGAAATGGTATGAATGTGGCTGACTACGCCTACTTCAGGGTAGTAACGCCCGCTGGTGTGGAATACATCAAACAAAATCTGCTTACCGAGGAAGAAGTAATCAAAGAGTACGACAGAACTGAAGCACTCATAGATGGTAAAGCAACACCTTCAAACGCCAAACACAAATCAATGTGCATTCGCTGCCCCCAACAAATTAATTGTGACGATTGGCAGTTTTCAAGCCGCCAAATATCTAAGGAGACACAATGAAAGCCAAAATGCTTTTACTACCACTACTACTATCAGCCACAAGCTCATTACATGCAGACATACTTTCTCCTACAGAAAACAGTGCCTCATACGCTGATAAAAGACTGAGGTATACAGCAAAACTTGAAAAGCCTGCACAGCCAGTGAATGTAAAACTAAATCAAACTAACGATCTCAAAGCTGCTAAATCGACAGATCGTTTTTTGGTACCAAAGATAGCTAAAACTGAGAAAGGTAGTGTTGTTTCGCCCCTACCTGAAAGTGGCCACAAAATTAAACAAGTTAGTGACCTTCCTTTACGAGAACTCAACGAATCTCTGCAAATATCATTTAGGGACAAAAGTTTGCCTTCGAGTATCCGTTCATTAACACCACCAGGTTGGGTAGTAGATCTTCAAATAGATAAAAGTCTCTATGAAACAAAAGTTAGCTTTAGCGGTGAAACAACTTACCAGCAGGCATTAAGTGACATCTTGAAACCTCAAGGACTCACATTTTTGCCTTACAGAAACATGAAGCCTAAACCACTTATTGTTATCACCCATGGAGGCAAAAAATGAAGAAGTCGATTATTGCTGTATTACTTCTTAGCTTAAGTGGGTGTGCAATGCCCCCAGAAAAAGAAGTCAATACTTCGAGAGCCAAACCAGTTCCCTCTACAGCTGAAAAAGCACCTCGAACCAGTAATTTTGTGAGTATCACTACAGCAAAAAAACAACTAATGGATGAGAGAATCACTATCAATAACCCAAAAATTGCGGTTATCGATGCTTTGACATCACCAAAGTCTCTCTCTCATGCAAACGTCATAGCTAAAGATTCTGGGGTTAATTTAGCAATGAGGATTGGGGTAAAAACACAAAACGCCAAAATTGAAGATTATATATCTCAGGTTGAAGGAACCACGGATTATTTTATTGAACTGCAGGAGACGGGCAGTGACGTGACACTCTATGTCTCTTCAGTTATGACTAAATCATGGGATTTAGCAGCACTATCAGATATGCCGACTGTAGAAACAAAGTCAGGTTTCTCAGCAACAGGTCAGCCGAGTAATACTTCAGGAAAGGCCGGAGAAATGGCTGATTTCAGCTCTAATGAAGCGAGTGGAACGCAATTAACAACAAGCCGAACTGATGCTTCATGGCAATCACTTATTGATGATGCGAAAAAAATTCTAGGTTTGAAGATGAACGATAGTACAGATTCATCAAACAGTCAGAATAACAATGAGCAAACATTAATCCCGGAACTTGGTGAAGGTGACGATCCTATCGCCATGCTCAATGAGCTAGGTAACCGTCTTGATGATGAGATGAATCCTTATTTTATAGAACCATGGGTGGTTGGTAACAAGCGCATGGGGAAAATAACAGCTTTCGGTAAACCAAGTCAGATACATAGACTTGATGAATATATGAGCGAGTTAACATCTCAAAGCCAGCGTCAGGTGCATCTTGAAAGTGCCATTCTTGATGTCAAAACAAGAAATGGCGAGGGATACGGACTTGATTGGAGTGCAGTATATGCCAATGACGATAAAACTATTGCACTAACAGGAAGCGCTTCACAAGCCTTATCAATTGTTGATGGAGGAACCTGGTCTTTTGCAGCATCCATTCCATTTGGAAAAGTTACTCTAAATTCTGTAATTAATTCACTCCGTGAGCAAGGTACTGTTTCTGTTCAAAGCCAGCCTAGAATGACCATAACAAATGGCTATACCGCATATCTAGGTAGCACTCAAGAGTTTAGCTTTGTATCAAATGTAGAATTCCTGCCTCTTACTTCAGGTAATAGTTCAAATGCTGCCTCTGATACTGCTATCACAACTCAGCTTTCACGTGTAAACGTCGGAATAAAGATTGCTGTTACACCAAGAATACTTGATAACGGAAAGATCTTAGTGAATATCGTACCGTTTTTAAGTTCTATCACTGGTTTCACACCAATTAAATCAGGTGGTGAAATTTTTGAAACACCTAATATTGCTTTACAAGAAATGGCCACACAAGTCATTACTGAAAGTGGTAACCCGATTTATCTTGGTGGGCTTGTAGTTAATAGAATGCTGCAAAACACTAAGAATCTACCCATTAAGAATAAAGCACTTGCAAAGGCATTGGGTAGCGCCTCTTTTGAAGAAGAAAACAGTGAACTTGTCATTGTTGTGACTCCAAGGGAAGTAGGCGCATGATTGCAGCAAATATTCCTCTTACAGTTGAAGGAAAAGACGTTGTTTTAATCCGTGATGTCATTGGTAAATCTCCTTCTGATAAATACACTCGTCAGGAAGAAGGTTCTTTGCATGTCTGGTACGAGGAGTCAGTTCTAACAGAAACCAGGGAAGCTAATCCGAATGCAAAGGTTTATGGTCTATGGCAAACATTAATTGCTACTGGCGTTATTGATTTAGACCAAAAGCTCCAAGTCCTATACACAAACAGCACAAAAGATATCGGCTATTACCTTTATATCAATAACGGGGTTATGCAATCTGGCTCGATTTTCAATGGTGAACTGCAGTCATTGCCCACTTCAGCTCTAGCCGAGGAGTTTGGTCTAGATGATGCAATAATTCTGAACTCCGATGAAAGCACATTAAAACTGCCCTCTGAGCAACTCAAAACACATAAAGAGATATTAAGGCAATCTTTAGCAAAGAAAAAAAGTGGTCAACAGCGAGCCATAATGTCTGTTGTTTTAATCGTTGCTTGTGGGATGGCTATAGATACATTCCTCAGTATTCAACATGAAAAACAAGCTGTTTTATTTGCTGCATTAGAAAATAAACTGACTATTACTCAAGATGAACTCAAGTCTCTGGCAAAGAGAAAACGTTACAACATTCCTACTCAAACTGAAACACTCAGCAATCTCTACAACGTTACAGATTCACTCAATAATGAGGCACTTTCTGCAAATTTCAGTTTGAAATCTAATGAAGTTGTAAAAGTATTCGTGAAAAACACGAATGTAAATTCAGCTCGCATTTTAATGCTGGCAAATGACGATATTCAAACAGTTCGTATTTCACCGGACCAATCAGTTATTACCTGGGTTAACAATGATAAAAATTAAATCCTTACCCAAAACATTAAGCCGGTATTCCAACGTCGCAATTCTAATTATTGTCGCCGGATTCGGTACAGCCTGGTACGTCATAAGTAATGAATCTGAACGGACAGATCCAGACTTTTATAAGACTAAATCACTCATCAGTAAGTATGAAACTGAAATACAAGAAATGTCACAACAGTCAGACCTTCCGAAACTTAACTCTATCTGGTTCAACATTCAGTCGATCGCCAGCCAATACAACGTAAAAGTTTCTACGATTGAGAAGATCGAAGATGCAAAGTTTACTGAAGATGAGATTCCATGTGGACAGGCATGGTTTGGGTCATTACAGGGAAGCAGCAAAAACGTAGCTGCCGCTGCACTGGAAATTCAAGAGACTTTGCCTGTTATGTTCGGTCAAGCCGTGATTGACAACAAGGTAATGGGACTCAGTTTCGCTGCAATGGGAATTATAGACTTTAATTAAGAGGTAAATATGAAGAAGACATACTTATTAACACTGTTCCCTATTTTAATGACATTAATTCAGCAACCGTCTTTCGCTGAGAGTTCCATTTCATTAACTCCAGAGCAGATCCAACATGAAAATGCTTTAAAAGAGTTAAGGAGGCAGAAGGAGATCATAAAAGAAAATCATGACACAGCATTACTTCTAGCCGAATGCCGTGAAATTGGAATTGATTGCAGCTCAGCAACACAATTAGAAATCATAGAACCAGTAGATAAATCACAACCTGTAAATACTGAGTTTAATGATGTTAAAGATATTGAAAACCTCATGTCTACACCAGTCATGAGTGGTAGAGATACCCCTATTCTTGAAGCCATTCAGAATCAGAGTGCCCAACTTTCTTTTAACGGTAAGAGTGAATGGTCAATGGTAGGAAATACGATTGGCCACTGGCAAGTCGTTTACATAGATGCATCTAAAGTGCGTCTAAAAAATCTGCGTAATCCAAACACAATGAAAACTCTTTTACTACGGTGGTAATTGAAATGGCAATGACTAATACAGAAGCTTTATTCCTGAAAATTGTAAGTATCCTTATTGAGATCGAGGCTACAACAGAATTGCAAGCTAAGCATTGGCAAGCACCTGAAAATGAATCGATGATCTTCGAGACGTTACTATCTGAAAGCGTTTCAACTGCCGATATTGCAAAAGCCTTTTCATTACATAAAAAGCAGAAACTATATTCTGAGTCAGAACATGGTGAGTTCATTATTTCAGGAAATGGTTGGGGTATTGCTAATGACATTTTATACATGGTCAATCCCTTCAGCCCCGAGTTAGAAGAACTACTTGATAGTAGAGCCAGAGGCTTATATCACTTTGAGGGGATAGGAGTTCTCGAAGGGAGTATTTTCGATACATCACCAAAGAATTCAAATGAAAATGACCTTGATAAAAAGATAAATAAGATGATTGAAATGGCTCTTCAAAAAGGAGCTAGTGATATCCATATTTCTCCACGAACCAATAATCATATTTCCATGGAGTTTCGGGTTGACGGGGTAAAAACCGTCTATAAGCACGACATTACAATGGATGATTATGCTTTATTCTCTAACAGAATACTTGCAAAAGCATCAACAGTTGGTGGAAGCCCAACAACGCCGTTAGATTTAAAATTTAGACATGAATGGAATGGACGTTCTATTGAAATTCGGCTTGCTGCATCACCTGTTATTCAAGGAGGAGAAACACATTTCTTTTTCGTACTACGTCTACTTAATCCTACAGGCCAGTTGAGAAGTTTGGAAGAGATTGGGTTCCCAGATATTGAGGTACAAACGTTAAATCATCTTTGTCGCTCACCAAAAGGCTTAATAATAATTACAGGTCCAACGGGTTCGGGTAAGTCAACAACTTTGTACGCCATGCTGAAACGAATTCAGGAGTTAAGACCAGGGGACTCACTTCAAACGATTGAAGATCCTGTAGAGGTGGAGATCCAAGGTGTCGAACAGACACAAATAAATACTTCTGCAGGTATGACTTTTGCCAGTGCTTTACGTTCAAAACTACGACAAGACCCAGACGTTATCCTTGTCGGTGAGCTTCGTGATTTAGAAACGACTAAGCTTGCCATCGAAGCTTCAATGACAGGGCATTTAGTATTAACAACCCTTCACACAAATAGTGCTGTTCAAGCAATCCCTCGTCTAATTAACCTTGGTGTTGACCCTACAACTCTTGCTGACAGTCTCTTAGCCATATCTGCTCAGAGGATGGTAAGAAATGTTTGTCCGCATTGCAGTACTAAAGAGGCATTTGGGGCTAATACAGAAGTCTCAGCTAAATATGGTTCTTTAAGACATGCGCCTATGCAGAGTGAAGAAATCAGAATTGCCAGTCATAAGGGTTGTGAGCATTGTGACTCTGGCTATTCCGGTAGAAGTGTTGTTTCTGAATTAATGATCGTCGACCCGTGGACACAACAAGAAATTATCAACAACAGGCCTGCCCATGAAATAGAGAAAACACATAGAAATAATCAATACATGACTATGTGGGACAACGGTATCTCACTCGTAAAAGAACATAAAACGACTGTCCAGGAGCTTGAATCTAGACTCTCAACCCTATCTGCATATGGTCAACATTTTACCTATGGTAGAGAAACTAACTTACTTTAATCTGGAGAAATAAATGAGCAAATACCGTAGAACGAAATACCAAAGTGGTTTCACACTCGTTGAGCTGATGATTGTTGTATCTGTACTTGGGATATTAGCCTCATTAGGTCTGAAAGGTTACCAATCTTGGATGAGGACAACGAATGTGGACGTAGCAAGTTATTTCGTTGAGCGTGACTTTTTCTCTGCTGCATCTCAGTGTTACAGAATGAACCGTTCATACTCTCGATGCAATAAAAATGAGCTGGTCAAATTTGGGCTCGATGATAAAACACCTTGGGAGCTTGATTGGACTGTCAGTATTTCAGGTAATACTTTTACCTTAAATCTTCCAACTGCAGATAGTGAGTCTGCAGAGATGCTAGCTAACCGCTTAAACTCAAGCGATGTAGATCATATCAGTAATGCTACTAATGCATCTTCTGCAGTTACGATTTCCTTGGCGATGCCGTAATGCAAGCTTTAGTTAAATTTCAGCAACTAGACGATAGCGGCAGTCGGTGGCAGCTCTTTGAAGTAGATGCTGAAGATGAACTATATGATATACCTGGTTTGGCAGACACTATCGAATCAGTAATCCCTATTCCACTGAATCTAAAACTTGGTAGAACAGACTTAGCACTTTCTGAGCAGCTTCTTTTAGTTGCTCAGGTAGCCACTCTTGTAGATTCTGGTGCAAAAGTGGCAAAAGGGATTTTGGATATCGTAGATTCAGCCGACTTCCTCAAAAAATTCAGGAATGATCCTAGACTAAAACATGCAAGTACGGTATCGGATTACTTAGGGATCTTTGGAGTTAGTAGAACAGTAAAATTATTAGTCATTGCTGGTGAAAAATCTGGGCGTCTTAGTGAAGCTCTGAATTCTGCTGTAGAAAACATAGAACAGGATATGGAGCTTCAAAAAGTTAGCGGCGCAGACATGAAAATCGGTGTTTTCTATCTAGCTGGAGGTTTGCTCTCGATTTTTGTTGCTAGTCTAGCTCTCGGTGATGCAGCCCAGAATATGATTGATATTTCAGCAATCAAAGATAACACGGCAACCCATATAATGGCTGGGCTATACCACTTCATGTCTGATCAAACAGTTATTTTCATAGGAATAATTGTCGGTATCGTCGGTTTATTGTCTTATCTATGGCAAAACGTCGCTGCCTTTAGGCAATTCCCTATTGCTAAATCATTAAGTGAATTCATTAAATCAAGACGATCAGCAAACTTTCTCTCAACGTGGATTCCACTCTACCTATCAGGTATCGATAATGATAAGGCCTTGGAATTAATCTCAGAGAACCTCACCGGTGAAAATAGGCAAGCAATAGAATCTCTGCAAGAGGGAGTTAACGCAGGCTCGACTATTCCAGCGAGTCTCTTATCTTTCTACTGGTCAACGAGTTTCATATTAGGCATGAAAAGCTTTGATGATGCACATGATGAAGCACGAAGGAAGCTGCTCAATAGAGTCAGAAGACTTTTACTCACTGAAATCCTAGTCACAGGAAAACGATTTTCAGGCATAGCTCTTAAGGCTGGTCTAACATCCGCCGCACTATCTATTTTGATAATGGCATTAGGCTTTTACGCTCCTATGTTCTTTTCAAGGGCAGGCTAAGTGAAAGAGCAAGGTTTTACATTAGTTGAATTGCTCATTGTACTGATGGTGATAACAGTTCTATCTGCTGCATTAATGCCAATCGCAAGCCGTAGCATGGACAGTTATCGAGTAACAGCAACCATTGAGGAAATGAAAGCCATAGCAGGCTTTGCAGAACTTGCTCGTCAACTACCAGGAGGGGACCAGTTTAATAATGCTAATACCAAGACTGTAGCAAGCTTTCTGGAATCCTATGACGTTACAAACATAGGCATCTCAGCAACATCAGAAAAAAAGAATCATTGGTCTGAATCTTACCTTATATCAACAACGGGCAAAGCTGCACAGGTGACTACCACTGTGCCATTAAAAGGCATTACCCCATTTGAAGTTATCGCTAAGTCATCAGGGACAGGGACTTCTTTAACTTACACTCATCGAGTTAGTCCAGATAACTACACACGACTTATGCATGTACGTGGTAACAAGCATATTCTTTATTTGGAATAAGAAATGGAAAAAATAAACAACGAAACTGGCTTCACTCTTATTGAACTGATGATAGGTATGTTAATTGCCAGTCTTCTCATCGGTCCATATGTATATCAAAAACAAGTGGAGTTCAAAGAGAGCCTAGATGCTATTACATTAAGTGAAATTCAAGATATTGGTACCAGTGCTCAAAATTATGCTGCTGAACAAAACCTGTCTTGGCCTGACGAAGACAATCAATGTAGCTCAGCAATTTCATTGATGAAAAACGAGGGTTATCTTAGTGGCCTAAGTGATAACTCAGTATTTGATACGGCATATAAAACATCTTGTACACCAAGTCCAGGAAGTAGATTCTCAGTTGAAGTTGATACTAAAACTTCAGCACAAGCAGAAATTTTGGCCAGCTACCTTGCATCAAGTGTAGTCACAGGTCAAACCGTAAGATATTCCATCCCTCTACCATCTTCGATACCCGCTTTAGAACACTTGCTACCTAGAGATGGTTCACGACCGATGACCGGTGATTTAGATTTAGGTGAAAACAATATCGTCAACATTAATGATGTTACTGCTACTGGCAAAGTAGAGGCTGAAAATATAATTACTTCGAAGATATTGGATAAAGAAGACCCAGACTATTACATTGATCTAAATAATTCATCTCACTTGAAAAATGTTGCTATGGATGTCGCAAGCCTTGAGAACAGCTATGTACTTGGCGATGCCTGCCAAACAAAACAGATTGGCACAACAATTAACGGCGAACTTCTGACATGTGTGTCAGGGGTTTGGACTCGTGGTGGGTCATCTGTTCAACTTAAGGCAGGCACTGCCAATCATGGTGCTGTTGTTAAGCCTATTGAAGGCTTTACGCCCGACCAATGTGTTATCTCGCTTTCTGGTGTTCCCTATAAAAATGATGGTGGATACAAAAGAAGCCGTCATTTTTCACACTACTACAATTTAAGAGCCGATGGGTGGCAAGTGATGGCAGGAGTCAGAGACATAACTGATAACCGTCTTCGTCACACTTCTGCAGTTATTCAATATTCTCTCGTCTGTAGCTCTTAGAGTAGTCTATGAAATTAGATAAAGGTTTTACTTTGATAGAAATGCTAGTGGTTATGATGATCACCAGCATCTTACTAAGTCCTTATATTTATCAGAAAACAGTTGAGCTTAAGGAAGAGCGGATCAGAATCACACTGAGTGAAATATCCGATATTGCGACCAGTGCACAAAACTTCGCTGCAGAGCAAAGCTTAAAATGGCCTGATGAAGACAATCAATGTAACTCAGCGATTTCACTTATGAGGAACGACGGCTATCTTGGTAGCCTAAGTGATAACTCTATCTATGACACATCCTATTCAACATCATGTCCAAACAGCACAGGCAATCGTTTTTTTGTAGAAGTAGAGACTCAAACGGCTGCACAGGCAGAGATCCTCGCAAGTTATCTACCCTCAAGCAATGCTAGTGGCAAATCAATCAGCTTTTCTGTTCCACTGCCATCATCCATACCGGCATTAGATCATCTACTACCTAGAGATGGTTCACGGCCTATGACCGGTGACTTGGATTTAGATGAAAACAATATCGAAAATGCTAACCAAATTAGCACTGAAACTGTTCTCCTGAACTCTGTTGTTACAAAAGGTAGCCCATGTTCTAAAAATGGGCTAATTGCACGTGACAATGGTGGACTCGTACTAAGTTGTAACCAAGGCATTTGGACTGGAGCATCAGGTAGTCCTGAAGGAATGCTTGCACATTTCTATCTTGATTCATGCCCTGATGGATGGAAAGTAGCTGATGGAAGTCAGGGAACAATAGATGCCAGAGGGAAGTTTTTAAGATCTCTTGATATTGGTGGAGGTTTAGATCCAGGGAGGACACTTGGCAGTACCCAAGGAGATGCCATCAGAAACATTACCGGCAGTGGGATTGCTAGTGGTGGGTATGGAAATGCAAGCGGAGCATTTTACAGATCAAGTGGTTTTAACCCTCAAGATTTTAATGGTTCTGAACGGCATTATACTGCAAATTTCGATGCATCCAGAGTAGTACCTACAGCCAATGAGAACCGGCCAGTAAATATTGCACTTTTAACATGCCAGAAGTTTGATTAGCAATACAGCTTTGAATGACAGTCTAATTTTGAGAATAACGTGAGCAAAGAATAAATGAAGCCCAATTTAAATGATTTAAAAATTTACAGTGAATTTGCCGTAGCTACTACTGGTAACGAGGATCAAATCATTAAAGAAGGTGAACAATGGGATGCCTTATTAAGTTTGTATGAGGAGATACTAGACTCATATAAACCAGATAACCCGACTGAAGTTAATGACCCTTCAATAGAATGGGATGGGGATAGATGGCGTTGCCAAGTGTTTAACTCTGCATATGGTTGGGGATGTGCGTTAAGACGAAATCCAAGCAAAATACCTCATCTGGTTGATGACTTAAAATTCTCTCCTGATGAGATCTTACCTTTGGCAAAAGGAACTGGACTCGTACTGATTGCCGGGCCGACTGGTGGTGGTAAATCAACGACAATGGCTTCAATATTGGACTATCTAAGTCAAACACAAAGCTTAGGACAAACAGTAACAATTGAGGAGCCAATAGAATACATGCATACAAACCCTCTTATTACACAAAGAGAAGTCGGTGTGACCGTGAGTGGGTTTTTTGAGGGTGTTCATGAAGCAATGAGACAGTTTCCTAAGAATATTGTCATAGGTGAAATTAGACATCCAGACACTGCAGAAGCTGCAGTTCAAGCTGGTCTAACAGGTCATAGAGTATTTGCAACTTTACATGCTGAAAATATTGCTGATGTTATAACCAGAATGTTTGCATTACTTGATGATCAACATGACCAACTGTTTCCCCAAGCACTGCAAGGTATCATCTGTCAGCATTTAGTCCATGGTGTAAATGGAACCTCATACTGTGTATACGAGAGTATTAAGGTAACTCAGCAAGTGAGAAGTATATTGACTGAGGGTACGACTGCACTTCCAAGACTAAACCATGAAATGTATCAGCAGAAACGAAAAACCTTGTCGGAGTTCGCTCAGAAGTTAGTCATTTCTGGTCAACTACTTCCAGAAGAAGTTATCAGGTGGAGTAAAAACTAATGGCCAATCTAAGAGTAACTCTCTTTGTTGCTTTAACTCTATTTGCATCGGCTGCTAGTTCTCAAACATACACAGTAAAGAATGGTGACAGCTTATGGAAAATAGCGTCAAAAACAAAGACATCAAACGTAACCATTCATCAGATGATTGCAGCAATTCATGAAAAAAATGCAGCAGTTTTAGGAGCAGATATCGGTAGTATCGTGCCAGGTATGGTTCTAGATCTTCCATTAGAAACAGAAGTGTCCTTGGCTAGAAATAAAGATGCAGAATACTTACTTATTGAGAGTTCCAAGCAAACAACTTCGATTTCAATAAAAACGCAAATTGATTCAATAGAAAAGCATATTGCTCTGGTAGAAATGGAAATTAATGAAACGCTCGAAGCACTAAAAGTCAGCAAAAACGGTTTAAAAACACTTTCAGAAACTCTGTAACATTCAAGAACTTTTCAGAACTGTATCTTCCTTTGCTACAGTCCCAATAGCTTTGTTCTATCTAATATACTAATTTCTAAAGGTTAACAAAGGTATGAAGTCTGAGAATAAAAAATATCAATCAAACGAATATCCACCTAGTACTTCGAAATAATCAATCTTATCGATTACACACCGTAAGCATATAACTTATAGAAAAATCTAATATCGAATTTTCTGATATTGGTGTTGCAATTAAAATTTAATGCCATTATATTAAACCATATGGTTGAATATAATTCTGATAAGTTAGATGCAGTATTTTACGCTCTGTCAGACCCTACAAGGCGGGCAATGTTAATTACTTTAGCGGATAGAAAAACGTGTACGGTTTCGGAGCTTGCAGAACCATTTGATATGTCTTTTGCCGCTGCATCAAAACATGTAAAGGTACTTGAAAAAGCATCACTTCTAACACGTAAAGTGGATGGTAGAAAACACTTCTGCACCTTTTCTGCAGATAGATTGGATGAAGCTAAAAATTGGATGGATTTCTATAAAAAATACTGGTCGGAAAGACTAGATGCTCTAGAAGCACTATTACAACATGGAGAGAATAATGGCTGAGAGAGAATTAGAGGAATTAGAAATTATTAGAAGAATTTCCGCCTCACCAGAAGCTGTCTATAAAGCATGGACAGAACCTGAATTAATGAAACAATGGCTCGCCCCGGATCCGAATATCGTTATATATGTAGAAAATGATCCCAATCCAGGAGGATTGCTACATATAGAGATGAAGTCTCCAGATGGGACCCAGCATTTCATTGACGGCAAATATCAAAAACTCACTCCTCATTCATTTATCGCCAAATCCTGGAAATATTCAGGTCCAGTAAACATCATTCAAGACATTGAAACCCTCCTTGAAATTAATCTCACAGCTGTAGCTCATGGTTTCACTGATCTAAAACTCACACAAAGTAGACTCAAAACTAAAGAAGCCTGTGACGCATATGAGGCCGACTGGCCAAGTTGTCTCGATAAGCTTCAGAACATTTTTCTTCATTAGTAAACATAATCTGAGAAACATCAGAATAATTTAAGAAACTATCAACGAGGATAGTCATGCAAAAGATAGAGAGAAATAATAAGAAAATTCCAAGTTATATATTGGCGTGGTTTTTTTTAGACGCATTTTTAGCACTTACCCCCCCTTTATATTGGATGGTGAACGACTATCGAATGATTTTGATATTTGGTATTCCTGCCAGTCTCGCATATTTCATATTCATCTCTGTATTCATTGCTCTTAGCTTAGTTGTGGCATACATAGTCGAAGAAAGAAATGGAGCCTTTGAATAATGATTATCACATTCGGTTCAATAGCATTATTCTTTGCCCTGATAATTTATATCTTGCATAGAATTAAACAAACAGACGATTCTTTTACAGAATATGCCGTAGCCGGGCGATCGTTTGGCGCCAAATATCAGGCTATGTCATTTTTGAATACCTGGTATCCGGGTTCAATGTTCACTGCCTTCGCAGGTATGGCCGCTGCAAGCGGCGTTATTTCATTTTATGTACTTACATACAGTTTACTTACAGTTGTACTGATGTACATCATGGCAAGGCCTGTCTGGATCTGGGGTAAGGCATTTGATCTCCGGACTCAACCAGACTTATTTGCCTTGAGATACAACTCACAGCATATAAGAACAGTAACAGCTGTCATCGGGATACTATCTGGAATACCATGGCTGATTCTAGGTATGCAAGCTTTAGGCGTTATGTTCGTCTATCTTTCATTTGGAAATTTATCCTACTCTTTCGCCGTGATACTTGGTGTTGTAGTGATCGCAGTAAGGCAATTCTGGACAGTTCGTCTGGGAATGCGGGGTGTGGTAGTTTCAGATATGTTCCAAGGTATCGTTGCCTATATTATCGGTAGCGCTATCATGATCGGATTAATTGTCTGGATGATAAGCACTAAAGATATTTCTCTAAATAGCCTTGGTACAGATAAGTTTTCTATCCCTAGTATTGATTCAGAACAAGGACCTTTGTGGTTATTTAGCCTCGTACTAACAGGTGCAATTGGTGGCTGGTGCTGGCCGTATATTTTTGTGCGTCTATTTACTGCAGATGGTGTCCAGTCTCTCAAGAAATCTGCTGCTATAGCTGTTCCTTTGTCATTACTGTTTGGTATCTCACTATTGATATTCGGAATGCTAGCTTCTCAACTCCCATCAGTCGGAGAGCATGCTGAAGATGTATGGTTTATTGCTACAGAACAGGCTGGTGGTGCCCTATTACTTGGAATAGCAGGTGTAATTGTCCTTGCAGCAACAATGGGACATACCGATGGCAATATTCAGGCATATGGCGCTCAAATAGCGAATGACCTGATTGGTAATTATTGGAGTTTAACTCAGCGACAACTCATCATAATCGCCAAAATCGGAATGGTAATCTTGACCGCTATTTCAGCATGGTTGGCGACACTTACACTTCCAGCCTTATTTGCTCTGGCTGTCATGGCATACCAAGGCATTATACAAATCGCGGTTCCTCAATTCATGGGGCTATTTTGGAAACGTGGAAATAAACAAGGTGCAATCGCTGGTATGGTGATAGGGTTTGCAACCGCTGTCATTCTTGAATTTAATTTCCCTGAATCATTGCCATGGGCATATGGACTAACATCCGGCGCTTTGGCTTTAACCGTTAACTTTACAGTATATGTTGCTCTAGCATATTTGATTCCTCACTCCAAAGATGAAGAGAAAAGAATTGAAGAACTGTTTCAGATTGCGGGAGATCAACACAACGTCCCTACAACTATAGTTAATACCTCTCTGTCAACATCAGATAGGGCGAGTTGAATATTGCTGATGATTTTTTTAACTGGTACTCATGCTGAAATCGTCATGGTTGGCAAGTTCAATGGTAGAAAATCCTGGGGATGGTAATACGGACAAAATCACAAAGCTTGCTCGACAGTGATTTAACGAAGCCATAAATCGTTAATTAAATTGGAAACGGCTCAATATGAATAACTCAGCTAATGTTTATCACTCAGGTTCTCAAGGTTGGCAAAAAGTGTTCGGAACTAAAGGTCTGGCAGACCGACAAGTTGATTTGATCTATCACGATGAAGTGACAGCAGAGGAAAAGAAATTCATTGAGAGCAGAGATATGTTCTTCATAGCAACCGCAGACGATCAGGGCAGGCCTACCTGTTCTTACAAAGGTGGGCCAGTTGGCTTTGTCCGAGTTCTAGATGATAGAACTATTGCCTTTCCCGATTATGATGGTAATGGCATGTTTCTAACGGTTGGGAATATTGATCTCAATAATGAAGTTGGATTGTTATTTATTGATTTCGAAAGCCCTCATAGGCTCAGAGTTCATGGTGTAGCCACTGTTAGTAATGACGATAAATTAATTGAAGAGTTTGAAGGTGCTCAACTTGTTGTGAGAATCCAGATTACTGAAATGTTTATTAATTGTTCAAGATATATTCATCATTATAAGAAAGTTGAAACATCTAGATTTACACCAGAACCTGGTAAGGAGTCACCTGTACCAGACTGGAAATACTTAGAAGAGGTGCAAGATGTACTACCTTTGAAGGATAAGGCACGTGTTATTAAAAAGAACATATAAGTTAATTAAAGATTTACGTAATTAAGGAGCAATTACATGAATATGCAATTTCCAAACAGTCAACTTAAACTAAGAGAAGCTAAGAAAGATAGCGATTATTGAGAGAATGAATGTATCATCTGGCCCTCTTAGGAATGATTACAATCTACGTGTAGAAGAAAGTGGAGTTTGGCTAATAAATAGAGAAAAAGCTGAGCTCATGCCCACTAAAAGTAACAGCATACAAAATCACACTATTTTGTCATTAATTAATTTTTTATCACTCCCCTCCTCTCCATTCTAAATTTATGTATTTTAATATCAAATGAAAACCCGCTTCATATCAACCTGATAATTACACTTATCAGGTGGATAATTTATAAAATCCCCGTATAATCAAAATTAATAGCGATTTTTGTGGCCAAGAAAACACTGATGTTCGAAATTTAAAATCTGACCGGTAATCCCTCACACAACTACTCAGATTTTAAATTCTGAAACAAGGTCTAGAAAATAAATGACAGCTACCAGGTATTACAACTGATGAAAGAAGAGATGACCAACTCCCCTATTCCAGTTTTCGATGTCAATCATCCACCAATTGAATTCAGAGAACTTATAGATGATGTTATGGAAAACTTCGAACAAGGTGTGCCGGCAAACAGTAAACGTGCTCGTGATGCAGACTTGGCCGTCTATACTGCATGGGGCAAAAATGTTTACGGATCATATTTCAAAGCTATTCCTTCTTCGCCAGAGCATATCGAAAAATTCTTAAATGATATGTCTGTTGAGGTAACAGAGACTATTTCTACCAAAAACGTAAATGGTGAAATGGTTGATACAACTATAAAACATCGACTTAAAGCACTAAGTACAATAGAAAGATATCTTGCTTCACTTTCATATAAAAACAAATTGTACCTGGATGCGATCATGGACATTACCAACAACTATCAACTTAGTTCTGGTTTCGTGAACCCTACATCTGTCAGAAGAGTTAAGGCTACACTACAAAAAGTCAGAGCCCTATACCGTGATAGCTCACAAAAACAAGCACAACCATTTAGTTTGGATCTAATTGAAGATGTTATTTCACTACATGATGGTTCTCTTAGAGATAAGTTAGAAATCACCCTACTCTCATTTGCTTTTGACACTATGATGCGTTGTTCAGAATTAGTAAGAGTCAATGTTGAAGATTTATCTTTTGATCCAACATTTAGTGACGGTATTGTTGAACTACATTGGTCCAAGACAGACCAAGAAGGTCAAGGTCAAACGAGGTATTTGAGTTCTCAAACAGTCAAATTATTAAAGGATTATCTGCAAGCAGCAAATATCAACTCTGGAAGGTTATTTCGTTCTATTGGAAAAAATAACAAACAACTTGAAGCCATGCATAAAGACAGGGTAGGAATTATTTTCAAGCGGCTTGGGAGAAGATTGTCCAAATTTTATTCAGATAATTCAGCAAACAATATATTATCTAAATCAAAGACTGTACCAAAGGAAATATCAGCTCACTCTACACGTGTAGCTGCAGCCCAGGCTCTGGCATTAAATGGTGCTTCCACTGTTCAGTTAATGAATGAAGGTGGATGGAAATCTGCAGTAATGCCTGCTCGATATTCAAGGCATGCTGACACTAAAAAAGGTGCAATGGCTCAACTTCATAAAAGAGCCAGGTCAACATAAATCTCCTTACATTAATTGTTGAGCTAATATTAAATGATCGAAATATTATTAGATGTCGTTGGTAAAAATACCAATGGTGATATCTGCCATCCATATAAGTACCAAAGAGGTCCTATGACTGGTATGTATGTATACACACTAAATAGCAACGATAACTTTCAAGCTACTGATGAGGAAGGTCTTCGTAATATGATTGAATCAGGAAAATTTAATCATACTGGCAGAATTCGAATGATACCTCACAATGCAACTTCTACTGCAGCAGCTTCAGCGTTAAATGTTGTTTCATATAAACGAATATCACTGACCTGATCTAACAACTGATGATACTTGCGCTATTTCTACTTCGTGATTTAATGGCTTATAGAACTTTTAAAAGGCTAGATCATGGAATCTCTATTTATCTTTATTGCTGGAGTAGCTGCTGGTTTTTACTTCACTGAGAAATATCAATTAAATAAATATACTGTAAATATTGGTGAGCAGATTGTTACTGATGTATTGGAGCTTTCGTTATCTGAAGAAAGTTATGCCCTACTCTCCAATGTCACACTGCCAATTATTGATGATAACAACCAAAAGGGAACAAGCCAGGTAGATCATATCTTAATATGTACTCGTGGAGTTTTTGTCATTGAGACTAAACATTACCGTGGTTCAATCGTTGGCACTTATAATTCTAAAGAATGGTACCAATACACTCAGTTCGATAAACATTCATTTCAGAATCCGTTACTTCAGAATTTTAGTCACTTAATGGCTATTGAATCTATTACCGGTTTCTCACACCATGATATGCATAATGTTGTATCTTTTAGCGGTAATGCAGAGTTCAAATCAGAAAGGCCAAAGGGTGTTTTGAAAAGCTCAGAACTAAAAGCATTTATCGAATCATTTCCGAACAACTCACTTTCAGCTGATGAGATCTATTATCTTGTGGGGAAACTACAAGTACATCGATTGCCTGAAAATTCTGAGACAGACCTAAAACACGTAGAGTATCTAACTACAAAACATAAAAAAAAGACTGTTTAGATTTACATTCTTATTAAATACAACATATCTTCATCGGGCTAAAATAATTGTCATATTGTGTGTAAGTACTTACATACTATTGATAATTAATTTTCGCCCCTAAATTAAGATGTTATTTCTTTATACCTATTCAATTGATCCTTCATCTTCTTTTTTGTAAGCAAAGCTTCTATTGCTAACTCTATTAGCTCAGAGTCTTTCACACCGATCTCATCTGCAATCTCGACAATTAGTTCAGGCATCTCTGGACGCATCTTGAAATTCTTTTGTTGTGTGTATGGTGTTCGGCCCCCTCTTCTTCTTCTTTTGTTTGGCTGTCGACTTACAAAGCCTGCCTCTTCAGACACTTTGCTCAACTCTTTCTTATCAACCTTCGGTTTACTTTTCTTTGTCCCAGCAAATTCTGCTATGTCTAGTTCATCATCAAAATCATCTAAATCTAATCCAGCTCGCTCAGCCATCACTATCTCCTGACATTATCTCTTTCAGCTTCCTCTTAACCTCTTCTGCATAAGCTTTTGCGTTTGAGGCTGTCACTTCAATACCGGAAACTTCTTTAGGATCTAAATTATTTACTATACCTCCATAAGAGCGAACTGCCTTATATGCATCTTTCTCTATAAGTGACACGTTAAAAACATCAACCCCGGCATCTTTGAATTGGCTCACAATGAACTTGAGGGTTCTAGGAACAATTGCCGCACTTGTTCGTGTAAACAACACTGAATAAGCAATCTTTCTTCTAAATGCCTTACTTTGCTGACGCAATAACTTTATTGTCTTCACTGCTTCATCAGCATCGTCTTGTGATCCCTGACATGGAATAATTACTAAGTCTGCCCTACTTACTGCATTTGCAACTGCAATACTTGCGGTGCCCTCCAAGTCAACTATAACAAACGCATTCTCATCTTCTGCTTTCTCGATGTCATCGATAATTGTTTCTTCGTCAGACTCATACACATTCAGATTACCTGGACAGCCTGGTTTTTTTGCCCATTTTGCACCATGTTTATTTGGGTCAGCATCTATTAAGGCTACTTTTACATCTTTTTCTTCTCCCTGTCTTGATAATTCAGAGGCTAAGGTTATTGCTGCTGTAGTCTTACCTGCCCCACCTTTTGAACTAGCCATGACGACCGTTGGCATATACTTTATCCTCATCTAATTTTTATACTTAGATAGCTATCAGATATCCATAAGCTATCTCTTCCATGAATATTAGTATATTTATAACATTATTTCCACATATATATAGATAGCTATCAGATATCTATGAGATATCAGTATTCATCTTATTATGATAGCTATCCAGATAGCTAATAGATATCACATTAAAGTTGTATGATAGCTATCCAGATAACTAATAGATATCTGGC
>JBLXHJ010000005.1:0-29121 GCA_048259785.1 Methylophaga sp.
GAAGGAAACATGCACCAGCAGTAGGTGAAGCATCAACCAGATAATCCGATGAGATGCCGGTCTGTCTCACTCTCATGCAAAGGTAAGATCAACCATTTAATCCGCTTACCCTAAATTTAATGCTGAGTAAGACACTTAAATTATTTCGATGTGGGGTATTTTGTTTCAGAGCTTATCTATTTGGTGAAAGTTAAAATTCATTTAGATAATGCCTTGCCTCAGGGTGAATACACTGTTTCGGCAGTCTGATGGAGGCCAGTTTTTTTGCCGTAGCAAATTACACCGCCTAGTTATACATTTTCGATACTGCAATTTTTAAGTTGAATTAAACCGAACATTCCGTAACTGTTAAATAAGCCTTTTACAGTAATTTTTTGTCCTTTATTAAGATCAAAAACTTTACTTGCTGATGTCGACCCCTCTGGCACCAGGCAGATAACGTCACTATTTAGTGCTCTTTTATTTGGTTCTGCGGTAGTAGCAAGTATATGAATTCTATAATTCTCTTTACGAATATCATTAATACTTGATATTTCTCCATACACTTCAATTTCTTGATTTTTATAAAGGTGCTCAAACTTCATTTTGTTGTTTTTCAACGAATCAAGTAAGTCAACTGCCGAAATAGGCTTAACCGTATCAGCGAAAATTGAAACAGAAAATAATAGGCTTGTAAAAATAAAAAAATATTTCATTAAATTACCTTATTCATTAAGTCATGCATAACGCCGCGCTCAAGGGCATTTTTTAATTTCACGTTTTGTGTGTTACCTTTATACAACAAAGCAACGAATTACAAGGGGTGTAGCATTTTGTTATCAATGGCCGCCAAGCCCAAGTTCCCCCCCAAAAAAATTAGTGCTACAACCACACCGACAAGAATTTTACCAATATGATCGAAACCCCATTGTTTGACTGGGTCATCTATGGGTTTTGATGGCGACGTTGTAGTTGAATTTGCTTGATTATTCTGACCGGTTTGCAATCTAGAGTCATTTTTTTAGTCTTTAGTAGCTTTTCATCGTCCAAAAATGATTTAGTTATTATGCAACCTCGACTAATCGTGCAGCATGATCAAGTTTTTCTGTGAATGATTCATTATGTTGAGCCTGCCACATGTCATTCATGATCTGTAAGTTAAGCCAGAAGCCAGATGTCGTACCAAGTACTTTTGATAACAACAAGGCCGTTTCTACGGTTACGCTTCGACGACCAACGCAAAGTTCGTTTACAGTCTTACGACTAACCCCCATGGCTCTTGCTAATTGTCCTTGGCTGACTTCTAAAGGAATTAAGAATTCTTCAGTTAGCATTTCGCCTACAGGAGTTGGGTGAGCAGGTATTTTCAATTCTTTCATCATAATAATTACCTCATCATTTATATTCATGTGGATCTAGGTAAAGGTCAACAGCATCACCATCATCCCATTTGAATATCAACCGGTATTTCCTGTTCACACGAATTGAACACCGGTCATTCAGTTTTCCAGATAAGTGCTCAAAGCGATTGCCGGGCGGGACTTTTAAATCATTCTCTGCTTCGGCGGCATGGACTATATCTAGTTTACGCCTTAAAGCACCTTCGATAGCTTTAGGTATTCCACGGGCTGTTGTACCGTGAAAATAGAAGTCTTCAAGCCCCTGGTCTTTAAAAGATTTAATCATGATTTATAGTAACATGTAACGTTATACGTTACAAGTATATTGTAATCGCCAAGTATTACTTGTATAGCTTAACCCGACCAGCTTGTAAGCCACTCTTCAAAGCTCTGGTGAGTGATGTGGTCCGATCCCAACTCAGGTATTAACTCTAGCTTATTGCAATGTTGTATACCGAGAATGGTATAGCTGACTAGTTTTAATGCTTCTTTTACACTTGGTAATGTTGCCAAGTGAACTGAACCAGAAATGATTACAACAGCACCCTGGTAGGTCTTTTCAAAATAGGCAGTAATTCTTTCATCACCATGATCCTCATCATGCAGTTTTAAAGGTCTTGGTGGTATGAATGCTGTTTGCAGTTCTTTTTTGACTCTAATCACGACACCATCCTTGTTAATGTATGAATTAAACGTGGATGAAGCATGTAAACTGAAGCATCAATGTCATAGCGATGAATGATAATTTCTGCTTGAACTAACTCTGAAATAGCTCTAAAAACACTCGAGTATTTTTTGCCCGTTTTCTGTTTTAACTCGTGCAACTGTACAAGTGATACATATGTGGTTGGGTCCCCGTTATCACTAATTCTATTTAGGACATCAAGAGCTGTGGTGCTCAGGTCATCTACTTGGCCAGTTGAAATAACAATATCTAATAACCGATCCCAATGGTTATCACTGAAATAGTCATTCTTGGACATTAGAGAATAGGTACATGTTGATGACATTGTTGAATGGGAATAGCACATTAATCATTACTCCCTATGTAAGCGCTCGTGATTGACTCCCTACTATGGCCAAGGTTTTCTGAAACCATAAGCCTGGCTATCCTTTCCTCGATCATGTCTATATCTCGTGCAATTTTAGGTACATCTTTTACTGCTGCAGGATGCCCTGTGGTGCGTGTATACAGTCTTTGTGCGTAACCATGTCTCAGGCCGTGTGGTGTTATGCCTGTTTTCCGTGAGATTCCATTTCTATTTGTTATCCGGTAATAACGTTTAATCCAGCTGCTAGGAGTATATCGACGTGGAATCATGGACTCATTGATGTCATAGCTATACGTCAAGAGCTCTTCTAGGTACTGGCGTTGCTCAACAGATTCAATAGGCACTGTTCTGGGGCGGCCACCTTTAGTGCCACGACGAACATGAATGAATTGCCCTTCTCTGTCGTAATCTAGGTTGGGCCTAAATAACATTGATTCTTTAGCTCTCAGGCCAAATAGGTGTGAGAGCTTCAATTGACGACCACAGTACTTACAGTCATCACTTACTTTTTGAATAAGATCGTCTATGTCGAACTTGTCATCCCAGCTTTTATCTTCTTTCGCTACATATTCTCTCTTCATTAATTCTGGTTTGGAAAATAGCTCTTTATCACTAAGTCCAGTAATGACACCCTCTTTACCCATCCACCGCAAAAAGGTTCTTAGAATTGATACTTTTTGCACTACAGAGGCAGTCTGGAGGTCTTCTCTAGCTTCCCAGAAATGTGTCAAAGCTTTAACGTGCTTTTGACGAATATGGGTAGGCAACGTAATCCGGTACCCCAGGTCATGGAGTGTATGTGCCATAGAGCGTATTTCATTAAATCTATTTGCTTTTGTTTTTTCAGAAACAGGTTTCTGACGTTTTGCATGTTTAGAATTATTCCGATAGAGCACTTGCTGAACGTTATAAACAAATATGGTTCTGACCGTCCAAGGTTTACCATTTCTATTTAGTCGCCCACGCATTTCTGGTGCAGCAAATACATACCCACCATCAGTAATTGTCAGCTGAGGTTTGTATGGTTCGTGTAATGAGTTATTCATTTTTTATCTCCAGTTTTTATCTATTTACATAAGCAGCTTTTCCTCTCTATTCACTCGTTAATTTTCATCAGTAGTTATCAATCAATCACCATACGATAGGGAACTCTCATCAGGTGCAGCTCTTAACTGCGGCATCATCTTAAACGTGAGTTATATCTTTCATGGAAGGCTTGGTTCAGACCCGACATGATGCTTCTATCACTGCAAAGCTTTGGTAGATGTTCGACCTACCCCTTCACAGACATTTTTACGATAGTCAGCCACTTTGTTTCTCCCTGTCACAGATAGACAAAGTGTTCGGTTAGTTTTGATACACACAAAAATACGATCGTGATTGAATTTGTTCCCAATAATCCCCGCCATCAGGATGCTCGATCACGTTATGTCCGCCCTAGTAAAACGCTACTCCGATCGCAGACTTTGTTTACATCAGGTTTTTGGCCATTCTTTTTGTGGTTTCGTATGGATTACAGGCAAGCCGTAGCTCGCTGTACTTAGATTGATGCGTGTCTCCATAGAGACAGCCTACTTGTTGGACTTTGATCGCCATAGCAATCCGATTGTTACCGTGTCCATGATGAATTTCAGACATAGATATCTGACAACATGCATTTTTCAGCATATTCCAGTTCTTTTGTCTTTGTTTTGAGTGGGCATCGTTTGATAAACAACGCCTAGAGAGAGCCATTTAATGTGCAGTTGGCTTGCTGCTCTCTTCAGACCCAGCGGGCCCTATTGAAGATTGGGTACATTTTCAGATCATACCCCCCTAGTCTGTCAAGTATTTTGACGGAGTGATTTTTTCTCTAAGTCCGGAATAAAGGTCTCATTTATCCCACATCGTCTTGTTTTTACTGTGGTTTCTATTCTGGTTCGTCCCCTCAGTCTCCAGCATGTTTTTTTTCAATGCAATTTAAGTGCTTTTTTGAGAAAACTGAGAAATATATGAGTTTTTTGTACTTAGGGTGTCCTGCTGATGTCCTGCAGGACTTGTGGTGGATTGTTTATTCAAATTTTAGAGGGGATTGTTGATGAGAATATCTTGGACGTGTTCTACAGGAGTCCTGTGGGACTCTTAGGGGCTTGATTTTATAGAGGGGCTCGATGTAACCTACTCAACAACGTCATTACTGACGCTCCTGCGCATAACTTCCACGGAAGTGTGCATCAAAACGGCCATCTCTAGGCCACATTTCATATTTAATTCTGCGCACTTATTCTAGCTATCTACGCCTTCTCTGTGCGCGTTTCTAATTTCCGTGGAGGAACGTTCGTGAATAAAACACCTGTTATCCGTGCTGTAGACGTAGGCTATGGCAATACTAAATACATACGAAATGTTATTGATGGTATAGCTGTGGCTGATCATTTCCCTTCTATTGTGAACCGGCCAAGCGTTAATAAAAACAGCTTTCAAGAGAGTGAAGATATTTACCAGGTTGTTGTTAATGGCAATAACTATGAAGTAGGTCCTGGCGTTGATGCTGCTCTAGAGGGTGGGGTTCGCATAATGCACGATAATTATATCGAGACTGAGGACTATATGGCTCTATTATACGGTGCCATCTCACAAATGAATGTTGATGTAATAGACCTTCTCGTTGTGGGATTACCAGTCGATTTGATGGGTAGCAAGCGGGCTATTTTGGAGAAGATCCTTACAGGTACACATCGCGTTGGTAATCGAGATGTTCAAGTTCGCAAAGTCAACGCAATTTCTCAACCCTTGGGAGGTTTCCTTCACTACGCATCACAAGCTAAATTGCTAGAAGAATTGAGCAGCACTCGTAACCTACTTATTGATCCTGGCTTTTTCACGGTGGACTTTCTTGTCTCAACGGGATTGAGAGAGATTAGTGGTAAAAGTGGTAGTCATCCAACAGGTATGAGTGCTTACCTTAAAGCTGTAGCAAAGGGAATAAGTGAGGATTTAAAGATTAATTACGACAATATCTCTCATATTGATGAAGGTATCAGAAAAGGTCGGTTTAGATTGTATGGCCAGAATGTAGATTTAACAAAATACCACCAAGCCGCAGTCAGTGAAATTATGCCGGCAGTCGATGCTATATCCAATAAAGTGGGTGATGGCAGAAGCATAGACCAGATCATCCTTGTGGGTGGTGGAGCAAATATCTTTCTGGACCCAATCAAGAAACTACTTCCAAAACATAACATTCACTGTGATGAGAATTCTGTCGTGGCAAATGTACTTGGTTTCCAAAAGATTGGTGAAGCCTGGTTTGCAAAGCTAAATCGTGAGGTAGCCTGATGGTTGAACAGATTAGAATGAACCAAAAAATACCTCGTAAAGAAGATCCTGAGCTATACGAATATCTATCTATGTTTAGTGATCGTGGTCGCGCTTATCAGGCAAGAAAGTTGATGCTTTTAGGTCTTGTACAGCTAGGTAAATTAAATGGCCAGGCCCTGACTGGAAACACTAAACAAAACGAAATTTATCAGCCACGACAAACTGACGTTGATAATGAATTCGAATTAATATCACAAGCTGGAGTCGATGCTTTGTTTTAATGCTGGCTAGCTTTCTGATCTTTTATTTCATAAAAAAAGCCCCTGACATGTTGAATGACAGGGGCTTTTGATTATTTCCGTGGAAGTAATCTCTTGTGTTAGTTCTTTTTGTGTTTTTTATGTTTTTTGGAATAATGATGTTCTTGGTAGCTTGCTACCGCATAAACACCCAGTACTAATACACCTATTAATGCTGCAATTTCCATCACTCTTCCTCCATAGCATCACGTTCAACTAACCCAAAGATCCAAAGGGTTAGTCCAATACCTACTATTATAGACGTATTAATTAGACCAACACTTTCAAGGATATATCCTGCAAGTCCAGCAATCATGAGAGCGATTGCCATTTTCCTTACATCTTCCTTCATATCTTTGTAGTTTAGCCTCATATATATTCTCCATTAAAAAAGGGAGAACACCCCCTGAAGGGAGATATTCTCCCTTCAGGGTTGAGGTTTACTGCTTCATCAGAGGCAGCGACATATTCTAAATACTAACCTTAGTCAGTATTTTATAGCACAGCATAAAGTAGCTGTGAGACTTCAGGTACTTGAAAAATCAAGTACGCAGAACTCATAAAAATAATCTTACCTTTGTTTATTTATCCTGGCAATTTAACCTTTAAGTATAATTATGCGGTCAGAGGATATTCCTTTCACAGTACCTTCCTCAATAACCTGTCCAAGGAGTCTCAGATCATTAAGTAGCTCAGATGGACTATCGGTATAACTCCGGAATGTACTCGGATATTTAACTTTAATATTATTACCTTCAGATTTTGCGTATTCTGGAGTAATACGTTTTTTTTGCATATCAATTTTGAGTCTTGCAACAAAGTTCTGAGGAGTTACCTCATCTTCCGGTTCAGGTGGGTAGTCTTCAATGCTTTGAGGTGGGTCATCCATTTTAGGTGGGATATCATTTGATGGTAATGGTTCTATCTGGCCACTTGAGGGGGTAATAGTTGTAGGTGTATCAATACCAGTATGCCGCATATCTGTTTTTGCACTTGCTATCGATATTTCACCAGTATCCTTATCAATGAGCTCATTAGTAGAACTTTGAGGTTCGTTATTCTGTGTTCCTTCTTCAAGAGTATTCATTGCTGCTTCAAATGTGATTTCATCTCGAAGTGTCGATGTTGCCCTTACAATAATGGAATATAGAGGGTTATCTTGAATCTTTCGTGCGCCGGTGAGTATATCTAGCATACAGTCCATAAGCTCTAAATCACTGTAAATCCACTCAATACCGTGAATCGGTACAATATCTCGAATATGTAGAGCAGTAGTTGTATAGGAGAGTGACCTAGTTATTCCCTCTTCTTTCTTCATTCTGTAATGATGATATTCACCGATAGGATGTCTCCAACAAATCCATTCACCCGCGGCTTTATCTGCTTTAGTAAATCCTATTATTTTTACTCCAAGCATTTGACCGCCAAAATCTCTTAGAAGAGCGGTAATGAATAGTCCATACGTCCAACACTCTCCTCTATGCGATATTTCCTCTGGTTTGCATTTAAGGGGAAGCAATGTTCCTAGTCTGAGTTTTAGTGTGAGTGCAACACGCTTAATCGCAACTTCAATAGCGCCACCTTTCTTTGCATACTCTCCTTCATGCCCAAAAGGTCGCAATTGCAGCATCTCAGCAAGTCGCTCTAATGCAGGTAAATAATAATTATCAAAGTATTCTCGCGTACATCCGGCGTCATTTCTTATTTTTTTAATGAGTCGTTCATGAGGACTGAGCAGATCGCTTGCAGTTAGAAATGGTATTCCGTCTGATGGAATTGTGGATGATGCAGGTGGGTTTTTTTTTCGTCGACCAAACATCTTTGTCTCCGGGGTGTAAGTCCGGCAAATTTAGATGTTTAAGCAATAAATGTGTAGGAATAACCGGATATTGGTCAATGCCGGTTAGATAATGTGAATAAGGGATTAAGGTATCATCAAAGGAAAAGCCCCACTCAATTTCTGAATGGGGCTGGCATGTCTACACGTACTGAAGCTTTTTAGCATCGAACGATACTGTAGCAGGTTCAAACCGGGGTGGCTTAACCGTAACGCCTTTATTGTTAATATTTTCTATCATGTACCAAGCGTGCTGGTTATCATCAAAAAAATAGGATAAACGCGTCTTCATTCCTTTACTGTCCAGGCATACTGTTGTGTCATATTGAAACAAACTCAAATCACCTTCTGGCTTCCAAGTTGTGCTCTCCTCACTATTTGGATTTAAGCGCAGTAAAAGAGGTGATAACAACAATTTTACTGGTGATAAAAACAACCTTGATAGTACCGTTTGATGTGTATCAGGATCGTATTTTCCTTGGCGTTGCAGTGAAGCAATGACTTTTTGGTCGTAACAAAAAACAAGAAAAGCAGTAGTGGCTAATGTGGGAATGATATCTTGCATCTTTCTTTCTCCTCAAAGTTGATTAAAACAACCCATGGAGATAGATCTATCCCCCATAAGGAGAGATAAATCCCCTTATGGGTTGATGCTTCCATACATCCGTAGAGGTATGGGAATTAACATCGTAACCGGTCTATAAGCAGTTACATATGGGCACAACATGAAGTGGTTGTGGCACTTCCTGTAACTAAATTCTATAGTTACAAAGAAGACTGAATCATATCGCTTTATATAAACCCATTCAAGCTAATACCATTGTTTTTGAGTACACAGAATATGAACTAGTAGACACTTCTTTTATTAAGCTCTATAGATTGTGTTCTCAGAGCTTGCGCTATCAACGAAGCGTTATAAACTTATAGTTATAAACATTCACAAGAATATAATCATTGTTAGCACTGTAACAGGCTGCACAAAAGACCTTGATTGTTGCTTTCTGACTGGATGTGTTCAACATTAAAGGTTTATTAATCATGAGTGATATAACAACAGTTTTTCTTCTAGTAATAGCTTTCATAACTATTCCAGGATGGCTATTCATGTTTTACAAAAAAATAACTGCAGAAGTACATGAGCAGTCGATTCCTTATAGACTAAAACCAATGGTTAAGTTAATGCCATTTATTGCTGCCATTACTGTTGCTATAGCCCTGTTACTGGCAATATTCGATGTTTTTGTGAGGGTAGCCCCATTCTTTTTCTTAGCATCATTAGTCGCTGTCGGATTACAAATCTTGTTCATACTCGTTGCACTGATAAGTAAAACTGCTCGCCACAAAGCGATTAATTCTACTGAGGGCAAGTTCATGGTTGTTTTAGCCTTATTGACGTGGGCCGCAATCAAGTTTTCATGGCAGACATTCAGATACGTTTTGAAACTACATGCAAAAAGCACCTCAGCTTCTGGTCGAGATTACCAAGACACTAATGCCTTTGGTTATCATGGTTATCAGTCATATTCTGAACAAGGTCGAAGAATGTCTAGTAACCCTGAAGATAAATAAAAAGTAAGAGAGCATAGCTCTCTTACTATTATTTTGTTAGAGCATTTTCAGCCAATGAACTACCTTTCTGACCGGCGCTTTTACCCTCATCAGCTATATTTGACGATGCTGACGTAGGTGCAGATGCGCCATGCTCTCCAGCCCAGCCTAACATTTGCAAAAAGTAATAAGGTACAGCTGTATAAATTCCAAGCATAATAATATCTATCATTGATGCCATGAGCTGATTTTGATGATCGAAAAATCCCATTATCCCAGTGTTACCACTAGCTTCACTCAAGACCTGAGCTAATTTATTATCAAGAAAGTCGGCAACAGCCCATATAGATGTCCAGAACTTAACTGCAAATATTGTTATGGTTGCTGTCTTAATAGTACTCCATGAATAGTTACCAACTATAAGAACCCAAGGTAATAAAAAATATGTGGTCATCAACATGGTTGCTTGAACATATGGGGCCATTTGTGTAACCGCATAAGTTACTGGAGCGATAAGAACTTCTGCCAACCAAACACCAGCCGTTCCAATGATCGCGCCACCAACATCATAAATGGCATCCGTGAAACTTTCTCTATCTAGGTCACTAGTCTTCCCATTCCCACTGATATCTAGGCCTTTAGTCATTTCTGGACCTTCATTCTTTAACATTTGCCTGATAGCTTGATTTTCTGCTTCGAGACTAGATTCAGCAGTCCATGTAGTTATTTTATGCATTAAAGGGGCAGGAAATTCTTCTACAAGTCCAGCCTTGATACCTTGTGGAGAGTTCCACCACTCGCTACAACTAGGATATCCATATTCAGGTGTAGCACCCTCTTGATCTTTTGAGACATATGCCTTGTCACTCTCTCGGTTTTTATCAAATCTGAAACCAGGAACTTGATGTTTCGCATAGGCTGAATTGTAATAGTTTTGGTTAAAGTACTTCGAGCCTGGCCAGTCTATATCATTAATTTCAAATTCTTCCGGCAATTGTCTTCGTTCATTATAAAAATCAGCTACAGCAGGTTTGTAGCATTCCTTTACGAATCTTTCTGTTTGTCTTTTTAGATGAGGATTTTGAATATTTGTAGAAGACATCTCATACGCCGCCTGACGCATGTTGATTTCACAAGGTAATCGAACAATAACGGCATCATTTATACCACCAGTGATAGACATAACTATATAGAACCATGGTGGTGCTTTAGCCTCCTGATTATTCAATAGATTTGATTTGAAAATCGAGTCAAATCTTGTGCCCGAGTTTCCAGCTTTTATTGTCTCACCGGGAGTTCCTGTATCAGCTTGGCAGGCCTTAGTATAGGAAATGGCACCGAATTGGATGGTCATATAGGGTGACACAGCAAGTATCATCATAAAGATGAGTCTAATGATGTCTATCTCTAGTCGTCTAAGTGATGTAACAGCAGCAGCTTTTGCTTCTTGGCTTTCAATCGGTTTGATAACATTATCGATTATGACCGCGAAGAAAGGTAGATACGCTATACCAGTGCTAGATATTATCCCCCACACTATTTCATACAAATGCCACCCAAAAGTGGTCATAAACATCTCAATAAAACTACCGGTAGCCATAATTTAACTCAATAGTTGGGCAGGAAGAGCTTCTACGACAAAGATATCGAAAGCGATAATATAAGCAGCAATTCGCCAGCGCATATTTTTTGCGTATAAAGTCTGTGATTCATCTAGCTTTTTGTAACTAGCTATAGCTTGGATAATTTCATCCCAGAAGATAATGATGACTGCTAGAAGTAACCATCTTAAATATCGTAATTTCGACTCTATAGAACCCATTGCTTGAAGTAATGCAGTCGCTGTTTCTTGTGTTTCTGCAACTACATTTAATAGACCGTACGACACGATAATCACTAATGTCGTTATCACAAGGAATTTTAATGATCCCTTTAAATATCGATGTGCTCTTTTCGATTCAGCCATTATTCTTTCTCAGAATCGATAGTTTGATTAGGCGTGTTGCTGCGTCCAGTTGGGGTACTAACTGCATTGCCAATACGCTCTTTTAGTGCATCAATGTCTCTAATTGTTTGTGATGTTGATGACGCTAAACGTTTATTCATTTCATGTTCGAATAGTGTTTCGTCAATTGACTGCTGGAGGCGGTCAGTATATTTCTGGGCAGATTCTTGTGCTGGTCCATTTTGTGAAACATTAGGTTCTTGTGAGCCTGAGCCAAGAAGCCTGATCAGCATCAATGCTTTCTCAATCACTATTGCAGTTGCAACCTCTAGTATTAAACGATTCTTAAGAATAGTTCTCTCTGCAGGTGTCATCTTCCTCAAAGATTGAATAGTGCCGGATGTTATGACTACGCTGGGAGAGGATATAGCCAGCAAGTTATCACCGCTTAATTCCATACTCCCATCGATTAAAGCATCATATTTTGGAGTTAACCTTTCGACTTCTTTATTGATTTCAAATGCCATACCTCTAGAAGGTACTGTCTCTGTAGGTCGGACGGAATAAGTTCTTATCTTCTCTTCACCTAGTAATGACCGACTGAAGACCATCAGTTCATTTGGGGAGGTCCATAGTTCAGCAACTCTACCGCTATTATTTGGAGCAGCCATATTTGAATTTGCACCACGATTTAAGGCTTGGTTATAGCCTGCTTTAACGATATCTGTTGGTATGTTGATTGGTCTTTGCCCTCTCCCTCCAGCCTTGGTTCCTTCAAGCCAGGTAACACCGTTATCGCCGTTATTCTTTTCTACCGTTTCTTGGGCTTCAACAACATCTACCGATGCACTTCTATAACCTCCATTACCCATCTGGTCTTTCCAGTCGTGTGTGCGAGAGATATCAATCCATCCTTCCAAGGGGTTTCCTCCTTGAGAAATGGTCTTTTGCATTTGTTCGCAGCTTTGTGTTGAGACTCTGATGCCTTGTTCTGCTCTCGCCATACTATTCATTAGCATTTCGTATAGACCAGGATTGGCACGTTGAAGCATTAAAAGAGGTAGTGAGGCAATTGCTCCAGTAGCAGCGTCAGTTACCTGTTGTTGAATTGCATCAACACCATTTTTTACTTGGTTCAACGTATTAGCGACGCCAAGAGTTGGATCAAATGCACTACAATTGAAGCCACTACCCCAATCAAGTGATCCTCCAAGAATTATGCTGTTTGTAATAGGTGAAGCAGGCGCTGAAATTGAGCGTTGACCACCAATGCTGTAATACCAACCCGAATTTGAATCAGGAATTTGTAATCCGACGGCTGTGGCATTTGCAGAGAACATGAGTGAAGTAACTAATGCTAAATATTTATGTTTCAAAATGCGGTCCTTATGGGTAAGACATGAAATTAACGCTATATAGAAAAAATTGGCCTTTTCTTTCACAGCATTGATAAGGACGCCATAACGTCCAAGCATAGTTGCCGGTTGAGGCGTTATTACCATTACCATCCCAACCAGCTAGAGAAGTAGTGTCGTTATCACCGAATACAGTGCAGCTATTTGATTTTTTGGGAGCGAGCATCTGCCATTTTCCATGTTTTTCAGAGTTTTCCTCCAATGCTCCTGGTGGCCATATGCGTCCGTTATAGCTTGGCGTGCCAGATAAAGACTGATAGACATGTGGCTGCCCACTTCGTGTAACAATATCGCCAACACGCTGAGCTATTACTGCTGCTGCTTTTGCATCAGATGATTGAGAGATAAAACCACTACGAGGGTAAACAGATCCCCATGTGTTGGCTGGGTAGTTTCCTATCTCTCTTCTTCCAGGAATAAGAGCATCTGGATAGGCTGTTTCAGGGATTCCAAGACGCCAGGCAATAGAATCTGTTCCTGATACAAAATAAGGATTGAACGCCGTCGCTTGTGAAGGACAACTATAGCTAAATGAGATTGATGAAACTGGATGTCCAATAGCATCACTGGACTTAAATTTCAGCGTGTTTAGATCGTTTCCCTTACTAGTTTGATTACTTCCTGCGTCTATAGAAGCAGCTTGATTTATTAGTGAGCCCACGGCGGACTGAGATACATTGCCAACTATACTATTCGCCTCAGTCCATGGATTACTTCCAATTCCATTATGAGCACTTACGACAATATCTGGGTTGTGATGAGCAATTTTAGGTGATGTTTCAACATCGCAGCCATGACTAGTACACCTCAGCCAAAAACATACTCCAACCAATCTATAATCTATACATGAAGCGCTCGCTGCAGAAGCTATAATGTCAGCGGTATTGATAGTCTCTGAGTCAGCGTTTACTGTAAACGGAAGTAAAGCAGATAAAGTAATTACTAAGGCCTTATTCATTATTTACCTACCTTTCCGTAGTAGATTTTTATTGCCTTGTTAACATCACTTTCACCATAGATTACTTGTTGACCGTTATTAAATACGACAGCAGGTAATTTAGTTATTTCATACTGCATGGCTTTAAGAGAGCCCTCATAGGCAGAAATCAATTGGGATTGAATTTCATTTCCTTGAGCCAGGATTCGTTCTTTTGCTTGTTTCTGAGCAATTAACGGATCTGAAGAAAGTCCTTTACTCAATTTTTCATTGAATCTATCAGGCGCACTCAGATCATATGTTGTCAGTAATGACACTCTCTCAGCTAGATGAACATTAATTAGTCGAGTATTTTTATCGTAGAAGGCTTCTACGATAAGTTGATTGGCATATGTAAAGTTGGATGATAACAATAATAAAATAAATGTCAGCTTATGCATCTGCGGCCTCCAAACTGTGTTCACGGCGAGCTTTTTTAATTCTCTCAGCAACTATTTCAGCAGCATCAACACGGTCACAGCCTGTTTCTTCCATAATCTCACGGCGCTCTGCTTTTTCGTGTTGTTCAGTCATGGCTAAGGCCAATGATATTGCTGGAGGTATAGCTCTGAATAGAGGATCAAGGTTGTCAGTAAGAATCACCCCTTCTGTATATTGTCCAGGTGACTTTCTGGCTGCTAGTAGCTTTGATTCTTGTTCTTTTGTGAGATCCTTAAACCGTGATATTTGCGTTACTTCATCGCGAGGCATTACTAGACAGATCCACCACTCCAGCATAGCCAACATTCGACGGCTATCATCCGGAAAATCTTCTAAGTTTTGAGTAGCAATCCAGAACCACGCCCCTAGCTTCCTCCACATCTTTACTATCTTGATTATGTATGGAGCTAAAGTGGCATTCTTTGTGATAATGTGTCCTTCGTCCGTGAGCATGAGTGTTGGCCTACCTTCATGCTGTTCACGTTCGACGAGAGCATGGACGTGATTCATTAAGCTCATGTAGGCAACAGTTAATTTATCCTCATAACCTTCTCTAGCGAGTATGCCCATGTCGAAGATAGTTATGTCTACGTCGGGCCACTCAGTGCCTACTCGATTAAAAAGCTTTCCTTCAACACCGGTACAGTAAAGTTCCATTGCGTCAGCCATCTCAATAGCTCGTGCAGTTCTATTTTGGTCCAGATCTTCTGTCTGACGCATTGCAGCAACAATATCTTCTGTTAGTACTTGTGTTCGGCCATTATCTTTGGCGCTTTGTGCTGCTCTGTATATTGCTTTTCTTATAACCAACCTGTCAGCACGATGAAGCATGTCATCTTCTTTCTTCTCACCACCAGTGATCATTACGCGAGCTGCTAACTCCATCTCACCTAAATAATCACGGTCCTCCTCATCATCATCGAGGGTTGATTCATCATCATCTTTGGTTACAACTTCCTCTTCTGACAGCTCAAGAAGCTTCATAGCATTTGTAAATGGTGGGAGTGAGATGTCAGCGCTAGGTGTAACTGACATTTGATTTACAGTTAATCCATGTTTAACCATATACTCACCAAGAAGACCAAATGAGTCCCCAGCCTCAACAATGAAGATTCTTGGCCTATGAACTGCAACAATCTTCATGACTGCATCAACAAGAGACGCAGACTTACCCGCACCTGTGGGGCCTATAATTAGTGCATGTGCATTCTTCTTGCGGTCTTGGTTGTTTAATGGATCAACTAAGAGTGGTTCGCCACCACGATTGAAATACATAAGGCCTGGATGATTTGTACCCTTAGACCGACCATATACAGGCAGCAATGAGGCAATATGACGAGAAAAAACAAGTCTCGAACGACGCTGCTTTTTTTGTACCATTAAGCTATCAAACTTCATGGGTAGACTTCGGATGTACATGTCCTGTTTAAGTAAGTCTTCCTTTTCCGAAATTGGCTGTAGTCTGTTACTTAGTAGTAAAGAATCGATGATAGAAACAGCATCATCTAGTTTTTGAAGATTATCGGCACGAGCCAGAAAGCTGATGTAAACCGGGTATAAAGTATTGTTCTTTGCTAATTCATGTTGAGCGATTTTAGCTTCCTGTTTGGCTATTTCTGCTTCTGCATTGTCTCCCACAGCTGAACGCATAATTCGTCCAAGATGGTTAGTAACTTGATCTCTTGGCTTTATTTCAATACTCATCGACATTACTGTGCCTTCAGGCATCCTGTCGAACATAGCAAATGTATGCTCACCTGAAGATCGCTCAGCAGTGAAGACTCCGTTTTCAGGTACTCTTCTCAATGCTTGAACACTGATGGCCGTATGGGGCATTCCATCAAAATACCAGACACCTTTATCAGCATCTGAGCGTGGACGGGTGAGAGTCAATTGTTCAGCTAGATCATAACCGTATGGTAAGTTTTCATCTCCAGGATAAGGTGCAGCTTTTAATAACTCCTCACAATCGCCTTTAGTGATAACAGGATTGGGGTTAAACCAGCGTAGCATCCATTCATATAGCTCCTTACCACCTCCAATCCGTATTCTGACTCCAATACCTATAAACTGGGTTATTAACCTTTTACGAATTCGACCTAATTCTCTAACATCTCTATCGTAATCGGACTTGTAGTTTTCAGGGAAATATCTATATAGACACATGCGTACTTTGCGTCTTTTTCCCTGCCATCTCCCACCGGTAACAACCTCATCATTGAAAAGTCCGTTTGGCTGACCAACTTGTCGTAAATGCTCATCCATTACATCGAGAAAGTGCTTTGTATATGGTGTGTCTTTTGCCCTTGGGTGTGCATATTCTCGAATCTGATCTGTGAGTGTTCTTACACTTAGTTCATCTTGAACAAAGAACTGTAATGTCCATGGCGCTACATTATCTTCAGGTATTGTTTCTGTGATAGTGGCTTGTAGTTTTTCCTGTATTTCCAGTATGTAGTCATCTGTCTTCGCTTCTACACCAACAGGCTCAACTTCAAAAAGCGCACCTATACCTTTGCCATCTTCAAGTAAGAACACCTGATTTTCACTGTCATACTCTCTCCATGGAAGTAGATTTGTGAACGAGGGTTGTTCAATATAGTCTTTACGAACATCTTCTTTTCTTAATGGGGTGTGCGTAGTTGTTGATTTTCTCTCAAATAGACTATTAAGCATTACAGTTCACCTGGCATTGCATATTCAGGACGTTCATAGAAAGGGAAGGCTGTTGAATATCCCGGAACTGGTAGGCGTGAGGCCGTAGATAGATGCGGGTAGACGTACATTACTAGTGTCGGGTTGGGGAGACGAGGAAACTGTTGCTCGATTTCGCTGTTTACATCACGCGTATATCCAGCTAAGTCTACGTCTTTATTACCAGTGAGTCGGTCTCGAATCCCTGATGTAGAGGATACTTTTTTCTCGCTACCAACTAGCAGGCTACTTTCGTGATTACGATATACTTCCTTCATAGTTGGTCCAGTTTGAGGGAGTAAGTCATCTTTTGTTTGGTATGAACAAGCTGATAACAGACTAATCAAGGCGACGATTGATATCTTTACTGTTGAAACGCGCATGTCTTAATTTCCTGCCATTAGGTTTGTAGTTAATAGGTAATTCAGCATCAATGTGGACTGCTACGTTAGAACCTGTATCTACATAGATCACATCGAATGTTTGTTGTTGTCTTTTTTGTAGCCATTCACTGATTGCAGATGTGCCACCGGAAAGAGTCTCATAGGCAGAGTTTCTTAATGCATCGCCCGTAACTGATGAAGTTGTGTCTCCTTGAGGCGATACTATGCGTGTAGTTTCAGCGTCTGCGACCGCTTTAGCCCCTGCTTCAATACCTTTAGCAAAGATTGAACTTGCAAGAAAGGCACCTGCATTTGATATTCTTTTTCCTGAGACACAGGGAATACCACGGTTATCTGAAATCCATGCAAGTCGATTAACATTTCCTGAGCCATTGCTATTCTGGAGTTCTTGATCACCTTCGTTTAACGTCTGGATTGTTCCATCTTCAAAAACATAGGTCACCGATGTTAGATCCGCTCTGACACATGAAAGAGTCCAGTCACCAGTGGCAGTACCCGAAAAGATCATATGGCTTACTTCTGGCAGCTCAAGACCATTTGCGGTCAGGTTTTCATTTCCAACTATGATTTTTACTGGGTAAGGGTCTTCGACACTGCCATTAATAGGTACACGTCCCATTAATGCTGTCATCGATGTTGATCCTATTAATGTGGAGTTTTTAGGAATTGTGTAAACAGGTTCAACTATGATCTCTTGATTCGTGCCGCCAGTGATGCTTTGGCCAACGCTATTATCTAGAGCACTAGTATCACCAAGAATGTCAGATGCTGTATCCAGTGTTGTTGATGGACTGAATGAAGTTTGAGTCATTCCTGTTTCATCTAAAGTCGTTGATGCACCAATGGGTTCAACCCAGATATCGGTTTGCGGCTGTATGTCTGGTATTTCAATGTCCATATCAAAGCTATCTAGCTCAGGAGGATTTTCATTTTGGGTGTTTGTTAATTCATCTACACGCTCCATCAAATAATCTATTGATGTTTTTGTGTTTGTATTCTCTTTAGGACGGTTGGCGAGCTGCTCTTTTATTTGATTTTGCTCTGCTATTAACCTGTCATTTTCCTCACGCATCTCTTGCACAAGTGCTGTTAATGTTCGGAGTGTGTCATCAGTAGTATCTCCATCAGGAACATAATTATCCCTAAGTTGCTTAACTTGCTCGGCAGCTTCTTTATCAGAATTACGAGCTACAACTGCTACCAATATCACTACCAGTCCTAATGCGATGATAGGGATGAGTTTGTTAGTCCTTTTTTCAGCCATTAGAACGACTCCCAAAAAGGTCGATCAGAAATGAGATAAAGAGCCGTGGTATCTGTTATCTCACCAGCTGGCCCTAGAGAGGCGTGTTGAAATGTTGCAGCCAGCCACTTCCCTCGAATTTGGCGTGGGTCTAGAATTACTCGTTCTTTCTGTTTGTTCTCAAGCTTTACTGCTGTGATGTATAGGCCACCACTGGAAAATGAGATAACAGGGGTCATATCTATTATTAGCCCTCTGATCAGGTGACTGTCAGAATGCTGAGCAACATTAATACGATGTATACCTTCAGGAATGCTGATAAGTCTCTCAGGTGCATATAGATGATGAGCTGCTACTCTTGTTAAGGTCTCATATCCATAATGTGTTGACTTTTTATCATCAGAATTTGAAGAAGGTATATCTTTCTCAGACTCTGGATATAAGATGGTAACCTGCTCTTCGCTACCACGAGCTTCACTGGAAGAAAGATGTATTACTACAGTCTTTTTAGTTACAGTGTCTTGTGCCAGAATTCGTTTATCCGTAAATTCTTCTTTGCTTTCCCAGTAAATAACACCATTGTTTGATAATGTACTTAGCGAATTAGCTATTGCAGCAGGTACTTTCACTCTCACGCTATTTGATGGGAAGACGATCATTCTCTCTTGATTAGGCTTCAATACTACCTTGATTGGCGTCTTGTCCCAGACCACCTTCTCATCAGCTACTGATTTTGTCGGCAACCAAGCAAGAGTAAAAAGAGCTACTATTATCGTTATATATAGCTTCATTGTTGTTTTACCGTTGAAGTAATTCGTGTTGGATTTTCTTGAAAGCCATCTAACATTAGTCCCCAAGGGTTAAACTCTGGACTTACGTTACTGCGGACGACTCTAATTGGATATCTAATATCTACTGATTTGATGGGGACACCACGATGGGTCTCAGTAATCCTGAGATCGAGCCATACTATGAAGTTGTTTTCATTAAGTATGTCTACTCTATGGTCGTCATAAGCCATTTCGTTAATTAGAGTGACAGTTCTTGTACGCCTATCTAGTTCACCACGATTACTACGACGAATAATGTCTTCCTTTAGCCATTGCTGATAGCTTGGTGTAAGGTACGCAGCAAGTTCTCCTACTCTCGCAGGGTAGTCTTTGGCTCCGTCTTCTAGCCATGTATTAAGATATTGAAAGATACTGACAGCAAAGCTATATGCTGTTGTGACAGGAATCTCATTGAGCGTAACTGTCGCGCCCGCTCGAAGGTCTGGTGGAATGAATAACCTTTGAACTTCACGAGCTTTATTTGCCGACACCCAGAACAAAATACAAAATAGAATTAATATCCCAACTACTATTCTCAGAGTAATGATATGAGATTTAAGGTTGTCATTATCTCCTCTATATTTACTCCCCATCAGTACGTCCAACTCCCCATGTTCCTGAGTAATGAATTACGCGATCATTATTTGTATTAGTTTTTACTCTAAGAAAAATATCTCGTAGCATTAAATAATGTTGATAGTAGTAGTCAGGCCTTCCTCGCTTTATTTTCTGAAATAAAGATCCACTAACAAGGACTGTCAGCAAAAGCATAATCATTGCTGCTCCCATCCCCATTAGCATTTTCCCCATTAAGGCAGCCATGAACAGACAAACTGGAATCCAGAAAAGAGCTCCAACTTTTAATACCATTCCTAATTCTGAATTAGACAGTCCTCGGAATATTGGAGGCTCGTTATTGAGCCTATCAGCCAAGATATCTTCTGAATCACTCATTTGAAGACATCTGAAGCTTGATAAAGTAAATACGAAACAAATGCGAAAACACCTGCACCTGCTATAACTGTGACGCCTACTTCACCCCATTCTTTTCTACCCGAGCGAGCCTGATTAATATCAGCTAACGCAATCCAGGAAAGCCATAAAAAGCCAGCAACAGAGATAGTTAGAGCTGTTAGATATACACCGTCTTTTATGTATCCTTTGAGCAATTCTAGCCAGTTATTATTCGCTGCTCCGTTTGTTGGTGGAACTGCGGTTGGCAATGCTGCATATGCTTGCTGGCATATTGAGAGATAAAAAGCTGATGCAGAGATAAGTATTTTCTTCATTTTTAACCCTTATTTTGAAACTAAATTTAAAACCAAACAAAGCAAAATAATGGAGCGTGTGGCACTCCACATAACATCGAACAAAGTGACGTCATTTTTATTTGATGCCCATTGCTTGTAATAAGACAGTGTTACCCAGGCGCTCCATAACAAGATTGCACCAGCTACTAGGGATGCAAGGACTAACATGATGTTATCCATGGATACACCAGTAGCACTCAGGAAGCTTTGTGTTTGTTTAGAATTAACGGACATGGTTTAGCGTCGGTAGTCGCCAGATAGTGGGGCGTAGTTTCTCGGTTCGATAGCTGGTCCATCGAGATGTTCTTGAATGCCCAGCTTCATCATCATTAAATCTTTGCGAAGTAGGTTGTATTGGAAGCGAATACGGCTATCGGGATTTGCTCGGCCCTGCGCTTCGTCAACAAGTGAGCTAAGGCCATCAATTTCATGAATAAGCTTGGCTAGACTTTCACGTTCAGCAAAGTTGCTGGCGCTAGCTACCGCTGATAATGAAATCGTGAAAATAAGTAAAAGGGGCTTGAGCATTATGTTCATTTCTCACTACATTAACTTTGTGTGAGTGAAGTCTGCCCAAGCCCCTCAATAGAGACAATCAATAACCGGATATTGGTCTGAGCCGGTTATCAGATATATTTCTTGAATAGGTATGTAACCATGAAAATACCAATGCCGAATAACAAGGCAAAAGGTAGGATTACAGCGTTTGGATGAATAGAAACTGGAAAAGCAAGATAGACAACCCAAGGTGCGATGAAGGTGATGGGAATCCAGCGTTTTGCGTGATGGTATAAACCAGCATGTTCTCTTCCGACAGACCATTTTCTGATATCGCGTTGAACCAGACCTTCCGTAGCTGCAACAATGCCAAAGATTAGAAATGCGGGTAATGCTAATGTCAGAACTGCTAGTCTTATTGCAAATACTTGAGTTACGTAAACAGCAGCTAATACATGTTCGGCAAACAGACGTATTATGCTTTCAGCTTTGTTGTCTCGAAAAATCTTAGAAAGGATATCCATAACACCTGTCTTCTCATACATATACTTATGCATTGTTGATGCTATATTTTCAGCATATTGAACGGGCCGCTGTACAATTAAACTTTTCTGGAAGTCTTTGTTTAAATAACCCAGCTCTGTTTTAACCATCCCCCTGCTGTGCTCAATACCTTCATCTTTCCATTTAGTGTTCATTCCAATCCATTCTGTGATGATAGACATGAGTAAAGCGAGTAGAAGCCACACCGCTATGGTTGTAATTCGTGATAACCATCTACCTATCAGACTTTTTTGTGCTTGAGGGGTATTATCCTGTGCCATTACTCAACCCACCATGTCTCGCCAGTACGGTAAGATGAAGCCATATCATCAGCCATTTCGTTGAAATTTGAGGTCATATAGAGGTCATCTTTAGAGTCCGCTAATGGCACTCGGATTTTCCATAGTTGACCACCTGCTGTGAGAATGAATGCTTGACCTTTTGGGAGTGCCATTATGGTTGCCGGTGATAGAAGGGGGGCTTCAGTGAACGTTATGCGGTCTTGAGCGCTTGATGTGAAATCGACCTCACTATCTAGATCTACTGAGTCTGCAGAGCCTGTCACTTCAGTTGCAGCAGCAACCTCGACCATTGGGAGCTGTTCCGTGAATAGCTCAGCTGTAGCTAGTTCTTTCACTCGGAATATAACTACCGTGCCAAAGTTACCAAGTGCTTGACCTGCTTTTGCTTGATCACCAAGCTTCACAATAACGTCAGACATGGTTTGTGTGTAAGCGGTGATTTGCAAGCCTGCGCCCCCGCCTTTGTTAAGCATTGGAAGAAACTCATCTCCCATTAATTCATTCACTTCATCAGCATGGATGTTTATTGGGGTTTTACTTCCAGATGATGTGTCCTGGTTGTGATATCCAAGTTCAGTTCCATGTTTATATATCTCACCTGCGGTAGAAACTAAGTCTGCAAACATTGTGTTACCAACGGTGCCGGCAATAGCCATATCTTGTAATGCATCCAGTCCGATATACACGACTTTCTTTTGTCTTATGACCTGCCCCCAACTAAATACTGGTCGATTATCGTCTGCGTCGTTATATGCAGGTGATATAAGCTCAGCAATACGTCCTGATATAAGTTTTTCAAGCAATGGCAGACCACTTGCCACAATCTTGTCAAAATATGTTTTGTCGTATTCAAATGTAGAACGCAGTCCCATAGCTACAGCATCAAACATTTTTCTATCTTGAGCATATTTAATCATGGCGTTTGCTCTTTTGTTTTTCCCACGTAGACTCATAGGAAGCATCTTATCGTTCAAATTTGAAGCTATTTCATTTACGTGTCTTGGCCAGTCAGGATCAGCCTCATTGTTTAACCAAACCTCGTAATAATCTATGAGTAGATCATCGATACTTTGAATATGCTGAGCTAATTGCGCATAGTCTGGTCGTCGCCCGAGTGCTACCAGTGCTTGAGCAATAATATTGGTGAAACGCCAGAAAAATTCACGGAATACGTTTGAGTTACCACCACTGTCAAGTTGGTTTGCTGTTCTGGTAGCAACCTCTGTTACACGGCTAAAATGTCCTATGCCGTTATACCTAGCTGATATGTCTGGGAAGCCAAGATGAAAGACAACTAAATCGTCTTCTCGACCTGATGCTTTACATTCAGCAATGATTCTTCGCATCAACTCTGCATCACCTTTTGGATCGAAGACTACTGTGATGTCACCACGTCTTATATCTTGAGTAATCAGCACTTCAGCTGCACGAGTTTTACCTACACGGGTGGTACCCAGAACCAGTGTATGACCATTCCTTTCCGAAAGAAGTGAAACTACGGGTTCTTCCTCTCCCCCTACACCGTGGATCTGTGGCTCGCCCCCGATTGGAGGTAATGGTCGAACAGGATTAAATTTTGATTCACTGTTGAGTAGTTCAGCGAGTTTAGATAGATAAGGTTGTGATTCCCATTCACGCTCTTTTCTTCTTGCGAGTCTGTAAAGTAGTCCAGGGTTAATATATTTGCTTGCAGCTGGCTCTCTTGTGTCCTTTAGACGCTGAGCATGTTTTTGCCCCCACCTAAAGCCTAGTCCATAGAACAAATATTTTTTACTAACTGGAATATCATTGGGTGCCATCTTGAATAGCGCTTGCCGGCGAAGCCCTTTTTGATACTTATAGAGTCGAACAAAATCTCTGAAATTACGAAAGGCATTATAGGTGAGGATGCCCCCTACTCCATAAGCAATAGATGGGGTCATCATAATAGACCACGGTGCGACATATGAAAGTACCGCACCTGTGGCAGATATCCCGGCAGACCATATTTCAACCTTTGGTCGAAGGAGTACTTCCAAGGTGTGTTTCTGTTTCATTGGGCAATCTGTGTTCGAGTGATTAAAATTGGGTAATGGTGGAGGTCCAGCTGTTTTGCAAGATCACTTCCGGAAGCGGGACTTATCTGAAGTCCACTTGCTGCGTGAATGACTTGTTGTAAATCTGAAGCAGACTTCGAGTTGACTATCAGGCCTACTGCACCGACTTTAATGAGTGCTTCTCTGTGTCGCGATAGCCAGTTTATGGATATCTTGTCAGCTCCCACAAGAAACAATGGGCTTGGCAGATATGGGAGTGAAATATTCCGTCTTTTTACCTTACCAACAGTCATTTCAGGCGTTGTTGGGCTGATCAGGCTCGTGATGTTGGGTTTGCGTTTTGGGAGTTGAGCTTTTTTTTCAGTAGATAAATATCTGTCCGCATTTATAGTTCTACCAGAATCAAATATCACTTTGGGTTCTGCATGGACCAATGTGCTCACCATGAGTAGGACAGATAAGGAGATCATCCTGCTCATTTTGTTGCTCTCATATAGCTAAGCACATTCTCCCGATAACGTTTTGCACGTGCTGCTCTCTCTGGTGTATTACTCTTTGTATGATACTCACCAGCACAATAAAACCAGTCTTGTTTGCGTTCGTAGCACTCACGTAAGATTTTTGCTCCAGTTTGAATATTGTATTCAGGTGATAATGCCTTCCAGGGGTCTTTCAGTTTGTCTTTGTGCCAATACCAATTAGTTTGCATTAGACCTATATCAACTAAAGTGATGTCGTTGGCTAATAACAGCATAATTGCTGCATATGCTTTCTTACGTGTAGGGAAGTAATATCCTTTCCCACGAACATTGATCGTCCATGGCCATACCTTTTTAATTTTTGGATTAGTGCTTTCTGCACGTGAGATTGCATAAAGTAGATTTGCTGGAACACCTTCCTGCTTAGCTACTTTTACATAAAGGGCTGGGGTAGAATTTTTTGAATATGTATTTGCGTACGCGGGTGAAGTGAGGCTACTGCTGAGTATTATTGATATAACTAAGAATTTCAGGAATATCTTTGTTGAGTATATGCATGTGTACCCATATGCGGTTTTTATACTCATGTTGCATTGGTGATGCGATGATGAATGCATCTTCCTTAATACCCAAGAATATACATTTGTCATGCAAACCAGCCACCAAGATAGCGTGCTCAGATGAATGCTCTGGATGTTTTGACTGCAAATAGTTAAAAATTTGCTCTTGGAAATAGATTCTCTCGCCATGGGTTTTTTTGGCAAGGGTAGATATTTGAAACTTCCAGATAAAGAACTCTCCAGAAAGTTGCTCGACTATTTTTCCCCAACTAAAGCTGTAACTTCCGACGTTGACAGCATTAACAATACTCGTGCCATTGTTGATCTTTGTGTCACTGGCATGTTTCTCGACTTCTCCATCAAGAAATCTTTTATAAGCATTCAAATCAATAGGCGTCGTATTAGATGTCATATTGGGTAATTTAATATTAGTCAAATATTATTCTACCCTTTTTACCCCTCCATTGTTATCGACTTTGAATGTTGCAGGCAGTTGTTCTTCATCAAGCTGGTATTGATTCATGAGTGACTGCCCATGATTTAACGTTAAACGACGGCTTTTAAGCATTTCTGCATCTACACGATTACTTATTGCCCATTGGCGTATTACGCTGTTCTGTTTATCACTCGAATCACTAAAATAGATATCCAAGTGAATCGTTTTATCAACTAGCATTGATGTTAAAAGCTGATGAATTTTCTTGTCACAGGCAGCACATCCTTCTAATTTTGTTACGACTATCATTTTAGAAATTGGTAGTCCAGACGATTGTGTAGTCGCTGTAGGAGTGGTTGAAGGCGATTGGCTCTTTAACTGACTAATATCGATTAACGGCCTATTACCTTTATCTTTCCATGCCTGGTCATAAGCGCGTTGGAATGCAAGAACTCGTTCAGTATCTTTCTCCATCATGTCTGCCCAAAGCCGTGCGTATTTTCTTCGTTCAGCTTCGTTCTGAGCATGTATTCCCAATACCTCAAGTGGAGAAATTGTTTTAGGACTTATGCTCCCTCTGATACCTTTCATTAGTTCTTCGTATCGTGCATATTCAGCTGACGATAATCCCCACATGAGGTGTTTCTGTTCTGTTTGGGTTATCGAGCTGTCTGTAGCTTTGGATTGTTTTTCTTTTGATGTGATTTTATCTGCTGCAAAAGAAGTATTTGATGCCACTATCAGCATTAAAAACAGATGCCTTTTAAATTTTAAGTTCAAAGCTAACTCCTTCTTCGTTTTTTAGCACAACGCTATCTTCACCGATGCTAATTACCCCCCAAAGCCCTACTTTCTCGCCTGTTGATAGGAGATGGATATCATGTTTATATTGAATTTGAGCAAAATCTACACCGCCCCATGAGTCGATACCCAATAGCTTGAGCTGATCCCTCTTGCTACTTGCGTTTGATTTTGTTGGTTGATTATTTTTAGTTTGAAGCTTTTGGCTACCGGGTTGGGATGTACGAACTGTGGTATTCGATTTCGTAGACATTTTTTTCAAGTCTGAAAGCTCTTTCTTAAGGTCTTTCAGTGAGTCAACTAATGTATTCAATTTGTTGACGCTTTGTGTGTGAAGGTCTATGCCATTCTGAATTAAAGCTATTCGTTCCGAACCCTTATCTTCAACAGTATCGAGCCTGGCAGATAAATCATCTAATTGATCATTAATATTCTTTGTTTCATCAAGAGAGGTTGGTTTGCTAAAACTCTGTTGGTTGGCATCAGGCGGGAAGACTTGAATCTCACTATCAGTATTCTCAAGTTCTACAATATCTAACTCAGAGCTTTGCTTATTCTCTTTATCTTCAACAATAATGTTAGTTATGGAATCTTTAGAGGTATTCGAATCTTCAATTATGAGTTCTGAGACAACTGTTTCAGTTAAATCTGTACCTGGTTCAACTTCATAATCATCATCTGATTCAAGTAAGTAGGCTGCTGTACCAAGAACAGCGACAAGAATTACTAGTAACATCAGTTTTACCCATAATGGCGGGTTTTTCTTTTTACCAAGATCCTTTGGTATCTCACCATCGAAAACATCGTGTGATTTGCTTTTATCTGTCATCATTTAAACTCTTCAACTGTATCAAAAGCTATCAATCTATGTACTGGATCGACCTTCATCCAGTATGCTTTTCCAACCAGCATCATCAATGCATCTTTCAGCATTACTGGCCCTATTTTTCTGTGAATCTGTGGTAGTTTTTTATTGAGTAATTGCTTGACATGCTTACCCTGAATTTCAGGTGCAGCTAAAGTGTATCCACTTCTTAGAAGCAAGAAGTTTATAGCTTGGCCAACGGTTTTTTCTTGATTTGGAATTTCAGTATCAACAACTACTTCCAGCAAGTTTTCTTGCTGACGAGTGTTAACAGCAGCTGCACTAGAGTATCGACCAACCCTTATTTGAGTTTCTTTGGGAGGCTCATAGTCGTATCGTTCAATAAAAATGTCAGATATAGCTACAGGAGTATCGGTAGGTTCAGCTTGTTTTGACTCTTGGTCAATAATCGGAAGTGATAAACAGCCTGTCAAGACGACAGGCAGTATTGCAATGAGTAGTATTGTACGCAAAATGCATCTCCATCAAATTTGCGTACATATTCGTTTCAGCAGTTAATAAAGGCAATCAATAACCGGATATTGGTCTAAGCTGGTTATGCAAGCACAGAATCTTTTTCAGATGCATTTTCTTGCTTCATCCACTCTGATAAAGTTGGCCATAAATGACGTAATGCTATTGTGTTTAATGTTTTGCTTACTGCTATACATCTCTCTAAAGGCGTTTTTTCCGCTGTACTGGCCCAGGAGTTCCAAGCAATAATTTCTTCTTCTTCTGTTAATCTTCTTGGGGGGCCACCAAGAGTTTTTGGTGCATTCAATGACTTTCTCATATCTTGGAATAAAGCTCGACTCATCCCGGTAAGAGCGTGCACCATCGGCCATGAAGCATCATTTGCTATGAGGTGGTTGATAGCTTCCTCTTCGCGACGTGCTTCCTGTATGTATTCTAAAGCCATTGCTAACTTAACTTCATTAGCAGTAATTTCATAAAATACAATTCCTGTTCTTGCTATAGCTAACGTGTCCTGAATTGACATAGATGCAAGCGTTGAAATTGTATTGTTAGATAGATTGAATTGCTTGGCTAGTGCCTTACTCTCTGTTTCGTGAGCGGACAATGTGGATAAATTTCTCAGTAATTTGTGTGTAATATCCATATTTTCGATGTCACTACGACAACGAACATTTTCTTTAGCCTGATTGATTGCTTTTGTTAAAAATATTTCATTAATTGAAATATCGAGTAATTTATAAATCCGTGACAGTTTATACAAATCACTATGAGGCAGGTTGGATATAACATTTACCTGAACTGGTGTGAATCCTAATTCAGTTATTCGTTCTTTATCACTTATCAAAGACGCATCCATTAGCTTCACTAAAAAGCTATACGTCATATCCGTATACAGGCTTTGCACTGCCCTACTCCTCAAATTTACTCTTAAAAACACATCGTTATGTCCTTAGACATAACTAATTTTTCACGCTTATATTTAACGAATAAAAAGAGCTTTTTTCAATCGCAAAATTTTCACATGTTTCGCTTTTGTGACAAAGTTCTCATCTAGGTTTATAACTACTTAATCGTTATATAATGATGTGTTCTCTCTCCTCTCATTTCTCATCGTCACGCTGAAAACAATACAAATTAATTCATTTGCGCATCTGATGATAATTAACTATGACACACTCCCTCTCATGCATATGAATCATTCATACATACACAGTGGCTCGTTTCTATATGTTAATAAGATAGCTATCAGATATCTGAAAGATATCTCATCTACATTTATTCTATCCTATAAAGATAGCTATCCAGATAGCTAATAGATATCACATTAAAGTTGTATGATAGCTATCCAGATAACTAATAGATATCTGGCTGGATATCTATGTAGATATCTGTAAAGCTATTAGATAGCTATCTATTAAAATTTTTAATTTTTTTGGCTAACGATTTAACGA
>JBLXHJ010000006.1:0-26809 GCA_048259785.1 Methylophaga sp.
CAATCATCGCTCTTTGGTTGAGACGGTGTTTGGGGAGCTGAAAAACTTGTGTCAGATTGAGCATTCACGCCATCGTAGTGTCACGGGTTTTATTACAAACTTGCTGTCAGGTTTGATTGCTTATTGCTGGTTTCCCTATAAACCCACCATCAAAAACATGCCTCAGCAAGGGCAGGTGGCTACATTGTAAATAGTATCAATGAGTTACAATGTGTCTTATCCCGAACTGGGGTTACTAATACGTTATCAACCCATGTATCATTCTTCTTATGTTCTAGAAACTTAAACATGAACCGCCCTGAGATTGTCGGAGACTCAACATCCTGAGAGAATACGACAATAAAAAAATAAAACTACGCCCTTTGATCTTTATTTAAAGGCATCACAACGCCATATAAAAATCGATTTAATGCAGTAAGGCTTGATAATAACCATTATATTGCATTCATAATTGCTTTTCTGCAAAATGGTATGAGTATATGAGTATATGAGTATATGAGTATATGAGTATATGAGTATATGAGTATATGAGTATATGAGTATATGAGTAAAATTTGTTTCTTTCGACAATATAAGGCGGCAAACGTGCCAAGAAATTTAAACTAAGATCAATATGTCAGCTTTCATATGTACGTTTTAAAAAGATACATGAAGACATATCAAATTATCCCTTTGCTTCTTACTAATATATGTACAGATATAAGTACAGATATAGTATATACTAGTATAACATTCAACCTATAATGATAGGTCATATAACCAACATAATTAAACGTGGAGTAATTATTATGGACGTTGTGAACTACACTGATTTTAGAAAGAGCTTAGCAAAGTATATCGATAAGGTAGACACTGATAAAGGCCCGATATTAATTACAAGACAAAATGCTAAACCGACGGTATTAATGAGTTTAGAAGAGTTTAACTCGTATGAGGAAACACTGCATCTTTTAAGCAGCCCTACCAATGCCAAGCGTCTCAGACGCTCTATTGCTGATGCTAAAGCTGGTCGCTTGATTGAACGTGAGATTGATGCCAAAGATATGCCACTCACTTTTGATGATGAGGTAGACGCTTGATACTATCTTGGACGGAAGACGCGTGGGAGGACTATGAGTACTGGCAAAGAACCAGTAAAGAGAAAGTCAAACAGATCGGTAAGCTGATTAAAGCCATCAAACGTGACCCATTTAAGGGTATTGGCAAACCTGAACCACTCAAACATGACCTTGCAGGCTACTGGTCTCGTCGAATTGATCAAGAGCATCGGCTGGTTTATGAGGTTCAAGATGATGCGATCATTATCGTCCAGTGCCGTTATCATTACTAAGCAAAGGTATAACAGCTCAAAAAGTGCCTGATTTATAATTAGGCACTTTTTCATAGTGATAGGTAGTTAGTTAATGTCCAGAAACGTTCTTTAATTCTTGAGACATCTCAGCAATCAACTGACGCGAGTACTTAGCCACGATTTGTATTTCAGAATAGCTATGGTCAACCTTTAAGAGACTTGCGATGATTTGACGCTTCTTAGTAACGGGTCTACGGCTTCTATGTTTATTTTCTGCTTTAGCCTAAGTAATTTAAAAATGCCCTAGATATTAAAAACCTAATCTATATAACAAACAAAAAAATGCCTCTGGGAGTTGACTCCTAGAGGCATTTAGTTTTAAATGTAGGTAACGGTTACAGCGTGTTGACGCACACTGTAACGAACAAATAAGCACACAGACTGCGTTATTTGAACAGCATTAAATGCCCGTTTAAGGTCATTTTATCCAAAATATGCTTTCATATCAACCTTATTCACTATACATTTTAAAAACTGCTTGTTCGCTCGTTACCTCCTTGTGCTGCTCTCTCTGTAATTGTTACCCGTCAAATGGGTGGCAGGCCTCGGCGACGACTGCGTTTGACATAAGGGTGAGCTCCCTACAGGGGTGACTAGACAAAGGATCAGAGCAACGCAATGAGTGGTTACTCGTGCATATCGTAGCGGTATATTGGGTTTAGGCCCTTGCTAGCGTATGACAGCACAGTAGCGGTTAAGAGCGTGTCTAGGCGGTGCTATCAGCCGTAATCTTAACAACCGTAGCTTGATACAGTGATACGGTCTTGATGACGCGATGGGCGATGAAGTCGGCATGACTAATCACATCAAATCCAAGGAATGCACTAAAGCGTTTGTGAGTATTTTTATTATACTCATAACTGCTTTAGGGTGAGTGTTCCTTGAAATCTGCTCAAGGCTCCAAAATCAGCATAAATTCACTTAGGCTAATTTAAGTAGTATATAGCCCACTAGGCTATATACTATAAGAATCTAGAGAAAAATTTAGAATATTTATTATACAGCAGTCACTTATTCAGTGAGTCGATATTGTCATGGTTGATTCATAAGCTTAGTGTGAATAGAACGAGATCTATGCCTTGGGTAAACTACCTCCCAAACTTATAACTGTTCTTTATCTTGAAATCCTAATTAAACTGAAACCTCGAATACTTTTATTTAGTCAGCATCCAAAGTATTATCTTTGTTTTGAATAAGTATTAGAGCATCTTGTGCTTTCTTAAGTTGATCTTGTAACAGAGTCACTTGTTCCTGCTTTGATAAATGACGGCTTGATAGCTCGCTATATTGTTTATTCAATCTATCATTGCCATAAATCCTGATCCATCAAGGTGGGATGGTAAATTATTACCCTTTGAAATAGGGCAATTAAAAGAGACAGTTATTAACACCATTAATAAAAAAATGCCATTTAAAACGGTCACTTTTGCACAAGCAACAACCAATGATGGTCAATCCTTATTAGCGGTTAATGACTTATTTATTGGCCCTAAAAGCCACACTTCCGCACAGTATATTTTGCAATGGAATGGCGCTGAAGAAGTGCAATCTTCATCAGGCATTATTGTATCAACAGGATTGGGATCAACGGGGTGGTTTCAATCTATTCTTGCTGGTGCGATGGCAATTACAGGAGAAGCTTCGCACCCTCTATTACAAGGCTTTAGCTGGAGTGATCGAAAGCTACAATTTAGTGTAAGAGAGCCATTTCCAAGTAGAACAACAGGTGTTGCACTGACTTTTGGCACTATTGAGCCTGACTCACCACTGCAATTAGGATCTTTGATGCCAGAGAATGGCGTAATTTTCTCTGATGGCATCGAAGATGACTATTTACAATTTAATGCAGGTTGTATTGCTCACATTGGTATCGCTGACATACAAGGGCAACTAATTAGCCAAAAAGGGCGTCAGCGAATTTAGATTTATTTAGCGCTCTTTAATACTGTTTCAAGTCCAGAGATCATCACATCAAGGACAAACAAAAATGCAGCATCACCATTATCACTATCCATAATTGCAACGGCTTGGGTTAATAATGGCGGATAGGCAACAGTATCCGTCTCTACTTTTTCACGCTCTTTTTGGCTTTCTTGATGCTCTTGAGTTTCCAGTACGGAGCCTAATGTAAAATGCGCAATAGAGCTTAATGCATACACGGCTTGAGATAGACTAAACCCAGCATCACACAAAAACTGTAGTTGCTGTTCTGATGTCTCAAATTGACTTTCAGAGGGGCGTGTTCCCGCATGAATTTTGCCACCATCACGATACATTAATAAGGCTTGGCGGAAGCTTTTCGCGTTATTTCGCAAAAAGTCCTGCCATGTTTCATTCGGCAATGGCAAAACATGATGATGGTGCTTTTGCAAAATAGTTTCTGCTAATGCATCTAACAAAGCGCGTTTATTTTTTACATGCCAATACAATGTGGGTTGTTCCACACCTATTTTTTGCGCCAGCTTACGCGTTGTTAATCCTTCAATACCAACTTCATTAAGTAAAATCAACGCATTATCAATAACTTGTTCTTTATCTAGCTTTGCCATTACCTACCTCAAAATAAAATAGCCTTGACAATCTATCACTGATAGAGATATTTTACACCCACTCTATCACTGATAGATTTTTAGGATCTCAATGAATAAATCAATTATTATTATACTGCTGATCACCGTATTAGATGCCATTGGTATCGGGCTTATCATGCCAGTACTCCCTACTCTATTAAATGAATTTGTCAGTGAAAATTCACTGGCAACCCATTACGGTGTGCTATTAGCGCTCTATGCTACCATGCAGGTTATTTTTGCTCCTATTCTAGGACGACTGTCTGATAAATACGGCAGAAAACCCATCTTGCTGTTTTCCCTTTTAGGCGCGGCACTCGACTATCTTTTAATGGCATTCTCAACCACACTTTGGATGCTCTATATTGGGCGCATCATTGCGGGGATCACAGGCGCAACAGGTGCCGTATGTGCATCAGCGATGAGTGATGTGACTCCCGCTAAAAATCGAACTCGCTATTTTGGTTTCTTAGGTGGTGCTTTTGGTGTTGGCCTTATTATCGGCCCAATGCTAGGGGGATTATTAGGTGATATCAGTGCTCATATGCCATTTATTTTTGCCGCTATTTCACACTCGATATTATTAATACTCTCTTTGCTCTTTTTCCGAGAAACACAAAAAAGAGAAGCGCTTGTTGCCAATAGGACACCTGAAAACCAAACTGCCTCAAATACAGTCACTGTTTTTTTTAAGAAAAGCCTCTACTTTTGGTTAGCAACCTATTTTATTATCCAGCTTATCGGGCAAATTCCTGCCACCATCTGGGTGCTGTTTACACAATATCGTTTTGATTGGAACACAACTTCTATCGGTATGTCTTTGGCGGTTCTGGGTGTATTACATATTTTCTTTCAGGCGATTGTCGCTGGGAAATTGGCACAAAAATGGGGCGAAAAAACCACCATTATGATCAGTATGTCTATTGATATGATGGGCTGTTTATTATTAGCGTGGATAGGCCACGTTTGGGTCATCTTACCAGCATTAATTTGCTTAGCGGCAGGAGGTATGGGGCAACCCGCATTACAAGGTTATTTATCAAAATCTGTCGATGATAATGCGCAAGGGAAATTACAAGGTACTCTGGTGAGCCTAACCAATATTACCGGGATCATTGGTCCCCTTTTATTTGCCTTTATTTATAGTTATAGCGTCGCTTATTGGGATGGTCTGTTATGGCTGATGGGGGCAATACTTTATGCTATGTTGCTTATTACCGCTTATTTTCACCAAAGAAAAACCACACCTAAAGCTGTTATTTCAACCCCTTAATACTAGAAATTATAAAGATCATAAAAGTCCTGTCCGCTCTTAATAACGTTGATAGGACTTTATTTTTATCGCAATTAATAAGCCTCTTTTACCCAAGGCTTACTGGCTGCAATCATAAACATCGGCGTTGAACGATAAAGCAGGTAAGGGAGTCGTTTAGTTACATAGTTATTTTATGATAGTTATTTTCAATCATATTCACCCTGAGTAAAAAAAACAAATATTTCATTACGCTATGCTCGGCTTCAAGCTTAGCCTGAGTTTGAGTCAGCTGATTATTAAGTCCTGATAGCTTGTCACGTTCAGCGGTGACTGCCTTTAACTCTCCTTTGATCTCTGCGGTAGCCGTTTGTATATCATTCCGCTCAGTGGTGACTGCCTTTAGCTCTGACTTAGTATTTTTAAGTTCAATCTTTAAACGTGCAATCTCTGCCTTATCACTATCAGCTGTGGCTTTAAGCGTGGCTACCTCACCAAGACTGCTAGTCAGCTCTATAGATTGCTTATCTAATGCATTACTCACCTCTGCAAGCTGTGATTGCGCGGTCTTAGCCTTAGTGCGTTCAAGCTCTAATTCATGCCTAGTATCTAATAGCGTCTGTTTGGTAGCGTCATGGTCAGCTGTGGCTTGCTGTGCGCTTTTAGTTGCTGTTTCCGCAGTGCCGGTCACCTCGTCCAGTTGCTGTAGTAAATCCGCTTGTTCCCCCTCCAAGGTCTTAACCGCTTCTTGCGCTTCGTCCATCTCTGCTTGTGCCTTGATCTTAACCACCTCTAAAGCTTCACGCTCTTTAGACAATCTATCATTAGCCATATCAATAGCCGTCTGCCACATATCAGCCCCAAGCGTGTGCAAGCGTTCTGTGATACCACTAGGTAAGTCTACTTGCTGTAGCTCTTGCTCTTCTTGCTGTTCTCGCTTCCAGCTTTGCATAGCATCACTGATAGTCGTGAATGATCCACCGCCTAGCGCCTTACGCACCTCTGCCAGTGTCGGCTTAACCCCTTGCTCTTGTAATTGGTCTGCTGCTGCATGAATATCTTGTATCGTGAGTGCCATGATTTTGTATCCCTTAATAGTATATTGTAGTATGTTGTATATAGTATAATACACTATACAACATACTACAATACAAGGTGTAAAAAAACCCCAAGTCGTCTTGAGGTTATAACTTGTTGGCTAAGACTTAATGATCAGTTAGGTATTCTTCTAGGGCATCATTGATCATGTCCTGATAGTTACCACCTGTCTGCTTGGCTCTGTCCTTAAACTTGGCAAGAATGCTTGGGCTGATGACACTGGCTTCTGTAGTAAGCGTTTGTGGTTTGATACTGCCACGGATCGCGCCTGACCAGTCGGTGATTTCTGGAATGTCCGATAGATCAATGTCGTTATCGCTAAGCGTTGCTAGATGCTCTAAGTCTGCTTGCTGCTTAGCCGTTAGTGCTGGTAATTCGTCTATGTGATAGCTAACCTTGTTCATATTGTCTCCTTTCAATCTTTGTGGCACGCCTGGCAGAGATAATGCGTATAATCTCACCACCATCTATATCTGTTTGTGTATGGGCTACCAGTAAAACAGCTGTACCGTTTACTGTACCCAAAGCCTGCCACCGTTCTTCGCCATTTTCATATCTGTCCTGTTGACGCAAACACAAAGGATCTAAAAATACTTGTGTTGCTGTTTCAAAGGATAAGCTGTGTTTGCGCTGATTGGTTATGTTTTTCTGTTCATCCCATTCAAATTTAATATCCATCCACCCTCTCTGTCAGTATATTCTTTGTTGGTTAACAACTCATCTTAACTGACAGCTGTTACCTTCGATTATTCAAAAGATAGTGGAACTTGGCTGGTTTGTGCCATTTGGGTCAAAAACAACTTAATGATCTATGAAGGCGTTAGGTCATAGCTTTCAAACACTGCAAATGCATTAACCTTTGACTCTTAAGTAAGCCATATATCATAATTGGTAGTAAACATAGTAATTACCTACCTTGACTGACTTTTGGTAAGTAGCTCTCAAGCGCTTTGTTTGGCTTGTTAAAGCTTTCAGGTTCCCGCTGTATGAGGTTAATCATTTCACGCTTAAAAATATCAGTACTCATTTTACCGTCATAGCTCAAACCTGGATGATCGTTATAGTCGTTCATAAACTGCACATTATCAACAATTGATTTGATCTTATCTTCTGACAATTTGCCGTCTTTACCAGCAATTTTATCTAATAACTTTTTGTGAAATTTGAGCTTTAAGCCTTTATAGCCCTTCCCTCTCGCTTTTTTTTGATACTCTACACTGACTTTATAATTCGTATTTTCATTTATATCATTGATAGCTGTTTCAATAACATATCTTCGCAACTCACTAAATTGCTTATACTTATCCTTAACACACATTACGTGTTTAAACTCTTCTATCGTAAACTCTTTGCTGTACTGGTATTGATTAACCCACATTACCACCAATTCATACATTTTTATTGAATGAATACTCGATAACTCACCTATTTCTAATAGCTTATATTTAGTGAAATTAGCTTTAAGTTGCGTCAAATATGGCAGTATTTTATTTGCGAATGATAATACGACTTCTCCGTTATCCGGATCATAGACAATACTACTAACAAGCCTTGTTTGAAGCGTTTTATTCTCGGGCAAGCTCATAACAATATCGACGTCATATAAACGTTTGCTTGCGTTCTCTATGTCACGATAAACATTCTGTTCGTTCTTAGACTTCTTACCAAAAAACAATGATTTAATATCATCAACTGTTACTTTGTATTCTGTGTCTTGCGTGACATTTGGTGCATCAGGCCTACTGTCAATCTGACTAATACAAGCAAGCATGAGCTCTTTATCCGTCTTTTGCATTGTGTACGTTGCTAGGATTAAATCATTTGACTGAACAACTAAGTTATTTTCCATTTCAACTCTGCGCCCATAGTTACATTTAACAAAATATTATCATAAAATAGAGTTATAAAAAGAGTGTTTTTTATTTATCTCTGTTTTCTGCTCATTTACTCTGTTTTCTGCTCATTTACTCTGTTTTCTGCTCATTTACTCTGTTTTCTGCTCATTTACTCTTTTTCTTTCTTGTAAGGTATTGATTTTAACAGGGAAAAATAGCTCTCAAACAGGATTAAACAGGAGCAAACAGGATTAAATAAACCCCTTAAAGAAGCGGGTAATAAATTTTTTTGTGGATAAGTAAAAAATCATCACTTAAACAACGTATCTTGCCTAAGCAAATTTTTCCTCAGTAGCGGTTTTTTTGAGGACTAGATTAAGGACTAAATCCTCGCCTAGGTGTATTAGTTCTACTCACTTGATACTGATAGATCTCTAAACCACCCTGTAGTGCTCTGTGTTGGCTTTCAGACAGCTCTTTGCCATATTGCTCAGTAAACGTCTCTAAAGTGGCTTTAAGAGCCTCTGAGTAGGTTTTACGCTGGGTTGTTGGTAAGGAGTTGACATCACGCAATGCAAGTTTGAATTGCTCACAGGTTTCATTTAAGGTATCTGCTAAATGTTTTTTGGCAAGCCCTCTTGCCTCAGTTGGGTAGTTATCCTGATTGATGTAATCCGTTAATTCTTCTATATAGCTGAACGATGACATGGTGTCCCGAGTCATTCTCCCTACCTCTCCTGCGCTACCGCCCAGCTCGTCGATGTTACTGGTATTCAATGCCGCTCGTTTTTGATCGAGATTGTCTCTGAAGTCTGTAAAATGCTTGATAAGCGCTAGATACTGCTTTCGTTCAGCATTAGGATCACGCAACAGCTTAATAATGGCTTTGTTGTTTTCAACCAGCGTGTGATCAAAACGTTTGGCCACTTGGCGTAAGTGCGCTGTAAATTCCACTGCTTTATCATGGCTCTCAATACCATGGTGCTTTGCAAACTCGCTGAGTACGGCTACTTGTCGCTGATCAAATTTATCAGGCGTGTTCTCTGCGGTTTCTCCTTGTGCCCATCTGATTGTCATCGACTCATGATGACGTTGTAGTAAGCGCATCGCCAGATGCAGCTTCATACGTTCAACATACTCAAAGATTCTCTCATCTTCATAACGGTTTGCTCGAGTGTCTCGATCAATTTGTCTTTGCTGTCGATCAAGTCGAGCAGCTCTTGCTCGTCGTGCGTCGTCATCGAAGGGGTTGGGGACTGGTTTTGCTCGCTCTGCAATGCCTTGATGGATGCCCTGAGCGACTGATTCGCTGTTTGCAGCTCTTTTTGAGTTTGCACTAATCCACTGTTTTGAGAGATCAATGCGTTGTTGTGCTTTTTGGCTTCTTCGGTCTGTTCCATTAATCCACTTTGGTAGGTTTTCGCATCGCTCAGCTGCCCAAGCAACGCCTCGTTTTGCGTCTTCAATGCATCGGTTTGTGTCGTCAACTCGATCTGCTGTTCTGTTAGATTGTTCTGTGCAGTACGCAATGTCGTGTTCTGAGCTTTCAATAAGTTGTTTTGTGAGGTCAACTCGCTGTTTTGTGCCTCCAATGAGTCTATGTAGTCTTGCATTTTGCTCAGTTGCCCGAGTAAGTCCGTCTCTAAGTTGTTTGATTCGTCGCTCATGGTCTGCCTCCTGTTTGATATGGTTCTCAGCAACCAGTTTGTTGCGTGCTTTGATTGCTCGGTTGGTATTGCCTTTTTCGGTCATGATGCCTCGGCGCTCCATTGCCGTTGCATGAACGCCCATTTTGATGGTGGGCTGCTGATCAATCTCCTGATCTTTATAACTGCGTGCATCCATCAATGGTAGATTATGTTGTGCTAACACCTTGTTGGCGGTATCTACCCACATCCCACGGATACGCTTAATTTCTTTCATTGATGACGGCAGACCATGTTTTTTACGTTTTTTATTAGACCACTCAAACGGGGTCTTAAGGTTTGGGTCAAATGCCAAGGTTTTATTGGGCCCAACGATGGGCGCTCGAGTGGTGACTAAAATATGCGCGTGAAAATTGCGCGGATCAGGATTTTTCTCCCCTTCGCGTAAACGCTTAGAGCTGGGTTTAGCGTCAGGATCAAAAGGCAGCTTCATCACTGGACGGTGAATACAAACATCAGCAATCACGTCCATATCATCAACCAGCTTTTGGGCAAAATCTATTGCCAGTGAATGGCGATCTTGCTCAGACAACTCATAAGGTAGATTAATCAGCCACTCACGCGCCACTCGACTGTCCGAACGAGTCTCTGCTGCCTCAGCCAAATTCCAAAGCATCTCTCTATCGACACTCACACCTAGTGCTCTTAGCGCAAATGGCAAAACGATATCACTACTCATGACGCCAGACTTTTTACTATAGTCGTGGGTCTTACCGTATTTAACATCATCAAGAATATCACCAGCACGATAGGCGGCGCATGCTACTGCCGACTGTCCTGCTTTTCGAGAAATTGCTTTAGTATCGATATGAACCATTGTCATAATAAGCGAACCTAATATTGGGTTTTTTGCACACCACGTCTTTTGTGGTGTGCGGGGTTTGGGGTTTCCCCAACGAAGAAGGATTCAAAATTAATATAGTAACGAAGTGGATAGATTAAATTTTGAGTCGTTGCTTCGCCCTTAGTCAGGGGGACGCAACCATTAAACAATAAAATAATATATATCGGATGTCTGATGTGGTTGTGTTAAAGCATATCATAAGTGATTGAATGATGGTGAAGTCCTTGCTAGGGTTAATGATATATTATTTATAAGGAGAGAGACTATGTCAGTTACTAATAATAAAGCGCCTGAATCTATATTTGATAAACAAGATTCTAATAAGCTGAAAGAGCGTCAACGGTTAGAAGAGTTGAAACGCCAAACTAAGATTCAGCAGGTAAAGTTAGATAAGCGACTGAACAAGCAAAAAATTCTAATGGGGGCATTTTTAGGTCAGGTATTGGCAACTGAGGGTGATGATGAACAGATGATTCGAGAATACTTTGCTATTCACTTTCCAGATTTCTTAACGAGAAAATCTGATAAGTTTTTATTCAAAAGCATGATTGAAAGTTTAGGCGGTGATATAGGTTTAGGCGATGAAGAGGATTCATTTGAGATTCAACAAAAAGAGAAGAGTCAAAAAGCTATTCATGAGGAAGGGGAAGTGAAAGTTGATGCTACGGAACAGAGCCAACCAGAGAAATTTGTGAGCACGACCGATAGGAGTCCACTAGATTTTTCTTTGGGTGAGACAGATTATTCTGATCAGGGCAGTCACCAAAATTATCATCGTTAAAAGCGTGACAATAAATATGGTATCGGCTAATAAAAAATAGCCAGATGGTGACAACTGGCTATTAAGGCAATAAATATCAAGCTCTATCGGTCATAAGAGAGGCCTTTTTAATCTGAAACGATTATGCTGCTTGGTCAGTATGAGCTGTGACCAACTCTATAAAGGCGGTTTCAAGGGTGCTTAACGTATAATCATCAATCATAAGACCGTCATCTAGCTGTCGTTGCACCCAGACATAAATCGCTTCATCATTATAAAGGATAGAGTCAACACCAAGTAATGATGCCAGTTGTACGCCCTGCTGTATTTGTAAGCTGAATAACAGCTGAGAGGCTAAAGCTTTAGTCTGTTCACTAAACCAAGCGCAGCTGTTGAGCCGCGATAAATTAGTGTTCATAGATATTCTCCTATAGATTATTGTATGTAAATAATGGATAAAATGACCTACTACAGGTCAAATTATACCTATATTTTAATCTATTGCAAGAGAAAATGACCTTCTAAAGGTCTTTTTATGCGTCTAAAGGTGATAATGTCTTATGAGCGAGGGTGTTCACTCAGGCGTTTCACTGCTGTCCTCATTTATAATTTCATATAAATCACCAACATTGATTCTAAGATACGTGCATAAAGACTCGATGACATCTAGATCAACTCGGGTGGCTTCTTCATGATATATGCGAGTAATGGTGCCACGATTGATACCAGTATCTCTTGCGACATCGGCAATTTTAAGGCGTCTTTCGCCCATGATGGTCGATAAGTGACACTTCACCATAGTGGTTTCCTCATTAACGATTGGTGGTTTTTGATTGGTGAGCGGATTATAACGAATATGAGTGGCTAACGTATTCCTTTTAGTAGCTCAAATTGATATTCAATAGCGGTAATTTACCTAGTAGTAGGCAGTTTATTATGCTGTCTTTAATGCAGGACGTCTATCATAATGGATAGACGCTAGTTAGAAAAGACGATGCTATTTTGACTACGAAGTATTGCTATTAATAGTGATGTGACGTACATTTTTAGTTATACTTATATACTTATATACTTATATACTTATATACTTATATACTTATATACTTATATACTTATATACTTATATACTTATTATACTTAATGCGTGCTACAGGGATCTGTATTTATGAAGGTAATCGCGGTATTAAATCAAAAAGGTGGCAGTGGCAAGACTACCATCGCAACGCATCTGGCTCGTGGCTTACAGTTAAAAGGCCATAGTGTTCTACTAGTAGATAGCGACCAACAGGGCAGTGCGCGTGACTGGAGAGCGGTTGATGAAGACAATCCGGTACCAGTGATCGGGCTCGACAGACCAACACTTGATAAAGATTTAAAAAACGTCTCTGATAAAGATTATGTGGTGATCGATGGATCGCCGCAAGCTACTAGTCTGGCTATTTCTGCTATAAAAGCGGCTGATTTTATATTGATTCCGGTGCAGCCGAGCCCCTATGATATCTGGGCGACCAGCGATTTGGTTGATTTAGTGCAGCAGCGTATTGAGATGATGGATGGCCAACTAAAGGCAGCCTTTGTTGTCTCACGCGCCATTCAAAATACCAATATTGGTAAAGAGGTTGCAACCGCGCTGCTTGATTATAATATTCCGGTATTAGAGACCAGAGTGATGCAGCGAGTTGCTTATCCTAATAGTGCTGCCCTTGGTAAGACAGTATTTGATACCGAATCGCCTAGTAGCAATGCGATACAAGAGATAACCGCATTGGTCAGTGAGATTCAAATATTTTTTGGTGAGGAGTAAGTCATGAGTTTATCAGCAGGTCGTCCTAGTAAGAACGTTAAGGATCAGTTAGCGCTATCAGATGTGACGGATAGTTCCAAAAAGACGGTACGAGTGAATTTCAATCTAGATGAAGATAAGCATGTTGCACTCAAACGGTATGCGCTTGAGAGCCGCAAAACGGTTACTGAGCTGTTGACTGAGATGATTGAGGAAAAGTTGGTTGAGCGATAAGCATAAGACATAAAATCTATATCGGTTATAGGATTTTAGAGCTGATTTTTTCAACACCCACTCAGCCAGTATTTTTTTAGCGACAGACTAATGATGACTATTTTTATTGTTGATCTGTTACTGTTAAGCTATCTATGCGCTATTTAGAAACCATCTTTTACTACCTAACCTGTAGAAGGATTGTACTTTTTACAGGTTAGATTTGTTTTAGTCCGATATTTCTACAGGTTAGCTTTATAAATATCTATTAAAACAACTGGCTAACTGAATTCAAACTTTAACTAATACTGCCCCTCAGAACATAGAGAACAAAAAAACATGGCTAAAACACCTGCAAATAAGAACGACAACATAAAAGATGGTCGCTTTGAAGAAGCCCTTTGGGATGCTGCCAACAAGCTACGAGGTAGCGTCGAATCATCAGAATATAAGCACATTGTTTTAAGCCTGATTTTCTTGAAATTCATCAGCGATACCTTTGAGCAGCAAAGACAGAAGCTCATCGATACGGGCTATGAGAAGCACATCGACATGGTGCAAGCTTATACCAAAGACAACGTCTTCTATTTGCCAGAAGAGAGCCGTTGGAGCTTTATCCAGCAGAATGCCAAGCAAGAAGATATTGCCCTTAAAATCGATACGGCACTTAGCACGATTGAAAAGACTAACCAATCATTGAAGGGCGCATTGCCGGATAACTACTTCTCTCGTCTTGGCTTAACTGCCAGTAAGCTTGCCGCTTTGATTGATGTCGTCAATAACATCGACACCATCGGTAATCCAGAAGAAGACACGGTAGGGCGCGTGTACGAGTATTTCTTGGGTAAGTTTGCCGCGACTGAAGGCAAGGGCGGTGGTGAGTTCTATACGCCTAAGTCTGTGGTTAATCTAATTGCTGAAATGGTTGAGCCGTATCAAGGCAAAATCTATGATCCCTGCTGCGGTTCAGGCGGTATGTTCGTCCAGTCCATCAAGTTTATCGAGAGTCACCACGGTAATACCAAAGACGTGTCTATCTATGGGCAAGAGTACACCAGCACGACCTATAAACTCGCTAAGATGAACCTTGCCATTCGTGGTATCTCTAGCAACTTGGGCGATGTGGCTGCCGATACTTTCTTTAAAGATCAGCACGAAGACCTCAAAGCGGACTTCATCATGGCAAACCCACCTTTTAACCAAAAGGATTGGCGCGCCTCTGACGAGCTGGTCGATGATCCACGCTGGGCAGGGTATCCGACACCGCCGACAGGCAATGCCAACTATGCTTGGATATTACACATGATATCTAAGCTCTCTGAGCATGGAACTGCGGGTTTCGTACTAGCAAACGGTTCGATGTCTACCACTACCAGTGGTGAAGGTGAGATACGCCAACAGATTATCGAAAATGATCTAGTCGATTGTATGATTGCGCTACCGGGTCAGCTGTTTTATACCACCCAGATTCCGGTGTGCTTATGGTTCATCAGTAAGGACAAAGCCGCCATCTCCACTGATAGCAAAGCACGTGGACTGCGCAATCGTAGCGGTGAGACGCTATTCATCGATGCGCGTGCTATCGGTAGTATGGTGGATCGTACGCATAAAGAATTTACTACTGATGACATCGAGGCGATTGCTAAGACTTATCATGCATGGCGCGGTGAAGCGGAAGCAGGCGGTTATGAAGCCTATAGCGATGAGGCAGGCTACTGTAAATCTGCCACACTTGATGATATCAAAGCTAATGATTATGTACTCACTCCTGGGCGTTATGTCGGTGCTGCTGCTATCGAAGATGACGGCATCCCGTTTGAGACTAAGATGCTAGAGTTAAGCCAAACGCTATATGCACAGATGCAAGAATCTAAAAAGCTAGATGCGACCATTCGTCGGAATTTGGAGGTGTTGGGTTATGGCGAGTGATTGGAAAGAAGTGATTTTAGATGACGTACTTATGATGTCAAAAGCTAAGATTGATAGTAAAGATATAGACATTGAAAGTTACGTTTCGACAGATAATATGCTTCCTGACTTTGGCGGAGTTACAGCCGCTGAAAAGCTTCCATCTGCATCAAAGTTCACAGCTTATAAAGCCGAAGATATTCTTTTCTCAAATATTAGGACTTATTTTAGAAAGCTTTGGATAGCCAATAAAGATGGTGGATGTTCTAACGATGTTATTGTGTTTAAAGCCAGAGAAGGTATTAATCCTAGCTTTGGCTTTTATTCTCTAATGAATGAAGAGTTTATCCAATATACAGTTCAAACCTCCAAAGGAACTAAGATGCCAAGGGGTGATAAAGAGGCAATGAAAATTTATCCATTGTCTCTTCCACCGCTTTCAGAACAAAAAGCCATCGCTCATATCCTTGGTTCTTTAGACGACAAAATCGAGCTTAACCGCCAAATGAACGAAACCCTAGAAGCGATGGCGCAGGCGTTGTTTAAGAGCTGGTTTGTGGATTTTGATCCTGTGATTGATAACGCCCTTGCCGCAGGGAACGCCATTCCTGACGAGTTATTAGAGCGTGCCGAGCAGCGCCAAGCGATTGAGAAAAAGGATAATTCAGATATTCAGAATTTATTCCCTAATGCGTTTGAGTTTACTGAGGAGATGGGTTGGATTCCAAAGGGTTGGGGAGTTAGTAAGCTTGGTGAGTATATTGAAGTAAAACGTGGTGGCTCTCCTCGACCAATTCATGATTATTTAGTACCTAAAGGATTACCTTGGGTCAAAATAAGTGATGCGACTGCTAGTAATTCAAGATTTCTTGTTGAGACGAAACAATTTATTAAACCTGAAGGATTAAATAAAACGACTTTATTAAAAAAAGGCTCGTTAATTTTATCAAATAGCGCCACCCCTGGCTTACCAAAATTTTTAGATTTAGATGCTTGTATCCATGACGGCTGGTTACATTTCCCGAAGAAAAAAATATTTACTGATAATTATTTATATCAGCTTTTTTTAGTTGTTAGACAGGAACTCTTGATGCAAGGTAATGGTAGTGTATTTACTAATCTAAAAACAGATATTTTAAAAAACCATATGGTAGTAGTGCCTAATATCGATGTTTTAAACTATTTCGATAACTGGATAAATTCATTTCATAATAAAATTCATGCTGTTCAAATAGACGTAGATAATTTATCAAGAATCCGCGACACCCTTTTACCTAAGTTAATGTCAGGCGAATTGCGTATTTCTGATGCTGCTGAACTTGTGGAGGAAGTAGTATAGCTTTTGACAGTAAACGGTTATCTTAAAAACATAAGAATTAATGGAATCTAGTATGAAAAAGCTGTTACTTAGTTTAGCGCTCAGCTTAGGCGTTCTATCTGCGGCTCCTGTAATGGCTGCCGCTCCTGCTTTCTCAGCTAGTCAAATGGCTCAAGTCAAAATCAAAGACTTAAGCTTTAAAGAAATTATGCGTCAGTTTTACAATGGTCAGATGTTCGATATTCATGTGGATCATATGGAAGATACACCGTATATCGGCTTGGGAAAATACGATGAGGTTGGAAGGGCAACTATTGCCTTAATGCTTCCTGTTATTCAATATAAAAATACAGCAGGTGAAGATCGTTATCTGATTATCATTGAAAAGACACATGTTTCTGATGGAGAAATTGACTCTTGTCATATCTGTAAGGCAACAGCGGATTTATACAGCTTTAAAAAACTGAAGAGTGGATTGTTTCAGTTAGTGAGTCAAACACCAAAGAACGTAGAGGAATCGGGTAGCAATGGAAGTGCAGGACTTTATGCTGAAGATATTAAAAATGGTCTACAGCCGTTAGGGAAGAACCTAGTAGGAAGTATGTTTACGAATTTCTATATGGGTCAAGGTGCAAGGGATGACTGGTGGAAAGCTTTACACCTACCTGAGAATGATTTTATTAATGTTTATTATGTCGGTGATGCTGGCTCAAGCAATGCTCGTTATGATGAAGACTCGCCTTTGTATTATGGTTATGAAGGGACTTTAAAAGTACTGTCGGACAATACCACTTATTATCCCATTATGTTGACTTACAAAGGCGAAAAGCCTACTGAAGATGATGAGCGTATTGAGCATGTTAACTACAGTGAAATTGTGAAATTCAATCCGATTAAAAAAGAGTATGAATAACCTAGTGTTGTCGTATTTCTTCTAGATTAGCATAGTAATTATTGAAAAAAAAATAAAGCATAATAAAAAAGGACGAAGCATTGAAATTTACCGAAGACAGACTTGAGCAAGCCATTATTGAATTGCTAGCAGCCGAGGGCTATCCACATACGCTTGGCGAAGCGCTTGATCGCAATCCTGATGATGTGCTGATTAAGTCTGATCTTCGACAGTTTCTAGCGACCCGTTATAAAGATGACTTGATCACTGATTATGAGATTGAGTCTATTATTCATAAGCTCGAATACCTTCCTGCCTCTGATCTGTACGATACCAATAAAGCCATCATGAAGTTTGTCGCTGATGGCTTTACACTCAAGCGAGAAGACTATACCCAAAAAGACTTATACATCCAGCTGATTGACTATGAAGCACTCGATAACAATCGCTTTCGCATCGTCAATCAAATGGAGATACAAGGCTTTGAGCTACGTATCCCTGATGGCATTCTTTATATCAATGGCTTACCACTGGTGGTGTTTGAATTTAAGAGCAGCATCCGTGAAGATGCCACCATGTTTGATGCCTATACCCAGCTGACCACCCGTTATAAGCGCGATATTCCAGAGCTGTTTAAATACAACGCCCTATGCGTGATTAGTGACGGCGTTAACTCAAAGATGGGTTCATTCTTTGCGCCTTATGAGTTCTACTACTCTTGGCGCAAAGTCACGGGCGATGAGAAGTTAGAGAAAGACGGTATCCACTCCTTATTGACCATGATGAGCGGTTTATTTGATAAAACGCGCTTGCTTGATGTCATCCGTAATTTTATTTACGTACCTGACAAATCAAGCAAGGAAGAAAAAATCGTTTGTCGCTATCCGCAGTATTATGCCGCCACCAAGCTATACGACAATATCAAGCAGCACATGAAGTTGCTCGACAGTCATGGCAACTTAATTGACGATAATGGCTTACGTGACGGGAAGGGTGGTACGTACTTTGGCGCGACTGGCTGTGGTAAAAGCTTTACCATGCTGTTTCTAGCCCGTCTGCTAATGAAAGACGCGGCGCTTGGTAGTCCAACCATTATCTTAATCACTGACCGTACCGACTTAGATGATCAGTTATCCAAAACCTTTACCAACGCCAAGACCTATATCGGCGATGAGAACATCATCAGTGTCGAGAGTCGTGCTGAGCTACGAGAAGAGCTCAAAGGACGCAGAAGTGGCGGTGTGTTCCTAACCACCATTCATAAGTTCACCGAAGACTTAGCCTTACTGACAGAGCGTACCAACGTTATCTGTATCTCAGATGAAGCGCATCGTAGCCAAATCAATCTCCAGCAAAAAATCACCGTTACCGAAGATGGGGTTAAAAAGACCTACGGCTTCGCTAAATACTTGCATGATTCTCTGCCCAATGCCACTTACGTTGGCTTCACAGGCACGCCGATTGATGCCACCCTTGATGTCTTCGGCCCCGTCGTTGATAGCTACACCATGGTTGAGTCGGTATTTGATGAGATCACCGTTCGTATTGTCTATGAAGGTCGCGCCGCCAAAGTGCTACTCGATAGCAAACAGCTTGATGAAGTCGAAAAATACTATCAAGAAAGCGCCGACGCTGGCACCAATGAATATCAGATAGAGAAAAGCAAAAAAGCCATGGCGAGTATGTCGACCATTCTTGGTGACCCTGACCGCATCAGAGCCATAGCTGAAGACTTTGTTCAGCATTATGAAGCGCGAGTAGAAGAGGGTACGACGCAAAAAGGTAAGGCGATGTTTGTCTGTAGCAGCCGTGAAGCTGCCTATCAGTTATATAAAGACATCATTGACCTGCGTCCTGAATGGAACGAAGTAAAAGCATGCGAGGAAGGCTCAACCTTGTCAGAGAGCGACAAGAAAAATGTCATGCCCATGGAGCGCGTCAAGATGATCATGACTCGTAACAAAGACGATGAAAAAGGCATGTGGGACAATCTTGGTAATAAAGACTACCGCAAAGAGCTCGACCGTCAGTTTAAGAACGGCAAATCTAACTTTAAAATAGCCATCGTTGTCGATATGTGGCTCACAGGCTTTGACGTGCCATTCCTCGATACCATCTACATTGATAAACCTTTGCAAAAGCATAGCCTGATTCAAACCATCTCACGGGTCAACCGTAAGTTTGAAGACAAAGAGAGTGGCTTAGTGGTGGATTACATTGGTATCAAAAAACAGATGAACCTGGCACTCTCGCATTACACCGGTGGTCAGATTCAAAACCTAGAAGATATCCAAAAGTCAGTGGTGGTGGTGAAAGATCATTTAAACCTACTCGATACCGTCTATCATAAGTTTGACTCTAGCCTTTACTTTAACGGCACGCCATTAGAGCAGCTCAATTGCTTGAATGCAGCAGCTGACTTTGCGCTGCAATCTAAGAAGCTAGAAAAGCGCTTTATGGATTTGGCCAAACGTCTGAAGTCTGCCTATGATATTTGCGTGGGTAGTGAAGCACTCACCAAGACTCATAAAGACAAGATTCATTACTACCTAGCTATTCGTACCATCATCTTTAAAATCACCACTGGCGGCGCACCTGATGTTGAGCAGATGAACCAAAAGGTACGTGACCTGGTCAAAGACGCGCTGATGAGTGATGGCGTTGAAGAGATATTTAAACTCGGTGATAACACAGATGGTGAGATCGATATCTTCGATGAAGATTATTTGGCAAAGCTTGAAGTGATTAAACAGCCGAATACCAAGCTAGAGCTACTACAACAGCTCCTCGCAAAAGCCATTGGTGAGCTGAAAAAAACCAACAAGGTGAAGGGTGTTGATTTTAGTAAGAAGATGAATGCGCTTGTAGAGAAGTACAATGACCGTGACGAGCAAGATGTACTGCGCGCTGAAGTCATTGGTGACTTCTCTGATGAGATCATCAAGCTGTATAACGAGCTACGGGTTGAGATGGCATCGTTTGGTGAGATGGGCATCGACTTTGAAGAAAAAGCGTTTTATGACATCTTACTATCACTGGCGCATAAGTACGATTTTACCTATCCAGAAGACAAGCTGCTTGAGCTGTCAAAAGAAGTGAAAAAGCTCATCGATGACAAGGCAAGGTATACCGACTGGAATAAGCGCGATGATATCAAAGCGGAGCTACAGTTTGACCTGATGATATTGCTCGATGAATGGGGTTATCCACCTGTTGATTCAAAAGAGGTTTATAAAGAAATATTTGAGCAGGCTGAGAACTTTAAGAAGAGTAGGGTGGCTTGATAGATAGGATATATTTCAAAAATAACAGCGTCTTTAAATCAAATTTAACTTCTAAAACAGATAAATAGAGCTAACAAGAGAGAATACATTGTGGGAAAAAGCGGAAATAACATAGCCGTAGAAGCTTCTGTAATATTTTCAGATGAGTATACGGGCTTACATGGTCGAGAAGAATATAACGATGCTATTGCTCACATCTACGATTTGATATGCGCATCATATACTTTGTTGAAAAACGGTAGTTTTGCCCCCTCTCTTTTTTTATCAATCACTATATTTGAAGAAATTGCCAAAGTAAAAGCTGGGTATATGCGTGCAGCACAACAAAAGGATTTACTAAAAGTAAAACGAGGAAAAGATCATCTCTTTAACCATAGAATGAAGCATAAAATTGCAATATCACCTGTTTACCTAATTGGTGATCGCATAGCTAATAGTATTGGTGCTGATAGAGCTAAGGAGATCTTCGAAGGCTATAGTTCTGGCGAATATTCATCACTAAGGGAAAAATCATTATATTTTGCGAGGGATAATGAAAGCTTACATATTCCATCAAAATATGTAAATTCTAATCTAGCCACAGAGCATTTGTTAATAGCCGTTGAAATTTTTGTTGATGAGTTTTGGGGTATGACTGCAAGCGCATCGAATATATGCGATAAGGCTAATGAGTTCTATATAAAAGTGGAAACCATCCTTAAAAATATGCAACAAACCAATTAGGATAGATTATGAACTTTATCGGCGATGAGCCAAATACTATAGAACCATTATGGCGATATTTTAAAACAGAAAGGCTAATAGATTTTCTGAACACTGGTGAATTGTACTTTGCTTCAGCTCGTGAGTTTAATGATAAGTTTGAAGGAGCTGTGGCAATAGTATCTTCAGAATATAAAACTGATCCACGTTATACGAAACTTGAAGGTACTGAAAAAGCTTTTGAAGAATTAAAACGTTTAACCAAAGTAAGTTGTTGGCATAGATCCTTGTATGAAAGCGATGCCATGTGGCAGTTATACGCCGATGAATGGAAGGGTGTGGCTATACAAACCAACTTAGATAAGATAAAAAAATCCATAAAACCGTTTAGATTAAGCCCTAAATATGCTGAAGAAAATCTATGCGTTGGCAATGTCAAATATGTTGATCTTACCAAAGGAAAACTGAAAGTTAGTATGATAGAACGGTTTTGGCATAAGCACACTGCTTTCGATTGGGAAAAAGAGTTTCGGATAGGTATTTCTCTCCGATTGGCAGAAGAGTTTGGAGTAGATATACCTGAGCACGGTATAAAAGTTAAATTTGAAATAACCGATCTGATTGAGCGAATTCATCTTGGACCATTTTTATCAGACACAGATATTGAGAAGGTTCGAAAATTAGCTATTGAAAAGGGTATCGGTGATCGAGTAGATATATCAAGCTTGAAAGGCACACCACGATATACATGAGTTAGACAGAACAATTCTTACGCTTAGCTAAAAGGATACTCCAAACTCTATGATTGATAATCCATATCCTGATAAATGGCAAGACCTTCAATTAGGTGTGAAGAAAATATTTCGCAATGTTGGCTTGTCGTCAGAAGTTGAAGTAAGTATATCTACCCCACGTGGCTCTGTTAACGTTGATGTTTTAGCTATCGATGGACTAAGCTTAGACAATATTAAATATATTGTAGAATGCAAAAACTGGAGTTCAGCTATACCTCAATCCGTTGTACATTCATTTACGACTGTTATGCACGAAACTGGCGCTAACATTGGGTTTATCATTTCCAAACACGGACTACAATCTGGAGCAAAAGAATATACTAGAAGCACAAACATTGTTGGTTTAACTTATTTAGAATTTCAGCAACGATATTTCGAAGCTTGGTGGACAAGATATTTCTGTCCTCGTGTAGGGGATGCTGCGGATCGTGTTTTACAGTACACTGAAGAATTCAATCATCACCGTGATAAAGAGTACAACAAGCTTTCCAAAGAAAATAAGGATTTATTTGATCGGTTACGTTCAGAGTATCGTGTATCTTCATTTATGTTGGCAATGTTTAATATGCTCAGTATAAGTCCTATGATTGATACTGGTACTTTACTTAATCCACCTTCCGACATTAAAACTTTCAAAATGGAAGTTTTATCTAAGATTGCGCCAGGAGTCACATGGTATGGTTCGACTTTTCGGGAGTTGTTAGATGGTATCTTACAATATTTCCTAGATGCGGAAGAGAATTTCAACTCAATATTTGGAAGGTATATTTTTGATACAAATCCAATTAGCGGTGTAGGAATAGATGGACCATCTATAGATGTAAATCGTTATTAGCTTGGTATAAACACCTGGACTGCTTCAGGTTTTCGAGTTTATTAACGGCCTTGCATGCTTAGCTGCAATTTATATCAGATGCCTGCTGTCACAGTGTTCTAGGGCACAGCTACATTGACTACTAGGAAAAACAATAAAATCAATAGCAATCATTCCTTCATGCTCATCTTGATCACCATCTTTCAATAACTGATATAACTTATTAGTATGAATTTAGAGTAAATAATGAATAATTACCAAGACATATTTAACGAAATGTTGCATAAGACTGTTGAAAGCGCCGATTGTCGTTTATCAAAATCTGAGCTAGCGTCTTGTATAAGCTCTTCTGCTTCAGATTTCATAAATGAAACTATCCCAGAGATAGCCGATACAATTGTCTTATCATTAAATAAAGAATCCGAAAACCATCTGAAATTGATTAGAGACGATGCAGATGGGTTCGTAGATAGAAATATTGAGAGATGGAAAAGCGGCTTTGATGCTTTAGAGATTTTTATTATTACATGTTCTGAAATAGGGGAAGATTTTAATAATACCAATAGAGACCGGGCAGCTCGAGAGAATAATGTAAAATTTGACACTGTAGTTCGCTTACATGCTAGAGCCTGTCATATTTCTTCAGAGATACTTTGGTTACTTAAAGGCGGTTTTGCTGATGGTGCTCACGCACGATGGCGCGCATTACATGAGGTAGTAGTTACAGCTCTTTTTCTAAGTGCTCATGAGAACGAGCTTTCCATTCGTTATCGTCAACATGAAGTAGTAGAGTCTTATAAAGGTATGAGGCAATACAATCACTACGAGCCAAGACTAAATATCGTTAAATTCTCTGAAGAAGAATTAATGGAATGTAAGTTAGCTTATGAAGAATTACTTAGTAAATATGGGCAAGACTTCAAGACGAGTTACGGTTGGGCGGCAAACGTATTAAACAATAAAAAACCTAACTTTTTCAATATTGAAGAAGCTGTAGATCTTGATCACTTTCGACCATATTATAAATGGGCAAGCCAAAACATACATGCAAATGCACATGGTATTAATAGCAAGCTTGGCCTAGCTGAGGCAAAAGAAGACGTTCTACTAGTAGGAGCAAGCAACTCAGGTATGACTGATCCTGCTCAATTGACTGCTTTATCTCTTTCGCAGATTTCAGTCGGATTACTTAATATATATTCGAACATTGATACTTTGATTACGCAACACGTAATTGAGAAATTAAAAGAAGATATTGGCGATTTGTTTTTTAAGTCTGAGTAAACGGAACGATTTGACTACAGTATAGTATAACTACGGCGAACCAATCAGGTGCTTTCACTGGTTCGGTTCCCTAGTGAGGACTTGAATCTTTGGCTGTAGGCTAATGGTATCGGTATATTGAGTTATTTAGGTAGTCGCGGTGTACTTCGTTGTGTACATACCGTGAGCTTTTGGATCATTATTTTTATTTACCATAAGCGCTGTTATGGAAACAATAGGTATTATAAGTGTACAGCATTGATGGCAGGGGACATCTTTAAGCTGGCTAATTAGACCCACTATGAGAATTAGGATAATAAAAGTGAATAAAATAATATTTTTAGCATTGACGAGTTTGATTTTAAATGGATGCAGTCAAGCTATTACTACACAGCCACCAATTCCTAAAGTCGTCGAATTACCAAAAGTCAATTCAAAGCCAGTTACGACCAAAGCCATTGATTGGTCAAAAATCGATAAGCCAAATAATCTTATCGTTGATAATTTTCCTAAGAAAGTGACCCAACGCTATCAAATTGATGACGTCATTATGCAAGCTGTTATGTCAGACTCTAAAGTAAGTAAAGAACAAGCGATGAGGATTTTGGCAATCCAAGGCGGGGTTCAAGACGAGGGTGTATTGCAAGGTTTATTTAATCAACTGGGTGACGATCTGGTGGCAGCAAGCTGGGGATTTGCAACACCTGATCAAAAAGGCATTAGAAAAGCTGATAAACCCGTCAGTGATGAAGAAGCTGTTAGAGACTATCGTTTATTTATTATGACAAAACCCAATGTGAAGGCAGAAATTCATCACTATGTATTTACCAGCAGTGATGCTAAGGATTTTAGCCTTCCGATTCAAATCTTACCGACAAATAACCGCTCAGCGGATGAGTCAGTGGCTATTTATGGTGATCCAAAAGTGTCTGAAAAAATTACCATCTTGATTAGAAATAAGTACCGTGGTGAAATGCAATCAATTGGCTATAAACCTGACAACCAAACGACAAATGTGACGATTTTCTTTCCAGAGGGCGACCCTAGTCAAGCTACTTTAGATAAGCTAGAGGCTGAATTAGAATCATTAACTAGCTTAGATATATCGATTGAAACAACTCCTAGTAGAAACACTCAATAATTGCCACTGAAGAAATATTGACCCCTGCCGTCAATGCCATACACTCAAGCTTGGGATATTTTAGTCATACAACTAGCGGAAATTTTTTAGGTATACCTAAATAGAACCAGTAAGAACTGATTTCTGACATCCAACGTCATAAACTCTGTTGTGGGAACATGATCGGTGCGCTATATAGGCATTGAACTCTAAGCTGCTTTCTCATTACTGTAGTAGGTCATTTGGCATCTAATTTAAATAACATTTATGCAGAGTTTGGATGCTCTTTGGAGATAATATTACTTAAAAGTCTAAACGTCATTTGTTCATAGATATCCTCTGAAAAACTATCAGAAGATATGAACTCAATTTCTGTTATGTAAAACTCTAATTTATGCTTATGTTTGATTCTAATCAACGCCCTTTCTACTTGATTGAGGATCATGTCTGAATTGACATTGCAATTAATAATCTTACTTTCTAAGTCTCTAAATATAGTTTTACTTTTTCTATCGCTAAGCTTTATTGATAGATAATTATTTTTATTCCCTGTCATATCAACTAAAACATACCTATCATTTTTTCTGAAAATCCTCATCAATGTACTCAGTTTTGAAATTTATATATGTATTTGAAGGTGTTTAACTGTTTCAGTTAAGGTATACCCTAGCGGAACCAGCTGTTTCACCCCAAAAGCCTATTAACAGACTACTCAAAACAGACTGTTATTATGGAACCACTTATACGTGCCAAAAATGAGCTTATAGTATTTGCTCAAGAGCATCGGCATAAAGTTGCGGCGTTGATAGTACGTACAAAGCTAATTGTTATCATAGTTAAAAACGTAAATTAATAAGTTAAAATACCTCAGCTATCATCCCTGCTTTAATACTCGATAAACCGTAGCCACCCCAACACCAACCGCCTTAGCAATCTCCTCTTTTGTCATATTGTTTTGGCTGGCCAATTCCCTAATTCGATTGTGCTTTGTTGTATTGGCTTTTTTACCAGTAGGTTTATAGCCACTATTTGCTAACCCCTGCTTAATCCGCTCTCTACGCTTATCGTTATCAAGCTTTGCCATTGTTGCTAACAAGTCGATCAGCATATGGTTAATCACTGTTAGGATCTCACCTGTCATGCCCTTACTTACCGTATGCGTGGTTGGTAGATCGGCCACCACCAATCGCAAGCCCTTGTCTTTGATGCGCTGCTTTAGAATTGCAAAATCATCTTGAGATAGCCTGCTTAATCTGTCCACGCTTTCAACCAGCAGAATATCGCCTTGATCAGCGTCTTTTA
>JBLXHJ010000007.1:0-15583 GCA_048259785.1 Methylophaga sp.
ATTTTAACATTCTTGTATAGCTGACAAGTTCAGGAAAATGGTGTTGCCAATATTGGCTAACAAATTGAATATAATATGTTTTAAAGTCACGAAAACCTGAATGGTGAAATGAGGTACGGCCACGATTCGTTACAAATCGACCAAAAATATACTTAACCTCATGAATTATAAGTAATCTTTCAAAAATCTTGGTTGCATATTTTGATCTGCACACAGTTATCAGATATGTCTATCGGAAGCTTTCACTTCTAACACCTATACCGTATCTCCTTGTAATTACCAAGGGTGTATTCAATATCATGCAAACTCGACTCACCCACTACTACGGAACTTGGCTCTTTGTGATATCCAGTTTGTAATTCAGAGTTTTACTTTTTTTGCTTAAATCTAGATGGTAATCACCGAAGCGATTAATATGCTCGGTTCGATACGGTGAAAGAAACTTCAGCACCTCTTCTGAAACTGGGATTTGACGGTGCTTCAATTGCGATAGAACTTCTGACATGGATTGAACGTTATGCAAAATAACCAGATTAGCTACAAGTTGATTGTACTTAATGACCTTACGCTGTTCGTGCCGGACATTCTCAGCAATAATGCCGTCACCGCCAAAAAACAACCACTTGGTGAAGTTATTGAACTCTTCACTTTTGTTGGTGGCTGCATGAATGGTACGCCTGAGCTCCACATCACCGATGTACTTCAGTAAGAATGCTGTTCGGATCACTCGTCCTAACTCCCGAAACGCAAAATACAGTCGATTCTTCCGACTGTAAGTGCCTAAGCGTTTGAGTATGGTCGATGGCGCTATTTTGCCGGCTTGGATAGACAGCGCCACACGCAACATATCAGGCAGATGTCGCTCTATTAGTGACCAGTTAATATTACCTCTAAACAATCGGTTAATGTGTTTATATTTAACGCGACCATCCGCTTTATAGAATACCAGCTTCTTGATGTTCCGTATTCGGGGCATCAAATCAATACCGAGTAAGTAAGCTAGGCCAAAGACAGTCGTGCTTTGAGCCTGAGTGTCACCATGAATCACATCAGGTTGAATGTCCGATTCATTTTTAATGAGACCATCAAGAATATAGATAGCCTCGTAGACGCCGCAAGGAATGAAATGACTGAATAACGCGATGTAAGTATCCGAGACATGGTAATAGCCAATACCACCATAGCCGCCGTAACGGATATGATATTCTGACAACAGGTTTTGCTCATATACGTTCCACTTGGTTCCGTCAGCAGAGGCCGATTTGCCTGTACCCCAGTAAGATGGCAACTCAAATTTATTATAAGCATTCACGGTTTTCACAATAGCTTTTTCAAGCTTCTCCTCAGTGACATGCTTTAGATTCAGCCAAGCAACTTGCTTGCGGGTTAAGTTTTTGATGGAGCGTGCCGTTTGAGTTGGGCCAAGATTACAGCCATAACAAAAAAGCGTTGAAATAAAGCGCTTGCGCGGATTATCAAGTTTACTCTCAAAGCCTGATATGGGTTTAAATAGCTTGTGGGCGTCCAGCCATTGCTCTGATTCCACTAGAATATCGACAATGCTCTTTTCCTCAAGAGAGTCTCGTAAGGCTTCATCCAGCTGCTTGAGCTGTTTGGGCTCTGGAGTATTCTGATGTCTTCTGATCACAAGCTGATCGTTATTGAAGTCTAGAAACTCATTGGATTGAAATTGCTCGTCCACCTGAGCTGATAACTCGCTAAGCGTTTCTTTTAGTTCAGTCACAAAGGTTTTGCTATCCTCTGAAAACCCTAGCATATTGGTGTATTCAGGCAGGCCTTGTTCGTACTCATCCCAACTGATTAGTTCTTTACGATAATCTGAATGCTCCTGGCTGTAACGAATGAATAAATCACCTGAACTGAGTTCGTTCTTGATCCGAGACAACACGCATAACTCGAAGTATTTGCGGTTAATCGTTTTCGTGTCTGCGTTGAATATCAGCTTCTTCCATTTATCGTTCATCCAAGGCTGTGCGACAAAGTCATCATAGTGGCCGAGCTCCTGCTTGTGGGTATTTCGATACTCCAAGATGATTTCTAGCGCCCTTAGGATCGAATTATCTTCAGATGATGAGCCTAGCTCTAAAAGCTCCAAACAGTTTAGAAGCTGGGCTCGTTGCGGCTTATACAATTTAAGCATGAAGGGATAATAATTATTTCCGGCATAGGCTAAGTGCTCTTCACACTCTGCCAATAGTACTGATGGCTCTTCGCTCATGGCGTTTCGGATATCTTCCAGTGACGGCTGTATGTCAGCTTCATTATCACCAGAAGTTTTTAAGACATTACGAAATTGGTTGATGAGCTTTTCCGTTCGCTGAGTATGCTCCTGGTGGTATTCCATCAGCCGAGTCTCCGCAGACTGGTGCAACTTATTCAGTTTACGCTTAAAGATACCCGCCACATCGTCTAACGATTGACTTAATTTTGACTGGATCAATAGCACCATCAGTGTGTAACGTTTAGCTTGCTTCATTTCTTTTAAGTGAAAAGCATCCAGTGAACGAGCTTCTAAAGTGTAATGGTGTTTTTTCGTTAACGGTAAGAATTCCATATTTGGCAATCGTTCGACCAAGTCTTGTAGCCATTTCAAATGTTGAAGGTAGCTTTTGACTTCTTTATTTGTAGGCTTTTTGACCTCCCGTTTAATCGAGTCCCAGCGCGTTTTTCTTCCAGAGCTATTGAGCATTTTATCCAACTCAATTGTCATCTCATGATTCAGCTTTTTATGTGTTTGCTTGAAATAGGTATCGTTGACCTGCTTTTTAGCTGATTTGGCATGTTTAACCAGAGTTGAGAAGCCTGGTAATTCATAGCGCTGTTTAACCAGCTCCTCGATAACTACATTGATAACATCAGCGAGCTCATGCTTTTTTTCTGATGCTTCGGATGAAAGCTTATGAAGCAATAATGTTGCTGTATTATTATTCTCAATAAGCTTAATGTTTAGATACCGCCTCACTAAAATCTTTAAACGGGTTCGACTCCCACCCCTGTCAAAGCGTGCTAAGTACTTTTTGGGAGTGTCGCCCATTTTCATCAGCTCAGAAATATGAGTAACAATCTTGTTTGGGATGTCAGAAGATTTGAGAAAATACCCTAAGCGCTGAGTTAATTTAATATGAACTAACAGGGCAAGCTGATCTAATTTGCGCCGGCGATGCTGGCGAATATAGGCCATGTCCTCTGGTGTCGGTGTATATACAGACTCTAATTCAGACTGACTCATGTTGGGTTTAATGCGCGGGTAAGCGGTTTCATTGATTGTTGTCATAGAGATATAAAATAACGTCCACGGATATCATGGCCAATTAGGTGGCTTGATCATTTGGTTACCTTTTAAAGGTTCAGCTGTTTAGCTCAGTCGCTACACCTTGCACCTTACCTATAGTAATATTTAATGTTGCGCAGTTTAATGAACCCGCCCTAGACATTTCGTGCTCAAGTTCACTCTATATTGAATTAATGCTTAACATTCATATTTCATGAGGCCTGTGGAACATTGTAGTCTTCATTCCAGTTTTATTGTATTGCACTACTTGAGTGGCTCAATAAAGCGTTGCTGAATTCGATTATATGAATCTATGTAGCGTAGAGCCGTTTTGGGATCTTTCCAACCAACGTACTCCATTAAATCTTTGAGACTCCAATCATTACTGTCTGCCCATGAAGCAAATCCTCGGCGTAAAGAATGACTGCTAAAGCTCTCAGGATGCTCAAGCCCTGCATCCCTGGCGCAATCGCGCACGATATTGATGATGGTATTCGGCGTCATATTGTGTTGGTTGAAATGCCCCCAGCGATCGATCCCGATAAACAGTGGGCCCTCGGTTAATTCAGCAGCTGTTATCCAGTCCTGATAGGCGGTGACTGGGCAGAGTTTTTGCAGAGCCGGTACTTTATAGGTCGTACCTTTATTGTTTCTATCGCCTTTGGAGTTTGGCAAATACAATGACATTCCTTTATTGGGGATCACGATTACGTGCTCAATGTAGATGTTGGTGAGTTCATCTGCACGAAAGGCTCGCCAGAACCCGAGCAGCAGAATGGCTTTGTTTCGGATATGCCTTAAGCGCTGCCAGTAATCTTTACTTTCTGTAATCAATGAATCCAACGACTGAATAATGGTGTCGAGCTCTTCTAACTGAAGCGGTCGAGCCTGCTTAGGTTGGTACGGATGCGTTTGACGTATGCCTTTCATCACCTGTTTAACCAGGGGAGCTTTCGTGGGATCGGGAAAACCGTACTCATTGTGCCATTTAGCGAGTACGGCCAAACGATGTGCTAAGGTACTGGACGACAACTTATCGGCATAGTGACTGAGGTACTGCGCAATCGCATCAGGTGTTGCAGGTAACAGGCCGCCCCAGTGACGCTCATAGTGCTCAACGGCGGCACGGTAACTGCGTACCGTGTGTTCTCGAGTGGCGGCGTTGACGTAAAAGCTGACTAAATCAGTATTTTTAGAATCGGGCATGATTGCGTGTTATGTACGGCTTTGCCTCATCATATCGCCCAAAAACGCACATCACAATAGATAATCTACTATTATCTAAAATGAATTTTCGAAAGCTATAGACACGTAGATGACACAGTAATAATATGTATATACATATTATGTATTACATTACAAAATAATCAGAGACTTAAAAAATGGCGCGCACAGGCATCTCTCAATTTGACGTTGAAAAAGCATATAAATCATTGACTTCACAGGGTGTAAATAACCCATCAATTGATGCAATACGAGCTGAGCTGGGTAACACTGGCTCCAAAACCACCATCTCAAAATACCTCAAAGACATTAAAAAGACCCGTACTAACGGTACACTCACCGAGGTCAAAGTCTCCGACGCCATTGGGCACCTGGTAAGCCAGCTTGCTGCCAGGCTCAACGCTGAAGCGAATAAAACCATTGAAGACATGGAGCAAGCCTTTGATAAAGAGCGTAAGTCTTGGAATCAAGAAAAGTCAGGACTTGAGGAGTCGTTAAGCCAAGCCACAGAGCAAAATAAAGCTCTAAGTGATAACATTCACTCACTACAGGCGAAGCTCAATACTGCTAGCCGTGAGAGTGAGCAACTGAACACTGAGTTGCAAGGTATTCAAAGTGACTTGAAAGAACTTACAGCCGTTTGTGGACAAAAAGATGAACGAATTATCGATCTGGAGAAGAGTCTGCAACACAGTTATGACAACTTGAACCACTTCCGCGAATCCGCTAAAGAACAGCGTGATCAACAAGAGCGCAAGCACGCTGAAGAAGTGTCGGGATTGCGAACAGAGCAGCGAAAGCTGGGGCAAACCATTGCCTCTCAACAGTCAGAACTCACGCAGTTGAACCGTCAGAACGCTGAGCTAATCACCGAAAAGCGGTTGTTGGCCAAGTCACAGCGCGAACTTCAAAACTCATTAAAAGCGTTAACTGAACAGGTGCAGTCAGCCAGTACTGACAGAGAGGAGCTACTAGCGCAACTTGATGCTATAACCAAAGAAAACAATGAGCTAAACACTTCCGTTGTTCAGCTAGAGCATGAGGTTGAGGAATTGAAATCGCCCGAGAAACTCGCAAAAAAACAGGAAGTAGCCAAGTCTAAAAGCTAGCCTTTAAGCACAAAGCTGTGTAATAGTTGGTTAGTATCCACTTATCTCTTGTGAACTAACTGATAATCTGCTAGTCTACTGCCCTGCATTTATGAGAACGAGTAGAGACTCTTTTTTACCGTGAACCGTCAACTTTTAACTTTCGCTCTAGCCATATTGATTGCCCTGCAATCGGTAGTTGCTGTGGCGGACGTTCATCAGTTTCATCAATCCGGTTCTGAGCATCTTACTTTTGATCACGAGCATCAAAAAGCTCACTCTTCTCCAATACCAGATGATGACAAGCGTTGGTTAGAATCAGAAAAGAGCAAAAGCTACCAGCTTGATTGCCACCATTGTTGTCACTGTCATGGCTCATCACACCCTTTCTTTCTGGGTCGCCAAGATATCTCTGCTTCTCTTTATCAAAAGGGTGCTATTTTAGGCAACCCTTCCCATTACCGTTCCCATATAGCCTTCCCTGATAATCCCCCTCCGATCAGTTAAATACAGTACAAATAAACTTTTATTCTGAGGTATAGCGTTGTGCAAATGCCAACCCAGCTGTACCTGATGTACTTTGATTTTAATTGTGAGGAAATTTCATGAAGAAACTATCCGTTTCTTATGCGATGTGTGCCGTTATTTATTTGCTGTCGGCTTCGGCGCAAGCGCAACCCGTTGATTGGGAGCGCTGGCTGGCATCACAGATAAAGCAGCACCCAGACATCATCGCGGCCCGCGAGCAACTGCAAGGCTCGGAAGCTACTGCGGACGCAGCGGAACAGCCACTTTACAACCCGGAGTTATCTTCTGAGCTGGAACAGGTTGGTGAAGAAAATAACTACCGTGTAGGTGTTTCTCAAACGGTTGACTGGTGGGATAGACGAGGTGCTAAACAGCAGCAGGCGGCTTTTATCCGACAAGCAGCCAAAGCCCAGTATCAGCAACAGGTTATGAGTAAGACTGCTGAGGCTCTATCAGCATTGGTTGAGTGGCGTGCCAGTAATCAAGCCGCCATTATTGCTCAGGCACAAAAAGAGCAGCTTAATGCATTATTGCAAGTGGCTGAAAAGCGCCAAAAAGCAGGGGATATAGGCACTATTGATGCTGAGCTCACCTTTCTATCTTTATCAAAACAGCTGGCACAGGTCGCTGAGCTTGAAGTCGCTTTGCAAAAAGCCGAAAGCAGAGTGCGCGAACTTTTGCCACAGTGGACTCCTGAAAAAGGAGGCATTCCCGAAGATTTCTGGCCTTCGGAGCCAGTGTCCATTACTGACCAGGAGTTGTTACAACATCCCTATGTTGCCAGCGCTCAGGCTCGCTGGAAGTCCATCAAGGAAGAGGCCGAAGCAACCCGCCGCGCAGCCAAAGCAGAGCCGACCTTTGGAGTCAATGCTGGTCGCGACGGTGGAGAAAATACTGTCGGCCTGACCTTCTCGATTCCTTTGAATGTACGTAATGACTACAGTGCCGAAACTCGTGTGGCTAATCGTGCAGCACTAGAAGCAGAGGCCCGATTCTTGGCCGTTTATCGCAATCTACGGTTTGACTGGCAGGCTGCACAAGCTGCCTGGAAACGTTATGACGAGCAATACCGACGCTGGCTCGAGCTGGCTCGTGGCAGAGTTGAAAATAGTGCTGACTTGTTGGAACGCCAGTGGCGAAGCGGTGATCTATCAACAACTGACTACCTGCTCGCTCTCAACCAGCGTTCGGAGAGCCTGCTGGCAGGAATCTCACTCGAAAAGCACACACAACTTGCGTTAACCGAAGTGTTGCTGCACTCCGGCCAGCTCAGAGCTGTTGCACCAACTGCGACTAAGCCACTGAATTAAAGATAGGATAATGAACATGAATAGATTATTGATAGCGATGCTAAGCGCCGCAATGACTGCACCAAGCATAGGGCTTGCAGAAACGATGAGTGGTGAGGCGCACGAACATGATAAGAGCAAGCCTGCTCAAGAGGTTATTGAGCATAAGGATGATGCGTCTCACAAGGAGCACCCATCAAATGCCACGGATGAACATGAGCGTCATGGTGATACAAAACATGGGTCTAGCGATAGTTCCCACAATGAAAGTCATGATGATGCGGGACACAGCGAAAGTAATACTGAAGAAGATGGACATGGGCATCAAGAAGAAGCTTCTGCCACTACGGCACTAAATGCTACTCAAATGACGATTGCTGATATCCAGGTTGCTCCTCTCACTGCCGAGCGCGTTGATTATGAGTTCTACGCACCAGGGGAAGTTCTTTCTAATGGATACACTAGCTACATAGTGTCACCGCGAGTAGCTTCCGTTGTATTACGTCGTCACGTAGCATTGGGCGCTCATGTCGAACAAGGTCAGCCACTGGTAACCCTGTTCAGTGAGGATGTGGCGCAGGCCCAGGCAGACTATCGCACCGCTTGGCCTGAATGGGAAAGAGTCCGCAAGCTCGGTCGCAAAACCGTTGGAGAGCAGCGTTATATCCAGGCCAAAACCAGCTGGGAGGCTGCTCGGGCAACGTTGCAGGCCTATGGGTTAGCTGAGTCAGATTTGCAGTCTCTGGCATCGCAAGATATTAAGGCATTGGGCGAATATACCCTACGTGCCGAAACCGATGGTTCTGTGTTATCTGACGACTTCGAGCAGGGGCAGCGCGTCGAAGCTGGTTCTCCTCTGATCAAGCTGGCCAATGAGAAGCAGCTCTGGGTCGAAGCACACCTTCCAGCAGATCAGTCTATATCACTTCCGCTCGGTACATTGGCTGACATTGTGGCTGGTGATATCCGAATTCAAGGCAAGGTATCCCAAGAAGCACATACCATAAACCCCGTTACACGAACCCGAACAGTGCGCTTATTGGTGGACAACCTGGAGCATAGGCTGCATCCGGGACAGTTTGCAGAGGTCTTCTTCCGTTTTCGTACAGAAGAGCCGGTATTGGCTGTGCCAGAGTCAGCACTGATGCGAAATCCCGATGGAGACTGGGCAATTTTTGTAGAAGAGAGTCCAGGGCAGTTTCGCTCTCAAGAAGTTGAACTAAAGCGAGCACTAGGTTCGTTGCGTGAAATTAACGGCATTGTTCCCGGAACACGTATTGTTACCGACGGTGCCTTTTTTGTTGCTTCACAAATCGCCAAAGGCGGTTTTGATCCGCATAACCACTAAGCATTAAGGAGACTCTATGTTTAATCGAATTGTCGATTGGGCGGTCACTAACCGTTTGCTGGTGGCGATTGCGCTCATTACACTAACGGTCAGCGCCTTTTTTATTATTCCAAGGCTGAATCTTGATGCATTTCCGGATGTTACCAACGTTCAGGTCTCGGTCAATACTGAAGCTCCTGGCTTGGCTGCTGAGGAAGTCGAGCAGCTGATAACCTATCCGATTGAAGCTGTCATGTACGCTCTGCCTGATGTAGAAGAAGTAAGGTCTATTTCAAAGACTGGCTTGTCTGGCGTTACTGTTGTGTTTAAGGAAGGGACTGATATTTACTTTGCCCGGCAACTGGTATTCGAGCGACTTCAGGCTGCCAAAGAGCTGATTCCAGAGGGCGTTGGTACACCCGAAATGGGGCCAAACACTTCTGGGCTGGGGCAAGTCTATCAGTATTTACTGGTTGCCGAACCCGGTTCGGGTTTCGATGCCATGGAGCTACGCAGCTTAAATGACTGGGTGGTCAAGTTGTTGCTTATCCCGGCCGAAGGCGTGACTGATGTGCTGTCTTTCGGCGGTGAGGTGCGTCAGTATCAGGTCGATCTGAATCCGTCAAAGCTGTTATCTTACGATCTGACCCAGGACGATATCATGGCGGCTCTGGAGCGTAACAACACCAATGTTGGCGGCTGGTATATGAACCGTGGTCAGGAGCAATTGGTGATCCGAGGTACCGGCTGGCTCGATCATGGCAAGCAAGGGCTGGAGCAGATCCGTCAAGTTCCCCTGAAAACGGTGGATGGCACCACTATCACCGTATCGGATGTAGCCAAAGTGAATCTGGGTAGCGAAATCCGCCAGGGCGCAGTGACCATGACACGCCGAACTTCGGATGGGAAAGTTGAGACACTAGGCGAAGTCGTCTCAGGCATTGTATTAAAACGTTTAGGCGCCAATACCAAAAGCACCATTGATGGGGTTAATGCCCGTATCGAGCGTATTAATCAGGCGTTACCGGAAGGAGTTAAGTTCGAGGCTTACTATGATCAGGCCGATCTGGTGACGCAAGCGGTTGATACCGTTGTCAATGCTCTGTTACTGGCGTTTGTCTTCATTGTGGTCATTTTGGCGCTGTTCCTAATGAATTTGCGTGCTACCTTACTGGTACTGATCTCAATTCCAATTTCCATCGGTATTGCTTTGATGGTGATGGCGTGGTTTGGTCTTTCGGCAAACTTAATGTCTCTAGGCGGTATTGCCGTGGCCATTGGCATGCTCGTGGATGGCTCTGTAGTGATGGTCGAAAACATGTTCAAACATTTGACCCATCCCGATGCCACCCATGACAAAGATAGACAGACAATGGTTCAGGATGATCCAGATCCTGTTGATGCAGCTCATGATAGCCATGGGATTGCTTTACGCTTGCAAGAAGCTGGCAGAGAGGTAGCAAGACCTATATTTTTTGCGACAGCAATTATTTTAGTTGTCTTCATGCCGCTATTCAGTTTCGAAGGGGTCGAAGCCAAACTGTTCCAGCCGATGGCTATCAGTATCATGCTGTCTATGCTGTCCGCGCTGGTTGTAGCTTTAATCATAGTCCCAGCATTAGCCACCTACCTGTTTCGCAAAGGGATACGCCCGCGGGAGAGTTTCGTCTTGAAACCACTTGATAAACTCTACCGCAAGGGTTTGTCGTGGGCTATGAGCCACAGTAAGGTCGTCGTTGGTATTGCTGTAACGCTCGTGGTTGCGGCAGCTTTAGTAATACCGCGTCTGGGTACCGAGTTTGTGCCTGAACTCGAAGAAGGAACGGTCAACCTCCGGGTAACTCTCGCTCCGTCCTCCAGCCTGGATACTGCGCTTGAAGTCGCTCCAAAACTCGAAGCAATGCTGATGGAATTCCCGGAAGTCACCTATGCGTTATCACGCATTGGACGTGCCGAAATTGGCGGTGATCCAGAGCCAGTGAATAACATTGAGATCTATATTGGTCTTAAGCCAGTGCCAGAATGGACCAGCGCCGATAATCGTTATGAACTTCAATCCCTGATGGAGCAAAAGCTGGAACAACATCCCGGATTGCTGTTCAATTTTTCACAACCAATTGCCACCCGTGTGGATGAGCTGTTATCGGGGGTTAAAGCGCAACTAGCGATAAAACTCTTTGGTAAAGATCTTGATGTGCTGGCTGAAAAAGGGCAGGCAATTGAGGCAGTGGTCAAAAAGATCGACGGTACGCGTGATGTTGCCATGGAGCAAATTGTCGGTGAAGCTCAATTGGTCGTAAAGCCCAATCGCCGCGCATTGTCTCGTTATGGACTTGACGTAGCGGATGTCATGGAAGTGGTTCGAAATGGGCTTGGCGGTGCCAGCGCTGGACAAATCATCAATGGTAACGAACGTTATGATATCTATGTTCGGTTGGATGAACGTTTTCGCCAAGATCGCGAAACTATTGCTGACCTTCGTTTGCAGGAACCTTCAGGAGCCTGGGTTCGCCTTGGTGATGTAGCCTCTGTAAATATTGCTTCCGGCCCGCCGCAGGTTCGCCGCGATGATGTTCAGCGCAGAGTAGTCGTTCAGGCCAATGTGCAAGGGCGTGATATGGGCAGCGTGGTAGCAGATATTCGCGCAGCGATTGCTGAACAAGTTGATTTGCCAACGGGTTACTCCGTGGATATAGGTGGACAATTCGAAAATCAACAGCGAGCACAAAAGCGTCTGTCGCTGGTCGTGCCATTATCGCTGGCGCTTATCGCCTTGTTGCTTTATTTTGCCTTTGCTTCGGTTGGTCAGGCTATGCTGATTCTGGTAAATGTACCTCTAGCCATTATTGGTGGGGTATTCTCACTCTGGCTGTCAGGGCAGTATTTATCAGTGCCCAGCTCGGTCGGATTTATTACCCTGTTTGGCGTCGCGGTACTTAACGGTGTAGTGATGGTTGAAAGTATCAATCAGCGTATCAAGGATGGCCTACCTGTCAGTGAAGCCGCTTTTGATGGTGCCGTATCCAGGCTTAGACCGGTATTGATGACAGCAGTAACATCTGCGTTAGGCCTAATACCGATGTTGCTATCAAATGGCGTTGGAGCAGAGATACAAAAACCGCTTGCCAGTGTTATCGTAGGCGGGCTGATAACAGCCACATTTTTAACATTGTTTGTGTTGCCCGTTTTGTTTGCCTGGTTTTCAAAAGGTAAGTTGAAGGAGAAACACTAACTAGCAATCTGCCGGCTCTATTTTGGAGTCGGCAATACTTTATAATAGCAAGATGGTTTGAACCAACACCCCATTAATGCTGAAAGCTCGCCCATTTTCGTATCGAGGACTCTCCGCCGGGGAGGGGGAAAGCCAATATCAAAAAATGCAAGGTATACCTATGAGCCAGAAATGTAACCGTGACTGCAAAGCAGATGCTACTGATATAACGCAAGATATTGCTAGCAACGACAAGTTATTTGAAGGGGCATATATAAGCGAATACCACGTGCCTAAAATGGATTGTCCATCAGAGGAGGGCATGATCCGGATGGCTCTGGACAGTCTTGAGCCAGGTGTAATCCTTGAATTTGATACGCCACAACGTAAAGTCAGAGTGTTTCATCATCCTGATGTCAGTGACATGGTAGAAAATCGGATAACATCTCTTGGACTTGGCGCGAGATTAGAGTCAACCAGCGCTGTGGACAGCGAGATTATCCATAAGGCAAGGTTAACGGCACAAAATGAAGAAGCAGAGGAAGCTGGCATACTTAAAATGCTGTTAGCTATTAATGCAGTGATGTTTATTACAGAGCTTGTTATCGGCTGGTGGGCACAATCGACCGGATTGATAGCTGATTCATTGGATATGTTTGCCGATGCAGCAGTGTATGGGGTGGCACTATACGCCGTTGGGCATGGCGTCCGAAAAAAACTCCGTGCAGCGCATATATCAGGTTGGTTACAGGTTATTTTAGCTCTGGGTGTATTAACAGAAGTTGTGAGGAGACTGGTTCAAGGGAGTGAGCCTGATTCAAACCTTATGATGGTGTTTGGCTTAATTGCCTTGGTAGCAAATGTCTGGTGCTTAATCTTAATCGCTAAAAAGCGAAATGGCGGCGCTCACATGAGAGCAAGCTGGATTTTTTCTGCTAATGATGTCATCGCTAACGCAGGCGTTATTATTGCCGGAGGATTAGTGGCATGGACGGGCTCACAATATCCAGACTTAATCATTGGGTTTATCATTGGATTAATTGTTTTAGTTGGCGGTTTTCGTATATTGAAGATCAAATCCTAAGGTAGGAATAGAGCTCCACAAGAGGTAATCTTAAATGCATGATCATTCGCACTCACATGGTTCAAATAATCGTATAGGTTGGGCATTTTTTCTGAATGTCACCTTTACCATTATCGAATTTATAGGAGGTATCTTAACCAATAGTACCGCCATCATGGCCGACGCCGTTCATGATCTTGGCGACAGTTTATCCATCGGATTTGCTTGGTTTCTCAGTAAAGTTAGTGAAAAAGGTTCAAATTCAGAGTTCACCTATGGTTACCGCCGGTTATCATTGTTCGGTGCACTTATTAATGGTCTAGTCCTCATTATTGGTTCCGTCTGGGTTCTGACAGAAGCTATCCCTAAACTCCTGCAACCAGAAATGCCTATAGTTGAGGGCATGATCGCCTTAGCCGTGTTTGGGGTGCTAGTTAATGGGTTTGCGGCTTATAAATTAAGTAAAGGCAAAACTCTTAATGAGCGTGTACTCAATTGGCATTTATTGGAAGATGTACTGGGTTGGGTTGCAGTTTTAATCGTTTCCATCGTACTTCTTTTTGTTGACTGGCCCATTCTTGACCCAGCTTTATCAATTCTTTTCACTCTCTATATTTTAATTAATGTTGCTAAAAACCTTTGGCACACTATAAGGTTATTTTTACAGGCAATCCCTGACAAAGAACTGTCAAAATCAGTTTATAAAACCTTAATAGAACTCAAAGAAGTGGATAGTATCCATCACCTGCACTTGTGGTCATTGGATGGAGAGCATCATGTACTTACTGCTCATCTAGCTCTACAAGAGGCACTGTCTACTCAACAGCGACTGGAGTTAAAAAAGTCCATAGCAGAACGATTGAGTAAATTTAATTTAGAGCATACGACCATTGAGCTTGAAATGACTGACGAGCAATGCCGCGATGCTTCTGAAGCTTTGTAATTGGGAGAGTACAGCTATAATTTATATTGTGGCCGCACAGTAACTGGTACCCTTGACTTATGCGTCGATTAATTTATTTCGTTGAATCAAATCTTGTTTGGTTTGTGATTATTGTAGCTGGAGTTGGCCTGATATTGCCCGAATCCGGGAAGTACCTCGACTCCTCAATAGCCCCTTTACTTGTGATTCTGATGTTTGTGATCAGCCTTACATTTGATGCACATGCCGTACGAATAGACTTTCGCAAACCGTCAAGACAGTTTTTGGCAATGGGGCTCGTCTATGGCCCGATTCAATTGCAGGCTTCTTGACTGGTCGCCTTTTTTTGGAAACGGATTGCTTGCTACAGGCCAAACTCTGCTTGGCACACTGCCAACAGATGTATCTTCTCCTCTTTTAGTACTGATGGCTCGTGGAAACGTTGCCTTGGCCGCCGTTTTCAATGCGGTCAATACAGCCTTTTCTCCTTTCGTAGTTCCGCTCCTTTTTCTATGGCTGACAGGGATACAGCTAGAAGTCCCTCTCGTTTCCATCATCCTGGAGTTAGCTCTAGTTGTTTTAGTGCCTACAATTCTCGGTGTAACCTTACGCACCAACTTTCCGATGATTATTTCAAAGCATGATTCGACTTACGCAGGAATTGGGTCAGTCTTCTATCTTGTAATATTACTTGCGGTAGTGGCTTCCAATGCAGAAACCATCATTGGTTATGGATAGTATGCTTTTGTAATTGCTGGAGCAGCTTTAAGTCTAAATCTTTGTGGCTACTTAATTGGAATGGCTTCACGGTTTATAACGACAGACCGACCGGAAGTCATCGCATACCTATTTACTGTAAGCAAAAAAGAATTTAGCATTGCAGCGGCTTTTGTGGCTGCATCAGGGTTGCCATCAGAAATAGTAATACCAGCCACATTTTTTGCAGTAATTCAGATGATCACATCTCCTATTGTGGCCAAATATCTTGCTCGAGGCTTGATTTCGAAAGAGATATGAAGGATTTTTTCATCGAAACATACGACCAATTTAGTAATAAAGAAATCATAGTGCCTGCCATAACCATACAGTACGGTACTAGGCAAAGTAACTTAAAGTATTAGCCGATGATATGAGCGAATTGGAACAAAGCATAGCTAGGTTTCAAGATCATCTTATCCTTAAGCAAACCCATTTTAGATAAGAGATCACCTATAATCTGTAGCGATAAAGTAGTTCAATAAATACGGTTAGCCATTAAACAGGAAGTGTATCAATAGCACATAGTCATCTGCGATTGCATTGACATATTCGATATATTTCATAAAGTTAAGATGCTTTTTGGTCGAATTGTCACGAATCGTGGCCGTACCTCGAAATGCGATTAGAATTGTCATCACTTCACTGTGACTGAGTCTGGATGGTTTATTTCGCTGCTTTTCACCGGTTTCGATTAGGTGAGTTATCCATTGAGGTTCGAATAGTAAACAAAAATCGTCGACATCTACATAAATTGCGTCTAAGTTAATCATGCCCTTGTCCTCGGTTATCAACATTTTTCTTGGTCGAAAGATCTGATCACCACAAGGGCATTTAGTTCATTTTCTTATGCGCAGCTCAGGTTATTTAGTGGGTTGTTCCA
>JBLXHJ010000008.1:0-15432 GCA_048259785.1 Methylophaga sp.
GAAATGGTTATGCCTGGTGATAACGTTAAGATGGACGTAACTTTGATTGCACCGATTGCGATGGAAGAAGGGTTACGTTTTGCTATTCGTGAAGGCGGCCGCACTGTTGGTGCCGGTGTCGTTAGTAAAATCGTCGAATAGTATAAGGATGCCACGATGCTGAGTGCATAGGCACTCAGCAATTTTTGAGAGCATATGATAGGCCAGTAGCTCAATTGGCAGAGCGACGGTCTCCAAAACCGTAGGTTGGGGGTTCGATTCCCTCCTGGCCTGCCATCATATGTTTTCCTCAAAGCGGATATAACGAATAAAATGGCAGACAATATTAAACTAATTATCGCAGTTGTCTTAATGGCGGCTGCGATTACTTTGTTTTATACATACGCAGAGTATTCAACATTGTTACGCGTGTTAGGCTTATTAGTAGTGGCAGGCGTATCATTGTTTATCGCTTCAAAAACAACTATCGGTTCAACGGTTTTATCTTATGTTAGAGATACCAATGTTGAAGTAAGAAAAGTTGTATGGCCTACGCGTCAGGAAACAGTCCAAACGACTTTGGTCGTTATCTTAATGGTGATGATGGTCGCATTGATGCTATGGGGCGTTGATTCGTTATTAGGTTGGGGCGTCCGCGCTCTGACACTATAAAACAGGGTTTCAAATGAGTAAACGTTGGTATGTAATTCAGGCTTATTCAGGCTTTGAAGCACAAGTAAAACGGTCTCTTGAAGAGCGTATTAATCGCCTTGAGCTGCAAGATAAGTTCGGTGAAATCCTCGTTCCGACTGAAGAAGTCGTTGAGATGAAAGAAGGTCAAAAGCGGAAGAGTGAACGTAAATTCTTCCCTGGTTATGTTCTCGTCAACATGGAAATGGATGACGAAACATGGCACGTGGTGAATGATCTACCACGAGTACTTCGCTTTATTGGTGGTACAGGCGACAGGCCGGCGCCGATTAGTGAAGCAGAAGCTAATCAAATCTTACAACGCGTTCAAGATGGTGCTGAAAGTCCAAGACCTAAAGTCTTGTTTGAACCCGGTGAAGTGGTTCGTGTTACTGATGGCCCATTCAACGACTTTACAGGCGTTGTTGAAGAAGTGAATTACGAGAAAAGTAAATTGCGTGTTGAGGTTGTTATTTTCGGACGTTCAACACCAGTAGAATTAGAATTTAGTCAGGTAGCTAAAGGCTAGGTTCGACAAAGGTCAACCCTAATTGCGTTGACTATATTTAGCGGGGAGCTGAAAAGCGTTTGCACCCATAAGGAGAAATCATGGCAAAGAAAATTGAAGCTTATATCAAGCTACAAGTGCCAGCAGGCGGAGCGAATCCAAGCCCACCAGTTGGTCCAGCGTTAGGTCAGAAAGGCGTGAACATCATGGAGTTCTGTAAAGCCTTCAACGCGCAAACACAGAATCTGGAAAACGGCCTGCCGATCCCGGTCGTGATCACTGTTTACAATGATAAAAGTTTTACTTTTATCACTAAAACACCTCCTGCTTCAGTTCTGTTGAAAAAAGCAGCTGGTTTGAAAAGCGGCAGCAGCCGTCCAAATACTGACAAAGTTGGTACAGTGACACGCGCTCAATTAGAAGAAATTGCAAATACTAAAATGCCTGACTTGTCAGCTGCTGACTTAGACGCTGCTGTAAGAACAATTGCAGGTACTGCGCGTAGCATGGGTCTGAACACGGAGGGTGTTGAGTAATGGCTGCTTTAGGTAAAAGAACTCGCGCTATCCGCGAAAAATTAAAAAATGGCAAAGTATTCTCAATTGATGATGCTTTAACATTTGTCAAAGAAAACGCTTCAGCAAAATTTGTTGAATCAATCGATGTTTCGATTAACTTAGGTGTTGACCCACGTAAATCTGACCAGGTTGTACGTAGTTCAACAGTCTTACCTAACGGTACAGGTAAAACGGTTCGTGTTGCAGTGTTTGCACAAGGTGCGAATGCAGATGCCGCTAAAGAAGCCGGCGCTGATATCGTTGGTTTTGAAGATCTGGCTGAAGACATCAAAAAAGGCAATATGGATTTTGATGTTGTTATTGCATCACCTGATGCTATGCGTATCGTTGGTACACTTGGTCAGGTTTTAGGTCCACGTGGTCTGATGCCTAACCCTAAAGTGGGTACTGTGACACCTAATGTTGCTGAAGCAGTAAAAAATGCAAAAGCGGGCCAGGTTCGTTACCGTACTGATAAAGCCGGTATCATCCATTGCCCAATTGGTAATGCGAGCTTTGATACAGATGCATTACGTCAAAACTTACAAGCGTTGATTGACGACCTGAACAAGCTTAAACCAAGCTCAGCGAAAGGCGTTTATATCAAACGTATCAGTGTCTCTAGCACAATGGGTGCTGGTGTCACTGTAGACAAATCTTTCTTAGGATAGATTAAAAATTTGGACCGCTCAGCCTTATGGCTGAGTCGTCTAAGACCGCAGGTAAGAAATTTTAATTGGCTCATTAACTATGAGCGAGCCTGCGCAGACGGGTTCAGCTGCAGAATCTCTGACGTTGAATACCGTAAAGGTGGGAGTGTTATCACTCTCTTGTTTAGCAACTATTCATTCATGAATATGAATGAACCTAAGGAGGTCTTAGGTGGCTTTAAATCTTGAAGGTAAAAAGGCCGTCGTTGCTGAGGTCGCTGAAGTTGCTGCCAATGCTTATTCTGCAATTGCTGCAGAATATCGTGGATTGACAGTTTCTGAAATGACCGAGCTACGTGTTGCAGCTCGTAAACAAAACGTTTACTTGCGTGTAGTTCGTAACACATTAGCTCGCCGTGCTGTAGAAGGTACTGATTTCGCCTGCATGCAGGAAGGAATGACAGGTCCTTTGATTCTTGGCTTCTCTATGGAAGATCCAGGCGCTGTAGCACGGGTCATGGGTGATTTTGCGAAAGATAAAAAACAACTCGAAGTCAAAATGGTTTCTCTGGGTGGAAAATTATTCCCTGCCAGCGAACTTGAAAGACTGGCGAAGATGCCAACCAAAGAACAAGCTATCAGCATGTTCATGGGCACCATCAAAGCCCCTATCGAGAAATTTGTTCGTACTTTGCAAGCACCTACCAGCAAGATGGTTCGTACGTTCGCGGCTGTTCGCGATGCGAAAGACGCAGCTTAATCCACTATTGGATTGGGCAAGTTAATAAATTCTGTAAGCTTGAAATAGGAAAATTATCATGGCTGTATCTAAAGACGATATTTTGGAAGCGATTTCCAATATGACAGTTGTAGAGATCGTTGATCTGATCGAAGCAATGGAAGAAAAATTTGGTGTAACTGCTGCTGCTCCAGTTGCGGCTGTTGCTGCTGCTCCAGCTGCTGCAGCTGCTGAAGAGCAAAGTGAATTCAACGTTGTAATGACTAGCTTCGGTGACAACAAAGTTGCTGTAATCAAAGTTATTCGTGGCATTACAGGTCTTGGCTTAAAAGAAGCTAAAGACATGGTTGAAGGCGTACCTGCTACAGTTAAAGAAGGCGTTGAAAAAGCTGAAGCTGAAGACGTTGTTAAACAACTTACTGAAGCTGGTGCGACTGCTGAACTTAAGTAAGCGTCTCATATATCGCAATGGTCATTTGATCACTGCGAAAAAGAAAATGGCTGGTGACTTTGGTCACCGGCCTTTTTCCGTTGCTGGTCAGTGCATATTACTGACCATTAAGAAAACAATCTTTCCTGAAGTCCACAAGTGTGAACTCAGGACGTTCTTCGAGGTGTAATAAATGGCCTATACGTTTACCGAGAAAAAACGGATTCGTAAAGATTTTGGCAAGCGTCCAAGTGTCTTGAAAGTTCCAAACCTTCTAGCTACCCAGGTGAATTCCTATCAGGATTTCCTGCAGATGGGCGTCGCTGCAGATGAGCGCGGAGCAAAAGGGTTACATGCCGCTTTTGAATCTGTGTTCCCTATCAAGAGCCATACAGGCATGGCAGAGCTACAATATGTCAGCTATCGTTTAGGCACTCCATCTTTTGACGTCAAAGAATGTCAATTGCGCGGTGTAACCTATGCCGCACCTTTGAGAGTAAAAATGCGTCTTGTCATTTATGACAAAGATGCCCCTGCAAAATCAAAAGTCGTCAAAGACATTAAAGAGCAGGAAGTCTATATGGGAGAGATCCCGTTGATGACAGAAAAAGGTAACTTTGTCATTAACGGTACCGAACGCGTTATCGTGTCGCAACTACACCGTTCACCTGGTGTGTTCTTCGACAGCGATCGTGGTAAAACACACTCTTCCGGTAAAATCTTATTTAACGCACGTGTTATTCCTTATCGTGGTTCATGGCTCGACTTCGAGTTTGATCCTAAAGATGCTGTTTTTGTGCGTATTGACCGTCGCCGTAAATTACCCGCGACCGTTTTATTAAGAGCACTGGGATATAACAACCAGGAAATTCTGGAGATTTTCTTCAGTACAGATAGTTTCGTCAGAAAAGGCGATAACTTCGAAATGAAACTCGAACCACAACGTTTGAGGGGCCAATCAGTGCCTTTCGAAATTGTTGATACTGATGGTGAAGTTATTGTCGAAGCTGAGCGTCAAATTACTGGACGTCATATTCGTCGCATGGAGAAATCAGATATTTCTTCACTAACGGTTCCTTCGTCTTATCTTGTTGGTAAAGTGATTGCCAAAGATATGATTGATCCTGAAACGGGTGAATTACTTGCATCTGCCAATGATGAAATTACTGAAGATCTGTTAGAAGCTTTCGCTCGTTTTGATATCAATGAAATCGAAACTATCTACGCAAACGACCTCGATGATGGTCCGTTTATGTCAGATACTATGCGTCTGGATGAAACACGCTCGCCATTAGAAGCGAAAGTTGAAATCTACCGCATGATGCGTCCTGGTGAACCACCTACAGAAGATGCTGCTGAAAATTTATTCACCAGCCTATTTTTCACACTGGATCGCTATGATCTTTCTAACGTCGGTCGCATGAAGTTCAACCGTCGCCTTGGTCGTGAAGAGATGGAAGGTGAAGGTACGCTATCAAAAGAAGACATCCTGGATGTCTTGAAAGAGTTAATCGCTATCCGTAACGGTAATGGTGTGGTTGATGATATCGATCACTTAGGCAACCGTCGTGTACGTAGCGTAGGTGAGATGGCCGAAAACCAATTCCGTGTTGGTCTGGTTCGTGTTGAGCGTGCAGTACGTGAACGTTTGAGCATTGCAGAATCAGAAGGTCTGATGCCACAACAGTTGATCAACGCTAAACCTGTTGCCGCTGCAATCAAAGAATTCTTTGGTTCAAGCCAACTGTCTCAGTTTATGGATCAAAATAACCCATTGTCTGAAGTAACGCATAAACGCCGTGTATCTGCTTTAGGCCCAGGTGGTCTGACTCGTGAACGCGCTGGCTTTGAGGTGCGTGACGTACATCCGACACATTACGGTCGTGTATGTCCAATCGAGACACCTGAGGGTCCAAACATTGGTTTGATCAACTCGCTTGCTACCTATGCACGTACTAACGAATATGGCTTTATCGAAACGCCATACCGTAAAGTGATTGATGGTAAAGCGACCGATGAAATTGTTTACCTATCAGCTATTGATGAAGGCGAATATAAAATCGCTCAGGCAACCATTGCACTGAATGAAGATAATTCAATCGCTGAGAATATGGTTCACTGTCGTTACCGCAATGAGTCATCACTGACGCCATCTGAACAAGTACAGTTGATGGACGTTTCACCTCGTCAGGTAGTATCTGTCGCTGCTTCGTTGATTCCATTCCTTGAGCATGATGACGCGAACCGTGCTTTGATGGGCTCGAACATGCAACGTCAGGCTGTTCCTACATTACGTGCAGATAAGCCATTAGTCGGTACAGGTATCGAACGTGTTGTAGCACAAGACTCAGGCGTGATGGTCACGGCAAAACGTGGTGGTATGGTGGATTCAGTTGACGCCAGCCGTATCGTTATCCGTGTTAATGATGATGAAACTGAAGGTTCAGAATCAGGCGTCGATATTTATAACCTGATTAAATATGCTCGTTCTAACCAAAGTACCTGTATTAACCAACGCCCTATTGTGAAACCGGGTGATGTGGTAGGTGCTGGTGATGTGCTTGCTGATGGTCCATCTACAGATAAAGGTGAGTTAGCACTGGGGCAAAATATCCTGGTCGCATTCATGCCTTGGAATGGTTATAACTTCGAGGATTCAATCCTTGTTTCTGAACGAGTGGTTGAAGAAGATCGCTTCACAACTATTCACATTCAGGAACTGAACTGCTTAGCGCGTGATACCAAACTGGGTACGGAAGAAATCACTAGTGATATCCCGAATGTCAGTGAAAGTGCATTAGCTAAACTGGATGAGTCTGGCATTGTTTACGTGGGTGCTGAAGTTAAACCTGGCGACATTTTGGTCGGTAAAGTCACGCCAAAAGGTGAAACGCAATTAACACCAGAAGAAAAACTGCTGAGAGCGATCTTTGGTGAAAAAGCGGCTGATGTTAAAGATTCGTCTTTACGTGTTCCATCTGGCACATACGGCACGGTTATTGACGTTCAAGTCTTCACTCGTGATGGTGTAGAAAAAGATGAACGTACACGTGAAATTGAGAAAGCGGAACTTGAGAAAGTTTGGGCTGACTTAAAAGATCAGAACCGTATTATGGTTGAAGACGTATTTGAGCGTCTGGAACGTGCTTTGGTTGGCAAAGTGGCTGAAGGTGGTCCAAACCTGAAAGCGGGTACTAAACTGACTAAAGAATATTTAGACGGTTTGGAACATGCTAAGTGGTTTGATTTACGTATGGAGTCAGAAGACCTTAATACGCAACTTGAACATGCTAATGCCCATCTGAAGCAGTACCGTCAGGAAATGGAAGATGCATTTGAACTGAAGAAAGAAAAACTGACTTCAGGTCATGACTTAGCGCCAGGCGTTCAGCGTATGGTTAAAGTCTTCTTAGCCGTCAAACGTCGTATCCAGCCAGGTGATAAAATGGCGGGTCGTCATGGTAACAAAGGTGTTATCTCTAACATCGTACCTGTTGAAGATATGCCATATACAGAAGATGGTCGTCCAGTAGACATCGTGTTGAATCCACTGGGTGTACCTTCACGTATGAATATCGGTCAGATTCTTGAAGTGCATTTAGGCTGGGCTGCTCGTGGACTGGGTTACCTTATTGAAGAAATGTTAGAACAGCAAAAAGGTATTGCTGAGCTGAGAGGTTTCTTGGATAAGGTCTACAACACAAGCGGGACCAAAGAAGATCTTGACTCATTAAGCGACGATGAAATTATCGAGTTAGCGAAAAACCTCAAAGGTGGCGTGCCGATGGCAACACCCGTATTTGATGGTGCTGACGAAGAAGAAATCAAAAATATGCTGGAACTGGCTGGACTACCACGCAGTGGTCAGGCAAGACTGATTGACGGCAGAACAGGCGATTTCTTCCACCGTCCAGTTACGATTGGTTACATGCACATGCTGAAACTGAATCACTTGGTTGATGACAAAATGCATGCTCGTTCTACTGGTCCATACAGTTTGGTTACACAACAACCGCTGGGTGGTAAAGCACAGTTCGGTGGTCAACGTTTCGGTGAGATGGAAGTCTGGGCACTGCAAGCTTATGGTGCTGCTTATACCTTGCAAGAAATGTTAACTGTGAAGTCAGATGATGTTAACGGTCGTACTAAGATTTATAAAAACATCGTTGATGGTGATTATCGAATGGACGCAGGTATGCCTGAGTCATTCAAAGTATTAACCCGTGAGATTCGCTCACTTGGTATTGATGTCGACTTGGTCGATGAATAAGACATACCGGGTTGTTACAGATAATCAAGATATTAGCCGTCTAACGGCAGCGGAGAATGAAAGATGAAAGACTTGCTTAATTTGTTAAAGCAACAAACTCAGCCAGAAGAATTTGACGCCATTCGCATCGGCCTTGCCTCACCTAAAATGGTGAGGTCATGGTCATTTGGCGAAGTCAAAAAACCAGAAACCATCAACTACCGTACTTTTAAACCGGAACGTGAAGGTTTGTTTTGCTGCAAAATTTTTGGTCCAGTAAAAGACTACGAATGCTTATGCGGCAAATACAAACGCTTAAAACACCGTGGCGTCATTTGTGAAAAATGTGGCGTTGAGGTGACTGTAGCCAAGGTGCGTCGTGAGCGTATGGGCCACATTGAGCTGGCTAGCCCGGTTGCACATATCTGGTTCCTAAAATCATTACCATCACGTATTTCATTATTTTTAGATATGACACTTCGTGATATTGAGCGTGTATTGTATTTCGAAGCGTTCATCGTCGTCGATCCCGGTATGACGCCTTTAGAAAAAGGCCAATTGCTGTCTGATGAGACCTTCCTGCAGGCAGTTGAAGAATACGGTGATGAATTTGATGCGCGTATGGGGGCGGAAGCTGTACAACAGTTATTGCGCAACATTAATGTCGCTAAAGAAATTGAAACTATTCGTGAAGAAATTGATGGCACTAACTCAGAAACAAAAATCAAAAAACTGAGCAAACGCCTGAAACTGATGGAAGCATTTCATGAGTCGGGTAACAAACCAGAATGGATGGTTATGGAAGTTCTTCCAGTACTGCCACCTGACCTGCGTCCACTAGTTCCTCTTGATGGTGGTCGATTTGCGACATCGGATCTAAATGATTTATATCGTCGTGTCATCAACCGTAATAACCGTCTGAAACGTTTATTAGATTTGAATGCACCTGACATTATCGTCCGTAATGAAAAACGTATGCTGCAAGAGTCAGTAGACGCACTATTAGATAATGGTCGTCGTGGACGTGCTATCACTGGTACAAACCGCATGCCATTGAAATCTTTGGCAGATATGATCAAAGGTAAACAAGGTCGTTTCCGTCAGAACTTGTTAGGTAAGCGTGTCGACTATTCAGGCCGTTCAGTTATCGTGGTTGGACCATACCTGAAACTGCACCAATGTGGTCTGCCTAAGAAAATGGCATTAGAACTATTTAAACCATTTATCTACGGCAAATTAGAACGTGCAGGCTTAGCAACAACCATCAAAGCTGCTAAGAAAATGGTAGAACGCGAAGGACCTGAAGTTTGGGATATCCTGGAAGATGTAATTCGTGAACATCCAGTCATGCTTAACCGTGCACCGACCTTGCATAGATTAGGTATTCAAGCGTTTGAACCATTACTTATTGAAGGTAAGGCGATTCAGCTTCACCCATTAGTTTGTAGTGCATTTAATGCTGACTTTGACGGTGACCAAATGGCGGTTCACGTGCCATTATCGCTAGAAGCACAGTTAGAAGCGCGTTCACTGATGATGGCAACCAATAATATTCTGTCTCCAGCTAACGGTGAGCCAGTAATCATCCCATCTCAGGACGTGGTATTGGGTCTTTACTATATGACTCGCGACCGTGTGAATGAGAAAGGTGAAGGCAGTGTTTTTGCTGACCTTTCAGAGTTGCGTCGTGCATACGATAACAGAGTAGTTTCGCTACATGCGAAAGTAATGGTTCGTCTGGAAGAAACCGATATTACTCTGCCAGAACCTGAGCAAACTCGTCGTATTCGCGTAGAGACAACCGTTGGTCGTGCGATTCTATTTAGCATCGTGCCAAAAGGTCTACCATTTTCAGTCGTTGATCGTGCGATGACGAAAAAAGCGATTGGTGATCTTATTAATACTTGTTACCGTCGTTTAGGTCTGAAAGATACTGTTATCTTTGCTGATCAGTTGATGTACCTAGGCTTCACTCAGGCAACACAGTCTGGTGCATCTGTTGGTGCAGACGATATGGTAATCCCTGTCGAAAAAGCATCAATCCTTGCAAAGGCTGAAGCAGAAGTTGAAGAAATTGCATCTCAATATGCTTCTGGTTTAGTAACTGATGGTGAACGTTACAACAAGATTATCGATATCTGGTCACGTACTAATGACCAAGTTGCAAAAGCGATGATGGACGGTATTGGTAAAGATACAGTTACCGATGCCGAGGGTAATTCAGTCGAACAAGTATCCATGAACTCCATCTACATGATGGCTGATTCCGGTGCTCGTGGTTCTGCAGCGCAGATTCGTCAGCTTGCTGGTATGCGTGGTCTGATGGCTAAACCAGATGGATCAATCATCGAGACGCCTATCACGGCGAACTTCCGTGAAGGTCTGGACGTTCTGCAGTACTTTATTTCTACTCACGGTGCTCGTAAAGGTTTGGCCGATACAGCATTGAAAACAGCTAACTCAGGTTATTTGACACGTCGTTTGGTCGATGTTTCTCAAGACTTGGTTGTTGTTGAAGAAGATTGCGGCACAACATTAGGTTTAAACATGTCACCTATCATTGAAGGTGGTGATGTTGTTGAACCACTTGGTGAACGTGTACTTGGACGTGTTGTTGCACAAGACCTGAAATCATCTGATGGCGAGCGTATTGTACTCGCTGCTGGTGAAATGATTGATGAAGCAGCGGTCAATAAACTTGAAAGCGAAGGTATTGACGAAGTTATGGTACGTAGTGCGATTACTTGTGAATCTCGCTACGGTGTCTGTGCATCGTGTTATGGACGTGACTTAGGTCGTGGCCATCAAATCAACGTTGGTGAAGCGGTAGGTGTTATCGCTGCACAGTCAATCGGTGAACCTGGTACACAGTTAACGATGCGTACCTTCCACATCGGTGGTGCGGCATCAAGAACAGCTGCTGATAACTCTGTTGCCTTAAAATACAAAGGTAATATCCGTTATCACAACATTAAATATGTTCAAAACTCTGCCGGTAAGTTTATTGCCGTTTCACGTTCAGGTGAATTACACCTGATTGATGAAAATGGCCGTGAGCGTGAGCGCTATAAGATCCCTTATGGTGCTGAAATGACAGTAGCTGACAATGAAGCTGTTGATGCAGGTCAAATCGTAGCTAACTGGGATCCGCATACGCATCCGGTTGTAACCGAGGTGGCGGGTGTTGTTCAGCTAAGTGATCTGGTTGAAGGTGTCACTGTTGATAAAACTGTCGACGAAGTGACAGGTCTGACGAGCTTCATTGTTCGTGAACCTAAACAACGTAGCAGCTCGGCAAAAGACATGCGTCCTATGGTTCGCCTGACAGATGCAAATGGTAGCGATGTATTTATTCCAGGGACAGATATTCCGGCAATGTACTTCCTGCCAGGTGGTGCGATTGTTCGCGTTAGTGATGGACAAGAAGTTGAAATCGGTGACATCGTTGCACGTATTCCTCAGGAGAGTAGTAAAACTCGTGATATCACGGGTGGTCTACCACGTGTTGCTGACTTGTTCGAAGCACGTAAACCAAAAGATCCTGCTTTGATGGCGGAAATCAGCGGTACGGTCAGTTTTGGTAAAGAAACGAAAGGTAAACAACGACTGATCATCACGCCTAAAGAAGGCGAACCATATGAAGAGTTGATTCCAAAATGGCGCCATATCTCTGTGTTTGAAGGTGAGCACATTGAGAAAGGTGAAATGTTAGTAGATGGGCCAGAAGACCCACATGATATCTTGCGCTTGAAAGGTGTCCTGGCATTAGCTAACTATATGGTGAGCGAGGTACAAGAAGTTTACCGTCTACAAGGCGTTAAAATTAACGATAAGCATATTGAAGTGATTGTGCGTCAGATGCTGCGTAAAGTTGAAATTGATGCTGTCGGTGATAGTAAATTCCTGAAAGGCGAGCAAGTTGAGTACGATCGTGTACTTGATGCTAATGATGAGTTGCGTGTTAAAGAGAAAGTTGAATGTACGTTTACACCGCTGCTGTTAGGTATTACAAAAGCCTCACTGGCAACGGAGTCATTCATATCGGCGGCATCGTTCCAGGAAACTACACGCGTCCTAACTGATGCAGCTGTGACAGGTAAGAGCGATAATTTACGTGGCTTGAAAGAGAACGTTATTGTTGGTCGTCTGATTCCTGCCGGTACTGGTCTTGCTTATCATAAAGAGCGCCAGCGTCGTCGTCAGGAAGCATTAGGTGAGTCACCAGTGACTAAATCTTCAACAGTAACTGAAGATAAAGACGAAGAAATTAAAGAGGTTTCATAAAGTTGTTGACGTAAGGCAGCTTACGTTATAAAATTCGTCTTCTTTGTCGGGCACTCAGAAAGAAGAGTGCCCGCTTTTTAATGGATGGTAATGCGAGAATAATAGTATCGCAGGATACCATCGATAGATATTTGTTAAGGTTGTACTAATGGCAACAATTAATCAGTTGGTTCGTAAGCCAAGATTGAAACAAAAGAAAAAGAATAACGTACCGGCATTGCAAGCATGTCCGCAACGCCGTGGTGTATGTACTCGTGTTTACACAACTACACCAAAAAAACCTAACTCAGCGATGCGTAAAGTAGCCCGTGTTCGTTTGACTAATGGTTTTGAAGTGACTTCGTACATCGGTGGTGAAGGCCATAACCTGCAAGAACATAGTGTTGTTCTGATTCGTGGCGGTCGTGTTAAAGATTTACCTGGTGTTCGTTATCACACTGTTCGTGGCGCTTTAGATACATCAGGTGTATCAGCTCGTCGCCAAGGCCGTTCTAAATATGGCGCTAAGCGTCCGAAGGGCTAAGTTACAAAACTTAAGCGTTAAACGTATAAAGTATTAGGAAAGACAAATGCCAAGAAGAAGGGTTGTTGCTAAACGTGAAGTACTACCTGATCCGAAGTTTCAAAACATCGGTTTAGCGAAGTTCATCAACGTCATTATGAAAGATGGTAAAAAGTCTGTTGCTGAAAAAATTACTTACGGTGCATTAGATACCGTTTCTGAAAGTAAATCTGCTAACGGCTTAGAAATCTTTCAAAAAGCCATTGAAAATATCAGTCCTATGGTTGAAGTAAAATCTCGCCGTGTGGGTGGTGCTACTTATCAGGTGCCAGTTGAAGTTCGTCCAGAACGCCGTGTAGCATTAGCGATGCGTTGGTTGGTTGAAGCATCACGTAAACGTGGTGAAAAATCAATGGGTATGCGTCTAGCCGGTGAAATTGCTGATGCCTATGAGAACAAAGGCACTGCAGTTAAGAAAAAAGAAGATACACACCGTATGGCAGAAGCGAACAAGGCGTTCTCGCACTTCCGTTTCTAAAATTATTATTTTCCGTCACCAGCATCGTTCTGGTGACGGTTTGTTCTTTAACATTGTTGATTTAAGAGTAGCTAATAGTGGCACGTAGTACACCTATTAATAGATACCGAAACATAGGCATCATGGCTCATATTGACGCGGGTAAAACCACGACAACTGAGCGTGTTTTGTTCTATACGGGTATCTCACATAAAATTGGTGAAGTACACAATGGCGCTGCTGTTATGGACTGGATGGAACAAGAGCAGGAACGTGGTATTACAATTACCTCAGCTGCTACCACCTGCTTCTGGGCCGGCATGGATCAACAATTTGAACAACATCGTATCAACATTATAGATACCCCAGGTCACGTAGACTTCACAATCGAAGTAGAAAGATCATTACGTGTGCTAGATGGTGCAGTCGCTGTCTTCTGTGCTGTCGGTGGTGTCGAGCCACAATCAGAAACTGTTTGGCGTCAAGCCAATAAATATCATGTACCACGTCTGGCTTTCATTAATAAAATGGATCGCCAAGGTGCTAATTTCCTACGTGTCATTGACCAAATCAAAAATCGTCTCGGTGCAAAACCGATAGTGATGCAATTACCTATTGGCTCAGAAGATGAGTTTGAAGGTGTAGTTGATCTTGTTCGCATGAAAGCGATTTATTGGAATGAAGCTGATCTTGGTGTGACGTATGAATTACGTGATATTCCTGAATCGATGCTGGCTGAATGTCAGAAGTATCATGAAGCTTTAATTGAGACTGCTGCTGAATCAAGCGAAGAGCTTATGAATCAGTATTTGGAATCTGGTGAATTAACGCTGGAAGAAATTAAACAAGGCATTCGTAACCAAACCTTGGCTAACGAAATCGTGCCGGCATTTTGTGGTTCAGCATTTAAAAATAAAGGTGTCCAGGCTGTTTTGGATGCGGTCGTTGAGTATATGCCTGCTCCAAATGATGTACCTGCGATCAAAGGTCTTGTTGATGTGGATAATGAGCTTTATGAAACTCGTGAAGCTGATGACTCACAGCCTTTTGCCGCACTTGCTTTCAAGATCGCTTCTGACTCATTTGTTGGTACTTTAACTTTCTTTCGTGTTTACTCTGGTGTTCTAAAATCGGGCGATGCTGTTTTTAATCCAGTTAAAGGCAAAAAAGAACGCATTGGTCGCCTTGTTCAAATGCATGCTAACAGCCGGGAAGAAATATCTGAGGTCAGAGCGGGTGATATTGCTGCAGCTATTGGCTTGAAAGACACTATCACTGGTGAAACACTCTGCGATCTGGATCATAAGATTACTTTAGAAAGAATGGAATTTCCTGAGCCTGTGATTTCTGTGGCTATTGAGCCAAAAACACAAGCTGACCAAGAGAAAATGAGTATTGCTTTAGGCAAGCTCGCAAAAGAAGATCCTTCCTTCAGAGTTTCTACTGATGAAGAGTCAGCCCAAACAATTATTGCTGGGATGGGCGAGCTACATCTAGACATAATTATTGATCGTTTAAAGCGTGAATTCAGTGTCAGTGCGAATGTAGGTGCGCCACAAGTAGCTTACCGTGAAACAATTCGTAAAACTGTTGATGCAGAAGGTAAATTTGTGCGCCAAAGTGGTGGTAAAGGCCAGTATGGACACGTCTGGATCAAGATTGAACCGCAAGAGCAAGGTGCTGGCTATGCCTTTGAAAATGCGGTTGTTGGCGGTACTGTGCCAAAAGAATATATTTCATCTGTAGATAAGGGTATACAAGAGCAGATGAAAAATGGTGTAATAGCCGGCTACCCTGTGGAAGATGTCAAGGTGACCTTGTTTGACGGTTCATATCATGATGTTGATTCCAGTGAAATGGCTTTTAAAGTTGCAGGCTCAATGGCATTTAGAAATGGTGCCTTAGAAGCTTCACCAGCTCTGTTAGAGCCTGTAATGAACATCGAGGTGGTAACACCTGAAGAATATATGGGTGATGTGATGGGGGATTTAAATCGCCGTCGCGGCATGGTCAGTGGTATGGACGATGCACCTAGTGGAAAAATTATTAAGGCTGAAGTGCCTCTTGCAGAAATGTTTGGTTACGCAACTGATTTGCGTTCTGCTACTCAAGGTCGAGCAACTTACTCAATGGAGTTCGCCAAGTACAGTGAGATACCAAACAATGTTGCAGAAGCGATCATTAACAAAACTAAATAACGTAAGTTAAACGAGGTAGACGAGAATGTCCAAGTCAAAATTTGAACGTACAAAACCCCACGTCAACGTGGGCACCATAGGTCACGTTGACCATGGTAAAACTACGCTGACAGCGGCGATCACCAAAGT
>JBLXHJ010000009.1:0-15212 GCA_048259785.1 Methylophaga sp.
GGCTGCCCGCACACCGCCATCCGCGAAGATGCCTCCATGAACCTGGCGGCCATCGACGACCTGCAAAACCGACACCCGAATCTGGAACTGGTGATGGTCGAATCCGGCGGCGATAACCTCTCCGCCACCTTCAGCCCGGAACTGTCTGACCTCACCTTGTACGTGATCGACGTATCCGCCGGCGACAAGATCCCCCGCAAAGGCGGCCCCGGCATCACCAAATCGGACCTGCTGATCATCAATAAAATCGACATCGCCGAATATGTGCATGCCTCACTGGACGTGATGGAACGAGACTCCAAAAAGATGCGCGGCGAGCGGCCATTTGTGTTTGCCAATCTTTATGACGGGGTGGGGTTGGAGACCATTATCAGCTTTATTCTGGAGCGCGGGATGCTGCCGGAACGACGCCCTGAAAAACTTGCCGAAACAGCCTGAAGGCCCGGTGAACAAACCTTATTGAAAGCCAGGAGAAACATGATGAAAGCAATCACCCGAGTACTGATGGCCACCGGCCTGATGGTTACCGCCACAGCCGCGTCCGCCCATTCCGGCCACGAAGCCATTGGCGATGGCCTGCATATTGAATACCTGTTTGCGATCGGAGCAGTTGGCATCGTTGTTGTCTATGCGTTCACGCGAGCCAAGCGGGGAGGGAAAGACTGAGGTTTCTACTGGGAGGGGCCTTTCGGTTCTACCTTGAGAGAAACGAAAAGCATCGGGAAAACAGAAAGCTGTGCAGGGTGACTGCACAGCTTTTTTTGTGGCATAAAAAATATGTATTTTTGTAATTGGAGCAGAAAAACGCACCGGGATGGTCTAGTGTAGGTAGCTACTTGCTACGGAAGCACCGATTGTTAGGGATAACGCCGATGGACCCCTTTGTACTGATAAAGCCTCTTTTCAATCTCCAGCATTTCATACCGCTTATTCTGCTGGTAACTATTCTGCGTTCGCTCTAGTTTAAAAGTTATCTGGTGAGGGGCCGATTAACCTCTTTGATCCCTTTTATCTTGACAAAGATCGTTGTTGCCTGATGTAGGGTGTCACATTGCTTATAAAAGTAGATCTGTCAGCAGTTGCAAAAAGCGTCTAAGTGGTGTGAGTCAAAACTATGAGAAAGCGAAAACATCTCATGATTCAACGGGAAGGTATTACATGCGCTTTAACTCGTTGGTCGTTTTGATGGAGGCAATACTTACCACGAAACTATCCATGAGTCTGATTAAAATTTTCCAATTAATGAACCGAGCGTTTGATGTTTAGGTTGGACTATCTAATATAGGAGGATACAAAAATTTGAGTGACAAAGTGATTGATCTGTTTTTCTCGAAAACCTTAAACATAGAGAAATACGATGGTTTCCATATTCTCCAAGATCATATGGGAACAAACCACACAAGTCCTTGGGATGACTACGATTATACTATAAAGTTCAAGTTGTACTATGTGAATAATAACGAAAAGAGCTATCTGGGATTTCTTCGTCTGTTGGTAAATGGATGCCAAAATACGTCTAAGTTCCTCTTGGGAAAAGGTCAAAAGGTTGATGGAAATATATATAAAATAAATAATACAATAAATAGTGAATTAGCGGTATCGCTACCTTTAGAGATCGATTATTACCATAAGATAAACAAATTACTTGGCGCCGATAATGTTGAAGAATTTTTGTCGGTTATCTGTGATGCCAGTTATTATTATAACAAGATCAATGATTATAAAAATTGGAGCGGTTTTAATGGTGCCGTCATGAGGGGCGGGAGCAGTGCGGAAGCCATACTGAGGAAAGGACACCAGATTGCAATTGGGAGATATTCTCCCGAAAACTCTTTTGAAATAGAAATAGATCCCGATCCAAACAGAATAGAGCCAGTGCAGTTCTTTTTTGATAACACTCGTGATGTCGGTGCAACCAATATTAATTTACTTACAGGAAAGAATGGCGTTGGAAAATCTTTTGTTCTCAAAGAGTTGACCAAAGTAGTGACTGGGCTAAAAGAGATAGGGAGACAGTGGCCTTTCTTTCATAAGCTTATAGTAGTGGCATATTCTCCATTTGAAGATTTTTACACAAAAGATGATCTTCTAAGCGAGCTTGATAAGAAGTACTCAAGTAATAATAAGTCGAAAAGAAAAACGCGTGAAAGGCGGCGATTAAATATTAATGAATATGCTTACGTGGGGTTTAGGAATGAGGCCGGTAAGTTTAGTTTAGATTGGCCAAAAAAACATAGTTTTGAGTCATTGAAAAAGATTCTTGAGTTTGATAAAGAAAATTATTGGTGGGAAGATCGAGGTAGATTTGAAATTCTCAAAGAGACACTTTTGTTATGCATGGACTTTGATAACATTGCGGTTAAAAAATCAGATTCTGAAGAGTTCCTGATTATAAATGAAGCGTCAAAGAAAAGCATAGAAGACTTAAAGACAAATGCCTCCAAAGAGGATGGAGTGTATTTTATAAAGGATGGAGAGCCATTGAGTCTTAGTTCTGGACAAAGAATTTATTCATATATGATCCCTGCGGTTGTCTCTGAAATAGAAAATGAAAGTTTGATTATTTTTGACGAGCCTGAATTATATCTGCATCCTCATTTGGAGGTTGGCCTGATAAATATGATGAAGCATCTTCTATCCGAGACTTCTTCATACTCAATAATTGCAACTCATTCTGCAATATTGACTAGGGAGGTTGAGAAGAGGGGGGTGAAGATATTCAGAAAGGGAGTTGGTAAAACTATAGTCGCTAATCCAGGCTTTGAAACATATGGAGAGTCACTTGAGTCCATAATAGGAGAGGTTTTTGACGATCACTATACAGACAAGCCGTTTGAGCATGATTTGGATGAATATGTGAAATCCTATGATAACTTGGACACTGTTTTGGAAAAGATAGGTGAAGATATTGGTGACGAAGCTTTGGCATATCTCATGGCAAAGTTTACGGAAAACTCCAAATATGTTTTGGGGAACGAATAATGAAATATTTAAAGGGTATGAGGGTTACAGATTCTAAAGAGTGGCTTGACGTTGCATTAGATAGCAAAAAGGTTAATGTAAGAGAGTTGAAGGATTTGGAAGATGTTTTAAAGGAGGAGTTCGACAAGTACGATTCAATTGTTATCAATAAAGATTTGAAGCCGGCGGATAGCCATCTGGTTTCGCACAAAAAATTGTTAAATAGCTATTATCTTGAAGCTCCTAGTAAATTGAATGCACTTCTTATTGAACGGCGAACCGATCACGACTTATTAGACTGTCCTTTCTGTGGGAGCCCAGAAGAACCAGATACATTGGACCACTTCGTTCCGAAAGACCATTGGCCTGAGTTTTCAATCAATCCTAATAATTTGGTTCCCCAATGTCGAGGTTGTGCGCCTGTAAAATCTAATAAATATTATGACGAAAATTATGGTAGTACATTTTTTTTACACCCAATGTACTCTAGCTTACTATCAAAATTTAAATTCAGAATAGTTGTTGAATTTCGTAAAGAAAAGAGCTTTATATATTTCGATTTGAGGCTTATAAAACCTCATGATCTTTCTGATGAAGATGCAAAAAAGGTCATTCACCATTTTGATAAGTTAAACTTGAAGGGGCGGGTTGATATTTATTGCAGGCGAGAGATTAGGAAGTGGAAAAATATATTGTCTTCGAAGGGCTTCGATATAGAAAAGGCTCTAAAATTGCGATTAAATGAGCGAGCATTGAGTGATCAATGTCGAGACTGGAAGACAGCACTATATAAAGGGATTCTAGATAATGAAGACTGCTTGCAATATCTTCAAAGTTTTGCAGCGGGTACTTCAAGTAGTGATAGTGCGATTGGGGGTGTTGAAATTGCAATTTAGTAAGTTGGCGAAAACCGGGAAGGATTTAGTTTCCGTTACGGCGTCCGTGATGCTTGGATGGCCAATGGTCTGCAATCACGTTTGACATATGTTTTGGGGTTAATTAATTAGCAGATTCTTGGTTGAGGAACGATGCGATGACGAGGCACCCTTATGGAGGTCCGTGGACACGGCTAAAGCTATCTATTCTACGTGACTATCTTAAGTTCTTCACAAAGGCTCTGAAGGGAAAGGGGTTCACTCTTCATTATGCGGATGCCTTTGCTGGTACTGGGCATCAAAGTCTGAGAGCGTTAGAAGGACAAGATCCGATGTTTCCGATCGAGGACCTTGAAGGCTCGGCTCAAATTTCGCTGAGCGTCGCCCCGCCTTTCCATAAGTATCATTTCAATGATCTTGCCGATGATCACTACAATGCCCTCAATGACCTGGTTGCGAAATATCCTGACAAGGATTGCCGGGTAACTAGGTTGGATGGCAACGAGTTTGTCAGACGTTTTTGCCGAAGCCTGTCTTCCAATGATAGGGCGATCTTATTCATAGACCCATACAGCACCGAGCTTCACTGGGATACTCTAAAACATGTTGCGAACTCTCAACGGATTGACCTCTGGCTTCTATTCCCCATTTCCGCTTTGCTTCGTATGACGCCCAACGATCTGGGCCGGCTGGACGAGAGCTGGGTCAGAAAGATCGACCTACTATTGGGCACATCTGAATGGAAAGATGCACTTTACAAGTCAAAGCCTGCTCCAATCATGAGCGACATGTTTGGTGAGGTTGAGCAGACTGGAATGAAGCGTCTGAACGTCGAGGAAGTCGCTGAGTTTGTTAAAACCCGATTGGGCGAGCAGTTCGCCTATGTAGCCAAACCAGTAACACTTTATGCCAATGGCAGGCCGCTTTTTTTATTTATGTTTGCAGTATCAAACAGGGTAAAAGTCGCTCAAGCACTTGCCGAGAGGGTTTCTACGCATATTCTTCGGAAACACCAACGCGGACGGTGAGGAGAAAACTATTGTCGGGCTGTCCCTGCAAATTTTGTCGGTTGAATGCGACGCTTTGGAACTTTGCCGGGTATACCGGCACGGGTTTAGCAACAGCGTGAAGTTACAAGTGATTACATTTCCAAAACAGAAGCAAGCAGCCTAAAATTCGACGCAACATTGAATTTTGACCGTACAGATACCAAAATAACTGTATATTTATACAGAAAGGACTTCTACCATGGCGACGCAATCCGGAATTGAGTGGACTGAACAGACATGGAACCCGGTAACCGGCTGTACCAAGGTTTCACCAGGCTGCAAGCACTGCTACGCGGAGACAATGGCCAAGAGACTGCAAGCCATGGGTGCAAACGGGTATGAGAACGGTTTTTCGGTTTCCTTACAGCCAGAGAGGCTCGGACAACCCTTGCAAAGGTCGAAGCCGACCACCTATTTTGTGAATTCGATGAGTGATCTCTTTCACGAGGAAGTTCCTTTTTCTTACATCGATTCGGTGATGAGTGTAATTGAGCGCTGCCCCCAGCACGTCTTTCAAATATTGACCAAACGAGCAGAACGAATGTTCGAATATTCTCTGGGCAGGAAGGTACCTAGTAATGCCTGGATGGGAGTGTCGGTAGAAGATAAGAAATACGGTGTGCCTCGCATAGACATTTTACGAGAGGTCTCTGCTGAAACTCGGTTTCTATCTGTTGAGCCGCTGCTAGAGGATGTTGGCGATATCAATCTTGAAGGAATTCATTGGGTCATCGTTGGTGGTGAGTCAGGCGCAAAAGCCCGGCCGATGAAAGCAGAGTGGGCGTTAAACGTCAGAGACCAGTGTATCGAATCTGGAGTGCCCTTTTTCTTTAAGCAGTGGGGAAATTGGGGCTCAGACGGTATTCGACGCTCCAAGAAAAAGAACGGCCGGCAATTGTCTGGTCGTAACTGGGATATGATTCCTACTGTTCAGGTAAAGTAAATCGTCGTGGATCTTTACAGCATGCGTCACTGAGGCGAACGCCTCCACCCTCGATGAGTAGTGCTCCGCTTTTATATAGTTCCTGAACAACTTGCTTTGCATGTTTCGTTGGCCAAAAGCCACTAAAAATGGCGAATTCGTGAACGGCTTTATCATTTTTTAGTCGTCCATCTAAAATTGCGAATTTTAGCTCTTTTTGGAAAATCTCAACTTTTTTCGGAGCCCGATCATCGACGATCAAGTCCATTTGAGGAGAATTACCAGTCAGCTGGTCGTTATCGATGTCGAAATCTGCCTCTCCTCGATCACTATCGATCTCCCATGCGACTTTTAAGAATTTCCTCATTCCCGAGATATGACTCGTTCCAAAAATAATCCCATGAACGTTTCCTTTCTTCTTCATAGAGAAGGGAGCCAAATGATAGTTGCAACCAGCAGGGACTAGGGACTGATAGTATTCTTTTACCATCCGATGTATGTGCTCGGGTTTCGCCTCTTTTAGATAATCTCCAATCCCTTGATGATACTTTGCAATATTTTCATGTTCAGAGAATCGATTTAGCGTCCAAGAGGTGATGAAGAAAATGAGGTCGGTAGCTTTAAGAGTAATCAAATCACGGAAAATATCGGGAGTGATGAATTTTACACCAAATTGGTCAGCGAATATGAGAGCCGGTATTTTTCCAAGCCGATGTCGATTGGCATTGAGAGCATCTGCGAACTCCATTTCATGAATCTCAATTGAGGTATTTGTCGGCCATTCTGATTTATCCAAGAATACCGATTTCAATGAAGTTACACGTTTCTTGTTATTGTCGCTGAGCCACAGTCGAACTTTTTGGCCGGAAGACGCCAATCTATCCGAAAATTTTTGAATTACTTCGACGGCAACTATAGGACTACCCGGAGCTCCATTGCCGTCGATCCCAGGCCCCGCGAAGAAGTCATAGACGTCTATTTCAGCTGTTTTTCTGTCTTTCGGAGAAAGTGCTACCCAAACACCTAAATACTCTGTCAGATATCTCTCATACAAACCAAGCTTTATGCTGGTTTTATCGTCAAACCCGCGGTCAAAAAAGTCTTTCACGAACCACCTTCCTTGATAGGTATTTTGAAAACCGTGCTTGAGAACGGGGACAGATCTACTTTTTCTTGGCCGATTTTTAAACGTACTATCACTTTATAGAGTCATAGTGATCGATAGCCTTGGTTAGCCTTTCCAGGAGTAATTTGAATCCATCAAAATTGATTGATTTTTTATTACTACCCACCACCTTGTTTGCGAAAACTTCCTTTCCATAATGTTTATCTTTATCGAAATCTTTTTTATAGTTAAAGGATTTTCCAGAAAGTTTAACATTCCGCGTTGCATTATCAAATAAATCCTCTATTTCCGTATCTTTGTCATTTTCTAACGGTGTGAAAACTATATAGAGGTTATGGATGATATGAACAAAATCCGATTTTTTGTAGTCATCTTTCTTCAAAGATGATGGATAGCTAGTAGTAGACGCAATTGTTCTAATTTTTTTAATGACAGTTTGGGCGCCAGAATCATTATCTAGTAAAATTATAACCGGGCTTTGAGGAGTTGGTGCTCCAAAAAATTGATAATTTTTATGAAACTTAGCGACAAATTGGCCGAGATAAGATGTTCCACCATATAATTCTAATAAAAACCGAGTTCTTTTTGAATAGGAAAAAAAGTTAACAAGCAGCTCATAGTCATTACTCGCCGACTTTGCTTTGGCTAACTTTGGGTATTTTCCCTGTAAATTGTTTATCGCCGACTTCAAATATATGTTGTCAGTCTTGCCTTCGCATAAAATGGTGGGCTGGCTGTTCGCATAGAAGAAGCGGTAATACAAGAATCTACTAAATGTTCGTTCTCTTCCAGATAGCAAAACACTAGTATTGTGACCATGCGAAGCTATCTGGTAGGCGCGATTGAGAGGTCGTTTCTGTCGCAGCCTATTAAAAATGTCAACCTGATCTATAAAGTTTAGTTGACCTTCAAGCTCATTAATATTTCCTTTGAACTCCGCGTTATCTATTGTTTTGTAGAACTCACCCGTTTGAAATAATAAATTACATTGTGATTTGGCTGTTCGCCAATATTCTTTTTTCACGTTGGGCTTTTTGTTGACTACGAGTCCAGTGACATCCTGTCTAGAATCTTTATATTGTATTCGAGTTTTCTTGCTGTTGATAGAAAATCCCGAGCTTTCTATCTCCCGCCTCAGCCTCTTACCTGGAGTATAAAGTCCCTCATCCTCTTTCATTATTTGAGGTGGGAAAGTGGCTTCTCGGGTCGAAAAAGTAATGTCATCAGCGTATCTGGAGTAAATGCAGGAATATTTCTGGGCAAGATGAGCTAGCTTGATGTCTAAAGAGTGCGTGATGAGATTTGTAATTACAGGTGAGCTTGGGCTCCCTTGTGGGAGTTTGTGGTCAAAACAGGAAATTTGAGCGATTACCGTGGCTATATCGGGATGGAGGAGAAAGTTTCTATTTTTTACAAAGAATCCTCTGACCCGACCAAAATTAAAACTACCAAAAAAATCGTCAAGGTCGATATTCAGAACATTCTTTTGATGTGTATGCATCACAGAATTCGTCATTATCGACTTTTCTCGAGAAAATCCGTGGGATAACGTGGGATTTTTCGTGATCCCATGTTTTACCTGGTTTTTTTTATCTTCCTTCGCATCATTTATATTGTCGATGCAATCTAGAAGTAAGTCAGAAAGTTTTGACTGTAGTGATTTCAACCTTTTTGTCGGCGCATCGATACCACGTTTGCCGCCGTTTTTCTTAGGAATATCGAAGTGAACATACTGATTTGAAGGTTTTAAAATATATAGCGTGTAGGTGAGTGCAGATGGTTTCACGCCTAGTAAAAGCGCGAGTTCCCTTTTTGTGCTTATTGCCTTCAGGCTCTCTAGTTTAGTCACTGTGTGGACACTTAAGGTTTCGGAGTTGAGGTGGTTTATGGGCACTCTTACGCACCCCTGAGGGACCGTCGAGAATCGTAACATTCTCATAAGGGCAATCCTTGCGGACCTTTTTTCCACTGATCGCGATTCGCGATCCAAAATCTGCCCATAAACCATCATCAAGACTAACGATATGAAAGTTGATGTTCAAGTGGCAAGTTGAAAGCTGAGAGTGGCTAAATTCCTTTTCTGAAGTATTTGTGTGAAAGTTTTCTTTTTGGAGTATGGCCCTAGCTTTTGGGTGGTTTAAAGCGAATGCTTTCCATTGAAAAATGATTCCGCGGGGAGCACCGGTGATGGGTGTCCGTACATCGTTTAGGAAATGCAGGTTAGATTTATTTTTTGGCTGAAAAACTGGGACAGATTTATTTTCCCTAGTCCTCGTAAATCATCTTGCGGGTCATGCCGCCGTCGATCACGAAGTTCTGGCCGGTCACAAAGCCGGCGTCCGGCGAGACCAGGTAGGCCACCATAGCCGCCAAGAAAACCGGGACAGATCTATTTTTTCGGCTTCTTCGATGGCTCAACTCTAGCTTGAGTCACTACCAACCCTCACCGTGCTTCGGTTAACATCGGTTTCCAGTGCACAGAACGGATTCTGTGCTTCAAAAGCAAGGAGAAGCTGATGCCAAGACAGCCAGGGTGATCGTGCCCGGTTTTCCCCACCATATTGTTCAACGCGGTCATAACCGCCAACCGGTGTTTGTCGAACGCCGTGATTTTAAGTACTACCTGACGAATCTCCAGGAATGGAAGCAGGTCTATGAGCTGGAGGTGTTCAGTTACTGCTTGATGACGAACCATGTGCATTTCGTCGTTCAGGCGAACGACAACGTGACAGCCATCCCTCAATTGATGAAACGCCTTGCGGGGCGGCAGACCCGTTTTGTGAACGCTCTTGAAAAGCGCAGTGGCTCGCTGTGGGAAGGTCGTTACAAGATTAGTCCAATTGATACGGATGCCTACTTGTTGGCATGTTGTCGTTATGTGGAGCTCAATCCTGTTAAGGCAGGGATGGTAGATAAACCTGAGTTGTATCAGTGGTCGAGCTATTCTGTGCGGGTAGGGGTGTCACATTGCCATTGGCTGGATGAGCCAGACACTTTTCGGGCACTGGCAGGTAGTCACCAGATGAGGGTTGAAGCCTATCGGAAGTTTGTTGAGCAGGAAGATGGTTCGCAGTCAGATGAATTGATTCGGGCGGCGATCAATAGCAACAAGCTGACCGGTGGCAGCAAGTTCGTGGATGAAATTGAAAACCGCATCGGAATCAGAGTTGAAACCCGCAAGCTGGGAAGGCCTGCGGCAGAAAAATAGATCTGTCCCGGTTTTCTCTCGACAGCTGGCCCCGCCGTGGAGCTCAAAGACTCTAAGGTAATTGTTTTTCTCAACGGATAGGCTAAATTTGTAAAAAGGGTGAAAGCCTATCTCGCCGACTGAGCATGGACGATTTCCGTTGTAGCGAATGCCGACACTTGATCGCTGAAATCATACCCCGTGACGTAGTTCTGCCGGCTCCAGTCTGGATACGGAGGATTTCCTGTGGCCAAAAATACTATCTTTATGGTTCATGGTGTGGGGGCACACCAGGAAGGCTGGGCGTTTGCTGATGACGGCCCGGTCGCGGCGATGGTTAAAGCAGCCAACTATTACCCAGGGTTCAGTGAGGAGGACACGCTCACCAACAGTATTGAATTTGTTGAAATCCGTTACGACGATATCTTCGATCGCATACTCTCGAACTGGCAAGCGCTGGCCGGAGGGCTGACTGACATGCCAGGCGCAACACCGGAAGCGGTGACCAAGGTGCGGGATGCCATTGCCAGTTATAGTGACCCGAGCGGAAGCTTTTTCACCAGTCACGGTATGGATGCGGTCTTTTATTCCCGCTTTGCTCTGGTGCGCCGCCTGGTGCAACTGACTGTCGCGGCAAAAATTATGAAAACCGTGGCAGAGCATGGCACCAAAGACCGGCGCTACGCTGTCGTCGCCCATTCCCTCGGTACCGCCGTCGCTCACGATGCGATTCATCGCATGGCCAGCACACAGTGGTTGACGACCAATGTGCGCGACGGCCAGAAGGTTTTGCCAGAACTTGCGGGTTTTCCTGCCGAACCGGATGCATTGGCTGACCTGCTAAAACGCTACAAAGCCAATCCTTTTGGCCCCGGCAAGTTCACCTTTGACGGTATTTTCATGATCGCCAATACCAGCGCCTTGTTGCATGGCGACACGCCCGCGCCGGGCAAAAGTCTGGTCAGGCCGCGCATGGCCAGGCCCAATCCTGACCAATACATGTGCTCAAACTTTTTCAACATTGATCACAGACTCGACCCGATTGGCAAAGTGAAGCGCTTCCGGGCTGAGGACGCGTGGCCCGCATCCGCCAACTGCGACATGGCAATCGACCTGTTCGACATTGCTCACATCCACGATGTGAACGTCCATGGTTTGAGTCATTACCTTGCCAACCCGAAAGTACACCGGGAAATACTCAGACTGATGGTGCCCCACCGCTTCAGCGACGCGGATTATCAACAGGCAAAACAGCGCACAGAAAAGGGGGGCGACTTTCCTAAGCTGGGTGACGCCTATCGGGATGAAGATCGAGAGGAAGAGCTAGTGGGCAAACTGGAAGGCATTTCTGAAAAGCTGGGTATCAGTGCAAAAGTTGAGGGTCTGGTGAAGCTTTACGTCGCGTTGGACTCTATCTACGACGAACTGCGCCGCGAGGGTCCGAATCATGTTTAGCAGCCAAAGTTTTCGCAACTTTAGTTTTCTGTTTTTCTGTTCATTTGTAGTGGCTGTTCCAGCGCACGCGCAACAGCCTTGGTGTGGTGTGCATATGCCACAAACCGAACATCCCCTGAGTTGGTCGAACCTTCAGCCACCGGTGCAGGACAGGCTGGACGCGGGCGAATACGAAGCGGCCTACAGATTCATCATCGATGCCTATGCAGTTCACTACGGTGAGCAGAACCAGAAGCTGGTCAAGGCACTGAGGCAGAAACTGGCCCGTTACCTGACTCTTCGTGAAACGCAGGGTGAACGCCCACAGGACTGGGAAGGTTCTCAAAACAACCGAAGTAACACATACAACCTGACCCTCGAAGGCACATCACCATCCGGCAGCGACGACACGCTAAATAGCGTGTCTTGCACCAGCGATGTCTGGGCTGGAACCGAGTCACCGGAAGTCGCCGTATTTTACGTGGCCAATGCCATGCAGGAGGCGATGGGAGAAGACCAGGACCTGCTCCTGAAACTGGCGGCCAACGAGGCGGAAGCCATGCGCCGCAGTCACCACGACTGGCTGTTGAACGGGTTTGCCATGTGGCCCTGGGAGTTCAAGGCCAATGAGTTCAGGATCGATAAACAATTCAACAGTGCTGCACCGGATTGGCAACTGATTGTGCTGCGGCCTACTCCTGCATTGGCCATCCGTAGTGACAGCCTTGATCGCACTGAGCTGGACACAGCGTTGATGCTCGAGCCCTTAGGCTATGTGCGATACTTCGAAGGCAGTCGCTACCGGAAATGGTGGGGCGTATCGCCCATTGTCACGGTGACCGATGACAATGGTGCTGGTTATGGCTTGCTGGCACGCTACAACGAATTTGTGCTGGGCGTTGCTCACCATGAGTCGGTGGATGAAGTGATGGTGTATTTTAGTGTGGATCTCTACCAATACCTGTTGAGCGGTGAGGAGAGGATACGTCAAGCCAAGGCGTTTTTCGGAAGCCAGTAGTTGATGGGAAATGGCGCATAAGCCATTGAGGCTGATTGTAGAAGCTAGCAAAGTTCAGCCTCCTCATACTCGCTATAATGTGAGGAAAAGCCAGGGGCGGATCTCTCAATTTATCAACTGAACAACGGCGTCGCGACCATCACCGTCAGCAATGGCAAGGCCAACGCTTTGAGCTATGAAGTATTTGAGGCGCTGAATCGCGCCGAGGAAGACAAAGTGGCCGTGATCCTCACCGGGCAGCCAAGCATTTTCTGAGGCGGATAGGAAACCGGGACAGATTTATTTTCAGAGTTTCTCGGATGCCCCGAAGCTGACAGTATTCTCTACCAACAGAGGGATGAATTCCGCTAACATCAGTCACGTCACACAGAACGGATTCTGTGCCAAAAAAAAGAAGCAAGGAGACATTGGTGCCAAGACAAGTCAGGGTCATTGTGTCCAATTTTCCCCATCATATTGTCCAACGCGGTCATAATCGCCAACCGATGCCTATCTATTGGCTTGTTGTCGTTGTATTGAGCTACTCTGGTCGCTTGCTATTGGATGGATGAGCCAGACACGTTTCGGGTCTTGGCAGCCAACCATGGGAAGCGGGTTGAGGTTTATCGGCAGTTTGTCGGGGGGATTACCGATTCGCTCGGGGATCAATAGCAATAAGCTGATCGGTGCCAACAAGTTCATTCATGAGATAGAAAAACGTATCGAAATCAGGTTCCCAACTCGTAAGCTGGGTAGGCCCAGCGTCTTGAAAATAAATCTGTCCCGGTTTCCGCAGATTCCAGTTGATGGGATTGGGCTATGACCTAATTCTATTATGACTCGAAATCGGGTTTAGGCAGAGTTTAGAGGCGAGTTGGCGTCGTAGAGTCAAGCTAAAAATGCAGCCCTGAACACTGTTACACTTTGACTAAATATTAGCGTGGCGAGTATTACTAATGATAATAGATAAAGGGCACTGATAAAAAAACGTGCAGATAATAGTGAGGTGTTTTCTTTATCCCATACCTTGTCGTGATCAATAAATGATAGTCGGTTTTGATCGCTGTCCTCGCTGATATGTTTTAGCTTTTCTGAAACTGCGGATGAAATGTCGTTTGCAGCTTGTGCTGAAATTAAAGGAAATTTTTCTGTTAGTTCAAGTTCGATAGCTCTTCTTTCTCTGTTCATGATTTCTTCTAATATTGTGGTTTGATCTTTTATATATTTTGAAATGCTTGAGCGGTGTAGTTCTTGAGATGGATGGTTTTTTATGAGTTGCGGACAAAGAACTTCATTAAGGAAGTGGCCAATGGCAAGAAAAATACTTCCCATAAAGGCTAGAAAAAGGGTCCAAGGCAATTTTATGTTGGAAGCTTCTCCAAGGTAATCATTTATTGATATAATAAAAAACGATACGGCTGGTATAATTGCTAAACCAATATATCCAATTTTCAATGCCCCAGCCGTTCTGAGAGAGCTGAGATTTGACCAGCTAAATTTGGAGTTAACTATTTTTAACATCTTATTCGCTTGTGTTTTTATTTATCTGTATTGACTCGTGAATTTTTTCTCCTATTGATAACTCAGGGTAAATGATTTTTATTCGTTCGATTCCGGCATAGACCGCAGACTTCAGTTCCTGTGTTCGATTATGTAACTCGTCTTCATCAAAGGTAATCGATCTTTTTCGCATGAGATTTTCAGTTATCACCGTCAGCCTTTCTTCAAGGTCTTTGTCAAAGTTATCCGTATCTTTTGTCATCTTTTTTCCCTTTCCCATTTGTCGGAAACAATACCCATACGTGAGTCAACTTGCTCATATATAAGTGATTTATAACGTTCGATCTCATATTCTGATAAAGCTCCTCTTTTTTTAGCTAGTTTTTCGGCAAGCCAACGATCGAATTCAACATCCCGCTTAATTGATTCAAGCTCTTCCCTGTTTTCTTTCATTTTCTCGATGCCTGTTGATAGGTGGAAAATAAATTTAAGGCTAGACAACAATTCCAAGCGCTTCAAGAATTCGGTTAGTAGAAAAAAGTATAAGGGGTGTTTTAAATTATGGTAAAAATAATAAAGGCCGGATAAGTATATGATATTTTAATCGCATCAGAGAAATCTGAACGGGCTGTGATCAAAGGTTTTCTGAAGGATCCCTTCGCTGAAGCGGGACTCGAAGAAAAAACGATAGCGAGCTCTTGTTAATAACTGAGGCAGAGTCATTTTCTGATTACTCTCGGGGTTAACCTGACTGACGCTGGCGGTAAATATCCCTGATTGTATATCTGACCGATCTTTTAGCAGGGCAGCATCTGGGCCACCGGCTTCAAGTTCTCTAATCGCTAATTGGAACTGGGCGGAATAGCGTTGGAGTTGAATACTGCCGAACACCAATGCCGAACACCAATGCCGAACACCAATAGAGTCGCTTCAAGAATGTCATCTATATCTGTGAGAGCTGAATCTGTGAGGGTAACCATCCATGGTTGCATAGAGTTCAGACGTCCTCGGCTTTTGTGGCTATCTGCGTAGCCTTGTCTGAAAGGTAATTCGCAAACTCATCGCTGGTGAATTGGCGGATCTTTCCCGAATCAACGTCTTGCTGCCCCTGATCGATGGCATCCCTTAGCTTATTCATTTTCGTGAGGTAGGTGGATTCTG
>JBLXHJ010000010.1:0-14467 GCA_048259785.1 Methylophaga sp.
TGCGGTTTATGCTCTGCCTTACTACTTCGTGTTGTTAAACCTTGCGTCTTTTAAGGCATTCGTTGCTTTCTCTAAAGGCGAGAAGAAGGTTGTATGGAATCCAAGGAAGGGTTGAAGTGAGATTTCGGGTGTTACATCTTATCGATAGCGGCGGGCTATACGGAGCTGAGCGAATGCTCTTGGCGCTCGTTGAAGCTCAGCAGGAGTTGGGCCTGAAGCCTATGATCTTCAGCGTCGGTGAGCCGGGTATTGAGGAAAAAGCGATTGAGAAGGAGGCTGATCGTTTGGGGCTTCCATTGAAAACGTGGCGTATGAAGCCTGGCTTGAACAGAGATGAAACTCTCCGTATCTGTCAATGGGTGGACGAGTGGGGGGCAGACTTGCTTCATTCCCATGGGTATAAATTCAATATCCTGTTGGGGTTGTTCGGTCGCTTTAACAAAGAGATTCCGTTTGTCGCAACGCTGCATGGCTACGTTCATGCCGCTATGTTCACTCGCATGTGGGTTTACGAGAAACTGGATAGGCTGGTATTGAGACGAATAAATGCGGTGGTACTGGTAGGGGAAGCAATGAGAAAAGAGCTTCCGAGAGCCCTTCGTTACTCCGAAAAGGTTTCCGTAATTCGTAACGGCCTGAAAGTTGAGAGTGTTCTCCAAAACGCTAAAGGTCCCATTCCCGAAGAGGTTGATGCGTTCATTTTTGGCCATAAGCCGGTGATTCTGGGTGTGGGGCGCTTGTCATCAGAAAAACAGTTCGGGAAGCTCATTTTGTGTTTTGAAAAACTTAGACAGCGCTTTCCAAAAGCCGGTTTAGTTATAGCGGGTGATGGTTACCTAAGAGAAAAGTTAGAACAGCGTGTTTCTGAATGTGCGTTGGATAAACACGTTTTGTTGGCCGGGTACTGCCCTAATACTCCCGCAATCATGGCTAAATCAAATGTTTTAGCTATCTCATCTGCAACTGAGGGGCTTCCAATTACCTTACTTGAAGCAATGGCCCTTCGACTTCCAGTTGTTTCCACGTCTGTGGGCGAGATTCCCGAAGTGCTTGAGAATGGTGTAAATGGGGTCCTGGTAACGAATGTGGAAGAGGAACTTGTTGAGGCGATGGAAAAGGTATTATCTGACAGTAATGCTGCTCGTGAAAGATCCGAACGAGCAAACAAGAAACTGGCAGGTGAGCTCTCAGCGCAAGCCATGGCTGAGCAGTATTCAGCCGTTTATAAACGAGCTTTAGCATCATGAGGCTTTGGTGTTTCCTTCGTTATTTAATTGCTCGGCTGACATTTTTCGCCCTGCGATTACCTGTTTCCAAGTTAGAGCGAGAAGTATCTGAGTTGTGGCGTCTGACTCATGAGGAACGAAAAAAGCATTTAGACGCGACACTAAAATCGGTTCGTCCAAGGGGCGAGAATGGACAATACGTTAGTAGTGTTGCCCAGTTAGTTGACCAAAGGCCCTTAACCAAGGGCGCCTTTCGCGAGAGCACTAGCAATGCCCCGAAGACGGCAACGAGATATTCTCGTCACACCGCGGGTACGACGGGGGATCCAACTCACATTCTTCTCTCAAGAGAAGAGTTGGCACGAATGCTCGCCGTACGTTCTTATTGCTATCGTCACCATGGCATACGCTTAGGGCAACGAGAGGCTCGTATATGGGGTAGGGCAACAAACACCTTAGGGGCGAAAGTTCGTGATTTCCTCCTCAACCGAAAAGTTTTCTATCCAGCCGAGTCTAATGCCAAGGATATAGTCTCAGACCTTGTTAGTTGGAGGCCTCAATATGTCTACGGTTATACCTCCCTGATTCTGGAGGCTGCCCAGATTATCGAAGAGAAAGGATTCAAGCCAGAGGGCGTGAAAGCAGTGATCTGCACGGCGGAATCCATGCTGCCGGCACAGAAAAGGTTTATCAGTTCAGCGTTTGGCGCCCCGGTGCTTGAAGAATATGGATCTACAGAGTTCGATATTATCGCTTTCGAATGCAAGAAGGGGCATTTGCACTTCGTGAATCCTTGGCTCTGGGTTGAGTCAGAATATGATTCTGCTTTGATTACGGATGTCTCACGTAGTTCTCAAAGTCTTGTCCGTTACAAGCTGGGAGACACCTTCAAAACTCGCGAGACTCATTGTGCCTTGTTAGGGGATGCAAGAGTGATTGAGGAGCTTCAGGGGCGGACAGCGCAACAGTTTGCGTATTTAACCCCAGAGCACAAATTCCATGCAGTGGTATTTGGTAGAGCGCTTGATTCCTATATGAGTGAGTTCCATGAGTGCTTCAAGTTCACCGTATCGCAGACAGAAATGGGGGAGTTCCAACTCTATGTTTCATCAAACCCTGAGCATGGCACTGATCATTTAAAGAATTGGGTCAATCGGGAGCTCAGAGCCCAACTGAACGAGCAGATAGATTTAATTGCGACTGTCAACGCAGGTAAGGATTTGATGCGTAGCGGCAAGCATACCTACTTTTTTCAGGATATGGACATTCATGTCAACGGATAATAAAACCCTACGAATCTCCGCAGTGGGGGATATCTCCCTTGGAGATCATCCGGTCTGTGTCGGCCACGGTATGCGGAGCACGTTTTCCAAGCTCGGATTTCGTGTCCTGAACGACATTTCACGGTGTTTCGAAAACGCAGATACGGTGATTGGTAATCTCGAGACAGTGACCTCTGATTTGGGGTTAAGGCCAAGGAAGCTAGCCTCATTTGAGATGCGAGGAAGCCCCGAGCACCTTAGCTTTTTACGACAAGCTGGAATTGATGTGCTCTGTGTTGCGAATAACCATGCGATGCAGCATGGCGAGGCTGCATTCTGGGATACTGTAACTAATGTTCGAAATGCCGGTATGGATGTCATTGGGCTTGAGTCGGAAATCAGTACTAATGTCCACACTATTTCGCATGGGGGCGTTGAAAGTCATATTTTTAATGTCTCCATGAGGCCGGAGGAATGGGCCGAAGACAAAACGAATCTTCCCTATAGCAATCGACAAGATCGGGAAAAACTCTTGGCAGAGGTTCGAAGTTTGAGAGCTTCGTGCACGGGCTTTCTCATTTGTTCAATCCACTGGGGTCTTGAGTTCTTGGATTATCCTGCGCCAAGCCAGGAGGAGATTGGTCGGGCGTTGGTAGATGCTGGAGTCGACGTGGTCTTCGGGCATCATTCTCACGTTGTCCAGCCGGTCGAGCGGTATAAGCAAGGTGTTATTTTTTACTCTCTTGGCAACTTCGTTTTTGATCTTTGGTCCGAGAGTACAAAACAGACTCTGGTTGCGGAAGTTGAACTGCAGCCAAATCAACACCCTAAGTACAGTTGGGTGCCGATTATGATTGATAAGGATTTTCGGTTGAAGATCGCCGATCCAGCGACCCAAGCCTCAGTCGATTCACTTTTGTCTTGGGAGCGTTTTCAAAAGATGGAAAATAAGCCGGCTACAGATGAAGAGTACGTGGAGAGGTATAAGGCAGAGGAGTCCCGATTCAGGTACTCCAGCTATCGTTATTTTCTAAAGAATATCTTCCGATATCCTCCGGATTTTCTGATTCAGTCCCTGGCAAGAACCGCATATAGGCGGCTTACCGGGACGTGAAATCTATTTGGTCAATGAATCAATGACCGCGTGAAGGCGCTTTTCATCATTGGACCAGTTGTATTTGGATTTAATAGCGTTAATTCCGTTTTTTCCAAGGGTTGCGCGGAGTCCAGGACTCCTAAGCATTTGAAGTTTCTGAGCAATATCTTTGATGTCGAGATCCTTACATACCAAGCCCGATTCAGTCTCGTTAATGATCCTTTTTATTGGCTTAACCTCGGTAGCCAAAACCGGGAGACCGGCAAGCATATAGTCAAAGATTTTGTTCGGAATGGTGTGATTCCAATGAGGACACACTCGGTAGGTGAGGGCGCCCACATTCGCTTGAGCCATTAATTCATCAACCTGATGGTGTTCCAGCCAGCCGTGGACAGTCACAGACTCTTGTAGATTTAGCTCTTTAATACGACTAATTAAGTGCTCACGTTCTGCTCCTTTGCCGACAATGTCGATTTTGAGAGAGCTGGGTACATTGCCCATTTTGATGAATTCGGAAGCTGCTTCGATGAGGAGATCTAAACCTCTGAGTTTGGTTAAAAACCCTACGTAGACTATGCGAAGGGTATTCCCTTCGTGTGTGTGTGTCGTGCCAGAAAACTTCGAGGTTGGCGGAGTGTTACTGACGATTGTTACCCGTTCCGGATTGACGCCTTTTCTCAATAGCCGGTCGCGTGATTCCTCGATCATCACTAGCGTATGGTCGAGCTTAGGTAGTATTTGGGATTCGTACCTCTCGGCCAAAGCGGGGTTTTTGGTAAAAGTTTCCAGTGTTTTGCCTTCAGTGAACATTCGGGCAGAGGCATACATGTAGGGATATACCTCCGCCATGTCTAGAACTACTTTTGCTCCTTTGGGTTTCGCGACAAACAGCGCCGTTTTAACTAAGGGGATATCCCGAACAATAATTATCGGTTTTTCAGACTGTGATATTGCGTCGCGAAGTGTCCGAATCCAAAGGGGACTGAACCAGAATGGAATGTTTGCTAGTTTGCGAAGTGGTGAATTGTTACTGCCGATGATGGGAAGCCTAATGACGGAAAGTCCATCGTTCAGTTCAGCAGGATTCATACCAGAAAAGTTGCGAGCAACGATGGTGGTATTGTGCCCGTGATCTCTCAGGCTTTCGGCAATCTTCTCAACCCTCACGTCCCAAGGGTAGTCTTCCTTGTAAAGAATAAAAATGTCCATTTGTGAACCATGTGGTGTTTTCGTGCGTGGAAAGCCTTATCGAAAAACATTATAAGTTATTGGGCTCCAAGGTTTGAATAAACTAATGAAAATGCGCGTTATGTAAAGTACGCAGTCGCAAAATCTGCGACAATGTTTAATATAAAAGTAGGCACCATGCAATTATGACTGGCACCAAATTTTGTGATGATGCCAACTTACTGATAAACCAAGCTGATTGGGAAAGTTCGAAACATTGGCTATATGCAGCAATGTAGCCGGAGGAGATAAAAATGAACAAATTACCTGCATTTTTGATCTCAACGGGGCGAGCCACGAGATCGGGCAGGCTTGTTTCTGCAGCCGGCCTGTTGATGTTTGCAACTTTTTCCTCAGGAGCCCCTACTTTATCGGGCATTGACTCTGGGGGAGCTGAGCTCAAGTCAGGACTGCAAATTTCCATAACCGGCGCCGGTTTTGGATCAAAGGACCAAAGCGCCCCCGTTCTTTATGACCAAACAGACGTGACTTGGGAGAATGGCGTTGTCAACAAATACCAGTCGACGTTTGAAGATATGACCCTGGTGAAAAGAGTAACAGTGGACCCCAATACAATATGGACAAAGCCCTCTGTACCCGAGGAGCACAGCTCTGGAATGCTAGTAACTAATTCGCGGCAAACTAGAGATGGTGAGCTTGGATCACACTATTATGGTAAAGGCAATGTAAATTTTCTAGGCTGGCCTAAAGCTAGTGGAGGGGAGAGGACAGCCTATCAGTCATCCAAAATGTACTCTGCTTTCTGGATAAAGCTCCCTTATGACCTAACTAACTACTACGCTATACCAGCAGAGAAAAATCCATCATCATTTATCACCGGTGGCAGTGAGAGCTACGGTGAGGAAATTAAAATTGAGGGCGTGGATGGTCTCGGCAAGGTAATCGCCTACGAAAAGGTTGGAAAGGTTCCTAACGGTTGGCTGTTTATAGAGCCCCCCAGAGGCGTAAGTATAAAAGAGCTTACTGGAAAGCGAGTTGTCGGGCTTGATTCCGGTTCTGAGGTGGTGTTTCCCGAATCTTCATCGCTCAGCAAGTTTGATCAGTCCGGATTTCTATCCCCGCGTGGCAAGTATGCTCGCTTTTGGTCCGACCCGAGCGGAACCGGTTATCGTTTTTCTCTTGCAAATCTAGGGTTAGCTGGAACAGGAAAATCAATATGGGCAAATGCTTTTGGCAGTCGTTCACCTGAGCCAGGAACATGGAATCTATTTGAAATTGAAATTGATCTCGGTTCAAACCCTAGCCTTACCGCTTGGTTAAATGGAAGGGTCTACTTGGCTAGTGATAACGAATGGACTGAAGCTCTAAAAAGCTCCTCAGTGGACGATACCACGGGATTGACGATTGCTCTTCTAGGGATCGACGATTTTATGCCAGTCCCATTCACGGTCGAATTAGATGATATTTATCTTGATAAGAGCCTTCATCGGGTTTTGTTATGTAACCTGCCTACAATAGAAGAGGTAAGGTCGAAAGGTGCTCATTGTGAGGTCCAACGGCCCGTTGCTTGGAAGGAAAGGGAAATATCTATTGAATTAAAGCTAGGTACTCTTAGCCAACATAAAGATAGTGTTTATCTTTATGTGTTCGACTCCAAAGGCGATGTTAACGCAAGGGGCTGGGAATTGAACAAGGTTAATGCGCCGTTGCCGCCTCAGGATTTCCAAGCTCAGTAAGGACGAATTTCAAGGAAGGTTTAATGTTGTCTTTCTCAGAATTGGTAAGAGTTGTAGGTCCATATGGCGGGTATAAGGTTGCATCAGCGCTAACGCGGAATTACCCCCGTATTTTGATGTATCACAGATTTTCAAAGAATGGGGCTGGTGGGTTCCTGAATCAGGATACCTTGGAAAAGCAGTTCTCATATTTGAAAGAGAATTTTGAAGTTCTTTCTCTCAGTGATGCAATTAATCAGTGCGAGTTACGGAACTCTCATGCCTTTCGAAAGAAGCCTATCGTATCACTGACTATTGATGATGGGTATCGTGATTTCTATGAAATTTGCTTTCCGCTTCTTAAAAAGTACCAGTTTCCAGCTACTTTTTATGTTGCTACTGATTTTGTCGGTGAGGGTGTCTGGTTGTGGCACGACAAATTGAAATGGATTATTGATAATAGTGACGATATATCCGAAAGCTTTTTTTTGGGAGGACGTGAGTATAGTAAAAAATACTGGAGAGATAATAAAGCTAAACTTTGGCGAGAACTCGTCAGCGTTATGCTGAGAATGTCTGGTAATGAGATTGAAGATATTTTAGATCGTATTTCATTCATCACAAAAGTTCAGCCCTCTGCATCCCCAGTCTCTGAATATCGCTCTGTGTCTTGGTCAGAGTTAAGGGAAATGCAAGACAATAGAGTTTCGATCGGTGGTCATACTCAGACTCATTATAGTCTAGGTCATCTTTCTGAGGATGAAGTAAAAGCACAAGTGGTTGGGTGTCGCGATCATCTTAATCAGGAATTAGGGGATCTAAAACGTCATTTCTGTTTTCCAAATGGGCAGCCTGCCGATATTACTGAATTTGCCAAAGCAGAAGTAAAGAACGCGGGCTTCGAAACAGCGGTAGCTGCTTACTACGATAGGAGTGGAGTCGATGATCGGTTTTCAATTTCTCGTCATGGTGTAGGTGAAAACTGGTTTGGATTTCTAAAGTCTATCTGGGGTATAGATAGGCTTGGGGCTCAAGTTCTAAATCGAAACAGCAGATTCGATTGGGGGCAAGTGTGACCTCCAAAGTAAATTTGCTCGGTTTGATCCAAGGTTGGAGCTTTCAAGAAAAGAAGGGCTCGGCATTCTATAATTTGTTTCAGAAATTACATCAAGCTGGAACTATGTGCGATGTGGTGGATTTTGAAATTCCCCCAGTAATTAGAAAGGCGTATTTCGTCAAGAACTTATCGATGAGCAAGGATCGCTGGAATGTAAAAGATCAGCTAGATGTTGGTCGGTACCATCTTGCAAGCAAGTATGCTCGCGATGCAATTGAAGCTGTGGAATTACCGTATAATTCAGTGATTCAAATTGGATCTAACTTCCGAATAGACGCTACTCCGATCATAAAAGAAAAAGAAGTCCCTATATTCTCTTTCCATGATAATAATTTTTCTAGTTATGCTAGATCGATCAGCTCTGGTATTGTTGCGAATGACGTTCTTCATCGAGCATTCAATTTTGAAAAGAGTGTATACCAATCGCTGACACGAATTTTTACAATGAGTAAGACTCTAAGAAGATCATTTATAGAGGATTTTGGACTGCCTGAAGAAAAGGTTGTGTACGCTGGTTTTGGAAGTCCCTTTTCGATAAATAGCCCGCTCGATAAAAATTACAGTAAAAAAAATATCTTGTTTGTTGCAACCCATTCCTTCGAAGCTAAAGGTGGAAAAGAACTTTTGGATGCATTTCGAAGAGTTCGAAAAGTCATTCCGGATGTAACTTTAACTATGATTGGTAAAGACTGGGGTATCGACGAACCTGGGATTGAATGCTTGGGGTTCCTTGATAAACGAAATTCAGAAGACTTGGCTATATACAAGCGTTGTTTTGAGGCGGCCTCCCTTTTTATACTGCCTTCTCATAATGAAGCTTTTGGTGAGGTATTTATTGAGGCGATGTCATACGGTGTTCCATGTGTCGGGACAAAAGCAGGAGTAATGCCTGAGCTAATTGAAGATAACGGTTCAGGGTTTGTTGTTGATCCGGGCGATTCCAAAGGATTGACTAATTTGATTATTGAGCTGATTGAATCAGAGGAAGGTCTTAGAAAGCTTGGTGCAGCAGGTTTTCGTGCTGTTAGCAATGAGTACCAATGGTCTACTGTTACCTCTAGAATAATTAAAGAGGTTGAAGGTTTTGTTTGATATATGCCCTTGTAATTCAGGTGTTTAAATGAGTAGAAGACCGTTGGTATCCGTTATAGTTCCATCATACAATCGCGTAAAATATATTGAGCAAGCTGTTGATTCGGCTTTTTCGCAAAGCTATTCCCCAATTGAAATAATTGTAGTAGATGATGGCTCAACGGACGGCAGTTTTGAGCTATTAAGTCGCCTAGAGGATTCTGGACGAATAAAGCTCCTTACGCATCCGAGTCACGAAAACAAGGGGCAATCAAAGTCAATAAACTTAGGATTGTTACATTCTGTCGGAGATTATATTTCTATATTAGATAGTGATGATTTTTTTGCTCCCCATAAGATAGAACAACAGGTTGCATTCCTTGAACAGTCCCTTGATGTTGGTATGGTCTATGGTCAAGGGCACGCCGTCGATGCCGATGGTCGCTTTCTTTTCAAGGTTCCTGAGGATAGCCACACTGAAACAAGTGACCCTAATAGTCTTCTGCTTGACTGCTATATGGCGCTTCCAGGCGGTTCTTTGATACGGCGCTCAGTATTCGAAAAAGTGGGAATGTTTGAAGAGTCTTTTAGAGCCGGCCAGGATCACGATATGGCTCTGCGAATCATGGAAGAGTTTAAGGTGGCGTTTCTTCCAGAAGTCGCTTTTTTTTATCGCAAGCACGGGGAGTCAATCAGCGCAAATGGCCTAGAAACTCGTTGGCGTACCGGCATGGAAATTCTTGAGCGCGCAAGGAAACGTTACCCCTATAGAAACCGCACGATACGTAAACGTAAGGCGGTGATAAACTACAGACTTGGCCAGGTATATTGGGAGTGTGGTCAAAAGGGGCGTTCGATAGGCTATCTCATCGCTTCGGGATTCCTTGACCCTATCAGGGCAGGCAGAGTGTTGCTCGGTTCCAAAAGCTAAGAACAGTTTTTACAGGGTCAAAGGATATGCCCGTACCTATTCTGTACGTCATCGACAGTTTTAAGAATCCACACGCCGGCACCGAGGGGCAGCTCTATCAGTTGGTTCAAGGGATTGATAGAAAAAGGTTTTCTCCTCACCTTTTAGTCTTTCAGGAGTCCGCTTACCTGAAAGAAAATGGGTTTCCCTGTAGCTACACGGTTTTGGGACGCTCGGGCCTCACTAATCCCGCGGCTTGGTTAGCGCTTTGGAAAGAAGCAAAGCGGTTTCGGGAAAGCGGTGGAAAAATCGTTCATGCGTTTTTTATTGATCCGTCTATCATGTGCCCGATTCTATTTAGACCGTTTGGTGTTCATACGGTTATATCGCGCAGGGATATGGGCTATTGGTACACGAAAAAATACCTTTTCCTGTTACGGTGTTCTCGGCGTGCCGTATCGTCGGTAATTGCGAACAGCCAAGCCGTGAAGGATGTGGTGTCCAGAAATGAAAGAATTCCTAAAGACGGAATAGATGTGATTTATAATGGCTATGAGGAAAGGATTGGAGACGCGTCGATTCCTGATGAAGTCCTGTTTTTGCGTAATCGGTATCCTGATGCTGTTTTTGGTGTCATCGTAGCCAATATTCGTCCACTGAAGCGCATCTCTGATGCGATAGTTTCTTTGGCGGTGGTAGTCCAGAAAGGAGGCAATCTTCGTTTGGTTGTGATAGGCGATGGCGACCATAATGGGTTGAGCCAACAGGCTGAAGCTTTGGGTGTGCGAGAGCGTGTCCATTTTTTGGGGCGTCGTTCAGATGTTGCTGATTGCCTACCGGCTTTCGACATAGGAATACTCTGTTCTGAGTCCGAGGGCTTTTCCAATTCTATTGTCGAGTACATGCGTTCAGGTTTACCAGTGGTTTGTAGTTCAGTCGGTGGGAACCCTGAGGCAGTAGAGCATGGTGTTTCCGGATATCTCTATAATTGCGGAGACACCAACGAGTTGGCCGATAGTCTTATGAAGTTAGTTCTTGATGAAAACTTGAGGTATAAGACTGGAGCGGCAGCTTTGGCATCATCCGGGGCTCGATTTAGCAAAAGAGTGATGGTGGAAGAGCATCAGGATGTCTATAGTGAGCTTGTCTCATGACCTCGAGCAGGAACAGCATTAGATGGTCTACCACTGATAAAACCTCAGAGTCATTGGTCAGTGGCTTCACTTTCTATTTTTTTCTATATTTTGTAATCGATTTTTTTATTAGGTTCTCTGCGCGATTTCCTGGCTATGGTGTTATTCGTCCAACGCTAATAGAAGTTTTGATTCTTCTGGTTTTATTGTTTAGCCAGAAGGACAAGTTCAAATATAAAATGGACGACCCGGTTTTTAGGGGTTTTTTCGTACTTGTTGGTTACATCATCATATCTATCCCATTCGTTGAATGGCCTGGCAGCGTCATTAGGACAAATCTTGACCCCTTTGTAAAGGCATCAGTTTTTCTTTTCTTTGTGGCTTTGTTTGTCGACACTGAGAGGCGACTTAAGGTTTTTTTGTTTATTTTTGTCGGTTGCCAGGTTTTCCGTGTGTTGGAGCCTCTTTATCTTAATATTACAAGTGGATATTGGGGGAGCTCGACTTACTTGAGCTCAAAAGAGTTTGCAAATAGACTAGCCGGGGCACCTGCTGATGTTATTAATCCTAATGAGCTTGGGTTTGTAATAGCAACTGCTGTTCCATTTCTTCACTACTTGCTTTGGCCGCTAGGTTGGAAGTCAAAAGCGCTCTATTTGTTGTTAATGCCACTGCTGCTTTACGCCCTGATATTGACTATGTCCCGCGGTGGATTTATCGCGCTTCTTGTGGTTGCTTTCTTTGTTTTCAAGGAATCAAAAAAGAAGTTTCGATTATTAGTCGTCGGGATCTTGGCAGCAATTCTTGCCTTTTCAGTAATGACACCGGTTCAAAAAGAGCGATACTTATCACTGATTGATCGGGATGCTGAGGGTGGTGCTTCAGCAGAAGGGCGGATCAGGGGTATGGTTAATGAGTTCAAACTGGGGATGACTAGACCTATCTTTGGGCACGGATTGGGCACAACACCTGAAGCGAAAGTTCATAAGTTGGGTTCTCGTCAGGCTAGCCATAACCTTTATGCGGAAGTGCTCATAGAGTTGGGGGTAGTCGGGTTCCTGATATTTATGGCTTTTCTTTCTAAGATAATAAAGAAGCTTTTTTTTGTAAGATCCAGTTTCTCAAAACTTAATATGGATAGTCTTGATTTTTATGCGAGGCTAAATAAAGCGCTAATAACGCTATTTTGGATGTATGCAGTTTACAGTATTAATTATTGGGGATTGTCTCAATACTATTGGTATTTGTTTGCCGGTCTGGTTATAGCATTTTCTAATTTGGCGTTGAAGAATGTTTTAGGTAAATCCTATGAAAGTTCTTCGGTCGAGTCTTCTTGTTATGGTTCTAAGTTCAGGCTGGCAAATAAAGTCAGAGATAGAAGTTGTTAGTTTTCTGATAAAGGTTTAAATATGGATGTTTTTATGACTGCTTTGCAGCCGGGTGGAGGTATAAAAACCTTTTTCAGGTATGTATATGGACAAGATTGTTATAAGGACTGTTTGTTTACCTTGTTTTCGCCGGATCATGGTTTGTCTGAGTATTTAGATAAATACTTGGGAAAAAATAGGATTAGGTTGATTGAGTCGCCTGAAGAACCATTATCTTTCGTTAGAGAGTTGAGAGCGGCCCTTAAAAAAACGTCTTCTGATTTAGTTCATTCCCATGGTTTCGGAGCAGGTTTGCTTACAGAAGTCGCCCGGATAGGGCTAAAGCGAAAGCATTTGATGACAGCTCATGACGTGTTTTTGGAATCGCAGTTCGACGGGGGCGTGGGCTTAGCAAAAAAAATTGTGATGGGTCGATTGTTCCAGAGAATTGATGCAATCCATACCGTTACGGAGGATGCTACAGATAATTTTCGGACCTTCTTCCCTAATGTGCCCGCTAAGCGGCTTTATCCAATCTTACACGGCGTTGATACCGATTATTTCGCCAACGAGACCTCTTCGGATCTTAGGGTGCAGTTGGGGGAGGGTGAGGATACGCGTCTTGTCGGGTTCTTTGGCCGATTTATGGGGCAAAAGGGCTTCCGTACATTGGTAGATGCAATCGCTGAGCTCAAGTCGGTGGAGTTCATGCCTTTACCGAAGGTCGTTACTTTTGGTTGGGGCGGGTACATACGTGAGGACTACAAATACATAGAAGAAAAAGGGCTTTCGGAACAGTTCATCCAAATGCCCGCCACTGACAATATGCCTTCCATGATTAAGGCGGTGGATATGGTCGTGATGCCGTCTCGCTGGGAGGCCTGCGGGTTATTGGCGATGGAGGTCCTGTCTGCCGGTATTCCGCTTCTATCCTCTGACTGCATTGGGTTGCGAGAGGTAGTTGCTGGGAGTCCTGTAAGGACATTCCGGCCGGGAGATTATTCGAGATTGGCAGATCTTATTAAGAGGGAGGTTGAAGCGAGTAGCACGCAGGAGTTTGCCGACTACCAGTCCCTCGCAGTGAGACGATTTGGCATCGCTAGACCAGCCCAAGAACTGCATGCGCTTTACGATCAGCTGGTAGGGTCATAGATCAATGATTCGTACCCTGCTTGTTAACACCGGATCAAACGTTCTTGTAATGTTTGTAAAGCTGATCATCACGTTCGTGATGACACCGGTTTTCGTCCATAACCTGGGGAAATACGACTACGGGCTTTGGGAGATGATTGGTGCCGTGATTGGCTATATGGGCATCCTGGACCTGGGGCTTCGTCCCGCGATTAGCCGATACGCTGCCAAGCATCTTGCAGAGGAAGATGAGAAGGCACTCCAGTCGGTTTATATGTCGGCTCTTGTATTCATGGCGATTGTGGGAGTTCTATTATTTGTATTCTTTTTCTGCTGGGGCGTCTGGTTTTCAGGCGGTATAGCCCCGAATGATGAGCCCCACCAAAAATACACGCTGTTCCTTGTTATTATTGGCGCCTATTTGTTGATTTCTTTTCCCGGTTATGTTGCTGAAAGCTATCTGGAAGGATTCCAGAAATATTACTTGAAGAATAATATAACGATTATCAACTCTGTTGTTGGTTCTGTTCTTTTATACGCTTTTATAACTCCCGAAAATGGTCTGGTGCTTCTCGCAACCATTAATGCGATTGGATTGACGATAAAGTATTTATTATTTATGTGGATACTTTCACGACCGGCTTATGGGGCTATTCGAGCTCAGAAGGGAACATTTTCGTTTAGCCGGTTGCGAGAACTGATCGTGTTCGGATTCAAGTCGTTCATTCAGGGAGTTGCCACCCGAGTGGAGAACGCTACGGATGTCTTGGTGATTGGGATGATAATGGGGCCTGCTATGGTGCCTTTCTACAGCATACCAGCCAATCTGACTCAGCACATACGTGGCCTTGGGTGGACTCTAACTCACGCATTCATGCCGCTGTTCAGTGGCCTGAGCGCAAAAGCGGAAAATGAGACCATTCAGCAGGTTTTTCTCATCTCATCCCGATACGTTGTCAGCATTCTATTTGCTATGGGTACTGGGGCTTTGTTGCTCGGTGCGCCGTTTATCTCGATCTGGTTAGGCCCAGAATTTGGTGAAAAAGCCAAGTGGCTCATCCTGTTTCTGGTTTTTTTTACGATATTGCCATTCATAAATCCTTTTGCCAGCCGCTACCTCACAGCCATTAATAAGCATGGAATTTTTGCTCGCCTTACGCCTTGTGCGGCGTTGCTGAATATTAGTCTCAGCCTAGCTCTGGTGCACCCTTACGGATTGGAGGGAGTGGCTTTCGCGTCGATTGTGCCTGG
>JBLXHJ010000011.1:0-13848 GCA_048259785.1 Methylophaga sp.
CTGCAACAAAGAAGCGAGAATTATACAGCTCTTCGCCAGACTGTCAACTTAATTTTTTACATTTTTTGAAACTGTAAGCCTTAAGCCAAATGCCAATTCAATAAGCCTTTTCAGGCTCCCTCATCAGCAAGAGGGGCGCATATTACGCGAAGGATTTAATGTATGCAAGCGCTTTTTTAAATTAATGCTTACATAAATAAAAAAGCCGGCATAAAGCCGGCTTTTTTATTGTTTCTTGAATCAGCTATTGCTTATTCAGCAGCTTCTGATTCTTGTATATCTCTGTCTACAAGCTCTACGATTGCCATTGGCGCTTTATCACCTTGACGGAATCCTGTTTTTAGGATTCTGACATACCCGCCAGGACGACTAGCTGAGCGTGGCCCAATAACATTGAAAAGCTTTGTTACAGCTTCTCTATCGCCAAGTCTTGCAAAAGCCAGACGACGATTCGCTACAGAATCTTTTTTGCCTAAGGTAATCAGAGGCTCAACGACACCACGTAACTCTTTAGCCTTAGGCAAAGTGGTACGAATGATTTCGTGTTCAAACAAAGATGTAGCCATGTTTTTGAACATAGCCTTTCTGTGGCTGCTGTTACGATTTAATTTACGACCAGAATTACGATGACGCATTGTTGTTACCCTATTCTTTTATGCTGAATTACTTCAGTATTATTTTTGCTCTAAAGAAGCAGGTGGCCAATTATCTAGGTGCATGCCTAATGACAAACCTTTTGAAGCCAGTACTTCTTTAATTTCCGTTAATGACTTTTTACCTAAATTCGGCGTTTTCAGCAATTCCATTTCTGTACGCTGAATTAAGTCACCTACATAATAAATATTTTCTGCTTTTAAACAGTTAGCAGATCTAACAGTCAGATCAAGATCATCAATTGCTTGCAATAATGCTGGATCAACTGCTGGTTGTTTTGGTTCAGATACACTTTCTTCAATGACTGTAAAGTCAACGAATGAAGTCAGCTGGTCACTTAAGATAGTTGCAGCATATTTAATACTGTCTTCAGCTTCAAGCGTACCATCAGTTTCAACATCGATGATCAGCTTATCTAAGTCTGTGCGGTTTTCAACACGCGCACTTTCTACACTGTAAGTAACAAGACGTACAGGACTGAATGATGCGTCAAGATACAGTTGACCGATAGCACGGTCTTCATCTTCACCCACATTACGAGTATTTGCTGCAGAGTAGCCACGGCCTTTTGTTACTTTAAATGTAATAGAAAGACTACCACCAGTCAGATTTGCAATCACATGTTCAGGATTTACAATCTCAACATTGTGCGGTAACTGAATATCAGCTGCCGTAACAGGGCCAACACCCTCTTTGTTAAGAGTCAAAACGACTTCATTACCTTCATGAAGCTTGACTGCAATGCCCTTCATGTTAAGAAGAATATCTAAAACATCTTCTTGAACGCCATCAATAGCCGAGTACTCATGTACAACGCCATCAATCTGGGCTTCAACAACTGCGGCGCCTTCCATTGAAGACAATAAAATTCTGCGCAGTGCATTACCTAAAGTATGACCAAAGCCACGCTCTAACGGCTCAAGTACAAGACGTGTACGCGTATCACTAAACTTTTGGATATCAACGATCCTTGGTTTTAGAAATTGACTCGTGTAAGTCGTCATGCAAATTCCTCTAGTAAACTTCTATTGAAGTTTAGTTATGATTATTTCGAGTAAAGCTCTACAACCAAGTTTTCTGATAATTCAGCTGGAAGCTCATCACGTTCTGGTAAACGTTTAAACGTACCAGAAAATGCTTTTGTATTAACTTCAACCCACTCAGGAAAACCTAATTGTTCTGCAACAGACATTGCGTTTGCAATACGCTCTTGCTTTTTAGCTTTTTCACGGATTTCGACGACATCGCCTTCTTTTACTTGATAAGAAGGGATGTTGGTCGCTTTTCCATTAACCAAAATAGCTTTGTGTGAAACAAGCTGTCTTGCTTCTGCACGCGTACCAGCAAACCCCATTCTATATACAACATTATCTAAACGTTGCTCTAGCATGCTTAACAGATTGACACCTGTAGCGCCTTTCTTTTGATCTGCTGATTTGTAGTAGTTACGGAATTGTTTTTCTAAAACACCATAAATACGACGAATACGCTGTTTAGCACGAAGCTGCAGCGCATAGTCTGAATCACGACCTCTACGAGCGCCATGTTGACCTGGTTTTGTTTCAATCTTGCATTTACTTTCGATTGGGTTGCCTCTGCTCTTTAAGAACAGATCCGTACCTTCTCTACGGCTTAATTTACAAGTTGGGCCACGATATTTTCCCATTATGTATTACTCCGAAATCTATTAAACGCGGCGACGCTTAGGTGGACGGCAACCGTTGTGAGGAATAGGTGTAACGTCTGAAATATTAGTAATTTTAAAACCTAAATTATTCAGAGCTCTTACAGCTGACTCACGACCTGGGCCAGGACCTTTGATTTCAACATCAAGGTTCTTCATACCAAATTCTTTAGCAACTTCTCCTGCTTTTTCAGCAGCGACCTGAGCTGCGAAAGGAGTGCTTTTACGTGAACCGCGGAAACCACAACCACCAGATGTTGCCCATGACAAGGCATTACCTTGACGATCCGTTATAGTAACGATTGTGTTGTTAAAAGAAGCGTGCACGTGTGCTACGCCATCAACAACATTCTTTTTTACACGTTTACGTTGTCGTGCTGATGAATTTGCCATCGTTTATCCTTACTTAACCATACGGCGAGGACCTTTACGAGTCCTTGCATTTGTTTTAGTTCTTTGGCCGCGAACCGGAAGACCTCTACGGTGGCGAACACCACGGAAACAACCAAGGTCTTTCAACCGTTTGATATCCATAGATACTTCACGACGTAAATCACCTTCTACAGTGAATTTTGCAACTTCGGTACGAAGCACTTCAACTTCCTGCTCAGACAAATCTCTTACTTTCGTGTCTGGAGCAATTCCAGCAGCTTCACAGATTGATTGAGCACGTGTGCGTCCGATACCGTAAATTGATGTTAAAGCAATTACAGTGTGCTTCTGCACAGGAACATTAATACCAGCTATACGAGCCATTGATTTACCCTAAATTCCTCAGGAGTGAACATTGAATTGTAACATACAATTGTTTTGTTCAACAACTAACTAAAGATATTCGCCAATTAACCTTGGCGCTGTTTATGACGAGCTTCTGAACAAATAACTCGTAAAACACCATTTCTTTTTACAATTTTACAATTGCGACAAATCTTTTTAACTGACGCCTGAACTTTCATGTTTTTTCTCCAGCAAACCTTGTTCGTGGTTCTAGCCTAAAAAGCCAGACATCCCACCATTATTTTTATTTGACTTTCTCATCAAACTTTCATACTGCTGAGACATCATGTGAGACTGGACTTGAGAAACAAAATCCATCACCACGACAACGATAATCAGCAGAGATGTACCACCAAAATAGAACGGCACACTCCAATATAAAATCAGAAACTCTGGCAGCAAACACACCGCAGTAATATATATGGCACCAGCAAGGGTTAAACGCCCCATCACTGTGTCGATATATCTCGCTGTCTGCTCGCCTGGACGAATACCAGGAATAAAAGCGCCAGACTTCTGTAAGTTCTCTGCCGTTTCTTTAGGATTAAACACTAAGGCAGTGTAGAAGAAACAGAAGAAAACAATCGCTACAGCATAAGCCATAACATACATAGGTTGACCAGGAGACATCAGTGTTGATATATCCTTCAACCAGCCCATACCATCAGTCGAGCCAAACCAGCCGGCTATTGTAGCAGGAAACAGTATGATACTTGAAGCAAAAATTGGGGGTATTACACCTGCCATGTTCAATTTCAATGGAAGATGCGTTACCTGACCAGCAATCATTTTTCTGCCTTGCTGACGTTTTGCGTAATGTACAGGTATACGACGCTGTGCTCTTTCGACAAAAACAACAAATGCAGTAACAGCCAATGCCAAGAAAATCAAGGCAATAACTAGGAAAGCATGAAGCTGTCCAGTTCTTGCCAATTCTAATGTGCCACCTACAGCTGCAGGTAAACCAGCTACAATCCCTGCAAAGATAATCAGTGAAATACCATTACCAATGCCACGCTCTGTAATCTGCTCGCCAAGCCACATCAGGAACATTGTTCCCGTCACCAGTGTAATCACAGCAGTTATACGAAACACAAAACCAGGGTCGATAACAACATTAACGCCTGAAGCACTCTGTGATTCCAATGCTATTGCAATACCAAGTGCCTGGAAGGTAGCTAAAACAAGTGTGCCGTAACGTGTATATTGAGTAATCTTGCGTTTACCAGCCGCACCTTCTTTTTTCAATTGTTCAAGTTTCGGATGAACAACTGTTAAAAGCTGCATGATAATCGAAGCAGAGATGTATGGCATGATACCGAGGGCAAAAACAGACAAACGCTGCAAGGCACCACCAGAAAACATGTTAAACATGTCTAAAATGGTTCCTTTTTGCTGTTCAAACATGATCGCTAATGCCGCCGGATCTATACCTGGAACAGGCATAAATGTTCCCATACGGTAAACGATTAATGCACCCAAAACGAAAAGTAGGCGACTTTTTAACTCGCCAAACTTACCGCTTCCGAGCATAGCTGCAGCAGCTTGTTGTCTGTTTTTTTCCACTTATATTACTCTTCGACTTTTCCGCCTGCAGCCTCAATCGCACTTTTTGCGCCTGCGGTTGCAACAATGCCTTTCAAATTAACTGCAGATTTAACTTCACCTGAGTTAATGACTTTTACACGCAGCGTGTTTTCTGGAACCAGTCCAGCAGATTTCAGTGCTAACAAATCGATTGTATCTGCCGTAACTTTTTTCAGGTCGTCTAAACGAATCTGAGCGGTTGTACGACCGACACGTGAACTGAAACCCACTTTAGGGAGACGACGTTGTAAAGGCATCTGACCGCCTTCAAAACCTCTTTTATGAAATCCACCAGAGCGTGATTTCTGACCTTTGTGACCACGGCCACAGGTTTTACCTAAACCAGATCCGATACCACGTCCAACACGTTTTGCTGATTTTTTTTCACCTTCAGCAGGAGCAAGTGTATTTAGGTTCATCTTAAACTTCCTCAACCTTTAATAAATACGATACATGATTGATCATGCCTCGATTTTCAGGTGTATCCAGCACGATGGCACTGCTTCCAGTTTTTCTAAGACCTAAACCAGATACACATGCTTTATGTTTTGCTAGACGACCAATGGTACTTTTCACCAAGGTGACTTTCAATTTAGCTTGTGATGACATCTTTATTATTCCGTAATCTCTTCAACTGTCTTACCACGTTTGGCAGCAATTGCTTCAGGATTATTCATATCAGTTAACCCTTTAATTGTTGCACGAACAACATTAAGTGGGTTAGTTGATCCATTTGACTTAGCCAATACGTTATGTACACCTACGGCATCGAATACTGCACGCATCGCACCACCGGCGATAACGCCCGTACCTTCAGATGCAGGCTGCATGAATACTTTTGCTGCACCATGGCTAGATTTAACTGCGTGCTGCAGTGTATCGCCTTTCAAAGCAACAGTTTTCATGTTTTTGCGAGCTTCATCCATTGCTTTTTGGATTGCGACAGGCACTTCACGAGCTTTACCTTGGCCGAAACCAACGCGGCCGTTTCCATCACCGACAACTGTCAAAGCAGAGAAACCAAATACGCGACCGCCTTTTACAACTTTAGCAACGCGACGAATACCAACTAATTTTTCAATTAAGCCATCAGAGTTATTGGCTTGTCTTTGATCATTCTGAGCCATGTTAATTACCTTTTAAATTAGAACTGAAGGCCGTTTTCACGGGCTGCATCAGCTAATGCTTTTACACGACCATGGTATCTAAAACCTGAACGATCGAAAGCGACTTCAGTAACACCTTGCTTAGCAGCACGCTCTGCAATAGCTTTACCTACAGCTGTTGCTGCATCAATATTGCCTGTAGCTTTAAGGTCTTTTTTCACTTCAGCATCTAAAGTCGATGCAGTAGCGATAACTTTAGAACTGTCATGAGTCAGAACTTGAGCGTAGATATGGCGAGGCGTTCTGTGAACAGTTAGTCTATATACTTCTAACTCTCTCAGCTTTGCACGCGCTCTAGCCGCTCTACGTAAACGTGAAATTTTCTTATCCATTTTTCAGCCTATTTACTTTTTCTTAGCTTCTTTACGAGCAACATGTTCGTCAGAATAACGTACACCTTTACCTTTATAAGGTTCAGGTGAACGGTATGCGCGAATTTCTGCTGCAACCTGACCAACAGCTTGCTTATCAGCACCCGAGACAACGATTTCTGTCTGACTTGGAGTTTCAACACTAATACCTTCTGGTACTTCGTATTGAACAGGGTGAGAAAAACCTAGGGTTAGATCTAATTTGTTGCCTTGAGCTTTAGCACGGTAACCAACACCGACCAGAGTCAGCTTTTTAACAAAGCCTTCTGTAACGCCAATAACCATGTTATTGAGTAAAGCGCGGGTTGTACCAGCTAAAGCAACTGCAGCTTGTGAATTAACATTTGCTGCAAATTTCAAAGCTGAATCTTCTTGGCTGACGTTAACATCAGGGTGAATATTACGTGTTAATGTTCCTTTAGAACCTTTAACCGTAACTTCAGTATCACTCAGTGAAATTTCTACGCCTGCCGGAATTTGTACTGGTGCATTTGCAATACGTGACATTTTACAATCTCCAATAAATAAAGGCTTAGCTAACAGCGCACAAAACTTCGCCGCCTTGACCTAAGGCGCGAGCTTTACGGTCAGCCATTACACCTTTAGATGTAGACACGATAGCAACACCTAAACCACCAACGACACGTGGCAATTCATCAGCTGATTTGTATACACGCAAACCAGGACGGCTAACACGGTTAATTTCAGCGATTACAGGTTTACCCTCAAAATATTTAAGAGTGACTGTCAAGATTGATTTACCTTCTACATCACTTACATTAAATGATGAGATGTAACCTTCATCTTCTAGTACTTTTGCAATGCTAATCTTTACCTTAGATGAAGGCATTTTCACATCGACTTTGTTTGCTTGCTGTGCATTACGAATGCGAGTCAGCATATCAGCAATAGGATCTGTCATACTCATTTATATAGCTCCACTAATCAGGTTGGTAATTACCAACTAGCCATTACCAAACCAGGGATATCGCCCTTCATTGCATGCTCGCGCAGCTTATTTCTGGACAAACCAAATTTACGGTAATAACCGTGTGGTCTACCCGTTAATTCACAACGATTTCTCATGCGTACAGGACTTGAATTACGTGGAAGCGCGTGGAACTTTGTCGCCGCCGCTTCACGTTGTTCAGCAGGTAGCGACATATCCAACATTTGTTTCTTTAATTCCGCACGTTTTGCAGCGTATTTTTCAACCAGTTTCGCTCTTTTGATTTCGCGATTAATCATGCAACGTTTAGCCATAATCTTTTACCATCCAACCTTGTTTATTTTCTAAATGGAAACTTGAATGCAGTTAACAAAGCACGTGATTCTTCAGCATTTTTTGCTGTTGTTGTGATGGTCACATCCATACCACGTAATTTATCGATTCTGTCATATTCAATTTCTGGGAAGATAATTTGCTCTTTAATCCCCATACTATAGTTTCCCTGACCATCAAAAGACTTCGGATTTAAACCACGAAAATCTCTGATACGAGGAATTGAAATGGTAATCAGACGGTCAAGAAAGTCATACATGCGGTCAGCACGTAATGTCACTTTACATCCGATCGGCCAGCCTTCACGTACTTTAAAGCCTGCAACTGATTTCTTTGCTTTTGTAACAACTGGCTTTTGACCGGCAATTTTTTCCATGTCAGCCATTGCATTCTCAAGCACTTTCTTATCAGTTAATGCTTCACCAACACCCATATTCAGAGTGATTTTTGTGATGCGCGGCACTTCCATTACTGACTTATAGTTAAACTCGTCTTGTAACTGTTTAACTACTGTTTCACGATAATAATCTTTTAATCTGCTCACTGTGTTTTACCTAATACGAAGCTCAAGCGCTTACAACTTCGCCATTTGATTTGAAGAAGCGGACTTTTTTTCCATCTTCCAGCACTTTAAATCCTACTTTATCGCCCTTGCCAGTAGCAGGGTTTAATAAAGCCAGATTCGACCCATCAATCGGCATTTCTTTTTCTAAAATGCCACCTGTGCGACCTAGAGCCGGATTGGGTTTTTGATGTTTTTTGACTAAGTTAATGCCTTGTACGACAAACTTAACTTTTCCATCTTTCTCAATACGGCTTAAGATTTCGCCTTGTTTACCACGATCTTTGCCTGTTAATACAACAACTTGATCGCCTTTTTTCAATCTTTCCATCTCAGCGCTCCTTTATAGTACTTCTGGTGCCAGAGAAATAATCTTCATGAACTTTTCACCACGTAGTTCACGTGTAACTGGTCCAAAAATACGCGTACCGATTGGCTGCTGAGCCGCGTTCAGAAGTACTGCAGCATTTTCGTCAAAACGAATTACTGAACCATCTGGACGACGAACACCTTTACGTGTTCTTACGATAACTGCGTTATGAACAGTACCTTTCTTAACTTTACCGCGAGGGGCAGCTTCTTTGATTGTCACTTTAATGACATCACCGATACCTGCATAGCGTTTATGCGAACCGCCCAACACTTTGATACATTCTACTCGTCTGGCACCGCTGTTATCAGCGACTTCCAGACTACTTTGCATTTGAATCATGGTCTAAACTCCAAACTGAATAGTTGCTTTATTTCGCACGATCGATGATTTCGACCAACTTCCAGCACTTTGTCTTAGACTGTGGGCGAGTTGAGGCAACACTGACGGTATCACCGATATTACATTCATTATTTTCATCATGAACATGTAACTTGGTAGAACGTCTTACATATTTTTTATAGATCGGATGGGCAACTCTACGTTCGATCAGAACGGTAATTGTTTTGTCCATCTTGTCACTAATGACACGACCGGTTAACGAACGTGCTGTACTTTGCTGATCACTCATTTCCGTGCCCTATCTCTTTTCGTTCAATACAGTCTTAATGCGAGCAATATCTCTACGTACACGTTGTAATTCACTATTACGTGTTAATTGCCCAGTTGCATTCTGCATACGCAGATTAAACTGCTCTTTATGCAACTCACCTAGCTCTTTCACTAGATCTTCAGTTGTCTTTTGTCTAATTTCGCTTGCTTTCATTACAGTATCGCCCGCGTTACAAATGTGGTTTTAACGGGAAGTTTTGCTGCTGCCAGACGGAATGCTTCACGTGCAATCTCTTCAGACACACCTTCCATTTCATAGAGCATACGACCTGGTTGCACATTTGCTACCCAGTATTCTACGTTACCCTTACCTTTACCTTGACGAACTTCCAACGGTTTACTGGAAATAGGTTTGTCAGGAAATACGCGAATCCAGATTTTACCGCCACGTTTAATGTGACGAGTCATTGCTCTACGAGCAGCCTCAATCTGACGCGCTGTAATACGTCCACGCTCAAGAGATTTCAAACCAAACTCACCGAAGCTAACTTTTGCTCCACGGTGGGCAAGACCTCTATTGCGCAGCTTCTGCTGCTTTCTAAATTTCGTTCTTTTTGGCTGTAACATTGGTTATAACCTTATTTTTCAGCTGCAGGTGTGTTTTGAGCATTTGTGTCAAAAACTTCACCTTTAAAAATCCAAACTTTGACACCGATGATACCGTAAGTCGTTTTAGCTTCCGCTGTACCATAGTCGATGTCAGCACGTAATGTATGTAAAGGCACACGACCTTCACGGTACCATTCTGTACGTGCGATTTCTGCTCCGTTCAGACGACCTGCAACATTAATACGAATACCTTCAGCACCTAAGCGCATCGTGTTTGTCACTGCACGTTTCATTGCACGACGGAACATAATACGACGCTCGAGTTGCTGCGCTACACTTTCAGCAACTAATGTTGCATCAAGTTCAGGCTTACGAATTTCTTCAACGCCCACATTGACAGGAACACCCATCAGCTTTGACGCTTCTTGACGCAACTTATCGATATCTTCGCCTTTTTTGCCAATCACGATTCCAGGACGTGCTGTATGGATAGTGATTTTGGCAGTTTTGGCTGGTCTATCAATCTGGATCTTACTGACTGAAGCATGCGATAGTTTCTTTTTAAGAAAATCACGTACTTTAAGATCATTGCTCAACATATTTGAAAAATCTGCTGAATCGGCATACCAGATCGAATTCCAATCTTTAATTATACCAAGTCTAAAACCTGTTGGGTGAACCTTTTGTCCCATAAGTCTGCTCTCTTACTTCTCGTCTACAACCACAGTGATGTGGCTGGTGCGTTTAAGAATACGGTTGCCTCGGCCTTTAGCGCGAGCCTGCATACGTTTCATGGTAGGACCTTCGTCAACCATAACTGCTGAAACGACTAATTCGTCGATGTCGGCACCGTCATTATGTTCAGCGTTAGCGATCGCTGAGTCCAGCACGCCTTTCATAAGCTCTGCAGCTTTTTTAGGACTGAACGCGAGTAGATTGATTGCTCTTTCTACTGGCAAACCTCTGATTTGATCTGCAACCAAGCGCACCTTTTGTGCGGAAATGCGTGCGTAGCTGAGTTTAGCTTTTGTAGCCATATCTTAACCTTACCGTTTAGATTTCTTGTCAGCGGCATGACCTTTAAAGGTGCGAGTTGGTGAGAACTCACCCAACTTATGCCCAACCATATCTTCTGTAACAAACACGGGTACGTGTTGACGACCGTTATGAACGGCAATTGTTAAACCGATCATATCTGGAGAAATCATCGAACGACGTGACCAAGTTTTAATTGGACGTTTGTTATCAGTTTCTCTCGCTTCCAAGACCTTCTTTTCAAGGTGCTGGTCTATAAAAGGACCTTTTTTAATTGAACGCGGCATAGGATTCCCTAAATCTTATTTACGATTACGACGGCGTACGATCATATTGTCAGTACGCTTGTTCTTACGTGTTTTGTAGCCTTTAGTCGGCACACCCCAAGGTGTTACTGGGTGACGGCCACCTGAAGTACGACCTTCACCACCACCATGTGGATGGTCAACCGGGTTCATTACAACACCACGTACTGTTGGACGAATACCACGCCAACGAGTCGCACCTGCTTTACCTAATGAACGCAGTGAATGTTCACCATTACCAACTTCACCCATTGTTGCTTTGCAGTCTAATGGCACTTTGCGCATTTCACCGCTACGTAGGCGGATAGTGGCATAACCATTTTCACGTGCAACAAACTGTGCACTACTGCCAGCGCTACGTGCTAACTGAGCACCTTTACCTGGTTTAAGCTCAATACAATGCACTGTGCTACCCAGAGGGATTACTGACAATTTCAATGCATTACCAGCCCGAATTGCAGCATCTTCACCTGACTCAAGACGATCACCAGCTACAACACCTTTTGGTGCAATGATGTAACGTTTTTCACCGTCGACATAGTTCAGTAAAGCAATATGTGCAGTACGATTTGGATCGTATTCAATTCTTTCTACTACTGCTGGGATACCGTCTTTGTTACGTTTAAAGTCAATTAAACGATAACGTTGTTTATGACCACCACCACGGTGACGCACGGTAATACGACCAGCGTTATTACGACCGCCAGACTTAGATTTCTTTTCAACTAACGGCGCATATGGTTGGCCGTTATGTAAGCCAGGTGTACTGACTTGAACAACGAATCTACGTCCAGCTGATGTAGGTTTAGCCTTTTTTAATGCCATTCCTGATTCCTCACACGTATTCTATTTTCTATTCGCCAAGGAAGTTGAGATCAGCACCATCAGCTAATGTCACATAGGCTTTTTTCCAGTCGCTACGTTTGCCCATTACGCGGCCTGTACGTTTGACTTTGCCTTTAACATTAGTTGTGGTTACTGCTGCAACTTTCACATCAAACAAGGTTTCAACGGCTTGTTTGATTTCGACTTTGTTGGCATTAGGTAATACTTTAAGTACAACCTGATTATTGTTTTCTGCAACACGTGATGCTTTCTCAGCAACTACGGGTCCTAGAATAACTTTTGTTAATCGTTCTGAGTTCATGCGTATGACTCCTCTAGTTTACGGATAGAGTCTTCGCTCATGACGACTTTTTCAAAGCGCAACAATGCAACTGGATTGATATGCGCCGCATCGGTCGCTGCAATGTCATATAGATTGCGCGATGCTAATGCCAAATTGCCAGCTGCATTCTCTGTTACGATTAATGCATTAGACACACCCAAGCTTTCAGTTTTGTTTAACAAATCTTTAGTTTTTGGTGAGTCAACTTCAACTTTGTCGACAACGATCAATGCATCATTACGACGTAACTCAGACAGAATCACAGCTAATGCTGAACGATACATTTTACGGTTAACTTTTTTGCTGTAATCACGATTAGTTGCAGCAAAAGTTTTACCACCTGAGCGCCATAATGGGCTACGAATTGTACCAGCACGAGCTCTGCCACTACCTTTTTGTGAAAAAGGTTTACGGCCACCACCACTCACATCTGAGCGTGATTTTTGTGCATGTGTACCACTACGAGCACCAGCCAAGTATGCAGTAACAACTTGGTGAACTAATGACTCATTATACTCACGGTCAAATAAAGCATCAGAAACAGTAATGTTTCCTGCCTTTTTGCCGTCAAATGATTGTAATTGAAGATCCACGTTTATTCCCCTAAGAATCTTACTAGGCTTTTACAGCCGGGCGGATAATCACATCGCTTCCTGTAGCGCCAGGCACAGAGCCTTTGACTAACAGTAAATTGCGCTCTGAATCCACCTTAACGATTGACAGGTTTTGAAGGGTACGTTTTTTGTCACCCATGTGTCCGGCCATTCTCTTGCCTTTGAAAACGCGACCAGGCGTTTGACATTGACCGATTGAACCAGGTGCTCTGTGTGACAGAGAGTTACCATGAGTAGCATCACCACCACGGAATCCATAGCGTTTTACAACACCAGCGAAACCTTTACCTTTAGTGACACCAGAAACGTCAATCTTCTGTCCGTTTTCAAAAATATCAACTTTCAATTCTGAACCTAGTGCTAAGTCATTAAGTTCATCAACTCTGAACTCCATAACTTTACGACCAGCTGCAGCTTGAGCTTTTGCAAAGTGACCAGCCTGAGGCTTGGTAACACGTGATGCTTTACGCTCACCAACTGTAAGTTGAATGGCGTTATAACCATCTGTGTCGATAGTCTTAAGCTGACTTACACGATTTGGTTCTACTTCAATTACCGTTACTGGCGTAGAAACACCATCTTCAGAGAAGATGCGTGTCATACCACGTTTACGGCCGATGAGTCCGATAGTCATTGACCCAGCCCCTCTTAATTCAACTTAATCTGGACATCAACGCCTGCGGCGAGATCCAGTTTCATTAAAGCATCTACTGTTTTATCAGTAGGCTCAACAATATCCATAAGACGTTTGTGAGTACGAATTTCGTACTGTTCACGAGCATCTTTGTTCACGTGTGGTGAAATCAATACTGTGAAACGCTCTTTTTTGGTAGGCAACGGAATTGGTCCGTTAATACGTGCACCAGTGCGTTTTGCAGTTTCAACAATTTCTTTTGCTGATTGATCAATCAAACGATGATCAAATGATTTCAGCCTAATTCTAATAGTTTGCGTTGCTGCCATTTCTATTACTCAACGATTTTACTAACGACACCGGCACCAACAGTGCGGCCGCCTTCACGAATAGCAAAACGTAACCCTTCTTCCATCGC
>JBLXHJ010000012.1:0-11937 GCA_048259785.1 Methylophaga sp.
GGTTAACGGCTGGGTTAGCCTTAATGAAATTCGGTTTGGTTTCTTCTATTGCTTCTGTGTGGGCGTTTAGCGCTGCTTTGTGGGCAAATCCGATCACTTGGATTGTTGTGGGTGTTATTGCGCTTACCGCTGCCGTGGTAGCCGCTGTGGTGTATTGGGATGAGTGGACTGGAAAGCTTTTAGAGTGGGGGTCTAACTTTCTTGATTTTATCGGTGTTTTTAGCTTAGTCGATGATGTCTTAGCGGTATGGGACAAGCTGCCTCAATGGTGGGCATCGTTTAAAAATTGGATTGGTGGAATGGATCTATTTTCATTCGTAGGTGATTCGATTGATTGGCTAATCGATAAAATAAATATGATCCCGGGTATCAATATCGATACAAGTACAGACATGCCAAAACCTGTTTCCGCGCCTGAAAGTTTATCTAAAAATTCATCACCTCAGATGGCTGGCGGTGGCCTAGTTAATCAAATCAGTAACGCCACTTCAAACAACAGCACTCGTTCAATTGGTGATGTGAATATCAACAACTATGGCCAAGCAATGAGTGGCCAATCATTAGCCAATGAATTGGCTTTTGCGGTGGGTTAGTTATGGCTGATTACGTTGATCTACTCATTACGGATAACGACTTAACGCTCGATGCGGCTGGCGAGCCTATGCTCGTTTATGACGCGGACTGTATTGCTCAAGACATAAAACATTTGATTCGTGAAAGCGGCCTTATGGTCGAGATTATTGGTCAACGTGACAGCATTAAAGTGAAAGCAAATCTGCAAGCACTCACGCTTTTAATCGAAGACGATGTCCGTTTAGTTCCTGGTACCGTTTCTATCACTCAAGTTGATACGGAGACGTTCTATATCACGGCGACAACGTACAAATACGGCAATATTAATGTGCAGGTGAATAACTAATGTCTGATGCTGAATTCACAAAAATACTAGAAGACGCAAGCATTCCAACAACACAGGAAGCCTTAGACGCACAATGGAAATCGGACGTCCAAGAAAGCGGCAGTACGATTAGCAACGACAGCAAATACTCGCCGTTTTGGAAGGCAATCACAGCACTCATTACGAAGCCGGCTTTTTGGTTGATCCAATTAATGATCACCACAGTCATGCCGAATTCGTTTGTAAAGTACGCAACCGGTACATTTTTAGAGCTGCTCGCGGATGCGGTGAATTTGACTCGAAAAGCGGCAGTAAAAGCTCAAGGTGTGGTGACATTTACCCGCATAGATGTCGCGAGCGCTGTGACGATTCCTGCTGGCACCATTATTCAAACAGCAACGTTAAACGGCAAGATTTACCAAGTTAAAACATTGGCCGAGTCAAGCTTTACTGCCGGCGCTATTAGCACAGATGTGCAAGTAGAAGCGGTAGAAGCTGGATCTGCGTTCAACTTGGCAACGGGTTACTTTTCTATCTTACCAGTGCCGATCGCTAACATTGCCAGTGTTGCAAACCAAGATGAGTGGCTCACTGTACCAGGTACAGACGAAGAGAGTGATGATTCGTTACGCGCTCGCATTCGTAATCAATTTGGTACTGCATCATCGTTTCACACGGATAGCGTTTATAAATCGCTTATCGCAGAATTCCCTGGTGTATCGGTCGATGCAATTTCTATTATTCACGATGCACCTCGCGGTCCAGGTACTGCTAATGCGTATGTGCTTTTTGATTTTTCTGCACCGGTTGAGACCTATTTAACCAACATTAATGCCCATATAACGGATGAAGGCCACCACGGCCATGGCGATGATTTACAGGTTTATCAGTTACCTACTCAACCAGAATCCGTCGTTGTTGATGTATGGCATGAAGCTTTTTTACCTGAAGACGATATTGCAGCCTTAAAAACTAATGTTGAAGCATTCATCAGTGCGGCTTTTCGTGGCAATAAAAGCTACTCCCCTACTCTTACTCAACCCTTTTCACGCTTTAGTTTTTCTAAGTTAAGCAAGGAACTGCAGATCGAATTTGATGGAAACGGTTTGAGCAGTGCTGACTTTGAAAAAGACGCAGTTGTTTCTGAATTATGGGTACCGGTTGTTGAGTCGTTAACCGTCAACATGAGGTCTGCAGCATGATAGATATTCAGCTAATTTTTTGGTTTACCGCGGACGAATCCACAAAGTTAATTACAGCCGCAAAGGTTTGGTGGGGGCGGGCAGAAACGTGGGTTCGCTGGCCACTAACGCAAATGGATGCGTTAACCGCCTCTATTGGTATTGTCGATTTGTTGGCCTACCAACGAGACATACAGCGTTTTCCAGCAGAGCCAGAAGACCTTTATCGTAAGCGGGTTAAGTACGCTTTGATTAATGCGAAAGACTCAGGATCGAAGGCCGGCTTTATAGCGATCTTTGAGCGGTTGGGTATTGGTTATGTAGAAATTGAAGAGCGCGTTGATGAGATCGAATGGGATGTAATCACTCTACGTTTGTCTGATTCCCAACTCTCTGAAAACTCTGAGCTGTTTGACCACATCATTCAAAAGTATGGACGCACATGCCGTCGCTATCGACTTGAAGTTATTAGTCCTATTTCCATTAGCGTGAGCGTTGTTGAGATTGGCCACTCTTGGTCACTTGATGTTGTTGAACAAGAGATAGAGCCTTGGCTGGCAGAAGCTGGAATGCAGAGTACAGATATTGGCCATAGTTGGTCGTTAGATATCGCAAGTAATTAAGACGAATCACAGACCTTTTTAGAGAGAGTAAATATGCCTTTTTTGACTATAGATGGCGAAAACAAACTGGCGCAGAACCAAAGCATTGAAGGCGGTTTAAAAATCGCTAACTTTGTTTTGGCAAATGTTCCAGACTTAGGTTCTGAACCTGATGACCGTATTGCTTCACTACCTGATCCATCATTGATTGTGGACACTCTTCCCTTCACTAAACGAGGCTATGTAAACCCAAATCAGGTGGTCTATTCACTCGTTATTGGTTCAAACGTTGGTGACTATGATTTCAATTGGGTTGGCCTTGTTGATGAAGATGGCGTTCTCATTGCTATCTCTCATGTTCCTACTATTCAGAAGCGAAAAAATGTAGGTGGTGTTCCTGGTAATACGATCACTCGTAATTTTTTAGTGAAATATACCGGCATTCAACAAATCACCGCGACATTAGTTCCGGTTGAGACATGGCAGATTGATTTTGGTAATCGTTTAATCGGCATAGATGAACGTGAGCGTTTAGCTAACTTAGATATTTATGGCCATGAAGGCTTTCTTGATGACGGCTGGAAAGTCACTGGTTCAGCGGGAACATACAGTGTGGCTACTGGACTCGGTTATGTTGGCGGTATTCGCGCTAAGAATGTGGCACCTCAAGAAGTCATTACCACAATATTCCCGAATGAAATTTGGCTAAACGTGAGCCTTCAAGGGGATATTTCAGATATGACCGCCGTATCTGAACTTGTCATAGATACAGGGCCGTTTGAAGATTATGTAGATGGAAATGGCATTACACACTATCTAACGAAAATCGCAGATATCGATGACAGCGGTGAAGTAATCGATGGGCGTAGTTTTGATGCTATGAAAAAACATACTGACGCTACAGACCCTCATCCACAGTATGCAACCGATGACGATATGAATGAACTCAAAGTTTATGCCGATTCTCGTTTTACAAGCACGAGCATAATGAATGTTTCCGGTACAGCCGATGCAATTATTTTAAGCAGCAAAGAAGGTGTAACGCCCATCACAGAGCTTAACGACTTTGACGAGTTCTCATTCATCGTTACAGCAACCAATACATCGTCCAGTGTGACGATAAAAATCGATGGTTTAGATGCTATTGAATTATCTGGCATTAGCAGTGATACACAGATATTTGAAACCGCATTGCTGACTGTTCGATACATCGGCGGGGTGTTTTATATTGCTGAGCAGATTAATCCCAAAACAGGCAATTCGGTTGCAGATATAGCTAAGCTGATTACAGACACAACAGATGTTTTGTATCCGGGTGAGTACGCGCTGGATGGTTCAGAGATTAACAGTGTTGATCACCCCATTGCATGTGTTAAAGCGGCGGCATCATCAAACTATATCGCACAAGCCACAAAGGATAGCGATCCAATTGAATACGGTGGTTGTTACGGCTTTGTTGATGAGCCTGACGGTTCGACAACAGTCACACTACCGATGGTTGGTGGTGAATTTATTCGCATGTTTGATGATGGTCGTGGTGTTGATGATGGCCGTGTATTTGGTAGTTGGCAGATGTCCTCTCATGTGACACATGATAATGATGGTCAGCAGGCTCACACTATATCTAGTCATTCCAGCGCAATAGTTCATGGCTGGGAGGAAACACAGTTAAAAAATAACGAAAATCATATTGTTCAATCATACGTGACGGCGTCAGCTAAAAATATTGATTTTATTGGTAATGAAACCAAATTCACCTCTGCCGCTAAAGTGCGAAACATTTCATTTTACGGAAAAACACGACTATAGGAGTCTCTAGATATGATGTTAAACGCATTCAAATTTGGGGCTAAATACCCTATTTTCACAAAACACATCGAAGCTAAAAAAGATCCTGTTAGCGGTAAATGGATGGTTCCAGCTTATGCGACTGATGTTGAATTGATCGATGAAAAAGAAGGTTATCAGCGTTATTTCATGAAAGCTGAAAAGCGTTGGGATTACGTTGTTGATAATGTCGGTAAAGAATACTGGGACGAAGGCGGCAAAAAGGACACAATCATGGAGCTGGGTGAAGAAGTGCCTGAAGGCGCATTATTGCAAGAGCCACCCGACCCGGAGCCAACATTTGATGAGCTTGCTTCGGCAGCACGGTTGCAGCGTGATTCTTTGATTTCTGGAATGTCGTGGCGCTATGAGCGCCATGCTAGTGAGTTGCGTCTTGGTATTGAAGTAACGGATTCTATAGAAAGTTTAGATACGTACTCTCAGGCTCTGCGAGATATTACTGAGCAGGATGGTTTTCCAACTGTTATCAACTGGCCAGCATTTGAAGGTTCTAACTAATGACCTGGTCTTCGTTGTCTTTATCGACTCCTGCTTCTACTCCACCGGTGCTCAATGAAAGCGTTTCAGTTTTTACTGTTTCGCCATGGACTCATGGCGCTAAAGAAGGAAGCGGTAACCATACGTGGCTGTCTTTTCCTAATGCGGTCGATGCAGTGGCGAATAATGTGAATACTACAAAGGCTGTGTTTGCTATCGCTATTACAGCGGCAAGCATGACCGACTTTGCACAACAAGTAGTGGCTTTGAATACAGTATTTCCATTTAAAGAATTTGAGAAATGGCAACGGCATGCTCAGTCTTTGATTTCGTTAGAGTCAGATAAATTCAATTTGGTCGACACTGTAGAAAGTCAGCCTACGATCACGACCAATGCGATTCAATCCATTACCAACCAATCAAAATACGCAATAATTGAAGCGGCGACAAACGAAGCTAATGCGTTAGCTAGTTCCGATCCTCTAGCCAATTTAACAGCGTTCGAGTCAAAAAAACCTACCTTGCCGGCAGCACCTATTTTATCTGGTGGGGCCGGTTGGCGTTTCTATGCTGAGACGGATATTAAAAACGCACTGCGTATTAACCAACTAAGCCATGCTTACACCATTACGGCCATGGTGGTTTTTTCTGGTTCTTCTACTGAATTAGCTTATTTACGGGAGTTGATGCCCTGATGCTTGCTCTTAACGGTCAAAAAATAAAAGGCTCTGAACTCAAATTATCCGCAACACTATCATTGGCGGGTGAAGATTTGAGTGGCAGTTCAAGCATGTCTGCTCAAGCTGAAACAGGTGATAAACCACAATCTCTTTCAGTAAATATGGAGATCAAATATTCAAACGCACAAGACTTGACTGATTTGCTCAACTTAGCAAAAGCAAAAACAGAGCAAGGCGAGCGTGTCACATACGATGTGATCAATGATACTGCTTCGGCTATGTCTATTCGTCAGGTTCGGTTTCAAGGGGATATTACGGTTAGAGAAGATGCCTCTTTTGAACTATGGAAAGTATCGTTCAAATTGGTTGAACAGCGCTCTATTTCAGAAGTAACGGAATCAAGGCAAGAAGCAAGCACCGTAACAGACCAAGCACCATCAGGTGAAACCGTGTCTGATGATGCCGTACCGACTGCAGAAGATTTGTCGGGTATGGAAAAAGTCATGCAGTGGGCAGACAGACAAATCGCCGGCACGAGTGAGGCGAAATAATGCGACTGAACAAAGCCCTAAATATTGGCGGCATTAAACGTAATTTAGTCGATGAACATATTGCACTGGATTTATACGCTCCTGGTCGTGCTGAATTTACGATCATTAGTGACGAAGAAACCGTTAGTAAAAACCAGTTGGTAACCTTTGATTTTGGCTACAGCTCGCAAGATGCACTGCAGCGCTGGTTTATTGGTGTGACTGATCAAGTGGTGATGACGGGTGATAAGCGGGTAAAAATCTTTTGCCGTGAATTATCAAGTGTACTCTCACACACGTTACCGCTGAATTTACGCCATGTGTCTTTGCGTGAAGTTTTAAAGGCTATTCACGAAATAACAGGCTTAAATTTTTCAACACCGGATAAAGACTACGCAACGCGCAAAGTGGCCAATTTTTATAACTTAGGGACTGGTAGCCAAGCCATGGCTGCGCTCGAGCGCGTATTCAATATTCCCGACTTCATTTGGCAACAACAAAGTGGCGTGATTTACGTTGGGTCATGGACAGATTCTCGCTGGGCCAGCGTGAAAAATATGCAGTTACCAGAAAATTTGTTTAGTAATCACAGCGCACAAAACAGCTCAAGAGTAGCCGCAATCCCTGCTTTAAGACCTGGCGTTCGTATAGGCGGCAAACGCATCAATATTATTCAATTCGCAGGCAATCACATGGAGCTGAAATGGACGTAGTAAAAACCATTAAACGCATCATGAACAACCTGTTTCCTGAGATATCGGCAGGCTACCACTTGCCTATTTTTGCCGAAGTGGTTTGCGTTCGTGAGACACCAAAACAAGGCGATATGTGCGATGAATTTCGCCCACGCTATGCCGTCGACGTTCAAATACTTAATGAATACGGCGAGCCAGATACAAAATGGCCCGTGCTAAAAGACGTAATTTTGTCTGTGCCGGTTGCGGGTCATGAAATGGGCCATTTTGCTTATCCTGATAATGGCACTTGGGTTGAAATTGCCTTTGCTTATGGTTCGCCCAATCGCCCTTTTATTCGTTCGGTTTTACCTCATCGGTTAACCATGCCAGGCATAGAACGCGGCGAACAGAAGTGGCAGCACAATGCAGCGTCTTATCAACGTATCGACAAAGATGGCAACCAAGAGCGGGTAACAGATTTAGAGATACACGATAAAAGCCTAACTCGAGTAGTCGAGGCATTAAACGTGATCGAGACGTTTCATCAAAGCACTAGGAACACAAAAGCTAACGACACTGAGGTTATTGGCGCCATTAAGCGAATAGAAGCCTTTGGTGCGGTTGTCGTTCAATCTGCCGGTGTAATGGATTTGTCATCGATCAATATGATGAGAATCACAACAAAAGCTGATGCCATCATCAAAGCTTTAGCCAATGCCAAAATAGATGCAGCAAAAAACATCGATCATAAAGCCGGCGCAAATATCATGAGCACTGCAGACGGTGACATAAACAACACGGCAAGCAATATAAGCAATACAGCCAGTGGCAACATAACAGAAACAGCAGCAGGCGCTATGGCGCTCGCAGGGCAAGCAGTACAAGTTACCGGACAAGCCAGTGTTGCCGTTATGGGGCCAAGTGTTTGGGTTGGAACGCCAGCACTAAACCTTGTGGCATTAGCAGGAGAAACTGCTCAACTCGTTTCGGATTTAGCGGAAATCGTCGCAACACACACTCACCCATTCAGTAGCAATAAAGTCGGCCCAGTAACTCAAGGCTCGGCAATCACAGCAGTACAAACTAAGGTTGCTGCAGTAAAAGCAAATGTAGATAAGGTGGCAGGAGCATGAACGATATACGATGTGGCGGTTGTGGCCGCAAGTTAGGTACCGGAATATTTATCGAGCTGCATATCAAATGTAGTCGATGCAAAACTATGAATTTCTTGAGCGTCTCGAACGCCAAACCAGAACACCACGAGTGTCAGACAATGGATGATACTCGTGAACACATTCCAAAAAGCAAACATCAAATTATGTAAATCAGACTGCTTAGATTTATTAGCAGCTCTAGAAGATAACAGTATCGACCTAATTGCCACCGATCCGCCTTATTTTAAGGTTAAAGGTGACGCATGGGACAACCAGTGGAAAAGCAAAGATGACTTCTTTACCTGGTTAGATTCTGTTTTGGTCGAATTACACCGCGTACTAAAACCCACAGGTTCTCTATATTTATTCGCTGGACCACACTTAGCTAATGAAGTGGAACAAGCTGTGGCCAAACGCTTCAATGTGCTGAATCAGATAATATGGCGAAAGCCGAGTGGCCGGCACAGCGGTTGTAACAAAGAAAGCCTTCGTCGCTTCTTTCCTCAAACAGAGCACATCATATTTGCAGAAAGTAAAAAGCCGATCGCTTTTCCTTATGAGTTAGTCCGATCATATCTGGATAATGCTCGTCGTGATGCAAACAAAACAAGAAAGGAAGTTGAAACAGCGTGTGGTTGTCAAATGTCTAGCCACTGGTTTGGCCGGTCTCAATTCAGCATACCAAGTGAAATACACTACAACACGATGGATAAGCTTTTCGGCAACACTCTAAAGCCATATGAAGCACTTAAAGTAGACTTTGTAGCACTGCGAGATGGCTTTAATCGCTCAAGACGAACATTCAACGTAACCAAAGAAGTCCCATTCACCAATGTATGGGACTTTAAACCGGTGCAACCTTATCCAGGCAAACACCCATGTGAGAAACCACTCGACCTAATGAACCACATCATCAAAACCAGTTCATTACCGGGCGATGTAGTATTCGACGCGTTCACAGGTTCAGGCTCAACTGCTATCAGTTGTATTGAATTAGATCGCACATTCATCGGTAGTGAAATGGGAGATGACGAATTCGACATGGCAGTTCGGAGAATTTCTGCAAATCTGTAACCTCCTTTTATTATGTTAAATCGCGTTTATGGTAATCATTATCATAAACGCATTACATATCTCACCAAGTAAGCCTGGTCACCGCCTCCAACACACCCACTTCTCGACTTTGAAATTCTCAAACGCAAATCTAAAGCCACAAAATTCACTCCTCCTTACCTGCCGGCTTTTTGCATTTTTTTAGCGCATTGAAACAACCAAGTGACATTGAATAACAGCCAATACCACGTCAGATAGGGGTTTAACTGCTTCGCAGTAGGTTACGGTATTTTCATGAAATGAAAGGTTTTGAAGCGTTATGAACGGAATAGGCCACTGATTTACAGCGTTTAAAATAGAGAAAACCGACCAATCCCTCTACCTATCAAGGTTTAAAAAAGCAGGCAGTTAAATATCGTTTTGTCGTTAGAGGTTACTAGAAGCCACACCTGTAACACACAGCAACTGCCTATAGCCTAAATTTAAAGGCTTACAGCACTTTTTGAAGCAATGAAAAGCGAGTGTGGTACTTTCATATTCTGGCAATCATCAAAGCCAGTTTTCGGAACCACCATTTGAGGCCGAAAAGCTGCTCATGAACAAAAATATTCGCTGTCACACCTCCAGCTTTGGGCATGCCCTACTCATTTCGCTCATCTTCATAGAAAACTATAAGTTTATCCTTTATATACAATTACTTAGATAGAAATATAGACGATAACTGACATGTAGGTTTTTGAGATTTTCAAAATCTCGGAGGCATAGAGGGAAAAGCGTGATTTCCGTTACACTTTTTTAAAGAAAATAAAAAATATTTATATATCATAGAGTTAGAAGACAATTTAGAGGTTTTCAAAATGTGATTTATGCGTGATATTTGTGTGACAGAATCACGCTTATGTATCACATAAAAATCACATCAAATCACACCTAGTGTGACAACCCTCAAAGGCACGCCATTATTGGGATAGAGAACAATTTCAACAAAAACCTTGTCACGCCATATCACAAAAATATCACAATTCTTAAAACGCTCTAACCCATTGAAAATAAAGAATAAAAAAGACATAAAAAAAGCGTGTCACAAATATCACGCTTTTCCCTCTATGCTTCCGAGAATTAACAAGGTGAAAGCCCCTTTAAAGAGGTGTTCTCAATCTCTCATTTATCATTCAAAAATTGCTTAAATTGAGAAATATTGAACTTCATTTGAGTCTCTAGCCATGCCTTCTCATCTTCATTCGCGTTTGCCATAAACTCCTGAACAAGACCAACAACTCGGTTAAACCGAGGGTCATCATTCAAATATTCAGCACTTACTTCTGAAATTTTGAGGTGAGAAACGGTTGAACCGACAAACATTTGCCCACTTCCGCTCACTAGCCAATCAATAGAAACTCCATATTTCGCGTTTAATTCACGTAATAATTTCGCTCCAAGAGGCTTACCCTCATAAATACTATTAGTAATAGTGCGTACAGTTACGCCCGTATCCTTTTGTATTTGTTCAGGATTTATATTTTTTTCAGCCAAGAACAATTGAAAGCGATAAATTTCACCTTCTTTTTTCTTGCCTATCCATTTTTTAGGTGTTAAATTTTCATTCGTCATCATCTAACCTCACTTGAAAACAAAGTATAACAGGAAAATATCATGTCAAAGCATCCACAAAAAACCATCGATCAAAAAAACCCAAACGGCCTATCAGAGCAAGTTAGTTTTAGACACAGCGAGTCAGTAAAAATCAAGCTTATGGAGTTATCAGAAGACCAAAACTTAGGTATTGCTGACATGAGCAGATTGATATTCAACGAAGGATTAAAGGCCCGTTTTGGCGTTGTTGTTCGTGGAAATCAAATCGTCGAGTAACCTCGATTTAAAGAGTATTACCCAAGTAAAACCACCTAAATACTGGGCAAACACCTAAAAAGCGAACATGACGAATGAAAAAAATACACGCAAACATCATAACGAAAGGACCTCTAACCGCAAAAGAAGCTGCGGTATTACGTTATTTGTGCGAGGGCTACCTGCAAAAGCAAATAGCCCTAAAGCTTTTCAGAAGTCAGAGTACGGTCGGCAAACACCTAGAAAGCATTTCTAGAAAGCTAGATTGCCATTGTGCCGCTGAAATTGTCTCAACATCCGTCGCAATGGGGTTAATCAAAGTTGAAATACGTGAACACACCAGTGCAATAACAAAAGCCCTAGTGATTTTCTTGATGATGAACATGTTGTTTATACAGACAGATGGACGCCGCCCACCTCGCCCAATCAGAACCGTACGTATCAGCCGAACAGTACGCACGAACAGAGAGTCATAATCAATGGAATACGACTTAACACCACAAATCGTAAATCGCCTACAGCATGAATTTAGAATGACTGAGCAAGGCGATTACTTACGCGGATACTGCCCAGATTGCGGTAAAAAATCGTTATGGACCTGGCTAAATAACCCTGGCAACGTCCAATGCGATCGGATTAATAAATGCGGCTACTCAGAGCCAACATTCGAGCTATTTCCTGACCTATTTGAAAAGCTAAATGAAAAGCACCCGCCAACAGAGCAAGACCCAAACGCCACAGCTAAAGCGTACCTTTCGCTTATTCGTGGCTTTGAACTATCTCAATTAAGCGGCCTATTTGAACAGGGAAAATACTGGCACCCTCACGGAAACAAAGGTACCGCCACAGTTCGCTTCTATTTAGATGAAGCCAAAACCATGATGTGGGAACGTCTAATAGATGACGTCACCATTACCAATGAAGATGGCAGCAAAGAAACCAGAAACAAGAACTTCAAAGGCACGTTTAAAGGCTACTGGTGGCAACCG
>JBLXHJ010000013.1:0-11645 GCA_048259785.1 Methylophaga sp.
TGGTATGCGATGAAGGAACCGACACTGGTCGGGTTCAAGCGTATCGACGCCGTGGTTGCGGACCTGCGGGCAGATCTTCCCGAAGAATGGCAACGCTTCCTCGCTGACTGCACGATTCACCGTATTCCGGTGTATCACGCCACCCAGGCCCATGAAATGATTACCGGCAAGGTATTGCTGGATCACCTCTATGCCAACGAATTCGGCTCCCTGACGCCACGTGAAGACTATGAAGTGATCAAGCGCGGCATGGATATCTGTGCGGCCTTGATTCTGATTCCGCTTTTGGCCCCTGTCATGCTGTTGACCGCACTCGCCATTCGTCTGGATAGCCCGGGCAAGGCGCTGTTCTGCCAACCTCGCATGGGGTTTCACTGCCGCCCATTTACGGTCTACAAGTTTCGTAGCATGTATATTGATATGAAGGGGACTGGTTTCACGCAGGAAGGGCATGATCCCCGCATCACACGCGTGGGACGCTTTATTCGCAAGTGTCGTCTTGATGAACTACCCCAATTGTTCAATGTTTTGAAGGGTGACATGAGCATGATTGGACCACGCCCAGAATCCATGAGCCTGACGGAGTGGTACGAGAAGGACGTACCATTCTTCCACTACCGTCATGTTGTACGTCCTGGTATTACTGGCTGGGCGCAGGTAGAGCAAGGCTATGCGGCAGAGGTAGAAGGCATGATTGAAAAGTTAGAGTTTGATTTTTACTACATAAAAAAATTTTCCTTCTGGTTAGATTGCTTGATTTTAATTAGAACATTAAAAACCATTGTATTTGCAAAAGGAAGTAGATAATTACAGCTGCCTATAAGTTATCAGATTAAATCTAGTTACTTAACACAATAGCTTTAGATAAACTAAATGAACTCCAGAAATGCTTTTATTAAAAACTTAATTATACTGGTTTCAGGTACCGCTGGAGCTCAAGCTGTAGGATTATTGGCTTCACCTGTAATAACTAGAATTTATAGTCCTGAAATGCTAGGGTTACTAGGTACTTTTTTAGCATTACAAACTATACTTAATCCTATTGCTACAATGAGTTATCCGCTTGCTATTGTGATCCCAAGGTATGATTTTGATGCTAAAAGAATAGCACTACTTTCTACACTAATAGTGTTTTTAGTGTTTATTATACAATTAATTATACTTGTCTTGTTCGGACAACGCTTACTAAGTTATGTGAATTTAGATAATGTCCACCTTTATATAATTTTAATACCTTTGGCTGTTTTGTTATCAGGTTTTATTGCGATACTCTCTCAATGGATTAATAGGAAAAAAGATTTCAAAATCAAAGCCAAAGCAGTATTTGTTCAATCGCTAGGAGTAAACAGTTTAAAGCTAGCTATTGGGTTATTATACCCGAGCGCACTTGGTTTAATAGTTATAACGATTTTGGGGAGTGCTTTGCACCTGTCACTATTGTATTGCGGAACTAAACAATACTTGATTCTTGGTGTGCTTAAGCACAAAACTAATTATGAGAAAGAAAAAATTAAAAGAATAGCAGTTAAATATAAAGATTTTGCTGTTTTTAGAACTCCGCAAATTGTGTTAAATGCTATATCAATTAGCATGCCTGTATTAGTTTTAGCAGCATATTTTGGTCCATCCATAGCTGGGTTTTATTCTCTGGCAAGAAGTATTTTAGGACTACCTATAAGTTTAATAGGGGAGGCTGTGACATCCGTATTCTATCCTAGAGTGAATGATGCCGTTCAAAATAACGAGGATTCACGTTCATTAATTATAAAGTCTACTCTCTATATGGCTTTAATTGGGATAATACCTTTTGGAATTGTTATATTATGGGGGCCATGGTTATTTGCGACTATATTTGGAGAAAACTGGCATACAGCAGGTATATATGCGCAATGGTTATCAGTTTGGCTTTACTCAGGGCTCGTTAATCGTCCCTGTATTGCCTCAATTCCGGTATTAAATATGCAAAAGAAACTATTAATAATAGAGGTTATAAGTATTGTTGGCAAAGCTATAAGTTTAGCCATTGGCGCCATTGTTTTTAGTAATGAAATTATTTCTTTAGCTTTATTTAGTATATTCAGCTTCATAGTAAATGCGGTTATAATTTTAGCTACAATCAGAGAATGTTCTAAAATCGGATTGGTTAGGTTCTGACTTCTGCGTATCTAGGACTTGGTTAATTTTCAGGAGTATGTGTTCAAGTGTTAATATCAATCATAATACCGCATAGAAATACACCTAAAAAGCTTGAAAGGCTCTTAGATAGTATACCAAATAATGATAGTATTGAAGTAGTAATAGTAGACGATAATAGTTACAAAGATTTATCAGCCACTACTGTAAAAAATAAAAAAACTAATATGAGGTTTGTGGATAATCTAGACGATAGTAATGCCGGTGCAGCAAGAAATTACGGGTTAAATTACGCGAAGGGTGATTGGATTATATTCGCAGATGCAGATGATAGTTTTCTAAACGATGCCTTTATGGTATTAATAGATAAACTTAAGAGCGATGTACCATGTGATGTGATTTTTTTCAAATGCACAGCTTTGAAAGATTCTAACAATTTTTTAGGAACGCGCACGGATTATTATAATAAATTAATAGATGACTATACTCCAAATACCAAAGAAATAGCGTACAAGTGGGTAGTGCCCTGGGGAAAGGTAATTAAAGCTAATCTATTGTATAAAAATAATATTCAATTTGATTCACGATCAGCTAGCAATGATGTAATGTTCTCCTTAAAGCTTGCACATATTGCTACTTCAATATCAATAATCGATAAACATTTATATTGTTGTTATGAGTCCAGTGATTCTCTTACTGCTACACTCACTCCTGTAAAAGCTATCCATAGATTAGGTGCCTTAGTAGATAGAAATGAGTTTATTAAAAGGAAAAAGTTGAATCTTGAAAAAGATATAGGGTTAAAGTATTTTATTGCAAGCTATCCACTATTCCTCAATGTACAAAAATTGAAATTATATTTTAGATGGTTGATATCGTTGATAGATATAATCATAACAAGAATAGTAAAGTATATATTTAAACGTTAACCTTAACCTTCAGGATTACGATTGGTTTGCAAGGAATAAGGAATAAGCAATAAGTAATAGTGTACGATATAGGTTAGATAATTAATAAACGAATGCACGATATATGTCGGGTCCCGTGTGATTGACCAATCGTTTGGGAAATAACACAGGCCGCTTGATCTGCCATTCCTGCATCGCTGCAATCGGCGACTGATGGTGCAGCGCTTTCTGCGGGATGTGGCGATTGTACAGCCAAGAGTAGCGCTTGAGTGTCTGTTCAAGGTCCTCGCCTGAGACATAACGTCGAGTCGTCAGCACATCGCTGATACGGCCGTTGAAGCGCTCCACCATGCCGTTCGTCTGTGGCCTGCCCGGCTTGATCAGGCGGTGTTCGATACCATGGGCTTGGCACTCCTGGTCAAAGGGGTGTCGCCCACTGGGCTTGCGCTCACCGGCCCGAGTGAAGAGATCAGTAAATGATTTACCGTTGTCGGTGAGTACCGTCTGGAGCGTGAAAGGAGACTTCTTCTCCACCCGCTTCATAAACGCCCGCGAATCCTTCGCGGACTGGCTACGCCTGACCTCTATATAGACCCACCGCGTGGCACGATCGATCGCGACGTACAGGTAGCGTTTTTGCTCCTCGTCGGGCATCTGAGATAGGTGCTTAATATCAATATGTACGAAGCCCTGCTCGTAGTCTTTGAAGGGCTTGTGTTTGGGTTTCTCGTTATCGCCGGCGTCTTGTCGAGCCAGTTCCGCCAGTTCCGCCAGTGTCGGCACCTCGCGCCGTTTGAGCATGCGATGCAGACCGGAGCGAGACAACCTCAGATTCAGGAACTCACGCGCCACGACGAGCAGATCAACCAAGCCGAGGCGTAGGAATTCGCGGGCCGCAATCAACACCTCCTCCTGCTCGGAAGTCAGCCTGGCCAACAGATTGTGACGCGTGTGAGAACGGTCATGGACATCGTCACGGTGCCGTCACCGCCGGATAGTCGCGGTGGCAATGCCATACTGACGGGCGAGCTCGCTATCCGTGATGCTGGAGGGCGCTGCTTGTATCTCCGCACGGATCTTCGGTGTCGTAGTCGCTTGCTTATGAAGTTTGATGCCCATATCCCTACTCTCGGATGAATTGCTGAAGAAGCTCTCTGGCTGCTAGCAGAGGATAACTCCTGTAGGCGATCTGATCATCCGGGACCCTACAGATATGAATAAAACTAAAAATTACTTTACTGTCATTAATCACCGCAGTTCTGTTTTGCTGGGTCAGAATATAGGAATAAGTATGTTTAAGTGTGATAGCGTATTATTAAATAAAGCTTTGTTCTCTATTCTAATACTAGTAATTGTTTCAGTATTTTATTACTTTAAAGTATACGTAGATTCTATATTTTTCTTGATCACCAATGCGGTCATTAGTATTTTTTGCATTATATCTTTGATTTTAAGGACAAATACACCTTATTCTTTATATACAATGTTTTTCTTATTCTCCTTGTTTTTCTATGGTTTAGTACCGGCTTTAGAAGTAACACAAAATGTATCGTATTGGGGAGGTTCCAATCTTAATATCTCATCTTATAATTATACAAATAGCATGATCATATTATGTTTAATAATCTATCAGATATTCTATTTTTGCTTTTTTGGTAATAATAGAATAAAGGCAAAAGATGTAATGAGATATGAGTTTCAAAAAATAAAGTCGCCACAAGAACAACTAACTATATTTTGCATATTATTCACTATCATTTCTATTGTTGGTGTTACTATACTCTGGTATAATAATTTTGATGCGTTTTCTATGTTCTTTAGAGGTGGAGAATTAGCTAATCGCGTCTCGCTAGAGGGGACTACTTGGCTACTTTATCACTACTTTATCAAGCCTATACCCGCTGTATGTGTTTTTATATTTATCCTTTTGTATGGTGTTAATCGATATAGCTTACTTTTACTATTATCGCTGATATTCTTCACGTCCCCAACATCCATGGCCCGTTTTCAAGCAGCAGTAATTTATATACCAATATTCTTGGTTACATTTACTGCTTTAAGAAAAGAGTTTTTCTTTCCTAGCTCTATTATGGTTAGTCTGTTAGTTGTATTCCCACTTTTAGATAAATTTAGACATTATAGTACAGACTATACAATTAATTTAGATATAAATTACGATTTTCTGTTAGCAGGGCATTTTGATAGTTACCAAAACTTTGTCAGAGTATTTGAATTAGATCTAATTACCCATGGTTGGCAGTTACTTGGCTCAATCTTTTTCTTTGTACCCCGATCTATATGGTCGGATAAGCCCATAGGGAGTGGGCATTATTTAGCTGATGTTTCAAATTTAAATCTATCTAATATTTCTTTAAATTTTTTAGGTGAAGGCTATATAAATTTTGGTCTTGTAGGCGTAATAGCATTTACTATTATTATTGCCGTGTTCTCAGCGCTATATGATCGTAAGTTTTGGAAAACTAAACATAAGCAATCTATCACGTCTGTCAATATTTTTTATTTTTTCCTATTAGGTCTTATTTTTTTCCTGCTTCGAGGAGATCTAATGAGTTCATTTGCCTATTCAGTAGGCATGTTTTGTTCTACTTTTATTATTACTAGGGTTGTTGTAAGTGCACGCAAATGGTTAAATAATTCATCTCTATATGAAGACTAATTATCAGGTCTAATAATTAATCAAATATTTGTGATATTAAGGGTGCATGATAGTCTCGCCACGATACGTTTAAATTAAGCGCGGAGAATAAGTTTTGAAAATACATGTTGTACAACCAGTAATTCCACATTATCGAGTTCCTTTTTTTAAATCACTTATAACCGTTAATAAGAATATTAATTTTTATGCCTCAGACGTAGATGACATTGGCGTAGAAAGTGTCAATAAGAAGATATTTAACTATATTTATCTAGGAGAAATTTGTAATTTTTTTGGTATAATCTGGCAAGTTAATATTTTTAAAGTCGTAAAAAAATTGGAGAAAGATGATATTTTAATAATTAATGGTAATCCAAGATATTTAAGCAATTTAGCCCTAATGCTAGCTGCAAGAATAGTAGGTTGTAAGCTTGTATGGTGGGGTCAAGGTTGGTCTTCTAAAACATCCAGATTGACTTTGTACATTAGATCTTTTTTGATGAAGTTCGTTGATGTCGTATTACTTTATACCGACAAAGAAAAGGAATTATTCCAAAACTTATCAATTAGGCATAAGTTATATTCATTGAATAATGGGCTAGATAATACTGAAATTAAAAAGCATGTATTAAGTTATCTTCCTGATAAACGCGATAACTCAATTCTTTTTATAGGTAGATTGACTAATAAGTCACGACTTGAGATATTGATTAAGGCTTTAGCTAGTATAGATAAGAATATTGCACTTAATGTCATAGGTAATGGTCCGAATTTCGATGCATATAGAGGTTTAGCTATAGAGTTAGGTTTAGAGAATAGAGTTAGTTTTTTTGGAGCTATTACTAATGAAGAAGAGATAGCAAATATAGCTAATTCTTCAAAAATATTCGTATATCCTGGTGATGTTGGTTTAAGCTTAATACATGCTTTTAACTATGGACTTCCCGCAATAGTACACTCATCAACCAGTCAACATATGCCTGAAATATCTTGTTTCACTAGTGGCGGTACCGGGGAGTTTTTTGAAATAAATAATATTGCTAGTCTTTCTAATGCTATAGAAAGTCTAATGAATAGTAATGTTGAGTTAATAAGATACTCCTGTGAATGTAAAAAAAGAGTTTCAGAAAGCTATAACATTGAGTCTATGGTATCACGTTTTTTTGAAGCTACTAAAGCTACTAAGTAAGGTGATTTACCTTATAAGAGAGTGACTATTATGCATGTCCTAATTGTAAATGCCCACTATTCAAAAGGTGGTGCTTCGAGAGCAGCTAAAAGATTACAGAATGCTTTGCAAGAAGCAAACGTTAAAGCTGATTATATTAGTTTTTATGGAGATAAACAAAATATACTCGAAAATTTAAGGTTTAATTTTAAAGCCTCAGTAGATAGACTTCCGTCGCTTTTCTTTGCAAAAAAAAAGATTATGTTTTCAACGGCTTGGTTATCTAACTCTAAGTTATTAAATATTATCAATTCTCATCCATGTGATATTGTTCACTTACATTGGATTAATAGTGGTGCGCTTTCATTATCAGATATCGCTAAGATAAAAAAACCCATCGTATGGTCTATGCACGATATGTGGGCATTTACTGGAGGTTGTCATTATGATAATTTTTGTAATCGATATACTCATGGGTGTGGGAATTGCCCACTCTTGAACTCGACGAAAAAAAAAGACCTAAGCCATAATATCATCTCGAAAAAAAGTAAGTTTTTAACTCGTAACAAAAACATTACATTAGTAGGGTTAAGTGCTTGGATGACTGAGTCTGCAAAAAAATCTTACCTTTTTAAAGCACATAAGATAGTAAATATTCCAAATCCTATTGACACAAATTTTTTTTCCAAAGAAGACGTGTGTAAAAGTAGAGAAGCATACGATTTACCGAAAGGCAAAATATTAGTTTTATTCGGAGCAATGTCTGCACTAGACGATACAAGAAAAGGTTATAGGCAGCTTATCCAAGCACTGAGCTGTTCATCAGCACCTAAAGATGTTGAGTTAGTTGTCTTTGGTAGCAATAGAATTGAGCGTACTTATGAAAATGGGTATGCCATACATTATGTAGGTTATATTAATAATGATATGGATCTTCGGAAATTATATAGTGCAGCAGATGTAATGATCGTTCCTTCATTACAAGAAAACCTTTCAAACGCTATTATGGAGTCTTTGTCATGCTCAACACCTGTTGTGGCTTTTGATATAGGTGGAAATAGAGATATGATCGAGCATAAGCATAATGGCTACTTAGCTGAACCTCAAGACCCAGAAAGTTTAGCTAAAGGCATTTCTTGGGTCATAGACCCCAAACGCTACCCTTCATTATGTAATTTTGCTCGCGATTCAATAGTTGCAAAATTTGATAATAATGTAGTTGCGACACAGTATAAAAACTTGTATAAAACTTTGTAAGATAAATTTTAAGGATACATAAATGAAGAAGACAGCATTGATTACTGGTGTAACTGGTCAAGATGGATCCTATCTTGCAGAACTTTTGCTAGAGAAAGGATACGAGGTTCACGGCATCAAACGCCGTGCTTCGCTTTTCAATACGCAACGAGTTGATCATATCTATCAGGACCCTCATGTCGAGAACCAGAACTTTGTGTTGCACTATGGAGACCTCTCGGATTCCTCGAACCTTACGCGTATCATTCAAGAGGTGCGGCCGGACGAAATCTATAACCTTGCTGCGCAATCTCATGTTGCCGTCAGCTTTGAATCACCGGAGTACACCGCCGATGTCGATGCTCTGGGTACCCTGAGAATATTGGAGGCGATTCGTCTATTGGGCCTAGAGAAGAAAACCAAGTTCTACCAAGCTTCAACCTCAGAGCTATTTGGCGAAGTACAGGAAGTCCCGCAGCGCGAAACTACACCTTTCTATCCGCGCTCTCCGTATGCGGCTGCCAAGATGTATGCCTACTGGATTACGGTCAACTACCGCGAATCCTACGGCATGTATGCCTGTAACGGGATTCTCTTCAATCACGAATCCCCGCGCCGTGGTGAGACTTTCGTTACACGCAAGATTACTCGTGGCCTCGCCAATATTGCTCAGGGCCTGGAAGAGTGCCTGTACATGGGCAATATGGATGCTCTGCGTGATTGGGGCCATGCCAAGGACTATGTGCGCATGCAGTGGATGATGCTGCAGCAAGAAGAAGCCGAAGACTTCGTTATCGCGACAGGCAAGCAGATCTCAGTTCGTGACTTCATTCGTCTGAGCGCCCAGGAACTGGGTGTCACTTTGCGCTTTGAAGGTGAAGGTGTTGATGAACAGGCTATTGTTGCGCAAATCGAGGGTGACAAGGCACCGGCTCTCAAGGTTGGCGATGTGCTTGTGCGGGTTGATCCGCGTTACTTCCGTCCCGCTGAAGTCGAAACGCTGCTGGGTGATCCGTCCAAGGCAAAAGCCAAGCTTGGCTGGGAGCCGGAAATCACGGTAGAAGAAATGTGTGCTGAAATGGTGATGGAAGACCTCAAGGTCGCCAAGCGTCATGCTCTGCTCAAGGAGCATGGCTACGAGATCCCGGTTTCGGTGGAGGGTTGATCATGGCTCGCGATCTTGATCAGACAGTATTTGTCGCAGGCCATCGCGGTATGGTGGGGTCTGCCATCGTGCGTCACCTGCAGAAGCTTGGATACCGCAATATCCTGACGGCTAGCCGCGAAGAGCTGGACCTGCTTGATCAAGCCCAAGTGCAGGCTTATTTCAAGGCGCACGCCATTGATCAGGTTTACCTCGCAGCAGCCAAGGTCGGCGGCATTCAAGCCAATAACACGTATCCGGCTGACTTCATCTATCAAAACCTGTTGATTGAAGCGAACATCATTCACGCTTCACATCTGACTGATGTGGACAAGCTGCTTTTCCTGGGGTCTTCCTGCATTTACCCCAAGCATGCTGAGCAGCCGATGCGTGAAGAAGCGCTTCTCACTGGCACCCTGGAGCCTACCAACGAGCCGTATGCCATCGCCAAGATCGCCGGTATCAAGCTTTGTGAGAGCTATAACCGTCAGTTCGGGCGTGACTACCGCAGCGTGATGCCGACGAATCTTTATGGTCCACATGACAACTTCCACCCACAGAATTCTCATGTGATTCCTGCCTTGCTGCGTCGCTTCCATGAAGCCAAGCAGCAAGAGGAAAAAGAGGTCGTTGTCTGGGGCAGTGGTACCCCGATGCGTGAGTTCCTGCATGTCGATGATATGGCAGCGGCCAGTGTGCACGTCATGGAACTCGACGATAGCGTCTATCAGGCCAATACCTCACCGATGTTGTCTCATATCAATGTGGGGACTGGTGTTGATTGCACCATCCGCGAGCTGGCAGAGACAGTGCAGCGTGTTATCGGGTTTGAGGGTGAACTCACCTTTGATGCCAGCAAGCCAGATGGCACTCCTCGCAAGTTGATGGATGTTTCACGCCTCAAGGCGTTGGGATGGGAAGCAAGCATTACCCTGGAAGAGGGGCTTGATGATGCCTATGGCTGGTTTATCGAAAACCAGGATCGCTTCCGTGGCTGAGCCTCATGCATGAGTTGCCAGCTATTACGCAGGGTTGGCTGAGCAGTGATGACTTTCGGCATGTTGTATCGCATACACCGCTTGTCTCCATGGATTTTGTAGTTACCAATCCTCAAGGCGAATGGTTATTGGGAGAGCGGCTGAATCGTCCGGCGCAGGGCAGTTGGTTCGTCCCTGGTGGGCGGATACTCAAGGGAGAAACTCTTGACGCGACTGCCCTGCGTTTGACTCACGATGAGTTGGGTAAATCGGTACCGCTTTCGAGCATGCGCTCCCTCGGCGTCTATCAACATTTCTACACCGATAGCATGCTTGATCCAGAGGTCTCTACGCATTACGTGGTACTCGCCTATCACCTGAGTCTTGATATTGATCTCGCGACTCTGCCTCGCGTGCAGCATGGTGGCTACCAATGGTGGTCACCGGGCGCTATCGCACAAGACAAGAGAGTGCATTCCAATACCCGCGCCTACCTGCCAGCAGTAACACTCTGACATCTTCAAAAGGAATTTCCATGATTACTCCCGTCATCATGGCTGGGGGCAGTGGCTCTCGGCTGTGGCCACTGTCACGTCAATTGAATCCCAAGCAGTTCCTGCCTCTCACCGGTGAAGGCAGCATGCTGCAGGAAACATTGAAGCGCCTGGAACCCCTTGAGCATCGTGCCCCATTGCTCATCTGCAATGAAGAGCACCGATTTCTGGTCGCCGAGCAAGTGCGTCAGCAAGGGGTATCTGACGCCCGTATATTGCTGGAACCAGAAGGCCGCAATACGGCACCTGCCATTGCTGTAGCAGCACTGCAAGCCATAGCGGAAGAGCCGGATGCGCTACTGCTGGTGCTTGCGGCTGATCACCTGATCCGTGATGTCGAGAAATTTCATGGAAGTATCGGCCATGCGCAAACATTGGCTGAGGCAAATCATTTGGTCACGTTCGGTATCGTACCGACTCATGCTGAAACCGGGTATGGCTATATCCAGCGTGGTGAAGGGCTCAAGGACTTCGGTTTCCGAGTCAAGCGTTTCGTAGAGAAGCCAGACAGCAATACTGCTGAAGATTATCTAGCGACAGGTGGCTATTACTGGAACAGTGGAATGTTCCTGTTCTCTGCCAAGCGCTATCTGGATGAGCTGGAGAGATTCCAGCCAGCCATGGTCGAGGCGTGTCGCGCGGCACTGGCTGGCGCGAGTCAAGATCTCGACTTTACCCGCCTGGATGCGGAAGCCTTCAAGGCCTGCCCATCAGACTCCATCGATTATGCGGTGATGGAGCGAACTGAACAGGCGGCTGTCGTGCCCCTTGAAGCAGGTTGGAGTGATATAGGCTCCTGGTCAGCGCTGTGGGATGTCAAGGAGCATGATGCGCAAGGTAATGCCTGCCAGGGAGATGTGATGCTCCAT
>JBLXHJ010000014.1:0-11354 GCA_048259785.1 Methylophaga sp.
CACTTCCTTCATTTAAAATTAAGCTTAGTGGTTGATAATTTTGAACCACAAAGAAGTCTGTATTCTGAATACATCCATTGTCATGTTTAACATCAATATAGTGATTAGTACCTGCTGGTACATTAGTAAACACATTACTCGCTTGGTAAGGACCTCCATCAAGAGCATATTCTAATAATGAAGTGTCTGTATTACTGTCATCAACATATACTGTAACTGTATTAGTTAAACTATTTCCAACGCAACTAAATTCAACCTCTACTGTTGGATTTATGGTAACTGCTTCTGGGAATGGAATGTACCACTCAGACTCACAACCTTCGGCATCACGAACATAAACAATATGATCACCGCCACTTAATCCTGTAAATTCAAATAGTGTTTGTGTAGATCCTCCCGTAGTATAAACCCCTTCACTATCATCTAAACTTACACTATACGGTAAACTACCACCAGCAATATCAACGCTAAACTCACCATCTCCTTCACCAGCACATAATTCTGCAAAGATTGAATTAGGAGTAATATCTAGAGTTACTGGAATCGGCTCAGTAATTGTAAAGTCGAAAGTAATATAACACCCTAAGACATCTTGAACAATAACAGTATAATCACCAGGTTCTAGGTTTTCAAACACATTAGTTTCAAAAAACTGATTTAACTGTGGTGAAATCGCATATTTAATAATTCCTGTTCCTCCACTTGCTATAATTTCTAAGATCCCATTATTGCTACCACTACATGTTACATCCGACACGTTAAAGCTAGCTGTTAAAGGTTCTGAAGGTTCCGTGATAGAAATGGTAGCTGAATTTGCTATACAATCTTCACTCACCACATGAACAACATAATCTCCTGCGAACAAGCCGGTAAATACACCCGGACTATCTTGAGTCGCATTTATGGTATTTCCATTTGTATCCTCAAGTGTGTATACATAGTTTCCTAATCCACCTTGAGCAGACGCCACAATACTACCATTATTATCACCAGAACAGTTTATCGTTGTCGTTGATGCCTCTAAAGCAACTACCAATTCTTCTAAAGGATCGATGGTTATTTCGTTTGAAACATAAATTTCACAACCATTGGCGTCTCTAACGTAGTATTGATGCATACCATGAGGTACTGGGAATGTTATTGTATTATTAAACGTTCCTAATGTGGTATTAAAAGTACTCGTATCACTATAAGTATAAGGTGCAACACCTCCAGTAGCTGTTAATGTTAAAGTAGACTCAACAGCACAACTTTGAGTCGTAGTTGTTACTAGGCTTGCTTCAATTTGAGCAGGTTGGTCTATAACAATATTTGCAGATGAGAACTCACAGTTGTATCCATCGGTAATAGTAATAGAGTAGGTTCCCGCAGCTAAATTATTAAACACATTTGAAGACTGAGGTCCTGATGAGCTTGGTGTTGGTGCAATAGTGTTTAACACATAAGTATAGTTACTACCTTGACCACCTGTTACGTTTTCTATAGTTATACTCGCATCTTGATCACCAAAACACAATAACATGGTAGAACTTGGTGTAAATGTTGCATTAATAGGCGTTGGTACCTCTAGAGTAACATCTGCCGAAACAATACAGCCTGAAGTATCTCTAACATTTACCGTGTATGTTCCTGCGGCTAAGTTTGAGAAGAAACTATTAGGAGAGTATGGTTCAACAACTGCGCCTCCAAGCATCAATTCATACTCATAAGTTGTACTCCATCCGCCGGTCGCAATTGCTTCTATTGACCCTAAATTATTGTCACACGTCACACTAGACGCTTCCGTAGCGCTAACAGATAATTCTGCCGTAGGCCTTGTAATTGTAAAGCTCTTAACAACTGTACAGAACGGATTAGTATCTGCCGTTGCCGTAATGGTATATGTACCACCCAATAATCCTGCAATGGTAATAGGACCGGCATTTGGTGCTGTGTCGGTCACAACTGCAGTACCTGCTTCATCAGTAATTGTATAAGTAAACGGTCCTGCTTGATCTGGATTCGTTCCTGAAATTACTAAATCTACGAACGTTATGTTTACACTACCATCGGTATCATTAAAACATGTCACATCAATTACAGAATCTACAATAAGATCAAAAGTATTAGGATTGTTTACATAGTGAACAGTTTCTAGACTACACCCGGTATCTAAATTAGTTACTGTAACAATATAGTTTCCTATATCTAACCCTGTAAAATTTCCAGAAGTATTAGTCTCACTATATACCCCTCCAGTTGTCGCTCCAACAACATCTTCTAAGGTATACTCTAAGTTCGTTGGAGTCCCTCCGGTAGTATTCGCCGTCACTGAAATAGATTCCAAGTTTGTACATGTTATTTCAGTTGTAACATTAACATCTAGTGACTCTAAATTGATAAACGGAGTAACCGTAATCGCTGTGGCTGTACTACCAACACATCCTGCATCGTCATACACATTAATAGTAAATGTACCACCTGTAGAATCCGCTTCTGTATACGTATTAGAACTTCCTGATTGAACAACTACACCGTTTTCGATAAACTCGTAAATAGGATACACACCTGAACCACCTGTTATCGTATTCACAGTAATTGTAGCATAATTAATCGCATTACCTGAAGCACATTCATATTGTGTTACGATCGGATCAGAGACTATTATAATATCAGGCTCAGAAACTGTTATCGTTTCAGTAGTAATACAATTTTTTCCTGAAGTTACTTGAACCGTATAAGTTCCTACCGCTAGACCTGTAAAAATATTTGAGGTTTGTGGTGCAACCGTGATTGGTGCAGTAATTTCGTAAGTATATACCGGATTATCGTTACTTGCTGGTAAGGTAACTGTGATGATACCATCACTGCCTCCGTTACATGTAACATCGCTAGCCGCCAATGTAAAGCTTACCGGTGTCGCTGGGTCTAATGTTATAGTTACATCTTTTGTACAATTAGAAGTTGTATCTGTAATCGTAACATCATAAGTCCCCGATGGTACACCAGAAAATACATTTCCAGTTAAAGTTACCGAAGCTGGACTTGGGTTTATCGCGTAAGCATAATTTCCTGTTCCTCCAAATCCTAAAACGGTAATCTCTCCATCATCATCCGAACAACTTGGTGCTGCATAATCTAAAGTTAATCCTATAGGATCTTCAATAGTATATGTTATTGTGTTAGTACATCCGTTGGCATCTTTAACTGTAATGTTATAGGTACCCGAAGCAGTAACTGTAAATGTTGGACTTGATTGGAATCCATTTCCTATACTATAAGTATAAGGCGCGATTCCGGTAGCTACATTTACTGTAAAACTATAATCGTTAGCTCCACTAATACATGGCGAGCCTGTAACTGATAGTCCTGTAGGAATAGGATCAGTATCTATAGTAATAGTCAATGGCGTAGTTATTACACAACCATTTGCATCTTGAACATAAACATCCCAAACCGTAGATACAGCAGGATCTAAAACAGCGGTATTAGAACTAGAATACGTCCCTGCTGGAGAACCACTCACGACAAAAGAATAGGTGTATGCACCCGTTCCTCCTGAAGCAGTTACACTAACTTCCGCACCGCTATTACAATTTGCATTAACCATCGCATCAAGTATTAAGTCTAAAGGTGCTGGTTGTGAAACAGCGATTGAAGCAGTCGCTGTACAGCCTGTAGTTTCATCGGTAATAACAATGGTTTGCGTACTTGCAGCTGTAATACCTGTTACAGAAACTGTTGGATTTGTTTGTCCTGTTACTGCTGTAGCTCCATTAATAGAGTAGCTGTATGTTCCTGTGAAATGGGTTACAGTAAACACTACTTCTCCATCGGTTCCTGGATTACAGTTTACATCACTCTCAAGTTGTCCAGTAACCAAAATATTATCTACATCTTCTATAGTGTATAATTCTTGATATGAACACCCGTTAGCATCGGTAACTAAAAACGTATAATCGCCGACCGGTAATCCTGTGAAGACACCACTTGTAGCTCCCGATGTATTTGTTGTTGCACTTGCAGGGGCTAGAATTTCGTAACTTAAAGTACCGACTCCGCCAGTTGTTGTTAATGTAACATCACTTGTACTCACTAAACAAGTAATTGGAGTAGAGGTAAACTCTAAATCTGTAGGTGGATCTAAAGGATCGATCATTACTGATCCTGAAAATAGACAGCCATTCGCATCTTTAACACCGTAGTTTACGGTTTGAACCGCACCATTATTATTAACGGTGAATGTATTTGATGTAGAGTAACCCGTACCATTAAAGTTATAACTATACGGCGAGGTGCCACCTGAAGCCGTAACTGTAATAACAGTTGCTATATCACACGTTGTATTCGTTGAAATAGAATCTGTAGCTGTTAATAGCACTGGTTCATTAATAGTAATCGGTCCGTTTGAAACAGTACATTCATAAGCATCTATAACAGTTACTGTATAAGTCCCTTGAGCTAGTCCTGTAAACACGTTTGACGTTTGTGGTGTTCCTGCATCTAATTGATACGTAAAAGGACCTGTTGCCGACGTTGTTGTTATTGTAATTGTTCCGTCACTACCACCATTACAGCTCACATCTGTTAGAGAGGTTGTAAATGTTGTTGTAGGAATTGGGTCTAAAACATAAGTTGTAGTCGTCTCACAACCTTGAGCATCTGTAACACTAAACATATACGAACCAGCGGTTGTCGCCGTGTATACGTTAGTCGCCATAGGCGTATATGTTGTACCACCGTCTGTCGACACTTCGTAAGTATAAGAAGTTGTATCTCCACCAGATGCTGTTAATGTAATTTCGGCATCGGGAGTTACAGTACAATCTAAACCATTTGTTAGGTTAGCACTTAATACCAACTGAGAATTAACTACGAATGGAGTAGAAGCTACACAACCATTACCATCTTGTATGTATAAGGTGTGTGTACCTGGGGTAGAAATTGTAAAGTTCGGATTAGACACAAAAGTAGTTCCATTAATGCTGTATAACGGAGTCCCAATGGATACACTTCCTGTGATTGTTACAGGTATAGGGTTACCATCATAACATGGCGCAGTCTGCGGATCGATTATTGGCTCGGCATCTTTTGTTAAAGTCACATCTACCTCTCTAATACATCCATAAGCATCCATAGCATATACCGTATAAACATCAGCCGGTACTGTAAATGTATTTGGTGTTGCCCACCCTGGACTAGTTGCTACAGGAGTAGGATCTGATGCTAGTAAAATTTGATACTGGTATGGTGCTGTACCATCACTACCAACGGCACTTATTACTCCTAAATCGTTACAGTTTTCATTTAACGTTACCGAAGCTGCTAGGTTAAAATCTATTGCCGACTCTGTAATATTAAACGGTGCTGTAACTATACTACAACCATCATTAGTACCAGAATTTTCTGTGATAAGCACAAAATAATTACCAAAATCTAACGTACCTAATTCGGTTATAGTAATTGAACCACCTGCTGGCACAGTGCTCGTCCCCATATTACCTGTAGGGTCTAATGACAATGAATTGTAAATCTCGAATTGCACATCAATAGGAGTAGACTCAGGATTATTTATTGTAAACGTTACATTTCCATCAGCACTACCTGTACAGGTAATATTATTTGAACTTACAGCTGTTGCTGTTAAGGTAGCACTTGTTGGAATTGGATCTGTCGCCGATTCAAAATAGTAACAACCTGTACTAACGTCATAAACGATAAATGTATATAACATACCAGGAGTTAACGGCGTAAATACAGTTGACCCTGATCCTGGAGTTGTTTCCACCTGCCAACCACCTGCAGGTGGTACTGGAGCTGAAGCTGGAATAGTACCATCATAAATGGCAAAATAGAAAGGACCTGTGCTTGCAAGTGTAGTTCCGATACTAACCGTTGCTTCTCCTCCTGTAGTACAATTTGCAGTTGAATTAATTATAATATCCAAATCATCTGGCGGAGACGCTACTAATACATCCTGAATAAGCACCGAACATCCATTGGCGTCAACCACATTAATTTGGTATAAACCAAAGTCAACCACATCAAAAGTTGTAGATGTAGTACCTGTATTATTTAATTCAAAATCAGAATACCCGTTAGTCCCGGTTACATAATAATTATATGGTCCCACTCCTCCTGTTACGGAGTCTACAATTACAGACCCTAGAGTGGTACTTGTTGTAGAATCACATGAAATATCCACCGCATGGTGAGTTACAAGTATTGGGTCCGGTTGCGAAATGGTTATGGTTTCAACTTCTGTACATCCTCTAGCATCGGTAACTGTAACTGTATAATCTCCTGCTGGTAATCCAGAAGTTTGAGTTCCATAAGACGTACTGGTCGTTGTATTAAAAACTTCATAACTATAAGGAGCTTGACCAAGCGTAGTATCTGGTGTTATAGAAATAGCACCAGTTTCTTCACCGTTACAATTAATGAAACCTGTTTGCACTACTGTAATATCAGGATTAACTGCTGGTGTGATTTCAATTGGTAATGTTGTTTGTGTACTACATGAATTAGCATCTGTTACCATAAAGATATAACTCCCTGGAGTTGCTGTATTGAAAACGTTAGATGCCATTGTAGTAAACGTTGCACCACCATCTGTAGAATACGCATAGGTATACGTAGTAGCGTCACCACCAGTAGCCGTTAGTGTTACTTGCGCATCTGCAGGTAAACTACAGGTAATATCTTTATCTAAATTTGCTGCAAGTGTTAATTGCGGACTAACAGTCACGGTATCGGTTACTTGACAACCATTACCATCTTTAACTGTTATAGTATAAGTTCCTGCAACCACAGTAAACGTATTTCCTGTTTGGAAGGTCGTTCCGTCAATACTGTATGTTAATGTCGCAACTCCTGTAGCAGTGACATTAATTGTGAAGTTACTTCCGTTTGCTGTACATTGATTATCGACACTTGCTGTTACAGTTGGAGCTGGATCTGCTATAATTGTTACTGTATCCATAACAACACAATCATTACTATCCATAACATAAACATCAATTACTAATCCCAATACTCCGGTATCAACTGTTGTTGACGTCCCGAAATCACCAGATGTTGGTGCAGGACTTCCGTTAGTAACATACGCATACGTGTAACCTCCAGCGCCTCCGGATAAGGAAGGGAAACTAATCGTTGATATTGCGTTGTTACAACTTACATTACTTGCATTTGCTGTAAAGTTAATTGGTGTTGCAGCAGCGATAGTTACTGTAGCCGACGTAGTACAACCTGTAGTAGTATCCTCTACATTAAGTGTATAACTACCAACTGGTAGGTTTGTTACTGTAACACTATTCCCCGTTTGAGTTGCTGTTCCTACACTTGGAGTTAAGGTATAGGTGTAATTCCCTACAGCACTAACATCTGTCATCGTAAACGTTGCCGTTCCGTTATCAGAACCAAAACACGTTTGATCGGTACTACTTCCTGAAGCAGCTATAGTCGTCGCTGGCGCAATAACATGAGATCCTGTTATTTCACAACCATTGGAATCCGAAATAGTAAAGGTATAATCTCCAGGGGTTAATCCTGTGAAAACACCAGTAGTCTCTCCTGTTGTATTTGAGGTTGCTGTTGCTGGTGCAGTAATTTCAAAAGTAAATGGACCAACACCATTATTAGGCGTTACAGTTACATCTGTAGTTGTATCATTACATGTAATACCATTAGAATTCGTAAAGGTCATTCCTGTTAACGGATCGAATGGTGGTACATCTATAGTTTGAGTAATAATACAACCATTATCATCTCTTACTGAGTACGTAATAGTTTGCGTTGTTGCCGTATTATTTACTGTCAGCACATTAGAAGACGTATAAGATGTATTCCCATTAAAGCTATATACATAACCCGCAGTTCCACCAGTAGCGGTTACTGTAATTTCTGAGGTCGCACTACACGTTGTATTATCAGATAGCGTAGCAGAGGCTACCAATTCTGTAGGGTTATTTAAAGTAATTGTATACACCGGAGATAAACAACTGTTACTATCTTGAATTTGATAGGTATACTCTGTAGTTGTAGCTGTTGTAGTGTTAGCATTTAAACCATCATACAGTGAAGTCGCAGTAAACGGACTACCATTAAAACTAAAGGTATAACCTCCTGAACCACCTGTAGCCGTTAGCTGAACTTGTCCATTAGACTCATCAAAACACAACGGATCTGTAGCTATTGCTGTTGCTGTTGGCAATGTAATAGCATCAATAGTATTCACTAGGGACGTTCCAGAACAACCTAATGCATCAATAATTTCAAATTGGTAAGTTCCGGGAGTATCGGTTGTGTAAGTAAAAGGAGAACCTGTTATACCTAGGTCAATGTAAGCAGCTCCATCTACAGATACTTGATAAGTATAAGGTGCTGATCCACCAGAGAATGTACCCGTAATCACAGCGTCTGGAGATGTTGTACAGTCTAAGTCCTTTGTGATAACAGCACTAAGTGTTAGTTCTGGTTCTATGGTTTGAGCCGGTAAAGTCACTTCACATCCATAAGAATCTCTAACCACAATTGTGTAGGTTCCTGGCACTAAATTTTCAAATATATTACTCGACTGAAAAGCCCCTCCGTTATTACTAAATTGGTATGGTGCTTGACCAGAAGTTACAGTAACTTCAATAGTTGCGGCGTCAATACTATCATAACATAAATCTGAATTAACATCAATACTCGCTGTAGGTAGTAAAGGTTCGTCTATAGTAATAGTAGTCGATTCTGTACAACCATTAGCATCAGTTACTTCAACGGTATACGAACCTGCTGACACATTAGTAATGATACCACTACTTTCAAAGTCAGTTGCCGTAAATGGAGCAACGGTATCTATTAATTGATAAGAGTAACTTGGTGTACCACCTGTAGAAGTCGCCGTTATTGTTGCTCCGTCCACACAAGTAGCATCGGTTTGATCAAGACTGATAGTTAAGGCATCTGGTACGCTTATAGTTTCTGTAAAAGAGAAACTACAAGTATCTACAGCGTCGTCATAACGCACTTGAATATCATAATTACCATCCGTTAAACCAGTGATAGTATATGGTGATGTCATTTGAGTCACCCATGTCACACCATTATCAATAGAATACTGATAACCATTTGTTGTATTAAAATTCTCAGCTGCTATAGTAATGCTTCCATCTGAAGCACCAGCACAACTTACCATGGTTGTTCCAGTAACATCTGCAGTAAAGGCATGTCCTGAAGGCACCACAAAAGGAAATTCTACAAGTGTTGTACAAGCAACAGGTAATTGATACACTTTTAAATCATCAATGGCCACGTCATTTCCACTAGTTTGCTGAACATTAGATCTTAAAATAAACTTCAAACTTGTATTAGCACCTGGATCAAGTGTTATTGGAGTCAAAGGATATTCAATCCAATCTTCCGTTTTTGGTATATCACCTGTGTTATAAAATGAAATTTCTGTACCAGAGGCGTCTACTAAAGCAACTCTTAAATTAGGATCATATTGAGTATTTCCAGTTTTAAGTAAGTTTATTGCTGCAAATTCAACTTGAATAGGTTGATTTGGAATAATATCAATAATGTCTTTTTCATATAAAACCTCAGAAGCTGGAATTGTTGCTCCAATATTAACCACTAAATAGCGACCATCCGGAGTTGGAGGCGTAGTTGCAGGTGTATAGTCGGTAGGATTTACCCACGAACCAAAAGGGTGTTCTATATTCGACGTTACAGAATAATCGCCATCATTAATAGCGGGGTTACCATTACACTGAGTTGCCACAACTTGTCTTTCAAAACAGTAGTAAACCGGATTTATTCCTGGTGAAGTCGTGTCTTCCCCATAACCAAAAGTTTCATAAAGTAAATTACTAAAGGTTGGTACACTTAATAAGGTGTATTCTACACTAATGGTATGCGATCCTGATGGTACATTTGTGAAAATTTCTGGATTCTCTGTATTTGGGTTTAAAACACCATCTATATAATAGTCATAACTGTAAGAGTCCCCGCCATTATTTGTAATAGTTACTGTTGCGTTTCCAGAACCATCACAATTAAACTCTGTATCACTTAAAGAAATAGTAGGAGCTGGTGGTTCTTGATCCAATACCACATTAGGCATAGCATAAATACAACCATTAGCATCACGAACATAAACGGTGTATGTTCCGGGAGTTACATACGCTTCGTTATTAGTGGTCCATGTTGCTTGATTATCAAAACTATATTCATAATAGTTAGGGGCAGGGAATGGGGTACCACCTTGCGGATTAGTAATTCTAATTGTCCCTTCTCCTGAAGGTCCACAACCAGCTAGTTCTGAGACTCCTGCTGTTGCCGTTAAGGCATCATCAGGTTGGCTAATTGTAACGGTTTGTGCCGTAGTAAAACATTCTGATCCACTTAACGAATATTTTATTAACACCTCATAATCGCCAGCTCCTAAGTTTGAAAAGGTAGCATTCGAGCTAAAAGTGGTTCCATTGTCAATGCTATATTCTAGAGTATAACCATTAGCATCGGTAACGTCAAATTCGATAACACCTGTATTGTCATTATAGCATAAAATATCGGTATGTGTAACCGTATATTCTGGTTCTGGTAAATCGTCAACTGTAACTGTTGTTGAAACACTACAGTTATTATAATCTACAATTGTGATATCAAATACACCTGAATTGATTACTACAACTTCAGGTACAGTTTGAAATTCCGTGGTACTGTTAATGAAATACGTATATGGCGGTGTTCCGCCTACAGGATAAATTGTTATTTCACCGTCAGTACAGGTTAAAGGCGTGGTTAAAGCAGCAGTAACGGTTAGTAACTCTGGTTGGATAATAGTTAACTCCTCAGAGTGCGTACAACCGTCGTCGGTGGTTACTGTTACTGTATACGTTCCAGGGTTTAAATTAGCAAATATGTAGGTGTTTTCTTGTATAGGGCTAACACTACTATTTACCAAAGTTCCATTTTGAAATATTTCATAAGAGTATTGAGGTTCAACATCATTCGCTGCTAACTGTATACTTCCCAAGTCATCATGACATAAAGGTTGAATTACGGTTGTAGACACTGTAAAATCGCGTTCTCTAATTTGAACATTAGGTACAGTAAATACGCAAGGATTGGTGTCAATATTCAATTGTCTTATATACACCGTATAAATCCCCGGAGTAGTTATTGGAAATACATTACTACTTTGATAAGTTGTACCGTCTAAACTATACTCATAACCTGTTGGTACATTATTAACTGTGATACTTCCAGGACTTGTACAAATAATATCTGAAGCCTCAACAGTTGGGTCTAATAAATTCTGATAAACGTTAAAGTAGAATTGAACAAAACACCCACCAGGATAGTTAATTGTTAATCGG
>JBLXHJ010000015.1:0-10808 GCA_048259785.1 Methylophaga sp.
AAGTACAAAGAAAACTCCCGTTCCAGTGACAGTGGAAGTAATGATGCGCAGGCCGTGGAAATACCCTTGTACATCCACGACATTAACTGGAATGCATAATGGGTGCCCTTCAGGAAAAAAGAGACAAATGCCGGGAGTTGGGAATTTCCTTTACTCCCAAAAACACAATAAAACAATTAACATCTAAAATCAGCAAACATAAAATGGACACAGAAACTAAAAGCGGAAACATTAGCCAGGAACAAATCAAGAACTGGAAAAAGGAACATAAAAAGGTTCACATTCTACGAATTACCGTAGAAGGCGATGACGTGGCGGTAGGCTACTTAAAAAAGCCATCGCGGAATCATAAGGCCACCGCGCTCAGTATGTATTCCCAAAACAAGATACTAGAAGCGGGAGAATTTTTAAAGACCAATTGTTGGTTAGGTGGTGATGAACGCCTGTTGAATTCTGAAGACGTTGCTGATTCAGCATCGATACAGGCGGCTGGAATCGTGAAATTTCACGACGGTGAATTGGGGGAGGCATAAGCCTCCCTATTAACCGGGAGGTAGGCACCGACTTTGTGCGCAAGGTAACCGCGCTGCTAAGTTACCATTTCAAGATTCCCAATCCAGAGGAATTGCCAGACGATCTATTTTGGGATAAATGGCAGCAATTGAAATGGGCCCTAGAATTCGAAAACAAAAGACAAACCGCTAAAGAGGGACAGAGCATTGGCCTATAATATTAATATTGAGGAACTTTTCAAGAACCAGTTTGGCATTCAGGCCCAACTGGTTTTTGACAATAAACTATTTGCCGCCACAAAACTGCTTGGGCTAAAACGTACGCAAATTGTTTCTGGCCAAGTGCAGGCAAATAGGGTTAGTGCCTTAGGAACACCGGTATGGGATTATATATCCATAAAACCGAAAGTGATTGAAGGCACTGGCGAAGATTTCCCCGGCTATGAATTTCCATTGGAATGCATAACCGAGGCCGTCCTCCCAATGAAAAAAGTTGAAACCGATATTGCAGGACGGGACGGCAACGTAGAGGAATTAATGGGAGTTGAGGACTGGATGATAACCGTCCGCGGATTTGTAATAAACCACGATTCAACCGAGTATCCTGAAGATGCAGTAAAAGAGCTTAGGGCCTTTGCATCGCTAAAGGATACGCTTTTGGATGTGGAAAGTACGTTCTTAAACTTATTGGATATTTTTTATGTGAGCGTTCACCGATTGTCGTTTCCACCGGGAACCGGATACAGTAATGTACAGCCGTTCGAGATGGAACTAAAGAGCAAGATTCCTTTCACTGTAAATGCTGAGGATGGTATTCTGCTGTAAAATAAAGATTGGTGAACTCATTTTCTATTCCTTCAACCGTGTCAACATAAAACACAGTTGGAGGACACTTACAGATACTGCGGTGGTTGCAATGCCTAAACGGTTGCACTATTATGAGGGAAATAAATTGAAGCCGATTGAGAACATCCGGGATAAGATAAAGACCGGAGATAAGGTGACAATAGAGCTCGGTTATAATAGAGTCCTGGTAAAGCAATTTGAAGGGTACGTGGCCCGGAGTCCACAACCCACATTGCCAGTGCAGATTGAATGTGAAGATGAAATGTGGCAGCTGAAGCGCAAAGAGGTAAGTGTATCAATTCCCGATGCCACGGTAGCGCAAATTTTGAATGCCGCGGCTCCGGGGTGCAAGATAAACGCCATTGATGAATTCTATGGCGATTTCAGTATGCTTCAGACCACTCCCGCCAAGATTTTTGACGAGCTCAAGAAAACGGCCGGGATTTATATTTTCTTCAGAAATGGAATATTAACTGCCGGAAAAGTGTACAGCGATGAAAATATACCGGAGACGGTTGCAAATTTCAAATTTGGAGTAAACATTATAGACAGTAGCCTAAAGTATGTTTCCCCCGAAGACGCTAAACTGAAAATATATGGTAGCAGTACCCAAGCAGACGGAAGCGTAGTGCGCGAGGAAATAGGTGAAGATGGAGGTGATATTGATCGTATTACATACCCAAGTAATTTTTCAAAAGAAAAAATAAAGAAAAACTTGGAAATGCGGTACAATTTAAAAAAACATAATGGCGGCTATGATGGAACCATTACCAGTTTTGGATTTCCAGTGGTACAACCGGGACAAATGGTAAGAATTGTTGATGAATTATATGAAAAAAGAGACAGTACCCATTTTGCAGATGATATTGAAATAACTGCAACTCCTGATGGAGGTTATAGGCAAACTATTGAAGTAGGAAAAGAAATTTAGAAATGGAAGCTTTAGAAAAAATAATTAAAAGATATATCCGCCTACAGGTAGTACAAGCAATAGTTACCGAAGTGAACAATGACGTTTGCACTGTAAAGATTGACAAAGGAAATCAGGAAATTTTCAAATGTTCCCTCAATGCTGTTCTTAGTAATAACAGTGATAAGATGATATTTTATCCTACGGTGGGAAGTTCTGTAGTAATTGGCATATATGAAAGTAAACGTGAAGCTGTAATTCTTTCCTTCAGCGATGTGGAAAAAGTCTATTTCAAAAAAGGCACTACAGAGCTGGAGGCAGATAAAGACGGCTATAAAGTAGATCGTGATGGTGAGAATTTAAAAAAGGTGCTAAACGACTGGCAGGCGGAATTCGGAAAGCTCTGTGATGAAGTATCCAAGATTGTAGTGAACATTGGTACATCACCAAACGTACCGGTGATCCAACAGATAAAACAAAAGGTTGACGGCACCATTAAAAACCGTTTAAACAAAATTTTAAAATAGTTTAAAGTGATTAACTGGGGACAATTAAAGACAGATTGGAAAGCGGCAATGAACGATCCATCAACTACCAACAATAAAGATGTGGTGGTAGATAAAATGGTTGATGCACTTAAAGTCCAAATGGACCAGGCAGGACTTATTGGAAGTACTTCCGATGGAGCCACATTAGTTACACCAACAACAAAAATAGTATGAACGATTTACTACTTGACGAAAACGGAGATATCCAGTTTGACGAGAACGGGGACATAACATTGGGAGAAAGCGAACAGCAGGATGTGGAGCTCATTCTTGCCACCCGGCCGGGAGACTGGAAGGAACATCCTTCCACGGGTGTCAATATTGGCCAGTTTATCAAGTCGCGAGAGGCGCATGCAAGTATTGCCCGCGAGGTTAATCTGCAACTTAAAGAGGATGGGTTTAAAGTTTCAAAAGTTGAAGTGGACTATCCGAATATTCATGTGGACGCAATCAGAAAATTATAGGATCAATAGAATTGAAAATTATGACAGAACTATATATGGCCCTCGCTGGTATTCTCGGGACCGCGGCCACCGGATTTGTAGGCTGGTTTTTCGGTAGGAAGAAAACGCAGGCCGAGGTGGTGAGCGCACAGATAGACAACGACATTAAATTATCCTCTCATTATCAGGCAATGCTGGACGATCTTAAACCCCGTTACCAGATGAAATTGAAGGATTTTGAGGAGACAGCCAATAGCAAAATCAAGCTCTACGAGGAGGAAAACAAATTCCTGAAACAGAAGGTGCGCATCCTGCAACAGGAAAATCGTACCCTTCGGGCAGATTTTAAGAAACTGAAACTGGAACATCAAAACCTTGTAAGTGCCTATGGTAACAGTACTAAATAACCAATCACTCCTGGACATAGCCCTCCAGGAATACGGCACGGCAACGGCGGTACTTGCCCTTGCACTGGGCAATAAACTGGAGGTAACCGACCGGCTGGAACCCGGGCAGATACTGGTGCTTCCATCAGATGCGCCGGTGGACCGCGATATGGTGGCCTACTACCGTAGCCGGAAGATACGGCCCTCCACGGCACAGCCGATGATGGCCGAGGAAGACCTGCAGGAATGGTTTGGCAGCCTGCCGGGAATGTTACCCTATTTATTGAGTTAGCTTCGGCTCGGCTCAGCTACCAAAGAATATTAGACCAATGGCAAGAAAATTAGACGAAATACAAAACCAGATGCTGGAGACCGTGGCGGCAGACCCCACGCTCTCGGCAAGGCTTACCAGTACCAGCCGCGTGGCGGTATGGCGATTGATCGTATATGTGGTGGCCTTTGCCATCTGGCTGCACGAACAGATCGTGGAGCTGAACGCCGAGAACAGCCGCCCGCACACCAAGCGGTGGTACCGGGAGCAGGCACTGGCCTTTATGGACGGCCACCCGCTTATCTGGAAAGACGGGAGCTTCAAATATGACACAACGGGGATGACCACGCAGCAGATAATGGATGCCCAACCAGTGAGCCACGTGGCCATAGACGAGACGGCCAACGGCATACTGGTGGTAAAGACGGCCACCAACGGAATAAATGGAACCGAACCCCTACCTATGGCGGTGCACGGCAGGTTTACCAGCTATATGGGGCAGATCAAGGATGCGGGCAACCGGCTGGAGTACATCAACCAGCAGCCCGATGACCTGCAGCTGAAACTCACGGTATGGGTGGACGATATGGCCATAGACATAGCAACGGGTGAAAGGCTTGACACCCCGGGAACCTTTCCGGTGGAGGACGCCTGCAGGGGCTATCTGGATTCGCTGGAATTTAACGGGGCCTTTATCAAGACCTTTTTGGTGGATGCCCTTCAGAAGGTGGACGGGGTGAAGATTCCGAAGGTGAAATTTTTGAACCACCGCGTGCTGGCCAATCCCTTTGAGGATGTGGAGGAATATGTGCTTCCCTTCAGCGGGCATTTCACCTATAACCTTTTATTGATTGAATATAAGAAATACAATGAGGTGGCATAAGTACGACATATCGCGCCTTGTGCCCCAGATGTTGCCCGTGCGCTTGCGCAGGCTCTCGCTGGTGCTGTTCATCACGGCACTGGTATCGCCGCTGGCGTGGCTGATGGAGCGCATACGCTACAAGATGCAGCACGACGGCAGGGTGATCTATCTGGAAAAGGTTTTGAACGAGGCCGTGTCGGCCCCGGGCTATGACCCAGAGAACCACGAGGCCACAAAATTGATATACATAGGCCCCGGAGAGATCCCGGACGAGGTATGGATATTCCAGGAAGCGGAGCCCGACGAGCCGCCCTACCTGCTACAGGAAGGGGAGCCGGGTGAAATTACCTATTTATACACCCAGGGGGAGATTGACGAGCAGTACTGCGACTTTACGGTAATAATTCCGGTGGCCCTACAGATAATGGAAACCAAACTGCGCTATCTGCTTAATTATTATAAGATGGCGGGAAAAAAATATAGAATAGTTTACGTATGAGAAATATAGATTTTGAACAAATGGGGGGAATTCCCCTAAAACAGCCCACTTTGGACTTTATGCAGTCCGGTTATCAAGACCATGAAAAGGCTTTTCTGGATTGGATCAGAAAAGAAAGCTTTTTGGGCGCTCCGGGAGAGACGGCGATAGTGCTGGTAGGCCTTGAGCAAAAGACCGAGCTGGGCATTGAGGTGATCACACCCGGTTGGGTTGTTCGCAACGGGTCGCTCCTTTACTTTGCTGGTGCCCCCTTGGAAAGCGTTGTGAGCGGCAACGGAATAGGCATTCAGACGCTGACCACCTCGGCAGTGTACAAGGATGGAAGCACCAAGCAGGTGTATGAGCACAAGCTGGCCGTGGCCGGCGGCGATTCGCCGCTTCCGTTGGGCAATTACCAACGCGTGGTGAACATTGCTGATGTTCGCCCCGTTCTGGCGCGCACGTTCCGTTACCACGTTCCGGCGATTGCTGCGGGCACGCTGAACGTTATCAATTTTAACGTACCCCAGGCCGAGGTTGGCGATGTGGCCGTGGTAAGTGTTGCCGAAGTCGTAGAGGGAGGAGGTTCCACTACTTATGGCATATCGCATTGGGTGAGTGCCAAGGCAAGGGTGATGACGGTAGGCCAAGTTCAGGTGATTCTCATCAATCAACATCAATCACAGGCTGCCTTTGACGGCTGGGCAGAATTTAAGTTACGGATTTTGAAATAACACTATGAATGGCGCTGAACGTACCCTTAAAACTGCCCCATCCCATAGCCGTGGCACTTATGGAGCGCTATGGCGAGGATTTTTTTCTACAGGCCACGGAGCTCAACGATATCGTGGAGGCCATCAAAGGCCTGGAGCTTCGGGAGGACGAGTCGCCCGAAATGGAATGGGAAATAGATAACTGGAGTTAAATAACTAAAAATATAGAAAATGGCAATAAAATTTTTTAAGGCGCCCACACTTCCGGGAACGCCCACCAATGCAGACAACGGCATCTGGTTTGTGAAGCCCAACGGCAGCAACCCGATGAAGATCTACCTAATGCACAACGGCACGCCGGTATCGTTGGATGCTGTTGATGCCGCCACGCTCGCCACTGCCCTGGCCCTGAAGGCCGATGACAATGCGGTGGTGAAACTGGCAGGCACGCAGACCATTACCGGATCCAAGACTTTCAATGCAGTGCCCAAGATCGGTCAGGACGCCACCGGTGGCACCGATGCGGTTCGGAAGAGCCAGCTAGACAGCCTCTTGGCCAACAAGGCCGATGACAATGCGGTAGTGAAGCTGGCGGGCAACCAGACCGTCAACGACATTAAGACCTTCACCGTGCCGCCCAAGTTTAACGCAGATGCCTCATCCGCTACCGATGGGGTGCGCAAGGGGCAGCTTGACACGCTCTTGGCCGCCATCAATCAGGCCATTGCCGATCTGCAGGCCACGGTAGTGGATGGATTGGCCCCGCCTGTTGATATTGATTGTTCCGGCAACCCGAACTACCCCGCCGCAGATGTGGGCGACCGATTTATCGTTACTGCCGATGGTAGGATAGGTGGAGCTTCAGGTATTGAGGTAACCGTGGGCGATTTGATTGTCTGTAAGGCGACCACCAGTGGCGGTACACAGGCCACTTCAGGCGACAAGTTCTACATCTTGCAGACCAACGTGCACGATGCCACCACGACTGTTAAGGGCTTGATACAACTGGCCACACAGGCCGAGGTGGACACGGGTACCAACACTACCAAGGCGGTGACGCCTGCCACCCTAGCAACACGCCTGGCTGCTTTGAGCAGCACCATAGACTCGACTATTTTAGCCACTACCGAGAGCCGCTATGTGCGCTATGACCAGAGCCAGAGCCTGACCACTGCACAAAAGACCTTTGGGCGCAATAACATTGAGGCCGCCAAGGACAGCGAAGTAGTGAAAACTACGGGCAACCAGACAGTGGCCGGTACCAAGACCTTTTCATCACCAGTAAAGGTGCCCACTGCTATCGCCACGGATGACGCCGTTAACAAGGGACAGATGGATGCTGGACTGGCCACTAAGGCAAATGATGCCGATGTGGTGAAACTGACCGGCAACCAGACCGTGAACGGGAAAAAGACCTTTGGCACCGTACCGGCAAGCAACCAGGACGCTACCGGTGCGAACGATCTGGTGCGCAAGAGCCAAGCCGAAGCTATGATGGCCTCTGCAACATTGGAATGGACAACCGATAACTGGACGTAAAATATGGCAATAAAATTTCATAAGAGTACCGCACTCCCTGCATCGCCCACCCCTGCCGATGACGGTGTATATTTTGTCAAGGCCAATGGCAATGCGCCGTTTCGTGCCTATATTATTGATAATGGGGAGGTGTTCAAATTGAACGGCGACCCCATTGAGGATCATCTAACGCGTATATACGGCGACCAATATGCCGGTGGGCCTTTGGTAGCGAGAGATCTGGTAAATCCATTTTTAATAAACCAAGTGGGAATCCATAATCACAAAGTCACTGCACAAGGAACATCAAAACAGAGCATTTTGGAGTTTGGTTCGGACGTGGAAATACCGGCTTCCGATTTCGCAACTTCAATGATGACGCCAGATAGGGTATGGCAGGGAAAAATATTTTTGCAATGGAGCAAAACACAGACGGGGGCGGGTGCCACTATTTATTTTGATTGTACGCAGAACAAAGGCCTTGGAGCCCCGGTATCATACCAACTTCCATTGAGCGACATTGGCAATACCACAAGTTGTGATGTAATCATCAACTTTCAAGTTATTTTCCACGGCGGTAGCGACAGCAAATGGTACACCGTAACTGGCGATGCCATTTATAAATATTCCAACGGATATGTAAGAATGGATACAGTAGAAGTTAAGGGGAGCGAGACAATGATAGACACCTCAGAAGGGGTTAAATTCAATATTTTTTTTAAAGGCAACCAGAGTAACGATAAAGTTGTGGCAAGGAACATAACGCTGCGAAGGATGGAACAGCCTATACTAAGTTAACTATGAAAAATCTACCGTATATCAGGTTCGTATTCTACGGAATCCTTTTTGCCCTCGCCTTCGTTGTGGGGCTGTTCGTCTTTCCCATTGCCTACACTTTCAGAAAGTGGGTGCGCAAAAGAAAGTTTATGCCACTTTGGATTTGGTTGAATTCTGATGAGCCAACGGAAATCGAAAATGACTACGGCGATGATGGTTTCAGAAAACGCAAAGGGATTGTCATTGAGGGAAAGAACTGGTTTCAGCTTCTTTTCATTTCTTATAGGTGGGCAGCCTTAAGAAATCCCCACTACAACCTCAAGCTGATGCTCGTTCCCAAAAAGGGAAATAAGACGGACATAACAGTGAAAGTGCACCGAACCTCAGCCGACCCCTTGATTATTTGCGATAGGTTTTTATTGGGAAAACAGCACGTAACCTATCGCATAGACGGCACAAAATATTTCAGGTTTTCATTTGCCCGGCCCGTCCGATGGTTCGGAAAAACAAAACTTTGGAACGTTCAACTGGGTGCCGCGGATCATCGATGGTTATTCAAAAATAAAATCAGTGATTATGATAAATAAAGTAGTAAGCAACTTTTGGACTGCAGTAATTGCATCGATAGTACTAACAGCTACGGCGCTGTTATTGAACGGCCACGAACATTGTGGCCTGGTATTAACATTTGAAGGATTGTTATTTGGTATAAGAGTGGCTGATAAGGGCATTCAGGCTTACCAAAAAGGCAAGAGCGCTCCCGAACAATTGCGGGTATAAAAACCCCCGGCATACTTAACGATCTCACTCAATTAAATATTAAAATCCATCTCTGGAGCCGAGGGCAAAACCTTGAACTTAGAGATGGATTTTTAATTGAGTGAGATGACAAATATAACAAAAACAAGACAGAACAAGTATCACCGAATGCTTGCAAAAATCCTTGAAAAAGGTAAAATTCAAAAGAATAAAAAAGGAGATATCCAATATCTTATAAATGAGCGATTGGTAATGAAACCAATTGATTTATTGGAAATCTTTGAGGGCCATGGAATGGCCAGGAATAAATTAAAGGATGAGCTCAATCTATTTATGGCTGGGGAACGTTCCACCGAAGCCTATCGTGAAGCTGGAGTTACTTGGTGGGACTATTGTGGTCCTATATTGGTAAACAGCTATCCTACCTACTTTGAGCAACTACCAAAACTTATCGAAAAGATTAACCGGGAGAAAAGGAACAGTAAAAACTACGTTCTATTTCTTGGCCAGACGAATGCCGAAAGCAATCAGCAACCGTGTCTGAGCTTGATACAATTTCAGATTGAAAAAGGAAAATTGATTGTTTCGGCATATCAGCGTTCTAGTGATGCCAGTTTGGGATTGCCAGCAGACATTTACCACTTGTATCTGATCAGTAAGCAGATAGACGTGCAGTTGAAATCGATTACATTATTCCTGGGCAATGTCCACATCTACCATAATAATATTGAGGGCACAAAGGAACTGCTTGCCGGTGGCTCAACCAAATTCACATTGAACGTATGAAGACACCAACAAGCTATTACGGAGGCAAACAGAACCTTGTGAGTACCATTTTGCCATTGATTCCTGATCATTCAACATACGTGGAACCGTTTGTTGGTGGCGGTGCTATCTTCTGGGCAAAACCAAAAAGCGAGACTGAAATCATCAATGATTACAATCGAGAGCTGATCAACTTCTACGAGTGCGTACAGAATGAATTTGTAGAACTGGAGAAATTAGTTCGTATAAGCCTCCACAGCCGCTCCCTGCACAACGATGCAACTGTTATCTATAACAACCCTCACATGTTTGATAGATTAAAGCGTGCGTGGGCTGTGTGGGTTCTGGCTGCCCAAAGCTTCAGTAGTATGCTGGACGGTTCTTTTGGTTACGATAGGCTGAAAGGGACCACGAGTAAAAAGATAACTAATAAGCGTGAGGATTTTACAATCGATTTGGCCATCAGGATGCAGAATGTTCAAGTAGAATGTACAGATGCGCTGCGGGTAATCAATAGCCGGGACCACAAAGATGCGTTTCATTATTGTGATCCGCCATACTTCAATAGTGATTGTGGCCACTACGATGGATATAGCCAAGATGACTTTGAGAACCTATTAAAAACACTCCAATGCATTCAGGGTAAGTTTTTGATGAGTAGCTACCCCAGTGAGATATTAAAGCAGTACAGCGATGCCAATGGTTGGCATACGATGCAGTTGGAGCAAAGCGTAAGTGTGGCGAATGGAACTGGCAGACCGGGAAAGAAGAAGATAGAAGTACTGACGGCCAACTATGACCTCAGCAACCCGAGAGATGATTTAAAGTTGTTTTAAATGGTGTTTAAATGCGCTGAAATTGTACCTTTTGAATTAAATAAATGTACTTTTTGATTTGTGAATTATATTGCGTGGTTTAGCGATTAACTTTGCAAGTACACACTAAACTGAAAATCCGAGAGGATTTTCAGAAGTAGGCGAGAACAAGCAATTACTTATAGCCATTGTTGTGGTGCGT
>JBLXHJ010000016.1:0-9936 GCA_048259785.1 Methylophaga sp.
CTGCATAATTATTATTAAATGTCGTGCAGCATTGTCATAATTTTATTAACCTCTAGTCCCATTAAAAGGGGGTTGGAGGTTAATTCTATCTCATTGACTATAGCTATTTTTGGATGCAATTAAAGCCTAATAACAGTGCTGTTGAATAGCTAAATTATGTACTGAGTTATAGTACACAACTAATAATAAGAACCATACCATGATCGAGACCAGCACTGCCAACGCGCATAACCTCAGTTACGAATCTGTCTTCCAAGCCGATATCGTCAGCCAAATGCAAGTGCATGGCTGGCAGTTGGGTCTTGCCAGCGGTTATCAGCGTGAGACAGCGCTATATGAGCAAGACGTGCTAGAGTTTGTGCAGAGCACCCAGCCAGATGAGTGGGATAAGTTTTGCCGCGTGTTTCCCATTGATAGTGAGCGTCACTTTATTGATGCTTTGGTCAAGCAGCTTAATAAAGCCGATATCAACGCCACTGATAGAGCTTCGCGCACTTATGGCACCTTGGGTGTATTGCGGCATGGGTTAAAGATTCGTAATGCGCGTTTTAGTCTGTGCCAGTTTAAGCCGGAGCATGGCTTGAACCCTGATATCATCGCCCGTTATGAGGCTAATATCTTCCGTATCGTGCCAGAACTGGTCTATAGCCCACATGTCAAAGCAACAGCTGACAGCGACGGCAAAACTGCCAAGCGTAACCGCATTGATATCGTATTGTTTGTGAATGGCTTGCCCGTGGTGACTATGGAGCTAAAGTCTGAGTTTAAGCAGGCCGTAGAAAATGCCATTACTCAATATAAAAAGACCCGACTGTCAAAAGACCCTGATACCAAAAAGCCTGAGCCGTTATTGACCTTTAAGCGCGGTGCCTTGGTGCATTTTGCCGTCAGTCAGTATCAAGTTTATATGACCACACGGCTGGCAGAGGACAGCACCTACTTTTTACCCTTTAATAAAGGCACAGCAGACGGCGGTGCGGGAAATGATACACCGAGCAATAGTAGTCGCTATGCCACTGATTATCTTTGGAATGAGGTGCTGACCCCTGATCACCTACTGGCTATCCTTGGGCATTTTGTGCATCTGCAAATTGAGACGGTAGAGGACTGGGAAGGGCGAAAGTCTAAAAAAGAAACGCTGATATTCCCGCGCTACCATCAGTGGGACGTGGTGAGTAAGCTGGTTAATGCAGCCATTACTGAAGGTGCTGGTCAAAAATATCTAATCCAGCATAGTGCAGGATCGGGCAAGTCCAACTCTATTGCATGGACGGCGCATCAGCTATCGACGTTATACAATAGAGACGGCGATAAGCAGTTTCATTCGGTGATTGTCATTACCGATCGTACCGTTCTCGATGACCAGCTACAGGACACCATTTATCAGTTTGAACATGCCGATGGTGTGGTCGGACGCATTAACAATAAAGAGGGCGGCGGATCTAAGTCTGAGAAGCTTGCCGCGGCACTGGTCAACGCACAGCCCATTATCATCGTCACCATTCAAACCTTTCCCTTTGTGCTAAAAGCCATTGAAGACTCTAGCGTTCTAAAGTCGCGCCGTTATGCCATTATCGCCGATGAGGCGCATTCCTCACAGACGGGCTCAACCGCGCGCCAGCTTAAAGAAGTGTTGGTATCTGGTGAAACGGTATCAGGTGATAGTGGAGAGGGTGATGAAGATAAGGAGTTGTCTAGCGAAGATATGCTCGATGCCACCATTGCCGCGCGCCGTAGCAGCCCCAATCTGAGCTATTACGCCTTTACTGCCACGCCTAAAGCCAAAACCATTGAGCTATTTGGACGCGTTCCCAATCCTGAATTACCACCCTCAAAAGATAATGTACCAGAGTCCTATCATGTCTATTCTATGCGCCAAGCAATAGAAGAAGGCTTTATCTTAGACGTGCTCAAAAACTATACCAATTATAAAGTGGTCTATCAGCTAAGCCAAAAACTGGCTGCCCAAGATAAAGAGGTTGATACGCGCCGTGCAAAAATTAAGCTCAATAACTGGGTGCGACTGCATGACCATAATATTGCACAAAAGGTCAAAGTCATCATTGAGCACTTTAATAAAAACATTAAAGGTCTGCTAGGCGGTCAAGCCAAAGCCATGGTTGTGACGGGCTCCCGTAAAGAAGCAGTACGCTATAAGATGGCGTTTGATAAATACATCAAAGACCATGGCTATAAAGGCATCAATGCCATGGTAGCGTTTTCAGGTGAAGTGAGCTTTAACGCTAATGACCCTGATAGCAGCGCACTCATTGGTGAGAAGTTCACCGAGCATAATATGAATCCTGATTTAAAAGGGCGTGATATGCGAAAGGCATTTGATAGTGACGACTATCAAGTGATGCTAGTGGCTAATAAGTTCCAGACTGGCTTTGATCAGCCCAAGCTGTGCGCCATGTATGTCGATAAGAAGCTTGGCGGCGTGGACTGTGTGCAAACGCTGTCACGACTCAACCGAACCTATGCAGGAAAGTCGGAGAGCGGCACTTTTGTGCTCGATTTCTTTAATGAGCCAGAAGACATATTAGAGGCCTTTAAACCCTATTATAAAAATGCCACTTTAGATGACGTGTCTGACCCTGATAGCGTGTTTGATCTGCATGACAAGCTTTGTGCTGCTGGTATCTTCCAATGGTCAGAGGTTGAGCAATTTGCAATTGCATTTTATGCCAAAAATAAATCCAATGCCGCCATTAGCAATATCTGCAAGCCTGCCGTTGAGCGGTGGCAAAAGCGCTATAAGACAGCCGTTGAACAAGTGGCAAACGCTAAGATGCTACTTGAGCGCGCTAAGGTCAGCAAGGATGCGGTACTGATTGCCAATGCCGAAACCGATCATAAAGGCTATAAGATAGAGCAGAACGCGCTTGATATTTTTAAAAAGGACTTGAGCACTTATACGCGTTCTTATGAGTTTATGTCGCAGATAGTTGATTATGATGATAAGGATTTAGAGAAGCTGAGCCTTTTTGCCCGTCATCTGCAACCTATGCTTCGTGAGAAGCTGAACGATGATGACGAGATTGATTTAAGCAATATCGTAATGAGTCATTACCGCTTATCTAAACTGCGTCAACAAGACCTAAAGTTGCAAGAAGAGAGCGTCGAACCACTACAGACAGGTAGCGGCGGCAGTGGCAAAGCAAAAGAGAAAGAAGAGGACTTACTCTCAAAAATCGTGGCGCGTTTGAATGAGATGTTTGATACCGAAAAGCTGACTGATAGCGACTTGATTAACTACTCCCAAACCATCTGGGACAAAATCAACGAAAACGAAATCGTCATGCAGCAAATAAATAATAACCCTGCTGAAAAGGTCATGCTCGGTGATTTCCCTGATGCTACCTTGGACGCTATTTTTGATAGTCAAGATGCCTATCAAGAAATCACACGCCAGCTGTTATCGGACTCTAAACGCTTGACACAATTTACGCGGTTTTTGCTGGAAACACGCGTAAATCCAGCGTGATTCTGTGAGTAGCTAAAGCTTTAGGAGAATAATTGAAAGACCTTCATAGAAAAGGTATATAGATATTCTTTGAATTATTGTTACTTTTGATAGGTACGATTTGTACGCGAAAAGAGCAAACTTGGGCGTGAAAAACCACGCAAATATAGATTGCTATTTTTAATTATGATTTTGACACTGATTATAAGTGTTAAAATAATTACTCGATAATTTTTCAGGGGGTTTTTATGAAAAAATTAGTATTTGCTTTAGCGTTGGCTATCAGCAGCACATCTAGCTTTGCTGGTTTATCAGAAATGATGAAAGTTTACAATAATCCTAAATTAGCACCAAAGGTAGCTTCCTGCAAAGGCGATATTTATTGTAATGGATTTATAGCACTATCAAAACAGTGGAAAGATATTCCTAACTCTTATCGTTACAAAGGTGAGTATGAAATTAAATCTTATGCTAAAAAAGGTGTGTCATATAACAATCGAGGAAGCAATATAGGATTGCAAAGTGGATTTTATTGGTCTACCGATAAATCACATCGATTTATTGACAGTATTGATACCTATATAGATTCAAAGGGGCATGTTCCATTTAGCGATAAAAATGGTAGTGGAGGATATGAGGGTGGCTTAGCAGTGCTCCTCTATATTGAAGATAAAAATAACTGGGTTATAGACTACTAATTAATTAAATATATAGCCTCGAACAATTATGTTCCAGCACGTTTGTATTGGAGAGTATCCCAAACTCTGTGTAATTAATTGGTGTCATCAATTATGCTGATACGGCTCATTTAATTTTATTAAAATAACTCTACTTGTTGCACTGACAAAACCTATGACAGGCATAAAAAAGGGCGCTATTTTTTAATAGCACCCAGATATAGCACTGACATAACTGACAAAACCTATAAAAGCTCGGTTAATCTTGAATTGATATAATAACGCTCTGTTGGTCTACCGCCTTTTCCTGAGCTTGGTACTTCCTTCCAGCTCAACCAGTCATTTTCGATTAATACTTCTAAAGCGTTAAGCACGTCGTCAGCTTCCGTCAAGCCTTTCCAGCCTCTACGGATTAGTTGGCGGGCGGTAAAGCCGTGCTTAATCCAATCGGTTGTGTCAGTTATGTCAGGTCCCTTTTTGACCATCTTCATTATTTTATCTGCTAAGTAAGACGCTTTGATATTAGCGCTGTCAGTGACCGTGCTATATATTCTCATCATGTGGCTCTCTAAGACTTCGCACCATGCTAGCGCTGCTCTGAGTGCGTTCATGTTGACTGCAGCTAAAGATTTGCCGTGTTCGATACAATCCACTAAGTGAAAGACTAGCGCTAATGACGGCACTGTTTTAGCATACTTGATGAGATGCTCAGCTATGATGCTATGCTCAGCTTCACCGGCTCTGAGTTTAAGCGCGTCATACCAACTCATAAATTCTTGATAAGCCTCATCGGTAAAGCGGTAGTAAGGACGCTTGTGGTAATCATCAACGGGGTTTGCACCGTAGCGTAGGAAGTCACCTAACTGCATACTGTCGATAGTTTCAAACAAGTTATAGATAGCATCACGGCTTAGCTTGTCAGGTGGCAAGTCACGCTCTTTACTGTTCGGTAGTGGGTCAGGATAGACCATTAATTGAAAGCGTTGTATCAAGCCGTCATTGCCTAAACCTTTCATCGTCTTAGATAAATAATACTCAAGCTTGTCAGGCTGTATGCCACCGATCACCGATAGACAATGATTGCTGACAGGTACATGACCTCTACCAATTCTATCGACTTTAAAACTACCTAAACCGTTAAAGCCTTCAAGAAAAAATGATTTATTTTGACTATTAGCATCACCATCTAACGAAGCAAACCATGCGGTCAGCTCATCTCTTATTATTAACATTCCATTTTTATGTTTATTCTCAAGCTCTCCGATACTCTCTATAGTTCCATCATTTGTAGAGTAGCGTTTCATCTCAGGTATCAGCTCATCACTTTGTTTTGCCTCTGCTAACTCTAGAGCTTTAGCTTTTAAATCGTCTTGGCTGATCTCAGCATCGTCATTAGTTTGACTTGCCAGCTTTTTAGCAAGGTCACCGAGCTGCTTGTCAACTGCCTTTGTCATATGCTTGTTTAGCTCTTTTTGGGTATCATACTCAAGTTTGTCTTTATGATGGTTTTGTTCAGCCAGTGCTTCTAAGTAGCTAATAGGTTTTAATCCCTCAGTTAAAGAGGGTGTTTTTTTACTTGATGGATTGCCTACAATGCCACCATAAAAGTTCGGTACTACCTCCCAATTATCGTACATTTTTGGATAAATGCTCAGCTTTGAGCCTATCAAGCTGCCTAACGATACCATCAAGGGCATGAGTACATATTCAATAGGTACGCTCAAGCGCTCAGCACAGTTTGAAGCATAATCCCATAGCAGTTTTGGCATCATATCGCTTGTGAGTGTCTTAACTGGTGGTAGCGTTTGGCTAATCGGTTTGGGCTTTGGTTTGCCTAACGTCTGTAAGTCGATAACTTCAGCATCAGCGATTAAGTCATCATAATCAGCATCAAACTCAAGCGCGTCATAAATGAGCGTATGCTTACAAATGATAGCTTCAACATTCACGCCTTTAAGTGGTGTTATCACTTTGGCCTTATGCTGTGAGGTGGTCATGATGGTTACTTGCTGCACCTCAGCGAAGTGCTTTACCGTCTGATTAAATAAACTCGGTACAAGGCAAGTGAGTACCGTCACATCACTACCTAGTTTGCGATAAGCGTTATAACATCGCACTGCCTGAGCTAAGTCAGCTATGACTATCCATTTGCTGTCTTTGCTCATTGAGCCAATGACGAAGGCGCTAGGTCTGTCAGTATCGGATATAAAGATACGTCCGTTATCTTCAAGCGGTATGCTGGCAAGCGTGACAAGCTCAGCTTGATTATTAACTTTTAGTAGTCCTATAGTGTTTGCAGTGTCGAGCTGCTTCTCTCCTACAAGCGATCCTGTAAATATGCTAATATCTCTATCTAGATAGATAACTGAGTTTGATACGCCATTGCTTAGTAAACTGTCTAATGTGTTATGACCTACTACATCTGCAAATGTAGCAAGTCTAAAGTCTGCAATGTATTGTGACAAGCCTATGCTACCAGCATGGGCTTTGTTGTCTTCAGTGATCACTTACTCCTCCTTACCCATAACTTTTTTGGCTGAATTCTTACTATTGAGGTTTCTGTAGGCATCATTATTAAACACCCACATTCTTATTGGGTTGGTCGTCTGACTTCGCACTATGAGAATCTAACCATTTATTAATTTCAGACAAGCGCCATAAGCTCGCCCGTCCGATTTTTACGGGTGTTGGGAACTTACCTTCATTGATTAGGTGGTAGATGTGCTTAGCACTAAAGCCTGTGATACCGCGTGTAGCGGGTTTGGCGGTGACGGTGCGCTGCTGACCTGATTTTGTGATGTAGGTCTTAGCGGTTCGCGCTGGCTGGTTGGCAAGGTCTGCCATTCTTAGGTATTGGTCAATAAGTGTCATGATATATCACTCCATAGCGGTTAAAGGGATTGCCAGTAATGGCGGGTTGCTATGGAGTTGATAATAAGTTTTAAATAAAGATTATAGAATAGACATGCTAAGCAGGTAGTATTGCTTACTTAGCAAATAGTAGTGGATGCATCGCAAACCCTATTTTAATCATTAGTAAAAATACCTTTACGTGCTTTGCTTAAGTGCTCTCTGATAGTTTCATACTGTAAATTAGATTCATTATGGTGTTCATAAATCCACGTAGCAGAGTATTTTATTGAGAGTTTTTTGCCAAGCTCGGCTTGCCTTCTTTTATCAAGCTCTAAGTAACTTCGTCTTCGTTTTTCAACATGACCTTGCCAGCGCGCTTCATTAGCTATAATAGATTTCTGTTTATTTATAAGAGAAATAGCTTCACTTACGGTGTCAGAAGAATTAGCCTCTTTTTTCAGCTTCATACCCATTATTGTTTCACTGTACATATCCCTATATGAGAACATACTCATATAATCTTTGTTTTCTAAAGATATTTGAGCAAAGCAAAGTAGTATTAAGGCGTTTACAACTTCATTCATTAAGTCTTGATTTGGATAGCTCTTTATATATTGAGATAAAGTTTTATCAACTAAGTTGATTCTTGCCAGAATTTCACTAGGATTTTTTATAATATTTTTTATCTCGTCTTTATTAGGCTTTAGTCGTGACATATCTTCATGAATAATTTTTGCTAGCTTAAATATAAAGTCGAAATCACGGCTATTTTGACTTGATAACTCATTACTGGATATATTTTTAACACCCTCTAAATCATCAACATATAACTTAATACAAGGAAACTCGAAAAAGTTTTCTAAAATCTCCATCAATCGATCAGGAATGAATAAAATATGCGCCGCAGTCAACTCCATAGAGGCGTCATACCTTTCAATAGTAGTTGTTTTCTTACTTTCGTCTAATAGTCTTCTATATTCGCTATCCATAACGCACACCTTCAAACACACCTTTAAATATAAAAAGGTGCAAGGCGCTGCTGCCCTAAAGGTGTGTAACGGACAGCGTTCGGGTAATTAATCCTAGCCTTGCAATCAGTTATGACAACGGTTGACGCTATCAATGTCGGCTTGCCAGCCCAATGCTGACGATAATAAATAAAGTAGTATTGTTAAAGCTGCTCGGCGAGTTTGGCTAGTACCTCTTGCGATACGCCTTGAGCCTGTAAACTCTTTATTAAAATATCCTTATCATGCAGTGCTATATCGGTGGCTTGTTCGTTACGGCTATCCATTTCTTTAGCGATTTGCTCAGGAGTTAATAAATCGAAGCTAACCGCCTTGCCCGCGCGCAAGTCATCAAGATAGTTCGCCCATCGATTCATCATCATTTGGCGCTCGGCTAAGTGTTCTGATAAGTCATACCGTCTTCTGACACTGGATTGTTCAAGGTGGGCAAGTTGTATCTCAATCAAACTTTCAGAAAACTGCAGCTCATACAATCCCGTGCTGGCAAGCTGTCTAAAGCCATGACCTGTCATCTTAGGGTAGGGGTCACCTGAATAGCCCATACGTTGTAATGCTTGATTAAACCATGCTTCACTATAAGGCTTGTTTGACTCGAAGTTATAGAATACATAGCCTGTCTGTTCGGTGAGGGGGCGCATACGCTCGATGATAGCCATGGCTTGCGTTGATAGTGGGATAATATGATCTTGACGCATTTTCATCTTGGTGGCTGGAATACGCCATACGCTTTTATGGTAATCAATCTCTGACCACTCAAAGTATCTAAGCTCTTTGGTACGCACGAAGCACAACGTCATCAGCTGTAAGCCAGCCAGCGTCTGCTGATGACCGTTAGGATGCTTTTCTATGTAGCTATCTATGTTGCGTAGTAGGTCGGGGAATTGGTGCTGCTCGACTGCTTTCATGCGCTCGGCTTTATGCGGTCTGAGTGCTTTGTTGCGTCCAATGGCAATGTTAGTAATATCGTAGCCTAGTGTATTGATAGCGTACTCAAAGATGGCGCTAATCAATCCCATGCACTTATGCGCGGTTTCTGAGGTGTGTTTGCCTTGCTGCTCAAAAGTGGCTTGAATGGCAAGCCCTGTCTGAATAATGTCTTGTGCCGTGATAGCAGCAATTGGGTATGCCCCTAGATGCTTTAATATATGATTGTCCAAGAACCCCTGCAGCTTTTGCACGTTTTTTGCTGTGGTCTTAGTTTTTTCGTTGATATAGCTTTTAGCAATGGCTATAAATAAGTCCTTTTGCTCAAAGTTATTTTTCTCGATACTTTTATGAGCAGTGGGGTCGATACCATCAGCAAGTAATGCTTTTGCTTTGTCACGTTCAATACGCGCTTGTTTTAGCGTTACGTGCGGCTTGAATGATGTATCAATAACTTGCTTTGACGATTTATAGATACCAATTTGATAGGTTTTCTGTTTGACCTTTATGTCTTTGTCCGATTGATAGCGATATGACATTTGCCAAAATAATGAGCCATTAGGGTGTTGTATTAGAGATAAACTATTTCCGTCACTGTAGCGGGTAATTTTTTCAGGTGCTGACTGCTTGGCTATGGACTTCACACCATTGTCAGTTAAGAGATAGTCTTTTTTCATATTCAGAGCAGCCATATAAGATATAAGATGTTAAATTTTTTAACAACAAATTTAACAACAAATTTAACAACATTCTATAGGTGCTACTAGGTAATGACAAGTAATATCGGAAGACTTGGATTGTTGGTAATAAAGGGCTTTAGAGGTTTTTGGTAATGCTAGGAAGTGCTGAAATATAGGGGTTGGTGCGCTCGGCGGGAATCGAACCCACGACCCTCGGCTTCGGAAACCGATACTCTATCCAACTGAGCTACGAGCGCATAATTGATCGACTAAAATCCAATAAACCGATGACGTGTATAAATAAGTGC
>JBLXHJ010000017.1:0-9885 GCA_048259785.1 Methylophaga sp.
GGCAAGCGCCGTTTCGATTTTGCCGACGCAGCTGGCACAGTCCATACCTTCAATATGATATTGCATAACTATTTTTCCTAATGCGTTGTCCTGATAACTTGTCTTGCTGTGAGAATTCTTTCAATAGATCTATTGTGAACCCTCTAGTGGCTTCAGAGTCAAGGGCATTTACATGCAACTGGATAAATTTGATTTCCTCTATATTTAACCTTATAGTTACTTTAATGTTTAGGTCTAAAAAGGCAATCATGTTGATTAAAATCGGAGAGCTCGCTAAACGTACAGGCGCCACAGTAGAAACCATTCGTTACTATGAAAAGGAGGGTTTGTTGCCCGAGCCTTCTCGCAGTGCAGGCAATTATCGTTTATATAATGAAGAACACATTGAGCATCTACAATTTATTTTGCACTGTCGCGCGCTTGATATGGCGTTAGATGAAGTAAGGGTGCTATTGCAGTATTGGAATGAACCTGACAGAGACTGCGGCGATGTGGATGCGTTGTTGGACGAGCATATTAAGGCGGTGGAAGTTCGTATAAAAGAGTTAATGCAGTTAAAGCAACATCTCACGTTTTTGCGGCAAAAATGTGCCAGTAGTGCACCAGCGGTGTCATGTGGCATCTTAAACGCGCTTGCTGATAATTCATGTCATGAGTAGAGATATCAGTGGTGGAAACTGATGTTGTTCAATAGCGTTCGTGCGCTCAGATTTATAAGGTTGATCATGATTATGATGCTTTAACCACGTACCAGCTTTATAACTAAGCGAAACTACTAGAGATAGCTACTATATTGATATTTATAAAAATAAAAAAATTAACGCTAATGTTGTTTTTTAGCCTTATATTTTTTGAGACTTGCATTCTAGGTTAGCTTTTAGGAATGTGCAGCTTATAACCAACGCCAATTTCAGTGAAGAAATAACTAGGTCTGGAAGGATTGTCTTCTAGTTTTTGACGTAAATTCGACATAAATATGCGTACATAATGCTCTTGGTGGTTGTGACCTTTACCCCATACTTCGTTTAGCAGTTGCTGATGCGTCATGACCTTTTCAGCGTTTTTTATCAGTACGGTCAGTAAGCGATATTCAATCGGCGTTAAATGAATGTCTTCACCATTTTTCTTAACGTGCCGCTGGGTCAAATCAATACTGACATTACCTAATTCTAATATAACCGGTGCGTCATAACCGGCTTGGCAGCGGCGCATCTGGGCGTTGACCCTAGCGATTAGCTCGCCCATGCTAAAAGGTTTTACCAAATAATCATCGGCACCCAAATTTAAGGCTTTGATTTTATCTTGTTCGTCACTGCGAGCCGACAGGACTAAAATGGGCAAGGACGACCAAGCCCTAATGTCTGAGATGACATCACAACCGTCCGCATCTGGGAGACCTAGGTCTAATATCAATAAGTCTGGGCGGCGAGAAGCGGCTTCAATCAACCCGCGTTGCGAGCTATCGGCAGCGTAAACTTGATAGCCTTCTTGCTCCATCGCTGATTTGATAAAGCGGGCGATATGGGCTTCGTCTTCAATGATTAAGATGGTTTTCATAGCAGGGGATTTACTACTTATAGAGGAAGCTTGCGGCAGTAATGAAATAATAACTGCGCCCAAGTTTCTAACAATGTTGAATAAACGTATTTTATGAGTTTTCTGAGCTGGTCGCTATATTTGTGGTTATGTTTGCAACTATGCTTGTATCTATCTGAGTCACATTTGATATAAACTTATCATCAAATATATCTAGATTTCCTAAAGGCTGCCACGGTAGCACTATAACAAATTGCGCGCCGTGCGGTTGTATATTGCTCGCGCTTAGTGTGCCGCCTAAGTGCTGGACCAAGTCTCTACTGAGCGCCAGTCCCAATCCTAGTCCTGTTGTATTACTTTCACTATCACCGCGGGTAAAACGTTCAAATATTTGCGCTTCCATCCCTACTGTCAGCCCTTGACCGTTGTCGGTTACCGTTATTTGGTAGCTTTGCAGCGTTTTGTTATTTTGCAGGTTTTGAGTGTTGTACTGATTAGTGAGGGTCGCTTGAATGGTGATAGTTGCATTGTCTGAGGTGTAATTAATCGCATTGGTTAGCAGATTGTTTAAAATTCGCGCCAAAATTAATTCATCGGTATAGATAAAATCGACTGCACTGGCCACGTTTATCTTGATTTGTCGATTTTGTAGATACGGTTCAAGTTGGCGTATATTACTACCGATAATCTCTTCTAAGCTCACCCATTGTTTATTAAGTTTCATACCGCCAGATTGCAGCGCCACATAATCTAAGATATTGATAACCAAACGCTGAATGACGTTGGCTTGCTGTTCGATGTCGATAGCAAGCTGCTTTTGTTCAGCAGGTGCTAGGTTTTGGCTGGCAAGACAAGCCGCCAAACCTGATAGCACGGTAATCGGTGTGCGAATATCGTGAGACAACGCGGATAACAGCGAGCCGCGCAGACGTTCTGACTCTACTTTGATAAGGGCATTTTGTGCGACTTTGGCATAATAAACGCGCTCTAACGCCAAAGTAATCTGAGCAATCGCAACATCGAGGGTACGTTGTTGTTCCGGTTGATTAAAGTTATCGATGTCGGTTGGCATCAGAGCCAATACTGCCAGTACCTGACTTGAGGTTGCAAGCGCCCGATAGTGCATAGGATTGGCGGCCAGCGTATGCGTCGCTAGACCCGCGCTTTCCTTATGATCAAATACCCATTGGGTCACATTCCAATTAAACTCTGAAGGAATACTCGATTCTGAGACGACAGTCAATTTACCGTCAGCATTGGGCATCGCTATGAGCGCTTTACTAGCGATATGTTTGGTCAGCCAAATAATAGCTTGGTTGATGATTTCTTCATTCTTGCGCGCCGCACTCAGGCTTTGTGCCAAATGACTCATAGAGATTGCTTGTTGCTCACGTCTACGGGCATTTTGCGCCTGAAAGCGCAGCCCAACCGCTAAGTTATTAATAATCAATGAGACGACAATCATTACTGCAAACGTGACTAAGTACTGTACATCGCTGACACTAAAAGAAAGCTTAGGCTCTACAAAAAATAAGTCAAAGCTGATGACACTTAAGAGCGCTGCAAAGATACCAGGGGCGCGCCCAAAGCGAACCGAGATGAACGCAATGACCAACAGATATAGCATCACCACATTGGCTAAATCAAACCAGCGAGTGAGGGCGACTAGGCTGACGGTGACGAGCGTACAACCTAAAACAGCCATCAGATAACCGATGCGATTGTCTTTAGAGGCTAGGGTAGTCATATCCCAAGTAGGTAGTTGTCGTTTGCTACGGGTGCTTTTTGTCTGTTTGGCTTGATTGACCAATATCAAGTCTAAATTGATATCCTGCTGTGAGATTTGCTTGACCAATGATCGATCATAATAAAACCTAGAGTGGTTTTGACCGATAATAATACGTCCAATATTAAATTGATGGGCGTAACTGACCAAGCCTTCAGCAACACTAATGGCACTGATGATTTCTGTCTTAGCGCCCAACTCATCTGCTAAGCGTAATGCCTCTAAAGTACTTTGCTTATTTTTGGATAGTCTATGGGCATTTCGCGGTGTTTCGACATAGATGACATACCACTGCGAGTGTAAGCTGCTGGCAAGTCGTGCGGCATGACGAATAAGGCGCTCGCTATGCGCGCGCGTACTGATACCTACTAATAACTGATCGGTGGTATTCCAGATGGATGAAATACGCGATTGATTGCGATAGTCTCGCATATCGGCATCGACTAGGTCGGCAGTTCGGCGTAATGCCAGCTCGCGTAGGGCAATCAGATTGCCCTTTCGAAAGAAGTTTTCTATCGCATGTTTGGCTTGGCTTGGGATATAGACTTTGCCGTCATGCAGTCGCGATAATAGCTCATCGGCTGGCAAGTCGACCAATACCACCTCATTGGCCTGATCAAAGAACCAATCGGGGATGGTTTCTTGTACCACGACCCCGGTGATTTGATTCACCACATCATTCAGGCTTTCTAAATGCTGAACATTAACCGTGGTATAGACGCTGATACCTGCCTTTAATAACTCCTCAACGTCGTGCCAGCGTTTTGGATGCCTGGAGCCTGGGATATTGCTATGCGCCAGCTCATCAACCAATAAAATATCTGGATGCCGCGCCAAAGCCCGATCAATATCAAACTCCGCCAAGGTTTGCTCTCGATACTCAACCTGACGTAACGGCAGTATTGTTAATCCATCTAACAAGGCTGCGGTCTCGCTACGGCCATGAGTTTCTACGATGCCGACCAAGACATCCAGTCCATGCGCTTGGTCTCGGTGGGCGGCAGAGAGCATGTCATAAGTCTTGCCAACGCCTGCTGATGACCCAAAGAAGATTTTTAGTTTACCTCTGCTGCGCGTATTTTCTTGCTGCTTTATTTGCTGCAGTAAATCTTCTGGATTGGGGCGCTGCTCACTCATGCTGATGCTCACTGCTGGTTAATGGGTTGACTCATTTAACGACTGCCATCTCATCTAAGGCTAAGTTGACCGCCAATACATTCACGCGCGGTTCGCCGAACAGATTGAATTGTCGCGCTTCTGTATGCTCATCGATGGCTGTTTGGACTTGTTCGGCACTGATGCCACGTATACGCGCCACTCTGCTGACTTGCCATTCAGCCGCTGCCGGTGAGAGGTGCGGGTCTAAACCACTGCCCGACATGGTGACCAAATCAAGAGGGATGGGCGCGGTGTTTTGTGGATCAGCGGCTTTTAGTCTTTGTACTTGTGCCTCGACAGCAGTGACCAGTTCAGGATTTAAAGGCCCCAAATTACTCCCCGAAGATTGCGCGGCATCATAACCGTCTCCCGCTGCTGAGGGGCGCGTCCATAAATACTCTGGCTGATCAAAGCGCTGACCAATAAGCGCAGAACCCACTAAGCTGCCATTTTGTTCTACCAAGCTGCCATTGGCTTTATCCGCCATGGTCACTTGGGCAACGCCGGTCATCAATAAGGGATAGCATAAACCTAAAATGAGTGCTAAGGCTATAAATAATAATAGCGCGGGCTTGAGCATGGGCATACGGGTAGCATTATTTTCCAATACAGAATTGCCCAATGCAGAAAGGTTGTTTTCATCAGCCTGTTGGTATTTAGAGTCAACAGGAACAGATTTTATAGACTTACTAGATTGCAAAGAATTATTAAGTAGCGTAGATTTATTAGATTGCATAGTCGTCATCCGTATCGTTGGTTATACCAAGTGCAAGGCATTAATGAGCATGTCGATTACTTTGATACCGACAAAGGGAAGAATCAGCCCGCCCAAGCCGTATATCAGTAAATTGCGCCGCAATAGATTGATGGCAGAATCAGGTCTATAAGTCACGCCGCGCAGCGCCAGTGGAATGAGAAACACAATAATCAATGCGTTAAAGATAATAGCCGATAAAATCGCACTTTGAGGGCTGCCCAGTCGCATAATGTCCAATACCCCAAGCGCAGGGTAGGTGCTGGCAAAGGCGGCTGGAATGATGGCAAAGTACTTGGCGATATCGTTTGCTAAGCTAAATGTCGTCAGTGCGCCGCGAGTCATCAGCATCTGCTTGCCGGTTTGCACCACTTCAATCAGCTTGGTCGGATTTGAGTCTAAATCGACCATGTTGGCGGCTTCTTTAGCTGCTTGAGTGCCACTATTCATAGCAACAGCCACATCCGCTTGCGCCAGTGCCGGTGCATTATTGGTGCCATCGCCGGTCATGGCGACTAGCTTGCCTTGACGCTGATAGCTGCGTATGCGCTCAAGCTTTTGCTCAGGAGTTGCCTCCGCCATAAAGTCATCGACGCCCGCTTCAGCAGCAATGGCCGCCGCCGTCAAAGGATTATCGCCAGTAATCATCACGGTGGTAATGCCCATCTTGCGCAGCTCGGCAAAGCGCTCTTTTATGCCGGCTTTGACCACGTCTTTAAGCTCGATGACGCCGAGTAACTGCTGACTGTCGGCGACCAGTAGCGGCGTACTGCCACGGCGCGCGACTTCCTCTACTTGTTGCTGTAGATTAGTAGGTAAGATGCCGCCTTGAGCTTCTACCCATTTGACGATGGCATCAAACGCCCCTTTACGGATATGGCGCTGCTCGATATCGGTGCCACTCATACGGGTTTGAGCGGTAAATTCGATGGTGTCAAACGGCTTTGCTTTCCATGTGTTTTCATCAATATCAAATCGGCTTTGGGCAAGCTTGACGATACTGCGACCTTCTGGCGTTTCATCGGTCAATGAGCTGATCAGCGCTACTTCCGCAAGCTGACTTTCTGTCACCCCATGCGCCGGTATAAATTGTGACGCTTGTCGATTGCCATAGGTAATCGTGCCGGTCTTATCAAGTAGCAAAACATCAACGTCGCCTGCCGCTTCTACCGCGCGCCCAGAGGTCGCGATGACATTGGCCTGCATCATCCGGCTCATGCCCGCCACGCCAATCGCTGATAACAAACCACCAATCGTCGTCGGTATCAAGCAGACCAACAGCGCCACTAAGACCACAATGGATATCGGCTCGCCATTACCCGAAGACAGTACGGCAAACTGTGAAAAAGGCAATAAGGTCACACATACCAGTAAAAATATCAGCGTTAGCGCCACCAATAAAATAGTCAACGCTATCTCATTTGGCGTTTTAGTGCGTTTGGCACCTTCTACCAAGGCAATCATACGATCCAAAAACCCTTGTCCAGGGGCTTGGGTGATACGTATCATTAACCAGTCAGATAACACCTTAGTGCCACCTGTCACCGCATTGAAATCGCCACCACTTTCACGAATCACCGGTGCAGACTCGCCGGTGATTGCCGATTCATCGACGGAGGCTAGACCTTCTATGACTTCGCCGTCAGCAGGAATGATCTCGCCTGCATTGACCAGAACGATATCATCTTGCTTAAGCTCAGTTGCCTGAATCATGGTAGGTACAGAATGCCTGTCAGTGCCCGCAAGCCTGCGAGCTTGCACGTCTTGACGCGCCTGTTTTAGACTGGCGGCTTGGGCCTTACTACGCCCTTCGGCCAACGCTTCTGCAAAGTTTGCAAACAGGAGGGTAAACCATAGCCAAAAGGTAATGGATAGGGTAAAAACAATGCCAGCTTGCCCTTGAATCAACATCGTAATGGCTAAGATACTGGTCAGTAGCGAGCCAATATAAACCACAAACATCACCGGATTGCGCCATTGCACTCTTGGATCAAGCTTAAGTAAAGCGTCTTTTAAGGCCGGCTTAATCAAAGCAGGATCAAGGAGGCCTTGTGCTGGTTTTTCGGGTAAGTTTGAATGATTGGGGTCTTGCTGCGACTGTAAATTTGCAGCCTGTGTATTAGTGTCTGATAAAACGCTCATGCTTTGTATTCCTCACGTAATCATAAAATGGGTCGATTCATTATTGGGTAGCGAGCTACGTTATTAGTAATAAATTAACCAACTAACTAAATAACGACTCGTCTAATGCTTGCCTATACTCAATCGGCTAGCCCCCCAACATCCAAATCTGCTCTATGATGGGTCCGAGCGCTAAAGCAGGGACAAAGGTCAGGGCGCCAATCATCAGCACTGTGCCGACCAAAAGCCCGACAAATAATGGCGTGGTGGTTGGCAAGGTGCCGCTATTAACCTCTAATCTGGGTTTTTTGGCCAACGATCCTGCTAAAGCCAATACCGGAATAATGACCCCAAAGCGACCAACCAACATCGCCAGCCCAAGCATAGAATTATAAAAAACAGAGTTGGCACCCAAGCCTGCAAAGGCAGAGCCATTATTGTTGGCCGCCGAGCTAAAGGCATAGAGCACTTCACTAAAACCATGAGCACCCGGATTGAAGATGCCGGCTTGCCCACTGGTCGTCATCACACTAATAGCGGTGCCTACTAGCACCATCGTTGGCGCGGCCAATAAGCCCAAGACCACCATTTTCATCTCAAACGGTTCGATTTTTTTGCCAAGATATTCGGGAGTACGGCCAATCATCAGCCCCGATATAAATACCGCCAAGATGGCAAATAGCAGCATACCGTAGAGACCTGCGCCCACACCGCCGAAGATCACTTCGCCCAATTGCATTTGCAACATGGTGCTCAGTCCACCGAGTGGCGTAAATGAATCATGCATGGCGTTGACGGCTCCGCACGAAGCGGCAGTGGTAATCGTGGCAAACAGTGACGAGGCAACAATGCCGAAACGCACTTCTTTGCCCTCCATGTTGCCGCTCACGCTGGCATCGGTCAGGCCTTGAACTTGTGACGCTAACCAAGGGTTGCCGGCAAGCTCGCTGCTGACAGTCAAAGAATACATCGCTATGAACAAGACCGTCATAGCACTTAAGATAGCGATACCTTGTTTGAGGTTGCCGCTTATTTTGCCAAGACAAAAACAAAGCGACGTTGGGATAAGGAAAATAGCCAACATTTGGGTAAAATTAGAAAAGGGCGTAGGATTCTCAAACGGGTGGGCAGAGTTGGCATTAAAAAATCCACCGCCGTTGGTGCCGAGCATCTTAATCGCTTCTTGCGAGGCAACAGGGCCCAAAGCAATCGTTTGCGACTCACCTTGTAAGGTCTGCACATCGGTATACATGGACAGCGTTTGTATGACGCCTTGGCTCATCAGTAGAACCGCTATAATTGCTGCTATCGGCAGCAAAATATAAAGATTACAGCGCCATAAATCTATCCAAGCATTACCCAGATGCGCGCTCTTTTTAAATACCAGACCACGCATTAAGGCAAAAGCCACCACGATACCGGTTGCCGCTGATAAGAAGTTTTGTAACGACATGCCCATCATTTGGGTCAGGTAGCTCATGCTACTTTCGCCGCCGTAAGCTTGCCAATTGGTATTGGTGATAAAACTGATGGCGGTATTCATCGCCAAGTCCCACGTGACGCCTGATGCAAAACAAACAACCCCAATAGTCCAATGAGGTTAAATAGCACAATGGCGCCAGCGTACTGCTTCCAATTCATACCAAAAACAGGGCTGCCTTTGGTATCTTGACCGATCATACCCAGCGTCATAAAAATACGGGATTCAAGCCGAGAGACAGGGTCTTGCATCCTTTGCAGCAGATAACCTGATAGAAAATACCCTAAAGTAAATAGAACGATTAGATAAATAATCAGCTGTGATAGCGCATATATTGTCATTAAAATGCCTCCGGTTTAATCAGCACATATAACAAGTAGATGAATAAACCGAGGGCTAGAAACCCTGCGAAAACTTCCATGACACTCTCCAAAAACGCACAATGAACCATAAATAATGAAGATCAGCGATGGTTAGACTGATCTTTTATGACTTCTTTATTGCTTACTTCTTAATAGCAACAGTATGCCGAGAGAGGTATAAAAGTGTTGTCAAGATAATGGGGTGGGGTATAAAGAAAGTATAAAGATAGGCAGTATTAAAACGTAAGGTGAGCAGAAAGCCTTAGTTTTTAAACCTGAGAAAAGTGAATTTCATACCTCATGCTTCTGCTTTTAATGTCATGGTCGCGAGCAATGGTAAATACCCCTAGGCACTGATGATTTGGACGGCTGTCGATGTAGAGAGTGAAGGGTAGTTGGTTACTGATTGAATCAGCATACGAATGGCTCGCTCTTTAATAACAGATGGGTCGTTTCGTGCTTCTATCGTCGTTTTTTTCTAAGAAAGTTAAATCTAAGGTAATCATGGAACGCTTCACTTTTCTCAGGCTTTTTAGCACACCTGTTATCTAATCTTTATCTTTCATCGAAGTGTCATATTTGATAGATACACTGCTGACCTATGCAAAATAAATCATTAAATTGTTCATTAAAATTGATTGGGTTGGTTGATATGCTAGAGCTCAGAGGTGTAACAAAAAAATATGAT
>JBLXHJ010000018.1:0-9322 GCA_048259785.1 Methylophaga sp.
GCAGATGCCCCAGCCAGAACGCCTGGGTGGATGTGAGTTGGTGGTTCATCATCAGCCTCCTTAGTGAGAGGCTTTGATTCTGGCGAATTCCGGTCAGGCGGTTAAGATGGGGTTCGTGGAGCGCTTACGTTGATCTGGCTCTGTATTCCATTATTTAATAACTCATAAATCTGTTTCTGCATAGATTCTGAAAGATCATCTGCATTATCTATTGCGATTATGTAATTGTTTTTCGCAAGAGCAAGTAAATCTTTTAACGAATTTGGAACTTCGCTTAGTGTTTTCTCAGACGGATCTATCAAGCTTTTGATAATCCACGCTGCGGTGCTTTTTCCAGAGTCCTCTTCACCGGTGATTTCCAGAATCGTTTGGTCTTTTTCGGGAAAAAGTGTGCAGACCATCCAAGTTATAACAGTGCTGTAGTACTTTTCTGGAATATTGGTAAGACCTAACAAATAACTCAGGTAAGGCGATTTTTTTAATAGCTGATAAGAAAATTCTTTTTCGTCATAATTCGAAAGAAAACTCCCGGGTATATCTGGACTATTGCGAGTTATCGGGTCGATACGTGAGAGATTGGGCGGTCGTAAAAAATCAACATCTAGCCGGTACATATGCAGGGAGTCGATGCGGACTTGTTCAGCGCCATCCGATGAATATTGAATGAAATTCGTTCCGTCAGCTAGATCGAGGAAATAGGCATGCTGTCCTTTACCAACTCTGTGACTTATGTTGCTCGGAATAGCATCAGTTTCAACTTTTAGAATTCGTTTCGCAGTTTCGATTGCTGAATTGCTAATAACGATATTATTTTTGTATAACGCTAATTCTGTAATCTTGTTAAAAATTGTCTCCTCGTCAATGAAAAAGACCTTTCTGGTTTGAGTATCCACGAGGTAAACATTTCCGTTTTTATGCAATCGTTTCTGCGTTAAGGACAATGTGAGGTTGACAATAGATTTTACTTGGTCGCCTTTCGTTGGAGGTGCCGGCTTGGGAGCGCGGGCTTGCCGCGGATAGTTGTGGGGATTCGTTGGATCGCTCATTTCAATTTTAGCTCATGTTATTTATTTCTGTGTGGCATCGGGAGGGTGTCTGAGATCGTCTAGGTAATCTGCCCAGGCTTGCATCATTGAACTGCGGTCGTCCAGAAACTCCGTCCTGTTATAAGCTCTGCCATGCATATCGGCAACTCGGTGACCCAGTTGCATCTCAATAAGGTTCACTGGGTACTTCAGTTCCTCTTGCAGAAGCGTTCGTGCTACGGCCCTGAAACCGTGAGCGGTCATTTTCCCTCCGTACCCCATGCGATCAAGTGCAGCCTTGATAGCGACGTTGCTCATGGGTCGTTTGGCGTCCCGTGCATTTGGGAAGACGTATGGGCTTCGGTGCTTGGTGACCGGCTCTACGTCGCGCAGTATGGCGATTGCTTGATCAGACAGTGGCACTATCAAAGGAGCGCCATTTTTCGTTGTTGGGAGTTCCCACTGAGCCTTGCTGAAATCGATTTGCGCCCAGAGCATCTGCCGGGTGTCTCCGGGACGAGTGAACACTAATGGGGAGAGCCTGAGGGCTGCTGAGGTGGCAAAGTGACCCTGGTAGGTGTGGATGTCTTGAAGTAGGCGGGAGACCTCGGCCGGCCGGACAAGGGCATGCTGGTGTTTTACTTGCGTTTTCGGAAGGTAGCCCGTCAGGTCTCGGGTAACGTCGGAGTCGACCCTCGATGTTGCAACGGCATACCGGAACACCAGGCTGATAAGGGTTTTGACCCTATGAGCGGTCTCAGTGTTGCCTTTTTTGACAATTGCATCCAAGACTTGCAGGACATCTACGGGCTGAATGGAGCGGATAGGGCACCTGGCAAGCAGAGGAAAGGTGTAGATCTCAAGTCTTCTCCAATTCCGAACTGCGTGCGCCTCCGTCACTTCAACGGAGTGTTTCTGCTCATACCAATCCTCGCAGAGCGTGCGGAAGGTATTTTCGCCGTCCGATACCCTCTTTGTGGACTCCTGTCGTCTGTGAGCACTTGGGTCGGTCTTTTGCTGAAGTAATGCTTTAGCTTCATCGCGAGCCCGGCGCGCATCTGCAAGAGATACTTGTGGGTAACTGCCCAGCGACAGAGTCTTCTCGTTACCCGCAAAACGGTACCGCAGCCACCAGTACTTGGACTCACCTTTGATGACCAGTGTCAGGCCCGCACCGTCTGCCAGCTTCCGTATCTTACCGGAACCCTTGGCATTTTTAACTTCATTAGCGGTGAGCTTATTGGTTTGGCGGGCCATGACTGTCCAGTTTGTGGGTAACGAGGTCTGAAAACGTGGTGTTACCCGCAATGTTACCCACAAGTGAGCGTGGATGCCAATGGATCAATATGGATGTGGCAGGCATAAAAAAGCCCCGTTTCCGGGGCTTTAGGGCGTTTCAATGGATCTCGCTGGACCCCTTGAAACTCTTGGTTGGTGGAGACGGCGGGAATTGAACCCGATGCTGTACCTATCTTTTGGCCCACTGAAAACCACAATGGCCCAGAAAACAGATGGTTACTAAAACAGCATTCCACAGAAAACCACTTAAAACCTCAAGCGCGTGGACACTTTGTTGACACATACTCTGGTTGGCTTTGGTTAATCTTGAGTATATACTCTGTATATACAAAATCGGTGAGGGGCATGATGTCGCTGAAATGTTCATCTGCAGTGAAGCAGAAACTGGCTGAAAAACACGGTGTCAGTCTGGAAGAGGTTCAGCAATGTTTTGCAAACCGTGAGGGTGGACTATTGGAAGACATCAGAGAGAATCACAAGACAGATCCGCCGACCCAATGGTTTATTGCTGAAACCGACTACGGTCGCCGCCTGAAGGTGGTTTTCATCCTCAAGGATGGCGACATATTGCTGAAAACCGCGTATTGCCCTAATCCAAAAGAAGAAGTCATTTATACCAAGTACGCATTTTAACTGAGAAGAGTCGCAGAGAAAGAACCAGAAGAACGAAAGCGGCGGGGAGCACGCAACATGGGAAAGAAAATAGTAGGTACCCCGGAAGCCTGGGAAGATGGTTCCCTTGGCCGGGAAGAAGAGTTCGTTCGGGTATCAAAAAATGTAGACGATGCCGCTCTGAATGAAGCGGCTGGATTGCAGCCTATTTCAATCCGCCTGCAGAAGTCGCTTATCGAAGACTTTAAGATGATAGCGGAAATCAACGGCATTGGTTATCAGCCTCTGATTCGCCAGGTGCTCAAGCGCTTTGCCGATTCAGAAAAGCGCCGCATCCTGCGTGAGAAATCGGTCGATATGCGAGCCTTGGATGACGATAACCACCATGATCCTGATAATGGCGAAGGAAAAAAGGCTTACGGTTAATCCCAGAAACATGATCGGGGAGCCTTATGTGCGGTCGCTATAACGTTATAGATGACCCAAAGGTTCAGTACCTGCTGGAAATTCTGGGCTTCCCGATCCGCGCTCAAACCCGCCTCAACATTGCGCCAGGTGCAAAAGGCCAGATCGTCTACGGAACCAACCCGGGCAGAACTCGGGAAGACACCATCTGGTCACTATTGATAGAGCCCAAACCAGACGGTACCGGCTAACGTCCCTCACCAAAGTACAGCACCTTCAATGCCTGATCGGGGAGCTTGGGAACCACTCCACTCTGGAAAATCGGTTTCACCCTCAACGGGCCATCATCCCAGCCAGTGGTTTCCAAGAATGGACTGGAGCGAAAGGGCATAAGCAATGCTACAAAATCCACCCTGTTAATAGCGCTATCGCCCTTTCTGGTCACTACGAGCTCTCGGACTTCCAGGGCGATATTGTTCCACCGTTTACCATCATTACCCTGCCCCACACCCGTGAACACATTGTTGACACCGTTCGTAACGGAATACGTCTGCCAAGATGGACTTCGTTTGAGTAGTATACGAACTATTCAATTACTGGTTTTTAGGGGTTAAGGAGTTGGCTTTGAGATTTACAGGGACCGTTCTTGCAGTGCTAGTAGCGAATATTCTCACTATTGCCTTGCTCACTGGGGCATATGTTTATCTTAGGTCTGACCACGGCCAGGAGCTCCTGTACGAACTTGGACTTCACACCGTTTATTTTAGTCTCGCTGCTTCGGCACATGATCCTGAGGTTGGAGGTAACTCCTCAAGCTCGCTTGTACAGCCCCGGACCTCAGATATGAAACCGATGAAGGTGGAGCCGCGTCGATCAAGTCAGCCACAGGTGTCTAGTTCTCCGTCCAGGGGAGCTAGCACGTCCAGTTCTGTACGTAAGAATCAATCCGCTATAAATTCAAGCCTGAATATGTGCCGATTCTGGAGAGCTGAGTACAAGAAAGATGAGTCTTCGCAGAGTAGGGCGCATCGCAATTCTGCCTGTAAGCGCTATGAACGGCTTTCAGGCCGAGACAGTAGCAACGTAGTTGCGTTGGTAAGTTCCCAAACGGCAAAGTCGGCCTATCAGGAATCGCCCCAGCTCGAAGAACGGGAAAGGCAAGAGAGACGTGAGGCTAAAGAAAAACGAGAACACGAGCTGTATTGTGATCGAGTACGAGATCGCATTGATCACTACGACTCTTTGCTCCGTGCAGGAGGAAAGGCACATTATGTGAATCGGTTGAGGGGAGAACGCAGGGAGATCAGCCTGGAATACTCTCGCAAATGCCTGCTCGGTCAGTAAGTGTGTAAGATATATCCCACGTTTTTCCCAAATGTTTTCTGGTGTTCTCACTTTGTTAGACCAGTAAGCTTTGCAGTGAGTCACCCGGTAAGGATCTAGCTGTCCGATCGACAATGGTTCTCAATTCTAGTATACTCCTCTTTATTCCTATTCAATGTGCGCCCAAATGACTGATTCTAAGCCAAAAATTATTGATTTATTTGCAGGCGTTGGTGGCCTAAGCTTGGGCGCAGCGCGTGCTGGATTTGATGTATGTCTTGCTGTCGAGAATGATACGCGTGCAATCCAAAGCCATGCAGTTAATTTCCCTAACTCAATACATTGGGAACAAGATATTAGCGATATAAATGGGCGTGATTTGTTAGCTAAAGCTGGTGTAAGTGGCATCGAAGGCCTTATAGGGGGGCCTCCGTGCCAGGGATTTAGCACTATGGGTCGACGTGACGAGAAGGATCCCAGGAACAAGCTGTATCGCCGCTTCTATGAACTTGTTCAGGATGTACAACCGGAGTTCTTTATTGCAGAAAACGTCCCTGGAATTTTAACCGATATCAACCGCCCCATCTTAGATAATGCGCTGACCCTAGTCCGAGATAGCTATGAGATTTTTGGGCCGATAAAAATCAATGCATCTGATCTCGGAGCTCCAACAACCAGAACTAGAGTTTTTGTTATTGGTGTTAAGATTAATAGCTCCAAACCATTAACGTTTTCAGATTTTAGCTTCACTAGTGATAGCTCTAAAGTTCTTGTGGGTGACGCTCTACTGGGGTTGCCGGAGCATGTGGATACCAATTGGCGCGACGATGATTTTGATGATTGGAGAAAACTTACCGCTCGTGGTGCCGATCTAGGCTTCTATTCTAATTTATATGGAAACGTTCCTGATGGCGTTGGTGACGTTAATGCAATTCACCGGCTTAACGATCATGATCTGGTCTCAGGTTGTGTAGGAACGCTCCATAAGCCTCATGTCGTTGAGCGCTTCTCGGCGGTTATTCCTGGAGGGAAGGATTCTGTTTCTAAAGCAACACGACTAGAGCCCAGCGGGTTTTGTCCTACCCTCAGGGCTGGGACAGGCAGTGATCGAGGGAGTTATCAAGCTGTTCGCCCCTTGCACCCTTACCAGCCGAGAGTCATAACTCCACGTGAAGCGGCTAGATTACAGGGTTTTCCGGACTGGTTTCAGTTCAATCCGACAAAATGGCATAGTTTTCGGCAAATAGGGAATAGTGTTTCTCCAATCGTTGCTGAGCGCCTACTGACAGCCATAGCGAAACGATTTTAAAATCCGGGAGCTGTTCGGGTGATATATGGCAAATGGGTTCTAAAGTCCAGATAGCGTTGAATTGATTCAACCTGCTTTGTTTCGCCTCCATCGGTGACTTTAAAGCCCAAGTCTTTAACAATTCTTTCCGAAGACCAGTCAAGCTCAGCTCTGGCATCTATAAAAAGTCTTTCTTTGTCGGATAAAGATGGTGTTTCTATACTGATGGCTCGTAATTGCCAGTCGCAAGTTGTGTAAGGAAGTCTCTCTATATTGCTCTCTTCTAAAAATTTCCGCCACTCATCTTCGTTGAAAATTACTCCGGCTATTGTAACCATTTTGTGTGGTCCGTCCTGATACGTAGTAATAAGGAACGGGAAAAATTCCAAAGTCGACCCTTGAAATGATTCGTTTGCGAAGTATTTGAAACACTGAGTAATTGTCTCATGGAACTTTTTTGCGCCATACATTGTTGGGTCATGGTCTAAATCGATATCCACTCCAAGACGTGACAATAATTTAGCTCGCCTATCCTTAGCTTTCTCTGGCAGCATCCGGTCTTCTCCAGGATCGTCGAGAGTGCCTGGATTCGCATTCAACGTAATTCTAAAAATATCACCACTTTGAAGTTTCGAGAGAACTTCCGACGCTTCCTCCATTTGTTTGCCAATGTTACTTGGCGACGTATAGTCTAACCATATTATGAAGGAATCGCAGTCTTCCGTATCTAAATCTCTGACGAAAATATTCGAGGGGCGATAGGAAAAATTAGCCTTATCGAACTCCCAGTTAAATCGCTGTCTATTAACAGTATCATTGTCGTTCTCTATTGCAATAAAATCCCTAACTTTTAGGACGTTGTAAATAGCTTTAAAGTCCTCAGCAAAAGGGCCCGGCATGCTGCAGTACGTAGCCTTTTTTATATTTATGTGATCCGAACATTTAAGCAGTGTGTGAAAGAAAAGCCTTCTGTCAATTCCCTTTCCAACACGTAATTGATAGGGTACAAATTGCCCACTCATTTGCGTGACTCCTTAAGTACAAAGTCAAAGCATGATTCACCGACTTTTGAGTGGTCTGATTCGGTTGTGTCGTATAGAAACTGCGAAACTTCTTGGATTTCTTCTTTTGTTTTAGAGAAGCGAATCCATTTCTTATTTTCCTTTCTCTCAGGTTTTGGCAAGTTAGGTATATATTTTTTTTCTTTTCCGTCAGAATTTCTAATCGTTTGCCATTTTTCTGAAGGTAGTGTTGATCGAATTTCCTCAATGCTTACCGATTCTGCACGTTTAAAGAATTTCTCTTCCTCTTGGTTCGATCCTTTCCAATTATTGGTATATGAACTAAATTCTTTCAAAGCCTCGGTCATATATTTTTTGACTTTCAAATAATTTGTGTCGCCCCAATCAATTCCGTGCTTTGTTGTCGTGAGCGGTAACTTTTTTGGATCATCAGAATGAAATGATACTATTCCAGTGATGTTTCGAAATTGCGGGTGATATTTAGGCGCGTTTCCTGCGCCTCCCCATCCAGTTCTTTCACTCCTGTCTTTGTACACCACTGCTCGCTCGTTGCATAAAATAGACCATCCGGCCTCTTCTCTGATTTCACCTTCTAGGGCATCATCGCCCTCTACTATCCCTTCCAAAGCTTCTTCTAGGTATTTCTTTTTCATCCTTGCCAAGAAACCTAGTGCAATATCAATTTTCAGTCCATCATCGCTAAAGCTATAGAGGTAAGCTCCAAGCCCACTGTCGTGCTTCCCTGTCACAGCGCCGCGATCAAATAGAAGGGTCAGAGGTTTTCTTACCACTAGTCGGTTATTAACATAAACCTCAAAACCTTTTTCCATTATAAGTGTAAATAATGCTGCTATTTTTTCTGATATATCTTTTTCGAAATTGCTATGTCTGCTGTCAAATTGTCCTGATATTTGATGGTGCAAGCTCCGAACGGTGATAGTCGTTCCATTTTGATCGGTTGCACTAAGGCTTTCTAGTTCTAAATCCCACGTATTGTCGTTCTCCATCCATTCCGGTTCGATTTTTACACTGATTCGATCGTTCTCATTTTGTGTTTCGATAGTGGCAGATCTACCCATTTTAAAGATCGCCCGCTTCATTCCGATACCATAAGCACCAATCGTTCCTAAATGTTCCTCGACGCTATCCTTAGGCCGTCCTAACTTAAAAGCTTGATTCTGTGCTCTATTTCTTTCTATTCCGCCGCAATTATCTTCTATTCTGAATTGACTGCGATCAAAGTTAATTTTCGCAAAATATCCAGCATAGGGTTTGCTCTCATCGAGTTGGCGTTCACCTTTTTTCTTATTCTGTCTAATCACTCCGTCAAGGCAGTTGTCAAGAAGGTCTAAAATGGCGTCGTCTAATGATATGTCTCGAGTTAACATATCTACAAAAAAAGACTTTGTCGGTGCAGCCTGGACTTTCAAATCTAGTGCTAGCTGATCATCGTTATTCGCCATAGTTTCATCCTGATTAAACGTATTAGTCTATTTTTTAAAACCCTGCGGAGGCTTAAATAGATTTTCCAATAGTCTTCAAGTTAATTAGCTTTGCGTCAAACCTCCTGAGGTTGGAATCATTTTGTGTCACTCAAGATTTATTTTCCGCCTGAAACCGCCACCACACACTACGACGGTCAGCCCTTTTGTTTTTGTTGTTCCCCTCGTCGGTCTCCGTACCAGGAACTGGCGATTGTCGCCGCCAAGCTGAAACCTATCCTGTTTTCAGGCTGTTTTCCTTCCGTGCTTTTTCGATCTCTGGGCTGATTTGACCGGCATCCGGAATGGTTTTTCCCGTTGTCAGCCAATAAGCAAATTGAGGAAAGGCCTCGTTGAAGGCTTCTATATCATCCTCGTTAACTCTTCGTCTCTTTCCTCTTACCGCATTCCACTTCTCGCGATCAATGCCTGTCAGCCGTTCCATTTCACGGGATGTCACTTCAGCACTATTAAAAAAAGCAATTAATCGTTCACGTATCATAGCAATATATAATTTGTAGATAGTACCAGTTACCAGGTACCATTTGTACATAGTGACAATCAATATGTGTCACGCATTGGGTATAAATAGTGTAGCAGAGTGCAAAACAGTGGACGAGCAAAAACAAATCATCTTGCTAGCAACTCCGGTCATGACCCAGGAGCGCTACTCCCAACTGACCGGACTCACGGAAGGGCAGGTTCGGGGCCAGGTCGAAAAAGGCCATCTGCCATCTCTAAAGATCGGCCGTATTCGCATGGTCAACATTGCCGCCCTGTCTCAGCAGGCAATGGATAAGGAGGACTGGCAATGAAGCGTCTTAATAAAGCGGGTGAAGCCGTGAAGCAGTTTGTTGAGCTTCGCAC
>JBLXHJ010000019.1:0-7992 GCA_048259785.1 Methylophaga sp.
AGCCAACCACGACCGATAAGGCAGACAAACTTCCTACTAATAACCCAATACCAACAACACCCTTGATGACCCAATCAGTAAGGTGCGGAAACATATCCATCCACTTAGTGAACGTGGTCATGGTCAGTGTTATTTTGTCGTAAACAGGTGAGAATACTTTTAATAAGCGCTCGCCAAACTCCATACGAAAGTTTTTAACTGCTGCTGAGGATTGGTCCCAAGGATCGGCAATTGCCATAGCCATTGCAGTTACATCATCAAGACCTTTGACTGATTTAATGCTTTCTAAATTGCCTTTGAAGGTGTCTAAACTTCCTGCCATAGCAGCGAGAACTTGTTGTCCGCTTTTACCAAATGCTTTTTGCAGCATTTCTTGGTCGCCAGCTTTACTTAAATCGCCGAACTTACCTTCCAGTCTGGTAATAATATCGACCATAGGTAAGGCCTTGTTTTGGGAGTCAGTAAACTTCATCCCTAATACACCTTCGGCCTTACTAATGTTTGCCAAGAAAGCAGAATAAGCCGTACCAGACTTCCCGCCTTGAACCATCGTATTTTGTAAAAAGCCCATCACAGCAAGCTGCTCCTCTAGCGGCACTTTCATCGCGGTGGCTTGTTTACCAATGTTCTTCATGGCTTCACCCATTTGGGTACCATCGGTATTGAATAGTTGAACGGCTTTTGCTGTTTTACTAATTAACTTATCCATAAACGCAGTTTTGCCGATCGCATCGGCTTCTACTGCGTGGATATTAAACATCTGGCCCACATAAGCATTGGTGGATTCCAAGCCGCCTTTGGTCGCAGTAGCAAGCATGGCTGATTTATTCGCCAGCATGCTTAGCTCATTGCCTTTTAATCCAGAGATTGCACTTTGTAACTTGTATGACGCATTAACTATTTCAGTGGCATCCGAACCATATTGCACCGCTGTTGCCATACTGGTTTTACGCAAATTTTCTAAGGCTGCATTTTCAACACCCAAACTTGAAATAGTACCCAGCGCGGTACGCATTTCTTTCGCTGGTTCTAGCATTTGATCGAACGCATAGCCCACAGAAAACAAACCAGCCACACCGTAACCAATTTTCTGGTAACCGGTTTGGATGTTGCTTGTTACTGTATCCATCGTTTTCATCATCTTGCCTGCAGGGCCAGAAACTCGGTCCATCAGACTGACAATAAAATCGAGTCGTGTTGCGTTAGACATAGGTCAACCTTATAAAACTTTGGTTATGCCATTTGCTACGGCGTTGCTCATGTTTTCCCAATAACGCTCATCTAAATAAAGCGCTTCGGCCATGGTGTTTTCGTTAAACTCTTGACCAGGCAACCAGTGCTTAACCAAGCACATCATCTGGCCAAGACCGTTACTTTTTATTTGTTTGGCGATACTTTCGGCTTTTTTATCTTCACGGCCACATCACCAGTCACTTCGTTGGTGACTTCGTTAACGATCAGCATCACCAACATACCGTTCGGTGTTTTGCCGTCGATAAGGGCTAGCTCTTTGAAAGTAGCCTTATCTTCTTGGTGCACGTTACGAATCAAAAAATTATAACCAGGGCCAACTTTGTCATTGGGCATTTGGTTGTTTAAATGCTCGTTATAGTCTTCCATCGAAACGTCAAAACGGATGTCTTTTTCGTTATCGCCTTCGCCTAAAGTAATTGTGATTTCTGGCATGGTATTACTCCTGTTTTTTAGTCTCGTAGACTTTCTTAAATAGCTCTTCAATCTTGGTTTCTAATCGAATTGCCAATGTGTTTATCTCTTCTTTGTGCGCAAATTTCTCAGCCGCTTCGAGCTTATACAGCCACAATTCACGCTCGTTTCTAGAAGTGCGTTGGAATAAAAAAATCAAAAAACCAACAAGTCCCGACGTGACCGACGAAAGCACAAACATGATGATCGTCATTGTTGCTGGAGACAGCTCCATAAATGGCTCCTTACGCCTTGGCTTTCGCCTCAAATAGCTTGGTGATCAACGGCATAACATTCTTAATAGCGCGTTCCCCAAAAAGGAAACCCAATACCAAAATGTTAATGGCCATCAACGCGCTTTCCTGTTTACTGGTCAGTGTTGTCCATTCTGAAAACCACATATAATCCATGCATAAAGTGGCATAGCCCCAAAGAGGGCGCTGTAGACCACGTAGGAATAAGACAAGCGGCCCGACAAAAGGGACGCTTTTTAAATCGTTTGCAGTACCTTCCAGTTCAGCCACTCGGCTAGTCAAAATAGACTCTGCAGTATTGGCCGCATCATCCATTTGCTGCTGAATTTTTGCTTCAAGCTCTTGAGTTTTTAATGCCAAGTTTGCCCTCTGCTCTGGCGTCATATCAGCAGGGAAGTACTCTTTGAAAGTATCGACTGCAGTCGATACGAAACCGCCTGTCACACCATCCAATAGTTTTTTAAAAACACTCATAATTGATCCTCGGTTAACAGCGTGTAACTAAAGCGAACGCCGTATGTTTGAGCGGATTTATTCAATAAAGCCATCAACAAAGCGAAATCCACTGGGTCAGCTAATACCTGGCAACCGGCAGACCACTTGTCTACCTGAACGCTCAATGTATTCGGGTTAGCGTGGTGGCAGTTAATGCCGAAATAGCCTGTTTGCGTATCCGCTTTCTCGTCTAACGTGGCATTCCCATCGTTATCGCGGTAAACCGTCATTTCGCCCCGTTGCACCAAGGCCTTGTATTTACCTTGGTGATAACCAATCTCCCAACAACCAGCATGGTGGCCAGGCATAAGCCATGCAGTACCATCTACGTTGATAGGGTGCTCACGGTAATAAACGCCAGGGTCTGTCGTGCACGCGAAGTCATAAGCGTGCTGTTTGCCGTCTAACGTGAACAAAATAAACAGACGATCGTTAAAGGAGTTGGCAGCGGTATCGTTTGAACGAACGCCAACTAACGTGATATTCCAGTCTCCTTTGAAGACTGGGTAATCATGTTTTTTTAGTGCATCTAGGACTGCTTTAGTCGTAATTTTCATAAACGTTACCCCTTATAAGTTGCGGGTATCATGGGTGCTTAAATACGGCACACCATCGATTTTCACAAAATCAGAGCCTGTTACATTGAAGGGCAATTTAATTTTGTTTTGATCGTTACCATTCGGGTCGATGTTTAATAAATCAGAAATAGTGATCAGACAGTCATAAAGCTCTACCTTATGGCTTTCACCTGTCACAGAACCATTGACACCAATATCGAAAGGTTCCAGTTCTCGCCAACTACCACTACCTTTAGCCGCTTCGTTAATAAGCTTAAAGTTCTTTAAACTAAGCTCAATTTCACCTGAACAATCTACATCACCGTTGGTATAACCTACTGGAACGCCATCTTCTTTCACGACTTTTCGGTTATCAGTAATAGATGCGTTCATCGATTCCACGCGAACCTGGTAATCACCAATCATCACATCAAAATCTTTACCTGTTAGTCTCATGTCTAGCTCCTAAACTGGGTCGCTCAAATCCAACATAATGTTGGCGGTTAGGTCTTTAGGGATGGAATAAGGTCGTGCAACCATATAGATCTCGACTTTTTCACGAGTGATCCAACTGATCGCAATCGCATCGTCTTTTGGCGGTTCAATTTCGGAAGGAAAAGTCATACCGTTAAATTCAGTGGTTTTGCTCATGATGCGTAAAGGGCGAGTGAGCTTTTTAAGTGCCCAGGCTTCACCATTGGCCGTACTATTGAAGCGACGGTCACCCACAAGTTGAATCAAAATAATGCGAACCATGCGTGCCGCTTTATCAATGACTCGTAGGTTTTCAACGACGGTAAAATCACCCCCGACAGCATCCAACATTTGACCGTCAGACCAATACACACCTTCATAATCCGCATAGAATGCCGGCACAGAAAAACGCTGATCATTGAGTGCTTTTGCATGGGCATTGGAATATACAATGCCGTCTTTATCGGTAGGCAGAGTGCTTTGGTCTTGGCCAATAATAGAGCCTGTGGCCACACGCATAGGCGTATCAGCAACACTGGTTTGAGCGTTACATAAACGGCCTGCATAAATACCCACAGCATCATCGTAAATATAAGGAACAATAGACACACGAAAGGCGCTTAACGACTCGGTTAAGTCCTTAATGCTAGTAATGTACTCGGACCATGATTCGCCTGTTCCAGGAGTGCTATCAATCATACGAGCCGCTGCGATAATGAAGGCTCTTCGACCATACGTTGTCATCAGATCCATAGCTTTAGCGTGCATGGCTGTCAGCTGGGCTTGTTCTGTCACTGGCGTACAAACAACGATCGCTTCGACCTTAATGTTGTTGTTCATCACCAGATCTACTGCAGGGTCCCATAGGGCGCCATCAGCAACTGGAATAGCAACACACGACCAGTTTTGTCCGGCGTTGGCTTTGGCTGCGACGACTTGACGTTTCAATTCGGAATCCGCTTCGCCTAGCTCGACATCCAAATCGCTATCCGTGTTTAAGAACAACAACGAATCCACGTTGGTCGCCCCTTCACCAATAAAGAGAAAGTAATTCTCAACTGTAGGGAAAGGCCCTTGCATTAAATTCAACGCATTGACTGCAATTTTACCGAGCGCCATTAGCGATCTCCTGTTTCATTTGGGTCATTATTTTTTCAACATAACGAGTGATATCCTCGTTACTCGCACCAAGAAAAGAGCGTGCTGGCAATTTAACTTTCCAGCTTGTCTTGGCTGTTTCATTCTGGTCTCGTAACCAACGTAAAATTGCGCCGGCTTTGCCTACATTTAGATTTTCCATAATCCATTTTTGAGACGGTTTCTTAGTGCCTTTACCGCCTTTTCTCGGGATCTTATATCCCGCTTCTATGAGCGCCTTGGCTTGGCTTCGAGTTGCTGCGTTATGCTTCGAGCCATTTCCTTTTGGCAAACTACTGGCCGAAACAATTTGTTCATCACCAAACTGCTGCATGGCAGCAATACGTGCGTCATTTGATTTGTTAAAGCCGATCTTGGCTTCGGTGCCACTGTTACGAACCACCTTTTGTCGCTTTGATAAGCCAGACAGCATCTTTCTGCGCCGCTTTCTTTTTCGTGCTTCAAACGGATTACCGTTCAAATTCACTTGATTCCGGACTCGTTTTTTACTGTCCTTAATCACTTCTTTTGCCGTTCGAGATAACAACCTACGGCGAACCTTTGTTGGCATTTTTAATACTTCGAGCTGTTTCTGCAGAGACAGTGCACCTCGTACATCAACCGTAATAAACTTGCCCATTAGCCTTTCATCTCACCTTCTTTGGCATAAGAAAGCGTGATGTCATCTAATCGATAGCGCTGACCGCCAAACTCAATTGGGCCGCTTTCGTCGATCACCGCCGTAATGTCTTCCTCAAAGCGAATCGTGATCTCAATGTCTGCCGTTGAATCATCTAAAATGTCCACGTCGGTATCAGGATGAGGTAGTTGCAAATCAAGGCGACTTTCATCGTTCTCGATTAACCAAACGCACACTTGAGCAAACAATAATTCCGCGTCATGTACCTTGTGTGGGTAACGCTCAATAAACAGCTTGGCGTCGTAAGTTTGTGTGTACAAAATTATCTGGCCGTCACCCTGTGACTTGAATCTAGGCACGATCTGAGGGTTTTCTACCCAGGCATCAATGCTCTCTGCAGCGACCAAATTTAGGCCGACTAAAAAGGCAGTGATTTGCTGCAACTTAACCATTTAAATCATCCCTACGAAGAAGTTTGCTTTGGTGCTGTGTTCTTCGTCTGGAAAGAAGTGACGCAACATAGCCGCAACACTTTTCTTGCTTTCGTCTAGCCAATATTGTTCTGTTTCCTGTGATTCTTTTGCTAGGTTCTCGGCTTCTTTACGGCGGTTCATAGTGGAAAATTGCTGTAGTAGATATGCCTTCGCATAGCTGTAAACCGCATGTTCGTAATGTACTTTTAAACCGGCTTCACTAGACGATTCCAAATACTCTGTGAAGGACTCAAGCGGCATAGCTAAAACAGTTTGTTTAACACGCTCGATATCTTCGTTTACGCGTACTAGAGCAAGAGACAATCCCCACGAAATCGTGTCGTCTGCGTACTCTGACGGAATGCGGTATCGGCTCATCAAATCCGACAACAACAAATCAGGCCAAAAGCCATCATTGGCAACCGGCGCTGCAGTCGTAAGTGAAGGTTTACCTGTAAGAGACATATCCGTATTCCATCAAAGCGTTAAATTAGGGTGCCAGAGCAAGACACTAAACAAAGCAAGCCAAAAGCAGCTTTATCTCGTGCATGCCAAGCTCCGGCAGGTGGAGCCTATTCGTCTTTCGTTTCTGGCTGTTCGTTGTCTGTTGGCTCATCTACTTGCTTAGCCAATACTTTTTGAGCTTTTTCTTTCATCGTCTTCACACCAGCGCCTTCTGGATTAACCGCTTCAGCACGTTCACAAAGTGCGACGCACTCGGCTAATTTGCCTTCGCGCTCTTTGTGTTTCGCTAGCATGCTTAGATTCTGACTAACAACGAGAGGGTGTAATTCCCACGTTTCAATCAGTTCGCTGTTATCAATAAAATCAACAAACTCATCCAAATACGGACTAGCGGTTTGGTCCGCTTTTAATTGTGCATTCGCCCATTGGTAGACTTCATCCGACATAAAGCCAGGCAAAGAACGACTGAATTTTTCGGGTAAATCGTTAGTGCCAGTTGCCACCAAATAGATGCCAATTTTTAATGCGTTCTCGATGTCATTTACATCGAATAACCAGACCATGACTTGTACTGCCACATCGTTAGGGTAGTTATGTCCATCAGCCACATAGGCTTGTACAAACGGCAAATAATTGGGTAACAAGTCACCTTTAAGCGCTTGCTTTTCTTCAATGACAGGCTTGGTCTTGATGCGTGCAACGTCCGTCACCATGGCGGCTTGTAATTGCTCGAATAAATGCTTACCGACACTGTCAATCATCATGGTTGCGGCGCTGTCTTCACCATCGGCCATGTCTACACCAATTAACGTTGGTTTAACGCCATACGCGTCTGGGTTGGCTTCTAGCTGCTTGGCTTTCAATGCCGCGAGTTTGCCCATCTTTTGTCCGTTAACTGTAATTACCACGTTTTTAGCGGTGACCGCCTTCGACTCTTTGGTCGTTGCATAAGGGCTTGCCTTGCCAGCTTTTTTAGCCGCTTCAATCTGCGCTTGTTTGATCTGTTGTAGTGTTGCCATGTTGGTCTCCACCGAATGTTAAAAAAGGCCTTATCACTAAAGTGTGAGTAGATAAGGCCAAAGGCTCATCCCTGTGCTGCTTCTGCTTACGCCAAGGAGATGTTTTCGATTAGTACAGCCAACTCTTCGTCTTCAACGACGTAACCTTGGTTAACCGAGTTAAAGTCCTGGACCTCATTTAGTTCCGGCTTATCTTTTTGAGTGCGACGAACCGAAGTGTCTTGGAAATAAATAGACAGGTTATCCAGAGGGGTAATAAGCACAGCACCATCAGGGAAGAACGCAGGGCTCATGGTGGGCAAGTTGCCGTATGCTTTAGTAATGCGATTGGCCAAAACAGCTTTCTCGGTGGGCGTGTTGCCGTTTACTTCGAAGTAGGTTTCTTCTTGTGAACTCAACAAGTCAGAACCTACTAAAGCCACCAAGTCTTTACGTTTACGGTAGTGCTTAGGAAGCATTTGAATACCTTGAAGGACCAATACATCCAAGTTCTTGATGGAGTCACTACCAAGAATGATAGGAACCTCTTCTGTGCCAATCATGTACTGAGATCCGCTGTTGAATTCACGCATGATCTGCAGCCAACCTTTGTTCATATCTTCCAAAAGCGGATAGGTTGCAGGGTCTGATTGCGTTGCCGAATGGGTTCCCATCCAGCCAATCAGCAACATATCGTCACTAATACGGGCACGTACCAGTTTCATGTATCGAGCAGCAAAGTCTTTAAACTTGGCCCACGAATCGATTTTTGAATACTTCAATGCCACGTCGAAT
>JBLXHJ010000020.1:0-7213 GCA_048259785.1 Methylophaga sp.
GCGGGTTCTTATTACGGTTGCTACGCGGCCTCAGCCGCCTGTGGTGTGCAAAATGCCCTCGCCACAAAATACAGCGGCGCGATTGTGCGAACCACGCACATGACTGGCATATTCACCGACTTGGGCATCATGCTTGGCTCTGCATTAAGAGGTGAGCCCTTCGATAAGCGAAAATCCATTCTCTTTTTACTGATTATCACCGGCTTCATCTGTGGCGGTACAACAGGTACTTACCTCTTTAATCTCTACCTGTTTGACGCCTTATTTATCCCCGCCGTCATCTGTTTTGTTCTAGCCCTTGTTTACACTCTTTATTCTAAACGACACCAGCCTGTGGTGATTTAGGCGAACCTAAGATGGGTGATGGCCATGTTAGTCGCCTAAAGGTGATGGTTTTATTCGTTATCTTATTGTACTTTAATGAAAAAGCTAGGGAGTGGTGATGTTTGAAGTAGAACGAGACGTGGTAAGAATCGGCGTCGCCACCGCGACGAATAAAGCACAAGAAATGGATTTTTCATCCCTCTTGAATCCCTATCGACAAGTGTATCTTGCGGCATTATTTCAGACAGTCGTCTCGATTTATTGCTGGTCAGTGGTGCCACTCCTTAACAGATTGACATGATAACCACGGCTTGTGGTGCGGTAGGCTGCATAGTGGCATTTGTGGGGAATCCATCAAACGATGACGCGGTTGCTTTAAATGTCATCGAGAATGTAAAAGGCAAATTAGACGCCCATGAAATGCCGAATAACATTGGTATTGCAGACATTAGATTACTGGCGGATGAGGCGGATTACCTTCTCGCTTTTGATGACGAAGCAAGCTTGTTTCAATTTCTAGAAACAACACCAGCAGAGCAGCACTCTGGTGGAATCTATCTAGCAAGTGGTCGCGTTACATTAGAGGCCTTTGCTGACATGAACGAAAGAATAGACGCCCTTATCTCACCGCATGCGTATTTGGTATCCAGCTTCTACTCAGCAGCAACATCAGAATGCTCGGTAGTCCTCGGCGTAAGAATAGCGGTATAGCTACAGAACTTAATGAATACGATTTACTTGTGGGTTGGAATACCTAAAAAAGAGCGGCCGGTAACTGGAGAATATCTAAAGCCAATCATCGGTTAAAGTCGAAACGATAGGTGATGTTATGCACTGCTCAGGGTCGAACCTCTTTTTGCCCTACAGACCTTTTGTAGCCAGAATAACAGCGTCAAAAAGGGCTTTGATCTAACTTCGTCGTCACTGCGGTACTACACTTTTAACACTCACGCCACAAGAACTGGTAAGGCGCTTTTTACTCCATGTATTACCAAGAGGCTTTATGCGCATCCGGCATTATGGCTGTTTATCGAATGCCATAAGAGCCAAGGTGAAGAAGCGGGTAGATAAGCAGTTAGACATGTACGAGCCACGAACCAAGGAAGACAGTGAAAAGACGGCTGCATCAAGTTGCTCATGCCCTGCTTGTGGCGAGAGTACTGTGATGTATCTTGGCGATGTATCTGCGAGTAAGGAGATAGAGCGGGTTCGCATCATGCTGCCATGGGACAATGGCAGTTAGCGTTAGCGCTTAGCGAGATCAGAGTATAAAAACAGATCAGGTCATAAGGTCTGAGGTAATCGCTTGCCTATCTGGTCAAATCACGCTACAAAAGGGCACGTAAAGAACCAACATAGCGGCGATCAAAGACAATCTGAAGCGGCATAGTCCAAACAATCTTTGGTATTAAGCGAGTTATTTAACAGGGACGTCCCACCATGAAAAAAGCAAATCCCCTATATAGACACGCAGCCGTTCAACAGTGGGTTATAGCCGCAGCTACGCTGCCGTATAACCCTTAATTGTTATATGCTCACATTATCTTAAACATCGGAGTAACAATAATCACATGAAGATTGCAGTATTTTGTGGTTCTAGCAGTGGTGAAAATCCAGAATTCGTTAAAGCCACAAAAGCTTTAGGTCATTTTCTTGCAAGTAACGGAATTGATTTAGTTTATGGAGGCGGTAAAGTTGGTCTAATGGGAGCCATTGCTGATTCTTTTCTTGAAAATGGTGGAAAAGTTTATGGCGTAATACCTGAACATCTAAAAGAAAAAGAAATTGCACATCGAGAGCTTACAGAACTCAGAGTTGTCGCAGATATGCACGAAAGAAAAGCAAAAATGGCTCAAATGGCTGATGCGTTTGTAGCGCTTCCCGGTGGTGCAGGTACATTAGAAGAAATTTTTGAAGCTTGGACTTGGGCGCAACTTGGTCATCATTTAAAGCCATGTGCTTTCTACAATATTAATGGCTTTTACAATCCATTAATTGAAATGATTTCTCAAATGTCATGTTCAGGTTTTTTGAAAGCACAATATGCTGAAATGCTTATTCACACTGATCAACCGAAAGATTTACTATCTTCCATAAAATCCTATAAGGCACCAAAACAAAAATGGACTTGATTAAAAGTGTTGCATGGCTTCATGTAGAGAACGGTAAAGTTCTATGCGTTAGAACAAAAGGTAAAGATAAGTTCTATATTCCTGGTGGAAAAATTGATCAAGGTGAAAACGCAGAAAATGCTTTAATCCGTGAAATAAGTGAAGAGCTGAGTATTACACTCAGTAAAGAAACTATAATTCCAGCAGTTAAAATTACAGCAGAAGCTCATGGTTTCACTGGATCGAAAGTTGAAATGCAATGTTTCTTCGCAACACATGCAGGTTCTATTTCAATAAATTCTGAGATAGAAGAAATAAAGTGGGTAAGTTCAGACTATTTGCAAAGTTGTGCTCCAGCAGCTCAAAAAGCAGTGGAGTTCTTGGCAGCTCAACAAAAAATCCGCATATAATCGGGTAGCCGGAGGTCTCTAACCTCCAGCCCCCACAACACCCTGCATGCGGCTCCGCACAGGGCGTTTCACTTAGGATAGTGAAGCGCGATCCAACCATCACGCAGCGAATAAAGCCCTTCGGATTGTAAGTAAGCAAGCGATAAAGCTTGATTGATCCCCGGAGTTTTAGCGCTGCGCCACGGCCCTTTACTGGTGATACCACACGCAACTGCGGCCTGAACATGCACACCTAATCTCATTAAACTTCTTACTTTAGTGCGCGGCTTTCGCCACTGTCGCCAATAGGCCATTCGTACTCTACGCCTGATCCAATGATCCAGATCGACACAAAGCTGATAGCAATTGGCGATACCAAAGTAGTTTATCCAGCCACGTAAATATTGGCTGATTTTAAAGAGTTGATAACGCATGGACACGCCCCAGTTACGGTTCGTTAACCTTTTGACTTGCTGCTTAAATTTCAGTAATGCCTTTGGGTGCCATTGAATGCGGCCTGCCTTGAAGGTGAATCCAAGGAATTTACTTTCACTGGTTTTAACGACGTGGCTTTTGACCGTGTTAACGATCAGTTTCAAACGGTCATTCAGGAATTTGCTGATACTACTCAGCACACGTTCACCCGCACGAGGACTCTTCACCAGTATGGTGAAGTCATCCGCGTAGCAAGCAAACTGATGGCCTCGCTTCTCAAGTTCTTTGTCCAAAGGGTCGAGCATGATGTTCGCCAGCAAAGGTGACAATGGCCCACCTTGTGGTACACCTTCTCGACTCTCACTGTAAAGCGGGTTATCCCCTTTGGTTTTGCAGAGAATTCCAGCTCGCAAGTAACGTTTAATCAATTTAAGCAATCGCTTATCCTTCACTTTATAGCCAAGGTGCGTCATGAGTAAATCATGATTAACGCGGTCAAAGAACTTAGACAGATCAACATCGACTGTAAAACGGCGACCCGTTTTAATGATGCTTTGCACCTGTTTCACCGCTTGTTGCCCATTCTGATTTGGCCTAAACCCAAAACTATTGTCTGAGAAGGTTGGGTCGAAAATCGGCGTAAGGACTTGAGCAATGGCTTGTTGGATCACACGATCAACTATGGTTGGTATACCCAGCTGACGTTTACCGCCATCGGGTTTATCAATTTCCACTCGTCGAACAGGTTTAGGTTGGTATTGACCTGAGCGAAGCTCAGACGTAATACGTTTCCAATTTCCACCCTTTGCCCAAGCAGGGAAGTCATCAATGGTCATTCCATCGATGCCAGCAGCCCCTTTATTGGCTCGAACTCGTTTCCACGCTTCCAATATATTAGAAGGCTTTAGGGTGAGTTCGAGTAGGTCTGCGCTAAAGGCTGGCTGCTTATCGATACGCTGAGTCACGTCGCTACCGGACGGTATTCGTGTATTCAAGTCTGACAAGGCTCCTCCTTTGTTCTAAATGTTCAGGCCTTCACCGTGTCCCAACCATTACGATGGGCATTTGGCTACTATGCCGTCTGCTGACTTCTGCTTAATCACCTTAAGGGTTACTCCTCTTAGCGCTATCAATGTTTCATCTGTTTGCTTTCCTAAGGCGATGAACTCTCAGGAACCAAGGCATTTCTTAGCCAGAGCCTCACTGGCATTTCATTGATCGCTGGTTAAGCAGATCTCCCCAGATAAGAGCATGTACTTTCACTGCACTGCTGCATCATTTACGGTGGCCGTTAGATCACATGGCTTCGTCGTCTTGTGCCAACTCGCCTTCAGCCTACGCCTCATATGATGTTCTTGTTCATCAGCTCGCAGTTTTGCGTCCGGCTTCCTTCAGACAAAATCTCGCGATTATGCCCTTGCCATTCGCTAGTAGTTATCGTTTACTAATCTGAAATAGATTAGAGACGGTGATCTTCCTACAGAGGACTTTCACCTCATAAGTTCATGCCCATGCTGGGCGTACACAAGAAATTAAACAAGGACAAAAAACAGTTGGCTTTTTGTTCGTACCTCACTTATTTTAGCCAACAGCAATTTGCCGCTTAAAACGGCGTTAAATGTCATCGGAGATTACGTTGTCAAATAAGGAAGTTGTTCCAGAATTCATCAAAAAGGGTACTGAAATTGCCGGGGGAGCAACGGGAGCAGCTTTGGGGTTTCTTGCTGCAGGTCCAGTTGGAGCTGCAGCGGGTGGCGCAGCTGGTGTCATCATCACACAAACAGGTAGTGTTGTTGCTGACTTTGTTGAACGGACTCTATCTCATCGAGAAACAGTTAGAGCAGCTGGTGCAACATCATTATCACTAGAAAGAATTCAAGAAAAATTTGATGCTGGCCTGGTCCCAAGGGACGATGATTTCTTTAGGTTGAGAATTGGCTATAGACCAAAAGCCGAAGATCTATTTGAAGCAATGATGCTCAAATCTAAGAATCAATATGAAGAGCATAAAGTTTATTTTTACGCGAACCTCTTCGCAAACGCTTGCTTCGATGAGAAGTTATCTGCAGATACCGTATCTTGGTTTATGCTTGTTTTAGATAAGTTAACATTTGCCCATATAGAAACTCTAAATGAATTTGTTATATTGGGTAGCAATTCAAAATGGCAGTGGGGTCACCTAAACGCTATTGCTGATAAATCTCATGTGGTTGCAGCACACTTAGAAGAATTAAAGGGAATGAGGTTGCTGTCATTGGATCACTGGGGAGATACTCCAATTGAAGCCACTCCTATAGCAGTGCAGTTCATTCAAGCAATAGGGTTCAGTAATCCATTTGATAGTCAGTACAATCACGTTATTAGGTCTAATCATGACGCGTCAAACATTTAACAAGGCAAATCACTCGGATGTCAAAACCGCCGCTTCGCTCTGTTTTTTCCTCCGGTGTTTGCGGCGTTAAGATCTCGCAGGAAGAATTTACAATGATAGAAACTGATTTTACTAAGCTAGTGAAATGCGATTTTCCAATACAGCAAGCTCCTATGGGAAAAGGGACTGCAACACCTAGTTTAGCGTCCGCCGTCGCCAACGCTGGTGGGTTAGGTATGCTTTCATTAACTGGTTATAATTCAGACACAATAGAAAGCCTTGTTCAGGAAACTCGTAAGCTAACCTCAAAGAAAGTTGGAGCTAATTTCCTTTTATATGACTCCATTGATGTTGAAAGCATTGAAGCAGCTGCGGGATTGGTCGATGTCGTGGATTTCTTTTGGGGAAAGCCTGATGAAAAGCTCGTCAATATTGTAAAGCAAGCTGGAGCTATAGCGAGTTGGCAAGTTGGCTCAAAGGAAGAGGCTATGTTGGCTCAGGATGCTGGTTGTGATTTTATTATTGCTCAATCTATTGAGGCGGGCGGCCATGTTCGCGGAAAGAGCGAACTTATGCCTTTTCTGGAAGAGGTAATTGGCGCAGTAACAATACCTGTGCTAGCTAGTGGTGGTGTAGGTTCTGGTGCTTCTCTAGCTTCTGCCATTTCTGTTGGGGCATCTGGTGTCCGTTGCGGTACACGCTTCTTGGCTGCTTTTGAAACGGCAGCTCACCCAGATTATGTTGATGCTTTAATTGAGGCTGATTCAGCGGATACTGTTTATACGGACAGATTTTCTATTGGATGGCCTGATGCGCCTCATAGAGTTCTTCGCTCATCTCTACTCGCGGCAATGTCTTATGAAGGTCAATTCGTTGGAACATCAACTGATCCAAACACTGGACAAATAAGAGAAATTCCTAAATTTGGAGCGGTTGAGCTTCATAACGGGATTAAGGGAAATATTAAAGCGATGCCGCATTGGGCAGGCACAACAGTTGAGTGTATATCTAAAAGGCAATCTGTAGCGGAAATTATTGATGAAATGATTTATGGTGCATGCAAGGCAATGGAGAGTTTTAGAAGTTAGCCTCTTAACAAGTAAATGCAGCCGACCGCTAACGCGTCGCCTGATTTAAGCGTTAGCTGTACTTCCTAGATAGGAGTTTCCATGAAACATACTGCCATCAATTTCAAAGATAAGCTTAAATTCAGATAATAAGTGCGACACTGCTAATCAGGTGTAGAAGAAGCCAACTGCTGAAGTTGGTATGATTCTTCTTACCACAGAACAAAGCAGTACCTACATGAATTATCAGCAGTTGACCGAAGGCAAAAGATACCAGATTTCCGCTCTTTTAGGGCAAGAAATATCAGTGGCAAATATTGCACTCACCCTGAATTGTCATAGAGCTACGATTTATCGTGAGTTGAAACGGAATAAAAAAGTAACAGAATACTGGCCTGAAAAAGCTCAAAAAGGTTGTTTGATAAGCCGAAAGACATCAGCTAAATATCGTATATCATCAAAGACGATTGATTTTATTCGTATTTTAGTTGAAATCGACTGGAGTCCTGAGCAAAT
>JBLXHJ010000021.1:0-7095 GCA_048259785.1 Methylophaga sp.
CCCTTTACCACCTTGAGCTAACGCTTCTTGATAAACGCCGCCTAAGAATTTAGCATCCTCGCCATAGAAACCACCTGCTGTATCAATATTATTTTCATTACCAGCAAAGGTATTGCCGCTGATATCGGCATTGATATTAATCTTATTATCAGAAGGCATATACTTATAATCACCATCTGCAAATGTTAATGTGCCTTCAAGTTTGCTATTAACGAAGTCAACATCGAACTTTGAAGTTCCATTAACGACTGGACCGCCGCGCTCGCCCTCTTTTAAATGTAAATTTTCCATATAAGTCGCAACACCAGTATACGCTACCATACCATCATTGATGTTGTTATCGATATTGTACTGTGCCAAGTCTTTCATGTACTGCATGTCGTCAAGGTTTGTACCATTACCTTGTACATAGACAGTAGACACTCGAGCCAAATCACCTAAGAACGACTGATTAGGATCACCATAAACATGGCCAATCTGCATTTGTGAATCAAAGTTTTTGTAAACAGATGAATATTTTAAATCTAACTCTACAGGACCTTGAACTTTAGTAGAATCAGTATGAAGCTTAAAGCCATTACCATAATCTGAATCACTAGCTCCACTTATATTAACAAGAACCTTCTGTTTTACAGAGTCAGGCTTGGTCATATCAGCGCGCGCTAAGAACTTATCATAACTAGTAAAATTATTACCAGCACGATTGTCTACTGGGACTTTAGAGCCGTTTACATCTTGTGTCTCAGTAAAGTCTGATTTGTCATCACGTATTTCCGCATAACCGATAGCGTCTTCTGTAAAAGTACCTTTTTTACTGCTTAGCGTATTACTTTGGAAGCCTGTAAATTCAGCATCGGCAGCTACATTTGGATTAACTGGCGGCTCTGGAACTTCGGGCTCTGGCTCTTCTGGCAAAATTAGATCAGCTGGCGTACCATCTTTCTCTGCACCAAAGGTACCTTGTGAACCGTTACCTTCATAGATACCACCGATAAAGTTAGCATCCTTACCGTAGAATGCGCCTTCTGTATTGTAGCCAGTGTCATCAGCTGCAGCACCAGAGAACTCATTACCAGTAATCTCTGCTGATAGCCCAATTTCACCGGCTTGAGCGAATTTTAGTGTGCCATCAACTTTTTTAGCTACGAAGTCAGCGGTAAATTCAGAGCTACCATATTCGACCGCATTACCCAAGCCAACTTTCCGATTAGTGGCATCACCAGCATACTTAAACGTACCATCTGTCGGTAAAGTCGCCGTCTTATTACCTACTACGGCTACGCCATCTACAGGTACAGCACCATTGGCTGCTGCACCATCAATGTGAGCAATACGCATCTCACCGTTGGCACCAAAGTCTTTGTAAGTTGCAATGTAAGCTAAATCACCTTCACCAGTTACATTACCAGTGCCTTCATAAGCTTTGAAGCCGTTTTCTGTTTCAGCATCATTGTCACCAGATACCTGAATAGTTACAGGTTTTGGAAGAATATCAAGCGCTAAGTCAGCACGGGCATCAACATCTGAGGTACTACGGATAGCAAAGTCACGAGTAGTGGTCGTTTTAACGCCTTGCTGCAATAGACTTGCATCAACAGATAAATGCTGCACTCCTTTACGCTCTGCTTCGAAATCAGACTTGTACGCATCTGGATTGTTTAATGCATCTAACTGTTCTTGAAGCTCTTGAGCTTTCTTTTCGGCTGCGGCTTGGGCTTCTGCCGCTACCGCTGCTCTATTTTCTGCATCTTGAGCTTCTTTTTCAGCCTGTGCTTGAGCATTCTTTGCTGCTTCAGCTTCTAGCTTAGCCTCGTCTGCCAGTTTTTTAGCTGCTGCCACATCTTTGGCTGCAGCTGCCTCTGCTGCGGCAATTTTAGCAGCTGCGTCTTTTTCAGCGGCAGCGGCAGTGGCTTCTGCTGCAGTAGCGGCAGCTTTAGCCGCTGTAGCCTCTGACTGGGCTGCTGCAACTTTATCTTGGGCTGCTTTCACTTCCTCTTTCGCTTTAGCTGCAGCTTCTTGAATTGCAGCGTCGGCATCTGCTTTGGCTTTTTCTGCTGCTTTTTCTGCTGCTTCTGCTCTGTCTAAAGCGTCCTGTAGTGCTTGATCGTCACCACCGCTACCTGCATTGTCAGCAGCTTCTTGTGCTTTCTTAGCTGCTTCTTGTGCTTTTTTGGCGTCAGCTTGCGCCTTAGTTGCTGCAGCTTTGGATTGTGCAGCTTCTGATTGTGCAGCGGCTAGTGCTTTCTCAGTAGCTTCTGCTTGAGCTTTAGCGTCTTTAGCAGCTTGCTCTGCAGCTGTTTGCGCGTCACTCTTAGCTCCATAGGTACCTTGAGCGCCTTTACCTTCGTAAACACCACCTAAGTATTGAGCATCACCTCCGAAGAAACTACCTTCGGTGCTGTAGCCTTCATTATTAGCAGCACTACCCGAGAATTGGTTGCCGTTGATACCAGCTGTTAGACCAATCTTACCAGCGTTATCAAACGTTAAGTCCCCTTTAACGTTTTTGGCGACAAAGTCCGCGGTAAAAACTGATTTACCAAACTCAATGGCATTACCAATGCCAAGCTTGCGATAGGTTGCATCCCCTGTATATCCAACTTTACCTTCAGTCGGCATGTTAGCTGCTTGTGTGGCATTACCGACTACAGCTACTCCACTTACTGGAAGCTCTACACCACTAAAGACTGCTTTACCATCGATGTGACCGATGCGCATGTCATCGCCAAAGTCTTTATAAGTTGAGGTATAAGCTAAAGGCAACTCCTGACCAAGTGCGCCAACAGTGGCATTGTCTTTATGTGCTTTAAAGCCGCTTGATCCAGCTACGTCTGTGTCACTTTCACCTGATGTTGTGATAGGCAATTTACCTAATAGGCCATCGCCTTTACCTGGTTCTGATTCTGAAGCAATATCTGCTCGAGCAATAATACTATTATCTGTCGCTTCAAAGTCGCGGGTAGTGGTGCTATAGACTTTATTTAATGGCAAAACATTCACATTCAGTGATTGCACACCTGATTTAGTAGATTCAGGTTTATTTTTGATTTTAGCGGCTGATGCTGCATCTTCTGCTGCTTTTTGTGCTGTCGCCGCGGCACTCGCCTGAGCTTCTGCTGCTTGTTGTGCTGCTTGTGCTGCAGATTGAGCAGCGTCTGCAGCGGCTTCAGCTTCTTCTGCTAACCTAGCTTTTCGGTCAGCTTCTTTTTGTAGAGCTTCTGAACCGCCACCATTTGCTAGAGCATCTTCTAACGCTTTTTCGGCTTCTTCTTTTGCTTCAATAGCTTCTTGTTTTGCTTTTTCAGCGGCAGCGGCGGCGGCTTCAGCTTCTTCTTTTGCCTTATTAGCCGCTTCTGCCTTTTCAGCAGCCGCTTTTTCAGCAGCCGCTATTTGTTCAGCAGCTTCTTTCTTCGCTTTTTCAGCTTCTTCTTTTGCTTTTTTGGCTTCTTCTTTTGCCTTTTCAGCTTCCGCTTTGGCTTCTTCTAGTTGTTTATCAGTTACTCCCGGAAGTGGACTGAAAACATCATCAAGATTGTAAGAAGGGTCATCAGTTGTATTACAGGCTGCCAATATCATTGACGTTAAAAGGACAACACTGGCTTTAAGCGGGGTTTTAAATTTTTTAGCTGTTAATACAGCCGCGACTGGATGACGGTTAGGTGACATTCTTCTTTCTCCATAAATGATTAATAGATATTCCTTTACCTACTTCTACTAGCAATTACTTAAAATCTATAAATAATAAAATTTAGTTTACAAATTAAAGTTACCAATATACATCGATAAAATTTAGCGCAAACATCCATTTTTAAGATTTCAAATAACTGTATAAATAATAGCGTGGTTAAGCTTATCCAACCGATCTGCCAGATAAGCTCTTAAAAAATGTAATTAATAAACGATTATCAAATGACGATTTATAGACTTTGGTAAGACAATTTTACTCCGGCAATGTAGCCATCGTTGTCTTCTGCTTTACTAACAATACTACCGTTAGGTAGCTGTCCCGTTGCATCACCAAATTTAAGGTATTTGCCGCCGACAGATACTGCCCATTCAGGAGTGACATTATATTTCACACCACCACCAATACTATAGAAGCCTTCAATAGTACCGAGTGAGCTTACAGGATCGCCTGCCCCAGAGTCATAACCGAGAACAACTGAACCAGCCAGCTTTTCATTAAAGCGCTTAGCTAAACCAACATCTACTTTCCATTGATCTTTTTCATAAGATAAAAGTGGCAAGCCTTCTTCCACGGCAGCTTTGGAATAGGCATTATAGAATGGTGGTACAATTGAGAAATCACTCCATGGAACCCAGCGCACATCTAATGTACCCAATAACTGGTACTTTTCACTCAGCCCAGTTTGAATATTTAAGTTAACAGACTCGGGTGTAGTAACAGTAGCATCAGTCGTAGCATATTCACCGATAGATTGTCCAAGCGCAGAGTCTGGATCAATTCCAAGTTTACCTAATGCTACATCTCTTAGAGAAAGACCACCAAGGCTAGGTATTGGATCGCCACTTAGTAAGGGTATTCTTTCGGCTATTTTTGTTTTATGCTCGATTTCTGAACGATATGTTAGTGCAGCATTTAAAGCAATCTCAGGCTTGCTATAAGCCAAACCCGCTACCCAACCATAGTCCGTATCACTATTTACATTGGCGTCATAACCCGTTAGCGGGCCATAAGCAACCCCACGTAGATGTACATCTGCCTTTGCTTTTTGCAATACGGGGCCACCGTAGACTTGGAAACCATTAGATTTAAAACCGACTAAACCTGTCCACGTTTCTGTGTGTACACTGACGTTCGTATTCTTATTGTAATCTGGATCTAATACTGATGAATTAACTTGCTCATTAGGAAGAGCAAGCCCAGAACTTGGATCAACGATAGTTGGCTGGCCAACTTTAGAAACGAAGTTATTATTGCCTTTATATTCTACCTCTGCGCCAAATGGTTCATCATAGAATACCCCAACACTAACAATATCGTTAACATCAGTTTTTACGCCATAGCGCATGAAGCTGTATGTATCATCAGTAGCATTACCAGTATCTTGACCTTTTACGTATTCAGCTTCCGTCTTTGTGATACCTAATTTATTATCATAGGCAGAAACATCAGTATCGATATAAGCAAAGTCAACTTCTGCATAAGTACCAGGATTAAAGAAGCCTTTGATTTCTTGACCAGAACGATCAAGGCCAGCGGCTTGAGTCAATGACGCAGCCGATAGTGTTATGAGAGCGAGTGTAAGTTTAGAGATAGGGAATTTTTGAGACACTTGATATATCCTCCATGAATATAATAACTGGCAAATAGCTTAATCATGACATGTCTTATATCAGTAATTTTAGCTGATGCGATGCAATCCTTTGCCAAACGACTTTGAACCAACTTTCTGAAAGTAACAAACGATTACTCGTTATTACTTTTCCTTAATATCTGACATTACAGCTATGTAAGATAACGTAATCGACTTAAGTATCATAATTAAAGTTGAGTCTTATAGCAACCACCTTTTCAAACTTTAGTCGAATGTGGCATATATTAGCGAATATTCACTAGAACTTTAAATTCCAATTGCCGCTTATCTCTATGATATCCATAACTTTTTATTAGATACCTGACGTTAGTTACGAGTATTGTAAAGAGCAATAGTATTAAACTCTCCAATTCATAAGCATAAAAAAAGCAAAGTAGCCTCAAAGGCTACTTTGCTTTTACAAACATTAATCTTATTAATTAAAAATAGAAAGTATAATTACTTACCTTGATAAGACAGTTTCACACCAAGGATATAACCATCGTTATCTTGGAAGTCACCAACGATTTGTTGAGTTGGCAATTGACCTTTGGCATCACCGAACCACAAGTATTTACCACCTGCTGATACTGCCCATTCAGGAGTCACGTTATATTTAGCGCCTAAACCAACACTATAGTAACCATCGATAGGGCCTAGAGAAGTAGTTGGATCGCCTGCACCACTATCCCAACCTACTGTACCACTAACCGCTAAAGCAGGAGCAATACGTTTAGCAAGACCGAGCTCCACTTGCCACTGATCATCACCATATTCTACTAAAGCTAATCCATCGGGACCGTATGCAGGGTTATTCTTACTAACGGCGTTATATAATGGTGGTACGATTGAGAAATCACTCCACGGTACCCAACGTACTTTTGCAGTTGCTAAAGTTGTTGGGTTAATACCTGTTTGAAAATCAAAGTTTACTGATTTTGGTGTGGTGATTTCCATATTATTGGTTTGAGTAGCGGCAGCTGGATTATTCGCTAAAAGACCTGCTAATGGATATGTTTCAGTGATGTCCATGCTATGGTCAATCTCTGAGCGATACGTCAAAGCAGCTTTTAAAGCGATTTCAGGTTTACTATAAGCGACGCCGGCTAACCAACCGTAATCTTGGTCAGGACTGATATGTGAAGTATAACCTGTAGCAAGGCCGTAAGCACTACCACGAAGCTTTACATCAGCTTGAACACGCTGAGCAACTGGACCGCCATATATTTGAAAGTTTTTATTTGCGCCTAGCTTCATACCTAATATGGCACTGATATTTTCAGAACGCACCTCAACTTTTGTACCTTCAGTGTTAGAAAGCTGACTAGCTGCATAGCCATTTAGTCCTTGTAAAGGAGCCAACCGTTCTTCACCAGCAGCGATCTCTGCTTGGCCTGCTACAATCTGTGGACGCAAAATTGATTCAAGTGCAGGATTTGCTGCAATGGCAGCTTCAGCTTGTCTAACTCTATCTCTACCTGCTGCAAGTTCTTGTTGAGAATCTTGTACAAAATCATTCAATTCTTCAGCATTAGTAATGGTAACCCCAGGTGGTAACTTACCATCAAGTTGTGAAGCAATTAACCCGTCTATCGCCGCGGATGGGGAACCAACAAAGTTATTGTCACCGTTATAAGCTGCTGCTGCGCCAAATGGCTCATCATATAAAATACCAACACTAAAAGTGTCATTAATATCTGTTTTTACACCATAACGGAAAAAATCGTAAGATTCAGCGATATCGCCAGTCGCTTTACCTTGAACATAACCTGCATCA
>JBLXHJ010000022.1:0-6268 GCA_048259785.1 Methylophaga sp.
GACTGCAACGGGTCATGTTAGGCTACCAGATCCCAATAACAGAAATGTGGTTAGTATTGCCAAGTCGACAAATGATTTCACCAGCTATTCGGCTCATTCGCGATGCCCTTAAAACCAAAATCCACTCCCTTAGAGAAAGGCTTATCACAGCGAAGCTATTGACAGAAAATGAGTGGCCGACCCTTAAATGACTGTGCTTAGTGACCAATAACAAACTGAACAAGAAATAAGCTTATTACACATCTCTTTTTACCTTGTTCGTCTTTGTCTCCAACATTAATAATGTAATAAATCAAACTCTCTAAGAAGGGAGCCCACCATACTTAGTCGTATTATCAGTCCCTTGTTCGTAATCCACCTGGTAGCCCAGACATAGCCGGTTTTAACCTCGATGCTATTGGGGGCTCCGTTTTATATTGCGCGCTCCCCCTGTAGCGCGCAAACTCAACTATCTATTCAGCCCAAAATGAGCGAGAGCTTGCTCTGCCACTTCAACGCCGTATTCCTGAACAAAGTGGCCGGATTCGGCTATTTTCATTGGCTCAGGACAACCTTTAATCACATTTTTTAGGGCCATCATCGCGGGCTCGCCTAGTACCACATCCTTCATGCCTATTGCCATGAAGCTATCCCCCTCCCAGGTGTTCGACCAGTACTCAATAGCGCGTAGACCATATCTAACGGCATCATTGTTTGCGTCGGTAGGGATCATTTTAGGAAACTTCCTTACACCTGCTTTATAGTTGTTGTCTGGGAAAGGTGCGTCATAAGCGACAATATCCATAGGGGTTACAGCAGCCCCCGCATCACTAGCAAACAAACCACCGACCGGGATTTCTGGCACAGTGGTGCAAAAGCCAATCCACTGTTTTGCGGCTTCGGTTAGCGGCTCACCAGTTCCTATACCCGTATTCATAACGATGAGTTTTTTGAACCTGTCTTGCATATCCATAGGCAGGGTCAGCCCTAGAAAACCACCCCAATCCTGACACACCAATACCACATTCTTGAGGTCTAAATGCTCAATCAATTTAATTAGGCTGTTTCTGTGAAACTCAAAATTATAAACAGATTCGTCAACAGGCTTGTCTGAACGGCCAAATCCAAACAGATCTGGTGCAATGACGCGGTGCCCTGCTTCAGTGAAAACAGGGATCATCTTACGATAGAGGTAACTCCAAGACGGCTCGCCATGCAGACAAAGAAATGTGTACTCAGCCGACTTGTCTCCCTCGTCAATATACGCCATGCGTAAAGAATCATACCCTTCCAGATCATCCACGTACTGCGGCTGGTAAGGAAACGCGGGTAATACTGAAAAACGTTCTTCTGGCGTTCTTAGTGCTTTAATCGTCATTGTTTTGTTCCTGTAAATTGGTTGCCATTCATTAAGAGTCTGTACGATTAACGATATTTTGTATTGATCGATACAGTTTCAATAGGTAAATTTTGTATCAATCGATAAAGAAAGTCAATGACGGAATTGACATTTCTTAGCGATTACTACAAAATATGCGTCAATAATGACATTTCAGGTAGGAGTACCATAGGTAATGGCCGGAAGAAAAAGATCGTTTGACAGAGATATCGCGCTCGATAAAGCAATGCGCCTATTTTGGAACAACGGCTTTGCAGCGACATCTGTCTCGCATCTAACCTCAGAGCTTGGGATCAATACGCCTAGCTTGTATGCCGCTTTTGGTAATAAAGAGCAGCTCTTCAAAGAAGTGATCGCGCACTACATCGCAAAACACACTGAACCGTGTTATCGGCATATCACTGAGCCTTCTGATCTCCCTTTCGTAGAAAAGCTACGAGTGTGTTTTTATGAGCTGATTCAAGAGTTTTCAGATGCTGATACCCCGCTAGGATGCTTATTAGTAAAAAGCGTGAATGAATCTGACAGCGTAGCCTTTCCTGAAGAAGCAACGGCATACATCGAACAATTTGGGTTTAAAACCCTACAGATGATTACTACCTTGATCGAGTCTGAGGGGGTCATAACTGAATCTGCGACGGCAGAACTGCAGGCAAAGTACCTATTGTCGGTTCTTTATGGCCTTTCTACACAGGTTCGGGCGGGAGAGTCACGACAGGTTGCAGAATCAATCATGGACTACGCACTCAATACGATACCGACGAGTTGCGCTCAGTAATACTGCCTGAAGCGCTATATAAAAACGACACCAAAAATCGGGGTACCCATACTGGGTTTACCCCTTCTTTGTATCTCACGATTCAATATAGCGTTGCTCACTATGATGGAGCGAAGAACAACGGTGAAGAGAGCTAGACTTTCTCTACTAACAAATCCAAAACAGCAACAAAAAATGACCTCTAGGAATACCAGAGATCATTCAGTAACGGCAGCAAGTAGAAACTACTACTGACCAAGAAACGCAACCAGATTGCAGTTTAACGATCAGCTTACCTTTGTTTCCACCCGTACTGAACAAGTTTAATCCAGCGATGGCAGATTCCAACCCGTTCAATACGTGCGAGCGGTATTTGATTTTACCTTCTAGTACGTATGGTGCTAATTTTTCCAACAGAGTCGGTGCATTATGGAAGTGATCTGTCATGACGAAGCCTTGGATAGTTAAACGCTTTCTAATAGCGTTCATCCAGCTTGGAGCGGCACTGTATTCCCCTCTTTCATAATCTGCGATCAGGCCACAAAGAACAATACGGCCATGTTCATTCATTCTGTTGTAGATAAGATGCTGAATGGGGCCTCCGGTGTTTTCGAAAAACAGATCGATACCATTGGACGCAAATGCTGCCAGTTGGGCGTCTAGTTCATTGGACTTATAGTTGAACGCACCATCAAAACCTAATTCATTGACGATCCAGTCTGCTTTCTCTTCGCTGCCTACAATTCCAATCACACGTAGGCCTTCTGCTTTTGCCAATTGACCGACAATTGAGCCAACAGAACCCGCAGCGCCCGTAACAACAAGAGTTTCACCCTGTTTGGGTTTGCCAACATTGAAGAAGCCTTGGGTAGCGGTTAGGCTAGGCAAAGACAAAACGGACAGAATATCAACATCTGGCAGTGGGGAGTCGACTTTATCCAGACCTTCTCCATTGCTTAAAAAGTACTCCTGCCAGCCCATCATACCGGTTACACGATCCCCGACATTAAAACCAGCATGGTTGGACTCAACAACTTCACCAATGCCAAAGCTTCGCATAACCGTACCTAGCTCTACCGGTGGCATATAGCTATCGGTATCTGCTTTCATCCAACCAAACATAGCTGGGTCAAGAGACATACAACGCTGTTTAACAATGAGTTCGCCCGATTTAGCGTTTGGCTTATCCAGCTCCGGCCTGAAAATAATCAGGACTAATAGGGCCTCTTTCATGATATTTGATTAAGTTAACGGCGGTATAAGTTGCCATAATCAGTTTCCTCGATTATTAATTTTGCCTCTATCACGTTTAGTTGAATAAGTTATAAGAGAAACAACAGAAATATATTAGGTGGTATTTTTTGAGGAATATAGAAGCTATTATTGGTATCTATATCCCTCAAAAGGCAATTTCCCACAAAATAGTGCTTTTGTTGTTATCCAGCAAAGTCTTGCATGATGACGTTGTCTGCGTATGATTGAAATCCTGCTTCTATCTGTTTTGCAACGGCATCCGGGAATACGTGAAATTCCCCCGCATCCAACGCTGCAAGAATACCAACAGGCACAACTTGTGGTGATGATGCAATATCACTAAAACCTGCCATATCTGCCATATCTGTTGCAACTACGCCAGGGTGAACACTCAGCACACTCACATTATGTGGCTTAAAATGATAACGCAAACCCTGCGTAAGAGAGTAAGATGCCGCTTTTGATGTGCAGTATGTTGACATATCCAAATAATTTTTGAGTGACGCGACCGAGTTCAATTGCACCAGCACACCTTGCTTTGCAATTAAAGTTGCTTCAAATGCTTTAGCAACACGCATTAGCCCGTAGACATTCACTTCCATCTCTTCTTTCAAAGTATCAAGCGCATTGTCTGCCAGAGGCGGCACTGTCGAGATAATCCCTGCGTTATTAATAACAACATCAACATCCGTTGCTTTTTTAGCGGCTGCTAAAATAGATGCTTCATCGGTAATATCAACTTGAATTGTCTCTACTTTCTCACCATATTGCTCTTCTAGTGCCTTGGTTGAATTTGGGTTTCGAACCGCTAAGTACACTTTCTTCGCGCCTTGATCAATAAAGTGCTCAGTAATACTTTTCCCAATACCTCGGTTAGCACCAGTGATGAAGACGACTTTGTTTACTATGTTGAATGACATACGCTTATACCTTTTTATTTACGTTGAGAGACAAGCGGTGTTAACCGTTCACTTTTGTTTCTAACATGAAATCCAGTTGGAAATCGGTGATCACTTGGTCTTGAAGTGGCTGGAAGAAATCATTGATTTTATCCACGTTGTTCACCAAGCCAATTACAGTGCGTGTCGGACGTGTTCCGTGCTCCATATCCACCAGTTTCAAGTATGCATCAACCACGTGTTGTGGATCGGTTTTTGGGTCTTGCAGTACTTGATCGAAAGAGTCAATCATGTTGTCAATGATCTCTTTTAAATGCTGGTTTTCTGCAACCACTTGCGCGTGAGCTTCCGGTTTAAATGAGCCGGCTAAATTAGTACCTGATGGGCCTGGCTCAACCAAAATGACCTCGACACCACTTGGCGCTAGTTCAAATTTTAGGCTCTGAGAGTACGCTTCTACTGCCGCTTTACTCGCGCTATAAGTTCCAGTAAATGGCCATGATACACGGCCGATAACAGACGTTGTATTTATGATGAGACCTTTGCCAGCTTTACGCATGTGCGGTGCAACCGCTTGTACAGTACGGATAACACCGTAATAGTTGGTGTCCATCAGCTGCTGTGCCTGCTCAACACTAAATGCTTCGGTTACGCCCATATGCATAATGCCTGCATTGTTGATAAGCACATCAATTGCCTGTTCTTTTTGTATGATTTGTGCAATTGCTGCATTGACTGAGTCTTCACTAGACACATCCATATCAACCACAACGATATTTTCTGAGTAAGATTGTAGCTCACTCTTTACTTCTAGGTTTTTGCTGTCTGCATTGCGCATTGCTGCGTAAACTTTGTGTCCTTTATCTGCAAACTGCTTTGCTGACATTTTACCAAAACCACTGCTACTACCTGTAATTACTACTGTTTTCATGCTGTTACCTTTATAAATTGCTGTTTAGTGAGTCATCATTCTTTACTACTCATTTTGCAGAAATGAATAAGACATCGAGTTGAACGACTTAATTCCATAACGATCGATACAGAATGTTATGGGGTGATTTTGTATCGATCGATATATAATGTCAAGGCTCAAATCAGATTTTTTAGTGATTGATAAAATTGGTATGTTTACATTTTTTAGTTATCGCCAAAAATTAAGCTGATAAATCGTACCGGCCGGTACAGAATTGATTTTAACAACTACGTGTATTTGAACTATTTCTATTAAGGTAAAAAGATGTTTAAGAAGTATGTACAGATAACTGCCATTTTCAACTTTCCTATTGCTATAGGCATCATGATTCCTGAGCTTATTTTTCCCAAGCCCAGCTCATTTATTATCACACTTGTGCTCACTTCATTCTTAATGTGTATCGGGGCTGCATTACTTTGGGCAGTATCAGACTTACCCAAACGTGCTCCCACTATTGTTTGGAATGGGTTTGGAATGGTCTTGTGTGATTCTTTGGCTTCTTTGTTGTTACCTATACCGCAATGCTGGACATGGCTCCAACCGCATTTATCCCGATTTCATTGATGGACTTAGTTATCGCTGTAATCTACATACTAGGAAGTTCAAGAAAGACGGGGGGACCGATTGCCTCTTTAATTTATCGTAAGACTGCTTCTCTCGAATCTCAGCTATGGACCTGATCCACTAGCCCATCGTTAGCAATCAATTTAATGTTCAGTTCTTGGGTCACTACTCTAACCCTTGCGCTGCATGAGGGCTCCAGGCTTCTTTGTAGATTTTAAAGTCACCTGGAAACGTCTTTATAAATAGACGGATTTGCTGAACCAAAATTGGTATTTCAATATTTTATATGGACGCCCATCTTTAGCTCCACAATGCCCTTTTATATAAGCTTTATGAAGTGATGCACGACAGTTGGGAGCTTTATCAGGGCGATGATAAATACAAGGTGAAAGTCATCAGTAATCGCGCCGTTAATGATGGGGATATTGTGCGCCGCTGGTGTG
>JBLXHJ010000023.1:0-6262 GCA_048259785.1 Methylophaga sp.
GTCAAAAAAACCGCGCCTATCCTCTTAGATAAGCGCGGTTTATGAAAAACTGCTTTCGTATTAAGACAAGTTTAGTTCAAGATACCATAAGCACATAAGGCATCAGCAACGCGTTTAAAACCAACGATATTGGCACCGGTCATATAGTCGATATAGCCATTATCAGTCTGACCATAATTTTCTGAGGCTTCAGCGGCGCAGTCATGAATGTTTTTCATGATGCACTTTAAGCGCTCATCGACTTCTTCAAAGGTTTTATATTGGCGTACAGAGTTTTGTGACATCTCAAGACCCGATACCGCGACGCCACCTGCGTTGGCCGCTTTACCTGGCGCATAATGGACGCGGTGCAAACGCACATAGTCAATCGCATCAGCGGTCAGTGGCATGTTAGCGCCTTCAGCAATATATTTAATGCCGTTTTCAACCATTAATTTGGCATCTTCTTCATCAACTTCGTTTTGGGTCGCTGATGGAATGGCGATATCACCTTTGATATGCCATGGCTTTTGCTTGGCCAACCATTCACCACCATACACATCGACATAGTCACACAATGGCTTGCTTTGGGCTTTTTGCTGTTTTAGCCAATCAATTTTTTCTTGATCCATGCCGTTTGCATCATAAAGCGTCCCTTGTGAGTCAGATACCGTCAGTACCGTTGCACCCAGCATATGTGCTTTTTCAGCAGCATGTAGTGACACGTTACCGGCACCTGATATCAGTACCTTTTTGCCTTTGATATTGTCGTTTTGCGCAGCAAGCATACTCTCTAGGAAATAAACCGCGCCATAGCCAGTCGCTTCGGTACGCATCAAGCTACCACCAAAACCCACGCCCTTACCAGTCAAGACACCGCCGTGCTCACGCGTCAGGTTCTTATACATCGCAAACATATAGCTGACTTCGCGTCCGCCGACACCGATATCACCAGCCGGCACATCAATATCTTTACTGATGTAAGGATGCAGCTCACGCATAAAGGCGTAGCAAAAACGACGGATTTCGCTGTCAGACTTACCCTTAGGATCAAAATCAGAACCACCTTTAGCGCCGCCCATTGGTAAACCTGTCAAAGCATTTTTAAAAATCTGCTCAAACCCTAAAAACTTTAGTACCGATTGGTTGACGGTAGGATGGAAGCGGATTCCGCCTTTATAAGGGCCTAAGGCATTACTGAACTGCACACGCCAGCCGCGGTTTACCTGTACTTCACCTTTATCGTTTTCCCAGTTGATACGAAAAGCGAAAACACGGTCAGGCTCAACCAGGCGCTCAAATATTTTAAAAGTATCATATTCCGGGTGGGCGTCGTATAGCGGAGCAATGGTGATTGCAACTTCTTTTACCGCCTGAATAAACTCAGGTTGGTGGGCGTAACGTGCTTCGACTTTTTCGATTGCCTGACTGATACTCATATAGGTTCCTTAGGGTAAAAATTGTAATCATGCTGATTTACACCGGCGTTTTATCGCTTAACCGCAAACGATGGGATGCAAAACGCGAGCGTGGGATTGAAATCGTGCCTATACGCTGCTGGGTGCTAGGTATAGGAACTGGTGGGATTAGAAGCCAACTGATTGTGTTTCTAAATCATAAACCCAGAAGCACAAACAAGTTTTATCTCATAACTATATATCATTTTTTTGGTGTATAAGTCTAGTAAATATCGCCATCATGAAAAGTTATAATGGACATTTTTCTCATTATAGGCTATCGACGACGTGGTCGTGAAAACTCATCGGTCAAAAAACCTTTACATTTATTTGGCTTTTTTCATGCCAGTACATAGACAAAACATAGGACGATGACATGGCATTCACTGTTTTATTTAACGGTGTAGATTATTAAAAAAGATTCAAACTGGTAAAACACACCAATACTAATCAACTTATATTTACTAATAAAAGACTGTCTAAAATAGACGGTCAAAAAAGTGCACTCAAAGGTCAAAAATAAGCAACTTTCAGCCTTTAACGAGAGTTTCTCTATATCAATGCTAATAGTAAGGGTTTATAATGTTGACCGCTCATCAAAGACTATTGAAGATTTTATTCCTTCTTATTGTGTCAATTTTTCCATTTAATCACTCGTTACAGAGAAATTGTTATGCGTACAGATTCATTCCAGCAAATCTTAGAAGACCTAAACAGCTCATCAGCCGATGTGGAAGCATCTGCCCTTATCTCTAACGACGGTCTTATGATTGCATCAGCCTTGCCGACAGGCGTTGATGAAGACCGTGTTGGCGCGATGTCTGCCGCTTTATTGTCATTAGGTGACCGCGCAGGTCGTGAATTGGCTCGTGGTAGCATCGACCGTATTATGATCCAAGGCGAAAAAGGCTACGTGATTATGACCTCATCAGGCGATGAAGCGGTATTAACCATTATGGCAAAACCAAATGCCAAATTGGGCTTGATTTTCTTAGACATTAAACGAGCCTCTGAAGCCCTTGCAAAACTGATTTGATTGCTAATTTTAAAGGTTTGTCGATACAGTGTTGTGCCGCATTCATACGATAAATCGCTTTAGAAACAATATTTTAATAAACAACACTTTAAATGAAAATTGACGCTCTGTCTTATAAAAATTATTTAAGGTAATGCACACTGTTTATATTGAATGCTTGATTGTTGAATAGCTGATTGTTGAATAGCTGATTGTTGATATAGATGATTGTTGATATAGATGATTAAGATTGATACCTGTTTAGCTTTGGGTGCCTTTGCAAGATTCATCACTATAAAGCCAGTATCAAGCATATATCGAGCCTTACTTAACAGTTTTAGCAGTTAAGTGTTTTATTTGAGTTTAATCATTTGGTTTCAGACAGCGGCTTATGCAATAAGTTTTAACGATACGTTTAAGACCATAAACTGAAACCAAATCCGCTTTTTAATAATTATCAAAATAATGATAAATAAAGGAGATTACAATGGGTTCTCCACTCCCCGACGCCATGAAGCCTGAGATGCCTGCCGAACAAGTCAGCATGACTTATCACGATGGCACTTCGCGCACTGTTTATGATACCGGTATCGAACGCCCTTACCCTGATGGTAAGCTGATTGTGTCACGTACCGATTTAAACGGTGTTTTGACGCACGTTAATGATGCTTTTGTCGAGATTAGCGGCTATGACGTCGATGAATTAATCGGCAAGCAGCATTATATTTTACGTCACCCTGACATGCCAAAAGCGGCCTATAAAGACTTATGGGCGACCGCTGCTGCTGGGCAAAAATGGCATGGCTATGTGAAAAACTTATGCAAAGATGGCAGCCATTATTGGGTGTATGCCACTGTGGTGCCAAACGTACGCCGCGGCGAAACCGTTGGCTATACTTCGGTGCGCCGTAAGCCATCACGCAGCAAGATTGATGCGGCAATCGCTCAATATGCCCAAATGAAACAAGACGAGGAAGGCTAAATCATGACGACACATAATATGTTAATCGCCCCTGATTTTTCGCCTGAGCGTTTTGCAGGCTGGCACATGTTTAACACTTTGATTCAAAAGCGTGCCAATCTCAATATGCACCTAAATATACCCGACTCGCAGGCTGAGCAACAAGGCATTATCAATCAAGGCGATATTCAGGTTATTTATGCCAATCCTTTTGATGCTGCGACCCTTATCCGTGAGCAAGGCTACCGTGCGGTTGCGCGCCCTATCGGCAAATCTGATGAGATGGTCATCGCCGCTGCCGCCAATAGCGATATCAATAGCCTAGAGGACATCAAAGCTGGCGCTACCGTGGCGATGGCCGATAATCGTGATGTCAAGCTCATTGGTTTACGTCTGCTTGAAGCGGTCGATATAGCAGAAGCCGACCTTAATTGGACGGTGACTGAGACTTATCAAGCGGCAGCGCGCCAAGTGATTAAAGGTGATGCGCAAGTGGCATTCTTTATGGCGGAGATTTTCCATAGTTTTTCACGTCTAACCAAAGCACAGCTATCAGTGCTAATCGAGAGTGATTTGGCAGATATCAGCCACGTCTTACTGATTAAAGACGGCTTCCCTGATACTGATATCTTGATGGATGCGATTCTTAATCTGCATAACGATGATGATGGTAAAGAAGCCTTGGCTGAACTTGGTATGCCGCAAGGTTTTGAAGCCATGGATGAAGAAGACGCTGAATTTATGATTGATTTGATGCAAACCTTACTTGATTAGCAGATTCATTGTTCATTGTTCATTGTTCATGATTCATGGTTAATTGGCATCTTACTTAAGTCATAGTGGTTGTTTAATAGCGCTAAACAATAACTGTTAAACCGCACTTATTGAATAATAGCTATGACTAACAGGACACGCTTATGTCTGATTTAGATCTCATCAAAGAAAGTGAAATGGCGGCGCGGCGCGTCTATCGTCTTTACTCACGTAAGATATTTATCGCCCCCAACAATCGCCATTTTCACGAACAACGTATCAATGCTGCCCTACTTCTAAACGAAAAAGAGCCGCTACAAGGCGCGGTGGCCGATTTCTTTTATGGCTGCTGGTATGACATCCCCTATGATGTCACCAATATGTTTACCCGCTTGCAAGGTCGCATGCTACCGCATATAGAACAAGGCTTTCGCGATTGTATTGATAAAAAAAGCTATATTCAAAAAAACAGCATGCTAGCAACGCGCTGGAGCGTACTGGTATCGCCATCGTTAAATGAACAAAGCCAGCGGCTGCGCATCAGTAGTGATGACGCCAAAGAAATAGCCAAAGATATCACCAGCGACTTGATGCTTGCGCGCGATAATCAAGACTGGGACACCATAGAGCAAATCGAAAACGAGTTTTTTGCCCATTGTATCGCGCGTCATGACCGTTTGGCCTTCTCCTTGGTGTGGTTTCGCTTGGGTAAAAGCGATTGGCAATTTGATGAGCGCTGGAATCATTGTCAGCAAAAACTTGACCAAACTAAAAATGTACAAGACGCTTAAAGCCTCAATCATTTTTAATACCATCATAAAAAATACATCTAACGGGTAGCCGCTATGTCTTCTTATTTAAACGCTGATAAAACCTATCTGACTTTGACCCCAGCCGGCATTTTTGAGGCATTTTCGCAAAGTGAACCAACGGCTGAGCAGTTATCACTACAAGACTTATTGTCTTATAACGAGACTTTGTTAGCCGCTGATTGGCTCGAGCGTTATTCTGACCAATGGCTAGACAGCTTTCTAGAGCATGGCTGGATTGAGAAGCTGTCGCTATTTTTGCCCGCGCCAAACTTGCCATTAGACCAGTTTTTACCCTATGTGGTTTCAAGCTTATCTGGGAAACGCCGTGCGGCAATTGGTTCTGATGAAGGTTTTTGTTTGGCGCGGATTGGCTATAGTCAAGAAGAAGCCGATATGCTGAGTGTGGCGGCGGCTGACTTTTCAGGCTTTATGCTGCGCCAAAAACAACGCGGCTGGGCAGTAGAAAGCCAAGCTATCTCTTTCTTTCAGCAAGTCGATTTGCTGATTCCTGAAACCAGCTTTGTATTTTTATGGATTGATGGCTCAGGCTACGTGCTTATCATCGATGGCGAACCTTTAACCAACAATCGCGCTTTTGTTGAGCTGGTATGGGCACTAAAAACCTCTGGGCTTAGATTTACGAATTAAACCCGTTCTTTATTAAAGCCATCATTAATTAAATCCGTACTGAATCAAGCTAACTTTTTCATATAAATGCGCCCTTTAACCATAAGCGGTGCATTTTTATATCTATAGCTTAAACATTATAATAATAACTATCTGTCTAAAATCGGCTTCTATTTTTTATAAAATCACACAGTAATAATAATACCCTTAGAATTAACAACAACTTGTCAAATGTTAGGTCATACTAGCGGTAACCATTTGATTATTTTGCATACTGTATAGCTATACAGATTTTTATAACATTTCCACATTCTTATATTTAAATATTGCTACATTTTCCCATCTCCAAGCGTTAACCCACCCTTTTACTAATTACCATCCCCGAAAGTGGCAGCCTTTGCCAAACCTTGCATTCTTGCTTATTTTTTAGGACAGTTTATGACTTCGCTGACTACCGTGCGCGTGCGTTATCAAACGATTGAAATTGGCAGCACCGACATCCACATTTGTACTTTACGTGACAATCAACAATTTAGTGACCCTGATAATGAGGCATCAGACCTCGGTATTTGCTCGGCGTCATGGCCGATGTTTGGCGTGATTTGGCCATCAAGCTTGGTGCTCGCCAATCATATGCTTGATTATGATATTGCGGGCA
>JBLXHJ010000024.1:0-6039 GCA_048259785.1 Methylophaga sp.
CTGACAGCGGCAACTTTGATGCCGACACCCTGTTTTGTGACGATTGGTTTAGCCAATACGGTTGGGGCGAAGGCCAATTTGGTGAAGCCGATACATTGGCCCGCGCTAAAGGCACATCTGTAGATGGCGTGCGCGATGCTGGAGTGATTGAAGCCGGTGGCGGTAAGGTGCGTTTGCTTAAGTGGGGTGAATATCCGCAAGACTGGGATCCAAAATCAGACACGCGTACACCCATCTGGGAAGCCTGTCACCAAATGATTCGCACGCTAAACCAACAAGGTGAAAGCGAAGCCGGTAGCCTGCTGGCCCGCATGCCAGAACGCGGCGAACCCATTCGCCAATTGGCTTACCACTTGTACACATTATGCGAACGCAAAAAATGGGCAGAAGAAGCTCGCGCCTATAACGAATTAATCGGCTCATGGCATGCCATTGTTGCCGCTTCACACGATGTAGGTCAGCAACATTACGGCGAAACACAAGACATGGGATTTTAGGGGACTAGAAAATGAGTTTAAAACCTTGGCGTGAGATAGCGCGCCCACATAAAGACGTATTGGAAGGCACTTTTAAACAGTCTGAATTTGCTGCCGACATTACCCAGGTTGCCAATGGTACGGCCACACCGGAATACCAAGATGCCGAAAAATTCTTCTCGCGAACCTTTATTACCGAAGGCATGCGTTTATTGCTGATGTCTGTGGCGCAACGCTTAGCAGGCTTGGGTGGTGACCCAGTCATTCAACTACAAACAGCCTTTGGTGGCGGTAAAACCCACACCATGTTAACGGTATTGCACTTGGCGACTCGCAAAGTGAGTACCGATAAACTCGAAGGTATACCGCCACTGCTAGACCAAGCAGGCATTACCGAATTACCCCATGCCAATATTGCGGTATTGGATGGCATTGCTTTATCCGTTAGCCAAGGTAAACAGCATGGCAGCATTTGCGCCAACACACTTTGGGGCGAAATGGCTTGGCAACTGCTAGGCGATGAAGGTTATAACCTGGTTGCTGCCAGTGATCGTGATGGTACCGCACCGGGTAAAGATGTACTGGCTGAGCTGCTCACAAAATCGGCGCCTTGCGTGGTGCTGATTGATGAGTTGCAAAAGTTTTTCAGCGATTTAAAACCGGGCAAGCAACTGAATGCGGGTACTTATGAAGCAAACCTTAAATTTGTTCAAGCACTCACCGAAGCGTTTAAAACGGTTCCTAATGCTATCTTGCTGGCATCGCTACCGGAATCTGAAACTGAAGTGGGTGATTCATTTGGTCAGAAAACCTTAGTCGCGTTAGAAAAGCACTTTGGCCGTGTGGAATCTGTTTGGAAGCCTGTTGCCACAGAAGAAGCCTTTGAAATTGTGCGTAGACGCTTATTTGAATCGGCCGGTGACCGCGCTCAGATTGAAGGCATCAGTCGGCAATTTTGCGATTACTATCGTCAGAATGCGCAATATTTTCCACTGGAAACGCAATCGAATCAGTATTTCGAGCGCATGTGTACCTCATACCCCATTCACCCAGAAATATTTGATCGACTTTATGAGGATTGGTCAACACTGGATAAGTTTCAACGTACACGTGGTGTGCTCCAATATATGGCGGTGATTATTCATCGCTTATGGAACGACAATAATCAAGATGCGTTGATTATGCCAGGATCCATCCCGTTGGATGACAGTCTAGTGCGTAACAAAAGTATTCACTACTTACCCCAAGGTTGGGAGCCTGTGCTTGAACGCGAGGTGGATGGTGAGCGCTCGGAACCCCATCGCATTGATGGTGACGACACCCGTTTTGGTAGTGTGCAAGCGGCACATCGAGCCATGCGTACGGTTTTCTTGGGGAGTGCCCCCAGTGCGCGCGACCAAGTGGTTAAAGGCATTCAGGTAGAAAGAATATTGCTAGGCACCGTTCAGCCAGGACAAACCGTTGGTGTGTTTGAAGATGTGTTAAAGCGTCTACGTGACCGCTTACATTACTTGTATTCAGATCAAGATCGTTTTTGGTTAGACACCAAGCCTAACCTGCGCCGTGAAATGGAAAGCAGGAAACAAAATATTGATAAATTAGCACTCAATGATGAGCTAAAGCGCCGAGTGAAAAGTGTGTTCGGTCGCAACTCTATATTCGCGGGCGTTCATGTGTTTACCAATTCTGTCGATGTACCAGATGACTATGGTTCTGGCCCAAGATTGGTCGTATTAGCACCCAACGAAGGCTATTCCAAAGCCGATGGCAATAGCGCAATCTCTGCGGCTGAAAAAATATTGAGTTTTCGTGGTGACCAACCACGGCAAAAGCGTAACCGTTTGATATTCTTCGCTGCCGATAGCGATGTTGTGGGTCGTTTAAACGATGCTGGGCGTACTTATTTAGCGTGGCGTGAAATTGTTAGCGACATTGATGAAGGCAAGTTAAACCTCGATCTGTTTCAGGCAAACCTTGCGAAAAAAAGCACTAAAGTGGCTGAGAGTAACCTTCAACAATTGGTCCGTGAGGCCTATAAGTGGATTGTTTGCCCTCTGCAGTTAAAAGCGACAGATAAAACCGTCGAATGGGAAGTTGTTTCGGTTTCAACTAATGCTATGAATTTAATCCAAGAGATTGAAAACAGATTGCGTGATGAAGAGTGGATCACCTCTGAATGGTCCCCCATTCATTTAAAAAACTTACTGGCTCAGTGGTATTTTAAAGAGGGTGTAACTGATGTTAATAGCTTAAAAGTGTATCAAGATACCTGCCACTATTTGTATTTACCGCGTTTGATTAACGACCAAGTGTATCGGAATGCCATTGGCCAAGGGTTGGATAGTGAAGACTTTTTTGGCTTTGCCTCAGGTAAAGATGGCGATGCTTATTTAGGGTTTCGTTTTGGCAATGGTGGCATACCAACACTCGATGATGCCTGCGTGTTAATTGATAAAGATGCGGCGGCAGAGTATCGGGAAAAAACCAAACCCGTTCCGCAACCGACCCCTGCTACAGAACCAACCGGGGTTAATCCGGTACCTCCTTCTGTACCTGGTGGCTCACCAGCAACCCTGCCGCAGCCCATACCGGGCGGAGCACCTGCACCAGCGATCCAAACTGCCATTAAAAAACAGTTTTACGGCAACATTGATCTAGATCCTGTGAAAGCCAAGATGAACTTCGCCACCATTGTTGATGAAGTGGTACAACAGTTCACAGCAAAACTGGGTGTTGAGGTTTCTATCTCTGTCGAGATTCAAGCGAAATCTAAGAATGGCTTTGATGAAGCGCTGCAACGGACGATCAAAGAAAATTGCAATGTGCTGCGGTTTAGTAGCTCTGAATTTGAAGAGGAATAGGAATTGATCCTTTGTCATCACGCAAATTGGCTGATTAAAATATACCGCGCAAGGATGCAAACATGGCTACAACGGTAATAGAAGCTTTTAACAAATTTCTGGCCGATCATGTGAATTTGCGTGATGACGAAACCAAGATAGCCAGAGCTAGCCGTGATTGGCTGGTTGGGCAAATCTGTAATTTTCCATCAAAGGTCGATCACTTCCCCCAAGTGTATACGGAGAAAAATATTTTCTTTGGTTCATTTGCTCGAAATACAAAAAAGAGACCCCTTGATGACATTGACATTATGATTTGTCTCAACGCTCAAGGATCAACTTATTTCGAAGGACTATTAAGTGGCATTTCAATATCTGTTCCAGAGCAATCAACGCAGCTCAGGCGTCTATGTAACGATGGAACAGATACTCTCAACTCAATCAAGGTTGTCAATAAAATCGTCTCGGCCCTGAATAATGTTCCTCAATATGCAGGTGCAGACACTAAACGAAATCAAGAGGCCGCTGTATTGTCTCTGACAAGTTATGACTGGAGCTATGACATAGTTCCCTGTTTTTTCACTTCGCCAGACACATATGGAAATTCATTCTATTTAATTCCTGACGGAAGCGGGTCCTGGAAAAAGACCAACCCGATACTCGACCAAAATCGAACGCAAGCAATAAATGCAAATCATAATGGCAACGTGCTTAACGTGATCCGGATAATGAAATACTGGAACAAACGGCCAACGATGCCCTCAATGAGCTCCTATCTTCTTGAGGTAATGATCTTAAATTATTATTCGACGCGATCTGATGCGGCAAGTGAATTTGTAGACTTGGAACTTCCTAAGATATTCGAATATATTTGGCTGAATGTGACTAACGATGTAACAGACCCGAAAGGTATGCAAGGCAATATCAATCACCTAACGCAAGTCGAGCGAGACAAGATATCGACACGAGCATGGGTTGATAAAAACAAAGCTATTGAAGCACGACAATTTGAGTCCGACAAGGATCACCGCAGCTCTATTAAAAAATGGGGTGATATCTTTGGCAGCAACTTCCCGGATTATGGGTAACCAAAGATGAACAGAATTAATGAATTTCAGTCACAAGACTCGAATGTGAAGATCGCAGCAGCGTTCAGGCTCGCCTACAAAATGGCTAAGAGTTGGAAGACATGGATATGGCTCCTAACCATACTACTCTCTGTACTCCAGCTTATCGTCGCTATCAATATTCAAAAAATCATTTCTTTTCCAACTGTAAATCTTGCAGCTTACGTTACCGCCACCACTCTTTTGATGATAATGGCCAGCACGATTGGCAAACACACAAAAATCAATAAATACGTCGGTTTAGGTAGCAGTCTACAACGTCTTCACGATTTCAATGTTTTCGGGATAGGAATAAAACCAAGCTCTATTGAAACGCCGCAATCTCAAATAAATAGACTGTCCAAAAAGTGGCTCGACAAAAATAGTCAGGACAAACCTAACCTATCAGAATGGTGGCCAGCTAGAGTTTCAGAATTAGGCAAGGAAAAAGGCATAGCACTCTGCTTACTTTCGACATTTCGCTGGGAAACAGAGCTCAGGAAGAAATATGGCGTTGTTTTAGCAATGATATTTATTGTTACTGCAGCTCTGAGTGTATTTCTGATGTACTCATTAAATTATAGAATTGAAGATTACATTGTTCGAATACTCGTACCGATTTCACCTTTCCTAGGTTTATTGATCGATGAATGGTTATGCAATCGAATCAGCATAGATACTGCTTCAAAGTGTTCTGACCAGTGCTTTCAGCTATGGCAGAGTAATGGCGTTGATATTAGTAGTGAATTAAACCAGCTTAGCTACATATGGAACGGCTACAGGGCTAACTCAAACCCTATATTCGACTGGTTATACTGGGCGACACAAAAAGTTATGAACGAAGATATGATAATCGATGCCAATGCTCTTGTAGATGAGGTTTTAGTTCAGAGCCAATGACTCGGTATCTTTAACTCAAAGTTTTTAGCAACATACTGAAGCATCATGATGATCTCGCGATGCTTTTTTTCATCGTAGGGTAAGCCATTTTGCTTTTTCAGGATAATGTCCTTTAATTCAATCAGGTTAAACATGCCAAGTTTGTAAAAATTTCCCCAGCTAGGAATTCCAAATAAGTTATAAATCGTTTCAGTGGCATCTCGCTCGCTAGCAAGACGCTTGGGTTCATCGATTTTAGCAAGAGCAGCTTCACCTTCTTCTTTTGTATCGTATGTATTCAGTTGCTTCATAGTTTTGCCACTTAAATAGCTTAAAGATTCGATTATTTATCTGATGACAGATATTGGAATTTACAAAGGATGATACCACTTTTGTAGGGGTATTTATGCTTAGTAGATTTTTAAAGTCGCAACGCCAAACTGAGTCAACTGAATCAGAAATCCCACGCTACCCGCCATTCCTGAAGGGGTTGCCAGCTGCGTCCCCCGAGGATTTGCAGTCCACACAAGACGAGCTAATTGCCAAACTGCGCCAGGTACTTGGCTTTAATCAACGTGATTTTCAACGGTTGATTCAGCCCTGTATTGACCATCTGGCTGCTTACGTTCACTTGCTGCCAGCTTCTGAGCATCATCATCCCAGTGGTGCGGGTGGTTTATTACGTCATTCGTTGGAAGTTGCTTTCTGGGCGGCACAAGCAGCTGAAGGGATCATCTT
>JBLXHJ010000025.1:0-5682 GCA_048259785.1 Methylophaga sp.
GTTCCTATTAAACCACCCGATGCTTCTTAAAGTTCTCAGCCTGCTCAAATATCTCTTTATAGACCTCTTTTGAATCAACAGGTGGATAGCCCCACTCATCGAGCAATACCATCAAATCAAACTGTAGCTCAGCTTTGATGTCATCACGCTTGTTCCAGTCAGTGTATTTGGCTTTCTCATCGATAAGCTTTTTCACCTCTTTAGACAGCTCAATCAGTTTGTCTTCAGGATAGGTAAAATCGTACTTATGCGCCAGTGACAGCAGGATGTCGTAAAACGCCTTTTCTTCAAAGTCGATGCCCATCTCACCAAACGATGCCATCTCTTCGCGCAGCTCGTGATACAGCTTGATGATCTCATCAGAGAAGTCGCCAATGACTTCAGCACGTAGTAAGTCCTGCTCGTCACGGTCGTTATACTTCTCAACCAAGGCATTCATCTTCTTACTGAAATCGACGCCCTTAACCTTGTTGGTCTTTTTCAGCTCACCAATGGCTTTAGCGAGTAGCTGTTGTAGTAGCTCCAGCTTAGTATTGGGCTGCTTAATCACCTCAAGCTTGGCTAGGTAGTCCTCATCGAAGATATCGATCTAAATCCGCACTATCAACATTGTTATCACCGAGCTTAAAGATCTCTTCTACCCCGTCACTCAGCAGCGCGTCTTTCACCAATTCACGTACCTTTTGGTTCATCTGTTCGACGTCAGGTGCGCCGCCCGTGGTGATTTTAAAGATGATGGTACGAATGGCTAGGTAGTAATGAATCTTGTCCTTGTGCGCCTTTGTGAGCTCACTGCTACCCACGCAAATATCATAGGCAGACTTCAAACGCTTGGCCAAATTCATAAAGCGTTTTTCTAGCTTTTTAGATTGCAGCGCAAAGTCAGCCGCCGCATTTAAGCAGTTAAGTTGCTGCAGTGGCGTGCCATTAAAGTACAGGCTAGAGTCAAACTTATGGTAAACCGTATCCAGTAGGTTTAAATGGTCTTTGACCACCACCACTGACTTTTGGATATCTTCTAGGTTTTGAATCTGACCGCCAGTGTAATGTGAGAGCGCCAAGTTCATCTGTTTTTTGATGCCGATATAATCAACCACTAAGCCGCTCTCTTTGCCTTCAAACTTACGGTTGACCCGTGAGATGGTTTGAATCAGGCTATGCTTTTGCAAAGGTTTATCAATGTAGATGGTATCGAGAAAAGGTACGTCAAAGCCTGTGAGCCACATATCGACGACGATGGCGATTTTAAAGTTCGATTTGCCGTTTTTAAACTGACGGTCTAGCTCTTTGCGATAATCTTTATTACCAAGATTATCCCACATGCCTTTTTCGTCATCCTTGTTACGAGTCATGATCATCTTGACTCGCTCCATGGGCTTGACCTTTTTCTTATCACTTTCCGATAAGGTCGAACCTTCCTCGCATGCTCGCACCTCATCCCATTCAGGACGCAGCTCTATGATGTCTTTATACAGCTGATAGGCGGCTTCACGGCTGCTACAGACAAACATCGCCTTGCCTTTTTGTGTGGTGCCCTCAGCGACTCGTGCTTCATAATGCTGAACAAAGTCTTCTGCTATAGCTCTAATGCGGTCAGGGTCACCAAGAATGGTGGACATACTGGCCATGGCTTTTTTACTTTTCTCTATCTGATACTCATTAGCACCTGCGTCTGCAACTTCTTTGTAATATTTTTCGACTTCCTCAAGCTGTTTGCTATCGAGTAGCACTTTAGCGGCGCGACCTTCATAGACAATACGCACGGTAATCTCATCAAATACCGATTCAACCATGGTGTAGCTATCAACGACGGGGCCGAAGACATCAAGGGTGGCATCAATCGGCGTGCCTGTGAAGCCAACGTAAGTGGCATTGGGTAATGAGTCATGTAGGTACTTAGCGAAGCCGTAGGTCTTTTTAACACCATCTTCAGTAACGGTGATTTTTTGCTGGAGATTGATTTGGCTACGATGCGCTTCATCAGAGATACAGATGACGTTGGTACGCTCTGTCAGTAGTGCTAAGTCTTCGGTAAACTTGTGAATGGTGGTTAGGAATACGCCGCCACTCTTACGACCTTTGAGCTCTTCTCTTAGCTCAGCACGACTCTCGACACTGATGATATTCTCATCACCGATATAGGTCTTGGCATTGGTAAAGGTTTTGGATAATTGATCATCCAAGTCGGTGCGGTCAGTGATTAAGATGATGGTTGGACTACCAAGCGCCGCGTCTTTCATCAGTAGACGGGCTAAAAACAGCATGGTAAAGCTCTTACCACAGCCAGTCGCGCCAAAGTAGGTACCACCCTTCCCGTCACGTAAGCCATTATCGTCAATTAAGTTGCCATCACTATCGAGCTGCTTCATGTGCTGCTTTATATTGTCGTATAGCTTGGTGGCGGCATAATACTGCGGATAGCGACAAACGATTTTTGCATCAAAGCTTGATTTGTCAGGTACATAAATAAAATTACGGATGACATCAAGCAAACGCGTTTTATCGAATAAACCGCTCATCATGGTCAATAAAGAGTGGATACCGTCTTTTTCTAACTTCTCATCGCCCGTGACTTTGCGCCAAGAGTAGTAGAATTCATAAGGCGCAAAGAATGAACCCATCTTTGAGTTGACCCCATCACTGATGACGCATAGGGCGTTGTATTTAAACAACTCTGGGATATCGCGCTTATAACGGGTGGTCAGCTGGGTGTAGGCATCAAACATGGTGGCATCTTCACGGATGCTGCTCTTAAACTCGAACACCACCAGTGGTAAGCCGTTGATATAGAGAATGCCATCAGGGATACGCAGCTCAAAGCCTTGTATCTCCATCTGATTGACGATGCGAAAGCGGTTATTATCGACTGCCTCATAATCAATCAGCTGGATGTATAAATCTTTTTGGGTATAGTCTTCACGCTTGAGGGTGAAGCCATCAGCAACAAGCTTCATGATGGCTTTGTTGGTATCGTAAAGGTCGGAGGCAGGAAGGTATTCAAGCTTATGAATGATGGACTCAATCTCATAGTCTGTGATCAAGTCATCTTTATAACGGGTGGCTAGAAACTCTCGAAGATCAGACTTAATCAGCACATCGTCAAGATTGCGGTCAAGTGCTTCACCAAGCGTATGTGGATAGCCCTCGGCTGCTAGTAGCTCAAATGGCACTCAATCGTCCGGTAAATTTCACTATACATTCTCTACAAGGCTGGCGTCTGGGATGCGTATCTCGCCTGACATTAACTTTGTAAAGGGTGTTGCGGTTGGCTAATTCAATCGCCTGTAATGAGCGAAGATTGTTGCAATACATTGGTTTTGCTAATTCTGAAAACTCTTCCATTATTTTGATGAAGGTATTGCTACTGACAACTCATAATGGCACTTTATCACCGCGTGGCATCTTGGTTCCTTTTGATGTTGCAGTCATATAGTCAAAAAGGAATCCTGATAAAGAAGATTAAATAAATATTCATTAGCTACAGAGTTATAGGCAGCTCAGACATCATTTGAGCGACCGCCGCTGAACTAGCAAGCCATATTTTTTGAACATGGACGTATATTAGAGATTGGGTTGGTCCTACAGAAAACTTCGAACTTGATTGTACTCGCGATACTCATGTACGAAAATTCCGACTTCTCTTATTCATATTTTCAGAAACATATTTTCGTGAGTTCTGATGTATTTATTTCCTTTTCCGTATGAGCAACATCAGCAAGTGTTCCATTTTCTCACCCTTTGGAATCAACCCATTTCTTCACTAAATTCAAAATCATCAGAATAAAAAAGATAGCTTGATTCTCTTTACTGTTATTTTGTTTGATAGTTTTACGCCGTTCTGCGTTCGAAATTTCATCTGAATTTCCGGCAGCTAATGCCTTGTCAATTACAGGATCAAATCAAAACCAGCTTTTAAACACCGCCTGCGCCATTGCCTCTAGCGTTTCATTCATTTGTCGGTTTAGCTCGATTTTATCGTCTAAAGAACCAAGGATGTGAGCAATAGCTTTTGGTATCTAAACTTGGTAACGATATAACCTCTTTACTTAATCATTAATAGTTATTTGACTTTGAGCGAGCCATTATCAAGTGTTCAATGCCATTAAAAATAGATAATAAAAGTAACTACTAACTACTTCCGAGTTGTCTAAATCTATTTTGATTGAAAATTGGTTAAGTACCTTTCCTTCACAATTTTTACATCACCTGTTCCCAACACCACGAGCAACTACAATAATCTCGCCTTTGTCACAATTATATTCAGGTATGTATTGGTATTTATACCCAGAAATGTGGATATTCACCAGTATTAAAATTTCCGTTTGGCATTTTTCCATAAAATTTGCTATATCAGATAAGCGATAGTCCTCCAACGCCGCCATAACCCAACACCTCCAAGTTTTGACGAATAGTCGCGTCTAGCTTTTCTGACTCTTGCATCTGTGCATACAGCGTTTGGCTTAGTTCTAACATCTTAGTCTCAAACGGGATGCCGTCATCTTCGATAGCCACTGCGCCCACATAACGCCCAGGGGTGAGCACATAATCATTGGCTTTGATATCATCAAGAGTTGCTGATTTACAGTAACCTGCTTCGTCCGCATAGGCTTCATAACCGCCTGCTTCTTTCTCACCACGCCATGCATGATAAGTCTTGGCAATCGCTTCGATATCATCAGTAGAAAATTCTTTATGCGTCCGATCTATCATCGCACCGATATTACGAGCATCGATGAATAGCGTCTCACCGCTACGATTACGCAGCCCTTTTGCTTTACTATCAGCGGAGGTGGCGGCTTTGTCTTTACTGATGAACCATAAGCACACCGGAATCTGAGTGGTATAAAACAGCTGACCCGGTAGCGCAATCATACAATCGACTAAATCATTCTCGATAATCTGCTGGCGTATCTCACCTTCACCACTGGTAGTGGTAGACATTGAGCCATTGGCCAGTACGAAACCTGCTGTACCATGCTCAGAGAGCTTAGATATCATGTGCAATATCCATGCATAGTTGGCATTGCCCGTCGGCGGTGTCGGATACCCTGCCCAGCGTGGATCATCGACCAGCTCATCAGACGCACGCCAATCCTTTTGGTTAAAAGGTGGGTTTGCCATGATGAAGTCAGCTTTTAAGTCTTCGTGCTGATCCTTAAAGAACGTATCGGCAGCCACATCACCCAAGTTGCTAGAGATACCGCGAATAGCAAGGTTCATCTTAGCCAATTTGTACGTCGTGCTGGTGTACTCTTGCCCATAGATAGACACATCTTTGGTATTGCCGTGATGACTCTCGATGAACTTGATGGACTGGACGAACATACCGCCTGAGCCACAGCAAGGGTCATAGATTTTGCCTTGATACGGCTCAACCATTTCTGCAATTAGATTGACCACGGATTTGGGCGTATAGAACTCACCACCGCCCTTGCCTTCAGTCGCGGCAAACTTACCCAAGAAATACTCGTACACGCGCCCTACCGTGTCTTCTTCTGGATTACCGATAGTGTCGATGTTATTGACGACATCAATCAAAGCAGCAAGCTTACTAGCCGTTAAGCCAAGACGAGAGAAGTAGTTATCAGGCAATGCACCTTTTAATGATTGGTTGGTCTTTTCTATAGTGCTGAGCGCAGTATCAATTTTAAGCGCGATATCCTCTTGCTTAGCATTCTGCTG
>JBLXHJ010000025.1:5692-5993 GCA_048259785.1 Methylophaga sp.
ATGAAGCGCCAACGGGAATCGATTGGCAGGTAGAAGACGTTGTCTTTGGTATAGGCTTGCACCATGTCGATATGCTTTTCATAGCCCGTATCGATAAGCTTCTGTCTTTGCTGTTCAAAAGTATCGCTGATAAATTTTAAGAAAATCAGGCTAAGGACGATGTGCTTATATTCTGATGATTCGACGCTACCTCGTAATTTGTTGGCAGCATCCCAAAGGGCTTCTTCAAATCGACCATCTTTTATATTTTCATTCTTATTTGCAGGTGTTTTAGCCATGTTTCTTTATTCTCGATTAATTT
>JBLXHJ010000026.1:0-5673 GCA_048259785.1 Methylophaga sp.
GACCAGTAATGCTGCGTGACGATGATAAGTGAGTCAAAATATCTCTCCTAAATAAAAGTGAAGCAAATGAATAAAAAACAGTAAAACATGCGAGGTGATACGATTTTGCTGCTATGTCAGCCATTATGGTTGTTAGTTTTAACAATTTAAAGGGCAAAGGCGTACACGGTAACAGAGACTTTTCTGTTGAGCTTGAGCAAGTTAATGGCAATAACGAATCATGCTATGATGTGCTCAGATTGAGGACACGCCCTAATAGACTAACCATAACACAATAATAAAGGATGCAACATAATGACTCAAAGTCACTCACTGATTCCAGCGCTTCTCACGGACAAAGTCGCTATCATCACTGGCGCCAGTCGTGGACTTGGTGCCCAGATAGCTCGGCAAATGGCAGCAGCAGGCGCTATCGTTTGCGTTAACTACTTAAAAAGTAAAGAGATGGCTGATAAAGTCGTTGCTGATATTGTTAAGGCAGGTGGACAGGCGTTTGCTTATCAGGCAGATGTTACTGAGCTTGAACAAGTGAAGGCACTAGCAGATGAAGTGGTTGCTCGTTATGGACGCATTGATATATTGGTCAATAATGCCTTGCCAAGCTACCAGTTTAATCCTAGTGCTGATTATACCAGTATTGAGACTGTCAAATGGTCGCACTTTTCTCAGCAAATGGATGGCATCGTCAAGGGTGCTGTTAATACGGTACAGGCTGTACTACCACAGATGAAAACGCAGCAGATGGGCAAGGTTATCAATATCTCAACCAACCTCGTTTATAATCCAGTGGTCACTTATTACGACTACACGACTGCTAAGTCTGCATTGATTGGGCTAACGCGTAACTTGGCTGCTGAACTTGGCCAGCATGGTATTAGGGTTAATTTGCTGGCAGGTGGGCTACTGAAAACCACTGATGCAAGCAGCTTAACGACTGAAGAAGTCTTTGATTATATCGCCACCACCACACCGTTACGTCAAGCGACCTCAGTGGCTGACTTTGCCAATTCCGTGCTGCTGATGGCGTCTGATTTGAGTGCGGCTATCACGGGACAGTCCATCGCTGTTGATGGTGGTTTGACCATGCCTTGACTATGCATGGTTCATTGTCATAACAAGCCCCTGATATGCTAGTATTTTATTGCACTGATGATTCAACGCTAACAAAAATAAAATACAAGATAAGCGAAAGTTTAAATAAATTGAATGATATATAGAGGAATAACATGAATAATCGTAAACGTGCAGGGATTGTTACCGCAGTGCTTGGCATCGTCGCCTTTATGGCGCTGTTCAATGCTAGTTCACCGACATCTATCCTGAACTGGCCAGTAGAGACCTATATGGGCTTGGCATTTACGATTGGTTGGTTGAGCAGTGTGCCCAATTGGTTGGCTTATGTGTTGTCAGCCGTGGTACTTATTTTGATAATCGTAGGGTTCTATAAAATTGGTAGCTGGGTATATGGTCTGGTAGCGGGTAAGCGCTAACAGGCAATAATTTAAAGACCAGCTCCTACTCAAAAGCGATAGATTGGACATATTCTGATCTGTCGCTTTTTCATGTTTGATGATTTATTTTTAGCGACTTGTCATTTATAGATTGCTCAAGATTGCAAACAATTTGTTTGATAAGCCAAAATTGTTTGTTTCTGTTTATCAACTATGTTTCAATCGCTATCTTTTATCAATATTTTCATATGTTTGAAATATACTCACTTTACTTAAATCTTGAATGGAGCAAGGGCTATGCAAGGAAGTAACTCGCCAAATGGCAGTCCGCCACCCGATAGTTTTGATACAGCAGCGCAAAGCTCTCGTATGCAAAGATTCCTAAAAGGGGTGGAGTGGCTCGGTAATCTACTGCCACATCCTGTCATTTTGTTTGTATGGATGTCTGTGCTGTTGTTGGTACTCTCAGCAGTCATGTCTTACTTTGGTGTATCGGTGATTGATCCGAGACCAGAGGGCACCAGTGGTCGTAGTGCCGATGGCATGATTGAAGTCGTCAACCTATTGAAGCGCGAGGGCTTAGCGCGTATTGTTGAGAATTTAGTCACCAACTTTACAGGCTTTGTGCCGCTCGGTACGGTATTGGTGGCATTGCTAGGTGTCGGTATCGCTGAGCACTCTGGGATGATATCAGCCGCCCTGCGTGGTCTGGTCATGAATGCGCCCAAAAAGATGGTGACCTTTACCATTGTATTCGCTGGCATCATGTCAAACACAGCAGCAGAGCTTGGCTACGTGGTGTTGATACCACTGGCAGCGGTCATCTTCCACTCGCTCGGTAGACATCCGCTAGCAGGTTTGGCAGCAGCATTTGCTGGGGTATCAGGGGGCTATAGTGCTAACTTATTGCTCGGTACGGTAGATCCTCTATTATCAGGGATTACCCAAGAAGCGGCGCGTATCATCGATCCCGCTTATACCGTTGGCGCAGAGGCCAACTGGTACTTTATGATCGCCAGTACCTTTTTAATCAGTGGTCTGGGTTATTTTGTCACAGAAAAAATCGTTGAGCCAAGCTTGGGAAAATACAATCCTAACGATGCTGATGACGCTTCTGTATTAGAGACGCAAATTGAAAAAGTATCGTCAGTTGAAAAAAAAGGACTGCTGTGGGCAGGGATAAGCATGCTCATATTTTGCTTATTGCTGGCTTGGACAGTGGTGCCTGCAGACGGCATCTTGCGTAATGCAGAGACTGGGCTGGTATCAGGGTCGCCATTCTTAAAAGGCATTGTGGTATTTATCTTTGTATTCTTTGCGGTACCGGGTTATATCTACGGTAAAATCACTGGTAGCATCAAGAGCAACCAAGACGTGGTCGATGCCATGAGTAACGCCATGAGCTCATTGAGTATTTATATTGTGCTCGTATTCTTTGCGGCACAGTTTACCGCGTTCTTTAAATGGTCGAATCTTGGCTCGGTGATGGCGGTATCTGGTGCGACATTCCTAAGTGATATTGGTCTCACTGGACCTTTACTACTGGTTGGTTTTATCATTATTTGTGGTCTGGTCAACTTGATGCTTGGTTCGGCGTGTGCACAGTGGGCAGTGACCGCTCCGATCTTTGTGCCGATGCTCATGCTCACCGGTTACGCGCCAGAGATGATTCAAGCGGCATACCGTATTGGCGATTCAGCCACCAACATCATCACTCCTATGATGAGCTATTTCGGTCTGATTTTGGCAGTAGCGATGCGTTATAAAAAAGACACAGGGGTCGGTACGCTGATGGCTATGATGTTGCCATACTCTATGGCCTTCTTAATTGGTTGGACCATCTTGTTCTCTGTTTGGGTGTTCGTACTGGGTCTACCAGTAGGACCTGGCGCAGAGACTTATTATCCTGCGAGGTAGTTGTTCAATGAATAATCGCTAATAAGATTTAGTCGTTATTCGCAAAATAAAAACCCTTGTCAGATTGAACTGACAAGGGTTTTTGTTGGCTGTATAAAAGAGCACTCTTAACAATTTTGCTTAAAGCTGTTCTATTTATGATGCTATGTGAAACTGCTCAAGTACTGCTTGTATTCCGTACTCTTCAATCGTGCCGGTGACAAAGTCCGCACGCGTGATGAGAGCAGGCTGAGCATCACCCATGGCAACCGCATAGCCGACCAAATCAAACATCTCCAAATCATTCATGCCATCACCAAATGCCATACACTCGCGCGGCTCCACACCATAATATTGACAGACGTCTTGAATACCTCGTGCTTTAGAGGCATTTGCTGGCAAGATATCTGCACCAATATGATGCCAATGGACGAGCTTTAAATCGTCCTGGGCAAAGTCGATGTCTTGCATTTTGTCTTCTTGATTGTTGAAGAATACCGAGCACTGATAGACCGGATTCGATAGGTAATAGACTGGGTCAACGATAGAGTTTGGTGTTCTGGCATTGTATTCACGCAGGCGTGCATTTTCACCCGACCAGGCGATATGCGTGGCAGAGTCAAACTTATGAATGAGCTCGCTTGTTTGGCATAACTGGACGATTTTGTCCGTCTGCTCAGCAGATAATGGGTAATGACTGATGACACCGTTTTTATCAAAGCTGTACTGCCCATTCATACAAATGATGGCATCCAAAACATCAGCGTCGAGCAACGCTAAAATATCCGCTGGCAATATCGCTTTAGAGCGTCCCGTCGAAATCACCAATTTAATATCAGTCTTGGCAAGCGCTTCAAGGGTTGCTTGGTTGTGTGCTGCGATAACACCGTTACGGCTGAGCGTATCGTCAATGTCAAAAAATATCACTTTTGGCACAGACAATGTATGGTTCATATTGGCTGTTGCAGCCTTATCTACAATAAACATGAGCATCCTTTATGTTTAAAAATGACTATTTAGGTATTCAAAACAGGTATTCAGAGTCCTTGAAATTTGCTTAATATGATTTAAGCGTTATTGCTAATGTCGCAGTTTAAGGTCATTAGTAAGTATTCATTTTATACGGCTAAACATACAATAATAGGAGTGTTTGGCTATCTTGTGTATGGTGTTTGCGATGGTAGTTACCATTGATATCCAAATCAAGCCACTGGATAGGTAGTTGATTTTTTGGTTTTTGACTTTATATAAAAACTAAATATTATTTATACTAAGTTTAGTATTGTTAATAAATTATAAAATAAGAAATTGCCAACTAACCACTTCGACGTAAAAACTATCGAATAAAAATTGTTACCTAAGGGCATCATCATGAGCTTACCTACCGAAAACAATGTTAGCCAAAAAGCATTAGACAATGACTTGTTTAGCTTGTCACCGCGTCATCCTGACAGTCGGCTTGAGGCAGATTGGTTGTTCTTATTTAACAAACTACCACCTGATCAATGGTTTAGCGCAGATTATGCTTACAAAACATCAGGTTGGCTAAAAGTACATACTAACATACGCAAGCGTCAGCGTATCCTGACACAGATTAGTGAAGGTTATCAATCTGGCGAATACGACTGGTCAGCGTATCGCTCGCAGCTACTCAAGCGTATCAATATGCATGTGTTAAAACTGCATCAACACCACGGGGTAGAGGACGAGGGGTTTTTCCCTGAGTTTATTCGGATGTATCCAAAGTTACAGGCAGGGTTTGAGATATTAGGTCGCGACCATGTGCGCTTGGATGCGCTACTCGATAAGCTACAAGTACAAAATGATACGCTGACGAGAAGTGAGTGTGAGGATAAACTGCTGGCAGCGCAATTGCATCAGACTTTGGTGGGTGCGACCGATTTACTCTCGCAACATTTGACTGATGAGGAAGATTTGGTGATTCCGATTTTGGGTTTAAGGCAGGGTTAGGGGATTTCTTACCAATCATCACTTGTAGGACGCGTTTCACGTACCATTTTTGTCTATATAATAACTTTATCCAAGCTTGTGACGATTATAAATATTATTGGGAGCCATTCACGCCTTCCGCTTGTATCTGCTATCTGCGCGAGGCGAGGGCTACGGTTTGGCGTATCTCTTCTAGCACTCACAACTCGCCCAGCTAAGCAGGATACCGCTACAGTCGGGGCTAGCGGTGGGCTTATGTTCTTTTCATTATTGGTCGTGGTTATTGCTTATTTGAATTATTGATAAACGGTAACATTCCTTTTATCAATAATTCAAATAAGCAATAACCACGACCAATAATGAAAAGAACATAAGC
>JBLXHJ010000027.1:0-5542 GCA_048259785.1 Methylophaga sp.
TACAGTTATATGGTGGACGTGCTCACCAAACTGCCATCGTCGAAGACCGACGATGAACTCGATCGGTTGTTGCCCTGGAATCAGGGCGACACTATTCCGGTGTAGTTCGTGGAGCGCTTACGATGAATTTGCAGCGTCTCTGTGCTCCATCAAACGAATGAGTTCCTGGTTCAACCTATTCTTATTGCTCTCATTCCGGATTCCCGTGAGAAGACCATAAGCGAGGCAGACCGAGCCGAACGAGTTGAGAATTGGGGACATCCTTTCCGTGAAGAATTCAATATCTGGGCTTGTTGAAAATCCGCCACTGGCAGCTGCCAGAATCAGAGTGGATAACAGTAGAACCCAGAAAAATAGCCAACCCAAATCCCACTTTAGAGAAGGCGACTTTTTATACTCACGACTGAACATGAAATCGAGCATTCAAATCCTTTATTTGCCTAACGCCGAAGCACAGCGGCGACCTTGGAGTGGCTACGAAGGAGCCACATAAAGGGCGTCCGGCGGCCACCGGCCGCGACCTGCTGCGCCTTGTTAACTGGAAGTAAAGCCGCTAGAGGAAAATCCTCGGCTCTACTTTGTTTTTATGTGCATAAATTATCAACCACGACCCGATGACTATCGATAGCCCTCCCAACAAAAAATCAATGCTCGTTGGGGAATTGGAGTTCACCAAATAAAAAATTGGAGAACCAGAAAATAGTGTGCCAGGCACGATGAATTTCAAAGGGGCGTGCTTCATTTCCCGAATTGATGTGCGTTCATAGCCTGGAGGCAGCCGAGTACCGAACAAGAGCAATGGGAAAATTGCCGCTAGAAAAGGCACCACCATGACAGAAGCAATTATGTAACCGGGCTCTAATGGCTTAAACCTGATCGCGCACGCCCAAGCAAAAACATAAACAACGAATATGACGTTCGGGATCATCGCCTTTCCAGTTAACGCTTAGGTAACCGGCGCCGGAGCGCCAGCGGAGGGAACCAAAAGCGGTACGCTTTTGGTGTCCGGTTGACCGTTTGGTTAAAACTCATGCGGATGAATCCCACAAGATGGATAATACAGACATCGAGTCCGGCCACAGCAGGTAAACGGCATAGCCGCCTAAAACATAAGGCATCGAGTAAACGAATAAAGTGAACGGAGAAACCAAAATCATGGCTCCCATCAGAGGTTTTGATTTTTTAAGCTGCTCAAGTACCTGGGACGTCTCTCCATTGATCTCTTGCTCTAGGATGGCTTCGATTCTTGCAACACAGAACGTGATAAAAAGGTAGATCACGATGAGCCCGAAAAAACCTGGGATTAACTGAGAATAGGCCGGATCGACTGTAATTCCGATCATATTTGCTTGGCCAAGGTCGATATCAAGAAGCTTGCTGAAAATCCCCAACGAACCAAATATTAATAGCGATTTCGCAATATCGGGAGCCCTATGAGCAATGCCATACTTTGCGAATGCCAAAAATCACCTCCCGTTTTAACGCCAGCCATAAGCGGCGCCCTGACAAGGGCGTCCGGTGGAGGGCCATCGGCCCGGAACAGACTTAATGGCCTTGTTACACAGCACTATAATGCACCCCGAAGAATGAGCAGGATAGGCACCAGAAGAACAAACGCAACAAAGAATGCTGGGAACAGTGACCGAGCCAACAATGCTAAAAATGTAGGCCTAGTATTCAAAATCACCCCTGGAAGTTCATCCGAAACCCAAACTTCCATTTTGGCACCAACCCCCAATTCTTCGTCGGGGGTGTAAGGGGGAGGAGCAATAAAGTGAATAGGCCCCCTCCCTTCAACTCTGATGCCCAGTTGAATCAAACGGTCCAGCGCAGCACGATGATTCTGTTCAACCATAGCCGACGTTTTTCTGGCCCTAAACAACGGCTTTAGTTGCGAGAAACGCACCAGTGCGAGCAGCAAAAAAATCACTGATACTGCTACCACATAGTAAACGACAAACTCTGTTGTATTCATGCGGTGTAACGCCAATATTAAGCGGCGCCCGACTAGGGCGTCCGGTGGACGGCCGCCAGGCCGGGAACGTACTTGAATGAATGGTTATGTATTTCAATAATCACATTTGTAAGCTTTACCAACAGCCGTGGTGTTCGTTGTACCCAAAGAGCCCCAAGCATTGGTATTTTTCATATCCTGCATATAAATAACATTTGCTCCCAACTCGTACGCTTTGTTTCGCGCTTCATTCCTCGCGCCAACCACCAAATTCTCATTAGACGTGAAATCCCCTGTAAACCAATTTCCCTGAGATCCTACGATCTCTCCTTTGAACTCACATGAATCTCTGTCAGGTTGCTCAATTACAATCTCAACCGTTTCCGCTCCGGGCTTGACGGAATGAGCTGAACAACCAATTAAGGTCAAACCAACTGCGAGTGAAAGCACCATTTTCGATTTCGACATTTTTACTCCTTATTTACATAACGCCTTGGCTTTGCGGCGCACCGAAGCGCCAGCGTAGGTGCGTCCGACAACAGCCACTGGTTATGTGGCACGTAACCGATTCCGCCGAACTACTCCTCGTGACTCCGCGTAAAGTCGTCAACTTCATCGAATACGTTCACGGAAATCCGCTCACCTATCTCTCGCATCCCCTTCATTTCGGACGGATTATCCGCCACCCAGAAGGCCTTCCAGTTCTCTACTGAATCCCACTTTGCCACTGTCAGAATTTCGGTCGGATCTTCTGGGCTACGAAGCATAAAGCTTCCCAACGCTCCCGCCACAGTCTCATGTATGTGATTCGTGGTGCGGCTCCACACCTCTTGGAAGTTTGCGAAGTCGTCTTCCTTTACTTTCCAGCGGTAAATTACGCGAATCACCTTACCTCCTTTTCACATAACGCGGAGCTTTGCGGCAATTTTGTAGCCGCGGAGCGGTGGGGAAATTGTCCGACAAAAGCGAATTGTTAACTCCTTGGTCAGAACACAAATGCATGATCAACGACGAGCCTCCCATTTTCCTCTATAAAAACCGCTTCAGCGACGTACTCGTCTGGCGTTTTGGAGCAATACTGCTTCCAGATTACCGCAACAGAGGTTTCTCTCCGAAACAGAGCTACAAATTCTCGCTTCTGGAAAATTCCCCACCTGCTCTGATAATCCTTACAGATCTCCTCTAGCATGCTTGGCGACATTTGGCTCTTTATGCGCGAGGAAAAGTCCCTGGTGTGCTTCTCATAGTCAATATCGGTGGAGCCTTCCATCAGGTTGTCCATCAAAGGATTCACGGCTTGTAATATTGCCTCATCCGACTTCGCTAACAGCTCCATATTCGGTCCTTAGAGTTAACGCCCGCATTTGCGGCTGGTTTGGAGCGCAGCGGAAAACCAGTCCGACAACATGCGTTGGTTAGGCATTTAGCTGTCCAGCAGCTCAAGAGTGTCCGGGTCAACTCTTTCTGGATCGAAAATGATAACATTACCTTCATCATCGTATACGACTCCATCAACCTGCTTATTTCTAATGCCCTCGTCAATAAGAATCTGCACGGATTGAAAGTACTCTTTATTAGAACAGCCTAGTTCCTTAGTAACTTTTCTATGAACTCCCGGCTTCCAGGGCTGAGGAGGAAGAAGGCTATCAACTTTCCTAGCAAACTCTAAGTCAACTATCACCTTTTCTTCTCTATAGCGATCTGCTGTAGCAGGGCCAGATGCATTAAAATTATTAGCCTTTTCCACACGAGCAATATCTGAAATTGAGAATTCTTCAGCAGCTTCTTGACACAGCTCTACATAGTAACGTTTCTTCTTTAGGTTTTTAGATGTTATGTCTTCCGATCGCCTTAGACATATAAAGTCCCATGTTGCCTTCACCTCTTCATATGTATATGTTTCGACATCCAATTTTGATAACTCTACTACAGAGAAATTATAGCTACCTAAAAGCCTTGATACTGCAATAAAGCTCACTAGTTGTCTCCAGCGCTTAAGAAACTTCTCTCCCCCTGAGCCTCGCTTAGGACGAAAATCCTCTAATAGCAGATCTGTTTTTTTAAGTACTGCGGCTATCACTGGATAAACTGACAATGGTATTTTTTCTGAAAAGACAGTGTTGTAAGCCTCATTAGATCGCATGAAGCGAGATCTCAGATTTGATGCTTTTTGTGGTGACTTTAAGACAAGACTTACATAGCCTGAAGCAATATACAAAGGAGTTACAACTTTTGACAAAGGGTTTCCAATATTATTATGGAAATTCTTTCTTCTTTCGTAAAAATAATCTGATCTTTCAAAAATATCCTCTATATCTCTTTGTATTTTATCTGTTGCATGTAAGGAAGCCATCTCAACATCCGTTTGGTTGTTTGTGGCGCGGATTATTGAGTCTCTTACGTCATCGTTTTGGGAAACAATCACCTTAATTAGAACAGACCTGTTTTTCCTATCTTGCCCTCCGGCCTCGAAATATCGAAATATTGATTCAGTTGTTTGCAATCCATTAACAATCTGAATCTCTTCCAATTTAATACAGTCACCTACGAGACTTGCCGAAGTTGCAAGTATCGTTACGCCATTATTTAAGCACCAGAAATCAGGAGATTCATCATTCTCAAGTGTATTCTTTATGTCTTCATTAACTCTGTTTAGACCCATGAAGTCACGAACGTTTGAGTCAAAAAGATATCTTCTTAAGCTTCCCTCGTCTGATACAAAACTATAATAGTCAGCTAGATTTGCTAGCAACACATAACGCTCACCACTAGACAAAACTTCAGTAAATGGGAGTTCAAGACTAAAATTCGGTGTCTTTCGATGGAGATGTACTAATTCAGTGGACCCGATAAAGTTGAATCCAGCCGTACAGGCCCCAAAAGAGTCTTTTGTTATGTTAATGAGTTGATCCGACCTAGACGTGATTGACTCTCCTATCTGTGTTGTGTCACCTCTGGAAGCATAAACGTATTGAATATTGAAACCACTTAGTCTAGGGGAGAGTTTTCTATACGCGAACTTTAAGTTCTCCCTGAGCTTTATCACTTCATCGGAATAATCTCCCTTAAAATGATCTGCAGCTATGCTCAAGTCGAACAGTTCAGACAAGCTTGCGACCATATTATCTAAGGGGGCCTGTTTAAAAGTGTCGTGATGCTTGCAAGTTATAACCCATATCTCTAGCAATGCTCCTGACTTAGGCCATGAAAATGATTCTACATCGGTGAGTAGGTGGCCATTTACAAAAATATAAAAGCCATCGATCCCACCGTCATTTCGACCATCAATAGATCCGTAGGTTATTTCTTCAACGGAAAGGTCATAGCTTTTAAGAATTTGCTCAAAGGCAAGATATTCGAATGCCTCGTCTCGCCTATTTGATGGAGTGTTGTTTTCGATTCGATCATCAATTATTCCATCAAGTAGTAATGCATCGTTCTTTGCCATATTTCGTCCTTTGATCTGATCTTGGTGCCTAACGCCTGCATAAACGGCGGCTTTTACGCAGCGAAGCGGAGAAAAAGCCGTCCGGTGGAGGCCCTTCGGGCCGGAACGAATTTGATGCACTTGTTAACTGTCATAGCCGA
>JBLXHJ010000028.1:0-5467 GCA_048259785.1 Methylophaga sp.
GCCTTCAGATTTTTCCCTCCGATGCCCGGATGGTGAAATTGGTAGACACAAGAGACTTAAAATCTCTCGGCCGTAAGGCCGTGCCGGTTCGATTCCGGCTCCGGGCACCATTTAAATCAATAAGTTACCGTTTCCGCCCTAATCTAATTGCAACCCTTGATACCTCATGTAGACGCAATGTAGACAATTCGGCTCATGCACCGTTAATCACCTTGCAATGGAAATTTCGCTCAAACCTCTCGATCTCTCGATCTCTCGATCTCTCGATAACGGCTCGACCATGTGGGCCATTAGATACCGGCATTATTTGATTTAAGTTGTCTGAATCATAATCCTGTGTAGAACAAATTCGAGAAAAACCTCTCCATTTCTCGTTAAGACTCTTCTATCCGTTGTTTTTAAAGTGGTATCGTTGGCAATTTAAAGCTGTATAGCCTACTAAACACCTAAGGATAGAATAATCATGCAAAATGAGCAGGAAGCCGTCTCCCGGGCGCTTGGTGTAGTCTTTAAAGAATCAAATGATTTTATTGTGATTGGGCTAACCGGGAGAACCGGTTCAGGATGTTCTACTACAGCTTCACTTCTCAGTGGAAAAAAGTTACCTCTTCCTGATATCGGTGAGTCTCATTTTGAGGGTAACGAAGCAAGAAAATTTAAAATAATTAAGTCTTATCTTGAAAATAGATGGCAGCCTTTTGAGTGGCTGCAGGTCGGGTCTGTTATTACTAGATACATACTAAAATTAAACTTTAGTGAGTTCGTATCTTTGGTTTCTAGAGTGACGGGAGTTGACCGTGAAAAGGTTTTTTTAGACCTAGAAGATATTAGGAAGGACTACTCAGTTTGGCACAAAAGAATAAATATATACTTAAATATGCGGGAAAGCTCGAGAAAAGAGATCGAGGAAAAAAAAGAAGAGTCTTATAATATATACTTCAAAGATCTTCCTCGTTTTTCCAGAAAGCTCAGAGATTCCATATCAAAAGTATCAGAAGGTGCATACCCGCTAGTTTACCAAACCGTTGGTGATAACATAAGGGCTTCGGGGTCTGCTGAAAATAGCCAGTTCAATCCAGAGAAAGTCTTCAATTTCTCGCAAACGATAAACAAAATAATTAAATCAGTTAGGCACGTTTCTAATAAAAATTCTAAGCAATGTCTTGTGGTGATAGATGCGATAAGAAATCCTTATGAAGCTATTTTCTTCAAAGAGAGATATTCCCATTTTTATCTGGTCTCTGTTAATACAGAAAATAAGAATAGAATTGATCATCTAAGAAAAAATCATAAATTTTCAGAAGAACAAATTGTTAGGCTGGATGATAAGGAGTATCCAAAAAAGCTTAAAGGACATAAACGGTATACATCTCAGGATATTCAAAAATGCATAGAGCTTTCGGATGTTCATATAAATAACCCGAAAGAAAACTACTATGGGACTAGTGAGCTGGCTAGCCAATTAGCTTGGTACGTAGCGCTGATGATGCATCCTGGGCTTGTAATGCCGACTTGGATAGAAAGCTGTATGCAAATCGCCTACAGCGTGAAACAAAATTCTGGATGTATCTCACGCCAAGTGGGCGCAGCAGTTACTGACGTTGATTACTCAGTCAAAGCAGTAGGATGGAACAGTACACCACAGGGACAAGTCCCATGCTTGTTACGTAGTGCGGACAATTTATTGCAAGGTATCGATAGTGATGCTTACAGTTATTACGAAAAGAATGATGACAAGTTTAGGGAGGAGCTAGAGAATAAGTTCGGTAAATTAATTGCTCGATCCGGGGATTTCGGTCTGAATTTATCATTCTGTTTTAAGGACTTACAGAATGAAATCGAGGGTGAAAAGAATCAAGTGCACACTCGGTCACTACATGCCGAGGAAAATGCTTTTCTGCAGATATCTAAACACGGTGGACAAGAGCTTAAAGGCGGTGTTCTGTTCACAACTGCTAGCCCGTGTGAATTATGTGCTAAAAAAGCTTATCAATTGGGGATAGCGAAGATTGTATATATTGATCCTTATCCCGGGATTGCTACAAGTCATATCTTAGCGTCGGGGCATAGTTCACCAAAATTAAACCTATTCAGAGGCGCCGTCGGAACAGCATTTCATAGACTTTACCAGCCATTCATGCCGTTCAAAGATGAGCTTGATATGCATTTTTCTGTACCTAAAAAGGAAAATAAAAAAGATTATCAAATTAAAAATCTGAAGCGTGAAAATAGAGATTTAGAACAAAAAATACGAGATCTTGAAAAACGTTTGAAAATTAAAGAAGACATTGGCTGAGCATGGTGATTGACGGAACTCCAAAAAAATTCTGGGGCTAGGGGCTACGATGCAGTTTGAGGTGGGCAAAGAGTACAATCGAAAAGCGGATATTCATAGGTCGTTTGGAGGGCAGGCTCAGGGGGGCATCTCTACGCCTAAGGGGTATCCGGCCATTTTCCTTTTTACCTCAGATACCGGTGCGCAGCACGGATATCGTGACGAATACCGCGATGATGGCGTTTTCTGGTACACCGGGGAAGGGCAAACCGGCGATATGAGAATGGCCGGTGGTAATAAGGCCATCATGCAACACGCACAGGCGGAGAAGACTCTTCACCTTTTCGAATATGTAAGAAAGGCCGTCGTTAGGTACATGGGAAGCGCCGAGTGTTTGGGATACCACGAAGAAATTCGGCCAGATCGAGAAGGTAACGATAGGACTGTATTCGTCTTCCATCTTGATATTGATTCTTTTCCCGAGGCTGCGTCAGAAGGCTTACCAGAGAGCGATCCACTTCTATCTGAGTCGCTAAAAAGCCTCAAACAGAAGAGTCTCCAAGAGCTTCGGACCGCCGCTCTTGCTAAGAAACCCAACAAGCAAACTACGAGTGACCGGCGTTACGTTGCATTCATGCGCTCTCAGGCGATTAAGCTCTACGTTTTAGCTCGTGCAAAGGGAGTCTGTGAGGGGTGCGACGAGCCGGCTCCGTTTGAGTCAAAGATTGGGCCTTATCTCGAGTGCCATCATTTATATCGGGTAGCTGATGGTGGCCCGGATCATCCAGAGAATGTGGTTGCCATTTGTCCGAATTGTCACCGCCGGGCTCATTATTCTCGAGATGCTATCCCTTTTAATAAAGCGCTGATGGAAATTGCTGTTCAAAAAGAGATTGGCGTTCGAAGCTGCTCAGATCAGTACAGTTATTGACAGAACTCCAAGGTGGCGAGTGAACCTCACCACTAAGCTTCTCCCAGGCATAAGCGGTGTCGTCGGGCAATGCGGCGATTTCCGCTTCTGTCGGCTCCCGGACCTGGCTTAGTTGCTGAAGGCGATCCAGCCAAGAGGAGCCGGGATTAATCTCAGGCTCTGCCTTCTTCGGCCGCGTGATCTCCCATCGTAGCGTTCGCGTGATCCAATACCGGCCCTGAGCAAACAGGCCAAACAACTTGCCTTTAGTCGGTTCGCCGTACTGATTAACCGGGCTGTCTAGGTATTCGCCGCTCTCCCGATCAAACTCTAGCCATTTTGCCGTTTTGATGGGCTGATCCGCTCGTTTGGTGCAGGGGCCATTCATAGCCTCGATAAAGCCCGCCCAATCGCTTTTATCCGCTGCTTGTCTGGCTTTCTCTAAAACCTCATCATCGGCATGATCCAAGCGGCGCAATTCACGCCAGACGGTTACAGGTGGCCCGCCAATCTGTTGAAACTGACGGATTCCATGAATACTGGCCCAAGCGCGAACACGGGCGGCAACGTCTTTGGTGAGGTTGCCATACCAGTCTTCGGCATCCTCGCCATTTTCCTGAAACTCGCCGTCGATGTTCTTGCATATGTATTTAACGATGTAGCCGGTTGCTGATCCTCGGTCGTAATCAATATCAACCGCCTCAAACCTGGCTTCTTGCGCTCCCGGTTCGTCCCCGTCTTCCTCCAAGGCATAGTCACGCATAATTTCGACCATGCGCGCTTTGTATTCGGGTTCAACGAACAGCATCAGGTGCCAATGCGGGGTTCCATCATGGTGGGGTTCAACGATCCTTAACCCATAGGTTCGGATTTCCTCTCGGTCTAGTTGGGCGCGAATGCGCGCCCAGACCGAATTCAGATAGCCCTGGGCTTCGCTGGGTGTCGATCCGTTATATTTGGGGTTCGGTTGACCACTTACTTTGACCGGGTGGTATTTACTGGGCGTGGTGATGGTCAGAAATACCCCAGCATGGCCCATGTCTTGGGCGATCTTCTCAAAGCCGGACGCACGAACGATTAGCTCCGATCGGCGAACATATGGATTGCTAACCGACAGCGCTGACAGTTCAGCGAGGGTGTATTCCTGGCACTGATCGTTAACCGCGATCATTTCTTCAAGCAGGGAACGGTTGCGGGTTAGCTGTTCCTGATGGAGCTTTAACCCCCAGTCGGATACATAAACGCCTTTTTTCTTGGAAACGAGGCCATACTCACGAGCTACGTTGTCCAATACCCGTTTCTGTTCTTTCCGAATAAGGCGGCGCCACCACCTTTCACATTTTGTTCGTTCGATGCACCCTTTGTCCGTGTGGCTGTTTGGGAGGTTAAATGCGTAACGATCTAACAGTCTCTCGATAACTCGTAAGGCTTGTTTCGTATCTTTGATCCGGACGCTGGTTTCGCCGCAGGCTTTTGCTTTGATGCGAGCGAAGTCCTTTAGCTCAGTATCGTCTATGGTGAACTTTAGGTCGCGGCGTTGAAGTTTCGATTCCAACTCTTCGAGGGACATTTCTAGGGCAATGCACCCCCGGTACTGACCTATAAGGTACAGGTGCGGTTCCAGCTTGGGGAATACCCTAGGGAACCGTTTACGGAACCGGGTTACCGCTTGTCGGGTTTGGCGGGTGCCGATGGTGTATAGGCGGCCCTTGGTTCGGTAGAACGCAAAATGCTTTTGGTCCGAGGGCGTCATACAACCCCCGGGATATAACGTGTACCTGCCCCTAATAGGGCAGGGGTAGGGGCCGGCGAACCTGCTGTTTGTTGGGGGTGTACCCTATAAGGTACAGGGAGGTTCGTTAACGAACTAACGGAGGCTCGTTGTCCGTTAACGGCCCTGTGAGGAAAAGTTTTCAGTAACGGTCGGTTGACGGTTGCTCGATCCGTTAACGTTACGACCACTTCGACCATTACGCCACCTGGGAGGTTGAGTGACGTATCTGGCGCTCGATGTAACTCTCAAGATCCGATAGGCGGTAACGAACTGCCCGGCTGCCAACTTTGACAAACGGGACTCGGGCACCGGCCCACCGATCTCTTTCAAGAAAGGCTTTGCTGACGCCTAGAAGCTCCGCGGCTTCTTTAGTGGTGAAAAGTGCTTTGTTCATTGCGTGTCTCCAACAGAGTTTGTTGCTGTCGGAGACACATTGACGTTAAGCGGGGAAAGTAAATATTCCCGTCTGGTTCAGACGGGGAGTTTCTGACGCTAGACGGGGAGTTTT
>JBLXHJ010000029.1:0-5435 GCA_048259785.1 Methylophaga sp.
CATAGCTACCTTCGCCGTAGTAATATTCAATAGACACATCCAAGTTTGTAGACTCAAATGGCAACAGGTTCGTGTTACCTTGCCCACCCGTGCGAGCACCCGGTTTTGGACTGCCGGTCAGGCTGCGTCCACCCGCTAAATCGCCCAAAGGAGCTCGAGCCATCGTTTTACCCCACGAAACACGGCCAACGAGTTCATCGGTTAACTCTACTTTTACATCAATATTAGGTAACCAAATATCATAATTGCCTTGTTCTTGGTAAAAGTTATCGGTGCCGCCAGCTTCATATTGCATGATCCACTCTGATTCACTCACCCAATTCACTTGTTGTTCAACACGTTGGCGTACCGTGCTGGTGACATCCGTTTCTTCATAGCGAAGCCCAGCATTAATTTGTACAAAGTGATTAGCGACATCAAATTCCCACAACGTATTCACGTAGACGCTTTGCGTTTTCTCTTCAACATAACTTTCACTGTCAATGCCATCGAAAAAGGGATCGATTGAATAGTAGTTATCACCTAAAAGATCTTCGTTTAAGTAAGCGAGTTGCCGGGCTAAAGCCTCTTCAAAACTGTAGGTATAGTAATAGTTCGGTTGTAAATCACTGCCTCCCCCCTCAAATTGATCTAACATGTCACCCGTTTCCTTGTAGGTGAACATGCCATCAGGAAAGATTTCTGTGAATGATGGGTTAAAGCCAGGACCCCCTCGCAAACCACTCCATGCAGTGAACCCACCCATGGTTTGTTTTGTATGTGCAGCACCAAATTTCACTTTTACCAATGGGATTTCAAAACGCTCATTAAACCAATGTGTATGCAACTGCGCTTGCTCAACGTTCGACTCACCCGGAGAGTAAATAAACTGGCTGAAATTTGAGTCAATCTCGCTTGGGTCTAGTACCGTAGTCCCGTTGTTCCAATTAACGTAAGCATGCGGGATCTCACCTGTACGGTAATCGTAAACCTTACTACGCAATTGATCTGAACCGAGGATGATTTGCCCCGATGAACCTAATCCGTCATCAGCACCGTTGTCTATTTCATTTTTAGAGTCGTGGTAGTCGAACTCTACTTCCCATTCATTGTTAATTTGCCACTCTAGGTTTAAACCAATTGAGCGTGCTTTAACTTCAGTGGTTTCTCGATTTGCTGTGAATGAGCCATCGTTGCCACTAATATCAGCGAATAATGCAGTACCGTTTTCATCCAGCTCATAGCGATTGATGTTACCACCGAACTCGTTCCAGATACCCCAACCAACGGTATTAACGCCTGTGATTGCTCGGCTTGCTGTGTAATCAAGCGTAGCAACAAAGTTATCAATGGGCGCATACTGCAAAGTCACTTGACCATTTGTACGTTCACGTTCGGCATCCGCAATGCTGTAGTTCATATCTTTCGGGAAGAAATGATTACCAACACGTTTACCTTCGCTGTCGACTGCACGCGGGTCGATAAATGCCCCCTCATCTAGCGTCGGTAAATCGACATTGGCTTGCCAACCCTGAATATTGGCATTTTGCTGTTGAAAATCACGCTCTTGATGAGAAAACGATACCGCAAAACCAACAGAATCTTCAGCGTAGGTATTACTGTACATGGCAGAAAACTCAGGAGTTACATCATCACCTGCCTCGTTTGACGAATCGTGAATAGCCTTAATTGAGGAACTAAATTTTTCACCAGGGCTATTCAATGGGCGAGTCGTGATAATATTGACCGTCGCCCCCAAGCCCCCACTTGGCACATCAGCTTGACCTGACTTAGCCACTTCGAGCGCACTGACACCATCTGCGGCAATATTTTCAAGTGCGTAAGAGCGGGTATAACCCGTCCCCGGCATTTGACGTCCGTTTAACATGATAAGATTAAACTCAGGGCCAAACCCCCGTACTGTGATTTCACTCCCCTCGCCATTCGAGCGGCTGACAGAGACACCCGTTATACGTTGTAATGACTCGGCCAAATTGGTGTCGGGAAATTTACCCATTTCTTCTGCTGAGATGGCATCAATCACTCCCGTTGCGTCTCGTTTCATGTCCATGGCACGGATCATACTGCCACGAATACCTTTAATCTCGATGACTTCGATTTCTTTATCTACTTGCTGTTGCTCATCTTGAGCATACGCCATTGAGAGATTGCCAAACCCTGTTGTCAGGATCATTGCGATTGATGCTGCAAGAGGTGTTTTAATTAATTTTGTGCTTTTCATGATTACCTGCTTTTGCAAAAAATTGTCATGTAAAATGGGTGCTGTTTTGTGTGCACCCTAGCCTGTTGTCAGATGAAATTATGGGTTTGTAATCACGGCATTATCGATACGATAGACCGCACCTTCTCCCATGCCCCACGAGGGAAATACCATGACAACGTCTATTGCACTAATATCAAGACCTGCACTGAGCAAGTCAGACAATGTATAGGTGTAAGTTTGCCATTCCCCGACCACAGGCTCGACGCCTTCTTGGCTAGCACTTAGCGCAAGCTCAACAGCTTGACCTGCATCATTCGATTCGATTTTGAACAACCACTGCGCATCTTGATTGCTGGCATTTGAAACCAGTTTCATTTCAAAACGAACAACCCCTTCAGAAACCATATGAGAAGCATCAAAACTCACGCCATCAGCAGCTAAAAAGCCCATAACAGTAGCTGTTGCACCTATTTTAAACTCAGCCACAGCACCATGCGCTTCATCATCCGTTTCAACTGTTGGTGTACTGCCTGCGCAGCAATCCCAAATACTCCATTGCTCAGCGACATTATCAGCAAATAATGTGAGATCAGACTGTGGTTCTGGTGCATAAATACGTGCATTATCTACACGATATACAGCCCCTTCACCTTGACCCCAAGCAGGGAAAATCATGATCACATCAATAGCGCTGACATCTAAGCCTGCTTGCAGCAACGTACTAATAGGGAAAGTATAGGTTTGCCATTCACCCGCAACAGGGTCAACCCCCTCAACACTGGTGTTCAGATTAACCTCCACAGCGGTTGTACCGTTGTCTGATTCAACTTTTAGCAACCACGCTGCCTCTGGTGTGCTCGACAGAGATATCACTTTCATTTCGAACTGCAACATCCCCTCGTCCACAAGCGCTGTCGCATCAAATTGTGAACCACTACCACCTGATGATGTCCGGTTAATAAAGCCCATAACTGTCGGTTGAGCACCGATAGAAAACTCTGCTGTTACCCCGTGAGCCTCATCATCCATGACTTCAATTGGCGTTGAGCCACCACAACAATCCCACAACGGCCAGTCAATGTTCGTTTCATCTGTGAATAACGTTAATGAAGGTAAAGAGGTCGATGCGCCGTTTGTAATTTCAACATTATCAACACGATAAACTGCACCCTCACCTTGACCCCATGCAGGGAAGATCATGATGACATCAATAAGTGACACATTTAATCCTGCATCTGCAAGTGCTTGCAGTGGAAAGGTGAAGGTTTGCCATTCACCGACGACTGGTTCAGCACCTTCAGCACTCATGTTAAGGTTCATTTCGACTGCAGAACTGCCCTCGTCACTTTCTATTTTAAAAAGCCAAGGAGCATCTGGCGTGGCAGGTAATGACATGATTTGCATATCAAATCGTACGTAACCATCCTCCAACATAGCACTTGCATCATAAGGTGAAGCAACACCATTTTCGTCAGTGATAAAGGCTTCACGACTAATAAATCCATTCACTGTTGGCTGCGCACCAATATTAAACTCAACTACTTCGCCACGCTCTACATCTTCAACAAGGGCGGGTGTAGAACCACCACAGCAATCCCATGCAGGCCAATTTGGATTGAAGCTACCATCAAAAATGGTAAGCGGCGTAACCGTGCCATCGCTTGGCGGCGTTGGGGCTGGTGCAGCACCTTCTACCAGTGCATCTTCTACGCTGTCATACCCTGGGCGGACAGTTTCACAGCCTTTACCCGTGTCTGGATTTTGAGCACACTCATAAACTCGTACATAATCAATTTCGAACGCTTGACCATTTTCGAATGCACTCGTATCTATGCCCGTCGCATTAACGTTTTCTGGCCAATCACCACCAACTGCAAAGTTTAATATCAAGTAAAACTCTTGATCATAGGGTGAAGCATCCCAAAATGTCGTTAGTTCACCCGTTGTTTGGTCGAAATATTCTGAATACCATCCTTTATGCTTTAGCGCTAGCGCTTCGCCGCTGGCGTTATAAAGCAGTTCAGACTTTCGCTGAGTCGCGTAGAGGTAGTCATCAATATACCAGCGAATTTCTCCCTCTTGCCATTCTATTGCATAGGTATGGAAATCATCTGCAGGGTTTGACGCCTGATCAAAGGTATACGCTTTGCCGCTTTGATCGTTATTTGGCCACTCTTTACCATAATGCAATGTTCCGTAGATGTTTGATTCTAGACCATCATCGGTAGGCACTTTAAGGTTCACGGCTTCAACAATGTCAATTTCACCAGAGCGGGGCCAACCGCCGTATACTTCGTCTGTGGGCATCATCCAAAAGGCAGGCCATGCACCTTGACCACTTGGCAGTTTAGCGCGCATTTCAAAGCGTCCGTATTTAAAATCAGCTTTATAGCGAGTATTTAGACGTGCTGAGGTATACGGTTTAGTCGCACCTTCCTCTGCGGGCAGTGCAACAATATTTAGAATGCCATTTTCAACAAAAGCATTATCTTTGCTGTCGGTGTAACATTGTTTTTCGTTATTACCCCCACCGGCACAATCAACTTCGAAGTTCCATTTACCATCGTCAATTGAATCGCCATTAAAGTCATCCTCCCATATCATCACCCAATCAGAAGTGGGTTCACTTGGGTTGATAGTGTCGATTTTTGTTTCTGTGGCAGAGCCACCGCAGCCAGCTAATGTCGCTACAGAAAGCGCCATCGCAAGTTGTGTTATGTGTGTTTTAATTCTGTTCATTACATTGAACCCTAACATGAGTGTTTGTTAGTACTCAGCTGATCGGTATAAGTATTTTTTTAATCAGCCAATTGTAAGCGCTTACATTTAAGGGCAAATAAAAAGCCAAACAATGTAAGCGCTTACAAAAGCGTATGTCAGGGTTGTGAAAAGGCCAATAAAATATTAACAAAAATCGAACATTTGTGTCTTTTAAGTAGACAAAAAACACTCTAAAGGGCAGTAAATGCACTGATTAAGCACAAAAACACAAATACCTCATTGTCACAATGAGTAATAAAAAACAAGAAATTAACATTTTTTTCTGTGTTTAATCTTCTGTTATCAGTATTTCTACCGAACTATTTTGTGTTTGCTGGTAATGCAAGCTGCTGGCTAGGATACGTGCAGCATTTTTGTAGGTAGCGCTGATTGATGCTGCATTATCTCGAGAAATTACCTGCCCTTGCTCCGAGCTTTCACGTATTTCAATCGCAAGAGGGATGTTGGCTAA
>JBLXHJ010000030.1:0-5335 GCA_048259785.1 Methylophaga sp.
GAATGGTGTGACCGTGCGTCACGTACCGACTGAAGAGTTGGAAGCACTGGCAATGGAAGATAAAAAAGCGTAATACTGTATGACATGTAAAAAGGGGCTAAGTTGATGACTTCGCCCCTTTTTTTGTATCTGTATTGGCTCAAATAAGTGTATCGAGTTCTGCAATAGCTTGCCCATATTCATCTACTGCGCTTTGGTATAGGTTGCTCAAGTTTTCTGCCTGGCCTTGGGAGGCATCCGATTCCATGTGTGCAAACACACCAGCTAAAGTGGACAGCGCTAGGTTAGAGCTGGAAGACTTTAAGGAATGACTGAGCTGTTCTACTTGGTATAAATCGTGTTCTTCAATAGCCGTTTTTAGGCTGACGAGCTTGGCCTGGCTGTCATTGAAATAGCTTTGCTTCACGCGGCTCAGAGTATCGCGACCAATAATATCCATTAATGATTTTAGCTGTGCATGGTCTACCGACATAGTAAGGAACTCCTCATACTAAGAAAGTAACAGTGCCTCAAGTTGGGCCGAAGTAACAGGGTAATGATAGGTTTTATCCGCCTTAATGCGAGGTAAATCCTCTATAACGGATGCTGCTACAATGACTTGGCTGCCGAATGCTTGCAATCGCTCAATGAGCTCTATTTGTTCCTCATCAAGGACACTTTTATCGGTGATCAGAATGCACTCAAAGGGTAATGTCTGAAGGTTTTTCTGCTGCAGCAGGCGTGTAAGGTCTCCTTCAGTGAACAAGTCAACCTGATGATTAAGTTGTTGCAGTAACGTTATAAACGGTTGATCTAGCAAGCTGTCCGACTGCCATATAGCCACTTTAGCCTGCTTAGTCGTGTTTTTGTCAATTGCTTGAGCCTTGGCGTCGCCTAATCCCATGGGCAGGTCGATCCAAATTTCAGTACCGGTTCCTTGAGAACTGGAAAAATGTAACTCTCCCCCTAATGCGCCAATCAAATAATGACAGAAGGTAAAGCCCATGCCCATTTGATGAATTTGCCCAATGATCGTATTGGCTGGGTTATAGGGGTTCTTACGTAAACCGACTTGAACCTTGTTAGGTAAGCCTTCACCGGAATCGCGCAAGCTGATTTGAACCATCTTGGTGGCTTTATTGCCGTGTTTTTCAGGTAAATTAAAGATGGGTAGTGTTGATGGACGTACTTGAATCAGCAGCTCTGCATTGTGGCAGTAGGGTGCTAAGTTAGAAATTAAGGTGACTAATATTTCATGTAAACGCCTAAAGTCAGTCTCGACAAGCTCGGGCAGTCGTGGATCAACGTGTGCAATGGCTCGTACTTGATGGGTTAAAAAGACGCGTTCTAATGCACTGACAGCATAATTGATGTGCTCTCTTAGGTCCCCTTCATTAGTGACTGAAGACATGCGATTGGCCTCGATTAATGTGAGGTCATAATAGCAGTCTAACTGAGTCAGTAACTGGTTACTTTGAGTGCTGAGGTGTTCTAAGTGTTCTTGAACTTTAGCATCCAATGCCATGTTTTTTAATGTGTTTGAGTGACTTATTAGATTGGTAAAGATGGGCTTTATATCGTTCACAATACGACTAATAATGTCGACTTTACCGGCCTGCACATCATCAATTCGTTCTTCTAACCGAGTATTGCGTATTAGCGTTTGACGCAGCTCTTTTGAGACTTTGTAGGTAATGTATAACAGAGTCGAAGAGATAACGAATAGTACCAATGAAACCATCTGAATATACGCCAGCTGAACGTCTAAATCGTGGCGCTTTTCAGTGATAAAGTCGTTTGCGCCTTGATTTACAATGACAACAAAATCAGTGATTTGCGAATCCAGAGAGCGTAAACGATCCACAATGGTCTTTGTTTGATCCAATTGGCCTTGTTCAAGACGCTGAATATTAAGACTGATGAGTTCCAGTTCACCCGCAATAATATTCAGCAGGCGTACTGCTCGACCATTGGCAAAGTTGCGAATATTACTGCCTAAATCACCTTTACGTAAGAGATCGACTCGACTGAGCACTAAGTCATATTGAAAGTAAGCATTACCATTGACGGGGAGGTCCGCTTCAGAAAGGTCTGATAAATAGTCCATCAGACGGTAGGTTTGCAATTGCAGTTGCAGTGAATGCCAGCGCGAGCTTTCAAACACTTGTTGTGAGTTTAGCGTTGAGCTGCTATCAGAGAGAGGTATCAGAGTAAAGGTTAGTAACGATGTGATCATCATAAACACAATCAGCAGATTCGCTAACCAACGTTTAAACCGAGGCTTTTTGCACTCTGAATCTACGTCCATAATCAGTAGTCCGCTCGCATCACTTTAAGCTTATATAGTTGCCAAATAGAGCGACCATAGAAGGCTTCGTTCTTTAAGTCTGGGTTGTCATCAAAGTTGTAAATAACCATTAATGGGCCTTTACTACGCACAGCAATGGGTTGCCCATCCATTTCATAGGCAATGATGGCGCCTAATTGAGTAAAGTCTTCCAGTGGTATTTCAGTGATGTACTGATTAAAGGCGGTTAAACGAAGGACGCTTCCTTTAATGCCTTGCTGTTCAAGCAGGTCATTCGGGTTAAAGCCTTTGTAGTGATGCACACCTTCTTCCCAAGGGTTTCGGGTAGAAATGTCGTAGGAGGGGAGTTGTTTGAGTGCGGCTAAATCGAATGTTAAAGGGGTTTCTGTATCACTGTGGTGATTCGTGACGGTGAGAATAGTATTGCCTTGCATTGCATCACTGGCAGCAAGCGCCATTGTTGTCATCAAAGCGACGTATAATGAGAAAGACCACATGAAAAGACGTTTCATATCCGTACCTTGTCTTGAGCTTAGTGAACGTATGAGTAAACCACGAGTGTAGCAAATTTGCTTACAGTGAATAGGGGCAATAGCGAACAATAGTTACATATCTCAAGCAATTCGAGGCTTCTCTGGCGCAGGGAAGACATTTTTTTGCTGAAAAATATGCTTAAATAGACGGCAATTATTAGTGCTACAAGTGTTGATTTTTAAACAGGGGTTTAGTTCGTGATCACTCATCCATTTGCCGCCGTAGGCGCTTACATACAAGCATTCCCGCTTCTTTTATCAAGCCGATTGCGTTTGTTTTTACTGGCACCAATTGTGGCCAATATTGCGTTAATGGTACTGCTTTATACGGTGGCACTGAGCTATATGTCTGTCGCGGTAGATGAAATGATGGGCTACATACCTGATTGGATGTCTTTCTTAAACTGGTTGTTTTATTTGCTGCTGAACATTGCCATCGGCTTAATGATGTTTTACAGCTTCTCTGTGGGGGTTAATATCCTCGCCGCCCCCTTCATGGCATTTTTAGCGGAAAAGGTAGAAGAGCAACAAACGGGCAAAGAGTTTGATGAAGACATGAGTTTTACTGGGCTTATGGCGATTACTGGACGCAGCTTAAAGCGTGAAATGCAGAAGCTGGGGTATTTTTTACCGCGCTTTATTGCATTGCTGTTGCTGTCGTTTATTCCAGTGGTGAACATTGTCACGTCGGTGTTGATTGTGCTGTTCTCCGCTTGGATGCTGTCCTTGCAATATATGGATTATGCGTTTGATAACAATAAAGTCAGCTTTCCTGAAATGCGAGCTTCTCTGCGAGAAAAGCCGCTGCTATGTTGGACGTTTGGCTTTATCGTGATGTTTGGTGTCACCATCCCTTTCTTAAACCTGTTTGTTATGCCAATTGCGGTAGTGGCAGCCACACTCTTGTGGATTAAGGTATTTAGTGAGCGCTTTGTGAATTACGCCGATCTTTTGTCACAGACTCGATAGGATTACATTTTGAAAATACTGGTTGTTGATGATGCGTCGTTTACGCGAGATTTGATTAAACGTACGTTGCGTAAAAGTTTTCCTGCTGTGACGGTCGAAGAAGCGGTAAATGGTCGCAAAGCACAGCAAATGCTACAGAAGTCTACGTTTGATATGGTGCTATGCGACTGGGAGATGCCTGAAATGACAGGTGTGGAACTTCTGCAATGGTGCCGAGAGCAACCGCAATACAAGAAAGAAACACTGCCTTTTGTCATGATTACCAGTCGTGGCGATAAGTCTCATGTGGTGGAAGCGGTGCAGTCCGGTGTGACCGATTATTTAGGTAAACCCTTCTCAGCGGAACAGTTAGTACAGAAAGTAGTGACGGCCGCCAAACGTAATGGCATTGAGAAGAAGTTAGGTGAAGCGCCTAAAAAGCCAACTGGTTCAAGTGGCGGCATTGCGTCTGGTTCGCTGGATGTGTTGATGGCGACAACGGTTGCGCCGAAAGCGACTTCGCCTAAAATCACGAACCCAACAGTGTCGGTCAAAGACGTCAAGATACCGACCAAAGTTCGTTTTGCAGGCAAAGAATTTCGTTGCATGGTGGTGCATTTCGCTAAAGACGAAGCCACGATGTTGATAAAAAGTGACGATGTGATTCCGACGGTGCTTGATCAAGCGGTGTTAGATTTGACGTTTGAGCAGAAGGTGAACCGTTTAAATTACTACGTGCAATCTGTCGCGACGACCGAGAAGAAACCGGACTCTGCTTTTTTAACAGTGACTCTGCTATTGATTGACCAAGATGCTGAAAAAGAAGCGTTTATAAAAGCGTTGTTTGATTCATTGTAACGTGACGACACGATTATAAGAATGCCCGCATACAATCGTATAGCGGGCATTTTTTTGGTAACGAAACGAGGTTCTCTAGGAGGTCGAAGAGGTTTCCGTTGTCGCATCTTCTTGTGCCTGCGAATGTGCCAGCGGCTTAACGGGTGCATCAATACCGTCGGCTTCTGTCGCCACCGTTGCAAGGAGCGCCTCCTGACGAACCCGGTCGGTTGGGAAGTGACACGAGAACGTACTACCAAAGCCTGGTTGGCTTCGAATTTGTAGCTTCGCATTATGGTGAATCAGTACGTGCTTAACGATGGCGAGACCTAGGCCGGTTCCGCCAGTGTTTGAACCTCGTCCTTTATCGACGCGGAAGAAACGTTCGGTCAATCGCGGAATATGGCGGGGATCGATACCTAAACCTTGATCTTCAACTGAGAATACGCCACTGAACTCATTCTGAACCCATTTAACGCGAATAACGCCGCCTTCAGGTGAGTACTTGATGGCGTTTACTACTAGGTTTGAGAACGCGCTGTAGAGCTCGCTGCTGGCGCCATAAATATAGCTGTCTTCGGGCAGATCAAAGCTAATCTCATGCTCATCAGACATCATCGGTAAGGCGGTCTTTTTGACCGTTTCACAAATGTCATCAATTTTAAGCCACTGATGCGCTTCACGCTTATCATTGGTCTCTAAACGTGATAGTAGCAGCAGATCTTCAATC
>JBLXHJ010000031.1:0-5066 GCA_048259785.1 Methylophaga sp.
ATATATTTAATGCCGTTTTCAACCATTAATTTGGCATCTTCTTCATCAACTTCGTTTTGGGTCGCTGATGGAATGGCAATATCACCTTTGATATGCCAAGGTTTTTGCTTAGCCAACCATTCACCGCCGAATACATCGACATAATCACACAACGGCTTACTTTGGGCTTTTTGCTCTTTTAGCCAGTTGATTTTTTCTTGGTCCATACCGTTTGCATCGTGCAGCGTACCTTGTGAGTCAGATACCGTTAGTACTGTTGCACCCAGCATGTGGGCTTTTTCAGCGGCGTGGAGTGAGACGTTACCGGCACCTGATACCAACACTTTTTTGCCTTTGATGTTATCGTTTTGAGCGGCAAGCATGTTTTCTAAGAAGTAAACTGCGCCATAGCCCGTCGCTTCAGTACGCATCAAGCTACCACCAAAACCCACGCCCTTACCAGTCAAGACGCCGCCGTGCTCACGGGTTAGATTCTTATACATCGCAAACATATAGCTGACTTCACGTCCACCGACGCCGATATCGCCTGCCGGTACATCGATGTCTTTACTGACATATGGATGCAGCTCACGCATAAAGGCATAGCAAAAACGGCGGATTTCACTGTCAGACTTACCTTTAGGATCAAAATCAGCGCCACCTTTACCGCCGCCCATCGGCAAGCCAGTTAAGGCGTTTTTGAAAATTTGCTCAAAACCTAAGAACTTAAGGACCGATTGGTTGACGGTAGGATGAAAGCGGATGCCGCCTTTATAAGGGCCTAAGGCATTGCTGAATTGTACACGCCAGCCGCGGTTGACCTGCACTTCACCCTTATCGTTTTCCCAGTTGATACGAAAAGCGATAACACGGTCAGGCTCGACAAGACGCTCAAATATTTTGAACGTATCATATTCCGGATGGGCGTCGTATAGCGGAGCAATGGTGATTGCAACTTCTTTTACCGCCTGAATAAATTCAGGTTGATGGGCGTAACGTGCTTCGACTTTTTCGATTGCCTGACTGATACTCATATAGGTTCCTTAGGGTAAAAATGGTCATCGTGCTGATTCACGTGGGTGTTTTATCGCTTAAATACAAACGATGGGATTTAAAACACCAATGTGAGATTGAAATCGTTTCTATACGCTAGTAAATATAAAACTGGGAGATTAGAAGCCAACTGAATGTGTCTCTAAATCGTAAACCCAGAAGCACAAACAATTTTTATCTCATAACTATATAGCATTTTTTTGCCGTATAAGTCTAGTAAATATCACCATCATCAAAATTTATAAAGGATATTTGTTCATTCTAATCTATCAATAAACCTGCCGTGAAAACTCGTTAGTCAAAAAAACGACCACTGTTATTTGAGTGATTTACGGTGATTTTTGTGCAACATTGTCGTCTTAACTAACCCTTTGATTGCTTTACTTGCTACTTAGACTATAGGAAAAAAACACATTAATGGAAAATAAAAATACTAAACAACTTAAAAATATGCCAACTTTTATTTATTAATTATAATAAAATTGCGATAAACAGTGGTGAAATAAGATTAAGTAGTAAAAAATGCGCGATATTAAGGCGTTAAATAGCGCTCTGCCATATCAATAGTAACAGTAAGGGTTTATAACATTGTTCACTAGTCGAAGACTAAAATCAGAAAATCCCAATTATCCCCTTATTTATTCGTCACAGAGAAATCGTTATGCGTACAGACTCATTCCAGCAAATCTTGGAAGACCTAAACAGCTCATCTGCCGATGTTGAAGCATCTGCCCTTATCTCGAACGATTGTCTTATGATTGCATCGGCGCTGCCTACAGGCGTTGATGAAGACCGCGTTGGCGCGATGTCTGCTGCTTTGTTATCACTAGGTGACCGCGCAGGTCGTGAATTGGCTCGTGGTAGCATCGACCGTATTATGATCCAAGGCGAAAAAGGCTATGTGATTATGACCTCATCAGGTGATGAAGCGGTATTAACCATTATGGCAAAACCAAACGCCAAACTTGGCTTGATATTCTTAGACATTAAGCGCGCCTCAGAAGCTTTGGCAAAACTTATCTAATATTTATTTTTAAAGCTCTGTCATTAAGATTTTATGGGCTATCAGCGCTATAAACTACTTGATAAACAACACTTTAAATGAAAAATTATGTCTTGTCTTATAAAAATTATTTAAGGTATTGCATACCGTTTATATTGAATAAATCTAAGAGTGCGGTTTAAAACTTAAGTTTAATTGTCAGTTTGCCATATAAATTTAAGTCATACGCTTAAACTAAATATTTTTCAATAAGGTTTACGCTTTTTAATAATTATCACAACCATGATAAATGAAGGAGATTACAATGGGTTCTCCACTCCCCGACGCCATGAAGCCTGACATGCCAGCCGAAGAAGTTACCCTGACTTACCACGACGGCACTTCGCGCACTGTTTATGATACTGGTATCGAACGCCCTTATCCTGACGGTAAGTTAATCGTCTCACGTACCGACTTAAACGGCGTTTTGACGCACGTGAATGATGCTTTTGTCGAGATTAGCGGCTATGATGTCGATGAATTAATCGGTAAGCAGCATTATATTTTACGCCATCCTGATATGCCAAAAGCGGCTTATAAAGACCTATGGTCGACCGCCGACGCTGGGCAAAAATGGCATGGTTATGTGAAAAACTTATGCAAAGATGGCAGTCACTATTGGGTTTACGCGACTGTCGTACCAAACGTCCGTCGCGGCGAAACGGTTGGCTATACTTCGGTGCGCCGTAAACCATCGCGCAGCAAAATTGAGGCGGCAATCGCCCAATATGCCGAAATGAAACAAAATGAGGAAGGCTAAATCATGACGACACATAATATGTTAATCGCGCCTGATTTTTCGCCGGAGCGTTTTGCAGGCTGGCACATGTTTAATACTTTGATTCAAAAACGTGCCAATCTCAACATGCACCTAAATATCCCTACCTCGCATGCTGAGCAAGAAACCGTTATCAGTGAAGGCGATATTCAAGTCATTTATGCTAACCCTTTTGATGCGGCTACCCTTATTCGTGAGCACGGTTACCATGCGGTTGCGCGCCCTATCGGTAAATCTGATGAGATGGTCATCGCCGCGGCGGCAAATAGCGATATCAATAGCTTAGACGACATCAAAGCTGGCGCTACTATCGCCATGGCTGATAACCGCGATGTAAAATTGATTGGTTTACGCCTGCTTGAAGCGGTCGATATCGAAGAAGCCGACCTTAACTGGTCAGTGACTGAAACCTATCAGGCAGCGGCGCGCCAAGTGATTAAGGGTGAGGCGCAAGCGGCGTTCTTTTTGGCGGAGATTTTCCATAGCTTTTCACGCCTAACCAAAGCGCAGCTATCAGTATTAATCGAAAGCGATTTGGCCGATATCAGCCACGTCTTGCTGATTAAAGACGGCTTTCCGGATACTGACATTTTGATGGATGCCATTTTGAATCTGTATAACGATAACGATGGTAAAGAAGCGTTGACTGAACTTGGCATGCCGCAAGGTTTTGAAGCCATGAACGAAGAAGACGCAGAATTTATGATTGATTTGATGCAAACGTTACTTGACTAGCAGGTTCATTGTCATATTACTGACGTCACCTATTAGGCTACAATATGACAACAATCGCTATGGTCTATCACGTATAGCGATTGAGCAAAGTGGTACTAATAGCATTTTTATTAATACTTTTTGAATAACTTTTTAACCGCTTTTTGCATAGTGCTATGACTAACAGGACACGCTTATGTCTGATTTAGATCTCATCAAAGAAAGTGAAATGGCAGCACGGCGCGTCTATCGTCTTTACTCACGTAAGATATTTATCGCACCCAACAACCGCCATTTTCACGAACAACGTATCAATGCTGCCCTACTGTTAAACGAAAAAGAACCACTACAAGGTGCGGTAGCCGATTTTTTTTATGGCTGCTGGTATGACATTCCCTATGATGTCACCAATATGTTTACCCGCTTGCAAGGGCGCATGCTGCCGCATATCGAGCAAGGCTTTCGAGATTGTATCGATAAAAAAAGCTATATCCAAAAAAACAGTATGCTGGCAACGCGCTGGAGCGTACTGGTCTCACCATCTTTAAATGAACAGACGCAGCGCCTGCGTATCAGTAGCGATGACGCCAAAGAAATCGCTAAAGACATCACCAACGATTTGATGCTCGCGCGTGACAATCAAGACTGGGATACCATAGAGCAAATCGAAAACGAGTTTTTTGCCCATTGTATCGCGCGTCACGACCGTCTGGCATTCTCCTTGGTGTGGTTTCGCTTGGGTAAAAGCGATTGGCAATTCGATGCGCGCTGGAATGACTGTCAGCAAAAACTTGAGCAAACCAAAAATGCACAAGACGCTTAACCTGCTTATTTTTATAGCATCATCAACATTCTTCTAACGAGTAGCCGCTATGTCTTCTTATTTAAACGCTGATAAAACCTATCTGACCTTGACCCCAGCTGGCATTTTTGAGTCATTTTCGCAAAGTGAACCAACGCCTGAGCAGTTATCCTTGCAAGATTTATTGTCGCATAACGAGACGCTGCTGGCCGCTGACTGGCTCGATCGCTATTCTGATGAATGGTTAGACAGCTTTTTGGAACATGGCTGGATTGAGAAGCTGTCGTTATTTTTGCCCGCGCCAAATTTGCCGCTTGATCAATTTTTACCTTATGTGGTTTCAAGCTTATCGGGTAAACGCCGAGCGGCGATTGGTTCTGATGAAGGTTTTTGTCTGGCACGGATTGGCTATAGCCAAGAAGAAGCGGACATGCTCAGTGTGGCGGCGGCGGACTTTTCAGGCTTTATGCTGCGCCAAAAGCAGCGCGGCTGGGCGGTAGAGAGCCAAGCGATTTCTTTCTTTCAGCAAGTTGATCTGTTGATTCCTGAAACCAGTTTTGTATTTTTATGGATCGATGGCTCAGGCTACGTGCTTATCATCGATGGCGAACCTTTAACCAATAATCGTGCTTTTGTTGAGTTGGTATGGGCGCTTAAAACGTCTGGACTTAGATTTACTAATTAGGCCGAATATTTAG